>NZ_AP025344.1:1612500-4012500 GCF_021654795.1 Paenibacillus dendritiformis
GTGTACGTTAAGTGGGAAAGGATGTGGAGTTGCCCAGACAACCAGGATGTTGGCTTAGAAGCAGCCATCATTTAAAGAGTGCGTAATAGCTCACTGGTCGAGTGACTCTGCGCCGAAAATGTAACGGGGCTAAACGTACCGCCGAAGCTATGGATTGATGCTTCTTGCATCAGTGGTAGGGGAGCGTTGTGTACCGGGTTGAAGGCAGACCGGAAGGACTGCTGGACTGTACACAAGTGAGAATGCCGGTATGAGTAACGAAAAGACATGTGAGAATCATGTCCGCCGAAAGCCTAAGGGTTCCTGGGGAAGGCTCGTCCGCCCAGGGTAAGTCGGGACCTAAGGCGAGGCCGAAAGGCGTAGTCGAAGGACAACAGGTTGAAATTCCTGTACCACCGTAGCCGTTATGAGCAATGGGGGGACGCAGAAGGATAGGGACGCGAGCTGATGGATGCTCGTCCAAGCAGTGAGGCTGGTCAGTAGGCAAATCCGCTGACCGTAAGGCTGGGCTGTGACGGGGAGGGAAAATTACAGTACCGAAGGTCTTGATTTCATGCTGCCAAGAAAAGCCTCTAGCCAGGTGAAGGTGCCCGTACCGCAAACCGACACAGGTAGGCGAGAAGAGAATTCTAAGGCGCGCGGAAGAACTCTCGTTAAGGAACTCGGCAAAATGACCCCGTAACTTTGGGAGAAGGGGTGCCCCGGTAGGGTGAATAGCCCGAGGGGGCCGCAGTGAATAGGCCCGAGCGACTGTTTAGCAAAAACACAGGTCTGTGCGAAGCCGTAAGGCGAAGTATACGGGCTGACGCCTGCCCGGTGCTGGAAGGTTAAGGGGAGTGGTTAGCCGTAAGGCGAAGCTATGAACCGAAGCCCCAGTAAACGGCGGCCGTAACTATAACGGTCCTAAGGTAGCGAAATTCCTTGTCAGGTAAATTCTGACCCGCACGAATGGCGTAACGACTTGGGCGCTGTCTCAACGAGAGATCCGGTGAAATTTTAATACCTGTGAAGATGCAGGTTACCCGCGACAAGACGGAAAGACCCCATGGAGCTTTACTGCAGCTTGATATTGGACTTTGGTACGGTCTGTACAGGATAGGTGGGAGCCTTAGAAGCCGGAGCGCCAGCTTCGGTGGAGGCGCCGTTGGGATACCACCCTGATCGTATCGGAGTTCTAACCTGGGACCGTGAAGCCGGTTCGGGGACAGTGTCAGGCGGGCAGTTTGACTGGGGCGGTCGCCTCCTAAAGAGTAACGGAGGCGCCCCAAGGTTCCCTCAGAATGGTTGGAAATCATTCGAAGAGTGCAAAGGCAGAAGGGAGCTTGACTGCGAGACCTACAAGTCGAGCAGGGACGAAAGTCGGGCTTAGTGATCCGGTGGTACCGCATGGAAGGGCCATCGCTCAACGGATAAAAGCTACCCTGGGGATAACAGGCTTATCTCCCCCAAGAGTCCACATCGACGGGGAGGTTTGGCACCTCGATGTCGGCTCATCGCATCCTGGGGCTGAAGTAGGTCCCAAGGGTTGGGCTGTTCGCCCATTAAAGCGGTACGCGAGCTGGGTTCAGAACGTCGTGAGACAGTTCGGTCCCTATCTGTCGCGGGCGTAGGAAATTTGAGAGGAGCTGTCCTTAGTACGAGAGGACCGGGATGGACGTACCGCTGGTGTACCAGTTGTCTCGCCAGAGGCATAGCTGGGTAGCCAAGTACGGAAGGGATAAGCGCTGAAAGCATCTAAGCGTGAAGCCCCCCTCAAGATGAGATTTCCCACATTGGTAAGACCCCTTGAAGACGACGAGGTAGATAGGTTGGAGGTGGAAGTGCAGCAATGCATGGAGCTGACCAATACTAATCGGTCGAGGGCTTATCCTAACGAAGATGATTTGATGATTTACTTTCGCATTCAGTTTTTAAGGTACAATACCTTATCTGTTTGGTGGCGATAGCGGAGGGGTTCCACGCGTACCCATCCCGAACACGACCGTTAAGCCCTCCAGCGCCGATGGTACTTGGACCGCAGGGTCCTGGGAGAGTAGGACGCTGCCAAGCAGAAGCTCTACATATCGGTCTCCGGTGAACCGTGAGGTCGTAATATTCCCTGATAGCTCAGTCGGTAGAGCACTCGGCTGTTAACCGAGTTGTCACAGGTTCGAGTCCTGTTCGGGGAGCCATACGGAGAGATGTCCGAGCTGGCCGAAGGAGCACGATTGGAAATCGTGTAGGCGTCACAAGCGTCTCGAGGGTTCAAATCCCTCTCTCTCCGCCAGCGTGGCCCGTTGGTCAAGCGGTTAAGACACCGCCCTTTCACGGCGGTAACACGGGTTCGAATCCCGTACGGGTCACCATTTCATGAATATGGACACTTAGCTCAGTTGGGAGAGCACCATCTTGACAGGGTGGGGGTCAGCGGTTCGAACCCGTTAGTGTCCACCATATTATCGCGGGGTGGAGCAGTTCGGTAGCTCGTCGGGCTCATAACCCGAAGGTCGCAGGTTCAAATCCTGTCCCCGCAATACTTTTTCCATCGCGCGTTGATACATAACTTCGATGCGGAAAATGAATAGTTCGTGGAGCTGTGGTGTAGAGGCCTAACATGCCTGCCTGTCACGCAGGAGAACGCGGGTTCGAATCCCGTCAGCTCCGCCATGTTTATTCAATGCTGGGGCCCGTTGGTCAAGCGGTTAAGACACCGCCCTTTCACGGCGGTAACACGGGTTCGAATCCCGTACGGGTCACCATGCGAGCCATTAGCTCAGTTGGTAGAGCACCTGACTTTTAATCAGGGTGTCGAAGGTTCGAGTCCTTCATGGCTCACCAGCATGTATTCCACAAGTCTGTGCAGACGCGCAGGCTTTTTTTGTATGTTAGAGCGCCAGACCTGCTTGAGCTATATTCCCCCTTATGGCCGCTGCTTATTCCTGCTCTCCCGCGTGTTGCCGTCCCTTGCTATTGATGTTTTTGGATAAAGGCATTATGATTAATTGGAAATTGCTAAATAAGCGCTTTTATAAAAGGGTTTCAATAAGGTGGGATCGGCATGGAGGAAAAAACCGTAAACATTAAAGAATTCAACCGAAATCGAATCTATAAGCTCCTGCGGCAAAAACAACATTTATCGAAGCAAGAGATTGTACAGCAATTGCAGATCAGTCTGCCGACGGTGACGCAAAACCTGAATTATTTGCTGAAACAAAAGTTGATTGCGAATACCGGCACGATCGGAAATACCGGGGGACGGAATGCGCAACTCTTTTCCTATATCAGCGACGCCAAGATCGCGATTGGCTTGGACATTACGCGAAACCATATCACGACCGTGGTCGTCGACTTAAATGGAGATATTATCAATATCAATCGAAGAAGACAGAAATTTGAGGCTTCAGACCCGTATTTTCGGCTGTTGGGGGATATCCTTCAAGAGATAGTCAGGGAATTGAATATCGACGAGTCCAAAATATTAGGCGTTGGCATCGGTGTTCCGGGCTTGATCACGGAAGACCGTCAGACCGTATTCTATGGAAAAATTCTTAATTTTACCGGAGAGACGCTGGAGCGGTTCGCCAAGTATATTCCCTACCCGGCCATCCTGATGAACGATGCGAACGCAGCGGGCATCGCGGAAATATGGGCGACTCCGGACACGAAAAATGCCTTCTATATTTCGTTGAGCAACAATATCGGGGGGGCTGTCTATATCGGCGATCGGGTGTTCGCGGGGGAAAATCAGAAGAGCGGAGAGATTGGACATATTACGATTATTCCGGACGGATTGCCTTGTTATTGCGGGCAAAAGGGCTGTCTGGAAGCCTACTGTTCAGCTTCCTTATTGTCCGATGCGGCCGATGGCAGTTTGGCTCAATTTTTTGAACAGGTCGCACAAGGGGACCCGGAAAAGCTTACATTGTGGGAAAAATATTTGTGGCATCTGGCAATCGCGATTAATAATATTCGCATGCTGTTTGACTGCGATATTATTCTTGGCGGTTATGTTGGCGCGTACATGGAGGATCATATCGAGACATTGAAAAAGCTGGTGGCCTCCAGAAATACGTTTGAGGATCATGCCGACTTTCTGCGCATCTGCAACTATAAAACGGAAGCGATCGCGGCCGGAGCGGCTCTGCCGTTTATCGATCAGTTTATCCATCAAATTTAAAATAAATAAAGCTTGCATCTTAACGCATGGGATGAGGCTGGAGGAATCCTTCGTATCTTCCGCCGGCTCCATGCGTTTTTTGCGCTGCATCTTTTTGCATATTGACATGGCAGCCCAGAGCGGCTATTCTTACGTTAAGTAGTTTTTTAAAACACTTTAATAAAACTCATTTATTATCGAAGGGTGGATGCATCAATGAATCAACAGTCCTCTAGCTTGGGAGCCGCGAAGAGAAAGGTGCCGGCAACGATGAAAGCGCTTGTAGCTTACGGGAAACACGATTATCGCTTTGAAGCGAACTACCCTACGCCCGAATGCGGGCCAGATGATATCATCATTAAAACCGAGGCATGCGGCATTTGTGCGGGGGATTTGAAATGTCTGCATGGAGCAGCCATGTTCTGGGGCGATGAGACGCAACCGGAGTGGGTCAAGCCTCCCTTTATTCCCGGCCATGAATTTCTGGGGACGATCGTCGAAGTCGGAGAAAATGTAACCGATTTCGCCATAGGCGATCGGGTCACGGCGGATCAGATTGTGCCATGCCGGGAATGCAGATTTTGCAAGCAAGGCAACTATTGGATGTGCCAGCCTCATAATATTTTCGGGTTCCAGGGGACGAACAACGGCGGTATGGCTGAATATGTCCGCTATCCGAAGACGGCCGTCGTTCACAAGGTGCCTGCCGACATGGACCTGGCGTCCGCGCTATTGATTGAGCCTTATGCCTGCTCGAAGCATGCGGTCGATCGGGCGCAGATCGGCTGCGAGGATATCGTTGTCATTTCCGGAGCAGGTCCGCTTGGGCTAGGAATGGTTACGTATGCGCGCATGAAAAATCCGAAAAAACTGATTGTGCTGGATTTGATTGAAAATCGCCTCGAAAAAGCGAAGGAGTTTGGCGCCGATATCGTCTTGAATCCGAAAGAAACGGATGTTGTCCAAGCCATTCTTGAGATGACGGACGGCTACGGATGCGATATTTATATCGAGGCGACAGGGCACCCTTCGAGCGTGACGCAAGGATTGAGCATGATCAGAAAGCTTGGCCGCTTCGTGGAGTTCAGTGTGTTCGGCGAGCCGACTACCGTCGATTGGTCCATCATTGGCGACCGCAAAGAATTGGACGTCTTGGGCGCTCATTTAAGTCCATATTGCTTCCCGTTCGTCATTGAAAATATGGCAAACGGAAATCTGAAAACGAACGGCATCGTTACCCGCAAGTTCCCGATCGAGCAATGGGAGGAAGCGTTCGAATATGCGTCTGGCAGACACGGCGATTTCAAGGTGGCAATCACGTTTTAACAAAGGGTGAGGGAAGATGGAAAAATATGTGGTAGGAATCGATTTCGGCACGTTGAGCGCCCGCACCATACTCGTCAATGCGGCCACGGGAGAGATTCGGGCCGTCGCCGAGATGGAGTATCCTCATGGCGTGATGGAGCAGACCTTGCCTGATGGGGTAACGAGGCTGGGACCGGATTGGGCGCTGCAGCACCCGTTGGACTATATCGAGTGCGCTTCCACAACGCTGGCGGAGATTATGACAACGACTGGCGTCGATCCGCAGCAGATTATCGGGGTCGGAACCGATTTTACGGAATGTACGATGCTGCCAGTAAAAGCCGATGGAACGCCTCTATGCGTGCTGGATGCCTATAAGAGCCATCCGCATGCTTATGTGAAGCTCTGGAAGCATCATGCGGCTGCGGAGGAGGCGAACAGACTGAATGCCATCGCCGAATCGCGGGGAGAATCCTTTTTAGACAATTACGGCGGCAAAATATCATCGGAGTGGATGTTCCCGAAAATATGGCAGATCTTAAATGAAGCGCCTGAAATCTACGAAGCCGCCGATCGATTTATGGAGCTCGCCGATTGGATCACGCTCCAGCTTACGGGCGAAGAAAAACGTAACAGCTGCACGGCAGGGTATAAGGCGATATGGCATAAGCAGCATGGCTATCCTTCGAATGAGTTTTTCAAAGCACTGGATCCAAGACTGGAGCATGTCATTGACGACAAAATGTCGAGAACGATCTATCCGGTTGGCGCCAAGGCAGGGACCATCACCGAAGAGAGCGCCGCATGGACCGGATTGGCGCCAGGCACTGCCGTAGCCGTGGGGATCGGAGACGCTCATTCCGCCGTCATCGGCTGCGGGATCACGACTCCCGATATTTTGCTGATGGTAATGGGGACATCCGGCTGCGATATGTTGGTCAGCGAGACGGCGGTGAAGGTGCCAGGCATCAGCGGACTTTGTGAAGACGGCATTTTGCCGGGGTATTACGGCTATGAAGCCGGGCAGTCCTGCCTGGGCGATCATTTCTCCTGGTTCGCCAACCATTGCGTGCCGGAGCGAGTGGAACTAGAGGCCAGAGCGGCGAACAAAAAAGTGCTGGAGCTCCTGAATGAGAAAGCGGCGCAAATCAAGCCGGGAGCCAGCGGCTTGCTCGCTCTCGATTGGTGGAACGGGAACCGCTCCGTCCTGGTCGATGCCGATTTGACAGGCTCCATGTTCGGAATGACGACCGCCACGACGGCGGAGGAAATGTACAAGGCGCTTGTCGAAGCCGTCGCTTTTGGCAAACGCGTGATTATCGAGAACTTCGTGCAGCATGGCGTTCCGATCCGGCAAATCGTGGCGACGGGCGGGATTGCGGAAAAAAGCCCGTTCGTTATGCAGACCTTCGCGGATATTATCGGCATGCCGATTCATGTCGCGGCGACCCGGCAAGGGACGGCGATGGGGGCGGCGATGCTGGGAGCCGTGGCGGCCGGCAGCCGGCATGGAGGCTATGACTCGATCCAGCAGGCCGGACAAGCGATGGGCGGAGGGATCCAAAAAACGTATGAACCGAATGGCGAGTATCGGGAGATTTATGATCAGCTCTATGCCCAGTATGTCCAGCTGCATGATTACTTCGGCCGCAATGAGAACAGTCCAATCAAAAGATTGAAAGCGATTAAATTGGAAGTGATGAGGGGAAATGCGGCCAAGCCTTGAAGATCGGGTAAGCCGCAGCAAAGACGATAAGAAAATGATACTAGGAAAGAAGTGATGCACTTGAAGGGGTCGAATTTTCTGGATAAAGCAGGCATTCCTGCATCCCTTGCTTGGGGCTATCTCGGCGTTCTTATTTTTATGATGGGGGATGGGTTGGAGCAGGGCTGGTTAAGTCCTTATCTGGTAGAGCAGGGGCTTACGGTACAGCAATCAGGCATTTTATTTACGGTATACGGGGTTACGATTGCCTTGTCTTCTTTCCTGTCCGGCTTATTCGTGGATGCGATGGGGCCGAAAAAAGCGATGCTGACCGGCTTGATTCTGTATATTCTTGGTTCCGTCGGCTTTATTGGAATCGGAATCAGCCAACTGTCTTTTGCGACGATGCTGCCGACGTACGCGTTCAAAGGTCTCGGTTATCCCCTGTTTGCCTATTCCTTCCTCGTGTGGATCGCTTATCAGACGCCGCAAAAAAAGCTGGGAACGGCGGTCGGCTGGTTCTGGTTCGTCTTTACCGGAGGCATGAACGTGCTCGGCGCGTATTATTCTACCTGGGCGCTGAAGCATTTGGGGCATATCAATACGTTGTGGAGCGCGCTCGTATGGGTCTTGATCGGGGCTTTGTTCGCGCTCGTCATTAACCGCGGCGGCAAAATCGACAGAGCCAAAGCGGAGCAGCGGGAAAGCAAGCTGAAGGAGATCGTCACGGGCTTGGCGGTTGTCAAAAAAGAACCGAAAATCGTGTTAGTCGGCCTCGTCCGGATTATTAATACGGCGGCTCAATTCGGCTTCCCTGTCTACATGCCTCTCTATATGGAGAGCCAAGGAATCAGCATCTCGTCCTGGCTCCATCTGTGGGCGATGATCTTCATCGGCAATATCGCGTTCAACCTGATATTCGGCATTGTCGGCGACAAGTTCGGCTGGAGAAATACGGTCATGTGGTTCGGGTGCGCAGGTTCGGCCTTCTTTACGCTGTTACTGTTTTATGTCCCCCAGCTTGCGGCCGGCAACGTCTTGCTGACGCAAGTGATCGGGATATTGTGGGGAGGATGCCTTGCGGGCTTCGTGCCATTGTCGGCCATCGCGCCGTCTCTCGTGAAACAGGAAAAAGGCGCGGCCATGTCCATCCTGAACTTGGGAGCGGGTTTAAGCGCTTTCGTAGGACCGGCTCTTGTCGCTTTGTTCATTGGAAGTCTTGGTTACGCCGGACTGACATGGCTCTTTGCAGGCCTGTTTGTGGCGGCTGGCATAATGATGATTTTTGTTACGCTTCCGGACGAGAAAAAGAAGAAGACCGATCCGGACCTAAACAGCGAAATCGTAAGCGCTTAGGTTATGGTCCGGCGTGAAAAAGCAGCTCTTCGCCTGGCGGGCAAAGGGCTGCTTCGATCATTTATGACCAGCGATCCGGCTTTTGAAAGCCTTTGCCCATCCGGTAGGATGACGGGCTGACTCCGTAGACGGAGGAGAATTGGTTGGAGAAATAATGTATGGAATCGTACCCGAGCATAAGCGCGATGTCCGTAATCGATTGGCGGCTTTCCATCAACAGGACGGCCGCTTTTTTCATGCGGGCCTGCAGGGCGTACGCTTTGGGCGACATGCCGGTCTCCTGCTTGAACAGCCGATAGAATTGCGATTTCTCCAGTCCGCACTCGCTGCACCAGTAGTCGACCGAGAACCGCTGCTCCGGACAGGCCTCCATCTGCTCCAAGATGCGGGTAATCCGGTAATCCGCCGTCTGGGTCAGGCTGCCCGCTTCATGCCACTGCAGTATCCACGAATAAAAGGAGGCGGAGACCGCTTGGGCCGTATATTTGCCGGAACGGTTGAACGCAGCCAGCGTCTGCTTGATCAGCTCGATCAGGTGCGGGTAAGGACGGAGCGACATGCTTGTCGGCAGCGCATCCAATTCGGAGCAGGCCGCTTCTTCCGTCAACCACCGGGGATCATAGTCATCCCATTGATAAGCGAAGGTCGGCTGCTTGGGCCGGGGAACGCACCACAGGTCGCAGTAAATATTGCAGGCATCCATCGTCTCCCCCGGCGCCGGAACGAAATAATGTCCTTCTCCCGGACGCACGAAAATCAGGCTCCCGCTCGCCACGGGGTAGACCTGCTCATTGACGATCATATGTCCATGGCCTTCCGTAAAGAGATGGAAGGCATAGCTGTAGCCTCTGCGCCGCTGCTCCTCGGGAGCCCCGCGATAGTTGTACATATGCGCCGCGCGGATATGGGGCTTTACCTCACTGAGCGGTTTCATTGTTTTCCTCCCACATGATCGGAATTTTGTATAAATGACAGGAACCTGTCTTAAATACGTACGCCTACGTAGATGATACAATGATCTCAAGAAAATGTCATGTATAGGAGGATATTATGCGCTACAGACAGGTTCACCTCGATTTCCATACGTCGGAGCATATTTCTGATATCGGGAGAAATTTTTCTAAAGAGAATTTTCAAGAAATGCTGAAGCTGGGACATGTGGACTCGATCACCGTGTTCGCCAAATGCCATCACGGCTGGGCCTATTTCCCTTCCGAAACGAATGAAATTCATCCGGGACTTGAATTTGATCTCCTGGGGGCCCAGATCGAAGCGGCGCATGAGATCGGCGTCAAGGTGCCGATTTATTTGTCCGTCGGCTTCGATGAGAAGCTCGCCTGGGAGAAGCCGCAATGGTTGATGCGGGACGAGACCGACCGGATGAACTGGGTCGACTCCTTCATGAAGCCGGGATATCATCAATTTTGTCTCAATACGCCGTATCTTGATCTCGTCATTGAGCAGGTGCAGGAAGTGGTGCGCAAGTATGACGGCGACGGCATTTTCCTCGATATTGTAGGCGAGCGGACGTGCTACTGCACCACCTGTCTGAAGCAAATGCAAGCGGACGGTCTGGATCCGCATAATAAGGAGGATGTCATCGCGAACGGCCGCCGCATTTACGCGAACTACACGGCCCGCATCCGGGAAGCGATCGATGCGATTAAGCCGGGCTTGCCGGTCTTCCATAACGCCGGCCATATTCATCAGGGCCGCCGCGATCTGATGGGCATGAACTCTCATCTTGAGCTGGAGTCGCTGCCGACCGGCGGCTGGGGGTACGATCATTTTCCGCTGTCTGCCCGCTATGCGCAGCCAACCGGGTTCAACTTCCTTGGCATGACCGGGAAGTTCCATACCTTCTGGGGCGAATTCGGCGGTTACAAGCATCCGAACGCCTTGCGCTATGAGACCGCGCTGAGCTTGGCGAACGGCGCCCGCTGCTCGATCGGAGACCAGCTACACCCTGGGGGACAGATGGACCGGGCAACTTATGAGCTGATCGGAAAGGCGTACGCGGAGGTGGAGGCCAAGGAAGCATGGTGCGTGAATGCCGTCAACCATGCCGATGTGGCGCTGCTTACGGTAGAAGCCGCCGGCGTGCAGCAGGAAAGCGGAGCCATGTATTCCGGCAAAGTCGATATGGGCGCGGTCCGCATCCTGCTGGAAGGCAAAATTTTGTTCGATATCGTCGATCTCGAAAGCGACTGGAGCCGTTACAAGGTGCTCATTCTCCCGGACTCGATCGTGATGAAGGATACGATTCTGCCGAAGGTGGAAGCGTTCTTGGCCGCGGGGGGCAAAGTGCTGGCGTCCGGCCGTTCCGGCCTGAATGTCGAATTGACGCGGCAGATGCTGCCCCTCGGCTTTACCGATATCGGGGCGAATCCGTTCCGTCCGGATTATTTCCGTCCGCTCTGCGAAGGAATGGCCACTCTCGGAGAAGCGGCGTATATCATGTACGGGGAAGGGCGCCGCATCGAGCTGACGGGCGGCGTCGAGCTCGGAAGAAGAGAGGATCCGTACTTCAACCGTCAGGCATTCCGCTTCTGCTCTCACCAGCATGCGCCGAGTTCCGGGGAGGATGGCGGACCGGGCATGGTTGAATCCGCGCAAGGGATATATATCGCCTGGAACGTGTTTGAAGATTATGCGACGAAGGGCAGTCTTATTTTGAAGGAAATGGTTCTGTTCGCGCTTCGCCGCCTGCTCGGCCATCGAATTACGTTGAACACGACCCTGCCCGCCCAGGGCGTGACGACGCTCCAGCACCAAGCAGCGGAGCGCCGCTATATTAATCACTTGCTGTACGCTTCCCCGGTGAAGCGCGGCGAACGGGTCGAAATCATTGAAGATATCATTCCGCTCCAACAGGTCGAGGTGCAGCTTCGGCTGCCGGTGGCGGAAGTGAAGCGGGTCTATCTCGCTCCGCAAATGACGGATATCGGGTTCAAGGCGTCCGGGGGCGATGTGCAATTTACCGTGCCGCAATTGGAATGCCACCAAATGGTCGTCGTAGAGTATAATGAATAGCAGCAGGACAGACATCCCGGAGTTACGAGGAGGAACCAACGTGGTAGACTTGGGTAAAGTGTTAGTAGAAGAGTATCGTGGCAATTGGTTGGAATGCGCGTACACCGGCCATATGGTTGGCGTCAACGAACAGGGAGAGACGCTGTTCACGGTGGGGGACGAGAATTATGTCAGCTTCATGCGCTCGTCGTCGAAGCCGGTTCAAGCGCTGCCTGCGCTCATGGCCGGAGTGCCGGAGCATTACGGGTTGAGCGACGAGGAAATCGTGCTTATGACGGCATCGCATCGGGCGCAAAAATTCCACGTCGAAGCGTTGGAATCGTTCATGCGCAAGACGGGCATCTCGGAGTCGCAGTTCGTATGCAAGCCGACGTATCCGCTGAACGGAGCGGCCCGCGACGAGCTGATCGCCCATGGCGCGCCTGCGCGCTCCATCTACCACAATTGCTCGGGCAAGCATCTCGGGGTGCTGGCGCTCTGCAAAATGAAAGGCTGGCCGACCGAAAACTATGCCGAGCCGGATCATCCGGTTCAGCAGCAGGTGCTGTCTCTGATGTCCGCGCTCTCGGATGTGCCTGTCGAGAAGATCAGGCTGGGAACGGACGGCTGCGGCTTCCCGGTGTATGCGCTGCCTATCCGCAATATTGCGACGCTGTACTTGCGGCTGGCTTGCCCGGATCTGATTCCGGATGAGGCGGTCCGAGCGGCCGTCATCCGCTTGACGGCGTTGATGAACCGCTACCCGTTCTACGTATCCGGCACGCAGCTCATTTGTCCGACGCTGCTGCAGGACGACAATATCGTCGCCAAGGGCGGCGCCAAAGGAATCTACTGCTTCGGCCTGCGGAAAGAGCGCATGGGGATCGCCTTCAAAGTGATGGACGGCTCCGAGGATCAATGGCCGCTCATCGTGGCCCATATTTTGGAGGAGATTCAATATCCGAACGCCGAGACGATCGAGCGCCTGCGGCAGCTCAGTCCGCCGGAGACGAAGAATGACAATGGGCGGATCGTCGGCATGCGAGAAGCGAAGTTCAAATTGCAGTGAGGTTAAAAAATAAGAAGAAAGTATAAGTCTATACCGTCTTGTCCGAAGGGATAACCTGAAGGCAAGGCGGTTTTTTCCATTGCTGCCCGGATATTGAAGATAGGAGAGTTAAGAAAAAAACATCGATTTTCAGCAAAAAAGAATTGATTTTCGATATGCGGTCTGTTATATTAATAAATGTCCTTCTTGAAGCATGCTCTCGCGGCCGGCGATGGAATGACAATGGACAGGCTGCACAGCCGATGCGCGGACATAGCTCAGTGGTAGAGTATCGCCTTGCCAAGGCGAGGGTCGCGGGTTCGAATCCCGTTGTCCGCTCCAGAATATGCGCCCTTAGCTCAGCCGGATAGAGCGTTTGACTACGAATCAAAAGGTCGGGAGTTCGAATCTCTCAGGGCGCGCCACATTATTAACTTCATAAGCCGGTGTGGCGGAATGGCAGACGCGCGCGACTCAAAATCGTGAGGGAAACCGTGGAGGTTCGAGTCCTCTCACCGGCACCACTTAAAAGTCGAAGGTTCATTAGAGAGCATTTTCTAATGAACTTTTTTTATTTTTAAAAGAATGCGTTCCAAGCTGCGGATGGTTAGCCCATACCTAGCTTTTTGATCAAAGCTCCCCCCTCATCCGAGCGGGCTGCCCCCAATGGAGTGATGCTGGCCAGTCAGAAGTATCATCATACCTCTTGCGGGTCATGGCGATGAGCACGCCTCATGCTGATGGCGCGACGGTCAATGCTGTGAAGCGTTCAAACCGTAAGTATCATTATCCTATCTGTGGGATCGTCGCCTGGCAGACCTACCACTGTTCTGGTTGCCGTAGATGGTGTTTGTCGCTCGTTCTCAAGCAATAAATCGCAGTCCATCAATAAACTGGATAAGTGGGGTACCGTCAGCATTTCGGAAATTTTGTACGCTGAGCGAATTTCAACCTAAAGAGTCGAATCCCGGCCACTCCCTCTCAAGGAAACGACCGGCTAATCTCGTGCGCATGATTTCGTCCAACAAACCTATCGAACCACACTGTCCAAACCAAATACCGACAACGCAACGTTGATTGTTCTTACTTTATTTTAATCGCCTGTAACAGAAGTTGGGGTCTCATCAGTCGCTCGCCCGGCGCCTTAAATCTGGAAGCGAGCAACAGGACCAAAAATCCCACGGCGACGCCCCACAAAACGAAGGCGTTCGAGCCGGCCGCGTCCAGTCCGCCGAAGTGCATCACTTCCCGCAGCCCTCCTGCCGCGAACCGTAGTGGCGTCCACGAATAGATCCAATCTCGCGTCGTCTGTGTCAAGAACTCCGGGGCCATGTTCAGAAGCGGCACGGAGAAGAACATTAGCAGTACGAGAAGCGGCATAGCCGGAATCCGATCCAATTCAGCAAGGAAGATTGCATCAAGAAGAACGCCGATCCGATAAACCCCTTCCGCAGATGAAGTTTCATCTCAGTTTAGTAGAATCGTTGCCTACGGGCATTTAAGAGCTGCCGGCATCGCCGTCGAGGAATAAAATTAGCGAGGGGTAGAAGGAGCACAGGTACTAAGCAGGTATATTATTACCGCATAGAAACATTATGCTTACGAGATGTTTGGAGGAAGTCCAGTTAATATCAAGAACAACATGTTATTGACATATCGAAAAATGTAGATATAATAAGAGGCATGGATCCAATTGAAGTGTTCAAGGCGTTATCTAACGAGTCGAGGTTACAGATTTTACAGTGGCTTAAGGAGCCCGAAAAACATTTTGTGCCCCATGAAGGAGTGGATATGAGGGAAATCGGGGTGTGTGTCAGTCAAGTGACGGATAAATTGAACATGACACAGTCGACGGCTTCGCAGTATTTGTCCATTCTACAACGGGCCGGACTGATTCGAACCGAGCGGATCGGCAAATATACGTACTACAAGCGAAACGAAGAGAAAATAAGCGAATTAGCTGCTTTCTTAAATCAGAAACTCTAATCTGAACTGAATACCTCAAACGTATTCAGTTTTTTTTGGCCTAATAAATCGACATATCGTGATATGTGAATTTATTAAAGGATCCTCACATCGGGAACTATTAAAACAACAAAAAAGGGGAAGTGAACGTATTGTCTAACACGTGGAGAGTCTATTTTTTGGCTTTGGTTACTTTTTTGGTGGGTACATCCGAGTACGTTATTTCCGGCATCTTGGATAAGATATCGGATACAATGGGTATTTCCGTTACTTTTGCGGGGCAGTTGGTCACGATTTTTTCCTTCGTGTACGCCATTAGCACCCCGATCCTCATGGCGTTGACTGCTAAGGTGGAAAGACAAAAACTGCTGATTTGGGCGCTGGGTATCTTCGTAATTGGGAATATTCTGTCTTACGTTTTGCCTGGCTATTCATCGTTTCTCGCAGCTCGCGTCGTCATGGCTCTAGGCGCGGGAATGGTCGTGGTAACCGCTTTGGACATCGCCGCGAAAATCGCCGCCCCAAACAAACAAGCCAGCGCGATTGCTACCGTGGTGATGGGCTTTACGGCTTCCTTGATTATCGGCGTGCCTCTTGGACGTATCGTTGCAGCACAATTCGGATGGAAATCCGTTTTTGGTATATTGGCACTGGCCGGTCTGGTGGCTATGTTCGTTCTGTATGCCATCATCCCTCGAGTTCAAGGGGATAAACCGATTCCGTTGTCCAAGCAGCTTGCCTTCTTGAAAAACGGAAACGTAGCGCTAGGGCTTGCGATTACCTTTTTCTGGCTCGGCGGATACTCGATCGCCTATACCTACATTTCACCATATCTACTTGATGTTGCCGGATTGAAAGAAGGAATGCTAAGCGGAGTGCTGTTGGCGTTCGGCATCGCTAGCCTGGTCGGATCCAAATTCGGCGGATTCAGCACAGATAAATGGGGGGTATTCCCGACCTTGTCCGGGGGAATGCTCTTGCACGCTACAGCGCTGCTTCTCCTCTCTATAACCGTTACCCTTACGCACTCGTGGCAGCCGATTGTCATCCTCCTGATCTTGTGGTCGTTTGCGGCTTGGTCCTCCGGTCCAACGCAACAATTCAATCTGGTTCGGATTGAACCGAATTATTCTGGAATCATGCTGAGCCTGAACCAATCCATGATGCAATTGTCCATGGCTGCGGGTGCAGGAATCGGAGGCGTCATGGTCGACCGGGTATCCCTGTCATCGATTACATGGGTCGGGATGGTTGGAGTCGCTATTGCGATCGTGGTGGTGTCGTTCTTGAAGATGCGAATGAGTGCCGGCAGCCAAGGTGCCGGAGAGTTTCCTGGGATGAAGTCTAAAAAGGCATCCATTAAATGAATTGGAGTTGAACCTGACTGCAAACGACTAAAATGCATCATCTTCTGGATTTCGGAAGATGATGCATTACCAAGCGACTTCTTCATTTCGGTTTTCAATGCGCCGTATCATTTAGAATACCTAGATCATTGCGCTCTAAACGGAGAACGATAGCGCAGAAAATATATCATGAGGCCATCGCAAATTAATTAACCGGGTGGGTCACCCCGCCCGGTTAGGTTATAATCAAGAATCAATGGTCCGCGGGCTCCGTGGATTAATGCAATTGGACTTTGTCATTGGAGGTCGACAGCCATGAATACTCCTTCCGCAGACCGTATCAAGATCGCGCCAGGTTTCTGGACTAGCCTGAGGGGGATAGGGGTAGAACCCATTGATGTAGCGCGCCAAGCACGTCTACCGCTAACCGTCATCACCGAACCGTTAGTCACGACCGCACAATATTATTCGATCTGGCAAGCCTATTCCGAACTAGTCGGGGATATCGCTACGGGAATTGTTAAGCTTGCGACAGCGTACGAGACAGCTCAGTATCCGCCGGCTGCTGTGGCGACCTTTCACGCTCGCGACTACCGGGACGCGCTGAACCGAATGGCGCGCTATAAGCAAATGTGCCCTCCGGAAAACTTGAGGATTCAGGAAGAAGGCGAGCAATGCTCTATTGAATTGGAGTGGCAGCATGCCGAGCTACCCGGACCGCAGGTGCTTGTCGGCATTACGCTCGCCTACCTGCTGGAGTTAGGGCGCCGGGGAACCGGCCGTCATCTGAAGGCACATTCCGTCGAATTCATACACCCCATGGGAGACGTTCAAACCCTTGAAAGTTATTTCGGTTGCCGCGTTCGGATGGGGACGGGACGCAATCGGCTAATGCTGAATCGCGACGATCTGGACCGCCCCTTCACGTCGTACAACGAAGAACTTCTCGAGATTCTGGCTCCCGCCTTGGATCGTACGCTGGAAGAACGACAGAGCCAGCTCACCGTGAGCGCTAAGGTGCAGTCGATCTTGACCCGATGCCTAACTCGAGGGCGAATCGACATTCACACCGTAGCCTCTGAGTTGGGGATGAGCGAGCGCACCTTGCAGCGCAGGCTGACGGAAGAAGGCGCAAGCTTTAAGAAGTTGCTGGCGAAAACTAGGCGGGAGATGGCCGTCGCTTACTTGGCAGACCCTGCGCTGGGGATCAAAGAGGTCGCTTTTCTCGTCGGCTACGAGGACCATAATTCGTTTTATCGCGCGTTCCGCTCATGGAAAGGGGAGACTCCCGCCAATTGGCGCGTCGCGCAAGAGAATTGGCGTTCCGTGCTAGTTACCGAGTAGGCGAAACGATGTATCATGATCCCTATCCTAGACATAAGGAGTGCAGGCAGATGGATATGGGATTGAAGAATAAGACGGCTCTAGTAACGGGATCAACTAAAGGCATAGGAAAAGCGATTGCTCTTGAACTTGCCAGGGAAGGCGTTCATGTTCTCATAAATGGTCGGAACAACGATGAGGTAGAGCGCACGGTAGGTGAGATCCAGGCGGCGTTCCCGGAAACGGAACCTCGAAATGCAACGGCCGATCTCGTCGATTCGCGACAAAGAGAAGCTTTATTTGCGAATTTCCCCCACGTCGATATCCTCGTCAATAGCATGGGCATCTATGAAATCATGTCCTATGACGACGTAGACGATGCCGTATGGGAGAAGTACTTCCGCACGAACTTTCTCGCCGCCAACGACTTAACCAAGTTTTATCTGCCTTCCATGTTGAGTCGCGAATACGGCCGTATTATCTTCATCGCGAGTGAGGAAGCCGTCATGCCTTCCGGACAGATGCCTCAATACGGCGTGACCAAATCCATGCTGTTGTCATTGTCCAAGAGCTTGTCCAAGTTGACCCGCGGCGCCGAAGTTACAGTGAACACGATCCTGCCGGGACCGACCCTCTCCGAGAACGTGCGGCAGATCATCGAAAGCATTTATTCGAACGAAGAGATGACCTTCGAGGCTAAAGAGAAAGACTTTATGACGAAGAACCTGCCTCAATCCGAAATCCAACGGTTTATCAGACCTGTGGAGATCGGCCGATTGACTGCTTTCATTTGCAGCCCGATGGCCTCCGCCTTCAAAGGATCACCGATCCGCATAGATGGGGGAATGGTACCGACAATATTTTAATTTTTTGCTCTAACAGGAAACGTTAGTTTCATTAATACATCATGTGGTTGCCGCGGAATACATCGGGCACCCTCGTTAAACAATTGGGCAGCATAACTCAATACATGCGACATTAACGTGCTGATCGGAAAAAGACAGAGAGCTCCCTGAATATCGGGTAAAACGAGTTCTCATGCAAATCCAAAAAATCAAAGGATTCAAATCCTTTACCCAGATGACATAGTTCGACCCTGTGCGTTCAAGATCGCGAAATTGTTGTAACTTTCATCACCTCGATCGGCAATCACAATGGTTTTTCCCTTGATCGGGGAACGGTCGACCATGGTCGCCAGCGCCCTTCCCTCAATAAATAACCTTCGTGGCTGAACAAGGGCATCCACGTAAAGTCTGTTGCAGAGGTCATAGGCTGCGTTCAAAATGCAGCAGAAGGTTATAACCTTGGGATTCCAGGAATTCAGAGCGGGCTATCTTTTCGATAACCTGCTCTTTTGCTTGATTATGGTTTCGCGCCTTATCTTAATGACATTGGCCCTGAGGCAGTGCTTTCTTCGGGTTGCAGACAGGCTCCCATAACATCTTAATTATGGGTATACCATTGAAAATAGGCACTTTTGGAATTCGCTTCGTTCGTGCTTGTTTTAATTTGGAACGTATGGTTAGCATAGCTGCCTGCATCAATCGTAATAACGGAATTTCCTGTTATATTTGCTCGCCACCAACCGATACTGCTATTGACTGTACTGGTTATGCTTAAGTTAAGCAGAGATGCCCATTTTTTACTTAAAAAAGAACTCGCCTCCTGTTTCCTGAATGTGAGCTGCCTCTTTGGCAAGTATCTAGTTGGTTTACAGCTTCTTGTTTGTTACCATGCTGAAGATAGTAAGGCAGCTTCTAGGGTATATACTCTTTAAGCACCTGTCGATAACTTCAACGTTACCATTTGAATCGAAAAAGATTATGGGAGCTGTCTCCAAACATGATGATGGATGTGGACAAGTTAGCCGAGGTCTTTGCTAATGATTCCTATGATAGTACGGATTTCTTTTTATCATTCGTGGAGCAGCCAGAATAAGCGTGAATGGCACGGCCTACGAATTGCAGGCAGGATCCGTGTTGCACGCGGCTCCAGGCATGCAAATGGAATCGCAAGTTGCAGGTCAATCCGAGTTGGAGTCTTATTCCGTTTTTTATCGCCTGGACAAGAGGGAAGAAGAAAACTGCGATCATGAATGCCAGGCTCATCAAGGAAACAAAAGAATTAATCGAGAAAACCAAAGAGCGGCTGAGCGATCTGAAAAATAAGAATTTGGCCTTGTTGCGAGTTGACGGCAAAGCCAATTTTACCGCTCAGGGAACGAAAAAACACGATGTACGATGATGCATCGGCTGGCTTTGGGCTGTTGGCGCCGAACGGATATCCCGAAGACAGTGCCGTACTGTCACTGGAGGCTCTGTCGGAAATGAACCCCGATTATATCATTTTCCAGCATGATGTTGACATTGCAAAGGCCGCAGTCCAGGAAAAAGAGTCTTCCGCCGTGTGGAAATCATTGAAATGAGTCAAAAACAATCATGTTCTTTTTTTCGATACTTCCCTGAATACGGGAAGCGTCCTGCGATCAGGCTGGCCGCAGAGAATTTTATGGAACTGGCGGGCCGCTAAGAAAGAATGAAAAACGCCCCGGCTTGGATGAAGCGCGGGGCGGGTTCACGTTCCGGACGGATCCTCTTTCACATATTCCAATATATCGCCTGGCTGGCAGTCCAGCACTTCGCATATTTTCTCCAAGGTGGAAAAGCGGACCGCCTTTGCTTTGCCATTTTTCAGGATGGACAGGTTCGCCATCGTAATTCCGACCTTCTCCGACAGCTCGGTGACGCTCATTTTTCGTCTTGCCAACATAACATCGAGATTGATGATGATCGCCATTGGAACACCTCAGACTGTCAAATCGTTTTCGGATTTGATTTCAAGTGCGCGGGTCAGCAGCTCTTGAAGCACTGCCGCAAAAATCGCTACCGTGGAAGCGGCAAAAATGATGACTCCCCCTATCACGGCGATGGAAGTAAACAGGACGCCCTGCATCCCAAGGAATACCCCGCTTAACACATAGAAGATCGCGATCACGACGGCGCACTGCTTGATATGCTTCAACGATGCTGCCGCGCTTTCGGAAAAAGCATGGTTCCGTTCGATATAGCTGAGCAGCTTCAGGGATTGATAGAGAGCAATGTAAAACGGTATTGCCGTCGTATATACAACGATGAGCGCCGGATATTTCAAAGGGACATAATCGGGGTTCTTCGCCGCATGGCTTGTCACGAATCCGGGCAGCCAGAACAGAGACAGAATCAAAGCCGCAAGCCCAATCATGGCGATCGCCAGCTTGAGGAAGGCAGTTTTACTTCGCAGCATACAGCACCTCGCATAAAAATGAATGGCATTAGCATATCACTGCATTTATCGTTTATCAATATGTTTTGGATGTATCTTGGTAACCTTCATATTAGTGCATAGGAAGCGTACGTTCCTTGCTCTGGGAGCGCCCTTCCTTCACATGCTTCAACTGGGCGACGATCATGAACGACACGATGACCAGCAAGAACCACGAGCTGAATTTTCCCCACTGAACGAGATGCCAACCATTGGCTTGATGCGGATAGCGCCAAGCGCCCAGGAAGGTTCCGATATTTTCCGCTACCCAAATAAAGAAACCGATCAACGCAAACGAGAGCACGAGCGGCATGCGCCGCGTCACGCCCAGCACCGTATACTCGACATACGACCGAAAGAAGACGGCGAACAGCAGAAGGGTCAACACCCAGCGCAGATCGGATATGAAATGGTGGGTCATAAAATTAAGGTAAATCGTCGCGCCGAGCGGGACCGTGCACCACGCTTTCGGATACCGGTGCAGCTTCACCTGCAGGCGGCGCCACGCCTGACATAAGTAACTGGCTACACTTGCATACATAAATCCGCTGTAGAGCGGCACGCCGAACACCTTGGTCCATCCGTCGAGGGGGTAGGCCCATGATCCCATGTGTACCTTGAAAATTTCAAGCGCAAGCCCGATCAGATGGAACACGCAAATGACCTTTAGCTCATCGATCGTTTCCAGACCGGAACGGAGCATGATGGTTTGAACCGCGATACAGACCAGAAGCATAAAGTCATAAGCGGGAATGTACGGGATCTCGATCGCCCGCGTCAGCGCCAGCGCCCCGAAAATAATGGCCGGGAACAGGCAGGACAGCGCCTGCTGCCACCCGAACTCGACAAATGATTTCAGCTTGAAAGCCATACAAGTTCCTCCTGCATTGGAATCCGCCTCCCGGGACGCTTCGCCCCCTCCGCAACGGTTCCTTGAATGAGCCGCCATGGCGGCTCGATAGGTACTATCATAATCGGCGGTTTTCTCTTGGTCAATAAAAATTTATTGTTTATCGATAAATATTTATTGTTTAGTATATCCGTGTTCAGAATTTGTCTAGTTTTCCGGTGTCGCTGCTTGATGAAGTCGTCTATAATAAAACCGGAAAGAAACGAACGGGAGGATCGCAATGGCCGCAAAGAAGAGAACCGCTTCCAGAATAATCTATAATGCCGTCTGTGCCGCCGTGTTGCTGGCCGGTCTGTTCATCCTGCTGCACGAGCCTATCCAGAGCTGGTTCATCTCCAGAGGGACGAGCTCATTGGGACTTGACAAGGTGGCTGCGGCTGACCCGGTGAAGCGGGACGACAGCCATATTCGGAAGCAAGAGCCCGTTTTTAATTTTGAAGAGGTCGCGGAGCTTGATTTCGAGACGATCCTGATGGCGAATTTGAACAAAGATGATATTCATGTGATTGGCGGCATCAGCATTCCGAGCATTGACATGAATTTGCCGATAGGAGAAGGCGTTGCTCCGTATACGTTGGCGCTCACCGCGGGGACGATGAAGCGTGACCAGGTTATGGGGGAAGGCAATTATGCGTTGGCGGGCCATCACATGAACCGCAAAGATCTGCTGTTCAGCCCGCTCCTGCGAGTCAAAACCGGCGCCGCCGCTTATTTGACCGATATGGAGTACATCTATGAATACAAAATAGAGGAACAGAAAACAATCGAGGCCACGGCGGTGGAAGTCATTGAGGATCAGGGACCGGAACCATTATTGACCTTGATCACCTGCGATGAGACCGGCAAGGCCCGGGTGTTGACCCGAGGCCGCTTCGTCGGCAAGACGCCGATTCAGGATGCGACCAGGGAAATGAAGGAAGCCTTTCAACTGGAAATGAGCAACTTATAGCCATCTGCCATGCAAAGGTGCCGCCAAAGTCTTTTGAGATTCAGCAAGGAGCTGGAGCTTAAAAGGCTTTTTTTCTTATGAAAAAAGGGGCCGGGGGAATCGGCGGCAAGGAATTATGGACCTCGAAGAATGACAAATTTGGACGTGTTCAACCCATCCAAATTGTATTATTCTGAAAACATGAAATTGATAGCTGCATACGAAGGGAAGCAGGAGGGGAGAACCATCATCCTTCCTCGTTATCAACCCATTTTTTGCAAAAATAGTAACGCAATTTTTTGCGCGCTCTAACCAATAATTGCGCAGAAGCTTGCTCGCTGATTCCTAATTCCCGAGCCAGCTCCCGGTGCGACTTATCTTCCACATAATAGCGAAACAACACATTGCGGTAGCGCGCATTGAGCTGGTCAAGCGCTTCATGAAGCATTTCATCGCGTATTTGCTCCTCCACCTGATCGGCTACGGCCGTCTCGGCCGCCGAAGCGAAAAGCACCTCCTCATCCATGCCCTCCAGGTTGGATAGTGAATAACATTTTTTGTTTTTTCTCAAGTACGCAAAGGCGGTGTTCCTCGAAATTTGTTTGAGCCAGGCCTTTATCTTTACGGGATTTTGTGATTTAGGTGATGAGGCAATCACTTTGAGGAATGATTCCTGAATGACGTCCTCCGTCAGATCATGATTTCGGAGCAAGAAGTAAATATCGTGATAGATGAATTTTCGGTAGGATTGATAAGTCAGTTTTTGAGATTGACGATCTAATTGTTGGAAACCATCGCGCAAAAAAGATAACCACTGTTCCATAATGCCCCCCCCCCCACATCGTTGGATACAAGTATTATCCAATTTAATTCCCTATATATACTAATATATACTTATATCGTATATAAATCCATATTTGAATAGTGTCGATAATGTGAGCAAAACTACTAAAATATGAAAATAACGAAATATTAGGTCATATTTTGGAAGGATGAGCCGTCTAACCATGTAGAAAGGCGATCATCACGAAACTGCATCTCTTATCTTGCGGAGAGGAGGTGTATTTTCGGCAGAACAGAACGTTTTTTGGGAAGGGGCACATCAAGTTCTAGCGGGGAAATTTTCAAAAAAAGAAAGGGAGATGAATGGAAATGAAATCGGTAAAAAAACGATTGTCGGCATGGTAGCAATTATGGCTTGCGTGTCAGTGGCAACGGCGGCGTTTGCAGACACCAAATCAGCGAAGTTGACGGGATATGGGCAACTGAAAGGCACGTTAGAAGGGCGCTATTATGAAACCTCGGTGACTAGTAATCCTGACAATGCAATTTTAAACGGAAAGACGCTTATCGCACAAAAGAAACTCGAGAGCAGACGGGGAGATCGTTCTTTGGGCGGCTATTGGACCGGCCTGCCTTCTAATACCTCCAAGATACAGCCTCATCAGCTTGAAGAAAATAAGAATACGACGGTCGTCATGGGCAGTCTCGCTCATCAATTCACCAATCTGAAATACGATAATAACGGGGAAATGATTCCTCTGCGTTACGATGGGGGCGAACTAAAAATCGATTATTCCGTGAGCGCCTCCGGGGAAGCGAAAAATGTCGGCTTTCTTCTCTTCGTGGACGGATTTCCGCAGCCTTATCGTTTGAATGCGCCGGAAGCCCCCTATCAATATATGCACATTATCGATCCGGAGAAGGATGATCAAGAGACACCGCTTGCGTTTCTGTTTACCCCGGTTACGGGGAAGCAAGGAGATACCCCGCCGGTTAGCATAGCCAGTGTCTACAGCCCGGCATTCATCCCGGACTTGGCTGCGACGAGCTCCTATGGCGGGTATCATGCGATCCTGAGAGGCGGTTGGCTCCGTCGCTTTTGCCAGAGACGCAGATACTCTGGATCGTTCCGCGATTCCTCGCAATGAGTACATAAGCAATGTGCGCCTCTCTGCTGCCCCGCTGACGCAGGAACTGCTGGTTGACGCCGGTGCGGAATCGATTGACGAAGCTGACGATCAAGGATACAGCCTATTGCAATTCGATGGCTCATTGGCAGACGACAAACACCAGATCAACGACCAGGGCACCCTTCATGGGACCTTACCTTATTCGGCCCCCCTGGAGCGCGATATCAAAATACCTTTTACATCAATCATGAAGCATTAACAAGCGAGGATGGCGGTACTTTCGAAACCGTTCTGGAAAAAGGGAAGGCGGCAGTGATCGAGGCAGATCTCCACTTGGGGAATTTGGAAGATTTCAATACGTTTTACGTATAAATAAATGGGAATCTTTTGACTGAACAATGTTCAGTATGCTATAATCCCCCTAACTGAACTAAATTCAGTTGGGAGGATTTTTTTATGTCAAGGACGAAAAAACCGCCGGAAGAACGGCGTCAACAACTTTTGGATATTGGGATTGAATTGTTTTTGCGCAATGGAGTTGCGGGCGTATCTGTGCAAGATATTGTAAGGGAAGCCGGAGTTGCGACAGGGCTTTTCTACTACTATTTCAAGTCGAAAGAGGTTTTCCTGGATGAGGCTGTGGAAAGCTATGTCATGGGGCAAATACAGCAATATCAAGCCCTGCTCCAATGCGAAGAATTGACGGGGCTAGAGCGGCTTCAACGGCTTGTGGACGAATTTGTCACCTCAATGGATCAAACGGCGCAGGTCATCCGTGAGAATGCGGTCACAGGCCCGCAGCATCGCAGGATTGTGGAGGCTATGCTGCACAAACTCTCCCCGGAGCTGGAATCGTTCATTCGGCGAGGATGCGATGAGGGGATATTCCATGTGTTGCATCCTGCCGTCACGGCGCAATTTCTGCTTCATGGGCTATCGGGGGTATTCCACATGGGGAGAAATGAGGACTCCCATCAGACTCGTCAAGCGGAAATCGAACGGCTGACTTCTGCGGCGTTAGGCATCAGCGAAGGGAGGAGCAGGTAATGCCGTATATTCCCCTGCATCCGATAAAACAGTTTGATTTTCAAATCAATCGAATTTTAACGTATGGCGATGAAGCCTGCAGCTTCGACGAGATTAAGGGCGCCGTTCCGCAAATCGTTGATTTGGACTCTTGGTACCGGGCCTGGCTCCGTCTGGGAGAACAGGCGGAGGCCGACAACAGGAAGCTCCATGCCGCCTATTATTACCGCCTAGCCGAGTTTTTTCTCAAAAAAGGGCCTGAAAAACA
Source organism: Paenibacillus dendritiformis (assembly GCF_021654795.1). Classification (NCBI taxonomy): domain Bacteria; kingdom Bacillati; phylum Bacillota; class Bacilli; order Caryophanales; family Paenibacillaceae; genus Paenibacillus; species Paenibacillus dendritiformis. Next base: position 1,638,041 of record NZ_AP025344.1, read on the forward strand.
GAAAATGTACGAGAAATCGCTTCATAACTTCCGCAGCGTAATGGATCGGGATGAACGCTTGCGGGTGGAATACGTGCCTTACGAACATTCCTCGATGAAAACGTTTATTTTTGAAACGGAAAATCCGCTGGGGAATATGGTTGTTTTCGGGGGATACGATTCCTTTATCGAAGAATTCTATTTGGCGATTCAGGACCTGGCGAAGAGCGGTTATACGATTTATCTTTTCGAGGGGCCGGGACAAGGAGAGTCGCTAAAAAAGGGTCTCGCCTTCGAACCGCATTGGGAAAAGCCGGTGAGCGCCCTCTTTGATTATTTCAAGCTGGAGGATGTGTGCCTGATTGGCGTGTCGTGGGGCGGCTATTTGGCGCTGCGCGCGGCGGCTTTTGAGCGGAGAATAGCGAAAACGGTTGCCTATGATGTCCTTTATGACGGGTTTGACTGTATTATCAACCCGTTTCCCGCAGCGATGCAGACGGTCATCAAGCTGATGTTCCGGATGAGAGCCAAGAGCCTGATTAACTTCGTGCTGCGGCAGGCCATGAAAAAGCAGCTTATTTTGGACTGGGCGATCTCGCATGGGCAATATATTACCGGCACAGACAGTCCGTATCATTTTTACATGGACTTGAAGCGGCATACGCTGCGCGGCATCACTTCGAAGATCAAATGCGATGTGCTGCTGCTCGCCGGAGAGCGCGATCATTATATTCCCAGTACTCATTATCATTTATTGATGAACCGGCTTACCAACGCCAACACGGTAACGGGCAGAATGTTCACCGAGGAAGAAGGGGGAGCCGAGCATTGTCAAATCGGCAATCACGGGTTGGCGATTAAGGCCATTTTGGATTGGCTTAAGTAACGTACGGGTACGATACAAAAGGGCAGACTCTTAGGAAACGGTTTACACTGGTTCTTAAGAGTTTTTTGCATGCAACGGATGATATTATGATCGATTCGTGATTTCCGATCGAACGATCGGACAGACTGAAACGTAATATAAGTACTTTACCTGCTGCAGGAGAAAAGGAGGCGGGGGACACGTGGATCAGGAGCAGGAATGGATTCGGCGGGCCATTCGCGGCGATACCGATGCGTTGGCCAATTTACTGCACAGGCACTATTCCTTTTTACACAAATATATGCTGAAGCTGACGATGAACCCGAGCGTGGCTGAAGATGTCGTGCAGGACACGATGGTGCGCTGTCTTGAGAAAATACACACCTATAACGGGAAAATGAAGTTTTCGTCGTGGCTCATCATGATCGGCTCGCGGCTGTATATCGATATGCTGCGAAGGAGAAAGGTCGAACAGCGTTGGCAGGAAGCGGAGGAGAAGGAGGCCGCGCGCCAGCTTCGCTATTATATGGAGTCGAGCGATGTCGAATGGTCTTGTCTGCTTGAACAACTGGGAGCATTGTCGGCTGAACAGCGTGCCCCGATTGTGCTCAAGCATTATTACGGCTACTCGATTCCCGAGATCGCGGTCATGCTCAATGTAAATGAAGGCACCGTCAAATCCCGAATTCATTACGGATTGGAGAAGCTGCGGAAGGAGTGGAGTAAGGATGAACAAGCGCAATAAGAAGAAGCTGGATATCTCGGTGACTGCCGAGGCGGGGCCGAACAAGCCGCACACGGCGCCCGCGGAATGGGAGGCCGACCCCGAATCGCTGCGCAGGCTGCACCAAGCTTGGGCCAGCCTGGATCAGGCCAGCGAGCGGAATGCGGAGATTCCGGATGTGGAACAGCTGCAGCGCATGCTGCACAGCCGCTTCCTGCGCAACCGCAGCCGTCTGTGGAAGGAATTGCTTCTGCTCTGGGGAGCGGCCTGCATTCTCGTCGGCGGGGGCTTGTCGCTGGCCATGACAGATTGGCGCGCATTTGCGGGCTTCCAGGCAGCGGCTCTGTTGGGCGGCGTCTTGTTCTGTCTCGTGAAGTCGCCTATTCGCGCTGGGGAGGAGGGTGAACGCGAATGAAACCGCATTACACAGTCGACGAAGTTCCGTGGTGGCTATGGGTCCTCATTGCAGTCATCCTCCTTATGCAAGGCACATGGCTGTTCCTGGATGCCCGCAAGCGCGGAAAATATCCGTGGTTCTGGGGAATATGGGGCTTTACAGGCACGCCGACGCCCCTATTGTGCTACTTATTGTTCGTCGTGAAGCCTTGGCGGAAGAACCGCGATTGGAATCATCCGGACAGATGACACTTGGGGAGGAGAAGCCAGCATGCCGGAAAACATACCATGGCCGCTAATTGTGCCGTTGCTCGCGGTCCAGCTCGTATTGATGTGCGTAGCCTTGGTCTCCCTGGTCCGATCGGAGCGGGCGAACGGCCCGAAATGGCTGTGGGCGATCATTATCGTCCTGTTGAATATCCCGGGGACGATCGCTTATCTCATGATGGGAAGGAAAGATGCGGCATGAATGCGATACAACTTCATCAGTTGACGAAGCGATACGGGGAGCATATGGCTGTCCAGGACGTGACGGTCAGCATACGCAAGCATTGCTGCACGGCTCTGCTCGGGCCGAACGGAGCCGGAAAGACGACGACGCTCCATATGCTCGCCGGGTTAATCCGGCCGACATCCGGCGAAGTACGGCTGCTGCAAGAAGACGGGACGGCAGCGGCGGGAGATTTGCGCCAATGGGTAGGCTTTCTGTCCCAGAAGCCCGCCTTCTACGGCTGGATGAGCGGAAGCGAGTGGCTCGTCTATCAGGCCGAGCTGTGCGGCATGCCCCGCAAGCAAGCGCGGTCGGCGGCCTCGCAATGGCTGGACAAGGTCGGGCTTGGCGATGCGGGCAGACGCCGAATCGGCGGCTACTCGGGAGGGATGAAGCAGCGGCTCGGCATTGCTCAGGCGATGATCGGCGGCTCGAAGCTGGTCATTCTGGACGAGCCGGTATCGGCGCTGGATCCGATTGGCCGGAGAGAGGTGATGACGCTGCTTCAGGAGATAGCGGGTGAGACTACTGTGCTTTTCTCCACTCACATCTTGTCCGATGCCGAGGAATTATGCGACGATCTGATCATGATGAACCGAGGCCGCATCGTCATGCAAGGGCAATGGGAGCAATTGCGAAGCGGAGCGGAACGTCCCCGGCTAACCGTCGAGGTCGAGCCGGATCCTGCCGCGATCGATTGGCTGCGGCGCTGGGCAGGGAAGCCGGTAGTGGAGCACAGCCGTATTGCCCGGGGGCGGGCGGAATTCACGGTGCGCAGCATAGACGAGGCGCGCCGCACGATACTGACGGAGGCGGCGGACATGGATATTCCGCTTCTCCGGTTGGAATGCGGCGTAACGAGTCTGGAAAATATGTTCATGGAGGCGATGATCTCATGAACCGATGGCATGTGCTAGCGCGCAAAGAAGGGCTGGAAATGGTCCGCAGCTACAAATTGCTCTGGGTTCCGCTCGTATTTCTGATGCTGGGTATCAGCCAGCCTCTTGTGATGAAGTACCTGCCCGATATTCTGTCATGGTCGGGAAGCCTGCCGCCAGGATTGGACATGGCCTTCCCGGAACTGCAGCCGGGCGCAATCATGGCACAGATATTAAACCAGTTCGGAACCGTCGGCCTGCTCGTTCTCGTATTGTCGCTAATGTCAACCGTCTCGGGCGAGATCCATACCGGTACCGCGGGTGCCGTCTTGGTCCGACCGGTATCTTACGGGGCATTTGTCGCATCGAAATGCCTGGCGGCTGCAGCGCTGACCCTTGTCTCCTTCCTGTTCGGGTACGGGGCAGGCTGGTATTATACGGAGATGTTATTCGGGAACGTCCCGGCAGCAGAGGGCGTGGCGGCGGGAGCCTGTTATGGTCTGTGGATGCTCTTCGCCGCCAACGTCACGCTGCTGATGAGCAGTTGGCTGCGCAGCGGAGCGGCGTCTGCGGCCCTGACCCTTGGACTCGTGCTGCTCTTGTCGCTCGCTCAGAGCTGGCGCATCCCGGGCGCCCGTTACTTGCCTTCGGCCCTGTCCGCCAATGCGGCCGCGCTGCTGATGCCGGACGCCCGGACCGAACCGATCTCCGGCGCCATCGCCGTTGCGATCGTCCTCAGCGCCGCTTGCGCGGTCTTGGCCGTCATTTTGCTGGAGACCCGGAACAGCATTCTCCCGGATGGCCGCTGAGGCCTTCGGAGAACGCGTCTGTTGGTATAACAACCCCCTCTATTGGGCCACACTATGGATAAAAAAGTAAGAGGGGATTGTCATGACTCGAGAACATCGTTCCCATTCCCGGTTCTCTGTTCGGATGAAGCAATGGAAACAAGATATTCGCCGCATGAAAGGCCCGATCTGGTGGCTCGTCGCTATTGTTTTATTTTTTGGTGCCCTGACCATAGGAATCCGCATGTCGATGGAGATCCGTCAGCTCATTTACGAGCGGGAGACGCCCGTCTCGATGGAGACGTTCGCGGCCATGCAGGACGATGAGTTCGCGAAGCTGCATGAATCTTCCCGGCTGGTGCTTAATCAGCTGCTCCAGCAGGACGACCGGAAGCGCGAAGTCATTCATCGCCAACAGTTCATTTGCGGCCAGCGGGAAGAGACGATGGGCAAGCATTCTTCGGCTGCTATCATTCAATTGATGCTGAATCATCCGGATTGGGGCGCCACGATGGATGATGCGGGCCGGGTCATTATGGAGGAACAGATCGAGGAAATATCCGATCGCTGCAAGGATGCCCGCATCAGTCTCGACGAGGACGGGAATCTGACGCTGTACGAAGGCCCGCCCGGGCAGAAAAAAGTAATTCGGACCTTCTTCCAAATCGATGTCGAATCGATGGAGAGCGCCCTCCCGCCCAATGTGCTTCAGCAGCTGTATGACGGGATTCTGATTACGGATACCGATGAATACCACAGCGTGCTGTCCACCTTCAGCGATTATGCGGTGGAAGCCTCGCAGAAAGTGATGAAGCCGGCGGAGGAAGCCAAGTGACAGCCGGATCACATACGACTAAGGACATCCTTTTGGGCGTCCTTATTTTTTGTCCGCTGCGGTGGAATGATAAGAATCATCCGATTCCAAGGAAGGAGGATGCGTATGGATATCGTGCTGATGCTCCTCATTGTGCTGACGGCGACCAAGCTGGCCGGAGATTTGACGGTCAGGCTGGGCCAGCCCTCCGTGCTGGGGAAGCTGATCATCGGCATCATAGTCGGTCCAGCGGTCCTGGGCTGGGTGACCAACGGGGACATCGTTCGCGACATGGCCGAGGTCGGCGTCATCCTGCTTATGTTTATCGCCGGTCTGGAGACCGATCTGGATCAATTGAAGCAGAATTGGAAAGCGTCGGTGGCCGTCGCGCTCGGCGGCATTATTTTGCCCTTCGTCGGCGGGTATCTCGGAGGGATTGCTCTCGGTATGGATCAAGGACACTCGCTGTTCATCGGGCTGCTGCTGTGCGCCACTTCCGTCAGCATCTCGGTTCAGACGCTCAAGGATCTCGGACAGCTCAGCTCCAGGGAAGGAACGACGATTCTCGGAGCCGCCGTCGTCGATGATGTTCTCGTCGTCATCCTGCTGGCCTTCATGCTGAGTCTTCTCGGAGCGGGGACGGAGCAGGCTTCCCTAGGATGGATCGTCGGCAAGAAGGTCATTTTCTTCGCCGGGGCGATTGCCGCGGGCATCTTTGCCGTTCCCCTCCTGATGCGCTGGCTCGCTCCATTGAAGGTAAGCGAAGCGGTGATCAGCGCGGCGCTCATCATCTGCTTCGCCTTCTCTTATGCCGCGGAGCAATTGGGCGTGGCCGGGATTATCGGCGCGTTCGCCGCCGGCATCGCCATCTCGCAGACCGACTTCAAGCAGGAGGTGGAGCACCGGCTGGAGCCGATCGCTTACGGAATATTCGTGCCGGTCTTCTTCGTCAGCGTCGGATTGGAGGTCACCTTCGCCGGACTGGGCCAGCATATTGGATTTATGCTGCTAATCTCGGTTATCGCGATTGTCACCAAGCTCTTCGGCTGCATGCTGGGGGCACGCATGACCGGTTTCGGCCGCCGGAGCGCGTTCGGCATCGGATCGGGGATGGTATCCCGCGGCGAGGTCGCCCTCATCATCGCCACCGCAGGCCTGGAGGGGGCGCTGTTCGACCCGGCCCTGTTCACGCCTCTCGTCATCGTCATCATTGTGACGACGCTCGTTACCCCGCCGATGCTCAAAACGGCCTTTCGCCGGGCCGAAAACCGATCTTGACGTCAAGCGCGGCGTCCGGACGGCTTCGGATGCGTCCATCCACCCCCGTTCAGGCCTGCCAATTGCGGCGGAAAGACTCATTCTCTTCCTTACGATCTGTGTTATAATGGAGTGAACACATATGTTCGCTAGACATACACGGAATCGTTAGGGAGAGATTTTTTTTGCGAATATTAGGAATTGACCCGGGCATTGCCATTGTCGGCTTCGGATTTGTGGATAAAATCGGCAACAAGGTCATTCCCGTGCAATATGGCTGTATTCAGACGGATTCGGCGACCGCGCCGGAGATCCGGCTGCTGCAAGTGTTCGAAGCGGCGGAGGAATTGCTGGACCGCTATAAGCCGGACGCGATGGCGATCGAGAAGTTGTTCTTCAACCGCAACGTGACGAATGCCTTCAGCGTAGGACAAGCCCGCGGCGTCGTCATTCTCGCGGCCGCGAAGCGGGGCATTCCGATCGGGGAGTACACCCCGATGCAGGTGAAGCAGGCGGTTGTCGGTTACGGCAACGCCGAGAAGAGACAGGTGCAGGAGATGGTGCGGCTGCTGCTGAAGCTGAAGGCGATACCGAAGCCGGACGACGTGGCGGACGCCTTGGCCGTGGCGCTATGCCACGCCCATTCCAGCGGATTACATGACAAATTGAACGGAGTATTGCGTCCATGATTGATTTTGTTCGCGGACCGGTGGTCCATTGGGAAGCCGATTATGTCGTATTGGATGTTCAAGGGATCGGATATCGCATCTATACGCCGAACCCGTACGCGTTTGCGAAATCGGAAGCGGCCGTTACGGTATATACGCATCATCATGTGCGGGAAGACGCGATTCTGCTGTTCGGATTCGCGTCGCGGCAGGAGCAGAAGCTGTTCCGCCGCCTAATCGAGGTCAGCGGCGTCGGGCCGAAGGTGGCGCTCGGCATTTTGAGCGCGGGGAAGCCGGATTCGGTCGTGGCGGCGATCCAGCAGGAGAACTATTCGTTCCTGACGAAGCTGCCCGGAATCGGGAAGAAGACGGCTCAGCGCATCGTGCTTGATCTGAAGGACAAGCTTGACGGCATGGGCTGGGATGTGGAGCCGGGATCTCTGTTCGCAGAGATGCAGACGATCGAGGAGGAGCGGGAAGACGGCGCGTGGGACGAAGCCCGCGAAGCGCTGAAGGCGCTTGGGTACAAGGATGTGGAGCTCGATCGGGTCTGGAACGATCTGCAGAATCGGGTCCATGCGGACGAGTCGGTCGACTCGCTCATGAAGAAGGCGCTGCAATTGCTGTTCACAGGGTAAAGAGAGGCGGTACAGATGGAAGAACGCATCATTTCAGCCAATTATATGATGGAGGATCAGGCGGTCGAGCTGAGCCTGCGTCCGCGCTATTTGTCGGAATACATAGGGCAGAACCAGGTGAAGGACAATCTGAAAATATTCATCGAAGCGGCCAAAATGCGCAAGGAAGCGCTCGATCACGTGCTGCTGTACGGTCCCCCCGGATTGGGCAAGACGACGCTGTCCAACATTATCGCCAACGAGATGGGTGTCAACATCCGCACGACCTCGGGTCCGGCCATCGAGCGGCCGGGAGACTTGGCGGCTTTGCTGACCAATCTGCAGGAAGGCGATGTGCTGTTCATCGATGAGATCCACCGGCTTCACCGGACGGTGGAGGAAGTATTGTATCCGGCGATGGAGGATTTCGCGCTCGACATCATTATCGGCAAAGGCCCAAGCGCGCGATCCGTGCGCCTTGATCTGCCCCGCTTCACTCTGATCGGAGCGACGACGCGGGCAGGCCTGCTCTCGGCGCCGCTTCGCGATCGCTTCGGCGTCGTCAGCCGGCTGGAGTATTACAGCAAGGATGAGCTTAGCTTCATCGTGACCCGCGCCGCCGATATATTGGACGTCCAGATTACAGGCGAGGCCAGCGACGAGATCGCGGTTCGCTCCCGAGGGACTCCGCGGATTGCGAACCGGCTGTTGAAGCGGGTGCGCGACTTCGCTCAAGTGCGAGGCGACGGAATCATCACCCCGGCATTGGCGGGAGAAGCGCTGCGCTTGATCCAGGTCGACGCGCTCGGCCTTGACGCGATCGATCACAAGATGCTTCATTCGATGATCTCGCACTTTCGCGGCGGCCCGGTCGGTCTGGATACGATTGCCGCCACGATCGGGGAGGAGAGCCAGACGATCGAAGATGTATATGAACCTTATCTCCTGCAGATCGGATTTTTGCAGCGGACGCCCCGAGGGCGCATGGTTACGCATCAGGCTTACCACCATCTAGGATTGCCCATTCCAGAGAAATAAATTCAGGTGCGATCGATATTATGCAATGGAACCAACGGATCATAGGAACGACATCTACTAGACTCGACGAGCAGGAAGGGGAACAGAAGAGTATGACCACCACCTACCGGAATGTGATTCGAAGAACCGTCACCGGCGCCGTAGCAGGTACGCTGCTGCTCGGGGGAGGCGCGATGCTGCCTCCAGGGGGCTTCCCCGCGGCGCCGGTTGTAGCCTTTGCAGATAACGGACCAGCAGCCAAGGCGGGAGCCCAATCACCGGAGCAGATCGTATCCGAACCGATTCGTGTCGCATTATTTGCCGATTTGGGCAGCCGGTCACCAGGCCAGACGCCTCAGGTGACCCTGAATTCAACCGTCGGGCTTCAGATTGGAGCCCGTGAAGCCGGAACGTCTGCAGCATTGAAGGCAGATGGGGCGATCCGCTTCAGTGCGGATGATTACAAAGTCAAGCTGTATGAATCGAAGAACAAGGCGGCTGCTCTGGCCGTGCTGAAGCAGGCGGAGGCGAGCAACACCGCCGTTATGATTGAATTCAGCCGCCGCGGCGCCGCATTCTATTCGGTCTATGCGGGGAGCTACCCGACCGAGAAGGCGGCCGGACAGGCGCTTGACCGCATCAAAGGCGATCAAGCCCTGATGGAACTGGTGCAGGATTACAAGCCCAGATTAGCCGGTCCGAATTATTTGCAGGCAGGAACCTATCCGTCGGAGAAGGAGGCGGCATCGGCGCTGAAGACGCTGTTGGATGCCGATATCGATGCCTATCTCGTGACGCTGCCGGACAACGGGAAGAACCGGACAGCGGTATGGGCCGGGCAAGCGGCCTCGGCAGCCGATCTGGGCGACACGAAGCAGAAAATAGCCCGCACTTCCTTGACTGCCGAAACTGTGCAGGCGGGCGGCGCCCTTATACATACGAAGGAAGCCGGCGAAGACAAGACGACAATGGCGCATTTTCGCGTAAATGGCGATGCCAAATGGATGGTGTCGACGAGCGCGCCAAGCACGATCCAGGTCACGGAGCGCTACGGCCGGGCCTACCGGGGCGATATGGAGGTCAGTGTGCACAAGGATAAGCTGGCGCTCGTCAATGAAGTTCCGTTGGAGGATTATCTGGTATCTGTCGTAGGCGGCGAGGTATATGCCGAATGGCCGCTGGAAGCGCTGAAGGCTCAGGCGGTCGCCGCCCGGACGTTCGCGCTCTACCAGAATGACAAGTTCGAGATTGCCAACGTGGTGGATACGACGTTAAGCCAGGCGTATTTCGGCGTAGAGAAAGAGCATGACAATATCCGCAAAGCCGTCGAGGCGACGGCGGGAGAAGTGCTCATGCAGGACGGGAAGCTGATCGAAGCCATCTTCCACTCGAATGCCGGAGGGAAGACTGCCGATCCGAGCGAGATTTGGGGCGGAGACTATGGCTATTTTCAAGTGGTGGACAGCCCGGACGAAGGGGTGCTGGAAGGCAAAAAATCATGGTTCCAGGTGATCCTGCCGGACGGCAAGAACGGCTATGTGCGGGAAGATGTCGTTCGTCCGGTGAACCGCAACAATGAAGCCGGATTCGAACAGGTGACCGCGATTGAGGACGGAACGAACGTAAGACCAATCCCCGCGATTCAATCGAACGTTGCACCCGTGGCGAAGGTGAATAAAGGGACCGAGATGACGGTCATCGATACGGTGCCGGAATCAACCGAGATGAATTGGATCCGGGGGCCTTATACTTCGGCCCAGATTACCGCCTGGCTCAAGGAGCGGACCAAGACGGAGCTGAACGGACCGGTAACGAACTTGAAGATTACCGAACGCGGACCTTCCGGGCGCGTAACCAAGATCGAAGCCAACGGGGTTCCGGTCGGGGTCAGCTATCCGGATAACTTCCGCAGCGCGTTCGGCGGCTTGCCGAGCACGCTGTTCGATATCGTGCCGGCCGGAACCGCCGCTGTGATTGGCGCGGACGGCAAGGTGAAGGACACGAAGCTGGCCGGCTCGGCAGTCCAAGGCTCCGGCGCCGGCAACGGAACGCCTTTGTCGGCCGATTCGGCGCTGTCGAAGGAACCTTCCTTCCTCTTCGTTGGACGCGGCAACGGCCATGGCGTCGGCATGTCGCAATGGGGCGCGAAGGGTCTGGCCGATCAAGGGTATGACTACGAAGCAATCTTGAAATACTACTATAAAAATGTAGATTTAGTGAAACGGTAGGGCATAAATGACATGGATGTAAATTTGTTTGATTTTGATTTGCCGGAACGCCTCATCGCTCAGACGCCGCTGCCGGAGCGAACGGCATCGCGCCTGTTGGCCTTGAACCGGCGGACCGGAGAAGTGGAGCATCGGACTTTTCCCGATATTATTGAATACTTGAAGCCGGGGGATCTGCTGGTTCTGAACGATACCCGGGTCATCCCGGCCCGCTTGCATGGCGTCAAGCCGGATACGGGCGGGCATGTCGAGGTGCTGCTGCTGAAGCAGGAGCAGGATGATGTATGGGAAGTGCTGGCGAAGCCAGCCAAGCGGTTGAAGAAGGGATCGACCGTCCGCTTCGGGGACGAACTGACGGGGACCGTCATCGAGGAGCGGGAGATGGGCGGGCGGCTCATTCGCTTCGAGTATGCAGGCATATTCAATGAGATTCTCGATCGTTTGGGACAGATGCCGCTGCCCCCATACATTAAGGAACAGCTGCAAGACCGGGAGCGTTATCAGACGGTATACGCGAAGCACGAAGGCTCGGCTGCGGCTCCGACAGCCGGTCTTCATTTTACGGATCGCATTCTGGAGGATATTCGGGCTAAAGGGGTGCGAATCGCCATGATCACCCTTCATGTCGGTCTGGGCACGTTCCGGCCGATGTCGGCCGACGTGGTCGAGGAGCATGTGATGCACTCCGAATATTACGAAATGTCAGAGGAGACGGCGGCCCTTATCAACGAGACGAGAAGCTCGGGCGGCCGAATTGTCGCGGTGGGCACCACTTCATGCCGGACGCTGGAGACCGTAGCCGGCCGCTACGGATCGGAGCCGGTGGCGGCATGCTCGGGGTGGACGGATATTTTTATCTACCCGGGATATGAATTCCGGCTTGTCGACTCCCTGCTGACGAACTTCCATCTGCCGAAATCTACCCTGGTGATGCTCGTCAGCGCCTTCGCCGGCCGGGAGCACATTATGGCGGCTTACCGGGAAGCGATAGAACAAGAATACCGGTTCTTCAGCTTCGGCGATGTGATGTTTATCTTTACAGACGACTAACCTACGACAAGGATGATGATTCGATGGCAGCAGCAATAACCTATGAATTGATAAAGACATGCAAGCAGACCGGCGCGCGCCTGGGCATCGTCCATACGCCGCACGGTTCGTTCGAGACTCCCACCTTCATGCCGGTCGGAACGCAGGCGACGGTCAAGACGATGAGCCCGGAAGAATTGAAGGAGATGAGCGCGAAGATTATTTTGAGCAATACGTATCATCTTTTTCTGCGCCCGGGACATGAGATTATACGGGAAGCGGGCGGCTTGCATAAATTCATGAACTGGGATCGCGCGATTTTGACGGACAGCGGGGGATTCCAAGTTTTCAGCTTAAGCGAGATGCGCAATATTGAAGAGGAGGGCGTTCATTTTCGTTCCCATCTGAACGGAGACAAACTGTTCATCTCCCCGGAGAAAGCGATGGAGATTCAGAACGCGCTCGGTTCCGACATTATGATGGCGTTCGACGAATGCGCTCCTTATCCGGCCGAACACAGCTACGTCAAGCATTCGCTGGAGCGGACGACCCGCTGGGCGGAACGATGCCTGAACAGTCATGCGCGGCCGCATGATCAAGCGCTGTTCGCCATCGTGCAGGGCGGAATGTATGAAGATCTGCGCATACAGAGCGCCAAGGATTTGACTTCGATGGATTTCCCGGGGTATGCTATTGGAGGACTCAGTGTGGGCGAGCCGAAGCCGTTGATGTATGAGGTATTGGAGACGACGGTGCCCCTCTTGCCTGACAGCAAGCCGCGATACTTGATGGGCGTCGGATCGCCGGATGCATTGGTCGAAGGTTCGATGCGCGGAATCGATATGTTCGATTGCGTCTTGCCTACCCGTATTGCGCGGAACGGGACAACGATGACGAGCCAAGGCCGTCTCGTCGTGCGGAATGCCAAGTTCACGAGGGATTTCGGACCGCTTGATCCGAACTGCGATTGTTATACGTGCCGCAATTATTCGCGTGCGTATCTCCGCCATTTGATCAAGGCGGATGAGACGTTTGGCTTGCGCCTGACGACGTATCACAATTTATACTTCCTGTTGAATCTGATGCGTCAAGTCCGTGAAGCCATTCGCGAAGATCGTTTGCGTGATTTCCGGGATGAATTTTTTGAAGCTTACGGAATGGATCGCAACGAGAGCGGCTTTTAATGGACCGCCGATGGCTGAGTGCGCAGATAGACAAGGGCATTGGCAGGTGGAGTCCATACATAGGTTAACCATTTGGAGAAAGGGGGATGGTCCATGTTTTTAGCCGGAGCAGCTGATCCGGGCGCTGGCGGCGGGTTGTTGACGATGCTGCTGCCATTCGTTGCGATGTTTGCGGTATTCTATTTCCTGTTGATCCGCCCGCAGCAGAAGAAGCAGAAGCAGCGCAATTCGATGCTGAGCCAATTGAAAAAAGGGGACAAAATCGTGACGATTGGCGGCCTGCATGGCACGATTATGGAGATTACCGACGACATCGTCGTTCTGCGTGTCAATGATGTGACGAAGATGACATTTGACCGCAATGCGATTAGCACGGTGGTCAAGAGCGAGGAAGCCGCAAGCGCGTCATCATAGTTGTCGCCTTTTACCGAACACGATATTTATCGCTTCAGACTGTCGACAAAGTCCTGTCGACAGTCTTTTTCTTAGGAAGGCAGGGCCGGGGAAGGCAGAACAAGTTAGGCTAAGGCAAGCTGGTCCCTGCGTGAAGCTTGATGGTCTGGGCATCTGCGCATGAAGCAAGCGAATCTCCGTATGAAATTGCTGCACAGGCGCAGCATTTTTAACCTCAATAGGCTAAATTCCGAGAAAATCCTGCAAAATTACCTTATTTCGCCATTTTAAACACTAATTATGCCTCGCCACACGGGAATTGCTGTATTTTTGCAGTAATCGTATTTTCGCAGCCTCGTGTCCATGAAATTGCTGCATTCTTGCAGTATTGGTAGAGCAGATGATAGGGATAAAAACGTAAAGAACTCCCGCGATTGCCGTATTTCGCGGGAGTTTGTCTTCAATCTGAATTTTGCCATTTTCAGATTTTTGAATCCGGATACGATTTGGTGTACGCTTTGCCGCCGTTGGATAGATCCGTTTTCCAGGAAGCGCGGACCCCCGCCCATTTCATCCCTAGCCAGGAGGCCGTAACGGCCAATATCGTACCCGCGATCATATCGGTCAGCCAATGAATGCCGAGATAGAAGATCGAGAAGATGACGATGAGGGCGCTTATCGAAGTGAAAATCGCCCAACGGCGGTTGCCGGATTGCGACGCGAGCAGCGCGACCGTCACCGATATCGACGTGTGCAAGCTCGGGAAGCAGTTGTCCAGTCCGGATAATTGCCGATAGTTCTCTTCGAAGGACGGGAACACGTCCAGCATGCGGAACTCTACGGCGGCCGGCGGATAGGACCACACTTCGTTCACCGGGAAGAAGAGGTAGAACGGGATGGCCACCGCGTAATTGATGATGACCGCATAGCAGACCGCACGCGCCATGCGAAGATTATCCTTCGCGATATAGATTGCGATCGATCCGACTATGAGCGACTGGAAGACCACAATATAAAAGAAAGCGACGCCCTGGGTAAGCAGCGGATGATGGAACAGCTTCTGAATGCTGTGCACGAATTGGCCTTCCAGCTGATGAATATGGGAGGTAAAGTCCCAATTGACGGCCAGCGCTTTTTCGATGGTCAGCTCAAAATTGTTCACGAGCAAGATAAGGATGAGACCAATAAAAGCGAACAGGAAAGAGCGGGAATGCCGCAAAGCCTTATAAAATGCAGCGACGACAGCCAGCGGCTGCTTGCCGGATCCGAACCATAGCAGCAGGATAACGACCGCGATAGTCCATAAGGTGACCGTCTGCATGGAGTGAAATAATACCACAACTATCCCCCTATATAATTCCGGTAAACGGTTATTTAATTCATCTAGTATACCATAAAGAGAAGGGGGAACATATGCACCCAAGCGACCATTTCTTGCTGCCGGTTCGGGGGCTTATTTGTTGCGGCTCATGTTCACGCCGAAGATGCCGCCGAGCGCGCCGCAGGCGCATGCCGCGGCAACGAGAATCAGCTTCTGCAAGGTAATGCCGGCATCCATGGCGAGAAACCCGATAACGAGCACAAGCATAGCGTAGCAGAAACCGGTCAGACCTCCATAATACCAGCCCTTGCGACCGCTGCGCCGCCCTGCCGTCCAGCCTCCGATAAAAAGTGCGATGATATGGACAAGATAAATATAGCCGAGTGTCTTGTCCTCGGTGGCGGAGCTGGAATAGAGCAGCACGGATAAGGCCAGGGCGCCCATGGCCATCCAAATAAATGAATTGACGATACCGGCCAAAATGGGGTGATTCGGCTTCCATTGAGATACACGCTGCAATGCATTCATGATTGGAATTCTCCTTTCGGCTTGAATTATCATTCCCGGGCGGGATGGACAAATATATGCGTAGTACAGATCGTATGGGCAAGCAGATAGAAATAGTACAAGGCATAGACGAAAAATAGTGAACGGCGTTATAATGTGTGAGCAAAAATATCGAATCCGCCGTGCAATGTCCGGATCCGAATGGAAGTTACTGCAGGAAGGGATGGAACGACATGGAACATGATGCCTCGACATGGCAGGTCACGATTGCTGTAATCGTATTTTTGGTGACCTATGCCATCATCATTTCAGAGAAAATTAACCGGGCCATTATCGCCCTGCTGGGAGCAGCGGCGATGCTTGTGCTGCAAATCGTAGATGTGCACCGCGCATTCACCGAGCATATCGAATGGAACACGATTTTCCTGCTTGTGGGAATGATGATACTGGTCGGAATTACGAACAAGAGCGGCATCTTTCAATATGCAGCCGTGAAGGCGGCGCAGCGAACACAAGGCAGGCCTATCCGGATTATGGTGATTTTGGCGGCTTTAACCGCGGTCGGATCCGCTTTTCTGGATAATGTGACGACCGTGCTGCTGGTGGTGCCGATTACGTTTTCCATTACTCGAATGCTCAATATCAATCCGGTTCCGTTTCTGATCACGGAAGTCATCGCTTCGAATGTGGGCGGCACCGCGACATTGATTGGGGATCCCCCGAATATTATGATTGGGTCGGCGAACCCGCATCTCACCTTCAATATGTTTTTGATTTATTTGGCCCCGGTCATCGCGGTGATTATGGTGGTGCTGCTTGCGGTGCTTGTCTTTATCTACCGGAAGCAGTTGAAGGTGACGGACAGTCAGCGCCAGGCCCTGATGCAGCTGTCTGCGGAATCGTATATTTCGGACAAGCGCCTCGTAAGGAAATCGGTCACGATCCTCGTATTGACGATCTTGGGCTTCGTGCTTCATTCGGCCATTCATGTGGAACCGGCGGTGATCGCGATGACAGGGGCGACGCTGCTGATGCTGATCGGTCTGAAGGGCGAAGAAGAGCTGGAAGAAGCGCTGCATCGGGTAGAATGGGTGACGATCTTGTTCTTTATCGGCCTGTTCATTCTGGTGGGAGGGCTGATTGAAGTCGGCGTCATCAATCAACTGGCCCAATGGATGTTGACCGTCACGAGCGGCGATATGACGCGTACCGCCATGTTCGTGCTCTGGGGCTCGGGCATCGCGTCCGCCACCATTGACAATATTCCTTTTGTGGCGACGATGATTCCGCTCCTGCAGGATGTCGGGAGCCAGATGGGCATGACGGATCCGAACCAATTGAATCCGCTCTGGTGGTCACTGGCGCTGGGCGCTTGCCTGGGGGGCAACGGCACCTTGATCGGCGCATCGGCGAACGTGATTGTGGCCGGGATGGCGCAGCGCGAGGGACATGGCTTTGGGTATATGGATTTTCTCAAGATCGGGGCTCCGCTGACGCTGCTGTCGCTGGCGATTTCGACCGTTTACATCTTCCTCTTCATCCTGTAACCGTTCAGGCTCACAAGCAGACTTTTTGGATCGGCGGTGAACCGAATTGTAAGATGCAGGATGGGAACATTTCGATAAGAAAAAGCTGCATGCCTCTCTGGGCCCGGGGTCAGAATACACGTACTGGCACACCGAAAATGGCACCGGGAGGCGTTGCTAATGGAAGTCTGGACTCTCGTATTGCGCACGATCCTGATGTATATTGTTGTCTTCGTCGTGCTTCGTCTGATGGGCAAAAGAGAGATCGGCAAGCTGTCCGTCTTCGATGTCGTCATCTCCATCATGATTGCGGAGATTGCGGTCTTTGTCATCGAAGACAGCAAGAAGCCGTTATGGCAAGGGCTTGTCCCGATCATCGTTCTTATCATCATTCAGATCAGCGTGGCTTACATAGCCTTGAAAAGCCAATGGATTCGGCACTTGTTCGATGGCAAGCCGAGCATTATTATCAAGAACGGCCAGCTTGACCGCCCAGAGATGGCCCGGCAGCGCTACAATCTCGACGACCTGATGCAGCAGCTCCGCGAGCAGGGCGTGGATAATATCGGGGATGTCCGCTATGCGATCCTGGAGGCGAACGGCAAGCTGACCGTATTCCTGAGACAGGACTCGGATACCCCTGCCGCCGAGGAAGCCCAGAACGGCGCCCAGCAATCGGGCGGCATTTTGGAGGAGGATTACGCGGGGGATGCGAAAGGCCCCGGTCCGGTTACCCCCGGCCGCTCAGCCTCCTCGGCGGGCGGCCGGAAGAAGGCCAAAAAGCAGCGCCCCGCCTTGCGCAAGCCGGAGCGTTACCATTTCACGACACTGCCGCTGCCGCTGATTATGGATGGCAAGGTGCAGGATCATAACCTGTCGGTCATCAATAAGACGCGCTTCTGGTTGAAGAACGAGCTTAATTTGAAAGGCGTCAACGAATTTAAAGACGTTTTTTTCTGTTCCATCGATCATCGGGGCCATTTATTTGTGGATCGGAAGCACAAGTAGGCGGCGCCGAACGATTATTTGCGATGCGGCTTCGGCGGCAGCCAATGCCGGAGCAGCGGAAGCCGCGTCACATCATCGCGGTCGATGAGGCCCATAATAATAAGCAGCAGGAGATAGACGATGACCCCCGCAGCCCCTCCAGCGATAAACCGCAGCAGGCCGTAGCTTTCCGGCAGCGGAGCGCGGACATAGACCGCCTGAATGCAGCCAGCCATAATCACCATGGCGGACCCCACCTTGAGGAAGTCAAGCCAAGGCATCTTCAGCTGAATATGACGGATAACGCTTCCCGCATGGAGCAGCGTAACGATGACAATATTGATGCATATCGCGATAATAGCTCCATAAATGCCCAACTGGGGCTGGGAAGCCAACTGAATAATGAGCAGGAGCTTCAGCGCGGCCCCGATGAATGTGTTGACGAGGGCGGTTCCCGGGCGTTCGAGGGCCTGCAGCGCGGCTTGCAGCGGCGCCTGCAAGTAAATGAAGACCGCAATCGGAGCCATCCACCGGAGCATTGGCGCGACGCTGGCATCATTATAGAGCAGGACGCAGAGCGGAAGGGCGAGCACGAACATGATGACGGCGAACGGGGCGCCGCATACGAGCGCCAGCCGGATCGCCTGATGGATCCGCTTGTGAATCGTGCGTATGTCATTGCGGCCGAGCGCCTCGGATAACGAGGGCACGAGAGAGACGGCGAGGGAGTAGGTTAGCGCTCCGGGCAGCGTCAATATCGGGATAATCATGCCCTGCAGAGCCCCGTACTGCGCCGTCGCGATCGCAGTGAGAACCCCGGCCGCCGCCAGGCTGCGGGCGATCGCAATCGACTCCAGCAGGTAGGAGAGCGAGCCGATAAGCTTGCCTCCCGTTACGGGCAGCGCGATGCGGAGCAGGCGGGGAGCCACCTTATGGCCATACCCTTGCTGCAGCGGCTGCTCCGAATCCGGAGGGAACTCTCCGGCGCCATTTTCCTTCTGTCTGCGCGCCGAACGAATCAGGAAGACGAGCACGAGCAGCCCTCCGAGCTCGCCCACGACGACGCCGACCATGGCCCCCGCAGCCGCCCATTCCAGCCCGTAAGGGAGGAACAGATAGGCGAAGCCGATAACCGCCACGATGCGGATGAACGTCTCCGTCACTTGCGATACGGCGGTCGGCACCATATTTTGCATGCCTTGGAAATAGCCGCGCAGCACCGCGGAGATGGCGACCATAACGATGATCGGCGTCATGACGAGGAACGTATAGTACACCCGGCTATCCGTCAGCACGCGGGTGGTGATCCACGGCGCGAGCACGAGACAGGCTGCGGAGAAGACAATGCCCGCGCTCACGGTCAGCTTCATGGCGACGGATAAAATGCGGCGCACGCGGGAATGATCGCCGACAGAGTCCGCTTCCGCGATCAGCTTCGCTACGGCGAGCGGAACGCCGCCTGTAATTAAAGTAATGATGACGAGCAGGAAGGGATAGCCGAGCTGGTAAATTCCTACCCCTTCCGCCCCGATGATGCGCGGAAGAGTAACTCGCGGAATGAACCCGAGTATGCGATTCACAATGCCTGCGGCCAATAAAATCAGCGTTCCCTGTATGAATGACTGCTTCTTCACGTTCCGATCATCCCTCTTCCCCTGGAGACTTGTCTACCTGATATAACCATAAATATGCGGTTGTCCCCATTCCATGACGGTTGGCTTGTACCGATGGAAGCGAAAAATCAGGAGAGCCAATGATTGCTATGGTTCGCGAAGCAGGAATTGCATTAAGGATAGCGAATACTAGATAGACACGGAAAGGAGTGAGCGGCGTGTCTGAGCCATGCACGGAACAGGAGCGGGTCGAGGCGATCGAAATGTGCTGTGAGAGCAAGGCGGAGGAACTAAGGCTGCTCGGCTACGAGCAGGTAACGGGGAAGGATGTATGGGAATGCGTCAGCGCGAAGTATAAAAAAGAGGATGCTGAACCGGCCATGCATCAGGTCGTCAATGATATTTTATCTTTGAAAGCAACGCAGTTCATGAACTTTATGACGATGGCGGCTTATCGCGGGTCTCCCTTTTTATAAGGCGAGATTTTTTTATGCCATGATCACAAAAATTGACTCGAAAAATGACGGTCGATATAATAGGAATATTGAATATGAAAGGGGAATAGGGACGATATGAAAAGGGTGTTAGCATTTCTGCTCATCGTTGTCGTATCGCTAGGTGTCATTGTCTGGACTAGCCCTTCGATCGTCAACAACATACGTCTCGGACTCGATCTCAAGGGCGGCTTCGAGATTCTATACCAAGCCTCTCCGCTGGAATCGGGCGGGAAAGTGACTAACGATGCGCTTAAACAGACCGCCAAAAGTCTGGATAAACGGATTAACGCAACCGGAACGAGCGAACCGGAGATTACGATTGAAGGCTCCGACCGGATCCGCGTCAAGATTGCGGACGTTCAGAACGAGGAAGAGGTGCGCAAGAAGCTCAAAGAGCCTGCCGTGCTAACCTTCCGCAGCTCTGAAGGCTGTAAAGACGCGTCCGACTACTGCAAGATTGAACTGAAAGGAACGGACTTCGTCGAGGGCGGAGCCAGCGTCGTATTTGACGAGCTGCAGCGTCCGATCGTCGCGATTAAGCTGAAGGATGCGAGCAAATTCGCCGAAATCACAAAACGTCTCGCCGGTCTGTATGATCCGGATCCGACGAAAGCGCGGAACCATCTGGCGATTTTCATGGATGACACCCTCATCTCCGATCCGTCCGTCAATTATGAGATTCCAGGCGGGGAAGCGACGATTACCGGCCAGCGCACGAAGGAAGAAGCGAACGAGCTGAAGGACACGATCAATCTCGGTTCCTTGCCGCTCAAGCTGACCGAGAAATACTCGCAGACCGTTACGGCTACGCTTGGCAAGCTATCGCTGGAGCAGACAGTGAAGGCCGGAATTATCGGCACGGCGCTGATTCTGTTATTTATGCTTGTCATCTACCGGCTGCCTGGCGTCATTGCCAGCGTCTCGCTGATTCTGTTCACATGGATTCTGCTGATTGTCTTCTGGCTGTCCGAGATTACGCTGACCCTGCCGGGCATTGCGGCTTTCATTCTCGGTCTCGGCATGGCCGTCGACGCGAATATTATTACCTATGAACGGATTAAGGAGGAGCTCCGCAGCGGCAAGTCGATCAAATCCGCGATGAAGGCGGGCTCCAAGAACTCGTTCCGTACGATTATGGACGCGAACATTACGACTATTATTGCCGGCGTCGTCATGTACATTTTGGGCGAGAGCCAAGTCAAGGGCTTTGCGCTCATCCTGATGATGACCGTTATCGTCAGTATTATGACGAACGTATTCCTCTCCCGCGTCATGCTGCATGCGCTGGTCAAAGCGAATGTGCTGTCCAAACCGGGATATTTCGGCGTGAAGGAGAGTGAAATCCGTGCGCTTTAAAGGAACGTTCAACTTTGTTCATTCCAGCAAATACTTTTTTATTTTCTCGATTATTATTACGATTGCGGGCGCCATCTCGCTCGGCGTGCTCGGCCTGAATTACGGGGTAGACTTCAGCTCGGGCACGAACGTGGACATTAAGCTCGCGAAGCCGGTGGAGAAGGCCCGGATCGAGCAGATGCTGGAGCCGTACCAATTGAAGAAGGAGCCGGCCATTACGATGGGCAGCGACCGGGTGACGATCCGGTTCACGGAAGTGTTGACCGAGCAGATGGAGAACCAGTTCAAGGCCGATTTCAAAAAGCTGGACGCGGGCGCTTCGTTCGAAATCAATACGGTCGATGTCGAGATTGCGCGGGAGCTGCAGCGGAATGCCTTGCTCGCGGTCCTGATCGCGAGCATTGGCATCATTATCTATATCAGCATCCGCTTCGAATGGCGCTTCGCCATCTCGGCGGTCGTCGCCTTGCTGCATGATGCGTTTATGGTTATCAGCATTTTCTCGATTTTCCGGCTTGAGGTCAATCTGCCGTTCATTATCGCGGTGCTGACCATCATCGGGTATTCCATCAACGATACGATCGTTATCTTTGACCGGATCCGCGAGAATATGAGATTTGCCAAGATCAAGAATATTCATGACCTTTCCCATCTCGTGAACGACAGTATTTATCAGACGTTGACCCGTTCCATCAATACGGTGTTGACCGTTCTCGTGGCGGCCCTCTGTCTGTTTATTTTCGCGAGCGAGTCGATCCGCATGTTCTCGCTGGCCATCCTGGTCGGCTTGGCATTCGGCGCTTATTCCTCCATCTTCATCGCGAGCCCGCTGTGGGTCGTCCTGAAGAGCAAGGAGAAGAACAAGTCCAAGTCTCCGGCGAAGCCGAAGCAGGCGTAACCGCCAACTTCAAGCCGAAGGATGCGGCGGCCATGGAACGAGCTCGAGTTCCGGCTTGGCTTACCTGCCGCAGCCTGCGGCGCAAGCATAAAGATGAAGCCGCGTCAGTACAGGATGCTGACGCGGCTTTGATGTTGCCAGCAAGAATAGACTCATGCGAAGTCGAATCCGCAATAGGAATGAAAAAATGAATTGCGAGGGTTGCGACATGACGACCGATCGGTTTGCAAGGGCCGAGGCAGGGGCATGGCTGGGCATTATCGGCAATCTGCTGCTCGCCCTGCTCAAAGGGATCGCCGGCTTCTTCGCGGGGAGCCAGGCGCTCATTGCGGATGCTTGGCACTCCGCCTCGGATGTGGCTGGATCCGGCGCCGTCCTTGTCGGCTTGAAGGCAGCGAAGCGCCCTCCGGACAAGGATCATCCATATGGACACGGCAAAGCGGAATCCATCGCGGCCATTATCGTCTCGGTGCTGCTGCTCGTCGTCGGGCTGGAGCTCGCCGTCTCGGCCGTGAAATCGGTATGGCAAGGGCAGATGGATATCCCGAAATGGTACGCTCTCGCCGCGATAATGGCGTCTATCGTGGTGAAGGAAGCGATGTTCCAGTACAAGTTCCGGCTGGGCAAGCGCTTATCGTCGCAAGCTCTGATTGCGAACGCGTGGGAGCATCGTTCCGATGTCTATTCCTCCATCGCGGCGCTGATCGGGGTCGGAGCCGCGATGCTCGGCGGGATGTATCATATTGAATGGCTGTTGTATCTGGATCCGGCAGCCGGATTTATCGTGGCGCTTCTTGTGCTGCAGATGGGAACAAGATTGGTGAAGGAAGCGATTCACTCGACGATGGATCATGTTCTTCATGATGAAGAAGCGAATCCGCTTATCCGGGCCGTCCAGTCGGTCAACGGCGTCATTACCGTCGACAATCTGCGTGCGCGGGAGCATGGCCATTATGTTATCGTCGATGTTAAAATCAGTGTAAACCCCCGCATATCGGTGGCGGAAGGCCATGCGATTGCGAAGCGGGTCAAAAATCATTTAATGCAGCGTTTTTTGCATGTGGCCGATGTTTTTGTCCATGTGAACCCGTTCGACACCGGCAATCCGTACCGGATTCCGGAGACCGACGGAGAGTCAACGCTGCTGCAATGAGAATGTTAAAGGAGTGGGAGGATGCTTCATCCACGCTCCCGGTGGATCTGCTCTGACGTGCCGGATACCGGCATCGAGCAGCTGGCCCAGGAAGCCCGGGTCTCGAAGCTGGTCGCCCGTATGCTGGCCGTACGGGGGATTGCAGACGCAGAGCAGGCGCACCGGTTTTTGCATGCGGATATAGATGAGATGCACGATCCATATTTATTGGCGGGAATGGAAGACGCCGTGGAGCGAATCCGGGCAGCGCTGGCGAAGCGCGAGCGCATTCGCATTTATGGCGATTACGATGCGGACGGAGTCTCAAGCACATCGCTAATGATTTATTTGATGCGCCGCCTGGAGGCGGATTTCGATTATTATATTCCGCACCGGGCCAACGAAGGGTACGGGCTGAACAAAGCGGCGCTGGAAGATGCGAAGGCATGCGGCGTCACCCTCGTCGTAACGGTCGATACCGGGATAAGCGCCGTGGAAGAAATCGCTTATGCCCGCGAGCTCGGAATCGACATCGTGGTAACCGATCACCATGAGCCTCCGGAGCAGCTTCCGGACGCCTGCGCCCTGGTCAATCCGAAGCTGCCTTACTGCCCTTATCCGTTCAAAGGGCTGGCCGGCGTCGGCGTAGCCTTCAAGCTGGCGCACGCGCTGCTCGGACGCATTCCGGAGGAGTGGCTGGAGCTAGCCGCCATCGGAACCGTCGCCGATCTGATGCCGCTGCTGGATGAGAACCGCATTCTCGTGCGGGCGGCTTTGCAGCGGATGAAGCGTTCCCGCTATGCCGGGATTCGGGCGCTGCTTCAAGTGTGCAGCATCGATCCGAAGGAAGTGACCTCGACGCATATCGCCTTCTCGATGGCTCCGCGAATCAATGCCAGCGGCCGGCTCGAACATGCCGACATCGCGGTCCGGCTGCTGACGGCGGAAGACGACGCGGCGGCCGAGGCGTTCGCCTGGGAGCTGGATCGGTTGAACAAGGAGCGGCAGAAGATCGTCGACGGCATCGTCAAGGAAGCGGAGGCGCAGCTGGCGGAGAAAATGGAGGATACGGGCGAGCCTCCCCATGTCATCGTTCTGGCCGCGGAGGGCTGGAATGTCGGCGTCATCGGCATTGTCGCTTCCAAAATTCTCGAAAAATATTACCGCCCGACCTTCGTGCTTGGCATCGATGGCGAGACGGGATTATGCAAGGGCTCGGCCCGTTCGATCCCCGGCTTCGATCTGTACGAGGCGATGCAATCGTGCGGCGGGCTGTTCGAGCATTATGGCGGACATCAGGCCGCGGCAGGCATGACGATTCAGGCGGACAAGCTCGCGGAGCTTGAACGGCGCTTGCAACAGATTGCCGAGGGAATACTGACAGAGGAGCACTTCGTTCCTTGCGTCGAGGTGGACGCGGAATGCGGCTTGAATGAGATCCCGCTGGAAGTCATTGAGCAACTCGAGCAATTGGCCCCGTTCGGCATGGGCAATCCGAGCCCGCGGGTCGTCATCCGGAACGCGCGGGTGCGCGAGATCCGGACGATGGGCAAGGAAGGCCAACATTTGAAGTTGATGTTGAGCCAAGACCGTGCTACATTGGATGCGGTAGCTTTTCACCGGGGAAGCCTGGCCCGGAGGATTGCGAGCGACGTGAAGGCGGATGTGCTGGGCGAACTGTCGGTCAATGAATGGAACGGCCGGCGCAGGCCGCAGCTGTTCATGCAAGATATCCGCATCCAGGAACGGCAGTTGTTCGATCTGCGGGGGATCCCGGATGCTTGGGAGACCGCCGTGCAGCTGGCCCGCATATTGGAGCAGGATGGAGACGGCGCAAGCGTTCTCGTCACGACCCGCGAGCAGGCGGGAGTGCATGCCGCGGAAACCTTCGCGTGGCTGTACAGCGACGAGGAGGACGGACCGGTCGTCGTTCCGGGCGCTTGGCGGGGAGACGATCCGTTCATCGCCGCGATGTCGGAGCGTGTCCGTGAGATGGTGCTGTTCGGGATGCCGCCATCGGAGCAGGATTGGAGGCGGTTAACCCGCCAGCTTCGCCATATGGAACGGCTGCATGTCGTGCTGCCTCGCGAACCGATCGGAGGACGGCTGCATATGCCGACCCGCGATCGAATCAAGCGGGCTTATGCGGAACTGAGACGGGTACATACATGGACCAATGAACCCGAGCCGATGCGGTCGCTGGCCAAGCGCGTTAACCTGTCCCTGCGGGAATTCATGCTGCTGCTCGATATGTTCAAGGAGCTGCAATTTTTAACTTGCACTCATCATAGACATACAACGTCATTCGAAATGGCGGCACAGCCGGCGAAGACCTCGTTGGAAGCTTCCCAACGATACCGGGACTGGGCAGCCGCAGCCGCCTGGGAGCAGCGCTGGTATGAACCGGCGACAGAGGCGTTCGCGGCATGGTTGTGGTCCTGCTGGGACGAAGCCCGCGATGTTTCATTACTTAGGAGGAGTTCAGATGGATTTTAAATCGTATATTCGGGTCATTCCCGATTTTCCTCAGCCGGGAATCAGCTTCAAGGATATTACGACGCTGCTGAAGGACGGCTCGGCTTATCAAGCCGCGATCGCCGCGATGAAGCAGATGGTCGAGGATAAGCAAATTGATCTGATTGCCGGGCCGGAGGCGCGCGGATTCGTCGTAGGCGCTCCGCTCGCCTTGGCGATCGGGGCCGGGTTCGTTCCGATTCGCAAGAGCGGCAAGCTGCCGGGCGAGACGATCGAAGCCGGCTATGCGCTGGAATACGGCAGCGACAAGCTGGCGATGCATAAGGATGCGATCAAGCCGGGGCAGAAGGTGCTGATTGCCGACGACCTGCTGGCGACCGGCGGCACGATCTCGACGTCCGTCAATCTGGTGCGCCAGCTTGGCGGAGAAGTGGTCGGGGCATTGTTCCTGATCGAGCTGAGCGACCTGAACGGCCGCGACAAGCTGCCGGATATTGATGTCCGTTCCCTGGTGATTTACTGATAGAATGTCAAAACCCCCTGAACCGGGCCGATGCCCGTTCAGGGGGTTTTTGCATGCGTCAGGCTTGCTCGTTGGACATGCCCAGCTTGTCGATGATAATGAAGAACAGATTGAGCACGATGCCGAGCACCGTGGCCAACGCCATTCCCTTCAGCTCTACAGCGCCCAGCTTCAAGGTGGCCCCGCTGATGCCGATGACGATGATCAGCGTCGTGAGCAGCAGATTTTTCGGTTTGCCGTAGTCGACCTTGGCATCGACGAGCACCCGAAGGCCGGATGCCGCGATTACCCCGAACAGCAGCAGGGAGACGCCGCCCATGACGGGAACCGGGATGTTGGCGATGAGGGCCGAGACTTTGCCGAAGAAGGACATGATGATGGCAATGACCGCCGCCCCGCCGATAACATATACAGAATAGACACGGGTAAGCGCCATGACGCCGATGTTTTCTCCATATGTCGTATTCGGGGTGGAACCGAAAAAGCCGGAGAAGACGGTCGAGAGCCCGTTGCCGAGCAGAGAGCGGTGAAGCCCCGGATTTTTCGACAGATCATTGCCTACAATATTGCTGGTTACCATTAAATGGCCGATATGCTCTACGACGACGACCAGTGCCGCAGGCACGATAATCGCGATCGCCGTCCAGTTGAATTCAGGGAATGTGAACGTCGGCACTTTGAACAGCGCGGCCTCCCGGACCGGATCCATGCTGACGACGCCCATGAAATAAGCGACGACGTAGCCGGTAATGATACCGATAAGTACAGGGATGATTTTGAAGAACCCGCGAAAGAGCACGTTGCCGAGCACGGTCACGCCGAGCGTGACGCAGGCCAGCGTAATGGCCGTCGAATCGAGCGCGGCTCCCGGAGTGGACGGAATAAATCCCGACATTCCGGCAGCGACCGGAACAAGCTCGAGGCCGATGACCGCGACGATGGCTCCCATGGCGGCCGGCGGGAAGAGCACATCCAGCCAGCGAGTGCCGACCCACTTCACGATAAGCGCAACCGCGACGAAGATGATTCCGCATACGATGAAGCCGGAGAGCGCTTGGGCGTAGCTGCCGCCATTGCCAGTAAGAACGACTGTAACCGGAGAAATGAACGCAAAGCTCGATCCGAGAAAGGCTGGGATGAGCCCCCGGCACAGCACAAGATAGAAGATGGTGCCCAATCCGTTCATCAGCAGTACGATGCCCGGATCGACGTGGAACAGGTTCGGCACCAACACGTTCGATCCGAACATGGCGAACATGTGTTGAATGCTTAGCAGCAGTCCAGGCCCGAAAGCCGGTTTTTCATGTACTTGAATTTCGCGTTGCAAGTCGAATGCACTCCTTTAATATGTAATTGTCACAATCCGTTTCTGGATAGTATCCCTTAGACCCAACTATATAATTTACATGCTATTCGGTCTATTTTTCAACAACATTTTTTGCGGCGGGGCAGTAAAGAGGAGGAAGTTTCCAATGAAAAACCTAATTTTCGACAAAAAAAGACAAAGCTGAACGGGAAAGCCCAGGGAGACCATTGACGGGAGACACCGAATAAAGGCATAATTGAAGGATATAAATCTGTAGTCTGGGAGATTATGATCCCCGGCAGAAGAAAGGAACCGAAACGACTCCAATGGGCATCGAGCAATTATTAGAGAAGGCCTCGGCGTATATGAAAGAATCGGATCTGGATCGCGTCCGCGAAGCATATCTGTTCGCGGAGCAGGCTCATTCGGGGCAGGTCCGGAAATCCGGCGAACCTTATATATTGCATCCTCTGGCTGTGGCCGACATCGTCGTGGGCATGCAGATGGATCCGACTTCCGTCGTAGCCGCGCTGCTGCATGATGTCGTGGAGGATACATCCGTCTCCCTGGAGGAAGTGCGCACCAAATTCGGGAACACATGCGCGATGCTGGTCGATGGATTAACGAAGCTCGAGCGGATTCAGTTCCGGTCCAAGGAAGAGCAGCAGAACGAGAACTACCGGAAAATGTTCGTGGCGATGGCCAATGACATCCGCGTTATCGTTATTAAGCTGGCGGACCGCCTTCACAATATGCGGACGCTGAAGTACCAATCGGAAGAGAGTCAACGGCGCATCGCCTACGAGACATTGGAAATCTTCTCTCCCATCGCCCACCGGCTCGGAATCTCGGCCATCAAGTGGGAGATGGAAGATATTGCGCTTCGCTATTTGAATCCGCAGCAATATTACCGCATCGCCAACCTCATGCACAAGAAGCGCGCCGAGCGGGAGGAGTACATTACCGGCGTTATCGGGCGCATTCAGGAGAAGCTGGAGGAGATGGGCATCACCGCCGATCTGTCCGGCCGACCGAAGCATATTTACAGCGTCTACAAAAAAATGACGGCCAAGAGCAAGCAGTTCAATGAAATCTACGATCTGCTCGCGATTCGCATCATCGTCGACAATATCAAAGACTGCTATGCCACCCTCGGCATTATCCATACGCTCTGGAAGCCGATGCCGGGCCGGTTCAAGGACTATATCGCGATGCCGAAGACGAATATGTACCAGTCGCTTCATACGACCGTTATTGGTCCGACGGGTGAACCGACCGAGGTGCAGATTCGGACCTGGGAGATGCACCGCACGGCCGAGTACGGGATTGCGGCCCACTGGGCGTACAAAGAAGGCGGATCCAATTCGGGCAGCTTCGAAGAGAAGATGACGTTCCTTCGCGAAATTCTTGATTTGCAGCAGGAGACGAACGACGCTCAAGAATTCGTTGAATCGCTCAAAATGGATTTTTTCTCGGATTTGGTGTTTGTATTCACGCCCAAAGGAGAAGTCATCGAGCTTCCGGCCGGATCCGTGCCGCTTGATTTCGCGTACCGCATCCATACGGAGGTCGGGAACCGGACGATCGGGGCGAAGGTGAACGGCCGCATCGTGCCGCTCGATCACCAATTGAAGACCGGCGATATCGTCGAGATTCTGACGTCGAAGCATTCTTACGGGCCAAGCGCGGACTGGGTCAAAATCGCGCAATCTTCGCATGCCCGCTCCAAGATCAAGCAGTGGTTCAAAAAAGAGAAACGGGAAGAGAACGTTCAAAAGGGACGCGAGGGGATTGAACGGGAATTGAAGCGGCTGGGGCTGGAGCCGTCGGCATGGATGACGGACGACAAGCTGCTCGAGGTCGCGAAGAAATTCACCTTCAACGATATCGAGGACATGATGTCCGCCATCGGCTTCGGCGGCATTACCGCCTCCCAGATCGTGACCCGCTTGACGGAGAAGCTGCGCAAGGAAACGGAAGAGGCCAATCAGATCGAATTGACTCACGAGGTCAAGGAAGTCAAGAAGGAGCCGGAGCGCAAATCCCGGCCGGCCCATGGCGTCAGGGTCGAAGGCATCGACAATCTGCTCGTTCGCTTCGCCCGCTGCTGCAATCCGGTGCCTGGCGACGAGATCGTAGGCTACGTCACCCGCGGACGAGGCGTCTCGATTCATCGGGCCGATTGTCTGAACATCCCGACGACGATCGATGGGGAAGAGGCGGAACGGATTATCGACGTGCAATGGGGTGATTCCTCCGAGGCGAATTACAGCGTCGACATCGAGATTACCGGCATGGATCGGAGAGGCTTCCTTAACGAGGTGCTGCAGGCCGTCTCCGAGAGCAAGACGAATATCGCCGCCGTCTCGGGCCGTTCGGATCGCAACCGGCTGGCGATGATTCATATGACGATTCTCATCCGCAATACCGACCATCTCCATTCGGTGGTCGAGAAGATTAAGCGGGTGAAGGACGTGTATACGGTGCAGCGGATCATGCAATGAGCTCGCTGCACCTTTTTTTGGCATGTTAAGAGGCAGTTCCAAAAGTCCGCTTTTGATCACGGTGTAATTTAGGACGCAACCCGGCATCGAATCTTGCATTCACTCTTGAGAAGCATACGCTCTCGAAGCATGTTTCCTGCGGAAACATTTTAGCTGCTCATGTAGCTTACCTACACTCCGCTGCTCTCTGTAAGTTTTGCAAAGCTAAAATTCGCTTCGGAAGCTTATGCTTCGCGTTCAAGCAACCTTCTCGGTGCCGAAAACCGGACTTTTTGAACCCATAATTTAAAGAGATTTTTTCAAAAGAAGGAATCAAAGAGTTAGTTCAACTGCTGCAGGAAGGGATGATAGGCAAGCATGCGAATCGTGGTTCAGCGGTGCAAGGAAGCCGCGGTAACGGTTGAGGGAGAGACGGTCGGGAGCATCGGCCCAGGCTTGATGCTGCTCGTCGGCGTGACGCATGAGGATACGGAGCAGGATGTCATCTGGGCCGCCGGCAAAATTGCCGGGCTCCGGATCTTCGAGGATGAATCGGAGAAGATGAACCTGTCGGTCCAGGAAATCGGCGGCGCGATATTGTCCGTGTCGCAATTCACGCTGTACGGCGACTGCCGCAAAGGACGGCGCCCCAACTTCATGGCTGCGGCGCGGCCGGAACAGGCGGAGCGGCTCTATGACCGCTTCAATGAGCGGCTGCGCGGGCTCGGGCTCCCTGTAGAGACCGGCCGCTTCGGGGCGATGATGGATGTGCGGCTGGTGAACTGGGGGCCGGTCACGCTCATCGTGGACAGCCGGGAGTAATCTTGCGCCGGACAAGCGCGGCCCCGCAGCCTGGGGAGCGATCGGGTTGAATAGCGGAATAATTGGACGTGGACGCGGCCCATACTAGGGAGGAACCCTGCGCGTGCTGCCCAGACCGGCCGGATGCTTCGCTTGGCATCCGGGACCGGGCGGCAGCTGCGGAAAGGAGCCGTATCGTGCGACAATCTTTGCATCAGCTCGCGATCCAGTACAGCACCTGGGCAGCCGTTCAATCCGTCAAGGAAGCGGCTGCGCTCTTGCGGGAGGAGCAGGCCGAGCAGGAAGCCCTTCGCCGCCAAGGAGCCAATGTAAAGCGTTAGCCGCGGTCATTCGATGCCCGGTCTTCTTCCGTCAGGAAGGGGCCGGGCATTGCTGTCTGTTTCGCCGGCTGGGTCGCCGGGGTATAAAGTCGTACGGAAGGACTTCCGCTACAATCCGCCTCTTCATCTTGCGGCGCATGATCCCGACGGATGAGGAGAGGGTGACAAAAGTAACCATGCCAGAAGGGCGGCTAGGGTGACAAAAGTGACGATACCAGAAGACGGCGAGGTGACGGAAGATGAGACGAATTCAGGCATACACGCGGACGGAGGACGATGCCGAGACGCTGCGCACACGGCTTACCGCGGCCGGCGCCGCAAATATCGAGGTCGGGGAATTGGGAGGCCCGCTTGGCAGCAAGCAGATGCTGTTCGCGCCGTTCATAACCGGCAATGCGAATGGGTCCGCTTATAACGGCGGCATCTCCGCCGTAGGTCCGGGCGGCCTCGTGACGACCCGCGATGACGGGCAGGAGGCGATCGCGACGACTCCCGCCACGGACTTGACCGATAATGAAGGAGGAACCGATACCGCTTCCTCCGAACGCATGGAGCCGCCGGACGGGCTGCGCTATGTCGTCACCGCGAAGGTGGAGGAAGCGGACTATGATGCTGCGGCGCGGCTCATTCGCGAGAACAACGGATATTTCGATCCGGGAGAAGAGGGCTAATATCTTCCCTTTATTTCGGTAAGTCAATATGATAGGATAAGGACTGGCGCCCGCATGGTTGGGCGCCTTTTTGGGACGAAGAGCCAACTTGGGCCTTATGAGGGGGAGCTTGCAGGAAAATGCGCATTAGATTAATCGCCAATGAAGCGGCGTTTGAACGTTCGCTTATTCATATTGTTCAATTGTTCATCGAGCGGCCGGAGGTCACGTATCAGGTCAGCCTGCAGCCGGAAGCCGAGCGGGCGGAGGAAGCCGAGGCGGTTATCCGTCTCGCGCAGACCGAGCCGGAGGGCGGGCTTGCGCCCGAATCGTTCCCGCTTGCGGCACCGGGGCGGGTTCGCGTCCGCGCTTCGCTGGAGCGGAAGGACGGATCTCCGCTGGAAGCCGTCAATGAACGCCCGGTTCCTGCGGACGCGACCTATGAGCAGTACCGCAAACAGGTAAAGAATGCCTTCTCCCATGCGCTGCTTCAGGTGATGACCGCATGGACCGGCATCGAGCAGCCATGGGGCATTCTGACCGGCGTCCGCCCGACGAAGCTGATGCATGATGCCCGGCGGCGCGGGCTGTCGCGGGACGAAGCGAAGAAGATGCTTCGCGAAGAATATTTGATTACGGACAGCAAGATCGCGCTGATGGAACAGATCGTGGAACGCCAGTTGACGGCGCTGCCCGATCTGGATCGGCTTCAGCACCAATTAAGCATTTATATCGGAATCCCGTTCTGTCCGACCAAGTGCGCCTATTGCACCTTCCCGGCGTACGACATCAACGGGCGTCAAGGCTCGGTCGATTCGTTCCTTGGCGGCCTTCACTATGAAATGCGCGAGATCGGACGCTTCCTGAAGGAGCGGAATATTCCGATCACGACGATCTACTATGGCGGCGGGACCCCGACCAGCATCACGGCGGAAGAGATGGACATGCTGTATGAGGAAATGATGACCTCCTTCCCGAATGTGGAGCAGGTGCGTGAGATTACCGTCGAGGCGGGACGCCCGGATACGATCACGCCGGAGAAGCTGGAAGTGCTGCGCAAGTGGAATATCGACCGCATCAGCATCAACCCGCAGTCTTACATTCAGGAGACGCTTGATATTATCGGGCGTCATCACAGCGTGGAAGAGACCGTGGAGAAATATAAGCTGGCGCGCGATCTCGGCATGAATAATATCAATATGGATCTCATTATCGGACTGCCGGGGGAAGGGACGGCGGAGTTCGCTCATACGCTGCGGGAGACGGAACGGCTCATGCCGGAATCGGTGACGGTCCATACGCTGTCGTTCAAACGCGCCTCCGAGATGACCCGCCACCGCGGCGAGGAGAAGTTCAAAGTGGCCGGCCGGGAAGAAGTGGAGCGGATGATGACGATGGCGGCAGAATGGACGGGCGCGCACGGCTATGTTCCGTACTATTTGTACCGCCAAAAAAATATTCTCGGCAACCTGGAAAATGTCGGCTATGCGCTGCCGGGCACCGAGAGTCTGTACAATATCCTCATTATCGAGGAAATTCAATCGATTCTGGGCCTGGGCTGCGGCGCATCCTCCAAATGGGTGCATCCGCATACCGGGGCGATTACGCGCTTCGCCAATCCGAAGGAACCGAAAGTATACAATGACAATTATGTCGAAGTGACGCGCAAAAAAATAGAAATGATGAAGGAATTGTTCAAAGAAGCCTAAAGGAAACGCTTGCTTTTTTGTAATCTGTTTGTAATCTTTGCTTCATGTTCCTTTAATATTTGCGACCTATACTGAATGCATGACCCCCTTTTTAATATATTCTTTTGCTGGACCTACATCTGATGTAGGTTTTTTTCTTGACTTTAGCGTGTTACATCCTTACAATGTTCTTTATATTTGACATACCAACCGATTCAATGACGGGAACAAGTAACCCGCCCCACATGCGCAGAGAGAGGTTCCTTGGCTGGAAGAACCTTGATGATGGACGGACGAAGGACATCCCCGAGAACCGGCGGCGAACTCCATTCGGAACGGAATGGACGGGTAGCCGTTCGGCGCCTGGCGTGCGTTATACGTAAATGAAGCGCGGGAAGCGATCCGGAGGCGAGTGCCGGTGAAGGAGAGCGGACAGCGGAATGTGGGTGGCACCACGGGTGATTGGAATCGACAACCAACTCTCGTCCCTTAGCAAATGTTACATTTGCGGGACGGGAGTTTTTTATTTTCAGGAAGCAGGCAGGAGGAGGAAGAACATGGCTTACCAGAAGCCGACAGGCACGCAGGATCTGCTGCCGGGCACCGTCGAAATATGGCAGACGGCCGAGCGCAAAGCCCGCGATCTGTGCCGTCGATTCAATTACAAGGAAATCCGGACCCCGATATTCGAGCAGACCGAGCTGTTCGAGCGCGGCGTCGGCGAGACGACGGATATCGTGGAAAAAGAAATGTATACGTTCAAGGACAAGGGCGATCGCAGCATGACGCTGCGTCCGGAAAATACGGCAGGCGTCGTTCGCTCCTATGTGGAGAACAAGCTGTACGGCGAGCCGGATGTGACCAAGCTCTATTATATCGGCCCGATGTTCCGTTATGAGCGGCCGCAAGCGGGGCGCTACCGCCAGTTCCATCAATTCGGCGTCGAGGCGTTCGGGGCCGCGGATCCGAGCCTGGATGCGGAGATTATCGCGCTCGGGTATGAATTCATGAAGGAGGTCGGGCTGACCGGCGTCCGCGTGGAGATCAATTCCGTGGGCAACGCGCCGAGCCGGGCGGCTTACCGTGAGCGACTGCTGCAGTTTTTGGAGCCGATGAAGGAATCGCTGTGCAAGGACTGCCAGTCCCGGATGGAACGCAATCCGCTGCGGGTGCTCGACTGCAAGGTCGATCAAGACAAATTCGGCAGTGCGCCTTCCATTCTGGACAGCCTGGATGAGGAGTGCGCCGCTCATTTTGCCAAGGTGAAGCAGTATTTGTCGGCGATGGGGGTCGACTATGAGGTGAACCACCGCCTCGTACGCGGGCTCGATTACTACACGCATACGGCCTTCGAGTACAAGGCGCAGGGCATCGGCGCCATCGATACGGTCGGCGGCGGCGGACGCTACAACGGCCTGGTGGCGGATATCGGGGGGCCGGATCAGCCCGGCATCGGCTTCGGGATCGGACTCGAGCGAATCGCGCTCTTGCTGGAAAAGCAGGGCGTCGACTGCAACGAGGCGTCCCCGCTTGATATCTATCTGATCGGTCTCGGCGAGCCGGCGGAGGCCGCGGTGACGAAGCTGCTGAACGATCTGCGGCGCGAAGGACTGGCGGCCGAGAAGGATTACCAGGGCCGCAAGATGAAGGCGCAGATGAAATCGGCCGACCGCATGCAGGCGCGTTACGCCGGGATACTGGGCGATGACGAGCTGTCCCGGGGCGAGATTGCGCTGAAGGAGCTGGCCACCGGGGAGCAGCGGTTCGTGCCGCTGTCCGAATTGGCCCAGCTATTGAAGCAGGCTTAGGCTCAACAACCGCCCGATACGGGCCGGACGAAGCAGAACATAGAGGAAGAACGAATGTGAGGAGAGTGGAGTTCATGATGTATAAGACGCATTCCTGCGGAGACATAACGAAGGCCCGCATCGGAGAGACGGTCACTTTGAACGGCTGGGTGCAGCGCCGGCGGGATCTGGGAGGCGTATTGTTCGTCGATCTGCGCGACCGCACCGGTCTCGTACAAATTGTATTCAACCCGGAATTTTCAAGCCAAGCGCATGAGATTGCCGATCGCTTGCGCAATGAATTCGTCGTGGCGGTGAGCGGACAAGTCGTGCTGCGCGACGCGGAGACGGTCAATCCGAACCTGCCGACAGGCGATGTGGAAGTTCGCGTGACGGAGATTGAAATCTTGAACGGGGCCAAAAACCCGCCGTTCTTCATTGAAGACGGCATCGAAATCGACGAGTCGCTTCGCCTGCGCTACCGTTACCTGGACCTTCGCCGTCCGGAAATGCAGCGTACGCTGAAGCTGCGCTCCAAAGCGTCGAAAGTGATTCGCGATTTCCTCGACGAGCAAGACTTCGTCGAGGTGGAGACGCCGATTCTGACGAAGAGCACGCCGGAAGGGGCGCGGGACTATCTTGTGCCGAGCCGCGTCCATCCGGGCGAATTTTTCGCGCTGCCGCAATCCCCGCAGCTGTTCAAGCAGTTGTTGATGGTATCCGGTCTGGAGCGCTACTATCAGATCGCCCGCTGCTTCCGCGACGAGGATCTGCGCGCTGATCGCCAACCGGAATTCACGCAAGTTGACATCGAGACCTCCTTCCTGTCCGAGGAGCAGCTCCAGACCATGATGGAGCAGCTGATGGTCCGCCTGTTCAAGGCGACGATCGGCGTGGACATTCCGGCGCCGTTCCAGCGTATCACGTATCAGGAAGCAATGGAGAAATACGGCTCGGATAAGCCGGACCTGCGCTTCGGCCTGGAACTGGTCGACGTCTGCGATCTCGTGGCGAACAGCGGCGTCAAAGTATTCGCTTCCGTCATCGAGAAGGGCGGCGTCGTCAAAGTGCTGAACGCCAAAGGCTGCGGCACGTGGAGCCGCAAGGATATCGACGATCTGGGGCCGTATGCGGCGCGCTACGGGGCCAAGGGCCTGGCGTGGATTCAAGTGAAGGACGGCGAGTTCCGCGGTCCGATCGTCAAGTTCATGAGCGAGGAAGAGATCGCCGCCCTGCGCGAGCGCACAGGCGCCGAAGACGGAGACCTCCTGCTGTTCTCCGCCGATACGCGCAAGGTCGTATACGATGTTCTCGGGAACCTTCGCCTCTATATCGGCCGCAGACTGAATCTAATCGACGATAGCGCGTTCAAATTCGCCTGGGTCGTCGATTTCCCGCTGCTGGATTATGATGAGGACGAGAAGCGCTATGTGGCGGCGCACCATCCGTTCACCCGTCCAAAAGACGAAGACCTGCATCTGTTCGATACGGATCCGGGCCAAATCCGGGCTCAGGCGTACGACCTCGTGCTGAACGGCTACGAAGTGGGCGGCGGCTCGCTGCGAATCTACAAACGCGACGTGCAGGAGAAAATGTTCACGGCGCTCGGCTTCTCCCCGGAGGAGGCGCAAGAGAAGTTCGGCTTCCTGTTGAACGCGTTCGAATACGGCACGCCGCCGCACGGCGGGATCGCCCTCGGTCTCGATCGTCTCATCATGCTGCTGGCAGGCCGCACGAATCTTCGCGAGACGATTGCGTTCCCGAAAACGGCCAGCGCCGTCGATCTGATGATGGACGCGCCGAACGTCGTGGAGCCGGCGCAATTGGAGCAGCTGCATATCAAATCGACCTTCAAGAAGAAGGATAAGAAAGAAGAGCAATAATTCGCCCGCTGCTCCGAGCAGCTTGAACGAACGCCCCTTGCCGATCTATGCTATATAGCAGGCGGCCAGGGGCGTTGCCATTATACTCGGGCGATAGGCCCGCAGGAGGAATAGCTGATGTTGCATCAATTTTCGCGTACAGAATTAGCCATCGGCCCGGAAGGGCTGGACAAGCTGAAGAACAGCACCGTCGCCGTGCTCGGCATCGGCGGCGTCGGCGGCATCGCGGCGGAAGCGCTGGCGCGCACGGGCATCGGGCGCATCATCATGATCGATAAGGATGTCGTGGACATCACGAATGTGAACCGCCAGATTCACGCCTTGACGACGACGGTCGGACAGAAGAAGGCGGAACTGATGCGGGAGCGGATCAAGCTCATCAATCCGGAGTGCGACGCCATCGCGCTGAATATGTTCTATACGGAAGAGACGTATGAGGAGCTGTTCGCCTACGATCTCGATTATGTCGTGGACGCTTCGGACACGATCTCTTATAAAATTCACCTCATTAAGGAATGCTTGCGCCGCAACATCCCGATTATCTCAAGCATGGGAGCGGCCAATAAAATGGATCCGACGCGGTTTCAGGTGGCGGACATCTCGAAGACGACTGTCGATCCGATCGCGCGCGTCATCCGGCAGAAGCTGCGCAAGGACGGCATCAAAAAAGGAGTCAAGGTCGTCTTCTCGACCGAGGAGCCGTTGAAGCCGCGGGCGGATGTAACGGAAAAAATCGTACCGGAGACGGCGCCGGATATCCGCAAGGCGAAGCAGCCGCCAGCGAGCAACTCCTTCGTGCCGCCGGTGGCGGGGCTGATCATGGTCAGCGTCGTCGTCCGCGATCTGATTTCTACGATAGAAGCACGGTGATGAACATGGATTTATTCTCCTATCAGGAAGAGCGGGATCCGGGCTTGCGCCTGCTCGCCGACCGGATGCGCCCGCGCACGCTTGACGAATATATCGGCCAGGAGCATATCGTCGGGCCGGGCCGTCTGCTGCGGCGGGCAATCGAAGGGGATCGCATTTCGTCGATTCTGCTGTACGGGCCCCCGGGATGCGGGAAGACGACACTGGCCAATATTATTTCGGAGCGGACGCAGGGAGAGTTCGTCCGCCTCAATGCGGTCGACGCTTCGGTCAAAGATGTCCGCGCGGTCATCGAGCAGGCGGAGAACAACCGCAATCTGTACAATACGAAGACGATTCTGTTCCTGGACGAGGTGCACCGCTTCAACCGCTCGCAGCAGGACGCGCTGCTCCCCGCCGTCGAGAAGGGAACGATCATCTTCGTCGGCGCCACGACGGAGAATCCGTTCCATCATGTCAACGGGGCGTTGATGAGCCGCTCGACGCTGTTCCAGCTCAAGCCCCTGACGAAGGAGCATTCGCTGATCGCGATGCGCCGGGCACTGGCCGATGAAGAACGGGGTCTCGGCTTCATGAAGGTGGAGGCGGAGCCGGGAACGCTGGAGCATATCGCCTCGATGGCGAACGGCGATATTCGCCGGGCGCTCAACGCGCTGGAGCTGGCGGCGATGACGACCTCCCCGGAGGCGGACGGAACGGTCCGCATCACGATGGAGGTGGCGGAGGAGTCTGTGCGCAGACCGCTCGTGCAGGCGGACGAATCGGTGCAATATGACGTGCTGTCCGCCTTCCACAAGAGTATCCGCGGCTCCAGCGATGCGGCGCTGTACTGGTTCCTCTACGCGGTGGAGAAGCTCGGCATGGATCCGATGACCTTCATCCGCCGCCTGACGGTCGCCTGCAGCGAGGATATTGGCCTGGCCAATCCGCAGGCGATGGTTCAGGCGGTCAGCGCGATGGAGGCGTACCATCGCATCGGGTGGCCGGAATCGAAGTATATTGTCGCCCAGGCGATTCTGTTCGCGGTCGAGAGTCCGAAGTCGAATTCGATTCCGGAGGCCATCGCACGCGTCATGGCGGCTTTCGACGATTATCCGTCGGCTCCTGTGCCGCTCCATCTCCGCGATGCGCACTACAAGGGAGCCGAGAAGCTCGGGCACAAGGGCTATAAATATCCGCATGATTATCCCGGGCATTACGTCGAGCAGCAATATTTGCCGGACCCTGTCCGGAACCGGGTCTTCTTCATGGCGAGCGAGCAAGGGACCGAGGCGAAGATGCGGCTGAATCAGGAACGGAGGCGCCAAGCGAAGCCGGATCAAGGGGACTAAGGGAAGCGCGCCGTTTCCGCCGCGGACCAGCTCCAAGCGTGCGAAGGGCGAACAGACCGCATTCGGAAGGGAGAGGGAAGCGATGATGGAGAAGCATACAGACAGAGCGGGGGCCGCAGCGATGCGGAGAGCGGCGGGAGCCGCCGTCGCGGCCGGGGGAAGCTCAGGGGCCTGTCTCCGCTATAGCGTCGGCCTGCTGCTCCCGTTCGACCCGTCGGCAGGCTTCCCCTGGGCGACATTGACCGTCAACCTGGCCGGCTGTCTCTTTCTCGGCTGGTTCTTCACTTGGCTCCTGGAACGAACCGGCCTGTCGCCGCTATGGAAGCCGCTGCTCGGGACCGGGCTTGCGGGGGCAACGACGACATTCTCGACCTTCGCGGTCGAAGCGTTGGACCTGTTCGCGGCCCAGCGGTATGCCGTCGCGATTTTTTATTTGACGGCGAGCATCGGCCTTGGACTGGGGCTCGCCCGGCTCGGCATGCGTTGGGCGGCGCGATCCAATCCGCCCGGCGCACGCGAGGAGGGACGTCGATGAATATGCTGTGGGTAGCGCTTGGCGGGGCGCTTGGCGCCTGGAGCCGCTATGAATTGGGCGCTTATATTACGAAGCGGGCAGGCAGCCGCTTTCCGTGGGGGACGCTGCTTGTCAATTGGAGCGGCTGCTTCCTGCTCGGCCTGTTGGCCGGGATGCGGCATGTGCTGCCCGCTCCGCTGTACGTCTTCGCCGCCGTCGGATGGTGCGGCGCCTTTACGACATTTTCGACTTTCAGCTTCGAAGCATTGACGCTATGGAAGGACAAGCAGCGCGGCCGCTGCGCGCTGTATCTGTTCCTGACGGCAGCCGTCGGGCTCGCCGCTGCGGCGGGAGGACGATGGATGGCCGGTCTGCCAGGGTAGCGCGGGCCGCATGGTCACGCGCAGTATCGATGAGATGAAAAGAAAATGGAGGAATCGACATGTTCCAAGCGAGGCATTCCCTTACGGGACGGCATAAGATTCAAAAGCTTCTCGGTGCGGTTATGGTAACGGTAGCGGTGCTCGGAGCCGCCGGATGCAGCGCCGGCGACGCCGGACAGGCCGTGACGGGGAAGCCGGAAGCGGCCGAGCGGCTGATGCCGAATGGGGATCTGCGGCAGACGACGGCTTCGGCGGATCAGCTTCCGCCTTTTATGGACGATAAGAGCGAGGAGATGCAATTGATATATAAGCTGGCAGCCGCCAACCATGCACTGCTCGCCTCGATTCCTTGCTATTGCGGCTGCGGCGAATCAGCAGGACATAAGAACAACCTGAACTGCTTCGTCGCGGAGATCCAAGAAGACGGCGCCGTCGTATGGGACGACCACGGCACGCGCTGCGGCGTATGCCTGAATATCGCGGTGGAGGCCTCCAAGCTGAAGCGGGAAGGCATGAGCGACACCGGCATCCGCAACGCGATCGACGAGAAATACAAAGAAGGATATGCGGAGCCGACGCCTACC
Source organism: Paenibacillus dendritiformis (assembly GCF_021654795.1). Lineage (NCBI taxonomy): Bacteria > Bacillati > Bacillota > Bacilli > Caryophanales > Paenibacillaceae > Paenibacillus > Paenibacillus dendritiformis. Next base: position 1,678,824 of record NZ_AP025344.1, read on the forward strand.
CCGATGCCGGCCGCATAAGCGGGATGCGCGATTCGCGTGCCGTCAATTTCCTTGAAACGCCATGTTTAAATTGAGCCGCTTTGTCATATCCTACAGGCAACACAGCTTGCCAACATATGAGGATATGTTCATTCCCGTCCGGAGCCGGAATATGCAGGGGATGGACCATAGGACAAAGGAGAGACAATAATGGAATATTTCCTGGGAAAAGATCTGGATCCTGAAGTGCTCGAGCATGTATCGCAAACCTTTAAGGCACTGGGGGATCCGACGCGGATACGGATATTGTCCATGCTGGCGAAGGAAGAATGCGCCGTGAACCAGCTTGCGGAGACGCTGCAGCTCTCCCAGTCGGCGGTATCCCACCAGTTGAAGACGCTGCGGGCATACCGGTTTGTCCGTTACCGGCGGGAAGGACAAAATATTTTATACATCTGCGATGATGACTATATTATCGGATTGCTGAATGAAGCGGTGAGGTATGCTTCCAAATTATAAAAAAGGCCCGTTTCCAAGCAAAATGGGTGATAGGACGCCGTAGAGGCGGAATATACTTAATGTCAACCGGGCGCACGGCAAGGGGATGCCATTTCATCGGTTTTTCGGGCCGTGCCGCCATTTGACGGTTATGTACTTTCTTATATAATGTTCTTAATGCAATTATTTTCTGATGATGGGGAGGTGTACCTGTCTGTTCCGATGACGGGAAGACAGGGAAGGTTTGGATGATCCGTTACCGATAGGCTTAGGCATTTTTTTGGTTCTATTTCTTGTATTTCTGAACGGTTTCTTTGTCGCTGCCGAATTCGCCATGGTGAAGGTGCGCGGCAGCCGGATTGATACGCTGGTGCAGGAAGGCAATGCGAAGGCGCGGTTCGCGCAGCATGTGACCGAGCATCTTGACGCGTATTTGTCCGCTTGCCAGTTGGGCATTACGCTGGCTTCCCTCGGCCTCGGCTGGATCGGGGAGAAGACGGTGGCCCAGCTTCTCAAAGAGCCGCTGGAGGCTATTGGCCTGGGCGAAGTCGTATTGCACAGCGTATCGACGGTGATTGCGTTCATCATCATTACCGTGCTTCATATCGTGCTAGGCGAGCTGGCTCCGAAGTCTCTCGCCATTCGCAAAGCCGAGGCGATTACGTTGTTGACGGCGGCGCCGCTCCGTTACTTTTACAAGATAATGTATCCGTTCATCTGGCTGTTGAACGGAACCGCGAACCTGCTGCTGAAGTTATTCGGTATTCAGCCTGCTTCCGAGCATGAGTCGGCTCATACGGAAGAAGAAATACGCATTTTGATGAAAGAAAGCTACAAGAGCGGTCTGATTGACAATACCGAGCTTGCCTTGGTCGATAACATTTTCGACTTCACGGAGACGCACGCGCGCGATATTATGATTCCGCGCACGGATATGGTCTGCCTCTATGCGCAGAATTCATTCGAGGAGAACAAAGAAAAAGCAATTACGGAAATGCATACACGCTATCCGGTGTGCGACGAGGACAAGGATAATATTATCGGCTTTGTCCATATCAAGGATTTGGTGAAGGCGCCCCCGGGGATTGAAGATATACGCCAAGTGATGAGACCGATGATGAGCGTCCCGGAATTGATCTCCATCAGCGCACTGATGAAGATGATGCAGAAGAACAAGGTGCAGATCGCCCTGCTCATCGATGAGTTCGGCGGAACGGCAGGTCTGGTTACATTGGAAGATATTATGGAGGAGATCGTAGGCGAGATTCAGGATGAATTCGACGAGGAACGGCCCCAGATCGAGAAGCGGGACGAGTCGAATTATTCCATTGACGGACGCCTGCTGATCGAGGAAGTGAACTCATACTTCGGCACCGATATCGTATCGGATGATTACGATACAATCGGGGGCTGGATCTACGCCCAGGTGGAAGTGCCGCCGCGGGTAGGCCAGAGCATCGCCGTCGAATCTCAGTTCGAATTCATCGTGGAGGAGACCGATCATCTGCGCATCGCGCGGCTGCATGTCCGCAAGCTGGATGCGCCCGCCCGCGACGAAATCGATTCTTCGGCCTCGACGACCGTATAAAATGAACAAATCCCCCCTCGCTCCGGGAGCGAGGGGGGATTTGTCATCTATCTGCTGCCGAACGGAGCCCGGTTCCGCTTAGTACGTGAGCTTATGAACGGCGTCGATCGTTCCTCCGCCCAGGCAGACCTCGCCGTCATAGAACACGACGGCTTGTCCAGGCGTCACCGCCTTCTGCTGCACGGCGAACGTCACTTCATAGGTCCCGTCGCCGATTCGCTCGACCGTGACTTCCTGATCCGGCTGCCGGTAACGGAACTTGGCCGTGCAATGCAGCTTGTCCGGCGCATCGCCCGCGATCCAGCTCACCCCGGTCGCCCGAAGCCCGGTCGAATACAGACTTGGATGGGCTTCGCCCTGGACGACATACAAAATATTGCGGTCGAGATCCTTTTCGGCTACGAACCAAGGCTCGCCGGTGCCCGAACCGCCGATGCCGAGGCCTTGGCGCTGTCCGAGCGTATAGTACATCAAGCCGTCATGCCGGCCCTTGATTTCTCCGCTGCGGATATCGATCATGTCCCCGGGCTGCGCCGGCAAGTATTGGCTCAAAAATTCCTTGAAATTGCGCTCGCCGATAAAGCAGACGCCGGTGCTGTCCTTTTTCTTCGCGGTGGCGAGTCCGGCTTCTTCCGCAATCCGGCGCACTTCCGGCTTCGGCAGATGGCCGATCGGGAACATGGCCCGCGCGAGCTGCTCCTGGTTCAAGGCATTCAGGAAATAGGTCTGATCTTTGTTGCGGTCGATGCCGCGAAGAAGCTTCGCTTGGCCGTTCTCCCGCACGACGCGGGCATAATGGCCCGTGGCAACGTAATCGGCCCCGAGATCGAGCGCTTTTTGCAGGAATTCCCCGAATTTGATCTCCCGGTTGCACATGACATCCGGGTTCGGTGTCCGTCCGCGCCGGTACTCCTCCAGGAAGTAGGAGAATACCTTGTCATAATATTGACGCTCGAAGTTGACCGTATAATAAGGGATGCCGATCTGCTCGCAGACCCGGCGCACGTCTTCGGCATCATCCTCGGCGGTGCAATGTCCGAATTCGTCGGTATCATCCCAGTTTTTCATAAATATGCCGATTACATCGTATCCTTGCTGCTTGAGCAGCAAGGCCGTTACGGAGGAATCGACGCCCCCCGACATGCCGACGACGACACGGGTATGGGCATTCGCAGTTGTCATGATATCACCGTCTTTGCTGCGGGCCGGCCGGTCTAGGCGATGAGGGCCGCTCCCGGCCGGAACCCGTCGATTTATAGTATCACTCTATTGTAACATACCGGTTGAAATAGATGGGGGAAATTAACGATTCAAAAGCCCAGCCCTGCATGTTTCTAGTATGGGCCGCTTTGCTGTGAAACTTTCCTCCCCGCTAATCTTTTGTTCTCCCGAAAGAGTAAAGTTCAAGCTCCCGAATGCGCAGCACAATATCGTTCATGTCAGGCTCAGGCGGCTCGGGGCGTCTTCATGCAGCAGTTCGGCGATCTGTGCTTGCAGCTCTTGGATGATTTGGTTATAGGTCTGGTAATCCTTAATAATCAGGTCCAAGTACTCGTTAACCTGATCTTCGTTATACCCGCGAAACGTGCGGTCAAATTCTTGGTTATGTATGTCTAGCGGAGTGAACCGGATTCCAAGTTCCGTCGGGCGCAAGGTCGCTAATTTTTCATTTATCATAGAGCAACATTCCTTTCCTCCACGGTTCTGTGCATTCTGGTCGAATGTTCCATTATGAACATTATCATCGAAATCCGTATTGAACAGAAACATCCATGTATACGTATTGGAAGTAAAGATGGGAAGTAAGTTGTTGATTTTATTTTTTTACTCTCAATTATTGATCCGCTGAATAAACGAAGAAGCCAACATCATTAAGTTGGCTTCTTCCGGATGTATGCCCATCAATATTATAAAATTGAAAAAAATGTGGAATTTTTATCGTCTTATTCCACCATGATCGTAAAGTTGTTAATGGCTCCATCCTTCTCCGGCTCCGCCAGAAGCAGTTCCACGTTGCCTGTCACGCGATCATACCGATATACACCGCGCTTATCCTTATATATACCTAATACGAGCAGCACATTTGAATCATCGGGTTCAAAAAAAGCATCACTTATCGCTTCAAACACAGTGAACAATTGCTCTTGTCCCGTGGCAAGGTCAACAATTGTATAGTGTCTGGGGGTGTTCACATAGGGAGCGCTTCCGTATATAGCCGTTTTCCCATCGTGAGCTAAGGAAAAGAAGACTAATTCCTCTTTTGTGTGAAAGAGTTCTTTGATCTCATTCCCTTTGACGTCATATTCTTTTACGGTGTAAAGAGGAGGTTCAGGTTTGATGTGAAGTTTATTAGCTTTTACCACATTTCCGAAATCTTCTTTCCAAGAATAAATTGCCGCATAAATCGTCCCGGCTGCTTCATTGTATTTTAAATCCCATACGGTCGTGTCGTCTTTGTTCAGATCCCACCAGGGTTTCAATTCTTTCGTCTGCGGATGATACGATACGATAGGCTTTATATGATTATCGTAGCTGTCTTTAAAAGAAGCATCCATAATGACCATACCATCTACAACAACAACATGGTTAATAGCATACAGTTCTGTCGTCAATTGCTCGATTTTGCCGGTTTTCAAATCCATGGAAAATAACTGATCCGACTTGCCATCGCTTGTTCGTGAAGAATAATAAATGATCTCGTTGCCTGCATCATAGACTCCAAGCGGATATTGTGACGTATACGGAACTTCCCCGGCTAACTTCACTTTCTGTTTCCCGATTTCATATTGATATATTTGCGAGACAACCTGATCCTCCTTGGAGGTTGTTAACGTAATGGATAAATAGGGGGTACTCTTTGAAGTGCATGCAGAGAGTGCGATACTAACGATTAGACATATTGCACAAAGCGAAAATATATTACGTTTTCTTCTCATGTTATCCACATCTCCTATCCACGAATGATAAAAAAGGAGGGAAGCCCCTCCTTAGGCTATTTCCTATAATGATATCTTCCTGGGAAACTCGTGTTTTTATCCTCTTTCTCGCCGAACTCTTCCAACGTTGTCCGAAATACATCGAGAACAGCATCGGGAAGACTTCCAATATCATTTTTATAACAAGTTACTGTCAAATCATTATTGAAATTTCTTACGCTAATCTTTGTTTCAGATTTAGGATTGTCATAGATTCCTTTAGTTGCAACATCAAATTTTTTCAATTCATTATCATGGTCCCCAATTTTATCGAAGAAGTTCGTGATGCGTCCCGTCCCTTCAACTTGCTTATCCGTCGCAACGATCTGATTTTTGTGGTTGCCCCATGGGCCGTAAGTGCCCTTTTCAGCGGGTCCCTTTGCCCAATTTGATGCAAGAACTTTACTGCCATTCAGGTAAATGGATTGGATGTCGCCCTCGAAATTATAATGAATGATCATTCCTTCTTCTGCTTTGGGCCAGATCATCTGTACTTCCGGATGGTGCGGAAGGTTCTTTAACTCCTCATCTGTCACAATATCCGAATGCTTCATTTTTTGAAGAATCTCTTCCGGCCAGTCGGGGGGAGTGGTATCATTGAAGGTTGCATGTTCTTGTTGGTTGCCTGGAACTTCTTCTTGGATGACCACAAATTCCCCGTTTTTGTATTCCAATACAGCGTTAGGTTTGGCTTTCACAGGTACATCGTGAACGGCCACGGTTTCAACCATTGTGGAGCTTGTTTCGGCAAATGCACCTGAAGCCATAAGTAAAGAAGCGCCTCCAAGTACACAAACGGTAAACATTATCATTTTTTTCATTACTTGCTAACCTCCAGTTTGGAATGTGAACATCGCTTGCATAAAATCGATTCAACTCTTCGACAGACTATCAACAATTGTTCTGCCTCTCTAGTTATGCGCGAATTCTGGATGAGTTAACAACAACAAAAGGGCATCCCTCCTTATAATGTGGGCTACCCTTTCCTTCGCTTTGTACAAAGACCCTGTTGTGTTATAATTAGTTAAGCTGTTCTCTTTGCACTGCAAAGGAAAGAGCGCTCGGAGTCGTTTCCCGGTACTGCCCGCCTAAGCTTATCAGGAATCGGCTCTATTTATTGCAACAAGAAGACGAGAAGGTCTTCTTGGTACAATCTAAAGATATTAGGAACTACTAGAATATTATATTTCATTGGTTATAGTCCCCTTTAAATTATATGGAATTCTCTGACCGCCAAGGGAAGTATTTCTTAAATACATCACCCCCACTAAGTTCTTTCTGCGTCTTGCATCTCGTTGATCAATCTTCCCCTCTTAATTTCAAGGAAATTACAGAAGTCAACTAACTCAACCTGTCATTTTCGATATCATTTGCGTCCCATTAGTCTTCTCTCGATGGAAGTAATTCTTTTTTTGAAGCTGCAATATGTAACAATCAAGCTCCTGACTCAGCTTAACAACATGCTCATCACTGAGGCTTTTCTTATTGCCAACTGATAATGTTAAACGTTGACGCAACTCTTGAACCTTTTGCAAAATTAACTTTTCTTCCGCATGAGTGAGCATTTAGATTGGATTTCCCCCTTTCTCAACAAGAAATATACTTGAGGTTTCTTGATTTCGCTAAAATTAACCATTAATAAAACCTTTCGACATATTTAACTAAAATAAGACAAAAATACGGTTAAAAAAGAAGGGTCAAATCGAAATTTGCCCTTCCCCTTGCTTATATGATTTTACAATTTGTTGCTGTGCCCATTTGGGTAATATAAACACGATTAAATTAAAACAATCATTCGCTCTAATACGAGAATCGACATCTATATAGTGCAGCATGCTTAACGTGTAGCAGTCAATCGCATCTTCATATTTTTTTCTCAAAATGTAATAGCCCGCTTTCAATTTAAAATATAGGGCTAATTCAGATTTTTTAAATGGCGTGTGATAGTGGGCATTCAGAATTCGGGCTTCATCGTCAATTAATTGTTCTATAGCATCAATATTTTGATCTTGGAGGTATAACTCAAGAAGCTCGTTCACGACATGGATCGCATTATTGGGCGAGGACTGTTCCAAGCAGATGAGGAGTTGTGATATGGCCTGTTTGCTATTTCCTTTTCGTCCCGCTATACAAGCCTCATTAAGTGAAACATTTTCTTGAATCTCTGCGAAAGGGTACTTTTTACATTCATATAGGTACTGCTCCGCCAAAAAGTAATCGCCTAAATAGTAATAGGAATTGCAAATAAGGAGCAGGGCACGTGCCTTCGTAAGGTCATCGCTTTTATACTTTTTGCCGATAGGGGTACACAGTTCGATACAGTTCTCATAAAGCTGCATCGCGTAGGCATGAAACCCCAGCTTGAAGTGCAGCAACGCCTTGTCCTCTTCCGAGAAAAAATTGATGTAATTCAGCAGATAGGTTCCGGTATGAAAAGTGAGATCCAGCTTGCTGAAATCATTTCGTTGAATCAAGTACGTCTGGAATAAAGCTTTGGCCAAATAAGGCTGTATGCCATGCTCCCTGGCGTAGGTTGTGATACATTCGAACAATCCAAGTCTGACCGTGACATCGGTTACAGACTCTGCCATGCTGTATAATTCTGTGGTTAGGTCAAAGCTGTCCGCGCCGTCGCATTCCAAAAACCGGACAGCAATCTTCTCGATGACCTCCATGTCACCTGTCCGAATCGCTTCCTGGAGCATAGGTTGCACAACACTCTTGCGCCTCTCCGTAACAAGGTAATGACTCACGACATCCGCATATGGAATGGACAAGGGGGATGTCAGCGCCAGAACGGTAGACAATTCAGGGCGCTTCGTTTCCCCTCTTTCGATTTTCGATATCGTTCCTTTGGGAATGCCGGACAAGTCCGACAACTGACGAAGCGTGTACCTTGCCTTCTTCCGATACTCGTATATTAAGTCGCCGACGAGTCTTCGACCCGAACTCACAGAATCACCTTCTTTCGAACTGCGAATTGCATGAATACGCTATTATCACATATATCAACAACTTACCATATATACCCTATTATGTGAACATACATCTATCGATGCAGAACTTTATCCGAATAGCCTGTCAGATTATTGTCCATAACGGAGATAGTTATGTTACGATATACGGGGTGCCTTAATCGGAATACATTGAATTGCACAGGAACAACCAATAAATGAGGTGTAACCATGAAAATATCAACAAAGGGCCGTTACGGGCTAACGATTATGATGGAGCTGGCCAGGAGCTACGGCGAAGGCCCGACATCCTTGAAGAGCATCGCAGAGAAGAACAATCTCTCCGAGCATTACCTTGAACAATTGATTGCGCCGCTCCGCAACGCGGGCTTGGTCAAGAGCATACGGGGAGCCTACGGCGGATATATATTGCCGGAGAGCCCGGAGCAGGTCACGGCAGGCGAAATTATCCGCGTGCTCGAAGGCCCGATTTCACCGGTCGATTTCACGGAAGAGGACGATCCGGCCAAGCGCGACCTGTGGCTGCGCATTCGCGACAGCATCGCTCAGGTGCTTGATTCGACCACGCTGAAGGATCTGATCTCGTACAAGGATGAGAACGTGCAGGAAAGCTATATGTTCTATATTTGACGATCGCGAGGGAACCGAAATGGAACGAATTTATTTCGATCATGCCGCGACGACGCCGCTCCACCCGGAGGCGGCGGAAGCGATGATCGCGGTCATGCGGGACGTGTACGGCAACGCCTCCAGCGTTCACGCGGCCGGCCGCGAAGCGACGGCGGCCTTGACCCGGGCGCGGGACGGCGTCGCGGAACGTCTCGGCTGCCGGCCGCAGGATCTCGTCTTTACGAGCGGCGGGACCGAGAGCGACAACGCGGCGCTGTTCGGCGTGGTCCATGCCGCCTGGCGGAGACACGGACGGGAACGTCCGCCTCATGTCGTGACGACGGAAGTGGAGCATCATGCGGTGCTCCACGCTTGCCGTTATTTGGAGCAGCTCGGAGTGGAAGTCACCTACGTCGCGCCGGACGAGACAGGCCTTGTCGCGCCGGAGCGCATTCGGGAAGCGCTTCAGCCGAATACTTGCCTGGTGAGCGTCATGACGGGCAACAATGAGGTGGGCACACTGCAGCCGATTCGGGAGATCGGCGAGCTGGTGCGCGAGCAGGGGATTGCGATGCATACCGACGCCGTTCAGGCGCTCGGAGTGCTGCCGTTCCAGCTGAAGGATTGGCCGGTTGACATGGCCAGCTTCTCGGCCCACAAGATCAACGGACCGAAGGGCGTCGGCTGTCTGTATATTCGCCAAGGGACGGATTGGGAGCCGATGCTGCACGGGGGCAATCAGGAGCGGAAGCGCCGGGCGGGGACGGAAAATGTGGCCGGAATCGCGGGCTTCGCGGCGGCGCTTCGCATCGCGGAGGATGAACGGGAGAACAAGGTCCGCCAGACCCAGCAAGTGAGGGCTGCGCTCTGGTCGAGGCTGGTGGATGAATTGGGAGATCGGGTTGCGTACAATGGGCATCCGGAGCGGCATCTGCCTCACATTCTCAATGTGAGCGTGCTGGACGTTCCGACAGAGACGCTGCTGATGAATCTCGATCTGGCAGGCATCATGGCAGCCAGCGGTTCCGCCTGCACTTCCGGTTCCCTGGAAGTATCGCATGTGCTCGAAGCGATGAAGCTGTCCGAGCCTCGCAAGAGCACCGCCGTTAGATTCAGCTTCGGATTGGGCAATACTATAGAGCAAGCCGATATTGTGTCGCAACAAATTGCAACCATCGCCAATCGCGTCCGTAATAGAAATTAGGAAGTCTGTCAGACCGCCTGGAGGGGCGATCCCCGGCGAATGGAGCGCTGTCGGCGGAGAGGCGCGCCTGTGCGGCGCAGCCGCATGTCCATGAACCGAAGGAGGGCCCCCTGAATGAAGTTGCTGGAGCTGATCGGCCTGCCGGTGTTCGATATCGGTACGGGCAAGCAAATTTCCAAAGTGAAAGATATCTGCATCACTCCCGAGTGGGAGATTACGCATCTTCAGCTTGTCAGCCGCGTCCGCAAGCAGGACATGCTGGTACGCTGGGAGGATGTGACGGCCTGCGGGGACGATGCGGTCATGATTGCGAGCGGGGAGGCTGTGCAACTGAAGGACAGCGCCTCCCTGGAACGGGCGTTCCTGTCGGGAGAGACGGCATTGAAGGGTTTGCCGGTCATCACTTCGGAAGGCTCCCAGCTCGGATGGGTCGCCGATGTTTATTTTCAGCCCAATATGGGTAACCAGATAACAGGTCTGGAAATTTCAGACGGCCTGCTTGCGGACCTTCTGGAAGGAAGACGGCGGATTGAAGGAATGAGCCGCTTGAAATGGGGCACCGATGTAATCGTCGTGGAAGAGAGCGGAAGCGCAAGTGCACAAGCAAATTAGTCTAATGGACGGAATGGTGAAGAACGATGATGCGATGCCCGAATTGCAATTCCAAAGATATCGGGAAAATTGGCGCCCATCAGTTTTACTGCTGGGGATGCTTTATCGAGTTGACCGTTAACGGCGATAAAATGTCGGTGTTCCAGGTGGAAGAAGACGGTACGTTGAGCTCGCTCGACGATTTATTTTTTGGCGATGAATTTATGACACCGCCCTATCCGGAAGCGCATGCTTCTTCATAACGGAACGGACACAAGTCACAATAAAGCGAACAAAAGCGTTCATGCTCCGCCTCGCGCGGTGCATGGGCGCTTTTTGCCGTTATGGGGCCGCCTGGCTGTGACCGATCTCATATTGTTAGGTTCCTCATTTGTAGATAATACATATTGTGTCTTTTACAAAATACAAATACTACATATAGTGGTTTTGAGTATTTAAATATCAAGAGAGACGATAGGAAAGGGTGGAGTAGCGATGACGATCATGCCGCGATTGCGCGATGCGAACGTTGCCGAAGAGAGTGCGGGAGGCGCCGGACCGATGCCGTGGGCATCCTGGGGAACCTCCCGGAGAGGGGATAGCGGGCCGCTGCCGGACAACCATCCGCTGACAGAGGCGCTGCACGAAATCGTACAGGACCGCGATTCGGATCTGATGCGCGAAAATGCGAATGTGGACGGCCGCTCTCCGATGGGCATCATGAGCAAAATGGCCAGCGAATGCTCGCGTTGGTATGCGATGAATTATTTGCTGGCCCCGGAAGCGCGGGAAGCGGTGGAGGACAATCTGCTGTATCCTCACGATCTCGATTTCTATGCGTATGGAACGACGACCTGCTGCCAGATTCCGCTCGGGCAGCTCCTGAAGCGGGGCTTCAATACCGGGCACGGCCATATGCGGGAGCCGCAGGATATCAAGAGCGCGCTCGCTCTCGCCTCGATCATTTTGCAGGCGAACCAGAACCAGCAGCATGGCGGACAAGCGTATCCCGCCTTCGATTACGATCTGGCTCCCTATGTAGGCAAGACGTTCCGGCGCCACCTGACCTATCTCGAATCCCTGCCGCTGCAGCCGGAGCTTGACCGGGAGCAGGAAGCATGGCGCTTGACCGAGCGCGACGTGTACCAGGCCTGCGAAGCCTTCATACATAATGCCAATTCGATGCATTCGCGAGGCGGGGGACAAGTTCCATTCATTTCGATCAACTATGGCACCGACACTTCGCGGGAAGGGCGCATGCTTATCAGACAGCTGCTGCTGGCGACGAGGGCGGGCCTGGGCAAGGGGGAGACGCCCATTTTCCCGATCCAGATTTTCAAGGTAAAAACCGGCGTCAACTTCGGGGCGCAGGATCGGAACCGCGATCTGTACGAACTGGCGCTGGCCACGACGGCGGAGCGATTGTTCCCGAACTTCGCCTTCCTGGATGCCCCCTTCAACCAGGAGCATGACGACGGAACGCCGGAGAGCGAGGTCTGTTACATGGGCTGCCGCACGCGGGTCATGGCCAATGTGAACGGTCCGTCGACGCCGCAGGGACGCGGCAATCTGTCCTTCACCTCGCTGAATCTGGTGCGAATCGCGCTGCTCGCCCGCACGAAGGAAGCTTTTTTTACCCTGCTGGACGATATGCTCGCCATTGCCGTAAGACAGCTTGCCGCGCGCTATGAATATCAAGGGCGGAAGCGGGCGCGCGATTTCGCGTTCCTGATGCAGCAGGGCGTCTGGCGCGGCAGCGAGCGGCTTCAGCCGGAGGACGAGCTGCGCGATGTCTTGAAGCAGGGCACGCTCAGCGTCGGCTTCATCGGGCTGGCCGAAGCGCTGGTCGCCCTGACCGGATGCCATCACGGCCAATCGGAGGAGGCGCGCCGGCTCGGTCTAGAGATTGTCGGCCATATGCGCCAGCGGATGGACGAAGCCGTGGCGGCCACCGGGATGAACTATTCGCTTCTCGCGACCCCGGCCGAAGGGCTGTCCGGCAAATTCACGAAGCGCGATCGGGATGATTTCGGCCGCATTCCGGGCATTACCGATCGCGAGTACTATACGAATTCATTTCATGTACCGGTCTATTATCCGATTCAGGCGTATGACAAAATCCGCATCGAGGGGCCGTTCCACGCCTTGTGCAATGCCGGCCATATCACCTATGTCGAGCTGGACGGCAGCGCCAAAGCGAATCCGCAAGCGCTCGATCGGATTGTGCGGGCGATGGCGGAGCACGGAATCGGCTACGGCTCGATGAACCATCCGGTCGACCGCTGCCGCCGCTGCGGCCATCAGGACATGATTGAGGAGGCCTGCCCCGTATGCGGCGGCGCCGACGAGGACATTGAGCGCATTCGCCGCATTACCGGTTATCTTGTCGGCGATATGAGCAAATGGAATTCAGCCAAGCGCAACGAGGAGAGCGAGCGGGTGAAGCATCGATGAGCTTGCGCGTGATGTCGATACTCCATGACAGTGTCGTGGACGGCGAAGGGCTAAGGACGGTTGTCTTCGTCAGCGGCTGTCCTCACCGCTGCCCGGGATGCCACAATCCAAGCTCCTGGCGAAGCGACGGCGGAACGCTGATGAGCGTCGAAGCGGTGGCGGCCGATGTGCTCTCCAATCCGCTCACCGATGTTACCTTGTCGGGCGGCGAGCCGTTCCTCCAAGCCCGGGAACTGGCGGAGCTGGCCCGTATCGTGAAGGAAGCGGGCCGGACGGTCTGGTGCTACACCGGATATACGGTGGAGGACCTGCTGCGGGACGGAACCCGGGATCAGCGGGAGCTGCTGCGGCTGACGGATGTGCTCGTGGACGGGCGGTTCCTTATCGAGCGCCGCCGTCCCGGCCTGCGCTTCCGCGGCAGCGACAACCAACGCATTTGGAAGATGAGGAACGGCCGGCCGGCCGAGTTAATTTTCGCTTAACTACGCATACTTTACTGTATGATGCTCGTCCGAACGGAGTGTGGAATACAGTGGAGCGTTTTTGGAAAAACAAGCTGTTCGTCTATGGCGTATATGTGCTGCTCGCGTTGTTCATCCTGTATTACTTGTACTTGTTGAAGCCGCTTCTCGGCAATGTATACGGGATTGTAAAGTCGGTGGTTGCCCCGTTCCTCATCGCGATGATTATCGCTTATGTGCTCAATCCGGTCGTCAATATGCTGTCCGAGCGCAAAGTTCCCCGGCCGATTGCGGTGCTGCTCATTTATGCGGTATTCATCGCCTGCGTGACCGTGCTGCTCATCAATATGATTCCGATGATTATGGAGCAACTGGAGGAATTGAACGAGCAGATGCCTCACTTGAATGCGAAGGCTGCGGAACTGATGGATGGGCTCAGCGAGTCGTCTCTCATGCCGGCGTCGGTCCGAAGCAGTCTGAACGACTGGATTTACGGAATGGAGCAGCGGGTGGGCAAGGTGATTACGGAATTTATGAACAACCTCGGCGATATGCTCAACGTCCTCATGATGGCGCTTATCGTTCCTTTTTTGATTTTCTATATTTTGAAAGACTTCAATGTGTTCGAACGAACCGTCATCGCCTATGTGCCCAAAACGCACCGCAAGCATATGGTGATGATGTTCAAAGAAATCGATAATGCGCTCGGCAGCTATATCCGGGGCCAGGTCCTCGTCTGCGCCATTATCGGGTTGCTGGCTTATGCCGGCTACTGGCTGATCGGACTGCCTTATGCGCTGCTGCTGGCGCTGTTCGTGGCCATTTTCAACATCATTCCGTATCTCGGGCCGTATTTCGGAGCGGCTCCCGCTCTGATCGTCGCTTCGACCATGTCGTTGAAGATGATGATTTTCGTCATATGCGTCAATACGGCATGCCAAATTCTCGAAGGGAATATTATTTCCCCCCAGGTGGTTGGCCGGACGCTGCATATGCATCCGCTCTCCATTATTTTTGCGTTGCTCGTCGGAGAACAGCTCGCAGGCATTGTCGGAATGATTTTGGCCGTGCCGGTGTTCGCGGCGCTCAAAGTCGTCCTGTCCCATGTGTTCACCTATTACGTCCGGCGCAAAACGGTGTGACCGAAGTCGGGATGACTATAGCCGCAATAGATGAGCTGGACCGGAAAAGGGACAGGCCACTGCCGAACTTTCGACCCCCTACCTAAGATGCGATTTGCTGACGCCTCCCGCTGGCGAACAACAAATGGCGCCCCGCTTGCGTTATAGAAAGTGGGTGCGGCGAAGGAGCAGCGCCGTACCGCACATCCGCAAGGATACATTGGTCGGTTCGACCAAAGGAGGGGTTCACACGTGAAAAGAGCAGTGGCCGTCTTACTCACGGCGGCAATGGCGATGGAGCTGTCCATCAGCACGGCCTTGGCGCAGTCGCCCGACGAAGTTGCTCGGGCAGAACAAGGCTGGCACATCATTTCCGTTGATTCCGTCACGCCGCGTTCCGGCTCGGAGGACATCGACATTCAACCGCAGCTGAGCATGGTATTCGGCGAGGCGGTAAGCAAGGGCAAGGGACATATTACGATCAAAAAGCGAAGCGGCGAGACCGTGGAGACGATAGCGGTGGATAGCGATCAAGTCCGGCTCGAAGACAAAGAGACCAAGGCGGTCATTACGCCTTCGGTCAAGCTGGATTATCGCACAACGTATTCGGTTCAGGTCGATTACGGCGCATTCACGAACGAGCACGGGATATACCTTGGCATTTATGATCCGGCGGTCTGGTCGTTCACGACGAAGGCGGAGCAGGGCATTCCGGTGCTGGAGCGGCTGTCGCCCGCCCGAGGCCAGAAGGATGTGCGCATCGATGCCAATCTGGCGCTGACGTTCAATGAACCGGTATGGAAAGCGGAAGGCAGCGTCCTCATCAGAACGGCCAAGGACGGCAAGGTGCATGAGGCGATCTCCGCGTCATCGAACCGGATTAGCGGGGACGGCACCAAGACGATTACGATCGATCCGGTGCTGGATCTGAAGCCGGATACGGAATATATCGTGGAAATTACGGCAGGCGCCTTGCGCAACGGCAGCAAACAGGCCTATCCCGGGCTTCAGGGCGACAACGCCTGGCGCTTCGCCACGGGCAAGCAGGACGTGACGGCGCCGGTGCTGCTGTCGGCTTCGATGCAGAATGCCGATACGATCCGGCTGACCTACAACGAGCCGCTTGATCCCGCGTCGGTTCCGCCGCAATCCCGCTTCTCCGTCACGGTCAACGGGGACTCGCGGAGCATCGGGAATGTGTCGGTAGCGGGAAGCGCTGTCGACGTGAAGCTGAAGAGCGGGATTGCCTACGGCCAAGACGTTCGGATCAGCTATACGCCGGGCAAGGACCGGAATATTCGGGACGCGGCCGGCAACGCCGCAGCCGCGCTTGACCGGACGCCGGTCAGCGATACGGCGGATGCGACGCTGCCGAAGCTGGAGCAGGTGACGGCCAAGGGGACGCAGATCGTCTTCGAATTCAACAAAGAACTTGATGCGGTATCGTCCAAGGCTGCGGATCAGTTCACGGTCTGGGTGGACGGCAAGACGAGAGCCATCGCCCGCATTGCACAGGACGGGCGCAAGGTGACGCTATCGCTGCTTCACCTCATTACGAACGGGCAGGTCGTGAAGATCCGGTATGCGCCTGACCGGTACCCGCTGCAGGATCGGGCCGGCCATCCCGTGCCTGCGATCAGCGAGCAGTATGTGCGCAATCTGAACGATACGAAGCCGCCGGTGCTGGACACGGCCGAAGTGAACGGCAGCCTGCTCCGGCTTCGGTATAACGAAGGGTTGGCTGCGAATCAAGTGCCGCATCGCAGCCATTACTCGGTGCTCGTGAACCGGACGGCACGCTACGTCCAGGCCGTTCAGATCCGGGGGAACGTCGTGGAACTGGCGCTTGATTCCAGCGTCTCCGACCACGACGAGGTGACCGTATCGTATGCGCCGGCCGATCCCCGCCTGACGGATTTGTCGGGCAATGCGGCCGCGGCCTTCACGCTGGCGAAGGTCGCCAACAAGACGGATAACGAGGCGCCGGTGCTGCGCCGCGCCTCGGTCAAAGGCGCGTCCGTGACGCTGACCTTCTCGGAGAAGCTGCGGGAATCGCCGGCGCCGGCGTCATCCCAGTTCTCCGTTCAGGCAGACCATGCCGGCGTGGGGGTGAAGAGCGCCTCCGTCCAGGGCGACAAGGTGACGCTCACGCTCGACGAGAGCGTGAACCCGTACAGCGCCGTCACGGTCTCCTATGCGCCGGGTACGAATCCGCTGCGGGATCTGAACGGCAATGCGGTCTCTTCGTTCGCCAACGCGGCGGCCGCCAATCAGACGGACGGTTCGGTGCGGCCGGGCGACATTCAGCCGGCTTCGTATGATTGGTTCCTTGACAGCGGATGGTATCTGTTGTCCAGCTCGGCGGCGGAGACCTCATCCGATCGTTCCCGTTACGGCCAGGCCGTTAAGCGGTATACGCTGCCGGCCGGCAAGTTGAAGGCCTCATTCGAGTATGTCATGCATAACGGTACCCGCAATCATCTCGCATTCGAGGTGCCGGCTTCCGAGCGCGCGGCGATGGTGGCCGTTCCGCTGTCCGCGCTGAAGGATGTCTACCATAAAGCGGGCGATGCCGTCTTCTCGATCCGGTACGGGGACATTCTGTACTCGGTGCCGCTTCGCGAGCTTGATTTCAGCCGGCTTGAGCGCGAATGGGGCGGCAGCGCCTATCTGCTTCTGCAGGCCGAGAAGGCGGCAGGGGCGGACGCTGCTTCGCTTACGAGCTATCTCCAGGAGACCGGGGCGAATATCCGCGTGCAGCCGATCGACTTCTATGCTTCCACTTACGCCGGTTCGGCCAGTCCGCGGGCGCTTGAGGCGCAGCTCGAGTACAAGGTGCGCACGACCGGCTATGTCGATAGCGGCAACGCTTCGGCTGTCCGCTACGATGCCGCCCTGGCGAAGGCGGGCTTCGTGCCGACCGTGATGAAGGAGGGAGCCGGAGTGACGGTGTTCGACTTCCTCTTCAAAGGCAATCAAGCGGTCGCGCTGATGGACCGCAGCAAAGATTTCCAAGATATTCGAAGCCATTGGGCGCGGGAATCGATCCGCGAGCTGGCTTCCAAATATATTATTGAAGGCGTCAGCTCCGCCGCCTTCGCGCCGAACGCGAACATTACTCGCGCCCAGTTCGCGACGCTCCTCGCGCGCTCGCTCGGGCTGCAGGGCGATGCGGGCGCAGCCGCCGGCTACCGTGACGTGAGCACGTCCGGCAAGCTGGCCCCGTATATCGGCGCGGCGACGAAGGCCGGCATTATCGGCGGCTTCGAGGATCGGACCTTCCGGCCGAACGAGTCGATTACCCGCGAGCAGATGGCCATCATGCTGGTGCGCGCCATGGATTATGCCGGCTATGCCGTCACCGCCGATCCGGCGGCCCTGAACCGGTTCAAGGACCGCAATCAGATCGGGCGCTATGCCGTGACCGGGGTCGCCAAGGCGGTGACGAGCGGCATCGTCCAAGGCATGACGTCGACCACCTTCGATCCGAAGGGAACGGCGACCCGGGCGCAAGCGGCGGCGATGCTGAAGCGGATGCTTCAGCAGGTTGAATATTTGGGTTAACCGGGCGCTTTTCTTGTAATGCGCTTCGCATATGGCGCCCCTTGGGCTGGCCAGACGGCCCCCTGCCGAGGAGAGAAGGATTCGGCAAGGGGCTGTTTTTGTGCGGGGAGCGACGACGGAGCAAATGAACCGGCTTCGGGCGCAGATGTGGATCTCTGGTTCCGAACTCGCGCTGGCGGTTTCCTGTCTCGAATGCACATCGTGGCGCCCCGAATTGAAAACAGCTGCACGGGTGCAGTTTTTTTATCACTTGCGTGATGAATCCGGTAAAATTGCTGCAAAACTGCATCCTTTCGCCGGATTTGGCCTCAAACAAGCGAGAAAAATGTGAAATTGATGCAACCTGCAGGCTGTTGAGAAAGAAGTTTTGAGTCGGAAAATGGATATTTCCACCATCCTGAAAACTGCACCATTTCCCTAGACACGCCCATCCGGCAGTCGAAATCCGCAAAACTCCACGATTTCTCCAGACGCTCCTATTCAGTAAGCGAAATCCTGCATAAATACAGCAATTCGATATGGACGACGATTCCAGAAAGGGAATCCTGCAAAATGACAGGAATTTTCCCCGTTTCGCTTCGGCTTGAAGAAAAAGGGCCTAAAATGATGTAGATTTGCAGCAATTCCTTGGGATGTGGACTCATTAAGCCGAAATTCCTGTAAAATAGCAGCAATTTCCTCCGCACGTCCAAGCCCCAGGAGGCAACGATGCTTCGAGCAGGCCGATAATGCTTCCAGCAGGCCGGATAATGCGATGATGCCCCCAGCATCCGACGCGGTCGCTTGGATCCCGTACAATCAGGCCATTGCGTAGTCTATGGGGCTTTTTACTTGTGATTGATCTCTTCTCCCGGTAGAGAAAATCGATTTAAAACGCTCTAAGAGCCAAAGTTTGGATGAGGAAAATGGACCATCTCCACCCCTTCACAAAAAACAGGGGTATTCCAACAGCCTGATCCTGGCATTATTTTTTCTTTTCGGTGGGGGAAGCGGGGAAAAGCTGTAGTTTTGCAGTGCTTTTCGGCGTCGTAAGCTAGTCCCCATAACCGAATCTGGCAGGTCCAATGACACTCGCCCGGGACGGCGAAGCCAGCGCTTTCAGAAGCGGAATCGGACGCGGCGTCATACTGGCTTCAAACGTGGAGCAGCGGCATTATTGACAAGTTGCGCCGGTTTATTTATACTATGTTATCGGATAAATAGGCACAAATAGGCATAAAGCGAAGACAAAACCTATAGTAGGCTGAAGCCCTTGATCCAGAGAGAAGATTCCGGCATCGATATGGAGCCGGGTGGAAGAATCTTCATCGAGAAGAACAGCTGAACGCTAGTTTTGGAGCGTGAATGAACTTCACCGGGTCGGACCCGTTATCAACGCTAAGGCGATCGCCCGCTGGACGGCCGCCGGACACCGCGGCATGACTGAATTCTGAGCCGCCCGTCCGGAGACGGTCTCTTGCCCGGGGGATAACCAGGGTGGTACCGCGATGGATTTCAATCGTCCCTGATTTATCAGGGGCGATTTATTTGTATAAGGGGTAGTTAACCCGATCTTAAGAATACTTTGTGACAATGGAGGCGTCAGTACGCATGAAAGCCAGTGAGATTCGCGCAAAATGGTTGGAATTTTTCGAAGGCAAAGGCCATCATATCGAGCCGAGCGCTTCGCTCGTCCCGCATAACGATCCGTCCTTGTTATGGATCAATGCCGGCATGGCGCCGCTCAAGCCCTATTTCGACGGGCGCGTGAAGCCGGAGAACCCGCGGATTGCGAATTCGCAGAAATGCATCCGCACGAACGATATCGAGAATGTCGGCAAAACCCGCCGTCACCATACGTTCTTCGAGATGCTCGGCAACTTCTCCATCGGCGATTATTTCAAGGAAGAAGCGATCACCTGGGCATGGGAATTCCTGACCGACAAGCGTTGGATCGGGTTCGACCCTTCCCGGTTGTATGTCACGGTCTACAACGAGGATGAAGAGGCCTACAAGCTGTGGAATGAGAAAATCGGGCTCCCGGCCGATCATATCATCAAGACCGGGGACGACAACTTCTGGGATATCGGGGAAGGGCCTTGCGGTCCTTGCACGGAGATTTTCTACGATCGCGGCGAGAAGTACGGCACGCTGGAGGATGATCCGGAATGCTACCCAAGCGGCGAGAACGAGCGCTATCTGGAAGTATGGAATCTCGTATTCTCCCAATTCAATCACAACAAGGACGGCAGCTATACTCCGCTGCCGAACAAAAATATCGATACCGGCGCAGGACTCGAGCGGTTCGCTTCCATCCTGCAGGATGTCGATTCGAACTTCGATACCGACTTGTTCCAGCCGATTATTCAGGCAACCGCCCGCATTGCCGGCGTGGCTTACCAAGACAATGAGAAGCAAGACATCGCGTTGAAGGTCATTGCCGACCATGTGCGTACGGTGGTGTTCGCTGTCGCCGACGGCGTATTGCCTTCCAATGAAGGCCGCGGCTACGTCATCCGCCGCTTGCTGCGCCGGGCGGTCCGCTATGGCAAAGTGCTCGGAATCGACCGGCCGTTCCTCGTCGAACTCGTCCCGCATGTCGGCGAAGTGATGGGAGGATACTATCCGGATATTGTCGAGAAGCGCGATTTCATCGAGAAGGTCATTCGCAATGAAGAGGAGCGCTTCCACGAGACGCTGGCCGACGGATTGGCCATTCTCGGTGAAATGGCGGAAGCCGCCCGGGCGGAAGGCCGGACGCAGATTACCGGCCCGGAAGCGTTCAAGCTGTATGACACCTACGGCTTCCCGCTTGATCTGACGGAGGATTACGCCTCCGAGCACGGGCTGACGGTCGACCATGAAGGCTTCGATGAAGCGATGCAGGCGCAGCGCGAACGGGCCCGTGCCGCGAGACAGGACGGGGCAAGCATGAAGATTCAGGGCGGACCGCTGTCGGATCTGACGATTAAAAGCGAGTTCGTTGGTTATAATGAGTTGGTAACCCAATCCAACATTGTCGCGATGTTCGCCGGCAATGAAGCCGCCGAGGAAGTGAAGGCGGGAGAGACAGGCCAGATCGTGCTCGATCGCGCGCCGTTCTACGCCGAGAGCGGCGGACAGGTGAGCGATGGCGGCACGTTGACGGCGCCGGGGACGGCAGCCGTCGTGGAAGAGGTGTTCAAGGCGCCTCACGGGCAGCATGTGCTTGTCGTCCGGGTCACGGAAGGCTCGCTCCGCATGGGCATGACCGTGCAGGCGGCGGTCGCCCGCGCCGAACGGGAAGACATCGTGAAGAACCATACCGCGACCCATCTGCTGCACAAAGCGCTGAAGCAGGTGCTCGGCGAGCATGTCAATCAGGCCGGCTCCCTTGTGGAAGCGGAGCGGCTTCGCTTCGATTTCACGCATCTGGGCGCTATCCAACCGGATGAGCTGCAAGAGATCGAGCGCCGTGTCAACGAGCAGATTTGGAACGGCATCGGCGTCGTTATCGAGTCCAAGCCGATTGACGAAGCGAAGGCGCTGGGGGCGATGGCGCTGTTCGGCGAGAAGTACGGCGATATCGTGCGCGTGGTTCAGGTAGGCGATTACAGCATCGAGCTGTGCGGCGGGTGCCATGTCCGGAACACGTCGGAGATCGGGTTGTTCAAAGTGGTGAGCGAGAGCGGAATCGGCTCCGGCGTCCGCCGTCTGGAAGCCGTTACGGGCCGCCACGCTTATCAATATATGGAATCCCAATTGGATCTGCTGAAGCAGGCGGCCGGCCTGTTGAAGGCGAACGCCGCCGACGTGCCGAAGCGGGTAGAGGCTATGTTCGCCCGCGAGAAGGAGCTGATGCGCGAGAATGACTCGCTCAAGGCGAAGCTGAGCAGCCTCGAGGCGGGTCAACTGACCGACCGGGTCCGCTCCGTGGCGGGGATTCCTGTGCTGGCGGCGCAGGTTGACGCCGGCGGCATGGACGCGCTGCGAACGACGGCCGACGAGCTGAAGGCGAAGGTTCCAGGCTCCGTCATCGCGCTGGCATCCGCCGCCGACGGCAAAGTGAATCTGGTCGTCGCCGTCGCACCGGAACTGGTGAAGCAAGGGTTGCATGCCGGCAAGCTGATCAAGGAGCTGGCTTCCGTCTGCGGAGGAGGCGGCGGCGGCCGTCCGGACATGGCCCAGGCTGGAGGCAAAGATCCGGCCAAGATCGATGAGGCGCTTCGTCTGTTGGACGAACTGGTGGCGAAGCAGGCGGATAGCGGCAAATAGGGATATTGATCCAGCGGGTTGGAAAATAGTAAAATAAGAACAAACCTGTCGCTTCATCGTTTCGACAAAAAATTTTTGAATAAGACAAGCTATGAAGCGGAATATTTTCGCGTTTGTTCGGGTATGTGTTATGATAAGAGTAAAGCGAGGTGTCGGCGATGAATTCCATGGATAAGACGATGAAGTTCAATGTGAAGGCAGAGGAACAGGAGGCATCCAGCCAAGATATATTGCTGTCTGTCTACGATGCCCTTGTCGAGAAGGAATACAATCCCATCAACCAAATCGTCGGTTACCTACTATCCGGGGATCCCGCTTATATCCCGCGGCATAACAATGCTCGAAGCCTGGTACGGAAGAAGGAGCGGGACGAATTGATCGAGGAGCTGGTGCGCTTCTATCTCAATCATCACCGCTAATAAGCGTACGGGCTCCCGAGTTCATCGGAAGCAGACATAGGAGACGATAATGAAGATTCTCGGCTTGGATTACGGGGACCGCAAGATCGGGGTCGCGGTCAGCGACGCGTTCGGCTGGACGGCGCAAGGCCTCGAAGTCATCGTTCGGCGGAAGCCCGAAGACGACCTGCGCCGGATTGGCGACATCATCAAGGAGCACGGCGTCGAGGAAATTGTTATCGGATTGCCGAAAAACATGAACGGAACGATTGGACCGCGGGGCGAATTAAGTATGACATATGCTGAAGTCTTGAAGCAGTCGTTCGGATTGCCCGTTCACCTGTGGGATGAGCGCTTGAGTACGGTATCGGCGGAGCGCGCTTTACTCGAAGCGGACGTAAGCCGGAAGAAGCGCCGACAAGTCATTGATAAGATGGCGGCAACCATAATTTTGCAGACGTATCTTGACTATCAATCAAGAAGGTGAGGGGTTACCATGACACAGGACAATTATTTGCAAGAGGAACCGGAAATTATTTATATCCCGGACGATGAGGGCAATGAAGAAGAATTTGAGGTCATCATGAAATTTGAAGTGGATGGTTCTGATCGGAAATATATGATGGTAGTTCCTGTTGATTCCGAAGACGACGAGACCGATGAAGTATATGCGTTCCGCTATGAAGAAGACGGTGATGATCTGAAGCTGTACATCATCGAGGATGAAGAAGAATGGAATATCGTAGAAGAGACATTCAATACGCTGGTCAGCTCCGAGGAGGATGAAGCGTGAGCACCGATGAGGGCATCCGGTTCATTGAACGGTTGAAGAGCGTCTATGGCGAAGCGGTGGAGATGACGGACGAGGGCGGGAAGAGCCGAACCTGGTCTCTTGTCGCGGAGTTCGAGTACCGCGGACGGGCGTACGCCGTGCTGCAACCGGGCGAAGGCAAGGATGCGGAGCCGGATCTGTTCCGTATCGTGCCGGAGGGCGAGGACGGCTGGCAGCTTGAGACGATAGACGATGACGAAGAATGGGAAGACGTGATGGAGCGCTACGACGAGATCGCGTTCGCCGATCGATTCTAGCCGCTTCATCGCAGACAGTGATAATGAACTCGTGAAAAAGGGCGGAGTATCCGCTCTTTTTCCATGTAGGAGCGTGGATGAATGAAGACAGGAACGAAGGTGATGACCGCTTTCCTCATTCTGATTATCGTGGCGGGGGCCGGCGTAATCGGTTATGTGTGGAACGGCATGCAGCCGCTGCCGGCGGAGGAGCGCGAGATTACAGTCACGATCGAGCCGGGGACGGGAACGTCAAGCATCGCTTCCCGCCTGGAGGCAGAGGGCGTTATTAAGAATGCACTTATTTTTAAAGGCTATTTGAGATATAAAAATGAAGGCTCCCGTTTTCAGGCCGGGACGTACGCGTTCCAGCCCGGTGATACGTATGACGAGATTATTGCCCGTCTGAATCAGGGCGATGTCGTTCCGGATAAAATGATCCGCTTTACGATTCCCGAGGGCTATACGATCGCGCAAATTGCCGACAAGCTGGCTGACGAAGGGTATGTGAACAAGGACACCTTCCTCAAGCTGGCGGATGACATCGCGTGGTTATCGGGGCATTCCGAATTAACGGCGCATATTCCAGCCGACGATGACATCAAGCATCCGCTGGAAGGGTATTTATTCCCGGAGACGTATGAGATGAAGGAGGGCAGCAGCGAGGAAGAGATCATCATCCGCATGCTGGAGGAGATGCAGCAGCGGCTCGTTGACATCTCGCCGAACTGGGAAGCCGAGCTCCAAACGCAAAATTTAACGCTTCATCAATGGTTAACTGCCGCGTCGCTCATCGAACGGGAGGTCGTCGTCGATGAGGAGCGTCCGCTTGTGGCGGGGGTCATCTTCAACCGCATGAAGCAGAACATGAAGCTGCAGATCGACGCCACCGTCCAGTACGCGCTGGACAAGCCGAAGGAACGGCTGTATTATAAGGACTTGGATATTCAGAGCCCTTATAATACGTATCAGATCGACGGCTTGCCGCCGGGTCCGATCGCGAGTCCGAGCAGCGCGTCGCTGGAGGCGGTGCTGCATCCGGAGGCTTCCGACTACTTGTTCTATGTTACTAAAAAAGACGGCAGCTTCAGTCATTTGTTCGCCAAAACGTATGAAGAGCATCTAAAAAATATCGAGAAAAGCAAACAGACAGCAGGGGAATAGAAAGTGGGGAAGAAACGATGACGTATCAGCCCGAATTGCTCGTCACCGCCGGCAGCACGGAAGAGGTCGCGCGTCTGCTTGAAGCCGGCGCGAATGCGGTCGTGGTAGGGGAAGAGAAGTACGGAGTGCGTCTGCCGGGCAATATGACGCCCGATCGCATTGAAGCAAGCTTGCCGCATGCCCGCGCCCTCGGGGCGAAGCTGTATGTGGCGGTGAACAATATATTTCACAACGACCGGCTTCAAGATTTGGCCGACTATTTGCGCTGCCTGGAGCAGTTGAAGGTGGATGCGATCGTCTTTGGCGATCCTGCCGTGCTGATGACCGCGCGCTCAGCTGCGCCTTCGTTGAGGCTGCACTGGAATGCCGAGATGACATCAACCAACTACAAGACGGCGAAATACTGGCAGAAACGCGGTGCGAGCCGTATCGTTGCGGCGCGCGAGCTGAATATGGAACAGCTCCTGGAAATGAAGCGGCAGCTGCCGGACATGGATGTGGAGATTCAAGTGCATGGCATGACGAATATTTATCATTCCAAGCGGCATCTGGTGAATCATTACTTCGCGAGTATCGGGGAGCACGACGAGATCGGCCGTGCCGATAGGAGCCGGAAGCTGTTCCTTATTGAGCAGGAACGTCGCGATGAGAAATATCCGATCTTCGAGGATGCGAACGGCACGCATATTATGAGCTCGGATGACATCTGCGTGCTGGAGGATCTGAAGCCGCTGCTGGACGCGCGGGTGGACAGCTTCAAGATTGAAGGGCTGCTGAAATCCGTATCCTATAATGAGACCGTCGTGAAGGTCTATCGGGAAGCGATTGACAGCTATCTTCGCGATCCGGAGCAGTACTGTTTCAAGGAAGAGTGGATGGATCGCATCCGGGCCGTGCAGGATCCGGAGCGCGAGCTGTCGTTTGGATTTTTCTATAAAGATCAGGTGTATTAAGAAGGGAGCGAACAGCGATGACAACCGAAGCGAAGCCTGCCAAATGGAAAGGCAAGCGGTATCGACTGGATAAGCCCGAATTGCTCGCTCCCGCCGGGAACCTGGAGAAGCTGAAGTTCGCGATTCATTATGGCGCGGACGCCGTCTATATCGGCGGACAGAAATACGGTCTGCGCTCGAATGCAGACAATTTCAGCTTCGAGGAAATGCGGGAAGGCGTAGAGTTCGCCCGGAAATACGGAGCGAAAGTATTCGTGGCGACGAACATTTATGCGCATAATGAAGATCTGGAAGGGATTGGGGACTACCTGCGCCAACTGGAGCAGGTTGGGATCAGCGCGATCATTGCCGCGGATCCGATTATTATCGAGACGGCACAGCGCGTGACGCCGGGGCTGGAAGTGCATGTCAGCACCCAGCAGTCGATTGCCAATTGGCAGACGGTCCAATTCTGGAAGGAAGAAGGCGCGCCGCGCGTCGTCCTGGCCCGGGAGACGAGCCTGGAAGAGATCGTGGAGATCAAGCAGCATGTGGACGTCGAAATCGAGGCGTTCATCCACGGAGCGATGTGCTCCTCTTATTCGGGACGCTGCGTGCTGTCCAATCACTTCACGAACCGGGATTCGAACCGGGGCGGCTGCTGCCAATCGTGCCGCTGGAAATATGATCTGTTCGAAGACGGACGGCCGGATCCGGATCGGGTCGTCACTCCGGAGGAAGCTGCGGGCTCTCCAGTGCTGGAGCAATTCCGGCTCGGCGTGAACCAGCTTGCTCTTGCGGATGAGGAGGATCATGCCTTCTCGATGAGCTCGAAGGATCTGTGCATGATTGAACATCTGCCCGATCTGATCGATGCCGGGGTCGACAGCTTCAAAATTGAAGGCCGGATGAAATCGATTCACTATGTGGCTACGGTCGTGAACGTGTACCGGCAAGTGATCGATGCCTATATGGCCGATCCGGACAATTATGAGTTGAAGCCGGAATGGCTGGACGAGATTCGCAAGGCGGCGAACCGTCCCGTCAATACGGGCTTCTTCTATGACGAGCCGGATCACGAGGATCATATCTATGAACCGGAAGAGAAGGCGGCGCCGTATGACTTCGCGGGGCTGGTCATGGACTATGATCCGGCGACGGGCATGGCGACGATCCAGCAGCGGAACCACTTCAAGCCGGGGGCGGAAGTCGAGTTCTTCGGCCCGAACGGCACCTTCTTCAAGCAGACGATCGACAAGCTGTGGGATACCGAGGGCAACGAGCTGGATGCCGCACGCCATCCGCTGCAGCTTGTGCGAATGAAGGTCAACGAACCGGTTCAATATTTTGATATGATGCGGAAAAAAACAGCAAAGGCCTAACCGAATTTAAGCCTGCTCCCATTGAGGGGGCAGGCTTTTTCTATTTATAACTTTAACAAAAGCTTTGGGCTTTCAGGTGCGCCATTCGTACTTGTTCGGATGTGCAAGCTCCCTTCTGCTCGGTAAAGGTGTTCAATGAAGACATGGCTGCCTTATGAGCGCTATCCCCGCGGGGCAGGTAGTATTCAAGTATGCCGTGAATGCTCCAAATGAGCAGTATCCCCATCAGGCAGGAAGAACAAATAGGTATGGAATGTATCTGATGTGCAATATCCCTTCTGCTCAGAAAATGTGTTCAATGCGGTCATGGCTGCCTTATGAGCGCTATCCCCATGGGGCAGGAAAGTATTCAAGTATGCCGTGAATGGTCCATATGAGCAGAATTCCCGTTCGATAGGAAGTTAAGTAAGACAATTTAGTTTGTGACCCAACTTTTCTTGGGCGGTGGCCGTTTCTATTAAGACTAGTGTAGGAATCTGACTGGTTGGGAGACTCACCAAAAGATATGCCGTACCTGAACGGATGGGAGAATGAAAGAAAGACGTTCGGGATACCTGAACGGATGGGAGAATGAAAGAAAGACGTTCGGGATACCTGAACGGATGGGAGAATGAAAGAAAGACGTTCGGGATACCTGAACGGATGGGAGAATGAAGGAAAGACGTGCGGAAGACCTGAACGGCTGGGACCAATAAACGAAAGACGCTCGAGAAGGCATCCTGAGGGCTGGAAGGACAACCATAAGGCAGGATCCGGGAAGGGCGATTTAGCTGTTTCATTGATTGATCAATTTTCTCAGCAACTTCATTTTGTTACATATTTAGTCACAAAATCGTGGATGCGCTTCCAAATATGAGAAAGGGATTTTGTACGGAGCTGTCGAAGTAGTGCATAAGACATAGTTGTAGGTACAATGACCTTGATATTGTGTTGGAGGAGAGGTGCTGTCCATGCGTACACTATTACGCGGCTCCGAGCCGCCTCATGCCGGGGAACAACGTGCTTCTGCTGCTAGACATTCTTTTCATCCGCTGCGCTCGGTCGGGATGAAGCTGTTTTTCATTTTTTTCGTCAGTATTGCGCTTCTGGTCGGTTCTGTGGGGCTGCTTTCATTTTTTCAAGCACGAAGCATCATCCAGAGCCAGATCGCCCAGGCCCAGGAACAGACGTTGATTCAGGTGGGAGAGAAGCTGGATTTGTTCTTCACCAACTATTCCGAGTTATCTGCGCAGATTTTGCTCAACCAAGATATACAAGCCGCCTTTTTGGAAGCGGCGCTTCAGCGTGAAAGCAATGAATATGAAAAACTGCAAAATCGGGTTCGTGTCGAGAATCACTTGAAATCGTATGTGATCGGCAATCCGACGCTGCACGGCATTTACCTGCTTCCCGTGAATGAGAAGGAGCCTTCCTTCACGTCCGGCGCATCGGATGAAGGGCTCAAGGAGCTGCGCCAGGAGAAGTGGTTCACGGAGGCGCAGGAGCGGCCGGGAGAGGTGCTGTGGCTGCCTGCGAAGACGGCAGGAATCTCGGGCGACAGCCCGGATGCGGCGTTCGGGCTCGCCCGGGCCGTTAAAAATACATATACGGGCAAAACGCAATATATCGTCGTGGTGGAAATCTATTTATCGGGACTGCAGGAGCGGATCCGCTGGAAGACGGAGGAGGGCGCTTTCGCCCAGATCGTCGATGCCGAGGGCAAGCTGGTCTTCTCGGAGCAGACGGAAGCCGCGGGCGAGCCGCCGGGCACCCGGCTTGCTGCCGATCCCGACCGTGCGAGCGGACGAGGGGAGACCTCGGATGCGAACGGGGGCGCGCTTCTCGGCGCTTACTACCGTTCCCCGGTTACCGGCTGGACGTTGAACGGCTTCACGCCGTCCAGTGTGTTGCTGCAAGATACAATCACGATTCGGAATATTTCGTGGACGGCCATAGCCATCTCGCTTGGCGTGGCGCTGCTCATCGGCTGGTATGTCATTCGAAGCATAGGCTACCCGCTTGAGCGGCTGAGCCATCTGATGGAGGAGGGAGCGAGGGGCCGGCTAGGTCTGCAGATGAAGCACCGCTCCCAGGATGATATCGGGCGGGTCGCGGCCAGCTTCAATGCGATGATGGCCCGAATCGGCGAACTGGTCGGGCGGACGGAGGAGTCGGCCCAGGCCGTGCTGGCGACGGCCGGGAAGCTGACGGAGGCATCCCACGCGACCTCTCAGTCCGCCGAGGAGATTGCGCTGGCGACGGAAGAGATTGCGCACGGTTCGACGATGCTGGCCGCCGAAGCGGAGCGGGGCAATGAGTGGACCGGCCGCACGTCGGCGCAGATGCTGCAGGTCATCGATTTGAACGTGGAAATGTATCGCGCGGCGGCGGAGGTGGAGGCAGCCGGACAGCGGGGCTCCGCCTATATGGAAGATCTGGGGCGCAAAACCGGGCTGACCGAGCGGCGCATTCATGCCCTTGTCGGCAAGGTCGACGCGCTGAAGAGCGGGTCAGGGGCGATTCGCCATATTCTTGACCTGCTGACGCAGATTGCGAAGCAGACCAATATTTTATCGTTGAACGCCGCGATCGAGGCGGCGCGGGCAGGTTCCGCCGGGCGCGGGTTCCTGGTCGTCGCGGATCAGATACGCAGTCTGGCGGATGAGTCGGCGCGGGCGATTGAGCATGTCAGGGAACGAACGGAAGCGATTGAACGGGAGATGTCGGAGACGGTTGAGATGCTGAGCGGGATCCGGCCGGTGTTCGAAGAGCAGCTCGCGGCCGTGCATGGAGCCGATTCGCTCTTTCAGGAAGTGCAGGAGCATATGGGTCTGTTCATGGCGAAGCTGGATCAGGCGACGGAAGCGGTTAACGAACTGGATGAGACGCAGCGCATGCTGACGGAAGCGATGACGAATGTCGGGGGCGTGGCCGAGGAGTCGGCGGCGACAACGGAGGAAGTCGCTTCCTTGAGCGGGGAGCAGAAGTCGGTATCCGAGCAGCTTGTCTCGTTGTCGCAAGAGCTGGAAGCCGTCTCGAAGCATCTGACGGAGCGGCTTGCCCAATTTCAACTGAATTAACGTCATCCCGGTCTTTGGCTGCCCTCTGCTTGAAGGGGGCAGTTTTTTTGTATGCGTTTCCGTCGATACTGGACGTAGAAGCATATTCGATGGGATATCCACGGAAGGAGGATTGGCATGATGGGAAGCAGATGGAAAACGGGCATGTCGCAGCTCGCCGGGCTGCTGTCGCTTGCCCGGGGGCGCATAGCGGCGGCCAGCTTCTTGATTGCCGCCGTGCTCGGTGTCTACGTTATGCGGCTTGGCTGGCTGCAGCTTATCGAGCCGCATCGTCCCGTGCAGGGGGGCGGGCATACGCTGCTGCAGCGTTCCATTATACAGCGGGAACGAGGCATTGTGCTCGACGACGGCCGGGGGCCGATCCTGGATCGCAGCGGCCGTCCCTATACGAGAACGGCCGTGCAGGCTGCGGTCCTGTTCCCCGTTCATCGCGACTCGATATCATCTGAAGCGGTGCGAACGCTAGCGCTCTGGTTCCACACGACCGAACGCGACGTGCGGGCACGCTGGGAGGGCGCCGCCGAACCGCTCGTATGGCCTTCGTCCCGCGACGGCAAGCTGCCTTATCCGCTCACGCCGGAGCAGTCCCGGCGGCTGAACGCTTCCGGCTGGGACGGGGTGCGCTCCCTGCCGATTACCGTGCGATATCCGCTCGGCAAGGATACGCCGCAATGGATCGGCTTCGTCGCGCAATCAGCAGGGGATCAAGCCGGAGCAGGCATATCCGGGATGAGCGGAAGGTCAGGATTGGAGCGGGCGTTCGAGCCGTTGCTGCGCAGTCTCGGACCGACGATTCTCGTCCATTATACCGATGCCGATCGGCGTCCGCTATACGGCCTCGATATCCGGCTCCGCCGTCCGGACAACCCGTATTACCCGCTGCAGCTTGTCACGACCGCGGATCGCGAGATCGAGTCCGCGATTGGACGAGCCGCGGATGAAGCGGGGATGAAGAAGGGCTCTGTCGTCGTGCTCGATGCGGCCACGCGCGATGTCGTAGCGATGGTGTCCCGCCCGGCCGCCGACCCGAACCATGTGACGCCGGAGGAGGAGAACTGGAATAACCGTGCGGTCAAGGCTCTTCCGCCAGGATCCGTGTATAAGCTCTTCATCGCCGCGGCCGCTCTCGAAGCTCAAGTCACGGATCCGCAGGAACGATTCCATTGCAGCGGCGGCTACGGCAAATACGGCCTATCCTGCTGGGTGAAGGACGGGCATGGAACTTTGACGCTGCGCGAAGCGTTGGCGAAATCTTGCAATGTCGTCTTCGCAGAGCTGGCCGAGCGAATGAGCGCCGCCGATCTGGAGACGTATGCCAAGCGGTCGGGGCTGGCGGGCACTGTCGGCATGAGTTCCTCGGATGGGCGCGGGCATAACGGGTTGAAGCATTTTGATGGAGAGGAGGCGAGCCGGATATTTGCGGAGGGAGAGGATAACGGGAAGATTGACGGGGGAGAGCGGGCGCAGCTTGGCATCGGACAGCGCAATGTGCGTCTGACCCCGTTGGCGGCTGCCAATTACGTCGTCACTCTGCTTCAGGACGGTGCCGCAGGGGAGCCTCGCCTCGTTCAGGAGCTCCGTTATGCGAATGGGCTTCCCTTCGCCCGCTTCGATGCCGGAGCGGACAGCGAACAGGTGATGAAGCCGCAGACGGCGAGACAGCTACGCCGTTGGATGGAGGATACCGTCGCCTACGGGACGGGGATGTCGCTTCGCCAAGCGGCCTGGCGGCTGGCGGGGAAGAGCGGAACCGCACAAGCGGATGCCTACGGAAGCGGTCGGCTCCATACGTGGTTCGTCGGATATGGTCCGGTGGAGAAGCCCAAATATGCGGTGAGCGTCATCTTTGAGGATGAGCCCGCGGGGACCTCCCACCGGGCAACCGCCTTGTTCGGCAAAGTCATGGATCTGCTCGCCGAGCATGAGATTTCCGGCTTGCCGCCCCGCAGCACGCGGTACGGCCTGTTGCGGCTTGCCGCCCATAGCACGCGGTAACCGCCGGTTCAGGCTTGTCCGCGCGGCTGCGGCTGCGTGCCGGGAGGAAAATTATTTATTATCCGAATCCCGCACGGTTCCGTCATTCGCACCCGGTCCTTCCGGGAAAGGGGAGGTATCGAATTCTTCTTTTGGCATACGAATCCATTTGTTCAAATACCCTTGATCATAGAGAGCCTTGACCAAAATAAGAAGAATAGGCGACAGCACGACCCCCACGACACCAAATAACGACAAAGATAATATCATAAAGGAGAGCATCGTAAACGCAGACACGCCCAGCGTATTGCCCGTAATTTTCGGATCCAGTATTTGCCGGGTGATCAGCGTGACGCCCAGAACGACGGTTAGCCAGATGGCAAGCGAACTGTTCCCCGCGATGAACAGGTATACGATCCACGGAATAAAGATGACCGGAACGCCGAGCAGCGGCAGAAGATCGAACAAAGCGGACAAGAGGCCGATCAGAAATGCATTGCTCACGCCGAGGAGCAGCAGCGAGATGAAAATAATGCCGAACGTAATCGAGATCAGCTTCAGCTGCGCTTTCAAATAGGCCGCAATCCCTTTGATGACATTTTCCTTCAGGAACGTATAGGCATGGCGAAATGTTTTGGGCGTATGGGTGCGCGCCGCTCTTCTCCACGTATCGATCTCGATGCTGAGGAAGTACGCCAGTATAATCGCGATGCCGAAATTGACGGTGAACGCCGAGAAGGAGGAAATATTATTGATAATCCAGCTTAAAAAATCGAGCGCAATTTGCGAGCCTTTTTTCGCTATCGTCCCGACGTATTCATTCAGGCGCACGGTCACGTCTTCGGGAAGCGCCTCATATTTCTGATGAAGGAACGCGGTAATATTCGCAAATTCCTTCTGCAGAACTTCAATATATTTGGGCATTCTCTCCTGGAGCTCAATCGCCTGCTTCATCGCAATGAAGCCAAGTCCGAAAATGGCGCCCAGAATGAGCAGAATAAACAGCCCTACCGACAGGGCGGAAGCGATCGCCTTGTTGACGCCGCGTCGATGGAGAAATCCGGCTAGCGGTTCAATAAGCATGAACACGATGAAGGCAAGGAAAATAGGCTTCGCGATGGAATACAGGTAACTGAAGCTATACATGATAAGGTAGATCGTCAGTACAAGCAGTCCAATGTCAAAAGCCGTTCTCCAATATTTGCGGTAAAACGCGATCATGAATATAACTCCTTTGCTCCCTATTCTTTTCTTGGATCCCATTGTACACGAAAATGAATTCCAGTGCCTATTCTTTCATGATATGTTACAATAAACTTATCGCCTCGCAGGGTATAGATATAAGAATGAAACGGGGAAATTGGGATGGAAATCATATTATTATGGTGCTTTTACATCCTGACGTTTTATGCGTTTCTACCAGGTGTCATCAGCCGATTATTCGGTTTCCGCGTGTTCCAAAAAGGCAGATCGGATTCGAAGCTGGCGCTGACGTTCGATGACGGGCCAGATCCGGAATATACGCCGCAGCTGCTGGATCTATTGAAGAAATACAACGCCAAGGCAACCTTCTTTGTCGTTGGCATCCATGCGGAGAAGCACCCCGAATTGCTGAAGCGAATGAGCGATGAGGGGCATTTGATCGGCATCCACAACTACGTCCATAAATCCAACTGGCTGATGCGTCCGAAAACGGTGAAACAGCAAATTCGCAAAACGTCGGATATTATTATGTCCGCTACCGGACAACGCTCACACTATTATCGTCCTCCGTGGGGGATTGTCAATTTATTCGATTATGGCAATCTCGGTCATCTTCAAATCATTCTCTGGTCCGGCATGTTCAACGATTGGCGGAAGAAGGTTGGCGAGGAACGGCTGTTCCGGCGCATGATGAAGCGGTGCCGGGGCGGAGAGGTTCTGCTCCTCCATGACTGCGGCCATACGCTTGGCGCCGATGAGGAAGCTCCAGGAATCATGCTGAAGGCATTGGAGCGGTTTTTGAAGGAAGCGGCGGAGCGCGAGCTGTCCTGTGTTCGCATAGATGAGCTGATCAAGCAGACCGAGAAGGAGAAGATCAGCAACCCATCCTGGTTGAAGCGCGCCATTATCAGCGGCTGGCTTCTCTATGAGAAGGCGTTCCACTTGCTCTACGGCCTTCAGACGACCAATCGGGAAGATCCCGTGTTTCACTTCCGGGTCCGCCCGTATCATGGGCCGACGCTTCAATTGGATGACGGCATCGAATTGAAGCGGGACGATGAGATACTGGAGCTTCATTTCGATAACAAGCGGCTGTACGAGATTGGCCGGCGCTCGCGGTCACCTGTCCAGCTTGCCATACAGATGATCCGCGCCGTCGAGAAATCGCTGCCGGAGCTTGCGGATTATATTATGGATCATCCGGAGCTGAAGGCGAACGTGAAGGCGTTGTATGGCGTAAGCATGATCCATCGGGGGCCGGAGCAATTCGGGTTCACCGTGTTGGACTTGCCGCGAGGCCTGTTCTCCTGGTGTACGCGCCGCTATTTGCGCCTGCTGATGAGCGTCATTCATCCTCAAGGGAAGACGAGACTGAGAGAGCACTCGGAGCAGATGGTTCCCAAAGTGATGGCCATGTCCGTCCAGACGCTGCTTACCCGCTACGGCAAATCGCGCAAGCCGGTGATGGAGCCGCAGCCGGAGAGAGTGCTCATTCTGGATCAGGGAATGGAGAAAGCGACGCACTATCTGTAAATTTTTTAAAATAAGATAACAGCGATGACGCCCCAGACTGTTGGAATTACATAACAATATTGGGGCTTCTTTTTTTATTTCTTTTTTTGCTTGGGGCATGCAAGTTTTATGCAAAGAAATGAAAAAACATGCAAGTGCACACCGGTGGTGGAATTTCGTATATTTTGTCTTTTGATCTATGGACATTTTGACGAAAACTGCGACTATCCTCCGTCTTGTCGTGGAGAAAACCGCGCTTTTCCCGGACTTTTCTACTATGGATGATAAAAAAAAGTTATCGTCATAAAACTACAAACTTTCAAATTAAAAAGCGGAAAGGGATTTACAAAACCGAAATTATAAAGTAGTATTATGAAAAAATATTCGTTTCCTGCTTATGAAATGGGGGGTTTTTGCAAACTTATTTGACCATTGTTCTATAAAGCATTAACGAATGTTATTTACTCATCGCGATGATTTTTTATGTATACAACTTTATAACTACTACAAGTTACAAAGGTTACAAAAAACATCAGAAAATGAACATCAGGGGGAGAATGTTGTGAAGAAAAGATTCAGCATCATCATGTGCCTGCTCCTGTCCTTGACGCTTGTGCTGTCCGCTTGCGGCGGAAGCGATAGCGGCAGCGGCGATTCCGCAGGACAAGCTAATCAAGAGTCATCCAACAGCGGCGGCGCAGATAACGGTACAGACGGCGAGTTGGTCTCTGACGGCTTGATTCCGGCCACGGACAAGAGCAAGTCTCCAGCAACGGCGACAGACCGGAAAGATACAGCTATCATTGGCATCCCGGCACCTAGCGGTATCTTCAATCCGCTCTATGCTGAATCTGCATACGATGTATATGTGACAGAATCGTTGTTCGCGGGCCTGCTTCAAATTAACAAAGACGGCACATATTCCACGGATTTGGCGGAGGAATACACCATCTCCGACGATAAGCTTACTTACACGTTCAAGCTGAAGGACGGCCTGAAGTTCAGCGACGGTTCCCCATTGACGGCGGAAGACGTGGCATTTACCTTAACTGTAATGCATGACAAGACCTATGACGGTCCGAGCGATATCATCAAGGACGCAGCTATCAAGGGCGGCCAAGAATACAAAGACGGCAAAGCGACCTCCATCGAAGGCATCAAGGTCATCGACCCGAAGACAATCGAAGTTACCACGCTTAAACCGCGTGCGCTTGCCCTGTCCGCTATCGGCAGCGTCGGAATTCTGTCCAAAGCATATTATGGCAAGGACTACAAGCAAGGCGACCTGTCTTATATGAAAGACTTGTTCACGACGCCGCTCGGCAATGGCGCTTACAAGCTGGACAAGTTCGTTCCGGGACAAGAGGCGGTATTGTCCGCGAACGAGAACTTCCATAAAGGCGTAGCGAAGATTCCGAACCTGATCTTCAAATTTACTACGGATGAGACGAACGTGCAGTTGCTGCAAACCGGTGAAACCGATATGGACATGGTTACCGTATCGAAAGACCAAGTAGAACAGCTTCAGGAGCTGGGCTTCCTGGACATCAACCTGTTCCGCACGAACGGTTACGGCTTTATCAACTTCAACCATAACAAAGAAATGTTCAAAGACAAGCGCGTGCGTCAGGCGTTGGCTTACGGCCTGGATCGCCAGCAAATCGTAGACGCGGTATATCAAGGATATGCCGATGTTATCGATGTTCCGCAATCCAAGGATTCCTGGTCCTACACGGATGAAGTAACGAAGTACGATTTCAATCTGGAAAAAGCAAAGCAGCTTCTGGATGAAGCTGGCTGGACGGTAGGATCCGACGGCATCCGCGAGAAGGACGGACAGAAGTTCAAGATTACGTTCACCGCTTCTTCTCCGAACCCGGTCAATGACGCGATCATTCCGGTCGCCCAAGCGAACTGGAAAGAGCTCGGCATCGAGCTTACCGCAGAGCAAATGGACTTCAATGCCGTTATCGAAAAGCGTAAAAAAGGCGACTTCGACATGATGTTCCTGGCTTGGGGCTTGACTCCGGATCCGCAATCGAGCGAGAATGTGTTCAAGACGGGCGGATCTCAGAACGACATCGGATACTCCAATCCGAAGCTGGACGAGCTGTTCGAAAAGGCCGGCAGCGAAGTCGACATTGAGAAGCGCAAGCCAATCTTCAAAGAAATCTACCAAGAGCTGAATGAAGACTTGCCTTACATCTACCTGTATCAACGCCGCGATATGTGGGCAACGAACGCACGGATTCAAGGCTTCGATATGTCGCCATACCGCAAGTTTACGGCAGATTTGAACACTATCCAAATTCAATAACGACTTCAAAGTGCTGCATACCGAATGCTCAGCCATCAGGCTGGGCATTCGGGCTTATTTCATGCTAGGAGGAATAATTATGAAACAATACGCCTTGCGGCGGCTGTTGCAGCTGATTCCGACCCTTATCGGCGTGTCGATTCTGCTGTTCGCGGTCTTCGCGCTGGCGCCGGGGAACTTTATCGATTCCAACCCGACGCTGTCGAAGGAGCGCGCAGCCGAGCTCAAAGCGATCCATGGCTTGGACAAGCCGCTCGTTGAACGTTATTTCACTTGGGCTGAAAATACGCTCAAAGGTGATCTCGGATTGTCATTGCAGCACAAACAGCCAGTCACCACGGTCCTCAACCGCTATATGTGGAACTCGTTTTTGATTGCCGCTATCGTGCTTGTGCTCAGTTGGGCCATTGCGATCGTAGTCGGCGTTTTTGCCGCGATCAAGCAGCACTCTTTCTTTGACGGCATGGTGACATTGCTCGTCTTCGCGCTGATGTCGCTCCCGTCATTCTTTGTCGGGTTATACGCCATCAAGGTGTTTGCCGTCGATTTGGCATGGGCGCCGGTCGGCGGGATGTATACGTCAGGCAGCAATGCGACAGGATTCGCGCGCTTCTGGGATCTGCTGCAGCATTTGGCGCTGCCGGTTGCCGTGCTGACGGCCTTGAGCGTCGGCAGCTTGACCCGTTATTTCCGGACGAGCATGCTGGACGTTATCCGTCAGGACTTCATTCGAACAGCTCGCGCCAAGGGGCTGAAAGAACGCACCGTCATCTTCAAGCATGCTTTGCGGAACGCTCTGCTTCCTGCGATTACGCTGCTCGGGATCGAATTGCCAGGGTTGTTCTCCGGCGCCATTATTACGGAGAAAATCTTCAACTGGCCTGGTATCGGCCGCATTAACTTGGACGCAATCAATGCCCGTGACTACTTCCTGTTGATGGGCTTCACGATGTTCCTGGCTCTGCTGACGATGCTTGGGAATTTCTTAGCAGATTTACTTTACAGAGTCGCCGACCCTCGTGTCCGGATGAAGTAGAAAGGGGAGTTATTTGTGTCTCAAACGGTAGCTGAATCCGTTAAAGGAGCTAATGTGCGCCAGGCCAAACCGGCTTCCCCGTGGAAGCTGGCATTCAAGGAACTTCTGAAAAACAAATTCGCGGTAACGGGAGCAATCGTCGTTGTACTTATGTTTGTCATCTGCTTCCTTGGACCGCTCGTGTCTCCATATTCGCTCGAGACGATGAATATCAAGAACGGCAACAAGCCGCCAAACGCCGCACATTGGCTCGGTACGGACAATCTGGGCCGGGACATTCTGCTGCGCGTCATGCTGGCGGGCCGGGTCTCTCTGCTCGTCGGTCTCGTCGCCATGGCGATCTCGGTAACGCTGGGCAGCTTGATGGGCGCGCTCGCCGGTTACTATCGCGGATGGGTTGATACCGTCATCATGCGTCTTGCCGACATTATGATGTCGATTCCAAGCTTGCCATTACTTATTATTCTCGGCGCGATCTTGTCGGATATGAAGGTTCCGCCGGAGCAGCGGATTTATCTCGTCATGTTTTTGCTCGGATTTATGGCGTGGCCGAACTTGTCCCGTCTCGTGCGCGGGCAAATCTTGATGCTGCGCGAACAAGAGTTTATGCAAGCCGCCGAAGTGCTTGGCCTGCGTGACCGGCGCAAAATTTTCCGCCACTTGCTGCCAAATACGGTCCCGATTATTATCGTCGTGGCAACCTTGCTGGTAGGCAGCTCCATCTTGTACGAGTCGGTATTGAGTTATTTGGGTCTCGGGGTCGTTCCGCCGACGCCTTCATGGGGCAATATGATTTCCGCCGCGAACAATATGATAGACTTCAAGAAGCGGCCGTGGCTGTGGATACCGCCAGGAGTATGTATTTTCTTGACGGTTATTGCCATCAACATCATTGGGGATGCCCTGCGTGACGTGCTCGATCCGAAAATGAAGAGGTAGGAGATACGATATGGCAAACAATTTGATCGAATTTCGCAATCTGCGGACGAATTTCTATACCAGTGGTGGCATCGTGAAAGCGGTCAATGATGTCAGCTTCTCGATCAGAGAAGGCGAGACGCTGTGCGTTGTAGGCGAATCCGGCTGCGGCAAGAGCGTTACCGCCATGTCATTGATGCGGCTCGTCGCGCCTCCGGGGAAAATCGAAGGCGGAGAGATTATTTATAAAGGGCAAGACCTGTTGAAGCTTAAAGAGCGTGAAATGCGTCAAATTCGGGGCAATGAAATCTCGATGATTTTCCAGGAACCGATGACGTCGCTCAATCCGGTATTGAAAATCGGCGAACAGCTCGTCGAGCCGATTTTGCTGCACCGCGGCGGAACGAAGAAGGAAGCGCGCAAGCGGGCGATCGATCTGATCGAGCTTGTGGGCATTCCGCGCGCGGAGCAAATTTTCGACGCGTATCCGCATGAGCTGAGCGGCGGCATGCGGCAGCGGATTATGATCGCGATGGCCTTGACCTGCGATCCGAAGCTGCTCATCGCCGACGAACCGACGACGGCGCTGGACGTGACGATCCAGGCGCAGATTCTCGACCTGATGCGCAACATCAAGAGCGAGTTCAAGACGGCGATTATGCTGATTACCCACGATCTCGGCGTCGTGGCCGAGATGGCCGATCATGTTGTCGTTATGTATGCCGGCAAAGTCATTGAAGAGGCGCCGGTCATCGAATTGTTCCAGAATCCGAAACATCCGTATACCCAAGGGCTGTTGAAGGCGAAGCCGATTATCAATGAGCGCCGGGAACGGCTCTACACGATTCCCGGGCAAGTGCCGAACCCGGTTGAGCTGGGCGACAATTGCTATTTCAATGACCGTTGCGAGCATTGCATGGCGGTGTGCACGGAGAAACAGCCGACGCTGAAGACCTATGACAAAGGACATAAGGCGTCATGCTGGCTGTATGAGAAGGAGGGGAAAGCGCAATGAGCCAACAAGCGTTACTCGAAGTAGAAAATCTAAAAAAATATTTCCCCATCCAGGGCGGTCTCTTCTCGCGGACAGTCGGACATGTGCGTGCGGTTGACGGAGTCAGCTTCACCCTGCAAAAAGGGGAAGCGCTCGGCTTGGTAGGCGAGTCCGGCTGCGGCAAGTCGACTACGGGACGGACGATTCTTCGCCTGCTCGACAAGACGGAAGGGAAAGTCATTTTTAAAGGCACTGATATTCATGAATTAAATAAAAAGCAACTGCGCGGCATGAGACCGCAAATGCAGCTTGTATTCCAGGATCCATACAGTTCCTTGAATCCCCGCATCAAGATCGGGGATGCGATTGGCGAACCGCTGCTCGATCACGGGCTCGCCAGCAAGAACGACATTCGCGACCGCGTCAAAGAGATTTTGACGATTTGCGGCTTAGCTCCTTACCATATCGATCGCTATCCGCATGAATTTTCCGGCGGTCAGCGCCAGCGCATCGGAATTGCGCGCGCGCTCATCATGAATCCGGATTTCATCGTGGCGGACGAACCGGTATCTGCCCTTGACGTATCGATTCAGGCGCAGATCATTAACCTGCTGAGCGATTTGCAGGAACAAAAAGACTTGACTTACTTGTTTATTTCGCATGATTTGTCCGTTGTCGAACATTTGTGCAACCGCATTGGCGTTATGTACTTGGGTTCGCTTGTTGAATTGGCTCCGCGGGACGAGCTGTTCAAACGCCCGCTGCATCCATATACGCAAGCGCTGCTGTCGGCCATCCCGATTCCGGATCCGACGCGCAAGTCGGAGCGGATCGTGCTTCAGGGCGACATTCCGAGCCCGGCCAACCCGCCAGCCGGATGCAAGTTCCATACGCGCTGCCCGTTTGCCAAAGATATTTGCAAGCAAGCCGTACCGGAATTCCGGGAAGTTGCCACCGGACACCATGTGGCATGTCATCTGGTAGAGTAGTCAAGTTCCAGTCATCATGGCATAGACCCCAACTTGGAAAGCAAAAGCGCGGATGCAACTCCGCGCTTTTATTGCGTTATTCGGTTATGGAACGAGGCTCCATTTCGACGCCAAATATAACAGCGCGGCAGCCTCTTGACGCGTCATCGCTTGCTTGGATTTATAATCTGCCGCTCCGTCGGCTGACACGGATACCTCAGGGCCGTAAAGTTTCATGCCCGCAATAAATTTGACCGCCTCTTCCGCCCAGGCATCTGTCTTCCCGGTTGTTGCGCCTTCGACCGGCTTGGCCCCCATGGACAGCATTACCCTGAAGAGGATGGCCGCTGCTTCTTGCCGGGTTATCTTCTCTGTCGGCCTGAATAATTGATCCCCAGGCGCTGCAATAAAGCCGTATTCCACAGCGCTTTGAATCCATCCCGCCTCCGGGAGCGCGTCGATATCTTTGAACAGCACGGCATTTTTGGAAGCAGGAATCCCAATCCATC
This sequence comes from Paenibacillus dendritiformis, assembly GCF_021654795.1. Classification (NCBI taxonomy): domain Bacteria; kingdom Bacillati; phylum Bacillota; class Bacilli; order Caryophanales; family Paenibacillaceae; genus Paenibacillus; species Paenibacillus dendritiformis. Next base: position 1,720,510 of record NZ_AP025344.1, read on the forward strand.
TCATCACCTGCTCCACAAATTCCGCTCTGGTCAACGGCTCTTCCGGGCCGAAGGCTCCATCCGCTTTGCTCTTGACGATGCCGAGCTGATGCAAGCCATATATATATTCGGCATAAGGGTGCGCATCACCGATATCGGTAAAGCGCTCAGGCGTGCCGAGCTTTTCTGCCCAGGCGGTCGGGTCGGCATTGGAGTACATATACGCAATCGAGCCGTCCGGATTTGCTTTGAAGGCAATCTTGCTGCCATGCTCATCTTCGAATAAGAGAGGATCGAGGGGGTTGGCCGTCTGCTTGCCCATTATATTTTCAAGGACAAGCTGCCCACCCGGGGCCGCATGAATGCGGGTAATCAGGTAGCTTATCCGCACATCGCGATAGACTCCTTCGAACCGTCTCAATTGGTCTCGAGTTAGCGCAAGATAGGCTTGTTTCTCTTTCTCTTGCTTTGGATAATACCGATCCATAAAAGCCTTGAATATCATGTCACGCAAATTTTCGGACTTGTTATACACGATAAATGCGCCCGCGTGCTGCTCCGGCAGCAGCCACATCCATGAGGTGAAGCCGCCAGGCGCCGCACCGCCCTTGCCAATCACGTATTGTCCGTTGTAGTCGTCCTGAAGCGCATATTCAAAACCGTATGCCATATTCGGCATCTTCGGATGAATCGCGAGATGGGTAGTGCCCATCTCGTTGACGGTGTCTTCCTGCAGAATGCGGCGGTCGCCCAATTTCCCCTTATTCAAGTAAGCCAGCATAAATTTGGCCATATCGCTTCCGGTCGTTACCATGCCGCCATGTGGCATATCATTCGGGACAAAATTATAAAGCGGCGCTGCTTTGTTGTCAGGCCCGTAACCGACAGCCAGCCGCGGGACAAGTTCCTGCGTCAACAGAAAATGGCTGTCGTTCATGCCGAGCGGCTTGAAAATATGTTCCTTCATATACTGATTGAACGGAACTCCCGCCACCTGTTGAACGATGTAGCCTTGGAGCATGGACGCCATATTATCGTATTTATACACTTCCCCCGGTGTTCGGGTAACGGCAGGCATCCACTTTTTCACATAATCTTCGAGCTTCACTTCTTCAGCCAGATCATACGATATCGAATCTCCGACAGGGGGATCGACGATATCGAACCCGGTCGTATGCGTCAATAAATGCTCCATCGTGACGGGGGAGCCGGTCTCGTTCTTCATTTGGATTTCCCCCAAATAATGCTGAACATCACGATCCAACTCGATTTTTCCCTGCTCCGCAAGCTGCATCACCGCCGCGGCCGTAAAGACTTTGGAGACCGATGCGATGCGGAACAAGGTTTTTTCGGGATCGACAGGAACTTTTTTTTCTGCGTCCGCATACCCATACCCTTTCTGCAGCAGCACCTTTCCGTCTTTTACGACCACAAATAGCGCTCCCGGCACACCTAGCGCCTTGACATCCTGGCTCGCGAAAAATTCGTCGGCAAAGGCTTCCACGTCCTGGGCGTTCATCGTTCGCTGTGGCTTGCTTGTTGGGCTTGCTGCCTGGGTCAATGCCTGAACCGGGGCAACGTTGGGCGACAGCATGGAAACCAACAGCAGCCCGGCCACTAGAGCCATGATTTTTTGCCGGCAACGTGCATTTCTCATGATGAACTCTCCTTTCTCTGCTTATTTAACGGTCTCCTATCCCAAGGATAACGTCATTGTATAATTCGAATCTGTCCCTGCACTTTCACGTTCCTTACAATAATCTAACAAAGAAGCGAGGACGGTAACGCCCAATAGAAAAGCTGCCGGCTTCGTTGTACGATAGCTGTTTTTACCGCCATACGTTAATGTTTTGACTTTGTAACACTATTGTTCATGTTGCAGGGTACTTTTTCTCGGCGCTTTCATCATTCTTTCTGTAATCTTACAAATGAAACTACGCAATGTGAAAAGAAAAAGCGCGGAATGAATCCGCGCTTGAATGACGTATTGGGTTCCTATAAGGAATGAAGAGCCCGGCAGGAACGGCGTGTCAGGCTGAATATTGTCCGGCGAGCAGATGACGGGAGACAATACCGGATATGAATTCGATGAAGTCCCAGGCATCATTGACAGGCTCCGTCCGCACGAACTGCATGCCGCATGCTTCGGCCAGCCGCTTCGCGTCCTCGCCGAGATCGTGATAGACTTCGACATTGTCTGTCAGCGAGGTCAGCTCGCAGAGCACGACCGCTTGGCAGCCATGGCCGGCCGCTTGCCGGATGACATCCTTCACATCCGGTCCGAGCCAGCGCTGGGGCGCGGGCAAGCCGCTCCGGTAGGCGATGTCCCAGCGTCCGATCTCCGCTTCCTCCGCGATGAGACGGGCGAGGCGGCCATATTGGGCGATAAACGCCGTATGAGCCGAAGGCAAGCCGGGCTTGCTGTGCACGGTGAAGATAACCCGTGCCGAAGGCAAGCTGGCGGCAGGGAGCCAGCGGGAAGCATCGCTCAGGCGGCGGGCTAGCAGCCGAATGAAGGCGGGATGCTCCTGCCAATTCGCCACGGCGGTTAACCGGACAGGCGGCTCCGCTCTATCTGCCGCCCGCGCGGCTTCGTGCATATACATTCCGGTTCCGGCGCCAAAGGGCGAAAGATGCAGGAGAGCCAGCCGGGAGATGCCGTCGGCTGCCGCTTGCCGCACCGCTTCGGAGATGAAAGAAGGCGAGTGCTTGTAGCCGATATAGACGGGGATCGGCGCGCCGCATAGCTGCCCGAGACGCATCGAGATCGCTTCCGCCTGTCTCGCGGTCACGGCATAGAGCGGATCGCACGCCCCTGTCTGCCTGTAACGGCTGACGCCTTGGGCCAAGGCTCCGGGAGAGCAGCGGCCGCGCATAATATGCTCGTACAGCTGCGGCACATCATCGATCGAGCGGCAGGCGCCATAGGCGGCCAACAGGACGGCCTGCGCCGGCTTGCCCGCATCCGGTGCTGCCGTCGCTGCAGCCGTCGCCCCCGCCCCTGCCGGTTGAGGCGATTCTGCCTGCCGGCCGCGATCCATCTCAATCATGTTCGGCAGCACCGTCCTTCCACAAGTCCGGGTGAAGCCATGCCGACATATGCAGCAGGCCGTCGACGGTATACCGGTTCGGCGCGAGCAGATCTTTGGCCTTCATCGTCGTGATGCGGCCTTGCCGCACGGCAGTCAGCGTGTTCCATTGCGGATCGGATTTCAAGCCGGACAGCCATTCTTCTCCGCTGCCGTCCCAATCGCCCAGAACGATGTAATCCGGATCCAGCTTGATCAGATCTTCAATTGACGCTTTGATCGATTTGGAGATGCCGAGCCCATCCGCCGCAGGCTCGGCTCCGGCAAGGCGGATCATATCGTAGGCGATATTGCCCGGCCCGATGACATAAGGGCCGGTATTCGGACCGACGGGGGAGAGCGCCAGCACGGACGGCTTGACGGTCAGCTTCGCTGTGCGCGCCGCGGCCTGCTGCAATTTGGCCTCGATTTCCTCCGCGATAAGCATTCCCTTCTCGGCTTCTCCCACGGCCTCGCCGATTTTCCGGTAGTTCCCCTTCACGGCTTCAAAGGTACCCCACTGATCAAACGTAATGACGTTGACTCCGGCTTGGCGGAGCAATTGCTCGGCATCGCTTTCGGTATGATGAACCTTCGTCAGCAGCACGAGATCCGGCTGGAAAGACAGGATTGTCTCGGGATCCAGTCCGGTCGCCCCGCTAATCGGATTGTCGACCTGCTTCCCGATGCCGGCGTTGACCGCGAGATACGGGTTGGAAATGCTCTTCGGAATCGCGACCACCTGTGCGGGCTCGATGAATTCCAGGACGGCGTCCGCCGTATCCAGCGATACGGGAGCGACCTTCAGCTTCTCATTGGCTCCTGCCGCAGAAGCGGGAGCGGATTCCGGCACCGTGGTCGAAGCGACGGACATTCGGTTGGCCAGGATCGCCGCCAAGCCGATAACGACGATGACCGCCGCCAGTCCGATTATCATGTTCCGCTTCGATTTATCATGTTGTCTCATTGAAATAAATTCCTCCTGATTAGCTAATGATGTTGTACGTCGATGGTTCGAACTCGGGGTCTGCCTCGTCAAAGGCCAGAATCGACAAACCACTCGTTCCCGGTTCGCGGCGGATGGCGGCGCGAATGCCGTATACGTGATAGAGATGCTCCGCGGTCAGCACTTCCTCCGGCGGGCCGTTCGCCCGGATGCGGCCCTCGTGAAGCAGCAAGAGCCGGTCGCAATAGCGGGAAGCCAGCGACAGATCGTGGAGGGAGGCGGCTACCGCCAAGCCTTCGCGGGCCAATCCGCGCAGCAACGACAGCGTGCGAAGCTGATGGCGGATATCGAGCGCGGAGATCGGCTCATCCAGCAGCAGCAGCTGGGGCTCCTGCGCCAGCGCTTTGGCGATGAAGGCGAGCTGCCGCTGTCCGCCGGAACAGGCGTGGATATAACGGTCCCTGAGCGGCTCAATCCCGCATTGGCGCATGGCCCGCTCGGCGCAGCCGATATCCGCGTGGGAGAGGCTCCGGAAGAGAGAGCGATGGGGATGGCGGCCCATCGCGACAATCTGCCCGACCGTGAAGTCGGCGTCCAGCGAGCAATCCTGCGGAACATAGCCGATGAGCCGGGCCCGCGCCGAGGCGGAGTAGGCGGCATGCGGCCGGCCGTCGAGCAGCAGCCGCCCCCGCGCCGGACGGAGCAGTCCGCACAGCATGCGGATAAGCGTCGACTTCCCGCTGCCGTTGGGGCCGATAATGCCGACGAAGGACCCGCGCCGAAGCTCGAACGAGAGATCATGGATAATGGGTCGGTCCCCGATGGAGCAGGCTAGCCGCTCCGCTTGCAGCAGCCTGTCTGTTCCGGGCTCTGTCCGCCGGTTTTCCTTCATGAGAGATTCTCCTTTCTTCGCCGCAGCAGCATCATGATGAACAGAGGGGCGCCGATGCAGGCGCAGACGACGCCGACCTGAAGCGTTACCGGCTGCAGGATCATGCGCGACGCGAGATCCGCCAGCACGAGGAAGGAAGCTCCGAACAGCGCGCTGAGCGGGAGCAGGTATCTGTGATCCGCTCCGGCGAGCAGCCGGATCAGATGCGGGATGACCAATCCGACGAAGCCGATGATTCCGCTGACGGAGACGGCGGTTCCCGTCAAGAAGGAGGCGAGCAGAAGGATAGCGTAGCGCGCGCCTTGCACGGGAACGCCGGATGCCTGCGCATGCTCGTCTCCCAACAGCAGCAGATTCAGCGTGCGGCTGAACAGCGCGATAAGAAGGACCGCTATCGCAATCGGGAGCGCGATCAGCTGCACATGGTCCCAAGTTCGCGCCTCCAGCCCGCCCTGCAGCCAGAAGACGATGCTGCGCAGCTGCTGTTCATGGGGGGCGCTCGCAATCACGACATTGATAACTGCGGACAGGAGCGCATTGATGCCGATGCCAAGCAGCAGCAGCGTCGTCACATTCGGCTTGCCGCTGGCCCGCCAGATGGCCAGGATGAGGATGACGGCAGCCAGGGCGCCGGCGAAGGCCGCCAGCGGCAGCGCATAGGAAGCTTGCTGCGCGAAGCCGGAAGCAATCACGATGACCGCCCCGGCCGCGGCTCCCGAGGAGACGCCGAGATAGCCCGGCTCCACCAGCGGATTGCGGAACACGCCCTGCATGGCGGTGCCCGCCACGGAGAGAGCCGCGCCGACCAAGACGGCAACCAAGACGCGGGGGAGGCGGATCGCCGTAACAATCATCAGTTCGCGCTCCGGTATGCCGGCCGGGTCCAGCCATCCGAAGGCGTGCAGGATCGCCTGCAGCGTATCCGCGAACCGGATGGAGACGGGGCCGATGGAGCAGCCGGCGATGACGGATAATAGCAATGCCGCTAAGCCTGCGGCGCCAAGCAGCGCGAGGCGCGCATGTTCGCGGGCCGGACGGCGGCGCAGGACCGGGGAATGGCTCGGGCTGCTTGCTTCAATCTTGGAGTACATAGATTCCACCTTTCCCGTTCACAACAAAAATAGTCTTGTACAAATAAGTTGTATTAGGTAAACATTTATTACTATAGCGCATGCCTGAAAAGCCGTCAATGGATGAATCGAATCGGCGACTTCATGTTCATCCCCGTATCTCCATCCGGGTTTGGAAAGACGTTCAACGCATAGACATGTTCGGCATGGCGATGTGCGGCAATACAATTGGCGGACCACGGAGAAAAATAAGTGAAGAATAGGGCGGAAAGCGCAAAAGTCTTAGACGTATTGCAAAATGATTGGGGTGACGGGAAACCGAGAATGTGAAGGCGGGGAAAGGAGGGAAATGCGAGAAAAGGCGGAAGAGGCGAGGGAAAGAGGGGGAGGCGAGAAAGGCGGGAGAAGGCGAGGGAAAGGCGGGGAAAGGCGGGGAAAGGAGGGAAATGCGAGAAAAGGCGGAAGAGGCGAGGGAAAGAGGGGGAAGCAAGAAAAGCGGGAAAGGGCGGGGGAAAGGCGAGAAAAGGCGGGAAAAGCGGGAAGAGGCGAGGGAAAGAGGGGGGAAGCGAGGAAGCGGGAAAGGGCGGGGGAAAGGCGAGAAAAGGCGGGAAAAGCGGGAAGAGGCGAGGGAAAGAGGGGGAAGCGAGAAAAGCGGGAAAGGGCAGGAAATGCAAGAAAAGGCGAAAGAGGCGAGGGAAGCGAAAAATGGAGAGGAAAGCGGGAAAGGGCGGGGGAAAGGCGAAGAAGGCAAGAAAAGGCGGGAAATGGAAGGAAATGCAAGGAAATGCAAGTAAAGGCGGAAGAGGCGAGGAAAGCGAGAAATGGAGAGGAAGACGAGGAGAGGTGGGGAAATCTGGCGGCGGGGCAATCGGGGGTGGGGGATGGTACAGCGAAATCCTGCGTAAATCAGGCTGTTGGAAAACCCCTGTTTTTTGTGAAGGGGTGGTGAAGGTCCATTTTCCTCATCCAAACTTTGGCTCTTAGAGCGTTTTAAATCGATTTTTTTCTACCGGGAGAAGAGATCCACATCACAGGTGAAAAGTCCCATAGACTACTCAATGGCCTGATTTTACGGGATCCAAGCGACCGCGTCGGATGCTGGGGGCATCATCGCCTTCAGGAAGCATTATCAGCCTTCAGGAAGCATTGCCAGCCTACTGGAAGCATTATCAGCCTGCTGGAAGCACTATCGGCCTGCTGGAAGCATTATCGGCCTGCTGGAAGCATCGTTGCCTCCTGGGGCTTGGACGTGCGGAGGAAATTGCTGCTATTTTACAGGAATTTCGGCTTAATGAGTCCCCATCCCGAGGAATTGCTGCAAATCTACATCATTTTAGGCCCTTTTGCTTCAAACCGAAGCGAAACGGGGGAAATTCCTGTAATTTTGCAGGATTCCCTTTCTGGAATAGTCGTCCCTATCGAATTGCTGTATTTCTGCAGGATTTCGCTTACCGAATCGGCGTGCCTGGAAAAATCGTGGTGTTTGCGGATTTCGCCTGCCGGATGGGCGTGTCTAGGGAAATGGTGCAGTTTTCAGGATGGTGGAAATATCCATTTTCCTACTCAAAACTTCTTTCTCAACAGCCTGGTAAGTGCAGCAATTTTCGAGACTTTAGCCGCGATTTGATGAAATTCCTGCAAAAGTACATTATTTTCATCGGCTCTTGCTCTTTATCTAGTAAATAGTCTGAAATTGATGCAGTTTTGCAGGAACTGCTGCCACGAAGCACACGTCATCAAGAAAAACTGCATTTTTACAGTTTTCCCCAAAGCTGAGCTGGTAGAAGCAGGGGGCTGTCCGCTGCAGCTAAAAAACCGCTTAACGGACAGCCCTTTGAATTCCAGGAATTAAATTTTAAGAATGCCGCCTTGGCTGGCATTCGTGACGAGCTTGGAGTAGCGGGCCAAATAGCCGGTCTTGACCTTCGGCTCGAACGGCTTCCAGGCCGCGCGCCGCTGCTCGAGCACCTCGTCCGGCACCTGCAGCTCGATTTTGCGGTTCGTCAGATCGAGCTCAATGATGTCGCCGTCTTCCACGAACGCAATCGGTCCGCCCTCGGCCGCTTCCGGCGAGATATGGCCGATGCTGATGCCGCGGGACGCGCCGGAGAAGCGGCCGTCGGTAATGAGGCCGACCTTGGCGCCGAGGCCCATGCCGACGATCTGGGATGTCGGGGCCAGCATCTCCGGCATGCCGGGACCGCCCTTCGGCCCTTCGTAGCGGATGACGACGACATGGCCTTCCTTCACCTTGCCGTTCGCGATTCCGGCCAGCGCCTCATCCTGAGAATCGAAGCAGATCGCCGGGCCGACATGGCGTCCGCCGACCGACGGATCGACGGCGCCGACCTTGACGATCGCGCCTTCCGGCGCCAGGTTGCCGAACAATACGGCCAGGCCGCCTTGCTCGCTATGAGGATTGTCAAGAGCATGGATGACGTCCTTATCCAAGATCTCGCAGCCGGCGACATTTTCGCGCAGCGTCTGGCCGGTCACGGTGATGCACTCCCCGTGAAGGGCGCCTTCCTTCTTGAACAGTTCATTCAAAATGGCGCTGACGCCGCCTGCATTGTGCACATCTTCAATATGATAATCGGAAGCCGGCGCTACCTTGGCCAGATGAGGCACGCGGGCCGCCACTTCGTTAATCCGCTCGATCGGGTATTCGAATCCGGCTTCGCGCGCGATGGCGAGCGTATGCAGAACCGTGTTGGTCGATCCGCCCATCGCCATGTCGAGCGCGAAGGCGTTATCGATAGCTTCCATCGTAACGATATCGCGCGGCTTGATGTCCTGCTCGATAATGCTCATCAGCTGGCGGGCCGACTTGCGGACGAATTCCCGGCGTTCCGGAGAGACGGCGAGAATGGTGCCGTTGCCAGGCAAGGCGATGCCGAGCGCTTCCGCCAGGCAGTTCATCGAGTTCGCGGTGAACATACCCGAACAGGAGCCGCAGGACGGGCAGCCGTATTGCTCCAGCTCCAGCAATCCCTTGTCGTCGATCTTGCCTGCTTGGTAGGCGCCGACGCCTTCGAACACGCTGGACAAGGAGATCGAACGTCCGGTGGAATCTTTGCCCGCCTTCATCGGACCGCCGCTGACGAAGATGGTCGGAATGTTGACGCGCAGCGCGCCCATAATCATGCCCGGCGTAATCTTGTCGCAGTTCGGAATGCAGACCATTCCGTCGAACCAGTGGGCCGAGACGACCGTCTCCACCGAATCGGCGATAATCTCGCGGCTTGGCAGCGAGTACCGCATGCCGATATGGCCCATCGCAATCCCGTCGTCAACCCCGATTGTATTGAATTCGAACGGCACGCCGCCCGCTTCCCGGATCGCTTCCTTGACAATCTTGCCGAATTCCTGCAAATGGACGTGGCCGGGAATGATGTCGATATACGAGTTGCATACCGCAATGAACGGCTTGTCAAAATCCTCTTCCTTCACGCCCGCTGCACGCAGCAGACTGCGGTGAGGCGCACGATCGAAGCCCTTCTTAATCATGTCTGAACGCATTTTCTTATTGGCTGTCATTCTGTGTGAACCTCCATCTCTTGCTACCCGATGCCGGGATTGGAATGGTACCTCTCATAAGTGCTTGAGTATTTCTATAGAGTCTATCACAACTGCCTTTCTTTTTCTAGCGGTTTAAAGCGTCACTGAGCGCTTGCGGGCAAGCCGGAGCGGGTTCGAAGAAAACGCGGCCTCCGCCGGGAACTCTCCCAAAGACCTCCCAAAAAGAGAGAAAATAAGAGAGAATCGTTCCCCGTCACCCGGAATATATTAGCGGTAACTTGAGCCGGTTGAGTCGGCCTGGAGGGAAGCTTGACGAAAGGGGGAGAGAGCATGAACAGTTCCGCGCGCGCCGGCAGCTGGCGAGACACGAACCGGGACGCGGCGCAAACGGCCGCCTACGGCATGCCGTTCGCCTGTCTCGATCTGGATGCGCTCGAGCATAATGCGGGCCAGGTGCTTCGGCTGAGCGGACAGAAGCCGGTGCGTCTCGCGACCAAATCGCTGCGCTGCGTCCAGGCGGTCAAGCATCTGCTGGCACTGCATCCCCGCTTCCAGGGCGTGATGTGCTACCATCCGCAGGAAGCCGCCGCTCTCCTGGAGGCGGGCGTCTCCGACGTGCTGATGGGCTATCCGACGCTGGAGCGGCCCGCCTTGGCCCGCTTGGCCGGATTGCGCCGCCAAGGGAAGGAGATCGTCCTGATGGCGGATGACGGGAGCCAGTTGCGGGCCGCCGAGCAAGCCGCGCGGGAGCAGCAGGTCTGCTTCGATATTTGTCTCGATATCGACATGTCCTCCGCGTACGGCGGTCTGCACTTCGGCGTGCGCCGTTCGCCGCTGCGCAGCGAAGCTTCCGTCCTGGAGTTGGCGGACGCGATCCGCCGCTCCCCGCATCTGCGGCTGGCCGGCGTGATGGGCTATGAAGCGCAGCTGGCGGGCGTTCCCGACGCGAAGCCCGGGCAGAGGCTGATAAGTGCCGCCATCCGCTATTTGAAGCGGCGCTCCGCGGACGAGGTGCAGGAGCGCCGGGCGGCGATCGTCCGCGCGCTGCGCCGCGAAGGCCACCAGCTCCGCTTCGTGAACGGCGGCGGCAGCGGCAGCCTGCGCTTCACGGCGTCCGACGAGTCCGTCACGGAGCTGACGGCCGGGTCTGCGTTCTATGCGCCCGTGCTGTTCGACGGCTACGCGGATCTGCCGCTGCAGCCGGCGGCCGTCTTCGCCCTGCCGGTGGTCCGGGTGGCGGCGCCCGGCATCTATACCTGCTTCGGCGGAGGCTATATCGCATCCGGCGAAGCGGGGACGGACCGGCTGCCGCGGCCGATCTGGCCCCCCGGGGGCCGGCTCTTGACGCGGGAAGGGGCGGGGGAGGTGCAGACGCCGGTGCGCTACCCGCAGGGCGCAGAGCCGCTGCGCCCGGGCGATCTGATCTGGTTCCGGCATGCGAAGGCCGGAGAGCTGGCGGAGCGGTTCCGCGAGTTCGTCGCCGTCAAGCAGGGAGCCTCCGTCGGGACATGGGCTACATATCGCGGGGAAGGGTGGTGCTTCGGATGAAGGAGTGGCGCAATTGGGCGGGAAATGTCCGCTGCGAGCCTGAACGGTGGTGGGACCCGGAGGGAGAAGCGGACGTGGCGGGGCTGCTGGGGGAAGCGCAGCGGCTAGGCCGCAAGGTGCGCATCGCCGGCTCCGGCCATTCGTTCACTCCCCTCGGGGAGACGGAGGAATGGCTTGTGCGGCTGCCGCGGATGAGCGGTCTGGTGAAGCTGGACGAGATCGGCCGTACGGTGACGGTACGGGCCGGCACGACGCTGCGCGAATTGGGCAGGCGGCTGCTTGAGCGGGGCTGGGCGATGGAGAATCTGGGCGATATCGACCGGCAGACGATCGGGGGCGCAGTCGGAACGGGGACCCATGGCACCGGGAACGGATTCGGAAGCCTGTCCGCCCAGGTGACCGCGATCCGCGCCGTCCTGGGGAACGGCACCATCGCCGAAGTTAACGAAGAAGATACGGGAAAGAAGCGGGGGCTGTTCAAAGCGCTGCAGGTCTCGTTCGGGACGATCGGCATTATGACCGAGCTGACGCTGCGGATTGTTCCCGCGGAGCGGATGCGGCTCGCCAGCTTCCGCTCGACCTTGGAGGAGACGCTGGCGAGGCTGGAGGACTTTCGGTGCGGGAACCGTCATTTTGAATTTTTCTGGTTCCCTTATTCCAGCGGCACGCAGGTGAAGACGATTAACCCGACCGGCGCGCCGGAATCGAAGCGCGGCAGATGGAAGGAGTGGAGCGCATACGCGGTGGAGAACGGCTTGTTCTGGGGGATGTCGGAAGCATGCCGCATCGCTCCCCGGCTCAGCGGCGGCATCAGCCGCCTGTCGGCGCGCTTCGTGCCGGTCACCGACAAGGTTGGCCGGGGACCTCGCCTGTTCGTTACGCCAAGGCATGTCAAGTTCATGGAAATGGAGTACAGCGTGCCGGCCGCCGCCATGCGGCCTGTCCTCCTGGAAATGAAGCGGCTGTTGGAGCGGCGGCGGCATTCCGTCCATTTCCCGATCGAGTGCCGGTATGTCAAGGGGGATGATATTTGGCTCTCGCCGGCCTATGGCCGGGACTCGGCTTACATCGCGCTTCATATGTACAAGGGGATGCCTTACGAGCCGTATTTCCGCGACATGGAGCAGATTCTGCTCGCCTATGACGGTCGGCCCCATTGGGGAAAATGGCATTCCCGGACCGCTTCGCAGCTGGCCGCCATGTATCCGAAATGGCAGGATGCCGCCCGCGTCAGGGAAGCGGCGGATCCGCGCGGGGTCCTGCTGAACCGGTATGTGGCGCGCCTGATCTCGCCGAGCGCCCGGTAAATGAGAACAGCGCCCCGCGTCAAGCGTACGGGGCGCTGTTGATTAGGTTAACCCTGCTTCATGCCGCGATGGAAGGCTGACATGCGGTGCCAGCCGCCGATGCCGTTCCATTGCGGTTCAATAATCGGGCGGCACAGCGACCGGACGGCCGGCTGCGCGAGCAGCACGGTGCAGGCAAGCGAGGCCAATATCAGCAGAACGGCCTGCGGGCCGGTCGTAATATAATGGTACAATCCGGAGACGACAAGCAGCCGGATAATGAGGCCATGGAGCAAGAACACGTACAGCGTCCGCCGCCCCAACCCGGTCATCCAAGCGGCACGGAGAGGCACCCAGGCCAAGAACGCGACCGATGCGGCAATCTCCAGCGCGTAGATGAACAAGCGCATCCCGATGGCGTACCATGGGGATTGCTCCAGCCAGCCGAGCTCGCGGAACGTCATATGGTTCATCAGCCATTCCGGTTGGAGCGCGTTCGGCCACAGCAGAAGCGCAATCAGCAATCCGACGGACAAGCCTCCGGCCAGCGGCCGCAAGCGGGAAGCGGCGAACCGCTGGAATGCGTCGTCGCGGAACAGATAGCCGAACGCGAAGAACGGCAAATAGACCAGTGTCCGGGACAGTCCGAGCCACGCTCCCTCTATCGGCAGAAATCCCGCGGCAATGCCGATGATGGCCGACAGGATGACCGGATGGCGAACCTGCCACCGGGTGAACAGTATCAGGATGGCGCGCCAGATCAAATGGCCGATCAGAAACCACAGCAGCAGATACGGGATGAAGAACGAGTGCTTCATTCCCGGAACATGGAACAGCGTGACGTCAAGCAGCGAATAGAGCGATTGAAAAATGACATACTGGAGGCCGATTTGCTTCATGACGGCCCAGCCCGCCCGGCCGTTCAGATTGCTGCGGGCGAAAAAGCCCGTGACGAACACGAACAACGGCATATGAAACGTAAATATCCAAACGAACAAACCTTTCAGCGCGGGCATGGTGCCGATGAGCGGTTCAATCGCATTGGCGACAAACACGCACACAATGAGCATGAACCGCAAATTCAATCCGAAGGTCTCTCCACTCCCGAAGGTCCCTCCACTCCTTAAGGACACGGCCGACTTCAACCCGGAGGAGGCTTGATTCCACCTTCGCTCCTGCATTGTCCTTCCCTCCTACAACTCCTGCCGCGCATCGATTTTGTCTATGTTGGCTGCGGCTTTATGTTTACGATGTAAACGTACCATAGCGCCGTTTTTGGAATTGTGACTTGCATCACATAAAACGGGATGAAAGCGTCGTCCACTTTTGACAGAATGGCGAAAGTTCCCGCGCAAGCTTAGACAGCGCCCGGCAATTCAAGTAACATACAGAAGAGATGCCAGATGGAAGCAACATTTCATTCAAAGGGGAGACAGGAACGATGTCGAAGGAACATCCCAACCGCAGATCGAAGCTTCTGCGGGCCTATATTCCGAATCAGCACGGAGCCTGGGCGATGCTCATTATTCCTTTTGCGGCGGGCATGTTCGCCAGCAAGCCGCAAGCCATTCACGCCTGGCTCGGAATCGCCTGGCTGGCCGCCTATTGCGGATCGTTCGCCGGCTTGCAGTGGATCAAGACCGGGCGGGCCAGCGTCTACCGGGGCCCGGTGATCATATACGGCGCCGCATGCGCGCTCGCCGGAACCGCCGTATTGGTCATGCTGCCCGACATCTGGTGGATGGGCGCCGTCATGCTGCCGCTGCTGCTGTTGAACGCGGCGTTCGCCAAGCGGAATCGGGAACGCCATCTCCTCAATGATTTTTTGGCCGTTCTTCAATTTTGCTGGATGCTTCCGATTGCTTTCGAAGCAGGCGGGGGGACGGATTGGAGCCTGGCGTGGCGGGCTTTCGCGGCTTGCCTGCTCTATTTCGCAGGAACGATATTTTATGTGAAGACGATGATTCGCGAGAAAGGGAGCCGGCTGTACTACGGCTTGTCCGTCGGCGTCCATATCGTGGCGGCGGCAGCCGTGGGCCTTATGCTTCCCCTCTGGGCGGCGCTTCCGTTCGTGGCGCTGTTCCTGCGCGCCGTCTGGATGCCGGGGCAGAAGGTGACGATCAAGCAGGTCGGCATTACGGAGATCGTCTTCAGCATCGTGACGGCGATTCCGCTCATTGTTGTTATCGCTACGTAGCCTGCCGCAACATTTCCTTCATTATAGGACAGGCCTGCCATACCGTCGGCCGTTGACGGTATGGCAAAAAACGGATTAAGATAGAGGACAAAGTCTCATGGCAGACAGAAGGAGGAAACGGCGGAATGAAAGCGCTGTCAGAAAAAACCCCGGAGGTTGTCACGTTCGGCGAATCGATGGCCTTGTTCAGCTCCGCGGACACGAGGGGCTTGGAATATGCGCAGACCGTGATGAAATCGTTCGGGGGAGCGGAGAGCAATGTGGCCATCGGGCTGGCCCGGCTCGGACACCGGGCCGGCTGGTGCGGCCGCCTGGGCCGGGATCCGCTCGGCCGGAACATCGTCAAGGCGATTCGCGGCGAAGGAGTGGATGTGTCCCGCGTCGGGATGGACCCGGATGCGCCTACGGGACTGATGATGAGAGAGTTGGTCGCCGGGAAGTCATCCGTCTATTACTACCGCGCGGGCTCCGCGGCAAGCCGCATGGCGCCGCGGCATCTGGACAAGGACTATATCCGCTCGGCCCGGCTTCTTCATGTAACCGGGATTACTTGCGCCTTGAGCGACAGCTGCGCCGAGACGGTCTATGAAGCGGTCTCCGCCGCGAAGGCTGCCGGCGTGAAGGTAAGCTTCGATCCGAATCTGCGGCTGAAGCTGTGGACGATTGAAGCGGCCCGGGAGAAGCTGCTGCCGCTGGCGCGCGAGGCGGACTACTTCCTGCCGGGACTGGACGAATTGAAGCTGCTGTACGGCACCGAGGATGAACCGGGCATCTTCCGGCGCTTGTCCGAGCTGCCCGGCGTCAGCATCGTCAAAGGCGGGCCGGGCATCAATTATGTCGTGCAGGGAAGCCGCGTCGACGAGGTGCCATACGAGATGGCGGAGCATGTCGTCGATACGGTCGGCGCCGGCGATGCCTTTTGCGCCGGATTTCTTTCCGGCATATTGCAGGGGACCGATGCGGCGGAGGCGGTTCGTCTCGGCAATATCACCGGCGCGATGGTCGTGCAGGCATTTGGAGATTGGGAGGCCCTGCCGACGGCCGAGCAGCTGCAGGGGGTATTGAACCGGGCGGTGCATATCGAGCGGTAGAGGACCCCGCGTGCGCGCTCCCCCTGATGGCCAGGCGGGTTCATGGTCCGGGGCATAGACGCCGTAGAGGGCGAAGAAGGGAGAAGCATCACGATGGATAAGATTAGAGTGATTCAGCAGATTCAAGAGCATGGCGTCGTCGCCGTACTCCGGGGAGAATCGCCGGATGAAGTGGTGGAGATGGCCGGACAAGCCATCGAGGGCGGCGTCCGCATTATCGAGGTGACGATGACCGTTCCCCATGCGCTCCATGCGATAGAACAGCTGCGGAGAATGTATTCCTCGCAATCCTCCAGCAGCGACCGCTTCGCGGTCATCGGCGCCGGTACCGTGCTGGAGCCGGTTACGGCCCGTTCCAGCATTTTGGCGGGGGCCGAGTTCGTCGTCGGTCCGTCGCTCAACCCCGAGACGATCACGATGTGCAATCTGTACCGCGTGCCCGTGCTGCCGGGCGTCATGACGATCGCGGAGGTGCAGCGCGCGCTCGAGCTGGGAGTGGACGTGGTGAAGCTGTTCCCGGGCAATCTGTATGATCCGTCCATCATCAAGACGATCAAAGGCCCGCTGCCGCAGGCGAACCTGATGCCGACCGGCGGCGTCGATGTTGACAATCTGGGCGATTGGATCCGGGCGGGCGCATTTGCCGTCGGGATCGGCTCGGATTTGACCAAGGAGGCGAAGGCGTCCGGCGATCTTTCTCGCGTCCGCCGCAAGGCAGAACAGTATATGGAGGCTTTCCGCCGCGCGAAGGAGCAGATCGCCCGCGGGTAAGCGGTTCCCCCTCTCTAGCTCCGGCAGCATTGGAATCCGGGCGGAGAGGGGGTTTTTGCTTATGGCACGGGCTCCTATACCCCCGGTTCACATCGATAGCGCTCATCAGACTGCTTTTCCACTCCATATCCCGTCGAAGCATTCAATCCAATTCAATCTTCCGTCCTGTTCATAAAACGTTCTCCGCCCGGAGGCATATGGTGTCTGCCTGCCGCATAAAATATGACACCCGCGATATAGAAGTCTGCATGTACATACGGTAGAGGGCATCACTGGCCGGATGCGCCTCTCTTCTGTGTACTTTTTTCCTGTCACAAGATGTCCATTCGGCTTCCGGCCGCCTGTGATCAATATCATACCTGCCGGCCGGCTTCCCATATAACCTGTATTCAACCACGTCATATTCAGACCGGTTACGAGATTAGCGTGCTGGAGGTCTGTTCCGCGAGGCCGCGAGACAGGCCGTCCTCATCCGAATCTGGCCCCGTCCCCTGGCGCGCTTCGCCTTGTTGCGGGAGCGGGGGAAAGGAGATGAAGCATTTCAATGGTCAACCTGCCCAAAGTCAATGAGCTTGGATTTTATGAAATTCGCTTGGAATCGATTGGAGGCCTGGGCGCGAACCTGGCCGGCAAAATGCTGGCCGAAGCCGGCGTCACGGGAAGCGGCTTGAATGGCGTCAGCTTTTCCTCCTACGGCTCCGAGAAGAAAGGCTCTCCCGTTAAAGCGCATATCCGCTTCTGCCAGCCCGAGACCCGCATCCGGGATACGACACCGATCGAACGGCCCCATATTGTCGGCATATTTCATGAAGCACTGGCCAAAACGGTCAATGTCACGAACGGAATCTACCCGGACAGCCTGGTGCTGGTCAATTCCTCGTCCGATCCGGCACGCCTGAAGGACAAACTGCGCCTCCCCTGCGGCACGATCGCGGTAGTCGACGCGATCGGCATCGCCTTGGAGGAAGGCAACCGGGTCAACATGGCGATGCTGGGCGCCTTGTTCCGCCTGTGCGATTTCCTCGATCCGGAGCATATGAAGGGCGTCATCCGCAAGTCGCTGGAATCGAAGTACCCGCAAGCCGTCCAGCCGGCGCTGAACACGTTCCAGCGCGGCTACGACGAGGTCGTCTTCCAGACGTTCGCGCTGCCGGAGGGAGAGGCTCTCCCCGGACCGGTGCGTTGGGATACGCCTACGCTGGGGTATGAGACTCAGCCGATCGGCGGGACGGTCATCAATCCGGGCAACTCTGTGCTGAAGGATCTGAGCATTTCCCGCGCCGGCATGATGCCGCATTTCTTCGAAGAGAAGTGCATTCACTGCGCGGCCTGCGATAATGTATGTCCCGACTTCTGCTTCGTCTGGGAGGAGAAGCCGGACAAAAAAGGCCGGCTCCATATGTTCCTCCAGGGAATCGATTATCAATATTGCAAGGGCTGCTTGAAATGCGTCTACGCCTGTCCGACCGAGGCGCTGTCAAGCGAACGGGAAGAGGAAGGGTATGCGGACGCCCATCGGATGCCGCATCGGTTCGCGTTCGCCAGTGCAGCGCAGCAATAACCGGCGTGAAGCACTCACGCAGGCAGGCGGTGACCGCCGGGCACGCCTGCTTCCGCCGGAGCGGGCGGCTTCCGGAACGGCACTGCCGACAGAAGCAGGCGCTTCATCGGGGCCGCCCATGACAGTATCAATGGCAAGGGGGAAGAGAATCCGTGGCAATCGAGTATGATAAGGAAGCCATGCCGTCCCGCGTGGAGCAGCGCATGGTATACGAATCGGGCAATGAGATGGCGGCCTATGCCGCCCATCAGATCAACTATCACATTATGGGCTATTATCCGATCTCGCCGTCTACGGAGGTCGCCCAATTCCTGGACTTGATGAAGGCGGGCGGGAAGCATGACATTAAGCTGATTCCGGCCGACGGCGAGCATGGGTCCGCCGGAATCTGTTACGGCGCCTCTACGGCCGGGGGACGGGTGTTCAACGCGACGAGCGCCAACGGCTACCTGTATATGCTGGAGCAGATGCCCGTCCAATCGGGAACGCGCTTCCCGATGGTATTGAACCTGGTCTGCCGTTCTGTCTCGGGGCCGCTTAACATCCACGGCGACCATTCCGATCTGTATTTCGCCCTCAATACGGGCTGGCCGATTCTGCTCTGCCGGGATCCGCAGGCCGTCTATGATATGAACATTATGGCGATTAAGCTGGCCGAGGATCCGGAGGTGCGGCTGCCGGTGATGGTCGCGTTCGACGGCTATTTCACTTCGCATCAGAAGCGGCGCGTTCAGACATTCGCCCGCCGCGAGGACGTGCAGCGGTTCATCGGCGAGCAGCCGGTAAGAGGGTTCGCGGATACGCTCGATCGGAACAATCCGATCACCGTCGGCCCGTATATGAACGAGCCGGATTACATCAATAACTGCTATCAGCAGTCGATGGCGATGTACAAGGCCGGAGAGGTGTTCGATCGCATCCGCCGGGAATATGCGGAGCTGACCGGACGCGATTATCCGGTGCTCGATCTGTACCGGATGGAAGACGCCGAGGTGGCCGTCTTCCTGCTGAATTCCGCGGCCGAGATTATTAAGGACGTCGTCGATCAGCTGCGGGAGCAGGGCATCAAGGCGGGCGCCGTCTCGCCGAATATGATCCGCCCGTTCCCGGCGAAGGAGATCGCCGCCGCGCTGGCCGGCGTCAAGGCGGTGACCGTCGGCGACCGGGCCGATTCGTACGGCGGCCATGGCGGCAATATGGTGAACGAGGTGAAGGCGGCGCTCTTCACGCACGGCAATCGCGGCACGCTTGTCATCAGCCGCATTTACGGCTTGGGCGGCAAAGACTTCTATGCCGAGGACGGCCACGAGATGTTCCGGTGCGCGCTGGAGGCGGCCGCGGCCGGCGCAGTGGCGCGGCCGTTCGACTATATCGGCCATACGCCGGGGGACCCGGCCGCCGCGCCGAAGCGCGTCCTGGAGCCGATGAAATATGAGGAGCTGAATTCCGGTCTCATTACGGTGAAGCAGGATGAGGAGACGGGCAAGCTGAACGTGCGGATTCCGCCGCTGCGGCAGCTGACCAAGAAGCCGAAGCGGATTGCGCCGGGTCATGGGGCATGTCCGGGCTGCGGCATCTTTTCGGGGCTGGAGCTCTTTTTCAAAGGGATCGAAGGGGATATCGTCGCTCTCTTCCATACCGGCTGCGCGATGGTCGTCACGACGGGATATCCGTACTCCTCGCATAAAGCGACCTATATTCACAATCTGTTCCAGAACGGGGCGGCCACGCTGTCCGGGGTCGTCGAGATGTTCTGGGAGCGCAAGCGGCGCGGCGAGCTCGACGAACTGAATCTGCCGGACGACTTCACGTTCGTCATGATCACCGGGGACGGCGGCATGGATATCGGCATGGGTCCGGCCATCGGGGCCGCGCTGCGCAACCACAAAATGATTATTCTCGAATATGACAATGAAGGCTACATGAATACGGGGGCCCAGTTGTCCTATTCGACGCCGATCGGGCACCGGACCTCTACCTCCAATGTCGGCAAGGCGCAGACGGGGAAGATGTTCCACCACAAGGATACGGCGCAAATTATGGCGGCGACCCATATTCCTTATGTGTTCACGGGAAGCGAGGCTTTCCCTCAGGACCTGCTGAAAAAAGCCGCCAAAGCCCAGTGGTACGCCCGCAACGAGGGGCTCGTCTACGGGAAGATTCTCATCACCTGCCCGCTCAACTGGCTGTCCGAGGATCGGGCGGGCACCCAGATCGTCCAGGCCGCCGTAGACTCCTGCTTCTTCCCGCTGTATGAAGTGGAGCGCGGCGTCACGACGATTACGTACGATCCGGAAGAGAAAAACAAAAAAATTCCGCTTCTCGATTGGTTGAAGATGATGGGCAAGACGAAGCATCTGGCGAAGCCGGAGAACGCCGGACTGCTCGGCGTGTTCGAGCGGGAGGTCGAGCGGCGCTGGAGCGTGCTGCGGGCGAAGCATGCGCATCCTGATTTGTAACCAGGAAGAGGCAAGGTCGGGTTAGGTTGCGGCGACATCAATATAGAGGGACACTGAGAGACAGGGCGGGCTTCCGTAAGGAGGCTTCGCCCTGTTGCGGTTTGTCCGATTCCCTCGCGTGCAAGGGCGGGGCTGCCCTGGAATGGGGGAGGTCCGTTCCTTTTCCTCCTGTCTTCGTTCGGCTATACTGGAGAGGACGAAGAAACTTGAGGGGGGCCGATGCAAAAATGAAGATGGACATGTTGGATGCGGACGGCCAAGCCCATGCCGCCGAGCTGGCAGACCGGCTGGGCCGCAGCCGTTACACTGTATTTTTTGGCGGGGCCGGGACATCGACAGAGAGCGGAATCCCTGATTTTCGCTCGGACCGGGGGCTGTTCTCGGCAGGAGAAGCGGAAGCATTCGCGTATCCGCCGGAAATGATATTAAGCCGATCCTTCTTCGAGCGGGATCCGGTGACCTTTTACCGCTATTACCGGGCGAAGATGCTGCATCCCGGCGCACAGCCGAACGGCGCGCACCGGACGCTGGCCAAGCTGGAAGAGGACGGGATCGTGAAGGCGGTCGTCACGCAAAATATCGACGGGCTTCACCAAGCGGCAGGCAGCCGCGAGGTGCTCGAGCTGCACGGCTCGGTGCACCGGAACCGCTGCATGGCATGCGGGGCGGAGCATGATCTCCCCCTTGTCGCCGAGAGCAAGGATCCGATTCCGCACTGTCCAGGATGCGGGGGCATGGTGAAGCCGGATGTGGTGCTGTACGAGGAGGCGCTGGACGAGGAGGTTATCAACCGCGCCGTGGAGCATATCCTGCGGGCCGATCTGCTGATCGTGGGCGGCACCTCGCTGAATGTCATGCCGGCGGCCAGCTTCGTGCGGCTCGCCGCCGGGGCGGATATCGTCATTGCGAACCGGACCCCGACGAGCATGGACTACCGGGCGGCCGCCGTATACCGGGAGCCGATGGGCGCGCTGTTCGAGGCCGCATACGAGATCATGGCTCAACGAAAGGGGTAAGGCATCATGTGGATGATGGGAATCGACCTGGGCACGACGAACCGCAAGGTCGGCTTATATGAAGAGAACGGGCGGCTTGTCGCCAAGACGAGCCGTCCGACCCTGACGGAGGATAGCGGGGAAGGCTATGTCGTCTATCGGCCGGAGGCGATGTGGAACGATATCGCCGCGATGATTCGCGAGCTGACGGACGCCCATCCCGACAAGCCGGTATCCTGCATCGGCATCACGAGCATGGCGGAGAGCGGCCTGCTCGTCAACCGGCGCACCGGGGAGGTGCAATCCCCGCTGCTGCCTTGGTTCGAGACCTGCTCGGCGCCGCAGGCGGACCGCATCCGGAAGGAGGGCACCCCGTTGGAGCTCTTCCAGCGGACCGGGCTGCATTTGTCGTTCAAGCACGGTCTCGCGAAGCTGCTCTGGCTTCAGGACCGGGACCCGGCGATGCTGCGGGACGCGGTCTGGCTGTCCGTCTCCGGCTACGTCGCTTACCGGCTGTCCGGCGCCATGGCCTTCGATCCGTCGCTCGCTACGCGCACCTTCGCTTACGATATGCGGCAGCACGCTTGGGATGAGCCCTGGATCCGCGGCTTCGGCCTCGATCCGGCGATCTTCCCCGACGTGCTGCCGAGCGGCGCGACGCTCGGAACGGTCCATCCGGATCTGGCTGACCGGCTCGGGCTGAGCGGCGGCACGAAGGTCGCCATCGGCGGGCATGACCATGTCTGCGCGGCGCTGGCGGTGGGGGCCATCGAGCCGGGCGATGTGTATGTCTCGATGGGAACGGCCGAGACGCTCGTCGGCACGATGGCGATGCAGCCGCTCGGCCAGGCCGAGTTCGAGACCGGGCTCTCGTACGGCTATCACGTCGTGCCGAACTGCGGCTTCTGGATGGGCGGCAACGCCTCCTCCGGCGGGGCGGTCGAATGGATTCGCCGCTTGCTGGCGGATGAGGCGCTGGCCTATGAGCAGATTCAGGAGCTGACCGCCGGGATCAACGACGGGCCGGGAGAGGCGATGTTCTTCCCGTATTTGTCGGGCAGCGGCGCGCCGCATCCGAATTCGAAGACGCGGGCGGCCTTCATCGGCCTGGAGAAATCGCACGGCAAGGCGGAGCTGCTGCGGGCTGTGCTGGAAGGGACAGCCTATCAGCTCGAGATGATCCGCCAGAGCGCCGAGCGCGTATCCGCTCATCCGATTCGGCGCATGAACGCGGTCGGCGGCGGCACGCAGCTGGGTGCCTGGCTGCAGATGAAGGCGGATATCGCGAACAGTACGCTGCTTGTGCCGCCGATTGAGGAAGCGACGATGCTGGGGGCGGCCTGCGCGGCGGCGCTCGGCGGGGGGCACTTCGGCAGCGCGGCCGAGGTGCGCCAGGCGCTGCAGAGCCGCGGCGTCAAGGCGTATGAGCCGGACGCGGAGCGGCATGAGCGGTACCGTCAGGCCTACGAAGAGCTGTACGTGCCGATGGCAGCGCATTTGCGGAGCCTGAGGAAGTAGTGTATTGAGGAACGAGAGCCGCAGCCGCGGGCGTTGTTTTTCCCGCGGGCTGCGGCGTTTTTGCGCGTGGACAAGCGCGGGGAGGCAGCCGGCTCTTTATGCCATTCGGAACGGGAGAATGAGGATAGGCCGGAGGAAAGACAGTGCAAGCCGAGACCGGGGAACACGGTGTCAGGGACAAGCGGAGCCGGCGGCCTTGCGGCTTGTCCCTGGAAGCATTGACGGAGCCTATTCGCGCGAGCCGCTGCCGGAGCCTCCCGGCGGGGAGAACTTGGACCGGTAGGCCGTGGGCGATTGGTTATAGAAGCGGCGGAACTGCCGGGAAAAGTACAGCGCATCCGGGATGCCAACGGACGCGGCGATTTGCTCGATTGTCAGATCCGCGCGCTCGCGCAGGAGCTGGCGCCCTTTGTCAATCCGCAGCTTCAGCAGGTAAGTGACCGGCGTCATCTCGGTCACGCGCTTGAAGATGCGGGACAGATACGCCCGGCTGTAGCCGAGGCTGTCCGCGATCTGCTCGATGGACAGCGGATAGGCGTATTGGGTAGACATCATATGAATCATCTGCCGCACGGTGTGATCGATCTCGGACTCGGGCTTCAGCCCCTGCCCGGCTTCCGGTCCGGCCTGGCGGTCCGCATAATCGGACAGGATGAGATGAAGGCAGCCGAGGGCCGTCAGATGGGCGGAGGACCTCCGCAGCTGGAACGACTCGCGGATTCGCTCCATCCATTCCGGCGCCTCCGAGTCAGGGCCGGCATGAACGACCGGACTCCCGGAGGCGAAGCCGGCGGCGCCCGCCAGCTCGGCCGCTCCTTCCCCCTGGAAAGCAATCCAGCGGTAGTGCCAGGGCTTGTCCGCATCGGAAGCATAGCTGACGAGGCGGTTCGGCGTAATGAGGAAAGCGTCGCCCGGTCCCAGATCGTAGGTGACGCCATCGCTCGTGAACGTTCCGTGCCCGCCCATCACGTGATGAAGCAAGTGGTAATCAACCAGCTTCGGGCCGAGCTTATGAGACGGCCGCGTCTGGCTCTCGCCGGAAAACAAGACATGAAGGCCCCGGCAGCCGGCCAGCACCGGATTGGAGGCAACGGCGTATGTCTCCGGCGGGGCGCAGACTGGTTGATCCGGCTGTCCCGGGGCAGCATGGTCTGTCATGAGATGTCCTCCTTCTTGTCGTTCACGCAACCTTTTCGGCGGTGAAAACCGATCGTTTTGAAACACGTATTAAAACCATTATAGCATAGACTATTATGAAGGTCATATTTATCCATATCTTGCGCACATCGTTGTATTACACGTCCGCCTTGGATTGAGTATGCTGAAAGCAGAACAACATACGGTGAAAAAGCAAGATCAATCGCTAAGAAATTGCAAATAATTGGAGGGGGTCATCGTCATGGATGCTCGGCAGTTGGCGGATCGTTTTGAGGAACAATATGGGGTAGATCAAGAGGAGGTCCGTTTTTTCCATGCTCCAGGCCGCGTGAACCTAATCGGCGAGCATATTGATTATAACGGGGGGTATGTGCTTCCGGCAGCGTTGGAGTTCGGCACGACGCTATTGATTCGTCCGCGATCCGATCGGATGCTCCGGCTGTCTTCGACGAATTTTTCTTATCGGTTGACGGTGGCGGTCGACGAGACGGCAGACGCCAAGACCGGGGAATGGACCGATTATCCCGCCGGGGTGGTCGTGGAGCTGGCGAAGTCGGGACGGGCGTTGAGCCGGGGCTACGATATTTTGGTCCATGGCGACATTCCGAACGGAGCGGGATTGTCCTCTTCGGCCTCGCTCGAGGTCGCCGCGGCCTATGCGCTGCTGACGCTGGAAGGCCATCCGATCGACCGGACGGATATCGCGCAGCTGTCCCAGCGGGCGGAGAACCGGTTCGTCGGCGTCAACTGCGGCATTATGGACCAGTTCGCCGTCGCGAACGGCAGGCGGGATCATGCTGTTCTGCTGATGTGCGATACGCTCGAATTCCGGCATGTTCCGTTCCGGACGGAAGGCTGCAAGCTCGTGATCGGCAATACGAACAAGCGCCGCGGGCTGGTCGATTCCAAGTATAACGAACGACGGACCCAATGCGAAGAGGCCGTGCGGGAGCTGCGTCAGGCGTTCCCTGAGCTGGAGCTGCTCGCGCAGCTGGATGCCGCCCGCTTTGAAACGAACAAGCATCTTATACGGGATGAGGCGGTGCGCAAGCGGGCCGCGCATGTCATCGCGGAGAACGAGCGGGTGCTGCAGTCGGTCGAGGCGCTTCAGCGGCATGATCTGGAGCGGTTCGGCCGGCTTATGATCGCCTCGCATGAATCATTGCGCGATTTGTACGAGGTCAGCTGCGAGGAGCTGGATGTGATGGTCGAGGAGGCGCTTCGCATCGAAGGCACGGCCGGCGCGCGGATGACGGGAGCCGGATTCGGCGGCTGCACCGTCTCGCTGGTGAAGGAGAGCGCCGTCCCGCGCTTCATCGAGCGGGTCGGGGAGGCGTATCAGCGGCGCACCGGCCTGACAGGCGAATTCTATGTATGCAGCGTCGGCGACGGCGTGAAGGAACGAGACGGCGGCAACAAGCTTGCAGCGAAGGGGGAATAAGCAATGGCAGTACTGGTTACAGGCGGGGCAGGCTATATCGGCTCCCATACGGTGGCGGAATTATTGGATCGCGGCGAGGAGGTGGTCGTGGCCGATTCGCTGGAGACGGGGCATGCGGACGCGGTTCTCGGCGGCGCGCTCCATGTCGGGGATATTCGAGACAAGGCGTTCCTGGAAGGGGTGTTCCGGCAGCATAAATTCGATGCGGTCATTCATTTCGCCGCGTACTCGCTCGTCGGAGAGAGCATGAGCAATCCGGCGAAATACTATGACAACAATGTGCACGGCACCCAGGTGCTGCTGGAGGCCATGCAGCGGTTCGGCGTGAAGCGGATTGTCTTTTCTTCTACGGCAGCGACATATGGCGAGCCGGAACGGACGCCGATCGAGGAGAGCTTCGCGACGAATCCGACGAATGTGTACGGAGAGACGAAGCTGACGATGGAGCGCATGATGCGCTGGTTCGACCGGGTCCACGGCATCCGCTACGTCTCCTTGCGCTATTTCAATGCCGCCGGCGCGCACGAGAGCGGCCGTATCGGGGAAGACCATCAGCCGGAGACGCATCTCGTTCCGATCGTGCTGGAGACGGCTTTGGGCAAGCGCAGCGAGATCGCGGTCTTCGGCAGCGACTATCCAACGCGGGACGGCACATGTATTCGCGACTATATTCACGTCAGCGACTTGGCGGACGCGCATTTGCTTGCCGTCGACTATTTGCGCAACGATGGGGCGAGCGAGATTTTCAATCTGGGCAGCGGCAACGGGTTCTCGGTTCTCGAGGTGATCCGGACGGCGGAGCGGGTGACCGGCCTGACGATTCCGACGGCGATTCGCGAGCGGCGGGCAGGCGATCCGGCGGTCTTGATCGCTTCCGCCGATAAGGCGAAGGCTGTGCTTGGCTGGCAGCCGAAGCGGGATAATATGGAGAAGATTATCGAGAGCGCCTGGCGCTGGCATCAAGCGCATCCGGACGGATACGCCAAATAAAGGGGGAGGACATCATGGCGAACGGGCAACGGGCAGGGACGCGAGGATCAGAGCGGCCGGATGAAGCGCGCGCGGAGAGACTGCGGCATGGAGTTGGCGGGCCGCTGCGGGCAGAGGCTTCCGGGCAGCGGGATGAAGCGTGCTTGGCGGGGGGGCCGACAGCTTCGGCGCGGTTGAATGCGGCGCGAATGGCGGAGCTGATCGAGAAGCTGGTTCGATACGCACGGAAGCGGAATATGATCGGAGAGCTGGACATGCCGTATGCGCGCAATCAGCTGCTGGAGCTGTTCCGGCTAGACGAGCCGTGTGAAGGGTATTTGGCCCCGGAGTGGAGCGAAGTTCCGGATGAACCGCAGGAGCTGCTGGAGGCGCTGCTGGATGAGGCCGCCGCGAGCGGGCTGCTTCCTGACAATACGACGACCTGGCGGGATCTGCTCGACGCCAAGGTGATGGGGATGCTTATGCCGCGCCCGTCCGAGACGGAGGCCCGCTTCCGGATGCGGCGGGCGGAGCAGGGGATTGCCGCCGCGACGGACGACTTCTATGCCTTGAACAAGGACAGCAATTATATCCGGATGGATCGGATTCGGAAAAATGAATATTGGCTGCATCCGAGCGAATTCGGAGCTCTTGAGATGACGATCAATCTGTCCAAGCCGGAGAAGACTCCCGAGGAGATCGCCCAGGCCGGACAGGCCGCGGCGGCCGATTATCCCCAATGTCTGCTGTGCGCCGACAATGTCGGTTATGCGGGCCGGGTCAATCATCCGGCACGCCAAAATTTGCGGATCCTTCCGCTGGAATTGAACGGGGAAGCATGGTTTTTCCAATACTCTCCCTATGTCTATTATAATGAGCACAGCATCGTGTTCCGTAAAGAGCATGTGCCGATGAAGCTGACCCGGGACACGTTCGCGCGGCTGCTGGCGTTCATCGAGCAGTTCCCGCATTATTTCATCGGCTCGAACGCCGACCTTCCGATCGTGGGCGGATCGATATTGAGCCATGATCATTTTCAGGCGGGGCGGCATACGTTCCCGATCGAGAAAGCGCCGACAGGGCAAGCTTATGTTCATGCGGCGCATCCCGGCGTCCGTGCCGGGGTGGTCGACTGGCCGTTGTCCGTTCTCCGCTTGACGGCGGATGGACGGGAAGCGCTGCTGAACGCCGCAGACGATCTGTACCGGTTCTGGCAGGGCTACAGCGATGAGACCGCCGGAATTCTCGCCTGTACGGCAGGCCCCGGGGGGCAGACGCGGCATAATACGGTTACCCCGATCGTCCGCCGCCGGGGGGAACGGTATGAGATGGATCTCGTGCTGCGCAATAACCGGACGGATGAGGCGCATCCGGAAGGCATTTTTCACCCGCATCGCCATCTTCACCATATCAAGAAAGAAAATATCGGCTTGATTGAAGTGATGGGACTGGCTATTCTTCCCGGACGTCTGCTCGCGGAGACCGGAGCGATTGTCAGGCTGTTGGCCGGGCAGGCAGATTGGAAGGCGGTACGGGCCGGCTTGACGGATCAGGATCCGCTCAAGCCGCATGCTGCCTGGATTGATGAACTGGTCGAACGGTATGGAACCCGGCTGGACGAAGCGGAGGCGAACCGGGTCATCCGCCATGATATCGGCGGCAAGTTCGTCGAGCTTCTCGGCCATGCCGGCGTCTTCAAGCGGGATCGCGCGGGGCGCGAAGCTTGCGCCCGCTTCCTCGCGCAGGCCGGGTTCAAGGAGCAGGGCTGAACCGGCTCTGCCGGCAGGCCATACGGAGCGCGCATTCGTGCTTGCCCGGACTGCGGACAGGTGGCTGGCGGGTCCGATATTTTATCGAGAGAAGTGCGGTACACGTGAAACAGGACAGGAGGTCCATCGATGACACAAGTGCAGAGCGAGGTCATTTCCCATGAGCGGTGGGGAGAGAGCTTGAAGCTGGAGAACGGCATCTATACCGTTATCGTTCCGCTCGGCTTCGGCATCCGGATTATGCATCTGAGCCTTAAGGGCGGCGAAAACGTTTTTTTTGAGGACACGGAAGGAGCGGTTCAGCATCAGGGCGAGGAATTCGCGGCGCTGGGCGGGGAAGGCTGGAAGCTGCGCGGCGGGCACCGGCTGTGGGCGAGTCCGGAGGCGTACCCGCGGACGTACGTGCCGGACGACAAGCCGATTCAATATGCCGTGGCCGGGAAGGGCGTGAAGCTGCTCGCTCCCGTGGAGCCATGGACGCAGACGGCCAAGGAGATCGAGCTCCAATTTCGGGACGATCGGATTGAGGTCATCCACCGGATAACCAATCATGGGCCGTGGCCGATTGAACTGGCGCCGTGGGCGTTATCCGTCATGGCTCCGGGCGGAACGGCCATCGTGCCGCATTCGAGGCGGGAGACCGGGTTCCTGCCGAACCGGGTCTTCGCGCTGTGGCCCTACACGAAGATGAATGACGAGCGTGTCGATTGGGGCGATGATGTCATTCAGGTCCGCCAATGCGCCGATATCGAACGGGCGTTCAAATTCGGCACGCGCAACGAGGAAGGCTGGGCGGCCTATGCCGTGAACGGCACTCTGTTCGAAAAAAGCTATGAACCGCAGCAAGAAGCCGTCTATCCCGACTTCGGATGCTCCTTCGAGCTGTATACGAACGATAAAATTATGGAGCTTGAGACACTGGGCCCGCTCGCGGCGCTGCCCCCTGGCGGACAAGCCGTTCACAAGGAGATTTGGAAGCTGGCTCCTTGCACCGATATCGAACAATATCTCGCAACCAAATGAACGGATGCGAAATCTTAAAATTTTTCATAATCTTCCCGGTATCTATCAAAAGACAACCCTGTCCTGCACGATTCGAAGCGCTGCGGAGCAGGGTTTTTGCCTGTTTATGAACGGCTGGCGACGATTTCGCGTCTGGCGATGGAAGGGGTTTCACAAGTAGGCGGGTTTATGTTATTAATAGAGAGGGACGAAAAAAATGGAAAACCCTCTCATTGCGGCGAAATGCCGACGGGGGACGATTTTGGACGTTCCGGGGGACGGTGCGCTGTCCGGCGGGGCCGGGCGGAACAGGGGCGCTGCCTTGCCCGGACGCCTGCAGGGACAGGCTGCATTGGAACCCGCCAATAACGCAGCACTTTCAGGGAGTGTGGATAATGGCTAAATCGTTAGGATCGAGTACGAACATTATTATTCGCTTGGAAATCGACAAAAATGTGTGCACCTTCGCCCAAATTGCAGCCGCCATCGGCGAGAGCGGGGGCGATATCGTGGCCATCGACGTCATTCGCGGCACGCCGGTATCCACAGTCCGAGATATTACGGTCAACGTATACGACGGCAGTGTAGGCGATCGGGTCGTGAAGCGCCTGAAGCAGCTTCAAGGCGTGAAGGTGGTGAACGTGTCCGATCAGACGTTCCTGCTTCACCTGGGGGGCAAGATCGAGATGCAGCCCAAGGTTCCGATCCGGAACCGCGACGACTTGTCCCGCGTCTATACGCCGGGCGTGGCCCGGGTATGCATGGCGATCCATGAAGATCCGTCCAGCGCATTCACGCTGACGATCAAGCGGGATACGGTGGCGGTCGTCTCCGACGGCACCGCGGTGCTCGGCCTGGGCGATATCGGCCCGATGGCGGCGATGCCGGTCATGGAAGGCAAAGCGATGCTGTTCAAGCAATTGGCGAACGTCGACGCGTTCCCGATCTGCCTGGATACGCAGGATACGGATGAGATCGTGCGGACGATTCAGGCCATTGCCCCGGCCTTCGGCGGCATTAACCTGGAGGACATCTCGGCGCCGCGCTGCTTCGAGATTGAGCAGCGGCTGAAGGAGAACCTGGATATTCCGGTCTTCCATGACGATCAGCATGGAACCGCTGTCGTGCTGCTCGCCGGCCTGCTTAATGCCTTGAAGATTGTGGACAAGAAACTGGAAGATTGCAAAATCGTCCTCTGCGGCATCGGCGCGGCGGGCATGGCCTGCACCGACATCTTGCTCGCGGCGGGCGCGAAGAATATTATCGGCGTCGATCGCCACGGAGCGCTGGTCCGCGGCGTGAAGTACGAGAACGAGGCCTGGAACGGCTACGCCGCCAAGACGAATCCGAACGGTGAGCAGGGCGGCATTCCGGACGTCATCAAGGGAGCGGATGTGTTCATCGGCGTCTCGGGCCCTGGCGTGCTGAAGCGGGAGCATGTGGAGACGATGAATGCGGATCCTGTCATCTTCGCGATGGCGAACCCGATGCCGGAGATTGATCCGGACGAGATCGAGGATATTGCCCGCATCATTGCGACGGGCCGTTCCGATTATCCGAACCAGATTAACAACGTGCTCTGCTTCCCGGGCCTGTTCCGGGGGCTGCTGGATTGCCGGGCGTCCAAAGTGACTTATAACATGAAGCTGGCGGCGGCCCAGGCGATAGCCGAGGTCGTCTCCGAAGAAGAACTGAATGAGATGTATATTATTCCGAGCGTTTTCAACCCGCTTGTGGTGACGAAGGTGCGGGATGCCGTCGTCAATGCGGCCTATGAGGACGGCGTAGCCCGCCGCCGCGATTATCGGGAAAACACAGTCAAGCAGTAACCGCGGACACACGATGTCGGACTGGGATCTCAGGCTGCCTCGTCCAACGTTAACGCCTGCCGGACAGCCATCTTCTCTTCTTTTGCGGGGAAGATGGCTTTTTGGATCAAATCAATGAAAAGGTTTCCAAAAGGCGTTTTTATTGCGAAAAGTATTGACGCCGGCGAATAACCAGTTAAAATATGCCTAAGGCACTTTGCTGTTTTCTCGCTTTTATGCACTAAACGATTTATGCGCTAATTAGTTTATACGGTAATGAAATAGTAGACAAGTGCATAAACGCATTCCATTATTAAATTTTTTGAAAAAAATTTGTTTTGCAAGAAATGCGAAGAATATGGAGAGGGGATCGATGAGATGAGAGCAAAACGACATATCCTGCTGGCATGCGCGCTGGTGATGGCGCTGCTGATGTTGAACGCGTGCGGAAGCCAGGCGCCGGGAGAAGGTGCGGCGGAGCAAGGGGACGCAGGGAGCACGGGGAAGAAGGTTAAAATCGGAGTGACGCAGGTCGTGAACCATGCCTCGCTTGATGAGGCGTACAAAGGCTTCTTGCAGGCGTTGAAGGACAACGGCTATACGGAAGGAGACAACCTGGTCATCGATTATCAGAATGCCCAGGGCGATAATACGAATGCGGCGACGATTGCGCAGAAATTCGCCACGGGCGGGGTCGATCTCGTGCTGGGCATCGGGACGTCCGTCTCTCAGGCTGCGGCGAAGGAAGTGAAGGACGTTCCTGTCCTCTTCACCGCGGTGACCGATCCGGTCGGAGCCGGTCTGGTGCAGAGCATGGAAAGGCCGGGCGCGAATGTCACCGGGACGACGGATCTTCATCCCGAAGCCGTCTCGCGCTTGATGGAATTTATTAAGGAGCAGGTGAATGGCGTCACGGCGGTCGGCATTTTGGCCAATGAAGGCGAACAGAATACGGTTGTGAACGTGCAGAAGGCGGAAGAGGCGTTGACCGCTCTCGGCTTGAAGGTCGTCAAGGCGCCGGTGACGAACAGCTCGGAAGTGAAGCAGGCGGCCGAATCGCTTATCGGCAAGGTGCAGGCCATCTATGTTCCGTCCGACAACACGGTCGTCAGCGGGCTCGGCGCCGTCGTCGGTGTGGCGAATGAGAACAAGATTCCTCTGTTCGTCGCGGAGAAGGATTCGGTCAAGAACGGCGGCGTCGCTTCCTTCGGGTTCGAATATTACGATCTCGGCTACACGACAGGCAAGATGGCCGTCGAGATGCTGAAGAACGGCAAGAAGCCGGAAGATACGCCGGTGCAAATCCCGGAAGCTCTTGATCTGGCGCTGAATGTGAAGGCGGCGGAAGCGCAAGGCTTCGCCGTCACCGGCGAGTTGAAGAAGCAGGTGAAGCCGGAGAACCTCTTCGAATAGAGAAGTGAACGAACCAAGATGACGGAGGAGGAGTCACGGTGAGCGGTTTTATGCTGGCGATGCAAAAATCGGTGGAAATCGGGGTGCTGTACGCCTTGATGGCGCTAGGCGTCTACTTGACGTTTCGCATTTTGGATTTCCCTGATCTAACGGTAGACGGAAGCTTCACGACGGGGGCTGCGATAGCGGCCCTGTGCATTACATCGAATATCTCGCCTTGGATTGGCACCATGCTCGCCTGCATTGGCGGCGGGGTCGCCGGCATGATGACCGGCATCATTCATACGAAGGGAAAGATTAATCCGCTGTTGTCGGGCATTCTGATGATGATCGCGCTGCACTCGATTAATTTGCGGATTATGGGCAAGGCGAATATCGGCTTAATGAACAGCGATACGCTGCTAACGCCGATCGCCGGAGGTTTCCGGTTCCTGCTCGTCATGGGACTTTTCGCGGTGCTGGTGAAGCTGGCGTTGGACTGGTTCCTTCGGACGGAGATCGGACTGTCGCTGCGCGCGACGGGCAACAATCCGCGCATGATTCGCAGCTTTGGCGTTCATACCGATACGACCATTATTGTCGGCGTCAGCCTCTCGAATGCGCTTGTCGCGCTGTCCGGCGCGCTGGTCGCCCAGTATCAAGGCTTCGCCGACATTCAATCGGGCGTCGGGATGATTGTCGTCGGATTGGCGTCCGTTATTATCGGAGAGGCGATTTTCGGGCATCGCACGATCGCCCGCACGACATTCGCGGTGCTGCTGGGCGCCGTGCTGTACCGGGTGATTGTAGCGGTTGCGCTGCAACTTCAAATGAATGCCACGGATCTCAAGCTGTTTACCGCTCTGATTGTCATCGTGGCGCTCACCCTGCCGAAGATCCGGCGATCCGCGAACCAGCGCAAAATGAGCCGTCAACGGGCGATGCAATTGGCGAAGGGAGGAGCGCGCGATGCTGCAGGTTAATCGGGTCAGCAAATATTTCAATCTGAATACGCCTGACGAGAAAGCGGCGCTTACCGACATCCGGCTGCATCTGAATCCGGGAGACTTCGTGACCGTAATCGGAAGCAACGGCGCGGGAAAATCGACGCTGATGAACATCATCTCCGGCGTGCTGATTCCGGATGCCGGCGCGGTGCACATCGAAGAGCACGAGGTTACGCTGATGCCCGAGCATCGCCGGAGCCGCTGGATTGGACGCGTGTTCCAGGATCCGATGGCCGGCACGGCTCCGGATATGACCATCGAGGAGAATCTGGCCATTGCGGCGAAGCGGACGGGGGGCCGCGGACTGAGGCCCGGAGCTAACCGGAAGCGCAAGGCGTGGTTCGCGGAAGAGTTGTCCCGGCTGGGGATCGGGCTGGAGAACCGGTTGAATGCGAAGGTCGGCCTGCTGTCGGGCGGGGAGCGGCAGGCATTGAGCCTCCTGATGGCCACCTTCACGAAGCCGAGCATTCTGCTGCTCGATGAGCACACCGCCGCGCTCGATCCGTCCCGGGCGGAATGGATAACCCGCTTAACGGATGAGATCGTGCGGGAGAATTCGCTGACGACCTTGATGGTGACCCACAATATGGAGCAGGCGATCCGGCTCGGCAACCGGCTCATCATGATGGACAAAGGCAGCATTGTGCTGGATGTGCCGGCTTCGGCCAAGCAGTCGCTCACGGTTGATAAGCTGCTGCGGGAGTTTGAACGGATTCGCGGCGAGAAATTTGCCGATGATCGCGTTGTTTTGGGGGGATAATTTCCGGATATTTCATTACGAAATGCCAAAAATATGATACAATCCATGGGGGTTACTTAGAAACGACAACAGGAACAAATTGTCGAAAAGAGGGGGACGCTCATGAATTGGTTCAATCGCAGTATGGTTCCGAGAATGATCGCTGTATTGTTCATATTTATTATGACAATCAGCGGCTTTTTCATTTTCCGGGAGTATGACAGCGAGAAGTCGCTCTATATGAATTTCCTTCACGAACGGCAGGAGCTCATCGCGGAAATGAAGCTCGATGACATGATGGGCGCGATCAAGCAGGCAGCGAGCATGGTCAAAAACAAACCGATCAACGAGGAAATGACGGACTCACTTTTCCGCATGCTGCGCGGCCGCATGAATAAGATCGTGGGCGACGACGTGGTGAATGCTTTTCTTATCGTTAAGGAGAACGAGGCGAAGGACGGAGAGCCGGCCTTCCGAATTCTTCAGGCGAACGACAGCCTGGAATCCCAGGGCTTCAAGCCGAATACGGCCTATGACATGCCTGTGGCCGTGCAGGACGCTTATATTAAGCTGACGAGAGCAGACAATACGATGATGACCGATGAATTCGAAATCGGCGATGCGGTGTATATTAGCGGGTTAACGGAGATTCGAGACGATCTGGGGCAAAGCATGGCTTACCTGATTACCGATTATGATTATTCCATCGTCAAAGGGACGTTAACGAGCTTTCTGACCGAGGCCATTCTCATCGGGACGGTCATCGGATTGATCGGCGTGAGCTTGGCAGGTTTGTATGTGCAGCGCCGCCTCAAGCCATTGAACGATATCCATAAGCTGGCGGAACAAGCGGCGAACGGCGACTTGACCGTGAAGCTTGCTTCGAAGCGGCAGGATGAGATCGGGCGGCTCGCTGACGTGTTCAACCGGATGACGGAGCGGCTGAGCGGGCTGCTGGCGGAAGTGCAGCGGGCAGCGAAGGACGTCTCTTCTTCGTCGCTTGAACTGCAGCGCGGCTCCGAGGAGACGGCGATTGCCGCGCAGGAAGTGGCGAGCGCGATGTCGGAGGTGGCGAACGGAGCGCTGGAGCAGCAGCGCAGCGCCGAGCAGACGAAGTCGGCCATGAGCGAGATTACGGCCGGCGCCCAGCAGATCGCCAGCACGTCCGAGCAGGTCGCCGAATGGATGCGGGAAGCGGCCGCTCAAGCGGGCGAAGGCCGTGTCATTGTCGATGAGACGGTCGTGCAGATGGAGCGCATCGAAGCGGCTTCCGCCGATACCAATCAGGCTATCGCGGATTGGACGGAGGCGGTGCAGCAGATCTCGGGGGCGGTCGTGTTCATCCAGAATACGGTGAAGCAGACGGAATTGCTGGCGCTGAACGCCTCAATCGAAGCGTCCCGCGCGGGAGAGCATGGACGCGGCTTCCAGGTGGTCGCCACGGAAATCCGCAAATTGGCCGAGCATTCGAGACAATCGCTACAGTCTATTATGCAGCTTATAGACGTCATTCATACGAAGCGAGAACTGACCGAACGGGCAACCTCTCATCAGCAGGAGGCCGTTCAGAAAGGATTGGCGACGGTCAAAACCGCGGACGAGACGTTCACGGTGATCGCGGACGCCATCGGACAAGCCAGCTCCCGCATGGAGGAGTACCGAAGCATCGCTCAGCAGATGTCGGCCTCATGCGAAGAAGTATTCGAGCTGATTCGCCAATTAAGCGAGATTGCAGAGCAATCCAATGATCATACCGCACGCGTCGCGGCCACGACGGAACAGCAGTCGGCGCTGACCGAAGAGATTGCGGCTTCCGTCGACAGTCTGCTGGCATTAAGCCGCGATTTGCAGACGATGCTGGAGCAATTCAAGCTTCGAGGGAAGGAGCAGTAATTACCTGCTGCCGGGTATGATGGTTGACAAGGAGTCGGGGCAAGCTAACGATCGGGAGGTGAGCGGCATGCCGCATAACAAAGCAGAGCGTATTCACCATCAGCAGAACCGTTCCCGCCGCATGGAGAAGATTACGCCGCTGCGGCCCGACAAAGAGGCCGAACGCGCGCCAAGTCTGAACCGGATTCCGAAGGAGAACGGCTAACCCCGACCAACCGGACTTATCTCCACTCCTATTTTCAACAGGAAGGAAGTGTTCATTATGGCACACAAGCAGCAGGGACATTCCAGACAAAATACGACGACCCGGACGTCCGACGCCAACAACGCAAAAGGCAAAAAGAAATAACGGCTTGCCAGCGGAGGGATGAAGATGCACAATCTGGATAGCAGCTATGATTGTTCCTTAACGTCGCAGGATGTACCGAAGCTCAAGTCCGAGCTGGCGTCATTGAAGCGGCAAGCGCAGACGGACACTTCATCGAAGGAACTGCGGGAAGCCATTAATCGGGTCGAAAATCAGCTTCATTTCATCAAAAACAAATGCTCTCTTCGTTAAAACGCCCAAAAAGCGCCGCTTCCCTTGACAGGGACAGCGGCGCTTGCTGTAGAAGCCGATTATGGCATCGATGGGATGGCGGCGGCCGAATGGTTCTGCGGCTGGGAAGCCATAGAGACCGAGGAAGCCTGGTCCGGCGCGCCGGAGCCTTGCTGCAGCTGGTACATCTTGAAGTACCGGCCCTTCAGCCGCATTAGTTCGTCATGCGTTCCTTGCTCGACAATCTGGCCGCGGTGCAGCACGAGAATCAGATCGGCGCTTCGGATTGTCGACAGCCGGTGCGCGATAATGAAGGTCGTCCGTCCTCGCTTCAGCACTTCCAGGGCTTCTTGAATCAGGGCTTCCGTCTCCGTATCGATATTGGCCGTCGCTTCATCCAGAATCAGTATGGCCGGCTCGAATGCGAGGGCCCGCGCAAAAGAAATCAACTGTCTTTGCCCGGCAGACAACGTGCTTCCTTTTTCAATGACCGGCTCATCGATTCCCAGCGGCAAATGCTTGAGCACCCGGTCGCCGCCTACCGCCTTGAGCGCTTGCTCCACCTTCTCCCGGGTGATGCGCGGATCGTTCAGGCTGACATTGCTTGCAATCGTTCCCGTGAACAGATACGGATCCTGCAGCACGATGCCCATATGCTCCCGAATCCATTGCTTCGGCACCGAGGTCGTCGGCGTGCCGTCGATTCGAATCTCGCCGCGCTGCGGGTCATAGAACCGGAACAGCAGGTTCATAATCGAGCTCTTCCCTGACCCGGTATGGCCCACGAGAGCCACCGTCTGGCCCGGCTTCGCTTCGAACGAGATGTCGCGCAGCACGTAATCTTCCTTGTAGGCGAAGGAGACCCGATCGAACTCGACATGCCCCTTGTAACGCGGCATCGAGCCTTCGGCCAGCGGCTCGCCCGGTTCGTCCATCAGCTCGAACACGCGTCCCGCGGAGACGATAGAGGAGTCGAGATTCGCCAATTGGTTCACCATGCCCGTAATCGGCTGGAAGAGGCGGTTCAGCAGGTCGGCAAAGGCATACAGCACGCCGATCGTGATGACGCCGCTGCCGCTCAGCGAGGCTCCGCCAAAGAACCAGAGCACGACCGCGAAAGCGATATTCCGGAGCACGTTCACCAGGTTATGGGACGTGAGCGCGTTCAAATTGAGCATTTTGTTCTGATAGGATAGGTACTCCTCATTCATCTCCTCGAATTCATTCATCGTATCCTTCTGGCGGCGGAAGGAGCGAATGACCGGAATCCCTTGAATGGATTCGTTGATCATGGCATTGATGGAGCTCAGACGCGAGCGTATCTTTTTGTTGTATTTCGTCGCGAATTTGCGGTACAGCACCACCCATAGATAGATGAGCGGCAGGATGAACACGCAGATCAGCGCAAGCTTCACGTCCAAAATGAACAAGGCGATATAAATGCCGGTAATCGTTATGATCCCGGACGTGAAGCTTTCCAGTACGGACAAGAACAGATCTTTGACCGCTTCGGTATCATTGGTGACCCGGGACACGACTTTGCCGGCCGGCAAATTATCGAAGTACGGAATCGGCAGCCGCTGCACATGGGCGTACACATCGCCGCGCAGCTTGCGGATGACCCGGTTCGCTGCGGTCTGCAGCCCCATAATCTGGCCGTAGGTCGCGGCCACGCTGACCAGCAGCAGACCGATATAGAGCGCCATATTTTGAATGATGCTGACGATCTCCGGCTTATAGAACGTGAGCAGCTGGTCCAGGCTCATTGGCGACGCCGGAACGGACCAGGCATCCCCTCCCTTCCGAATCGTGAGCATGCCGTCTTCGAATTGGCGTTCTCCCGTCTCCGAAGGCAGCGGTCCGTCCACGAACACGAACTGCGTTCCTATCTGGAGGATGCGGACCTGCTCTCCAATCGCTTCTCCCTCCGTGAAGCGATCCTCCCGCTTGAAGTGGCGCCCCTGATAGAAAATGGCGCCGTTCGCTTCGGCGGAAGTCTCATAGTACGGCTTCTCGATGCCGAGGATATGCTTGTCGATTATATTTTTGGCAATGAACGGCCCGGACAGCTCGGCAGCGACGGCCACCGCAAGCATTAGCAGCCCGATGATGAAGCTCGTCTTGAACTGCAGGGCGTATTGCCACAGGCGCCTGCCGACATGTCTCGGATTCGCCGACTGTTGTTCTGCTTCCATATATGAAATCCTCCCGTAATCGTAATGCCCGTGCTGGACGGCCGAGCACGTCCTACAGCCCGGATTCCAGCTGCTGGCGCTCGTATTGCTCCTTGTACCAGCCATCCTGCTTCAGCAAGTCGTCATGCGTGCCTTCTTCGACGATCTTGCCGTCATCCAGCACGATGATCCAGTCGGCATGCTCGACGGCCGACAACCGATGCGTCGTTATCAGGGTCGTCTTGCCCGCGCGCTGCTCGCGAATGTTGCTGATAATATTTGCTTCGGTGCGCGCATCGACAGCAGAGAGCGCATCGTCGAGGATCAATATTTCCGGATCCTTGATGAAGGCCCGCGCCAGCGAGACCCGCTGCTTCTGGCCTCCGGACAAGGCGACGCCCCGCTCGCCGACCAATGTTTCGACCCCGTGCACCAGCGCAGGCACGTCATGGGTGAAGGAGGCAGTCTCGATCGCGCTCATTACGTCGTCGTCACCCGCGCCGGAACGGCCGAATAAAATATTTTGCTTAACGGTCTTGGAGAACAAAATCTGTTCCTGCGGAACATATCCGATCCAGCTGTGCAGCCGATCGATCGGGATCTGCTCCGCCGGGATGCCATTAATGCGGAAGTCGCCTTCCCCGACCGGATATTCCCGCAGCAGCTGCTTGACGAAGGTCGATTTGCCGCTTCCGGTCCGGCCGACAATGCCGAGCGTCTGCCCTTTGCGCACCGTCAGGGCGCCGAGATTCAGGTTGTCTGTCGTCGAAGTCGGGTACCGGAACTTGTAGTTGCTCCATGTCATCGTCTCCGGTACGGCGACATCCTTCGTATGCTCGCCGTCCTGCACGTCCGGCGTATAGTTCAGCACTTCGTTGACCCGATCGAGCGAGGCGTTGCCGCGCTGCATCACGTTAATCAGGTTGCCGATGGCGAACATCGGCCAGATCATCATTCCAAGGTACATATTGAACGCGAGCAGCTCCCCGAGGGTCAGCTC
Source organism: Paenibacillus dendritiformis (assembly GCF_021654795.1). NCBI lineage: Bacteria > Bacillati > Bacillota > Bacilli > Caryophanales > Paenibacillaceae > Paenibacillus > Paenibacillus dendritiformis. Next base: position 1,760,300 of record NZ_AP025344.1, read on the forward strand.
GTTATGAATGATAAGATAGGCGCCGTAGCCGAGCCCGATCACGTAGCTCAGACCGATGAACAGCCGAATCGTCGGATCGAACAGGGCGTCCACCCAGGCGACGGCCAGGTTCTTGTTATAGACGTCCTGGGTAATGTCGCGGAAGCGGGCTTCATCGGACTTCTCCTGCACGTAGGCGCGGATGACGCGCACGCCGCCGACCGACTCCAGCACTTGATCGTTCATGCTTCCGAACGCATCTTGGGCGATCATATAGCGTTCATGAATCTTCTTGCCGAACACATTCATCGCGATGGCGATGAACGGGAGCGGCAGCAGGGCGGCCAGCGTCAGCTTCCATTGAATCATGAACATCGCGAACAGCACGATGAGGAGGAATGCCGTCGAATCCGTCAAGGTGAGCATGCCGAATCCGGCTGTCTGCGCTACGGAACGAAGGTCATTGGTCGCCCGGGCCATCAGGTCCCCGGTGCGGTTTTTCTCGAAGAACGGAGGCGTCATTTTGAGAAAATGACGCATCAGCTTGGAGCGAAGCTTGCGTTCTACCAGGTTCGCTCCGCCGAAAATCTGATACATCCATACGTACGTGATGGCATAAATGACCACCATCGTGCCCAGTATGAGGAGAAGATAGGATGTCAATTTGCCCCATGTAATGCCCCCTCGTACAATGTCATCGATGGCGACCCCCAGGATGCGAGGGGGGACGAGCTCGATGATGCCGACGACGATCAGCATCACGACACCCACAATGTACCTCGTCTTATGTTCTTTGAAGAACCAGCCGAGCTTGAATAAAACCGATAGCATTTTGTCACTTCCTTGTCTCTTGGCAAAATGGGAAAAACAAAAAAGGCATATCGTTCGTGAACGATATGCCTTAGGTTGCGTAAGGCGATATGTACGAGCGATGTGGCGCCCGCATGACGAGGAAGCATCACCGGCTTGCACATTACGGCAAGTTCGATGGGACAGCGAGTGATCCGATCACTTCGCCGCGCTTCCCGCTTCAGAATTGTGCTCCTCTTCTCAACGAGGAGGAACGCAGCTTCCGGCAGGGCTCCTGCGATATGAAGTTCGAGGCCGCGCAGCTAGCGCCGCAAGTGCCAAAACAATTGCATTACGCATTGGATTTACCTGCCTTTCTGAAGTAGTGTGGATGGGCTGCGCATCACCGCGCTGCCGTATCTGTTTGTAGATTCTAGCACCGAGCTTCCGGCATTGTCAACCATTTTTTTGAAATGAGCCGCCGTGGGGGGATTCGCATGCATCCCGGAACCCTCACCGTTGCCGGATCGTCCGCTTTCGTCGTATGATGGAAGGCGGGGTACCCGAAGCGGACATTGTCTCCTTCGGGCTAGGATGGCAGACACTTCCGCTAACTATGGGCCGGCCCGAACGGCCACGGGGAGGGGGGCCGCCACTCTATTCAAGAGCGGCCAAGCAGCAGCGACAAGATGCCCGCCGCGATTAGCGGCCCTACCGGAACGCCGCGGAACAGCGCGACGCCGAGCACGGTTCCGATAAGCAGTCCGGCGACGACGGTCGGCGATTGCGTCATCAGATGGGCGCCCCGGCCGCCCAGGTAGGCGACCAGCATTCCGACCGCGACGGCCAAGAGCGATTTCCAATGCAGGAACGATTGCAGAATCGTCTCGATAGACATGGAGCCGCTGGCGATCGGGGACATGACCCCGACGGTAAGAATGATAATTCCAATCGTGAGGCCGTATTTCTCTATCCAGGGGAACAGGCTCTGCAACTGGGTGACGCGCAGCAGCAGCAGGATGACCATCGCGATCGTGACGGTCGAATTGCCGCTGATGATGCCCAATCCGGCGAGCCCCAATAAAATAAGAGAAGAAATATCTAATTGCGTCATTCGAATCGCAGCTCCTTTCAATTCTTGCCACAAAAGGCCGGCTTTCAGCACAGACAGCACAAGGATAGCATATTTAACCAAGCTTGAAAATGAAGCAAGCCATTGGAGGTGGGGGTATGAGCAACACATTATTGCTGACCGGCTTCGATCCGTTCGGAGGCGAATCGATCAATCCGTCCTGGGAGGCGGTCCGCGCGCTCGACGGCGCGGCGCTGGGACGGTATCGGGTGCAGGCGGCGCAGCTGCCGACTTCATTCGCGCGGGCCGGGGCGACGCTTCGCGACGCGATGGCCGCTTGCGACCCCGCGGCCGTCATCTGTGTCGGACAAGCCGGCGGCCGTCCGGACATCACGCTGGAGCGAGTCGCGATCAATCTGGCGGATGCCCGCATCGCGGACAATGACGGCAATCAGCCGACGGATGATGAGGTCGTCCCGGGAGGCCCTGCCGCCTATTGGGCGACGCTGCCGGTGAAGGCGCTGCGGCGCGCCGTGCTGGAGGCGGGCATTCCGTGCTCGGTGTCGTATACGGCCGGGACGTTTGTCTGCAACTCCATTTTCTATACGCTAATGCATGAATTGGCCGGCCGTCACGAGAAGGAACGGATCCCGGCGGGATTCATCCATATCCCATTCTTGCCACAACAGGCAGCCGCTTATCCAGGCAAGCCGAGCATGTCGCTTGACTCGATCGTGCAAGCGCTGCGCGCCGTCATTCTTCATGCGGACGCGGAGGAGGAGCGGGGCGCCAGCGCCGGGACTTTGCACGGCTGAGCTTCGGGGGAAGGGGATCGGCACGCATTCCCGCATATTGGAACAGGCCAGCCGTGCATCCCCCTCTTTGGCGGAACAGCAAGCCAAAAGGGGCCCAAGCGGGCCCCTTCTCTTATTTCAGATCTTCGATAGAGTTAATGTCCATATAAGCCGGAACAACGAGACCGATTTTGGTGCCGTTCAGGTTAGGACCGAGATCATCGATTTGATCCTTGAATTTGTCATAATAGTCTTTGTGCGTCGTTGGGAGCCATGCAGCTACAATCGCATCGACATCCCCATTGGCGACGCCCGTCCACATCGGACCGGCTTCGACCTGGAGCAGATCGACCTTGTAGCCGAGCTTCTCCTGCAGGACGTATGCGATGACGTTCGTGCTGGCAATCTCCGAATCCCAGGCCACATAGCCGAGCTTCAGCTTTTTGCCGTCTGCAGGCTGTGCGCCTTCGATCCACTTGTCAACTTTGTCCGCATTCGCGTCGACCCATTCCTTGGCGGCTTCTTCCGGGTTCTTGCCGTCGTGAACGGCAACCATGACCTGCGCCATGTCGTCTGCCGTCCATTCGAACTGATCAAGCACCTTATGCGCGTTCGGATCGTCTTCCTTCAAGCCTGTTCGGGCGATCGTATGGATCTGCTCATCTCCGCCGTAGACCCCTTTCGGATCCTCCAAATATTTGAGATCGTATTTGGCGAATTTCCAATGCGGCGTCCAGCCCGTAATAATAATCGGCTCCTGTTTCTTGATCGCTTTGTCCAAAGCCGCGGTCATAGCGGCGCCCGAACCCTCAACGAGCTTCCATTTGTCGAGGCCGTATTCCTGGAGCGCTTTTTCGGTTGACTGCATAATCCCCGCACCGGCGTCGATCCCGACAATTTTGTAATCGACGGAATCGCCAACGCTTGCCGTCTGATTGCCGCCTGCAGATGATCCACTGCCGTCCGCTCCTCCAGATGGGCTGGAAGAACCGGAACAGCCCGCCAGCGTCCATCCGATTATCGCGATAAGACCCAACAACATCCAACGTCTCGTTCGATTATGCTTCATGCACATCACGCTCCTTGTTTTTTGGATTTATTTTTTTTGAAACTATGCTGAGAGAACCGGTCCAGTATAATGGCCAGCAGCACGACAGCGAGGCCTGCCTCGAAGCCTTGGCCGATCTTCAGCTGGGTAACGGAACGGTAGACTTCGGCCCCAATCCCTTGGGCCCCGATCATGGAGGCGATGACGACCATGGACAGCGACAGCATAATCGTCTGGTTCACGCCGGCCATCAAGGTCGGCATGGCGACGGGAAGCTGCACTTTCCATAAGGTCTGCATCGGCGTGGAGCCGAAGGCGGAAGCGGCCTCCATCATGTCTTCAGGCACTTGGCGAATGCCAAGCTCGGTCAGCCGGATTGTCGGCGGCACGGCAAAGATGACCGAGGCAATGACGCCAGGCACGATGCCGAGCCCGAACAGAAATACGGCTGGAAGCAAATATACGAAGGCGGGCATCGTCTGCATGAAATCCAGCACCGGACGCATAATCCGGGAGACGCTGTCCGAACGTCCGCAGGCGATTCCGAGCGGAATGCCGATAACGATAGATAATATTGTCGCTACGATGACGAGGGCCAGCGTGCTCATCGTCGGCTCCCAATAGCCGAGCGCTTCGATGATGAACAGTCCGATCAAGGTCAGTAAGGACAAGGACCAGCGTCCGATCAGGAAGGCCAGCACCGTAAAGATTGCAATTAAAATGTAGGCCGATGGCCAGGTAAGCAGATCAGTGATGCTTTCGACGCTGCGTTCGATCAATTTGGATAGAAATTCAAAGAACCCGTCGGCATTCGTGCCGAGCCAGTTCACTCCCTCTTCGACCCAATTACCTATCGGCAGTCGCATGCGACATCACCATCCCTTCCGTGTCTGATGCGGCTGTATCCGCTCCTGCCGCTTCGTTCGTTCCATTCGGTCCATGCGGCACATTGCCGGCCAGCGCGCCAAGAACCGCTCCGCGCACGATCGCGCCCATCAGCCTCCCGTCCGGCTGGACGACAGCGATTGGAAGCTTGGCCTCGCCCGACAACGCGAACAGATCGTTCAGCAGCACATCCGGCGATACGGTAGGGACGTCGGTGAACATGACTTCCTGCAATGACTTGCCGCTGCGTGCCGCCTCACTGGCCTGCTCGGCTGTAACGACCCCTTGAAGTGACTTATCTTTGCCCACGACGAATAGGGTTGAGATGCCGATATCCCGCATGAGCTGCAGGGCTACGCGAGGCCCCCTGTCAAGGGATACCGTCTCTGGCCGGCGCATGATGTGCGCTGCCGTCAGCACCTTCGATAAGTCCACCCCTTCAACGAATCGCTCCACGTATTCGTCTGCCGGATCCATCAGCATTTGTTCCGGGGTGCCGATCTGGATCAGCTTCCCGTCTTTTAACAACGCGATTCGATCTCCGATGCGGAGAGCTTCGTCCAAATCATGGGTAATAAAAATGATTGTTTTATGCATCTTTTGCTGCAATTCGAGGAGTTCGTCCTGCATATCCCGGCGGATAAGCGGATCGAGCGCACTAAATGCTTCATCCATCAGGAGAACATCCGGATCGTTGGCCAGCGCTCTCGCCAGTCCAACCCGCTGCTGCATGCCGCCGCTCAATTCGTCGGGATATTTCTGCTCCCAGCCCTCGAGTCCGACCAATCCGAGAGCTTCACGCGCCTTGCGGTAGCGTTCTTCCTTCGCCATTCCTTGAATTTCGAGGCCATATGCGGCATTGTCGAGGACGGTCCGATGAGGAAAGAGTGCGAACTTCTGGAACACCATACCGATCGTCTTGCGGCGGACTTCCCGCAATTCCGACTCGTTCAGCTTGGAGATATTCCGATCTTTTAACCAGATATCTCCGTCCGTCGGTTCGATCAGACGATTCAGCATTCTCACCAGCGTGGACTTCCCGCTCCCGGAGAGGCCCATAATAACAAAAATTTCGCCTGGCTCGACGGAGAAAGAGACCTGATTGACGGCAACAGTCGCTTGTTTTTCTGTGGCGAGCCGTTCCCGGGACCACCCTTGCTTCAGCAGAGTGAGCGCGCGCTGCGCTTGCGGACCGAATATTTTGGTCACTCCGTTGACTTTAATGATAGACAATCGTTTCACCTCTCTTGTCTTGCCCGAATTCGTTTTTCCAACGCTTTCTATTGTAACCTTTGAAAATTTTCAATAACAACCTTTAAAACCGTTTGTAAATTACGTTCAGTAAAAACTGTACAAACTTATGCTGTCATATGCTCGGCTTTCCTAAAGAATGCTGACCTATCCGGTACTTTACTTTTGAATCTAACTCTCATACAATGTTCGATGACGCCTTGTACCGTTAGGAGATGCGGGATTGCCGAGCCGTCCCGAGTCGACCTCATCTTCCTCTATAATCAATGACTACGGTATCATTTATAAGGAGTCGAATAACTAGCAGCAGCCAGGTTCGGCACAGGAGGAATTAGCACATGGCAACGTTCGCGCAGTTGACGCAGGAACAACAAGGGGCGGTGGAAAAAGCTCGCAATCGTGTCATAGAAGCGATCGGTCAAAATATGGACCTATACGGAATGACTCAATCCACAGGCCATTTGTACGGTTTGTTATTTTTCAGCGATCATCCGATGACGCTGGATGAGATGGGCAAGGAAATGGAAATGAGCAAGACGAGCATGAGCACAGGGGTCCGTACGCTGGTGGATATGAAGATGGTGCACAAGGTATGGGGCAAAGGCACGCGGAAAGACTTGTACGAAGTGGAGCCGGACTGGTACCAGACCTTCGCCGATTACTTCGGCATCAAGTGGCGCAAGGCCATCGAAGTCAACTTATCCGCCATCCGGCGTTCCAAGCGAGAACTCGAGAACCTGCTCGCAGCGCACGGCGAGGACGAGACGCTGCGCGGCATCGTTCAGGCGGACATTGCCAAGATGCAGGAAGCGGAGCAGTATTACCACTGGCTGGATCAATTAATAGATGCACTGGAGAGCGGCGAGATTTTTTCTTTTATCCCGAAGCCCGGAACTCCAGAATAAACATAATGTTCGCAGAAAAAGACGGCCGAAAGCCGTCTTTTTTTATGAATGGGCTCCTCTTTGTCTCTTATGCTCGCTATCCCCGTCGCGCAGGAGAGTTGGGTATCCTCGTTAGTGCTTCTGGTCGGTATCCCCGTCGGACAGGCGAGTTGGGTATCCTCGTTAGTGCTTATGGCCGTTATCCCCGTGGCACAGGAGAGTTGAATATCTTTGATCGTACATAAGATCGCTATCCCTATCGCGCAGGCGAGTTGGTACCATCACGATTTCCATAGGGGGGCTCGAAAAAGATGACGGATCTGAGTGGACGGGATATTGAGCATAAAGAGCGCCAAAGGAACTGTCCGTCTGACCCGATGGGATATTGAGCAAAAGGAGCGCCAAAGGAACTGTCCGCCTGACCCGATGGGATATTGAGCAAAAGGAGCGCCAAAGGAACTGTCCGTCTGACCCGATGGGATATCGAGCATAAGGAGCGCCAAAGGAACTGTCCGCCTGGCCCGATGGGATATTGAGCATAAGGAACGCCAAAGGAAGTGTCCGCCTGACCCGATGGGATATTGAGCAAAAGGAGCGCCAAAGGAACTGTCCGTCTGACCCGATGGGATATCGAGCATAAGGAGCGCCAAAGGAACTGCCCGTCTGACCCGATGGGATATTGAGCAAAAGGAGCGCTAAAGGAACTGCCCGTCTGACCCGATGGGATATTGAGCAAAAGGAGCGCCAAAGGAACTGCCCGCCTGACCCGATGGGATATTGAGCATAAGGAGCGCCAAAGGAACTGTCCGTCTGACCCGATGGGATATTGAGCAAAAGGAGCGCCAAAGGAACTGCCCGCCTGACCCGATGGGATATTGAGCATAAGGAGCGCCAAAGGAACTGTCCGTCTGACCCGATGGGATATTGTGCATAAGGTCATCAATGGTTACTGCATGCGCGGGAAAAAGCCGTTGATCCGGCTCATGGAAAATGATCAGACCCCGGTTGGAGAGGCAGATGTGATGTATAATACAGCTAACGAAGGGGTTCCAGCTTAGTCTTGACCTTCCTCCCGTGTTGTTCCCTTCGTCTCACGATGAAGATGCAAGGGGGTAGGCGGACATGAACCCGATTCGAAAGCCTCGTTCGTTTCAAATCGCTTTGTTTTGGCGGCATTTTTCCATTTACTTCGTCATCATTCTCATTCCTGTCATTGTCGCTTGCGCGTTGGCCCACTTCCTGGTCGTCTCTCTGATTGAGAAGGATGCGCAGAAGCTGAATAACGTTGTGTTAAGCCATTTCTCCGCGCAGACGGATACGGCCTTGAATGCCCTGAAGACGAACATGATCAATATGCTCAGCGCCTCCCATATCCGCAGCTTGTTGCGGGAGGCGGACGATGAATCCGGGGACCCGCAGCGGCGCATGGAGCTGATTCACTCGCTGCGGGAGCAGTTGATTAAGCTGCAGTCCGACGAACTGGTGGCGAGGGCGTATCTGTTTTTTGTTCATCATGATTTGGTCATTGACGCGGATACGTCTACGGATAAGGCGTATTATTTCGATTTCCGTTATCCGATGAATGAGGATGAGAAAGCGGCTTATTTGGCTCACTTTACGAATAAAAAAATGATCGAGTTTACGAAGCCGGACAACGGCAGTCTGTCGGCACTGGTGAGCTATCCCTTCAATACCCCGCTTCCCGATGTGTACCTGGTCGTGGATGTGAACAGGGACAAACTGCAGCATCTGATTCAGATCCCCGAGAATTGGGTATCCGGTACAGCTATCCTGGGGAGCGGGGGAGCTATCCTCGGCCAGAACGGCCTCGTTACGGACGGAATTCGCCGCCTCTCGCTCCCGTTGACGGACGGAACATCCCATTTTCTCATTGCCGAAGATAAAGCGGTTTCCTTGGTGAAATCCCGGTTCGACGATTCTTCCTATTACTTGAGTCTTGTCGATCTGCCTACGCTGATGAAGCCCGCTCAGGTGACGCGGCTCATTAGCTGGATCTTTCTTGCCTTTTTCGTTGTCGTGGGAAGCTTGGTCTCGTACTATTTAAGCCGGCGGGTTTATCAGCCTATTGCGGAGATTAAGGAAAGCCTGAAATCCCACCGGACGGCGGAACCGCTTCAACCGGGCGAGAGGAACGATTATGATGTGATTAAGCGCTATTCCCGGCTCATTATCTCGGAAAATAAAGCGTTGTCCCAAAGGGTGACCGGGATGCTGCCGATCGTGCAGGAGCATTTTGTCACCAAAATGGTGCAGGGCGAATACAGAGACGCTCTGTCCATCGAGACGTACGCTGCCGAAATTGATTTCGTGTATGCGAAGAAAGCGGCGCGGACCGTGCTGGCCATTGCCCTGCATTTCGATCCGAAGGTGTATGGGCCGCTGTCGGAGACATCCAAATCATTCCTGATGGCGGAGCTGAAGGAGCGCATGATGCAGATCGTCCCTTCACCGACGTGGATCTGTCAGATGAAGCCCAATCTGCTGGCCTGCGTCATTCACAAGGAGCCGCTCCTGAAGCTGAGCCCGGAGGAGGATGCGAACATTATCAAGGTGGCTCTCCAGCTGTATGCCAGCTATTTCAAAGCGACGATTGGCATCGGGAGCACAGTACACGGAATAGAGGAGCTGCATCTGTCTTATGAACATGCGGTCTTGATGCTGGAGCGCCGGGGGCTGTATGCCGATGTGGAAATCTGCAGCGGACAGAGCTCATGGGATGCGCCCCCGTTCGATACGTTTTTGAGCGTGCAGGAAGTGAACCGGATTCTGAACCGGTACAAAACACGAGAATATGACAGGCTGCTGGAATCGGTCTATGAGATGGTGGAAGAAGGCGTCCGCCAAAAGGCCACGGCCCGTCAAATCAAATGTTTGTGCACGGATATTTTGAACACATGGGTGCGTGCCGTAGAGACGGAGCGCAAAGATTTCAATGTGCCTTTTTACGCGGGATGGTTCGAAAGAGTGAATGCCTGCATGACGGTGGATGAAGTGAAGGGCTGCTTCCGGGAGTTCCACGGAATGCTGTTCGAGCCGGCGCTTCCGGATGAACGCTGCCGCAAGTTGACTGATATTTTGGCTTATATTCATGAGCACTATGATGAAGAATTGTCGATCGAGCAGTTCGCCGCGGCGATGAACATGTCGGTCGGGCATTTTAGCCGCACATTTAAGGAGGAAGTCGGGGAAAAGTATGTGGAATATATCGCCAAATACCGGTTGGCCAAAGCGAAGGAGCTGCTCCTGCAAACGGATTTGAAAATGGATGATATCGCCGCCAAAGTCGGCTATTGGGGCCGGAATTCATTCATTCGAATGTTCCGTAAATATGAAGGCATTACCCCGGCGAAATACCGGGCGCTTCATCAGTAACGCGCAACAGGGACTCTTTATTTTCCGGAGTCTCTTTTTTTTCGCCAAAGGAAAGGGAAAACCCGGCTCCCACGGCCTCCAAGAAAATGGACCCCGACACAAATACGGTCGCTTTACGGGGGCGCCTTCCGTTCCTTATAGTTAGGCCAACGCTTTTTTTGCAAGCGTTTACTTGAAAGGAGGAAGGCCATGACGAAGAAAGCCCGATTCCGGTATCTCGTCAAAAAACATAAGGTGCTCTACCTGCTGATGCTCCCGGGAATTTTATATTACATTATCTTCAAGTATGTGCCCATGTACGGCATCATTATCGCTTTTCAGGATTTTTCTATCGGCAAAGGGATTCTCGGCAGCAAGTTCGTGGGGCTGAAGCATTTCATTGAATTTTTCTACGTCACGCCGGACTCCTGGAAGCTGATTCGGAACACGATCATGCTGAATGTGTACGATCTGCTGTTTCATTTTCCGTCTCCGATTATTTTGGCCATTTTATTCCATGAGCTGCGCAACAAATGGTTCAAAGGATTTGTCCAGAGCGTCAGCTATATGCCCCACTTTCTCTCTACGGTCGTTATCGCGGGAATTCTCGTTACCTTTTTGTCGCCGACGACCGGGGTGGTCAATCATCTGCTCGTGAAGGTGTTCGGGATGGAGCCGATGATGTTCCTCGGTCTCCCCGAATGGTTCCGCACCATCTACGTCGGGTCCGAGATCTGGCAGAAGATCGGCTGGGGCACGATTCTGTATCTGGCTGCCATCGCCGGCATTAATCCTACGCTGTATGAAGCGGCCAAAATGGACGGAGCGAACCGGTTCCAGCAAATCCGGCATATTACGCTGGTCGGCATGCTGCCGGTCATGATTGTTCTGTTCGTGCTGACGCTCGGCCATTTTATGGAGACGGGATTCCAGAAGATTCTGCTGCTGTACAACTCGATGAATTATGAGACATCGGATGTCATCAATACCTTTGTCTACCGCCGGGGAATTCTCGATGCCGATTTCAGCTTCGCGACGGCCGTCGGCCTGTTCCAGTCGGTAATCGGGCTCATACTGGTCGTGGCGGCGAACCGGATCGTCCGCAAATATTCCGAGACGAGTCTGTGGTAGGAGGGGAATTCCGTGAAAATCAAAGCCAGTCTAGGGTCCCGGATTTTCGACGCCATCAACATCTTGCTCATGATTCTGCTTGTCATCATGATGATGTATCCGATGGTCTATGTGTTCTCGGCTTCGATCTCCGACAATGCGCTGGTAGCCAGCGGGGAGGTGCTCCTGTTCCCGAAGCAGGTGACGCTGGTGGCGTATGAGCAGTTGGTGACCAATCCCGATCTGTGGATCAGCTATTGGAATACGATCCGGTACACGGTTCTGCAGGTGGCGCTAACGCTTATCGTGACGGCGGCCATGGCCTACCCGCTGTCGAAAAAATGGCTGCCGGGGCGGCGAATGATTCTGCTCATGGCCGCCTTCACGCTGCTGTTCAGCGGCGGGATGATTCCGACGTTCCTGGTCGTGCAAAAGCTGGGCCTGCTCGATACGATCTGGGCCATCGTGCTTCCGTCCCTTGTCTCGACGTGGTACTTGTTCATCATGCGGACGTTCTTCGAAGCGCTGCCCGAGGAGCTGGAGGATGCCGCCACGATGGACGGCTGCAATTCCCTCCAGGTGCTGCTGCGGATCGTGCTGCCGCTGTCGATGCCGGTCATGGTGACCATCGGCCTGTTCACGGCGGTGAACCAGTGGAACGCGTTCTTCGACGCGTTGATCTATCTGAATGACCGGAGCATGTACCCGCTGCAGATTATGCTCCGCAATATTCTCATCGCTGGAACGACCGTGCAAGGAGAAGGGGATATAAATCATCTGGATACGCTCAAGTACGCGATGATCATCATCGCTACGCTGCCGATTCTGTGCGTCTACCCGTTTATCCAGAAATATTTTGTGCAGGGCAGCATGATTGGGGGCATCAAGGGTTAGACGGACCGGGGAGGCCGGAAGGCAAGGAGAAGCTTGGAAGTGAAGATGAAAATGAAGGAGGTTCGGACATGAAAAAGAGACCGATCGCAATGATGCTGACTGTCGCGCTGCTTGCCATCGTGGCTGCGGCAGGCTGCTCCGCCAAGGACAAAGAAGCTTCGCCGGGCGAAACCGGCGGATCGGATGGCAAGAGCCCGATCCAATTTTCCTGGCTGGCGTATGACCGGGTGGAGGGGAAGGTGCGGCCGGATTGGGAGATTTTCAAGGAGATCGAGGCGAAGACTGGCGTCAGCGTCGATTTTCAAATTGTCAGCCAGGAGGGACTCAACGAGAAAAGACAGATTATGATCGCGACGAACTCGGTCACCGATTTCATTCAGGTCACCACCCAGGAGGGGCGGGATCATGGCCCTGACAACGTATTCCTGAATTTGAAGGACTATCTGGAGCAGGCTCCGAATTTGAAGGCGTTTTACGAAAAATATCCGGAGGCCGCGGCTGTCGCCACTGGCGCGGACGGGGGCATCTATACGGTGCCCGTCATTGAAGGGGATGCGGAAGGCAAAGGCTTCAACTTCATCTGGTATGCCCGCAAGGACGTGATGGATCAGCACGGGCTGAAGGCGCCGGAGACGATGGATGAATTTTATCAGTTCCTGAAGGCGCTTAAAGAAAAAGAACCGGACTCCTACCCGCTGATTTCGAACGGGATTGTAGGCGATACGGGACTCTACACGGTATTCGGCCGGGCGTTCACCGGCATTCAGGGCTTCTTCAACATTGATCCGGCCACCGATAAATATGCCTTTGCGCCGTACCGCGACGGCTATAAAGAGTCGCTGATCTTTTTGAATAAGCTGTATGCGGAAAAGCTCCTTGACCCGGAATATTCCCTGCTGACGCAGGCGCAGTGGGAGGAACGCATGCTGAAGGGCAAGTCGTTCGTGACGTATTTCTGGAAGGCGGACTTGGAGTCTCTGACGGAAAAGGGACGCAAGGCAAGCACCGCCTCATTCGAGCTCGACGCGATTCCGCAGGTCGCCGCAGACGGCATCAAGAACTACCAGTTCTCCCGTCCGGTCATTGGAGCGATGGGTCGCGCGATATCCGCCAAGGTCAAGGATAAGGAAAGGGCGGTCCAGTTCCTGGATTATCTCGTCGGCGAGGAAGGATCGAATTATTTGTCGCTTGGCATTGAAGGCAAGACGTACGCGATGGAGAACGGGAAGCCGGTATATATGAAGGAATTCGGCACGTCCCCGTTCAATACGCTGCGCAAGGATTGGGGCGTATGGTACGACTTGATTACGCTGGACAATGCCAAGTCGCGCGAGGTATGGGAACGCGGGTTGAGCGACAAGAGCAAAGAGATCAACAAGATGTATGAACCGTACATCGTGCCGGCGCCGAAGCAAATCGTGAAGACGGAGGAAGAGCTGGAGCTCGAAAAATCAAAGCTCAACAATCTCAATAAATATTTGGAGCAAAAATTGACCGAGTTCGTCACCGGCAAAACGCCAATCAATGACGAGACGTACCGGCAATTCCTCGATCAGGCGAAGAAGCTCGGCGCGGATGATCTGCTCCGCATGTATGATACGGCTTATACCCGGACGTACGGCAAGAAATAAGCCCGCGCCTGGAGAGCGCGGGAACGAAGGAGGAAGCGCTATGGGAGCTGGAGAAGCATTCAAGGTCATTGATGCGGATGTTCACAATGAGCAGGACGATTCGGCCCTGGTGCCCTATTTGGCGGAGCCGTGGAAGTCGAAGGTCGCTTCATCGGGCATCGGGTATGCGGGCTCCGGCTATTATTCGCCGATAGGCGTCATGAAGAAGGACTCGATCCCGCCGGGGGGCGGCAAGGCCGGCTCCGATCCCGACCTCCTCGTCAAGCAGTTGATCGAGGGGTACGATATCGAGTACGCCATTTTGACGGGAGTCGTCTATAATATCTCGGCGACCCATGACCCGGATTATGCGGCGGCCATCTGCTCCGCCTACAACGACTTCCTGATTGCCGAATGGCTGGGCAGGCATTCGGCGTTCAAAGGCGCGATCGCGGTGTCCACGCTGGACCCGCATCTCGCCGCCAAGGAAATCGATCGTGCCGGGGATCATCCCGACATCGTCGAAGTGATTATATCCAGCGCCGCGCGCTGGCCGCTGGGGCACCGCTTCTATCATCCGATCTATGAAGCGGCCGAACGGCACGGGCTGCCCGTCGCGATTCATCCGGGGGCGGAAGGCGGGGGAAGCTCCACCGCTCCGACGGCAGCCGGCTACCCGGCGAGATACATCGAGTGGCACACCTGTCTCTCCCAAATGTTCATGGCCCACCTGGTCAGCCTCGTATGCGAAGGGGTGTTCGTCAAGTTCCCCCGGCTGAAGGTGGTGCTCGTCGAGGGCGGCATTGCCTGGCTGCCGCCGCTGATGTGGCGGCTCGACAAAAATTACAAGGCGCTCCGATCCACCGTGCCGTGGCTGACGAAGATGCCGAGCCAGTATGTCGCGGAGCATTGCTTCCTGACGACGCAGCCGATCGAGGAGCCGGATAACCTCCAGCATCTGGTTGACCTGTTCAATATGTTCGATGCGGGGAACATGATTCTCTACTCCAGCGATTATCCCCATTGGGATTTCGATGCGCCGGACAGGATTCTGCGCAAGCTGAAGCCGGAGGCCCGGCGTAAAATCTTTTACGAGAACGCGAAAAAGCTCTATAACTTACCGTAAACGGAGGCAAGGTGTCATGGGGGTACATTATGTGCTGGATACGGCGGATGTTCCCGAAGGCGGTCATGCCGTCGTCCAGGTGGAAGGCCGCGAAATCGGAATCTTCCGGATCAACGGAGAGTTCTATGCGCTCCATAATTCTTGTCCGCACCAAGGGGCGCCGATGTGCGCCGGTCATGTATCCGGAACGAATCTTCCATCGGGCGTCTACGAATACGAATACAGCCGGAAGGGCGAGATCTTGCGCTGTCCGTGGCACGGGTGGGAGTTCGATATCAAGACCGGGAAGTCGCTGTTCAGCGAGCGGACGCGGGTGAAGACCTATGAGCTGGAGGTGGCGGACGGGAAAATCGGCGTCGTGCTGGGGAAGTAAGCGTACGTCCTCCCGCGTGAGCCTGGCGCGCCCCAGGCGGCTCATTGCCAGACGGCTACAAATGATATAACATATATGTTATATCAACAAGTAAGGATGATTGGAATGGGCTATGATTCTCGTTCGCCATTATATGTGCAGGTGCATCGGTACATCGAAGAACGAATTCGTCGAGGCGTGTTGAAGCCGAATGACCGGATTCCGACGGAAAAGGAACTGATGGAGCAATTCAAGGTCAGCCGGATCACGGTAGTGAATGCGCTTTCGGCTCTGGTCAAGGATGGGTGGATCTACCGCGTTCCCGGCAGAGGAAGCTTCGTCTCCAATGACCTGCCGGCCGAACGGAACGGGGAAGGGGCCGAAGCGGCGGCCTTGGCCGTTCCGGCGGAGGGGCAGCCGAACCGGACCGAGCCTGTTCCGGGCCGAACGATCGGCTTTGTGATGCCGACGTTGGAGGATTATTTCGCGATGCGTCTCATCAATGCGGTTCAAGATACGCTGCGGACGCACGGGTATTCGCTCGTGATCGCGTTCAGCGGCGGCTCCAAGGAGCGGGAGGAGCAGCAGATCCGGGATTTTATCGCGATGGGCGTCAGAGGCCTGCTGCTGTTCCCGGCCGATGAAGAAACTTATAATGAAGAAATTTTGTCGTTGAAGGTCAACGGCTTTCCGTTTGTGCTGATCGATCGGTATTTGCGGGGGGTCGAGACGCATTTTGTCTGCTCGGACAATCGGGCCGGAGCCCGAATGGCGGTCGATCATCTGTGGGAGAACGGCCACCGCCATATTGCGATCTGCACGAATGCATATCGGGAATGCGTCAGCGTGCATGATCGGATCTCCGGGTATATGAGCGCCTTCGAGCAGCATGGCGGCATGATTAATCCGTCGCTTATCGTGACCGGCTTCTCGCTCCCTGCCGGGGAGGAAGGGGACGATTCGGAGCTGGCGCGCCATATGAAGAGCGGGATCGCGAGCGCGTATATCGCGCTGGACGGGAAGCTGGGCATGCGAATGAGGCAGATGGCGAAGCGGTTCGGCTTGCGGGTGCCGGAAGATATTTCGCTCCTTACCTTCGACAATCCGGAGAACGATG
This sequence comes from Paenibacillus dendritiformis, assembly GCF_021654795.1. Taxonomy (NCBI): domain Bacteria; kingdom Bacillati; phylum Bacillota; class Bacilli; order Caryophanales; family Paenibacillaceae; genus Paenibacillus; species Paenibacillus dendritiformis. The sequence continues at coordinate 1,776,583 of NZ_AP025344.1, forward strand.
AAGATCAGGAGAGCTTTTTCACTTATATTTATCAAAATGAAATGGAAATCGGCCGGCAGGCAGCGACAATTCTGACGGAGATCATCGAGCGGCGGGAGACGGACGGCGAGTACCGTAAAGTCATTCTCCAGCCTCAGCTGATCATCGGCCGTTCGACCGGGCCTAGCTTGCGTTCGAATCATGCGCGCCCCTAAAAAAATCGCCAATCCCGTAAACGGAGATTGGCGAAGCTTGCTTTTGCCATCGGCTCCATGGCCTTCAAGCGATCTTCAGATCTGCACCAAGGTCAACACGGCGAAGAAATGGGCGACCGAGCCGGCTAACACGAATAGATGCCAAATCATATGATGAAACGGAAAGCCCCGCCACACATAGAATACGGTGCCCGCCGTATAGAGCAGTCCCCCTGTAACAAGCAGGGTCAACCCGGTTCCGGGCATTGCCGCCGACAGCGGGTTCCATGCCATGACGATAAGCCAGCCCATGGCGATATAGAGAAAGGTCGACAGGAAGAGAAAGCGCTTCGTGAAGAAGGCCTTGAACACGATCCCGGCCACGGCCAGCGTCCAGACGACCGCGAACAGGCTCCAGCCCAGCATCTTCGGCAAGGCGATGAGGACAAACGGAGTGTACGTTCCGGCGATAAAGACATAGATCGAGGCGTGATCGAACGTCTCGAACAGATCCTTCACCCGGCCTTCGGGGAAGCTATGCACCAAGGTCGACGATGTATAGAGCAGCAGCATGGAAATGCCGTAAATCGTAAAGCTGACGACGTGAATCGGTTCGCCGTACAGTGCGGCGAAGACGATAAGCAGGGTCAAGGCGGCAACGCTGAGAATGGCGCCGATGCCATGGGTAATGGCGTTGGCGATCTCTTCACCCCGCGTATAGGTATGGGTATTGGCCATAAGTAAATCTTCCTCTCTGCCCGCTGGTATTCGTTACCTTCATTGTATAAGACGACAGTGGCGTCTGCAAATCCTTGCGAACGGCTTTACTTATTTTTTACGATCCAAAGATGGATATGTATGTTGTTAACGGAAACGAAGCGTTCAGGCCGGATACTCTGGAGAGGAGGACATGGATGAGCAGACTGGTCATAGGCACGGCAATCGGTTGTGCCGCAGCGATGGCGCTAATAATCATGTATTCGTACATCGGAGAGTTCGCCTGCTTCATTGGAATCGGAGCGATGATCGGAATGATTAGCGTAGTGCTGATGAATCAGCGTGGGGAGGTCCATGGGAAGCAGCGTCAAGCGATGCGGCGGCAGGAATGGATGGAACGGAACCGGAGCCGCGTGGAGCAGGAATCGGCAGAAAAATAAGGAACAGCGCCCCCGCCCTTCCGGCAGGCCATTCGGCGCTGTTCGGCTTTCTTATTCGGCACAATCTGGGTGTGCGGCTTGCGTGTCCACGTGTTGCGGACGATGTCGGGGTTGATGCCGCCGGAACGCTCGATTTTGCGGCGTTGGCGTTTGGCTTTGCTCATGGGAGCAGCCTCCTTTACAATATACATAGAATAGGAAGAACGATAAAGATCCTTCATACATCAGAGTAACTTACCTTGAACGGCAATTCAAGCGAAATCGGATTCCGATTCGCAAAAGGAGCGTCAAGCCATGATTATGCGTACACGGAATGGGGAACGGGTTCTGATTCAACAGCATGACCACGGATTTATTTCCGGAGAAGCGGCAAGGAATTTCAATCCTGATCTGGCCGGGGGCACGAAGCGCTGGGAGGAGGTCGTATTGGCCGCCTACGAGCATGATCGCGCTTGGATTGGTCTCGATCATACACCGATATGGAACGATGCGGATGCGGAGCCATTTACGTTTATGGATTACCCGATTGTGCCGAAGCTGGCCTTTTACCGGATTGGGCTGGATGAGATCGAACGGATGAATCCGTATGCGGCGCTGCTGTGCAGCCTGCACTTCGTGTCTTTCTTCCGAACGGAGGAGCAGCCCGAGATTATCCAGTTTTTGCGGCATGAACGGTCTCGTCAGGCCCGGATTCGCGAGCAGCTGGACGGCATTGACGACCACGCGGTGACGGAGCATTTTCGGCTGCTGCAGTTCTGCGACGATCTCTCCTTATATGTCTGCCTGAACGAGCCCGGGGCAGCCAAGGGAGACGAATTTCCATGGTATCAGGACGGGTTCGAGCGGACGGAGGCCTTCAATTCGGAGACGGGCACCCAGCTTGTCGCAGAGTGGGCCAGCGAGACGGAGGTGCGGGTCACGCCGTTCCCGTTCATCGCGCCGTTCACCACGAAGCTGCGTTCCAAGGCGGTGCCGGACGCGCTGGTGGAAGCGGTGGGCATCGGCAAGGCATACCGCCAGACCGAATGGACCGAGCAGACGTTGACGTTTATCAGGTAAGAGGGAATCAGCTTAAGGACGGCAAGAACCCGCTGCTAGGGGAGAATGGCAGAGGGTTCTTTGTGTAGAAGAGCCTCAACCAGCGCCCCTTGTATAGATGGATGAGTTAAAGAGAAATATAGATGAATATGGAAGCTTCAGGAGTTTAGACTGCGGCAGAGTCGCCTGGCGCGACTTCGCCCGATCGCCGTGCTTCGATCGAGAATTTATTGTACAATTAAGGAAACTCTACCTGACGCGCGGACATGCTCGACCCAATCGCCTGGTATTCTTGTCTTCGGCCCGATACAGGGAGAGCGTCCGAGGCCTAGTGTGAAGCGTCAAGTTATGTTTCTATTGTGACCCGACCGGTGTGGTTAACCAGATTACCGGGTTAGAGGTCATCCATTCCACGGAAAGGAAGGAGAAACACCGATGAACAACCAACAATTGGAGCGAATTCATACGGGAAAGGGTTTTATTGCGGCATTGGACCAGAGCGGAGGAAGCACGCCTAAGGCGCTGCTCCAATATGGCATTGAGGAAGACCGCTACTCGAATGACGAAGAAATGTTCGAGCTGGTTCATGCCATGAGGACGCGGATTATTAAAAGTCCGGCATTTGATTCAAAGTATATTTTGGGCGCTATCTTGTTCGAGAATACGATGGATCGCAAGATTGACGATCAATTTACCGCCGACTATCTATGGGAAAAGAAAGGGATTGTCCCTTTTTTGAAGGTCGACAAGGGTCTGGCCGAGCTGGAGAATGGCGTTCAACTGATGAAGCCGATCCCGGATTTGAACGACCTGTTGAAGCGGGCGGTGGATAAGCATATTTTTGGGACAAAAATGCGTTCGGTGATTAAAGAGGCCAACGCGGATGGAATTCGCAACGTCGTCGAGCAGCAGTTCGATATCGGCAGACAAATCTTGGCAATGGGGCTCGTTCCGATTATTGAGCCTGAGGTCGATATTTACAGCAAGGATAAGCAGCAATCGGAGCAAATCTTGAAAGAAGAGCTGCTCAAGCAATTGTCCGCTCTCGATAAGGATGTGCGGGTGATGCTGAAGCTGTCCATACCGACCGAAGATAATTTTTATCGCGAGCTGATCGAGGAGCCGCATGTGCTTCGGGTTGTCGCTTTGTCGGGCGGTTACGATCAAAGGGAAGCGAATGAAAAACTGGCCCGGAATCACGGCTTGATCGCCAGCTTCTCGCGCGCCTTGTCGGAAGGCTTGACAGCGCAGCAGACCGACGAAGAATTTAACGCGACGCTGTCCCGCTCCATTCAAGCCATTTACGAAGCATCCATAAGCTGATGCTTCCCGGATGGTTATCCTGTGAAGTGTAAACCTGTATCAAGACGTCAGCCTGTTGAGAAACCCTCAACAGGCTGTTTTTTATATATTTATTCATTGCGCCTGGGAATGAGGACATGCACTTGCTTCGCTTCGGTTCGTCATTCCATAAATAAAAATATTGACAGTGGGGATAAAAAGATATAAATTGTTAAATGAAAGTCGGTGTCAAAATAATAAGCGTGAATTCGCAATATACAATCTGCCTGATCAATTGCGGAAAGGAAGTGATCGCGTTGGAGCGCCAAAAAACGTTAGCCATTCATATGAACCATGTAAATAAATCTTATGGCTTGAAGCGCGGGGTGACAGATTTAAATCTAGCCGTAAAAAAAGGGGAAATCGTTGGATTTATTGGGCCAAATGGCGCAGGGAAGTCGACCACGATCCGTCTGCTTATGCAGTTGATCAGCCCTGCGTCCGGGGATATCTCGGTTCTTGGCGAACGAATAAAGAAGGATAATCCCATGATACGCCGCCGAATCGGCTATCTGCCTTCCGAGATTAGACTTTACCCGGATTTAACCGGGGAACAGATGCTGGAGCTTGCAGCAGGCATTCATGGGATTGATTTGAAAAAAACAAGAATTCCCGAATATGCGCAGAGACTGCAATGGGAAATGAACCCCCGGATCCGAACCTACTCACTAGGAAACCGCAAGAAGCTGGGCATACTGCTAGCGCTTCTGCATGAGCCTGAATTGCTTGTCCTGGATGAACCTACCTCCGGGCTTGATCCCCTCGCTCAGCAAAGCTTCTTTGAAATTGTTCGGGAATTAAATGAGTCAAACGGTACAACGGTATTCTTGTCCACGCACATCTTAACCGAGGTGGATAAGCTCTGCCACAGGGTCGTGTTTATACGAGACGGGAAGATCATTCAAGATTCTTCTGTTCCCGATCTAATGAGAGGAGGGGCTCATCTTTACGAGGTGATCTTTAAAGAATCCGGTGATCTGCGGCAAACATATGGACTTCTAAAGATAGATCCAAATTCGAAATACATGGATGGGGTTTGTAGCGGAAGGATAGAGGATCATTGCCTGAATACCTTTCTCTCCCTTCTTGCCGATAAGCCCATTAAAGATTTGAACCTTAGAAAATTGTCTCTTGAGGAGAGATTTATGGAAAAGTACAGCCGTCATAAAGAAAAGAAAGCGGAGGGGCCGAACGATGAGCAAGTTGTTTGAGTTGGAGTGGCGTCAAAATAAACGGAGTTTTTGGATCGCTCTTTGTGTTATTGCAGCGCTTCTTGCAATCCCGGCCGCCGCATCCAAGGCTTATTTACATAGCCAAATCTCCAGCGGAGCAGATCAGACGGGTTCCGCTGCACTTACAACTTTTGAAGGATGGATGGCCGGTCAGCCGTTTATGTTTTTCGTGCTTCTTCTCGGTTGCTTCGCAATCAACTGGTCAATCGGATCCGTTGTAAAGGAGCGGGATCGTCATACTGCCGAGTTTCTTTTCGCAACCCCCCGCAGCAGAACGGATATCTATCTGGCAAAATGTGCGGCGCATGTTGTAAAAGTCGCGATTATCGCTGGCGTATCCACCGGTATTGTGCTGTTGATCGGCAAAGGTTTAGGCGTGATGAATGACGCTGTAGCCGTAAGCAGCGTCATGGCGGCCGGTCTGTTGATCATTTTCGGATTTATGGGAATAGGCTATGCGCTAACGTCTTGGCTTGCTTCCGAACGCGGTGCGTTATCGTTTGGAATCGGAATTGTGTTCCTCATGTTCTTGCTCTACATGCTTTCTGATTTGACAGCATTAGAATGGCTGGGGGCCGCGTCGCTCTTCAAGCTGTTTGACGTGTACGCAATAAGCCAGGGGGCCGGGCTTGCTGGGGGCTCTGTGATTGGATCGCTCGCCGTATTTTTGATCGGCGGTTGCGTGGGCTGGGGGAGGTTAGTTCATAGAGATTTGTAATACAATCTATTTTTCATCAGCCTATCCATCAAGCCTTAGGGAGGGCTTTTCTTTTTTTGGGGCCGGCTCCAGCGAAAGTTGATGGTTATGAACTTGAGTGTTAGTTGACATTGACTCTAATGTAAGTGACAATATGCTTGAAGCCACAGTTTCGAGATTTGATTTGAACTTGGTTAGGAGTGCAAAAGGATGTCTCAAGGTGGGAAACCAAAAGCCGGATTGCGTGAGCGAAAAAAAGCGAAAACGATGGCCAATGTTCAGATGCATGCATTAAGGCTTTTTCGAGAAAACGGTTATCATGCGACAACGGTGGAACAAATTGCTGAAGCTGCAGAAATCTCCCCGAGTACATTTTTTCGTTATTTTGGAACAAAAGAGGACGTGGTGTTAACCGATAATTATGACCCTCTTCTCGTCGCCGCATTTGAAAAGCAACCGTCAGAGTTGAGCCCCTTACAAGCCGTTCGAAATGCAATGCTTTCGGGAATTGCCGAGATGACTGACGATGAGTGGGAAACAACCCGTCAGCGAAATGAACTAATCTTGATGGTCCCGGAACTGCGCGCGGCAGCGATGAATAACTTAAGTCAGATGATGCAGCTGTTAACACAGATTGTCGCTAAACGAACAGGCCGAAATTCTGATGATTTGGCAGTACGTACCTTTGCCGGGGTGGTTGTTGGGGTAAATATATCGTTAATGGATTATAATGCCGGGGCTACAAAATCAGAGTTTGCCAAATTACTGGATGAAGCTTTAGGAGTCGTGGAAAAAGGTCTGCTGCTATGATCGACAAACTAAGGCAGCCTATCCCGGTTGACCGCTAGTTCTGACGATGATAATCCCTGTTCGGCGAAGTATGTCCTGTGCGAATACTGGCGAGTACTGTGCATTTTGGCAGTGTGAGATATTACGTCAACTAGGAAGGCGGGGAAGGGCACATGTCCGAACGTTTTTGGAAGAAGCTGTTGAAAAAGGGGTTTTCGGTTGAATTGGATCAACTCCCCAAAAATAAGCAACAGTTTTTAGATGAAATTGAGCGCTATTGCATCAAAGAAAAGGTGGCTTACGAATTTATCGAACGCGATAGACCGGCGATTATTTCGATAGACGATGTCGTATATCAATGTCAGGTGGAAAACGCGGGACGCCCCGGTTTCGTGCTCCATTTCAAAGAAATGTAAAATAGAACGCAGCCTGATATGGCTGCGCAAGACTGTCGATAAAGCTCGTCGATAGTTATTGCATGAAGCAAGAGCGTCCGGATACGGAGCAAGCTGTCCCCGTATGATGAGCTAGAGTGTCCGGGCACGGAGCAAGCTGTCCCCGTATGAAGCAAGAGCGTCCGGGCATGAAACAAGCTGTCCCCGTATGGAAATGCTGCACAGGCGCAGCATTTTTAACCTCAAGAGGCTAAATATTGAGAAAATCCTGCAAAATTACATTATTTCGTCATTTGGAATGCGATTTATGCCTTGCCGTAGGGAAATTGCTGTCTTTTTGCAGCAATCCTATTTTCGCATCCTCGTCTCAATGAAATTGCTGCATTCTTGCAGTATTGGCGGAGCAGATGACTAGAGTGGCGGGAGATGCGGCAGCTATAGTGGAGTGGATGACCGGAGCTGCGGACGTTCTGGCCGGGAACGATGGAAGAAAGAGAGGTATTTGCGAACTTATCGGACCTTGAAGGGCGTTTCGGAGCGTTTGCGCGCCTGAGCGATCATCGCCATCCGCTCCGCCGCGGCTCCCGTTGCATCCGTACCGCCAAATATTGGAGGAGTTCATGGGGACTCTTCCGAAGGCGGCCTATCTCGCCAAAACATTGTCGCCAGTCTTGCGGAGCCTAATACGGCTTCGCTTTTTTGTGTCTAACAGGAGGAACCCCATGACCAAACCGACGCGCGGCGCTAGTGTCTTTGTTCCCCTCTGCGGTGAATATCCGATAAAGCTTCGAAGCATAATTGCGGCTGATCCATCATGAGCGTATGTCCTGCATCCGGGATGATATATAACTTCTTGTCTGGAGCGCTAATGTCTGCAAAATAGTTCCCGGCAATGACAAATGGAACCTGCCAATCGCGGCCGCCTAATAAATAGTAAACGGGCACCTGATAATCTGCGGATTCCAAGGTCAGATCAAACTCGGCTAAATAATCGAGCAGTTGTTGATTGGCCTGAAAGGCCTTTTTAAAAGAAGAGATATCGGATAGCTTGAAAATCGGACTTGTCAGAGCGGTTAGCCAGATCCCGAAATCGATCTTTAGCGCTAATTTATACTGGGCTTGAAGCTTGCGCACCGCGTCGCATTTTTGCAGAAAAGCACGGTCAAAAACGATCTTGCTGCCGGGATATTCCCCTATTTTCGCCAGCTTCTTCAGAGATTTTTTGTCGGCGGCCTGTTCGATCATTTCTTTTACCTTGTTGTAGCCGACCTGTTCATTTTGAAGCATATTCACGACCTGCGCGGCGCCGATATAATAGGCCACGTCTTCGGGATGACGCCGAATATATACGGACCCCAACACGCTTCCCCAGGAGTGGCCGATAATGTCAGCAGCAAAGAAGAAGTGGATTCGATTATGAAGCTGGCCCGGAAGGCCGGGGCTATCATAACCGATCCGGCTCATGACGCATTTTGGGGAGGTTACTCGGGGCATTTCATGGATCCGGACGGTCATTTGTGGGAAATTGTCTGGAATCCCGCGTGGGAGATCGAGGATTGAGTTTCCGTCTACAAAAAATGGCTGCTCTCCACAAATTGCTTTTCCAGCGGCGACATTTCGTAGTGCTGCCGGGTGACAAGATACTTCTCGATATAGCGATGCTCCCTGGGAAGCTCCATATAAGCGGTCACGCCGAACTGCCGGGCCAATGTTTTCGAGATAAGGGCGACTCCCATGCCGAGGGAAGCAAGCTGAAGCAGCGTCTCAAAGATCGACTTCCGTCCGCGGGCCTTGTTGAATGCCCAGATGGGAACAAATGCGATCCAAGATCGAGGTATATAAGCAATCTTTCGAGAGGATCAGCAGCGTTTCATTCTGCAGGCAATAGGCCAAATTTGCGCTGGATTCGGCCTTTTTTCCAACCAGGATCACTTCTTCCGTGCCGATCGGCCTGTAATGAAGCCGGGCCCGATCCGATTTGCCGATCGTACAGGCGAGATCGATATGGCCGTTCATTACTTCGTCCTCCATCCGCTCGGTCGTTCCGGTCTTCAGCGTGACCGACAAAGCGGGATACTTCTGATAGAGCTTCGCCAGCGCGGTTGTCATGTCTGCGCCAATGGCAGATTGCATCGTGCCGAAGCGAAGCTTCCATTCCCGCTGATTCATCTCCTGTTCGGTTTCTTCCCAGAGAAGCAGCATTTTCTTATACTGCTTGTACAGCTTTTTCCCTTCCGGCGTTAATTCCATCCCCCGGGCGCTTCGGATAAAGAGCTGCTGCCGGTAATGACCTTCTATTTTTTTGATTTTGGCCGTCATATTCGATTGCAGATGATTCATGCTGGCAGCCGCGGCGGAAATGCTTCCTAGCTCGGCGACGGTGACGAACGCATGCATGTTTTCAATATCCAGGATCCTTCTCCCCTATCAAAATAAATGATGCTTATATTTAAAATATACATTATTCATGATATGGCGTCATCGGTATACTTTTCTGCGAACTTACTATTTTCAAAGGGGAAGGCAATGCATATCACTGCTATTCAGCCTTGCAGAGACGGGAGGAACAGACATGAGCAATACCGTGATTCGAACCGGGATTATCGGCGGATCCTTAAATAATCAATGGGCAAGTCAAACGCATATTCCTGCGCTCCGGCAAAGTGCGCATCACCGGATCGCCGCAATCGCGACTTCCCGAATCGAGAGCGCGGTGCACAGCGCAGCCGCCGTGGGCGCCCCGCACGCGTTTACGGATCACGAGGCATTGAGCGGCTGTCCGGAAGTCGATCTGGTGGTCGTTAGCGTAAAGGTCCCTTTTCATTATGAGGCCGTCAAAGCAGCCATCGCGGCCGGGAAGCATGTCTATTGCGAATGGCCGTTGGCCGCGACGGCGAGTCAGGCGGAAGAGCTGGCCAAGCTTGCCGATCAAGCCGGAATCCATCATGCGATCGGCCTGCAGGCCAGGCATTCGGCGGCGGTTCAAGACGTCAAGCGGCGGCTCGAACGGGATGAGATCGGCCGCATTCTGTCCTGCACGATGCACGTATCCACGCAGGGCAAGGGCAAGTTCACGGACCGGAAGGGCGCTTACTTGCTGCAGGAGGAGAATGGAGCGACGCTGCTGGCCATTAACGGGGGACATTCTCTCGATCTGCTGCGCTATCTGCTCGGGGATGTTAAGGAGCTGTCCGCGATGATGAATTGTAATGACACCGAGGCGACTCTGCTTGAGACGGGAGCAAAAGTAGCCAAGGATACAGCCGATCAGATCATGGTTCAGGGCACGTTGCTTAATGGGGCCTCCGTGTCGGTGCATATTCAGGGCGGGGCGTATCCTGCATTTCTCATGGAGATTCAAGGGGAAAAGGGCATCATCCGGCTGAAGCAGCATCGCTCCTTCGGACATGTACAGTTCGGGAACCTGGAGGTGCAGCAGGCGTTATATGGTTCCAGCATGTCATTGGGAGCGGCGGATGAGAGCCATTTCAGGACGGTTCACGGGGGAAGGGAACAACCGGAATCACCGATGGGGAATGTAAGCAAGGCGCATGAACTGCTTGCCGGAGACATTCAAAACGGCACATTTCATTCGCCTGATTTCCATGATGCGGTTCGCTTGCATCAACTGTTGGAGTCGATTCGGCGCGCGGCGGTCACAGGCCACAGACAAAAGCATATCTGAAACGGGAAAAGGGGCGTTTTACGCCCCTTTTATATGTGACAATTATGAAAACAATTTCAAAATGACGTCATAAATAAATAGATGCCGTCAATACGCTTTTATATATTGCGTATTATATGTTTATATTATACATTAATTCGTAAGGATAAAATATACAACGATGTATTTGGGGGAGTCGGGATGAATCAAGAGCTGGGTAGCAGCGGAATGGGGAGGATAACCGTGATCACGAAAAACAAGGAAAAATCTCAATTAGACAGTTTGCATGTCGATGCATCTCACCGAAATATGGCGGTTGCCAAGCTGGTGGAGTCCGCTCTCCTGAACGGAGAGGGCCATCTTACCTCGACAGGCGCCCTGCAAGTGACGACAGGCAAATATACGGGACGTTCTCCGAAGGATAAGTTTATCGTCAGGGAGGCGGATACGGCTGACCATGTTGCTTGGGGAGATGTGAATCAGGCTCTTACTCCCGAGCAATTCGATTCGCTGTACAACAAAACGATTGACTATATGAAGAGCCGCAAGCTCTTCGTGTTCGACGGGTATGCAGGGGCGGACCGGGCCTATCGCCTGCCTGTCCGCTTTATTAACGAATACGCGTGGCAAAATTTATTCGTTCATCAGCTGTTTATCCGTCCGGCGGCAGATGAATTGTTGTCGTATGAACCTGAATTTACGGTGATTGCGATGCCTGGCGTGAAGGCGGATCCGGCTGAGGACGGGACGAATTCCGAGACGTTCATTGCCATTTCCTTCGCAAGAAAGACCGTTCTGATCGGCGGAACCCACTATGCGGGCGAGATGAAGAAGTCGATTTTCAGCGTGCTGAACTATTTGCTTCCCTTCCGCGGCGTCATGCCGATGCACTGTTCGGCGAATGTCGGGGAGGCTGGAGATACGGCGTTGTTTTTCGGATTATCGGGAACAGGCAAGACAACGCTGTCGGCCGACCCCGAACGCCGCTTAATCGGCGATGACGAGCATGGCTGGTCCGATACGGGCGTATTCAACTTCGAAGGCGGCTGCTATGCCAAATGCATCGGGCTGACCCGGGAGAAAGAGCCGCAAATCTGGAATGCGATCCGGTTCGGCTCGGTTCTGGAAAATGTGTGGATAGACGCCGGAACCGGGGAGGCGGACTACAAGAATAACGCATTTACGGAGAATACGCGGGCCGCTTATCCCATCGATTATATTGAAGACTCGATCATACCCGGAACCGCCGGTCATCCGAATGTCATTATCTTTTTGACCGCCGATGCCTTTGGCGTGCTGCCGCCGGTATCCAAGCTGACCAAGGAGCAGGCGATGTATCACTTCCTGTCCGGCTATACCTCCAAGCTGGCGGGTACGGAACGCGGCGTAGCCGAACCGGAAGCGACCTTCTCGACCTGCTTCGGCGGTCCCTTCCTTCCGTTGAGACCGAATGTGTATGCGGAGATGCTCGGCGACAAAATCACGAAGCACGGCGTGAAGGTTTATCTGGTCAATACAGGGTGGAGCGGCGGTCCTTACGGAATTGGCGAGCGGATGAATCTAGCGTTCACAAGAGCCATGGTCAAGGCGATTATGAATGGAAGCATCGAGAAGGCGTCCTTCGCTCCTCATCCTGTATTCGGCATGCTTATTCCTGATACGGTGCCGTTCGTTCCCCAAGAACTGCTCGATCCGAGGAACGTATGGGCGGATAAAGCGGCCTATGATCGCAAAGCGAAGCAGCTCGCGCAGCTCTTTGCCCAAAATTTCGAAAAATTCAGCGGCGCAGCGGATGCGATCAAGCAGGCCGGACCGCGGCTGTAGCTGGCGCAAGCAGGGGCTGTCTCCGACGTCATGAGAATGACGCCGGGGCAGCCCCGCTTTTTTGCATGCAAGGCGACGAAAGCGGTGAAGGTCATAGCAGCAAGGGCGGCGACATATCTTGAAATGATCTTTACCGGTCGGAAACACGATAATTTTGACGGCTTGAACTGCTGCATCATGGTGTAGCCGTCGAGGAAGGAGGCTGTCAGGATGTGTTGTCAGGAAGATGGCGTGCTTGCCGCCGGTTCCGGCCCGATTCTGCACTCTCTTGTTGAAGCATGGGTTGAATCCGGATTATCCAAGCTCGCGGTCTGGGTGATCAACCCGGACCCTGCAGACCCGGCTGAGCTCGAGAAGCTGCGGGAGCATGCGCTTCGCAGCAACCCGGACGCTTCGTTGCATATTGTTGCCGCAGCCGAAGGCGAGGAAGCGGAGTGGAGGCCGCTCATTCAGCCGTATCGTTTTATTTTGTATGTGTCGCAGCATGGCGATGTGGAGGAGCTTCGGCGGCTTCAGCAAGCCTGTATCGAGGAGCGGAAGCCGATGCTTCCTGCCGTGGCCTTGCACGGAAGAGGGCTGGCCGGCCCGCTGCTTCAACCTGACGGGGAGGGGCGATGGGACTCGGCATGGCGGGGCATCCATTCGTCCATGTTCCCCGCGGAGCGGAACCCGGAGCGTTTCCCGGCTGCGGCTGGAGCCGTGTTAGCTAATCTTCTCGTGCATGAATGGCATAAAGCGGTGGCCGAAGAGAACGAAACGGACTGCAGAAATCAATGTTATATCCTGGACCCGGACACGTTAACGGGACTCTGGCATCCCATCCGCCCGCATCCCCTTGTCTCCGGGGTGGAGACGGCCCGTCTGGCGAAAAATATCGAGGAGAGCCTGCAAACAAGTCATGAACCGGCGGATCCGGGAGAATGGTTTTCTTGCCTGAGCCGCTTGACTTCTCCGGCAACCGGTCTCTTTCATAGATGGGAGGAGGCGGATATCATCCAGCTTCCGCTGGCGCAGTGTCTTGTTCAAGCGGTTGACCCGATGTCGGAAGGGCCTGCGCAGCTGCTGCCGGCTATCATCCACGGCGGGCTTACGCACGAAGAAGCGCGGCGGGAGGCGGGACTGGCGGGGTTGGAGGCCTATGCCGCCCGCCTGATGCCGCTGCTGTTCCCCGGCTTGCTCTCCTCGCAGCGGGAGGATATCGGCATCGGGGCAGGATGCTCCATCGCCGAAGCGGTGGAACGGGGGTTCAGAGCTTGTCTAACTACGGAATGGCGCAAGCGGATGCGAATGCTTGCGGATAAGCCGGCCGTGGCGCGCATCGAATGCGGGCAGATCGAAGATGTCCGGTGCCGGTATTATTTGCAAGCGCTGCGCATGACAGAGGGTGAGCCTCAGCTTGCCGCCGGCGAGCCGCTGCTCGGCTGCCCGGTCGTGTGGGTTCATTCCGGTTCGTCATGGTATGGCAGCGCAGACCTTGACCTCACTCTGGCTCTTCGCCATTCCTTGCTGAAAGCATTGACGAAGACGGAGGGCGTGGCCGCTTCTTCTGTCATGTGGAAGGAGGAGAAGGCGCTCCGCATCACGGTTACTAATAGCGATCCGTCCCAGCATGCGCCGCGGATATTAGCGGCCGTTCAGAGATTGAGCCGGCGCCAGCGGCGCCTTGAGGTGTTCGATATGCGGAGCGAATCTTTTCTGGGCACGGGACCGTTCGTTATCTATGGAGTGAGACTCGGAGAGGAGGAATCCCCTTGAGCACTGTCGTTGTCATTGGGGAGGGGATGCTTGCGGACATGGTCTGCCGACGTCTGTCCGGCTTCGCCGTAGCCCGCAGATTGGATTTCAGCGGAGGCATTCCAGAGGCGGAGCTGGCGTTGGTGCTTCAGGATCAAGACAACTCCGGCTTGCATCTTGAAGCGGATGCGGCGCTGCGGCCGCTCGCTATTCCTTGGTTATGCGCTTATGTCTTTTTGGGAGAAGGGGTGATAGGGCCGCTTATGCGTCCGGGAACGGCCGGATGCTTTCAGTGCGCGGAAACGCGGCTCTCTTTGGCGGGAAGCAGCCGCAAAGAGGTGGAGGAAATGTTGATGAAGCTGGTCGCGCCGGATTATGTTCCGGAATATACGGCTGAGATATCCCCGGCGGGATTTCGTTATATGGCGCATATCATCGCGGCAGAAACGGCCAGAGCGCTCCAGGGCGGCACAGCGAATTCGGAAGGACATATTTATTTAATCAACTTCGACAAGTTGAGCAGCACCCTCCATTTTGTCCTGCCCAATGGGACTTGTCCGGTCTGCGGCCGCTTGCCGGATGATTCGCCGGAAGCGGCTGAAATAACGCTGAGGCCGTCCCCTAAGCTTGATAACAGCTACCGCTGCCGGCCGCTTGGCGAGCTGCGGGAGAGCTTGCTCCGGGATTATTGGGACAGCCGCATCGGAATGTTCAATGACAAGAAATTCGATCTCGTATCCGCCTTTGCCGGCGCGGCCGTCAATCTTCCGCTGGGCTATTATGACGAGGTGACGGGAGGCCGTTCGCATTCGTACGCGGATAGCCAGCTGGCAGCCATACTGGAAGGGTTGGAACGATTTTGCGGCACGACGCCCCGCGGCAAGCGCACGGTCGTGATCGACAGCTATTCCCGGCTTCGGGATACGGCGATGGATCCGTCCAGGGCGGGGTTCCATGCGAAGGAGCAATTCGAGCTTCCCGATTTTTCGTTCACGCCATTCGATCCCGAAGCTCCGATGGAATGGGTGTGGGGCTATTCGTTCCTGCAGGAACGCCCCATCCTTGTTCCCCATCTGTTGGCTTATTACAGCCTGGGCTACGGAGGAGGCTTTGCCTACGAAACCTCGAACGGGTGCGCGGTCGGAGGAAGCCTGGAAGAGGCGATTTTGTACGGGATTTTCGAGGTGGTCGAGCGGGATTCCTTCCTGATGACCTGGTACGCGAGACTGCCTGTTCCGCGGCTCGATCCCGACTCGTCGGGAGACCGCGAGCTGTCGATGATGCTCCATCGTGTACGGGCGGTCACGGGATATGAGGTGTTGCTGTACAATACGACGATGGAGAACGGAATTCCGAGCATATGGGCGATAGCGAAGGGAAGGGCGGAGCATCACGTGAACCTCGTCTGTGCCGCGGGCGCTCACCTCGATCCGGTCCGGGCGGCGAAGGGGGCCATTTACGAGCTCTCCGGCATGATCCCGGCGGCGGAAGGGCGCTGGAAAAAGCGGGGGCCGGAAGCGGAAGCCATGCTCCAGGATTCGTACCGGGTGCAGCAAATGGAGGATCATGCGCTGCTGTACAGCCTGCCGCAAGCCGAGGAGAGACTCCGATTTTTGCTGGAAGAACATCGCCCTGTCCGAACCTTCGCCGAGGAGTTCCCTTCCGTGCCGGCGCATGAAGATTTGCGGGATGATCTGGAGCAGATTCTACAGCTGTTCCGCAGCCTTCAGTTGGATGTGATTGTCGTCGACCAGTCGTCCAGCGAGACGCTCCGCAACGGGCTGCGCTGCGTGAAGGTGCTGATTCCGGGAATGCTGCCTATGACGTTCGGCCATCATCTCCGCCGCCTGGAGGGCCTTGACAGGGTCCTGGAGGTGCCGATGAAGCTCGGGTATGTCAATCGCCGGCTGACGCCGCCGGAGCTTAATCCTTATCCGCATCCGTTCCCGTAACCAATGGCGGAAGTCCGTCTGGATATCGGGAACTCTGCTTCATGAATAACCAGCCATGGCATGCTTTTTTTGCGTGCGGCGGAGCCCCTTGTGCGGAGATTCATCGCTCCTCCGCCTCCATCGCCAGGCCAATGGCCCGCATCTGATTGACGCCATGCGTCAGCTCTTCCTCCGACAGGCGGGCGAAATAAAAAGAAGCCCCATACCGGATGGAGCCGGAGGCCGCGTCACGCACACTCGTATCCGGCCAAAGGATCCCGGCTTCCAGGCAGAGGGCGCGGTAGCGAATGTATTGTTCGCTCGGGCCGCGCCACCATCCGAACAGACTGAGTCCGGCATCGCTCTCGATCCACTGGAACCATGACGAGAGGCGATCGGTCAGCAGCGCGCGCAGGAGCTTGAACTTCCGGCCGTACACTCTTTTCATCCTCCGCAGATGCCGTTCATAATGTCCGCTGTTCATCCAGGCCGCAAGCGTGCGCTGCTCGAGCAGGTTGCTCGGATACGGCTCGTACAACGTCTTGGCTCTGGCGAACGATGGGGTCAAGGACGGAGGCAGCACGGCGTAACCGATGCGCACATGGGGAAGCAGCGTGCTGGTGAAGCTCCCGATGTAAATGACGCGTCCCTCACGGTCCAACACTTTGAGCGGGTCCAGCGATCTGCCCCGGTGGCGGAACACGCTGTCGTAATCATCTTCCAGGATCAGCGAATTGCGCTCGGCGGCCCAGGCCAGCAATTGCTGCCGCCGATCCAATGTCAGTACCGCCCCGGTTGGATACTGTCGGTTCGGCGTAACCATAAGCAGCTTGGCTTCCCAGTCGTCCGGAATAACCCCTTGCCCATCGACGGGAGCATGGATACAGATTCCGCCTGCGGCCTCAAACGCTCTGGCCGCTCCCGCATAGCCCGGATTCTCCATTACAACCCGGTCTCCGGGGTTGAGCAGCAGCTGGGCGGCCAGGGCGATCGCTTGCATCGAGCCATTGAAGACCGCGATCTGGCTCGCATCGGCCGCGATACCACGGGCCCGCCTTATATATTGGGCAATGCTGTCCCGAAGCGCGGCATCCCCCAGGCTGGAATGGCCGACTTGCTGCTGCTCGCTGCCGGCAAGCATTCTGGCCTGCGCATATAAGCAGCGATTCCATTCTTTGATCGGGAACCAATGCGAATCGGGGCCGAAGGCCTGAAAATCGGCTATTCTTCTCCGTTCCCCGCCGCAGCCGGCCGCATTGTCTTCCCTCCCGTCCGGCTGTTCGTTCAGCCGCTTCCCCCAGTCGGACAGCACATAGACGTCCTGACGGGATAATTCGGCCGCCCTCGGCTTCGGAGCCTGGAACGTTACGAAGGTTCCGCGCCCCACGCCGCTCGTCACATACCCCTCCGAGGATAGCATGTCGTATACTTCGTTGACGGTCCCGCGGGACAGGCCATACAATGCGGCCATTTCCCGGCTTGAAGGCAGTCTCGTACCGGTCACGAGCACTCCCGATGCGATGCAGTCGCGAATGGCAGAATAGAGCGCGAGACGCTTGGACGGATATTTCCGGGTGTACATATGGTAGGGGATATGAAAGTGCATGTCGGGCTCCTTTCTCTAAATGGTCTAATAAAATGAATGTAAATTGGCTCTTTTTCCTTGTCAATAAGTGGAGTAAGCTGGATCCTAATAAAGAGATGTCATGGCGAAGCCGGAGGGAGAAGAGCGTATGCGCAGAAAAGAATTTGAAGTGATGGACAGGGCCGAGACGGAACGATTTTTACAGGAGATGAGCTTCGGCATCCTGGGAACGATTCATCCGGATGGCTGGCCGGAGCTGACCCCGCTGAATTTTGTCTACCATAACGATTGCTTGTACTTTCACGGCAGCGCGGCCGGACAAAAAATGAAAAATATGAAAGCCGACCAGAGAGTGACGTTTGCCGTAGCCAAGGAATACGCGATCGTTCCGTCCTATTTTACGAATCCGGAGCTGGCGTGCCCGGCGACCGCTTTTTTTAAGTCCGTGCTTATTAAGGGATACGCGGAAATCTTGACGGATCTTGCGGAAAAAGCGGAGGCGCTCTCGGCGTTTATGCGCAAGCTTCAGCCGGAAGGGGGCTATGATCCGATTGATTCGGAGAACCCGGCTTATACCGGACAGATCAAAAGCACCTCGGTTGTCCGGATTACGGTTCATGAGCTGTCGGCCAAGTACAAATTCGGCCAAAATATGAAGCCGTCCGCTTTCGAAAAGGTGACCGCCGGCTTGCTTGAACGGGATAAGGGGCTGGACCGGGATACTGTGGCCCTGATGGAAGCCTTGTGTCCGCATCATCGAAAAAATGGCGGCAACGAAAACGAAGCAAGGCGAAAATAGCAGATAGCGATAGAAGGAAGCAGAGGACCCGGCAGGGAATCCGATTCGGACGGATTGCTCTTGCCGGGTATGTGCGTTGCCCAGTCATCCGTATCCGGATCCGCTGAAGCACGTATAGCAAATCTTAAATATGAAGTCCGTCGAACCAGAAAGAGGTTCAATCTGATACAATAGCAGTAGCGTTAATGTTATACAGGGAGTGGGATACATATCCAATGACGAATACAGTCCGAAGTTTTCGAGTTAAAATGATTTTATTTTTTGGGTTGAGCATGCTTTTATCGGGCGTGCTCTCCTTTATGCTCTATAAGATCCTCCAGATCTATTATCTTTCGATCAAATATGAATATCCGCGATTGACACGAATTCGGCACTATATGAGAGAGATTGGGGATATGAACTGCTTTCTGCTTGTTTTTATTCCGCTCTCGTTCTTGTTGTTCTTTTTCCTGACCCGGCGCTATGCAGCTTCTTTTCGCGTCATTTCCAACGGAATCAATCAGCTTGCGAACGGCGACTTCAACAGCCGCATCGAGATTCGATCCAAGGATGAGGTCGGGGGCCTTGCGAGAGACGTCAATCTGGCAAGCGAAAAGCTGAGGCAAGCTTTGGCAAGGGGAGATTTCGCGGAAAACGGCAAGGAGCAAGCGGTCTTGAATCTGATCCATGATCTGCGCGCGCCACTGGCCTCCGCGATGAGTCATTTGAACTTGATTCTGCAGGACGAACAGATGTCTGGCGCACAAATGAGACTTTATGCGAGCAATGCGATGACGAAATCTCAACGGCTGGAAAAGCGGATTGATGAGCTAGACGAAATTATGCGAGTGACTTACGGCAAGGTTACAATCGATATAAAAACAGTCGATCTGAGCGAGCTTCTCATCCAGTTGAATGAGCAATTATCTCCCTTGTTCAAGAAAAACCGGCTCAAAATGCGCATGAATGTTACTCCGCATGTCATGGTGCGGGGCGATGGAGAGCTTTTGGCGCGCGTATTTGAAAACTTGCTGACGAATGCCGTCCGCTACGGCAAAAAGGGCGTGTTCATCGATATTCATTGCGGTATGGATGCAAGCGATGCGGTCGTTCAAGCGGTCTGTTATGGAGACGGCATACCGCCGGAGGAGCTGCCGCATATTTTCGATATCTCTTACCACCGGGATAAAGCAGGGCCGGATGAAGAGGAGGATACCGGTCTTGGCTTGTTCATTGCCCAAAATATTGTGGCGCAGCATCATGGCACGATTACAGCCCAAAGCAATGTCATTCGCACGCTCCTTGAAGTTCGTCTTCCGCGGAACGGCGCGCCTGAGGGCCATCATTAATTTCCTTTTTTTTTCGAGACGTTCTGCAAGCTGCGATAGAAGCCCATCAACGAAGCGGGTTCCGGTTCGCGGCTTGACAAGAACGCCGCTCCTTTTTATAATCTAACCAGTTAGTTATTTTTTTCAAAATGGGGTTTTTGTTATGGCGGAAAGAAAGAAAAGGACGTATGACGCTTCAAGAACGAAGGAGATCATCCTTGACGCGGCTGAACAGTTATTTGCCGAGCACGGATACTCGGCGGCGCGGATCGACGCAATCGCAAGTGCCTCGGGATATAATAAGAGCCTGATCTATCAATATTTTCAGGATAAGCTGGGGCTCTATACCGAAGTCGTCAGACGGGCCGATCGGCTGGGAAATCAAATGTTCGAAGAGTTGGCGGGCGATATGCTGTCCGATGAGACTACGTTCTCGGATCCTGACAAGTTCAAGCGGTTGCTTGAAAAAGTGATCGCCATTTCGTATCAGTTTATGTCGGAGCACCCCAGTTACTTAAAAATCTACTCCTGGGAAGCTGCGGAGGAGTGGAAGACATGGAAAAAAATCTCGTACTCCCCGGATGATATTTTCCAATTTTATAAGCTGGCGCAAAGGGCAAAAGAGAACGGCATCATTCGGCAGGATATGGATGCGATGATGGTGCCGATCGTCATGATGAATGCGGTCATTCCGTTCGTGCAGTCCTTTAGACGACTCAACGAGATGCTGGATGACGAGGCGGACTGGACGATGCCGCAAGAACGCTTCAGAGAACAGATCGTAAAATTCGTGATTCATGGGGTAATGGAGCCGTCCCTATTATAACGATAGGGGCGTCCTTTTTCCCTTATTTATAACCAACTAGTTAGTTAAAAAAATGCCGCGAAAGGAGTGATGCCTGGCATCTAGCGGCGTATGGTCATCACCCGAACAGCTAGTTATCACCTCGATCAAAGGAGAGATTATCATGAAGAGATTTGAGCGGAAAGTGGTCATTGTCACCGGCGGAGCGAGCGGGATTGGGGCAGCGGCCGTCCGACTGTTCGCCGAAGAAGGAGCGAAGGTTGTCATCGCGGATTTGTCCGAACAAGGGCAAGGATTGCGCACTGAATTATATGCACACGGGTTTGATTCCTATTTTATTCAGACGGACGTATCCAAAGAAGATGACGTGATGCGAATGGTCGATCAGACCGTTCAGAGATATGGCAGACTGGACGTATTGTTTGCCAACGCCGGGATCGGAAGTGATGGACCCACGGATCAGGTCGATTATGAGGATTGGCGGCGTACGATTGATATTAACTTGACCGGCGTGTTTCTCTGCAACAAGCATGCCATCAAGCAAATGTTGAAGCAGGAGAGCAAAGGCGCTATCGTCAATTGCGGATCGGTCAACAGTCATGTCGGCAAAGCGAGAGTCTGTGCCTATGCTTCGGCGAAAGGCGGCGTCAAGCTGTTGACCAAATCGACGGCCGTCGCTTATGCAGCCCGAGGCATTCGCGTAAATGCCGTATGTCCCGGATATATCGATACGCCCATGATGCAGGGGCTTGGCGAGGAAGTGACCAAGTATTTGGTCGGACTTCATCCGATGGGAAGATCGGGCAGGCCGGAAGAGGTGGCGAAAGCGGTTCTGTTCTTAGCCAGCGATGACGCCTCCTTCATTACCGGCACGATCTTGCTGGTGGATGGAGGATACACAGCGGTGTAGGGTAAAAGCACCCCAGGAGGGTGCTTTTTTGCATGATTCATGCTTCGGGAAAGAACGGGCACTAACCGAACGATTCGGGGTATTGCGCCAAAAAGCGGATTACTTCATCTGAGATGTCCCAATGAAATATAGAAGTCATGTTTTCGTCTCTAAAGAAAGAATGTACGACGTGGTGATTAAACTGTGTAGTATAGGCCACGAACTGTTCCCTCGCGTTGGGGCCTTGAAGCTTTTGCAGGTCGGCTGCTAAGGATGACGATCCTTTAGAAAAATCGAACTCGGCTATCCGAATCTTCCTTCTTTCACGGTTCCGGTTGGTATTCGCATGGATCTCCATGTTTACTAGATCATATACGATGCTAAAGACTGTATCTTCCCGCTTTGCCTCCTCCAGCGTCTCAAATCCAATATCGACCATCTCCGATTGAATTGTTTTTTTCTTTGTTCGCTCCCACACGGCAAGAACGCGCTTCATGGAGTTTTGCTCGTATTCGTCTCGGCCTGTCCAATCGGTAATCCCGGACATGATTTCATCCCATGCCTGCGCATAAGGGGAATTGGCCATAATCGGAGCGGGCAGATGGTCTTCATAAATTTGCATATTTCCGTTCAAAAATTCGATAATCGCACAGTCGCCGCTTCGATCCGCAATCAGGTAGTGCAATTTAGATGTGCTCTGGTCAATCCGAATCGTTGCCGCTGCTTGCAGCACTTCCCTGACCGTAGCGCAAGTGTCGAGCATATATTGAATCCATTGCAATTCATTCACAGTATGCTTGTCATCCGCCGGGGGATGTTCCGTTGTCCACAGCGTAGTCTGCTCCACGACGAGGCCCTGTTCATTCATTCCGCCATTAGGGCTTTCCTTGCCGTTCTGGGAGACGGTCAGACTGCCATAGCGGGATACCCACGTTGCAGGAAGGGCCGGCGGCAGCATAAGAGCGGTTTTGCGGATGCCTCTATGGTTTGTAAATAAGAACACACCATCGTAAATAACATCTTGATTTTTGCATACAACTATTTTTCCATCCTGATGAAGTTGAAACACAGTGCTCATCACTCAGACTCCTTTAACATTATTTTGAGGCCGGTTACGTCTCCGCCTTCGATATGATCTAACAAAGCATGGCATAGGCGAAGGGTGCTGGCATCCGCTCCTTTCACAATGGCAGCAAACCGGCTGATGATCATCTGGTGTTCTTTTTCTATCTGAAGCTGCTTCAGCTTCTCGCGATAGGCTTCCATATCCGTTCCATCTTCCGCATGTTCTAATAATCGGGTGAGGAACAGAATTTGAATATTTATTTTCATATCGACCGTCAAGTCTTTCAAATAAAAGTCATCATCGACGAGGATTGCGGCATCCATGTTGAAATAATTTCCTAAGGCATGAAGCCGCTCTTTTGGCACAGGCCGTCTCTTTTTGATCCAATCGGAAAATTGTTGAGGGGTTATTTTTACCTCTTTACATACATTGGTATATGAAACTTGATGAAGGAGAGCAAGGTATTGCAACGTTGTCATCGTTGGAACGGAATCCATCGGGCACACTCCTTTGACATAAAATATGTCATGCGTATAGGTTTCATTATATTTGTGACATATTTTATGTCAAGCGTGTGATTCAAGAGATGGAAGGCAAAACACAAAAAAACCAAGCCCTGAAGATCAGGAGCCTGGTTCGTACATGACAGGAAAAAATTAGGTCATTCGTATGTCCTTTTTTGGACCCACGATAAAGATATAATACTACAAAGAAAAGGTTAAGTCTATATTTTTTTTGGTTTTTCTCTATACTTATCGGTATTCTCAGTAGAAAAGAGGGACCCAAATGATCACGAATAGTACGGAAGCGGAAGAAAGAGAGCATTTAGGCAGGACGTTGTCACAGCTCCGGACTGCGCTGCAGGCGATCGAACATAAGATAAGCGCTGCCCGCCAAGACATCATCGAAGCGAAAAAATATGTCTGGACCAACCTGTCTCAACTTGATCCGGCCGAAAGAGCAGCGAACCGAGTGGACATATCGCTAACCATCGATCACGGGGAAAAGGCGGTTGAAAAACAAAGAAGACTCCGCAAATTGCTGGATGCCCCTTATTTCGGCAGAGTTGACTTCGCTGCTGACGACGCGGCGGAAAGCGGCACGTACTATATCGGGGTCCATTCCTTCAGTGACGAAGACAGCCAACAGAATGTCATTTATGATTGGCGTTCCCCGATTGCCGGCATATTTTATGATTTTCAGATCGGCAGGGCCGGTTATTCCTCTCCCGGAGGCGACATCGAGGGGGAACTTCAGGTCAAGAGGCAGTATAAAATCAAAGACGGCGCAATGGAGTATATGCTCGAAAGCGATATGAACATCCGTGACGAGGTGCTGCAAAAAGAACTCAGCCGCACTTCGGATGAGAGAATGAAACATATTGCGGCCACCATTCAGAAGGAGCAAAATGCAATCATCCGCAATGAGCATTCCCATGAGCTGATCATTCAAGGGGTTGCCGGCTCCGGGAAAACCTCTGTCGCGCTGCACCGGATTGCCTTCCTCTTGTATCGGTATAAAGGAACGTTAACGTCGCAAAATATATTGATTCTCTCTCCGAACAAAGTGTTTTCCGACTATATTTCCAATGTGCTGCCGGAGTTGGGGGAAGAAAACATCATGGAGATGGGCTTTGAAGAGCTTGCCGCCAGGGAGCTGAAGGGCGTATGCGAGTTTCAGACCTTCAACGAGCAGGTGGCGGAGCTTGCGGCCTCGGCAGAGGAAGCGGTGATTGAGCGTATCCGAAGCAAAGCCCGCATTGATTTTGTGCATGAGCTGGAACGTTTTGCAGCGCATGTGGGCGAGACCTATTTCGAACCAAGCGATATATCACTCGATAATGTGCAGGTAACCAAAGAGGAGCTACAGAGCGCCTATCAAGCGGCCGGCAAGCTGCCATTCACGCAACGGGCGGCAAAAACGGCGGCGATGGTTGCGGGAAGCGCCCGGGATAAATATGGACAAAAGCTAAAGCCCGCGGCGGTTCATAAAATCAAATCGGCGGTCAAAAAGATGTGCCGTACGCAAAATATGCTTGTCATTTATAAAGATTTCTATGATTATATGGGCAAGCCGGAATGGTTCAAGCTCAAAAAACCGAAAATGCTTGAGTTTTCGGATGTGTTTCCACTCGTTTATTTGAAGCTTCTCTTGGAAGGGGCAGCCGATTATCAAGATATCAAGCATGTCGTCATCGATGAAATGCAGGACTACACCGCTGTGCAGTATGCCGTGCTATCGCGCCTGTTCCCCTGCAAGAAGACGATTCTCGGAGACAGCAGCCAATCCGTTAATCCCTACTCGTCGTCATCGATAACCGGGATCAGGCAGGTTTTTCCCGAAGCCGATACAGTCGAACTCTTAAAAAGCTACCGCTCAACGCTGGAGATTCTCCGCTTCGCCCAGCACATCAACCCTCAGAGCAAGATGATACCGATGGAGCGTCATGGCGCCTTCCCTCAGATCAAAAAATCCGGGAGCCGGGATGGCGAATGGGCTCATATCATTCAAACGATAAGCGGCTTTCTGGAATCGGAGCATCGCTCATTAGGCATTGTATGCAAGACGCAGGCTCAGGCGGAGCTTCTCTATGCAAAGATAAGGGATGTTCACCATGATATCTTTCTCCTCGATTTCAGCAGCGATCAATTTCATGAAGGAATTATCGTGGCTTCCTCGCATATGGCCAAAGGATTGGAGTTCGATCACGTTCTCGTGCCTTTTAGCGACGCCGGGAATTACAGGACAGAGATGGACCGGGGCTTGCTGTACATCGCCTGCACGAGAGCCATGCATATGCTGACGCTCACTTATTCGGGAGAAGCTTCTCCGCTGCTGCCGGAATGGGCATAGACCATGGGGATATATGACAGAATGAAGGGATGTTCCCGGAAGCCATCGTCTAACCCGGCGTAAAACTGCGATTCAATTTTGATATATACAATATAGGAAGAAAGAAGGGGATCGCATTGCAAAAACAAAGCTTCGGCGGCATGCTGCTCATTGCCGCAGGGTCACTGATCATTCTGATGCATATGCTGCAGAACGGAGAAATGAGGCTAAGTGATCCGGGATACGTGTTCGGGTATTTTTGGCCCGCCATTTTTGTCATTCCGCTCGGCATTTTATTTCATGTCATGTACTTCGGCATGACCCGGGGAAGGGCGCCGGGGCTGCTTATTCCCGGCGGCATTCTGTGCATGGCTGGAGTCGTCTGCCAGATCTCGATGCTGTTCGACGCATGGTCCTGGATGTGGCCGGGCTTCCCGTTAGCCGTAGCCTTCGGCTTGTTCGAGTTCTATCTGTTCAGCGGCCGCAACAAATGGCTTCTTATTCCTATTTATATTTTAGGCAGCATGTCCGTCATCTTCTTCCTTCTGTTCGGCATCGGAACGGTGATCGGGGCTGCCGGGGGCAGTTCGCTCGCCGCGATGCTGCTTATCGTAGCGGGATTGTATGTCATTTTGCGCCGCAAGCACGGCGTGCTTGATTGACGCGCCGTTCCCGGCCAGAACGTCTGCAGCTCCGGGTCATTCACTCCGCCTAAGCTGCAGTATCACCACTCTAGTTCCTTGCTCCACAAAAGCTGGAACATTTCTCGCACCTCTGATCATCTTGCTCTACCAATCCTGCAAGAAAGCAGCAATTTTATTGACACGAGGTTGCGAAAAATAGGATTGCTGCAAAAATACAGCAATTCCTCCACGGCAAGGCGCAGAGAGCGTTCAAAGTGGGGAAATGCTGCAGTTTTGCAGGATTTTCCCGGAATTTCGCCTCTTAAGGCTAAAAATGCTGCGCCTGTGCAGCATTTTCATGCGGGACCAGCTCATGCGGGACCAGCTCGCTGCAAGCGCAGACCAGCTTGCCCTAACGCTGTTCTGCCTTCCCCGCCCCGCCATTCCTAACAAAAAGACTGTCGACCGGACTTTGTCGACAGTCTGGAGCCGCCTCGCGAGGCGGCCTTTGACATGCCTGCAAGAGGCCGCATTGACAATGAGCGCCAGTTGTAACTATAATGGTTGCATGAAAGGGTGAGCCGAATGAAGATTAGCAGCCGGTTTAGTGTGGCCGTTCATATCCTGTCCCTGCTGACGTTGGAGCCGCAAGCTCATCATACCTCCGAATGGCTGGCCGGTAGCGTGAACACGAATCCGGTGGTCATTCGCAGAGTGACCTCCCAGTTGAAGAAGGCCGGTCTGGTGGCGGTCCGCCCCGGAACGGGCGGGGCCGCCTTGGTGCGTCCGGCGGGCGAGATTACGCTCCTCGATGTGTACCGCGCCGTGGAAGCGGTCGAGGAAGGGGAATTGTTCGGCATGCATGAGCATCCGAATCCGCAGTGTCCGGTCGGCGCCAATATCGAAGCGGTGCTGCAGCTCATCACGGCCCAGGCGCAATCCGCAATGGAACGCGTACTGGAAGGGGTTACGCTGGAGCAGGTCGCCCTGAATCTGAAAAGGCACATCAATGCGGAAGAGGAATAACACGAGAGAAATGTATGGTGTCAGACATGCATGGCGGCAGCGGATAGCCCCCATGCATTTTTTTTCGGCAGAACAGATGGTAAATTATAGGTCTAACTACCCAATTATTAGGTCTTAGATAGATTGATCTAAAATATTTGTCGAATCAACACGATATATATTTATGGATTTTCACGAGGAAGAAATACGGAAATAGTAAAACGGCCATCTAACCGCCGATTCATATTGGATGAGAGACGCCCGTATTTTTCCTGCTTACATCTAAGGGGGCGAACACATGAGAAACAAGAGTTTAGTATTTAAATCGGTGTTGGTGCTGTCCGCGCTGATTACGATTATGTCGGTTGTGTTTACCAGCTTTTCCTATATCTCCGAACGAGGCATCTATTATGATGAGCTGTTAAATGTACATACTTCGCTTGATCAGCAAATTACGTTGGAGATCGAAGGCATTGCCAAGGCACAGGAAAAAATGAAAATGATGAGTTATGACCAGTATATGGAAGATCAAGAAATGGATTGGATCCAGACGAATTTGGAGGGCATGACTCGCGAGGGGTATATTTCCAATACCTATCTCATTAAGCCGGAACTGATCGAAAAAGAAGGAAAAGTGTTTATGTCGGTCATCCAGGCGAATAATAACATGATCGAACATGGCAACAAGCCGCTTAGCGACGTAGAGATGACGGAAGAATTCCGCCAGGCTTATTATGACATGAAGAATGATGGTATCGGTATCTCTAAAGTATACGCCGATTCGATGGGCGAATGGATTACGATATTATCTCCGATTGAAGATAAACAAAATAAAACGATTGCGCTCTTGGGCATCGACTTCAGCTATTCGAAAATAAATAACGATCTAAATCAGATGATGTGGAGAAATATAGCCGTCGGCGCCGTGACCGGCATTGCTTTTATCCTCCTTATCCTGTGGCTTATCCGCAAGACTATCCGTCCGTTGAATGAGTTGGCGCAGCTGGCCAAGCGGGCGGCCAAGGGCGATTTGACGGTCCAGATCCCGGTTACTTCGCGGGATGAAATCGGCATGCTGTCAACCAGCTTCAATGAGATGATAACCGATATCCGCGAGCTGATCGGAAGCATGAAGGAGACGACAAGCCACGTGACAGAGGCTTCGAACCATCTGACCGTCATCTCTCAGCAGACGGCCCAATCGACGCACGAGATCTCGAGCGCCATTCAAGAGGTGGCGTCCGGTTCGGAGACGCAGCTGACGGGAACGGAAGAGAGCAAGATCGCGATGGGCGAGATGGCTGTCGGCATCCAGCGGATTGCGGAATCGGCATCGAACGTGTCCGAATACAGCGTGGCGGCCGCTCAAGCCGCGAAGCAGGGGAATGAAGTCGTTCGGCAGACGATCGCACAGATGAACAGCATTCACTCTTCCGTGAATGAGTCGGTCTCGATGGTGCGGAAGCTGGCCGAGCAATCCAATGAGATCGAGCAGATTGTGTCGGTCATCGGCAATCTTGCCACGCAGACGAATCTGTTGGCGCTGAACGCCTCGATTGAAGCGGCCCGCGCCGGCGAGCATGGCCGGGGCTTCGGGGTCGTCGCGAAGGAAGTGCGATCGCTCGCCGAGCAAGCGAAGGTATCGACGGAGCAGATCGCGGAGCTGCTGCAATCCGTCGTAGCGAGCACGAGACATGTGGCCGGCACGATGGAATCGGCGGCGGCGGATGTGCAGGAAGGGACGCAGATCGTGCAGGTGGCCGGCGAGACCTTCCAAAATTTATGGAATTCTATCCAGGAAGTATCCGATCAAATTCAAGAAGTGTCCGCGGCTTCGGAAGAAATGTCTGCCGGCAGCGAGCAGGTAGCCGCGGTCCTCGATAACCTGGCCGAGATCGCGAAGAACGCCTCCGAGAGCTCGCAGAGCGTGGCCGCTTCCTCCGAGGAGCAGCTGGCCATTGTGGAGGAGATCGCCGATTCCGCGGCGGTAATGAGCGGCAAAATGAAAGAGCTGGATCAGGAAATGAAGAAATTTACCATCTAAGCCACAATCCGAAACGAAAGAAGCCAGTCAACACACAAACCTCCGTGAAGGCAGACATGCGCCTGCGGAGGTTTGCGTTTTTTAGGATCACAGCCGCTTGCAATGAAGAGCGCCCCGTGACATGCTCATACTAGCGTCGCGCGCCATCCTTGGCGCAGGATGCGAATCCGACAAGCTGCATAAGGAGGACATACGATGAATCGGATGTTGCTATGGCCGCAAGGCGCGCCATTATCCATGGGGGAGGCGGCGGAAGCGGGACCGGCTCTCTGCCTTTTCCCGGCGCGCGGTTCGGAGCCTGCGGGGGCGGTCATCATCTGCCCCGGAGGCGGATACGGCTTCAAGGCGGAGCATGAGGGGGCCCCGGTCGCGGAATGGCTGAACTCGCTCGGAATTCACGCCTTCGTGCTCGACTACCGGGTGCACCCTTACCGCCATCCGGCGCCGCTGCTCGACGCCCAGCGCGCCATTCGCCTCGTGCGCAGCCAAGCCCGGGCGTGGAACATCCGGCCGGATCGGGTCGGCATTCTCGGCTTCTCGGCAGGCGGGCATCTCGCCTCTACGGCAGGGACCCGCTATGACCTGGGCGCACCGCATGCCGCCGACCCGATCGACCGGGAGAGCTGCCGCCCCGATGCGATGGTGCTCTGCTACCCGGTCATCACGATGGGCGAGACCGGGCATTCCGGCTCGCGCGAGAATCTGCTCGGCCCTAATGCGGATCCGCAGCTTATCGACGCGCTGTCCAACGAACGCCATGTGACGGAAGACACGCCGCCTGCCTTCTTGTGGCATACGGCCGAGGACGATGTGAAGGTCGAGAACAGTCTCCAGTTCGCCTTGTCGCTCAGCCGGAAGGCGGTCCCCTTCGATCTGCATGTCTACGACAAGGGGCCGCATGGATTAGGGCTGGCCGTGTCCGACCCGTACGTCGGCAGCTGGACGGCCCAATGCGGGAAGTGGCTGAAGAAGCTCGGCTTCTAACCGGCCCGCAAGAGGGCCAGACAGGAGAGAACCGCCGCCGGCGCGTCGCGGCCGCGCGGGTTGGAGGCGCGAATGGGAGAGGGGCGGCTGCTTCGGCAGCCGCTTTTCCATGCGATATGACATATTGCGACGAGATATGACAAAACGATGGACAAGGAAGCCGGTAAAGGGTATAAAGAGAAAAAGAACTATGCAAGCAGTTCGGACTTACGATGACGTCAATGGGATGACCCGCCTGTCCGTTACCTATAGAAGGAGGCACGCCGTCTTGCAGAATCGCTCCTGTCCCGTTTCCCGCGCCAGCGGGCTCTGGCTTGATCAATCTTGGAAGGATTCAGATGACGCCCAGCTGCGAATAGATGAAAAAATAACCGCGCAAATGAACATGATCGACCTGACGGAAAAGGATCTGGAGATTGTGCGCTCGATTCGCCCGCTCGTGCTGGAGCATATCGACGATATCGTGGATTCTTTCTATGCTTCGGTGCTGCGCATTGATATATTAAAAAAACTGATCATGGATCACAGCCAAATCGACAAGCTTCGAAAAACGCTGAAGGAGCATTTGATCGAAATGTTCAGCGGCCGGATCGACCGGGAGTTTATCGAAAAGCGGATGCGGATCGCGATCGTCCATGAACGAATCGGCTTGAAAACCCGCTGGTACATGGGCGCGTTCCAAAACCTTCAAAATGCGTTCATCCATTTGCTCAACCGTCATTTGCCCGACAAGGAGCGAATGCTCACGGTCTGCTTATCGATTACGAAGCTGTTGAATCTGGAGCAGCAACTCGTGCTGGAAGCCTATGAGAAGCGATCGAATGAGAAAATCCAGCATCAGGCGTTCCATGACGAACTGACCGGGCTGCCGAACCGCCGGATGCTGCAGCAGCGGCTGCAGGAGCGGTTCGAGCTCGGTGCGGAGGCGCAGAGCCGGTTCGCGGTCATGGTGCTGGATATCGACCGGTTCAAAATGATCAATGATTCGCTGGGACACGCCTATGGCGATCAATTTTTGAAGATGGTCAGTTTCCGGCTGCTGAAGGCGGCCGGCGAGGAGAGCAGCTTCATCGCCCGGATGGGCGGAGATGAATTCGCCGTGCTGTGTCCGGCGGATGCGGAGCATGATCCCGCCGATTTGGCCATGCGCATGATCGAGCAGATCCGGCTGCCATACCAGTTGAACCGGACCGAGTTTTTTGTGACGACGAGCATCGGCATCGCCATTTATCCGGATCATGGCCTGACCGCTTCCGAATTGCTGCGCAATGCGGACAAGGCGATGTATGAAGTGAAGAAGGACGGCAAGAACGCGTACCAGTTCTATTCCGCGGCATTCGACGCCCATTTGCAGGAGAAGATCGAGCTGGAGAATGATCTGCGCAAAGCGGTGGCCCGTCAAGAGCTGGTCGTTCACTATCAGCCGCAATATACGCTGAAGGAGAATGAACTGATCGGCGTGGAAGCGCTCGTGCGCTGGAACCATCCGCGCAAGGGCCTTCTCGATCCGTCGGTCTTTATTCCGATTGCGGAGGAGACGGGAATGATTTACGAGATGGGCGCCTGGATTTTGCGGGAGGCCTGCCGCCAGATGCGGGCCTGGCATGATGCCGGGGGGCCCAAAATCCGCGTGTCGGTCAATCTGTCGACGCAGCAATTCCATCAGTCCAATCTCTGCGAGACGATTCGCGGCATTTTGGAAGCGACCGGTTTGGCGCCGGAATTTTTGGAGCTGGAGATTACGGAAAGCATGATGATGGACGTCACCCGCTCGACGAAAATTTTGCAGGAGCTGACGGCCCTCGGCGTGTATATCAGCATGGATGATTTCGGCACGGGGTACAGCTCGCTCAGCTATTTGAAGCTGTTCCCGATTCGCAAGCTGAAGATCGACCGCTCGTTCATGAAGGATGTGGCGAGCAATCCGAATGACAAGGCAATCGTGGCGACGATTATCTCGATGGCGCATCATTTAAATATGCGCGTGATCGCCGAAGGGGTCGAGACGGAGGACCAGCTTCATTATTTAAGCGAGAATGGCTGCGATGACATTCAGGGCTTCTTTTTCAGCCCGCCGGTGTCCGCCGAGCAATTGGAGCGCACGATTCTGAACGGAAAATAGGCCAGGGGAGCCCCGTCACCCCCCGGCAAAAAAAGCTGCGCATCCGGCCTTCCCGCCGATGCGCAGCCTTGCTTCCCGTCCGGGAGGCTTGCCGCTCCTCCGCATCTACCAGTTCGATCCGCCGGAGGAATTATTGTTCTTGCTCCAGCTGGAACCGCCGGAGGAGGAGCTGCCGCTTCCCCAACCGGAGCCGCCGGACGAATTCGTCGTCCTGCGCTCCTGGGCCCGCCTTGCTTCCTCCCTGCGGCGTTCCTCCGCCCGCTTGGCTTCCTCTCTCCGGCGCGCTTCCGCCCGCCTCGCTTCTTCCGCCCGCCGCTCCTCCCGCAGCACATCGTTATACGCCGATTCCATGGCAGCGATAATTCCGGTCATGGCCGCTGCGGTGCGCGCAGCTTCGTCATAGGCTCCTCGCCGCATCAGATCGCCCGCCTCGCGGCGGATCGAAGCGAAGCGGGAATCATACGGCGAGACGTTGAGTTTGCTTCGCGCGCGGGAGTATGCGCGCCGGTATTGGCTGTCCAACCGATCAAGCTCCCGTTCCGCATTGCGCTTCTGTACGGCGGCCCGTTCAATGACGCCCAAGTAATCATTGGCTTCGTCGACGAATTCCCCGCTTATCTCGTTCATCAGGCCGACATCATAGGGCGGATCGGCGGCGAGGCTCCGGAGCCCGGACTGCAGCCGCTCCAGACGATGCTCCCGATCCCCCCACAGCTGGGCAAGATGCTGGCGGGAGAGGATGCGTTGGGCTTTGGCGAAGGCCGCTTCCCCGGCCGCCTGCCTCCGCAGCGCCTCCTTGTGCGCGCTGTCCAGCTCTCTTACCTGGCGCTCATACCGCTCGATGGCATGATCCAGCTCGGCCAGCCGCAGCAGCATCCGATCGAGCTCTTCCCGCGCCATGTCGTATTCCTGGACATCGATGCCCGACCAATACTCGGCCTGGCCCAGCGCCGGCCCGATATCGGACAGGGACTGGTATTTATCGCGATACAGATGCCAGAGCTGCTCCCAATGCTTCGTCCGGTAGGCGGCCTGGACGCGCCCATTCACCTGGGACAGTTCCTGATCCTTGCGGAAGTAACCGTCCAGTCTCGATTTGAGCTCGGCGATGTCCTTGGCATTCTTGACCTGCAAATCCGCCTGCCGCTGCGTCATGTTCACCGCGTCGGCCAGCAATTGGCTCATCAGCTCGACACGCTGGATCGCCGCCGGGATATCCCCATGCCGCAGCAGCTCGTGCATCTGCTCGTTGATCTGTCCCGTCTGGTCGATATTGCCGTACGGATCGATGCGCACGAGCTTCAGACGGAATTGCTGCGCGATAGCCTGGACGCGCCCCCGGCTCTCCGCCATCTCCTGCGGAGTCCGGCGGTAGATCTCCGCCAGCTCGGCGATGCTTGCGATGTCGTTCTCCAGCCTGCGCAGCTCCTCATTGGCGTGCTCGACCCGGTGCTCTGCGCCCAGCGGGTCGAAAATCTCAAGCTGCTTGCTCTCCGCCAGCTCGGCCTCGACCGCCTGGCAGCGCCGCCGGAGCTTATCCAGCGTCCAGCCCCGCGCTTGACTCTCCGCCGCGATGCCGCGGCCGGCGGCCCGCAGCCTCTCCTCCGCATCCGCAATCGTCTGCTTCAACGTCCGGTCCAGCTCTTCGATATGGCCGATCGCGGCGACATGCCGTTCCGCCTCCGCCGTGCGCTCCTTCAGCTCGGCGGCCGCGGCCGCAACCTGCTTGCGGAGGGACGGCATGAGCCATTGCCGCTTCGGCATGGCCTTGAGCTCCTGCTGCCGGGCGTTCAGCCAGATGAGAATGTCCGCCAATTCCCGATCCGCCGCCCTGGCCGTATGCTGCGTCTCGCCCTGGGACAGGTCGAGGTAGATTTTGTTCTTCTCCAGCGCCTGGTTCACCCGCACCATCAATGCGGGCTGGCGCCGGAGGATCAGCCGCCGCCGGATCCACAGCTCCCCGCGCTCGCCGGCGACGGCGAGGACGAGCAGCCCGCCTGCCCACAGCAGCACCAGCTGCCAGTCGATGGAGAGGGGCGCCGCCGGCGTTATCCCTCTCCTGACAGGGGCTGGCTCCTCCAGAGGTCCATCTTGCGTCCCGTTCGGCTCGGTCTCGCCCGCGGCGGGCGCCGGCCCCTTCAAGGCATGCGTCGCTTTCATCAACGAGATGGACGCCGCGGCAAAGTCGCCTTCCTCCGCCTTCGGTATGAAGTGAGCGTCCAGCCAGGCTTTCAGGCTGCCCGGCACGTCGCCGCGGATGCCGGTCTCGGCATCGATTTTGTCCTGAAGGGCGGGGTTGTTGAAATTCATCTCCACCCGCCGCTCTTTCTTGGAAAGGAGAAGCAAAATGTCATCGGCCCCTAACCCGAGTTCCCGGTAGAGCTTGTTCGCGTATGCTTCCGGCGCCGCGCCTTTGAAGCTATCGACGGTCACCAGGCGGAACGTGTATCCCTCTCCCTGCGCCGCCTTCTTCACGGCAGGCAGAGACTCCTTCGGGATCATGCGCGCCTTGTCCTGGACGAGAGCGGGCTGGGAGGAGCTCCCTGCTGTATGGGCGGCTCCTCCTTGCTTTGAACCCTGCGTGGCGTCCGGCTTGCTTCCGGCAGCCGCCTGCGGCTTCAAGGCATGCGTCGCCTTCATCACCGAGACGGAAGCAGCGGCGAAATCGCCCTCCTTCGCCTTCGGAATGAAGTGCGTATCCAGCCATGAGGCCAGACTGGCCGCCGCGTCCCCGCGAATGCCCGCCTTGGCGTCGATTGCGGCCTGAAGGGAAGGATTGTTGAAGTTCATCTCGACCCGCCGCTCCTGCTTGGAGACGAGGAGGAGGATGTCATCCGCTCCCAGTTCCCATTGCTCGTACACGTCATTGGCATAGTCGGCCGGCGCCGTTCCATCCAAGCTGTCCACGGTCAGCAGGTAGAAGGTGTACAGCTTCCCTCGGGCCGCCTTCTCGATGGAAGCGGCCGATGTCTTGGACAGTATCTGCGCGGTATCCTGAACCAGCCCGTCTTTGGGCGGAATTGCCCCCGCCCTTGCCGTACCCGGAACGGCGGATATGATAATGACCAGCAAAAGCATCATAATGCGCAGCGCATTTTGCACGTTGAACCCTCCCGTTGTCTCTCACCGATAGTCTATTTCCAGTATACCGGAATTACGGCGCACTTGGGGAAAAGTTCCTGCAAAGTTCGCGCGCTGGTCTTTGCGGCGAAAAGCGCAATAACTATCAAATGTGTCCTTCCGTAGCTTGGTACGATGGATGGGAACGAGTCAGGAGATGTAAAGGAGAGGGTAGCAGATGCAAGAGAAAACGGGGTATTTTGTGAATGTGGAGGGCACGAGCCGGGAGGCGGGCCGGCAGCAGGGACGATTCGCGGCGGAGCATCCGGCATGGATGCCGATGCTCGTCCTTCCGGAACCGCTGCCGGAAGCGCGGCTGCGGGAGACGATGCGGCTGCTGGACGACTATTGCCCCGGCATCAATGACGAACTGCTCGGGGCGGCCGAGCAGCTTGGAGTCGAGCCGGGCCGGATGGTCTACTATGCGGGGACCGATATTCAGGCGGGCTGCAGCCACTGCGCCGTCCTGCCCGGGAAGACGAGCGGCGGGCGGACCTATGTGCTGCGCAATTACGATCTGTCCCCGGAG
Organism: Paenibacillus dendritiformis; assembly: GCF_021654795.1. Classification (NCBI taxonomy): domain Bacteria; kingdom Bacillati; phylum Bacillota; class Bacilli; order Caryophanales; family Paenibacillaceae; genus Paenibacillus; species Paenibacillus dendritiformis. The sequence goes on from NZ_AP025344.1 coordinate 1,812,268, forward strand.
CTTGCCGACATGCGGCTCTGCGATACCGCGATTCACGGGCGGTACCGGCATATCGGGTTCTCGACCCTTCTGTTCGGACGAACGGAAGGGATGAACGAGCACGGGCTGTGCGTCACCTTCTCGGCCTGCGGCCAGCCGGTCGGCCATATGGAGGGCATGCGGCCGGCGAAGGCGAGCGGCCTGCAGTTCTGGGCGGTCGTGCGCACGGCGCTCGAACGCTGCCGGACGGTTGCGGAGGCGGTCGCCGCCATACGCGAGATGCCGATTGCATCGAACATGAATCTGATTATCGCCGACGCGTCGGGACATGCCGCGCTGCTGGAGACGTTCGACGGCGTAGTGTCGGTCAAGGAAGCGGACGGGACGTCAGAGTCTTATGTTACGGCGACGAACCATCCGCTGTTCCCGGAAGTCGCCCGGCTGGAGCCGCGCCGGCTGCATCACTCCGTCGTCCGCCACGAGCTGTTGAACGAGGCGCTCGGAGGGAGCGCGCCGATCGGCAAGGATGACTTGCGCGGGCTGGTACAGCGGGAATATCCGCATGGACTGACCGTGCACAATTACCGGCAATGGTTCGGCACGCTCTATTCAATGCTGTTCGATCTGGACGAACGCTCGCTGGATGTCTGCTTCGGCTCGCCGCTCCAGAATCCATGGTATACTGTGCGTATCGGGGAACCGTTCCCGCTGGAGCAGGTGAAGGTGCGGATGGAGCATCGCGATCCGGAGCCCGGCTTCTGGCAGCTGGTCTGATGCGATGCGGCAGCCTCCCGCCCCTTGGCCAGCCTGCGGCGGCGAGGAGGCTGGCCCCCGGCCCGGATGTTCGCCCGGCCGTTGCGGCGGAAGAGGCACGGCTAAGCAGGAGGACGGAACCCATGAACCAATGAACGGATGACGGAGGATCAGAAATGAAACATTCCATCATCGAAAGCGCGGTCCATTATATCGAGACCCATCTGAAGGAACCGCTGCACGCGGACGAGGTGGCCCGGCATGTCCATGTCTCCTATTACCACTTCCACCGTATGTTCCATGCGATGACGGGGGAGACGATCGGAGATTATATCCGCAAGCGGAGACTGACGGAAGCGTCGCTGGAGCTGATGGGAACGCGGCGGCCGATACTGGATATCGCCGTCGATTATCAATTCGAGTCGCATGAAGCCTTCAGCCGCGCCTTCAAAAAGGTGTTCGGCCTCTCCCCGCAAGCCTTCCGCCGCAAGGGGATCCGGCCGGTCGTCAACAGCAAAGGAGCGCTGATCGGCCCGCGGCTGAGGCATCGCGTCAGCAGCATCGCCATCGAACCGGAGATCGTCGAGCTGGAGCGGAGCATTACGGTCTTCGGATTTCAGGGCCACAGCAACCTGCGCGACAATCATATCCCGGACATGTGGTCGGAATTGCTTCGGCATCGCCGGGAGGCCCCGGCCGGGAGCTTGGGTTCGACGGCTTACGGCATCTGTCAGGCACTGGGGGCCATGCCCGTGCATGATCTGAGCGAGGAGACGGTGTTCGGGCAATTCGTCGGCTTCCAGGCGGCCGGAGACGGGACGCCGCCGCCAGGGATGGCCGCCTATGTCATTCCCTCCGGCTTGTACGCGGTGTTCCGCCACCAAGGTCCAACCTCCTTGCTGCGCAGCAGCTACGAGTACATTTGGGGCACATGGCTGCCAGCCGCTGCCTGGGAGCTGGACGATCGCGACGATTTCGAACAGTATGGAGAAGACTTTTGCGGAACGGAGCATGAGGACTCCATCATTCGGATTCATATCCCGGTCAAGCCGGTCGCAGGCGGCTAAGGCCGGAGGTCAAGAGAGATGACACGGAAGAAAACAGAGTCCAGGGCGCAGCTGAATGCATCATCCCAATGCACTCGCTGCAAGCAGAGAGCGATCTTTTCCGCCATGCGCGGAGAAGGTCGTTTTTGTGCTGGCAGCCGCCCTTGCCGCAACGGGAATAGAAGCGTGTTCCATTTGATCCCGCCCGCCGCGGTGAACTCGTTGTATAATATAGGTATCAAGGCAAGGAGGAACTTATCACGTGACATTAATCAAGCAACTGACGAATCAGGACGAGTTTATCGGCTTTTATTTGTTGAAGGAGCTGGAGGTCAAGCAGACGAACGGCAATCCGCCGAAAGACTATTTGGACATCGTCCTGTGCGATGCGACCGGGCAGCTCCCTGCTAAATACTGGGATGCTTCGCCGACCGACAAGGAGACGTTTTTCCCGATGGGGCTCGTGAAGGTGCGCGGCATCGTGCAGACCTACCGGGAGAGGCTTCAGGTGAAAATCCTGCAAATCCGGCCGGCGAGCGAGGAGGACGGGGTGACGCTGACCGATTTCATCCGCTCGGCGCCGATCCGCCCCATCGACCTGATTCATGCGATCAAGCAGGCCATCGCCAGCATTTCCGATAAAGAGATTCGCGCGCTTGTCAGCTTCTGCGTCGGCAAGGTGGAGGAGAAGCTGATGCACTACCCGGCGGCGAAAACCCATCATCATGCCTATTTCGCCGGGTTGGCCTATCATATGGTCCGCATGCTGGAAATCGGGGATTTTCTGTGCCGGCAGCGGCCGTTCCTGAATCCGGATCTGCTGAAGGCAGGCATCATACTTCACGATATCGCGAAGCCGGAGGAGATGGTGGCCCAGCTCGGCATCGTATCGGAATACAGCGTTCAGGGCAAGCTGGTCGGCCATATCTCGATGGCATCGAACTGGATTACGGAGGCTGCCCTGCGGCTCGACATCGATCTCGACTCGCCGAAGGTGCTTGGCCTGCAGCATCTCGTGCTCTCGCATCATAATCTGGGAGAATGGGGCAGCCCGGTGCAGCCTCAGACGCCGGAGGCGGTGGCGCTCCATCATATCGACGCGCTCGACGCGAAGCTTCAGATGGTCGAGGATGCGCTGGACACGACGCCGGAGACGGAGGAGTGGACGCCGTTCATCCGCGGTCTGGAGAATAAGGCGATCTACCGGATGAAGCTGTAGTACATAAGGGTGCAGAGGGCCGACGCCGGAAGGAAGGCAGCGGGTTCATGTTCATTCATGGACCGGCTGCTTTTTTCCTGCAATCTTGTGTAAAGGGATCGAATTAGAGACATTTTAAAGTCGGCTGATCGGAAAATCTCTCGAGTATAATTCGTGTAAGCGCTTTATATTTTGGGAGGTGGAGTTGATGAGCAATTTCGACACGGAGCTGTATCCAGCCCGCAATCCAAGCCGTAGATGGAGAAAAGGCTTGCTCCTTCTTGGCCCGGGCTTCATTACCGCCGCGGCCGTCCTCGGTCCGGGGAGCATTACGGTCAGCAGCAGCGCCGGGGCGCTTATGCAATACTCGGTGCTGTGGGTGCTGGTCATCGCTGCCGTATTTATGTCCGCGTTCACCGTCATTGCCGGCAAGATCGGCTGCCTGAACCGCGATTCGCTGCTCTTCATCGTTCAGCGGCAGTACGGGCGCTGGCTGGCCATTCTCATCGGGCTGAGCGTGTTTCTGATCACCGCCGGCTTCCAGACCGGGAACAATATTGGCATCGGCCTGGCCTTCGATACCGCATTTGGCGGAGGCATCGCCTTGTGGGCAAGCGTTTTTCTCGTGATCGCCCTCGCATGTATTTGGACCTCCAGCAACTTCTACAAGCTATTGGAAAAGGTGATGATGCTGATGGTCATCCTGATGATCATCGCCTTCATCGGGAATCTGTTCCGCATATCGCCGGACCTGGGCGCGCTGGCCGCAGGGTTCGCGCCTTCCCCGCCTGCCATCTGGGGGCTGGTCATTGCCATCTCGGCGACCAGCTTCAGCATTGCCGGAGCAGCCGGGCAAGCCTATATGGTTCAGGGCAAAGGCTGGCAGCCGCAAGATCTGCGCAAGAGCAATGCCAGCGCCGTCGTCGGGATCGCGGTCCTCTGCGGCCTGACCCTCATCATTATGATTACGTCGGCGGCCGTGCTCGCCCCCCAAGGCATTCAGGTGCAGAGCGCCCTTGATATGGCCATCCAACTGGAGCCGTTGCTTGGACCGCTGGCGAAATGGCTGTTCCTCCTCGGTCTGTTCGCGGCTTCCTTCTCTTCCTTCATCGCGAACGCCGTCTTGGGGGGAATGCTGCTGTCGGACGGCTTCGGCTGGGGCCGCACGCTGAATGACAAGAGCGTTAAAATATTCACTTCCCTGCTGCTGGCGGGGAGCGCGCTGATCGCGATTTTGGCCGAGGCCAATCCGATTCAATTGATTATTATGGCCCAAGCGACGACGGCGCTTGGAGCGCCGCTTATCGCTATCGTGCTGCTCTTGCTCGGCAACAACAAACAGGTGCTCGGCAGCCGCACGAACGGCTGGTTCATGAATGTCCTCGCGGGGCTCGCCTCTCTCTGGCTCCTCTATTTATCCGTGAATCAGCTGCTGACCTTCTTCGCGTGAGACCGGCAGGAGTAAGGAGAGCAGGAGAGAGCAAGATGGAAGGGGGGCATAGGCAGGCATTGCATATGAGTGGGATAACGGATCGGCAGAGAAGGTTAGGCGGGAAAAAGGGGAATCGGGCAGAGCTGCGGAAGACGGAGGACAGGCCGCCTGCTTCTTGTGGAAGACGAAGATGGGACACTGTCTTCTTGTGGAAGACGAAGGATGGGGCGCCGTCTTCCTTTGGAAGACGAAGATGGGACGATGTCTTCCTGCATAAGACGAAAGATGGGACGATGTCTTCCTGCGGAAGACGAAGGGTGGACACTAACTTCCTGTGGAAGACGGGAGATCGCCGCCAGCCTTTCTGCGGAAGACGAGGACAGGCCCCTGCCTTCATGCGGCATACGGTCAGGGCGGATGTGAAGACGGATGAGGCGGTGAAATCCTGCGTGGCTGCAGCAATTTACGCTGCTTGGGGCGATATTTGAGCAAATTCCTGCAAAAGTACATTATTTTCGCCGATTTTTGGCTTTCATCTATTGAATAATGTGAAATTGATGCAGTTTTGCAGGAACTCCCGTAACGGAGCACGCGCCGTTAAGGAAAACTGTATATTTACAGTTTTCTCAGCCGCTTCGCTGTGAGAAGCAGGGGCGGGACTGTCCGCCGCAGCTGAAAAACGACTTATGGGACAGCTCCTTCGCTGCAACCTTACCACCTTACCCGGGGGCTGGCCGCGTCAAAATGTCCTGTTTATAACTCATTCCAGTTGACGGAAACCTCGACATGCCCGTTAGCATCCCGGGATTCGCTCGTTACCTTTAAGCTTTCGCTCGCGCTGTTCCCCATAAGCGACAAGCTTGTTTCGGCGGAGGAGTGGAGCAGGCTTTCAGCCAGGTATATTTTTCTGCTCTATGACCAAAGAGGTAGAACGCTAAGCCCCGGAAGGCGGCGCTGCCCTGCAATGACCGGGGCCTGTATCCGTGTCCAGCCGCTTGTTGAGCAAGCGGGCGATGCCGCATCAGCGCATGCCGGATTATTGCCTTTACACATTTCCCTTCGGTCGTCATAATGAAAGCGGGGTAAATTTTTTCCTGAATGGAAGGTCCTGAATGGAAGGGGAGAGGAAAAGTGAGAGGGAGGCAATGGATATGCGCGGGTCTGGCGGCTCTCCTGCTTGTATTGGCAGGCTGTCAGCCAATCGGCGGACTGGATGTGCCGAAGCTGCTGCTGAAGCAGATGGAGGTCGCGTCTTATGAAGGGAAGCAGACGGTCTCGATTGAGATCGAAGCTGCGAACCACGAGGTGCCGGCGGTAGATGCGGCAGCGCTGCAAATGATCGACGGGGCTGAATTAACGGTCGAGACGAAGGTGCAAAATGACCAGCGCATGTCGATGGAAGGCGTGTTCAAGGCGGCGGGCCGCCAGCTTCCGTTCCGGCTGAGCTTGAAGGATCGGGCGGTCGCCGCCTGGATCGAAGGGGCGGCGGCTCCGATCATCATTTCCGAAGATGGGGATTCGTCCGGGGGAGCGTCCCTAGTTACGACAGAGGAATCGCGGGCCATCGGCCGCCTCGCGTTGGAGCTGTTCGGCAAATATGCGCCCAATCCGAGCGACATCTCCGTGAAGCCGGTGACGGAACCGGTGCTGGGGGAGGACCTGGCGTTGAAGCAGGTGCATCTGGAATTCGGGGGCGACGAGCTTCTGCCGTGGGCGAAGGAGCTGATCCGAGCCGCGATGCAGGACAAGGAGGGGCTGAAGCAGTGGTTCGTAACGGCAGGCCGCCTGCTCTACCCGGCTGCCACCGGGGGGCTGGACAATATGCCGCCGGATCAGGACGTGCTGCCTGATGCGCTCAACGAAGGCGAAGCAATCGGGTTGTCCTTATACGAATCGTTCATGGAATACGCGCCGGAGCTGCTGGCCGAGCTGGAGCAGATGGAAAAAGACTTGCCGGCACACGCTCCGGGTGCGGACGCGCTGCTCAGTCCGGCGACGAAGCTGGTCCTGGATCTGTATGCCGACGGGGACTTGAATATCCGCAAATCCAAGATGCAGCTTACGATCGCGCTCCCGTCGCCGGCGGACGCGCCCTTCTCCGCCATCACGATTCGTCAGACTTCGGAGATGGGCCGCTTGAACGAGGACGTCAAGGCGGATGAGATGGATATGACGAATGCGGTCGCGCTGGATGATCCGGAGATGACGCCAGGCAAATGGCTGCGGCATTTCGAATCGGGATCGCTGGCGCGCCAGTGGCTGAAGCAGTCGGGAGCGACCGCGCGAACGGCAAGCCTGCTGATGCCTGAGCCGGGAGCGGATACATACGGTTGGGATGAGATGCCGCAGCCGTATGTCAAGAACGGGACGTTAATGGTTCCGCTGCGCCATGTGGCGGAGCAGTTCGATGCGTCGCTGACCTGGGACAGCAAGACGAAGCTCTCGCTCGTCGACGATATTACGGGAGCTGTGACACAGATCGAGCTGAACAGCAAGAAGGCGACCGTAGGCGGTCTGGAGATCGACCTGCCGGAAGCGCCGGAGCTGCGTGACGGCCAGCTCTATGTCCCTGTTCGTTCGGTCGCTTATATGCTGGGGCTGTGGCTGCAGAAGGTTGAGTTTTACGATTCGGCATGGGTGGATTTGATTCGGAAATAAATCAGCGCGGAGCGTGTGCGGCATCGGGAGGGATGCACGCCCGGCTGCTCCGCGCAACGGGAAGAAACCGGAACGGGGACAGGGATCCCGGGTTCCGGCTTTTTCGCGCTGGAGGGCGGTCTACAGAAATCCGTTGAGGCGTCTGCCGATCAACAGCGACGAAGAGATTGGAGCCTGACGTCACGGTCAAGGATCGAGGCTTATGCGAGAGAGCGAAGCGGCTCTCGTGCTCGAGCCCCCGCTGGAGCCGAACGGGGCGCTGCCCCCATAGCGGGCCAGCCTCTGCGGTATGGCGAGGCATGAAGCGGGACGCTGCCATTGTCGGCTGGCCGCACTTGAAGGCAGTCTCTTCCGAGGAAGGGACTGTCCCATTGTGCAGCCGGTCAGGGGAAGGCTTGTGTTGCAGCCGATTATGGATTAATGTTAATTCATAATCAGGAGGAAGGAGGAAGCCTCATGCCGACGATTAAAGATGTGGCGGAGAAGGCTGGCGTGACCGTCACGACCGTGTCCCGCGTATTGAATAACCGCGGTTATATTAGCCAAGAGACGAGAGACAAGGTATATCGCGTGATGGACGAATTGCAATACCGGCCGAATGAGATCGCCCGATCGCTGTCAAGGAAGCGATCGATGATGCTGGGCCTCATTATTCCGACGATCGCACACCCCTTTTTCGCCGAGATGACGAATTATATCGAGACCTACGCCTTTTCGCTGGGCTATAAGATTTTGCTGTGCAATTCCCGCCTTGATCGGGTGAAGGAGAAGGAATACATCAATATGCTGAAAAGCCATCGGGTGGACGGCATGATTATGGGGAGCCATACGCTCGACGTGCAGGAGTACGAGAAGCTGCGGCAGCCGGTTATCACCTTCGACCGTCAGATCGCGGATATTCCGTACATATCGTCCGACAACTATCAAGGCGGCGTGTTGGCCGCGCAATTGCTGATCGACAGGGGCTGCCGGCGAATCGCCCATATTTCGGGCAATTTGGGCCTGGATATGCTGGGCAACCGGCGCTTGGAAGGATTTCTTGACACGCTGCGGAAGCATGCGCTTGAACCGATTGTCATTGAGCTTGGCACCGATGTGTTCGAGAGCTCGGGCTACGAGAGCATGATTCGGCGCTTGTTGGAGAGGGAGCCGGAAATAGACGGGCTGTTCGCCAGCAGCGATATTATTGCCGTTCATGTGATGAAGGTGTGCTCTTCGCTCGGGATCAAGGTGCCGGAGCGGATGAAGCTGATCGGCTACGACGATATTTCGCTTGCTTCGCTGGTGGAACCGGAATTGACGACCATTCGGCAGCCGCTGGAGGCCATGAGCAGATTGGCGGTCGATCTGATCAACAAGCTGATTCAGGGAGAGAAGGTGCCGCTGGAAAATATCGTTCCGGTAACGCTGGTGGAGCGAAAGACTTGCTGACAAGAGGCCATATCACCAAGATACGGCTTTTTATTTACGCCGATATGACAATCGGTTGACATGTCAATCGGTTGTCATATATAATCGCCTTGAAAGCGCAACCAAAAATAGGCAAGAAGACATGGGGGGATGAGCTTTATGAAGAAATCACGGTTCATGGTCTTGGCGCTGGCAGTGCTGATGTGCGCCACGGTGGCCGCTGCTTGCGGGAAGGACGGCGGCGAAAGCGGGAAGTCCGGAGAGGACGGCCAGGCGGTCACGATCACCTTCTTGAACTCGAAGGCGGAGATTCAGCAGGAGATGAATGCCGCAGCCGCCCAATTCAGGGAGGCCAATCCGGGCATTACGGTCGAAGTCATCTCGACGACGGAAGCCCAGTCTCCGGTGGAGCGGGCATCCGCCCTGTACGCGGCAGGCACGCCTGCGACGCTGGCGATGCTTGACGCGGGCGATATTGCCAAGTTCAAGGACAAGGCGGCCGACCTGTCCGCCGAGAAATGGGTCCGCGATCTGGCGCAACCGAATGAACTGGACGGCCGGACGATCGCCTTTCCGTTCGCCGTGGAAGGGTATGGACTCATCTATAATAAGGCCGCCGTCGAGAAGGCGTTGGGCGGCTCCTTCGATCCGGGCGCGGTTCATACTGCCGGAGCTCTGGAGAAGCTGTTCCGTCAGCTCGAAGCTTCGGGGACGGCGCCTATTACGATCGGCAGCATGGACTGGTCGCTGGGGAACCATTTCCTCGCTCTCGCGTATGCGGCCCAGCCGGACGGCGACGTTGAGGCTTTTTTGGACGAATTGAAGGCAGGCCAGGCGGCGCTCGCCGACAATGCCGCGTTCAACGGCTTGCTGGACACCTTCGACTTGATGATGAAATATAACAAGGGCAAGGATGATCCGATGGCTGTCACTTATGAACAAAGCGCCTCGGCGGTGGCCAAGGGAGAGGCGGCGATGACCTTCAACGGCAACTGGCTTATCGGCGAGCTGCAGAAGTCCAATCCGGACGGCGAATTCGGCTTCCTCCCGGTTCCGGTCAGCAACGATGCCGGCGACAAGGCCAATTCGGCGATTGCGATCGGGGCGACGAAGCAGATTTTTATCGATAAGGAAAAGAGCACGGAGGAGCAGCAGGCGGCAGCGAAGAAATTCCTTGACTGGCTTGTCTACGAGGAAGCGGGACAAGATTTTCTGGTGAACAAGGCCCGCGTCGTTCCCGCCTTCCAAAATATCGCGATGGAGCCCGCCAACTCCCTGGGCCAAGCCGTCAAGGCTTACAACAATGCCGGCCAGGCGCTTCCGTTCGCCGGGAACTTCGTGCCGGGCGATCATTGGAAGGTGCTCGGCGCTTCGATGCAAAAGTATCTCGCGGGCAAAGCAGACCGGGCGGCGCTGGCGGCCGAGATCGAAGACTATTGGAAAAGCGGCAAGTGATATTGATAAGGCCATGGCCGAAGGATGAGTTGCATGCTCACGTCAATCGGCCGGCCGTTTGTCATTTAGAGAAACGGGGGATTCCGTCATGCTTTCTGAACGGTGCTTCATGAAGAGACTGGGACACCGCCTCTTCTTTACAGGACCGGCGTTATTTTGTTTTTTTGCCGTCATTATCATCCCTTTTATGTATGGAATCTATATGACGTTTTTTCAATGGGACGGCATTGCTGCCGAGATGCCGTTCGTCGGCCTGGCCAACTATGCCGAAGTGCTGCGGGATGCGAAGTTCTGGACCTCGGTCTGGCTGACGATAAAATATGTCGGCGCGACGGTTTTGCTCATTAATGCCGTGGCCTTCTTTCTCGCCTGCGCGGTTACCTCCGGATATCGGGGACAGAACTTTTTCCGGACCGCCTTCTTTACCCCGAATCTGATCGGCGGTCTGGTGCTCGGCTTTTTATGGCAGTTTATTTTCAACCATTTTCTAGTGAACTTCGGGCAAAAATACGATCTGCTTCTGTTCGCCAAAACATGGCTGGGCGACGAGCAGCGGGCGTTCTGGGCGCTCGTCATCGTAACGGTATGGCAGTATGCCGGTTATATGATGGTCATCTTCATTGCCGGTCTGGTCAGCGTGCCGAAGGATGTGCTGGAGGCGGCTACGATCGACGGCTCCGGGGGCTGGACCCGGCTGACGCGCGTCGTGCTTCCGTTAATGGTGCCCTCCTTCATCGTGACGATATTCCTGTCGCTTCAGCGCGGGTTCATGGTCTATGACGTCAACTATGCGCTGACTCAGGGCGGGCCGTTCGGCAGCACGGTGCTCGTCTCGATGCATGTGTATGACCAGGCGTTCCAGCGTTACGACTACGGGGTTGGCCAGGCGGAGGCGTTCGTGCTGTTCTTTTTCGTCGCGGCGGTAACCATCCTTCAAGTCTACATCGGGAAGAAAATGGAGGTGGAAGCCTGATGCGAACCCGTTACATTCTGAAGCGGGGCGTCATCTACGTGATCCTGATCTGTTCGTTGACCGGATTTCTGTTCCCGTTCTATCTGCTGGTCGTGAACGCGTTCAAGCGCAACGCGGACATTATCGAGGCTCCGGCCGCGCTGCCGTCCTCGATACAGTTCTCCCATTTCGTGACCGTCATCCGCGAGATGGACTATGTTCACAGCTTCGTCAATTCGCTGCTCATTACGGGGGCCAGCCTCGTATTCATTTTGCTGTTCTCCGCGATGGCGGCTCATTACTTCGTGCGGAACAACACCAGGGGGAATCAACTGATCTTCTTCATGATGGTTGCCTCGATGATCATCCCGTTCCAGGCGATTATGATTCCGTTAGTATCGTTGTACGGGAATCATCTTGGCTGGATCTCGAACGCGCCGCGGCTCACGCTTATTTTCATGTACATCGGCTTCGGCAGCTCGCTCGCGGTATTTATTTTTCACGGGTTCATCAAAAGCGTTCCGCGCGAGCTCGAAGAAGCGGCATATATCGACGGCTGCAACCGCTGGCAATCGTTCTTCAAGGTTGTGGCTCCGATCTTGAAGCCGACTTCCGTGACGATTGGCATTTTGAACGTATTGTGGATCTGGAACGATTTCCTGCTGCCGGTGCTCATCCTGCAGAATGCAGGCAAGGACAAGCTGACCTTGCCGCTGGCGATCCAAGTCTTCAAGGGAAGCTATACTTCCGATTTCGAGAAGTTCCTGCCCGCGGTTCTGCTCGTTATTCTCCCGATTCTGATTGTCTATATTTTCGCGCAGCGCTACATTATTCAAGGGGTGACGCAGGGCGCGGTGAAGTAAAATCCATATTCATAGGAGCAAGAGCGCGGGACCGCGGCGGTGCGCCGGGTTCAGTGCTGGGATATGGCTGCGGCCGTGGAGTAGGTTCTTTTCAATAGAAAATGCAAAGAGGATAAGCAAGAGAGGCCCGCAATGCTCATCGAGAGGGTGCAGGCCCTTTTTCTTTCCTTGATTGTTTAATCTACCCAGACTACAATGTACTCATCTAACGTCTTCGTAAATGAAGAAGGAGACAAGGGGAGAAAAGAAAATGAAACCAACGGTGATTGGAATCACAGGCGGATCGGGAAGCGGGAAATCGACTTTTTGCGGCTTAGTAGCCGATGCATTTCAAGGGTATCAAGTGAATGTGATCAGAACAGATGATTATTACAAACAGGCGTTGCCCAAAATGAAATCTCCCTTATCGAATCGCGAATTGGATGATTTTAACCATCCGGACGCCATGGACTATGACAAGTTTATGAAAGATGTTAACGGGTTATTGCATGCAGAGGATAAGGCCGACCTCATTATAATCGAAGGAATATTCACACTGTATTTTGAAGAAATAAGAAACTTGCTCGACTTAAAAATATTTGTTGATCTGGATGCGGATGAACGAATGTACCGTCGCATCGCAAGAAACATGAAGCAGTGGAACGTGACCATGGAGGAGGTGGCGGCATACTATTTGCAAGCAGCGAAACATAGGGAACTGGAGTATGTCCTCCAGACGAAGAAATTTGCCGAAATCATTATAAATGGAAACCTTTTGGAGGGAACAGCGAAAGACGTGGTCTGCAGTTGGATCAACAGCAGGATAAGCCATTCCCGCAATGCGGATGACTAGAGATGCAAGAAAAGACAGGCACCCCTATATCGTTGACATTGGAAAAGCACCCAGGGTGTGACAACCGATGACTACGCAGGGGTGCTGTTTGTTATGGTGAAAAAAGGGACGAAGGAACTATTTGTAATCATCCAAAATATGCCGATGACATCTGTGCTGCCTACAAGCAAGAACCTGGAAAGGAAATGCACCCCTTCGCCAAAGAATGGCGCTGATCAGCCTTTGTCCGCTGAATAGCGTTACGGCTTTATCGTAAAGATTGTGCAGGTGACACAGATGAGAAAACTAACTTATTTCCTTATTGTCGGCATCGTGGTTATTGCAGCGGTTGTCATCTTGACTCCCAATCCCAAGCTCGGGGATGCCGATTTCATTACATCGGAGGAAGACGCGATTGAGCATTTGAAGCAGGTTCCTAGATTTATAGAACATATGGAATATTATAAGACACAGCATACAGACGTAGGGATTGTCGCAGAAAAGGTTGTGAAGAAAGGAGAATACAAATTATTTCGTAATCTTGATCGTCGATAAGGCGGAAGCGAACGCGATAATTACGGCGATATCCGTTCGAAGTGACGGTATGGTCGCCAATGACATAATCGATGGCGTCTTCCGGCTTCCGGAGAATTATGGGAATTATGATTGACCATGTTTCCCGCCAGGTATTTGAGGCAGAAGACATGGACGAACACGGAGGTTGTTGATTTTAGGTCAAAAGCAAACCGCCTTCCTGAAAAGGCGGTTAAACTTTTGGCTGAACAGCTTGGATTCAGTCTTTTTTATTTGATTACTAACGGTAACCGGAAGCATTCGCCGGTTTGCCCGCATTGTGCACTTCTACGAGATACCTCCAGCAATCTGGTTGTGAGCCGTCTAGATCAGAAAAACCATACACTTGTGCGAGCTCGCCGCTTGACACAGAGAGACCGTTCCATCGGGCCACTTCCGGATCTCCAGCTAGCGCGGCAACGGCACGCCCTACAAAACGGGGCGATTCCGAGATAATGAAATGAGGTTCCTTCACTGTGGCGTCACGCCAGTTTTCTTCTTTTACACCATAGTGATCAAGCATGATTTCAGAACGCATCCAACCCGGAGTGACGGCTACTGCGGCGCATTGATAAGGTGAAAGCTCATGGGCTAAAGACTGAGCCATACGTATGACCGACGTTTTGGCCAAATCGTAGAACAGGGATAAACGGTAGTTTTGATCGTTGTACTCCGCCGTGCCGTCCGTTATCTCAATGACCAGTCCATTCTTATTACGGATTAACAGGGGGAGCGCAAAGTGGCTTGTAATAATATGCGTGTCAACCGCAAGCCGAAGCATGCGAAGCCCCCGTTCCAGGGAATGCTCCCACACGGGCACATTCCACTGCGTCAAATATTCCCCACCCCACACATCGTTGACCAAGATGTCCAGTCTCCCCTGTTCATCCTCAATGCGAGCGATTAGTGCCCGAACCTGATCAGGATCCAGATGATCCACTTGAACCGCAATTCCTCGGCCCCCCGCCTTACTTGCCAGCTCAGCGGTTTCTTCGATCGTTTCAGGTCGATTGTACTCCGATCGTTGTGTTCGTGTCGTTCGTCCTGTCACGTAAACTGTAGCCCCAGCCGCTCCTAACTCGATAGCTATTCCTCGACCAGCGCCGCGGGTTGCCCCCGCCACCAAAGCCACTTTTCCATTGAGAGGTTTCATGATAGGGTACTCCTTTCGCCGTTCTACGGTCTATTATAGACCTCAAATAGGACAGCTTATGTCATATTAAGAACGGCGAAGGTATCCTTTCCATCTTTTCAGCTCTGATTTCCGTTAGGACGCAAGAAAAAGTTATACTGTTGGTCTGAACGTTCACGCCGTTGCGGTGAGAGGCAACGGGGCGCTAGTGCTGCTCCCTTCGGCCTAAAATGGGTCTGGAGATCTATTCCGGAAAGTCCCGATTATTCCGATGACATCCTATGTAAAAAGCAGGGTATGAAGGGGAATGGCGGAAACTAATAAATACGTTTGAACACAGAACGGCGGAAATTTTAGTCGGTATCGCGATAAGGATATGAACGTTCCTTCTGCTATAATGGAGCTACTTATTTTTCATCTGCTTCAACGATATCCCTACAATTTGCGACAACCATCCAAGGAGGAACGGATCGATGCTGTACACATGCCAGATTGAACTAAATGATATCACCCCGAAAATATGGCGTCAGTTTCAGTTTCATGCAGACGTCACGTTTGACCAGCTGCACAATATCATTCAGACCGTCATGGGCTGGGAAAATTATCATCTGTATGAGTTCCGGGTCGGTTCAACAAGAATCAGCCTGCCGGACCCGAATTTTCCGGATGGAGGAAGGCAGCTCAATGCGCGAAAAGAGACGGTCGACCAGCATGTGAATCGGGAGAAGACGGCTTTTTCCTATTTGTATGATTTCGGCGACGGATGGGAACATACGATTACGGTGATGAACATACAGACAGAGGTGTCGGCCGGCTTCATTCCGCTCTGTCTGGAAGGAGAGCGCAGCTGTCCGCCGGAAGATGCGGGCGGTGTGCCGGGTTATTGTCATATGGCGGAGGCATTGTCAGACCCCGGACATGATCAGCATGCCATGTTCAAGGACTGGTTGACGGAAGGATACGATCCTGAGCATTTTTCCTGTGATGAGGTGAATGCGGAATTGCGGGAGCAGGGCAGCAAGCTGGTTCCCCAATCACGCCGGAAGCAGCCGGAAAGCACGAAGCCGGTGAAGCTAACGAAGGCCGGATTGAACAAGCGCTTGAAGCAGATGAGCCGGGAAGAGCTGATGGAGCTGGTAAAGGACGGCTATAGCGCGAGCAAAGATATGCAGCGTTTTCTCGCCGCCCGGTTGATCGGAATAGAGGCGGTGGAGTCGCTTTTTCACGAATATCGGGATAAGATCAAGCAGGAATTTTTCCCTGAGCGCGGTTACGCGAAGCTGCGGCTTCAACAAGCTAAAAACGCGATCGCCGAGTTCAAGAAATTGACCGGCAGCGTCAAACATACGCTGGAGTTGAAGCTCGTCTATGTGGAGCTATCCGTCTTGTTCTCGAATACGTATGGTGATATCGATGCGCGTTTCTATGAACAGCTGATGTCGATGTATGAAGATGTCATCGATATCTTGAATGAACATGAGACCGCCGAGCTGTTCCATGAATATAAGGAACGGATAGAGGCCGCGGCATGGAAAGCAGCGGGCTTCGGCTGGGGCGTTCATGAAGTGATGATGGATCTGTATGACGACATAAGATGGAAATAATCGCGTAGAGCAGCAAGATAGGGCCCGCCTCGCTTCCCGGAGCCAGAGCGGGTCTGCGTGCCACGTTATGAATGGGTGACGTACGGAATTGCCTGCATGCCTTCTTGCATTTGTTGCCGAATATCGCGGTTGGCGGCGATAATGCCGGATGTGCCCCAGGTGAACTCGTCTCCCCGAGGGGCGGTCACGACTCCCCCGGCTTCTTGAACCAGCAAGGAACCCGCAATCCAATTGTAATATTCATGCCCGAATTCATAGTATCCGTCGATTCTGCCGCATGCCACATTGGCAAGTTGAAGCGATGCCGAGCCAAGCATGCGGACCGCGAATGCTCGGGGCAGCAGATGGGTCAACCCTGCGATAGTCAGATTGGCAAGTTCTCTGTCTTTTGCGGGAAAAGACGGGGGCGTCGTGGATATAATGGCATCCTCCAGTTTCTTCTTCCGGGCGACATGAATTCGATTCCCGTTCCAAAAAGCGCCTTCCCCGGCAATCGCATGAAACATGTCGCGGTGGCTCGGGTCGTAAACGAACGATAACGCCGGCTTCCCGTCGCGAATTAAGCATAGGTTTATGGCGTAAGACGGAATCCCCTGCAAAAATTGCACGGCCCCATCGATGGCATCGCAGACCCAATATTCTCCCTGGAACTCCGCGGCGCTCTGGCTTGAAATGTCAAATTCGGATTCGGACCAGCGGATATGCGGATACTTCTCGGCCAGCCCGGTCTTGATGGCCTTCGTGGCCGTGTCGTTCTCCTCTCTGAATTGTTCAAATAAACCCTCGGCGGACGCTGCCCGTTCCTTCCGGGCCGAAGCTTCATACAACCCTTCCCCTGCAGATGTTATCAATGCTTCGCAATAACGGATATCAATCGATGTCATTTCCGATTCCTCGCTTTCTTGTTGGATAAGCTCGTTCTTACTCCATCGGGATGGGAAGATTCTCATGCTGCGTCGCTTTGGGTAGTATGATTGAATACTACTCAAAAGTGGCGAGATGTCAACAGCCGGATTTCGCTCGCGGCTGAATTGAGGGCAGGCAGAGGAGGAGCGAATGTTCGAGGTGATTGAGCAGGCTTTGAAGGAGGCGATGGAGCGGGGGGAGATTCCAGTGTCCCCCCGACCCGAGGACGGCGGCACACGCTTTTTCACCGCGTTAGGAAGGCACAAAACGATAGCCCGCCCCCCGGCAGCGCTTGAGAGAGCGGGCTTCATGCGGTTCAAGTGGAGCACAGCGCCTGCAAATGCTGGTCTATAATGGCCTCGAGCCGTTCCGCCGGAAGCCGCTCGGGACGCATCATGCGGTGCATGGCCAGGCCGTCGACGAGGGCGTACAGCTTCTCCGCCTCCATGCCGGCGTCCAGGCCGGGCTTGGCCAGCTTGTGCTCCAGCAGCGTGTTGACAACGAATGAGGCTGCCATGTGCATGCCGTCATGCATCCTGTCGCTCAATGCCTGAAGCTCAGGATAAATCAACGCCTTGGCTTGAAAGGAAAGCCACACCTCCATTTCCATCATTCTCTCTTCGTCCACGGGCAAAAACTGAAGAAGCAGGCGCTTCAAATCCATCAGCACCGGCCCCTCGCGATCCATCGCTTTAATCCGCTTCTCGACCCGATCGATAAAAAGGTTCATGCAGAAAGCAAACAGCTCCGCTTGAGTTGAAAAATAGTGGCGCATCGAGCCGACGGACAGGCCGGCTTCCTCGGCGATCTTGCGGACGGAGGCCTGCTCCAAGCCGGAACGGCGGATAACTCTCAGGGCCGCCTCGGCAACAATATATCTCTGTTTTTCATGATCCACGATTTTTGGCATAGCTCCATTATACACGCTTTACTTTTTTTAATACAGCGTGCTATATTGATTTTTGGTAGTACAGTGTGCTAAAAAGAAAAGCCATCAGCAAAGGAGCTGTCAACAGGTGAAGACCGCAGTCGAGGAAAGCAAGCCAACAAAGAAAAGAAGGGGGAAAACGCTTCTGCTGACCGTACTGGCGCTGGCGCTCCTCATCGGATCCGGCTTCGTCTATGAGCGGATCGCATCGGAGCAGGCGAGGCGGAATGATCCGCCGCCGGGACGGCTGGTTGATGCGGGAGGATACCGCCTCCATATCCACAAATTCGGCGCCGGATCGCCGACGATCGTGCTGGAAGCCGGGAGCGGAGAGACAAGCTTATCCTGGAGAGATATCCCGGAGCAGCTGGCTGCATACGCCACCGTCGTCAGCTATGACCGGGGCGGCTATGCGTGGAGCGAGCCGGCGAGCACGGAGCGCACCGGCGCCAGTATCGTGCGGGAGCTGCATGCTGCCCTCGAACAAGAAGGGCTCAGCGGTCCTTACCTTATGGTCGGCCATTCCTTGGGGGGAATGTACGCCCGGCTGTTCGCCCAGACGTACCGTGACGAAGTAGCCGGCCTCGTGCTGATCGACGCCCGGCCGGAGAATGATGAGCGCGAGACCCGGCTGATTCTGGAGCGGGAGAACTTCCAGGGCAATCCCCCTGCGTATGTATTGAAGCTGCTCAAAACGTCGGGAGTCCTGCGCCTGTTCCAGGATGTCTTGCTCGAAGGGCTGGTGGCGAAGGAAGATAGAGAACGGTTCCTGAATGTGATTGCGCAGCCCCATTTTTTCGAAGCCAAAGAAGAGGAAGCGCAACTGGCGGCCGCGACCGAGGACGCGATACGAGGACAGCAGTTAGGATCCCTCCCGGTCAGAATCATTGCCCGGGGGATTCCGCAGAACTATGCCCAAGCGGGCATTTCCCCGGAGAGCGGCCAGAAGCTGGAGGAGATATGGCAGGCCGGGCAGCGGGAGATGCTGAACATCTCGACCGACAGCGAGCTGATCGTCGCGAAGAAGAGCGGACATATGGTCATTCATGACGAACCCGAGCTGGTGATCGAGGTGATTCGGGGGCTGTTGGAACAAGTCGGGACGTGAGGCAAGCGAGCCGTCGGGAATAAATTTATTATTTGAAGAGAATCCGCCCCGATTGCTCGATGCGATGGTTATGTTGTTTATGTTGTAGGCAAAGACATCAAGAGTACTACTATAGTCTATTGGTGTCTTTTTATGCTTTAAAATAGGAGATAATGATATGATAGCTATTTCAATAGTTTACAATTCAAAAGTGATGTGATAAATTGTAGATAGCGAGAAAAATGGAGAAAAAAGGAAGGTGAAGGTGTGGGTGAACAGCGCGACCCTAACGATTGGGGAATCGATACACAAGTATAGGCGCGAGGCCGAGATGACATTAGCGCAGCTATCAGAGCTGAGCGGGATCCATAAGGGGACCATTTCCAGAATCGAGAATGGTGAGGTCAAGCGGCCTGGATTTGAGACGATACGCCCGCTTGCTGCATCGTTAGGAATACCCTTCGAGGACATCGTCGAGCGCTACATAGAGATTGAGAAGAGGGCAGATTCCCTGTATACCATTTTGCTGGAAGCCGTTCCGACTGGAGATAGCGGGCTGATTAGCAAGGTTGCTGTGAAGTTTTTGGAATCGCCAAGCGAAGATACTTATTGTCTGGTTCAAAGACTGTATGAGTTGGCCGATGCCATCGAAGACCGAAAAATACGATTATTATTGTATACCTTGATCACGAACTATTCGCGTGACCACGGAATGATGCCGTTTTTAGCCAAAGGATTGCTTCAAACTTACTTCATTGCCCGAGATGATTTCAGCAAGCTGGAAGCTACTTATCAGGATGGAAGGCATATTTTGCACTACACGAATTTCCTGTCCGACGAAGAAAAACTCGCTTTTCATTACAAGTTGGGTGTACATGCTTATAATCTCATGAGGTACGAGGAATGTGTGGAACTGTGCGAGTATATTATTCACAATGACCCGACGAGAAGTGAGGTTAAAGCAAAAACTCTCTATTTATTAGGGCTTGCGCATGAGCATTTAGGCGATTACGAAAAGTGGGAGTACTATTTACAGGAGTACGGAACTTATAATCATCCTGGAGTAGAAGAGAACCGAAAGGTGACAACTGCTATCGTAAAAAGCAGGACAGATGAGATAAAATCGGCAATTAGCGTGTTGGAAGAGTTACTGCCTCAAGTGGAAGATAAAAACTTCATCATTATCCTAACAAGACTTTTTGAAATTTATTTGGAAACCAACGACCAACATGCTATTCTAGAGCTGCTTAAATACGAGGAAAGATTAGCGACCATTCCGGTCGGTACACCCATTACCCAACTGCATAAGGCATATTTCTATCGTCTCAAACAACTTGCCTTTATTACAAGCGATTTTGATATGGCAATGGAAAGTTGCCGAATAAGCGCCCAAGAATACGCTAAAATATCACGGTTTGATCAGGTTTTCGAATGTCTCAGCATCATATCGAAAGAACTGTTAAAGAACAAAGGCCTAGTCCATGATGAAAATATACGAAAAATTGACATGCTCTATGATGAGTTAAGAGATTATGGCAAGGAGGAGTAGTTTTTATGAAAAAAAAGTTGATTCCGGTTGTATGTCTGTTATTGTCGTTCTATGTGGCTGTAGCCCCTCTTCCTGTCCATTCTGATTACACAGAGATCGGGTTGTATTCCGGAAATCCCGATTGGACCTCGCATTAATTGCTCCAACAGTTGTTTATATGAATCTCTTTTGAAAGTGCCTTTCGAGGCACTCTTTTTTTAGGGTCATTTTGTAGAAATAAATCGAAAGTTACATGTTTATGAAATTTATGGATATGAAGTAACCTGTCATATAATGGGTACAACAATAATCGACAACTTTGTTGACACGTCATCCATGGACCAAATATGCGAGGTGGCTCACGGTGTGCATTTATTACAGCTCTTCAAATGACAGGTTATTCAAAAAAATTCAGCAGCTTCGGCATAAGCTCGTAACAATAGTGAATGTGAAGAAAAATTTCACGGACGATGAGGTGGTGAGCGTCAGCCAGGAGTTGGATTCTTATCTCGTCGAATTTCAGAGGAAAATGAACCACGAACAAGCGGACAGGCAACGAATCAGAAGGATAGAGTCGATTCCAGATTAGCATCGCAGCCATACTGGACATCGACTCTATGTATCGTCCGACGCGGGTTGAAATAGACAAGACCTACCGTATAAGTACCATTCGTCAAGCCATGGATAATTCCCGTATGCCTTGCGAATAAATTGGACTGCTTGATCAATCAGTTCCCATGCTTGCTGATAGCAAGGATATTCGGACAGCTCCAAGTGCGGCGTAATCGGCTCGCCATTCGGGATGGTACGCATATAGTCTCGAATTCGCTGCTCCTGCATGCTGCCGAACCTGGTCGTGGACAGATAGGCGGAGAGCCATTTGTCATGCGGATAGCTTTTTCGATCCAATAGGTAGGAGAGCTGGCATAGGTCCCTGACGATTGTGGCGCAATGCAGGCTTGTGGCGATGATATCGCCGCGCTTGAGCGGATGCCGCATCCAATCGAGCGTAAGCTGCAGGTCCAGATACTTGCTCTTGATGGCGTCCATGGAATTTTGAAGATACGAAGCGGATAACCGGGCTATCGTATCCTGGAAGCGCGAGCCGCTGTCATGAACCGGAACGGCCTGCTGGAATTCCCATACTTGCGGGTGATTATTCCCTAGGAAGCAGCCCTCCAACAAGCGAACGTCTCCACATGGTAATGACCCGCCCAATCCCCGATTGGCAGAAAAATGCCGTCCTCCCGCGTGATCAAGCCAGCTTCCTTATAGTCCCTTACGATATGCCCTCGAATATCCTCATCACAGAAGAAGACGAAGTCAATATCCGAATACTCGTCGCAGTTGCCGCGGGACACGCTGCCTTTGACGACGAGCGAGAGCTTGTCCCAATATCGGGACAATACCGGATGTTTGGATAACTCCCCGGCATATACGTATGCCTGCTTCAATAATTCCTTGCTTCTGTCATTCATGTTGTTCATCGGTATACCTTCTCTCCTAGTCTTCTTCAACCTTTATTCTTTGGAGCTTGATGTTTTTCTTCTTGATGTGCCTAATGATCATGAACAGCGCGACAGGTACCGCAATCAGGGATGTAACTAGCTCTCTAACCAAATCTTCAAGTCCAAGGTCCTTGATTGCGAGGGCGGTTATGATGTAAAAGAGCAGATAAAAAAGTAGAAAACCGACAAGTAAATCAATGACTTGAAAAACCGAAAATAGCAATCCTTTTTCATTTAATTTTAGCGCGACGAGAGAAAATAGGGTGCTCAAAAAACTGCTGACCAATGCTGACCACATGATGCTGTACTGACCTGTGGAATATATGATCCCATTACCTAAAAGGATTCCGAATGAAGAAAAAATGGTAATTAAACTTGGCTTTTCCAAAGAAGAACAATCCTCCTAGTTGAATTGGCGTACATCAATAAGTATCGGCAAAGGAAAGCAATTTCGACAGTCGCACAAATACGCTTGCGGAGGGCAGGTTCTTATCTGGTTTCCAAAGGAAACGGGGAAATGCGGTTATCCCCTTTGGGCAGACCATGCAGCAAGCACATTTAGAAGATGAAGCTTGCATAGCCGCCAAAGGGGTTATTTATATTCCAGCGCAAGCCGTGTTAAAAGGGCTGCATCCCCAATGTATCGATTTTCTCGCCTGTAATATCCACACCCATTCTGCTTGTAATGTCACGGTAATGTCCGGCACGCCGCTTGATGGCGCCATTCGTGTCATCCAGATTGGCCTCCAAGCCGTTCAGAACCATAATGCTGATGCCGAATCCAGGCGGGGTTAGTCCTTGCGCAGCTTCCTCTTGCGAAGGCTTCCATCTGCCTATCATCACATCATGTGCCGAAGGCTTCGGCGCTTGCGGGGTCATCCAGAACAGGATGGCGGTCGCGAATCCAAGCTTGCCATCGGCAGCGATAGCCTCGGGATTTTTCAGAAGCACGTTTTTGTCTCCATAGATGATGGCACTCATTAATCCGTAGTTGAAATTCCAGCTTAACATGATCGGACCGCGCCCATAGTATTTCTTGCCCGGAAATCCCGGATATTCTTTGCTGCTTGCCGGGTCCACAAAATCAGATTTGTTCTGGCCCGTTCTGCCCGCGATATTTTCATTCCAATAGAGTCCCCAGCGCAGCATGCCTCCCGGCGCTTCATCCCAGCCGCCGCCCGTTTCATGAGAGAGATTGGCCAGCAGGGCAGCCAGATCACGCTTGCGATCCTTTTCCAGTCCTTCATTTAAAAAACTGCCGAAATCAACAATTCGGGTTATGACTGGCTTTTCTTTATTATCAGGTGAATTGAAATCCGCAGAACGTACAATCAGTGTCTCTGTTTTTCCCTTTTTCTCTAACCGGTAGATTTCTTGTGCGGCGAAGTTGCCTTCGCGATAGGACACTTTTTATTTGAGATTGGCTACGAGGCGCACTGCGTCAATGAGATTCCGGTAGGAATAGTAATCTGCCTGATTCGGATTGTAGTCCGCTTTCCCTTTGTTGAATGCATGCCATTCCGGAGAACCGAGGCGCATCGGGAAAAGCGCTTCATATTCTTTCTCGGGCAGGGTGGAACGGACGGCGTCCACTGCCTTGTCTGGAGAAAAATCCTCGTCTATCCCATCCCACAGCACCTCAATCTGCTGCCTGCTAAGAATGCGGCTTTCTCCGACGGACATTTCGCTGTTCGCCTTGTGTTCGGCATGGATGCTCCCTCCCGTCCCGCAAGCGGCCGATGACGCCCCCAGCGGGGGCACGAGCAGCAAGGAAGCAAGCGTCAGGATCAAAGTGCAGCGAAGCAGTTTCTTGGAATTCGGATACGCGGAATTGTTCATCACCATTCTCCTTTATTTAACGGATGCAAGGCCTTTTTCGTATTTATATCGTTTTAACTTTTGATTATGATACGTCTTTTTCAAGTTATCGTTGGATAGATGGATTTCGTTAGGCAAAAGGCGGGCGTGCAGAAGATTCTCGGGACGCGCATATAACAGATCACCCCCTCGGAGAGCGGGATCCGCTTGTTGTTCCTCGCATTCCGTGCTATTGTGAGTGCGTGAACGAGAAGTGAAGGGGGAGACTGCATGCGATACTTTCCGCTCGGAGACGGAGCGATCGTCGTGGAATTCGATACGGTCATCGGACCGGCGTCTCATGAACAAGTCCGATTGTTGTCGCTCTATCTCGATGACCATCCGCTCCCCGGCATGATTGAATATGTCCCCGCTTTTACCACGGTGACCGTATTTTATGATCCTCTGGTGCTGCGATATGAAGAGGCAAAAGCCAAGCTGGAACGGGCCGCAGCGCAGACGGCGGATATGCGGCTGGACAAGAAGGCGCGCACCGTCGAAATTCCGGTATGCTACGGCGGGGAATTCGGTCCCGATCTCGAGGAGGTCGCCGGGCATAACCGGCTGACGGCGGATGAGGTTGTGCGCATTCATAGCAGCGCCGAGTATCTGGTATACATGATCGGGTTTGCTCCCGGTTTTCCATATCTCGGCGGCATGCCGGAGCGAATTGCGGCACCGAGGCGCTCTTCCCCGCGCCTGGCGATTCCGGCGGGCTCGGTCGGCATTGGCGGAACGCAGACGGGGGTCTATCCCATTGTCACGCCAGGCGGCTGGCAGTTGATCGGCCGGACGCCGGTTGCGCTCTTTCGCCCGGATATGACCCCTCCGGCCTTGCTTAGAGCAGGGGATACGATACGCTTCGTCCCGATATCCGAGGAGGAATACGAGAGCTGGGAGGGTGACCAGCGATGAGCATCCGGGTTGAGACGGGAGGCTTGCTTACGACGGTACAGGACAGCGGGCGCTTCGGATTCCAGAAATACGGCGTGCTGGCGAGCGGCGCCATGGATACGGCCGCGCTTAGACTGGCCAATCTTCTGGCAGGCAATCAGGAAGGGGCGGCGGCTCTGGAGATTACGCTATTGGGGCCCAAGCTTGTATTCGAAAAGTCGGCAGTGATTGCCCTGGCGGGCGGGAATTTATCGCCTGCCGCGGACGATGTGCGCCTTCCGCTATGGCGGCCTGTCTATATCCCTGCCGGCACGAGGCTCACCTTCGGCAGGGCAGTGTCCGGCTGCCGGACCTATCTTGCGGTCGCAGGCGGAATTCACGTTCCCGAGGTGATGGGCAGCCGCAGCACGTATTTGCGGGCCGGCATGGGCGGGTACCATGGCCGGGCACTTCAGGCTGGCGATGTGCTCGAGACGGGAGCGTCACTGGCATGGCAGGACATGGCTTCAGACAAAGCCGTGGTGCTTCCGTGGGGAGCCAGTCATGAGCTTCGGCCAGCCTATCAGGATCATCCGGTGCTGCGCGTGGTGCGCGGACCGGAATATGCTCTCTTTGATGAAGAGAGCAGACGGAATCTATGGAGGGAGCGATTCCGCGTCACGCCTCAATCCGACCGGATGGGATATCGAATGGAAGGCGTGCCGTTGGCATTGGCCGAGCCGCTGGATATGGTCTCGTCAGCCGTTGGGGCGGGGACGATTCAGGTGCCGCCGGAAGGCCATCCGATCGTGCTGCTGGCCGACCGGCAGACGACTGGAGGATATCCGCGCATCGCGCACGTGATTAGCGTCGATCTGCCGTTGATTGCCCAGGTGCAGCCGGGTGGACAGATACGCTTCAAGGAGGTTTCTCTGGAGGAAGCGCAGGATGTATATGTGATGCGGGAGCACAGCATCGCGCAATTCAAGCAGGGACTGGCTTTGCAAGCGCGTTAGGAGGGATTTGTATATGTACAAGATAGACATCAACTGCGATATGGGAGAAAGCTTCGGCCCTTACCGGATGGGAACGGATGAGGAAATTTTGCCGCTCGTCACTTCGGCGAATATCGCCTGCGGCTTCCATGCCGGCGATCCGTCGGTCATGAGGAAGACGGTGGCCGCGGCGCTTGCGCACGGAGCGGCCATCGGGGCGCATCCGGGACTGCCTGATCTGCAGGGATTCGGCCGCCGCAATCTCGACATCACTCCGGAGGAAGCCTATGACCTTGTCGTGTATCAGGTCGGGGCTTTAGCAGGATTCGTCAAGGCGGCAGGCGGAACAATGCGGCATGTCAAGCCGCACGGGGCCCTGTACAACATGGCCGCTGCGCGCCGCCCATTGGCTGATGCGATCGCCCGCGCGGTCTATGACATAGACCCGGAGCTCACTCTGTTCGGCCTGTCGGGCAGCGAGTTGGTACGGGCAGGGGAGGCCGCAGGTCTCCGCACCGCGCATGAAGTATTTGCCGACCGGACGTATCAGGCGGACGGGTCATTGACGTCGCGCCGGGAAGCCCATGCGCTGATTACGGACACAGAGCAAGCGGTGCAGCAGGTTGTTCGCATGGTGCGGGAAGGCGTTGTCCGCTCCGTACAGGGCCATGACGTGGCGATTCAGGCCGATACGGTCTGCATTCACGGCGACGGCGCTCATGCGCTGGCCTTTGCCCGCCGCCTCCGGGAGCGGTTCGAAGAGGTGGGGATTGCGGTATGGTGGCCTGTGCAGTAAGCTTGGGATTGAACAGGAGGAATTTTTGATGAATATGTTGAAACGCTTGGAGCCTTTGGGCAGGAATCATTTGCCGCTGCTGGCGGCGTGGTTCGAAGATGCGGAAGTGCAGGAACGCATGGACGGGATGCTTCCGTTGGAAGATTGGTTCGACTATGCGTCAGCCAATGACATGTACTATATGTGGCTGGCCTATCAAGAAGAACAGCCGGTTGGATTAATTTTTATCGAACTGGATGGCGAGGCGGGCTATATCGGACTCATCACCGATCCATCCTTGCGCAATCAAGGGTATGGAAAAGCAATGGTGCGTGAACTTATGAATCATCCGGAACTGCAATCCGTACATACATGGGTGGCTTGCATCGAAGCCGACAATAAGCCATGTCTGGCTTGCTTCAAGTCCCTCGGCTATGTGACTGACGAGGAGGAGCCGGACGAGGACGGATTTTATAATTTGGTATATGAACGTTCATAAGTGAATGCGGCTACAAGAAGATTAGACCTATTCAAGCTCTGGTGCGAATGTATAGTGCACATGAATTTCCCGGGGGATTCGCACCATGAAATTTCTATATTATAGGAAAAATCCATCTTTTGGTTTGTGGCAAAGGTGAGAAACACCTGCTTAAGATTGATTTTATGGCTAATTTGATTCATTTAATCAGAACAGGTGCGAAAAATGATTGGAACAATCATTTTTCGCTGTCGCATCCTACGCGGATGCGTGGATTGAAATTTGTCTCCGATGGCTGCGGCCGCCTTGTGATTGCCGTCGCATCCTACGCGGATGCGTGGATTGAAATAGCGCATCCTTGTTCAACTTGTTGACTTGCTGGCTTGTCGCATCCTACGCGGATGCGTGGATTGAAATCCGCAAGCAATCGTGAGTCAGATAGATCGGTCCAGCGTCGCATCCTACGCGGATGCGTGGATTGAAATAATTTGCCAAGCATTACCCACGTAACGCGGGTCGTCGCATCCTACGCGGATGCGTGGATTGAAATAAGACGTTTTTTGAGATTGGATCGGCAATTGGTAGTCGCATCCTACGCGGATGCGTGGATTGAAATGCCACCCTAACGGTTGTTATAGACCGTTAGACGCGTCGCATCCTACGCGGATGCGTGGATTGAAATTTCAACGAGTTGGGCACGGTGCCTGGACTTTACGGTCGCATCCTACGCGGATGCGTGGATTGAAATGCGAGATGATGCCGGATGTACGTCCGGTACAGGAAGTCGCATCCTACGCGGATGCGTGGATTGAAATCTCGACCTCCGGTAAAACAGGAAGACGCCGCTCAGTCGCATCCTACGCGGATGCGTGGATTGAAATTCGATTCCTTCGCCCATGTCTTCGGTGTGAATATTGTCGCATCCTACGCGGATGCGCGGACTGAAATGTAGACCTCTCTAAGCAGTTCAAAAGCTCACATTGAGCGTCGCATTCTGCACGGACACATAGAAAACATGATGAAACCCAAAAAGCATCTACCCCCGTATCAAAAGATGACGTGGAGGCAGGATGCTTGTCTTTTTTTTGTAGAACATATGTTCCCTGACAGGGGGTTGTCACTTTCTTCAACCATAATAGAATTTATATCATCAGTACGAAGGAAGGTGAGGATGTACGCAGCTATGAATACGACAGTTAGCGAACAGCAACAATTGCATCCCAATGTGGTGCCATATTGGCGAATTTATCGGCTTTTTTCTGCATTGAAGCGGACTGCGCTGGCTAGCATCCCGATCATCGTTTATTTGATGTGGCTTCCCCAATGGAAGTGGATCTTCTATGTTGTTGCGGCCTATCTCTTGTTTCATTGGAGCAAAGACGTATTCTATATCATATATGGAGTTCGCTTCAGCTATGCCAGAAGAAGTTACGTTCTGACAAAGGATGAGATTGTGATTCGGTGGGGCAGCATATGGTCTGTTAATTCATCGGTTATTCCGCTTAGCCGTGTTCAACATGTAGATATTGAACAGGACGTCATTCAGAAAAAGCTGGGCATATCTGAAGTCGTTATCGTAACGGCAGGTGATGCGACTGGCATCGTTGGTTTATTGGAAGAAGATGCGAATAAACTGCGGCGGCAGGTCATTGAACTGGCGAAGATAGGTGAAACTGATGCGTACAATCCATAGACAACATCCGATCAAGATTGCCGTACATTTGTATCGAACGATTCGATATATGATCATCCCCTATACTCTCTTGTTATTCAAGGAGATCAAGGCCGGCACAGGTCAACAGCCTTATTGGGTATATGGGGCGGCTGTCGTTATCGGTCTATCTATCTTGCTGTGGTCTATTATTTCCTGGTGGAAAGACACTTATCAGATTGGGGAATCTGAGATCGTCATTCAAAGAGGAGTGCTTATCACCACCCAACGAACAATTCCGCTGGAGCGAATAACGAATATATCGATAGAACAGACTTGGACCGATCGATTAGTAGGTTCGGCTACTGCCGAAGTGCACACTTCAGATTCGAACGAAGAGGCTGATGCCAGGTTCGTGTTGACTCAACGCAACGCAGACATGCTCCTTGCCGGAATGAATCGACCGATGTCGCGTGTCTCGAATCAAGCGAAGCCGAATTGGGTCCTTCAACCCAAGGATATTTTGATGAGGGCGATTAGTTCCAATTCGTTCTGGCTGGGGGTTCCCCTATGTCTCACTATCGTAACGTATGTATGGGATTGGATTGAACCAAGCACGGAAGAAGTAAGCATGGTCCGTTTTTTTCAAGATGAAAGATGGAAAGAATTTTTGACGACGGAGTTTATACCCGTTCTGCTTGCGCTTCTTGGAATTATTGCCTTGTGCGTATTCACGTCCTGGTTGTTGTCTTTGGTCATGATGCAAATTCGTTATCATAAATGGTCCGTTATCCGAGACAGTGCCTATATTCATATCCAGTACGGATGGTATGAGAGGAAATCAACCTCCCTCCATACTGTGAAGATTCAGTCGATCCGGGTCAAGGAGCAGTTGTTGAGCCGTTATTTTGGTTATGTGTCCATCTGGATGGATTGCGTTGGGTATGCAGGGGAGAGGAAGGTGAAACTGCTGCTGCCCGCGGTCCACAGGTCAGAGATGCATGCTGCATTGGAGATGCTGTTGCCCGAATTTACCATCGTGAACCCGCAGCGTCATTTACCAGCCGGAAAGGCGATGTATTTTGTGTGGCTTCCCGTCATTGCGGTAAGCCTTGTCATCTTAGTCTCCGCAATTTTGGCCCCGTGGGCATGGTTGATGCTCCCGTTCGCGGCAACGTTATATTGGCGAGGAAGCCGAAAATATTCGGGAACGCTATGGGAAGTTCATGGGAATCAATGTGTGATCGCGAAGCCGGGTCTTACGCGAACTACAGTCTATGTACAGCGCCAAGCGATCCAATCGATAACTTGTCGTCAAACTTGGATCCAATGCCTATTTGGCATATTCCAGATTGAAGTCGTGATAGATTCGCCATCCAAAGCGAAGGAATACGTATTTACCGGCGCTTCCCAAGAGGATGTACAGCAGCTTTTACATTGGTATAAAAATAGAGGTAATTCCAAATACCCATACATTGTTAACGAAGAAAAGGGTTGTTTAGTCTAATTTTTTTTGCATAAGTAGGCAGGAAGACCTATAGATGTTGTCGAATATCCAATATTTATAGGATATGATGATATCATCTGGAGGAGAGTCAAAGATGTCCGATAGAATGATACGGCTGCTGAAAATGGTCATAGCCATACAGGCGAATCCTGGCATATCGGCGCAGGAGCTGGCCGACAAATGTGAGGCTTCCGAGCGAACCATATATCGGGATTTGCGAACGCTAGATCTTGTCGTGCCTATAACAAATGATGGATACGGAACAGGGTATCGCTTTATAGGCAACTTCGCGATGTATCCGCTTAATTTTACAGAAGAAGAGGAGATGGTCTTCTCTGTCCTCCCTTCCATGGTGGACAAAAGCAAGCTGTCTCCTCTGTTCGATTCGGCATACGACAAAGTCATGGCGACGCATGCCAAGGAGAAGCAGAAGCGCAGGGAAGCAATGGAGAACTTCACGAATCTAATACAGATGGGAACGCCTGCTTACAAGGCAGATCGTGATAGTCCAAATTACCTGCTCCCTGTGATGGAAGCGATTATAGCGGAGAAGACAATCCGTGCAGTATACCATACCCAAAGCCGCAATACAGTTACAGAGCGCGAGATCGATCCGTACTGTCTTGTGCCTCGCGAGCAACGCTTCTACTTAATTGGGTATTGTCATCGGAAGCAGGACATTTTAATGTTCCGCATGAGCCGGTTTCATCGCGTCGAAATAACGACTAAAAGTTTCGACAAAGGCGATTTCGACATCCACCACTATATGAAGCATACCTGGTCGGTCCATCGGGGCGACTCGCTTATTACGTTCAAGATCAAATTTCAGCCCGATGTGGCCAGATATATTAAGGAAGAGGAGATGTTCGTGCGCCCCAAAATGACGGACTTGCCCGACGGAAGCTTATTGTTCGAGGCGACAGTCAACCATGAGCAAGGCTTCCTGAATTGGCTCGCCCAGTATGGCCCGTCTGCCGAAATTCTGGAACCGCTATCAATAAGGAAGCAGTTCATCGAGCGGTTACAGCGTTGGATGGAGATGTATAACTAATGCATCATCTGGAATATATGTTCCCTGACATTTAGTTGTCACCATGTGTGCGGTACAGTTACTAGGAGTAGAAAGGGGTGCTGAAATGCAATCGATTGCTCATATTCGGGTGAGCGATAAGAAGGTGCAAACCGTGGAACGGCATTTGCTGGAAGTGAAGACGCTGGCGGAAAAGTACGGCGAGAAATTAAATATTCCTCATGTCACCGGGCTGGCGGGCATGCTGCATGATATGGGGAAATATACGGAGAAGTTCAGGACATACATATTGGCGGCGGTAAGCGGAGCCGAGGATCGGCTGCGTCGGGGGGAGGTTGATCATTCTACGGCCGGAGGACGGTTGCTTTATGATCGTCTTCATGCGGATGCGAAAGCGCCTTATAAAGCGATTTTGGCTGAGGTTGTAGGCAATGCGATTATTTCGCATCATTCCTATTTGCATGATTTTCTGGATCCGGATTTGGAATCTCCTTACTTGAGACGGGTTGCTTGCAAAAAGTTGGAGGAGTTTGATCGGAGCGTCGAAGCCTTTTTTACACATGTCATGAGCGAGCAGGAGTTCCAGGCATATGTGGATCGGGCGGCTGCGGAAGTGGAACAATTTCTGGCCAGAGTGCCTGCCAAGAGTATGGAACTGAAGCTGATGTTCCTGACCAAGTTCGTGTTCAGTGCCTTGATTGATGCCGACCGGACGAACACGCGCTGGTTTGAGATGGGAGAGCCGGACGAGCCGGAACAGAACGTGATGGCATTGTTTCAAGGATACTATGACAAGTTGATGGCGCAACTTCGTTCTTTCGAGGAAAATAAAGACGCAGATACGCCAATTGCCCGGTTGCGGAGCCAAATGTCCGAGTTATGCGAACATTTTGCCTCGAAGCCGTCTTCTATTTATACACTGTCGATACCGACCGGTGGCGGCAAGACGCTGGCCAGCTTGAGGTATGGATTGAAGCATGCTTTAACCTATGACAAAAAACGGATTATTTATGTCGTCCCTTTTACAACAATTATTGAGCAGAATGCAGCAACGGTGCGCAACATATTGCAGGACGATGCGAATATTTTGGAGCATCATTCCAACGTCGTAGAAGTGGAGATGGAGGAAGACGGCGAGGAGCAGGACGGGCTGGCGCTGACGGCGCGGCAAAAGGCGAACCTGGCTAAAGACAACTGGGATGCGCCGATCATTTTTACGACGATGGTGCAATTCCTTAACGTGTTTTTCGCCCATGGAAGCAGGAACATACGGAGACTCCATAACTTGTGTGATGCAGTCATTATATTTGACGAAGTACAGAAGGTCCCTACGCATTGTATTTCGCTGTTCAACCAGGCGCTGAACTTTTTGAAGGAGTATGGGGGCTCCAGTATCGTGCTGTGCACCGCGACGCAGCCAGCGCTGCAGTTCGTGGAGCAGAAGCTTGACATCGGGGCGGACACCGAGATGATACAGGATATTAATCGCGTAATCGATGCCTTTAAGCGTGTCGAGTTGGTAGATCAAGCTACCGACAAGGCCTGGAGTACGGAAGACTTGGCAGACTTTGTCCGGGATGCCGTTCAGGAAGCGGGAAATATGCTTGTTATCTTGAATACGAAATCGGTCGTCAAGGCGCTGTATGAACGATTGCAAGCGATGCAGGAACAAGGCCAGTTCGGCTCGGATGGGAAAATACATTTGTATCATTTGAGCACGTCGATGTGTCCCGCTCACCGTGTATCGATTTTGGACAAGGTCAGGGTGCATCTTCGGCAGAAGGAAAAAGTGATTTGCGTCAGCACGCAGTTGATTGAAGCAGGCGTCGATGTCAGCTTCAATTGTGTCGTACGTTCCCTGGCCGGGTTGGATT
This sequence comes from Paenibacillus dendritiformis, assembly GCF_021654795.1. NCBI lineage: Bacteria > Bacillati > Bacillota > Bacilli > Caryophanales > Paenibacillaceae > Paenibacillus > Paenibacillus dendritiformis. Next base: position 1,845,131 of record NZ_AP025344.1, read on the forward strand.
CGATTGCGCAGGCGGCGGGACGGTGCAACCGGCATGGGAAAGATAACATGCGGAACGTCTACATTATCGATCATGCGGAAGAGAATCTGAAGCATTTGAAAGAGATTCAAGTAGGGAAGGAACTGACGCGCGCGATGCTTGTCGATATGAAGCGGGATGCGAAGGCGCATGGCGGCGAGTTGCTGTCGCAGCAGGCGATGGAGTATTATTTCCAACGATTTTATATGAAGCTGGAAGCGGACTTGAATTATTTTGTTCCCCAGCTTCGCAAAGATATGACAATCTTGTTGTATGCCGGCCGGATGGAAGCGGACAGCTATTTCCAGGCTTATCACCAGGACAGGAAAAAGAAAGGGGAGAAAGACACATGGTTGCCGCTGTTCCTTGCCAATAGTTACGGCACGGCTGCGCAACACTTTCACGTTATTGACGATCATACGCGCTCTGTCATTGTTCCATATGGGAAGGGAGGCAAGGAAATCATCGCCGAACTGAACGGGGGCGGAAGCATTGATGATCTGACGCGCCTGCTCAGACGGGCGCAGCAATTCACGGTCAATTTGTATGATCACGATCTCCGTGAGTTGGATCGCAGCGGCGGATTGGAGAGTTGTCTCGACGGGAAAGTGCTTGTATTGAAAGAGGGGGCCTACAGCGAGCATTTTGGAGCCGACCTGAAAAATGATAGCGTCACTGGTTTTTTAGGTTTTTAAATAGAGGAAGCCTATCGCTTTGAAGATAGGCTTCTAATAAAATACTATATTTTTCAATCCCCGCTATGACAGCGACAACTAATTATAGCATAACCAAGGTCATACCTATAATAAAAGTGTCAATTATACTTCATGCAGTAAACAGCCACAAATTATTCATATAATATTTTATTAGACAGGATTGTTATTTTTTGTTGGAGAAAGTAGAATGAAGTTGTAGTTGGAGGGAATTTGTGGAAAGGAGGCGGCGCCTTGATACGGAACAGCATTGAGTTCGAGGTGATTGGGAATTATGCGCTGTTTACAGACCCGTTAACGAAGCTGGGCGGGGAAAAGATGTCTTATCCTGTCCCAACCTATCAAGCGTTAAAGGGAATCGTCGAATCGATCTACTGGAAGCCGACGATATTGTTTGTTGTAGATGCCGTTCGCGTTATGAATCCGATTCGAATGGAGTCCAAAGGGGTTCGTCCGCTTGACTATGGCGGCGGCAATACGCTTGCTTACTACTCCTATTTAAAAGATGTTCGTTACCAATGCCGGGCTCATTTCGTGTTCAACCCGAATCGGCCGGACCTGGAATATGATCGCGACGAAAATAAGCACCACAATATTTTGAAGCGCGCACTGCGGGCGGGAGGACGCCGGGATATTTTCCTCGGAGCAAGAGAATGCCAAGGTTATGTGGAGCCATGCGAATTTGGCACAGGTGAGGGCTTCTATGACAATTATGGCGAACTCCATCTCGGAACGATGGTGCATGGCATGAATTATCCGGATGAGACAGGAAGGCAGCAGATGGAGACGAGGTTATGGAACCCGGTCATGAAGGATGGCATCATTGAGTTTATCACGCCGGAACAATGTAAGCTTGTTCGCCCTGTGGCTGAGATGCAACCGAAGAAGTTCGCGGCCGGGGAGATCGAATCGGTTGAGGAATTGGAGTCCCGCCTGGAAGCGGAGGGAAGAGGATGAGCTGGCTGCAGCAATTATATGAGACGTATGAGGCGAACCTCGATCGGATCGGGGTTGTCGAGAAGAAGCATAGCGGGCAAGAGTTCACGCTGCTTCCGATATCTCATACGACACAAACGGCGCACATCGAGGTTCGCGTGACGGAAGACGGTGAATTCCATTCCGCTATCGTCATTGACAAGAGCGATGCCAGCACATTGATTCCGTGCACGGAGGATTCCTCCAGCCGCTCAGGAACCGCCGTATTTCCTTATCCGCTGCATGATAAGTTAAGCTATGTGGCCGGAGACTATATTGACTATGGCGGACAAGCCAAGAAAGCGGATCAGTTCAAAGCCTATATCGAACAGTTGGAAGAATGGGCCTTATCGCCATTTCGTCATCCTCACGTTGTCAGTATTTTCAAGTACCTGAATAAAAAACGGCTTGTTCGCGATCTGGTTGAAAAAGAGAATCTGTTGTCCCTGGATGGGGACGGTTGCCTGCTTGGAAAATGGGATAAAAAATACGGCGACGAGAAACCGCCGTTGTTTGGCGTGCTGAATGGCGAACAAGAAAGCGCCTTCATTCGTTTTACGGTCTACTCCCCGGTCCGGCCGCTCAAGGAAGTATGGAAGGATCCGGAGATGTATGATTCGTTTATTCAGTACTATAACAGCAAGCTGGGCAACGACAAGCTGTGTTATGCGACAGGGCGATTGCTGCCAGGTACGGACAAGCATGCGAATAAAATACGAAATCCGGCAGACAAAGCGAAACTGATCTCGGCCAGCGATACAAGCGGTTTTACGTTCCGGGGCCGGTTCAGCAGCAGCCAGGAAGCGGCGGGCATTAGCTATGAAGTATCGCAAAAAGCCCATAATGCGCTGAAATGGCTCATTAACCGCCAAGGGAAAATCATTGATGGGCGCGTGTTTCTCGTTTGGTCTAATGATGCGGTAGACGTGCCGGCTCCCGGAGAGGATACCTTCGCTCTCTTTCCGGAACAGAGCGCCGCGCACAAAAGGGAATCTTTTACGAATGAAGGGTTGGCACGGGACATTAGGAGTTATCTGGCCGGGTACGGAACAGGAAAAGAGTTGTCGATTACCAATCCCGCTGTGAACCTGTTAATTCTTGATTCTGCCACAACCGGGCGCATGGCAGTGCTCTATTATCGCAATCTGGACAAGGAGCATTACTTTGACAAGCTGGCGGAGTGGCATTCCAGTTGCGTATGGATTCACCGCTACCGCAAAGATGAGAACGGCGACTATGTCCAATTCTTCGGTGCGCCGGCAACTAAAGACATTGCATATGCTGCTTATGGATCGACGGCAAGCGATAAAGTCGTAAAAGGGCTGATGGAGCGCATGCTGCCGTGCATGGTAGACGGCGTCAAAATTCCCGCGGATATTGTTAACAGCGTCGTTCGCCGGACGTCCAATCCGGTGGCGATGGAAAAGTGGGAGTGGGAGAAGACGCTCAGCATCGCATGCGCCTTAGTAAATAAGTTTTATCAGAAGGAGGGATACACGGTGGCGCTGGACAAGGAGAACAAGGACCGAAGCTATTTGTTTGGGAGATTGCTGGCGGTGGCCGATATTTTGGAGCGGCGTGCGCTAGGTTCAGAAGAGACGCGCGCAACGAATGCGATTCGCTATATGAACTCGTTTGCGCAGCATCCGGTGCGGACGTGGAAGGTGATTCAAGCGAGTTTGCAGCCGTATCAGGCGCGATTGGGCGCGAAATGTACGGATTTGACGAAATTGATGGATGAGATTCTATCTGCATTTAACTATGAAGACTTTAATGATAAGCCTTTATCCGGGAAATACTTGCTGGGACTCTCCAGCCAAAGACATGACTTTTTCCAAGGAAAGAAGAAGGAAGAAAATCAAACCAAACCATCCAATGAAGGAGAGACTGAAGCATGACGATTCTCGATCATAAAATTGATTTTGCTGTTGTATTTTCGGTAATCAAAGCGAATCCAAATGGAGATCCGCTGAATGGCAATCGCCCCCGTCAAAACTATGATGGCCACGGTGAAGTGTCGGATGTCGCACTGAAGCGGAAAATTCGAAACCGGCTTCAAGATCTCGGCGAACCTATTTTTGTCCAATCCAATGATAGAAGCGATGATCAGCTCAAAAGCTTGCGCGAGCGCGCGGAAGGAAACGAGGCACTGGCGAAAATAGTAAATCAAAAAGACAGTTCCAGCGAAGAGTTTGCGAAAACGGCTTGCGAGCAGTGGATCGATGTCCGCAGTTTTGGCCAGGTGTTTGCCTTCAAGGGAAGCGGTGGTAAAGGGGTATCTGTAGGCGTGCGCGGTCCGGTGTCGATACATACCGCAACGAGCGTCGATCCGATTGATATTACGAGTATGCAGATCACGAAGAGCGTTAATTCGGAGCCGGGCGAGAAGAGAGGATCAGACACAATGGGCATGAAGCACCGCGTAGACTTCGGCGTCTATGTCTTCTATGGCAGCATCAATACGCAGTTAGCGGAGAAGACGGGCTTCACCGTGGAGGATGCGGAAAAAATCAAGCAGGCGCTCGTTACGCTGTTCGAAAATGACGCCTCTTCCGCCAGACCAGAAGGAAGTATGGAGGTGCACAAGGTGTATTGGTGGGAGCACAGCAGCAAGTTGGGTCAGTATTCATCTGCCAAAGTGCACCGCTCCTTGCATATTAGCAAAAATAGGGAAGAACCAAAATCCTTCGAACACTACGACATCACACTCAACGAACTGGAAGGTCTGAAGGTTGAAATCATCGATGGCCTATAATGATGAAGACAACTACTTATTGCTGTCTGGCATTCAGCATTTTCAATTCTGTAAGCGGCAATGGGCGTTGATTCACATTGAACAGCAGTGGGAAGAGAATGTGAAGACGATTGAAGGGCTGCATCTCCATCGGAATGCGGATCAACCGTTCACGAGGGAAAAGCGCGGCGACAAGCTTGTCGTCCGCGCTATGTCTGTCAAGTCGCATGAATTGAAGCTGACAGGCATCTGTGATGTGGTCGAGTTCATACAAGACAGCCGTGGTGTTCCGATTAATGGAGTCGAGGGAAAATATGTCGCGTACCCTGTAGAATACAAGCGCGGCAAGCCGAAGACGGATGAATCCGATGTATTGCAGCTGGCTGCGCAAGCGCTCTGTCTGGAAGAGATGCTGTTGTGCGATGTGCAGACAGGATATATTTTTTATCAAGAGTTAAAGCGTCGAATTGAGGTTCCGCTTACGGATGATGTGAAGCAGAGGGTCAAAGTTGTGGCAGCGGAAATGCATGATTATTATAAGCGCAGCCATACGCCAAAAGTCAAAACCGGGCCCTATTGCAAAAACTACTCGCTGCAATCCATCTGCCTGCCGGCCTTGATGAACAAACGGACGGTAAAAAGTTATATTGAGGGGAAGATCAAAGATGAAGCGTCTCCTTAACACGTTATATGTAAACCAGCCGGACGTTTATATGGCATTGGACGGGGACAATATTGTGCTGCAGAAGGGAGAAGAGAAGCTGGGCCGTCTTCCGTTGCACAATCTGGAAGCTATCGTCGCTTTCGGTTATACAGGAGCAAGTCCTGCGTTGATGGGGTATTGTGCAGATCGGAATATTGCGATCACCTTTATGACGGTGACCGGCAGATTTCTGGCCAGGGTCATTGGACAGAGCAAAGGAAATGTAGTGCTGCGGAAAAAGCAATACCTTGTCTCTGAGGATGAGCGCTTGTCCGCCCAAATTGCACGCAATTTTATTGTCGGCAAAATTTATAACCATAAGTGGATGATTGAGCGGATGACGCGAGACTACCCGCTGCGAATCAATGTTGATCAGTTCAAAGAGATTTCCGCGCAGTTATCGTCCCTCATGCTGGAAGTACGGGCTTGTGAAGATCTGGAACGTCTGCGTGGCTTAGAAGGACAAGCTGCAGTCAGCTACAATAAGGCTTTTGGCCAAATGATTCTGCAACAGACAGACGATTTTTACTTTCATTCCCGTTCACGCAGGCCGCCGCTGGACAATGTAAATGCGATGTTGTCGCTTGCGTACACATTGTTGGCGAAGGATATGGCCTCCGCATTGGAAGCGGTCGGGCTGGATGCTTATGTCGGATTTTTGCATCGCGATCGTCCGGGGCGGGCTTCACTTGCTCTGGACGTGATGGAAGAGTTGCGGGGGAACTATGCGGACCGATTTGTTCTCACCTTGATTAATAAAAAAATTGTGAACAAGGATGATTTTTACAAGAAGGAAAACGGCGCTGTCTTGATGACAGATGAGGCGAGAAAAAAATTTTTGCAGGCATGGCAGGATAAGAAGCAAGAAAAGATAGTTCATCCCTATCTGGGAGAGAAAATCAGTTGGGGACTTGTCCCGCATGCCCAGGCCCTGTTGCTAGCTCGTCATTTGCGTGAGGATCTAGATGAGTACCCTCCATTTCTCTGGAAGTAGGTGGTATAATTTGTTGGTACTAATCACTTATGATGTCAGCACGACCAGTATTGCCGGGCAGCGCAGGTTACGTAAAGTCGCAAAGTTATGCCAAAATTATGGTCAGAGAGTGCAAAACTCTGTTTTTGAATGCAATGTAGACGCAGCTCAGTTCGCCAGCTTGAAGATCCAACTTATCGATATGATCGATGAACAGGAAGATAGCCTGCGATTTTATCAATTAGGAAACAACTACAAAAGCAAGGTGGAGCATATTGGTGTGAAGGCATCGATCGATATGGAAGGGACCCTAATTTTCTAGTGCGAATGTGTAGTGCACATAAATTCCCCGGGGGATTCGCACCATGTTTTTTCTATATTATGGGTAAAACTATTTTGTAGGTTGAATGTAGGAGTAGGAAATAAGCAGTTTTTAGCTCTATGGATCAGTAATTTTGATTGATTGCGTCATATCAAGAGTGAAATGTGATTATTGCAATCATTTTTCGCCGTCGCATCCTATGTGGATGCGTGGATTGAAATTCTTAGCGGCGCTGTTGCTGCTCCTAACATTCAAAGTCGCATCCTATGTGGATGCGTGGATTGAAATTCGGATGATAAGGCCTTGTTTAACGGCCTCTTCGACGTCGCATCCTATGTGGATGCGTGGATTGAAATCTTCAGGGTATGTTTCGGAGCCGGCTCAGTCGGAGGGTCGCATCCTATGTGGATGCGTGGATTGAAATTACTTTGGGCTATCGGAACTCAAAGCCCAGCCCCGGTCGCATCCTATGTGGATGCGTGGATTGAAATTTCGATCAAGTCACCATCGGATTTATCAAATCCGGTCGCATCCTATGTGGATGCGTGGATTGAAATCGGAGGATGACGGCTTGACTGATAAGGTAGTATCGTCGCATCCTACGCGGATGCGTGGATTGAAATTTTTTCGTCGCTTAAAAACGAAATTACGAATATGTCGCATCCTACGCGGATGCGTGGATTGAAATAGGCGTGGGGGATACGAGGACATCTCGCACTTTGGTCGCATCCTACGCGGATGCGTGGATTGAAATCGCCGCCGGCTGCTCCGCCGTACAGTATCTCAGTCGCATCCTACGCGGATGCGTGGATTGAAATTATCAGGCGAAACGAGGAACGATCAGTTTGGTTGACGTCGCATCCTACGCGGATGCGTGGATTGAAATTTCGAGTTTTGAGAGAAACCGACACCCATCGGAGTCGCATCCTACGCGGATGCGTGGATTGAAATAGTTCCCAGGTCGGCTACCTTCTTGAGGGATGGGCGTCGCATCCTACGCGGATGCATGGGTTGAAATGCGAACACATTCTTGGTGTCGATGACCGGCGTATCCGAGGCAGTATTTGATTCGGAATGCTAAATAGATTAAGAAATTTATTCTTTCCCAGCAAAAAGACGCCACTAAGCTTGCTCAGTATATTGCGGGTTCTGGTACATAAACACCTTTTTGACGGTTAGACATTGAAGTAGTCGGGTAAGATGCTTAAAGTTTTTAAAAAGGTTACAAAGATATAGTTAAAAAAATAGAAGCTATGCTTCAGGTCAGTTAGGACTTGAGGAATAGCTTCTATTTTTTATAGCCTTTATATTAATATTTCAATCCACGCCTTTTGGCGACAAAAACACTATAGCATTCATTGTAAGAGAGAGAGTGCATTAAAATCAACAGTTTCAAAATTTCAGAGGTTCTATATTTACAAATAACCCCATCTTGTGTAAGATGTCATTAATTAATAGTTCATTAAAATAAAAGCTATATTAAATGCACCAAAAAATTAAACTTAACCATCTTATGGAAATTAGAAAGCAATTACAGCATTAATCCAGAAAGCTTACTTCTTTGGATTTTTACATAATGGATAATTTGATGAAGATGGGAGATGGTGCAGAAGCTAACTATTCGTTACTTTTTGTTGTAGCCTAGATATCTTATTTTTATGGATCCCCTAATAGAGTTACTTACTCATTTTTACCTCAATGTGATTGCTTTATCAAAATTAAAAATTTTATCATATGTATCCAGGAGGGATTCTCGTTGAGTTGGAAGTTAATTCATCGTAACGGTGAAACTTATCCAGGAGCTTTCAATCTATTGAGACAAGAAGATCTGCCCCAATTAAAAAAGAGTGATGGCTGGTCACGTGGGATAGACTGGAGCATTTTCCTTCGAAAAAACCAGGAGTATACAGCGTATAAACTACATATAGTTGGAGACAACCGTATCCAAGGGTTGCTTGCCATCGCAATTAGAACAGGATTTGTGGAGCTCGCTATTGCAGAGAAAGCGTTCCACAATCGTAAACCAAACGAAGAGTTCAAAAATGTGGGGGATGTTTTGTTAGCACATGCCTGTTTGTGTGACTTGGTGAATAACGGTGATGGATATGTTTTATTTAAATCAAAGATGAGCTTAATGGGTCATTACGGGTACGACAATGGCATGGAAGTGGTTAACAAAAAACGAAGATTGCTATGCTGCATGGCTAAACGAGCTCGATTATTTACTTGGGGGGGGATGCTTAATGCGAAAATCCGAATCAATAACTATCGGTCGGAAAGTGTATCCGAGCCAACGCTCTGTCATTCGACCAGTCAATGGTGGAATTATGGCTGTTCCTATTCCAAGCGAGTAGCGCATGAGTGCAGACAATGAAATGAAGGACTTCATTTATCGTTACAAAAAATGCAGTTTATTAAAAAATCAAAACAACAAATAAGGAAAGCACAGAGGTCATTTCACCATGGCCTCTGTTTTTGTAACAGGCTTGGTCCTGTCCTGCAGTGTAGCGTTCACCTCCCAACTTCCTCCACCCAAAAATACAACGGCAGCTTTCCCCGTACATGCACTTCTGGGCCATCGCCTACATACAATGTATCACTGCGCCGGGATTCGGCTTGCTGCGAAGAGAGACTGCTAGGCGCAAGTCGCAGAATAGAACGTTGTCAGACTCCTGGAGGTGGCTAGCATGACGGGTTTATTTGCTGCAATCGCCGTGTTCATCAAGCAATTGACGCTGCTTGTATCCTACGTCAAGAACAATGCGTTTCCGCAGCCGTTGGCGGAAGAGGATGAGATGAAGCATTTGCAGCGGATGGCGGAAGGCAATGCACAGTCGCGCAACACGCTCATTGAGCACAATCTCCGCCTGGTTGCGCATATCGTGAAGAAATTCGACAACACCGGAGAAGACTTGGAGGATTTGATTTCCATCGGCACAATCGGACTTATCAAAGCGATCGAGAGCTTCCAGCCGAACAAGGGAACGAAGCTGGCGACCTTCGCCGCCCGCTGCATCGAGAACGAGATCTTGATGCATCTTCGCTCTTTGAAAAAGACGCGCAAAGATGTCTCCCTTCATGATCCGATCGGGACGGACAAGGAAGGCAACGAAATCACGCTAATCGATATTCTTGGCACGGACGGCGATGAAGTCGTCGATAAAGTGCAGCTCAAAATTGAGAAAAGCAAAATATACCGGAATCTGGATATTCTCGATGAGCGGGAGCAGGAAGTGATTCGCGGCCGCTTCGGTCTGGATGGGGGCGGAGAGGAACGGACACAGCGGGAGATCGCCAAGGAGTTGGGCATCTCGCGCAGCTACGTCTCCCGGATAGAGAAGCGGGCGTTAATGAAGCTCTATCATGAATTTTACAAAAATAAAGGTCACTTGTAACAGCCGCACCGCGAGAAGGCCAGCCCTGTCCTGGTCCAATCCGCTCCATGAGTGTCCCGTGCAACACGGCCCCGGAGCCGTGCTGCGCGGGCATTCGCGATCGGCGGGGTCCATCGCGTCATGTCGTGCGGCGGCTCTGAATGGTGCCGTCCTGCCTGTGAATGACGATATCGGCTCCATCGGACGCCTTCCGCTGCTGAGCGTATTGAATGGCCTCCTGCTTCGTCGGCGCCGTCATGAGCGGATGCTTCCGCCCTTCGGCTTTTACCGCCCAGTCTTCTCTGGCCGGGACGACATGAAGGACGTGATCCGGCCCGGAATGGTCCGGGAAGTGCTCTCCATGCCATTTTTTGGCCTGCGCGGTCGCAATCGCAATCGCGCGTCCTTCTTCCATGCCATCTTCCAATAAAGCGTTGGCGATCTCAATCGCCTTGGCCCGCACCTCAGACAGCAGATGCTTCATGGACGGAGGATAGTTGCGCTCGTTCCATGGCATTCGGCTTCCCTCCTTGCTGCTGGGGTTGTCCATACTTTACCCGGATAGGCCTCCCGGCAAACCGGCGCCTGCGCCGGCCGGGCGATTTTGCTATAATGAACGAGCCGGAACAACGAGATGGACGAGAGGAAGGAAGATGGCAATGACATCAGAGGCGAACACAGAAGCAGTATACGGCAAGGCTACGGACGGCCTGGTCCCGCGATACATATGCCGCCGCGTGCCCGACGGCGAGCCGGATTGGGAGGGGGCGGAGGCGGCGGTCCTGGCCGATGTCGTCACCGGGCAAGCTCCGCGCTACCGCACCCAGGTTCAGGCCTGCTGGTCCGAGCGGAGCTTATATCTTCGCTTCGAATGCGAGGATGAGCGCGTTGTCAGCCCGTATACGAAGCGGGATGATCCCTTGTTCGAAGCGGACGTGGTGGAATGCTTTATCCAGCCGGGGGAAGACGCGGGCGCTTACTATGAATTCAACATCAGCCCGCATAATATCGTGTTCGATTCGCGAATCGTATGCGAGCCGGGCAAGGACAAGCTCTTCCAGCCCGAGTGGGATGCGAGACTGCTGCGGACGACGGTAACCTATGTCAGCGAGCCGAAGCGGCTCCTGGTGTATGAGGCGGCGATTGCGTTCGAGGATCTGGGGCAGGCCCCTCAGCCGGGAGACTGGTGGCGCATCAATTGGTTCCGGATCGACGAGGGCGAGGACGGACAGCGGACGTTCGAGGCCTGGTCGCCGACGGGCGCGGTGAATTTCCATGTGCCGGAACGGTTCGGGCGGATTCTGTTCGAAGCTTAGAGATATCCACAAGAAGAAGGTTCAACCAAAAGCTGCTGCAATCTGCAACAATGAAAGAAGGCTTCCCGCCAACGGCTGTACAGCCCGGCGCGGGAAGCCTTGCTCATGAGGTCTGCCGCATGCCCAAGGCAGCCGGAGCGCGGCTATTGAACGCCCGGAGTAATCCCGATCTCCACGCCGCCAGCCGGGTGAATGAAGCGGATTGCGAAGGTCGAGGACGCTTCATCCCAGGCGAGATCGAACGGGCAGGCCTGGCCGCCGCGCTGCACGCTCACGTGCGCCGGGGCAGCCGGCGCATAGAACCGCAGCACCGCCCGGACACCGGCCGGTCCGCGCGCCGTATAGCGCTGGGTCTCCGCCGCATCGGCGGAGCCGCCTTCTGGAAGCGGGACAACCCGTCCGGCCGCGGCGACGAGGACCAGCTCCCGGCCGCTCTGCTGCGCCTGCTTCAGATCATACAGCAAGGCCTGTTCCCCCGGCCCGATCGTCACGCTCGGCCGGACCGATAATTGTCCGTCGAACAAATCGACGAACGGGCCTCTCAGGGTGACCGCATCGCTGCGGCAGCTCTCCTCAAGCACGGCTGCGGCCACGTACGGGCCCCGCTTGGCGACGAGCGCATGGGAAGGCGTCCAGCCTGCCGCCGACGGACCGTGGACCGCCGCCCATGCCGCCTTCACCGCGCCGCGCAGCCGGTTGGCGTCGTCCGCGGAGCGAGTGAAGCGGGCAGGATGCTCCGGCAGGTAGGCAACCGCGCCCCGGCCCATGCGCGTGATGGCCAGTCCCCCGTCCTGGCTCTCCATCGCGGCTCCCAGCGTCTCGAACAGATGCTGCGCCGGGCTGTCATACGTACGCGTTCCCGCGTTCCACCATTCACGCACGGCATGATACGGATCGCTGCCATCCCCCACATACAGCAGAACCCCACCGGCTTGCACCCATTGCGCGAGCCCGTAATGGACATCCATCTGCTCCGGCTTCATGAATTCATAGCTGGCGACCAACAGCCCGTACTCGCTTAAATAGTGCGGAATCCGCCGCACATTGTCCAGTTGGACCGGGCGGACCGGATACCCGTGCTTCAGCAGCGGCAGCGCCAAGCCGAAGAACGCATCCCACGCAATATGCTCCATCTCGGAGGCGAACCGCTCTTCCTCCTGTACCCGCTCCCAATCAAGCGATAGATCGAGCCGTTGGTACATGCAGGAATCCGCGACCAGCACGCCGATCCCGGGAAGGGAGGCCTTCTGGCTCGGCGCTTCCTCGCCGGACGTCCTGTCGGGTGATTGATCCAGAACCTGCTCCGGCGTACCGGCCAGGCCCCCCAGCGGCATGTGCTGCAGCGCGTGCATCACCGCCTGCAGGATCGTCCCGTACGCTTCCGGAAGCGGAACCTTGCCCGAGCGATCCGGGGACAAATAGGGCCTGCCGTAGATGCGATGCGGCCACGGCGCGACTTCGTAATGATCGACATGGGGGTGGAGAAGGGAAGCGACGACGGTTTTTTTGTAATTGGCCTCGTAATCGTCCCAGGTCCGTCCGGGATGGTCTTCAATCGGATCATGCAGGAACCACATGCGGCGGTCGCTTCCCCGCACGAGCTCTTGCATGACGCCATACTCCAAATACGCCGTCTCGAACGTCCGTTCCCGACGTTCGCCTTCATATACGTTGGGCACACGCGAAGTGCCTGTCCAGACCTGCGCGATATAGCCGTCGATCGCAGCAATATCCATCAGCTTCGATTCCGGGCTCACAATGCGCCATTGGCAATAGTTGAGGAGGCTGTGCGTCGCTACATAAAATTGGATATGACGCCCGTGCGCATGCTTGGCGTAAGACTTGAGCGCGGAGCTGATCCGCTCCAGCGCCCGGGCGTACAAATGCGCTTTCAGTTTGGACGCCCGGTACTGGGCATCCGGCGACTGATGAGGCGGCATCCACGGCTCGTTATAATACAGCTCCCATTCGCGCCGGAATGAAGGGGAATACCCGGCCTCTACCCAAAATTCCGGTTCTTCCATAAAGAAGGCGTCCACGCCGGCATCCACGGCTTTTTTTAGCCATTCGGTTATGTAATCCGCGAAAGATACGGTAGGCACCATATAAGGCACATCATCGGTCTCATGAATAAGCCGGGTCCCGTTGGCTCGGGTCTGGCTCTCGTCCCAATGCTCGCGTCCGTCGAACCCCCCGTTCAAATATGGCTGGTATTCCCCCCAGGCCGTGCCGGTCATGAGACCGACTCGATATCCCTGCGCCGTCCAGCCGCGAATCCGCTCCTCCATCGTGTCATCCATTCCATACACCAAGACCATGTCGGTCTGCAGATCGATCGAAGCTTCGTACGAAACGATTTCCTGAAAGGCCGTCTTCTCGCCGGGCCGCTGACGGTTCAGCATTGTCATTCCTTCTTCCTCAATGAAGTCGTTATCCAGGCATTGTGCTTGCCATGGGAATCGCCCTCCATTGTACACTTCGCGGGAAGCGTTGCCAACCGCGCTTACACAGACCCAGCCTGAGGCCTTTCCCTAATAATCGTGTCATTTGGATATGTGCCCCATTCAGGCCCAACTGCATACGTTAGTAGCAGGAATAACCGGAAAGGATGATAAACTTATGGAAATGAAGCTGCAAGCGTGGGATATCATCTTGGTGCTGTTCGTCCTCTTGGTCATCGTTTGCCTGCTGCTGTTCGGATTAGGGCTATAACTAGGTGCGCCATGGAGTTGAGACATATTTTAACCGCCAATGATAAATACTGAATGCATACAACTGAAAATCAGATTGGATGCAGGAGGTGAATCAATGGCGACTTCGGCTAAATCCGGGTCATCCGGGTCCACAACTTGGACTTCCGGGGGAAAGACGATCTCGGAGCAAGAGTATAAGCAGATCGCCAAGCAGCGTGAACCGTCCCGCCCCGTATGGAAAAATTGCGTACGGGCTTTTTTGGTGGGAGGAACGATCTGCCTGATTGGACAAGCCATTGAACAAATATTAATCACGTTTTTCGATATGACGAAGAAAGAGGCGGCAGGCCCGACGGTCGTCATTCTGGTGCTGGCTTCCGTTATTCTGACAAGCCTGGGCGTGTATGACAAACTCGCGCAGTGGGCCGGCGCGGGCACGGCGGTTCCCGTGACCGGGTTCGCCAATTCGATGTGCTCCGCGGCGCTGGAGCACCGCAGCGAAGGCCTCGTGCTGGGGGTCGGCGGGAATATGTTCAAGCTCGCCGGTTCTGTCATCGTCTTTGGAACGGTGGCCGCCTGTATTATTGCGCTTATCTATTACATTTTCGGGATACAGTTCCAGCATTGATGCCGGACGTTCCCAGATGGTAAAGGAGGCAATCCGATGCGTATAGGACGCCATACATGGCGGTTCCCCAATCAACCGGTCATTATCGGCACCGCGACCGTAGTTGGCCCCGAAGAGGGAAAAGGGCCTCTCGCCGCCGACTTTGACTTTGTTCACGAAGATTTGGATTTGAAGGAGCCAAGCTGGGAGAAGGCGGAGCGCAAGCTGCTGGAGCAGGCCTCTCAACTCGCCATCGTCAATGCGAACATTACGCAGGATGACTTGGATTATTTCGTCGGCGGCGACCTGATGAATCAGATAATCAGCAACTCCTTCGCCGCACGCGGGTTAGGGGTGCCTTATATCGGCGTGTTCGGCGCCTGCTCCACCTCGATGGAGGCGCTGGCGCTCGGATCGCTCCTCGTCGATTCCGGCAACGCGAACATCGTCATGGCCGGCACATGCAGCCATAACTGCTCCGTAGAGAAGCAGTTCCGCTATCCGACGGAATACGGCTCCCAGAAGCCGCCTACCGCCCAATATACCGTAACCGGCGCCGGCGTGGCCATCGTCGGCAAAAAAGGCAGCGGACCGAAAGTGACGGCCGCGACGATCGGCAAAATCGTCGATCTGGGGATTAAAGACCCGTTCAATATGGGCGCGGCTATGGCCCCGGCGGCAGTGGATACGATTCAGACTCATTTGACCGATTTGAAGCGCAGCCCCGCCTATTACGACATGATTGTGACCGGAGATTTGGCCACCGTGGGTTACGGGATTGCCAAAGATTTGTTCAAAAAACACGACATCAATATCCAGACGACGAACTATCAGGATTGCGGGCTCATGATGTACGACATGGTCAAGCAGAAGGTGGATGTTCAAGCGGGAGGAAGCGGAGCGGCTTGCTCGGCTGTCGTCACTTATGGACATATTTTGAAGCGGATGAGAGAGGGCGAACTGAAGAAAGTCATGATCGTGGCGACCGGAGCCCTCATGTCCCCGTTGTCCTACCAGCAAGGAGAGAGCATTCCTTGTATCGCTCATGCCGTAACGATTGAGATGGGAGGAGACGAATCATGATCTTTGTGTGGGCATTTATCGTGGGAGGCCTGATCTGCGTCATCGGGCAGCTGCTGTTCGATGTCGCGAAGCTGACGCCGGCGCACACGATGGCGCTGCTGGTCGTTACCGGGGCGGTCGTGGATGGCCTGGGCTGGTACGAGCCGTTGATCGAATTCGCCGGCGCGGGCGTTACGGTCCCGATTACGAGCTTCGGCAACTCCCTGGTGCACGGAGCCATTACCGATTTGAAGTCGGATGGATGGATCGGCGCCGTCAGCGGCATCTTCAAGACGACAAGCGCGGGCATATCGGCGGCGATCGTCTTCTCCTTCCTGGCGTCGGTGTTCGTCCGGCCCAAAGGCTAAGCCCGCTTCGGGCAGACAGGCTCCGCAACCTGAACAGGTGCGGAGCTTGTTTTATGCCATTAATTAGCTTGAAGACGAATATGAGTTGTTGATGTACCTTCACCATAGAATGGTGTAAAATGAGGAAATGTAAGGCAACTTCGCTTAGGATCCCCATGCTTGATACAATATAAATTGGGTATATTTCCTTATATTACCGTCGTGGAGGAGGTTTTTCCTTGCATTCGCAATCATCGCTGCATTCGATTATGGAACAGATCCAAGCTGCATTGGATCAATGCATATTAGGGAAATCATTCGAGATTGAACTCATGCTTACCGCTATGGTGGCAGGAGGCCACGTCCTCATCGAGGACGTGCCGGGAACGGGCAAGACGCAGCTGGTCAAATCGCTCGCGCGCACGATAGACGGAGCGTTCCGCCGCGTCCAATGCAACCCCGATCTGCTGCCGACCGACATTACCGGCGTTTTTATTTTCCACCCGAAAGACCAGCAATTCGTGTTCCGTCCCGGACCGGTCATGTGCAACGTGCTGCTCGTGGACGAGATTAACCGGGCGACGACGAAGACCCAATCGGCCTTGCTGGAGGCGATGGAGGAGCACCATGTTACGGTTGACGGGGAGACCTTCGAGCTGCCCGTTCCGTTCATGCTCTTCGCCACGCAGAACCCCATCGAGTTCGAAGGAACGTTCCAATTGCCGGAAGCCCAGCTGGATCGCTTTATGTTCAAGATTAACCTGGGCTACCCGGATGAAGCGATGGAGCGGGCCATGCTGGCTCGCCATGTGCTGGGGCAGCCATCCGAGCGGGTTCAGCCGATTGCCGATATTACCGTGATTGAAAAGATGCGGGAAGCGGCGCGCGGCATACATATCGACGACGCCGTCGCTTCCTATATTATTGATGTGGTCCGCGCGACGAGGACTCATCCGCAGATCGTGCTGGGCGCAAGCCCGCGGGCTTCCGTAGCGCTTATGCAGGCGGTCAAGGCCCGGGCCTGGATTCAAGGACGGCGCTATGTTACGCCGGATGATGTCAAAGCGCTGCTTCCGTTCGTCATCGCTCATCGCCTCGTGCTCGATATGGAGGCGAAAATGGAGGGGCTGATCCCGGAGCAGGTGCTGATGGATGCGGTCCGAGGCGTGCCGGTGCCGGTCCGGATGGAGCTGTAGCATGAATTCGCCGCAGCTGGTGCCCCGCCGTCCGCGTTCGCGGAGACGGACATTTCTGATTGCTTTTGTCATTTATGGCAGTTGTGTTTTCTATTTTCTGTTCCAAGGCGGCAAGACATCCTTCATGCTGCTGTCGATGGCGACCGTGCTTGCCGTCTACTGGGCATGCGGCTGGTTCGGAGGCGTGACCAAGGTTAAGGGCCAGCGCATGGTCCGGACCGGGACAAGCCGGTTCCTCCCCGCCCAATCCCGTATCGCGGTAGCGGTGGAGCTGCGCGTTCCGGGATGGCTTCCGCTGCCTTATGTTATCGTGCAGGACGGACTGTACCGCTTCGATGAACTGTACAGCCAGGCGGAGGCGGCGGTGACCCTGAAAGCCGGGCGGCAGGCGGTATGGACCTACCGGACGCCGCCGCTTCCGCGCGGGTCATACCGATTGGATGCGACCACATGCTTCTCCAAAGATTTATTCGGCATTTTCGAGCAGCGGGGCCAGTTCCATACGCCGTCCTCCTTTTTCATCCTGCCGGCCACGGTTCCCATCCCTTCATGGGCGCAAGCCGGGCATCAAGCGGTCCAGCCCGGACAGGCGCAAGCGGTGGATAAGAGGAAGCGGGAGTCGACACAATTGAGCGGCGTACGGGAATATGTACATGGCGATCGTCTCTCGCGCATTCATTGGAACGCCACCGCCAAGAGCGGAAGCTTGAAATCGAAGCAGTTCGATCAGGAGGTGGAAGCCCCGATTCTGATCGTGCTCGACATCAGGGGAACCTCCTACGAGAATTCGGCCGGCTTTGAAATGGCGCTGTCGGCAGCGGCGTCGATTGCGCAATATGCGAAGGCGAACCGGCATCCCGCCTATTTGGCCGCAATCGGCGGTTCTCTGCATTGGTGGGACGCCAGGGTCCTCCTGCGCGAGCCTGCCGCATACAAGCAATGGTTGTCGACCCTCGAGCCGGAGCCGCCGACTTCCCAAGTCAATGACCGGATTGGCCCGATGCTGGCGCAGCGTGCCGCACTGCTGCGCGGAGCGGCCGTCGCCTGGATCAGCGGGGCCATGTCGACAGGCGATATGGCGGCGATCGGAAGCCTGAGATCCATCGGCGGAAGCGGCACGTTCATTCATGCCGCCGCCAGCGGCCCCGATGAGGCCGGTTGGCCGCGCGCCTTGGCGAAGCAGGGCTTCCAATATATATGGCTGGATGAATTGAACCATCTTCCTAAGCTGCTTGGAGGTGGGATGACATGGAAGTGAACCGGCAGGGAGCATCCGCGTCCCCGGCAAGCTCCGTTCCATCGGCCCCGCCAGGAAAGATCAAGCGCTGGCTGCAGGACGGTTGGAGCGAGCGTCTCTTCTGGACTTGCCTCGCCGTGATGGTATGGCAGTGGATCGTGATGCTGGAGCCGTATTGGTATGACGAGACGATAGCGATGTCCATTGACGCGCTCCTCATCATATGGGGAGTGTCCGTATTATTTCCCCGGCAATTTTTTGGCCGGCTGTTTATCGGGCTGCCGCTCGTCATGCGCGTCATCTATATGGAACTGGCGCGCAATCATTTATGGATCGAGGACGGAGCGGGGTGGGAGAGGCTGCAAGCCTTTCATCCTTATATATGGTTCGTTGTCGGCATTTGGCTTTGTTATGAGGCGCTTAACCAGATTGTTCGCGGGACCGGCCGCATCATTATGTGGCTGCTCATTCAAGTTATTGTCTTCGGCATCCTGGATTCTTTTACCGAGGATATTTTATGGGATCAGGTTGCCTGGATCGTCGGCGCGGCCCTCGTATGGCTGATCGGGCTCCATTTCTCCGAGATGAAGGACAGCTATCCCGAGATGAAACGAACCTCGCTGAGGTATCTTCTTCAGATGGCGGCGAGCGGCATCGTCGTTATTGCGCTAATCATCACGGTCGGGGTGAACATGCCCGGACTGGAGCCGATCCTGACCGATCCATATACGGCCTGGACGAACCGGAACGGCACTGGCGGCAACTTCGTCGGGCGCATCGTCTCCAATGTAACCGGAACCGGAACCGGGACGCCAACCCCGACGACTTCCGGCTACAGCAACCATGACAGCCAACTTGGGGCCGGCTTTCAGATGGATTATGAGCCGGTGATGACGGTCACCTCCGAAGCCCGGGGCTATTGGCGGGGGGAGGCCAAAGATATATACACCGGCCAGGGCTGGGTCGATGCGAACCGGGAATTGAGCCTGGAACCGCTGAGTATCGGGGAACGGTTCGAAGCTGACGACGCTCCTGCGAAGCGGGTTCGGACGAAGGAGATTATCCAGAAGGTGCAGATTCAGAGCGATCAGATATACCCGGTCCTTTTCGGCATGTATTCCGTATCAGCCGTGGAGGAACTGGAAGGCGGCGATACGGACAGGCTCATCTGGAATGGGAGAGAGAGCGAGATCCGGTATGAGGGGAGAGGCGCAGCCCGCTATCCGGCAAGCTATACGATCGTCTCTCATGTTCCGATCATCTCGGAAGAGGAACTGCGAGCCGCGCTTCCGGCCGAAGCGCCGGACAGCGTGTACCTGCAGCTGCCGGACCGTTTTCCGGAACGGGTCGCGGACCTCGCCCGAACCCTGACTGAAGGGGAGACGAACAACTACGACAAGGCCAAAAAAATCGAACAGTATTTACGGACCCAGTTCACTTATACTAACGCCCCGGATCTTTCAAAGAGGACCAGCAGCGATTTCGTCGAGGGGTTTCTGTTCGAGATCAAAGAAGGCTACTGCGACTATTTCTCCACCTCGATGGCGGTGATGCTCCGCAGCGTGGGCGTGCCGGCGCGTTGGGTGAAGGGCTATGCCCCCGGAGCCCGCGAAGGAGCGGACCATCAAATGATGACGGGCTCCTTCGATCCCGATGAAGGCGGCCGCTTCCGCGTCACGAATGCGGACGCGCATTCTTGGGTAGAGGTATATATGGGGGAATACGGCTGGGTGTCCTTCGAGCCGACTCCGGGATTCAGCATGCCGAACCCGGAGCATGGACAGGAGCAAGAGCCCGACACGCCGCCCGAGCAAGAGGAAGAAAAGCAGCCCGAAGTGAAGGAAGAGAAGAAGGCAGGCAAGCCGGAAGAAGAGAGACCGATTCCCGCATGGGTGGTCACGGCAGCCCGCTCGATCGTGGGCGCCGCGCTGCTCGGACTTCTGGCATGGCTAGTTCGTCTATGGGGGCAGGCCGGATTCTCGCCGCGCTGGCTGCGCACCTTCCGCCGGCGAATATCGCCGCGTGATCGGGTCGTGCTGGAGACGGAGCTCTGGCTGAGCTACTGCCGGCTTCGCGGGCTCCGCAAGGAACCGCACGAGACGGTGCGCGAAGCCGCCTTGCGCTGGAGCGAGGGCCGGCCGCAACTGGAAGCATCCATGCAGATTATCGTCCCGATGTTCGAGCAGGCGAAATACAGCGGCGAGCCGCTGGATCAAGCCGATGTCGCCCGATTCCGGGAGGCGGTAAGACAGTTCCGGCGCGTCCGCAAGCGTTAATCTCCCTTTGCGTAGGACGCGGGAAGCGGGAGACAGGGAGCCGGAATGCGACGAAATGAAGCCGTTCCGCACGGGAACGGCTTTTTTTTGCACGAAAATCAAAGAATATGGTATAGTTTTTCGTATGAAAACGAGGTGACTGTTTTGTTGGAAAGGCTTATTCCCCGTCTTCGGGTAAGCTCCGTATACGATATTGATTTGGACAAGTTGGCGGAACAGGGCATTCGAGGCATCATTACCGATCTGGACAACACGCTTGTCGGCGCCAAGGTGCCGGAGGCCACCCCGGAATTGGCGGTCTGGCTGAAGGAAGTCGATCGCCGCGGATTCAAGGTCGTCATCGTATCGAATAATGATCATACGCGCGTGTCCCGGTTCGCCGTCCCGCTCGATCTTCCGTTTATACACGCGGCCCGGAAGCCGGCGCAGCGGGCTTTTCGCCAAGCGCTGTCGCTGATGGGGCTGAAGCCGGATCAGACAGCCGTCATCGGCGATCAGATGCTGACGGATGTCCTGGGAGGCAACCGGCTCGGCATATTTACGATATTGGTGAAGCCTATCGCCATTCAGGACGAAGGCTGGGGAACCCGCATCAATCGGCGCATTGAGCGTTTTGCCACGGCACGGTTGAAGCGAAGAGGACTGTGGCAAGAGGAGGAGAAAAGGTGATGGACAATCAAGAAAAGCAGATATGCAGCGGCTGCGGCGTCACGGTGCAGACCGGGCATGCCGATCAGATCGGCTATGTTCCGGCGTCCGCGCTGAACCGTTCGCCGCTGATCTGCCAGCGCTGCTTCCGAATCAAGCATTATAACGAAGCGGCTTCCGTAGCGCTGGATCAGGATGACTTTTTGCGCATGCTGGGGCGAATCGGGCAGGAGGACGCGTTGGTCATCCATATCGTCGATCTGTTTGATTTTGACGGCAGCGTCATTTCCGGGCTCCAGCGGTTCGTGGGGAATAACCCGGTGCTGCTCGTCGTGAACAAGATCGATTTGCTGCCCCGTTCGACGAACTGGAACCGCTTGACGAACTGGGTGCAGCGGCAGGCGAAGGAGCATGGACTGCGCATCTTGGACGTTATTCTCGTCAGCGCCAAGCGCAATGCCGGCTTCGATCGGCTCGTGGAACAGATGGGCCATTGGCGGCGCGGCCGCGATGTCTATGTCGTCGGGGCGACGAACGTAGGCAAATCCACGCTGATCAACCGTCTCATTCGCGATTACAGCGATATGGAGCGCGAGCTGACGACATCCCGTTATCCGGGCACGACCCTGGATGTCGTACATATTCCGCTGGATGACGGCAAGCATATCATTGATACCCCGGGCATTGTCTATACGAGCCGGTTGACGGAATTGGCCAGCCGGCAAGATCTGGGGGCCCTGCTGCCGGACAAGCCGCTTAAGCCGGCCGTCTATCAGTTGAATGAGGGACAGACCCTCTTTTTCGGGGCGTTTGCGCGCTTTGATTTTGTGGAAGGGGAACGACAATCCTTTACATGCTATATATCGAATGGACTTCCGATCCACCGGACGAAGCTGGAGCGGGCAGACGCTTTGTACGAAGAACACCGCGGCGAGCTGCTCGCGCCGCCGGCGCGGGAGCGACTGAATGAGCTTCCGGCCTGGACGAAGCATCAGTACCGGATCGGCACAGGGGCCGAGACCGATATATTCATCTCGGGGCTCGGATGGATCAAATGCAACGGCAAAGAAGGCGCGCTTGTGGAAATCCACGCGCCGAAAGGAGTCAAGGTGCTGACCCGCCGCGCGATGATCTAATACACTATACCGGGGGGAGCGATACTATGGTACGGAACGATCTGGCCGGGGCGATGGGGCCTACGGCGGCCATCGACAGCTCGACCGCCGTGTTCGCGGTCATCGGCGATCCGATCAGACACTCCAAATCGCCGTTGATGCACAATGCCGCCCTGCGCGATCTTGGGTTGAACGCCGTATATACGGCGTTTCATGTCGCGCCTGAGCAGCTGGGGGAGGCCGTGCAAGGCATGCGCGCGCTCGGCATCGGCGGAATGAACGTAACCATTCCGCATAAGGAAGCGGTCATGGCGCATCTGGATGAAGTGGATGAGAGCGCCAGCGTCATCGGCGCCGTCAACACCATCGTCAACCGGAATGGCCGGCTGATCGGTTACAATACGGACGGGCTCGGATTCGTCCGTTCTCTGCAGGAGGAGATGATCTCCGATCTCCGTCCATCCCGGATTTTGCTGATCGGGGCCGGGGGGGCGGCCCGCGGGATCGCTTATGCGCTGCTGAAGGCGGGATGCGCCAGCTTGCATATCGCGAACCGGACGCTGGCACGCGCCGAGGCGTTGGCACGCGATCTGGCCGCCTTCGGAACGGTAGAAGCCGTCCAGCTTGGGGAACGTCCGGTTATCGGCTCGCATGAGGTGGATATCGTCGTACACACGACCTCCGTCGGCATGCATCCGGACGTGGAGGCATTGCCGTTCGATCCGGACTGGCTGCGCCCGGATATGATCGTCAGCGACATCGTCTACAATCCGCTGGAGACGGCCTTGCTGCGGGAAGCGGGCAAGCGCCGCTGCCGCACCCACAGCGGGCTCGGCATGTTCGTCTATCAGGGCGCCATCGCGCTGGAGCTGTGGACGGGCGCCGCTGCGCCTGCGGCGTTGATGCGGGAGCAGGTATGGAAGACATTAAGTCACGAGTAAACCACAGTTGTTAATAGACATATAAGGCAGGGACAAACATGCTAACAGGAAAACAAAAGCGTTATTTGCGTTCGCTCGCACATCATGTGCAGCCTATTTTTCAAGTGGGCAAAGGGGGAACCAACGATCAGCTTATCCGCCATATCGAGGAAGCGCTCGAAGTGCGCGAGCTGATCAAAGTATCGATCTTGAACAACTGCATGGACGATCGCTTCGAGGTTGCGGACGAATTGGCAAGCCGCTCGGGCGCCGAACTGGTCCAAGTCATCGGGAAAACGATCGTGCTCTACAAGGAATCGGCTGAACATAAACAGATTGAACTGCCCTAACTGGCGGAGGTGCAGACGTGAGACAAATCGGGATCATGGGCGGGACATTCAATCCGATCCATCTGGGGCATCTGGTCGCGGCCGAATGCGCCCGCGAAGCCGCCAATCTTGATGAGGTGTGGTTCATGCCCGCTCACGTGCCGCCGCACAAGACGAATCAGCTTCAGGCCGACGGCAAGCATCGCCTGGAGATGACCAGGCTGGCCGTCGCGGGCAATCCGGCGTTCCGGGCGAGCGATTGGGAGCTTGCGCGCGGGGGCGTGTCCTACACGTATGACACTGTCATCTCGCTGCGAGCCGCCTACCCGGATGTAAGCTGGCACTGGATTATCGGCGGCGATATGGTTGATTATTTGCCGAAGTGGCATCGGATCGACGAATTGATGCGTCTGATCCGCTTCGTCGGGTTGCACCGGCCGGGCATCGGCTGGAGCGAGGAGAAGCTGCCGGCTGCATGGCGGGGCCGCATCCTGGCGGCTGATATGCCCCAGATGGATATCTCCTCGACGGACATTCGGCAGAGAAGAGCGGGGGGACGCTCGATTCGCTATCTCGTTCCGGAAGCCGTCGAACATTATATGGCAAGGTGGGGGTTGTATGAATCTGACGCGCCAGCAACTGATTGAATCCGTCCAGGCGCAGATGCCGGCCGCGCGCTGGCAGCATACCCAGGGCGTAATGGATACGGCCGTGGTGTTGGCCCATCGCTTCGGCGCGGATCCGGAGAAGGCGGATCTGGCGGCAATTCTGCACGATGTCGCCAAGTATTGGCCGACCGAGCGGATGGAACAGGTCATTCGCGAAGAGAATCTGCCGCCCGAGCTGCTGGAATACGACAAGCAGCTCTGGCACGCGCCCGTTGGGGCGGTCGTCGCCGCCCGGGACTACGGCGTCCGGGATGAGGAGGTTCTGGATGCGATCCGCTACCATACATCGGGCCGGGCGCCGATGACCCTGCTCGACAAGGTGGTCTGTCTGGCGGATTATATCGAGCCGGGGCGGGATTTTCCGGGCGTGGACCGAATCCGGGAATTGGCCGGGCAGGATGTTAACCTTGCGCTTATCGCCGGCTTCGATTCCACGATCGGCTTTTTGCTTTCCCAGCGCCGGCGTATTTTTCCGTTAACGGTAATTGCACGGAACCGGCTGATTGAAGAATTAGAGCAGAATTAGGGAAGCCTAACGGCATAAGGGAAACGGAGCTGTATGCAATTCCGTTGCCGGAGTGCCAGTATATGAGGATTAATGGAGGTTACGGTATGACCATTCAACCAAGAGAGCTGCTCGACATCGTTGTCGCGGCGGCGGAAGAGAAAAAAGCGATGGATCTCGTCGTGCTCGATCTGCAGGGGATTTCCCTGATTGCGGATTATTTTGTCGTGTGCCACGGGAATTCGGATACCCAGGTGCAAGCGATTACGAACGAGGTGCGCAAGCGGGTTCACGAGGCGGGCGCAGCGGTCCGGGGAATGGAAGGCTTGGAATCCTCGCGCTGGGTCCTGCTCGATCTCGGCGATATCGTCATCCACATCTTCCATCGAGACGAGCGCGAATACTATAACATCGAGAAGTTGTGGTCCGACGCGAAAGTTGTGGAGATGGCATGACGCTGACCGCGGGCACGATAACACGGCTGCAGGTGGCGCGGGAGGTGTCGCCTTACGGCTACTTTCTGACAGACGGGGAACAGGACGTCATTCTTCATTATTCCGAATTGACAGATCCGGTGAAGCCGGGGGACGAGGTCGACGTCTTTTTATTCTATGATACGGAGGATCGGCTCGCATCGACCATGAAGCGCCCGTATCTCACCCTGGATGAGGTCGCGCCGCTCCAGGTGGCGGACATTCATCCCCGCTATGGCTGCTTCCTGGAAATGGGCATCGGGCGCCAACTGCTGCTTCCGAAGAGCGAACTGCCGGAATACGAGCCGCTCCATCCCCTAGTCGGGGACACCGTCTACGTGAAGATGGTCCATGACCGGGTAGGCCGGCTCGTGGCGCGGGCGGCATTGGAACAGGATCTTGTTCCGCTGGCTTTTGACGCGCCGGCCGCTTGGCGCAACACATGGCACGAGGCCATCGTCTACCGGCCGCTGAAGATAGGGACCTTCCTCGTGCTCGACGGCGGTCCGATCGGCTTCGGGGTCATCGGATTCCTGCACGAATCGATTCGGCCGCGGCCGCTCCGGCTCGGGGAGAAGGTGCGCGTGCGCGTCACCCATATCCGCGACGATGGCCGCGTGAACGTGACGATGGCCGAACGCAAGGAGATTGGCATGGACAGGGATGCGGATCGGCTGTTCTCGTTCTTGCGGGAGCGTCCGAACGGAGCGATGCCGTATTCGGACGAGACTCCGGCCGATATTGTGAAGCAGCGGTTCGGGATGAGCAAGTCGGCGTTCAAGCGCGCGGTCGGGCGCTTGATGAGGGCCGGCCTCGTCAAGCAGCAGGGAAGCTGGACGGAGCTGACGGAGAAAGGCGCGGCCCTTGGCCCGGATCAGCTCCAGCAGATCCTGCAGACCGAGAAGCCGGATCCGCCGCAGCTGAAGAAGCGCTGACACGCGGCACGTGAAGAAGCGCCGGCAACGGCGCAGGGGAAGAAGGCTAACAATGCCGCAGTGCGAGGGAAGGACGGAGAGGCTTGAATGGAATCTTACGGCCGCTTTGCCGCGGTCTATGACCGCTTGATGGAGGATATGCCCTATGACGCCTGGGTGCAATTCGCGGAGGAGGCGTGGCGGCGCTACTTGCCGTCGAAGCCGAAGCGGATTGTCGACCTCGGCTGCGGAACGGGCAACATTGCGCTTCCGCTCGCCGCCAGAGGATACGCGCTGACCGGCATCGATCGGTCAGAGACGATGCTGGCCGTCGCCGAGCAGAAGTCCGCCTCCGCGCCCGCGACATCCGGCAGCATCCGCTGGCTGTGCCAGGATATGCGGGCATGGAATGGTGGCGAGCCGGCAAACGCTGTCGTCTCGTTCTGCGATTGCCTGAATTACATCACCGAAGAGGAGGATGTGAAGCGGGTGTTCGCGGCCACGCATGGTCAGCTGCGCGACGGAGGCGTCTTCTTGTTCGATGTGCATCATATTCGCCAATTCGAGTCGTATGCGGAGTCGCAGCCTTTCGCGTATGACGAGGACGATCTCGCATATATCTGGTTCTGCGATTATGACGAGGCGAGACGGGAGATCGAGCATCAGCTGACTTTTTTCATTCGGCAAGATGAGGGCTCCCTGTTCGAACGGGTCGACGAAACCCATGTTCAGCGCGCCTATGAGACGGAAGCGATGGCGGCCTGGCTGCGCGAGGCCGGATTTGCCCGCGTGGACATGTATGCCGATTTCGCATGGGAGGCGCCGAACGGCCAGTCCGCGCGCATTTTCTATGTTGCAGTCAAGGAATAGCCGCCCATAACACGGCTGCTAGGCGACAATCGTTGACAATATCCTTAATTTTCATTATGATAGAGATGCTTGCGTAAGCTGGTCAAGGCTATGCATACAATTGAACAAGTGCAATCAGACTGTGATGAGGATCAGTAGCTCGATACGCGCATCGAACAGAGAGCCGGCGGGTGGTGGAAGCCGGTGATGGGCAGGAGCGAACTCGCCTCGGAGTCTCGCAGCCGAACGGCAGGGAGGCTGTGACGTTTCACCGGCGTTAACGGTGCAGAGGGAGTGGAAGGCAAAGCATGCCTTTCGCTAACTAGGGTGGTACCACGGGAATTGAACCTCTCGTCCCTAGCGTTTTCGCTAAGGGCGGGAGGTTTTTTTGGCTGTATCGGAATAGATAAGCGGCAGGCACGCGCATGATGTTTCGGTGGCAGCAGCATGAACCAGACCCGATGTCCGGCCCTATCCGGCAGATACGGAGCGGAAGCGGGAGGTGACCGCACGAATCGGGCGGAGTGGCCCGGTTCGGCCCGGAGGGGCGGGATGCCCGTCTCCTGCGGTTCAAGCATGATATTCGCATAAGGTGCGGGGCGGGCTGCGCGCGCAGCCTTCGCCAGGCACGGCAAGGAGGATTACGGATGAGTCAGGAAGTCAACCAGCCGCATGGCTATCAACCGCAAATTTTGGAAAAGAAATGGCAGCAGTACTGGGAAGAGCGCAAGACGTTCGCTACAGAGGAGAACTCCGGCAAGCCGAAGTTCTACGCGCTTGACATGTTCCCGTATCCTTCGGGCGCGGGATTGCATGTCGGCCACCCGGAAGGATATACGGCGACCGATATCATTTCCCGCTTCAAGCGCATGAGAGGGTACAATGTGCTTCATCCGATGGGCTGGGATGCGTTCGGCCTGCCGGCTGAGCAGCACGCGCTCGACACGGGCGAACATCCGCGCGACATTACGGTGAAGAACATCAACAATTTCCGCCGCCAGATTAAGTCGCTCGGCTTCTCTTATGACTGGGACCGGGAGATCAGCACCACCGATCCCGACTATTACAAATGGACCCAGTGGATATTCATCCAGCTCTACAAGCGCGGGCTCGCGTATGAAGCGGAGATTCCGGTGAACTGGTGCCCGGCGCTCGGCACGGTGCTGGCGAACGAGGAAGTGATCGACGGCAAGTCGGAACGCGGCGGCCACCCGGTGATCCGGAAGCCGATGCGGCAGTGGGTGCTGAAGATTACGGAATATGCGGAGCGGCTGCTCGCGGATCTGGATGAGCTGGATTGGCCGGAGAGCTTGAAAGATATGCAGCGCAATTGGATTGGACGCTCCGAAGGGGCGGAGGTCCGCTTCGCGATCGATGGACATGACGACCACATCACCGTGTTCACGACCCGCCCGGACACGCTGTTCGGCGCGACATACTGCGTCTTGGCGCCGGAGCACGAGCTGGTCGGCCGGATCACGGCTTCCGGGCAGCAAGCGGCGGTTCAAGCTTACCGGGAGCAGGCTGCGCGCAAGAGCGACCTGGAGCGCACCGATCTCGCGAAGGATAAGACAGGGGTATTCACCGGCGCGTACGCGATCAACCCGGTCAACGGGGCGAAGCTCCCGATCTGGATTGCCGATTACGTTCTCGCCGGCTACGGAACCGGGGCCATTATGGCCGTTCCGGGCCACGACCAGCGGGACTGGGAATTCGCGAAGCAATTCGATCTGCCGATCGTGGAAGTCGTCTCCGGCGGAGATGTGACGAAGGAAGCGTTCGGCGGCGACGGGCCGCATGTGAACTCGGACTTCCTGAACGGCCTCGGGAACGCTCAGGCGATTGCCCGCATGAATGAGTGGCTGACGGCGGAAGGCGTCGGCCAGCCGAAGGTGACGTACCGCCTGCGCGACTGGCTGTTCAGCCGCCAGCGGTACTGGGGGGAACCGATTCCGATTATTCATCTGGAGGACGGCACCATGAAGCCGATTCCGGAATCGGAGCTGCCGCTGATGCTGCCGGAGGTCGATCACATTCAGCCGTCGGGCACCGGCGAATCGCCGCTTGCGAACGTCGCCGAGTGGGTGAATACGGTCGATCCGGAGACCGGGATGCGCGCGCGCCGCGAGACGAACACGATGCCGCAGTGGGCCGGAAGCTGCTGGTATTATCTGCGCTTCATCGATCCGAAGAACGAGAAGGAGCTGTGCTCCAAAGAGAAGCAGGCAGAGTGGCTGCCGGTCGATCTGTATATCGGCGGAGTGGAGCATGCGGTCCTCCACTTGCTGTATGCGCGCTTCTGGCATAAGGTGCTCTACGATATCGGCGTCGTTGAGACGAAGGAGCCGTTCCAGAAGCTGGTCAACCAGGGGATGATCCTCGGCACGAACGGCGAGAAAATGTCCAAATCCCGCGGCAATGTCATCAATCCGGATGATATCGTGAACGAATTCGGCGCGGATACGCTGCGAATGTACGAAATGTTCATGGGGCCGCTCGAGATTACGAAGCCATGGAACGAGAAGGGCGTCGAAGGCATGTTCCGATTCCTGAACCGGATCTGGCGCCTGTTCATCGCGGAGGACGGCCAACTGAACAGCAAGATTACGGACGGGCCGGGAGAAGACAGCTTCATTCGGACCTGGCACAAGACCGTGAAGAAAGTGACCGAGGATATTGAGGCGATGCGGTTCAATACGGCCATCAGCCAGTTGATGATCTTCATTAATGACGCGTACAAGGCAGAGACGCTGCCGCGCCAGGCGATGGAGAACTTCGTGCAGCTGCTGTCGCCGCTCGCTCCTCATATCGCGGAGGAATTGTGGCAGCGCCTGGGGCATAACGCCACCATCACGTATGTGCCGTGGCCATCGTATGACGAAGCATTGACCGTTGACGCCGAAGTGGAGATCGTCATTCAAGTGAACGGCAAGATAGCGGATCGGATTCGAATCGCCGCCGATGCGGACGAAGCCGCCATGCAGGAAAAAGCGATGTCTCTGCCGAACGTTCAGGACGCCATTGCTGGCAAGACCGTCCGTAAAGTCATCGCTGTCAAAGGCCGGCTGGTCAATATCGTGGTCGGTTAGCTTCCTGTCCGGAGAATTGGGAGTGAACCTTTTCCAGGTCCTCTTCATATTTCGCGTGGGTGACCTGAATGAGCTGGGGGAACATATCCGCCAGCTCTTCCTTCATCAGCCGGAGCGCCTCGGCGGTGATGCCGCCGGGGACAGCTACGCGCTGCTGCAGCTGTTCCGGAGTGAAGCCCCCTTCCGTCAGGAGCTTGCCGGTGCCCAGCAGCATCTCGCAGGCAAGACGCGACGCTTCGTCACGGCCGATGCCGGTGGCTTCCGTCGCGGCATCGATCCACCGCTGCAGGAAGTAAGCGATGAACGCCGGACCGCAGCTTGACAAGTCGGAAGAGATGCGGGTGTACTTCTCATCGATGCGCAGCGGTTGGCTGATGGATGACATCAGCCGCTCCAGGAGCTTCCGATCCTCCGTCTGAATCCGGCTCCCGTACATACAGAGCGATGCGCCGCTTCGGACGTAGCTCGTAATGCTCGGGATGATTTTCGCCACCTTGCACGGCAGCTGCTGCTCCAGGTGCTCCAGCAGCACCGGGCTCGTAATCGACACCAGGATGAGATCCGGGTGCGCAGCATGCCGTATTTCCTTCAGGACCGCCTTGAATTCCAGCGGCTTGACGCACAGAAAGACAATGTCGCTGTGCCGGACCGTCTCGGCATTGCTCGGCGAGACTTGAAGCCCGGGGTGTTGCGACGCAAGGCACTGGACTTTGTCCATCGTACGGTTGCTCGCTATGACCTGCTCCGGTGTCACAGCGCCGGATTGAATGAACGCATCGATTAGCGTTGTCCCCATACTTCCCGTACCGATAAATCCGACCTTCACGGATGTTCCCTCCTCTGTTTGCACATTTGCATACCCTGACGCAGAACGCCCAATATATACGAATGGCTATACTATGTTTATTACCTATATGTAGGATGGGTTGGCCAATATACGTGTTCTAACGAGAGGAGACTAGGCATGAGGAAGAGCCGTCATGCGTTATCCTTGCGTGTCTGGATCGCTCTGACGGGGACGGCGATTGCCGGGCTTGCCGTCGCCATGGGCTTATGGCTGAAGCCGCAATGGGAGGAGGCTGCGGGGGGATGGACCCCGCTCAATGAAGCGATTGCCGAGCGTCTGGCCGCCGAGGAGGAGGGCGGGGCTCTGGCGGAACGGAGCGGAAGCCCGAATCCGGCGTCCGCTTCTTCCCTGCCGCGAACCGGAAGAGAACAAGGTCCCCCTTCGGCCTCGGGTGCGGGGGAGAGCGCCGGCCGCGGCTTGGGTGATGCGAACCGGCCCCTAACGATGCAGGCAGACAAGAAGCGGGCCGAACCCGGCCCGGGAGAAGGGAGCGATTTGTCCGCTGCGGGCGAAGCACGCGCCGCGAGGCCATCCGCAGAAGCGAAGCCGAAGCACGCGGCGAGCGGACGGATCAATATTAATGAGGCCGATGCGGAAGCCTTAATGAAGCTCCCGGGGATCGGGCCCAGCAAGTCGCGGGCGATCGTGAAATACCGGGAGAACCACGGCCCGTTCCAGCGGCTGGAGGATTTGAAGAAGGTCAAAGGGATCGGCCCCGCCATCTTCGCCAAGCTGCGCGATCAAGCCTCGATCGAGTAGCGGGACGGCCGACTGATGACAAATCCGGTTGCGCCATGAGGGCATCGTGCTTACAATGAGGATAAGAACGATGGCAGCGGTCATCAGCCTACTACAGACGGGAGAATGAATCGGATGACAACAAGTGTACGCAAAGATTGGGACACCTACTTCATGGATATCGCCTATATGGTGTCTACACGTTCACGCTGTCCTAGGCGGCATGTCGGCGCTGTGCTGGTGCAGGGCAAGAAGCTTCTCGGAACGGCCTATAACGGAGCGCCTATGGGAGTGCCGGATTGCAGCGAAGCGGGATGCATGATTGTCGAGCAGTACGAGAAGATCGTCGTTGACCGCGAGGAGCGGATGGTGAAAAAGGAACGGTGCATCCGCACCATTCATGCCGAGCAAAACCTGCTGCTGTTCACGGATCGGATCGACAGAGAGGGCTCTACGGTCTACGTGACGGACGAGCCGTGCTGGACCTGCGCCAATATGCTGGCGAACAGCGGCGTGACGGAGATCGTGTACCACCGCCCTTATCCGAAGGACAGCGGGAAGGTTGCGGCGATGATGGAGCAGAAGGGAATTACGTTCCGGACGCTGGCCTCCTACCATCCGCCGCAGGAGACGATAATGGATACGACAGATTAATGATGTGGGGAAGAACCTCCATGCCGGAATTCCGGGCATGCCATGAACAGTGGCGGCCGCGGAAAGATGGCGTGGAGGTTTTTTGCGTTCTTCGGCAAGACAGCTAACCTGAATCAGCCTGACAAGCCGATACAGCGACACTGAGTGCTTACAAGGATGACAGGCCGAGTCCATACCAGGAGGTGAGATCGAATTGCTATCGCGCAGACCGATTGTGGCCGCGGCCGTCTGCTTCGTGATCGGGATTCACGCCGCGGCCGCATTATCCGCCGTTCATGCCATACTGACTGTAGCGGGACTGCTGCTGACCCTTCCGCTAGGATGCGCCCTCCGCTGGTGCAGCGGGAGACAGGCGGCATTGTACGGGGCGGCGCTTCTCTGTTCGGCCTCGCTATACATCGTAACGGACAACCTCAACTCCAGCCGTTGGGCCCCGCCTCCCGATGCGGATCAGCCGGCGGCGGAGGGAAGCTGGGACGGCTATATTCTGTCTCCGGCGGAGCGGGACGGGGACCGGGTGCAATTTCATTTCCGGGCCGTCTCCTGGCAGGAAGACGCAGGAGGCGGTCCGGAGTCCGTGGACGAGAAGCTGCTGGTCCAGATCCGCCTGACCGCGCCGTCCGAGCTGGACGCGATGGCGCGGTGGGAGCGGGGCCAGCCCATGCGCCTTCATGGCCGGCTGACCGCGCCGGGAGACGCGTCGAACTTCGGGGCGTTCAGCTATCGGGAGTATCTTCGGCCGCAGCGTATTCATTGGATTCTCCGGGTTGCTGGCGCGGAGCAGGCCGTCATCATGGACGGATTGGACCGGAATGGATACCAGCGCGCGGAACAGGCCGCGCAGCGGGCGCTTGCCCGGGTCGATCGGGTCCGCGGAGCGCTGCTGGAGCTTATGGAGCGGCTGTATAAGCAGCCCCATAGCGGATATATGCAGGGACTTGTGCTTGGAAGCCGGACGGAACTGGATCCGGAGACCTACCGCCAGTTCTCGGAGCTGGGTCTGACGCATGTGCTTGCCATTTCGGGACTCCATGTCGGCGTTTTCGCGGGGGCGCTTCTCGGCCTTCTCCGGCTTCTCCGCTTATCGAAGGAGAAGGGGCTGTTGATCGTTCAATCCTGCCTCCCGGCGTATATGCTGCTGACGGGATCGGCTCCTTCGGTTATCCGGGCAGGATTGATGTCGATGATTGCTTTGTACTGCTTGCGCAAGGGCTGGCTGAAGGACGGGCTCCACATTTTGGCCCTCGTCCTGGTGGCGATGCTGGTGTGGGAGCCGTATTATGCGCTTCAGATCGGCTTTCAGCTGTCGTTCGCGGTGACTGCCGGATTGATAATCGGGGTGCCCCGCGCCGTGCAACTGCTGCCGGGGTGGCCGCTGTGGCTGTCCTCTTCCGCCGCCGTAACCTTGGTTGCCCAGGCGGTCTCTTTTCCGTTGACCGCTTATTACTTCCATCAATTTTCGCTTCTGTCGTTTGCGGCCAACTTCCTGCTCGTCCCGATTATCAGTCTTGGCGTGCTCCCCGCTGGAACGCTCTCGCTCCTCGCGGGCCTTCTCTATGAACCGGCAGCCCGCCCGCTAGCCTGGATTGTGTCGCAGATGAATGGGCTGACGTTCCGGATCGTCGAATGGCTGGCAGCCATCGAAGGCGCGGGCTTGATCTGGCCGCAGCTTCCGCTATGGTGGATTGGTGCTTACTACGGCAGTCTATGTCTCGTCTTCGCTGCATGGCGCCGGACGGCAGAAGGCGGAAGAGCGTTGCTCCGCAGCCGGATGGGGACGGCGGAGGAGGGCGATACACAGCCGCTCGGCTCATTCGTGGAGGTGCGCTCCTCCCCGCGAGGCATTCGGTACATCGGCTCCGTCTTGGCGGTCGTTCCGCTCGTCTTGCTTCTTGTCTGGGGCTGCCGGGATGGCCTCGGCCGAGATGCCCTGGTCAGCTTCATTGATGTCGGGCAAGGCGACGGCATTTTGATTCGTACGGCTTCCGGCAAGCATGTGCTGGTCGACGGGGGAGGAACGGTGACTTTCCGCAGGCCCGGGGATCGATGGAGGGAACGCCGGGTGCCGTTCGAGATCGGCGAGAAGGTGGTCGTTCCCCTGTTGAAGGAGCGGGGCGTCCGGCGGCTGGATGCGGTCGTGTTGACGCATGCCGATCAAGACCATGCCGGCGGGCTATTGGCGGTTCTGCGGCATATGCCGGTCAGCCGCTTCATCACGAACGGCACGTGGAAGTCCTCGGCGACGATGACTGCGCTGTACCGGACGGCTCTGGAGAAGCGCATCCCGATCAGCGGGGGCCGGGCCGGCGATTCGTGGATGGTCGATGAATGGACCCGGATTGATGTCCTTTATCCGATGCCGGATAGCGATGCGATTCTTCTCCCGGAGGAGGAGAATCAAAATCGCGCCTCCCTCGTCCTGCTGCTGACGCTGACCCATCCGCGCAGCAAGGCGCAGGCGACGATGCTGCTGACGGGGGATGTGGAAGCCGACGGAGAACGGCGCATGCTGGCTGCCGCCGCGGGCCAAGGCCGGCTGCCGCCCGTTGATGTATACAAGGTGGCGCATCACGGAAGCCGGACGTCATCCACTCCGGAATGGGTAGAAGCGTTCTCCCCGGCGGCAGGCGTCATCTCGCTGGGGCGCAACAACCGCTACGGGCATCCGCACCCGGACGTGCTGGCCGCACTAGCGCGCGCGGAGGTCCCTGTCTTTCGCACCGACCGGGACGGAGAGATCCAGTTCAGGCTGGCTGCGGATGGTTTGAAGGTGCGGACAAAGCGTGATAGGATAGTTCCATAGAGTGAGAGAGCAGCCTCGAAGCGCGTCGGCCTGACGTGCTTTTTGCGGGTTGTCACCTTGTTGTATCATGTAATGCACATCAAAGCATCATTTGCTATGCTTAGTGATGAATTTCTGCGGATGAGAGAATAAACTACAAATTGGAAGTGAACCACTGCAACCATTTGCGGCTTCGGCACGTCAATGGATATGCAAGAGAGGGGGATAACAGGTAGTGGATTCGGGACTGATACGAGCCGCTCAATCCGGCGATCGCGACGCTTTAATCACTCTTTTGCGGGAAATCGAACAATACGTGTATCGGACAGCTTATTATATCCTCAATAATGAGCAGGATGCACTGGACGCGTCCCAAGAGGCCTTAATCCGGATTTATTCCAAAATTCAATCTTATGAGGAAAAAGCTCAGTTCAAAACATGGGTGCAGCGGATTGTGACGAATATTTGCATTGACAAATTCCGGCGCAATCGCCCGACTGTGTCGATTGATGAGCATGACCTCGTGTTTGTCGGGGAACAGAATGTAGAGAAGGAAGTTATGTCCGCCTACACGGCACAGGACATACGTGAGGCAATAGATCGGCTGCCTGAACATCATCGTGCGGTCGTCGTTCTGCGATATCTGCAAGATTTTTCCTACAACGAGATTGCGGAAAGCTTGAATTTGCCGTTGAACACGGTCAAATCCTATCTATTTCGCGCCCGGCA
The DNA here is from genome assembly GCF_021654795.1 of Paenibacillus dendritiformis. Classification (NCBI taxonomy): domain Bacteria; kingdom Bacillati; phylum Bacillota; class Bacilli; order Caryophanales; family Paenibacillaceae; genus Paenibacillus; species Paenibacillus dendritiformis. The sequence continues at coordinate 1,880,937 of NZ_AP025344.1, forward strand.
ACAACTGCAGACGATGCTGCAAGATTATGAGAAAGGTGGTGTACGAGGATGAACTGTGCAGAGGTGATGGAACTGAAGCAACGCAGCTTGGATGGTGAGTTGACGCAGTCGGAAGAGAGCCTGCTGACAGAGCATATCCGCCGATGCCCCGCCTGCGCCGAGATGGCAGAACGGTTAGAGAATATTCATCAGGAACTGGTTCACCTGCCGAAGGTTACTCCGCCTTACAGCCTGGTGGATGCGATATTGCCTTCCTTGCAGCAGCTGGATAAGGAGCAGGCCGCAGCAGCGGGCGCATCGCCTTCCCCGGCTTCGGGTTCCATGGAGCGCCAGGGAAGCGCGACGGGCCCCGGGAAGAGAGAGCAGAAGCTGCAGGCCGTGACTCCGGTACAGAAATGGTACCGCAAGCGGCCATGGCGTTCTGCAGGAGCCGTGGTGGCCGCAGGTCTCGTGTTTGGCTTATTCATGGTGATGTTCAAGCCGCCGACGGCGACGGAGCAGGCGGGCGACTTTACGGAATTGATGTCGAAGTCTTCGCAAGAGTCCGGCGCCGTACCGAATTCGAGTCAGGCGCTTCGAAGCACTCATCCGGACGGGAAGCCGGCGACGCCAGAACCCAAAGCTGGAGCGGCCAACGATGGCAATGCGCCGAATACGCAGCAGCAACAAAATGCCCAACTGCCAGACGGCACGGGACAGAAATGGGAGGAAGTGCCGGACACCGCGCCGGCGAAGCCGGCGGAAGGCAGCGGCGCGGCAGAGGACCGTCCGAAGAAGAACCCGAAGCGGGAGCAGGAGCGTAAGCCGGCGGCATCGCCGCCTGCAGAGAAGCAAGAGAAGAACGGGAAGCAAGACAAGAAGGCCGAGGAGCCTGCGGCCGGCAAGCAGCATACCGGAGCGGACCCAGCCGAGCAGCAGGACAGCCAGGTGCCGCCGTCCATTCCCGCCGTTACCGAAAATGAAGAGCTGGAGAACGGTTCGAGCGCCGATGCCGGCAGCATGGGGTTCGCGGACAGCGATTTGAACCGTCAATCCCTGTTCGCGGCGTCGAAGGAAGCAACATCGCCGGACGGCAAATGGATGGTCCTATGGGAGAACGGCCAACTGATGTTGTACGGGGTCACCGATACGGAACAGACCAAGCTGCAGACGCTGGCATTCGCCGACAGGCCGGAAGAGCTGATCTGGTCTTCGGACAGCAGCCGTCTGGAAGTAACCGTGCGGACAGCGGACGGAGTGCGCCAGTTCCATTATGACGTGTCTTCGAACGGATTGACGGAAACGGCCGCCGGCGAGGCCGAGAAGAAGGAGCCCGTCGTGGTGCCCGGTACGGCCAAGCCGGCAACCTAGAGGGCCGCAGGCTCGCGCGCTGCAAAAAATGGGCTGCGCCATCCCCCGGGGAGCGGCACACAATCGGCGCGGCGCGCGTATGATGAGGTATCAAAGGAAATGAAGCAAGTGACGTTCCCGTACGTCGTGTGACCGTTTGCGCGGAGTTTCTAGAGCTTCGCTGCAGGCGTTTATCATAGATGGTATGGGACAAAGGGACTTGCGCCGTCCGCGAGGGCTGCGCCGGTCCCTTTGTTTTTTTGCGGCGTTCCGCAAATTTTGCTATCATGAAGTGCATAGACAGGGGGAGGCATAAGGCATTGGATATGAAGGCGGCGATTAAAGAAATCCAGCGCGGGGAGCCGCGCCCGATATATGTACTGTACGGTACGGAAAAGTACAGAATGCAAGAATTCGTTCACGGTTTGCTGGAGCATGCTTTCGAGCCGGAGAACCGGGACTTGGCCATAATGAAGATGGACACGGCCGAAGCTCCGATCGAGGCTGTCATCGAAGAAGCGGAGACACTGCCGTTTCTTGTGCCCCGCAAGTGCATCCTGGTTAAGGATCAATCGATTTTTGCTTCCGGGAAGGACAAGATGGAGCATCGCACCGAGCGGCTGCTTGAATATATGGAACAGCCGATGGAGACCAGCATCATCGTCTTCCTGGTGCAGGCGGACAAGCTCGATGAGCGCAAGAAGACGGTCAAGACAGCCAAGGCGAAGGCCGCGGTGCTCGCTTTTCAGCCGCTGGGGGCCGAGGAGCTGGCGCAGTGGGTGAAGCGGGAGACGGGCAATCATGGCTGCTCCATCGGGGAGGAAGCGGTCACGGCCCTGTTGAATGCGGTAGGGACGAATCTGCAGGCGTTGGCCGGCGAGATTGAGAAATGCTGCTTGTTCGCGGGGGAGGGCGGCGTTATTGATGCGTCGGCGATCGAAGGTCTTATTGCCAAAAACACGGAGCAGAACGTCTTCCAATTGGTCGAGGATGTCGTTCGCCATCGCGCCGGCAAGGCATTGGCGACCCTGCACGAGCTGCTGAAGCAGAAGGAGGAGCCGATTAAGATTATGGCGCTCATCGTCCGGCAGCTCCGGATAATGCTCCAGGTCAAGGAGCTGACGAACCGGAGCTTCACGCAGCAGCAGGCGGCCTCTCAGCTCGGAATCCATCCTTACGCGGCCAAGATGGCGGCCGAACAGGCGCGCGCCTACGGAACCGATGTATTGGCCGGATGGTTGGCCGAAGCGGCCGAGCTTGACTATGAGATGAAGTCGGGGCGGGTGGACAAGGCGCTCGGTCTGGAAATGTTCATCATGCGGATGGCGGCGGGCACCACGCGCAGCGGAATGGCCGGTTCACGCTAGCCTGCCATCAACAAAAGCCCGAAGACGGACGCGAGGCGTTCATCTTCGGGCTTCTTTGCTGCATTTAAGTATGAAAGGCTGCTGCTTACGCTTGTGCGAGCAGAGCGTTCAATTTTTGTGCCAAGCGGGACTTCTTGCGGGCAGCCGCATTTTTGTGGATCAAGCCTTTAGTAACGGCTTTGTCCAATTTCTTCGAAGCCAGAGCGACAGCTCCTTTGGCAGTTTCCACTTCATTATTAGCCAATGCAGCGTCAGCTGCTTTGACAGCCGTACGAAGTGCGGACTTCTGAGAAGCGTTCAACAGACGGCGCTTGTCGTTCGTTTTTACGCGTTTCACAGCGGATTTAATGTTAGGCATTGCATTCACCTCCGTTGCATCGTAGTGCGACAATCGAATCTATACCATTTCCAGATCAGCATGAGATAGATTCACAACTTAAAATATTCTAGCATGACATACCCTAAAAAGCAATATGTTTGCCTCGGTCTCCCAATTTCCCGAATAGGCGTCGGCATGCGGTATTTCCGCTGCTGCCGCATAAAGTTGGCCTCCATCAGACACAATATCTGCAAAATGGAACTTTTGGGAGGTAGACTTATGACGGCGGATTTGCGCAATTATTCGGTTCGTACCGATTTGGCGTTGGAATCCAGGGAAATGGTATCCCCTGATCGCGCCGCCTCCATTCCCGGAGTGCAGGAGCATGTCGAGGAGGATCGCGGCATCAAGATAACGCGGATTCATGTGCAGACGGAGGAAGGGTCGCGCGCCATCGGCCGCATGCCGGGGCGCTACATCACGATCGAGGTGCCGGGCTTGCGGCGCAAAGATTCCGACCTCCAGGACCGCGTCGCCACATCGTTCGCGCAGCTGTTCGGTTCTTTTCTCGAAGAAATCGGGATCGGCTCTTCCGCCAAAGTGCTTATCGTCGGCCTCGGGAACTGGAATGTGACTCCCGATGCGCTTGGGCCGCTCGTCGTCGAGAATGTGCTGGTCACCCGCCATTACTTCGAGGTAATGCCGGATCAGGTCAGCCCCGGCTACCGTGAGGTCAGCGCCGTCGCACCCGGCGTGCTCGGCGTGACGGGGATCGAGTCCAGCGATATCGTGCAAGGCATCGTCGATCGAATCCGCCCCGATCTCATCATCGCGATCGACGCGCTTGCCTCGAAAGCGCTGGAGCGCGTCAATACGACGATCCAGATTGCCGATATCGGGATTCATCCCGGCTCCGGCATCGGGAACAAGCGGCGGGGGCTGACCCGGGAGATTCTCGGGGTGCCGTGCATCGCCATCGGCGTGCCGACCGTATGCTACGCTTCGACCATCGTCAACAACGCCTTCGAAATGATGCGGGAGCACTTCAAGCAAGAGACGGATCAGACCCGGCATATTCTCGGCATTCTCGATGACATCGGCGAGCAGGATCGGCTGCTGCTGGTGAAGGAAGTGCTGGAGCCGCTTGGCCATGATCTCATCGTGACGCCGAAGGAAGTCGACGAATTCATGGAGGATATGGCCAACATTATCGCCAGCGGCCTGAACGCGGCCCTGCACGAAGCGGTCGACAGCAGCAACGTGTCCGCCTACACGCATTGATGGCGGACAGGGACGAGGGCCAGGAGAGTCCCCACCCTATCAAGCTGCCTCGGTTCACGAGGTGCTAGAAAAATCGGGGGAGCTTAAAGCTCCCCTCGGATTAATCTGCGCGAAGCTGCTTGAGATTGCATTTACTGCGTTCGATTTGCGTTGAGTCTCTTCCGTTGAGCAGATTAGCTTGATTGACGGATTGAACTTGCTTGACTTGATTGGCTTCATTGGCTTGCTTAGCTTGATTGACTGACTGGCGGGATTGACTTGGTTGAACCTGATTGGCTTGATTGCGCTTGATTGACGGGATCGGTTGATTGAACTTGATTCACTTGATTGAGTTTGATATTGACGGGATCGGTTGATTGAACTTGATTCACTTGATTGTGCTTGATTGACGGGATTGGTTGATTAAACTTGATATACTTGATTGTGCTTGAATGACGGAATTGGCCGATTGAACTTGATTCACTTGATTGTGCTTGAATGACGGAATTGAGTAACTGAACTTGGTTGATTTTGATTTAAGTTGATTGCTTCGGCGAAGGCAGAATTGACTGGATTGAGCGCACTGCGGTAAAGAAGCGAACTGATGAACAAGGTGAAATAGCGACCGAACGAAGTGAACCAAATGAACGCTTATGAGTAAACTGAGTCTGGCAAGCGAACCCGGTGAACACATAATGATGAGTATGTCTAAGTAAAAAGAGTGAACGAGTTAACGAGTAACTGAGTGTGCTGAGGGAGCCTGGTGAAGACGCAATAAGTATACGGAGTGAACTAAGTGAAAAGGGTAACCGTGTAATGAGTGGGCTGAGTGTGATAAGGGAACCTGGTGAAGACGTAATAAGTAGACGGGGTGAACTAGATAAACAAGGTAAACGTGTATTAAGTAGGCTGAGTGCGATAAACGAACCGGCTGAACGCGTACCAAGAAGACGAAACTCACTAGTTTGTTGAAGCAGCGCCATTTGGCCAATCCGTCCCTGAAAACTGCAAAAATGCAGCATTTCTATCGCCGTACCGATGCCGCGTCGGAGTTCCTGCAAAAATGCAGGAATTTCTGCCACATCGCTTAAATAGTCGATGGAAACTGCGAAAATGATGTAGTTTTGCAGGAATTCTTCCCCAGAACAGCCCAACGGGCGGAAAATACTGCAGCTGTGCAGCAATTTTCACGCTGAGTCCCACAAATCGCCTCGTCCGGACAAGCCGACTCATCCGAAGCGGCGGCAGCCATTTCGCCGCTCAATTGAGGCATGCCCAAGGACCCCAAAAAACACCCTTGGCGGGTGTTTTTTTGATGCCGATGGCCCGGCGAGGCTTATCGTCGAACGGAATCTGCGCTTGTTGAATGAACTGCGCGCTCCTGAAGCTTCACGAATCGAAAACTTACTAACCAGCATATGCTGTGCCCCGCGCCAGCGCATGCGGCTCCGCAGAAGCCCCATGTTGCCGGATTTTAGCGGAACCTCGATGGGCCCCGCGGACGCTCTCCGAACGAACCGCACCTTGCTCGCTCTTCGCTACCGCAACGTAACCTGCCTACGCCCCTCGTTACTTCTGGTCCTGACCCCGCACCTGATCTCCCCGAACGGGGTCGCTTCCATCCTCGAACCGGATGCGAAGGGATGTCCCTTTCTCCAGAGAAGGGCTGTCGGATACCTGGAAGTGGATATGGGCATCCGACGAATTGCCGGAATTGCCGCACAGGCCGAGCCGATCGCCCTGCTTCACCGGATCGCCTTCCTTTACCAGGATGGAATCCTTTTTGAAATGGGCGAGCACGCTGTATTCGCCGTTGCCGTGATCGATGACAATGTGATTGCCCGCTGCATCCTCCGAAAGCGGCTTCTCGAACGGCACATTATCCGGGTGGCCGTCCACGGCCTTGACGACCTTGCCGTCGAGCGGAGCGACAACGGGCTGACCGAACGCGAAATAGCTGGCGTTGTCCTTCGGATCTCCTTCCAGGCTGGCTCCGTCCCGTACGATGTACAAATCATACGCATACCGCTGCGTTGGATATTCATAATGATAGTTCAGCATCGTGTTGGTCCCTCCCCAGGCGATCGTCCATTCTCCTTCGAACGGCATCCGGTAGGCATGGCGCGTGTACTTCTCATCCGTGGCCCGGGGGTCGGACGGACGCAAGAGCAGTCCGTGAATCCGGCCTTCGCGCAGCATGGCGGAGAGGTGCATCTTGCCGTCTTTGCTGCTCCATACGTAGGTATACATGCCGTCCGCCGCCAGCCGGGAGATTTGAACCGGTGCCTCTCCCTTTTTCCATGATTGGCGAAGCAGCTTATCGATATCCTCGGCCGTGACCTGCTCCTGGAACTCCGGCGAGAAATGCTCATACAGCTTGGCCGTCTCATGACCGGCAATCCAGCCGCTGACGTCGTCACCTGTCAACATCTCCAGTCCCTCCATTTTCTTCGTATGTGGCTCGTCTGCTTTTCGGTTCTCGCCGAATTCGGGCTCCTTCTCCTTAACCACACGGGTCTCCTCCACCGGGCTTTCCTGCTGACTGCCCGCATTCTCCGCGCAACCGCCCATGGCGATTGCAGAGGAGAGAGCTAACAAGCATACGGCGAGAGCTCGTTTCTTCAAGAGTCATCTTCCTTTCCTGGTCTGTCTTCTCTTTTCAGCATAAGCTTCCGGATTGAACATCACCGTAACGCCAGTTCATTTTTAGCTTAACAATAACGTCTATTCTCCCGGAAAGCGTGACTCTGTTAAGGTTCCGTTAAGGTTGCGTTCCAAATGGCGACAGGCGGGCATGGTACAATGAATAAATGCAAATCAGGGAGCCGCGGAGGAAAAGCCGCTAAGGAGGAATATCGCAGGATGAACATCTATGAAAGCCGAATCTTGATCGTCGAAGACGACTCCGCCATTGGCAAAATGGTGAGGACGGTGCTCGGCAAGGAAGGGTTTACGGACGTGGCGTGCGTAAGCACGGGAGAGGAGGCGGTCCGGTATTGCGCCAGCCATGCCGTCCATTTGATCGTGCTGGATGTGATGCTTCCGGGAAAAAGCGGCTTCGAGCTGGCTCCGTTCCTGCGCGAGGCGACAGATGCCCCGATTATATTCGTGACGGCCCGGACGACCGATCTGGACAAGCTGACCGGCTTCGCGCTGGGCGGGGACGATTATGTGACGAAGCCGTTCAATCCGTTGGAACTTGCGGCGCGGGTCAAGGCCCAGCTCAAGCGATATCTGGCGTCCGCGGGAAAGCCGGCTCCGGAGCCGAAGGCGGCTCTGCCGGCCCGTTATGTCTATGGAAGATTCTCGGTCGATGAAGGGGCAGGCGAGCTGCGGGTCGACGGGCTTCCGGTGGAATGTCCGGCGATGGTGTTTCAACTCCTGCTGTTCTTTTGCCGGCATCCGAACCGGATGTTCACGAAGCAGGAGTTATATGAGCGGGTATGGGGCTGCGACGCGATGAGCGATGACAATACCGTTATGGTCCATATTCATCGCATCCGCGAGCGAATCGAAGAAGTGCCGGGCAGGCCTCGCCTCCTCGTCACGGTGCGCGGCATGGGCTATAAGCTGGTGCCGCCCGATCAGGACGGCGACGGACGCCCGATCGGAAGGTCCGGCTTATGAAATCAGGCAGACGGCTGGCCTGGCATTACGCAGGGCAATGGCTCCTAATTGGCGCCATGCTGTTCGGCTGCATGCTTGCGGCTTTCCTGTGGGTCGCAGAGCGGATGAGCGCGCTGGATATGAGCCGCAATCTGCCAACCAGCCAGCTGACCCGGATTGTCGAGTCGGTGAAGGTGAATCGGCAAGGGCGGGTCATCTGGCCGGATGAGGTGCTCCAGCGGCTGACAGAGAGCGGGGGGTGGCTGCAGGTGCTCAATGAGGACGGCAAGGTAGTCGAGACCTTCAACGCGCCCCCCGACATGCCGGCCCAATATGCGCCGGGAGAAGCGGTCGCCTACGTGCAGAGGGAGCTGCCCAGCAAGTACGGGATTTTTATTTATATTCGCTCCGTCGGCGGCCGCAACATTACGCTGCTATACGGGATATACCCGCTCCAATCGCGGCTGCTGGATGAATGGCTGGCCTCGCGGGAGGAAGGGGAGTCGGCTTCGGAATCCGTCCGCAGGCTCCTGGCGCCGCATGACGCATGGGTGACCCGCCTGGATGCCGCCGGCCGCACCGTGGAGTCCTGGAACAAGCCGGCGGGCGCCGTCGAGCGCCTGACGCTGCAGGATATTGCGCTGCGGTCGCTTCAGCCGGAGCAATATGCCTATGTGCTCGCGTACCGGTACAATCCGGCCACGGGCGATACATGGGTCCTCCAGATGCCTCATCAGACGAACGGAGCGGCCGTGACTGCCGCCGGATTTCGCATCGGGTCCTATCAGGAAATCTTTCTGCTTGCGCTTGGGGGCATCGTCGCCACGATGATCATGGTGTTTCTGTTCATGGCCTGGTGGCAGAGCGCCAGGCTTGCCCGTCCTCAGCTGCATGTGATGCGCTGGACGGAGCGAATCGCGGACGGTATTTATGAGGAGCCGGCCGACCATCGCGGGCTCCCGCGGTCGGAGCGGCGCAGCGGCAAGCTGAAGCGGAATTACCGCATTTATGAAGACGTCATGCAGGCGCTCCGCCAGCTGGCTTCCCGGCTCCGCTCCGCCGAGGAGGAGCGCCGGCGGCATGAGCGGCAGCGCGAGGAGTGGCTTGCGGGCCTGTCCCATGATCTGAAGACGCCGCTTGCCTCTATTCTAGGCTACGCGCGGATGCTGGAAGCGAAGAAGTACGATTGGTCGCGGGAAGAAGTGGCCGAATTCGCCGGCATCATGACAGAGAAGGCGGAATGGATGGATCGGCTGCTGCAGGATTTGAATCTCACCTATCGGCTGCAGAGCGGAAGTCTGCCGCTGCAGCGGGAGCGGCTATGCCTCGATGCATGGCTGGAGGAGACGCTCGATGACATTCTCAATTTGCCGGATCATCCGAAGACGCTCATTGACTATCGGCGGCCGGAGATTCCGATATGGTTCTCGTTCGATCCGAGATATTTTCGCAGAATCATAGAAAATATTTGCATGAATGCCTTTCTTCACAATCCGCCGGGCACATCGCTTCGTATCTCCTTTGTTGTCCGTGAGGGGGAGGGTGCGTTGGAATTCCGGGACGACGGCGCGGGCATGGATGCGGAGACGCTCAGTCATTTGTTCACGCGCTATTACCGGGGCCAATCTACCGATCGGGCGGCCGAAGGCAGCGGCTTGGGGATGGCGATCTCAAGACAACTCGCCGAAGCGCATGGCTGCACGCTCGAGGCAACCAGCGAGCCGGGCGGCGGCACGGTCATTCTACTCTCTCTTCCTGGCGCCGAGCCGCAAAAAATATAGTTCTATCTCATAGAATGCCCTCATAGATTCTACTAAATGCACTCTCGCAATGGATTGAGAGAGTGAGACAGCAGGATAAAGGAGGGCATTTCTATGTTCCGGACGGTCAATGTTGCCAAATGGAAGCAGAAGTGGATGCAGACGCTGCTGATGGGACGCACCTTTCTGCTCTTATCGATTGCTTCCGCCATGTTTTTTATCGTGCTTGGTCTGGGAGGGTTGCTGGAACAGAAGCTCGATTCGTCGCCGCTCGCTTCGATGAAGGGAGTCGCGGCTCAGCTGTCCAGCCGCATTTTTGTCGATATGCTTGCGATGGAAATGCCGAATCTGCCCTCTGGAGAGGGGGAATCTTCCCTTACCCGGACACAGATTGCCCAATTTCTCGTACAGATGGCGACCAATGTGAATCCGCTTGATCCGAGATCGCTGCTCGCCGGAGAAGTTCCGGGACTGAACAGCGAACAAGCGATTCCGCTCCGGTTAGGCACCGGGAACCAATCGGCCAAGGGGCCGGTTGATTATCCTTCGCCTCCGGCGGAATCAACCTTCCCGGAGCATGGGGGAGAGCCGGTTGACGATTCCGGGGGAGCGGCTCCGCCTCAGACAGTGAAGCCCGAAGCCCCGTCGGAGCCGAGAGGAAGCGGGTCGGGCTCCAGGCTGAAAGATTATGTCTTTATCTATCATTCTCATAACCGGGAGTCGTGGAACCCGGAATTGAAGAAGGAGAGCGCGAATCCGAACGACGCCAAAATCAACGTGACGCTGGTCGGCAAGCATTTGCAGAAGGAACTGGAGAAGCGAGGGATCGGAGCCGTTCATTCCAATCAGGACTATGCGTCTACGATCAAAGGGTATAGCTGGAATTATTCTTACAAATACTCGAAGCAAACGGTAAAGCAGGCGATGGCGGAGCATCAGGATCTCCAGTTCTTCTTCGACATTCACCGGGACGCGCTGCGCCGCAAAGATTCGACGGTCGAGATAGACGGAACCTCTTATGCCCAAGTTTATTTTGTCATCGGCCGCGCCAATCCCGGCTGGAGGGAGAACGAGAAGTTCGCCAAGGAGATCCATGACCGGCTGGAGGAGCGGTATCCCGGCGTCTCAAGAGGAATCTGGGGCAAGTCGACGGCGCAGGGGAACGGGGAATACAATCAATCCTTGTCGCCGAACAGCGTAATTATGGAGATCGGGGGCATCGACAATACGCTGGAGGAAAATTATCGGACCGCGGAGGTGTTGGCGGATCTGATTGCCGAGATCGTCCGCGAGAAGACGAACGCGAAGAAGGTATGAAGCCGGGGCAGGAGGAACAGAAGGGCCAGGCGCCCGAACGGAATACCGCCAGCCGGAAGAACGTTCCGCCGGCGGCCCATGGCTGATGCAACGGCTTCAACGAATGGACCGATGGAAAAATGAGATAAGGAGGCTATCGCTATGTCCCGCTTTGCGAAGCAGGTAGCAGGCATGATGGTTCTGTTGGTTGTCGGCGTCTTCATCGGAATGGAGGTGACCTCCGTCAGCATCGAGCGGATATACGGACCGGCCGATGCGAACCGGAGCTCCGTTCCTGCCGATTCGGCCTGGCCCGAGCGGCCCGTTCAAGAGCCGCTTGCGAGCCGTCCGGCCGAACCGGAGCCCGTGCAGGGCCGGGAAGCAGCGGTTCCGGACAATCCGCCGCAGGAGTGGCCGCCGGAAGCCGCTCCGCAGCCGTCGCCGGTTCTTCCGCCTGTTGAGGATGCGGCGGTCAACAAGCTGGCCGATCAGACGGCAGGCTTGCTGCAGACGTTATCGCAAGCGGGCATCCGCGCCGTCGTCGGCTTGTTCGACGGATTATTCTGACGAATCCGGGTCCGGAAGCGGCCGTTTTTCGACGCTGCGGGCCCATAATCGCCTTTTTATTGCTGTTGCCCCCTCAATCCGTTATAATGAATGAATTGAAACTTGGCTTAGTGGTGGGGGTATGGAATACGAATGACGGAATTGCTGTCACGACAAAAGAAGATTCGGAATTTTTGTATTATTGCGCATATTGACCACGGCAAATCAACCCTTGCTGACCGGATTCTTGAATATACGGGAGCGCTGGCCGCCCGGGAAATGCAGTCGCAGGTCCTTGACAATATGGATCTGGAGCGGGAACGGGGAATTACGATCAAGCTCCAGGCGGTCCGCCTGACCTACAAGGCGGATGATGGAGAAGAATACATTCTGAACCTGATCGATACTCCGGGCCACGTGGACTTCACGTATGAGGTGTCGCGGAGCCTGGCGGCCTGCGAAGGCGCGCTCCTCGTCGTCGATGCGGCGCAGGGCATTGAAGCGCAGACGCTGGCGAATGTGTATCTCGCGCTCGACAACAACCTGGAGATTCTCCCGGTCATCAACAAGATCGATCTGCCTAGCGCCGAACCGGAGCGGGTCAAGCAGGAGATCGAAGACGTGATCGGCCTCGACTGCTCGAATGCGGTGCTGGCCTCCGCCAAGGCAGGCATCGGCATCCGCGAGATCCTCGAGCAGATTGTGAAGGAGGTCCCGCCGCCGGCCGGAGATCCGGAGGAGCCGCTGAAGGCGCTCATCTTCGATTCCCATTATGATCCGTACAAGGGCGTCATCGTGTATGTCCGGGTCGTCAACGGCTCCATCCGCGCGGGCAGCAAGATTAAGATGATGGCAACGAACAAGACGTTCGAAGTGATCGAGGTCGGCGCGTTCAAGCCGCGCATGACCATCATCGACGAGCTGAACGTGGGCGATGTCGGCTTCGTCGTGGCCGGCATCAAGAACGTGGGCGACACCCGCGTCGGGGATACGATCACCGATGCGAAGCGCCCGACCGCGGAGCCGCTTCCGGGCTACCGCCGCATCAATCCGATGGTATTCTGCGGGCTGTATCCGATTGAGACGTCGGACTATAATGATCTGCGGGAAGCGCTGGAGAAGCTGCAGTTGAATGACGCTTCGCTCTCCTTCGAGCCGGAGACCTCATCGGCTCTCGGCTTCGGCTTCCGCTGCGGCTTCCTCGGTTTGCTCCACATGGAGATTATTCAGGAGCGGATCGAGCGCGAATTCAATATTCCGCTCATCACGACGGCGCCAAGCGTAATTTATCATGTGACGCTGACGAGCGGAGAAACGTTGACGATCGACAACCCGTCGAACTACCCGGATCAGAGCAAGCTCGACTATGTAGAGGAGCCGTACGTCAAGGCGACGATTATCGTGCCGAACGATTTCGTCGGCGCGATAATGGAGCTGTGCCAAGGCAAGCGCGGCGAATTCGTAGATATGCAATATCTCGACACGACGCGGGTTACGATTACGTACCAGATTCCGCTGTCCGAGATCGTATACGATTTCTTCGATCAACTGAAGTCCAGCACGCGCGGCTATGCTTCGTTCGACTATGAGCTGTCGGGCTACCGCAAATCGAATCTCGTCAAGATGGACATTCTGCTCAACAACGAGCAGGTCGACGCCTTGTCGGTCATCGTGCACAAGGATCGGGCGTACCATCGGGGCAAGCTGCTGTGCGAGAAGCTGCGCGAGCTGATTCCGCGCCAGATGTTCGAAGTGCCGGTGCAGGCTGCGATCGGAACGAAGATTATCGCCCGCGAGACAGTCAAGGCGATGCGCAAGAACGTCTTGGCCAAATGTTACGGGGGAGACATCTCCCGGAAGCGGAAGCTGCTGGAGAAGCAGAAGGAAGGCAAGAAGCGCATGAAGCAGGTAGGCAGCGTGGAAGTGCCTCAGGAAGCGTTCATGGCCGTGCTTAAAATTGATGATAATAAGTAGCGGGGAGGGGGCGGATGCTCCCTCTTTTTTAGAAGTTGTTCAAAAAGTCCATCATGAGGCGCTGAGGAAGCGACTCGGCTTCGAAACTTGCATTCACTCTTGAATAGCTTAGGCTTCCGAAGAATGCCGCCTGTCGGAAACATTTTAGTTCATGCAGTCTTGCTGCATTGCGCGGTTCCTTGCAAGTTTTGCGAAGCCAAGCTCGCAACGGAAGCATAGGCTTCGAGTTCTTGCAACCTTCTCGATGCTGAACCCCGGCCTTTTTGAACACTCACTTTATAGTCAGCAAGCTAGAAGACACTTCAGATAGAAGCAGGAAATGGGAGGGAATATGCATGACACGGAACGAACGAAGCGAAGGAGCCCATCCTTCGGCTGAAGGCCGCGCTCCGCGCGCGGTCTATATCCACATCCCGTTCTGCACGAATAAATGCCATTATTGCGACTTTAATTCCTATGTGCTGAAGGGGCAGCCGGTAATGGACTACCTGCGGGCGCTGGAGCAAGAAATGGAGCATACCGTTCAGCAGCATCCCCCAGGGATGATTGATTCGATATTCGTCGGCGGAGGAACGCCGACCGTCTTGACGCCGGAGCAGATGGAGTATTTTCTGGCCTCGGTTCGGCGCGCCTTCCCGCAGTGGAGCCCCGATATCGAGTTCACGATGGAAGCGAACCCCGGCACGACCGATCCGGACAAGCTGCAGGTCATGCGGGAGGGCGGCGTGAACCGGCTGAGCTTCGGGGTCCAATCCTTCAACAATGATCTGTTGACCGGCATCGGCCGCATTCATAATACGGACGACGTCTACCGGAGCATTGACAACGCGAAGCGGGCCGGATTCGCCAATATGTCCATCGACCTGATGTTCGGCCTCCCGAACCAGACGGTAGAGATGGTAGAGCATAGCGTCGGGAAAGCGTTGGAGCTCGACCTTCCGCATCTGTCCATTTACAGTCTGAAGGTGGAAGAGAACACGCTGTTCCATGCGATGTACCACCGCAACGAGCTGCCGCTTCCGAGCGAAGAGGAAGAGCTCGACATGTATATGCTCATCATGGATCGGATGAAGGCGGCCGGCTACGATCAGTACGAGATCAGCAACTTCGCGCGGCCGGGCTACGCGAGCCGGCATAACACGACCTATTGGCGCAATGAGGACTACTATGGCCTCGGCGCCGGCGCGCACGGCTATGTCGGGCGGCAGCGGCATCTGAACATCAAGGGCGTCACTCCGTATAACGACGCCTGCAAGCAAGGCTTGCCCCGCCTTGATTCATTCCGGGTCGAGGAAGCGGAAGCGATGGAAGATTTCATGATGGTCGGCCTCCGGATGCTGGAAGGAGTAAGCAGCGAGCGCTTCGCGGAGCAATTCAACGGCGCGCTGCTCGACAAAGTGTTCGCTCAGCCGATTAAGCGGCTGCTGAAGGAGGGGCTGCTGGAGCCGACGGAAGCGGGCTACCGGCTGACAGAGCAGGGCCTGTTGTTCGGCAATGATGTGTTCGCCGCCTTTGTCGGCGCGCTTGTGCAAGGAACGGAGCGATAACGAGAGGCATATGTCCGCAGCAGACCGTGACCGCCGCAGCTTGATCGAATCAGGTTGCGGCGGTTTTGCTCTATTTTATCGCCGGAAGCCGGGGCTAGCGCTTCAGCAGCAATCGCATGAAGAGAGCAACGGCCAAGCCCATGAACAGCGAGCCGATAAGCACGCCTGCGAAGGTGAACACAATGTCCCCCATTGAAGGGTCGATCATTTGCGGAATAACGAACATGGAGCCGATGACCGCGAAAAAGACGGTAATGAATAATACTCTTTTTGTCATACTGCTCTGATTCACCTGCCTTTTCATAACATGAGGCCTTATGGCTAGTATGTCCCGGGCATGGAGAGTCATGTATTCATGAACAGGCTTCGCGGCGGCGGCCGGCTCCGGCGGAAATCGTGTTAAAAAGGATGCGGGCGTTACGGGCGGCCGGCTTCGACGCAGGGAAAATCCCCCTTGAAAAACTATGCATCATATTGTATATTCATACGTAAAACACAATGTGAGGCAGGTCACACTCGGAGGGACTCAACATGATACCCATCGTAAGAAAAGCTGTACCGGAAGACATTGACGCTTTAACGGAACTTATTCGTTTTTATGCAGAGCAAGGGATCATGCTTCCTCGTTCGCGGAAGGTGCTGGAGGCGCAATTGGAGCACTTCGTGGTGGCTGAGCTCGATGAGCGCCTGGTCGGCTGCGGCTCGCTGTGCCAGCTCGGGAGCGATCTGGTGGAGATTCGCTCGCTGGGCATCGTGCCGGAATGCAAGGGCCGGGGCATTGGGTCGCTCCTGGTTGACAAGCTCCTGGAAGAAGCGGAGGCCCGTGCGATACCGAAGGTGATGGCCTTGACGTATGAAGCTCGTTTTTTTCAGAAGAACGGATTCGAGATCGTGGAGAAGGAGATTTTCCCGGAAAAGGTATGGACCGACTGCGTCCACTGCAAAAAGCGGCACTGCTGCGATGAAATAGCGGTTCTGAAAATGTTGAATTGAAATGGCGGATGTGAACAGCATTCCGAGCGGCAAGCCTTGCAATTGAACAAAGATCAATGCACGCCCAAAGTACCGAACTGACTTGACAATCATCTTGTCCGTTTGGTATTTTTGTAGTGACGGTTAGCACTCGACGATGATGAGTGCTAACGGATATCCTACTACATCTAAGGAGGGATGCGCATGTTGACGGAACGCCAGCGTATGATTTTGAATGCCATCATTGATGATTATATCCGTTCTGCGGAGCCTGTCGGATCTCGCAGCATTTCGAAGCGGGGCGACGTGAATTTCAGCCCGGCGACGATTCGCAACGAGATGGCCGATCTGGAAGAGCTCGGTTATCTGGAGCAGCCGCATACGTCAGCAGGGCGCATTCCATCTCATAAAGGGTACCGTTATTATGTCGATCATCTCGTTCGCCTTGATCGTCTCTCCGGCGAAGACATCATTCGGTTGAAATCCGCCTTCGCGGAGAAGATAACAGCAATGGAAGAGATTGTGCAGCATACGGCATCGATTTTGTCTCAATTGACCAATTATACGTCAATCGCGCTGGGGCCGGAAGTTTTCGACGCCTCGCTTCGTCATTTTCAGCTTCTGCCGCTGAACGAGAATACGGCGGTCGCGATTGTCGTGACAAGTACAGGCCATGTCGAGAACAAGACGGTCACGCTCCCCGAGGGCGTCTCCGCCTCCGAACTGGAGACGGTGGTCAACCTGCTGAACGCGAAGCTTGTCGGCGTTCCTCTATATAAGCTGCGCTCGCGGCTGTATACCGAGATTGGGCAGGAGATAAGCCAATATGTGTCGCATGTCCAGGAACTGATGGCGCTCGTGGAAGGCATCCTGGCCGACAATAGCGACCATCGGCAAGTCTACTTGAGCGGGGCGACCAACATGCTGGCTCAGCCGGAATTCCAGGATGTCGACAAGATCAAGACGATCTGGGAGCTGCTCGAGGAGACGCCGGCCTTGATCAAGGTCGTGGGCTCCGCCCCTTCCGGCATCCAAGTCCGCATCGGCCAAGAGAACGCGCATGCCGCCATTACGAACTGCAGCATGATTACCGCAACCTATTCGGTCGATGGACAGACGCTGGGTACGGTGGGCATCCTGGGGCCGACGCGGATGGAGTATGCGAAGGTCATTACGCTGTTGAACCACCTGTCCGGCCAAATGGCGGTATTCATGCAACAATGGTATAAATAATCGGGAGGGGGCGGCTTGTGACTCAAGGACAAGGACAAGTACAGGAGACCGACGAGCGCTATGCGACGCTCCTGAATAATGCCCATGCCGTCCGGGCGCTCGCCGCGGCTGTCGAGGGCACGCTTGGCCCGAAGGGGCTGGACGTCATGCTGGTCGGCGCGAATGGCGACGTTGTCATTACCAATGACGGCGTCACCATTTTGGAGAAAATGGATGTGAGCCATCCGGCAGCCCGGCTGCTCATCCAGGTGGCGCGCGCCCAGCAGAGCGAGGTTGGTGACGGCACGACGACGGCGACGGTATTGGCCGGCGCGCTGGTGCAGGAAGGCGTCGCCCAGGTGACGAGAGGCGTCCCCGCGGCGAAGGTCGTGACCGGGATGCTTGAAGGCATCCGCGTCGCGGCCGACCGGCTGGCGGAACGCGCGCTTCGGCTGGGCGGCTGGGACGACCCGAAGCTGCACCGGGCGGTACATATCGCGGGCCGCGAGCAGAGCGACATCGTCCGCCTCGTCCTGGAAGCGGGACAGGCGGTGGGCTGGGATCAGCTTCAGAATCCGGCCTATCGGCTCGCCGAGCAGATAGTCGCGCATGAGAAGGCGAGCAATGAATGGTTCCACGGCGTGCTCCTGAAGCAGAAGCCGCTGCAGCGGGATTGGCTGCCGGAACGCACAGCCTGCCGTGTCCTCATCCTTCAGGATGCGCTCGAACCGGACACGCTCGACGAACAGCTGCTGACGACCGAAGCCGGCTTCCAGCAGTATATGGCTCACCGCTCGGCATTCATGGAGCGGCTTCAGCGTCTTCATGAGCTGGGGGTCGGCTTCCTCGTGCTGGAGCGGGGGCTTCATCCGGAAGCGGAGCAATTTTGTCTCGACCATGATATGATGGTCGTGCAGCGGGTCAGCCGCGAAGATATCATGCGGGTCTGCCGCCTTACGGGCGGGAAACCGTTGAAGCGCGCCGCCCTGGCCAAGGATGCGGCGGTGCTGGAGCCGCTGCTCGGCCGCACCGCCTGCGTGCGCTACGATGAGCGCCTGGAGCGCGTGCGGCTGTACGCCCCGCAGACGGCGCCCAGCTCTGCGGGATCGCCCGGTTCGCCGGAGCAGGCGGGCATGCGCTCCACGCAGGTGACGCTCATCGTGGGAGCGAGCACGCGCGAGGTCGTGGGCGAGCGGGCGCGCATCGCCCAGGATGCCGCCGCGGCGCTGCAAGCCGCGATCCAGAGCGGCGTCCTGCCGGGCGGCGGCACGACCGAGCTGGCGCTCTCTTACATGCTGGAGCGCTACCGGGAGACCGTCCGCGGCATGGAAGCGTTCGGCGTAGCCGCGGTGGCGCAGGCGCTGCGCAAGCCAATGGCCCAGATTGTGCTGAACGCCGGCTTCAATCCGCTGGAGAAGCTGGAGGAAGCGCGGGCGGCGCAGACGGCGTCGGCGTCCGATGCCATCGGCATTGACTGTGACAGCGGAGCGCTGCTGGACTATGTCGAGGCCGGCATCGTCGACCCGGCCGCCGTGAAGCTTCATGCGCTCCGGGCGGCAGGCGAAGTGGCCGCCGCCGTGCTGCGGATTCACACGGTCATTAAGATGAAGCCGGAAGCGTAAGGCTCCGGCTTCCCGGAGCAGGATAATAGAAGGATTGACTACATAAGGGAGGTGCAAGGATTGAACCCGGAACAAGAAGAGAAGATGGACAGGAATGAACAGATGGACTCGGAGGCTGTGGAAGCGGCCGACGTTGAACATATGCAGGAGGGCGAGGCGACATCCGAAGCAGAAGGCAAGGCAGCGGAGGAAGCGCAGGAAGAGCCTGCAGAGCTGAAGGAGGCCCGAGCGCAAGCGGAGGAGCTTCAGCAGCGGCTGCTGCGTGCCCAGGCGGATTTCGATAATTTCCGCCGCCGCACGATGAAGGAGAAGGAAGAACTGGCTCAGTACGCATCGTCCAAGCTGGTGACCCAGCTGCTGCCGGTGCTCGACAACTTCGAGCGCGCCTTGGCCGCAGCCCAGACGGGCAGCGAAGAGCAATCGTTCGTCAAAGGCGTGGACATGATCTTCCGCCAATTCATGCAGGTGCTGGAGCAGGAAGGCGTGAAGGCGATGAACGCCGTGGGCGAGCCGTTCAACCCGGAATTCCATCAGGCGATTATGCAGGTGGAGTCGGAAGAGCATGAGGAAGGCATTGTCGTGGAAGAAGTCCAGAAGGGCTATATGCTCAAGGATCGGGTGCTTCGCCCGGCGATGGTCAAGGTAAGCGGCTAAGAGATGGCGTTCACATGCTATCCGCTTGGTTAATATGAAATAGATTGAGAGCCAGTTGAGGAGGTTACATTTGCAATGAGTAAAGTTATCGGTATTGACTTGGGAACGACCAACTCTTGTGTTGCGGTAATGGAGGGCGGCGAAGCCGTCGTCATCCCGAATCCGGAAGGCGCCCGCACAACCCCTTCGGTTGTCGGCTTCAAAAAAGACGGGGAGCGCATCGTCGGCGAGACGGCGAAGCGCCAGGCGATCACGAACCCGGATCGCACGATCAGCTCGATTAAGCGTCATATGGGCTCGGCGCACAAGACGACGATCGACGACAAATCGTATACGCCGCAAGAAATTTCCGCCATGATTTTGCAGAAGCTCAAATCCGACGCAGAGGCTTATCTGGGCCAGACGGTTACGCAGGCGGTTATTACCGTACCGGCGTACTTCAACGATTCCCAGCGCCAGGCGACGAAGGATGCCGGCAAGATCGCGGGCCTGGAAGTGCTCCGCATCGTGAACGAGCCGACCGCGGCTGCGCTTGCTTATGGCGCGGACAAAGAAGGCGACCATACGATTCTCGTCTACGACTTGGGAGGAGGCACATTTGACGTCTCGATTCTCGAATTGGGCGACGGCTTCTTCGAAGTGAAAGCGACGAGCGGCGATAACCAGTTGGGCGGAGACGACTTCGACCAAGTGATTATCGACTACTTGGTAGCGGAATTCAAAAAAGAACAGGGCATCGACCTGAGCAAAGATAAAGCGGCAGTCCAGCGTCTGAAGGATGCGGCGGAAAAAGCGAAAAAAGAGCTGTCCGGCGTACTGACGACGACGATCAGCTTGCCGTTCATCACGGTCGTCGACGGCGTTCCTCAGCACTTGGAGCTGAACCTGACGCGCGCCAAGTTCGAGGAGCTGTCCGCGCATCTGGTGGAGCGTACGCTCGGCCCGACGCGCCAAGCGCTGCAGGATGCGGGCATGACTCCGTCCGATATCGATAAAGTCGTCCTCGTCGGCGGATCGACCCGGATTCCGGCCGTTCAGGAAGCAATCAAAAAACTGACCGGCAAAGAGCCGCATAAAGGCGTGAATCCGGACGAAGTCGTCGCGCTGGGCGCAGCCGTGCAGGCGGGCGTGCTGACCGGCGACGTGAAGGATGTCGTCCTGCTCGACGTCACTCCGCTTTCTCTCGGAATCGAGACGGCAGGCGGCGTATTCACGAAGATGATCGAGCGCAATACGACGATCCCGACGAGCAAGTCGCAGATCTTCTCGACGTATGCGGACAATCAGACGAGCGTCGAGATTCATGTTCTGCAAGGGGAGCGTTCGATGGCGGCGGACAACAAGACGCTGGGACGCTTCATGCTGGGTGATATCCCGCCGGCGCCGCGCGGCGTGCCGCAAATCGAAGTTACGTTCGATATCGATGCGAACGGCATCGTCAAAGTATCTGCCCAGGACAAAGGAACCGGCAAGATGCAAAACATCACGATCACATCCTCCAGCGGCTTGAGCGACGATGAGATCGACCGCATGATGAAGGAAGCGGAATTGCACGCGGAAGAAGACAAGAAGCGCAAAGAAATGGTCGAAGTGAAGAACAATGCCGACCAATTGGTATATACGACAGAGAAAACGTTGAAGGACTTGGGCGACAAGGTTGACCAAGCCGAGATCGATAAGGCGAACGAAGCCAAGGAAAATGTGAAAAAGGCGCTCGAAAGCGACAATATCGACGAAATCAAAGCGGCGACCGAGAAGCTGTCCGAAGTCGTGCAGCAGCTGTCCGTGAAGCTGTACGAACAGGCGGCGCAAGCGCAACAGGCCGGTCAAGAACAGGCAAATGACGGCGCGGCCAAAAAAGATAATGTAGTCGATGCCGATTACGAAGTCGTGGACGAAGACAAGAAATAAGCGCGGATGGACAGGGTCAAAGCCGGGTTTCGCCCGGCTTTGGCTTTGCCTGTTTACAATGAAGAATGCGGAACGGCATGGCGCCGGCGCCATGCGGCACCTGTCCGGCGGCGCGCCCCTTTCCGCAGGGTAGAGCGGGAAGGGCGCGGGACACCGGGCTTTCAAGTTGCAATGGGGGTGGAAGAGTGGCGGAAAAGCGAGATTACTATGAAGTGCTCGGCGTAAGCAAAGGGGCAAGCGAGGATGAAATCAAGAAAGCCTACCGGAAGCTTGCGCGTCAATATCACCCTGACGTGAACAAGGCAGCGGACGCGGAAGAGAAGTTCAAGGAAGTCAAGGAAGCGTACGATGTGCTTGGGGACGATCAGAAGCGGGCGATGTATGATCAGTACGGGCATGTAGATCCGAATCAGGGCATGGGCGGAGGCGGCTTCTCCGGCGATTTCGGCGGATTCGGCGACATATTCGACATGTTCTTCGGCGGAGGAGGACGCACGCGCGATCCGAATGCGCCGCAGCGAGGCAGCGATCTGCAGTATACGATGCAGATTGAATTCAAGGAAGCCGTCTTCGGCAAAGAGACGGACATTACGATTCCGCGGACAGAGCAGTGCGACACCTGCTTCGGGACCGGGGCCAAGCCTGGCACGAAGCCGGATACCTGCTCGGCCTGCCGCGGTACGGGGCAGCAAGAAGTCGTGCAAAATACGGCGTTCGGGCGCATGGTTAACCGGCGCACTTGCACGGTATGTCAAGGGAAGGGCAAAATTATCCGCGAGAAATGCGGCACCTGCCACGGCAGCGGAACCGTGAAAAAGCAGCGCGTGATTCATGTGCGCATTCCGGCAGGGGTGGACGATGGAGCTCAACTGCGCATGAGCGGAGAAGGCGAGAGCGGATTGCGCGGCGGTCCGAACGGCGATTTGTACATTGTCATTCGCGTGAAGCCGCATGAATTTTTCGAGCGCGACGGCGACGACATCTATTGCGAGGTGCCGCTCACCTTTGCTCAGGCGGCGCTGGGCGACGAGATTGAAATCCCGACGCTGACCGAGAAGGTCAAGCTGAAAATTCCTGCCGGCACGCAGACGGGGACCTTCTTCCGGCTGCGCGGCAAAGGCGTTCCCCGCCTTCGGGGCCACGGCCAGGGCGATCAGCATGTCAAGGTTGTCATCGTGACGCCGACGAAGCTGAATGACGAACAGAAGGAGCTGCTCCGGCAGTTCGCGGCCAGCGGCGGCGAGCAGACGAACGGCGGGCACGAGGAGACGTTCTTCGATCGGATGAAGCGGGCGTTCCGGGGAGACTAGACCCCGGCCCCTCTTGATCGCATGAGCTATATCCTTCCTTATCGATATATACGTTTATCCTATCGGCCGGAGCTACGGGTCAGGACCACAACTGCGCATAGAGGAAACCTATGCGATGGTTGTGGTCTTTCGTATTTTCGGCGGGGAAAAGAGCATGGAGCCAATGCCTTCCGGGACAGCTGGCGGTCCCATCCAAGAGAAGCCTCTCCGGTTTACATTCCGTTTACATTCACCGTCTATCATAGACTCCATAACTTAGGTGATGTGCCAAGAAGGAGTGGATGTTATGAGGAACGAAATCGATCGGACGACGAAAGGTTCGCTCGGCAATTGGCGGCAATTTCTGAATCTCATGAATGAGACAAAGCCATCCAAGCTCATGTTATTCGCCGCTTTGCTGATGAGCGTCGGCGGGGCGGCCGTATCGCTCGTCATTCCGATGTTCACCAAGGGGATGGTGGACAACTTCGCCATGTCGCAGCTGGATACGATGCAGATTGCGGCGTTGGCGATCGCGTTTGTTGTTCAGACGGTGGCCGCCGGCTTATCTATCTATATGCTTAATCTTATCGGACAACGCGTCGTGGCCGGCTTGCGGGACCGGCTGTGGAAGAAGATGCTGGTGCTCCCGGTGTCCTACTATGACCGGAACAAGACCGGCGAGACGGTCAGCCGCATCACGAATGATACGGGGATTGTAAAGGGCTTCATCACGGAGCATCTGTCCGGCTTCTTCACCGGCATCATCTCCGTCATTGGTTCGCTCATTGTCTTGCTGTATCTGGATTGGCAAATGACGGTCATCATGCTCCTCGTGATACCGCTCGCGGCATTGGTGCTGTTCCCGCTTGGCAACCAGATGTTCAACATATCCAAAGGGCTGCAGGATGAAACGGCTTCCTTCACGGCCGTATTAAGTCAAGTGCTGTCGGAAATACGATTGGTGAAAGCATCCAATGCCGAGGCGAGGGAATACGAGAACGGTCGCAAAGCCATTGCCCGACTGCTTCGCTTCGGCATTAAGGAAGGCGTCGTGCAGGCGTTGATTTCGCCCATTATGTCGTTCGTGCTGATGGTGCTGCTGGTCGTCATTATTGGCTATGGCGGCATGCGCGTATCGTCGGGGGCGCTGACCGCAGGCGAACTCGTCGCTTTCATTCTATACCTGATTCAGATTGTCATGCCGATGAGCCAGTTGTCTATGTTTTTCACGCAGCTTCAGAAGGCGATTGGAGCAACCGAACATATGATTGCGATATTGCAGGCCCCGGAAGAAGATCCTATGCAGGGGAAAGAGGCCGGGCGGGCGAATTTGCCGATTCATGCAGAGCATGTGCACTTTGCATATGCCGAAGGAGAACCTATACTTGAAGATGTTAGCTTCACGATCAATCCGGGGAAGGTAACGGCTATCGTCGGGCCCAGCGGGAGCGGCAAGACGACGCTGTTCTCCCTCTTCGAGCGATTCTACCTGCCGGTCTCCGGTGTCATCAAGCTGGGGAATGAGGACATTAATGAGTTCTCGCTATTTTCCTGGCGCGCTCTGATTGGATACGTGTCGCAGGAGAGCCCGCTGATCGACGGGACGATCCGGGAAAATATTTGTTACGGGATGAATCGGGCCGTGACCGACGAGGAGCTGAAGCGGGCGGCCGCGATGGCTTATGCGGACGGCTTCATTGAAGAATTGGCCGACGGATACGATACGGAAGTGGGCGAGCGCGGCATGAAGCTGTCAGGCGGACAGCGCCAGCGGATTGCTATCGCGCGGGCGCTTCTGCGCAATCCGCGCATTCTGATGCTGGATGAGGCGACGTCGAGCTTGGACAGCAAGTCCGAGATTGTCGTTCAGAAGGCGCTGAACAATCTGATGAAGGGGCGGACGACGCTGGTCATTGCTCACCGGCTGTCCACTGTCGTCGACGCGGATCAGATTTTATTCATCGACAGAGGCAGGCTGACAGGCTGCGGCACGCATGAACAGTTATTGGAGAGCCATTCGATGTACCGGGAGTTCGCGGCGCAGCAGCTCAAAATTCAGGAACAGCACGGGGCTTAAATTCGGCAACGAGTCTATCAAAGGGAAAGGCGGTATTGCGCGAGATGGCAACCATTCTTGTCGTAGATGACGATCCTCATATTCGGGAATTTGTCACCGTATTATTGGGAAAGGAGGGCTTCCGGACGATCGAAGCCTCCGACGGCGTGGAGGCGATCCGTCTTCTGGAGACGGAGAAAGCCGATCTGGTGATACTCGATATTATGATGCCGAATATGGATGGATGGGAGCTATGCCGCGAGCTCAAAGCGCTGCATGATATTCCGCTGCTGATGCTGACCGCCAAGGGAGACACATCGCAGAAGGTGAAAGGCTTCAATCTGGGAACCGACGATTACTTGGTGAAGCCGTTCGAGCCGATGGAATTGGTCGTGCGCGTAAGGGCGCTGCTGAGAAGATATCAGATTGCGGCGTCCCGGATTGTTCATATCGGCCGCGTGGCCGTGAACCGGCAGACATTCGAAGTCACCTCGGGCAGCGATACATTTTCCTTGCCGCTGAAGGAATTCGAGCTCCTCTTCAAGCTGGGCGCCGTCCCCGGCAGGACATGCTCCAGAGAGCAGTTAATCGAAGCAATATGGGGTTATGATTATGAGGGGAACGAGCGGACGCTGGATGTGCACATTAACCGCCTCCGCGAGCGGTTCTCCGACAGCGAGCACGGATTTCGCATCAAAACCATACGCGGGCTCGGTTACCGGCTTGAGGTGCTCGAATGAAACGGCTCGCATGGTTCCGCAAGTTCAAGGCAACGAGAACATGGAAGACGATTAAGTTCGTCACCAGCATGGGCGTCATCTTGCTGTTCATGTACGCCTCATGGTCGATTGCCTATCTCATCAATCCGGCACTGCTACGGTGGTTCGGATGGGAATTGACGGAATACGGGGCGTTTATCATGACGGGCACGGTAGGTTTCCTGATTCTGTGCGCCATAATCGGGATCTTTGTCCCTTTTGCGCGCAATAAGCATCTTCTCTACTATCATTCCATCATCGACGCCGTCAACCGGATCTCCAAGGGAGATTTCGATGTGACGATCAAGATGAATGAAGATTTTGAACACGAATACGGCATGCTGATCGAGAGCATCAACAAGATGGCCGGCGAGCTGGGTGTGATGGAGAAGATGCGGCAGGAATTTATTTCGAATGTGTCCCATGAGATTCAATCGCCGCTTACGTCGATTCGCGGATTTGCCCATGCCTTGCAAAATGACGAATTGAGCGAGGAGGAGCGGCGGCATTACCTCCAGATTATCGAGATGGAGACAACCAGACTATCCAAATTAAGCGACAATTTGCTGAGGCTGACGTCCTTGGAATCGGAGCATCATCCGATCAAGCCTCAATCGTACCGCCTGGATCAGCAGCTGCGCAATCTTGCATTGGCCAGTGAACCGCAATGGGCGGCCAAAGCTTTGGACATCGAATTGAGCCTGGATAAGGTTCACATTACCGCAGATGAGGATATGCTGAGCCAGGTGTGGGTCAACCTGCTCCACAATGCCATCAAATTCACGCCGGAGAAGGGCTTCATCCACATTGGGCTGACGGTGCATGAGCCCTATGTAGAAGTGAGGATGGAAGACAGCGGCATTGGAATCGAGGAGGAGCATCTTCCCCATCTGTTCGAGCGATTTTTCAAGGCCGATGCGTCCCGCAACCGGATGCATGGAGGCAGCGGATTGGGGCTCTCCATCGCGCGGAAGATTGTTCAGCTCCATCAGGGGACGATTGCCGTGAGCAGTGAGCGGGGAAGCGGGTCTGTCTTCTCCGTGAAGCTGCCGCTGCGCATGCCGGACCACCATCCTCAGGTTGAAAAAGAAGCGCCCATGGTTCGATCAACTAAGGATTAGCTTGGCATCGCATTCCTCTTGCGCGCACGGCGAACGCGGAGATGTTCCCGGAATAAAGCGGCGAAATGCAGCATGACCATGC
This sequence comes from Paenibacillus dendritiformis, assembly GCF_021654795.1. Lineage (NCBI taxonomy): Bacteria > Bacillati > Bacillota > Bacilli > Caryophanales > Paenibacillaceae > Paenibacillus > Paenibacillus dendritiformis. Next base: position 1,907,621 of record NZ_AP025344.1, read on the forward strand.
CCGATCGGGACCCCGGATCGGGCATGGTCATGCGGAACAAGGTGCCGGCCGGTTATCCCAACTGATCCGGCACGTTGGAGAAGATGCCGTCGATGCCGGCTTGCCGGAGCATCCCGGCCCACTCCGGCCGATCGACGGTGTAGGCGTACACCTTGCAGCCGGCTCCATGGCATGCCGCGATGAAGTCCGCGTCCGCGAACGAGAAATGGGGATGCACGCTGTAGACCGGGAAGGGAAGGGACTGGATATATTGCCCCGGACGGCAGAGGCGATCGGCCATGAGCACGCCGAGCTTCACGCCGGGCTCCAGGTTGGATATCCTTTCCAGCGCCTGATGGTCGAAGGAGGAGACGATAATTCGTTCCAGCAGGCCGCGTTTCTTTACGGCGTCAAGAAGCTTTTGTTCGATTCCGTCATAGAAGAAAGGGATGTTCTTAATCTCGATGTTGGTCATGAGATCCTGATCCTGCACCAGATCGAGATAGTCATCCAGCAGCGGGATCCGTTCCTCGTTGAAGTCCGTGCGGAACCAGCTTCCCGCGTCAAGCACGCTCAGCTCCTCCCAAGTCAGGTCCGCGATGTAGCCTTGGCCTGATGTCGTGCGCGCGACATTTTCGTCATGGATGATGACGAGCCGTCCGTCCTTCGTCTGTTGAATATCAAGCTCGATGCCGGCGCAGCCGCGATCGAGCGCCGCCCGGAAAGCGGCCATCGTATTTTCCGGGGCGTACCCCGATGCGCCCCGGTGGGCAAATATAAACATGCTCCTCAACCTCCCGCTTCATAGTGAGGCGGACAGGGAAGCGAAATTCCCGGTGCCTCCTTGCCCGCCGCGTTCCTGCTTATTTCGGCGCGTTCACCTTGTTGTCCTCTTCGATGAGCTTATCGATTTTCGCGGTCAATTCATCGGCGACCTTCTGCGGAGCGTCTCCCTGGTAGAGCTTCTCGATCGCCGTCGCGACTTCGTTGCGCGTCTCCGGGAAGACGGAGATCAACGCGCCGCGGGTAGCCGAGCCGGCCTTTGTATTCTGAAGCTGCTTCACGGTGGTCAGGAATTGCGGGGCCTGCCCGTACTTCTCCTTCAGGATCGGCTCCTCATGCGCGGCCTTCGTAATCGGGAAGTAGCCGGTGCCCGCCGCCCATTCGGCCTGAACGGCCGGGGTCGTTACATATTTCATGAAATCCCAGGCCGCTTCCTTCTCTTCTTCGGCGACGCTGTTCATCAGCCAGAGCGAGGCGCCGCCCACGATAACGCCATTGGCCTCCTTCCCGTCCGGCGTCGGCAGGAATCCTGTGCCGACTTCGAAGGGCGAAGCCTGCATGACGCCGGCAATGCCCGCGGTCGAGTCCATGTACATGGCGACCTTCCCGGCGCTGAAGGCCGCCCGGATGTCATCCCACTGCCGCCCGTAGTTGCCGAGCGTGCCGTCCTTGTTCATCTCATCGAGCCATTGGAAGATGCCGAGGCTTTCCGGGGAATTGAGCAGCGACTTGGTTGCCAGGCTGTCCCGCCCGTTGCCGTTGTCCACGAAGTCGGCTCCTTGATTGGCAAGCAACTGCTCGATGAACCAGCCGTAGACGAGCAGCGCGAACCCTTTTTCATTTTTCCCGTTATCAGTCAGCTTCCGGGCCATGTCCCGAACTTCCCCGAACGTCTTCGGCGGCGATTCCGGGTCGAGTCCGGCCGCTTTGAATTTGTCCTTGTTGTAGATTAAGATAGCGTTCGAAGTGTTGAATGGCAGCGAGTAGAGCTTCCCGTCGATTTGATAATAGCTGAGGATATTCTCCTCCCATTGAGACAAGTCGAATTTGTCTTGGTCAATCAGGTCCTGAACCGGCTGGATATAACCGCTGTTGACCATATACTTCGTTCCGATCTCCTGCACCTGCATCAGCGTCGGCGCTTCGGACGTGCCCCCCACCGCCTTCAGCTTCGTCAACGATTCCTCGTACGAGCCCTGGAATATCGCATCGACGAAGTATTTGTCCTGCGATGCGTTGTAGTCGTCCGCCATCTTGGCGATCAGTTCCCCGGCATTGCCGCTCATGGCATGCCAGAAGGTGACCTTGATTCGTCCGTCATCCGATGTTCTCGCCTCCGAGCCGGACGAATTCGTGCAGCCGATAGCGGACAGCGACAGCACCGCCAGCAGCAGCATCAGTATGCCTGCTTTTTTCACTTGCATATCCCCCTCGCGAATGTAATTTATGCCGGCAACTCATGGTGATTCATTTATCCTTTTAATGCCCCGGACATCAAGCCGCGCTTGAGCTGCTTGAGACTGAGGAACAAGAAAAGCAAGGTTGGCACGAGCACGATGACGACCCCGGCCATGACGACGGGCCAATTCGTGTTCGTCTCCTGGGCCTGCATCATCTTCAAGCCGATCTGCACGGTACGGACCGAATTGTTGGTTGTCGTCAGCAGCGGCCATAAATACATATTCCAGGTCGTCAAGAACCCGTATACGCCGAGCGCGCTCAGCATCGGCAGAGAGAGCGGGACGACGAACGACACCAGGTAGCGCAGCCGGCCGCAGCCTTCCAATTGAGCCGATTCATGCAGCTCATGCGGCAGCGTCAGGAAATGCTGGCGAAGCAGAAAGACGCCGAAAGCGAGCGCGAAGAACGGCATCGACAATCCCTGGTACGTATTGACCCAATTCAGCCCGACGATGGTCAAATAGTTCGGAATCATCGTCGCTTCCCACGGGATCATCATCGTCGATATCAACAGGAAGAACACGAAGTTGCGCCCTTTGAACGGAATAAAGACGATGGCGTAGGCGGCGAGGCTGCATACGATGAGCTGGCCGATCATGACGGTGAGCGAGACAATCAGGCTGTTCAGCATGAACTTCAGCAGCGGCACGCTCTTGAGCGCCAGCGTGAAATTGTCGAATACGAAGCTGGCCGGGAACAGCTTGCCGGTCATAATCTCCTCGGTCGTCATCAGGCTGGCCAGGAGAGCATAGATGATCGGGAAGAACATGAGGCCGGCCGCGGCCAGCAGCAATATATAGAACACCCATTTCTGGTACAAAGCCATTCTCATTGATAATGCACCTTCTTTTCGCCGACTTTGAACTGAATCAGCGTCGCCAGCAGCACGATCAGGAACAGAATAATCGCTTGCGCGCTCGCGATGCCGAATTTGTAGTGAATAAAGGCGTTCTGATAGATGGAATATACAATGAGGTTCGTTGATTCTGCAGGTCCGCCCTTGGTGAGGATATCGATCTGGCCGAACGATTGAAAGGAATGGATGACGGTCACGATGATGACAAAAAACAAGGTCGGCGAGACCATCGGCAGCGTAATGCGGAACAAGCGGGACCAGTACCCGGCGCCGTCAATGCGGGCGCTCTCGTAAATGTCCTCGGGTATGCTCTGCAGGCCGCCGAGCAGGATAATGTAATTGAAGCCGACGCCCATCCAAATGCTCGTCGCCGCAATGGAGATCAGCGCCCACTTCGGATCGGTCAGCCAATGGATCGGCGGCAGGCCTGCCCAACCAAGCATATGATTCAGGAACCCGATGCTGGGGTGGAACAGGAACAGGAAGATCATCGATCCCGCGGCGACCGACACGCCGACCGTAGACGAGAAGATCACGCGGAAAAATTCGATTCCCCGCAGCTTCTCGCTGGAGATGACGGCCAGGAAGAACGCGAAGGCGACGCCCAGCGGCACCGTGTACAGCACGAACAGGAACGTGCCGGCCATGCTGGTCAGGAAGCTGTCGGATTGGAACAGGCCGGCATAATTATCGAAGCCGACGAACATGACCGGAACGCCGCGCGCGTTCGTGGAGAAGAAGCTGTAATAAAGCGTTTTCAACATTGGATAGAACGTAAAGGCCGATAAAATGATGAGCATCGGACTTAAATAGAGCAGGGCCGCCGCAAGGAGGCGCAGCGGCGAATCTTTCTTGCGGAGGGTTGTTGCGGATGGATCCATTTGACGATTCCCCTTTCTTTACCAGCGCAACGGTCAGAAAAAAAGAAGACCACAGAACGACCAAATGGCCGGAAGCCAATTGGAACAAGCGTGGTCTTCTCCGTTTCCCGAAACCGGAATATTAACTTGCATCCCAGTATAATTCACACAATATTAAAAATCAATACAAATTATGGGGGTGCGTTGTGACGCTTGCGCTTGACGGAACGGAGACGATGTTGACGGGCCGGCGGCGGAGCATTACGATAGCGGTAGAAGGAGCAATAAAATGGCGTCAGAGAAAAACCGAGCTACAGACCGAAGGGAGAGCGAGCGATGCATTTCGCAAACCAGGCCATCCTGCCGGCCGTAAGGCAGATGAAGGATATGGAAAAGCTGCTGGTCAGTCCGTTCGAATACATTGTGCTGCTGGATGTCCATATTGCGCAGCTGAAGCCAATTTTTCAGATGGTTCGTCCGCATAACAAGAAGCTGCTGCTGCACGTGGATCTGATTCAGGGGCTGCAGAACGACAGCTATGCGGCGGAATATCTGTGCCAGGAATTTACGCCGTACGGGCTGCTGTCGACGAAGGCGAGCGTCATTATCCGCGCGAAGCAGAAGGGCGTCGTTGCCATTCAGCGCATTTTCCTGATCGACAACAGCTCGTTCGAGAAGAGCGGCGCTTTGCTGGAAAAGACGAATCCCGATTATATCGAGGTGCTCCCGAGCCCGATGCTGCCTTATCTGAAGCAGTTGAAGACCGGACGCGACATTCCGCTTCTCGCCGGCGGCTTCATCCGGACCGAAGATGATGTGAACAGGGCGCTTGAAGCCGGCGCCGTGGCCGTCACGACCTCCAGCCAGACGCTCTGGAAGCAGTACGCCGCCGGGGGAGCGCGGCGGTAATTCGGGCGAGGGAGCTGAGCCCATCGTATAAAGTCCCCGCTTCCGACTCATGTTATAGATGACCCTCTATGACATGATGAGGCAAAGGAGGAAGGGCAATGACCAATTACCGGGACAGCCGCCGGAAGAACCATCTCAACGCTTTCGAGGAGCAGCCGGATCTCGTCGTCGGCAAGACGAATGCGGCGGCGGGCAAGAACGAAGACGTCGAATTCTCGATCGAGCAGGCGGACGCCGACGATCTGGAGGCGCTGGAGCGGGCCAGACAAGCGGATGAACGGGCGGAACGTCCATGAGACACATCGAAGCGAAGTTCAGGGACGAATCGAAGGCCGACGCTTGCGGGCGCAAGCTGAACGCGCTGCGGGCGCATGCCATTCAAGTCGTTCCCCGGGAAGACGGATATATCGTCTCCGCCGATGTGAACCATGCCGTGCTTGATCAGGCGTATGCCGTGATGCGCGATTACGAGGGCATGCTCTTGTAGAGGAACAGACTCCTGCGACGGGCGGGTAAGACCGCTCGTTGTGTGGAGTTTTATTTTTGTGTACAATAAATAGAATGTGCGGACGGTTATCATAACGTACGGGGGAACACCGTCAAACTTGTCGGCACCGATCTTATTCATAGGGGGAATACCATCGTGCGCTGGCATGAATTAACGATACATACTAAGGAAGAAGCGGTCGAGATGATCTCGAATTTCCTGCATGAGGCGGGAGCGGGAGGCGTCTCGATCGAGGAATCCGGGACGCTGAACAAGGAGCGCGACACGACCTATGGCGAGCTGTATATCGCTCCGCTGAACGATATTCCCGAAGGCGAGGCGAAGATTCAAGGCTACTTCGCGGAAGGAACGGATCTGGCGGCGATCGGGGAGGAGGTGGCCGGACGCATTCGGGAGCTCCGCACGTACGGAATCGACCCGGGCGAGGCGTCCATGTCCTGGCGCCCGGTTCATGAAGACGATTGGGCGGATGCCTGGAAGCAATATTTCAAGCCCGCGCGCATTACGGGCAAGCTGACGATCAAGCCGTCCTGGGAGCCTTACACGCCGACGGCGGAGGAGATGGTCATCGAGCTCGATCCCGGCATGGCCTTCGGCACCGGAACCCATCCGACGACGTCGCTCTGCCTCCAGGCGCTGGAAGGCGTCATTCAGGGCGGAGAAGACATAATCGATGTCGGAACCGGCTCCGGCATTCTGGCGATCGGGGCGTGCAAGCTCGGCGCCCGGCATGTCCTCGCCATCGACCTGGATCCGGTAGCGGTGAAGAGCGCCCGGGAAAATGCGGCGATGAACGGGCTCGGTGACGCGGTTACCGTCCGGGAAGGCGATCTCCTTCACATGCTGAAGGCGAGCGGAACGGAAGAAGCCCCGGCGCTTGGCGTAACGCTTCCTGTCCAGATCGTGGTCGCCAACATTTTGGCCGAGGTGATTCTGCTGTTCGTGGAAGATGTGTTCGCGGCGCTGCAGCCTGGCGGAATCTACATTGCCTCGGGGATTTACAAGAACAAAGAAGAGGCGGTCGAGCGGGAGCTGATCCGACACGGCTTCCTCATCGGCGGGAAGCATCGCGAGGAGGACTGGGTTGCTTTCGTCGCCAAAAAACCAATGTAAGAGAGATGCCATGTAATAGAAGAAAGCGAGGGAAGATATGGATTTTTTGAATAATTTGTTCGCCGTCAAGCTGGAGATGCTGCCGTTTCTCGTATCGGTGCTGCTGATCGCCTTTACGGTCCATGAATTCGCGCATGCCTATTTTGCCTGGAAATTCGGGGATCCGACAGCGAAGATGCTCGGCCGCGTCAGTCTGAATCCGGCGAAACATGTGGACTTCCTCGGCATGCTGTTCTTCGTTATCGCCGGCTTCGGCTGGGCGAAGCCGGTGCCGGTGAACCGGGATAACTTCAAGCATCCGCGGCTGATGGGCATCGTCGTGTCGGCCGCCGGACCGATCAGCAACCTGCTGTTGGCCTTTATCGGGACTATCGTGATTCATCTCGGCCTCAAGTTCGGCTTCGTGCAGTTGGGTTCTCCGGATCGCGTCCATCTGGCCGTCTATTACTTTCTGAATTATTTCATCACTTATAACGTGCTGCTGTTCCTGTTCAATCTCATTCCGCTGCCGCCGCTGGACGGCTACCGCATTGTCGAGGATCTGGCGCCGCGCAGCCTGCGTCGGCGATTGCAGCAGTTCGAGCAATGGTCGATTCTTATTTTCTTCATGCTTGTATTCATTCCCCCGCTGCGGAACATGACGCTTACGCCGCTCTTCAATTTAATAGAGCCGATCGTCTTTAATTTTTCGCGGACCGCCGCTTATCTGGTCGGCATGTAGAATACCGTTCCGGCAGGCGGATGCATGGCGTGGACTTTCTGGAAATATCGCTGCAAATCTAGCGCATTGCGCGCAAAACGTGTATGATGAGGAATGTTGATTACGATGCAAAAATACTTTGTCAGCCCCGAAGCGTTCGGGGATCAGCACATACGGATTACCGGCGCGGACGCGCATCATATCGTCAAGGTGATGCGGGCCAAGCCGGGCTTCACTTTCCTGGTGAGCGACGGCGCCGGCCGCGAGGCCGTGGCCGTGTTCGAGAGCGGCGACGGCGAGACGGCCATCGCCCGGCTGGAGGAGCCGGTCGCTGCCGATCGGGAAGCCGCAGTCGAGGTGACTATCGCCCAGAGCCTGCCGAAGGGCGACAAGATGGAACTGATTATACAGAAATGCACGGAGCTGGGAGCGGCGGGATTCCTTCCGTTCCTGTCGGAACGCACGGTCGTGCAGTATGACGCGAAGAAGGAAGCCAAGCGGCTGGAGCGCTGGGCGAAGATTGCGAAGGAAGCGGCCGAGCAGTCGCATCGCAATCGCGTTCCCGCCATTGCGGCGCCTGCGGCCTGGGCGAAGCTGACCGGGCAGTTCGCGGACTATGATCTCGTGCTGATCTGCTATGAGGACGAGCAGGGAACGCGGCTCCGCGACGTGCTGGAGCCTTTCCGCGAAGCCCGGCAAGGCCGGGAGGCAGCCCGCATTCTGGTCGTAATCGGACCGGAGGGCGGGTTTTCGCTGCGCGAGGTGGAAGCGGCCACGGCGGCCGGCGCGGTCTGCGTCAGTCTCGGGCGCCGCATTTTGCGGACGGAGACGGCGGGCCTGGCGGCCTGTGCCTGCATCATGTATCAATTCGGAGAAATGGGAGGAAGTTGAACAATGCCATCGGTAGCGTTTTATACGTTGGGCTGCAAGGTGAACTTCTATGATACGGAAGCCATTTGGCAGCTGTTCAAGCAAGAAGGTTATGAGCAAGTCGACTTTGAAGAGACGGCTGACGTCTATTTGATCAATACATGCACCGTTACGAATACCGGCGACAAGAAGAGCCGCCAGATTATCCGGCGGGCCGTCCGCCGCAATCCGGACGCCATCATTGCGGTGACCGGCTGCTATGCGCAGACCTCCCCGGCGGAGATTCTCGACATTCCGGGCGTCGATCTCGTCATCGGCACGCAGGATCGGGAGAAGCTGATGGATTACATCGCCCAGCTTCAAGCAGAGCGCCAGCCGATTAACGCCGTGCGCAACATTATGAAGACGCGCGCGTTCGAGGAGCTGGATGTGCCGGATTTCGCGGAGCGGACCCGCGCATTTCTGAAGATTCAGGAAGGCTGCAACAACTTCTGCACCTTCTGCATCATTCCGTGGTCCCGCGGGCTGTCCCGCAGCCGCGACCCGCAAAGCGTCCTCAACCAGGCCCGTCAGCTCGTGGCAGCAGGCTACAAGGAGATTGTGTTGACCGGCATCCATACCGGAGGCTACGGCGACGATCTCGAGAACTATGATCTGACCGATCTGCTCTGGGATCTGGACCGCATCGAAGGATTGGAACGGGTGCGCATCAGCTCGATCGAAGCGAGCCAGATCGACGATCGGATGATCGACGTGCTGAACCGTTCGCCGAAAATGTGCCGGCATCTTCATATTCCGCTGCAGGCGGGCAACAATGAAGTGCTGAAGCGCATGCGGCGCAAATATACGGTCGAGGAGTTCGGCGACAAAATCGCCCGCATCCGCGAGGCGATGCCGAATGTGGCGATCACGACGGACGTGATCGTCGGCTTCCCGGGCGAGACGGACGAGCAGTTCCGGGAAGGCTACGAATTCATGAAGCGGGTCGGATTCTCCGAGATGCACGTCTTTCCGTACTCCAAGCGTACCGGAACGCCTGCGGCGCGCATGGAGGATCAGGTGGACGAGGAAGTGAAGCATGCCCGCGTTCACGATCTGATCGATCTGTCGGAGCAGATGCAGCTCGCATACGCCGAGAAGTTCGTCGGGCAAGTGCTTGACGTTATTCCGGAACGCGATTATAAAGGGGCGCCGGGAACCGGCCAAGTGATGGGATATTCCGATAACTACCTGCAGATCGTGTTCGACGGCGACGAGTCGCTGATCGGCCAGCTCTGCCGCGTCAAGGTGACGAAGGCCGGCGTGAACGAATGCTTTGGCGTCCTGACTCGGGTGCTCGGGGATGAAACGGGCGCGCACGCAGCTAATATGTAATATGGAGAACACAGAGGATTCCACTGCCGCTTCGCGTGCGAGAAGCAGGTGAAATCCTCTTTCCTTTCGGTTACGATATACATATTCAGTTTCAACAAGGCGGGCGGTAAGGGACCTGAGCACGCCCCACACTTTTTGAGTTGGAGGATGTTCGCTATGAAAGAAATATCGGCGGGAGGCGTCGTGTACCGGCGGCGCGGGGAGCATATCGAGTTCCAGTTGATCCAGGATCGTTACGGCAAGACTTCCTTGGCCAAGGGAAAAATGGAGCCTGGAGAGACGGTAGAGCAGACGGCTCTGCGGGAAATTCAGGAGGAGACCGGGATTGAAGGGAGCATCGTCGGCAAGCTGGACACGATCCGCTATCAATATACGTCGCCGGAAGGCCGCACGGTGGACAAAGAGGTTCATTATTTTCTGGTCGAGGCGAAGGCCGGGCAGCTTGCGCCCCAGGTCGAGGAGATTCACAGCGTCGAATGGTACGAGCCGCAAGCGGCATGGGCCAAGCAGACCGATTCCGGGTATGATAACAATGACGTCATTCTGAGCAAGGCGCTTGCGCAATTGGGGATTGCCTTGTAGACGGCCGCTGCTTGTCTTGCGGGTCGGCGAGCGCAAGTGAACTGCCCAGATGCCGGGAGCAGGTACGCAGCTGAATATGCGCAGTAATCGTACGCTTTCAACTCTAATCTGATTGCGAAGGGTGATTACAGATGAACGAACAAATCCGATTGGCGAGCCTGATTGACCACACCTTCCTCAAGCCGGAAGCGGTGCGGAGCGATATTGAGAAATTGTGCGGCGAGGCGCGTCAGCACGGCTTTTACAGCGTCTGTGTCAATGGGACCTGGGTCTCTCTCTGCCGCGAGCTGCTGGCCGGATCCGACGTGCGGATCGCGGCCGTATGCGGGTTCCCGCTCGGGGCCGCCGCATCCACCGCCAAGGCGTTCGAAGCGGCCAGAGCCGTGGAGGACGGAGCCTCGGAGATCGATATGGTGCTGCAGATCGGCCGCCTCCTTGACGGCGACGTGAAGGCGGTGGAAGACGACATCGCCCAAGTGGTCCGCATGGTGGAAGGGAAGGCGATCGTCAAAGTCATTCTTGAGACGGGCATGCTGGCGACAGGGCAAAAGATCGAGGCGTGCAAAGCCTCGGAAGCCGCGGGGGCGCATTTCGTCAAGACGTCGACCGGGTTCGGCCGCGGCGGGGCCACCGTCGAGGATATCCGGCTTATGCGGGGGAACGTATCGCAGCATGTCGGCGTCAAGGCTTCGGGCGGCGTGAGGGACACGGCGACGGCGCTCGCCATGATCGAGGCCGGCGCGAACCGGATTGGGACAAGCTCCGGAATCGCGATCGTTACCGGAGCCGGTCCCACAGCTTCAGATAGCACAGCGGGAGCGCCAGGACAGAGCTCGCAATATTGAAGACCGTCTGGGCCCGGGCGATCTGGGCGGCCGGATCGTCGGTGAACCAGGCGGACAGCGCATGGAGCTGGCCGATTAGCGGATAGAACAGGATCGCCCCGCCCACATTGAGCACGATATGGCTCCAAGCGACGAATTGGCCGTGGCGGCTTCCGCCGAGCGATGCGATGAGCGCGGTGAAGCAGGTGCCGACATTGGAGCCGATGACGATGGCGATGCCGATCTCGACCGGCAGGGCGCCGGTAGCGGACAAGCCCATCGCCATGACGATGATGGCCGCGCTGCTGTGGACGACGGCCGTAATGATCATGCCGGCTGCCAGCGCCCAGAGCAGACTGTCGTTGGACCGCTCCAGGAACCAGGTGAACATGCCGCGATGCTGGAGCGGCCCCCCGATCTGCTTCATCCATTCGATGCCGAGCAGGATGAGGGCGAAGCCGGCGGCGGCCAGGGATCCGAACTGCAGCGGATGCAGGAGGGAGGCGAGCCGCTTCGGCAGGGGCAGGCGGTATTCGCCGCCCAGAATCGCCGCGCTCCAGCAGGCGAGCGATCCGATCAGCAGCGGCAGCGCGTAGCGGCTGATGTTGAGGCCGATCAGCTCCGTCGTCAGGCAAGTGCCGACATTCGTGCCGAGGATGATGCCGAGCGAGCGCGAGAAGCTCATCAGCCCGGCGTTCACCAGCCCGATGGTGATGACCGTGATGGCGGTACTGCTCTGCAAGAGCGCCGTCATGCCGGAGCTGAACAGCATGCCGTGCAGCGGCGTCCGCGTGGAACGGTGCAGGAAGCGGTTCAAATAAGGCCCTGCCCATGCGTGAAGGGCGAGCTCCATCGTTTTCATGCCAAAAAGAAACACAGCCATTCCGCCTAGGAGCGGATACCAGATTTCTGCGAACATACGCCGGACTCCTTCGTCATTCCACACAAAATGCGGGTTCTATCATTCGAGCTGGAACAGCTTGAGAGGGACTAAGTGAACAGCCTCTACTGTCACTGTATGCTTGCGGATGGACAACGATGACAAGCCCGGCGGAAGCCGAGAGGGGACATGCAATTGAAGCAATCGACAACAGCAACCGTAATCTTGAGCCGCAATCGCAAAAAAAGGACGGAGCACGGGCACCCGTGGGTGTTCCAATCCGAGGTCGAGCGCGTGGAAGGCAATCCGCAGCCGGGGGCGCTGGTCGACGTCGTGAACGCGCAAGGCCAATATGTGGCGACCGGATACTATAACCCGGCTTCCAAAATCATTGTGCGCGTCATCGGCTATCAGCCTGCCGACGCGATGGACGCCGGCTTTTTCAAGGAGCGGCTGCGGCAATGCCTGGAGCATCGGAACCGGTTCTTGCCGGGAGCGACGGCATATCGGCTCGTCTATGGCGAGGCCGATTTTCTCCCGGGACTGATCGTCGATCGGTTCGGCGATGTGCTCGTCGTGCAAATCTTGACGCTCGGAATGGATCTGGCGCGCGATGCGATCGTTCAGGCCTTGGTCGAAGTCATGAATCCGCGCGGCATTTACGAACGAAGCGATGTGCCGGTTCGGGAAAAGGAAGGCCTTGAACAGAGAACGGGCGCGCTGTACGGGGAATGCCCGCGCCATGTGCAGATTACCGAGAACGGGCTGCAGCTTGAAATCGATATTGTCGAAGGGCAGAAGACGGGCTATTTCTTCGACCAGCGCGAGAACCGGGCTGCGATAGAGCCGTTGATGACCGGATGGGGAGCGCGCAGCGGCATAACGCTGGCCGATATCGAGACGGAAGCGGGCGTACGCACCGTGCCGGTCAACGCGAACGGCAAGGAAGTAACCTTTCCGTGGTGGGACGGAGCCACGGTGCTGGAATGCTTCTCTCACACGGGCAGCTTCACGCTGCATGCTTGCAAATATGGAGCCAAGAAGGTGACTTGTCTCGATATTTCCGAGCATGCGATCGAGAGCGCGAAGCGCAATGTGGAGCTGAACGGATTTGCGGACCGGGTGGAATTCGTGGTAGCGGACGCGTTTGCTTACCTGCGGGAGCAAGTGCAGGGAAGAGAGGAGCGCATGGCACGCGGGACGAGCCAATCGAAGACGGACACATCGAAGCCGATGACCGCGGGCGGCGGCCGCACCTGGGACGTCGTCATTCTCGATCCGCCCGCGTTCGCCAAGACGAGGCAGGCGGCGGAGGGAGCGTACCGCGGCTACAAGGACATCAACCTTCACGGGATGAAGCTCGTGAATGAGGGCGGATATTTGGTGACGGCGAGCTGCTCCTATCATATGAAGCCGGAGCGCTTCCTGCAGGCGATCCAGGATGCCGCCCATGACGCGGGCAAGGTGCTGCGCCTCATCGATTGGCGCGCGGCGGGGAAGGATCATCCGCAGGTGGCCGGGGTCGAAGAAGGGCATTACTTGAAATTCGGCATTTTCGAAGTCCGCGCCAGACGATAGATAGCATGATGAAGAAGCACCTCATGGCGTGATCGCCGCGAGGTGCTTCTTGCGGTTGCGGTTGCGGGGGAAGGGCGGAATGGACTGGCGGCGCTTAGGGCGCCGGATTGGTGACGAATGCGCCGCCAAGCCAGCGCGCATATCCCCGTTCGCGGGCCCAATTGATCTCGCCGCTGCGCACTCTACGGCCCGCCTCGGTGAGAAGCAGCCGTCCGGCGGACGGCTCGACCGGCCGCAGCGGCTGCGGCAGCGGCTCGGAAGCCGCGGACAGGGACAATAGCGGGGCTTCTCCGGAAGTCAAGCGGCGCAAATAGCCCCAATACTGCATGTCGCCGAGTCCGTATTCAGGCACATGCGGCCGGATATGCTCATACAGCTCCAGGAAGGAGCCGGAGCCATCGGCGACGGCATCCAGCGTTAGCCGTTCCACGACGCCCAGCCCGTCGTCGCGCGAAGGGAAGCGGCGGAGATGGAACCGCATCGCATCCACGACGGCGTCATAAGGAGCTTCCACTGAGCCGGCTTCGTCGATCCAGCGCACCAATTTGCGCGGATTCGGGCTCGTATACGCCAGCCAGGCATGGCGCATCCATGAGATCGCTTCCACGTCCAGCCGAAGCCCATGCTCGCGGCGGCGCGCCAACTGGTCCGCGTCGAGGGCCCCGAAGCCGCGGTAGCGGTCGTGCCCGGGCAAGGCGGAAATACCGATCCAGTAGACGGCCGCTTCCGGATGCTCCCGGGACAGGCGCTCCGTCAGCCGCAGCAGCATCGTGATATCGAACAGATCATGCTCGAACCAGAGCGCGATTTCCGGTTGCCGCAGCACGTCCGCTTTCCAGGACCGCTCCTGTTCGTTGCTCATTTGAAGGTAGAGAGATGCGGGCAGGCCGCACATTTTTTCCAATTGAAGCGCGCGATAGGCCAGATAACGTTCAAAGATGGGATAGACGGGTCCTTCGGTCAGCAGCTCCCGATAGACCCATACTTCTTCGTTCCAGCGCTCCCGGGCGATCGGACGAAGCCGTTCCGCCACAATATCTCCATTCACGATATGAATCACGCGGTGTGCCTCCTTTTCTCTCCGGCGGCATCGTCAGCCGGAGGCTTGAATTCCTTCCTGCACATTCCAAACGTGTGTTCCAGTCTGCTCGCGATAATATGCTATAATAAAGCAAGGTTTCCGTAAAAGAGACGATTTGCGCAGTCTCTGTCTAATGAGGAAATACCGGGAATCGGCCTTTTTGGACTTATTCTTATTTTTAATCCTTTCTTGCGATTTGTAAATACACTTTTACACACGCCATTTGCGGAAAAAGCCTGCATACGGCATGGCAGAATACATATCTATTGGCAGTCGTACGGGAAAGCGGGGGATATACATTGGCTTTGCATTTTATAATCGGCCGCTCGGGGAGCGGCAAGTCGGCGCATCTGCTGAATGAAATCCGGCGGAGGCTGGAGACTCAGCCGGATGGTCCGCCCATGATTCTGCTCGTGCCCGAGCAGGGAACGTTCCAGGCGGAGCATGCGCTCGTCACTTCGGAGCGCCTGTCGGGGATGCTGCGGACGCAAGTCCTGAGCTTCCGGCGCCTGGCGTACCGCGTGATGCAGGAGAGCGGCGGCACGGCGCTCACGCCGATAGGCGAGGAAGGCAAGAAGATGCTGCTGTACAAAATTTTGCAGCGGCGCAAGCCCGAGCTGCCTCTGTTCGCCGGAGCGGCGGAGCAATTCGGCTTCATCGAAAAATTGAATGATCTGTTCGACGAGATGAAGCGGTACCGGATCCAGGCTTCCGAGCTGGATGAGCATGCCGCGTTCGTCCAGGAGCATGTGGACGGCCAGCCCCTTCTGTCGGCCAAGCTGCATGATTTGTCCGCCGTGCTGCGCGAGTACGAGACCGAGCTGGAGCAGCAGTATTTGGACGGAGAGGATGTGCTTGTCCGTTTGGCGGAAGGCATTCCGCACTCGGAATATGTCCGGCAGGCGGAGATTTGGATTGACGGCTTCAACGGCTTCACGCCCCAGGAATATGCCGTGCTGGCATCGCTGCTCCTCCATGCCCGCCATGTGACCGTGGCGCTGTGCCTGGATCGGCCTTACGGCTTGGGCGAGGAGCTTCATGAGCTGAACCTGTTCCATCCTACGGCGACGACCTTTCTCAAGCTGAGCAGCATCGCCGATACGCTCGGCGTCGATATGGGCGAGGTCATACAGCTGGGCGGACAGGGCGGATTGCCAAGATTCGCTTCCTCGCCGATGCTCGCCCATCTGGAACGCCATTTCGATCGGCGTTCGGCTTACCGTTCTGCCTCCGCTGGCGGGGAGCGGGCGGAGATTCGCGTTCATGCGGCGGTCAACCGCCGGGCGGAAGTGGAAGGAGCGGCGCGCGACATTTTGCGCCGGGCGCAGGAGGAGGGCGTACGCTGGCGGGAGATGGCCGTCATGGTCAGGAACTTGCCGGATTACGCGGAATTGATCGATACGGTCTTCGGCGATGCGGGCATTCCTTATTTCACGGATCAGAAGCAAGCGGTGCTCCATCATCCGTTCGTCGAGATGACCCGCGCCGCGCTGGACATCCTGATCGGCCACTGGCGCTATGACGCGGTATTTCGCTTCGTGAAGACGGATTTCGTCCTGCCGGAAGACGGAAGCGTGACGAGGGAGTCATTCGATCGGCTGGAGAACTACGTGCTGGCCTGCGGCATCGAGGGATCGAAATGGACCAACGGACGCCCGTGGCCTGCCGAACCGCGGCAGTCGCTGGATCCCGACGATCCGGCGGCCGAAGAGAAGGCCGAGAGCGTGCCGGAGCAGGCCCCGGAATGGGCGGAGCAGTGCCGCCGCCGGATTGTCGAGCCCCTCTCCGCGCTGCAGCGCTCGCTCGCGCGAAGCCGGCATGTGCAGGACATGTGCGAGGCGCTGTACACGTTCTGGATCCGTCTCGGGGTGCCGGACAAGCTGGAGCGGATGAGTCAGGAGGCGCTGCTGGACGGGGATGTGCAGCTTTCCCGGGAGCATCGCCAGATCTGGGGCGAGATGCTCGATATTTTGGACCAGATGGTGGAGATGCTTGGCGGAGAGAAGATGCCGCTCGAGCTGTACGCCGGGATGCTGGAGACCGGCTTCGAGAGCGTGAAGCTGGCGCTCGTGCCTCCCGCGCTTGATCAGGTGCTGATCGCGTCCATGGATCGGACGCGTTCGAGCCAGATTAAGCATCTGTATGTGCTTGGCGTGAACGACGGGGTAATGCCTGCGCGTCCGATCGAGGACGGGCTGCTGACCGAGTATGAGCGGGATCTGCTGCTCGCGATCGGGATGGAGCTGGCGCCCGGCATCCGGCGCAAGCTGCTGGACGAGCGGTTCGTCATCTATCATGCCTTCACTTCTCCGAGCGAGAGCTTGTGGCTCAGCTACGCGCTGGCCGACGAGGAAGGCCGCTCGCTGCTCCCTTCGGAGACGGTGCGGCAGATTCGGGGGCTGTTCCCGGGCATGCAGGAGGAGCTCCTGTTGGCGGAGCCGAATGAATTTGTGCCGGAAGCGGAGCAGGCCGATTTCATCGCCTATCCGGAAGCGGCGCTGAGACATTTGATCGCCCAGTTGAGGGAATGGCGGCAAGGCCGCCCGATCGCGGATCTGTGGTGGGATGTGTACCGGTGGTTCGCCGCGCAGCCGGCTTGGCGGGAGCGGCTGAAGACGGTGCTCGGATCGCTCGCCTACCGCAACCAGGCGCAGGCGCTGACGGCCGGCACGAGCCGGCAGCTGTACGGGCAGCTGCTGCGGACGAGCGTCTCCCGCATGGAGCGGTTCGTCGCCTGCCCGTTCTCGCATTTCGCCTCGCATGGCTTGAAGCTGAAGGAACGAAGGCTGTATCGGCTGGAGGCGCCGGATATCGGCCAGCTATTCCATGCGGCGCTAAGCCGCTTTGCCGGCGAGCTGCAGGCCCAGCACCGCTCCTGGGCGGAGCTGACGCCCCAGGAATGCCAGGCGGAAGCGGATCGCATCGTCGATCTGCTGGCCCCCCGGCTTCAGGGGGAGATTCTGCTCAGCTCCGAACGGTACGGCCATATATCCGGCAAGCTGAAGCGCATCGTCGGACGGGCCGCGGCCGTGATGGGCGAGCATGCCAAGCGGGGACAATTCGAGCCGGTGGCGCTGGAGATGGATTTCGGTCCCGACAAGCCGCTGCCGCCGCTTCGCTTCACGCTGGACAACGGCTGCACGATGGAGATTATCGGCCGCATCGACCGCGTCGACAAGGCGGAGAGCGAGCGGGGCGTCCTGCTGCGGGTGATCGATTACAAGTCCAGCCAGACGGACCTGGCTCTCCATGACGTGTACTACGGGCTGTCGCTGCAGATGCTCACCTATTTGGACGTGCTCCTTACCTTTGCGGAGGAGTGGCTCGGCACGGAGGCGACAGCCGCCGGAACCCTTTATTTCCATGTGCACAATCCGCTCCTCCAGGCGGCGAACGGCTTGAATGAGGAGCAGGCTTACGAGCAGCTCCTGAAGCGATTCAAAATGAAAGGGCTCATCCTGGCCGACCGCGAGGCCGTGCGTCTGATGGACGGTTCGGTGGAGCAAGGGCATTCCCAGGTGCTGCCGCTGGCGGTGAAGGCGGACGGATCGTTCTACAGCAATTCCTCCGTCGCGACGGAGGAGCAGTGGGATCTGCTCCGGGGAACCGTCCGTTCGGTCATCCGGGATATCGGGACGCGCATCACGAACGGCGATGTGGTGATCGAACCTTACCGGAGCGGCACGGCGACGGCATGCGATTTTTGTTCCTACAAGCCGGTCTGCCAATTCGACGAATTGGTGGACGGCAATCAATATCAACTGTTGCCGCGGCTGGGCAAAGACGAAGTATGGGCGAAGCTGAAGGGAGGCGAAGCGGTCGATGGACATGAACCGCGATGAACGGAATAGCCGGGAATATGAGAGCGGCGGCGAGGCTGGCGGGGCTTCCCGCTTGCCGTCGGCCGCTGCCGCCGGTCAGGAGAGCGATTCGCACGTTCTGACCGCCGCAGCGGCGTCTGTGGGCGAAGCAGAAGGGACGGCAGAGCTGCCGCCGAGGCCGCGCGAGAGCACGTGGACCGAGGAGCAGTGGCAAGCCATCGTCGACGGCGGCGAGAACATTTTGGTCGCGGCGGCAGCCGGTTCCGGGAAGACGGCCGTCTTGGTCGAGCGCATTATCCGCCGCATCAGCGACGAGGCAGCGATGCTGCATGTCGATCAGCTGCTCGTCGCCACCTTCACGAAGGCGGCCGCCGCCGAGATGCGGGAGCGCATCCGGCTGGCGCTGGAGCGCAAGCTCGAGGCGAACCCGGATTCGGAGCATTTGCGCCGCCAGCTCGCCCTGCTGAACCGCGCCTCGATCACGACGCTGCATTCCTTCTGTCTGGAGGTGATTCAGCGGCATTTCCAGGCGGTCCAGTTGGATCCGGCCTTCCGGGTCGCGAACGAGACCGAGATCGAGCTGCTGCGCCAGGACGTGCTGGAGGAGCTTTTCGAAGAGCGCTATGCCAGCAAGGATCCAGCCTTTGCGCGGATGGTCGATTGGTTCAGCGGAGAGCGCAATGACGAAGCCGCTTTCCGGCTCGTTCACCGGCTCTATGATTTCTCCCGCAGCCATCCGTGGCCGGAGGACTGGCTGGACAGCATGACCGCTTCGTTCGGTCCCGCGGACATCGCCGAGCTGGGCCGCTCCCCGTGGGCGGACAGCATTATGGCGGCGGCGCGGCTGACGCTGAACGGCATCGTCGAGCTGCTGCGCCAGGCGATCGCCCTGACGACGGCTCCGGGCGGTCCGGAGCCGTACCGCGCCGCGCTGGAGCAGGAGCTGGCCGGAGCGGCTGCCTTGGCTGACGCCGCCTCCTCCGTCCCGTGGGAACGGATGCATGAATCGTTCGGGCTGCTGAGCTTCGGACGGCTCGCGGCCTGCCGCGGGGATCAATACGACAAAGAGCTGCAGGAGCAAGTGAAGCGTCTGCGCGATCAGGCGAAGAAGCGCCTGCAGCAGGTGCGCGACGAGCTGTTCCGCCGGACGCCGGAGCAGTTCCTGCAGGAGCTTCATTCAATCCGGCCGGTGCTCGAAGCGCTGACTTCGGTCGTGCGCGAGTTCGGCGACCGGTTCGAGGCGGCCAAGCGGGCGAAGGGATGGCTTGATTTTGCCGATTTGGAGCACTACTGCCTCCGCATTTTGCGCGATCCTTCCTCCACGCCGGAACGGCCGGTGCCTTCCGCGGCGGCGCTGCTGTATCAGGAGCAGTTCGCCGAGATTTTGCTGGACGAGTATCAGGATACGAACATGGTCCAGGAAGCGATCGTGGACCTGATAACCCGTCCCGGACGGGGCAACCGGTTCATGGTAGGCGATGTGAAGCAGAGCATCTACCGCTTCCGCCTGGCGGAGCCGGGATTGTTCCAGAGCAAGTATGTCTCCTACGGGAAGAAAGGCCGCGGGCAAGGCATTCGCATCGATCTGGCCCGCAACTTCCGCAGCCGCGAAGGCATCGTCGATACGGTCAATATGGTATTCCGCCAGATTATGAACGCCGACGTAGCCGAACTCACTTATGACTCCGCGGCCGAGCTCGTATGCGGGGCGTCCTACCCGTCCGCCGAGGAGATCGCGGCGGAGAGCCGCCGCGGCCGGGAGGAGTTCGGCATGCCGTATTTCGCTACCGAACTGCTGCTTATTGACAAGGGCGTGCCGGCTCCGGCGGACGAAGCGGCGGAGGAGGAGGACGGCGAGACGGAACGGGCCGCATGGGATGCCGCCGAGCTGGAGACCGCGCGCCTGGAAGCGAGGGCAATCGCTTCGCGCATCCGCCGCATGACAGGAGACGAAGGGGAGCCCGCTTATCTCGTGTGCGACAAGGATCAGAAGCGGATGCGCCCGGTCACGTACCGGGATATGGTCATTCTGCTGCGGGCGACCCAAGCCTGGGCGCCGCTGATGATGGAGGAGCTGAGACGGGAAGGAATTCCGGCTTATGCCGAGTTCAGCACCGGCTATTTTACGGCGACGGAAGTGGAGATCGTGCTGTCCCTGCTGCGCGTCATCGACAATCCGCAGCAGGATATCCCGCTCGCCGCGGTGCTGCGTTCGCCGATCGTCGGCTTGAAGGAGGAGGAGCTGGCCCGGATTCGGCTGTACGGGCGAGGCAAGCCGTTCTATTGCGCCGTCATGGAAGCGGCGAGGGCGGAAGCGGAGCCCGGCTCTCCGTCGGCGGCGCCGCCGCAGATAGAGCTGGAGCTTCCCCGGTCAGCGGATGAGGGCGCGGATACGGCCCTTCGGCAAGGCCGCGGGGACTGGCAAGCGAAGCTGAACCGCTTCCTCGAGCGCCTGGAGCAGTGGCGGAATGCCGCGCGGCAAGGCCGGCTGTCCGAATTGATCTGGCGGGTGTACCGGGAGACCGGGTACTACGAGTGGGTCGGAGGACTGGCCGGCGGCCTGCAGCGCCAGGCGAATCTGCGCGCCCTGTATGATCGCGCCCGGCAGTATGAATCGTCCTCGATCCGGGGACTGTTCCGCTTCCTGCGGTTCATCGACCGGATGCGGGATACGGGCGGGGATCTCGGGACGGCCCGGGCGCTCGGCGAGCGGGAGGACGTCGTCCGCATTATGACGATTCACAAAAGCAAGGGGCTCGAATTCCCGGTCGTCATCGTCGCGGGGCTGTCGAAGCGGTTCAATCAGCAGGATTTGAACGCGTCCTTCCTGATGCACAAGCAGCTCGGCTTCGGTCCGAAGTACGTCGACGAGGAGAAGCGGGTCGCTTATCCGACGCTGCCGAATCTGGCCATTCGCCGGCAGATGAGGCTGGAGCTGCTGGCCGAGGAGCAGCGCGTGCTCTACGTGGCCTTGACCCGGCCGAAGGAGAAGCTCATTCTGATCGGCACGGTGCAGGACGCGGAGAAGTCGATTCGGAAATGGGGCGAGGCGCTTGATGCCGAGCGGCTGCTGCTGCCGGATTATTTGGTGGCGGAAGCCCGCTCGTATCTCGATTGGATCGGGCCTGCCCTCATCCGGCACCCGGCCGCGGCCGAATGGCGCCGGTATGCCGGCCTGCCGAACCGGAACGGAGAATGTCTGCTGGACGATCCGTCCCGGTGGCAGCTCGCGATCGTCCCGGCATCCGTCATTGCGGCGGGCGAACGTCTGGCGGACATGCCGGAGGATGAAGAGCGTGTGGCCCGCCTGAAGGCGCTGCGCCGGCTGGAGACGGGTGACGCGATCCCCCGTTCCGCTTGGACGGAGGTAATCGGGGAGCGGTTGTCCTGGCGCGATCCGCACCGCATCGTGACGCTGCTGCCGTCGAAGACATCCGTCACGGAGATGAAGCGGTTGGCCGCTTCCGATGATTGGCCGCCGGAGGACTGGATTGGCGATCCGGCAGGGCCCGGGGAAGGAGCGGTTGAGATGGCGGCGGACCCCGCGGGCCGAGAGTTCGCGGAGACGGCAGCGGGCGCGGGCGTCAATGAACCGGCCGCGGAGCCTGAGGAGGCTGGCGGCGATCAGCAGGCGAACGGTCCATATGCCGATCCGTCCCGCACTTTGTATCTGCGGCGGCCGAGGTTCATGGAACGGCGCGGCATCACGCCTGTCGAGCGGGGGACGGCTTACCATCTGCTGATGCAGCATCTTCCGCTGGATCGCCGGCTGACGGCGGACGAGGTGAATCAGACTCTCGACGATCTGGCAGCCCGGCTCATTATGACCCGGATGCAGGCGGATGCGCTGGATGCGGAGAGCGTCGCCGCTTTCTTCGACAGCGAGGTCGGCCGGCAGCTGGCCGAAGCGTCGTGGGTGAAGCGGGAGCTGCCGTTCAGCTATGGCCTCACGGCAACGGAAGCATACACGATCGAGGGCCTGCGTCGGCGCGAGTCGATGACGGCCGCCGCCGAAGCGCTGAGAAGCGGGAGCGCTCCCGAATCGGGGAATGCGCCGCGCTTCGTCGCGACCCCGGCCTTCGCCGCAATGGATTCATCCGGGGAGCTCGATCGGGAGACGGTGCTCGTGCAAGGGATTATCGATTGCCTGTTCGAATGGAACGGCGATCTGATTCTGCTCGATTACAAGACGGACAAAGTGCTGGCTCATCGGGGCGGCCTCCGCGGGCTGACGGAGCACTACCGCTTCCAGCTGGAGCTGTATGCGAGGGCGATCGAAGATATCTGGAAGCGGCCGGTCAAGCGGAAGGTGCTCTACTTTTTCGACGCCAAGCAGGCTTGCGAGCTGTAAAGAGGAGCGGCGGGCGGCTTCCTCCGCCTGCTAGCCCCGTCTAGGGTTTTTGATTTCGATTGGCGAGGATGGTGATATTCATGCGCATTTTACATACCGCGGATTGGCATTTCGGACGGACGCTGGAAGGGCGGAGCCGTCTGGAGGAGCAGGCGGCGTTCGTCGATGAGCTGGTGGCGATGGCGGAGGAGGAGCGGGTCGATCTCGTTCTGATCGCGGGGGATGTCTATGATTCGGTCAACCCTCCGGCTGCCGCGGAGCAGTTGTTCTATGAAGCGGCGGCCCGCTTGTCGGATGGGGGCAGACGCCCAATCGTCATTATTTCCGGCAATCATGATCATCCGGACCGGTTATCCGCCTCCGCTCCGCTCGTCGGGGAGCGGGGCGTCTTCCTTATTGGACAGCCGACGCTGGATGCGGTCGTCGTGCCGTGCGCGCGGACGGGGGAAGAGGCGGTTATCGCGGCCTTGCCCTACCCGTCGGAAGCGCGGCTGGGCGAGCTGCTGTCGGAGGAGGCCGAGGAGCAGGCGGTTCGCCGGGCCTACAGCGCCCGCGTGTCGCAATTGCTGGCCCGGCAGGCGCGGCGGTTCCGCCCCACGGCGATCAATCTCGCCATGAGCCACCTGTATGTGCTGGGCGGAGCGGAGTCCGATTCGGAGCGCCCGATTCAGGTCGGGGGCGCCTACACGGTCGATCCGGCTGCCTTCGGCTGCCAGGGCGCGCCGGCCGCGCCCCAATATACGGCGCTGGGGCATCTGCACCGGCCCCAGCGCGTCAAGGGGCCGGGCGTTATCCGCTACAGCGGATCGCCGCTCGCCTACAGCTTCTCGGAGGCCGGGCAGGCCAAATCGGTGACGCTGCTCGATCTGGCGCCCGGCGCGGAAGCGGTCCCCGAGGAGCGATATCTGTCGTCCGGCCGTCCGCTTGCGGAATGGAACGCCCGCGGAGGCTATGAGGAAGTGATGCGCTGGATCGAGGAAGGACGCGACAGCCGCGCCTGGCTGGATGTCAGCCTGACGCTGACCGAGGCCCTGACGATGGATCAGATTCAGAAGCTGCGCCGTGCCCATGAGGGCATCGTTCATATCCGGCCGGTCTATGCGGAAGCGGAACGGGAGACAGAAGACCAGGTGCGGCTGAGCGAGCTGCCGGTGCAGGAGATGTTCCGCCGTTTCTATGAGCGGCAGACCGGCGGCGCTCAGCCGGATGACGCGCTTGTCGCCTGCTTCCTTGAACTGATTGAGCCCGAAGCCGAAGAGAAGGAGGAGAGCGCATGAAGCCGATCGAATTGAGGCTGGCCGGACTGCAGAGCTACCGGGAAGAGCAGCGGATCGACTTCGGGAAGCTGTGCGAGACCGGGCTGTTCGGCATTTTCGGCCCCACGGGAAGCGGCAAATCCTCCATCCTCGACGCGATGACGTTGGCGCTGTACGGCAAGGTCGAGCGCGCGTCGGGCGGAACTCAGGGAATTTTGAACCAGATGGAGAATATGCTGTCGGTTTCCTTTACCTTCGCTCTGCACGGCGCGGCCGGCCCGCGCACGTTCCGGGTCGAGCGGCGCTTCAAGCGAACCGGCGACGTGACGGTGGGGAGCACCTTGACCCGCTTCATCGAGCTCCGGCCGGAAGGCGATATCGTGCTGGCGGACAAGCTGGCGGAGGTGAACCGCTGCGTGGAAGAGCAGATCGGGCTGAAGATGGACGATTTCACGCGGGCGGTCGTGCTGCCGCAGGGCAAATTCGCCGAGTTCCTCTCCTTGAAGGGGAGCGAGCGCCGGCAGATGCTGCAGCGGCTGTTCTCGCTGGAGAAATACGGCGATGAGCTGGCTGCCCGGCTGGCCCGCCGCGTGAAGGAAACCGATGTCCGCTTGAAGACGTGCCAGGCCGAGCAGCAAGGGCTGGGCGACGCGTCCGAAGAGGCGGTCCGCGAGGCGGAAGCGGCGTTGGCCGCCGCGGTGCGCCACGCCGAGGAGGCGAGAGCCGCCCGCCTGGAAGCGGAACGGGTACACCGGGAGCTGAGCGAGCTGCGGGAACGCCTGCAGGAGCGGGAGCGGCTGCTCGCGAGAAGGGGCGAGTTGGAGCAGGAGGGGCCGAAGCGCGCGGCCGAGCGGATAGAGCTGCATCGGGCGCGGGAAGCGGAGGCGCTGCTTCCGTATGTCAGCGAGCTGGAAGAGCTCGAAGCGCGGCTGGAGAAGGCGGCCGCCGGGCATGAGGCGGCCCGGGCCGCCGCAGCCGCCGCCGCGGAGCGGGCGGCGCAGGCGATTCGGGCGACCGACGATGCGCTCCGGCGCAAGGAGGCGGAGGAGCCGGAGCTGATGAGCCGCCATGCCCGCCTTCAGGAAGCGGTCCGTCTGTATCAGGACAGCGTGCGGCTGCGGGAAGAGGCGGAGCAGTGGACCGCGAAGCGGACCGAGGCCGCAGGCCGAGCAGAGCGGGCGGAAGCGGAAGCGGCCCGGGCCCGCGAGATGCTGCGGAAGGCGGCGGACCGGCAGGCGGAGCTGCGCGAAGCGATGCAGGCCCGCGAGAAGCCGGCCGAGGAGCGCGACCGGTTCCAGCAGGCAGTGAGCGAGCGGCAGCTGCTGGCGCTTCAGCACGACCGGTGCCGGGAGCTGGAGGAGAGCTGCGGCAAGCAAGCCGCCCGGACGGAGCAGGCCGGGCAGATCTGGATCGGGCTGCTGCAGACGTTAACGGGCCATGTGCTGGCCGGACAAGCCGCGGCGCATGAGGGCCGGCGTCTCGAGTCGGCGTGGCAGCGGCTCTATGCGCAGGCAAGCGATGCGCTGGAGGAAGCGGAACGCGAGCTGGCGGCCGCGAGGGAACGCCAGTGGCAGCAGGCCGCCGAGGAGATGGCGGCCAAGCTGGCCTCCCGGCTGGAGGACGGCCAGCCGTGCCCGGTCTGCGGCTCCACGTGCCATGCTCACCCCGCGCGGATGCCCGCCTCTTCCGAAGCGGTCCGCGAAGGCTGGCCGGAATGGGAGGAAGCGAGAGACAAGCGCCGGGAGGCCGTGAGGCTGGCCGAGCAGGGCAAGGAGCGCTGCGCCGGCGCGGTGCGCCAATGGAGCGAGCGGATAGCGGAGATGAACCACCGGCTGCGGCCGATGATGCGCCTCTGGGAAGAGGGCGCTGCCTCCCTGCCTTCCGCGGCGGCGCAGATGGCGGCCGCCTTGGAGGAAGGCGGCCCGGTAACGGGCGGGCCGGGCGGCCTGGGCGGCCCGGGCGGGCAAGAACCGGAGGTCTCCTGGGAGGCGGGGATACCGAGCCTGCAGGAGCGGACCGCGGCCTGGGAGCGCGGCATGGAACAGAGCATGCAGCGGATGGCCGACACCCAATGGGAGCTGCAGCAGGCATGGTCGGCATATGAGTCGGCCGAGGCGGCCCGGCGGGAAGGCGAGGCCGAATGGAAGCGGGCCGGAGCCGAATATGCCCGTTCAGCGGAGCGATGGGCAGCCCGGTATGAGCCGGCCGGTTGGAGCTTGGGCGAGATGGACGCGATCGCCGAGCGGTGGCGCGAGGATGAAGCCTTCGTGAACGATTGCCGGGCCCGGCTGGACAAAGGGGCCGCCTATGTCGAGGAGATGCAGCAGCGGCTGCGTCAGCTCGAAGCGGAAATCCAGGAGGCGGAGATGCAGCGGGTTCAGGCGGAATCCGAGCTCAATGGCGTCAACCGGCTGCTGTCCGAATACCGGCAGCGGCTGGAGCCGTGGGCGGACGGTCCGCCGATCGAACGGCAGGCCGCCGACACCGAAGCGCGGCTGAATGCGCTGCGGGAACAAGCCGCCCGCACCGCCAGAGAAGCGGAAGCGGCGCGCCAGGCCCAGGGGGAGGCGGAACGGAGCGCGGCGCTGGCGGAGCAGCAGCGCGCGGACCTGGGCGAGCGCGCGGACGGCGCGCGAGAGCGTCTCGCCGTGAAGCTGGCCGCTTCCCCGTTCGAGGCTTCCGATGAAGTAATGGCCGCGCGCCGCGCCCCGGAGCGCTGCCTGGAGCTGGAAGAGGGGCTGGCGGCATATGACGAGGAGCTGCGCGACCTTCAAGCGCGTCTGGCCCGCCTGGCGGAGCAGCTTGGCGGCCGCACCGTGCCGGCCGCCGAGTGGCAGGAAGCGAAGGAGCGGTGGGAGCTGGCGGTCGAACGGGACGAAGCGGCGCTTGGAAGCCGTGCCCGGGCCGAACGCGACGCCGAGCATATCCGGAGCAAGCATGAGCGCTGGATGGAGCTTGAGGGCGAACGGCTGCGCATGGAGGAGCAACTGGGGAGACTTCAGCAGCTTCAGAGCATATTCCGCGGCAACGCCTTCGTCGAGTTCATCGCGGAGGAGCAGCTGATGCAGGTCAGCCGGGCCGCATCGGAACGGCTGAAAAACTTGACCAAGCAGCGGTATGCGCTCGAAGTCGATTCGGGCGGCGGCTTCGTGATTCGGGACGACGGCAACGGAGGCATCCGGCGGCCGGTATCCACGCTGTCCGGAGGCGAGACCTTTCTGACCTCCCTCGCGCTCGCGCTGGCATTGTCGGCCCAGATACAATTGCGGGGAATGTATCCGCTCGAATTTTTCTTCTTGGACGAAGGGTTCGGCACGCTCGATCCCGAGCTGCTCGACACCGTCGTCACCGCGCTGGAAAAGCTTCACCACGATCGGCTGGCGGTCGGGGTGATCAGTCATGTGCCGGAGCTGCGGGCCCGCTTGGCGCGCAAGCTGAGCGTGCTGCCGGCGGAGCTGACGGGTGCCGGCTCCCGCATCCGAATGGACGAAGCGGACTGATACGGCGCGAACGCATGGAGTGTGAACTTCGTCACAGTAACAGTTGGAGGCCGCTGTTATAATACAGATAGCCGACATCTTATCCAATGGCACCTCGATGACCGTACTGCTTCTGCAAGCGGTGCAGGCTCTTTGCAGCCGCATTTCGCTTGCAGGTGCACTACGTTCATAGCGTCCGTGACGCTGCCCGCTTGCGAGCGGGGGACGAGGTGCTCTTTTTTTTGTCTTCCAAAGGACAGGTTTTCCGTTCTTGCGGCTTTCTCGGCGGAAGGCCGTTTTTTTAATCAACCCCGCGGGAGCCGTTCCCTTCTCCGCACCTCTGGGCGATTGGGCGAATACAGTAGCGTATATCAACTTTTCAAGAAGAAAGTGGGAGAGCGTGATGGAGAAGAAGGTAACGGGCGTGAAGCCGAGTGTCAAGCCGGCTCCCGTCGGGAAGCACCCGATGTATGAACTGTGCCTGAAGCATATCCACCGGTATGTGAAAGTTCACACCTATGACGGCTGCTGTTATCACGGCATTGTGGAAAAAGTGGACGCCGAGTACCTGTACCTTGCGGTTCCGGCAGGGCAATGGATGCATTACGGGGGAGCGGGGGCTTCGATGGATCGCGCCTTTGTGCCGTACGGCTTCTATGGCGGAGGCTATCCCGGCTATTATTTTGGCGGTTATTACCCGGGGGCTTTCCCGTATGGTTACTACCGGCCGTTCAATCGGTTGATTCTGCCGCTGGCCGCGCTGACGGCCTTGGCGCTGCTGCCGTATTATTGACTCGGGAGAAGGCCTGTCTGCTTCGGTCGCGACGGATGCAGGCAGGCCTCTGGTTACGTTCCGGATTCGTGGAGGGCTGCGATCCAATCGACGATTGTGCCCACCGTTTCCTGAATCTGCTCATCGTCCGATATGGTCGCCCCCTTGTCCTTCTTTTGCAGGCCGTAATCGCCGAATTGCGCGTGATTGCCCCCCTCGATGACATGCTCCTCGAAGGAATCCGGCATATAGGATTTACTGTTCGTATACCGTTCCAGATCGAGCACTCCGTCCTGGGAGCCGTAGATGGACAGAACCGGGATGTTCAAGCCGCCGAGGTCGCTGTTGGGGTATGAGGCCAGGAAGACGATGCCCTGAACGTCGATCGTGCTGTTCTTTGCATACTCGGCGGCCATCGTGCCGCCGATCGAATGGCCGCCGATAATGTTGATCCCGTGGGCATTCAACAGCGGAAGCGCCCGTTTGGCGCCATCGCGGTCGAGCACCGCCAGGTTGAGCGGCATCGCGACAATATACGTATTGACCCCTTTTTCCGCCAAGGAGCGCGCCAGCACGGCGTAGCTTTCCGGCTGGACCAAGCCTCCGGGATAGAAAATGAAGTTGGCCGCCGGCTCGGCGGTCGTCTCGAACCGCAATACGCCGTCTTCCATCACAACGGTGATCTCTTCGCTGGGAGCCATGGCCTGCTCCGCCTTGGTGCCCGCGGGATAGGGGCGCAAATAGATGGCGAGAGCGGCGGCGAGCACGAGCAGGACGGCAGCGGCCCCGATAAGGATGCGCATCCCTCTGCGGCGCCCCGGCTGCTGATGAGGTGAAGACATCGGGATATCCTCCTTTCAGTTGGACGAGCCCTTCGTTTTTGATATGATAACAATATCCGGAATAACCGACTGATCCGCTATCAGATGGTGAGAAAAATAAAAAGGAGGCCGTTCAAAAATGGACTGCATTTTTTGTAAAATTATCGAAGGTACGATTCCTTCCAAAAAGGTACTGGAAAATGATCATGTCGTCGCCTTTCACGACATTACGCCCCAAGCTCCTGTACATATTCTTATTATCCCCAAAAAGCATATCGCAACGATGAACGATGTACAAGCGGAGGATGCTGTCCTGATGGGAGAAATCCACCTGGCTGCCCAGCAGATCGCCCGCGATATGGGCATTGCCGATTCGGGCTACCGCTTGATCAACAACTGCGGGAAGGACAGCGGGCAGGTTGTGTTCCATCTCCACTATCACCTGCTGGGAGGAGCGCCGCTGGGTGCTCTGATCGGGCCGAAAGCGTAGCTTGCAGGAAGGGGATGACAGCGACCGATCCCTGTAACTGCATTCCGATGCATAAATCTATACAGATTGCGCCGTCAAGGTTGACACTCACTTTTACAATCACATATAATGTAGGTTGATAACCGTGTTGTTGTTCTTGGACGGTCTGGTCGGAGGGAGGGAAAACTGGTGTCTGAAACGAAAGTTCGCAAAAACGAGACAATCGATGCTGCACTTCGTCGCTTTAAGCGCTCCATTGCAAAAGATGGCGTGTTGGCTGAAGTTAAAAAGCGTAAGCACTATGAAAAGCCAAGCGTTAAGCGCAAGAAGAAGTCCGAGGCTGCCCGCAAGAGAAAGTTTTAGGAGGAATTAGCACCAATGGATCTTAGCCAACGATTGAACGAAGATATGAAGCAAGCGATGAAAAGTCAAGACAAGTTCAAACTCTCCACCATCCGGATGGTACGTTCGGCGATCAAGAATGTTGAGATAGATGTTAAGAGAACTTTGAATGACGATGAAGTGCTTGAGATTCTAGGTCGTGAAATCAAACAGCGGAAAGATGCCCTCCAACAATTTGAAAGCGCAGGCCGAGACGATTTAGCTGATTCATTGAAAGACGAAATCGAGATTTTGACGCAGTATCTTCCTGCCCAACTTTCCGAAGAAGAGATTAAAGAGATTGTACAGAAGGCTATCCAAGAGACCGGTGCTTCTTCGAAAGCCGACATGGGGAAATTGATGGGTGCCCTGATGCCGAAGGTAAAAGGGCGCGCCGACGGAAAGCTGGTCAATACGATAGTTCAACAATATCTGCAGTAAGCGTCTTTGACCGCCTTATGCAACGAACAAAAACACTCCTTTTCACGAAAGGGAGTGTTTTTTTCTAGCGATTTCTTGGAACGGACGTGAGGATTGTAACGTATTACTGCATAGACTGTCTGAATAGGGAAGGGGGTACACTAGAGAGATGAAACACCCGTTCAAGCACCGAATTGCAGCCATAGGCCTCCTGTGGCTGATGACCGCGGCCGTTCTGGCCGGCATGCTGGGAACCGCTGTCCCGCCGGTGCAGGCCGAGGGAGAGGCGGGCAAGGGCAGCGCGGTCGTGATTCCAATCAAGGGGACGGTCGACCCGGTCATGAAGTCTTTCCTGTTCCGCGCGCTGGAGGAGGCGGAGCAGCTTCAACCGGAAGCGGTCATTTTCGATATGGACACTCCCGGCGGATATGTCGATGTCTCGATGGAGCTCAGCCAGCGGATTATCGGGAGCCCCGCCCGCACGGTCGTGCTCGTTCACGGCAAGGCGGCTTCGGCGGGGAGCTTCCTGGCGCTCAGCGCCAATGAGATCGCGATGACCCCGGGAAGCGCTATCGGTTCTGCCGCGCTGGTCGATTCGTCTCACAATTATGTGGATGATCCGAAGGCCGTCGCGCTGTGGGTCAGCCAGATGGTATCCGCCGCGGAGAAGAACGGCCGGGATGCCGACATCGCTGCGGCGATGGCGGATCTGCAGGCCAAGGTGGAGGTTCCGCAGTTGAACCGCACGAAGCAGCCGGGAGAGGTTTTATCCCTGAGCGTCCAAGAGGCGAAGCGGGTCGGATATTTGGAATATGAAGCTTCTTCCGTGCAGGATTTGCTGACCCAAATGAAGCTTGACGGCGCTCAAATCGTTCACATCGAGCCCTCGGCAGCCGAACGGATCGCTTCCTATGTCGTAACGCCGGTGGTTGCGACCCTGCTCCTGTTCCTCGGTATCGCGGGCGTGGCGATTGAGCTGATCGTGCCAGGCTTTGGCGTTCCGGGCATACTGGGCATCCTGGGATTCGGTTTATACTTTTTTGGCCATTTTATTGCCGGACTGGCGGGGGTGGAGACCATCGTATTGCTGCTGATTGGGTTAGTGCTGCTGGCGTTGGAGATGTTTATTCCAAGCTTCGGAATTCTTGGCATCCTCGGTGCGATCAGCTTGATCTCCGGGGTCGTCCGCGCGGCCTACGATACGGGGAACGCGCTCATGTCCCTGGGCATCGCTTTCGTCGCAGCCGTTATCGTCGTCGTCATCATTGCGCGAATCTTCAAGCATCGCGGCATCTGGAACCGGTTCATCCTCAAGGATGCGCTTACGACGGAGCAAGGCTTTGTATCCGCGGCCGAGCATACGGAGCTGATTGGCAAGGTCGGGAAGGCGCTTACTCCGCTTCGTCCGGCGGGGACCATTTTACTCGAAGGCCATAAATATGACGTTGTCACGGACGGCGCATTTATCGCGAAGGATGAACAGGTCGTCGTCGTGATGACGGAGGGGGCGCGCATTGTCGTCAGCCCGCATGAAGGCTCATGAGAGAGGAGGCTGAACCGGCCTTCTTGAACAATCTTAGTGTCTCCAGATGATTCATTGACCCTGGGACGCTTTCATTGTATCGTTGAAAAGAATCGACTGCCGATACGGCAGTCCCGCATTTACATATTACAATTGGAGGTTTGACTGCGTATGGATTCAACAATTGTCAGCACCCTATTAATCGGGGCGATTATTGTTATCGCTCTGAGTGTGTTTTTCAGCTTTTTCCCGGTTATGCTCTGGATATCCGCCATTGCATCCGGAGTCCGCATCGGCATTATTACGCTGGTGGCGATGCGTCTGCGCCGGGTAACCCCGAGCCGGATCGTCAATCCGATGATCAAGGCGACGAAGGCGGGGCTTGGCTTGTCCATCAACCAACTGGAGAGCCATTACCTTGCCGGAGGTAATGTTGACCGCGTTGTCAACGCCCTTATCGCGGCGCAGCGGGCCAACATCAGCCTCGAATTCGAGCGTGCCGCCGCAATCGATTTGGCGGGCCGCGACGTTCTGCAGGCGGTGCAAATGAGCGTTAACCCGCGCGTCATCGAGACGCCGATCGTCGCTGCGGTCGCGAAGGACGGGATCGAGGTCAAGGTTCGCGCCCGCGTTACGGTTCGCGCCAATATCGACCGTCTCGTCGGGGGCGCCGGGGAAGAGACGATTATCGCCCGTGTCGGCGAAGGTATCGTTACGACGGTCGGTTCGAGCTCCACGCACAAGGATGTTTTGGAGAATCCCGACCTTATTTCCCGCACTGTGCTTGGCAAGGGTCTTGATGCCGGTACCGCGTTCGAAATTCTGTCCATCGATATCGCCGATGTCGACGTAGGCAAGAACATCGGTGCGCATCTGCAGACCGAGCAAGCGGAAGCAGACAAGCGCATCGCTCAGGCGAAGGCGGAGGAACGCCGCGCGATGGCGGTCGCGGAAGAGCAGGAGATGAAGGCCCGCGTCGTCGAGATGCGCGCCCGCGTCGTTCAGTCCGAATCCGAGGTTCCGATCGCGATGGCGGATGCTCTTCGCACAGGCAAGCTCGGGGTCATGGATTACATGAACCTGAAAAACATCGAAGCCGACACCCATATGCGCGGCACGCTCGGCAAAATGGGCGAAAACGGCAGCGACAACAAATCGGAAAGCTAGGCGATGAGCCATGGATATCTTTGAAAAGGTATTGCGTTTTCTGTTGAACAATCCATTTCTGGCCGTCATTCTGATCGGCTTCGTGTTCTCCATCTTGCGGAAGGGCAACAAGCCGGCCAATCGGATGCCGAGCTTCGGCGGCGATACGGCGGGGAACCGGCCGGACTCCGAGCCGGACGAGCGCGATGCCGAGCCGGATCAGATGGACGAAGAAGAGCGGTCTTATCCGATCTATGCGGAGGATCGCAGCTCTCAAGCCGGGATGCCGGAAGCCTATGTATCGCGGGAGACCGGCAGCATTATGCGGGAAGAGAGAATTGCGGCGATGAAGCCTGCGGTGGGCCCGGTCGGTTCCCCGCGGAATGCGGATTCTAGCAAGAAGGAAGCGATGGCTGCGGCCAATGTCGGGATTCGCCCGGAGGAGGCGTTGAAGGGCGTGCTCTGGTCCGAGATTCTGGGCCCGCCGCGGGCAAAACGGCCTTTTGGCCGCCGCTGAAACGGTTCCCCTATGGTCGGGAAGTTCCGCTTCTCATCGTTATTATGTTTTTGCTGAGTCGGTTCTGACAGACATAAGTCAGGCCTGCGCGGGTATATGTCCGGGATTCCGGACGCTTCGCGGGTCTGGCTTTTTTCGTCACGTGACCGTCAGAGAAGGGCAGTAGGCATGACCTAGCGATTGTCCGCCGGCGTACGAGACACGAATCCTGCTCAGATGCAGCATTTTTAGCTTGTTTCAGCGCTTTGAGGGCAAATTGCTGCAAAAGAGCAGCTTTTGGCCCTGATATGGGCTAAATGAAGCAATAGGATGTGAATTTCCTGCAGATTTGCAGCATTTCTTGTACGGTCACTCGGTGTCTCTCAAAATGCTGTAAAATTGCAGCTTTCTGTGCTCAATCCCCGTGAAAGAACCTTCGAGTGACCGATCTATGCGGAGGATCGCAGCTCTCAAGCCGGGATGCCGGAAGCCTATGTTTCCCGGGAGACGGGCAGCATTACGCGGGAGACGGGCAGCATTATGCGGGAAGAGAGAATTGCGGCGATGAAGCCTGCGGTGGGCCCGGTCGGTTCCCCGCGGAATGCGGATTCTAGCAAGAAGGAAGCCATGGCTGCGGCCAATGTCGGGATTCGCCCGGAGGAGGCGTTGAAGGGCGTCCTCTGGTCCGAGATTCTGGGACCGCCGCGGGCAAAACGGCCTTTTGGCCGCCGCTGAAACGGTTCCCCTATGGTCGGGAAGTTCCTCTTCTCTTCGTTATTGTGTTTTTGCTGAGTCGGTTCTGACAGACATAAGCCAGGCCTGCGCGGGGATAATGTCCGGGATTCCGGACGCTTCGCGGGTCTGGCTATTTTCGTCATGTGACCGTCAGAGAAGGGCAGTAGGCATGACCTAGCGATTGTCCGCCGGCGTACGAGACATGAATCCTGCTCAGATGCAGCATTTTTAGCTTGTTTCAGCGCTTTGAGGGCAAATTGCTGCAAAAGAGCAGCTTTTGGCACTGATATGGGCTGAATGAAGCAATAGGATGTGAATTTCCTGCAGATTTGCAGCATTTCTTGTACGGTCACTCGGTGTCTTTCAAAATGCTGTAAAATTGCAGCTTTCTGCGCTCAATCCCCGTGAAAGAACCCTCTAGTGACCGATAACTCGGCGGGGTCTATCCTTCCCCGATAGCCTTCATTCCATGCCTGGCCCGTGACCAAGCGCAGTAACGCGTATTCTAACGGGAGAAATGCAAGGCGCAACCAAGAGCGCAACGCAAGGCGCAATGCCAGGGCGCAACGCAAGGGAGCTAGGTGCAGCCTTGCCGATGCAACGTTCTCCCCCTCAAAGCGGGCGGCCTTTGCGACCTGCTGCTAATGAAATGCGACTTTCCAAGAAAAAGCCCCTGTCCTCGCAAACAGGAGTGCTTTGCCCCGTTGACATGTGAAGGCGGCGAGCTGTCGGCGCCTGCCCTTTCTATCCGTTCCCTCATATTTCATAATCCGGCCTTGTTCCGCATAGGTTGTAAAGTACAGGAAGGGGGCCCTTGCCAAAATGAGCCGCATTGCCCGCAAATTGCGCCAGTGGTCCGTAAATTGGTTCGATCTGCCGCAGGATATGATCACCGATATGCCCCGTCTGGTCATGACCGGCAATCGCAAGCTGGTCGTAGAGAACCATCAGGGCATTCTTCACTTCTCCGATCAGCACATGCGACTCGCCTTGGCAGCGGGCCAACTGGAAGTGTACGGAACCGGTTTGACGATTCGCGCCATCTATACGGAGGAAATCTGTATCGAGGGCGTTATCAACGATATCAAATACCACGGAACGGGGGGAACGTCGTGAAAGCTCCTTCATTTACCCGCCTGCGCGGCTATGTCCGTGCCAGTCTGCGCGGCGGCAACATCGAGACCTTTATCAATGCCGCCGCGCTGCAACAGATCAGAGTGTGGGATGTCCGGCGTCTCCCGGACGGCCAAACGGAATGTTATTTGCTGGTCAGCGATTTCTGGCGCCTTCGGCCGCTGTTGAAGCAGACAGGCTGCCGCATTCATGTGGAGCAGCGCTACGGGCTTCCATTCTCTATCGTGCGGATCCGCCGGCGGAAGTTTTTTGTCATGGGCGGAATTCTTTTTTTGCTCGGATTGTACATGCTGTCTTCCCTCGTCTGGAGCATCGAAGTTACGGGCAATGTCCGCATTCCGACGGAGGAGGTGCTGAAGCAGGCGAGAGAGCAGGGCATCTACCCGTTCCAATGGACCTTCCGGCTGCGCGATCCGGACGCCGTCTCCAAAGCGATGAATTCGCAACTGAAGGGCGTCTCGTGGATTGGCATTGAGCGGAACGGGACAAGAATCCGGATTCAGGTCGTGGAATCGACCTTGCCTGAAAATAAGGGGCTTGTTAACCCGCGCCATCTTGTGGCCAAGACGGACGGGGTGATTACGCATATCATCGCGGAGCGGGGCCGTCCGGCCGTGAGACAGCATTCCCGGGTGAAGAAGGGCGATATTCTCATCTCGGGCCGAATCGGAACCGAAGAGCTGCCGAGCACGGTGGCGGCCAAGGGACAGGTGCGGGCGCTCGTATGGCATGAATATGACGTTGCCGCTCCTCTTGTCACCAAGCGCAAAGTATATACCGGGGAGGAAAAGGAGCTTCGCTATGTGACGGCGGGAGACCGGCGTCTGCAGATCGCCGGCTA
The DNA here is from genome assembly GCF_021654795.1 of Paenibacillus dendritiformis. Lineage (NCBI taxonomy): Bacteria > Bacillati > Bacillota > Bacilli > Caryophanales > Paenibacillaceae > Paenibacillus > Paenibacillus dendritiformis. The sequence continues at coordinate 1,943,623 of NZ_AP025344.1, forward strand.
CGGCGGCATCCCGTTCGACAGCTACGAGACGATTGTGGAAGCGAAGCGGCTGCAATGGAGGCAATGGGTGCTGCCGTTCGGCTGGCAGACGGAGGTGCTGAAGGAAGCTCATATCATCTCGGAGGAGCGAAGCGAGCAGGAGGCGGCTGCCGCCGGGCTGCAGGAGGCCCGCGCCGATGTGTTGGCCAAGAACGGTCCCGAGGCGCGCATTCATGAGGAAAAAATTTTGCATCAGAAGGCGGAGAATGGTAAAGTGGTCATGAAGGTGCTTTTTGAAGTGGAGCAGTCGATTGCGGAAGAATTGCCGATTGTGCCGCAGGCACAGCCGGATCCGGGTGCGCAGGATGAACAAGCGGCGCCTCCACAAGCGAGAGGATAATGAACGTTTAAGGAGACTGAGAGTTTTTGACGCAACCAACAATTGTCAAGCTTACACTGCAGAACGTTGCCGAGGGACTGGCTCTCTTCGGCCCGCAGGACAAGTACCTGCGCATGATTCAGAGCGGCACGGACGCGAACGTAATGTCGCGGGATGCGGAGATTTCCATTTCAGGAGAGGCGATGGAGGTTGAGAAGCTGCAGCAGCTATTTGAAGTCCTGCTGGAGCTGGTGCGGAACAACATCGCCCTGTCCGAACGCGACATTCAGTACGCCATCGATTTGGCTCAGGATTGGAAAGTCCATGAACTGCTCGATCTGTTCAGAGGCGAGATTGCCCACACTTACCGGGGCAAGCCGATACGGGTGAAGACGATTGGGCAGAGGCATTATGTATCCACCATTAAGAAGAAGGACATCGTGTTCGGCATCGGCCCGGCGGGGACAGGCAAGACGTATTTGGCCGTCGTCCTGGCGGTGATGGCGCTGAAGGAAGGAGCGGTCAAGCGGATCGTATTGACCCGGCCGGCCGTAGAGGCCGGCGAGAATCTGGGCTTCCTTCCGGGGGATCTGCAGGAGAAGGTAGACCCGTATTTGCGGCCGCTGTATGATGCGCTGTATGACGTGATGGGCCTGGATCAAGTCGGGAAAGCATTGGAACGGGGACTGATCGAGGTCGCGCCGCTTGCTTACATGCGCGGCCGCACGTTAGATGACGCGTTCATTATTTTGGACGAAGCACAGAATACGACGCCCGAACAGATGAAGATGTTCCTCACACGGCTCGGCTTCGGCTCGAAGATGGTCATCACCGGAGACATCACCCAGATCGATCTGCCGCGCGGCAAGCGCTCGGGCCTGGTGGAGGCTTCTCATATTTTGCATGAGATTGAAGAAATCGGCTTTGTGCACTTTGCCGAGCAGGATGTCGTTCGTCATTCCTTAGTGCAGAAAATTATTACAGCTTATCAAAAGGATAGCGAAAACCAAGGATAGAGAGGGTTGTTCTCTATGCTAAAGACAAATCGTTCCGGCGACGGAAGCAAGCCGGCCCGGCAAGTGAATATGTCCGGTTGGAAATACAGCGTGGGCGTGCGCTTTCTTTTGTTTTTTCTCATCACGCTGCTGTTCTATCTCAGCTTGGCTCCGAGCGTGCTGCCGGAGAAATTCGATATTGAGGTCAACGTGCGGAGCGAGAAGGACATTATCGCGCCGATTCAGATACCGGACAAGAAGGCAACGCTCAAAGCCCAGGATCAGGCGGCCGAACGGGTGCAGCCGATATACGATATCATATCTTTGCGGAATGAGCGTCTGTCAGACAGCATATTCGATCGGATCGAGCAATTGAACTCGGACGAGACGATCTCTTATTCCCAGAAGGTGGACGTATTCCGCCGGGAGATTCCGGAGATGGTGAAGGATCATGTGCGCCAGTTCCTGACGACGGGACGGAATACCAATACCTATTCTAGCGTGATGCTCGAGGAAATAAGCAAGCGTCTCGAAGAGCAGACTTACCGTATTCCCGAGGAGACGTATATCAAGATCGCGAGATTGACCAAAGAAGATATTACGGAAATGAAATCGGTCGCGCGGGAGCTCGTCTCGAAGCTGATGAGCGATGCGGTGCCCGAAGCGGCGATCGCCCGGGCGAAGGTGCCTGAATACGTCAACGCCAGCTCCCTGAACAAGCGCTCGGCGCGCGAAGTCGTGCAGGAACTGGTCCGGCTGGTCATTACGCCGAACAAGTTTTACGACGATGAAGCGACGAAGGAAGCGAAGGTTCAAGCCCGGGAGAATACGCCGCCGGTATTTATTAAGCAGGGCGATATTTTCGTCAAAAAGGGCCAGCTGATCACCCAAGAAATGTATGATCTGCTGCGTGAGAACGATCTGCTGAAGACCGAAGTCAACTATTGGCCGCAATTCGGCCTGCTGCTTCTGTCGGCCCTGTTCTCGCTTGTCTTGTTCATGTTCATGCGCCAGGCAAGTCATACGCATTTCAAGTTCAACAATGTGCAGCTGTTGATGTTGCTGCTTATTTTCACGATCAACATCATTGCCGTTCATATTATCGCGTACTCGCAGACGGAAGACGCGGTATTTATCGGCTACGCGGCGCCGGTCGCCATGGGCGTCATGCTGATTACGCTCTTGATCGATCTGCCGCTTGCCTATATTAGCGCGGTCGTATTGAGCGTCGTCGCCAGCATTATTTTGAACACGCATCAGGGCGCCTTATTCGATTTTCATTTTGGCTTTTTTGCCCTCGTCACATCCTATGCGGCGATATTCGCGATCCACCGCGCGAGCCAGCGCTCGACGATATTGAAGGCGGGCATAATGGTGTGCATTTTCGGCAGCTTGACGGTGCTGACGCTGTCCATGCTGAACGGAGATGCGCTCAATCAGCGCGAGACGATGCTTGCGGCGGCGTTCGCCTTCGCGAGCGGGCTGCTGAATGCGGTGCTGGTGATGGGATTGATGCCGTTTTTCGAGGTGACCTTCGGCATTTTGTCCGCGCTGAAGCTGGTCGAGCTGTCGAACCCGAACCATCCGCTGCTTCGGAAGCTCCTGACCGAGACGCCGGGCACGTATCACCACAGCGTCATGGTCGGCAATCTCGCCGAGCAGGCGGCCGAAGCGATCGGCGCCAACGGGCTGCTCTGCCGCGTCGGCGCGTTCTACCACGATATCGGCAAGACGAAGCGTCCGAGCTATTTCATCGAGAATCAGACGAATATGGACAATCCGCATGATTTCATCGATCCGAAGCTGAGCACTTCGATTATTGTCGCCCATGCCCGCGACGGGGCCGAGATGCTCAAGGACTACAAGCTGCCGAAGCCGATTCGGGATATCGCCGAGCAGCATCACGGCACGACGTTTTTGAAGTATTTCTATTACAAGGCGCTGAAGCTGGCCAAGGAGCAGGGCAAGGAGCCTGATTTCACGGAGGATGACTTCCGTTATCCGGGACCGAAGGCGCAATCGAAGGAAGCGGCCGTCGTCGGCATTGCCGACTGCGTGGAAGCGGCGGTGCGTTCGCTCCGCCACCCGACCGTGGAGCAGATCGAATCGATGATTCAAAAAATCATTAAAGACCGTCTGGATGACAATCAATTCAATGAATGCGATCTGACCCTGCGCGAATTGGACATTATCGGCCAGTCGCTGAAGCAGACCGTCATGGGGATATTCCATTCCCGGATCGAATATCCGGACGATCCGAAGGCGAAGCAGGGCGGCGACAAGCCGGAAGCCGGGTCCGGCGAGAAGAAGGAGCCGCAGGCGGATAAGGCGGTTGTCGAGGCGCAGTCCGACCAAGCGCCAAGGCCGGGAGCCGAGCCGAAGCCGGAAGCGTCAAGCAGCGAACCGGATTCGCTACCGGACGACAAATCGTAGAGTGTGATGAAGGAGATTACGGAACATGCACACACTGAAGCTGGAATGGAACAATGATCAGGAGAAGCTTCCGATTGAACCGCCGCTCATCGAGCTGCTGGAGCGGATATTGCAAGAAGCGGCCCGGGCGGAAGGCGTGGATGGCGGAGAGGTGGCCCTCACCTTCGTCGACGACGCGGCCATCCACGAGTTGAACCGCGAGTATCGCGGCATCGATCGCCCGACGGACGTGCTGTCCTTCGCGATGCGCGAATCGACCGATGAAGAGATGGACATCTTATACGAAGTGGAAGAGGATGCCGAGCTGGAAGGCCTCAACGATGATTTGCTGGGAGACATTATCATCTCCACCGAACGCGCGCAGGCCCAGGCCGACGAATACGGTCATTCCCTTGAACGGGAAATCGGATTTTTGTTCGTGCACGGCTTCCTGCATCTGCTCGGCTATGATCATCAGGACGAGAAGAGCGAGCGCGAGATGATGGACAAGCAGGAGGCGGTTCTTGCCCGGGTTGGGCTGAACCGCTAATGAGACGGCCGTGGGCGGACACATTCCGGGCAGCCTGGGAAGGCATCCTCTATGCTCTCCGCACCCAGCGAAATATGCGCGTGCATGCGGCGGCCGCCGTGGCGGCCTGTCTGTTGGGAGCGGGCTTCGGGATATCGGCCGGCGAATGGCTGTGGCTGATTCTCGCGATCACGCTGGTGGTGTCAGCTGAACTGATCAATACGGCGGTGGAATCAGCGGTCGATCTGACGATGCCCGACCTGCATCCTCTTGCTAAAATCGCGAAGGATACCGCCGCCGGAGCCGTGTTGGTGACGGCGGTATTTGCCGTTATTGTCGGGGCGGTCTTGTTCGCAGGGCGTCTGCTGCAACTGCTGCGGAGCTTCTTATAAGGACCGTTCCCGCAATGGTCTTGTCATGGCGAATCGATTCGGGAAGTAACCTCTTTGCGGCATCCCCTGCAGCATCGAATCGCCGCGGAACCGATGGAACGCATCGCAAGCGGTGACTGCCGGAATTGCATTTATTTTGCAGCGGCGGTCACCGCTTGCGTACATATATGATAAAATAAACGGGAGGCAACTTGCGTTGAACACATTTCAAGACGAACCGAAACCGACTCGAACTTCATTCAAATCGGGCTTTGTAGCGATCGTTGGACGGCCGAATGTCGGCAAGTCGACGTTAATGAATCATGTGATCGGGCAGAAAATCGCCATTATGTCCGACAAGCCGCAGACCACGCGGAACAAAATTCACGGCGTCTATACAACGGAAGATACGCAAATCGTATTTCTCGATACGCCGGGAATTCATAAGCGCAAATCGAAGCTGGGCGATTATATGAACCAGGTGGCCTATAACACCTTGAACGAGGTGGAGGTCATTTTATTTCTTGTCGATGTTTCAGCGGGCCTCGGAAGCGGGGATAAATTTGTTATGGAGCAGCTGGCGAAGGTGAAGACGCCGGTCATTCTCGTGATGAACAAAATTGATCAGGTGCACCCCGATGAGCTGCCGCCAATGATTAAGTCGTATCATGAACTGTTCGAATTCGCGGAGATCGTGCCTATCTCTGCGCTTCACGGCAATAACGTCAACCGGCTGCTGGACGTGCTCGGCTCCTATATGCCGGAAGGGCCGAAGTATTATCCGGACGATCAGATCACCGATCATCCGGAGCAGTTCGTCGTGGCCGAGCTGATCCGGGAGAAAATATTGCACCTTACCCGGGAAGAGATCCCGCACTCGATAGCGGTCGCGATCGAGGATATGAGACTGCAGGATAACGGCGTCGTGTATATCTCCGCCGTGATCTATGTCGAGCGCGATTCTCAGAAGGGCATCGTCATCGGCAAGCAAGGCGCGCTCCTGAAGGAGATTGGCAAGCTTGCCCGCCAGGATATTGAGCATTTGCTCGGATCGAAAACGTTCATGGAGCTATGGGTCAAAGTGAAGAAGGACTGGCGAAATCAAGAGCGGATTCTTCGCGATCTCGGCTTCCGCCACGATGCGTAAAAGCGGCGGCAGGCGGGTTCTTTCACGCATTCGTCCGTGCCGATCGTGACCAAATATTGCATGGGATAATCTTGATACCGCAGCGCAACCTAAGGATGGAACGCATAGTCATTTCCAACGAAAGGGGATATACGGATGCATGATTTCTCGTGGAACGTATTTGCCATGACGGGAGATGTTGATGCTTATTTGTTGTATAAGCAGTCCAGACAGCTGTCGGAAACGGAAGAATCTTCGCTAGACGTACCGCCGTTGGAGAGTTCAGCGGAATCATAGATTTATAGCGGTTGTTCAAAAAGTCCCGCTTTTAAACATTTATTGCCATTTAAGCCGCGTAATGCGCATGGGGAGGACGAGCGTGCTATATCGGGTGGAAGGAATCGTCATCCGCAGTATGGATTATGGGGAAGGGAACAAGATCATCACGCTATGCACCAAACCGCACGGCAAAGTCGGCGTCCTGGTGCGGGGAGCCAAGAAGGTGCGCAGCCGTCATGCGGCTGCCACTCAGCTCTTTACATACGGGGAATATGTCTTTTTCCGGGGAATGGGGCATATCGGCACCTTGAATTCATGCGAGATTCTGGAGGGGCATCATACGCTGCGCGAGCAGCTTCATCTGGCCGCCTACGCCTCTTATGCCGTAGAATTGGTCGATCGGGCCTTGCAGGACGAGGAGGCCGGCGGCGCCATGTTCGATCAACTGCATGCCTATTTGGAGGCGCTGCAAGCCGGCAAGGATGCGCAGGTGACGACGCATCTGCTGGAGATGAAGCTGTGGCAGCGCACGGGCGTCGCTCCGCAGCTCTACGCCTGCGTCAGCTGCGGCAGGGAGGACGAGCTGAGCGGAGTCGGGTGGCGTCTCGGCGGAGCGCTCTGCCGTGCCTGCCTGATGCGGGAGCATGAGCGGTACAAGGCGGGCCCGGCGATGCTGAACCTGCTCCGCCAGTTCGAGAAGACGGATCTCCGCCGGCTGGGGAATGTGTCGTTGAAGCCGGAGACGAAGCTGCGGCTGCGCGCGTTCATGCGCGGCTATATGGACACGCATGTCGGCGTCCGCTTGAAGTCGCAGCAGTTCCTCGATCAGATGGAGAAGTATGATTTGGGCAATCTTGACGAGTAGAATGCCATTCGTTATAATGAATCCAAGCTGTAGATAGATTGGCTTGCGTTGAAGAAGGAAGTAGTTCGTCCAAGCTTCGAGACATAGCGATCCGGGGATGGTGGAAGCCCGGACGAACGGGCGAATGAACAGGCACTTTGGAGCAAGGAACGGAGAAAGTGGAATGATTGCGGCTGACGCGCACATATTTATGGCGCAATGGCTGAGCCAATCGTTCAAGTAGGGTGGAACCGCGGGAAGATAACTCTCGTCCCTACGTCTGGCAGCAGACGTAGGGCGGGAGTTTTTTTGCGCGCTCGTCGGGGCTGCCGCGAATGTAAAGGCAAAGGAGAGAAAGCCATGAATTTTCAGCAAATGATTTTAACGCTTCAACAATTCTGGTCCGAGCAGAATTGTATCCTCGTCCAGCCCTATGACGTGGAAAAGGGCGCCGGGACAATGAATCCGATGACGTTTTTGCGCTCCATCGGGCCCGAGCCGTGGAATGTCGCTTATGTGGAGCCATCCCGCCGCCCGGCGGACGGCCGCTATGGGGAGAACCCGAACCGGCTGTATCAGCATCATCAGTTCCAAGTGATTCTGAAGCCTTCGCCGGACAATATTCAGGAGCTCTATCTTGACAGCTTGCGCCGACTCGGCATTGATCCGCTTCAGCATGACATCCGGTTCGTCGAGGATAACTGGGAGGCTCCGACGCTGGGCGCATGGGGGCTCGGCTGGGAAGTATGGCTGGACGGGATGGAGATTACGCAGTTCACTTATTTCCAGCAGGTCGGGGGCATTGACGCTCATCCGGTATCGGTCGAGATTACGTATGGGCTGGAGCGCCTGGCTTCGTATATTCAAGAAAAAGAAAATGTGTTCGATCTGGAATGGGTCGATGGGGTCACCTACGGCGACGTCTTCCACCAGCCGGAATACGAGCATTCGAAATATACGTTTGAAGTGAGCGACACGGCGATGCTGTTCTCGCTGTTCACGATGTATGAGCAGGAAGCGAACCGGGCGATGGCGCAGCATCTCGTGTTCCCGGCCTACGATTATGTGCTCAAATGCTCGCACACGTTCAATCTGCTCGATGCGCGCGGAGCCATCAGCGTGACCGAACGCACCGGGTATATTGTGCGGGTGCGCAATCTGGCCCGCCAGGTGGCGGCCACGTATTTGGAGGAACGGGAGAAGCTCGGCTTCCCGCTGTTGAAGAAGGGAGAGGAACGCCATGCCTAAAGATATACTGTTGGAGCTTGGACTGGAAGAAGTGCCGGCACGCTTCATGCGCCCCGCGATGGAGCAGCTGGAGAGCCGGATGGAGCGCTGGCTGAAGGAATCTCGGATCGGATTCGCCGGCATCCAAGTGTACGGGACGCCTCGCCGATTGGCGGTCATCGTTCGCGAAGCTGCCGATAAGCAGACGGATATTCACGAGGAAGTAAAAGGACCGGCCCGCAAGATTGCGCTTGACGTGAACGGCGCATGGACCAAGGCCGCGCTTGGCTTTGCCCGCAGTCAAGGCATTGAGCCGGAGCAGCTGTTTTTCCGGGAGTTGAACGGCGTTGAATACGTGTACGCGAACAAGAGCAGCATCGGGGCGGAGACGTCCGCCGTGCTGGGCGAAGGCCTCGCTTCGCTGATTCAGGCGATGACCTTCCCGAAAAACATGCGGTGGGGAGACAAGGAAATGCGTTATGTTCGCCCGATCCGCTGGATTGTGGCGCTGCATGGAACCGATATTATTCCGCTGGAAATCGCCGGCGTGAAGGCAGGGAACGTATCCCGCGGCCACCGCTTCCTCGGCGGAGACGTGACGATTGACGAGCCTGCTCATTATGTGGAATGCTTGCGCGGGCAGCATGTCATCGCGGATGCCGATGAGCGGGCGGCGGAGATTACGCGCCAGATTGACGCGTTGGCCGCGGAGAAAGGCTGGCATATCGCCGTCAAGGACGATCTGCTGGAAGAGGTGCTGTTCCTGGTCGAGTATCCGACCGTGCTGTACGGCACATTCGATGAAGCGTTCCTGCACATTCCGCAGGATGTGCTGATTACGTCGATGCGCGAGCATCAGCGTTATTTCCCGGTACTGAATGCGGAGCGGCAGCTGCTGCCATACTTCGTGACTGTCCGGAACGGCGACACGGCCGGACTGGATCAGGTCGTCAAGGGCAACGAGAAGGTGCTTCGCGCCCGCTTGTCGGACGCCAAGTTTTTCTACGAGGAAGATCAGAAGCTGCGCATTATCGATTGCGTGCACAAGCTCGATTCGATCGTGTTCCACGAGGAGCTTGGCACCATCGGCGACAAAATCCGCCGGCTGCACGCGATTGCCGACGCGCTCGCCCTGGCGGTGGAGACCGATCGGGAGACGGCGCTGTGGGTAAGCCGGGCAGCGGATATTTGCAAGTTCGACCTTGTAACGCAAATGGTCTATGAATTTCCGGAGCTGCAGGGCATGATGGGAGAGGATTATGCCCGCAAGGCCGGGGAACCGGAAGCGGTCGCCCGCGCCATCAATGAGCATTACAAGCCACGGTATTCCGGCGATCCGGCTCCCGACACGCTGGTTGGCTGCATTATTAGCCTCGCCGATAAGCTGGATACGCTCGTCGGATGCTTCGCCATCGGCATCATTCCGACTGGCTCGCAGGATCCTTACGGCCTGCGCCGCCAAGCGACCGGGATTGTCCAGGTGCTGCTGGAGCGCGGCCTGCCGCTGACGCTTCATATGATGCTCGATATCGCGCTGGATGTGCATGAGAAAGCGCAATTGCTGAAGCGGAGCAGCGAGGAGGTACGGCGGGATCTCGTTGAATTTTTCGGCTTGCGGGTGAAAAATGTGCTGGCGGACACCGTCCGGTACGATGTGGCCGACGCGATCATGGCCTCCGGCTATGACGATGTCAAGCAGACGGTAGCCCGCGCCGAGGCGCTGATGCAGGCCGTCGCCGCCGAGGAATTCAAGCTGACGGCCGAATCGTTCAACCGGGTATGCAATCTGGCGGCCAAGGCGGAATCGGAAGCGATCGATGCCGCCCGGTTCGAGCATGAGGCGGAGCGGGAACTGTTCGAGCGCTGGATCGAAGTGCACGAGGCGTATGAAGCGGCGTTCGCGGATGCGGCCGAAGCGCTTGCCGTGCTGGGACGGCTTCAAGATCCGGTCAACCGCTTCTTCGAGCAAGTGATGGTCATGGCGGAGGATGAGGCGGTCCGGGCGAACCGGCTGGCGCTGCTGGCCAACATCGCGGCCGATATCCGGCGGTATGCCGATTTCTCGAAGCTGGTCTGGGCATCCTGAACCTGCAACGCGGCCGGCGCAGCGTGCGCCGGCATAGCTGGAACATGAAGAAGATCTTCTTCGACATGTTCCTTCCTTTTTGCCCGGGCTTCGACAAAAAACGGCGAATTCCCTTCGGAAATTCACGTTTGCGAAGCAGGATTTTTACGGCTTACAGCGTATATAATAGTAACGGTGAAAATATAGCTTTCCGTTGATGCCGTCTTTATGAAATGGGTGAGTCGCATGTCTGACAAGCTTCGAATTGTGGTGGATGCGGATGCCTGCCCGGTCAAAAACGAGATTATCGCCGCTGCGCTGGAGCACGAGGCCGCCGTTTTGTTCGTCGCTTCCTATGCGGCGTTTGCCCCGGATTGGCAGTTGACGAACTGCGACATTCATACTGTCTTTGTCGATCAGGCGTTCCAGGCGGCGGATATCTATATCGCGAATGCAGCGCGGTCAGGAGACATAGTCGTGACAAGCGACTATGGGTTGGCCGCGCTCTGTCTGCCGCGCGGAGCTTCCGTATTGATGCCGCGGGGCGGGGAATTGACCGCCGATAATGTGGATGAATATTTGTCGAGGCGGCATTTTTCGGCCAAGGCCCGCAGGGCGGGGCTTCGCACGAAGGGGCCCCGCGCGATGAGCGAACAGGACCGGATCAGCTTCCAACATAAGTTGACAAAACTTTTGCAGCGGGAGCAGGAGAAATTGAGCCCGTAGCGAAATAGTAATACGTGTTTAGATGAAGGTGGTTGGACGAACAGTGAGCAATTACGGACTGATTCCCGACGAAGTGCTGGATGAAGTGCTGCAGCGCAATGACATTGTGGATGTCGTCGGCCAATATGTCCATTTGTCGAAGCACGGTAAGTATTTGAAGGGATTGTGTCCGTTCCACTCGGAGAAGACGCCCTCCTTCACCGTTACGCCGGAGAAGCAGATTTTCCATTGCTACGGCTGCGGCAAGAGCGGCAATGTCATTCATTTCATGATGGGCATTGAAGGATATTCTTTTCCGGAGGCGGTTCGGCGCCTCGCCGAAGCGGCGAACATGCAGGTTACTTGGGGCACGGGTTACGCGAAGGCGGAACGGGATCCTTACCATGAGGCGAAGGAGCGGTTGATCGAGGCTCATGAGCTTGCAGGGAAGCTGTATCATTATATTTTAATGAATACGACGCATGGCCAGGCTGCCCTTCAATATTTGCGGAACCGGGGAATCCATGACAAGCTGATCGAGCAATTTCAGATAGGGTATGCCCCTCCGCAGTGGGATACGCTTGTGCAGCTGCTCGGCAAGCGCGAATTCGATCTGGATGCCATGGAAAAGGGCGGTCTTGTCTCGAAGCGGCAGAACGGCAGCGGGTATGTCGATCGCTTCAGGGACCGGATAACGTTCCCGATTTGGAACCGGAATGGGCAAGCGATCGCTTTTGCCGGCCGAATATTGGGGGAAGGACAACCCAAGTATTTGAATTCGCCCGAGACGATGCTGTTCAACAAATCCAAAGTGCTGTACAACTTGCATCATGCCCGGCCTTATATTAAGCGAACCGGCCATATCATTCTGTTCGAAGGATATGCGGATGTCATCCAAGCCTGGGATGCCGAAGTGCAGCATGCGGTAGCGACCATGGGGACCGCGCTGACGCCCGATCATATTACTCAGATGAAGCGGATGGCGGACAGCGTGACCTTGTGCTATGACGGCGATGATGCGGGACAAGCCGCGGCGATGAAGGCGATCCCGATGCTGGAGGAGGCAGGGCTTCACGTGGCGGTTGCCATGATACCCGACCGGATGGATCCCGACGATTTCATTAAGGCGCACGGCGCCGAGCGATTCCGTCATACCATAACGGCGGCTGCGGTCACTCCTACGAAATTCAAGCTTATTTCTTTGCGGAGGAATCATATACTGCTAGAGGATGACGGCAAACGGCGCTTCAAGGATGAAGCGATGCGGGTCATAGCGGCGGTTGAATCGCCGGTGGAACGCGAGCTTCATTTGAAGGAGCTGGCCCAACAGCTCGATCTGCAGGGCGAGTCGTCGTTCGACGCGCTGAAGCAGGAGTGCGCCACGATAAGACAGCGGCAAAAAATGAACGGGCACGGGGATAATCACGACAATTGGTGGAATAATGGTAGAAATGATAAGCGTACCATTGCCCAGCCTGCGCTGCGCCCGGCCTATGTCTATGCGGAGCGGAGCCTGCTGGCTCTCATGTTCCAGGATATCGAGGTTGCCGATTACGTGGAGCGGCATCTTGGTGATCGGTTTAACGTAGATGATCATGCGGCACTTGCCGCTTATCTATATGCTTATTACGCGCAAGGCAAGGAGCCGGATTTCAGCCGGTTCCTGGCAACATTGCATGACGAACGCTTGGAGAAAGTCGCTGCCTCCATATCGCTCTCCGAAGTATCTCTTCGTTATGATACCGAGCTGCTGGATGATTATATTATGCAGATTCTTAAAGTGCCCAGACAGCGCGAAATCGAGCGCAAAAGAGAAGAAATGGTGCAAGCGGAACGTTCCGGCGAAGTATTGCGCGCGGCGCAAATCGCACAAGAAATTATAGCCCTAGAGCAAGAACTGAAGCGGTAGCAGGCGGATGATTCTAGGGAGGAGGGAGTCGGAAAATGGCGAATGATCAACATACTGGACTTGAAACGGAAACGGCGCTGGAACATGCGAAGGACCAGTTGATTGAACTCGGCAAAAAGCGAGGATCGCTCAGCTACAAAGAGATAGCCGAGAAAATGGCGACGTTCGACCAAGACCCGGAACAAATGGATGAGTTCTACGAGCAGCTCTCCGATCTGGGTATTGAAGTAAGTGAAGCCGATGATGAAATTGGCGTTCGTGCCAACGACCGCGACAACGACGATTCGGATGATTTTCATTTTGATGATGATCTGTCACTGCCGCCGGGCATCAAAATCAATGACCCGGTGCGGATGTACCTTAAAGAGATCGGCCGTGTTCCGCTCTTGTCGGCCGAAGAGGAAATTGAACTTGCCAAGCGGATTGAGCAGGGCGATTCGGAAGCGAAGAAGCGCTTGACCGAAGCCAATCTGCGGCTGGTCGTCAGCATTGCCAAGCGTTATGTCGGGAGAGGCATGCTGTTCCTGGATCTGATTCAAGAAGGAAATATGGGGCTTATCAAAGCGGTGGAGAAATTCGACCACAGCAAGGGATATAAATTCAGCACCTATGCGACTTGGTGGATTCGCCAAGCGATTACGCGGGCGATTGCCGATCAGGCGCGCACGATCCGGATTCCGGTTCATATGGTCGAGACGATCAACAAGCTGGTTCGCGTATCTCGTCAGCTGCTTCAGGAGCTCGGGCGCGAACCGACGCCGGAAGAGATTGCGGCCGAGATGGAATTGAGCGTAGAGAAGGTGCGCGAGATTATGAAGATTGCACAGGAGCCGGTATCCTTGGAGACGCCAATCGGCGAAGAGGACGACTCGCATCTGGGCGACTTCATCGAGGATCAGGAAGCTCTGGCTCCGGCGGATGCAGCCGCGTACGAGCTGCTGAAGGAGCAGTTGGAGGATGTGCTTGACACGCTCACCGAGCGCGAGGAGAATGTGCTTCGCCTGCGCTTCGGCCTGGACGACGGCCGGACGAGAACGCTGGAAGAAGTCGGCAAGGTATTCGGCGTTACGCGCGAGCGGATTCGTCAAATCGAGGCGAAGGCTCTCCGTAAGCTGCGTCACCCTAGCCGCAGCAAGCGGTTAAAAGATTTCCTAGAATAATGGTGTGCAAGAGACCTTCTGATGCCCTTGCCGGCGTGATGAAGGTCTTTTGCATAGAGGAAGCAGCGAAGGAGCCGCTGTCCTCGGCCAATCGGCCTTCACGGCGGACGGCGGTATGACGTTCCTGGAGGTGTACAGGCAATGGATCCTCAGCAACGCCAATGGATGGCCCAGGAGATCGCCCGCTGGCGGAAAAATCGGCTGCTGCCTGCAGCCTATTGCAATTTTCTGGCGCAGCTGTACGATGTGCCCCTGGAGCCGCAGGAGGAAGGAGCGAACGAGACCGTCCGTTCCTGGGCGGATCGTATCGCTTCCATGCGGACCACGACCTGGATGGTTGTTTTTATCATTTTTGTATTGTTTTGTCTTATCGGTTTTCATTTTACCGCTTTTGCGGCCCCAATGCAAATCAGCGTCATTGCGGCCCCAGCGCTTCTGCTGGCCGCCTTGGCATGGTCGGCCCGGAAGACGAGCTTGCGGAGGTCGCGCTGGCGGGCGCTGGCGGCTTGCCTGTGGCTGTCCGGAGGCGGATGGCTCGTGCTGAAGGTCCAGGGCTGGACAGCCTGGTGGGTGCCGGCCGCGGTCTGGCTCGTTGTCTCCGCGCTCCTCTGGCTGCTCTGCGGCATGCTGGCGCGTTCCGGACTGATGCAGGGAGCGGGCTGGCTGCATGCCGCGGCCGCTTACGGCGGGATCCTCCGGATCGTGATGCCGGACCTGACCCTGGCCGAGAGTCAATGGCTGTGGCTGCCGGAGAGCGCCTTGTTCGTCTGGATGGCATGGGCGGTTCACCGTCTGTCTCCGAAGGCGGCGGCCGGGCTTCTTATCGCCTCCGCCGGGCTCTGGTTCATGCCGGAGGCAGTCTGGACCGCGGCTCGCCCATGGAGTCAGCTGGCAGCGGATCAAGAGCTGCTGTCCTTCCTGTTGGGGAAATGGATCATCTTATGGTGTAGTGCTTTTTATTTCAGAAAACAGTGGGTGAAATGGATACGTGAACATCAAACTGTCCAAGCGGCTGCAGCAGATCGCTGATTGGGTGCCGGCAGGCAGCCGTCTGGCCGATATCGGCTCGGATCATGCATTGCTTCCGGCCTATCTGGCGGAACAACAACGAATTGAGATGGCGGTGGCCGGCGAGGTGAATCAAGGACCGTATGAGGCGGCCTGCCGCCAGATCGAAGGCGTCCGGCTAAGCGATCGGGTAAGCGTCCGGCGGGGAGACGGATTGGCGGTCATCTCGCCCGGCGAGGTCGATGTCATATCGATCGCGGGCATGGGCGGAGGACTGATCGTCCAGATTTTATCGGCCGATCCGGGCAAGCTGGCGGGAGTGGCCCGCTTAGTCCTGCAGCCGAATGTGGGCGAGGCCCATGTCAGAGCCTGGCTGCGCCGGGAAGGTTGGAATCTGGCGGCGGAAGCCTTGATCGAGGAAGACGGCAAGCTGTATGAGGTGCTGCTGGCCGAACGGGCGCGCAGCAAGGAAGAGGCCGCACGGCATGATCGCCGCTTGTACGCTCCCCGCGAGTTGAGTCAGCAGGTGACGTTGACCGAGGATTGGCTGGTGCAGCTCGGCCCGATGCTGTCGGCTGCCCCAACGCCGGAGTTCATGAAGAAGTGGCAGCTGGAAGTTCGCAAAAGAGAGCGCATTCTGCGCACGATGGAGCAGGCTGCGACGGAAGAAGCCAGGCAGCGCCGCGCGATGTTCGCGGACAGCCTGGCACAATTGGAGGCGATATTGGCATGTATGCACACGCGCAAACCGTAATTCAGTGGATGGAGCAGCTCGCTCCCAAATCGATGGCGGTTCCCGATGACCGCATCGGCCTGCAATTGGGCACCTTGAACAAAAAGGTGTCCCGGGTGCTTGTCGCCCTGGACGTGACCGAAGAGGTCGTCGATGAAGCGATCCGGCTGGAGGCGGAGCTCATTATTGCCCATCACGCCATTATTTACCGGCCGCTTTCCCGCTTGCAGACCGATACGCCGGCCGGCAAGCTGATGGAGAAGCTGATCAAGCATGATATCTCGGTTTATATTACTCATACGAATTATGACATCGCTCCGGGGGGGATGAACGATCTGATGGCAGATCGGCTCCAACTGGGAGAGGTGGAGGTGCTGGAGAAGCTTCACGAGGAACCGCTCCAGAAGCTGGTCGTCTTCGTGCCGGCCACCCATGCCGATTCGGTGCGGATGGCGATCCTGGATGCCGGGGCGGGCCATATCGGGGCTTATAGCCATTGCAGCTTCTCCCAGCCGGGCACGGGAACGTTCCAGCCTCAGGAGGGGACCAATCCGTTCATCGGCGAATCCGGGAAGCTGGAGTCGGTCGAGGAGGTGCGCATCGAGACGATCGTTCCGAAGTCGCGCCGCAGCCGGGTGCTGCAGGCGATGTTCAAGGCCCATCCCTACGAGGAGGTCGCCTATGATCTGTATCCGGTCGATCTCGAAGGGACGGTCTATGGACTTGGCCGGGTGGGCAAGCTGCCGGCTCCGTTGACCTTGCAAGCCTTTGCCGAGCAGGTGAAGAAGGCTTTCGACGTGCCGCATGTACGCGTCGTAGGAAACCCGGAACGCGAAGTGAAGAAGATCGCTGTGCTGGGCGGATCCGGATCCCGCTATGTACGGCATGCGGTGTTCCATGGGGCCGATGTCCTCGTCACGGGCGACGTGGACTATCATACGGCCCACGATGCGCTGGCTGCGGGGCTGGCCATCATCGATCCGGGCCATAACGCCGAGAAGATGATGAAGGAGGATGTCGCTTCGCGTCTCCAGCAGGCTGCTGACAAGCATGGCGTGAAGACGGTCTTCCATGCTTCCTCCGTAAATACCGAACCGTTTCAATTTATGTAAAACTTACTGGTTGAGTTTCTGGACAGAACCTAGTATACTAACGAATGTTGACGGAAAGTTTGACAGACAATCGCTGGTGACATGCGTCACGAGAGGAAAGTCCGGGCTCCGTAGGGCAAGGATGCTGGATAACGTCCAGTCAGCGCAAGCTGAAGGATAGTGCCACAGAAATGGACCGCCGATGGCCGTCTTCATGACGGCACAGGCAAGGGTGGAACCGTGGTGTAAGAGACCACGAGGAACGCTGGTGACTTCGTTCCTGGTAAACCCCATCTGGAGCAAGACCTAATGGGACGCACGCCTGTCTATACAGGCACCTCGGCCCGAGGCGCGTCTGGGTTGGTCGCTTGAGCGGTGCAGTAATGCACAGCCTAGATAGATGATTGTCGCTTAGTAGTGGAAGGGTTGCCCCCGCGATACCACGATGAGTACAGAACCCGGCTTATGGCAAGCTTTCCGAAGCTGCAACTTTTTTATATTACCCAATACACGAACACACCCGCAGGATTTTCCTGCGGGTGTTTTACTTATTTACATGCCGATGAAGCGGGAGATGAAGCGGTTCAGCTTGCGTTCGATGTTTTGCGGGTACAGGGACAGGGAGGAGTTGCCCTGCTCCGCCATGCTCAACGCCCGGGCGACGTCGATTTTGCCATAGCCGAAATCGATGTCCTTGCCTGGCGTGCCCAGATCCGTCGCACTCTGGCGCATAATCTCGTATACCTCGGTATTTTTGAGCCCGGGGTTGATTGAACGTATCAGGGCCGCCAGGGCCGTGACATGCGGCGAGGCCATGGATGTGCCTGACAAGGCGGCATATTGATTGTTCGGGTAGGTGCTGGCGATCGAGGTTCCCGGCGCCACGACATCAACGTAATTGCCGTAATTGGAATAAGAGGCGCGCTTGTCATCGGCGTCGGTCGCAGAGACGGCGAAGACTTCGGGATAAGCTGCCGGGTAACCCGGTCGCTTCGTATTATCGTTGCCGGTCGCGGCGATCAGCACGACATCTCGATCGAAGGCGTATTTGACGGCGTCATGGAGGAATGCCCCATCCACATAGTTGCCGAGGCTCAGGTTAATGACCTTGGCTCCGTTATCGGTGGCCCAGATAATCCCTTCCGCAACCGAATAGGTCGTCCCCGATCCGGTGCTGTCCAGCGCCTTGACCGGCAGGATCGGATTCACCCAAGTCATGCCGGCCACGCCTTCCCGGTTATTCACATTGGCTCCGATAATGCCGGCCACATGGGTGCCGTGGCCGACATCGTCCTGCGGCGGAGCTCCCGGATCGAACACATTATAGCCGTTCAGCAGACGGCCCTTCAGATCATGATGCTTCAAGTCGACCCCAGTGTCGACGATCCCGATAATGACATTATCGGCCCCCTTGCTGATGGACCAGCCCCGGTTCGTCTGAATACTGGGCAGATTCCATTGATAGGGCTTGTACAGGACGTCATTCGGTTCTTCGACCGCCACGCCGGCCGGCTCAGTGCGAACCAGCGGCAATATGCTGGTCGGGCGGCTCTCCCCGTTCGTCATGTACAGAAAATGGGGCTCGACATACAGCGGATCATACTGAGCGAAATATTGGGTCATTTGTTCCGCCGTCATCCAATGGGAACGGAATACATAGGTGGCTCCGATCCGGTGCCTGCGCGGCTCTTCGCTCCCGGTCTCCCGCATCATGCGCTTCAACGCCTCCGGCGTCGGCTCGTCCCGGAACCGCACCACGACTTCGTTCTCGTAGTAGTGGCTCGTACCGGCATTGTCTTCTCCATCCTTGACTTTCACGTCCCGCATCGAATCGGCATCCACGGATTTGACCCGGAACTTCGATTCGGGCGGATAAGGGACAAGGCGCAAATTTTTCTGTTGCAGCTTGCGCACGGTCTGAACGACATGCTGATTGACGAGGGCCACGATCGCGTGCTGCTTGCCCGGGGCCGGTATCCCCATTACGATATGATGCTTGCCTTTTATGGTCAACTGCGGGGATACGTACGATTCCTGCTTTTTGACGGACGATTCGGCGATTTTTAACTGCTCCGCCAGCTTTTGATTGCCGGTCCGCGACTCGTCCTTCGGCAGCTTCCCCTTAACCCATTCCGTTCCTTTGCCGGAATCGATCCATTTCATATAAATGAAATGGGGGTGGGCTTGAATGAATTCCTCGGCGAGCGTGTTCATCTGCTTCGGTGTCTGCCCGTGCCACTCTTCAAGCGCTGTATCGATATCTCTGCGGGCGTCCATGGCGAACAAGCGCTCCGTAAAATGCATATCCTGTTGAAGGACCTGATTTTTGATATGAGTTTCCTGCATCGCGGAAGTACGTCCGTTCTCCACCGGAGCCCGGTTCGCGGACCACAATAACGGGATGGCCAGAACCGCCGTTCCCAGAGCGGCAATGCCTACCCAATGGCGGGGTTTCAACATATGATGTTCCTCCTTGTCCGGGCCGTATCCAACCGCTCCGGCTGCACTGAACATGGGTTGTGTGCGGAGCGCGGGGCATGGAAGATTTGGCTTTAGCTTGAGATGTTGGGGGACAAATTATTCGGATGGCACAAGGAAGCCAAACATTGGCTGGGTCAGTACCGTTTTGCTTTGATTTATGGTAGGATAAAATGGCAAAACGGTATCCGTTTGGAGCGTTCAGGTATGCAATGACGCGATTAAGGGAGGAGCTTTTTCCATGTCAGCATCCACGGTAAGACAGCAATGCGAGTTGGCCCGGGGCCACGTGGCGCAAGCAGCAGACCAATTGGAGCGGTTTTTGAACGGGCATACGCTGGCCCAACTGGCCGGCGAGCGGACAGATGAACAAACGTTGGCTTTTTACAAAGGACTACTGGCAGATTTCCGGCATTTGCTCGTTTTTTCCGAGGTCAGTTACGAGCGGCTCGGCGTCGCGCTGCGGCGGGCGAATTTCGAGCAGGCGTTTGCGGAGAAATCGCTGTATGAGCTGTATCATCATTGCGTCCATGCCTTCTTCAATCCGAAGCATGAAGCGTACACCGAGGATGGGCGGTATGCTTATACCGGCCGGGAAGCGATCCGCTTCCGCATGACCCCCGATCCTGAGGTGAAGCGGCTGGTTCGGGAATTGTCCCGCCTGTTCGAAGAGCTTCGGGAGGAGCTAAGCTATTACGAAAGCGATTATATGTCAGAGCGGCGCATGCAGCTTACCCAATGACTGGACGAAGCTTGGGCGGCGGTCGGCCGGACAAATATCGGAATTAGAGTCAATGACGCTTCGGGTTGGAACGGAGCGTCTTTTTGTGTTGGAAATGGCAGGGCGGCACGGCATAGGGGCGGCGGCGGCGGGACATCCTGTGTAGCGGAGGTGACTGACATGAGTGACAAGCCATTGGTGAATTGCAGTGTATCCAACTGCAAGTTCTGGGGCGATTACCGCTGTCAAGCCAGCGAGATTATGATTGAAATCGACAAGCATGCAGCCGCGAATCTGAAGTCGGAATTCGGCGAGGAGTATGGCCCTCACAAAGATATAGCTTCCAAATCATCGGTAACCTGCTGCCAAACATTTGAACCGAAATAACCGAGGGAACGGGAGGGACAATGCATGAAAGCGAAAGGCCGCCGCCACAAAAAGAACCGCCAGCGCGAGTCGATCGCGCGCGATACCGAATTTGCTGCTGACACAGCAACGCTGCCGCCCGCGGAGCCGATGAACGCTGACGCTGAGAAAAAACGGGGAAAAATCGATCATATTTCCGGAGTGGGCGCCGTTGCCCTGGGGTTTTCTATTGTATCAGTCATTATGTTTCCATATGTGCTTGGCCTGAGCGGCATTGCGCTTGGAGGCCTGTCGTATTTGCAAGGGAGCCGATCATTGGGGATGACCGCCATCATCGTTGGGAGTTTCGCCATCGTTCTTCGCCTGCTGCTGGCATCCATGTAATCACACTCTGTTCAGGGCTTGTAACCGCTGCGGCGGGGACAAGCTCTTTTATCATCTAGCAGAAGGCCGCCGTTCCTCACATCCACTTCAAAAAAGATGGTGCGAACCGAAGAAAACGTGTAAAATAACAAGTAATGTCGAAGTTGCAGGGGATCAACAACGGCGGAAGCGGGGAATAAGTGGCGCGCTTCCCATGCTGTTTTGATCTTTTTTGTTTCCAGAGGATGTTCTCACTCTTGAAAAGCGTGTGCTTCCGAAGCATGTTTCCTGCGGAAACAGTGCAGCTGCTCCTGTCGTCGAGCCTGGACTGCGCTGTTCCTTGCAAGTTTTGCGGAGCAAAACTCGCTTTGGAAGCATAGGCTTCGAGTTCTTGCAACCTTCTCGGTGCTGACAAAAGGCCTTTTTGAACGTTCTTGAGAAGGGTGTTCCTCAATTCGGCATAGGAACACGGTTTATAAGGAGGATTAGCTTGAAAACACCAGCGGCGTCAATGGTATATTTTGATCATAGCGCATCCACGCCTCCGCATCCGGACGTCATTCGGACGATGGCGGAAGTGATGGAGCAAATATATGCGAATCCCTCTTCGATTCACGAATTGGGAGGCCAGGCGGAGCAACTGGTCCGGCGGGCGCGGGAAGTCGTGGCCGGCGCGTTGAACGCGTCGGGGTACGACGTCATTTTCACGTCCGGGGCGACCGAGAGCAACAATATCGCCATATTGGGGACCGTGCGGGCTCTGGCCGGGGGCCGCTCGCGGCATATTATCACATCGGCCGTCGAGCATGCCTCCGTCTATGAATGCTTCCGGGAGCTGGAGCGGGAGGGCGTCGCCGTCACGTATTTGCCCGTAGATGAGCATGGGCGCATCCGTCCCGCTGAACTGGAAGCGGCCATCCGGCCCGAGACGGCGCTCATTTCGCTGATGCATGTCAATAATGAGACGGGATCGGTGCAGCCGCTTGCGGAGGCAGGCCGCATCGCGCGCGCGCACCCGGGGATCGTGTTCCACGTGGACGGCGTACAGGGCCTGGGCAAGCTTCCGGTCGATCTTGAGGGTTGGGGCGTGCATTTGTACAGTCTCTCCGGCCATAAAATCCGGGGGCCCAAAGGAGTCGGGGCCTTGCTGCGGCGGGGACAAGCTCCGCTGAAGCCCTTATTCGCGGGAGGAGCTCAGGAGCACCGTCTCCGGCCGGGCACCGTCAATGTGCCGGGCGTGATCGCCCTGTCCAAGGCGGTACGTCTCGCCGTCGAAGAGCAGCCGGCGAATTACGAGCGCTGGTCCGAGCTGCGCGGGCTGTTGCTGCGCCGGTTGGAGCAGGTGGAGCCGCTTGTGGTGAACAGTCCGCCGCTTCCGCTGGCCGCGCCGCATATCGTCAATCTGTCGTTCCCCGGCATGAAGTCCGAAGTGGTGGTGCATGCGCTTGAAGAATCGGGCGTTATCGTCTCCACCCAATCGGCATGCTCCTCCAAGCTGCACCAGCCGAGCCGGGTGCTGATGGCGATGACGAACGATGCGGAACGAGCGGCGAGCGGACTTCGCATCAGCATGGGAGCCGATACCGATGCGGCGGGCATCGAACGGCTGGCCGACGCATTGGAGGAAGTGACGAAGCGGCTCGCCCCGATGCGGACAAGCCGAAGATAAACAGGGGAAAGGATCGAACGAGCTATGAATTACGATATGATACTTCTCCGATACGGGGAATTGGCCATTAAAGGAAAGAACCGCGGCAGATTTGAAAAGGCCGCCTACCAGCATGTCAAATTCGTGCTGGCGCCGTTCCCGCAGGCCAAAATTATTCGGGTATACGGCCGAATGTACGTGGAATTGAACGGAGAACCGATAGATGAGGTGGTTGGCGCCTTGCGGCGGGTGTTCGGCATCGTGTCGCTAAGCCCGGTGAAGCGGGCTCCCTCGGAGCTGGAACCGATTGTGGAGACGGCGCTGCAGCTTATGGCCGAGATGAATCCTGGGGAAAACACGACCTTCAAGGTCACGGCCCGGAGAGCCTGGAAAGCCTTCCCGCATGGATCGCAGGAAATGAATCACCTGGTCGGCGCCCCGATTCTCCGCAAATACCCGCAGCTCACCGTCGATGTCCGCCAGCCCGATATCGAGCTGCATGTCGAGGTGCGCGAGGAAGGGACCTATCTGTTCAATGAAGTCATACCGGGCGCGGGGGGCTTCCCGCTGGCATCCAACGGGCGGGCCATGCTGCTGCTGTCCGGCGGAATTGACAGCCCTGTGGCCGGGTACCAGGCGCTGCGCAAAGGTCTGGAAATTGAGGCGATTCATTTCCACAGCTATCCGTTCACGAGCGAACGCGCCAAGCAGAAGGTGCTGGATCTGGCCCAGGTGCTGGCCAACTACGCAGGACGGATGCGGGTTCACCTCGTCCCGTTCACCGAGATTCAGACCCGGCTGCATCAGGAAGCGCCGGATAATCTGATGATTACGCTCATGCGGCGGGCGATGATGCGCATCTCGACCCGGCTGGCCGAACAGCGCAAAGCAGGGGCCCTCATCTCGGGGGACAGCCTCGGACAAGTGGCGAGCCAGACGCTCGGGAGTATGAACGTCATCGGGCGCGTGACGGATCTGCCGCTTCTGCGTCCCCTCGTCACGATGGACAAGAATGAAATTATCCGCATTGCGGAGCAGATCGGAACCTATGACCTGTCCATCCTGCCTTACGAGGACTGCTGCACCTTGTTCGTGCCGAAATCGCCTTCGACGAATCCGAATCTGCGCGTCGTCGAATATGCCGAGTATTCGTTGAAGGATTATGAAGCGCTGCTGGAAGCGGCCGTGGAACAGACGGAGTCCCTCGTCCTCCGGGCAGGGGGAAGTCCGGACCAGGCGATTATTCTGTCCGGACCGGGCCGGCAAGATTTGTCGGCAGCGGAAGCGTCCGGCAAGCCGGACAGCGAGCCCGCCCGGACGGATGACTGGTTCTAACTGGCCAGACCGGATTCTCTTGGGGTTCGTGTCCAAAAAAACGTCATAGCCTGTCTCCTCTGTTCATACATGTAGTAGTCAGGGGGGACGGACTGTGGACTCTGTATGGATAATTGGGGAAATATTGCTAATCAATATGGTGCTGAGCGGGGACAACGCGGTTATTATCGCCATGGCTTCCCGCCATCTTCCCGTTCATTACCGCCGCCAAGCGGTATGGTGGGGCGTGGGAGGGGCCGTGCTGATGCGCTGCGCGCTTACGGTTGCGGCGGTCACGCTGCTTCGAATCCCGCTGCTTCAGGCGGCAGGCGGAGCGATGCTCTTCGCCCTGGCTGTCCAACTGACCGCCCAGCCCCGGCAGGAGCCGGATGCGGTGAGAGAGGCTGGGTCCTTATGGACGGCGATCCGCACGATTTTGATCGCGGATTTCGTGATGAGCTTGGACAACGTGCTGGCTATCGCAGCGATTGCGAAGGGGCGAATGGAATTCGTTATCCTCGGCATTGCGCTCAGCATCCCCCTTATCGTATGGGGCAGCTCGATCATCAGCCGCTGGCTGGAGCGCCTGCCGCTGCTCCTGTATGCGGGAGCGGGGATTCTGGCGTACACCGCCGGGGAGATGATTGCGTCCGATGCGAAAATCGTCGCCTGGATTGACCGGTCGGGTCTTCGCTTGGAAGAGAGCCTTCCTTGGGTACTGGTCGGACTGGCATTGCTTCTCAGTGTATTTTTGCGCGGCAGGGGCAAGATCGGAACAGAATAACACCCGTTTGGCGCGAGAATGCGGTGCTGCACACAGCCGCTGCCCCTTCGGGGAACGGCTGTTTTTTTGCGCCGTTTGCGGATTTTGCAAATTTTCAGGTGATGGTGGTATTTTTCCGGACTTTCATATACACTAGAAAAGATAAAAATGACGCATCGAACGCCGCACTCTGTCTAGCCACTCGTAACCATGATGCATGGAGGTATTGTCGAATGGGCAAAAATCAACAATTTATCGGCATCGTCATCCTCGCTGCAGGCTTATTTATATTGTTGGGCAAATGGGGAGTCTTTGCTTTTATCGGCGGCACCTTGTGGCCGCTCATCATGTTTCTTGCCGGAGCGGGCGCCTACGCTCTCGTTCGGGCGAGAATCGCCCCGCCGGTTGCCATGGTGCCTGCCGGCATGCTGACCGTCTACGGCGTCCTGTTCATGCTGACGCATTGGATTAGCGCCAGCCTGTTCATATGGCTCTGGCCTCTGCTTCTGGTTGGGGTCGGGGCAGGGCTGTACGGCTATTATGTAGAAGATCCGCTCCATCCGAGGAACGCATGGCTCGGCTCGATGTTGTTCGGCGGGGCAGGGATCGGCATTTTTATCCTGATGCTCATGATTACAATCAGCCTTTACATGATTGCGATTGCGCTCATCGTGGTTGGAGCCGCTCTCGTGTTCGGCCGCTTGGGCCGAAGATATTAAGAGGCTTGGCGCCACTTGCCGCCGCTTGCCACGACATGAAGACACTATTCCGTCCGAGTAGAAACGCCGCCTCAATCCGGCGTTTTTCTTGATGAATCTCCTTGTTCGTCTTCCGGCGCGCGAGGATGATTCCAATGCTTGTCATTCACATCCAGAAGGGAAAGGTTCAAGTATGCAAGATCGACAAAATATTCGCAATATCGCTATTATCGCCCACGTTGACCATGGCAAGACCACGCTCGTGGACAAGCTTCTCCAGCAGTCCGGAACGTACCGCGAGAATGAAGTGGTTCAGGAACGCGTCATGGACTCGAACGATCTGGAGCGTGAACGCGGCATTACCATTCTGGCCAAAAATACGGCGATTACGTATAAAGATTACTTGATCAATATCGTGGATACTCCGGGTCACGCCGATTTCGGCGGAGAAGTGGAGCGCATTATGAAAATGGTCGACGGGGTTCTCCTGGTCGTCGATGCCTTCGAAGGCTGCATGCCGCAGACGAAGTTCGTGCTCCGCAAAGCCCTGGAGCATAATCTGACGCCGATCGTCGTCGTCAACAAAATCGACCGTCCGAATGCCCGGCCGCATGAAGTCATTGACGAAGTGCTTGAATTGTTCATCGAACTCGAGGCCAATGACGACCAGCTCGATTTCCCGGTCGTCTACGCGTCCGCTCTGAACGGGACATCGAGCTTGTCGCCCGAGCAGCAGGACAGCAACATGCAATCGCTGTATGACACGATTGTGGAGCATATCCCCGCTCCGGCGGAGAACCCGGATGAGCCGCTCCAGTTCCTCGTTACGCTCCTGGATTACAATGAATATATGGGCCGGATTGCGATCGGGCGCGTGAACCGGGGCCGCATCCGCCAGGGGCAGGCCGTCGCCGTCATCAACCGCGAGGGCCAGATGAAGCAGGCGCGGATTGAGAAGCTGTTCGGCTTCCAAGG
The DNA here is from genome assembly GCF_021654795.1 of Paenibacillus dendritiformis. NCBI lineage: Bacteria > Bacillati > Bacillota > Bacilli > Caryophanales > Paenibacillaceae > Paenibacillus > Paenibacillus dendritiformis. The sequence continues at coordinate 1,969,761 of NZ_AP025344.1, forward strand.
ATTGAAGCGGATCGAGCGGGACGAGGCCGGAGCCGGAGATATCGTGGCCATTGCCGGAATCAAGGATATCAATATCGGCGAGACGCTGGCCGATCCGGCGCATCCGGAGGCATTGCCTGTCCTTCATATCGACGAGCCTACGCTGCAGATGACCTTCGTAGTGAACAACAGTCCGTTCGCCGGAAGAGAAGGGAAATGGATTACGTCCCGCAAGCTGCGCGAACGGCTGATGAAGGAACTGGAGACCGATGTCAGCTTGCGGGTGGAGGATACCGACAGTCCGGAGGCCTTCATCGTCTCCGGGCGGGGCGAGCTTCACTTAGGGATTCTGATCGAGAATATGCGCCGTGAAGGCTATGAACTCCAAGTGTCGAAGCCGGAAGTTATCGTAAAAGTGATCGACGGCAAAAAAATGGAACCAATCGAGCGGCTTGTTATCGACATTCCTGAAGATTGCACCGGTCCGGTCATGGAGAGCTTGGGCACCCGGCGGGCCGAGATGGTCAATATGATCAACCATGGCAACGGCCAGGTCCGCCTCGAATTTCTGATTCCGGCCCGCGGACTCATCGGTTACCGCACCAACTTCCTGACGCTGACCCGCGGCTACGGCATTATGAACCATGCGTTCGACCATTACGGTCCTTATGTCGGCGGCCAAGTCGGCGGACGGCATCAAGGGGTGCTGGTCTCGACCGAGACGGGCACAAGCACCATGTACGGCATGTTGTCGGTCGAGGATCGCGGCGTACTGTTCCTTCAGCCGGGAACTGAGGTGTATGAAGGCATGATCGTAGGCGAGCATAACCGCGACAACGACATCGTCGTCAACATCTGCAAAGAGAAGGCCTTGACGAACGTCCGGTCGGCGACGAAGGATGAAACGGTCCGCATGAAGACGCCGCGCCTGTTCTCGCTGGAGCAGGCTCTGGAATATTTGAACGATGATGAATACTGCGAGATTACTCCGTCCACGGTCCGCCTGCGCAAAAAAATTCTGAACAAGAGCGAACGCGAACGGGCAGAAAAAGTGCGCAAAATGTCCGAATCCCATGTATAATGGGATTTGGACAACGTTGGAAAAGGAGTGACCCTCGATGCAAGCGTGGTTGGCATCCCATCCATATATAAGCTATGTGCTTATTTTTGCGTTCATGGTGTACATCTTCAATAAAGTGTTCCGTACGCAGCAGAAGCTGCCCTTGCTCAAAGAAATTTTCGTGTATCTGTTTATGGCGGTCGGGGCGTTCATTCTTCTTATTTTCCAGATCGACAAGCTGCCGATCGTGCAGTGTCTGTCCGTGGCTGTCATCTTAATGTTCATGGTGCGCATCCGCTACTTCATGGAAGAGCGGCGGCGCAAAAAAGAAGCGAATAATCAAGGCTGATTGAAGTTGACCCGCTGCCGCGAAGGCAGCGGGCATCTGAACAGAAGGGACGAGGGCGCATATGATGAAGCTGCCGGTTGCGCTGTTCAATTGGCTGCAGATTAAGATCGTGGCGGATGCCCGCCCCGAGGACGGGGCGGCGAAGGAGACGGTTGCTTTTTTTGAGGATATTTTGCGCGAAGATCATCGGCTGGGCTTCGTCGCCGCGGAATGGAGCGAGGCGGAGGACAGCTATGTCGTAACCTATGAACAGGATGGGGCTGCGCATTCCGAGCGGTTCGAGCGGGAAGAAGCGGAACGGCTCTGGAAAGACATCGAAGCGAATCCGAAATACAACGAGTAACATGATGTGGGAGGAACTATGAATTCATCGACACCATTGCCGCCGAGAAAACAACAGAGCGCAAAAGCAGCTTCGGCCCGCAAAGGCATGCCGAAATGGCTAAAAGGCATTCTCATAGCGATTATCATTTTATCTCTCGGCGTCATTAGTTACGCCGGATACATATTGCTGTATGCGAACAAGAAGCTGGATGAGATCTCCACCGCCAAGGTCGGAGGAGAGGGAGCGAGCACGGTTCAGGCCACGCTGACGCCGAAGAGCGAGCCCTTCTCGTTCGTGCTGCTCGGGCTGGATTACCGGCCGGAGCTTCCGGGGAAGCGGACGGATGTCATTATGGTCGGCGCGATTCATCCCGACACCCAGGAAGCGGTGCTCGTGTCGCTGCCGCGGGACACGTACTTCAATATTCCGGGTTACGGACCGGATAAGCTGAATCATTTTTATCCTAACTTTTATGTGATGAAAGAGCGGGGCACCTTGGACAGCGAGACGCCGGAGGACGAGATGCGGGTGATGCTCGGCCAATATTTAGGCATCGATCTCGACTATACGGCCGTCATCAACTTCAAAGGCTTCGTCGACCTGGTCGATGCGGTCGGCGGCGTCGATGTCAATGTCGATCAGGATATGTGCTACGTTGACAAGGAAGACGGCACCAATATTAATTTGAGCAAGGGCTTTCAACATCTGGACGGCAAAAACGCGCTTGATTTCGTCCGTTACCGCAAATCGAGCTGGCGGTGCAGTCCTCAGACGCCGGGAACAACCGATTTCGACCGGAATAAGCGCCAGAATGCCGTGCTCAAAGAGATCGTCAGCAACATGCAGTCGTTGGGCGGCCTTACCAAGGCGACGGATGTCATTGACGCTTTGGCGGACAATTTCACGATCGATATGCTGCCGTCCCAGATTCGCAGTGCCCTGACAACGTATATTACGATTGATAAGGATAATATTCATTACATCTCGGTCGACGGAGACTGGAAGAGTCCTTATATTTATCCGTTCGAGGATAAATTGGAAGAGGCCAAGCAGGCGCTAAAGGACGTTCTGGCAGGCAAATCGCTTAAGGAGCCGGCCGTTCCGGAGGGAACGGAGGAGCCGGCGGAGACGCCAGCTTCCCCTTCCCCTGCGGCCTAGTTATACAAGTTGTATGCAATTTTTGCTTCATCGATTAATACAATAGAGTGACAGGTAACGAACTTGTGTAGGAGGTTGAAGCCATGCCGAAGCAGCCATCCGCGATGCACAATGGACAGCAGGACAGCATGCTGAATCTGGCGGGGAGCCGCATGCTGCGGCCCGATGCCGATAAGGCCGGCCTGGCGCGCGCCTATGCAAGGGGCAAGATCGGCACCAATGCAAAAAGCCTAGTACATACTAGGCTTTTTGCTGCATTTGGGTACGCTCGGCGGTTGTCTTGCCTGGCCCGGAAGCCGCCGCGCGCTCGATGGGCTTCAGCTTCAGGCCCCTGCGCGTCCCAACCGGCGGTTAACGCCCCTGCTGGGAGCGGGTTCCGTCTTTCGGTGCCGGCTCAGGCGCATTCTCGCGGATCTGCTTCACATGGCTCGGAACTTGAGGAACGATGCGTCCCACAATATCGGCGAGCTCGTTCGCGAAGCCGGATACCGGCCGCCCCTGGCGAATGTCGGCAGCCATCTCGCGCAGTCTTGCATTAATGTCCATGTCGGCTGTCACAAGGGCGTTGGCGCCATATTTATCCTTGCTCAGAGCCTCGGCCACGGAATACTTGATGGTTCCGACGCGGGAACGCTCCATCTCGGAATCGACATCAATGCCGACAATAGCCGTATTTCCGAAGACGACGCAATTCGCGCTTTTCACGCCAGGCACTTTGCGCGCCAGATCGGCCAGATGCTGGCTGACCGCCCCCGCGTCTCGAATGTTGCGCTTGCCGTCCTGGATTGGCTGCGCCTGTCCTCCGGAGTAACTTCCTGGCGTCGCTTGCCTGTTCGCATTGCCGCATCCGGCGAGCATTCCCACGATCACGATAGCAAGTAGCAATCTATGCATCACGTATCAACCTTTCCTTTTGTTTGACAATAAAAAATGAGACTTCCGATTGAGTATAGTGTGAACGGCCGCGGCATTTTTTATGTAATGCAAAAATGAATCGCCATGCCCTCCCTCTTGGAACGGTCGGTTCGGCGAAAGGAGAATCCAATGAGCAAAATATTTGTATTGGATACTAACGTGCTGCTGCATGATCCGAAGGCGCTGTTTGCTTTTCAAGATAATGAAGTGATCATTCCTGCCGTTGTGCTCGAAGAAATGGATTCCAAGAAACGCAATGCCGATGAGCTCGGACGCAATGCAAGAATGGTATCGCGGCTGCTGGACGGCTTGCGGGAACACGGGCATCTGCATCATGGCGTCCGTCTCCCCAATGGAGGCACGCTGAAGGTGGAATTGAACCATCGCAGCTTCGTCAAGGTTCAGGAAATGTTCGGAGAAGTATCGAACGACAATCGGATACTGGCCGTCGCCTTGAATTACCAATTGGAGCAAAAGCATGCCGAGCATCCGTCGAATGTCATTCTGGTCAGCAAGGATGTGCTTGTCCGGATTAAGGCGGACGTGCTTGGTCTGCATACGGAAGACTATTTATCCGACCGGACGGTTCAATCGGGTGATGACTTATACAGCGGCCTGTGCTCCGTTCATGTTCACCCCGGCATGATCGACGAATTCTACACCAACCGCATGCTCCACCTGAAGCAGCTCGGGCTGGGGCTGCATCCGCATCAATTTGTCATTTTGAAGGACGAGATCGGAACGAGCAAATCCGCCTTGCTCAAGGTAAATGCCGAGGCCACCAAGCTGGAGCCGCTCTATTTAAGCAATGATCCGGTGTGGGGGATTACGGCCCGCAACGCCCAGCAGCGGATGGCGCTAGAGCTGCTGCTTAACGACGACATTCCCCTGGTGACGCTGACAGGGAAAGCGGGAACGGGAAAAACGCTATTGGCGCTGGCCGCCGGGCTGATGAAGGTGGAAGATGAGCGGAAGTACAAAAAACTGCTGATTGCGCGGCCAGTCGTGCCGATGGGCAAGGATATCGGGTATTTGCCGGGCGAGAAGGAGGAGAAGCTGCGTCCGTGGATGCAGCCGATTTATGATAATCTGGAGTTCCTGTTCGATACGAAAAAATCCGGCGACATCGACAAAATCCTAGTCGGGATGAACAACATTCAGGTGGAGGCGTTGACCTATATTCGAGGCCGCTCCATACCGGGGCAATTCATTATTATTGACGAGGCGCAAAATTTATCCAAGCATGAGGTCAAGACGATTGTCTCCCGTGTCGGGGAAGGCAGTAAAATCATCCTGATGGGCGATCCGGCGCAGATTGACCATCCGTACCTCGATGCGGCGAGCAATGGCCTGACTTATCTGGTGGAACGCTTCAAAGCCGAGGCGATCAGCGGCCATGTGACGCTGGAGAAGGGGGAGCGATCGCGCCTTGCCCAGATTGCCGCCGACCTGCTGTAAAGTTTCACGGCAGACGGATCCGGCCTGTCACAGGCCGGGAAAAACGGCTCGGAGCGAAATAGTGCTCCGGGCTTATTATTTTTGCCAAAATCGGAGTCCGGGGTAAGGACAAGGTAGGCCAACGGTGCTACAATAGAAATCAAAAGAAGCAGGTACGGACGGAAGGGAGAGGGCAATGCCGCAATTCAAAAAAACGCTGGTTACGATCATGATGGTCTTCGTATCGCTGCTGTTGTTATTCCAGTTCAGCGGCAGCGTCCCGCAGCAGGCGGAGCAGGATGCCTCTCCGGAGACCGTCGTGAAGCCGTTGCCGGACAGCGCGGGCCCCAAGCCGATGAAGCAATTGAAGGTGGCGGTGCAGCTCCCGCCGATGTCCTTCATCCAGCTTCGTCGCTTGAATCAGATGTTCATGGACGAGACCGGCATCTTCGTCGAGCTGGAGAACAGCTCTGCCGAGCAGGCGGAGGAAGAGTGGCCGAAGGCGATGCAGATGGAGCAGAGCGCCGATATTTTACTGCTCGACAGTGAATCGGTTATCCCCTATGCCCGAAAAGGCTGGATTCTGCCGCTCGATCCGTCGATGAGCGGGGGAGACGCGGTGCCGGCATGGTTAAGCGACCGGGTGAGATGGAACGGCTACGCCTGGGGCATGCCGGTTCAATTGGATCCTTATGTGCTCGTCTGGAATAAAAATATCGTAAAATCCGCCTCCGGTCTGCCCAGCGATTGGAGCGGGTGGAAGCGGCTGTTCGACGAGAATGCGCCGGGCATGGCCGGGGAGGCGGAGGAAGCGCCGGACAATCTGCCTTCGTCCGGCATCATCCCGCCGCCCGTTATCTCTCCGGAGGCGGGCAAGCGGCTGCCGCAGCAATGGTTCGCTTGGCATGCGGAGGATCATCGGGCCTTGCTGTCGCTTTTCTGGAGGCTTGGCTTGCTTCATCCGGAATTTGCGGCCGCTCCCCGGAGCCCGGAATGGGCCGGGAGGCAGGCTGACGGCGCCGAAGCCTCGGAGGTCCGGTGGAAGCAGACGCTCTCGGAGCTGGAGCCGTATCGGGGGCATTTCCAGCCGTGGACCGCGGAATCCAGCCACATGGATACCTGGGAGAAGCTGAAGGCGGGAGAGATCGCCTTCGCGATCGTCCCGTATTCGGAGGCGGCGCTGGAAGCGAGCGCTCCGCTCGCCATCGAGCCGGCCGGGGAGGCTTCGCCTCCGGCGGGACAATGGGTGACGAGCCGCAGCTATGTCCTTGCGTCGCATACGGAAGGGGAACAGGAGGCGATGCGCTGGATCGCTTATATGACTCAATGGTCTGTCCAGCAGGAATGGTTTGAGACGCTGTCCGTCCTTCCCGTTCATGAGCAAGCCTATCTCTCGACGAGCGGCGAGCGGTTGCTGCCGGAACCGTTTCGGCCGAAGCAGGAAGGGAAACGCCATGTGTACAGAGCGGCGGAAGGGCTGGAGCAATGGTCCGGGGCCGCCAGCAGCTGGATGGCCGGCAAGCTGGCGGCGAAGCAGCTGGATTTGGAATGGGCCCGGCTTATCAACATAGAGTCGGAACATAGAACAACCATCAACCGGCAATGAAAGCCCCGGTTGATGGTTGTTTGCGTTGCTTACCATTTCATTGACAGATTGACCGTGATCCGCTTGTCTTCCACGGCGACATCGGTGGCTTCGATGAACGAGACCAGCCGCTGCGGATAGAAGCCGAGATCGAATTCCTCTTCCAATTGCGAGCGGGTCGTATCCGGCAGTTCCAGGCCGTTGAACATGAGGCGGTCGACATGGAACAGCATCATGTTTTCGTGCTCGCTCTCGAGCGTATAATGGCCTTGAACGAACACGCTCAGTCCGGCGCTCTCCCCTTCGGCGGAGACCGAGCCTTCCCGGAAGCGGAAGGAAAATTGCTCGAAAATCGGATCCTGCTCGCGCAAAAACCGATTCAGTTCTTCTTCTTGGATCGAAATGGTATACTTAGTACCATCAATTTGCAGATTGCCGCTCTTCTTCACGAATTCCGGCAGCTTCTGCATCGCGTCGGCCAGTGCGCGGAAATGGCGGCGCACCTCATACATGCCGATGTTCTGCCAATAGGAGGTGAACTCCTGGATCAGCCGGCTCATCGCTTCCGGGTCGCTGCTGTTCGCCAGATTGGAATCCAGCTCACGCTGCAGGGCGTTCACTCTGTCCCGCTGCCGGACAAGCTGTTCCTTGACCTGCGACAATTCCCGTTCCGTGCGGGCTAACGCATCGCGAAGCCGGTTCAGATTTTGCAATTGCTCGGAATACGTCTCCAGTATTTCTTGGTCGGTCTTGAACAGGAACTGATAGTAATCGAACAGCAGCCAGATGGAGTGTTCGTCGCGGGCCGAGAGGAGAGCCTGCAGCAGCATGTCGCGTTCTCCCATATAATAGGCGCGGAGCACGCGGCCCGCCTGCTCCCGCTTCTGATCGAAGGCGGCCGCCTGCTTGCGGAGGGCGTCTTCCGTCTGGCGGCGTTCTCCCGCCGCGGCCGACTCCTTCGCGGCGATGCGCTCGATCTCTTTGTTCAGCTCGGTCACCGACAAGCTCTGCTGGAGCAGCTTGCGCTCCGCTTCGGTCGGTTCCTTGCTCCATCCTGTATGAACCGTCGGTTCCGCACGAGTGGCACCGGGGACCGCAATGGAGAAGAGAAGTATGAATGCGAGACCCAACAGCGCATAGCGCGCACGCTGTGCCAGTGACATCGGGTTCCCCCCTTACAAACGGTATGCACAACTCATCGTATGTCTCGTCCAGACGGGATATGACCTCTTTCCCTTATCCGTATGCAGGGCCGGACTGGGATCGGCCAACGGCCCGTCCGCCGCCGCATGACCCGGTAGCAGGCCGCGAGCGGGGCCCGGCAGAGGCCAAATCCGTGACGAGCATGGTCTATTTTTCGCACGAATAGAAAGGATGGTTGCCATGTCTCATTATCCGTCTAATTCCATTCTCGTTCAATATCTAATTGATTGCATCCGCCGTTCCGCCAAGGCAGCCATTCCCTTTTCGGCCTTTATGGAAAGCTGCCTGTACCATCCCGAAGGCGGCTATTACATGTCGAATCGCCCCAAAATCGGAAAGGAGGGCGATTTCTACACGAGCTCGAATGTGGGGAGCGCGATGGGGGAAATGATTGCGGTCTATATTCAGCGCCAGGCCGCAGCGAGAGGCTGGGCTCCGGACACGTTCACGATCGTCGAGTGGGGAGCGGGCAACGGCCGCCTGGCGGGACACATCAACGGGCGCCTGCGCCATGATCGCTTCAGCGGCTGCCGGTATGCCATCGTGGAGGCGAGTCCTTATCATGCCCAGCTGGCCAAGGAGCGGCTGAGCGGCGAAGGCTTTCCCGTCTCCTGGTGGACCGAGGCCGATTATCGGCGGGAGGCGGGAGGGAGCCGGCTCTTCGTCCTCGCGAACGAGTTGCTGGATGCGTTCCCGGTCGAGCGCATCCGTGCAGTCAATGGACATATCGAGCAGTGCTTCGTTGTCTGGGAGGAAGCCGAGCAGAGATTCCGTCCTGTCTGGTTGCCGGCCGAACCGGAAGTGTCGCGCTGGCTGACCCGCTATCGGATCGAGCTGCCGGAAGGCCGGATCTGCGACGCCGGAATCGCCATGAGCGGCTGGCTCGGCACGATGCTGCGTCAGGCATCCGCCGCGGAATTCATCTTCATCGATTATGGGGATGTAACGGAGGAATTGACGGCGGAGCATCGCGTCGAAGGGACGCTGGTGTGCTATCACCGCCACCGCGCTCATGCCAATCCGTGGATCCACATCGGGGAGCAGGATATGACGGCCATGGTCGATTTCAGCGTCTGCCGCCAGACCGCTCTCGAAGCCGGGGCGCTGATCCGGAATGACATGAGCCAGCAAGCCTTCCTGCTGGAGCAAGGTCTGCTCCAGGAGCTGGCCGATCACGCGGAGCCCGATCCGTTCAGTCCGGAAGCGCGGCGCAACCGGGCGATCCGGCAGCTGCTCCTGAGCGACCGGATGAGCGAACGGTTCCGCGTGCTGCTGCTCGCCCGGGACGCTTCCGCATAGCCCCCCGCGCGGAGATGGCGGCGTTGGCGGGGGATAGTGCCTGAACATAGAGAACGGCCGAAGCCCGAAGGCTTCGGCCGTATCTGTTATGTGCTGCTCTTCAACATATCCTGAATCGTCACCTCGGCGTATCCGCCTAGAACGGCTTGCCCATTACGAATACGGTCCAGTAGGAGAAGCCGGTGAAGCATACAAGCATGTACCCCCAGAACAGAAGTATATATGTACGCTCGGACAATTTAAGATATCCCAACAACACAAAGAAGGCGGTCTGCATGAAGAAGAGCAGAGCCATCTCGATCATGTCTCCAGCAAACGCCATTAGACCGATGACTAATGTCCAGAAGCCGAGTACGCGATACATTCGTGCCACGATTCATCCTCCTCTCGTTACGATCGGTCCCACTTTTCTAATGATATTATAGCGTTCGCAATTGGTTATGTAAACGATTAACCGTGACGAAAAACCAAATAATTTGTTCAGATCTTCATAAATGTGATATAAAGCATGGACACGGGCACGTATGTTTCCTAGGAAAAATGGATATACATTTTAGTATCCGATAGATTCTATGAAATCTAGCATGGGCATAGAGATGGAATAAGCGGTTATTTCAAGCGGCAGTCTATTCCGCTCCAATAATCGGATGGCGAACGCGGCGTAGCTGCTTGCGACCGATATGAATGATGGAAGTCGTTAGGAGGTTATTTCATGACAGCAATAAGGCAAGATGCATGGACCGCAGATGATGATTTGATTTTAGCGGAAGTTACACTTCGGCACATCCGGGAAGGAAGTACCCAGTTGGCCGCTTTTGAGGAAGTGGGAGAAAAGATTGGACGCACGTCCGCAGCGTGCGGATTCCGTTGGAACAGCTGCGTCCGCAAAAAGTACGAGGCGGCGATACAGCTGGCCAAGGCGCAGCGGCAGAAGCGCAATTATTTGAAAAAGCAGCCGCTGGGCGCGCAGGTCGCTTCTCTTACGCTGCAAGAGGGAGAAGACAGCGATTTGAAAGGCGAGATGCTGACGGAAGAATCGTTGTCCATGGATATGGTTATCCGCTATTTGCGCCAGATGCGCAACAATGTGCAGGAAATGACCCGCCAAATCAAGCATATGGAAAAAGAGCTGCAAGAAAAGGAAGAATATTGCGCTCGCCTGCAGCGGGAAAAGGAGGAGCTCTCCAAGCAAGTCAACGTGGTAGAGACCGACTATCGTACGGTGAACGATGATTATAAAGCGCTCATTCAAATTATGGACCGTGCTCGCCGATTGGCTATCTTGAGCGAAGAAGACGATGACGTGAAGACGCGGTTCCGTATGGACGCCAACGGCAATCTGGAGCGAATCGAATAGGAGCCGGCTTCCGTCCCCGGCTTAAGCAGGACGGCGCAAGGAAAGCACCTGGCGAGAGAATTCTCTCACTCGGCGCTTTTTTTGTGTTTTTCCGGATTCTTTGATATAACAAGGACACTGATAGTGTGTTCAACCATTCATATATGGCGAGGAAGCCGATAGTAGATCGGAAGAAGGAGAGAGACGAATATGATTGTCGATATTATCGGAGGAGGCGCGCTCGGCCTCTTGTACGCGGGACGGCTGCTGGCCGGCGGGCAGGCCGGGGTCCGGCTATGGACGCGAACGGAGGAACAGGCGGAGAAGATCCGCGCCGAAGGCTTCGAGGTGGTGGAGATGTCAGGAGAGCGGTCGCATTATAAAGGGATAGAAGCGTTCCCGCTTCCGTTGGCTCCGGCGCGGCTGAGCCGCCATGGCTTGGAGGCGGGAATGGTATGGCTGTTCGTCAAGCAGACGCATATCGGGCCCGAGCTGCTCACCGTGCTTCGGAAGATGCCGCGGCAGCCCGAGGCTGCCCTCGTCTGCTTCCAGAACGGGGTCGGCCATGCCGAAGCGTTGGCCGGGGTATGGCCTTCCCCCTCGCTTGCGGTTGCGGTGACGACGGAGGCCGCCGCCAGAGAGGGCCTGAACCGGATCCGCCATACCGGATCCGGAGCAACCTGGATCGGCCCGGCCGCCGCTGAAGAGGAGGCGCGGGCTCATGCCTTGAATTTTTCCTGTATTTGCGCGAAGAACTTGTTGGAAAAGGCAGGAATTGAGGCGTTTGTGTCGAACAACATCGAAGACATGGTCTATCAAAAGCTGCTCGTCAACGCTGTCATCAATCCGTTGACCGCGCTGCTTCGCGTCAAGAACGGCGAATTGCTGGACGGGGCGGAACGGATGGAGCTTATGCGGGATTTGTTGGCCGAAGCGGCCCGGGTCTATCATGCCGCCGGCATCCCGGTGAAGGAAGAGGACGCATGGAAGCGGATTACGGACGTGTGCCGCCTGACGGCCGGCAACACCTCCTCCATGCTGCAAGATATATTGGCCGGCCGCCCGACGGAATGCGAGGCGATTACGGGCGCGATTATCCGGCTCGGCGCGCGCCATGGGGCCGGCACCCCGCTGCATCAGACGATATACCGCCTGATCCGGGCTGGCGAGCCAAGACACCGCTAGCATCTACTTCTTCTGTCCAAAGGAGTGAGTCACACCGCGCATGTATACCATTTTCGTATTTTTATCGGCATTGCCGTTTTTTCCGTTCATTATCGTGTGGATTGCCGGTTCCTGCTGGGTCAGGCCCAAGAAAAAAGCGTTCATGCTGGCGATGGACGTGACGACGTTCTTCCTTATCGCATCGGTTGGGGGCCTCTATAATACGGTAACGGGCTCCTCCGCCGGATTCTATTGGATCTGTCTTATGCTGCTCCTTGCCACCGGCTTGCTTGGCGGCCTCCAGCACCGCAAATACGGCAAAATTCATGTCCAGCGGCTGGCGAGGACGATCTGGAGACTGGCTTTCTTCATTCTCAGCATCCTGTATATCCTCCTGCTGCTCATCGGCATTATCGCCTATATCGCGAGCGTGTAGACTCTCCGGGAAGCGCGTGCCGGAACATCGCCTCTTTGACGTACCCAAGCCGCATTGTGTACAATCGAGACGACAGACAGAGGAGGCGGCTTACATGACTTGGCCTATATTGAACATACCTGTACAGCAATCATTGGCAAGACGATACATAGATCGGGACGAAGCGATTATCGAATCGCTGTATGAATACCATCCGGATCGCGATTGGGAGGCGCGCGTCCGCTGGGTGGATGAAGCGGCGCATCTGCGGGCGGATCGCAAGCGGCTTGTCTCCGTCCTGCGCCGTTACAACAAGGCTAGGAACGATTATCCGGCCGTCGCGGAAGCGCTGGATCGGCTGGAGCGGGACGACGCGCTCGTCGTCGTCGGCGGACAGCAGGGCGGATTGTTTGGCGGCCCGCTGCTCGTCGTCTACAAGGCGGTCTCGATGATCCGCATGGCGCAGGAGGCGGAGGCGCGGCTAGGGCGCCCGGTCATTCCGATCTTCTGGATCGCGGGAGAGGATCATGACTTCGATGAAGTCAATCATGCGTACTTCCTTACGCCGGAGCCTTCGGTCGCCCGGGTCCGGGTCGAGAAGAAGGACGGAACGCGAGCGCCGGTCAGCAGCATTCGGCTGGACGAGGAACAATGGGCCGCGGTATTGAATGAGGTGGACGCCTTGCTCCCGCCGACGGAGTTCAAGCCCGCGCTGATGGAGCGGGTACGGGAAGCTTCCGCCGGCGCCGCGTCGCTGACCGATGCGTGCGCCGTACTGCTCGGAAGCATGTTCGGATCCTACGGACTCGTGTTCCTCGATTCGGCCGATCCGGAGCTGCGCGAGGCCGAAGGACCGATGTTCCGCAGCCTCATCGCGCAGAATGACCGGCTGAGGCAGGCTTATGCCGGCAGCGAGCGCGAGCTGGCCTCGCGAGGCTTCCCGACTCAGGCGGAGCACGCCGAGAACGGAGCGAATTTGTTCCTGATTCACGAAGGAGAGCGGCATCTGCTGTTCAAGGAGGAGGGCGGGTTTACCGACCGGCACCGGATCCTGTTCCGCAGCGAGGATGAACTGATGGCAGTCGCCGAATCGGCGCCCCATCAGTTGAGCAACAACGTGCTGACCCGCCCGTTAATGCAGGAATATTTGTTCCCGGTGCTGGCCACCGTGCTCGGTCCCGGCGAGATCGCGTATTGGGCTCAGACGAAGGAGGCCTTCCGCGCGCTCGGCATGCGCATGCCGCTACTCTGGCCGCGCATGGGCTTCACTTGTCTGGAAGGCACCGTGAACAAGCTGCTGGGGAAATATGAATTGACGGCTCAAGACATCATCGGGCATTATGAGGAGAGGAAGGAAGCGTGGTTGAAGGCTCAGGATCAATTGGGGCTCGATGAACGGTTCGCTTCGCTCCGCCACGATGTCGATGCCCGGTATGAAGAGCTGCTCGCCCGGCTGAACGAAGCGCTTCCCGCGCTCGGCCGCTTGGGGGATACGAACCGGGCGAAGGTGCTGGAGCAGATTGATTTCCTGCACCACCGGGCGAAGGATGCGCTGCAGAAGCAGCACGAATCGGGGCTTCGCCAGTGGGAGCGGATGAGACTGACGCTCCATCCGCAGGATCGGCCGCAGGAGCGCGTCTACAATATGCTGATGTACGCCTGCCGTTATGGAGACGGCTGGTTCCAGCCGTTCATGGAAGCTCCCGTGGTGTGGAACGGAGAGAACCGCTTGGTCGTGCTGTAACGATGGCCGCCGATCCGGGTCAACGCTCGCGCATCTGCTGAATACGATAGCTATAACACGAAGGGAAGGGTGTAGAGGATGAGTCAGACAAAAGCAGCGGACCAAAGCATCATCCGCGACATTGCATTGGCCCCTGAGGGGCATTTGAAAATCGATTGGGTTCAAGCCCATATGCCGGTGCTGAACCGGATTCGCAAGCAATTCGAAGCGGAGCAGCCGTTCAAGGGCTTGAAGGTGGCGATCTCGCTCCATCTGGAAGCGAAGACGGCCTACCTGGCCAAGGTCGTGCAGGCCGGCGGCGCCGAGGTGACGATTACCGGCAGCAACCCGTTGTCGACGCAAGACGATGTCTGCGCCGCGCTGGTGGAAGACGGCATTACTGTCTATGCGAAGTACAATCCCGAACCGGAAGAGTACAAGCAGCTGCTCCTGCGCACGCTGGAGACGAAGCCGGACCTGATTATCGACGACGGCGGCGATCTGATCTCGATTCTGCACTCGGAGCGTCCGGATCTCCGCGAGCAGGTGCGCGGCGGGGCCGAGGAGACGACGACAGGCATTCTCCGCCTGAAGGCGATGGAGAAGGATGGCACGCTCCAATTCCCGATGGTGGCCGTCAATGACGCCTTCTGCAAATACTTGTTCGACAACCGGTACGGCACAGGCCAATCGGTGTGGGACGGCATCAACCGGACCACGAATCTCGTCGTGGCCGGCAAGACGGTCGTCGTCGTCGGTTATGGCTGGTGCGGCAAGGGCGTCGCGATGCGTGCCAAAGGTCTCGGCGCGAACGTCGTCGTGACGGAGATCGACGCCATCAAGGCCGTCGAAGCGTATATGGACGGCTTCACGGTGCTGCCGATGAGCGAAGCGGCTCGCGTCGGCGATATTTTCGTTACGGTCACGGGGAACCGCGATGTCATTCGCGGCGAGCATTATGATGTCATGAAGGATGGCGCGATTTTATCCAACGCCGGCCATTTCGATGTGGAAGTGAACAAGCCGGAGCTGGAAGCCCGCGCGCAGCACGTGCGCACGGTCCGCAAAAATATCGAAGAATACAAGCTGAAGGACGGACGCAGCATTTATCTGCTGGCGGAAGGCCGCCTCGTCAACCTGGCGGCGGGGGATGGACACCCGGCGGAGATTATGGATATGACGTTTGCCCTGCAGGCGCTGTCCCTGAAATATGTGAACGAGCACTACGAGCGCATCGGCAGCAAGGTTGTCAATGTGCCGTACGAACTGGATGAGCAGGTTGCCCGCTTCAAGCTGGAGTCGCTCGGCATCTCGGTCGACACGCTGTCGGCGGAGCAGCAATCGTATTTGGCAAGCTGGCAAGAACATTAATAGCCGCGATACTGCCGGCCGCCCGCTTCTTTGCTTCATGAATGGCAGAGAAGCGGGCGGTCTTTTTTGCATAGATAACATAAGCCCCCCCGCAACATTTGATTTCCAAATTCCGTTAGGAAAGGTGCAGCTTGCGTACGCATCCAGACGGGGTCGGAAGACGATGTGCCAAATAAAAGGGGGAATGTAGGTTATGGCAAGGATCGGGATGAGGAAGGCAAGGGGAATAGAAAAGACGCGGGAAGGACGACTAAAGAGGCGGGCCCGCTTCGGAGCGCTTCTGATTGGAACGCTGATGCTCGCGTTGGCAGCCGGCTGCGGAGCCGCTTCGCCTGATCAACCCTCCGAGGCCGGAGCGGTCATGAACCAATCGGAAGCGGCAATGGATAGGGCGGAGAGCCCGCCGCCTGCCGGAGCCGGGTTCGCCAAGCAGGGGGAAGCGAGCTTCGTCCCGGCCGACCGGAAGCTGATCTATGAGGCGAATATCCGGATGGAGGTTCAAAACTATGAAGCCGCCAAGCAGCGGCTGCAGCAATTGGTCGCTCGCTCGAAGGGATATGTGCTGCAGTTCTCCGATCAGGAGTCGGAGAGCGAGCGCGGAGGCTCTTTCGTCATTAAGGTGCCTGCGGCTGGATTTACCGCCTTCCTTGATGAACTGGGAACATGGGAGGCGCTTGATTATCACCGCGAATATTCGGCCAATGACGTGACGGAAGAGTACGTCGATCTGGAAGCGAGACTGACGGCGCGGCGGGCCATGGAAGCCCGGCTGCTCGCATTCATGGAGAAGGCGACGAGCGCGGACGATCTGGTCCAGTTCTCCAGCGAGCTCGGTTCCGTACAGTCGGAAATCGAGCAGATTGTCGGGCGCAAGCGGTATCTCGATAATCATGTGGCCATGTCGACCGTAAATATGAGACTGTACCAGCCGGTCAACGCTCCGGTCGTGCAGGGCTTGAAAAACGCATTCGGAACCCGGATGGCGAATACGCTTGCCCAGAGCTGGGAGGCGTTGATCCAGTTCGTACAACTCATCCTATTGTTTTTGACGGGGCTGCTTCCTTTTGCCGCCGCCGCGGCCATCGCCGGCGTTCCGATCTGGCTGCTGGCAAAGCGGAGAAGGGGCCGGCGCCGGCCGCCGCAAGCGCGCTTCTCCGGACAGACGGGCGGCCCGGAGCAGCAGAAGCGCAAGGGAACGGTCCTAGACCCGGCCGATGGGGCGGATGGCAAGCCAGCATCGGACGACGGGCCCGCTGCGGAGGCCTCGGTGCCGGCACCGGCTGTCGAACCGGCTGAAGCGGGGGAACAGGGGAGTTCGACCGAAGGGATAAGCGCTGAAGCGAATAGCGAGAACAAAAAGTAAGATGAAATAAAAATCCTGCTGACAAGCAGGATTTTTTATATTGACGGCGAAGTATTCTTTTGTTGTGGGGAAAAGTGGGGCATCGTGGTGGATTTAGGGGGAGGAGTGGCGGCATGATGTTCATGGGTGAATATCAACACAGCATCGATGACAAAGGCCGCCTGATCATTCCCGCCAAGCTGCGTGATTCCCTAGGATCCGCCTTCATACTCACGCGCGGCCTGGATCAATGTCTGTTCGTCTACCCGATGGAAGAATGGGGTCTGCTCGAACAGAAATTGAAGGCGCTGCCCTTGATGAAGGCGGACGCGCGGGCGTTTACCCGCTTTTTCTTCTCCGGCGCCACCGAATGCGAGTGGGACAAGCAGGGCCGGATCAATATTCCCGCCCATCTGCGCCAGCATGCCAAGCTGGACAAGGAATGCATGATTATCGGCGTGCAGAGCCGGGTGGAGATTTGGAGCAAGGACGCTTGGGAACAATATATGCAGCAGTCCGCGTCCACCTTTGAAGAAATAGCCGAGACCTTGGTTGACTTTGATTTTTGAGGGGTTATTCAAAAAGTGAAAACCGGCCTGTTCGAACTTCCATTTCTAGGGGTAGCGAACCGTGAAAAAGAGGAAAGACAACATAGACGGGAACAGGAAGAACTAGGAGGAATAACATGTGTTTCACCATATAACGGTGTTAAAAGAGGAGGCTGTGAACGGGCTGAATGTGCGCCCTGACGGCATCTATGTCGACTGTACGCTGGGAGGGGCAGGGCACAGCTCCGCCATTGCATCCATGCTGTCCGCGGACGGCCGGCTTATTGCGCTCGATCAGGACGATTGGGCTCTGGAGAATGCCGCGAACGTGCTGGCTTCCAGCCTTGATCGGGTGACGCTGATCAAGACGAATTTTCGCCACATCGAGGAGGCGCTGCATCAGGCAGAGGTGCCGCTTGCTGATGGCGTGCCGCAGGTGGACGGCATTCTGTTCGACCTCGGGGTATCTTCGCCGCAGCTTGATGAAGGCGAGCGCGGCTTCAGCTATCAACATGACGCGCCGCTCGACATGCGGATGGATCGGAGCACTTCGCTTACGGCCCGCGAGATTGTGAACGAGTGGCCGGAAGAAGAGATTGCCCGCATCCTGTTCGAATATGGGGAAGAGAAATTTTCGCGCCGCATCGCCCGCCGCATCGCGGAGGCGAGAGCGGATCATCCGATCGAGACGACCGGCGAGCTGGCCGAGCTGGTAAAGGCCGGAATTCCGGCGGCAACCCGAAGAACCGGAGGCCACCCCGCCAAGCGCAGCTTCCAGGCGCTCCGCATCGCCGTCAACGACGAACTGGGGGCGTTCGAGCAGGCGCTCCATCAAGCCATCCGTTGCTTGAAGCCGGGCGGAAGGGTCGCTGTCATTACCTTCCATTCCTTGGAGGATCGGATATGCAAGCAGACATTCAATCAATATATGAACCGCTGCACTTGTCCGCCGGATCTGCCGATGTGCGCCTGCGGCAGGGAGGATATTTTGACGCTGCCGAAGCGCAAGCCGATTGTTCCGAGCGCGGAAGAGTTGGCGCGCAATCCGCGTTCTCGCTCCGCGAGATTACGGGTTGCCGAGAAATTGTAATGAGGGGGAGAGCAGTAGATGGCTTATACTCGCGGTAATTTGGCCGTCCGGCCGGAGAGACAGCAGCAGCCGAGGCCCAAGGTTCGCCAGACAACGAAGACCGTCGTCCGCAAGAACACATTGCCGACGAGGGAGAAGCTGTTGTATCTGCTTACCATTCTATTGTGCACGGCCGTAGCGCTCGTTCTTATCGGGCGGTATGCCCAGATCTACGACATGAACCGGAAGATCCAGAATTTGAAGCGGGAGACGATCTCGCTGCAGGATCAGACCTCTGTCTTGAGAGTGGAAGTGGAGAAGCTGTCGGACTGGAAGCGGGTGGAAGAGATCGCGCGGAAGAACGGATTGGTCTTTCCGGAGACGCCGCTGGAGATTCAAGTGTACAAACAAGCCATAGGGGATTGAACGAGGGATGAAGATGGTCAAACGAATCAAGTTGCGCACGTTGACAATCGGGGGCTTATTCACCCTCTTTTTTATTGTCATCGTGACTCGTCTGTTTTGGTATCAAGTGTGGAATCAGGATTTCTGGATGGAACTGGCGAAAAATTCGTGGTCGACCGAGAGAACCATCGAGCCGGTGCGCGGAACGATCTATGATCAGAACGGGGAAGTGCTTGTCATGAATGCCCCTGCGTATACGGTCGCGGTCAATCCGGGCTTGATTCAGGAGTTAAAAACACAGACTAAACTGGTCGAGCAGGATATCGACGTGGAGCGGCTTATCGTCCAGGAGCTGCACAAGGTGCTGGGCAAGCCGGAGAACGAGCTCTATGACATTGTCCGCAAAAAAAATCCGGAGACCGGAAAATACCTGGTTCATCGCGAGGTGCGGAACGAGGGCTGGAAAATCGAGGAGGAGACCGCGCAGAAGCTGCGCGACTTCACCGAGTCGCTCAAGGAGCAGACCAAATTGCAGGATATCGGGCTGTATCTGATGCCGGAGGTAAAGCGGTTCTATGCCAAAAACAACATGGCCGCGCACGTCCTTGGTTATACCGACAAAAACGGAAAACCGGTCGGCGGCATCGAGGAGCTGTATAATGATCAATTGGCCGGCACGGCCGGGGCGATCCAGTACGAGAAGGACCGGATGGGCAACAAGCTCCCGAAGGCGTCCGAGATTTACACGCCGGCCCGGGACGGGGACAATCTCTATTTGACGATCGATCGCACGATCCAGCAATATATCGAAGAAGAGATTCGGAAGGTGTACAATGAATATTCCCCGCATACGATTACGGTTATCGCCGCGGATCCGAAGACGGGGGACATTTTGGGCCTGGCGAACAGGCCGTCGTTCAATCCGAATGCGTACTGGGATTTTGACAATGAGCGCGCCTTTTTCAACCCGGCGGTGCAGGGAGGGTACGAGCCCGGATCGACCTTCAAGATCGTAACGCTCGCGGCGGCGGTGCAGGAAGGCTTGTTCGATCCGGAAGCCACTTTCCCTTCAGGGAAAATTTATGCGGGCGGACGGCCTATTCACGACGTCAATACGACGTGGGGCACGATCTCCTATCTGGAAGGCTTGAAGCGTTCCAGTAACGTCGCCTTCGTCAAGCTCGGCTTCGAGATGCTGAAGGAGGAGCGGTTCAAGTCCTACATAGACAAGTTCGGCTTCGGGCAAAAGACGGGCATCGAGATTCCGTGGGAATACGAGGGTTTCGTTCAGTTCACCTATCCGGCGGACGTCGCTGCCGCGTCATACGGCCACGGCCAGATCAAAGTGACGCCGATTCAGCAGATTATGGCGGTCTCGGCGGTGGCGAACGGCGGGAAGCTGATGAAGCCGCATATCGTGAAGAAGATCGAGGACCCGGTGACCGGCGAAGTGACAGAGCGGCAGCCTGAAGTGGTGCGCCAAGTCATCGACCCGGAGATTGCCAAGCAGGTCAGCGAGTATTTGGAGCAGGTCGTCGCAGACCAGGAGATCGGCACCGGGAAGAATGCGTACATCGAAGGCTACCGGGTCGCGGGCAAGACGGGGACCGCGCTCAAGGTTATTAACGGGGAGTACGACTCTACGCGCGCGGTCGTATCCTTTATCGGCTTTGCCCCGGTGGAGGATCCCCGGATCGCGCTCATCGTGGTCGTCGACGATCCGCAGAAATATTGGGAGGGCGGCGGCTTCGTCTCGCCGATTATTTTCAAAAATATCGTCTCCAAATCGCTGCGCTATATGGGCGTGCCAACGTCCCATGAGATGAAGCCGGGCGAGGCGGGAAAATCCGAAGGCCCAATCCGGCTGGTCAAGGCGCCGAACATCCAAGGGCTCAAGCCCCATGAGGCGAAGAAGCGCCTGGCCGAGCAGGGCATCGTCTTCCAGACGGTCGGCGCGGGCAAGGAAGTGAAGCGCCAATTCCCGGCGCCGGGCGAATATTTGGGGTCCGGCCAGCGGGTCTACCTGCTGACCGATGAGCCGGAAAATCTGAAGATGCCCGATATGAAAGGCAAATCGCTGCGCGATGTCATGGAGATCGCCTCGCTGCTGGGCATCGAGGTGCGGATCGAGGGCGAAGGGTACGTGACCGAGCAGCAAGCCTCGACAGACAACGGCAAGCGCGTCGTAGACATAAAATTGGAGCCGAGAAGGCCATAGCTTGTTCTATCCCCTGGTTGTCCCGAATAGGTTGGTTATGAACCCAAGTGGGACAAAGGAGGGGTTACCGTGAAATTATCCAGTGTCACGGTCCGCAAGCGGCTGTTCATCGGCGCCGGACTCGTGTCTCTTGGCTTTCTAGCGCTCGTCGTTCGTCTTGCCTATGTCCAGCTGTGGGAGGGCGGGGAAATTACGGCAAAGGCGGAGGAACTATGGCGCAGAGACATCCCGGTTACGGCCAAGCGCGGGGAAGTGCTCGATCGGAACGGGGTGCGTCTCGCCTACAACGTCACTTCGCCGACGATTATGGCCGTTCCCGCCCAGATTCAGGATGCCGCCGCGACGGCTGCCCGGCTGGCGCCGGTGCTGCAAATGAAAACGGAAGATGTCGAGCGGATGATTAAGGTACGCAGGTCTATCGTTCATATTAAGCCGGGAGGCCGCAAAATACCGCTTGAAACCGCCCAGCAGGTGCGGGAAATGAACTTGCCCGGCATTGTTGTGGCAGAGGATAATAAAAGATATTATCCCTTCGGGGATCTGGCCTCCCATATTCTCGGCTTCACCGGCATCGACAATCAGGGGCTGACGGGGATCGAGCAGAAGTACAATGACGCCCTTAGCGGGCTCCAGGGAAGCGTGTCTTACCTGTCCGACGCGAAGGGCCGCCAAATGCCGAATTCCTCGGAAACGTACGCCCCGCCGCGGGATGGATTAAATTTGCAATTGACGATTGACAAGCAAATACAGACAATAATGGAGCGGGAACTTGATCAGGCGATGCTCGAATTGAAGCCGAAGCATATCATCTCGATTGCGATGGATCCGAACAACGGCGAGATATTGGCGATGGCGAGCCGCCCGAATTATGAACCGGCGCGGTACAAGGAATATTCCTCGGAGGTGTACAACCGCAACCTGCCGATCTGGATGACGTACGAGCCAGGGTCTACCTTCAAGATCATTACGCTCGCCGCGGCGCTGGAGGAAGGCAAGGTCGATTTGTACAATGAGCATTTTTTTGACCCCGGGAGCATCGAGGTCGGAGGAGCCCGTCTCCGCTGCTGGAAGAGAGGCGGCCACGGCAGCCAGACCTTCCTCGAGGTGGTCGGCAATTCATGCAACCCCGGCTTTGTGACGCTGGGACAGCGGCTAGGCAAGGAGACGCTGTTTGAGTACATACGGAATTTTGGCTTCGGCCAAAAATCGGGCATTGACCTGAGCGGGGAAGCGACGGGAATTCTGTTCAAGCTGAACCGGGTCGGCCCGGTCGAATTGGCGACGACCTCGTTCGGACAGGGCGTATCGGTGACGCCGATCCAGCAGATTGCGGCCGTCTCGGCCACGATTAACGGAGGGAAGCTCTACCGTCCGCATGTGGCCAAATCGTTCGAGCATCCCGAGACAGGGATGATCATCGATGAGATCGAACCGGAGATGGTCCGGCAGGTAATCTCTCCGGAGACGTCGGCGAAGGTGCGGGACGCGCTGGAGCATGTCGTGGCCCAGGGCTCGGGACGCAACGCGTTCATCGACGGCTACCGGGTCGGGGGAAAAACGGGCACGGCGCAGAAGGTTGTGAACGGACGTTATTCGCCGAATGAGCATATCGTATCTTTTGTCGGGTTCGCGCCGGCGGACGATCCGAAGATCGTCATCTATACGGCGGTGGACGATCCGCAAGGGATTCAGTTCGGGGGGCTGATCGCCGCTCCTATCGTCAAGCGCATCATGGAGGACGCGCTCCACTATATGGGAGTGGAACCGCGTCAGAAACAAGTACCCCGCGAATATAGATACAATGAGACGCCGATTGTGGCGGTTCCCAATCTGGTCGGCAAGACGCTGACCGATATTTACGAAGATATGAACATGAATTTTCAACTAGCCAAATCCGGCACGGGCAACACGGTCATACATCAGGCGCCCAAGCCGGGAACCCGTGTGGAGCGGGGATCGACGATCCGCATCTACATGGGTACGGAGACGGAGGAATAACTATGCAGGAAATGCGATTGTCCGAAGCATGCAAGCGAATGCTGAATGTGAAATGTACAGGAGACGAAGCTACAGCGGTGACCGGGCTGGCGGTCGATTCACGCCAGGTCCGGCCGGGCGATCTGTTCTTCTGCATCTCGGGCACGGCGGATGACGGCCACCGTTATGCGGAGCAGGCCGTGGACAAGGGAGCGGCGGCGCTTGTCGTGGAGCGGGAACTGCCGCTTGCGGTTCCCCAGATTATCGTCCCCCAGGCCCGTCATGCGCTTGCGGTGCTGGCTGATGCCTTCTACCGTTCGCCAAGCCGGGACTTGAAGCTGATCGGCGTGACGGGAACGAACGGCAAGACGACGACGACGTATCTCATCGAGCGGATCTTGACCGATGCCGGCCGCAAAAGCGGCGTGATCGGCACGATCGAGATGCGCTATGACGGACGCCGGCTGCCAATGTCGGGCACGACGCCGAACGCGCTTGAGCTTCAGCGTTCGCTGCGCGATATGGCCGACTGCGGCGTGGAGGCGGTCGCGATGGAAGTGTCTTCTCATGCGCTCGACCAGGGCCGGGTGGAAGGCTGCCGCTTCCGGACAGCGGTCTTCACGAACCTGACTCAGGATCACCTCGATTACCATGAGACAATGGAAGCGTACCGGGACGCGAAGGGCTTGCTGTTCTCCCGGCTCGGGAACACGTTCCCGGATCTGGAGGCAGAGCGTTCTTATGCCGTGTTGAACGCGGACGATCCGGCATCGGCGCATTTCGCCAAGCTGACCGCCGCAGAGACGCTGACGTACGGCTTGTCGGCGTCCGCCGATATTCGGGCGGAGGATATCCGCATGAACGGCAAGGGAACGAGCTTCCGCGTCCATACGTTCCGCGGATCGGCCGACGTGCAGCTTCGCATGGTCGGCAAGTTCAATGTCTGCAACGCGCTCGCCGCCATCGCGGTCGGGTTGATTGAAGGCATCGCTCTGGACGACATTTGTTCCAGCCTCGAAGCGGTGCCGGGCGTGGCAGGGCGTGTCGAGGCCGTGGAGGCCGGGCAGCCGTATACGGTCATCGTCGACTACGCGCACACGCCGGACGGCCTCGAGAACGTGCTGCAGAGCGTCAAGGAATTCGCGGAAGGCCGCGTCATTTGCGTATTCGGCTGCGGCGGAGACCGCGATCGGACGAAGCGCCCGATTATGGGCCGGATATCGGCCCGTTATGCGGACTATTCTATCATTACGTCCGACAATCCGCGCACCGAGGATCCGGACCGGATTCTCGAGGATATCGAACGGGGGCTGGCGGAGATGGAGGTCGGCCGCGACCGTTATGAATGCATCGTTGACCGGAGAGCCGCGATTGCGAAGGCTATTGATATGGCAAGCCCGCGCGATGTAGTATTGATTGCGGGGAAAGGACATGAGACCTATCAAATTATCGGCCGCGAAACCTTTGATTTCGATGACCGCTTGGTAGCAAAAGAAGCGATAAGGGGAAAAGTGCAGTGATAGAGACAACCTTGGAACATATAGCGGAGCTGTGCGGCGGCCGGTTGGCCGATCCGTCCGCAGGCTCGGCTAAGGTGCGCGGCGTATTTACCGATTCCCGCTCCGTGCTCCCCGGAGGACTGTTCGTTCCTCTCGCCGGCGAACGATTCGACGGCCATGCGTATGTGGAGGAGACGCTGCGCGCCGGGGCGGCCGGATCGCTCTGGCAAGCGGATCGGGAGCTGCCCGGGGCTTCGGCACCGCTGATTCTCGTGAAGGACACGTATGCGGCGCTGCAGCGGCTGGCCTCCGCTTATCTTGCGGAAACCCGGGTTCAGGTGGTCGGCGTTACCGGAAGCAACGGCAAGACGACGACGAAGGATCTGGTGGCGTCCGTCTTGTCGCAAAAATATCGGGTACATAAGACCGATGGGAACTTCAACAATCATATCGGGCTTCCGCTGACGGCGCTCTCGATGCCGCCGGAGACGGAGATTGCGGTGCTCGAGATGGGCATGAGCGGCCGGGGCGAGATCGAGCTGCTCTCGAAGCTGGCGAGACCGGACGTGGCCGTCATCACCAATATCGGGGACGCCCACCTGCTCCAGCTCGGCAGCCGGGAGGAGATCGCCCGGGCGAAGCTCGAGATTACGGCCGGGCTGCGCGACGGCGGCCTGCTCGTCTGCCACGGGGACGAACCGCTGGTCGATCTTGCGCTGTCCGAACGGGAGCCGGGGGAGCGCATCCGCCTGCTCCGCTTCGGTCTGGGCGAACGATGCGAGCTGCGGCTGTCGCGCATGAACGGCGACGGCAGCGGCACCGTCTTCGCCGTGCCTTCCGCCGGCGGACAAGGCGAGGCTGTCTTCCGCATCCCGCTGCTGGGGCGGCATAATGTGTTGAACGCCATGGCCGCACTGGCGGTCGGGCGCCGCTTCGGCCTGACGGACGAACAGATTGCCGCCGGACTGGCCGGGGCGCGCATCAGCGGCATGCGCTTCGAGCGTCATGTCACGACGGAAGGCTGGATCGTGCTGAATGACGCGTACAATGCGAGCCCGACTTCGATGAGGGCGGCCTTGTCCGTGCTGGCCGACATGAAGGGCGGACGGCGCATCGCCGTGCTCGCCGACATGCTGGAGCTGGGGCCGCAGGAAGCGGATCTCCATTACGAGATCGGAGCGGAGCTTGGCCCGGATACGGTCGATCTGCTGCTCACGTACGGCGAGTTGGGCAGCCATATCGCTGAAGGGGCCCGCGCCTCGCTGCCTGCAGAGGCGGTGCACTCGTTCCAAGATAAAATGGCCTTGAAAGCCTATTTGAACCAAGAAGTGAGACCCGGCGATATCGTGCTCGTCAAGGCGTCCCGGGGAATGAAACTTGAAGAAGTTGTAAATGACTGGATCCGTAACACGGATTCGTCTGTGGGGCTACGGGAGGTGTAGGGATTGGACTTCAAATTGATGTTAATGACAATGGGCGTATCTTTCATCTTGGCTGTCATCCTCGGCCCGCTAACCATTCCGCTGCTTCGCAGGCTCAAGTTCGGACAGCAGGTCCGCGATGACGGCCCGCAAGCCCATTTGAAAAAAGCAGGTACCCCTACGATGGGTGGCGCCATTATTTTGCTCGCCTTTACGCTTGCTTTTCTAAAATTTTCTGTAACCGATATCGATTTTTATGTATTGCTCATCGCGACGCTCGGCTTCGGACTGATTGGATTTCTTGACGATTATATCAAAATCGTGTTCAAGCGTTCGCTCGGTCTGACCGCGAGGCAGAAGCTGATCGGGCAGCTGGCGTGCTCCGCCGTGATCTGCGCGCTGCTGTGGCAGTCGGATCACAGCACCGTGCTGGCGGTTCCGGGGACGTCCTGGGGCCTTGACCTAGGCTGGTTCTATTATCCGTTCGTCATTTTGATGATGCTGGCGATCAGCAACGCGGTCAATTTCACGGACGGGGTGGACGGACTGCTCTCCGGCACCAGCGCGATCGCGCTGGCGGCCTTCGCCCTGATCGCGATGCAGCTGTCCGAGATCGCGGCCGCGGTATGCGCGGCAGCCATGATCGGCGCCGTGCTCGGCTTCCTCGTCTTCAATGCGCATCCGGCCAAGGTGTTCATGGGCGATACCGGTTCGCTCGGCATCGGTGGCGCTATCGGTGCGATTGCCATTTTGACGAAGACGGAGCTGCTGTTCCTCGTTATCGGGGGCATTTTCGTCATCGAGATGCTGTCCGTCGTGATTCAAGTCGTCTCTTTCAAGACACGAGGCAAGCGCGTATTCAAAATGAGTCCGATTCATCATCATTTCGAGTTGTCCGGCTGGTCGGAATGGCGCGTCGTCATCACCTTCTGGCTCGCGGGCATCGTGCTCGCCGGACTCGGATTATGGATCAACAAGGGGTTGTAGCAGATGGAACATCCAGATACGTACCAAGGTAAGCGCGTCGTCGTTCTCGGACTGGCCAAGAGCGGCGTCAGTGTGGCTAAGACGTTTCATGAACGCGGTGCCCTCGTAACCGTCAATGATAAGAAAGAGCGCCACAAATGCCCTGAAGCTTCGGAGCTGGAAGCTTTGGGCATTTGTGTTGTATGCGGCCAACACCCGGATGATCTGCTCGACGCCAGCGTCCGGCTCGTCGTCAAAAATCCGGGCATTCCGTATACGGCGCCGCCCGTGCGCCAGGCGCTCGCCCTCGGGATCGAGGTCGTGACCGAGGTGGAGGTCGCTTACCATCTCAGTCCGGCGCCGATCATCGGCATTACGGGCAGCAACGGCAAGACGACGACGACGACCTGGGTCGGCAATATGCTCGAAGCGGCCGGGCTTCGTCCCATCGTCGCCGGCAATATCGGCACGCCGCTCTGCCAGGCCGCCGGGGAAGCGGGCGCGGACAACGTGCTGGTCGCCGAGCTGAGCAGCTTCCAGCTCAAGGGGACATCCGCCTTTCGTCCGCGTGTCGCCAGCTTGCTGAACATGTCGGAGACCCATTTGGATTATCATGGGACGATGGAGGATTATGTCCAGTCCAAGGCCCGCTTGTTCCGCAATATGGCGAACGGGGATGTCGCCGTGCTCAATGCGGACGATCCGACTTGCCGGGCGCTCGCTCCCGGGATCGGGGCCCGCATCTGGTGGGTGTCGTCCACGCGGCGAGTGGAATGCGGCGTATACGTAGAGCCTCCTTATCCGGCGGAAGCCGGCGAAGGGGAGGAAGAAGATCGCCGGTTGGTCTATGCGGATGAGGCGGGGCGCTTGCATCCGATCATCGGCGTCCGGGAAATCGGCGTGCCCGGGCGTTACAATGTGGACAACGCCTTGGCGGCCGCTGCCATCTCGATTGCGGCGGGCGCCGATCCCGCGGCGCTGGCGGAGCCGCTCCGTTCGTTCCGGGGCGTGGAGCACCGGCTCGAATACGTGGGCGAGGTGAACGGCGCATCGTACTATAACAACTCCAAGGCGACAAATACGAAGGCGACGCTGATGGCGCTGGAGGCGTTCGAAGCGCCGGTCGTCCTGATCGCCGGCGGCCTGGATCGCGGGCTCGATTTCCTGGAGCTGGTTCCGGCGCTGAAGGAGCGGGCCGCGGCCGTGGTGACAATGGGCGAGACCAGAGAAATCTTGGCCGCCATCGCCGCAAAGGCGGGTTTAACGAACGTAGCGGTCGTCGACAATGTAGATAATGCATCGGAAGCCGTCTCGGAAGCGGTGCGCCTGGCGGCCGGCTATGCCAAGCCGGGCGATGTCGTGCTGCTGTCGCCGGCTTGCGCGAGCTGGGATATGTTCCCTTCCTATGAAGAGCGCGGACGAATGTTTAAGGCGGCGGTGCATAGTCTTTAAGTAGGGGGGTGTTCAAGCCCCTACATTGTCCAATGAGGTGTACCGCAATGGTCAAAGCACGGACCGCTCCCGATTTGTGGCTTATCGGATCCATTCTCTCTTTGCTGGCGATAGGAATTGTCATGGTATACAGTGCCGGCGCCGTCATCGCTTTTCATGACTACGGCGACTCGTTCTATTTCGTCAAGCGGCAGCTGCTGTTCGCCGTACTTGGATTGGTTGCCATGTTCATAACGATGAACACCGATTACCGGGTATGGGCCCGGTATGCGAAGGCCGGCCTGCTGATCTGCTTCGGGCTGCTCATCATCGTTCTTATTCCGGGCATCGGAGACGTCCGGGGCGGCGCGCGCAGCTGGCTTGGCATCGGTTCGTTCGGCATTCAGCCTTCGGAATTCATGAAGCTCGGCATGGTGATCTTTTTGGCCAAAATGCTGTCCGACGAGCAGACAAGAATCGATCGGTTCACGACCGGACTGCTTCCGCCGCTCGGCGTGATGGGGGCAGCCTTCGGACTCATTATGCTTCAGCCCGATCTTGGGACAGGCACGGTCATGATGGGCGCTTCGCTGCTGCTCATCTTCACGGGAGGGGCCCGGATCAAGCATCTGGCTTCGCTGGCTCTCGTCGGAATAGCCGGGTTCGTCGGTCTTATTCTGGCGGCGCCTTACCGGTTGCAGCGGATCACCGCCTTTCTCGATCCGTGGCAGGATCCGCTTGGGGCGGGGTATCAGGCGATCCAGTCGCTGTACGCGATCGGTCCGGGCGGATTGGTCGGCCTCGGATTGGGGGCGAGCCGCCAGAAATACAATTACGTGCCCGAGCCGCAGACCGACTTTATCTTCTCCATTCTGGCGGAGGAGCTTGGGTTCATTGGCGGCGTTACCGTATTAATGCTATTCTTAATTCTAGTATGGCGCGGCATGCGGGCGGCGATGGCGGCTCCGGACACATTCGGCAGTCTGCTGGCCGTCGGGATCGTCGGCATCGTCGCCGTGCAGGTTCTTATCAATATTGGCGTCGTCATCGGCTTGATGCCGGTGACAGGCATTACGCTGCCATTAATCAGCTATGGCGGCTCTTCCTTGACATTGATGCTGACTTCACTGGGCATCTTGTTGAATATATCACGATATGCGAGGTGAACGAGATGCGCGTCGTGCTGAGCGGCGGCGGTACGGGAGGTCATATTTACCCGGCTGTCGCCATCGCGAGGGAATGCGAGAAACGCTATCCCGACTGCACTTTTTTATATATAGGAACCGATCGAGGCCTGGAGAGCCGGCTTGTTCCCGAGGAAGGCCTCCCTTTCGCCTCCATCGACATCACCGGATTTCGCCGCAAGCTCTCGCTTGACAACGTCAAGACGGTCATGCGCTTCCTGAAGGGCGTGAGCAAGGCGAAGGCGATGCTGGCCGAATTCAAGCCGGATGTCGTCATCGGAACCGGAGGGTATGTATGCGGGCCGGTCGTCTACGCGGCCGCCAAGATGGGCATCCCGACGGTCATCCATGAACAGAATGTCATTCCCGGGCTGACCAACAAGTTCCTCAGCCGTTATGTCAGCCTGGTCGCGGTCAGCTTCGAGCAATCGGCCGCTTATTTCAAGAAGGCGAAGCAGGTCGCCTACACCGGCAACCCGCGCGCGACCGCGGTCGCGCGGGCGAACCGGGAGCGGGGCTTCGCCTCGCTCGGACTGCCGATGGACAGCCGCGTCGTGCTTATCGTGGGCGGCAGCCGCGGCGCGCAAGCGGTGAACCAGGCGATGATCGGAATGGTCCCGCTGCTGAAGCAGCTGCCGGACGTTCACTTCGTCTATGTGACCGGCCAGCATTATTATGAGCATACGCGGGCCGCGGTCCTCAAATCGAGCGAGTCCGTGCGCAATCATCTGCATGTGCTTCCTTATATCGGAAATATGCCCGAGGTGCTGGCCGCGACGACGCTCGCGGTAAGCCGGGCGGGGGCCTCATCGCTGGCGGAGCTGACATCGCTTGGCATCCCGTCGGTGCTCATCCCGTCGCCCAATGTGACGAATAATCACCAAGAGGCCAACGCGCGATCGCTGGCGGATGCCGGAGCCGCCATCATGATGCTGGAGCGGGAGCTGAGCTCGACCGCGCTCTTCGATACGATCAAGCGGCTGATGACCGATGAGAATGCGCGAAGCCGGATGTCGGCCCGGGCCAAAGCGTTCGGCCAGCCGGACGCCGCGGAGCGCGTCGCAATTGAATTGGAACGATTGACGGGCAAGTGAAGCTTGCCCGATTTGTGCGTCTCGGACGAGATGCGGGGGAGGGCGTCCGCTCTCGCTGCGAACTGGGGCTTTCATCATGTTCCGGGGCAAGCGCAATCCGAGGTTTGCCGGGGGCCGTCCGGCCCGGAGCGGGGCGGACGGCATGGGTGAAGCGCCGCGCCCTTTCCGTCTGGGCACCTGTCACACAACGCGTGACGGCTACATAAGATACCCTATACATCGTGACAGCCAGTGCCGCTTGCCGGACACGGACGTTGCATCGTTCTATCGCGGACGACAGGATGAGTTGGGTTAAGGAGGTTCATCATATGCTGCAGCAATTTATATCCCGTTATTCGGATTTGAACTTGGGCAAGTACAAGGTAAATGAGCCGCTTGCACCGTATACGACCTGGAAAATCGGAGGTCCGGCGGATGTGCTCGTCGAGCCTGCCGGCAAAGAGCAGATCGTTCAGACTGTCCGGCTCCTTCATGACATGCAACTCCCGTGGATGGCCTTAGGGCGCGGATCCAACATGCTCGTCTCCGACAAAGGGGTGCGAGGCGTTGTCATTCATACCGGGCATGCGCTTGATTATGTCCGGCAGGAAGACAATCTGGTGCATGCCGGAGCGGGGCTTTCCTTCATCAAGCTGTCCGTGCTCACCGGCAATATGGGGTTGTCGGGACTGGAATACGCGGGCGGCATTCCAGGCACGGTAGGCGGAGCCGTCTACATGAATGCCGGCGCGCACGGGTCTGACGTGTCACGAATATTTGAATCTGCTGAGATTGTACTGGAGACAGGGGAATTGGTGCGATACAGAACGGAAGATATGAAGTTCGCGTACCGCCATTCCGTGCTGCACGAGATCAGGGGCATCGTACTGGAGGCGACGTTCCGGCTGGAGCGCGGAGACCGGCATGAAATCAAAGCCTTGAACGCAGCCAATAAGGAACGGCGTCTGCGGACGCAGCCGCTGCAAGCCGCATGCGCGGGGAGCGTGTTCCGCAACCCGCCGGGAGATTTCTCGGCCCGGCTGGTGGAAGAAGCCGGACTGAAGGGATTTCGGATCGGCGGAGCCGAAGTATCCACGTTACACGCCAATTTCATTGTAAACACCGGGCAAGCAACAGCGTCAGACGTGCTCACCCTGATGGAGCGCATCCAACAAACGATAAAAGACCGATATGGTGTCGAGTTGGTGCCGGAAGTGTTGGTGGTGGGTGAGCGGTAATCACGGAGGTGATACATTGGACAAATTGGTGATTGAGGGTGGGAAGCCTCTATCGGGAACCATTCGTATCCATGGAGCCAAAAATGCCGCTTTACCGATTTTAGCAGCCGCGATCCTGGCCGACGGTGTCGTCAAGCTCGATAATGTTCCGCAATTACTCGACATTGAAGTAATGCTGCACATTTTGCGCCGCTTGGGCTGTCGGGCCGTTCAAGACGGTTATACGGTCACATTGGATGCAGCCGGTACTCATTCGGTTCATGTGCCGGAAGATTTGATGCGACAGATGCGCTCATCCATATTTTTGATGGGGCCGCTGCTTGCTCGCTTTAAGGAAGTTCATATTTATCAGCCCGGCGGCTGCGCTATCGGGGAACGCAAGATCGATTTGCATCTGCGGGGGCTGCAGGCGCTTGGAGCGGAAGTGGAGCAGTGCGGCCACCGCGTCACGTGCCGCGCATCCCGGCTCGTCGGAACGGATGTCCATCTTGATTTCCCAAGCGTGGGGGCGACGGAGAATGTAATGATGGCCGCCGTGCTGGCGGAAGGCACGACCGTCATCACGAATGCCGCCCGGGAGCCGGAAATCAACGACCTTCAGAACTTCTTGAATCAGATGGGGGCCAATGTAAGCGGAGCGGGCAGCGGCACGATCGTGATTGAAGGCGTCAGCAATCTGTACGGCTGTCAATATTCGATCATCCCGGACCGGATCGTGGCCGGCACGCTGATGATCGCGGCAGCCGCGACAAGGGGAGCGGTGACGCTGACCAACGCGCATTCGGGGCATTTGACCTCATTGATTCATATTCTTCGCCGCGCCGGTGTTCAGATCGCTACGAGTGATGGTATAATCAATGTAACCAGCTTCGGCAGGGCGAAGGCCGTAGATCGGATCGTCACATCGCCGTATCCGGCATTTCCGACCGATCTGCAATCGCAGCTGATGGTGTTGATGGCGCTTGCCGACGGAGTCAGCGTGCTGAAGGAGACGATATTCGAGGGCCGCTTCAAGCATGTGGATGAATTGTCACGCATGGGCGCCGATATCCGGGTCGATCTGAGCACGGCGTTCGTACGCGGCGTGACTACGCTGTACGGCACGACAGTCGAAGCGACCGACCTTCGCGCGGGAGCCGCTCTCGTTATTGCCGGATTGGCCGCGCAGGGCCGAACGATTATTGAAAATGTCCATCATATTGATCGCGGCTATGACCGGATTGAGCATATATTCAGCCGACTTGGCGCGAACATCGAACGGTTCGCCGCGGTACCCAAGCTTGACCTTGCCAATGGATAAAGCTACAGCGAGTCCCCTCCCCTAACAAGGAGGGGATTGTGGGTGTTACGGCGAACTAACATTTAAGGAGAAAGAATGGAGGGGGTGAGCGGTTGCACCTACGTAGTATTCCCCCGCTTCCAGGGAAGCCGCCGAAGAAGAAGCGCGCAGCTGCGAAGCTCATTTGGCTGCTGTCCATTCTATGCATCGTGCTTCTGGTCGTGCTGTTCTTCCGTTCATCGATAAGCAAGGTTTCGGAAGTGCGCTGGATCGGAGAGCACTTCGTGACGAAGGCCGAATTGGGCGAAGTCAGCGGACTGAAGCCCGGCGAACCGTTCTTCGGGACGAGCGAGGCGACGGTCGGCGCGCGAATTCAAGAAAAGTTCCCTTTTGTCAAATCGGTGAAGATGGTCAAGCAGTTCCCTGGCGTGATCGAAGTATACGTTCATGAGTATGCCGCCGTAGCCTACGAATTGAGCGCCGACGGGCAGGTTATGGCCTGTCTGGAGAACGGCGCCGTCGTGAAGCCGAGCGCGCAGCTGAAGACCGTGCTGGAGAAGCCGGTATTGACCAAATGGGACGGACAAGCCGAGATGAGAGGTCGGTTGAGCGAGCAATTGGCCAAGATTCCGAAGGGGCTGCTGGCGGACATTTCCGAGATTAGCTTCTATCCGTCTCCCTCGTACCCGGACCGCATCAAGATGTATACGCGCTCCGGGTTCGAGGTCGTCACGACGGTATCGGCTCTCCCCGACAAGATCACGTATTTAAGCGGCGTGGTCGAGACGCAGGAGCCTGGCCGCATCACGATGCTCAAGGCCGATTCGTATATTCCGTACTCCAGCCTCCCGGAGGACCCGGACGAGATAGGCGCAGAAGAGGAACAAACGGGTACAAATGAGCAGGAAAAGGAAAATAATGAGAATAACATGCAGGATGGACAAGATCAACAAAATGTGGACGAAGAAAAAAACTCTACTCAATAAACGGAATAAATGCTAGAATAAAGTTTATGGTATTTCCTGAACTCCCCTTCTTTTTGATCTGCATTTTTCAGAATGTGGAAGACAAGACGGACCGGAAGCGGCACATGACAAATGGAAGGATTTTGTCTTCAAAAAAAGTGTAGAAAAAAGAGGGAATGACCAATCCTTTGTTGAATACATAGTGAGTGTCCGGGGATACAAACATACCAATTGACTGGGAAGTAGGAGGTGCCACGGGTTGAGCAGCAATGACATCATTGTGAGTTTGGACATCGGTACATCCAAAGTGCGTGCTATCATTGGAGAGATTAACAACGGAACGCTGCAAATCATCGGCGTTGGATCTGCTGATTCAGAAGGTATTCGCAAAGGTGCGATTGTAGATATTGATCAGACTGTGCAATCCATTCGTAATGCTGTGGAGCATGCGGAACGCATGGTCGGTATAGAGATTACGGAAGTGTACGTTGGCATATCGGGCAATCATATCGGACTTCAGTCCAGTCATGGCGTCGTCGCGGTCTCGAACGAGGATAGAGAGATTGGCGAGGAAGACATCGAACGGGTCCTGAAGGCGGCCGAAGTCATTGCGCTCCCGCCTGAACGGGAGATCATCGACGTCGTTGCGAAGCAATATGTGGTCGACGGTCTGGAGGATATCCACGATCCGCGCGGCATGATTGGAGTCCGCCTCGAGGCGGATGCGACGATTATTACAGGGGCGAAGACCGCGATACATAATTTGACCCGTTGCGTCGAGAGAGCGGGGCTGCATGTCAAGGAGCTTGTCCTCATGTCCCTGGCCGGGGGCCATCTGGCGCTCTCCAAGGATGAGAAGCTGATGGGCTCGGTATTGGTCGATGTAGGTGCCGGCGCCACGACGATTGCCGTGTTCCAGGACGGGACGCTAGCAGCTACTTCGACCCTCCCGATCGGGGGCGACTTCGTCACGAACGATATCGCCTACGGCTTGCGGACGATGTCGGATCAGGCAGAGAAGGTCAAGCTCAAGTTCGGCTGCGCCTGGGTGGACGATGCGTTGGAGGACCAAGTGTTCAAAGTCGTCCGCATCGGCAGCAACGTGGAGAAGGAATTCAATCAAGTGTTCCTCGCCAATATTATTGAGCCTCGCGTTCAAGAGATTTTTCACCTTGTGAAGAATGAAGTGAAGCGTCTAGGTTTCACAGAGCTTCCTGGCGGGTACATTCTTTCGGGAGGCACTGTCTCTATGGCCGGTGTGTTGAATGCCGCACAGGCCGAGCTGCAGACATCGGTTCGGATTGCGGTTCCTGATTACATCGGAGTGCGCGATCCAGGATTCGTAAGCGGTGTGGGGGTCTTGCATCATGTGATGCGCTCTGTCCGACCACGCAGTGCAGGTGGCACCAAGAAAGCAGCCGCACGAAAGCCGGCTCCGGCAGAATCATCGAACAAGCCTGGTTTTATCGAACGGTTAAAAAATATGTTTAGCGAATTTATTTAAAGTTTCTTTGACTTCATGCCATCCATGCACAATGAAGGGGAGATGGAGAGCTCATGTTGGAATTTGAATTCGAGATGGAAGCATTAGCCCAGATTAAGGTAATCGGCGTCGGCGGCGGGGGGAGCAACGCGGTCAACCGCATGATCGACAACGGTGTCAAGGGCGTTGAATTTATTACGGTAAATACGGATGCGCAGGCGCTTCACTTTGCGAAATCCGAGCACAAGCTGCAGATCGGGGACAAGCTGACGCGCGGCCTCGGGGCGGGCGCGAATCCCGAGGTGGGGAAGAAGGCGGCGGAGGAGTCCCGCGAGCTGATTATGAACACCCTGAAGGGGGCTGACATGGTCTTTGTCACCGCCGGCATGGGTGGAGGCACGGGAACCGGCGCGGCTCCGGTTATCGCCGAGATCGCGAAAGAATGCGGGGCGCTGACGGTAGGAGTGGTTACGAGGCCATTTACGTTCGAAGGCCGCAAGCGTCTGACGCAGGCGGAGATGGGCATTGAAGCCTTGAAGGAGAAGGTGGATACGCTTATCGTCATCCCGAATGACCGCCTCTTGGAGATTGTGGATAAGAAGACGCCGATGCTGGAAGCGTTCCGGGCGGCAGACAACGTGCTGCGTCAGGCAGTCCAGGGTATTTCCGACTTGATTGCCGTGCCGGGATTGATCAACCTCGACTTCGCGGATGTGAAGACGATTATGACCGAACGGGGTTCGGCGTTGATGGGAATCGGCATCGCCAACGGGGAGAACCGGGCGGCGGAAGCTGCGCGCAAGGCGATTATGAGTCCGCTGCTGGAGACGTCGATCGATGGCGCGCGCGGCGTCATCATGAACATAACGGGCGGAGCGAATCTGTCGCTCTACGAGGTCAATGAAGCGGCCGAGATCGTGACCGCTGCCTCGGATCCGGAAGTGAACATGATCTTCGGCGCGATTATCGACGAGAATATGAATGATGACATTAAGGTCACTGTCATTGCGACAGGATTCGAGCATAAGCCCGCTCCGATGATGCCAGGGCGGCGCCCTGCGGGCAGCGAGACGAGCGGAGGGGAATCCCGCGCTCAGGCGCCGCTTCGTCCGTTCGGCAATGCGCCATCCGGCGGAGATCAGCTCGACATTCCGACGTTCCTGCGGAACCGTCCACGCAATAATAACGAATAATGATAGACGCGAGACGTCTGCCTTCCGGGGCAGGCGTCTTTTTGCATGCTTGTCCAGGGCCACGGTTCGCTTCTCCTCGACAAAAAAAGTAACAATCCCCCACCCACCTTTAGACAGACTTCGGATAACCGCCTCTATATACTTATCCTTATCTCACGATAGATTGGCGGTGCCGAAGGAGGGAGCGCTGTGACCGTCATCTATGCCGATCTCGTATTCGGGCTGAATCTAGCACTGGATTGGACGCTGCTGACGATGACCGCCTGGATGCGCGGACTCTCTCATTCCCGCTGGAAGGTAGCGGCCGGAGCGGGACTTGGGACGCTCTATGCCCTCGTCTTGTTTATTCCGGCTTTTCCGCTGCTGTATACCTATGCGGGAAAGATTCTGATATCCATATTTATGCTGCTCATCGCTTTTGGATTTCGCAATCCCGGATATTTTTTAAAAAATGTCGCCGTTTTTTATTTTTCCGCTTTTGTGCTTGCCGGCGGCGCCATTGGTATTCAATATATGCTGCAGGATTCCAGGCTATGGTCGATCGCTCACCGCACCTCGGAGTGGTGGTCTGCCAATGAACGGCGGATGCAGACCGGCATGGGGCTGGTCATGGCGGCGCTCCCCGCTACGTATGGGCTGTTCCGCCTCGTCTGGAAATGGAGCAAGCGGCAGCAGCAAGTGGCGAGGCAGCTGGTAACGGTCGATATCCGCATCGGTGACATTCGCCGCCAGGTGACCGGATTGGTCGATACGGGGAATCATCTGAATGATCCGCTGAGCGGGGCCCCGGTTATGGTGACGGAAGCAAGGATATGGGAGGGCTGGCTGCCGGCGGACTGGCTGCAGCAGCTTGGGGCTTCGCAATCGCTGGATATGCTGGAACCGCTTAGCGGAGTCATCGATGTATCGAAGCTCCGGCTGCTGCCCTATCGCGGCGTCAATCAAGGAATGCAATGGATGATTGGCTTCAAGCCGGATGAGATCCGGATTACGACCGAGACGGAGACGCTTCTCTGCGACCGGGCGATTATCGGGCTCGACGGGGGCGTGCTGTCCCGTGACGGCGCTTTCCAGGCGATTGTCCATCCCGATATGATCGAGACCGGGCAGCAGAAGCCGTCCGAACCGATTCCGCAGGCCCACCGGGCATCTTGACGCCAGCTTGGGCCATGCGGCGCCTGATGGAGCACTCGGATTCCCGGCAAGAAGGAGAGCCTTCGCGGCAAATGCGTTCGGTGATTACCACGTATATAGGAGGAGTAGCCATGCGCTTGAAATGGAAATTGATCATGCAGCTCTATTATTACCGACTCTTGTTCTTATTGGGTTTGAAGCGCGATGAAATCTATTACATCGGCGGCAGCGAAGCGCTTCCTCCCCCGCTGACTAGGGAGGAGGAGGAGTACTTGCTCTCGAAGCTCAGCAGCGGGGAAGCCGCCGTAAGAGCGATGCTGATCGAGCGCAATTTGCGGTTGGTCGTCTATATTGCCCGCAAATTCGAGAATACAGGCATCCACATCGAGGATCTCGTCTCCATTGGTGCGATCGGGTTGATCAAAGCCGTCAACACGTTCGATCCGGAGAAGAAAATCAAGCTGGCCACGTATGCGTCCCGCTGCATCGAAAATGAGATTCTGATGTATTTGCGCCGCAACAGCAAGACGAGAACGGAAGTGTCCTTCGATGAGCCGCTGAACATAGACTGGGACGGCAATGAGCTGCTGCTGAGCGATGTGCTCGGCACCGAGAACGATACGATATATAAAAATATTGAGGAGCAGGTCGACCGGAAGCTGCTTCACAAGGCGCTTGACAAGCTGAGCGAGCGGGAGCGGCTCATTATGGAGCTGCGGTTCGGCTTGTCCGACGGAGAGGAGAAAACGCAAAAGGATGTGGCCGATTTGCTCGGCATTTCCCAGTCCTATATTTCCCGATTGGAGAAGCGAATAATAAAGCGCTTGCGCAAGGAATTCAATAAAATGGTGTGACCGCAATTTTGCTTAATCCAGAGCGAGTTTCCGCTCATTCCCCCGCTTGCGGGGAGATGGCGAAGGAATAAATTTGAACCCCGGGGAGATAATGTACATTAATGTTTTACCCTGGGAGGTAGTCACGAATGACCAGAAACAAAGTCGAAATTTGCGGTGTCGATACATCGAAGTTGCCCGTCCTCACGAACGCCGAAATGAGAGAATTGTTCGTGGCTCTGCAGGAGCGGAATGAACGTTCCGCGCGGGAGAAGCTGGTCAACGGCAACTTGCGTCTTGTCCTTAGCGTCATTCAGCGCTTCAACAATCGCGGCGAGTTCGTCGATGATTTGTTCCAAGTCGGATGCATTGGCCTGATGAAGGCCATCGATAACTTCGATCTGGGGCAGAACGTTAAGTTTTCCACCTATGCGGTACCGATGATTATCGGCGAGATCCGGAGATATTTGCGGGACAACAACCCGATCCGCGTATCCCGCAGCTTGCGGGACATTGCCTACAAGGCGCTGCAGGTTCGTGATTCCTTGACCAATCAAAATTCGCGGGAGCCAACGATTATGGAAATCTCGGAAGCGCTGAACGTTCCCAAGGAGGATGTCGTGTTCGCATTGGACGCCATACAGGATCCGGTGTCGCTCTTTGAACCGATTTATCATGACGGCGGCGATCCGATATATGTCATGGATCAGATAAGCGATGACAAAAATAAGGACGTGTCCTGGATCGAGGAGATTGTGCTCCGGGAGGCGATGCGGAAATTGAACGAGAGAGAGAAAATGATTTTATCGATGCGTTTTTTTGAAGGGAAAACCCAGATGGAGGTAGCGGATGAAATCGGCATATCTCAAGCGCAGGTATCCCGGTTGGAGAAATCAGCGATCAATCAAATGCAAAAGCATGTGCGAACGTAATCCGGTTACGACAAGTTTGCAGCCGTCCGCCTTGAAGCGGCGGCTTTTTTTGTGCCGGAGGGCAGGGGAGAGGACATTTTGGAGGCTTCGGACATATATCTATATTATGATCCAAAATAAATGCATAGTGGGGATCCCGATGAAAATATCCGATTTTCAAACCAAAGATGTTATCAATATTGTAGACGGGAAAAAATTAGGGCAAGTTAGTGATGTGGAGCTGGATTTGAAGCAAGGGCGCATCGACGCGATCGTCGTGCCCAGCTACAGCAAGTTCCTCGGCTTTTTCGGCGGCGGCACCGAGCTGGTGATTCCGTGGCGGAACATTGTCAAAATCGGCGCCGACGTCGTGCTCGTCAAGATGGAAGAGGCGAAAGCCTCCCAGCGTGCGGAGGAATACGAGACAACGGTTCTGCTGCCGAGACCGTAGGCTTCCGGCCGGAGTTTGTGGTACACTGGAGGTTGAGGTGAACGGTATGGAACCTTTTGTACGACGTCAAGGCGGGAAGCTGGCTGAACCGGGCGTGCTCGAGCTGGCCGGCTGGATGGCCGACGCGCCCGGGCTGGCGGCCGGGTTCACGACCCGGCAGGGCGGAGTGAGCCAGGGCTGCTTCGCTTCGCTTAACTGCGCCCTTCATGTGCGCGATGCGGAGGAGGATGTCATCGCGAACCGGCGGCGAGTCGCCGAGGCTGCCGGCATTCCGTTCGAGAACTGGGTATGCGGAGAGCAGGTGCACGGCAATCGCGTGCACGCCGTTACGGGGGAAGACCGGGGCCGGGGCTGGTTCGGCCGGGCCAGCGCAATACAAGATGCGGACGCGCTCGTGACGGATGCGGAAGGCGTGATGCTGGCCTCCTTTTACGCCGATTGCGTGCCGCTTATTTTTCTGGATCCGGTGAAGCGGGTCGTGGCGTTGGCGCATGCGGGCTGGAAGGGAACGGTAACCCGGATTGGCCCGGAGACGGTACATATGATGCAGGAACGTTATCACAGTTCGATCGAACATATAAGAGCGGCCATCGGACCTTCGATCGGTCCGTGCTGCTATGAGGTGGACAACCGGGTGCTGGAGCAAGTCCGGGCGGTGTGGAACGAAGAGGAAGGCGAAGCGGACCGCCCTGTCATTCGAGCTTCCCGGCCGGGACATGCATGGCTCGATTTGAGAGAATTGAATCGACAATTGTTGAAGCAAGCAGGAATTTTGCCAACAAATATCGAATGTACTACTTTGTGCACCGGCTGCGATACCGGCATGTTTTTTTCCCACCGCAAGGAGGGGGGAGCAACCGGCCGCATGATGAGCTTTATTGGTTGGAAGAAGGGATGACGACATGACGCTGCAGCAGAGAATCGAAGCTGTGGAACGACGTATACAGGAAGCATGCGCCCGATCGGGGCGCAACCGGGAGGACGTCCGGACGATCGCGGTGACCAAGTATGTCTCGCTGGAACGGACCGGAGAGGCCATTGCGGCCGGTCTGAAGGACGTCGGGGAGAACCGGTGGCAGGATGCGGAAGCGAAGTGGATGCGGTACGGCGATCAGGCGGCCTGGCATTTTATCGGAACGCTGCAGTCGAACAAGGCGAAGGATGTGGTCGGCAAGTTCCCGTACATCCATTCGCTGGACCGGCTCTCGCTGGCCAAGGCAATAGAGAAGCGGGCCGCCGAATTGGATCAATTCGTCCGCTGCTTCATTCAGGTGAATATATCAGGAGAAGCTTCGAAGCAAGGGTTGCCGCCGCAGGATGTCGCGCCTTTCCTCGAAGAGTTGAAGGCATACCCGCACATTCAGCCGATCGGGCTAATGACGATGGCTCCGTATGAAGCGGAGCCGGAAGAGACGAGACCGGTATTTCGCGGTCTGCGCCAATTGCGGGATGAATTGAACGAGACGCGGGCCGAACCGCTTGATCATCTGTCGATGGGCATGTCGAACGACTTCGAGATCGCCATTGAGGAAGGAGCGACTTGGATTCGGCTTGGCTCCATTCTGGTAGGGAAAGAGAGGGATGAATGATGGGCGTAATGAACCGTTTCATGAGTTTTCTCGG
This sequence comes from Paenibacillus dendritiformis, assembly GCF_021654795.1. NCBI lineage: Bacteria > Bacillati > Bacillota > Bacilli > Caryophanales > Paenibacillaceae > Paenibacillus > Paenibacillus dendritiformis. Next base: position 2,011,323 of record NZ_AP025344.1, read on the forward strand.
GCTGCAGGAAGAGGAAGAAGTCATCGAACGAGAGCAGGTCACCCACGCGGACGATCAGGAGCTGGAAGCGCCTGCCTTCGATCAGCGCAAGGGCGCGAGAGGGTCCAACATCGTGAGCATCCATTCGCAGAAGGCTTCCAAGGTCGTCCTGTATGAGCCCCGATCCTATGATGAAGCGCAGGAGATCGCCGATCATTTGCGTTCCCGGCGGTCGGTCATCATTAATCTGCAGCGCGTCCGCACTGATCAGGCGCTGCGCATCATTGATTTCCTGAGCGGAACGGTGTATGCGTTGAGCGGCAACATTTCCAAGCTCGGAAGCAATATTTTTATCTGCACTCCGGACAATATCGAGATCCAAGGTTCGATAACGGAGATGTTTGCGGAGGATTTCGAATACAAACAAACGAGGTGACCTGCTGTTGCTGGAATATACGATTATTCAATATTTGGGCTATTTGTATGAAATCTATACGTGGCTCATCATTATTTATGTTTTGATGTCCTGGCTCCCGAATGTCCGCGAGAGCTTTGTCGGCGAGATTTTGGGCAAGATCGTCGAACCGTATTTGAGTCTGTTCCGGCGCATTATTCCGCCGATTGGCGGCATGCTCGATATTTCCCCGATCATCGCCCTGTTCGCGCTTCGCTTCGTGTATATGGGATTGGTAGCCGTCGTGCAGTACCTGTTCTAGACATGATTGATGCGTTCGGCTCGGGAGAATGGCAAAAGGCGGAATGAGGAATGAAAGGTAACGAGAAGCTGTATGTCCACTTCCATCCGGACGAGCGGGAGTTCGTCGATCGCGCATGGGAGTGGGTACGGCGCGCGGCGGAAGGACATGAGATAAAGCGGACGGACTTTTTGGATCCGAGACAAGCTTATATTACGGCGACGCTGGTCAACCGGAGTCGGGATGTACAGCTCCGGCTGGACGGCGGCTCCGGGCAGGCAGAGCGCAAGCGGGGCTTAATCGCCCCCGACTATGTGTATGCCGAAGGGGAAGATATGGGAATCTCCGTACTCCAGATCACCTCACCCGACCGGAAGTGGGACGAGCTGGAGCATGGTGATTTTCTTGGCGCGCTCCTTGGCTTGGGCATCAAGCGGGAGAAGATCGGGGATATTCATGTCTCTCCCGATCGCTGCCATGTGCTGGTAACGGAGGAGATGGCGCCGTTCATCAATACGCATTTGCGCCAGGTTCACCGGGTGAGCGTCTTGACGGATATCCTTCCTCTGTCTGAATTGCGGGCGGCGCACGCGGAGATGAAGACGGCGAAGCTGAGCGTCGCTTCTTTGCGCCTGGACGGAATTGCGAGCGATGTGTTCCGCTTGAGCCGCACGAAGATCGTGGCGCCGATCAAGGCGGGCCGCTGCAAGGTGAATTGGAAGGTGGAAGAGAACCCTTCCGCCCCGCTTGAAGCGGGGGACGTCGTCTCCTTGCAGGGCTTCGGGCGGTTCAAGATTATCGATGTGGAAGGGTTGACGAAGAAGGGCCGCTATTGGGTTACGGTCGGGACGTTCACCTGATGATCTTGCGGCACGCAGGTGCAGGAATTTTGGCAAGGGATGTCGAATTGCATAATAATCGCTGCAAGGCTTGTAATTATTAGGAGGTGCACAGCATGCCATTGACACCGCTCGATATACATAATAAGGAATTTAGCCGCAAGCTGCGCGGTTACGATGAAGATGAGGTAAATGAATTTCTAGATCAGATTATTAAAGATTTTGAAGCTCTTATCCGGGAGAACAAAGAGCTGCAGAACCATGCGCTCAATCTGCAGGAGAAGCTGGATCACTTCGCCAACCTGGAGGAGACGCTCAGCAAGACGATCATTGTCGCTCAGGAAGCGGCCGATGAAGTAAAGAACAACGCGAAGAAGGAAGCTCAGCTTATCCTCAAGGAAGCGGAGAAGAATGCCGATCGGATCATCAACGACTCTCTGGCCAAATCGCGCAAGGTGGCGATTGAGATCGAGGAGCTGAAGAAGCAGGCTTCCATCTACCGCACACGCTTCCGCACGCTGGTCGAGGCCCAGCTCGAGCTGCTGAGCCAGGACGGCTGGGACGGACTGGAGCGCGCGGAACGGACCGAAGTGAAGGAGCTCTATTGAGCGTCCGGCCGAATCGTTTGACATTTCGCGCAAAACGCGATATAACTATGTATTATTCCATACGTTGTATGATAGACACGGCCCGGGCAGCATTCCGGCCGCATCGTATATCGCATATTCAATGACGGGAACGCGCCGTCACGACTGTTGTTCGACCAGAGAATCGGGATAGGTGGGAACCGATGAACACGACGTGACCGGACATCATCCCGGAGAAGGCAGGCCGAGAACCCGGCGGTGCGCGGCATCGCGGCGGAGGTAAGCTTGCCCGGCAAGCCGGCCGTTATCCGGGAGCGCCAGCAGTCTGCTGAAGCGCACAGAGTGCCATTGCACCCTACTTTCGGGCGCGCTAATGGAACAAGGGTGGTAACGCGAGAGACCTCGTCCCTTTTGGGATGAGGTTTTTTTATGTCAATCCGAGATGCATTTTGCATGAGAAAGGAAGAGGAACCGTGAAAAAAGTAGATGTAAAAGAGCGGGCCCGCGAGCGGGAGCTGCGGGTGCTGCAGAGATGGAATGAACAGAATACGTTCCAGAAATCGATCGAGCAGCGCGAAGGCAAGCCGAACTATGTGTTCTATGAAGGACCGCCGACGGCGAACGGAGCGCCGCATATCGGGCATGTGCTCGGCCGGGTCATCAAGGATTTCATCGGCCGCTACAAGACGATGTCCGGGTACCGCGTCCTCCGCAAGGCCGGCTGGGATACGCACGGATTGCCCGTCGAGCTTGGCGTGGAGAAGCAATTGGGCATCTCCGGCAAGCAGGAGATCGAGAAATACGGGGTCGAGGAATTTGTCAAGAAATGCAAGGCCAGCGTCTTCGAGTATGAGAAGCAATGGCGGGAGCTGACGGAAGCGATCGGCTACTGGACCAATATGGACGATCCGTATATTACCCTCGACAATCGCTATATCGAAAGCGTATGGCATATTTTATCCACGATCCATAACAAAGGCCTGCTCTATCGCGGCCATCGCGTCAGCCCGTATTGCCCGTGCTGCCAGACGACCCTCAGCTCGCATGAGGTGGCGCAAGGATACGAGACAGTCAAGGATCTGTCGGCGACCGTCAAGTTCAAGCTGAAGGACAGCGGGGAATACGTGCTGGCCTGGACGACGACGCCATGGACGCTGCCGGCGCATGCGGCGCTGGCGATGAACCCGGATATGGACTATGTGCGGGTGCAGCAGGAGGACGGCGTCTATATCGTAGCCAAAAATCTCGCCGATAACGTGATGCAGGGCGAATACACGATTCTGTCGGAGCATAAAGGGGCCGAATTCATCGGCAAGACCTATGATGCGCCCTTTACCTACATCAAGCCCGAGAAAGGCCATCGGATCGTCGCGGCCGGGTTCGTTACGGATTCGAGCGGAACCGGGATCGTCCATATGGCGCCGGCCCATGGGGAAGACGACTACAAGAGCTGCCGCGAGAACGGCATCAGCTTCGTCAGCGTCGTGGACGCCCGCGGCCGCTATACGGAGGAAGTGACCGACTTCGCGGGCCGCTTCGTCAAAGATTGCGATATTGACATCGTCAAGGCGCTGTCGGAGCAGAAGACGCTCTACAGCAAAGAAAAATATGAGCACAGCTATCCGTTCTGCTGGCGCTGCAAATCGCCGCTGCTCTATTATGCGACGGAATCCTGGTTCATTAAGACGACAGCGGTTAAAGATCAATTAATTGAAAATAACAGCAAGGTAGACTGGTATCCATCCCATATTCGCGAAGGACGATTCGGCAATTTCCTTGAAGATCTCGTCGATTGGAACATCAGCCGGAACCGTTATTGGGGGACGCCGCTCAACGTCTGGGTCTGCTCCTCCTGCAAGGAAGAATATGCGCCTGGCAGCCGCGCAGATCTGATCGCGCGGGCGGTCGGTCCGGTAGCGGAGGATATCGAGCTTCACAAGCCGTACGTCGATGAAGTGAAGCTGCGCTGCCCGCACTGCGAGCATGGCGTGATGGAGCGTACGCCGGAAGTCATCGACGTATGGTTCGACAGCGGCTCCATGCCGTTCGCCCAGTTCCATCACCCATTCGGCGATGAACAAGCATTCAACGAGCAGTATCCGGCCGATATGATCTGCGAAGGAATCGACCAGACGCGGGGCTGGTTCTTCAGCCTGCTGGCCGTATCGACGCTCTACAAAGGCAAAGCGCCATACAAGGCCGTGATTGCGACGGGCCATATTTTGGATGAGAACGGACAAAAAATGTCCAAATCGAAAGGCAATGTCATCGATCCGTGGGAAATTATTAATGCGTATGGCACGGATGCCTTCCGTTGGGCGCTCCTGTCGGACAGCGCGCCATGGAACTCGAAGCGCTTCTCGAAGCAAATTGTCGCGGAAGCGAAGTCCAAGGTAATCGACACCCTTGTCAACACGCACGCCTTCTATGTGCTGTATGCCAATATCGATCAGTACGATGCGCAGGCCTATGAAGAGCGCCCATCCGCCAACAAGCTGGACCGCTGGATTCTGTCTAGGCTGCACTCGCTTATCGGGACGGTGACGAAGGGGCTGGACGCGAATGATTTCCTGAATCCGGCCAAAGCGATTGAAGCTTATGTGGACGAGCTGAGCAACTGGTACATCCGCCGTTCCCGCGACCGCTTCTGGGGCAGCGGCATGACCGACGACAAGCTGTCGGCATACCAGACGCTGCGCAAGGTGCTCTTAACCTTGGCGAAGCTGGCCGCGCCTTATGCGCCGATGATTGCGGACGATATCTACGTCAATCTGGGCGGTGAACGCGAGAGCGTACACCTGGACGATTATCCGCAGGCAGACGCGTCGCTTATCGATGCGGAGCTGGAGCAGGATATGGAGACGGCCCGCCAGATTGTCGAGCTGGCCCGCAATGTTCGGAACGAGACCGGAATCAAGACGAGACAGCCGCTCTCCGAGCTGATCATCTCCCTTGACCGTCCGTTCCATCTGGCGGATTATGAAGCGGTCATCCAGGACGAGATCAATGTGAAGGAGATTCGTCTGGAGACGAGCGACAGCGGGTTTGTCGATTTCGTCTTGAAGCTGAACCTGAAGGTGGCGGGCAAGAAGTACGGCAAAAACGTCGGCCCGATGCAGAACGCCTTGAAGTCGATGACAGCCGACGAGACGCGCCGCATCGTCGAGCAGGGACAGTGGACATTCACGGCAGCGGATGGCGAGGAAATGACCGTAACGCGCGATGAACTGCTCGTGGAGAAGCAGGCGAAGGCCGGATTTGCGTCCGCTTCGGGCTACCAGATGACGGTGGCGCTCAACACCGAGATCACGCCGGAGCTGGAACAAGAAGGCTGGGTGCGGGAGGTCGTCCGCGGCATTCAGGATACGCGCAAGAAGCTGGATCTGCCGATTGAGAAGCGGGTCGATCTCGTCATTGACGCCGATGCGGAGCTTACCGCGGCGATTCAGGCATTCGATGCGACGCTTCGCGAGAATGTGCTCGTCGCGTCGGTCTCCTTCGGCGAAGTTGAAGGCATGGATGCGATCGAAGTCGGTTCCAAGACGATCCGGGTGCGGATATCGTAATGCCCTTTCTGGCGGATCGACTCAGTGCGGAATGAGCTGCCTGACTCGTGGCAACAATAAGACAGGCGCTTGAATCCGAAATGTGGGATGGAAGAAGAGCGTGGACCTTGCGGGGAACCGAAAAGGTCACGCTCTTTTTTTCCCATTCGGCTTGTACGAGGAGGCGTAATTCGCATGCGCAAACAAGAGGAGAAGGCCAAGCGGGACATCGAGCGGGAGAAGGAGAAAATTTGTACGGAAGTTCCTGCCGATGTGCCGCAAAATGAGTGGGAAGAACGAAAAATGATGAAGACGATTCATGATTATACGATCAGTCTGGCTCAGAAAATGGAGAAATCCCGCCTTGACGAGTATACGGCATTGCTCTTCAATCCGCGCAGGCTGATCTGGGTGAATCTGGTGGGCGGCGTCGCGCGGGGAGTCGGGATCGCTATCGGGGTCACGTTGTTCACCGCACTGATCGCCTATATTTTACAGCTTCTCGGCGCCTTGAATTTGCCGATTATCGGCGATTTCATTGCGGATCTCGTCCGCATCGTGCAGCGCCAGCTGGATACGAAGATTTATTGAGCCGGGGGAGCCAACTTAATGATAAGCGTCGCCGGCTTCATCGGAGCCGTCTAGCGAATAGCCTGTCTCATCCGGCTCGAGCAGCGGCTCTCCTTCCCCGCTGTCCATATAGTGACGGTAACGCCGGTTGCGCACGATGTACACATCGCTTCCGGTCATATCGGTGGCGACGAAGCTCTCGAACGATTCGACGAACCCGTCGATATCGTCGGATGCTTCAATGTACATGTTGTCATAGTCATCGATATTGCCGTCTTCCTGCATGGCCGGAGTGTTCGACGTGCCCCACGCTTCGACAATCTGCCATGCGTCCTCTCCGTCGAAGCCGTTTTGGGTATCCAATTCATCCAGGCTCGTGCGGCCGAAGGGCGGCATCAGGAATTGTTCCTCCACCGGCCGGCGATCGGATACTTGGCGCTGCGGCTCATGCTCGATGCAGTACATCGTAAAAGGCACGGCTTCCAACCGATCGAAAGGAATCGGACGCCCGCAGACGGCGCAAATGCCGTAAGTGCCTTTGTCGATCATCTCCAGGGCGCCGTGAATGCGGTTGAGCAGAAATTCATCATGCTCGTTCAAGGCGATGTCCTTGCCCCGTTCATACAGTTCGGTGGCGACATCCCCCGGGTGATTGTCCACATTGGACAATTCTCCGGTATTCTCCCGGAGCGATCCGGATAGTCCGTAATGGTTGTTATCGGCCAGCTTGCGGCTAAGTTGAGCCTCTTTGTCGCGCAGCATCTGCTTGAGCGACTCCAATTGCTGTGATGTTAATGAATTCATGGCAGCCGTACTCCTTCCTTAAGGTGTCGTCTGCTTTATAGCATGTGCGATCGGGCGGAAAAACTACGTGGAAAAACGGTGACGGATTGGGTGGTATTGGACGTTATTTTTCAACCTGTGATACAATGAGCGGGGGATTCATGCCGTTGGGGTCCCATTTTTGAGAAGAGCTTACATCCTGTAAATGAGGTGACAATTGTCTGTGTGGTACTACCTTATCGCTGTGATCGTGTTCCTCATCGATCAAGGCACGAAATGGGTTATCGCGACCCGATTGACTCTATATGAGCAAATTCCGGTAATCGGCAATTTTTTCTTAATCACGTCGCATCGCAATACCGGAGCCGCGTTCAGCATCCTTGAAGATCAGCGCTGGTTTTTCGTCATCGTCACGATCATTGTCGCTAGCGGAATTATTTGGTATATGTACAAAATCCGGCATCAGCAAGGGCATATTTTGCCTGTAGGACTGAGCCTTATCCTCGGGGGAGCGCTCGGCAATTTCCTTGATCGGCTGCTCACGGGGGAGGTTGTCGATTTTCTTCAATTTAATTTCGGATCGTATACCTTCCCGATCTTCAACGTCGCCGACATGGGCATTACAATCGGCGTCGGCTTGGTGCTGCTTGACGCAATGCTGTCCGTGAAGCGGGAAAAGGCCCTTGAGGCCGAAATTCAGCAGCTTGAAGCCGGGCAAGGCCGTCCAGAAGACGGACAATCGAAGGAAGGATCGACGCAATGACAGACTTACGAATCCCATCTTCAGAGGAAGAAAATCAAGAAGGCTTGGAGCAAGATGCGCTGCATTGGACGGTTACCGAAGCGGACGCCGGGGAGCGCATCGATAAATACATAACCGAAGCGCTGGAGGAACCGGTATCCCGATCGCAGGTGCAGATCTGGATTCGGGATGCTCATTTGCTGGTGAACGGGCGAAGCGTCAAGCCGAACTACAAGGTCGGCTCCGGCGACGAGATCGAACTCCGGATTCCGGAGCCGGCCTCGACGGATATTGTTCCGGAGGCGATTCCGCTCGATATTTATTATGAGGATGCCGATGTTATCGTGATCAACAAACCGCGGGGGATGGTGGTTCATCCCGCGCCGGGACATCTGTCGGGAACGGTGGTGAACGCCCTTATGCACCACTGCCGCGATCTGTCCGGCATTAACGGCGAGCTTCGTCCCGGCATTGTGCATCGCATCGACAAGGACACGTCCGGGCTGCTGATGGCCGCCAAGAACGACCGGGCCCATGCGGAGCTGGCTGCGCAGTTGAAGGCGCACACGGTGCTGCGGAAATATAAGGCGCTCGTTCACGGCAATCTGGCCCATGATCAAGGCACAATCGATGCGCCGATCGGCCGGGATCCGCATGACCGCAAAATGTTCGCTGTGACCGACCGCAACAGCAAGCGGGCCGTGACCCATTTCCAGGCAGCCGAGAGGTTCGGGGATGTCACGTTGGTGGAGCTGCAACTGGAGACGGGCAGAACCCACCAGATTCGCGTCCATATGAAATATATCGGACATCCGCTCGTCGGCGATCCGATGTATACGCGCGGCGTGCGCGGCCTAACGATGGATGGCCAAGCCCTTCATGCGGCCACCTTGGGATTCGTTCATCCTGTCAGCGGTGAGTTGCTGCAGTTCGAGGCTCCGCTGCCGGACGATATGGAGCATCTCCTGTACATGCTGCGCAACCGGTAGTACGGAATCGGAGAACATATTCTAAGCGGTTCAACAAAACGTATTGACAAGTCGAGGGCAAAGTGGGATAATTCATAGCGAACCAAATATTGAACCTTTAAATCAGTCCCGAGAGGCTGGCAAGGTAACGTTCGTAACGAGAAGATTCGTGACGCGAGAGAACGAGGGGTGCGGTCTGCCTGTGAGCAGAGTACTCTTCATCATCCTATCTCTTGCTGAATGTCGCGGCCTTCTGCGCTGTCGTCGAGTAATGGACTCCTTGCCTGTGGGCAAGGAGTTTTTTTGTGCCCCGCGATGTGAATGGTAATAATAACGCCTCTGTGGAACATGCCAAATGCAACGTATTAGCGAAGGGAGTTATGCATTCATGAGTACGGCGGAGTGGAACATCATTATGGACGAGATAGCGATACGAAGAGCCTTGACCCGCATCACACATGAGATTCTGGAACGGAACAAGGGGATAGACAACTGTGTGCTGGTGGGCATTCGCACGCGCGGCATTTACTTGGCGCACCGGATTGCCGAACGAATCCGGCAGATTGAGAATGTGGATATCCCGGTCGGCGAGCTGGATATTACGCGCTATCGCGACGACGCCAAGCGCGAGCCGGAGCAGAACGGCGAGCTAGGCGCATCCTTCCCGATTCACGACAAGAAAATCATTCTGTGTGATGATGTCCTGTATACGGGTCGCACCATAAGGGCGGCAATGGATGCTCTTATGGACCAGGGCCGGCCGCAAATGATTCAATTGGCTGTCCTGGCAGACCGCGGCCACCGCGAGCTGCCGATACGACCGGATTATGTGGGCAAGAACGTTCCTACCTCTAGAACCGAAGAGATTGTAGTGGCCTTGAAGGAAGTCGATGGTTCAGATGAAGTGAAAATCATACATCACAGGGGGTAATCAACATGGCGGTAGTTCACCTGGAGCGTTCACTGAAAGAACGGAGCTTGCTTGGTTTGAAGGAGATGAGCAAGCAGGAAATGGAGTCCATTCTGGACCGTGCCGATTACTGGAATCGCCAGCCCATCAAAGTAAGCCATGTGCTCAAGGACAAATTCGCCACGAATCTGTTCTTCGAGAGCAGCACCCGAACCCGCTGTTCGTTCGAGGTGGCCGAGAAGCGGCTCGGCGCGGAAGTCATAAATTTCACGGCCCAGGCTTCCAGTGTGGAAAAGGGAGAATCCATCTATGATACGGTGCGGACGCTCGAATCGATGGGGATGGATGCGGGCGTTATCCGCCTGAAGCCGGTAGGTCTCCTGGAACAAATAGCGGAGCGGGTCAAAATGCCCTTGGTCAATGCCGGGGACGGCAACAACGAGCATCCGACGCAGGCGCTCCTGGATATGTATACGATGCGGAAGCATTTCGGAGAGCTGTCGGGTCTGAACGTCGCTATCGTGGGGGATATTCAGCATAGCCGGGTCGCGCGCTCGAATCTGTGGGCGCTGCGGAAGTTCGGTGCGAACGTCAGCTTCTGCGCCCCGGAGCATATGCGGGCGAACGACTTGGATGCCCCGTACATCTCCATCGAAGAAGCGGTGCAGGCCGATGTCGTCATGATGCTGCGCCTCCAGCTGGAACGGCACGAAGGAGATAAGGCGGGGCCGGCGGAGCAATATCGGGCCCAGTACGGATTGACACTTGAACGCGTTGCAGGAATGAAGCCTCATAGCATCATTATGCATCCGGCTCCGGTCAACCGCAACGTCGAAATCGATGACGCCGTGGTGGAATGCGAACAGGCGCGGATTTTTGACCAGATGGCTAACGGGGTGCCGGTGCGGATGGCGGTCATGGAGCGGGCCATGGCGTAACCTGCCGCGGCGGGGCCAGGTTGCGAGAGAGTCGGAATCAAGTACAGAGATGAGAGGGGATCGTCATCATGCTAGTGATTGCGAATGCAAATATATTAAATGAAGCAGAGGAACTTCAGCTTGCGGACTTATGGATAGAGGATGGACACATCCAAAAAATCATTCCTGCCGGCTCGGAACCGGCCGGAGCGGCCGAAGTATGCGATGTGCAGGGCAAATTTGTCTCGGCGGGCTTCATCGATATGCATGTGCATTTGCGCGAGCCCGGCTTCGAACATAAGGAAACGATCGCTACCGGGACGCGTTCAGCTGCCAGAGGCGGATTTACCACGATTGCCTGCATGCCGAATACCCGCCCGGTCCTGGGCACTCCGGAGTCGATTCGCTCCATCTATGACAAGGCGGAGACGGAAGGCATCGTGAAGGTGCTTCCGTACGGCTCCATCACGGTCAATGAGCTGGGCCGGGAGCTGACAGACTTCGCCGCGTTGAAAGAAGCCGGCGCGATTGGCTTCACCGATGACGGAGTCGGCGTCCAGAATGCGCAGATGATGAAGGACGCCATGACCTTGGCCAAGGAGCTGGACATGCCCATTATCGCTCACTGCGAGGATGACTCGCTCGTCAAGGGGCGGGCGGTCACCGAAGGGGAATTCGCCCGCAAGCACGGATTGAAGGGAATTCCGAATGAATCGGAAGCCATTCATGTCGGGCGGGACATTCTGCTCGCGGAAGCGACCGGTGTCCATTATCATGTGTGCCACGTCAGCACGGAGCAATCGATACGCCTTATCCGGCAGGCGAAGCAATTGGGCATCCGGGTTACGGCGGAAGTATGCCCTCACCATCTGCTGCTCTCGGATGAAGATATTCCGGGAATGGATGCGAACTGGAAAATGAACCCGCCGCTGCGCTCGCCTCGCGACGTGGCCGCCTGCATCGAAGGGCTGGAGGATGGAACGATTGATATTCTCGTCACCGACCATGCGCCGCATAGCGAAGAAGAGAAGGCCAGAGGAATGGAGCTGGCGCCGTTCGGCATCGTCGGACTGGAGACGGCCTTCCCGCTGCTCTACACCCGCTTCGTCGCTACCGGGAAATGGACGCTGTCCTTCCTCATCCGGCGGATGACGACGGATCCGGCCAGCGTATTCGGACTCGCGGCCGGACGGCTGGAGCCGGGAGCGCCTGCCGATATTACGGTGATTGACCTGGAAGCGGAGCATGAGGTGAACCCGGAAGAGTTCTTGTCCAAAGGACGGAATACGCCGTTCACGGGTTGGAAGCTGAAGGGCTGGCCGGTCATGACGCTGGTCGACGGACGCGTCGTATGGAGCAAGCCATAATGGGGACTGAGGCTGTATTTTATACATCATCTCAAGAGAGCTTTACCTTTTGATAATCAAAACAGAGACATCGTATTCTGGCTGTCAGGATACCGACATAATAGAATGACCGTCCCGCAAGGACCGGCAGAGAGCGAGGAGTGAGAGATATGCAGGCTAGATTATTATTGGAGGATGGCACGCTGTTCACGGGGGCCGGCTTCGGAGCAGAAGGCGAGACGACGGGAGAGGTCGTGTTCAGCACTGGGATGACAGGATATCAGGAGGTGCTGTCCGACCCGTCCTACTGCGGTCAAATCGTAACGATGACCTATCCGCTTATCGGCAATTACGGCATTACCCGGGACGACTTCGAAGCGATTCGCCCGCATGTGCACGGCTTCGTCGTCCGCCGGCATGAGCTGGTGCCGAGCAACTGGCGCGCCGAATATTCGGTCGACCGCCTGCTGAAGGAATATAGCATTGTCGGCATCAGCGGCATCGATACGCGGATGCTTACGCGCAAGCTGCGTCACTACGGGACGATGAAGGGAATCCTGACGACGGGAAGCGAGCCGGTCGAAGCGCTGATGGAGCGGCTTGCCGGCACGGAATCGCGCACGGACCAGGTCGCGCTGACTTCAACGAAGCATATTTACTCCAGCCCCGGCAATGGCCCGCGCATCGTGCTGGTTGACTATGGCGCGAAGACCGGCATTCTCAGAGAGCTGACGAAGCGCGGCTGCGATGTCGTCGTCGTGCCCCATGATACGACGGCCGATGAGATCCGGCGCCTTCGACCGGACGGCATTCAATTGTCCAACGGGCCTGGGGATCCGAAGAATGTGCCGCATGCGGTCGCTACGGTCCGCGAGCTTATCGGCGAGTTCCCGCTGTTCGGCATCTGCCTTGGCCATCAAATCTTCGCGCTCGCTTGCGGAGCGGATACCGGCCGGCTCAAATTCGGACACCGCGGCGGCAATCACCCGGTCAAAGAACTGGCGACGAACCGCTGCTATATTACATCGCAAAATCATGGCTATGCGGTATTGGAGGAATCCGTCAAGGACACGGACCTGCAGGTTACCCATATCAATAATAACGACAAGACGATCGAAGGACTCAAGCATGCGACGGCGCCTGCCTTCTCGGTGCAGTATCATCCGGAAGCTTCGCCGGGACCGTATGACAGCAGCTATCTGTTCGACCAATTCCTCGATATGATCCGGGAGCATCAGAGCAATCGGACATCGGTGCCGCGTCAGGCGGAACTGGCCGCACAGCTGAAAGGAGCGCGTTAATATGCCGAAGAACACAGACCTCAAAAAAATTCTCGTCATCGGTTCCGGGCCGATCGTCATCGGCCAGGCGGCAGAGTTCGACTATGCCGGAACGCAGGCCTGCCAGGCGTTGAAGGAAGAGGGCATCGAGGTGGTGCTCATCAACAGCAACCCGGCTACGATTATGACGGATACCAATATGGCGGATAAAGTCTATATCGAGCCGATTACGCTTGATTTCGTCACGCAAATCATCCGCCAGGAGCGTCCGGACGGTTTGCTGCCGACGCTCGGCGGCCAGACCGGCCTTAACATGGCGGTCGAGCTGGCGCGGGCAGGCGTGCTGGAGCAGGAAAACGTGAAGCTGCTCGGCACGCAGCTCGATGCGATTGAACGCGCCGAAGACCGGGATATGTTCCGCGAGCTGATGCGGGAGCTGGAGCAGCCGGTGCCGGAGAGCACCATCGTGACGTCGGTGGAGGAAGCGGTCGAGTTCGCCAACAGCATCGGCTATCCGATTATTGTCCGCCCGGCCTACACGCTCGGCGGCACAGGCGGCGGCATCTGCGATAACGAAGAGGAGCTCCGCGACATCGTCGCCTCCGGCATCCGCTACAGCCCAATCGGCCAATGTCTGATTGAGAAGAGCATCGCCGGCATGAAGGAAATCGAGTACGAAGTCATGCGCGACGCCAATGACAACTGCATTGTCGTCTGCAATATGGAGAACTTCGACCCGGTGGGCGTCCACACGGGCGACAGCATCGTCGTGGCGCCGAGCCAGACGCTGTCGGATCGGGAGTATCAGATGCTCCGTTCCGCCTCGCTCAAAATCATCCGCGCGCTCAACATCGAGGGCGGATGCAACGTGCAGTTCGCCTTGGATCCGCACAGCTATCAATACTATGTCATTGAGGTGAATCCGCGGGTAAGCCGTTCGTCGGCGCTTGCGTCCAAGGCAACGGGCTACCCGATTGCGAAGATGGCCGCCAAAATCGCGGTCGGCTACACGCTGGATGAGATTGTGAACCCGGTGACGGGACAGACCTATGCATGCTTCGAGCCAACGCTGGACTATATTGTATCCAAAATCCCGCGCTGGCCGTTCGATAAATTCACGCAAGCGAACCGGAAGCTCGGCACCCAGATGAAGGCGACCGGGGAAGTGATGGCGATTGGCCGGACGTTCGAGGAGTCGATGCACAAAGCGGTGCGTTCGCTCGAAATCGGGCTCCATCGACTTTGCTTGCCGGAAGCCGCTCAACTCGACAATGCCGAGCTGGAAGCGCGCCTGAAATCGCCGGACGATGAGCGGCTGTTCCTGCTGGCGGAAGCTTTCCGCCGCGGCTATGAGCTGCAGCGTCTGCATGATATCACGAAGATTGATTGGTGGTTCCTGCATAAAATCGAAGGCATGATTGCCTTTGAAGCGCGGATTCGGGAGGAGCCGGCTCTGAGCGAGCAGACGCTGTATGAAGCGAAGCGCATGGGCTTCACGGACCGCGCCATTGCGGAGCTTCGTCATGCGGGTCATCCAGGGGCGGCCCATACGACGGAAGCGGAGGTATCCGCGCTGCGCAAGGAGCTCGGTCTGCGTCCGGTCTATAAGATGGTAGATACGTGCGCGGCCGAATTCGAGGCCTCCACTCCTTACTATTACTCGACCTATGAGACAGAGAATGAAGTCCTCTCTACCGGGAAGGAGAAGATTCTTGTCCTCGGCTCCGGCCCGATTCGGATTGGGCAAGGCATTGAATTCGATTATTCGACCGTGCATGCGGTGTGGGCCATCCAAGACGCAGGCTACGAAGCGGTCATCATCAATAATAATCCGGAGACGGTCTCGACGGACTTCAACACATCGGATCGCCTCTACTTCGAGCCGCTCTTCTTCGAAGACGTGATGAATGTCATCGAGCAGGAGAAGCCGGTCGGGGTCATCGTCCAGTTCGGCGGCCAGACCGCGATTAACCTGGCGGCTCCGCTGGCGAAGGCCGGGGTGCGGATTCTCGGCTCCAGCCTCGAGAGCATCGATGAAGCGGAAGACCGCAAAAAGTTCGAAGCGCTCTTGTCGCGTCTCGGCATCGCGCAGCCGACCGGCAGCACCGTCACTTCGGTCGACGAAGCGGTCGGTACGGCACAGCGCATCGGGTATCCGGTGCTTGTCCGCCCGTCCTATGTCCTCGGCGGACGCGCGATGGAAATCGTCTACTCGGATTCTGAGCTGCTCAACTATATGGAATATGCCGTTAAAATCAATCCGGAGCATCCGGTCCTTATCGACCGCTACATGCTGGGCAAGGAAGTCGAGGTCGACGCGATTTGCGACGGCGAGACGGTGCTCATTCCGGGCATTATGGAGCATGTGGAGCGCGCCGGGGTGCACTCGGGCGACTCGATTGCGGTGTACCCGCCGCAGCATCTGTCCGGGGAGCTGCAGCAGCAGGTGGTCGACATTACGATTCGTATCGCCAAGGAACTGAAGACGATTGGACTTATCAATATCCAGTTCGTAATTTATCAAAATCAAGTCTATGTTATCGAGGTCAACCCGCGCTCGTCCCGCACGGTGCCGTTTTTGAGCAAGGTGACCAATATCCCGATGGCGAACGTGGCGACGAAGCTCATTCTTGGCGCGAAGCTGAACGACCTCGGGTATCAGGAAGGCCTGTGGCCGGAAGACGACCATGTCTCGGTGAAGGTTCCTGTCTTCTCCTTCGCCAAGCTGCGCCGGGTCGAGCCGACGCTCGGACCGGAGATGAAGTCGACCGGGGAAGTAATGGGCCGTGACAAGCAGTATGCCAAGGCGCTGTACAAGGGCCTTATCGGCTCGGGTATGAAAATACCGGCAACCGGAGCGATTGTGTGCACGGTGGCGGATAAGGACAAGGAAGAAGCGGTGCAATTGATGAGAGGCTTCGCCGCTCTCGGCTATAAGCTGATAGCGACAGGAGGCACCGCCACGGCGCTGGAGGAAGCGGGGCTGAACGTCAAGCGCGTCAACAAGCTGACGGAAGGCACTCCGAATATTCTTGACCTGATCCGGAACGGGGAAGCGCACTTCGTGGTCAATACGCTGACGAAGGGCAAGACTCCGGAACGGGACGGCTTCCGCATCCGCCGCGAGGCGGTGGAGAATGGCGTCGTCTGCATGACCTCGCTGGATACGGTGCGCGCGCTGCTCGAGATGCTGGAGCAGATTAATTTCTCTTCGCGTCCGATGCCGGCCATCCGGAGCTAAACGAATAGATATAGATGCGCGACAAGCAATCGGGGAGGCCTGCGGGCCTCCCCGATTGGCGGGATGCGCATGGAGAGGAAAGTATGTATGATAGCGGGGGGAAGAATATGAGTCATACGGTATCATTTGAACAGGCGGCGAGCCGGGTGATGGTCGCGCTGGATTATGCCGGGACGGCGGAGGCCCAGAGTCTTATTGAACGGCTGGAGGGCATTCCTTGCTATATGAAGGTAGGCATGCAGCTGTTCTACGCGGGCGGTCCTTCCTTCATCCGCGAGCTCAAGGAGCGCGGGTACAGTGTGTTTTTGGATGTGAAAATGCATGACATTCCAAATACGGTCAAGGGCGGGGCGAATAGCATTGCGAAGCTGGGCGTCGACATGTTCAACGTTCATGCGGCCGGAGGCAAAAAGATGATGCAGGCGGCCATCGAGGGCGTCGAGGCGGCCCGCGCGGCCGACCGTTCGCTGCCGCGTCCGGTGATTATCGCCGTTACGCAGCTCACGAGCACGAATACCGAGGTCATGAATGAAGAGATCGGAATTCCCGGCACGGTCGAAGAGACCGTCGTCCGCTATGCGAAGCTGACGCAGGAAGCCGGACTCGACGGAGTCGTCGCTTCTCCGCATGAGGTGAAGAGCATCAAGGCGGCCTGCGGCGCTTCGTTCCGCACGGTTACGCCGGGCATCCGGCCGAAGGGAGCTCCGCTCCAGGATCAGTCCCGCGTGATGACCCCGGCGGAAGCGATGCGGCATGGCACGGATTTTATCGTCGTCGGCCGTCCGATTACGGAAGCGGCGGATCCAAGGGCAGCCTTACTATCCATTATCGAGGAGTTGATGCAACGATGACCACGACGAAGAGAGAACGCGAGATTGCCGGACATTTGTTATCCATAGAAGCGGTGGCGCTGCGGCCGCATGAGCCGTTCACCTGGACATCCGGAATCAAGTCCCCTATCTACTGCGATAACCGCTTGACGATGTCTTACCCTGAGATTCGGGGAGCCCTTGCCGAAGGATTCGCTTCCTTGGTCAAGGAATATGCGCCGGATGCCGAAGTCATCGCCGGGACGGCGACCGCCGGCATTCCGCACGCGGCCTGGGTCGCGGACAAGCTGGGGCTGCCTATGGCTTACGTTCGCGACAAAGCGAAGGGACACGGGAAGCAGAATCAGATCGAGGGCTTGATTCGGCCGGGGCAGAAGGTCGTCGTGATCGAGGATCTGATCTCGACCGGGGGCAGCTCGCTCAAGGCGGCGATGGCCGTCAAGGAAGCCGGGGCGGAGCCGCTTGCCGTATTCGCCATCTTCAGCTATGAGCTGGAAAAAGCGGAGCAGGCGTTCCGGGAAGCCGGAATCCCGCTGCACACGCTGTCCCGCTATACCGCCCTCATCGAGACGGCTCTGGAGAGAGGCGTCATCCAAGCGCGGGACCTTGATGTACTGGCATCGTGGCGCGTCAATCCGGCAGGCTGGGGCAAATAGCGGAGGAGAGCATAAGTTGAGCCTAACCGACATAATGGTTAGGTTTTTTTTCTTTTCCGGCAAACAATTAACAATAAATCTAGTATAACGTAGTAGGTATAAACAGGAAACGAACGGAAGCCGGGACATCTTTAATATTTAAGCAATATTTAAGGGAAATGACGGTATCGCATTACAAAGATTGTAACTTTTCTTTCTTTCCAATCGTTTATACTTAGGATGAGTTTTTGACGATATGTCCGAGAAAGGGGCGAATAATGCAATGAAATGGCTTCGCAAACGGAAGAAGTCAGACCGTGCCGAGGCATCCCCGGCTCTCGCGGCGAACCAGCAGGAAGAAGTGGCGCAAGAGAAGACGGAATACATACAGGACAAGACCCAAGCTGCAGCATGGCCTGCCCGGGCCCATCCGATCTCTCCGGATCAACCGCTCCTTGAAGTTCGCGGGGTGGAGCGCACGTTCCAGGTCGGCAGCCAGAAGCTGCATGTGCTCAAAGGAATCGAGATGGAAGTGCACCCGGGCCAACTGGTCATGCTGAAGGGCCGATCCGGGTCAGGGAAGACGACACTGCTGAATATGCTTGGAGGGCTCGATCTGCCCACGAAGGGCGAGATCCGGTTCCGCGGGGAACCGTTCTCGACATGGAGCGATGACAAGCGCACGATGACGCGGCGCAGCGAGATCGGGTTCATTTTCCAAGCTTATGCGCTTATGCCGCTATTGTCCGCTTATGAGAACGTTGAACTGTCGCTGCGGATGGCTAATGTGCCCCGCCATCTATGGAAGGAGCGGGTCCAATATTGCCTTGAGATGGTTGGATTGGGCAAGCGCATGAGCCACCGTCCCTTCGAAATGTCGGGGGGAGAGCAGCAACGGGTTGCGATAGCCAAATCGATTGCTCATAAGCCGCTGCTGTTATTGGCCGACGAGCCGACAGCGGAATTGGATTCACAAATGGGGGCTCAGGTCATGGGCGTATTCCGGCAAATCATTCGTTCGGAAAAAATCGCCATCTGCATGACCACCCACGATCCCACAATTTTGGAGGTAGCTGATCATGTTTATGAAATGGTCGACGGAAGATTCATCACCTAGAAGCGGGCGCAAATGGCGCCGTGCCGCACTGGCGCTAATGTGCGGGATGCTGGTGTTCACGTCCGCCTGCTCGCTTCTGCCGGATGAAGAGGAAGAGGAAGTGATACCGACCATCACGCCGCCTTCGGTATCGAAGAAGCCGGAATATGAAGTGGTTCGGAAGGATATGGTGGTCCCTGTCTCCATGACGGGCAAATTAATGTCGGAACAGGAAGATATCCTGTTCTTTACGCTGGACAACAAGCCGATCAAGAACATTTATGTCAAGAACGGCGATTCGGTCAAAAAAGGCCAGGTCATCGCGGAGCTTGACGTGGACGATCTGAAAAAGGATCTGCGCCAGAAGCGTCTGCAGCTGCGGGCCGAAGAAGTGAAGATGAAGGAGACGCTGCGCAAAAAAGACGAGATGGATCCGGTCGAGTTCGAGGAAGCGCAGATCTTGTTCGAACAGAAGCAGCAGGATCTTGTCGATCTCCAGACGGATATCGACAAGGCGACGCTTACCGCTCCGTTCACGGGCACGGTCGTGTCGGTGACGGCGAAGAAGGGCGCGATGTCGAAGAAGTACGATCCGGTGGCGATCGTCGCGGATACGACCCGGCTGACCGTCGCCGCGCAGCCGTCGAAGGATGATCTGAAGCGCATCACGCCGGGGATGGAAGCCCAGGTCAGCATCAACTCGGTTGAAGGCGTGATTAAGGGCAAGGTCAAGGCGCTTCCGCAGCCATCGAACGATAATAATGGAGGCGGCCAGGGCGAGCAGCCGGAGCAGGACCGGATCGACAAGTATATGACGATCGAGGTGGAGAAGCTGCCGAAGGGAGTCACCCGGGGCACCATGCTTAGCGTCACCGTCGTGACGAACAGGATCAAGGACGCGATCGTCATTCCTCCTTCCGCCCTGCGCACGATCGGTTCACGGACCTACGTGCAAGTCGCCGACGAGAACGGGAAGCGGGAAGTCGACGTCGAGGTTGGGGTGCAGCTGCCGACCGAGATTCAAATAAAAGCCGGACTTGAACCGGGTCAGAAAGTAGTGGGCCGATAAGATGGGAATTCCGTTACTGCGTTTTTTGTTCCGTAAAATGTGGAATACCCGCTGGCTGACGGTGAGCTCGTTGGTAGGGCTTATCGTCGCCGTCTCTTTTACGGTCAGCATCCCGATGTACTCCGACGGGGCGTTAAAGCGTGTCGTAACGAAGACGCTGCAGGAGAACGGCGGGGGATTGCCGGCGGGTTCGCTATTGATGAGGTATCAAGGCGCAAGTGGAGCGAAGCTTGATCCGAACGCGCTGCAGGAAGTCGACCGGTATATCCGGGAAGACGTCAAGGAACAGATCGGCTTCCCCGTTCAGGAATTCGTCAACTTGCGGATTCTCCGCACGACGGAAGTCTATCCGGTCGATCCGACGAAGGTCGATGCGAGCCGGGTCCGATCGATGACGTTAGGCTCCCTGTCGGATCTGGACGATAAGGTCGAATGGACGAACGGCAAGCTGTATGGAGACGGAGAATCCGGAGGCGTCATCGAAGCGGTGATGCTCGAGGAAGCGATGTACCGGAACGACCTTCATGTCGGCGCGGAACTGGAGTATCCGATCAGTGGTCCTAATCCGACGACGCTGCGCATCAAAATCGTCGGCACCTTCAAGCCGAAGGACGAGACGAGCCCGTATTGGTTCCAGGGACTGGAAGGCTTGATGAGCTCGCTCATCGTCTCGCCGGAGACCTTCGACAAGACGATTATGGGCGAGCACAAAGTCGCTCTTCAGCAGTCAAGCTGGTATTATGCTTTTGATCTGCGAGAGGTGCAGACCAGTCACTTGGCGCCGTTGGATCGGACGCTGAATCGTCTCGGCATCGAACTGTATCAGAAGCTGCCCGGGACGCAAGTGGAAATCTCGTTCGCGAAGGTGCTGGACGAATTCCGCAGCCAGAGCATCCAGTTGCAGATGATGCTGTTCACGCTGGCGGCGCCAATGATCGCCATGGTGTTCTATTACATAGCGATGAATGCCAATCAGGCATTGGAGAAGCAGCAGAGCGACATTGCGGTTCTGCGGAGCCGCGGCGCCAGCACGAGGCAAATTATATGGCTCTATTTGCTGGAGGGCCTTATTCTCGGGGCGGCCGCGCTTGCGATTGCGCCGCTCATCGGCTGGTTCATGGCCAAATCGATCGGATCGGCCAACGGATTCCTTGAATTCGTCAACCGCAAATCGATTCCGGTCGGATTCACGTCCGACGCGGTCATTTTCGGTACGGTCGCGGTTCTGATTGCGCTCATGGCCAGCGTCATCCCGGCCGTCCTGTTCGCGCGCCAGTCGATCGTTAATTTGAAGCAGAAGCTGGCACGCAAAGACAAGAGTCCGGTCTGGCAAAAATGGTTCCTTGATGTTCTGCTTCTTGCCGCAGCAGGATATGGATATTATATGCTGAACCAGCAGCAGCTTCTGTCGTTCAAGACGGGGATGACCTCGGATCAGCTGCAAGTGCAGCCGTTTCTGTTCTTTATCCCGGCACTGGCGATATTCGCTTGCGGCCTGTTCTTTTTGCGGCTGTTTCCGCTGCTGCTGCGTCTGTTCCAGTGGCTTGGCGGCAAGCTGCTGCCGGTTCCGCTGTATTTGACGCTGACGCAGCTCTCCCGATCCGCGAAATCATATTATCCGCTAATGATTTTGCTTATTCTGACGCTTGGTCTTGGCGTATATAATGCGTCGGCCGCCCGGACGATCGACACGAATTCAACCGAACGGACGCTGTATCAATATGGCGCCGATGCCATCATCGAGACGGTATGGGAGAGCACGCTCGTCGTGGATCGGAAGGATCAAGGGGGCAATAAAGGCGGCAACAACGGAGGCAATAATGGAGGGGGCGGTGGCGGAGGTCCGGGAAGCCCGGGCGGGCCTGGCGGGCAGCAGCCTCCGAAAGGGAAGCAAATTCTGAACGAACCGCCATTCGAAGTGTTCCGCAAGCTGCCGGGCGTCGAGGCGGCCGCCAGAGTGATGCAGGCGAAGGGGAATGTCGTTGTCTCCGGACGTTCTATCGGCCAGGGGATGGTCGTCGGCATCGATAATGACGAGTTCGCGAAGGTGGCCTGGTTCCGGAACGATTTGTTCCCTCAACACCCGTTTAAATATTTGGATGCATTAGGGAAGTATTATGAGGGCGCCGCCGTCATTATTCCGACCAATATCGCGAAGACGTATGAGTTGAAACCGGGGGATGTCATTTCGATCTCCCTTCAGGATCAAATGGTGGAGTTTGTCGTCGCGGCGATACTCCCGTATTGGCCGAGTCAATATCCGGATCAGACGCCGTTCTTTATTACGAATCTGGAATATATTTATGATCAGGTGCCTCTCATGAAATACGATGTATGGCTGAAGATGAAGGAGAAAGCGCCGCTTGCGCCGGCACTGAAAGAACTTCAAAAAGCAAACATCGAGATTGTCACCTACAAGGATGTGCGGAGCGAATTGGCACGACTGAGCAAGCATCCGACTCGCGGAGGCATCTTCGGCATTCTGAGCATGGGCTTCTTGATTTCGGTTATCATTTCGCTTATCGGCTATTTGCTCTACTGGTTCTTCAACTTATCGAGCCGCGTCGTGCAGTTCGGCATACTGCGGGCGATGGGTCTGTCGCGCCGGCAGCTGACCGGGATGCTGCTGCTGGAACAAATCTTCACCGCCGGTTTATCGATCGGCATCGGTATTTTGCTTGGCAAGCTGGCTAGCCGCCTGTTCCTTCCGTTCCTGCAATCGGCGGAAAATGCGAAGATGCAGGTGCCGCCGTTCCGAATCATTTTCGATGCGAAAGATACGATGCAGCTGTATGCCGTGGTCGCGGTCATGATTCTGACGGGCGCGACGCTGCTGTTCATGCAGATTCGCAGGCTGCGGGTTCATCAAGCCGTGAAGATGGGAGAGGAGCGTTAAGCGATGATTCATTGTGAAGGCCTTGTCAAAATATACAAGACAGATGATATCGAAGTCGTGGCCCTGCAAGGCTTGAACTTGACCGTCAAGCAAGGAGAATTGATGGCCATTATCGGGAACAGCGGCAGCGGCAAATCGACATTGCTGAATACGTTGGGCGGCTTGGACCGCCCTTCGGCCGGCACCGTGCGGGTCGGCAAATGGGATCTGCTGAAGATAACCGATGAGCAGCTAGTTGAATACAAGCGGGATACGGTTGGTTTCATTTGGCAGAACAATGCCCGCAATCTGCTGCCTTATTTGACCGCGCTGGAAAATGTGGAAGTGCCGATGATGCTCGCAGGGAAGATGGACCGCGCTTATGCGAAGGAACTGCTGGAGGCGGTCGGACTGGGTCACCGGATGAACAACAAGCTGCATCAGCTCTCGGGCGGGGAGCAGCAGCGGGTGGCCATCGCGATCTCGCTGGCGAATCGTCCCCAATTATTATTGGCGGACGAACCGACGGGGTCGGTAGATACGCAGACGTCCGATATGATTATGGATATTTTCCGGCGCATGAACCGGGAAATGGGAGTAACGGTCGTCATTGTTACCCACGATCTGGCGCTGGCGGGCAAGGTCGATCGGGTTGTTGCCATTCGCGACGGCTTGACAAGCACCGAGTTCATCAAGCGAAATCCGAATCTGAACGGGGAGGAGGATCAAGGGGTTGCAGGGCAAGGACTGCAGGATCATCATGAAGCGTATGTCGTCGTCGACCGCGTTGGGCGCCTGCAGGTGCCGAAGGAGTACCTGGAGGCTCTCCACATTACAGATAAGGCATCGATGGAAATAGACGGAGATAAAATTATTATCCGCACACCGAAAGAGTTGGAGGGGTAACCTGTGGGTTCAAAACAATGGGTACGAAAGCTGTTGTTGGCGACCATGGCCATAGCGATGATTATTCCGATGCTGGCAGCTTGCACGAAGACAGATGCAGTGAAGCCAGGCCAAGAGCGTGTTCTTCGCATCGGCGTCCTGTACGGAGGGAATGATGATACTTATTTCCGTTCCCAGTATACGGACGTGTTTGAATTTTCGAAGCAAGGGGCCATTCGCATTGAGATCGTCCCTGCTGTGGATCAGTCCGATCGATGGGAATCGAACGGAGAATATAAACAGCCGGATTATGTAGAGGCGTTGAAGAAGATTATGACCGGAGCCAACCCGGTGGATGTGGTCGTCCTCGATGCCTCGCAATACCAGACGCTTGCCCGGGAGGGCTTGCTTAAGCAGCTCGATCCGCTTCTTCAGCAGGATAAAATCGATACGAACGAATTCGTGCCGACGGTCATCGACGGGTTGAAGGCGATGGGTGACAATAATTTGTACGGTTTAGCCCCTACATTCACCTCCCAGGCTTTATTCTACAATAGGACGTTATTCAATGAAGCAGGGGTCGAGCCGCCGACGGACAATATGACATGGGATCAAGTCTTCGATAAGGCGAAGCTTGTGTCCAAGGGCGAAGGAAAAGATCGCGTCTATGGCTTCTCCTTCAATCATTACTTCGGCAGCGATCCGTATTGGGATATGATAAATACGTATATTTCCCCGCTTAATCTTCGGATGATCGATGATAAGGCGGATTATATGACAGTCAACAGTCCACAGTGGGAGAAAGTATGGACGACAATCTCCAAACTGGTCGCTGAAAAGACAATTCCGGGTCCAAACGCGGAAATGCCTGAAAGTCCGGAAGGCCAGTTCAATCCGTTCCAGTATGACAACTTCCTGTCCGGGCGAACGGCGATGGTGCTCGGCGATTATCAGTTCATCAATTCCGATCTGTCGGATGCGATGAAAAACGCGGATAAAATCAAAGGCTTCTCGAAATTCGATTGGGATGTCGTGACGTTCCCTTCCCATCCGGAAGCTCCGGGCATTTCCGGTTCCGTCTATTTAAGAGAAATTTTTGCCGTCAATCAGAAGGCGGCGAATCCCGAAGATGCCTGGGATTTCGTCAAGTTCGTGTCAAGCGATGAATGGGCGAAGCTGCGCTCCCGCAGCAGCTATGAGCTGGTAGCGCGGAAGAAGTATATCCAGCCTAAGGATGGGCTCAGCTTTAATATTTCCGCCTTCTACACCATGAAGCCGACTCCGCCTTCAGCGCAGAAAGAGGAAGAGTTGTTGGCAAAATATAGTTTATATGAATTGGTTGAGATTGGGCGCAACTTGTTCCAGGAGGTTATGGACAACAAGAAAGGCATAAGCGATGCGTTGAAGGAATGGGAGGCGAAGGGGAATCAGGTCTTGAAAAAGAAACAGGCCAATCCCGTCTACAGCAAATAAAGGCCTGCAGAATCATCATAAAACGTATGTTGTTGCCGATTGCGCTGGACGCCTGCAGGTACCCGTACCTGCAGGCTCTTCACATTACAGATAACGCATCGATGGAAAATAGACGAAGATAAGATTATTATCCGCACACCGGAAAGAGTTAGAGGGGGGGGAACCCGTGCGTTCAAAAAAATGGGTCCGAAAACTGTTCATGGCGACGATCCCCGTGGCGATGATCATCCCGATGCTGGGTGCTTGTACGACAACAGATGAAGGTAAGCCAGGCCAGGAGCGTGTGCTGCGTATCGGCGTAGTGAGCGGAGGGAATGGTTACGAGAGTTATTTCCGCTCGGAATATACCGACTTATTCGAGTTTTCGAAGCAGGGGGCCGTCAGCATTGAAATCGTCTCTGCGAATGATTGGAAGGAGATGAAATGGAATCGCAGGAGCTCGAACGGGGAGTATGAGGAGCCAGATTATACGGAATTACTTAAGAAGCTGTTGACCGGAGCCAATCCGGTGGATGTGGTCGTTCTTGATGCGAGCGAATACCAAGCGTTTGCGCGAGACGGTCTGCTCAAGCAGATCGATCCGCTCCTTCAGAAGGATAAAATCGATACGAACGAATTCGTGCCGACGGTCATTGACGGGCTGAAGGCGATGGGAGACAATAATCTGTACGGCCTAACGCCGACATTTAGCTCACAGGCTTTATTTTATAATAAGACCCTATTCAAGGAAGCGGGAGTTGAGCCGCCGACAGACAATATGACTTGGGAGCAAGTGTTCGACAAGGCGAAGCTTATATCGAAGGGCGAGGGCAAGGAGCGCATCTACGGCTTCTCTTTCAATAATTACGAAACTGATCCGTACTCGGGCATGGATGGCTATGTTAAGCCGCTTAATCTTCGCAGGTTCGATGACACAGCAGATTCTATGACTGTCAATACGCCGATGTGGAAAAATGTATGGACGATGTTCGCGAAGCTGGTTAATGAGAAGATTATTCCAGGCGATGACAGGGAACTGCCGGAGATGCAGGATGAGCATTACAATCCGTTCCATTATGACGACTTCTTGTCCGGACGCGCGGCTATGGTGCTCGCGGATTATTGGTATATCGATTCCAGTCTATTGGAAGCGATGAAGTACGGGGACAAAATCAACGGCTTCACAAAATTCGATTGGGATGTCGTGACGGTGCCTTCCCATGCGGAAGCCCCTGGAATATCCGGCTTCGTCTCATTGCACCAGATTTTTGCCATCAATCAGAAGGCGATGAATCCGGAGGATGCCTGGGAGTTCGTCAAATTCGTATCAAGTGACGAATGGGCGAAGCTCCGTTCCCGCAACGGCGGTGAACTGGTGTCCCGCCAGAAGTACCTTAAGCCAAAGGAGGGGACAGATTTCAATATAGCGGCTTTCTACACCATGAAGCCCGTCCTGCCTACAGAACATAATGATGAAGAGTTATTCATGATGTATTCGAATTTGTGGGAAGTGCAAGAAATCGGCCGCAGTTTGTTCCAGGAAGTGATCGACAAGAAGAAGAGTGTTAGCGATGCGTTGAAGGAATGGGAGACGAAGGGCAACCAGATTTTGAAAAAGAAGCAGCTTGCTCCTGTCCATAGCGAATAAATCATCTATAAGGATCGGCAGGCCCGCTCAGGCATTGCCGGTCTTTTTACGTTGCGGCAACCTCTGCTGCGGCGCTGTTTCTACGGGCCGCCGCCGCCGTTACCGTCCCGCGCCGTCCGCATCACATGGCTGCATGATTGTCGGGTATATCGAACACAATAGTACCGACTGACGAAGAAAGGAGCCGGGATGGCAATGCATTGGATATATTGGGGGAAGTTGTACAATACGAAGTTCCAGGCCCGATGCCTCCAGGAACGGCTGGAGCAGGATGCATGGATATATGGGTATGACACGCCATATGAGGTTGAGGTCTTCCGCTCCCGCAAAGGAAAGTACGGAGTCCGCTTCGTTCTCTGAAGCGGAAACGTAAGAAAATATCATTTTTTTATACATTTATCTTGACTGTTCATGTACTGATATAGTATACTAATACTTGTCGCTGCGAAAGCAAGATTATAAAAAATGTCGCGGGGTGGAGCAGTTCGGTAGCTCGTCGGGCTCATAACCCGAAGGTCGTAGGTTCAAATCCTGCCCCCGCAACCAATATTTTTGCATAAAGCAATGGCGTAGGGGCCCTTAGCTCAGTTGGTCAGAGCGGTCGGCTCATAACCGATTGGTCGTGGGTTCGAGTCCCTCAGGGCCCACCAAAACCGTTGTTTTCAAAGATTCATAGTGTTCGCACACTGTATGTGCCGGGGTGGCGGAATTGGCAGACGCACAGGACTTAAAATCCTGCGGTAGGTGACTACCGTACCGGTTCGATCCCGGTCCTCGGCACCATTAATTGAAATGCCTGTACATAGAGAGTTCTGGATGACAGCGGTCATTGGCAGAGCTTTTTTTATTTTTACCGGTATGGGCAGAAGGCTGACGCACGCTTCATATCGCTTGACTCATGTGAAGGAAGGGGAGGAACGGCTATGGCGATACAGATTCAAGAGGATTGGGCAGCATTGCTTCATGACGAGATTAGGCAGCCCTATTTCAAACAGTTATGGGGATGGCTGAAGCAGGAGTATGAGCGTACGGTGGTATATCCGCCATTCGATCTTATCTTCTCTGCGCTACATTATACTTCGTATGCAGACACGAAAGTCGTTATCGTAGGGCAAGACCCGTATCATGGACCTGGACAGGCGCATGGACTAAGCTTCTCGGTACAGCCGGGCGTTCGTATTCCCCCCTCGCTTGTGAACATGCTGAAGGAGAGCGCAAGCGATATCGGCACGACAATGCCGCAGCATGGTTGTCTCATCCCTTGGGCAAAGCAGGGCGTGCTGATGCTGAACACGGTGCTGACCGTGCGTCAGGGGCAAGCGGCATCCCATCGCGGCATGGGGTGGGAACGATTCACCGATCGCATTATTCAGCTGTTGAATGAGCGGGAGCAGCCGGTTGTCTTCGTGCTATGGGGATCCTTCGCCCAAGCGAAGCAAGCCATGATCGACACGAGACGGCACGGCATCGTCAAAGGCCCGCATCCGAGCCCGTTGTCGGCTCATCGCGGATTTTTTGGCAGCCGCCCGTTCTCGCAAGTCAATGAATGGCTGCGCTCACGCGGAGAGACCGAGATCGATTGGCAGCTTCCTCCCGTTTCCGGTATTCCTGTGGAAGAATTGCCGCAGATGGATAAGAACGCCTAGAAGTGACGAAAGCCCTCTGTCTGTGCCGGTCGCGGAATGCAACGGACAGAGAGGCTTCTCGCCATGGCGGAAGCACCTGAGCAACCTTATGGAAGGAACGGAAGGGCCTGGTGCTAATAATGTGTTGACAAGACCATTGTCGGATGGTATACTATATCTATCGGTGTGTTCTGATAGCTCAGTAGGGAGAGCACCATCTTGACAGGGTGGGGGTCGGCGGTTCGAGCCCGTCTCAGAACACCATACTATTAACGACGACGTCCTTGAACTTTCAAGGGCTTTTTTATATTTTTTTATCCTTCGGGCCAACCACAAACCTTCCGGGAATATGCGTACATTGGCATGGATGTGGTAAGGTCTTTTTTTCTTATGCTCGGTATCCCGACAACGCAGGTGAGTTGGACAGAGGTAAAAAGAGGTAAAGGGAATTTGAGATTTATGGGACTGTCCTGCGCCAAAGGGAGAACGCACAACAGAGCGGCAGTATGGTTCTCACTGAGCCAGCGAGAGAATGAACGAAGGAATCGTAACGAGAAAATAGGAAGCGAAGGGGAGAGTCTTTAAAAAGGCGGAACGGCTTTTCAAGTCGGTGAGGGAAAGTGTGTCATCCGAGAGTGAATGCAAGGCCCGCTATTCGGCCGATCAGGTTTAAAAGCATGGGGTTCAGGGGAAAATGCCAATAGTGATTTTGAAGTTGCGAGCATTCGGAGGGATTAGGGATGAATAGTCGCATACAGTGGCTGGTCTTTGTGGCCGCGCTGCTGAGTGTCCTATTGGTTGCTGTGGGGTACACATCCTGGGCGCGTGGCGCGGCTCCCTTGCCACAGCCTGATCGTCTTGGACCGTCTACGCCCGTTATTCAACAGGACGTGTACGGCGCCGGTGTCCCGGCCCGTGTATACGCGCCTTAATCGAGAGCCTGACTGAAGGCCTTGTTCCTGCCCAGAAATTCAACCTTTCTGCGGCACGGGAACAAGGCCGTTATTGTGATGATTAGGGCTTGGCGACGGCACGGCCGCCCTGCTCTTCTTCACGGGCTTGATCGGTATCAAGGAATGTCGTCTCCTCTTCCCATCTGCGGGAATAGGCCTTCTTGGTGACGAACAGGCATAGCCAAATGGTTAGAATGAAGAAAATGACCGATACAATAATGGTGACCATTATTGAATTCAATGCGTTCCCTCCTTCAAGTCTACTGTGAGATGGATCACATCTAACTATACATGAAATCTAATTTTTTGTATAATGATATCTTATCTAAAACCAAAAAGTTGTGCATAATTTTGACAATTGATTGACAAGGAAGGTGCAGCAATGGCAGCAGAAGTGATTGAAGTCAAATCCGAAGGACAGCTTCAACAATGTTTGGAGATTCGCAAGGAAGTATTTGTGGAAGAGCAGAAGGTGCCGCTGGAGGAAGAAATCGATGAACTGGATAGCCTTGATGCGGACAGCAATCATATTCTTATCACGGTAGACGGACAAGTAGCGGCGACCGGTCGCATGAAATGGCTGGATGAGACGACCGCCAAAATGCAGCGCATCGCTGTATTAAAGCCGTTCCGCGGGAGCGGGATCGGCCGTTCGCTCATGGTGGCGCTGGAGCAGCTTGCCCGTTCCATGGGAGCGGAGAAGAGCGTGCTGGACGGGCAGTGCCAGGCGGAAGGCTTTTATCACTCGCTCGGCTATACGACCGTATCGGAAGAGCCGTTCTACGATGCGGGCATTCTGCATGTCCGCATGGAGAAGAAGCTGTAATATTCACCAGCTCTCCGGGAAAGCTAAGAGGGTCTGCTTCATGCAGAACATCTTCTTCAGGAGGCGAAACGAATGGACAACCGAGAGACGATCGTGGCCGTGCAAAAGAACGGGGATGGCGATTTGACCGCATTCCAGACAAGCACAGGAAGACAGCTGTCCTACGAGCAAGCTCTAAACGAGGTTCAGGCGGGGAACATAGCCGGAGTCAATGTCTTCAAAGGAAGAGACGGAGGGATGTATCTGCGCGGCGACGCAGACGGGGACCCGACGAACAATCTGGATAATTTGCCGCTGTTTTGACACGGAGGAATGGCCGGCATCAGAGAATAGATCACCGGCAAGCGGTGCGCGGTTGCGCTGCTTGCCGGTGTTGTGTCTGCTATTGAATCTCCATCTGTTCTTGCTGCTTCACGAACCTCATTCGCCCGGTCTTGCCCTCGAAGGCCTCCCGTTCATCTCCGTAATGCATCAGCCACAATCTTTCCTGAATGAAATCCGGCAGGGTGAGCAGTTCATCAAGCCCCGCATGCACTTCGGCTTTACCACTTAGTTGGCAGTCGTGGAAGATGGCCGTTACGCCTTGCTCTTGAACGAGCCGGCGAAGCAGCTCGGGCTGGAACTGCATGTCTGCGCTGTAAAAGAACGTATCATTGAACAGAAACGAGAAGCTTCGTTTTCCGGGAATATGCGGCGTCTCCAGCAGCTGTACCTTCAGACCGGGCAGCGGCTCCGAGGTCTGGGAAGGCTCGAGCGGGTGCACATCGAAAGCATCCTCCAGGCAGGTCAAGCCCTCTTGCGTCAGCCCGCCCTTGAGCGTATGCTCCCAGAGCGGAACGACGAGCGGAGCGGCGATGAACAGCTTCGGCTTGCGGTGGTACCGGAATTTCATCTGAAATGCGTACTCCTCCAGGCCGCCCACGTGATCGCCGTGTATATGACTGATCAGGACGCCGGCCAATTCATCGAACGAGACGCCCAACTGGTATAGCGCTTGCGGCGCCGTGATCCCGCAGTCCACGAGCAACTTGCCGGTGTTCGTATATAGTAACGCATTATTGTTGAAATATTTTTTGGCGAAGGCACTTCCTGTGCCAATCATTTGTATGCGCAGTGTCATCCAATCCCTCCGTCACGGTTCATCAACAAATTGTCGGCATGATTTTGCTTTTACTCTAACACCTGCATCTGGAATTCACAAGTGAACGGGCGGACGGGAAGAGCGCATGCGGGAATGTCAGGTCGCAAAAACACCGGAAACGAAAGGTTTTTTCCGCAACTCTCCATGCTTAGCTGAGTATAACTTAACAACTAAGCAGTTGGAGGTATCGCGATGACAAGCAGAAGAAGAATCGCAGCACTGGCTCTGCTCGGTACCATCTTGAGCGGAACGTTCGCAACGGTACAAGTCTCGGCGCAAGAGGCAGCATCGACGGCTACAGTAGGAGAAAAAGTACAGGTCGTCGTAAACGGAAACACGATTCAGGACGGGGGGCTAATGGTCGATGGACGAGCGTTTTTGTCCGTCCGCCAATTGAGTGACACGCTGCAAGCATTCGTCACATGGGACGATGCCAATAAAAAAGTCATTATCGAGAAGCCGAACGTAGATATCCTTTTATCCAAAGACAATTCCCCGTTCGGTAAAGTTCAGACAGGCAAAGCATCGTTTTCCATATTTGCCCAAGTTGATAATTTTCCTTCTTCCTTGGAGGCCGTAAAATTTACGATTACCGACCCGAAAGGGAATGCGACTCAGATTCAGCAGTTCAACGTCGAGGAGAAAAAAGATGACCCTCTCTGGCTGCGTACGGACGACTTCAAGTACGACTTCAAATCGAAGGGCGATTACCTGATCTCTTGCTATCTCAAGCAAAAGGATGGAGAATTTACACTCGTGTCCCAGAAGAAGCTGCCGGCCATCTGAGCGCGTACATCGATTCCGTGTCAGGGAAATGTGAACTTATGAACGGATCAGCTTCCGCCTACATAGGTGACATCGCTCCTGCTTCGTTGACCTGCCCTTCAGAAAGTGGTACGATACGGAAGTGTAACCAACCCATTACCTGAAAACAAAGGAGATTCACGCATGAGCGAACATCAACATAATCATGACCATGACTGTGGCTGCGGACATGACCACGAACACGACGAATTGGTCGTCACCCTGGTAGATGAAGAAGGAAATGAAATCGATATGGCCCTCGTCGAGACGTTCAATGTAGGCGAGCAAGTATATGCTCTGTTGCTGGAACGCAACAATCCGGAAGCGGATGGGATCATTGTGCGCGTAGACGAAGAGGATGAAGATATGGTTCTGAATCCGATTGAAGACGACGAGGAATGGGAACGCGTCCAGCAAGCTTACGATCAATTGGTGGCATCCCAGGAAGACTAATCCGAACAAAGCAGCTCTTCAGCGGAATATGGTTGAAGACGATGAAGCTCCGAGCGGCCGCTCGGAGCTTTTTAGCTGCTGTCACTTATGTAAACTGCCGTAGCCGCCGGATTATTTCCGCGGATTGAAGTACATGGTCCTGCCGTTGAACAAGGTCAACTCAGCCTTCCATTTCTTGGCCAAATATTTGCATAGCTCGTTTCCTTTTGCTTTGTCGCCATGGGTCGCTCCTTCCGGCAGGACGACCTGGACGCGGGAACGGGGCGGATCTCCTTCTTTGGTTCCGGAACCGAACACGATAAAATGGTATTGGGGAGAGGTTCCCTTCAGGTAGAACCAATCCTCTTCGTGTTCGGGCTTCGTCTCGATCGTATAGGGGAACGCGGCATCGGCGTATTCCCACCCCAACTGCTCTCCAGTCAAGCTGGTCTGGTGTCGGTAACTGAGGAGCTGTTCTCTCAGTTCATCCAGTGTGACGGATGGTACGGCCGATCCTTCCACAAACGTAATAAATGCGCTTTGGGTCATCCTTCCACCTCCATGCAACGTCGGATCATCCTCATCATATCATCGCGCCCGCCCGTTGGCAATATTTTCATGGCGCAGCAGGACATCCCGCTCTGCGCCTGTGGATACAGGACAGGCCGCCCATAGCTGGACGGCCTGCCGCTTTTAAAATATCGCGGTTTCTTCCACGATCACTTTGACGTACTCTATATTTCGATCCTCCGGACCTTTGACCGGCAATCCGATGTCGACGTGTTCCCGGATGTAGTCGATATTTTGCTGCGAAATGACCTCGCCCGGCAGGAGAATCGGAATTCCGGGCGGATAAACATAAATAAACTCGGCAATAATGCGTCCAGCAGACTCCTTGAACGGAACGACTTCCGTGTCGGCGTAGAACGCATCCCGCGGAATGAGCGAGAGCTGCGGGATTTCCGGTATTTTCACGATAAGCTCCTGCACCTCGTTCTTCTCGAAATGCGTTGCAGACAGCTCCCGGAGAGCCGTCAGGAGCGTCTCAATCGTGTCCCGGGAATCGCCCGGCGTCACCAGGCACAAAATATTGTACATATCGCTGAGCTCGACTTCGAGCTGGTAATGCTCCCGGAGCCAGTTTTCCGTCTCATAGCCGGTGATCCCAAGATGGCGCACATGAATGGTCAGCTTGGTCGGATCAAAGTCATAGGTCGCTTCGCCGCCAAGAATGTCCTCCCCGAAGCAGTACAAGCCCGGAATTGCATTGATCTGCACTCTTGCTTCCTCGGCCAGTTCAATGGTGCGTTCCGCGATCGCGTGGCCGTTCAGCGCCAGATTGCGGCGGGACGTATCCAGCGAAGCGAGCAGCAGGTAGGAAGTAGAGGTCGTTGTCAGCATGCTGAATATGGTCTGGACCCGGTATGGATTGACAAGCCCGTTCTTGACATTGACATTGAGAACCGAGCTCTGGGTCATAGAGCCTCCCAGCTTGTGAACGCTGGTCGCCGCCATGTCCGCGCCTGCTTCCATTGCCGAGATCGGCAGCTTCTCGTGGAAGTGGATCAGGACGCCGTGAGCTTCATCGACCAGCACCGGCACGCCGTAGGAATGGGCGAGATCGACAATCTCCTTCAGATTGGCGCAAATGCCGAAATAGGTTGGATTGATGACCAGAACCGCCTTCGCATCCGGGTGCTTCTCCAGCGCCCGGCGGACCGATCGGGTCGTGATGCCGTGATCGATCCCGAGATTGGCGTCCCTTGCCGGCGATACGAACACCGGGCGAGCCCCGGCGAAAATAATGGCCGTCATAATCGATTTATGAATATTGCGAGGCACGATAATTTTGTCGCCGGGTGAACAGACGGACATAATCATCGTGATGATGGCCCCGCTTGTGCCCTGCACGCTGAAGAAGGTATAATCTGCGCCGAAGGCATCCGCAGCCAAGGCTTGCGCTTCGGCGATGACGGCTGTCGGCTGGTGCAGATCGTCCAGCGGAGCAATGTTGATCAAGTCTATGGAGAAGGCGTTATCTCCGAGGAAATCCCGGAATTCGGCATCGCTGCCGGCGCCTTTTTTGTGTCCCGGAATATGAAATTGAACCGGGTTCCGGGCGGCATGCTCCTTCAAAGCGGAAAAAAGAGGCGTCCGATGGTGGTTCATCGCCGTAATCACAACCTTTCTTGCTGAAAATGCAGATAGGTTTGCGCATCTTGACGCAAACAATGATAAGTTTAACAAAAACGTTTCGGAATGCAAGCAGTTTTTCGGCGGCGCCGAAGAGTGTGACATTTGTCGCATTTTAGTCATTTTCGTTGCTAACCAATTATGTTAGGATGAACGTATACATAGGAGGGAACTGTGTCATGAAAAAACAAATGACTGTCGTCGTGCTCATGCTGATGATGGTATTTATCGGATTCGGCATCGTCATTCCGGTCCTGCCGATGATGATTACCGACGCTGGAGCGAACGAAGTGCATCTGGGGCTGATGCTCTCGCTGTATTCGCTCGTTTCCTTTATTCTGTCCCCATTGTGGGGAGCGCTATCAGAAAAAGTAGGCCGACGTCCGATCATCCTCATCGGCACGCTTGGCTTCAGCGCCAGCTACGCGCTGTTCGGATTGGCGGACGGCTCGCTGTGGATGATGTATGCCTCGCGCTTGCTCGGAGGCTTGTTCTCCGGAGCGGTGACTGCCGTCATCGTCGCCTATGTAGCCGACATTACGCCGCCGGAGCGGCGGACGAAGGGGATGGCGATGGTCGGCATGGCGATTGGTCTCGGCTTCACGTTCGGGCCCGCATTCGGGGGCATTATCAGCAAGCTCGGCCATAACGCGCCCTTTTTTGCCGCGTCGGCGTTGACGCTGCTGACCTGCTTGCTCGGCTTCGCACTGCTGCAGGAATCGCTGCCGAAGGAGAAGCGGATGCAGCCGCGCGAGGCGGCGCCTTCCCGCTGGACGGCCTTCACCGGCATGATGAAATATTTGTACGTGCTGTCCTTCTTCGTGACCTTTACGCTGGCCGGGCTGGAGTCCACCTTGCTCTATTTCCAGGCGGTACGGATTCCGGATATTACGGCCGTGGACATCGGCTTCATGTTCTTCTACTGCGGCCTCGCCGGCGCGCTTGTGCAGGGCGGCATCGTCAGACGCTATATTAAGAACGGAGCGGAAAAGAAGACGATTGGCGCCGGGCTGGTCATTTCGGCCCTCGGCTTTTTCCTCCTGCTGCTGTCGTCCAATATGGTGAACGCGACGATATTTTTATGCGTCTTCGGAATCGGCAACGCGCTGATCCGGCCATGCGTGACCTCCCTCATCACACAGAAGACGACGGTCAGCCAAGGGGTCGCATCGGGTCTCAATTCCTCCATGGACAGCTTCGGCCGGATCGCCGGACCGCTGCTGGCCGTGGCCATCTTCAAATGGAACGCCAATCTGCCTTATATCGTTGGCGGCATTCTGTGCCTGGCGGCCATCGGCCTGCTCGTTCGCTTCGCGGCGGCGGAACGGGCGAAGGCTTCGGCCGGAACTTCCATATAGTCCCTCCGTCTTGGACGGCTCATAAGATTGGAGGCAAGCACAAAATAAGGGTGATTCTCCCGGGTACTCTCGGGGAATCACCCTTTTGTCTGCGCTGCGGCTTGTCCGGTTACCTGTCGCGCCGTGGGGCCGGCGAACGCGTGCGGAAGCTACGCCTCCAGGGCCAGCTTATAGAGCGGCATGAGCGCCGTCAGCGTGCGGCGGGCCAGCGCCATGAACGCTTCGCCGTCGGACAGCACCGGATCGTGGGCGGCGATGTTCCGCCCGACGAGCCATTCCGCCTGCTTGACGTCGCGGAAGCGGACAAGCATTTTCTTCAACTCCTCATCGTTGATATCGCTGAGGCGGACGTTGTCTTTTTGCATATGATCCATCGAGATCACGAAGTCGGCCGGCACAAGCGAGCGGAACCGCTTCGTATCGTTCAGCATCATGCTCGCGATATTGCGCTTGTTCGCCACTTCATAGATGAAGGCCAGCCAGATGAACACATGGTCATCGAACAGACCGACCTGGAAATGGGGCAGCGACTTGTAGCCGCGCTTATTCGGACCGATGGCAAGCCATGTGTCCTTCGGCGGATTGACCGTGCGCCGGGCATGCTTCGCAATATGTAAAAACATCTCTTGGCCGCTCTGCACAGCGGCATCGCCGACAAGCTCTTCGCCAATCGCTCGGAACTTGGGCTGGATATGTTCGCGGATTCCTTCCATCCGGGCTTCCAGTCCTTCGGTCAGGAAAACCTGGAAGTCGGTTGCGTTAAATCCGGTAAATGACGTGCTCATCGTTATCGTTCCTTTCGTGCCGTTGTAAGCCGATTATACCATATTATGCACCAACTTGATTGGCGCGAGCAATTCGAGTCAATAACCAAGTTACCGAATCATATGATGAAGTATACGATATCGTAAGGAGGGATTGCCGTGAACCGCAGTGATGAGGTCGAATACCGGAATTTGGAGCTGCGCTTTGACCGCCGGCAAATCCAAAACCTCATTCGGGATCTGATACAGGAAGGATACTCCTTGTACTGGAGCG
This sequence comes from Paenibacillus dendritiformis, assembly GCF_021654795.1. Lineage (NCBI taxonomy): Bacteria > Bacillati > Bacillota > Bacilli > Caryophanales > Paenibacillaceae > Paenibacillus > Paenibacillus dendritiformis. Next base: position 2,048,585 of record NZ_AP025344.1, read on the forward strand.
AGAATGAGACATTGTTTATCGTGTCTATCCGAACGGGGCGGAAGCTGGTCAAATTGCGTTTTCAGCGCTTGCAGGATCGGTTCAAGCTGGTAGGCGACTATACGATCCGCGACGAGAAGTTATCCGAATTCATTGAGCGATTGATCGGGCATGTGCGCGGCCATGCGGTCGTGCGCCGATGCAAGGACAGACAGGTGCTGGTCGAAAATATTATGTTCGGCGAACGGATTCGCCTCGTGGAAATATGCGGACCCGAGCAGCGGGTGCTGTATCAGAAGCGGCCCATTATTACAATGGAAGAGATGGCGCAGGCTTTCGCGTCCACGCAGGCGGAGGAGCGGATAGGCGAGCTTCGGCTCGAGATTGATTATGCGCTGTCGGAGCTGCATGAAGCGATGCGAACGAATGATGCGGAGAAGGCGGAGGAGTGTAAAAAGAGTCTCGAGCTTCTGCGCCGGGAAATGATTCAGCTCGAATGGTAATGATGCGCTGCAGTATGCGAAGGCCGGTCATCCAATACCCCGATACACCCTTCCTTCCGCAAGATTTAAATGGGGCGGAATGTTGCAGGGTGTATTCCTGTGCGGTACAATAGGCGTAATGTTAGGCTATATCAAATTATAGATAAAGGGTGGAAGGACCATATGACGAAGAATCAAATTGGTGTCATCGGCCTTGCCGTAATGGGCAAAAATTTGGCGCTTAATATCGAAAGCCGCGGATTCGCCGTATCTGTCTACAACCGTTCGCGCGAGAAGACGGATGCGCTTCTGCAAGAGGCGGCAGGCAAGCAGTTGACAGGTACATATACCATTGAAGAATTCGTGGACTCCCTGGCTGTGCCGCGCAAGATCCTGATTATGGTTCAAGCGGGACAAGCTACCGATGCGACGATCGAACAGCTTCTGCCTCATCTCGATCAAGGGGATATTATTATTGACGGCGGGAATGCCCACTTCCCGGACACTCAGCGCCGAAGTAAATATTTGGAAGGAAAGGGAATTCGCTTCATTGGAGCGGGCGTATCCGGCGGGGAAGAAGGAGCGCTGAAGGGGCCTGCGATTATGCCAGGCGGCCAGGAGAGTGCTTATAAGCTGGTAGAGCCGATTCTGACCTCGATCTCGGCCAAGGTTAACGGAGATCCTTGCTGCACGTATATCGGTCCTGACGGTGCGGGCCACTATGTGAAGATGGTTCACAACGGCATCGAGTACGGCGACATGCAGTTGATCTGCGAAGCGTACCATCTGTTGACGACCGTGCTTGGCGTCGATACGAAGGAGCTTCATTCGATCTTCAAGGAATGGAACAATGGTGAGCTTGACAGCTACCTGATCGAGATTACGGCCGACATCTTCTCGAAGTATGACGAAGAGACCGGCAAGCCGATGGTGGACGTCATTCTTGACTCCGCAGGGCAAAAGGGCACGGGCAAATGGACAAGCCAAAGCGCGCTCGATCTTGGCGTGCCGCTGTCGATGATTACGGAATCGGTATTTTCCCGCTTCCTGTCCGCCCTGAAGGAAGAGCGCGTCGCCGCGAGCAAGGTGCTGCAAGGACCGGCAACGAAGCCGTTCACGGGCGATAAGGCCGAATTCATCGAGAATGTACGGAAGGCGCTCTATGCGAGCAAGATCGTATCGTATGCCCAGGGCTTCGCCCAAATGCGCGCCGCATCCGACGAGTTCGGCTGGAACCTGCGCTACGGCGACATCGCCATGATCTTCCGCGGCGGCTGCATCATTCGCTCCCGCTTCCTGCATAACATCAAGGAAGCATATGATCAGGATCCGGAGCTGAAAAATTTGCTGCTTGATCCTTATTTCAAAAATATTGTGGAAACCTACCAGGAGGCATGGCGTCAAGTGGTTGCCGCGGCAGTCGCTTACGGCGTGCCGGTGCCGGGCTTCGCGAGCGCGCTTGCGTACTTCGACAGCTACCGCACGGAGCGGCTGCCTGCGAACCTGCTTCAAGCCCAACGCGACTACTTCGGCGCCCATACGTTCAAGCGCGTCGACAAGGAAGGCACCTTCCACTATAACTGGTTGTCCGAATAAGGCATCATAACGCCGGGCCCGCGTGGGCCCGGCGTTATTTACGGATGGCCTTCCCGGTCCAGAAGCCCGTATGTGGCTTCGGCCAAATATTGGCGGATATGCTCCGATCTCTCGCTGAAGCTTGCACCGCGAACAAGCAGCAGGGAGATTTCAGCGAAGTAGCGGAAGTTTTGCAGAATCCGTTCCGGACCGAGACGGGCCCAGGCTTCATCCTTTTCGGTAAGCTTGCTTTTGACGAAATTCAGTACCCACACGATATCTTCTCTGCACAGCGGATGCTGCGTGTCCATAATACGGGCCATTCGGGCGGATACGCTGCGCTGTGCGGATTGGGAATCCGGGGAGGGCAGGGTGGACATGCCGATTCACTCCTACGCGGCCTCATCGCTTCCGGCGATGCTTGTACCTTCTTATCAGGCATCAGGCTTCGCACCGGCGCAAGGCGCACAACATTCTTATAATCATCATCTTTATGTCGAAGGCGGTGATTTTATACATGGCGCCATTGTCGAACGGAAGACTCGTATGCTATCATATGGGAAGTTTACGCCAGCAGGACGGGGGATATCAGCATGAGCAACCGCTCGATTGTACTTATCGGATTTATGGGAACCGGCAAATCAACCGTCGGCGCACGATTGGCCGAACGGTTACAGCTTCCCTTCCGCGATCTGGACGAGGAGATTGTCCGCCGGACGGGACAGTCGATTCCCGAACTTTTCACGGAGCGGGGAGAGGCTTATTTCCGGGAACAGGAGGGACGAATTCTCTCTCTGCTGCTGGAGGAGCAGGATCCTCAGATTATCGCTACCGGCGGTGGGGCCGTCTTGAGGGACGACAACCGGAAGCTTATGCAGGAGCGGGCTACCGTGATTCATCTGACAGCAGAGGAGGCGACGATCGTGGATCGGGTTCGCCAGGACCGGAACCGTCCGCTGCTGCAGGGCGATGTAGAGGAGCGGGTTCGCCGCTTGATGGCAGAGCGCCGCGGGTTGTACGACTTCGCTCATCTGTGCGTGCCGACGGACGGCGAGCCCGTGGAACAATTATGCGCCCGAATCCTCGCTTATATGGAACGGGATTAGTCCTCGGGTTCCAACTCGGCCCAGGAGAGCATGCCGCCTTCCAGATTCACGGCATTGTCCCTGCCAAGGTGCTGCAAATATTCGCACACACGCTCGCTGCGGTAGCCGCTGCGGCAGATGAAGACGGTCTCTTCCGCCGGATCGATCTCTTCAAGCCGTTCCGGAATCTCGTTCATCGGAATATGCTTGGCGCCGGGAATCATGCCTAGGGCAACTTCCTCGTCCTCGCGCACATCGATCATGTTTAACGCTTCGCCGCGCTGCAGCCGGCTTCTCAGCTCCGCGGCTTCAATGGTCTTGATGGGTCTCATTCGGGAACAAGCATCCTTTCTCGACGGAAATAATTGAGTCGTCCGGTTCCAGATACCGGGCGCTCAATGGAATATATTCAATATTATACGTTTAAATTTAAAGGAGTGGAAGCGCATGGACGTTATCGTAAGGCCGACATCCCGGCTGCAAGGTGAGATTCAGGCATTGTCATCCAAAAATTATACGACCCGGTACTTGCTTGCCGCCGGATTGGCGGAAGGAACGAGCACGATATACTATCCGGCCCACAGTGAAGATAGCGATGCCATGCGCCGCTGTCTGCGCGATCTTGGCGCGGTGCTGGAGGAGGACGACGAGAAGCTGGTCATTACCGGCTTCGGACCCCGTCCGCAGCTGGCAGGTCCGGCACATGAACTGAATGTGGGCAATGCCGGAGCGGTGCTGCGGTTTTTGATGGCCGTGGCCGCTTTGCTGCCGGAGGCGAACTTCATCAATGCTTATCCGGACTCGCTAGGGAAGCGGCCGCATGACGATCTGATTGCGGCGCTCACCCAGCTGGGGGTGGAAGTGTCGCATCGCGAGGGCAAGCTGCCGATCACCATTCGCGGAGGCGAGCCGAAGGGCGGACATATCCGCGTATCGGGAAGCGTCAGCTCGCAGTTCCTTAGCGCCTTGCTCTTCCTCACTCCGCTTCTGAAGGAGGACAGCGTCATCGAGGTCGTGGACGATCTCAAGTCCAAGGTTGTCGTCGGCCAGACGCTGGAAGTGCTGGCTCAGGCGGGGATTCGCATCGACGCCCGGGAAGATTTGATGTATTTTCGGGTGCCTGGCAACCAAAGCTATGAAGCGAAGACCTATGTCGTGCAGGGGGATTATCCGGGTTCGGCCGCGGTGCTGGCGGCGGCGGCCGTCGTTCCATCCGACATCGTCGTCACAGGTCTGACCGAGGACAGCAAGCAGGGAGAGCGCGCGATTGTCGATGTGCTGCGCATGATGGACGTGCCGCTGGAGCATGCGAACGCGACGGTTCGCATCCAGGGGGGCGGTCCGCTGAAGGCGGTGGAGTTCGACGGAGACGCGGCGACCGATGCCGTGCTCGCGATGGTGGCGGCCGCCGTCTTCGCCGACGGAACCTCGCGCTTCTATAATGTCGAGAACTTGCGGTATAAGGAATGCGACCGCATCACCGACTATGTGGCCGAGCTCCGGAAGGCCGGCGCGGATGTCGAGGAGCGGCAGGCGGAGATTATCGTGCACGGGAAGCCGCAAGGCGTAGCCGGCGGCGTCGAGATCAACGCGCACTACGATCACCGGGTCATTATGGCGCTCACGGTGGTCGGGCTGCGGGCGCAGCAGCCGGTTCGCATTCGCGATGCCCATCATGTCGCCAAATCGTACCCTCAATATTTTGACCATTTGAAGGCATTGGGCGCGCAGGTGGAATGGGTGGAAGGCTAACCGAGCCTATCCCGCTTAGCACATGGAAAGGAGTGAATGCAAATGAGCTACGAGCACCCGCCCCAAGAAGAGATCCGCAAGCTGCTGAACGAGAGCGGGACGATAGCCGTGGTCGGTCTGTCTGATGACCCGACGCGGGTATCCTATATGGTGGCCGAAGCGATGCAAAAGAAGGGGTACCGGATTATTCCGGTCAACCCGAAGGCGGACCGCATTCTTGGCGAGGCCTGCTATCCCTCGTTGAAGGACGTGCCGGTTCCGATCGATATCGTGAACGTGTTCCGGCGCAGCGAATATTGCGCCGATGTGGCGCGGGAGGCGGCGGAGGTCAAGGCGAAGGCCCTATGGCTGCAGCAGGGGATCGTGAATGAAGAAGCGGCCCGCATCGCCGCGGATAACGGCATGTTCTGCGTCATGGACTTGTGCATCAAAGTGCTGGATTCGATTTTGCTCCCGCAGGGGAAGACCGTATCTTAACCAATACCGGGCAGATCGCCGGGGGTTCTCGTCTGAGGGCGATTGAGAACTCCCGGCTTCTGTCTTTATTAGGGCTGTTCAAAAGCATATGCTTCGAATTCTTCAGGCTGGTGGAAAAACCCTGTTTTTTACGAAGGGGTGGAAATGTCCATTTTCCTACTCAAAACTTGGCACTTATAGCCTGGCATCGTTGCCTCGTGGGCTTGAACGTGTGGAGGGAATTGCTGCTATTTTACAGGAATTTTGGCTGAATGAATCCACATCCCGAGGAATTGCTGCAAATGCTCCTAGGCCCCCTAATTAAACTGGAGCTTCCGGCTCCAATATTATAAGCTGTTATCAGAGGGGGACAACTAGTATGGGAAAGCACTTTAGCAAGGAAAAACGCCTGCAAATTGTAAAGGAAGCAATGGCCGGCATTAAGGTGGGAACACTTGCCCGAATGTACGGTGTCCATCCGGAGACGGTACGTGTTTGGGTTAGAGACCACCGTGACGAAATTAGCCAAGAGGAGATACCCGCAGCAGACGAGCATCTGCAAGAACTCCGTCGACTTCAAGAGGTAGAGGCAAAGTTCGAGCAGGCAAAAAAGCTCCTGGGTGAAAAAGAGCTTGAGATCGAGATCCTACGAGAAGTCGTAAAAAAGAAGAACCCCGCTTATCTGAAAGACTTGAAATAGCAGAACCGTTTATTAAGCGGGGGCATGCAGCAGCTAAAGTTCTGCGTATCCTGAAAGTTCGCGAATCGACGTACTATGGCCGGAAGAAACGAGAGGCATCCAGTACCGAAGAACAGGCTTCATGCGCTCTAAAAGGGCGTCCTGTGCCTGGATTTTCCTCTACGAATACGGGCCGGAAAGTTTCAGATGAACAGATTAAAGAATGGATGCTCGAACTCCTGGAAGGAGAAGAGCACATTTATGGGTATAAGAATTTGGCGCTGTGCCTCCGCAGACAACGTGGATTGATTCTAAACAAGAAAAAGGCGTACCGCATTTGCAAAGAGTTAGGAATTCTTCAGAAACAACGGAAGAAAACAAGCAAACATCCTCGAAGAGTACCGAGAAACCGGACGGTAACCGGGGTGAACCAGCTATGGCAAATTGATATTAAATATGGGTACGTGATTGGGCGCCAGCGTTTCTTTTTCGTGCTCAGTATCATCGATGTATTTGACCGCGTCGTCGTCGGACAATACCGGGGTTCCGTGTGTGAGGCCAAGCACGTCGTACAGACACTATGCCGGGCGCTACAAGAACGCCTGAATCCCGGCGATGAGTTGCCCACCGTCCGCACCGACAACGGGCCTCAGTTTGTCAGCAAGTTGTTTGGTGATACGTGCGAGAGTCTGGAGATCGTCCATGAACGCATCCCGCCACGCAGTCCGAATATGAATGCCTACATTGAGTCATTTCATAGCTTACTCGAACGTGATCTGTTCAGCCTGACGGAATTTATGACATTTGAAGAGGCCTATGAAGCACTTGATCGTTACATGGATTTCTACAACAACCGCAGAATGCATGGTAGCCTAAAGAGCATGTCACCATCGGAATACTCAAAGTGGGTCATGACGCTGGAGGACCGATCAAAATATCATCGGGCCGTGTAACCACGCGAAATAGGAAGCAATTCTAAGAACGCATCTTTTTTGGTGGACATGACTCCAGATATAGGGGGCCTAGCCGAATGTACATTATTTTAGGTCCTTTTGCTTCAAGCCGAAGCGAAAAGGGTGAAAGTCCTGCAGTTTTGCAGGATTCCCTTTCCGGTAAAGTCGTCCATATCGAATTGCTGTATTTGCGCAGGATTTCGCCTACCGAATAGGCGTGTCTTGAGAAATGGTGCAGTTTTAAGTTTTACGGATTTCGCCTACGGGATAGACGGGTCTAGGGAATGGGGAGTTTTCAGGCCGTTGGAAAACCCTTGTTTTTTAATTTCGGGGTGGAGATTGTCCATTTTCCTGCTCATAACTTGGCACTCATAGCGTTTTAAATCGATTTTTTCAACGGAGAGACGAGATCCACCACAGAAAAAATGAAGTGCCACAAAATCCCTTGGACTTTCTCAACAGCCTGAATTCTTGTCCCCTTCCCGTGCCAAAAAACAGTTCTTTTTGAGCACGTACTTTATTTTATTTTGACAAAGCTCCGCGAAGCCCTTACCATTCTTGGTAGAAGGAGAGGATGTCCTTGAATCAGTTAGGGATTCTTCAGCAGTTATCGCGGGCGCTTATGCAGCCGCTGATCGCGCTGCCCGCAGCGGCGCTGGCGCTGGCGCTTGGCCATCTTCTGGCGGGGGCGGGCTTCCAGGATACGGCTTCGCTGTTCGAGCTGACCGGCCGGACGATCTTTTATGTGCTCCCCTACATTTTCGCGGTGGGGGTCGCGCTGGGGCTGGCCAATAATGCCGGAATCGCCGCCCTGTCGGCGCTGCTCGGCATCTTTATTTTCCGCCAGCTGCTGAATCAATGGAGCGGATCGGCCTTCGAGCCGACCGTATTGAACGGCATCATCTTCGGAATATTGGCGGGACTCGTCCATCAACGCTTCAAGGATGTGCGCTTTCCGGAATATATGCAATTTTTCGGAGGCCAGCGATTTGCGGTGCTCCTTACGACGCTGTGCTCGATCGCCCTTTCCTGGGTGATGATAATGCTGGCTCCCTTCATGCAGCAGGGCATCCAGTTTTTAGGGCAGGAAATATTGGCTATGGGCGGATTCGGCGTTTTTTTGTATGGCGTCCTGCATCGGGTGCTGATCGCTTTCGGCCTTCATCATCTCCTGAACAATCTGTATTGGTTCCAGGTAGGCACATTTACCGATGCCGAAGGGATGACGTACAGCGGCGATTTGCCCCGTTTTTTTGCGGGAGATCCGGAGGCAGGCGTATACATGGCCGGTCTGTATCCGATTATGATGTTCGCGCTGCCGGCCGTGGCGCTGGCTATTGTGCATGAATCGCGGGAGGATCTGCGCCCCAAAGTGCGCAAGACATACATGACGGCGGCCTTGGTCTCGCTGTTGACGGGAATTACCGAACCGATTGAATTCGCGTTCCTGTTCGCCGCACCGTATCTGTTCATCGTCCATGCGCTGTTGAGCGGGGCCGCGATGTGGATTACGGCCGAACTCGGCGTGCGGCACGGCTTCTCGTTCTCGGCCGGAGCGATAGATTATGTCGTCAATTTTCACCAGTCGAAGGGAGCGCTGTGGATTATCCCTGTCGGCATCGCGTTCGCGCTCATCTATTATGTCGTCTTCCGCTTCGCCATCCAGAAGTTCCAGATCCCGACCCCGGGCCGGGTCGAAGGCTCGCTGCTTGACGATATGGCAAGCGACCTGCTGCATCGGGTGCCGCTCATCATGCAGGCGCTCGGGGGCAAGGATAATATAGCGGACATTCAGGCCTGCATTACCCGGCTCAGGCTGCGCGTCAACAATGACAAGCTGGTCGATCGCCATACGCTGCGCAAGCTTGGAGCGGCGGGCGTCATTCGGCTTGGCGGGGGGCATTTACAGGTCGTCTTCGGCACCTACTCGGAGCTGATCAAGGATGAGATGGTCAAGCGGCTGCAGCGCAATTCGAAGCAGGTCTGGTTTGTCGCTCCGGTGCAAGGGAAAATGATCCCGATTGAAGAGGTGCCGGACCGCATTTTCGCGCAAAAGCTTGTCGGACAAGGAGTCGCCTTCTTGCCTGACAAAGGCGAGCTCGTCTCGCCCGTACATGGCCGAGTGCGCCATGTCTACCCTACTATGCACGCGCTAGGCATCGAGACGCCGGAAGGGTTGGAAGTCCTCCTTCACATCGGAATCGAGACGTCATCGTTGAATGGCGCCGGTTTTCAGGCAGTTGTACAGGAAGGTGATGAAGTGAGACCAGGACAGCTTATGATTAAATTCGACTACAACGAAGTGAAGAAGCGCTGCGCATCGCTCGCGACCCCGATGGTCATTACGAATTCGGATACGGTCGCTTCTTGGAGCTTCGCGCCGTTCGCGGCGGTCAAGCGGGGGCAGACTTCCGTCATGTCGGTCGTGCTGAAGGAGCAGGCTAACGGGGGTGGTAGACGATGACGCAGAAGGTGCAGGGAATCGGGGCTTCGAGCGGAATCGCCATCGGCAAGGCGTTCGTGCTTCCGACATGGGAATGGGACGTGCCGGAGGAAAAGATGGATCCGTCCGATCTGGCCCGCGAGTTCGAGCGGCTGTACGAAGGCATCCGTTCGTCAAAGGACGAGATCGAGTTCATTAAGAGCGAGATTCGCGAGATGGTCGGAAATGAAGAGTCCTCGATATTTGACGCGCATCTGGCCATATTGGACGATCCGATATTTATGAATGAGATTCAAGGCATTATCCAGCGGCAATACAAGGCGGCCGAAGTGGCGGTCAAGGAGGCTATCGATCACTTCGTCACGATGTTCGATTTGCTGGACGATGAGTATATGAAGGAGCGGGCGCTGGATATCAAGGATGTCGGCAACCGTCTGCTCAAGCATTTGCTGGGCGCGCCGGAGATTACGCTGCCGACCGACACGCAGCCGTATATTCTGGTCGCGAAGGAGCTGTCGCCGTCGCAGCTCGTCCATCTCAATCCGAAAAATGTGCTTGGCATCGTCATGCTGATGGGGGGGAAGACGTCCCATTCGGCGATTATGGCCCGGGCGCTTGGCATTCCGCTCGTGCTCGGACTGGAGGGGAAGATTACAAGGCCTGTCCAGACGGGCGATCTGGTCATCGTGGACGGGGAGCATGGCATCGTCCATATTGAGCCGCCGGAGCAGGTCATAAAGCAGTACGAGGCCCGGCACGAAGCGTATGCCCGGGAGATGGACGAGCTGAAGAAGCTGGTCAAGCTTCCTGCCGTCACTCAGGATGGGCTGACGATCACCTTGTCGGCCAATATCAGCTCCACGCGCGAACTGGAGATCGCCGATCAGAACGGGGCAGAGGGCGTCGGGCTGTTCCGGACGGAATTCATGTATATGGATCGTTCGTACCCGCCGTCCGAAGCGGAGCAGTTGGCGGTCTACCGGGATGCCGCCGAGCATTACAAGGATTCGCAGGTCATTATCCGCACGCTCGATATCGGCGGCGACAAGCCGATGGAATATTTGAATCTTCCGGAAGAGGATAATCCGTTCCTCGGCTACCGGGCGATTCGCATCTGCCTCGATCAGCAGGAGCTGTTCAAGTCTCAGCTCCGCGCCATTCTCCGGGCGAGCGCGTCTGGCCCGATCGCGATTATGATCCCGATGATCTCGTCCGTGGAGGAGATTATCGCGGCCAAGGCGGTGCTGGAAGAGGCGAAGGCGGAGCTGCGGGACGAAGGGCTGCCTTTTGACGAGAAGCTGCCTGTAGGCATTATGATCGAGGTTCCGGCTGCGGCCCTGATCGCCGATCGTCTCGCGGAAGAGGTTGACTTCTTCAGCATCGGCACGAACGATCTGGTGCAATATACCCTGGCCGTCGACCGGATGAACGAGCAGATTGCGCATATGTACGATCCGTTCCATCCCGCGGTGCTGCGTCTCATCCGCCATACGATCGAGGCGGCCAAGGCGCGCGGCATCGGCATCAGCGTCTGCGGCGAGATGGCGGGGGATACGCGGGCCGTCCCGCTCTGGATCGCGCTGGGCGTCACCAAGCTGAGCATGTCCTCGCGCTTCATTCCACGGGTGAAGGCGGCTATCCACCGCGCGACCCGAACCGGGAGCGAGCAGCTGGCGGAACGTCTTTTCGCGGCCCGCTCCAAAGCCGAGATCGATGAGCTGATCGAACGGCATTTTTCGTCGTGACCTCCATTCGGTAAGGCCTCCCGGCCTCTTCCTATGGAGATGGGCCTGTCTCCAAACCAGAAAAGGCATGGTCCCTGGATAACGGGGCCATGCCTGAGATTGCAGACAAACTCCCGCGAAATACGGCAACCGAGGGCGTGCTTTTCATTTTTACAAAATTAGGGGATGGTCGGCCGGTTTTCCATGTCCCGCAAATCATCCGGATTCGGAGAAAGCCGCATGAACCCCGCTAAAATTCGGTGGTATGGATGCAACGGGAGCCGTAGCGGAGCGCCCAGATCGGCGTGAAGCATCTTCTCGATATGGTCATGCGCTAGAAATGAAGCGGAATGAAGTCCGGCAAAGACGGTGCTGCGGAGAACCCAAAAAATTCATCATTGAACCGCAGCGGGCCAATGGCGATGAGCCGCCCGGGCGTGCCGATGCGCAGCCGCTCCAAGACGCCGTTCAAGGTCTGAGAGGCTCGGTTCGCCAATACATCTCCATTATTCTTCCGTCGTTCCCGGCGAGAACGTCTGCAGTTCCGGGGCATTCACTCCGACTAAGCTGCAGGATCACCCACCCCCTCTAGTTCCTTATTTCACGAAATGGCTGCAGTATCACCTTCCGCTCTAGTCCTTGTCTCCGCAAAAGCTGCAGTACCACCTTCCACTCTAGTTCCTTGTCTCCGCAAAAGCTGCAGTATCACCTTCCGCTCTAGTTCCTTGTCTCCGCAAAAGCTGCAGTACCACCTTCCACTCTAGTTCCTTGTCTCCGCAAAAGCTGCAGTATCACCTTCCGCTCTAGTTCCTTGTCTCCGCAAAAGCTGCAGTACCACCTTCCACTCTAGTTCCTTGTCTCCGCAAAAGCTGCAGTACCACCTTCCACTCTAGTTCCTTGTCTCCGCAAAAGCTGCAGTACCACCTTCCACTCTAGTTCCTTGTCTCCGCAAAAGCTTCAGTATGACTTTCCACTCTAGTTCCTTGTCTCCGCAAAAGCTGCAGTATCACCTTCCGCTCTAGTTCCTTGTCTCCGCAAAAGCTGCATATCACCTTCCGCTCTAGTTCCTTGACTCCACAAAAGCTGCAGTACCACCTTCCACACTAGTTCCTTGTCTCCGCAAAAGCTGCAGTACCACCTTCCACACTAGTTCCTTGTCTCCGCAAAAGCTTCAGTACCACCTTCCACACTAGTTCCTTGTCTCCGCAAAAGCTTCAGTATGACTTTCCACTCTAGTTCCTTGTCTCCACAAAAGCTGCAGTACCACCCACCACTCTAGTTCCTTGTCTCCGCAAAAGCTTCAGTATGACTTTCCACTCTAGTTCCTTGTCTCCACAAAAGCTGCAGTATCACCCACCACTCTAGCTCCTTGCTCCACAAAAGCTGCAACATTTCTCGCACCTCTGTTCATCTTACTCTACCAATCCTGCAAGAATGCAGCAATTCTATTGTCACGAGGTTGCGAAAAATAGGATTGCTGCAAAAATACAGCAATTCCTATACGGCAAGGCGTAGAGAGCGTGTAAAGTGGTGAAATGCTGCAGTTTTGCAGGATTTTCTCGAAATTTCGCCTCTTGAGGCTAAAAATGCTGCACCTGTGCAGCATTTTCATGCGGGACCAGCTCATACAGGACCAGCTCATACAGGACCAGCTCATGCGGGACCAACTCATGCGAGAGCAGCTCATGCGAGACCAGCTCGCTGCAAGCGCAGACCAGCTTGCCCTAACCTAAGCTGTCCTGCCTTCCCAGCCCCCGCCATCCCTAACAAAAAGAAAAGACTGTCGACAGGACTTTGTCGACAGTCTGAAGCATGGCCCCCGGATACGGGGCCATGCCTTTCTGCTTGCTCTGGACTTGCTCAGCGTTCCGCCAGCTTGTCGCAAAATGCTTTCCCGTAAGCGGGAAGATCCGGCGGTCTGCGGGCCGATACGAGGTGGCCGTCGACGACGACCTCCTGATCGAGCCACGTCGCGCCCGCGTTCTCCATGTCGTCGCGGATGCCCGGCGTCGATGTTACGGTCCGGCCCTGAAGAATTTTGGCGGAGATAAGCACCCAGCCTGCGTGGCAAATCTGGCCGATCGGCTTGGCCGCCTTATCTATGCCGCGGATTATCGAGAGGACGCCTTCATAGCGGCGGAGCTTGTCGGGAGCCCAGCCCCCCGGTACGAGCACGCCGTCGTACGATTCGGCATCGATGTCCTCGAAAGCAAAGTCGGACGTGGCGGGAACGCCGTATTTCCCGATATACGTCTTGCCGGCCTTATCGCCAACCAGATGCACCTCCGCTCCCTCTTCGCGGACGCGGTGAACCGGATACCATAATTCCAAATCCTCGAATTCGTCATCAACGAGCGCGATGACGCGCTTGCCGCTTAAACGCATAAATATCTCAACTCCTTCGTACGGTGTATCGAAGAACAAACCTCCCGCGCAATCGAACGCGAACCGGCCCGGATTGCATCATAACGGCTCTATTTCCATAATGAAGCCTATTGAGTCTTGGGGCGGAATGGCCTACGATTTTAAGAGGGAAATTCGTTCTGCGGATGGAATAGATCCTTATCTATTCATTACCATAACGTCATTCGGATGAAGCTGTCAAACGATAGCGGCCCTCCGGCCGCGGCCTGCTCTCCAGCCCGGCCCGGCAGCAGGGGCGGAAGCGCCCGGACGGAACGTGAGGGCAGATAGAGACTAATGATACATATCGAAGCGCATTCCATGCGATATGGCACCAGGTCCGGCATAGGGGTCAGACAGAGAGAAACTGTGATGTAGGGGTGGTTGTATGAACAAACAATGTAAGTGTGGCCATGAGATGCGGCTTGCTTTGCGCACGGTTATCCACGACCGGACGATACACATTCACCATGTGCCTGTGTTGACGTGCCCGCGTTGTGAACGCTCGGAGCTGTACCCGGCGATCAAGCAGGAGATCACGGATATGATTCGCTGCCGCAAGGCCGGGCAGAGCAAGGACCTGCACGGCGGGGAGCAGGAGGGCGATTTCGTGCCGCGGCATTATTTTTTCGAGGAAATGAACGAGGCGGCGAGCGTGCTGGCCGAATGCGCGGACGCGATCGGGCCCGGCGATCTGCTTCCGTACGCTGAGGAAGTGATGAACGACCGGATTAATAAGCTTCTGGACATGTACCTGCTGGCCAAGACGCTGGAGGATGAGGAGTGGATGTCCGAGCTCCAGGAGCGCTTAAAACAGATTTCCGGTTTTAGTTTCTATCCGGATCGGGTTAAAATAAGTTAAGAGGCTCTTTGCCTACTGCACTCCCTCGGAAAAAGATTCCGGCGGGAACAAGGAGGATTCCCGATTGAGATCGATAGATACGGAGCAAGCGCTGCAGGAATGGATAGATTCCACCACGGAGCAGACCGCCGTCTTATTCAAGCACAGCACCCGCTGTCCGATTAGCGCCCGGGCGAACGAAGAGATGGGCAAGGTGGCGGAGGAATTCGAGCCCCGGGGAATCGCCATGGGACGAATTCTTGTCGTCGAGCATCGCGATGTGTCGCTTGCCTGCGCAGACAAGCTGGGCATCCGCCATGAATCGCCTCAAGTCATTGTAATGAAAGAGGGGCAGGTCGTCTGGCACGACTCCCATCATGCGATAACATTTGACAATGTAAGCACGGAGTTGACGTCTTCCACCCGCTAAATGACTCATTTTCAGACGATTGCAGTTGTAACATTGCGAATTTTCTGAAAATATCGTATCATGAAATGTAATAAAAGGGTCGTAACAAATTTTCGGTAATTGGAGAGAAGATTCGTGACGGTAACTATTTATGATGTAGCGAGAGAAGCGGGCGTCTCGATGGCCACCGTTTCCCGGGTTGTGAACAACAACCCGAACGTGAAGCCGCAAACGCGAAAAAAGGTGTATGAAGCGATTGAGCGTTTAGGTTATCGCCCGAATGCAGTCGCACGCGGACTTGCGAGCAAAAAGACGACAACCGTTGGGGTCGTCATTCCGGATATTTCCAATTCTATTTTTGCTGAGGTCGCACGAGGAATTGAAGATATTGCGAACATGTACCACTACAATATCATTTTGTGCAACGCAGACAAGAAGAAAGAGAAGGAAATTCGCGTCATCAATACGCTGCTGGAGAAGCAAGTGGACGGGCTCGTGTTCATGGGCGGTGTCGTAACGGAGGATCATATCCAGGCGTTCCGTACCGCATCCGTTCCGATCGTGCTGTGCGCGACGACGGACGAGCATGCCTCCATTCCTTCGGTAGACATTGATCATGAAGGGGCCGCATTCGATGCGGTCAACACCCTGATTCGCCATGGTCACCGCGATATTGCGATGATTAGCGGCACGCTTCAGGATCCGGCGAACGGATTCGCGCGTTTCCAAGGCTATAAGAAGGCTTTAGAGGGAGCAGGCATCGAATACAAGGAAGACTTGGTCCGTATCGGGAATTACCGGTATGAATCCGGCGTGGAAGCCATGAAATATTTCCTCGGTCTGAAGAAGCGCCCGACGGCGATTTTTGCGGCCACCGATGAAATGGCGATCGGCGCGATTCATTGCATTCAGGACGCCGGGTTGAAGGTGCCTGACGACTTCTCGGTCATCAGCGTTGACAATATCCGCATGGCTTCGATGGTTCGTCCTCAGCTGACGACGGTAGCCCAGCCAATGTATGATATCGGCGCGGTGGCGATGCGCTTGCTGACCAAGCTGATGAAGAAGGAGAACGTCGAGAATTCGCAGGTCGTTCTGCCTCACGAGACGATTCTTCGCTTGTCGGTCAGCCAGGTGAATGAGTAAGCCGCAGCATGCCGGCGGCATATGAAGAGCCCCTATTTTTGGGGCTTTTTGTGTGCCGAGCCTGCCGTGGCGCAACATATCCGATCATGAAGGAATGAAGGAGGAAGGCGATATGGCACACGAAGCCGTAATCGGAATTATTGGCGCGATGGACGAAGAGATTGAGCGCCTGCTGCAGGCTGCACAGGACGTTGAAGAAGTGAATGTAACGGGAATGACTTTTTATAAGGGGCAGCTCGAGGGGCGTCCGGTCGTCATATGCAAATCGGGCGTCGGCAAAGTGAACGCCGCCGTCACGACACAAGTGCTGATTGACCGCTTCGGGGCCAAGCAGGTGCTCTTTACCGGGGTCGCCGGCGCGATTCACCCCGAGCTGAATATCGGCGATATCGTCATCTCGACGTACTGCATGCATCATGATATGGATGTGACTGCGCTTGGCTTCGAGCCAGGGGTCATTCCATTCCAGGAGACCTCCCGCTTCGAGGCGGATAGCGCCCTGATTCAGCTGGCCGAGCAGGTATGCGCCGAATTGTTCCCGGGGCGATATCTGAAGGGCGGGGTGCTGTCCGGGGATCAATTCATTGCCAGCCGCGACAAGGTCAAGGCGCTGTACGAGACGTTCCCTGGATCGGCCTGCACGGAAATGGAAGGCGCGGCCGTGGCGCAAGTATGCCATATCCATGCGATCCCGTTCCTCGTTATCCGGTCGATGTCGGACAAGGCAGACGGTTCGGCGCATGTCAATTTCGCGGAATTCACGGTCGAAGCCGCCTTGCACTCCTATCAAATTATTGAGCGGATGGTCAGCCAATCCTCGTGATCATGCATGTCCGCAGCGATGTTCCGGGCGGGAAGGCGGCGCGTTCCCGTCCGGCTTGCTGATTTACCTCACATACTCCAGCGCCATCTCCTTCACTTGCGCGTTCTTCGCTTCGATAATGGATCGCCGGGGCATCGGGGCCCATCGCCCCACGTCATCGAGCCAGGTGGACGGAAGCGGGACCGGAGCCTCCCCGGACCACCGCGCAACCCAGGCGTCGGGCAGAGGGGTCAGCGGCTCCCGGGCCAGCTTGTCCTTCATGGGATGCTCGCTCATCTCCAGCCACAGCATGCTCCAGGCACGCGGCACGACTCGCCAGATGTCATAGCCGCCCCCGCCGAGCGCCACCCATCTTCCTTCGCAGCACGCATGCGCGAGCCGGTGGATCATTTTCGGCATCTCCACATAAATACGCATGCTGCAATGCATGTGAGACAGCGGATCGAACGCATGGGCGTCACAGCCGTGCTGGCTGATGATGATGTCCGGACGGAAGCTTCGCGCGACCTGGCCGATCGTCTCCTCGAAGCAGCGCAGCCACGATTCGTCCTCTGTATACGGTTCCAAAGGCACGTTCACGCAAGAGCCGAATCCTTCCCCGGCGCCGCGCTCGTTCACGAAGCCGGTTCCGGGGAACAGGAATTTGCCCGTCTCATGAATGGAATAGGTGAACACATTCGGGTCGGTATAGAAGCTCCACTGGACGCCGTCGCCGTGATGGACGTCGGTATCGATATAGAGAATGCGGACATTATAGTGCCTCCGCAGCCAGGAGATGGCGACAGAGGCGTCGTTATATACGCAGAAGCCGGCCCCTTTCTCGCTGAAGGCGTGGTGCAGCCCGCCGCCCAGATGCAGAGCGTGGAGAGAGCGGCCGCTCATGACGGCCTCGCAGGCTGCGACGGAGCCCCCTACAATCGCGCTGGCGGCCTGATGCATCCCCGCGAAGTAGGGGGTGTCTTCCGTATGGAGGCCGTACTGATCCGAGCGGGCGACCCATTCCTCCGCGGGAGCGGCTTCGCTTAACCCCTTCACGGCTTCGATGTAGTCCTCCCTGTGTATGTACCGGATCCACGCCTCCCAATCTGCCATCGAGGTGGCAGGCCGAACGATGAGATCGTCGGAGAGGGCGCCGATGCGCGTCAATAAATCGTTGGTCATGACGAGGCGGCGCTGATCGAACGGGTGATCGGCGTTGAACCGGTACCGAAGCGCATCATCATGCATGAAATATAGGGCTGTGTCGGCCATTCGAGCACCATCCCTCCCTTTTGCCATATTGAAATGAATTGAATGATTCAGTACATGAACCGCTGGCGGAAGCGCACGCGATCGAATTGCTCGCGCGAGGCGAGCGGAACGTCCTTGCCGATGCGGACCATCAGGCAGTTGGCGGGGTGCGAGCAGATCTCCGGATCGTCCGTCGCATACCATACCATGCCGACCGATTCCATCAGCCGCTCCATCATTTTCCGATAATCCCACACATTGAGCCGGGTGCCTTCCAAATCCCAATGCCAGTAATATTCGGTCGTAAATACGATATAGCTCTCCATCTGATCGTCTTCAAACGCGGTCGTAATCATTTTTTTGCCGAGCCCCAGCGAACGGTACTCGTTGGCGACCTCGATGGCGCCCAGCTCGATGAGATCCTCCATGCCGCCCTCCGACCAGCGCTCCAGTTCGTCCGGATAGTGAAAGGTAACGTATCCGACGATGGTCTGGCCGTCCCGGGCCGCAATAATTCGCCCTTCCGGCAGCCCGGCGATCTCAATCAGCGCTTCCTGCTGTTCCTTCGGCCTTCGGAACGCATTCAGGTTCGGGTGCATGTCCCATGTGCTAAGCAGCTCCGGCTTGACAGGCCCTTCCACGACGATGACGCGATCTTCGTAAGGGATGATTTGCGCGTGATAACATTTTCGATGCTCCACACCCAGCAGCTCCTTTCGTCTCTTCCCTTGGTTATAGCAAAAAAAGGCCGGTTTGAAAAGGAAAAGAATAGGCTAAAAGAAAAACATATGCTATAATAAATCAAGCTTTTAAATAATTCATGAAATCTCCCCTTGACAGCACGATTCACATCAAAGTCAAAATTTTTTGCGAGCTCCTGAAAACGGTTTTATTTGCGGATGAGGCAAATGCTGGCATGACCAAGCAACCAATCATGAACATTCATGAAGTTAGGAAACAGGAGGATGAAGCGACAATGAGTAACGTGCAAGGAGAAATCATTACCCCATCAGCAACCAATCCGAACTTGAAAAATTACGAAGAAGCGGTTGCCAACTTCAATTGGGAGAGCGTGGAGCAGAGCTTCTCCTGGGCGGAGACGGGCCGGATCAATATGGCTTACGAGGCGATTGACCGGCATGTCGATCAGGGCCGGGGAGACAAGGTGGCTCTGCTCTATAGCGACGCGCAGCGCGACGAGTCATACACGTTCGCGGACCTGAAGCGCAAGTCCAACCAATTCGCCAATGTGCTTCGCTCGCTCGGCATTCAGAAGGGGGAGCGGGTCTTTATTTTTATGCCGCGGACGCCGGAGCTCTATATGAGCGTGTTCGGCATCCTGAAGGCGGGAGCGGTCGTGGGACCGCTGTTCGAAGCGTTCATGGAGACGGCGGTCAAGGATCGCCTGCAGGACAGCGAGGCTGTAGCGATCGTGACGACCCCGGCCCTGGCGCACCGGGTTCCGCGGGCCGACCTTCCGAAGCTGAAGCATGTCATTCTCGTCGGCGAAGACGTGAATACGCAGGATGGCTATATCGATTTCCACGCCGAGATGGCGGAAGCGTCCGAGGAAGCGGAGCTGGAGTGGCTGGGGCGCGAAGACGGCCTCATTATTCACTACACATCCGGATCGACCGGGAAGCCGAAGGGCGTCTACCATGTGCAAAATGCAATGATTCAACATTATCATACAGGCAATGTCGTGCTGGATTTGAAGGAAGATGACATCTACTGGTGCACGGCCGATCCGGGCTGGGTTACCGGAACATCGTACGGTATTTTTGCGCCGTGGCTGCACGGCGTAACGAATGTAGTCCGCGGGGGACGGTTCAGCCCGCAGGATTGGTACAGCACGATTCAGAAATACAAAGTTACGGTATGGTACAGCGCGCCGACGGCGTTCCGCATGCTGATGAGCGCGGGGAACGATGTCATCGCCCAATATGACCTGTCCAGCCTGCGGCACGTCTTGTCCGTCGGGGAGCCGCTGAATCCGGAGGTTGTCCGCTGGGGCATGAAAGTATATGGTCAGCGAATTCATGATACGTGGTGGATGACGGAGACGGGCGGACAGTTGATCTGCAATTATCCGGCGATGCCGCTGAAGCCGGGATCGATGGGACGTCCGGTCCCCGGCGTCGAGGCTTCCATTATCGACGATCAGGGGAACGAGCTGCCGCCATACCGGATGGGCAATCTGGCCATCCGTACGCCATGGCCTTCAATGATGCGCCAAGTATGGAACAACCCTGCCAAGTTCCAGGAGTATTTCCGCGTGGACGGATGGTATATCTCAGGCGACTCGGCCTATCGGGACGAGGATGGTTATTTCTGGTTCCAGGGGCGCATCGACGATGTCATTAATACGTCCGGCGAGCGGGTCGGGCCGTTCGAGGTCGAGAGCAAGCTGGTCGAGCATCCGGCGGTCGCGGAAGCGGGCGTCATCGGCAAGCCGGATCCGGTCCGCGGCGAGATTATTAAGGCATTCATCTCGCTGCGAGAAGGCTATAGCCCTTCGGACGAGTTGAAGGCCGATATTTCCCGCTACGTGAAAGAGAACTTGTCTGCGCACGCCGCGCCGCGCGAGATTGAATTCAAGGATAAGCTGCCGAAGACGCGTTCCGGGAAAATTATGCGCCGTGTCTTGAAGGCATGGGAGCTGAATCTCCCGACAGGCGATCTGTCGACAATTGAAGATTGATGCCGCATAACGAAGAGGAGGCCGTGGAGGGCCTCCTCTTATGCTGGGCGGATCATAGAAGACAACAGCGATGGCTACGCATGCCATCGCTGTTGTTCGTTCGCATCGTGCAAGGCTTCGCGCGATGCGTTATGGATTTTTGACTTGAACGGCGGAGGTCGGGCTCGATTCTCCGGCGCTGTTCACGGCCGTGACCCGGTACCAGCCTGCCGGCGAGATCGTGATCAGTTCGAATTGTGCCGTCGGCGTCGTGCCGATGCGTTCGTACGAACCGCCGTCAGAGCTATAGTAAACTGCGTACTCGCTCGGATTGTTGGACGAGGCGCTCCAGGTCAGCTTCAAGCCCATGTCCGTCAAGGAAGCTTGCGGATTGCCCGGCGTGCTCGGCGGACTGTCCGCCTCATCCGGAGCATCCGTCTCTGTTCCTTGATCCTGTCCGCCCTCTCCCGCGCTGCCTTCTCCCGTCGAGCCGGGGTTCTGGGCATCGGGGGCATCGGTGCCGGAACCATCCGGAACGGGCTCCACGTTCGCGCCCCCCAGCGTCACGGTCTGAGATGGGGCCGATTCATTGCCGGCCACATCGACAGCCGTCACATAGTAAGCGTACTGATGCGAATTGGAGAAATACGTCTTGAATTGAAGCTCCTCTCCCGTGAGAACCGTTCCTTCTTCACGCTTGAACGGACCGCCGTCCAAGGAGCGGTACAGACGATAACCGACGACATCCGCTTCGCCGTTCCGACCGAACGAAATGCGCAGCGCCGTATCGCCCACTTCCTCCAGACTTACGCCGGAAGGCGGAGCCGGCGGCTTGCCGTCATCCTTGCGCGGATCGACCTTCGCAGGCGCATCGGTGTTGGCGTCCTCCGGCAAATAGGAGGACAGCGAACGCCGCTGGCTGCTGGAAGACAGATGGTTCAGCGCTTGCTTCAGCTCCTCGATCAGCTCCTGGATCGGCTTCTCGCGCTTGATGACCACTTTCTCGCGGGTCATATCGTCTGGCGTCGTATCCTGCGGGATATAGTTGACGCCGTCATAGGTGATGTACTTCATCTTTTGCAGCCCGTCTTCGGTCTCTGTCGGCACGAATTTGCGGTTGAACAGATCCGTTACGTAGCGGCCGGCCTGCTTCGTCAGCTCGTTCGGAAGCTTCCCGCTCAATCCGGAGACGGTCATCCGCACGATGCCGTCAGGCTGGCTGAACTGCTTCGTCTCGAACAATTCCGGCTTCAGCTTATTCACTTCGTTCATGACTTTGGACCAGATCTCGGTGGAACGGGAATAAGCATCCCGATTCAAGACGTGAATCTGCTGGTCGTAGCCGACCCATACGCCCATCGTCACATCCGGCGTGTAGCCGATGAACCAGGTGTCGGCATAGTTCTGGGTCGAACCGGTCTTGGCGGCCACTTCCACCTTGCCGAACAGATCGAACTCCCACTGCACCCGGCGTCCGGTACCGCGTGAATCGGTAATGACGGTTTTCAGCATATCCGTCATCAGATACGCGCTCTGCTCGGACACGACCGGCTTCGGATCGACTTTGTGCTGGTATATGATTTTGCCGTTCGAATCGACAATCTTGGATATCATATACGGATCGTTATACTTCCCGCCGTTCGCGATAACACCGAAGGCATTGGTAATCTCCTCGACGGTAACGCCATAGCGGAGGCCGCCGATGACCCCGGTCTGAGCATAATAATCCTCCGGCTGAATCGTCGTGATTCCGAGCTTCTGGACGAAGTCAAGCGCCTGCTTGACGCCCAGCTTTTCTATGTAAATCTTGAGCGCCGGCAAGTTAAGCGATTCATTGAGCGCTTTTCTAGCGGTTACGAGCCCCTGGTATCTCATATTCGCGTTGCCGGGAATATGGTAGCCCTTGGAACCGTCCTTCAACACCATCGGCGCGTCATCCAGGATAGAGGCCGGCTGAATCAAGCCTTGATCCAGAGCTGGCAAATAAGCGGCCAACGGCTTCATCGTCGAGCCAGGCTGGCGCAGCATCTGCGTGGCGAAGTTCATCTGCTCCTCATAGAAATCCCGGCCTTCGATCATGCCAAGGATCGCCCCGGTACGATGGTCGATCATCATTGCGGCGACTTGCTCCAAGCCCTTCGTCTCGCTGTAAGGAGAGAAGTTGTCCTTGTTGTTCGCCACGTTCTTCATGGCCTTGTAAATTTTCTTGTCGATTGTGGTATAGACTTTATACCCGCCGTGGAGCAGCTGCTCCCGGGCATTCTGCAGCAATTCCGCATTCTCGCGCTTGCGCAGATCCGCCCTCGTGAACTCCGGATACTTCTGCAGGACAAGCACTTCCGCGGCAGCCCGTTCGGCTTCCAGCATCAGGTATGGATAAATCGCATATGCCTTTGCATTTGGCTTGGCGATGGAGCCCCGGATGTCAAATGCCAATGCTTCGTCATATTGCTGCTGCGTAATTTTATGCTCTTCGAGCATTCGTTTCAGAACCAGCTTCTGGCGCTTGATGGCTCTTTCGATGCCTTCCTCATTGACTTCTCCCTTGCCCGTGAACGCGGAGTAGGCGGAAGGAAGCTGGGGAAGACCGGCCAAATACGCCGATTGGGCGATATTCAGCTTATCCAGCTTGTCGATATTGAAGATTCCTTTGGCCGCGGCCTTGATGCCATACAGATTATAACCGCTTGAGCCGTTGCCGAACGAGACCTTGTTCAAGTAGGCGGTCAATATTTCTTCCTTCGACAGCATGCGCTCAATGCGCAGAGAGAGAAAAATTTCTTTGGCTTTCCGGCTGTCGGTTCGATCCAAGGTCAAAAACACTTGTCTCGCCAACTGCTGGGTCAAGGTGCTCCCGCCTGTCTGCACCGGCTTGTTCAGCACTTTTTGCATAACAGCCCGGGACAGCCCTCGGATATCAATGCCCATATGCTCGAAAAAACGGTTGTCTTCCGTTGCGATAAGCGCGTCGATAACAGTCTGCGGAATCTCGTCCATCGTGACCGGCCGCCTGTCTTCGTCGGTGCGAAGCTGGCCGATAGGAGAGCCGTCATTAAAATATACAAAACCTGTGAATGCATTTTCCTGAATCTTCTGCTCGATGTATTCCCGGGAACGAATCGGTTCATCCTTCACAAGGGAAGTGACGTAGCCGATGCCAGCACCGCCTACGAATAAGCAACATAGAATACCGAGCAGCATGAGCCACTTCGTGACGGTCCAGATTCGACGTCCAACCGACTTTTTCGGCCTCGGTTTATCGTCCTTTTCCGTCAGTTTCTCATCTACCATGCATTTTTTCCTCCTTATATTGCAGCGCTTTCCATTATACCACAAAAGTTGATTTGGTAGATGCTACTTTTCTTAGCCGCTTACAAAATGAAAGTAGATAATAGGAGGAAGGCGAAGCAAATGATTTTGACACCGGGAGCGGTTTTGTTATTAGTTAATTTATCTCGCCAAAGCACGAATATGATAAAACGATGACAGAATCAGCAGATGGCCGCGAAGAGAGTAGTGTTGGAGGCTTTTTCTTGCTTCTCCATGGAATGAGGTTCCCATCTTCTATAGGTTAGGCGGAATCCTGCGTTTATACAGTATGTTCTGCCTGCCGGGATCATTTTAGATGAAATTGCTGCAAACCTCAGGCTGTTGGAAAACCCCTGTTTTTTGTGAAGGGGTGGAGAAGGTCCATTTTCCTCATCCAAACTTTGGCTCTTAGAGCGTTTTAAATCGATTTTTTTCTACCGGGAGAAGAGATCCACATCACAGGTGAAAAGTCCCATAGACTACTCAATGGCCTGATTTTACGGGATCCAACCGACCGCGTCGGATGCTGGGGGCATCATCGCCTTCAGGAAGCACTATCAGCCTGCTGGAAGCACTATCGGCCTGCTGGAAGCATTATCCGGCCTGCTGGAAGCATCGCTGCCTCCTGGGGCTTGGACGTGCGGAGGAAATTGCTGCTATTTTACAGGAATTTCAGCTTAATGAGTCCCCATCCCGAGGAATTGCTGCAAATCTACATCATTTTAGGCCCTTTTGCTTCAAACCGAAGCGAAACGGGGGAAATTCCTGTAATTTTGCAGGATTCCCTTTCTGGAATCGTCGTCCATATCGAATTGCTGTATTTCTGCAGGATTTCGCTTACCGAATCGGCGTGCCTGGAAAAATCGTGGAGTTTGCGGATTTCGCCTGCCGGATGGGCGTGTCTAGGGAAATGGTGCAGTTTTCAGGATGGTGGAAATATCCATTTTCCTACTCAAAACTTCTTTCTCAACAGCCTGAAACCTGCATCCTTTTCGCCTGTTTTTTCCTATTTGAAATGATATAGTTGAAATTGCTGCAGTTTTGCACTTGTTGAAAAGCTTTCTATGTGGCTTCGATGGGCAATTCCGCAGCGCCAAGAAAAAAAGACAACAAAAAATCGCCGTCCATAAGGAACGGCGATTCGCTGCCTCAAGATGAGAATCTTAACGGCTGTAGAACTCGACGATTTGCTTCTCGTCGATCTCTTGGGACAATTCTCCGCGCTCTGGCAGGCGGATGTACTTGCCTTCAAGAGCAGCCTCGTTGAATTCCAAGTAGTTCGGAAGGTGATGACGGCCTTCCATCGCTTCTTTGATTACTTTCAGGCCGCGGCTTCTCTCGCGAAGACCGATAACGTCGCCTGGAGTAACAATGTAGGATGGGATATCGACTTTCTTGCCATTCACCGTAACGTGGCCGTGAGCAACCAATTGGCGCGCGCCTGCACGGGAATTCGAGAACCCGAGGCGGTATACCAGGTTGTCCAGGCGGCTCTCCAGCAGGAACATGAAGTTCTCACCGGCGATGCCTTGCATTTTCGTTGCGCGATCGAACAAGGTGCGGAATTGCTTCTCGCCCAAGCCGTACATGTGGCGAAGCTTTTGCTTCTCTTGCAATTGAACAGCGTAGCCGCTCAATTTCTTGCGCATGCCCGGACCATGTTGTCCTGGAGGGTAAGCGCGGTTTTTCAATTCTTTGCCTGTGCCGCTCAGAGAGATACCAAGGCGGCGGCTCAATTTGAACTTAGGACCTGTGTAACGTGCCATATGAAAGTTGACTCCTTCTCAAACGAAATGTTAGATAATGGGTCGCTTTGCGCCGATTCCCATCCTCATGCTGATATATGGATCAGCTCCGGCCCGGGGTTTCAGCCGCTGCCCGTCCGGCGATGGAAATACGTGAGGGTGACACAACAGTTCTCCCCTTATACATCTAACAATTCTATAAGATCACCGGGCCGAATGTCAAGATGATCAACGGCAAATCTCGCGCTTTTCAATGTTTCTCGCTAATCATAGAAAAGCGGCAACCATTCGACAAGATGCGGCTTACAAAACCGTAGATCTTTCGACATAGTTCTTATGACCTAAAAAACTTTTAAAGGTTGTGTGGAAGTAGTACATTTTAGCAGAGAAATATTGTATGATAGTAGGAGACCACCCTTTATATAGAAGGAGAAGAGCATGACGGAACGTCTAGTCCATCACCAGCCAATCGAATCGGACAAGAAGGTTGCAGGGACGAACGGTCCAGTTCCGGACGGAACCTGGGATCCGCAGCCTCTATCACGGGACAGCTGGGTGCTGCAGCGGGATGTGAACGTTAACGACTTCCCTTATCTGCAGCCTCTCCTGCAAGCCGCCTACAAGGCATGGACGGATGAGCTGCCGGCCCGCGCCTGTGTCCTGCGAGGCCGCATGGCGTTATTTGACTATGGGGGCAAGTGGATGGCGGGCGACTCCGGCCTGGCGGGCGACGCGGCAAGCAATCGCGCAGGCGCAGCCGCTCTCCAGGAACGCAAGCTGGCCGTTCAGGCGGGATACGGCTTCTTCTATGCCGCCTGCCCGCTGCTGAACAAGCGGGATGAGAGCTTCGCGGCGGTCGTGTGCCGATTGGACGGGGACCCGGATGAATCGTTCTCCGCAGGCATGGATGCATGGGTTTATGGACTTCGAACGCATTTTTACCGGCAATTCGAGCTGGTGTTTGTGGACGAGCTGGCGCGAACGCTGAGAACGGCGGAACGGGAACTGAAGCGCCGCGACGTGCTGCATGGGGCTATCCGGCATATGCATGACCGCATCAACGTCGATGCCGTATTGTCGCAGATTATGTCCAGTGTCGAGCAGCTGGTTCCAGAGGCGCGGATCGAGGTCTATTTGTCGCAGGATCATACCAGCTCGAATCCGAAGGTGAAGCCTTTGCAGTTCCAGCCGGGAAGCGACGGTGTCGTGCGTCAAGCCTTCATGAAGGGAGAAGTATGTTATGAACGTGACGGTGCGGACAGCGATACGGAAGTAGGGTTTGCGCTGTGCGGCAAGCAGGGAGCCTATGGTGTGATTAAGGTCAGCTTCCCCGGGATCGCGCCGGATCCTTCCGATGTGCAGCTGATTCAGCTTATTGTGGAGACGGCCGGTACGGCCTTCGAGAACGCCCGTCTTCACGAGCAGGCCAATGAGGTCATACAGGAGCTGCGGTTCATCAATGACTTGACGAAGCGCATCAATCAGAGCTTGCGGCTGCGCGATGTGTTCCATGACGCGACCCACGAGCTGCTGCGCGTGTTTCGGGCCGACTTCTGCATGCTGCTTCAATTGAACGAGGAGCGGCAGTGCTATGAAGTGGTGTCCTGCAACATGGACGAATTCGATGATGCGTATCTTTCCTTCGAGGAAGGATTATTCGGTCATATGTATTTGGAAAAGGAGCCGGTCATCGTATCCGATATTGCGGTGGACGTACCCGCGTCCATGCAGTTTTTCGAGAAGCTGAATTATCATTCCGTCATCGCCGCGCCTTTGTTCGGCAGCGGGGAGATGGTGGGCATCGTCGTGCTTGCCGATCGGCGCAAGCAATTCTTCACGTACGACAATTTCAAGCTGCTTCAGATGCTGGCGACCCACATCGGATTGGCGATTGCGAATGCGGCGCTCCACAGCAGGGTCAAGCATCTCGCCAACAAAGATCAGCTGACCGGGCTGTATGCGCGCCACTACCTGGACAAGCAGATTCACCGCCAGCAGAAGAATGACTTCTGCGGTTCGCTTATCGTCGTGGACATCGATTATTTCAAGCAAATCAATGACCGCTACGGCCATCAGGTGGGCGATAAAATATTGAATCAGGTCAGTCAAATTATACGGAGTTCGATTCGCGAATCCGATATCGCGGCTCGTTGGGGCGGCGAGGAGCTGGCGGTCTATTTTCCGCAGCTCAGCATCAGCCAGACGATCCGGATAGCGGAACGGATTCGAACCCGGGTGGCCAACGAGACGGAACCGCAGGTCACCGTCTCCTGCGGCATTGCCGACTGGAGCTGGCAGGACGATTTGGTCAGTGTCGAATCGCTGTTCTACCGAGCCGATATGGCGCTCTATGAAGCGAAGGACAGCGGCCGCAATCAGATCCGCATCAGCACCTAGCATACGGTGCTGCCCGATGAATAATCCCAATTCAAGCGTGAGACGATAGAAGAGATGGGCCATCCATGCCCATCTCTTTCTATTTCGGTAAATCGCCTCCTTTTTTTTAGGGGCATTTGCAAATTTTCTTGCGACAAGAAGGGGAGGATCGATATGGGCGGGACGATAGGCCGGGGGCGAAGACGCGCCTTGATGTCCGCAGTGGCCGGATTCGCCATTCTGCTGCAAGGGTGCGGAGTAAGCGCCAATCCCGATGACATGCTGAACCGCGCCCTGAGCGGAGTCGGGGGCCAGGATCAAGTGCGGTTCGAAGGCTTGGCCGAGATCCGCGTCGGCGAGGACATGCTGCTGACCAAGCAGTTCCGGTATGAAGGCGAGGTGAAGCAGCACAAGGGCGTCCATATGAAGCTGGGCGCCGATATGGATCAGCGGACGACCGCCAAGCGATGGAATCCGGTCGCGCAGATGGATCAATTGCAGCGAATCGCCCGCAAGCGGGTCTCCTTTCTTCCTCAGCAGGAGACGAAAGTCAAGGCGAAGGGCAACGGTCAGGAGAACACAGCGGAGCAAGAAGGGAAAGACCTCGTTCCGCTGGAAGTCACATTGTCCGACGAGGATGCGAAGCGAATCTATATCAGCCAGTTGGAGGAGGACTACAAGCGGATCATTATCCCTTCGGAGCCGTACCAGAAAATACGCCGTTCGCTGAGCGAGCAGGAACGGAACAAATTGGATGCG
Organism: Paenibacillus dendritiformis; assembly: GCF_021654795.1. Classification (NCBI taxonomy): domain Bacteria; kingdom Bacillati; phylum Bacillota; class Bacilli; order Caryophanales; family Paenibacillaceae; genus Paenibacillus; species Paenibacillus dendritiformis. Next base: position 2,077,434 of record NZ_AP025344.1, read on the forward strand.
GAGCTGAAGTCGATCGTGGATCGCAGCCGGACCGACCTGGATCAGAAGCTGAAGGACGCCAGCATCGCAGGACGTTACGTCGTCTGGGTGGAGCGGCGCCATTCCTTGCCTGTCATCCTGGAAGGCTGGTTCACGGCCGGCTACAATGACAACGGCAAGGAACGCCGCGAGACCGTTCATACGAAGACGCGGTTCTCTTACAAGTGATCCGGAGCGTCTCAGGGCTTCCGGCCGATCCGCTGGCTGCCAACCGAGAGTCGGCGCTGACTTCGATAAGCGCTCATGTTACAATGGGTAAGGTTTCATCATTTTATCGGCCGACCGAGGAGGAACGTGACATGAAAGACCCAAGATTGCAGAAGCTGGCCCAGAACTTGGTTGGATATTCCATCAACGTGCAACCAGGTGAAAATGTGCTGATTGAGATGATTGGCTCCGAGCGCGAGCTGGTGACGATGCTGGTAGATGAAGTCGCCGCGCGGGGCGGCCGCCCGTTCGTTCAGCTGACGGACCGGAAAGTGCTGCGCTCGCTGATCAAGAACGCGTCTGAGGAACAGATGAAGACGTGGCGGGAGTATGATCTGCTCCGGATGCAGAACATGCAGGGATATATCGGAATTCGCGCCGGGGAGAACGCGAACGAAATGTCCGATGTTCCGGAAGACAAAATGAAGCTGTATGACGCTATTTATTCGCATCCGGTACATATGGAAGAGCGCGTCAAGCGCACGAAGTGGGTCGTGCTTCGTTATCCGAACGCATCGATGGCCCAGTTGGCGAACACGTCGACGGAAGCGTTCGAAGATTTTTATTTCGATGTATGCAATCTCGATTACTCCAAGATGGACAAGGCGATGGAGTCGCTGAAGGCGCTGATGGACCGCACGGACAAGGTCCGCCTTACCGGCCCGGGAACAGACCTGGCGTTCTCGATTCGGGGCATCGGATCCGTCAAATGCTCGGGACAGAACAATATTCCGGATGGCGAGGTCTATACCGCGCCGGTCCGCGATTCCGTCAATGGCACGTTGACCTACAACACGCCATCGATTTATAACGGCTTCACATTTGAGAATATCTCGTTCCGGTTCGAGAACGGCAAAATTGTGGAAGCGACGAGCAATGATACGGCCCGGATCAACCATATTCTCAATTCGGACGAAGGCGCGCGCCACATCGGGGAGTTCGCCATTGGCGTCAACCCGTACATTTTGCATCCGATGAAGGATACGCTGTTCGATGAGAAGATTGCGGGCAGCATTCACTTTACGCCGGGGCAAGCTTATGAGACGGCGGACAACGGCAACCGTTCCTCGATACACTGGGACCTGGTGCTGATCCAGCGTCCGGAATACGGCGGAGGAGAAATGTACTTCGACGATGTTCTCGTGCGCAAAGACGGCCTATTTGTCATCCCTGAGCTGGAGTGCTTGAATCCGGAGCATCTCAAATAAGGGGAATCGTTGATTTGCCGCATGTTTTTGCGGATTTATTATTGCGTCCAGCGTCTCATTCACGGTATGATGGAAACGTAAGGAGACCGACCGAACTAATTGATGACGGAGGGATTTCGATGTCCAATAACACGGCAATTGTGGAAATCTCACAAGCAGCGAACAAGTTCAGATCTTCGATAGTCTTGCAAGCTGACAACAAATACATTGATGTTAAGAGCATTCTGGGCCTGTTCACGACCTTGGTGGGCAACCAGAAGTACGAGCTTCACGTTCACGGGCCGGATGCGGATGAGGCGAAGGCAGCGATGGCGGAAGTATTCAAGAAGCATGGATTGGACGTATCCGTTGTAGCGGAATAGCAGCGAGAGCCGGAGCAGAATGTTCCGGCTCTTTCTATATCTATCCTGACATACAGCCGCTTGCGCAGGCTGCTACGGGATGAGAGAAGTTCGTCATGCATCTTGTGTTACCCGGCATGATCGTCTAATATTAGAGTTAGAACAATCGTGACTTCGAGTCATAGGGGGGAAACCAGGCATGTCTTCGTCGAATGTGTTGCAACAGCTAAGTGACAGGGCGCTCACTCTGCTAGAAGCGGATGCGCATCAAATAGAGAAACTCATCCAGGTCCAGATGGAGAACTTGGCGACGCGTTACTGCCCTCTCTATGAGGAAGTATTGGATACGCAGATGTACGGTTTTTCTCGGCAGGTTGACTTCGCCGTTCGAGCCGGACTGGTGGAGGAAAGCGTTGGGAAGCAGCTCGTCAGCAAGCTGGAACGCAATCTGGCTACCTTGTATGAGGCGTTGAATAAGGCTACTCAATAAATCCTATCGCGGAACGGCGGTATCCGCGAACACGGGAAGGCCCGGGATGTTGTATCCCGGGCCTTTTGAGTGCAGGCGCCGCTGCCCAGCTTAGACAAGGTAGAAGGATACCCCCAGAATGACGTAGACGGCGAGCAGCAGCAGGCCTTCATACCAGTTCGTTCGTCCGTCCTGGGAGATAGATTTGGCGATGAAGACCGCTACCCCGATCGCGATCATCTCCAGCGTCGTGAACACGATGTCCATCGTCTGCCCGAACAGCGCGCTCACGAAGACGAGCACGGGAGCGACAAAGAGCGCAATTTGCAGACTGCTGCCGATCGCGATCTCCACGGCGGCTCCGATCTTGTTCTTCATGGCCATCATGACGGCGGCGCTGTGCTCTGCGGCATTGCCGACAATGGCGATCACGAAGGCTCCGACGAACAGCTCCGACAGGCCGAATTGCGCCGTGAACGTATCGAGCGTCCCAACAAGCCATTCGCTGACAAAAGCAACCATGACCGTGGAGATGACGAGGTAGAGCACGGACTTCCCTTTGGACCATTGGGGCTCCTCTTCCGCCTGTTCCTCCGACCGCTCCGATTCTTCGGTCAACAGATCCTTATGCGTGACCATCGAGAACAGAAGCCAGAGCAAATAAGCGGCGATGAGAATGCCGGCCACGACCAGGCTCAGGATAACGGTACCCTTCTCGCTAAGGGAATGGGTGGTGAAGAAGGCGGCGGGCACGAACAGCGCGATCACGGCCAGTATCATCAGCGAGCCGTTCATTCCGGCCAGGTTCGCATTGAATGTCTGCACCTTATACTTGATGCCTCCGACAAGGACGCTCAATCCGAGCACAAGCAGGAGGTTGCCGATGATGGCGCCGGTCAGGCTCGCCTTGACCATGTCGAACAGCCCTTCACGCACGAGGAAAATCGCGATGATGAGTTCAGCCGCATTGCCGAAGGTCGCATTCAGGAACCCGCCCAGGCGCTGGCCCGCATAATGCGAGACGGCCTCTGTCGATCGTCCAAGGAATCCGGCCACGAACACGATCGCCACGGCGGACAGGGCGAATTGAAGCGTCATGTTCCAGGATAAGTAATGTCCGGCTGCACTTAAGAGGAAGGTCAGCCAGAGGATAATGAAGAACAACCGTTTTCCCAAAACATCACCCCTAGAAAATTCATAATGACGTGAAATCATCCGATATTTAATATAACCAACCGCATCGAGATCGTAAACAAAAATTACTGTCGTTGCTTGTCATCAGGTGTTTGCTTTCAAGATTGGGGATCGGTACAATAAAGATAAGAGAGAAAGGAGGATGACGATGGCAGAGGAGCAACTGAATACCCATGAAGGGAATATTCGCATATCGGACGATGTCGTCGCCACAATCGCAGGTCTCGCTGCGCTGGAAACTCCAGGTGTTGCCGCTATGTCCGGAGGGCTGTCCGAAGGATGGGCGAAGCGCTTGAGCGGCCGCAACGTGCAAAAGGGTGTCTCCGTGGAAGTGGGCCAAGTGGAAGCGGCCATAGATTTGAGAGTTATCATTATGTACGGAATGCCGATACAGGAAGTATGCCGCCAGCTGCAGATGAATGTGCGGGAAGCGGTGCAGAACATGACGGGCTTGAATGTGGTAGAAGTCAACGTCAAAGTGGAAGGCGTCGCATTCAAGGATGAGGAATTGGACGAAATGCCGCGCATCAAATAGTCATTAGGAATGTATGGGCATCCATGCATGGGAACAAAAAAGACTACACGGACCGAAGCGGCCGGTAGTCTTTTTTGTTGGAACGGCGGGGGAGCGATTGACCGGTCTCCTTCTTCTGCTGCACGCGGTTGTATTCCCGCGAGACGCTGAGGAGTATTCCGACGCTGACCATCGTAATGAACAGGGAAGACCCTCCGTAACTAATGAACGGCAGGGTGACTCCCGTAATCGGAATCGTCCGCGTGACGCCGCCGATATTGATGAAGGCCTGGACGGCGATGATGCCGACAATGCCTATGCTTACGAGCGTTCCGTAAATATCCGGGCAGCGCAGCGCGATCAGGATACCGCGCCAGATGAAGCAAATATAGACGAGCAAAAAGATGACGGTTCCGATAAAGCCCAATTCCTCCGCGATGATCGCGAAGATAAAGTCATTGTACGGATATGGCAGGTACAACAGCTTCTGAATGCTCTGCCCGAAGCCCGCTCCCGTCCAGCCGCCATGCGCGATCGCCTTCAAGGAATGAAGCAGGTTGTAGCTGGCCGCCTGCGAATCGTGGAACGGATCGAGCCAGGACTGCACCCGGGCCATCTTGTAGCCGCCCGACAGCTTGTCCGGCATGAACAGCATGCTCAATCCGAGCACGACGAGCACGCCGACGATGCCGACGAGCAGGCAATTCATAATATGCTTCAGGTTCGCTCCTCCGGCAATGACGATAACCCCGGCGCACGCCGTCAGTATCATCGCGCCGCCCATATCGGGCTGGAGCATAATCAGGCCGACGACGAACCCGACAATGATCATGACCGGGAACAGCCCGGTGCGGAAGTCGCGGAATTTCTCCCCCTTCTTGGCGATCAAGGCCGACAAATACAGCACGACCGCGATCTTCGCCAATTCGGTAGGCTGAATGCCGAGGCCCCCGATATAGAACCAGCTTCGCGCTCCGTTCACATCCTCCGCCGTGAACGGGACGATAAGAAGCATGAGGACAGTGACTATGAATAACGGAATGAACAGTATTTTGTAGGCCGTATAACGGATGTTCATGGCGAAGAGCATAGCCACGAAGCCTAACCCAGCCCACATCAGCTGCCGCTTGGCGAAGTAGAAAGAATCATAATCATACCTCGAGGATACGGCAGCCAGACTTGAGCTTGAACTGAATACCATCACGACGCCGAACCCGACAAGCAGCAGGGTCAGCACCAGCAAAATAAAATCAGGCGATCCCTTGCCCGTGTTTGGCGGGTTCTTCGATTGATTGGGTCTGTGCGGTCTGTTCAAGGGAACGTACCTTTAGGCGCTAAGAAGCGCTTGCTTCAGCTCATTCAGCTTCTGGGTGGCATTGTTCACGATCGGCTGCGGAATCGCTGAGTCGTAATCCAGTCCATGCGGGAAGGAAGCGCGCCCCATATATACCGCCTCGATGGCGAGGATTGTATCGGGCTTCTCCAGTTTCCCTTCCTTCACGCGGGTATTGATGCGCAGAAAATAGTCTTCGCCGTTCTTTTTATCTTCAATTTTCAAATCGTATGTAGCCCGGTAATATTCCCACTGCCAGCGGATAAAACCGAGATTCTCCGTTACCTCATCCAGGTAGGCCAGATCCGATTCGAGGCCGATGAGGCCGCTGTTCTCAATAATCATGCATCTATTCCTCCTTCATATCGTTCCTATTCATCTTCATTATGTGCAATCGGTTACCTCTTTCTCATGATAGTATGTTTCCCAGGCTTGCGCAAGACATCGCTTGCCGCGAAGGAGCGGATTGTTCAAAATTGAGGCAAAGGGGGCAACGGATGATCCGGAAGGCTTGAATCGGAGCAAAAGAGGCCTCGTAGTCCCCGCTTTTATGGTACAATATAGAAAACGTTCACAATGGAGAAGGAAATCGGAATCCTATCATGAGTGATAAGGGGAATGGCTTATGATCAATACGACCGCACCGGTGTGGAAGGCCGCATTGGCCTCCCGCTTTGAGGAGACTGTCGCTTGGCGGCGGCATTTGCACCGGCATCCCGAAGTGTCTTATGAGGAAAGGCGGACAGCTCTGTTCGTCAAGGAGAAGCTCGAATCGTTCGGCCTGGAGGTAGCGGCCGGCGTGGGCGGACATGGCGTGGTCGGCCGTCTGAGGAACGGCGCCGGTCCGGTTGTCGCCTTGCGCGCCGACATGGACGCCTTGCCGATCCAGGACGAGAAGATATGCGAATACGCGTCGACCGTGCCGGGCGTCATGCATGCGTGCGGCCATGACGCGCATACGGCGACGCTGCTGTCCGTCGCCCGGGCGTTGGCGGAGCACCGCGAAGGCTGGAGCGGGGAAGTGCGGTTTATATTTCAGCCGGCGGAGGAGGTCAGTCCCGGCGGTGCCCAAGCGATGATTAAGGAAGGGGCGCTGCAGGGCGTCGATCGGATGTATGGCGTCCACCTGTGGACCCCCATCCCTTCCGGCATCGTGGCGGTGCGGCCGGGGCCGATGATGGCGGCGGTGGATGACTTCTTCCTGACGGTATACGGCCGGGGCGGCCACGGCGGCATGCCGCATCTGTGCACGGATGCGGTCGTCATCGGCGCCCAGCTCGTACAGCAATGGCAGACGATCGTCAGCCGGACCGTGTCGCCGCTGCAGCCGGCCGTCGTGTCCGTCGGGGCGCTGCAGGCCGGTTCGACCCAAAATGTCATCGCCGACCGCGCGGTATTGAAAGGCACGATACGCTCTTTCGATCCGGCGGTCCGGAAGCTGCTTCGCGATCGGTTCGAGACGATCCTTCAGCATACGTGCGCGATGCATGGCGCGGAATATGAACTGGAATACCGCGTCGGTTATCCGGCGCTGGTCAATCATGAGAGCGAGGCGGAGCGGGTGCGCCGCGTCGCGGCAGGCTGCTTCGGGGCGGAGCGCGTGCAGGAGGCGGATATGCTGATGCCGGCCGAGGACTTCGCCTACTATATGAAGGAAGTTCCGGGCTGCTTCGTGCTGGTCGGGGCCGGCAATGGAGAGGCGTCCAGCTATCCGCATCATCATCCGCGCTTCGACATCGACGAGCCGGCGATGCTGACGGCTGGCGAGCTGTTGGCGGGGCTGGCCTGCGACGCGCTCAGGAATCCGTAAATCGGCATAATTCAGAGGCATAACGGTTATCCTAATGGTTGAACAGGAGGATGATTATGCCAAACATCGAGAACATTATGACGGATTCCATCGTCACCTGCACGGCGCAGGATAATATTTATGAAGCCGCAGTCAAGATGAAGCAGCATGACACCGGATTCATTCCGATCGTAGACGGCGAACGCCTCATCGGTGTCGTTACCGACCGGGATCTCGTCATTCGCGCGATGGCCGAGAAGCACCCTGGCTCCACTTCCGTCCGTGATGTGATGACGGAAGAAGTGATATCCGTGGGTCCGGAGGCTACCATCGATGAGACGGCGGAATTGATGGCCGACCACCAAGTGCGTCGTCTGCCGGTCGTGCAGGACGGCAAACTGGTCGGTATCGTATCGCTCGGGGATCTTGCCGTACACGTGCATTTCGCGGATGAAGCGGGAGAGGCGTTAAGCGAGATTTCCGAACAATCGCCGTATACGCATTAGGCAAGGCTGGGCGGCGCAAGTTCATCCTCTCTTCCGAGACGGATGAACTTTTTTGCGTTGCAGGACAGGAAAGGGGATAGAGGATTGGCTCAGGCAGCTTTTCAAATGGTGGTACAACAGGATTGCACGGTGCTGGTGAACGAGCGGAGCCCGGACTATCCGGAGATTCGGGCGGCCGTGCAGCGGTTCGCCGAATTGATCAAGAACCCGGCAGGCATCCATACGTTCCGGATGACGCCGATCACACTGTGGAACGCGGCCGCGAATGGCGCCACGGCCCAGTCGGTCGCGGAGACGCTGGATCGGTACGCGACCTATCCGACGCCCATCAAGGTGAAGCAGGAAATCGAGATGTGGATGGGAAGGTACGGCCTGTTCATTCTGGAAGGGGAGGAGAAAGAGACGCACTTCACCCTTCGCTCCGAGGATGAAAAGACGCTCGAACGATTCATGCACGATGCGGAAGTCGGCACGCTGTTCTCAGGCCGGCCGCAGCAGGGCCGGGTGCTTGTCCATGCCCGCCACCGCGGACGGCTGAAGCGGGCCCTAGCGCGAGCGGGCTATCCTGTTATCGACCAGTTGGGCTTCCGCGATGGAGAGCCGCTCTCATTCCGTCTGGAAGAGAGTCCCGCCTTCGCCCTTCGCCCCTACCAGCAAGAGGCGGTCGCCGCGTTCATCGGGTCGGGGACGCGGGCGGCCGGCGATGGCGTCATCGTGCTGCCCTGCGGGGCGGGCAAGACGATCGTCGGCCTGGCGGCGATGACGGCGCTGCAGAGCGAGACGCTCATTCTCACCTCGAATGCGACGTCGGTCAAGCAGTGGAAGGAAGAACTGCTGAAGCGGACCACCTTGAAGAGAGAGCATGTGGGCGAGTATACGGGGGCCGACAAGCAGGTGCGACCCGTGACGATCTCCACCTATCAGATGATGACCTACCGCCAGCATAAGGAGGGCGAATGGAGCCATATGCGTCTGTTCCATGAGCGCGATTGGGGCCTCATCATTTACGACGAGGTCCATCTGCTGCCGGCGCCGGTGTTCCGCACGACCGCGGATCTGCAGGCGACGCGGCGCCTCGGCCTGACCGCGACGCTCATCCGCGAGGACGGCTGCGAACGGGACGTGTTCTCTCTCATCGGGCCGAAGCGGTTCGAGCTGCCATGGAGACAGCTCGAGGAGGCCGGCTGGATTGCCCAGGTGACCTGCACGGAGGTAAGGGTTCCGCTTCCGGCGGCGACCCGCATCGCTTATCAGCAGTCCGGATTGCGGGAACGGGCGCGCATTGCGGCGGAGAACGGGGCCAAAGTTCCGGTCGTCCGGCAGCTCATCGCGCGCCACCCGGGCGTGCCGACGCTGGTGATCGGGCAGTACTTGTCCCAGCTTGACACATTGGCCGCGGCCTTGCAGGCGCCGGTCCTGACCGGGCAGACGCCTCAGGCCGAGCGGCAGCGGCTGTATGAGGCGTTCAAGCGGGGCGATCTGCCGGTGCTTATCGTATCGAAGGTGGCGAACTTCGCCGTCGATCTGCCGGACGCGACCGTAGCGATTCAAGTATCCGGCAGCTACGGCTCCCGGCAGGAAGAAGCGCAGCGGCTCGGCAGGCTGCTGCGGCCGAAGAAGGACGGCCGGATGGCTTACTTCTATACGGTGGTCAGCGAAGCCACCAAGGAGCGGGATTACGCGCTCAAGCGGCAGCTGTTCCTGGTGGAGCAGGGCTACCGCTATCTTATCGAGGAGGGAGAAGAGAACCTTGAACACGAATCAGCTGTTGAAGCGGACGGAACCGGATGAAGCCTCGGCTCCCCGCCGCTGCTGGGAGCGTTATGCGCAGCGGCCGGAAGCGATTCGGGAGGAATTCGGGTCGCTTGCGCCGACGCTGCGGGTTCCGCTGGCGGTCATGTTGAAGCAGTCCGGCCCTCTCCCGTTCACGGTAGACAAGCTGCTGAGCTGGCATGGGCCGCAGGCAGCCGGAGCGGCGCTGCTGGCCGCTTGCGACCCGCTCGCCGAACTCGGCTTCGTGGCCAGCGTCAAGCGGGCGTGGGGCGAGCGCCTGCTCTTCCTGCCGTCGGATATATACGTTCAACTGCTGGGATGCCTGCTGGACGAACAGCTTCATCAGGAAGGCAGCCGCTCTGAACGGCGGAAGCCCGAGGAAGGGAACGCGGGGCCGGAACCGGAAGGCTATCTCTCCGAGGCCGGACGCGGCATCGTCTTCGGCCTGTTCTCCCTGCTTGCCTTCGCGGCGAAGGAAGGGCTGCCGCTGACAGCGAAGGGAACGCTCCACAAGCGGGCCGTCACCCGGTTGTCGGCGCTCAACCCGTGGGCGGCCGCGGAGCTTCCGAATGATATGGGAGCGCAGTATCCGTTCGCCGAGGCGCTGCCGCTCCCGCTAGCCCTGGTCATCGATATCGCGCTGCGCTTCGGGCTGCTGAAGAAGGAGGCGAACCGGTATGCGGTCAACGAGCCGGTGCTGGCCAGGTGGCTGCGGCTTCCTCCGTCTGTCTGGAGCGAGGCGGTGATGTCCGTGGTGGAGGAGCATTATTTGCCTGCGGATGCGCAGCTGCGCCATCTCGTGCTGGCGGTGCGCCTGCTCGGAGCGGACGGAGCATGGCATGGCGAGCGGGAGATCATTGCGCGGCTGAGCCGCCTCGGCCTGCTAGGCGAGATGGACCGGGCGGAGCGCCAGCTGCGCGGCTGGCTGCGGACCTTCCACGCGCTCGGCTTCTGTCATCTGGCTCTGCCGGAGCAGGGGGAAGGGGAGTTGGCTTACCGGCTCGCGGAACAGGATGCGGCGGAGGGGGCGGGATTTTTCATTCAACCGGACTTCGAAATCTTGCTTCCCGCCGCGGCCCCGTTCTATCTCCGATGGGAGCTGGAAGCGATTGCGGAATGCGTCCGCACCGATCAGATGGATGTGTACCGGTTGACTAAAGCCTCTTTTGAGCAAGGGGTGGAGCATGGCCGGACGATGGCGTCCGTCTTGCGCTTCATGGAGGCGCATGCCTGGACGGGCGTGCCCGAAAATATTCAGGACGCAATGGAGCTGTGGAGCATGCAATACGGCCGCGTCCGCTTCGCCGAAGTGATGCTTCTTCGCTGCGAGGACGGCGCCGCCGCGGCGGAAGTGAAGGAAGCTCTGCTCCGGGAACCTTCCGGCATGGCCGGAATCGAGCCGATCGGGGACCGGGACTTCATCGTCGATCGGGAGCGTGCCCGCGATCTAGGGAAGACGCTGGACAAGGCGGGAATCGCGCCTCTCCGCCAATGGGGCGGGCAGGAGGAGTCGGGTTCCATGATCTCGGTGTGGGAGGAGGCTTCCGCCGATTTGGGCGTGTCTTCGGAGGAGGCGGAGAAAGCAATGGTTTACAGTCCTTCTCCGTTGCAGTATTATGAAATGGAAACCGAACCGCTGCTTGGTGAAGAAATGGCGGCGCCTTATCGGGAGGTGCCCGGCCAATGGACAAGATCGCTGCGTTCCTATCACGCGTCCACACAGAAGGATTTGGTGTCGACGGCCATTCGGCTCTCGACCCCCATCGAGGTGGAGCAGGCGGGGCAGTGCGCCACGCTGATTCCCGTTCGTATCCGGGACGGAGAGAAGGAAGCGTGGCTGTTGGAGGCTTATGATGCCGGCGAGGGAGACGCGGCAGAGCTGAAGACATGGTCCCCGGCCGATTGGGAACGGCAGCGGCTGGTGCTTCCCTCAGGTTGCCCTGGATCAAGCCGGTAATTTTAGATAGAATTGAGCGTGATAACATGTCAGTAGGACAGTATGAATCCGTTGTCGACATGGCCGTTCTGCTCACGAACGCTTACCAATTGGGCGATATGATTAACCAGTCGGCGGAAGTAGCCGAATATCTATATTGGAAAGAACGTATGGAGCAGAACGCGGAGGTCAAGCGCCTCGTCCGCGAATTCGCTCGCAAGAAGGAGCTGTTCGAGGAGACGGAGCGCTTCGGACATTTCCATCCGGATTATCACCGGGCGAAGGATGAAGTGATGGCCGTGCAGGCGCAACTGGACGCGATTGACGAGGTGGCCCGCTTCAAGCAGGCGGAGCAAGCGCTGGACGAGCTGCTTCATGGACTGTCAGAGGTGATTGCCCATGCGGTCTCCGATACCATCAAAGTACCCGGCAACGACCCGCTGCCGTCAAAAGGCTGCGGAAGCGGAGGATGCAGTGGCGGCTGCAGCAGCTGCTCTTAGCCAGCCTTCATTCGGGGGAAAGCGAGGAGAATTATGTTTCCTGAACGAACGGGATATATTATATGGGTCACCGATGTGAAGGCGGCCCGGAATTTGGACAAATACGGAACGCTCCATTATATTTCGCGCAAAATGCACTATGCCGTCCTGTATGTCAACGCGGATCGGGCGGAGGATACGATGAAGAACATTCGCCGCTTGAATTACGTCAAAAAAATCGAACGCTCGTACCGGAACGAAATCAAGACGGAATATAGCGGGGAGACCCAAGACAAGACCCAATATTTCGGAATGTGAGAGCTTGCATACCGACTACACCGACCTATTCCTACTATCGGAATAGGTCTTTTTGTTACCGAACGTACCGCGCCGCTCCGGACTCCGTTCGGGAGGGTGTCCGTCTGCGGCCGGTCTGTTGCCGGACTGCTGCTGGACTGGGGTCGGATTGCAGCCGGTCTGTTGCCGGACTGCTCTTGGTCAGCTCTTGGTCAGCAGCCGGTCTGTTGCGGCAGGCGCTTCATCCGGTCAAGATCGCTCGCCAGACTCGTCCGGGAAGGGCTGATTCGCAGAATAAAAGTGGAAACGGTCCTTGAAAAGGTTGGAGAATGTGTCTTTTTTGGAACACTTTGTTAATGTTGTGTTAAAACCGGCCTGGAAAGCCCGTGGTGAACTTGAGAACGGGTTCCGCTTGATGTAATATATTGGGTAAATATACATAGACAAAAAGACCTAACGTGGTGGAGAGTGGTACCAGTGAGAGATAAAGTCATGGAACGATGGAGCACGTACGAACCTTTTTATGTCTTGTTAGGGGATAACAAGGTGGCTGATATCGTCATCACCCATCATGCCAGATCCCGCTGGGTAGATCGGATTGCCAAGACAGATGCCGATACCGAATCGATCGCCGCGTTTATGTGGGATTGTCTGAAGCAGGAACGGATCGCTCCTTACTATCGCAACGAGCAGGATGTGTTTCTGATTGACGGGGACCTGGTCGTGGTGGCGGAATTTACTCCTTCCGATCGGGATTTCGATCTGGCGGGAGAGCCGATGATGAAGATGATTGTCGTTACGTTTCTAGGCAAAATGTCGGAGACGATGGAACTGCGGGATTTGAAGACGTACTACTCCTGGCTCCGTCATTCCCGCCGCATGACGCTCGTGAAGAACAGCCGCAAGCGCAAGTAGCGGGAGCGCTTCCGAAGCGCGCCGCACAGGCAGCTCTGTATAACATACGCCATTCCATAGGAGGCCGTCCCTGCCGGGGACGGTCATTTTATTGTTGCGGTACGGTGTGGGCGGGAACGACGGTCGGCACCGCTTCGGCTCAAGCCGCTCCTGCTGGGCAGCCGCCCCCTCCGCGGGGCAGCCGCCTGCCCCGCCCCGCTTGTCCCAGGCCTCTCCGGGCTGTCGCCCGCCCCGGAGCGGTCTTCGCGGGCAGCCTTTCTAATGTTCGCTCCCGTTGGAGTATAATGAGGGTGAGAGTTCATGGGAGAGGATGAAGGATGCATGGGGTTGAGTTTCCATCAGCTTCATATTTTCTATACGGTCGCCACGAGAGGGAGCTTCTCCGCGGCAGCCCAGACGCTGCATATGACCCAGCCTGCGGTGACGATGCAGATTCAGGCGCTTGAGGAATATTTCGGCACGAAGCTGCTGCACCGCTCGACGAAGAAGCTCAATCTGTCCGAGGCCGGGCAGAAGCTGCTGCCCTATGCGAAGCGTTGTCTCGATCTCGTCCGCGAGACGGAAGAGATGATGTCCAACTATACGCTTGATCTGCAGGGCAGGTTGAAGCTGGCCGCCAGTCTGACGATTGGGGAATATGCGCTGCCTCATCTGCTTGGGACGTTCGCGAAGCAGCACCCGCAGCTGGATATCCAGCTTCAAATAATGAATACGTCCCAGATTGTGGCCGGCGTCCGTTCGCAGCAGCTGCATCTCGGTCTCGTCGAGGCTCCGGTGACGGAGACGGATATCCATGTCGAGGCGGTGATGGAAGACGAGCTTATGCTCATTACCCCGCGCGATCATCCGCTTACGAAGGCGGAGAAGGTTCGGCTGGAGGATCTGATGCAGTATCCGTTCGTGCTGCGCGAGACCGGCTCGGGAACCCGGATCGTGATGGAGGAGGCGCTTCGCGCGTGCGGTGCCGATCCCGCCAAGCTGCGGGTCGTCATGGAGCTGGGCAGCACCGGCGCGGTCAAATCGGCCGTGGAGGCGGGCATCGGCATTACGATGCTATCGCCGTCCGTCGTCCGCCACGAACAGGCGCTGGGCCTTGTCCATGTGCTCCGCATCGAGTCGCTTCGCATCAAGCGGCAGTTCTATGCGGTGCATGCCCAAGCCGGGCTGCTGTCGCTGCCGGCCACGACTTTTATGACCTATTTGCGTACCCGACAAGAAAAGGAGTGGTTGCCATGACCGATACACAACATGTTACCTCCGCTTCGGCGGATCCGGAGCAGCCGAGACTGGCTGTGCTGGAAGGCGCCGGCGGTTCTCCGGTCCGGACCGGGGGAGCGGATCTGCACACCCATACGGAAGCTTCCGACGGAATGACCCGGCCGGAAGAGAATGTCCGCTTGGCGAAGGAGGCCGGGCTGGAAGCGCTGGCCATTACCGATCATGACACGGTGGCCGGCATCGGAGAGGCGCTTGCCGCCGGCCGGCGCTGGGGCATCGAGATTGTGCCCGGGGTCGAGATCAGCACGGTTGAGGAGGGCATCGATATTCATGTGCTCGGCTATTTCGTGCGGGTCGAGGACGAGCGGTTCCTGCAGCGGTTAAGCGAGCTTCGCGCGGTCCGGGACCGACGGAACGAGATGCTGATCGCCAAGCTGAATGAGCTGGGCATTCCGCTGACGATGGAGGAGGTTCTGTCCGGTCTCCGCCGTCCGCTGTCGCCGGGCGAGACGGTGGGCCGCCCGCATATCGCGGACGCCCTCGTCCGCCGCGGCGCGGTGCGCGATATGCAGGAGGCGTTCGAGCGTTACATCGGCGCCGGCGGGGCGGCATACGTCAATCCGCCCCGCATCCGGCCTGGGGAGGCCGTGCGCTGGATTAAGGAAGCGGGAGGCGCCGCGGTGCTCGCCCATCCGGGGATTTACGGCAATGACAAGCTGGTCGCGCGTCTGCTTGATGAATCGCCATGGGACGGGGTTGAAGCATGGCATTCGGATCATTCGGCTGCGGATGCGGAGCGGTATGCGCAGTTGGCGGAGCGGCACGGCCTGCTCGCGACCGCCGGCTCGGACTTCCATGGTTCGCGGCAGGGGAAGGTGTTCCACGGCGCGCTGGGCGGCCGGCGCGTCGGGCTGGACACCGTCCGGCGCTTGCGGGAGCGAAGCGGGCGGGATTGACCCGCGGCAGATGCCCGTTCTCCCCTGGAGAGCGGGCATACGAGGCGGTCGGCCCCGGGGGAGGGGGCAATCCTGCAAAAGTGCAGTATTTTTCAAGGGGAACGGCCCATTTAGCGAAAAATCCTGCAAAAGTGCAGGAACCTGCGGCTAATGAGCACGGAACGCGTGGTTGAGAGGGGAAAAAGATGCAGTTTTGCAGGAATCGTTCGCCGTGCATGTGCAGTGTTCTGAAATGATGTAATTTTGCAGGATTTCTACTTCCGCCGCCGCTTCTATTAACGAGACTCCCTCGGAAATATAATGTGCCGCCTCTGAACTGGACGAGTTCCGGGAGCATACATTCCCTACCTGGGCTGGACGCGCCCCCGGAGAGACACCTTCCGCATCTGTACCGATCGCGCACACTGTTCCGGACATGCTCCAACCGTACTCCGGACATGCTCAACCGTACTCCGGACATGCTCAACCGTACTCCGGACATGCTCCAACCGTACTCCGGACATGCTCCAACCACGCTCCGGACATGCTCCAACCATGCCTCCGGACATGCCCCAACCACGCTCCGGACATGCTCCAACCATGCTCCGGACATGCTCCACACTTGCGTCAGACTTGATCCAGACATGCTCGGGATTGACAGTATCATCGTCCCGGAGGGGGGCGTTTTCTTCCGAAAACGGGACAGATGCGGGGCTGCAACATAGAGATGAACGGGAACGGCTACGGAGCCGCAACACAGGGATGAACGGGAACGGCTACGGAGCCGCAAGCAGACATGAACGGGAACAAACAAAACGCCTGGAATGAAGGAACCGAACGGTTCCGTCCTCCAGGCGTCTTGCTGTGTCGCTTAGCCGCTCGTCTTGACGGTGACCGGAAGCTGTCCGACCCGGTCCGCGTCCGGCGTAATGAACAGCGTCTTCTGCCGCTCGTAGATGACGAAGCCCGGCTTCGCCCCGTTCGGCTTCCGGACATGACGGATCAGCGTATAGTCGACGGGGACGAGGCTGGAATGCTTGCCCTGGCTGAAATAGGCCGCCAACTGGGCCGCTTCCTCCAGAGTGGCGTCCCCGAAGCGCTCGCTCCGGATGACGACATGCGAGCCGGGAATGTCCTTCGTGTGGAGCCACGTGTCGTTCGGCTGGGCCAGCCTGTTGGTGACATACTCATTTTGCAAGTTGTTCTTGCCCACATAGATCGGTATGCCCTCGGAGGAGGTGTAGCAGTACACCGTCGGCCGCCCGTCTTTTTTCTTCCGCTTGCCCTTCCGTTCCCGATCGCGCAAATAGCCTTCCTGGACAAGCTCCTCCCGAATCTCCTGCGCGTCCTGCAGGTTGGCTCCCGCAAGCTGATGCAGCAGCATCTCGAAGTACCGGTTCTCTTCCTCGGCCGCGCTCATCTGCTCCTGCACGACGGCAATGCTATTCTTCGCCTTGTTGTATTTCTTAAAATAGCGCTGGGCGTTATCGGAAGGCGAGAGCAGCGGGTCAAGCGGGATCGTGATCATGCCTCCATCCTCATCATAGTAATTCGGAAGCTCGACCGAAGCGTCTCCCTTGCGAAGCATATGGAGAGAGGCGAACAGCAGCTCGCCCATCACCCGGTAGCGGTCCGCATCCTTCGCTTCCTCCAATGTCGCTTGCAGTTTCTCCAGTTTTTTCGCGTTCTTGCCGTGCTCCTGCTGGAGGAAGCGGGCCAAGTCGCCCACGCGCTGCTTGATCATGTCCCGTTCGGCCTTGTCGCCATAGAAGGCCTCCATGCAGCCGCTCATAGTCTCATATTGAGTGCGTGCACCCTCAATATGCGTAATCGGCAGCGCCGAAAAATACGATTTGCCGGCTTCATCCTCGACGAGCGTCGGCTCATAGCGATGAACCCGCACCTGTTCCATCATGCGGGAGAAGGTCTCCCACAGCGCCGGACCGTCAAGAAGCCCATCCGCGTTCGCTTCCGCCTGGCTCGCGCCCGCGCGGTAGGCCATCTCCTCCGCGAGCCGGGGGCTGAGCCCGGAGAAGCGGCTTACGAGCCACTTGGCCGCCTGCTTGGCCGGGAGACCGCGGCTCGCCCCGGATTTGTCCAAGGGCGCGGGGGCTTGATCTGCGGCGGTGCGCTCTGCGGCGGTGCCCTCCGCAGCGGCTTCCTCCCACCATGTGAGGAACTGCTCCGCGTCCGTGCCGAGCGGATCGGCCTTATGCTGCTCCGGCGGAGCCGTATAGGCGAAGCCAGGCATGACGATGCGGTAGCTGCTGATGGACGGGGTCACATGGTGAATTCCGTCTACGATGGCGCCGGTCGCCGGATCAAGCAAAATGAGATTGCTGTGGCGTCCCGTCAATTCCACGACGATCGTTTTGATCGCCTCATCCCCCAGTTCGTCCCGTTGGCGGACGCGGAAGTGCAGAATCCGCTCGCTGCCGATCTGCTCCACCTGTTCGATTATGCCGCTCTCGCAATATTTTCGCATAAGCATGCAGAACATAGGCGGTTCCGGCGGATTGGTGAAGCTCTCTTCGGTAAAATGCACCCGCGGGTAGGTCGGGTTCGCGGACAGCAGCAGCTTGCGGTTCCGTCCCGCTGTCCGGATATGGAGCACGATGTCATGCTCGGTCGGCTGATAAATTTTATGAATGCGCGCGCCGATGGTCTGCTGCAATTCATGCGCGAGGGCGCGGGTAACGATTCCATCCAATGCCATATTGATTGCTCCTATTCTGCGGGTCCGGGGCCGGTCTCCCGCTCATTTGCCTTATCTCCCTATGATGCCATACTTTTGGACAAAACTTAAGAGTTCCGTGTGCACATTGGGATATTTTCCGACTCGTCCGAATAAAGTTACCCTGAAGACCGTTTCTTTGGACGAGTCGGATTGTCCCGCCAAAGAGGGCCATCATACGGGAGGAAAGGGGAACGTACCAATGGATCAATTAAAGTGGCACCAGTCAACGGCCGAAGACTTGCTGAACACGTTGGGGGTCCACGCCGATCAAGGCTTGACTGAGGAAGAAGCGGCAGCGAGAAGGGAGCGATACGGATCCAACGAGCTGTCGGCAGGGCGGCGCGTTTCGCCGATAACGTTATTTTTGAATCAATTCAAAGACTTCATGGTACTCATTTTGGCGGGGGCGACTCTCGTCTCGGGCATGCTGGGCGAATATTTGGACTCGATTACGATTATCGCGATTATTTTGCTGAACGGCGTGCTCGGATTCATTCAGGAGTTCCGGGCGGAGCGTTCGCTGTCGGCCTTGAAACAGCTCTCCGCGCCGACGGCGAAAGTGATGCGCTCCGGCACCGTAAGCCACATTCCTGCCAATCAGCTCGTTCCCGGCGATATCGTTCTGGTGGAGAGCGGTGATCGCGTTCCGGCCGATATTCGCTGGGTGGAGACGAACAGCTGCTATGTCGAGGAATCGACCCTGACGGGCGAATCGGTTCCGGTCAGCAAGCATCATCACCGGATCCCGGAAGCGGAGCTGCCCCTCGGAGATCAGAAAAATATCGGCTTCATGGGCACGATGGTTACGCGGGGGACCGCGAGAGGCGTCGTCATTCGCACGGGAATGGATACCGAGATGGGCAAGATCGCTCATCTGATCGAAAATACAGAAACGATGGATACGCCGCTGCAGCATCGGCTGGAGCAGCTTGGCAAGATGCTCATCGTCGTCGCGCTCATCCTCACCGTCATGGTCGTCGTCGCGGGCATCATGCACGGTCAGCCCGCCCTTGCCATGTTCCTGGCCGGGGTCAGTCTGGCGGTTGCCGCCATTCCGGAAGGACTGCCGGCCATCGTGACGATTGCGCTGTCGCTGGGGGTCCAGCGCATGATCAAGCGCAAAGCGATCGTGCGCAAGCTGCCTTCGGTGGAGACGCTGGGCTGCGCCTCCGTCATATGCTCGGACAAGACCGGGACGCTGACGCAGAACAAAATGACGGTGACCCGGATGTGGCTTGGCGGACGGCTGCTGGAGGTGACCGGAGAAGGCTTCGAGCCGCACGGCCAAGTGTGCGAGCAGGGGAAGCCGATCGAGCTCAAGCATGATCAGGAACTGCGCCGCTTCCTCCAGATCAGCGCGCTCTGCAACAATGCAAGCTTGACGGAAACTTACCCGGAGGAGATGCGAGCGGCGAGAGGGGGGCGCAAGGGAGACAAAGCGGCCGAGCCGCAAGACCTGAAGGCCGTCTGGGACGTGACGGGCGATCCGACGGAAGGAGCGCTGCTCGTCCTCGCGGCCAAGCTGGGCATGACGCCGAGAGCGCTGCAAGGCATGTACGAACGGACGCAGGAGTACCCGTTCGATTCCGAGCGCAAGCGGATGTCGGTCGTCGTCACGCATCAGGGAGGACGCCATATCTTGACCAAGGGCGCGCCGGATGTGCTCCTGGATCGCTGCAAATATATGCTGTGGGACGGCAAGGTGGTGCCGTTCACGGGCACGCTGAAGCAGAAGGTGCTGGCGGAGAACGAAGGGATGGCGAAGCAAGCCTTGCGCGTGCTCGGCTTGGCGTACCGGGAGCTGAAGCCGCATGAGACGGTACATGATGAAGCGGAAGCGGAGTCGCAGCTCGTGTTTGTCGGACTGGCCGGCATGATCGATCCGCCGCGCCGCGAAGTCCGCGAAGCGATCAGTCTGTGCCGCCGCGCCGGCATCAAGACCGTGATGATTACGGGGGATCATCAGACGACGGCCGAAGCGATCGCGAATCAGCTCGGGATCATTCCCCGGGGCGGCATGAGCGTGAACGGGGCTCAACTCGCCGGGATGGATGACGAAGCGCTGGACAAAGTCGTCGATAATGTCTATGTCTATGCCCGCGTGTCGCCGGAGCATAAGCTGCGCATCGTCAAATCATTGCAGCGCCAAGGCCATGTGGTCGCGATGACCGGCGACGGAGTGAACGACGCGCCGGCGATCAAGGCCGCGGATATCGGCATCGCGATGGGCGTGGCGGGCACGGATGTGTCGAAGGAAGCTTCATCCCTTATTCTGAGCGATGACAATTTCGCCACCATCGTCGCCGCCATCGAGGAAGGGCGCGGCATTTATGAGAACATCCGCAAGTTCATCCGCTACCTGCTCGCTTCCAATGTAGGCGAGATTCTGGTCATGTTCCTGGCGATGATGATGGGGCTGCCGCTGCCGCTCGTGCCGATTCAGATTCTGTGGGTCAATCTCGTGACCGACGGGCTCCCGGCGATGGCGCTCGGCGTCGATCAGCCGGAGAAGGATCTGATGGAGCATCGGCCGCGCTCCGCGAAGGAGAACATCTTCGCTCGCCGTCTGGGCTGGAAAATCGTAAGCCGCGGGATTCTCATCGGCGTCTGCACGCTGATCGCGTTCTGGCTGACGCTGCAGGTCGATCCCGGCAGCGCCGAGCAGCTGACGAAGGCGCAGACGGTCGCCTTCTCCACCTTGGTGCTCGCCCAGTTGATTCACGTCTTCGATTGCCGTAGCTCGCGGTCGATTTTCCATCGCAACCTGTTCCAAAATAAATATCTGGTGCTTGCGGTGATCTCTTCCTTGATTCTGCTGCTCGGGGTGCTGTACATCGAACCGCTTCAGCCGATATTCAAGACGGTTCCGCTCGGCTTCCGGGATTGGGCGATTACCTTCGTCATGGCCGGGATACCGACCTTCCTGCTCGGCATCGGCTCGGTGATGAGCGGCCAGAAGAAGAAGCCTTCCGGCGGCAGACCCGCTTATCCGAAGCGTCATGCGGCATAAACGTAGTATTTTTATTCAATTTGCGGTATGATGGTAGGAAATTGACCGGAGGCGCCCCGCGGCCGCCGTGCCGGCATCTGGTCCGGGCGCATAAGCTGTAAACTGCACCGATGCACTGAAGACGCTCCCGTCGGAGCGTCTTTTATTTCAAGAAGAGCCGTTTCTTGATAAAATGGGGTAGATGACGCAGACAGAGAAGATTGGGAGAAGGGTGGAGACGGGATGAAGGACTTGCGACAAGTGCTGCAAGGGGAAATTATTGTCGGTGACGGGGCCATGGGCACCTATTTATATCAATTGGGCTACCCGGTTGGGATCTCCTATGAATCGCTCAACATCAGCGAACCGGAACGGATCCGGGACATACACCGGGAATACGTGAGCGCAGGCGCCCGGCTCCTGGAGACGAATACATTTACGGCGAATCGCGAGAAGCTGTCGAAGCATGGGCTGGAGAAGCAGGTGAAGGAGATTAACCGCGCCGCCGCCCGGCTGGCGCGCGAGGCCGCGGCAGGCCAGGCCTATGTGGTCGGGGCGCTGGGCTCGATCCGGGCCGGCAAGCGGGAAAATATCGAGACCGAGCAGGTCAAGCGCGGCTATACCGAGCAGCTGTCAGCCTTGCTGGAAGAGGGCGTCGACGGGATTATGTTCGAGACGTTCTATGATATGGAGGAAATGAAGCTTGCGCTTCAAATTGTGCGCGCCCTGGACGACCGCATTCCGATCATCTGCCAATTCGCGGTCGAGGAATCGAACCGGACGAAGGACGGACTTCGCCTCCTGGATGCGTTCCGCCTGCTGCGCGAGGAGGGCGCTGACGTCGTCGGGTTGAACTGCCGCATGGGGCCGAACGGCCTGATGAGGGCGATGGAAGAGGTCACCGGCCGGCTGGCGCTGCCGATGTCGGCTTTCCCGAACGCCGGTCTGCCGGATTATGTGGACGGAAGATACAACTTCGTGGCCACGGCCGACTATATGGCAGAGAGCGCCGTGCGCTTCGCCGAATTGGGCGCGCGCATGATCGGAGGCTGCTGCGGGACGACGCCGGAGCATATCCGGGCGATAGCGCAAGCCCTGGCGGGCGTGAAGGCTCCGGCCCTTCCTACGCTTGCCGAGGAGGAGGCGCAGGCCCAGGCCGCCCCGCCGCTCGAGATCGGAGAGCGCGGCGCCGGGCCGGTATCCGGGCAGGGGACGGCGGAACGCGGGCCGTCGCTTGTCGATATGGTCCGTGAACGCCATACCGTCATCGTGGAACTGGATCCGCCGCGCGATCTGGACATCGCGAAGTTCATGCTGGGCGCGCAGGCGTTGAAGGATGCGGGGGCCGATGCCCTGACGCTGGCGGACAACTCGCTTGCCGTCACCCGAATGAGCAACATGGCGCTCGGTTATTTGGCGCTCGACAAGGTCGGCATCCGGCCGCTCATCCATATCGCCTGCCGGGATCGCAACCTGATCGGTACGCAGTCCCATATGATGGGCCTGGATGCGCTCGGCATCGATCATGTGCTCGCGGTCACGGGGGATCCGGCCCGCTTCGGCGATTTGCCGGACTCGAGCTCGGTCTATGATCTGACCTCTTTCGAGATTATCCGCATGATTAAGCAGTTGAATGCGGGGCTTGCTTTCTCGGGCAAGGCGCTGAAGCAGCGCGCGAATTTCGTCGTCGGGGCGGCGTTCAACCCGAACGTGAAGCATCTGAACAAGGCGATCGAGCGCCTGGAGCGCAAGATTGAAGCCGGGGCGGATTATATTATGACGCAGCCGGTATATGACGCCACCTTGATCGAACGGATTGCGGAGGGGACGAAGCATTTGAATGTGCCGGTCTTCCTCGGCATCATGCCGCTGGCCAGCGGGCGGAATGCGGAATATCTTCATAACGAAGTGCCGGGCATTCATCTCTCGGACGAGGTGCGGGAACGAATGAAGGGGCTTGAGGGCGAGAGCGGGCGCCAAGAGGGCGTAGCCATCGCCAAGGAGCTGCTGGATGTGGCGATGAAGCATTTCAACGGAATCTACTTCATGACCCCGTTCATGTTCTACGAGATGACCGTCGAGCTGACGGAGCATGTGTGGCAAAAAGCGGAACGCCCGACCGCCCCCTTGTATCGGCATACGTAATGAATTAAAATAGGATAATGGATGTGGTACCCATGGTATACAGCATGACCGGTTACGGCCAATCCGTCCGAACCGTCGGCGGAGACAAGATTACGATTGAAGCGAAGTCCGTTAACCATCGTTATTGCGAGATCATGCTGCGCATGCCGCGTGAATGGACAAGCTGCGAGGAGCCTTTGCGCCGTCTCGTTCAGCGGTCCGTCAAGCGCGGGCGGGTAGACGTGTTTATTAACAGAGAGCGTGAAGGGGAAGCGAAGACGGCGGTAGCCATCAATGAGCAGACCGTGAAGGCCTATATGGAGGCCGGCCGGCTGCTTCGCGACCAATACGGCGTCTCCGGAGAGATGACCGTCAATGACTGGCTTCGCTTGCCAGATGTATTTACCATCCAGGAAGAGCAACCGCTGTCCGGGGAAGAGCTGCTTCGCGAGCTTGAATCGGGCTTGGCGGAGGCGATGGATGGTTTATGTCGGATGCGGGTCATGGAAGGCAACCACCTCGCCCAGGATATGAAGGAACGACTGAACCGCCTGGAGTCGTTGCATGCGGACATTTCCACACGGGCTCCGCTCGTCGTTGCCGAGTATCGCGCCAAGCTGCAACAGCGGATAGAGCAACTGCTGGATGCCGAGTCTTCCTTGGACGAGTATAAGTTCGGCATGGAGGTAGCTCTGTTTGCGGATCGCTCCAATATCGATGAAGAATTGACGCGGCTGCAGAGTCATTTCAACCAGTTCAGACAGCTGCTGGACAGCACGGAACCGATCGGAAGGAAGCTCGATTTTCTCATCCAGGAGATGAACCGGGAAGCGAACACCATCGGTTCCAAGGCGAACCATCTGGAGATTATCAACCATGTCGTCGACATGAAGGCAGAGTTGGAAAAGATTCGCGAACAAGCCGCGAACATGGAATAAATATGGAGCGTTTTCGAAAGTAGAGGGAGGACCTGTAATGGCCATTAAACTGATTAATATCGGTTTTGGTAACATCGTATCTGCCAACCGTATCATCTCAATCGTGAGCCCGGAATCGGCTCCTATCAAAAGAATCATCCAGGAAGCGCGCGATCGTCACATGCTGATTGACGCGACGTACGGCCGGCGCACCCGTGCGGTTATCATTACGGACAGCGACCATGTCATTTTGTCCGCGGTCCAGCCGGAGACGGTAGCGCACCGCTTATCCACGAAGGATGACGACAACGACGAATAAGATGGAGATGAACATGAAGAAAGGATTTTTGATTGTGCTATCCGGCCCTTCCGGCGTCGGCAAAGGCACGGTATGCAAATCTTTATTGAAGCGGCTGCCTGATCTAATCTACTCGGTGTCCGCCACAACGCGCCAGCCCCGGCAAGGGGAAGTCGATGGAGTGAACTATTTCTTCAAGTCGCGGGAAGAGTTCCTGGATATGATCGAGAATGACAAGCTGCTGGAGCATGCCGAATATGTGGGCAATTACTACGGCACCCCGCGCGACTTCGTGGAGCGGACGCTGAACGAAGGGCAGGACATCATTCTGGAGATCGAGGTGCAGGGGGCGTTGAAGGTGAAGGAGAAGTTCCCGAACGGGATCTTCATCTTCCTGCTGCCTCCGTCGCTGGACGAGCTGGAGGATCGGATACGCGGCCGGGGCACCGAGAACGATACCGTCATCGATCACCGCATGACGGCGGCGGTCGAGGAAATGGCCATGATGGCGAATTACGATTATGCCGTCGTGAACGATGAGATCGACTTGGCGTGCAAACGTATAGAGAGCATTATTATAGCCGAACATTGTAAAATCAGGCCGAACCGGTAAGACGGCCGTCAGCGGGGCGCACTTTCCATAGAGCACGTGTTCAAAAAGGCCGTTTTCGGCACCGTGAAGGGTCCAAGAACTCGAAGCGTATGCTTCCGATGGGAGTTTTGCATCGCAAAACTTGTAAGGAGCAACGGAGTGCAGGAGGGACTGCATGAGCAGCTAAAATGTTTCCCAGAGGAAACATGCTTCGGAAGCATATGATCTGCAAGAGCGAATGCAAGATTCGAGGCCGGGTTGCTTCCTGAATCCCTTCGTGATCGAAAGCAGACTTTTTGAACATCCTCTATGAAGTGTGCCTCGTCATGCGCCGCGAAGGATTCGAGGTTGAGTAAGAAGCGGTCCCGGTGGCAAGGGGCATCGGGACAAGCAGGAGAAGGAGTGCGGAACTATGCTATATCCATCCATTGACGAATTGATGAAAAAAGTCGACAGCAAATACTCGCTGGTCGTGGCGGCGGCCCGCCGGGCGCGCCAACTGCGCGACGGAGAGCGGACCGAATTGCAGAATCCCAAATCATACAAGCAGGTCGGCGTGGCGCTGGAAGAAATTTACGGCGATCATATAACGGTCGAGCAGGGCAATGCGGTGTAACGCCGATCCGGCTGCGGAATCGGTGCATAGACGGTGAGCGGGACAGCCGAATGGGCTGAAGGACCGCCGCCCATTAATTGAGCAGGAAGCAAATAACAACCGTCAGGTTGTTATTTTTTTCAAATGACGAGAATGCTCCCTATCCGGGAGGGCAGGCCGCCGCCGGGATGGAGGCTTGCGCGATAGAGGAGCGGAAAGGCGGGGGCGTATGCTGCAAGGAAAATCGATATTGCTCGGCGTCACGGGCGGCATTGCGGCTTACAAGGCTGCAGCGCTGTGCAGCAAGTTGAAGCAGGAGGGAGCCGAGGTGCGCGTCATTATGACGGCATCGGCGACTCAGTTTATTTCGGAGCTGACGTTCCAGACCTTGTCGCGCCAGCCGGTGTATACGGATACGTTCGACGAACGGGACCCTTCGGTCGTCTCCCATATCGATCTGGCGGATCATGCGGATCTGGTGCTGGTGGCGCCGGCTACGGCGAACGTGATCGCCAAGATGGCGCATGGACTGGCGGATGACATGCTGTCGACGACATTGCTCGCCACGACGGCGCCGGTCATGGTAGCTCCGGCCATGAATGTACATATGTACGCCCACCCGGCCGTCGTGCACAATATGGAGATATTGCGGTCGCGGGGCGTCCGGTTCATCGAGCCGGAAGAAGGCCTTCTCGCTTGCGGCTACACCGGCAAGGGAAGGCTGGCCGAGCCGGAGCATATCGTGGAATATGTAAAGCGCTGGTTCCGGGAAGGCGGGAAAGAGTCTGCTTTGCGGCCAGCCGGCGCAGCCAGCCAAGGAAGGGAACGGCCCGGACTCCTTCAGGGCAAGCGGGTGTTGATTACGGCAGGCGGCACGGTCGAGCGCATCGATCCGGTCCGCTACATTACGAACGATTCGTCCGGGAAAATGGGCTTCGCGGTCGCGGAAGCCGCCCGCGACATGGGGGCCTGCGTGACGGTCATCGCCGGGCAGACCCAGTCGGTTCCTCCGGAGGGCGTCGAGCTGATCCGCGTCGAGACGGCGTTGGATATGCGGGATGCCGTCATCGCGCGGTACGAAGATGCGGACATTGTCGTAAAGGCCGCGGCCGTCGCTGATTACCGGCCGGTGCACCGGGCCGCCCACAAGCTGAAGAAGACAGGCGAGCGGCTCGTCATCGAGCTGGAGCGGAATCCGGATATTTTGCAGGAGCTGGGCGAGAAGAAGAAAAATCAACTGTTAATCGGGTTTGCCGCCGAGACAGAGCAACTTGAGCAGTATGCCCTGGACAAGCTGGCGCGCAAAAATCTCGATTTTATCGTTGCGAACGATGTCTCTCGCCCGGACGCGGGCTTCGGCTCCGATCGCAATGAAGTGCATATATATAGTAAAAAAGGACTCGTCGAACGCATCCCGCTTACGGCCAAGAGCGAGGTAGCCCGCAGGCTGCTGAAGATTGCCGCTCAGAGGATCTCTGCGGGAGGCGAACCGCCATCCATGCCTGACGAGGTGCATTCGCTTGAGCCATAATGGAGCGGGGCGGATTCGGGACGAAGCGCATGCGGAGGCACTCGGATCTCATCCCGGGTCGCCGATTGCGCGCGTTATTGTCGATGTGTCGGTGAAAGACACGGATCGGCCGTTCGACTACGCGGTTCCTCCGTCCATGGCGGAGTGGATCGAAAAGGGCAGCCGGGTCGGCGTCCCGTTCGGGGGGCGGACGGTGCAGGGCTTCGTCATCGGATTCTCCGATCGGACGGATGTGCCGCTCTCCCGGCTGAAGCCGATACAGCAACTCCTGGATGTCGTACCGCCCCTCCCGGCCGATCTCGTCGATCTCGGAATGTGGATGAGCGATCGCTATGTATGCACCTTAACGGCCGCTCTGCAAGCGATGATTCCGGGAGCTATCAAGGGCAAGCGGGAAAAGGCGCTCTCGCTGGGCGACGATGCCCGCCTGTTCCTTCAAGGCGCCGACGGCGGAACGGATGAATTGGCCTTGCATCCGGATCGTCTGCTGGACGACCCGCAGACCCGCAGCCTGCTTGCTTATGTGCAGCGGCACGAGCCGCTGCCGGCGCCGAAGCTGCTGCAGGCCTTTCCCCAGGCAGCGCGCCTCATTAAGGAAGCGCTCCAGCATGGCTGGCTTCAGGAGACGGAGCGGATTAAGGATCGCATCGGCGTCAAGCGGTTGAAGCGGGTAACGCTAACGGTCGATGATGTCGGCGAGGCGGTTGGCAAGCTGGGGAGCCGGGCCGGAAGACAGCAGGAAACGCTGCGCCTTCTGCAGGAGTATGGCGGTGAACTGCCGCTCAAAAGCTTGAACGCCTCCGCGGTCAAGGCGCTTGAGGCCAAAGGCTATGTGGCCGTCGACGAAGTCGAGGTGATGCGCGATCCGTACGCTCAACGCCGTTTCCGGCCATCGAAGCCGCTGCCGCTGACAGAAGAGCAGTCGCGTGTCTTCGAAGCAATCGCGCGGGCGGTGGACGAACAGGAGCATCAGACGTTTTTGCTGCACGGAGTAACCGGGAGCGGCAAGACAGAGGTCTATCTGCAGGCGATCGAGCGGTGTCTCGCTTCCGGGCGCGAAGCGATCGTGCTCGTGCCGGAGATCTCGCTGACTCCGCAGATGGTCGAGCGCTTCAAGGGGAGATTCGGTTCCCGGGTAGCGGTCATGCATAGCCGACTCTCCCAAGGCGAACGTTACGACGAGTGGCGCAAAATCCGGGAAGGCCGCGTTCAGGTGGCGATCGGGGCCCGCTCGGCGGTGTTTGCCCCTTTTCCCCGGATTGGCCTTATTATTATGGATGAAGAGCATGAGTCATCCTACAAGCAGGAAGAGACGCCGAAATATCACGCCCGCGATGTCGCGATCGAACGGGCGCGCCGGCAGGGAGCCGTCGTCGTCCTCGGTTCGGCAACGCCTGCGATGGAGACGTATTACGCCTCCCGTCTGAACGGCTACGAGCAGCTCCCCGCTGGGCTGGAGCCGCCCCCCTGGGAGCTGGCTCCCCTGGCAATGCCTTCTCGAGTCGGAGGAAGGCCGCTTCCTCCGGTCACGATCGTCGATATGCGGGAGCAGCTGAAGCTCGGCAACCGTTCGATGTTCAGCGCGCCGTTGGAAGCGGCGCTGGAGCAGCGGCTGGAGCGGCAGGAGCAGACCGTGCTGCTGTTGAACCGCAGGGGCTACTCGACGTTCGTCATGTGCCGCAGCTGCGGCTATGTCGCTCAGTGTCCGGAATGCGATATTTCATTGACGTATCATATGAAGACGGGGCATATGCGCTGCCATTACTGCGGTCATGCGGAGCGGGCGCCGGAAGTATGCCCGTCCTGCGAGAGCGAGCATATCCGTTATTTCGGCACAGGCACCCAGCGGGTAGAGGAACAGCTCGCCCGGCGCTTTCCCGGCATTCGCGTCATCCGAATGGACGTGGACACGACCTCGGAGAAAGGATCGCATGAGCGGCTGCTGCAGCAGTTCCGCGAACGGAAGGCCGACGTGCTGTTAGGCACGCAGATGGTGGCGAAGGGGCTAGACTTTCCGCATGTCACGCTGGTTGGCGTTATTGCCGCCGATTCGGCGCTGCATATGCCGGACTTCCGCGCGGCCGAGAAGACATTCCACCTGCTGACACAGGTCGCCGGCCGGGCAGGACGCCATGATCTGCCGGGGGAAGTCATCGTGCAGACCTATGCCCCGGAGCATTACTCCATTATCCATGCGTCGGGACATGATTATCGCGGCTTCGCCTCCGAAGAGCTGCGGCACCGCCGCAACCTGATGGTGCCGCCCTTCTGCCGTCTGGCGCTGCTGTCGATGTCGCATGAACAGCTGCCGCTGCTCGTGCGCGTGGCCGAGAACGCAGCTCAGCGGCTCAAGGAGCTGGCTGAGCGTCAGGGCTGGCTGCTTCCGCTGCATGAGCATACGGACGCGATAGAGATTCTCGGTCCGGTCGCTTCTCCGATTCCGCGCATCAAGAACCGCTATCGGTTCCAGTGCATTATCAAATGCAGGGGAGACGTGAATTTGTCGGGTCTGCTGGCGGAAGCGATGCGCGAGTTCGATTCAATCGCCAAGGAACAGGACGTCCGGTTCAGCGTCGATATCGACCCGCAGATGATGATGTAGCCCGGCTCAGTGGCATGAAGGGGCCGGAATAGTGGACCGCTTGCTGTTGCAGGGCACGCCTTGATTGAAGCCGGCTGCGCGTTGGGGCTGGCGCCGATGATTCTGCCCGCATGCGGGCAGCCGGGCTGAGACGGCGCTGAACGGCTTGTTACTATAGATGAAAGCATATTATGCGGGCTGAATTTTTTTGTTAGACAGAGACGGTCCCGCTTCATATCGAGCATTGAAATCAAACGGGAAGCACGGCTTCCGTCAGAACGATGCCGACTAAGACAAATAAAGGATGGTGTGCCCTATGGCGTTGCGGATTATTGTACATGAACCGGATCCGGTTCTTCATCAGGTAGCGAAAGAGGTCACGAAGGTGACACCGAATATCCACAAGCTGCTGAATGATATGGCGGACACGATGTACCACGCGGAGGGCGTGGGCCTGGCCGCGCCTCAGATCGGGATTTTGAAGCGAGTGATCGTCGTCGATGTCGGAGACGAGCATGGCTTGATCGAGATGATTAACCCGGTCATTCTGAAGGCGGAAGGGGAACAGCTTGGGCCGGAGGGATGCCTTAGCATTCCGGGGCTGAACGGCGATGTGCGCCGCCATCAGCATATTACGGTTCAAGGCCTTGACCGCCATGGCAACACGTTCACGGTGGAAGCGTCGGATTTCCTGGCACGCGCTTTCCAGCATGAGATTGACCATTTGAACGGGATTTTGTTCACCGAGATTGCGGAGAGCGTGTATGAAGTTCCGCGCGAAGGCAGGAAGTCGGAATGACGAAAATCGTATTTATGGGGACGCCGGATTTTGCCGTCGCTTCCCTCCGCATGCTGATCCAGGAAGGGTATGACATCGCGGCTGTGGTGACGCAGCCGGATCGTCCCGTCGGCCGCAAGCGGGTGTTGACACCGACGCCGGTGAAGGCGGAAGCGCTGCAGCACGGATTGACGGTATGGCAGCCGGAAAAGCTTCGCACTTCGGATACGGTGGAAGATATTCGCGCCCTCCAGCCCGATCTGATCGTAACGGCGGCGTACGGGCAGATCTTGCCGAAGGCGGTGCTTGATATTCCCCGGCTCGGCTGCATCAACGTGCATGGATCGCTGCTTCCGAAGTACCGGGGCGGCGCTCCGATTCAGCGTTCGATCATGAACGGAGAGACGGTGACGGGCGTCACCATTATGTATATGGCGGAAGGCATGGATACGGGCGACATGATCAGCCGGGTCGAGGTGCCGATTGGCCCCGACGACAATGCGGGCACGATGTTCGCGAAGCTGAGCGAGGCCGGGGCGGATCTGCTCCGGCGCACGCTGCCTGATATTATTGCCGGCCGGGTCGAAGCGGTGCCGCAGCCTCATGACGAGGCGACCTACGCGCCGAATCTGAAGCGCGAGGATGAGCGAATCGATTGGACACGCCCGTCGGAGCAGATCGCCAATCAGGTGCGGGGTCTCGTTCCGTTTTCCGGGGCCTTCACCACCTGGAACGGCGAAGTATTCAAGGTGTGGGCCTGCCGGGCGGAGCCCGCTGCGGCCGGAGAGGCCGAGGCTGTCCCGGGGACTGTTCTGACGGCCGGTGCGGACGGCCTTCGCGTCCAGACCGGACAAGGGGTTCTTAACCTGCTAGAAGTGCAGCCCGCCGGCAAGAAGGCCATGCCGGCCTCCGAGTTCCTTCGCGGCGGCAAAATGGAGCAAGGGACGGTGCTGTCGTGAACGGAGGAGAACGCCGTCCGCCCCGCAGACGGATGACGGCACGCGATGTCGCGCTGGAGGTGCTTGTCCGGGTAGAGAAGGAAGGCTCCTACAGCAATCTGGAGCTGAACCGGGCGCTGAAGGAAGCGCAGTTGGAACGGGCGGACGCCGGGCTGGCGACGGAGCTGGTGTACGGCACGATTCAGCGCCTCAACACGATTGACGGCGTGCTGGCGAGGAAGGTGCAGCGCGGCTTGGCGAAGCTGAAGCCCTGGGTCCGCAATCTGCTCCGCATGACGGTCTACCAGCTTCGCTATCTTGACCGCGTGCCTCCGCATGCGGCGGTGAACGAAGCGGTCGCGATTGCGAAGCGGCGCGGTCAGCAGGCGATGGGCGGCTTCGTGAACGGAGTTCTGCGCGCCATCATGCGCGAACCGGAGCTGTGGGACGCACCGCCTGCCGAAGGCGCCATCAGCCGCATCGCCTGGGAGCATTCGCATCCGGAGTGGCTCGTCGCCCGCTGGATCGCCGCTTACGGCGAAGCCGAGACGGCCGCCATGTGCGCGGCGAACAACCGGCCGCCGCATGGCAGCGCGCGGGTGAACCGGCTGCGCGGCACGCGGGAGGCGCTGCTGGCCGAGATGCGAACGGACGGCTACCGGGCCGAGGCGTCCGCGCTCTCGCCCGACGGCATCGTAGCCGCCGGCGCCGGCAATCTGGCGCACAGCGCCTGGTATCGCGACGGCCGCCTGTCGGTACAGGACGAGAGCTCCATGCTCGTCGTCGAGGCGCTGCGGCCGGAACCGGGCATGCGCGTCCTGGACTGCTGCGCCGCGCCAGGCGGCAAATCGACCCATATCGCCGAACGGATGGGCGATATGGGCGAAGTGACGGCGAACGACGTCCACGCCCATAAGGTGGCGCTAATCGAGGAGCAGTCCGCCCGGCTTGGCTTGACGTCGCTCCGCGTAATGAACGTCGATGCGGCGGAACTGGGACAAGCCTTGCCGCCTGCATCGTTCGACGCCGTGCTCTTGGACGCGCCATGCACCGGCTTCGGCGTCATTCGCCGCAAGCCGGACATCAAATGGGCGAAGCGCGAGGAAGATGTCGCGGCGATCGCCGCGCTTCAGGAGCGGCTGCTGATGGAAGCGGCACGAATGGTGCGCCCCGGCGGCCGGCTCGTCTACTCGACCTGCACGGTCGAGCCGGAGGAGAATGGGGACGCCGTCCGCCGCTTCCTGGAACGAACGCCCGGCTGGGCGCTGGATGCATCGTGGACCCGCGATTTGCCGCAGGACCCGCTGGACGCAGCCTTGCGCAGGAGCCCCGCGGGCATGCTGCAGGTGCTGCCGCAGGATGCCGGGTCTGACGGCTTCTTCATTGCCTGTCTTCAGCGTACGGATGAAGCGTCGGCGGAAGGAAACTGAGGCAATAGAGCGGAAATATAGCCGCATCGACCAAACGGTTGCCCGTCTGGACGATGCGGCTATTGTCGTTTCAATAGCACCATTAATCTCCGAGCGGTCAGGGCAGAGGAAGAGTCGCCGGCACCTTTTGAGCAATATCCCAAGCGGTCAGGGCAGAGGAAGAGTCGCCGGCACCTTTTGGGCAATATCCCAAACGGTCAGGGCAGAGGAAGAGTCGCCGGCACCTTTTGGGCAATATCCCAAGCGGTCAGGGCAGAGGAAGAGTCGCCGGCACCTTTTGGGCAATATCCCAAGCGGTCAGGGCAGAGGAAGAGTCTCCAGCACCTTTTGGGCAATATCCCAAGCGGTCAGGGCAGAGGAAGAGTCTCCAGCACCTTTTGGGCAATATCCCAAGCGGCCAGGAAAGAGGAGGTGTGCAGCTTCCTTTTTAGAAAATAACTCATATGGTCAGGCAAGTTGTATGCCGTCTTTTCTCCTACAAAAGATGTACTTGTGCGTGAGGAGTTGTTATATTCATTCTCAATAGAATGGGCTCTTGGACGATGGAGAAAGTGAGAGCCTTAATTTTCTCAGCTTGACGGGGTGAGGCAGAGGCTGAGTGCTGGGATAATGAGCAAAAGAACTGCGAAAGAGGTATCTGAAGAGTTGGGATAATGAGCAAAAGAACTGGGAAAGAGGCATCTGACCAGTGGGGATAACGAGCAAAAGCACCGGCCGAAGAGGTACCTGACCAGTCGGGATAATGAGCAAAAGAACTGGGAAAGAGGCATCTGGCCAGTCGGGATAACGAGCAAAAGCACCGTCCGAAGAGGTATCTGACTCGTCGGGATAGCGCGCAAAAGCTCCATAAGAGAGCTGCCTGAACAGTGCTGCCTTTAGAGGGAGCCGAGGGAAGAGAAGAGCCGAGGAAAGAAAACTTGTACGGTTCAGGAGGACATGCGCATAGATGAGGGCGGGTTGGTTGTATACTCGGAGTAGAGGCTGTTGACGGTGAGGTGTTTTGAGAGGCTTTGGAAGCAAGGGGCATGCCGGAGGCCGGGAGGAAGGGCGCTTGCGTACGCGGGCAGGCCTAGGACGGAGGATGCGAATTTGGCTTGGCTTTTGGCAAGGGCGCCATTTGTGGTAAAATAGATCGACTGCATGACAAGTGATGAAGCGAAAGGTTGAACCATACATGAAACCATTTATATACGACTATACGTTTGAGCAGCTTGAGCAATGGCTGAAGGAGCAGGGGGAGCCTGCTTTTCGGGCGGGGCAAATTTTCGACTGGCTCTATGTGAAGCGGGTGACCCGCTTCGAGGAGATGACGAATCTGTCCAAGGGGCTTCGCGGCAAGCTGGATGAGAGCTTCGATTTCGTGAACCTGAAGGTGATTACGCATATGAAGTCGCAGGACGGCACGGTCAAGTTTTTGTTCGGGCTGCATGACGACCATGCGATCGAGACGGTCATCATGAAGCATAATTATGGGAACAGCATTTGCGTGACGACCCAGGTCGGGTGCCGCGTTGGCTGTACGTTCTGCGCCTCGACGCTTGGCGGGCTGAAGCGCAACCTGACGGCGGGCGAGATCGTGGCTCAAGTCGTCACGGCGCAGAAGATGCTTGATGAGACGAACGAGCGCATCAGCAGTATCGTCATTATGGGAACAGGCGAGCCGTTCGAGAACTACGACGCGACGATGGCGTTTCTCCGGACGATGATTCATGAGCGAGGGCTGAATATCGGGCAGCGCCATATTACGGTGTCGACGAGCGGCATTGTGCCGAGTATTTACCGGTTCGCGGACGAGAACACGCAGATCAATCTCGCGATCTCGATCCATGCGCCGAATGATGCGCTGCGCTCGAAGCTTATGCCGGTGAACCGCCGCTATCCGTTCATCGAGGTGATGGAGGCCCTGAAGCACTATCAGGTGAAGACCGGGCGCAGAATTACGTTCGAGTACGCTCTCATCGGGGGCGTGAATGACAAAGTGGAGCATGCGGAGGAGCTGGCGGACATGCTCAAGCGGATGGAGATGCTGGCCCACGTCAATCTGATTCCGGTCAACTATGTGCCGGAGCGGAATTATATCCGCACTCCGCGCAACGATATTTTCAAGTTCCATCGCACGCTGCTGGATCGGGGCATTAACTCGACCATCCGGCGGGAGCAGGGGCATGATATTGCCGCCGCTTGCGGCCAGCTGCGTGCCAAGCATTTGGAGTCCAATGCGAGGTGAAGAAGAATGAGAGCTGTGCATCGTTCCGATGTTGGACGCGTGCGCGCAGTCAACGAAGATCGGGCCTATGTGTCCGAGCTGGCGAACGGCTATGATCTGGCCGTCGTCGCGGATGGCATGGGCGGACATCAGGCGGGCGATATCGCGAGCCGCCTGGCGGTAGAGACCGTGGTCTCCGAGCTGGCGGCTCTTCCCCGGCAGCTGGAGCAGCAGCAGTTGGCGGGAGCGTTGGAGGACGCGATTCTTCGCGCCAACCACACGATCTTCCATATTGCATCCCAGGATGAAAAGTACCACCACATGGGAACAACCATTGTGGCGGTGCTGTTTCCGTCTGGGCAGACGAGCGGATACATAGGCCACATCGGCGACAGCCGAGCCTATCGAATCGGCCGGCGGGGGATCGTTCAGTTGACGGAGGACCATACGCTCGTCAATGAACTAGTCAAGAGCGGCCAGATCGGCCCGGAAGAGGCGGAGCGCCATCCGCGGCGCAATGTGCTGGTGCGGGCGCTCGGCACCGATGAACAGGTGAAGGTGGATATTATCCCGGTGGAGTACGGCGAAGATGATACGCTGCTGCTGTGCAGCGACGGGTTGACCAGCATGGTGGATGAGGATCATATCTGGAGCACGGTCATCGATCCGTCGCTTCCGTTATCGGCCCGGGCAGACCGGCTGCTTAGCCAGGCGCTGGAGGCCGGCGGAGACGATAACGTTACGGTCGTCCTGTTGGAGCACCCTGACGCCGGGAAGGAGGAGTGAGTAAGTGATAGGAACAACACTTGCCGGAAGGTATGAGATTACCGCCCGAATCGGCGGGGGCGGCATGGCTCTCGTCTATAAGGCATTGGATAATCTGTTGAACCGTTATGTCGCGGTCAAGGTGCTGCGCCAGCAGTTCGTGCATGACGAGGAGTTTATCCAGCGCTTTCGGCGAGAGGCCCAGTCCGCCGCTTCGCTGAGCCACCCGAACGTGGTCAGCATTTACGATGTCGGTCAAGAGGACGACACGCATTATATTGTTATGGAATATGTGGAAGGGCATAATCTGAACGAGATTATACAGCAGCGTGCCCCGCTGCAGGTCGAGGAAGCGGTGCGGATCGCGTCCCAAATATGCGATGCGCTCGACCATGCCCACCAGAACCGGATTATTCATAGAGATATTAAGCCTCATAATATACTGATCGGCCGCAATGGCCGGGTTAAAGTAACGGACTTCGGCATCGCCCGGGCCGTCACGTCGTCGACCATTACCCAGACGGGATCGGTCGTCGGATCGGTGCATTACTTCTCGCCGGAGCACGCCAAAGGAATCTCGGCGGGGGAAAAGTCCGATTTGTATTCTCTCGGCATCGTGCTCTATCAAATGCTGACCGGCAGACTGCCGTTTTTGGGCGAAAGTCCGATCAGCGTCGCGCTCAAGCATTTGCAGGAGCCGTTCGAGGAGCCGCGGAAGGTGAATCCGCATATTCCGCAAAGCGTGGAAAATATTATTTTGAAGTCGATGCGCAAAAACCCGGCGGAGCGGTACCAATCCGCCGCGGAAATGCTGCGCGACCTGGAGACCAGCCTGTCTCCGGAGCGCGCGCATGAAGCGAAGGTGATGTTCGCCCAGCGCAAAGTGTACGAGGACCCGGAAGAAACCCGCGTCATGCCCGCCATTCGGGCGCAGGAGCGGGAGGAGCGCCCGCCTGCGGATACGTATCCCGGAGCAGCTCCCGCGCCTGCGGCGCCCCCGGCGGCAGCCGGCAGGGAGCCGGCCAAGCCGGCTCAGAAGGGGTGGGTGAAGCCGGCGGTCTGGATCGGGGGAACGCTGTTGTTCCTCGGTATCCTGGTTGGCGTGGTTATCTATGTGAAAAGTCTGCTTGTCGTCAATGATGTGGTCATGCCGAACCTCATCAAAATGACGGAGCAGGAGGCGCTGAACACGTTGGCCGCGCTGAAAATCGAGGTGGAAGATCCGATTGTCCGCGAGCCGAAGGAAGGCTTCGAGAAGGGCGTGGTCTTCGATCAGAGCAAGCCGGAGGGCACGAAGGTCAAGGAAGGCTCGAGCGTCCGGCTGTATGTCAGCGAGGGAACGCCGTATATTAAGATGGAGGACTACGCCGGCAAGCCTTCGGAACTGGTCATTCAGCAGTTGATCGAAATCGGCTTCGACAGCTCCCGGATTACGAAGGAGCCGGTCTTTGACGATGAAGCCGAGCCGGGCACGGTGGTCGGCACGACGCCGGCTGCCGGGGAGAAGGTTGATCCGCGCAACGCTTCCGTGAAGCTGCTGGTCAGCAAAGGCAAGGAGACGTTCGGCATGCCGAATCTCGTCGGCGCGACGAAGGAAGAGGCCATCGCCAAGATTGAAGCGAGCGGGTTGAAGCTGGCCAAGGACGGCGTTATCGAGGAGCCGAGTTATGAGCAGCCGGCTGGCCGCGTATTCAAGCAGCAGCCGTTCGAGCCTAACGATCCGGTCGCCAAGGGCTCGGAGGTCCGCATCTATGTCAGCTCGGGCTACCCGCCGGAGGCGCTGCGCTATACGTTCCCGCTGCCCGTGAGTCCCGCGGAGCACGGCAAGACAAGCACGATCCGCATCGTCTATACGGACGCAACCGGAGAGAATAAAGAGTGGGGTACACAGAAAATCACATCAAGTCAAATCTTCAACGTAGAGCTCGTGCTCGCTCCGAACAAAGACGGGGTCGTACTATTGTATCGGGACGGTGACTTCCTGGATACGTACACGGTGAGCTATACCGATGCCAAGCAGGGCACGGTGCAGATACCGGGGATAGACGACCCCTCGGCCAGGCAAGGGCAAGAAGTTGAAGGAGAAATTCAGGGACAGAGCGAAGGAGAAGGGGAAGGGCAAGAAGATGGGGGAGGAATAGATCCGGGCGAGTAAGTGTCCGCACTCTTTTTTCCAAGATGAGATTGGCCGCCCTTCCATCGCGCGTCTGAGATCGGGATGTGCCGGTGGAGGGGCCCCTATAACTTCGAATTACATGGAGGGAATCGATATGTTCGTGGTAGATAAGCATGCCTAAAGGCCTTATCGTCAAGGCGTTGAGCGGATATTATTACGTGGAGGAAGAGGGGCAGCGCGGCGGTGAGACCGTGCAGTGCCGGGCACGGGGCATTTTTAAGAAGAAAGGCGTGTCCCCGTTGGTCGGCGACCGCGTCGTCTACTCCTTCACCGAGAACGGCGAGGGCGTCGTGGACGAGATCGAGCCGCGGGAGAGCGAGCTGATTCGGCCGCCCATCGCCAATGTCTCGCTGGCGGCGCTCGTGTTCTCGGTGACGGAGCCGGAGCTGAACATGCAGCTGCTGGACAAGTTCCTCGTCCATATCGAGCATGCGGAGGTGGAGGCGGTCATCCTGCTGACGAAGTGGGATCTGCTCGATCGGCTGCCGGGGGAGGAGTCGGCCCGTCTGCGCCGGCGGATGGATGAGTTGATCGCCTTGTACCGGCAGATTGGATACGAGGTCATCGCCACGAGCGCCAAGGGCGGCTTCGGCTATCAAGGCGTGGCGGACCGGTTAGCCGATCAGATCAGCGTCTTCGCCGGCCAGTCCGGGGTTGGTAAGTCCTCTCTCTTGAACGCGATGCTCCCTGGAGTGTCACTGGAGACGAACCAGATTAGCCAGAGGCTGGGCCGGGGCAAGCATACGACGCGCCACGTCGAGCTGCTGCCGCTTCCGCAGGGAGGATATATTGCCGATACGCCCGGATTCAGCCAGCTTGATTTCCTTGAGCTTGGGGTGGATCAGCTCGGCTGGTGCTTCCGTGAATTCCGAAGCTATGCGGGCGACTGCAAGTTCCGGGGCTGCACTCATATTCACGAGCCGGGCTGCCGGGTGAAGGAGGCGGTTCAGGAAGGCTCGATCGCGGGTTCGCGCTATGAACATTACCGGTTATTTTTCGACGAAATGAAAGACAAACGACGGAGGTACTGACATGACAGCACTGCAAACGATTCGTATCGCCCCTTCTATCTTATCGGCCGACTTCGCCAAGCTGGGCGAAGAGGTGCGGAATGTGGAGCAGGGAGGAGCCGACTGGATTCACGTGGACGCGATGGACGGCCGCTTCGTGCCGAATCTGACGCTCGGGCCGAACATTGTGCAAGCGATCCGCCCGCATACGGCGCTGCCGCTGGACGTGCATTTGATGATTGTCGAGCCGGAGAAGTATATCGATGCGTTCGCCGCCGCCGGAGCGGATGTCATTACGGTGCACGCGGAAGCATGCCCTCATCTTCATCGGGTCGTTCATCAGATTAAGGAGGCTGGCGCCCGGGCAGGCGTGGCGATTAATCCGGGAACGTCGCTGACGGCGATCGAAGAGGTGCTGGCGGATCTGGATCTGGTCCTTATCATGACGGTGAATCCGGGATTCGGGGGACAGAAGTTCATCGCTTCGATGACGGACAAAATTCGCCGTCTTCGCCAACGGCTGGACGAGCTGGGCCGGGCAGAAACTCATATCGAAGTCGACGGGGGGATTACGGCCGAGACGGCGCCATTGGTCGCGGCGGCCGGAGCGGACGTGCTCGTGGCCGGCAGCGCGGTCTTTGGAGCGGCCAGCCGGGAAGCGGCCATTCGGTCGATCCGGGAAGCCGCGGAGCGAGCGCGGGCATGACTCGAACGGAGGGGCCGGAGAAGGGGAGAATGCCTATGTGGAGAACGGCGCTGACGCTGGCGTCGTACAGCTTTTTGTGCGGCACGCTGGTCGGATTTTACGCTTTTTTGAATTTTCCGCTAAATATCATTTGCTCGCTTGGCGCGATTCTGCTCGGAATTCGCTTTTTCAAGCGGAATCCGACAAAGGGGATGCGCATCGGCTTAATCCTATTGTCGATTTTGTTCTATTTTATCTTCGTCTTCATGATGTCCGTATATTTATACATGCAGCAGATGCCGGCGCCCGCCGCATAATTGGGCGCGAATCGGGCTTGTCGCCCGTGCATAGATGAATGGCCTGCGGCATATGATGGTTACATGAGCACAGATCTCTCATGTAACCTTTTTTATGTTGCAAGAGACTAGCGGGGTAGGATGAGAATGACGAGGAGGGTGGAAGATGAAGTTTTATACGTTTAAGCTGCCGAAGTTTTTGGGAGGTTTCGTCAAGGCGATTTTAAATACGTTTCAAAAAAGCTGACGTTCCAGGCGGCATTGAAGCTGAGTCGGTATCCATCCATCCGAAGAACCGTGAGCGCATGTGCGGGAGCGGGGCAACAGGCAATAACGGTGGTGAGCTCCGGACGGCTGTCCGGCAAGCATGGGGCAGCGGCCCAGCCGCACTTGGATGAGGATGCCCGTTCGGCGGAGGATTGCCGAGGTGCCATCCGCCGCACACCATGCCGGACAAGAACCATCCCTAGCCAGCCGCCGGCGGTGCCGCGCTGGAATTGACAGCGCCGGGGCCGCGATCCCCAAGGCAAGCCGTGGCCGTTGAGATACAAGCCTATCCGAGGTCTTTCGAGGCGAAAGAGCGCCAATGAATTGGCGATCAAAAAAAGCACCTGATTGCGCTTCAGGTGCTCTTTCTATATGGAGGCCGGGATTAGACGCGAGTCACTTTACCTGCCTTCAATGCACGCGTGCTCACGTATACGCGTTTCGGTTTGCCATCGACCAAGATGCGAACCTTTTGTACGTTCACGCCCCAAGAGCGGCGAGATTTGTTGTTCGCGTGCGATCTGGTGTTACCCGAGCCTGGTTTTTTCCCCGTTACATAACATTTGCGAGCCATGCCTTACACCTCCTTATCCCAAAGCACCCTTCATACGTTAAATACCTAAATATGATATCATATTTTAAAATCTGTAGTCAACCGAATCAAAAACTTTGTTTATTTCTCTTTTCTATTATAGTACAATGTTGATTAGTCCATAATACTCAAAAAAAGGAGTGGAATAAACCATGGCCATCCAACTCGATATGGAATTCGGCAAGGTGAGCATTTCGGAAGAAGTCGTGGCGGTGATTGCCGGTTCCGCGGCTATGGAATGTTATGGACTCGTTGGAATGGCATCGCGCAAGCAATTGAAGGACGGCATTGCCGAATTGCTTGGACGCGGCAATTTGTCGCGCGGTGTCGAAGTGCGCCAACAATCCGATAGTCTACATATCGATTTATATATTATTGTGAGTTACGGAACCAAAATCTCCGAGGTGGCGCACAACATCCAAGCCAAGGTGAAGTATGTACTCGAACACGACATCGGTCTCGCGGTGGACCAAGTGAACATCTTTGTACAGGACGTACGCGTACTAAGCTAGGAAGGGGAATATTCGTTGAACAAGCGTTCTTTAAATGGAGCACAATTTGCCAGTATGGTGCTGGGCGGGGCCGATTCGCTCAATCGCCATGCCGAACACGTCAATACGTTGAACGTCTTTCCAGTCCCGGATGGAGATACGGGGACGAACATGAATTTGACGATGACTGCGGGCATTACCGAAATGAAAGCGAAGCCGTCCACGTCTATCGCCAAAACGGCGGAGGTGCTGTCGAAAGGGCTGCTTATGGGCGCCCGGGGGAACTCGGGAGTGATTCTGTCCCAATTGTTCCGGGGATTCAGCCGGGCCGTAGCCGGCCTTGACGAAGTGAACGCATTCCAATTCGCCCACGCGCTGCAAGGCGGCGTGGACACTGCCTATAAAGCTGTGGTCAAGCCCGTGGAAGGCACGATACTGACCGTCGCGAGAGAAGCGGCGAAGCATGCCGTCCATATTGCGCGCCGGACGCCGGACTTGGTTGAGTTCATGCGCGAAGTGACGAATAAGGCCAAGGAAGCGCTGGCCAAGACTCCGGAGATGCTGCCCGTATTGAAGCAGGTCGGGGTCGTCGACTCCGGCGGACAAGGTCTGGTCTATATATACGAAGGATTTCTGGCGGTGCTGGAAGCAGGGGCGGAAGGTACCGCCGAAGCCGTCATATCGGTCCCGGTCGAGAAGCCGGCTGCGGCGCCAATGCCTGCGCAAGCCAAGCTGCAGACGGAAGACATCGAGTTTTTATACGATATGGAATTCTTTATCGATCGTACCCGCAATCGCGCTGCGGCCATGCCGTTTCATGAAGATATATTTAGGAAAGCGCTTGCAAAAAATGGGGATTCCATTATCGTCATTGCCGACGACGAGATCATCAAGGTCCATGTTCATTCCCGCAAGCCGGGCGAAGTGCTTGATCTGGCGATGCAGTACGGGGAATTAATCCGGATTCATATTTTAAATATGCGCGAGCAGCATCGCGATATTTTGCAAGGGGAGCACGGGGAAGTGTCCGCGATGCCGGAGCTGTTCGCGGAGATGCCGCGCGCGGATATCGCCACGGAGAGCGTCCCGGCGGAGCCGCCTGCGGACGAGATTGCTGCTTACGGCTTCATCGCCGTGGCGATGGGGCAGGGCATCCACGACATTTTCACGAGTCTCGGGGTGGACATTGTCCTGTCTGGCGGACAGACGATGAATCCGAGCACGCAGGATTTCATCGATGCCATCGGCAAGATTACGGCGCAGCACATCTTTATCCTGCCGAACAATTCGAATATTGTGATGGCGGCGAAGCAGGCTGCGGAATTCGTGGACCGCGAAGTGACGGTCATCGAGACGAAGACGATACCGCAAGGCATTGCGGCGGCCTTCGCCTTCCAGGAGGATGAGGACCTGGAGGTGAACCGGGCGGCGATGCAGGAAGCGGTCAGCCATATTGTGTCTGGACAAGTTACCTACGCCGTTCGCGATACGACGCTGGACGGGCTTGATATAAAGGCGGGCCATTATATGGGCATCGCCAACGGCAAGATTGTCGTCACGACAGAGTCGATGAGCGACACGCTGCAGCAATTGCTATCGAAGATGCTGGAGAACGGCGGCGAGGTGATTACGCTGCTCACCGGTGAAGAGGCGACGGCGGAAGATACGGAAGCGCTGGTGGAGTGGCTGAACGAGCATTATCCGGATGCGGAAGTGGAAGTTCACGAGGGCGGACAGCCTATTTATGCATATCTTATCTCTGTAGAGTAGCGAAGGAGGGATGTTAATGGCATCTATCCGTATCGTCACGGATAGCACGGCGGATATTCCGCAGGAATTACGCGAACGCTACGGCATTGAGATGATTCCGCTCAAGGTGCATTTCGGGAACGATATGTACCAGGATGCGGTGACGATCAGTGCCGAGCGGTTCTATCAATTACTTGTTGAAGCGAAGCGGCTGCCTACGACGTCCCAGCCTTCTCCGATCGAGTTCCTGGAGGTGTTCAAGCGG
This sequence comes from Paenibacillus dendritiformis, assembly GCF_021654795.1. Classification (NCBI taxonomy): domain Bacteria; kingdom Bacillati; phylum Bacillota; class Bacilli; order Caryophanales; family Paenibacillaceae; genus Paenibacillus; species Paenibacillus dendritiformis. The sequence goes on from NZ_AP025344.1 coordinate 2,120,599, forward strand.
TTGAATGCCGAGCCGGACACGCAGATCATTTCGATTCATCTGTCGGCGGCATTCAGCGGAACATATCAATCCGCCGTGCTCGCGAAGAACATGATGGAAGAAGAGGCCGACATTACGATTGTCGATTCGAAGTCGGCATCCTACGGCTTCGGGCTCATTGTGGTGGAAGCTGCCAAGATGGCGGAGGCCGGCCGCTCAAAGGAAGAAATTTTGGCCATGATTGAACGATATCAGCGGGAACGCAAGCTGTTTTTCTTGGTGGATACCTTGGAATATTTGCAAAAGGGCGGCCGCATCGGCAAAGCGGCGGCTTTGTTCGGCACACTGCTCAATATTAAACCGATTCTCTCTATCGATAATGAGGGGGAAGTGTATGCGGTCGAAAAGGTGCGCGGGCATAAGAAAGCGGTGGCCCGCATCCTGGAAATGCTGAAGCAGGAATTCGAGGGAAGACCGGTGCATACGGTCATGGGATATACGAGCGATCCGTCGGCGGCGGATGACTTGGCGGCAGCGATTCAAAATACATTGGATGTTCGTTCGATGGACTACACGATCGTGGGCTCCGTTATCGGTACCCACGTCGGGACCGGCGTCGCCGCCGTGTTCATGTGGCCTGCGGACGAAGCATCGTCCTGACAGGACACGGACGTTACCGGCCATGATTCCATTGAGTCAATGTCCCGTAACCATGGTCAAAGGCGTGAGCGCGTTGAAACAAACCGAGCTTCACGCCTTTGGCATTTTTACCGTTGCCGATTTGCTCGATTATTTCCCTTTCCGCTATGAAGACTTTCATCTCCGCCGCCTGAATGAAGTGAAGGATGGCGAGAAAATTACTGTCGAAGGACGCATTATGAGCCAACCCGTCCTGCAGCGGTATGGCCGCAAGTCCAGACTGACCTGCCGGGTGCTGGTGGAGGAATGGCTGATTACGGCCACGTGGTTCAACCGCCCGTATCTGCGCGAGCAGCTGGAACAGGGGCGGGATATTGTGCTGACCGGCAAGTGGGATCAGCGCCGGATGCAGCTGACGGTGTCGACTTCGGAATTCCCCGGCAAGGGGACGAGCCGGATTGGCACGCTGCAGCCGGTCTACTCGGTCGGAGGCAAGATTACGCAGGCGTGGATGCGCAAGACGATTGCCCAGGCCCTGCAGCAGTTCGGCGAAGCGATCACGGAGCCGCTGCCGCCGGAGATGCTCCGGCGCTATCGCCTTCTGCCGCGCAAGCAGGCGGTGCGGGCGATGCATCTGCCGCATGATGTCGAAGAAGGCAAGCAGGCGCGGCGGCGGCTCGTCTATGAGGAGCTGCTGCTGTTCCAGTTGAAGCTGCATGCCTTCCGCGCCCTTACCCGCCAGCGTTCCGACGGCGTCGCGTTTGCAATCGACAATGCGACGGTGCGCCAATTTACCCGGAGCCTGCCATTCGAGCTGACCGACGGGCAGAAGCAGGCGATTACCGAAATTTTGCATGATATGCGCCAGCCGTCTGCCATGAACCGGCTGCTGCAGGGCGATGTCGGATCCGGCAAGACGGTCGTTGCCGCGACCGCTTTGTATGCCGCTGTCCGGGCGGGGTACCAGGGGGCGCTGATGGTCCCGACGGAAATTTTGGCGGAGCAGCATATGCGCTCGCTGTCGAAGCTGTTCGAGCCGCACGGCATTGAGGTCGGCTTGCTGACCGGCAGTCTGACCGAGCGGAAGCGCCGCGATGTGCTTGCCGCGCTGCAGATGGGCATGATCGATATCCTCGTCGGAACGCATGCGCTCATTCAGGAGGATGTCCATTACCGGAAGCTCGGTCTCGTCATCACCGACGAGCAGCACCGCTTCGGGGTCAATCAGCGCAGCATCCTGCGCCGGAAGGGCTGGAATCCGGATGTGCTGACCATGACGGCCACTCCGATTCCGCGAACGCTGGCGATTACGGTCTTCGGCGATCTGGATGTGTCGTCGATTCGGGAACGTCCCGCGGGCCGCAAGCCGATCAAGACCTATTGGGTCAAGCATGACATGCTGGATCGGGTGCTGGGCTTTATACGCCGGGAAGCGGAGGCCGGGCATCAGGCTTATATCATCTGTCCGTTGATCGAGGAATCGGACAAGCTGGATGTGCAGAACGCCATCGACGTGCATGTGCAGATGCAGCAGGCCTTCCCCGATCTGCCCGTCGGGCTGCTGCACGGGCGAATGACCCCGGCCGAGAAAGATGAGGCGATGCGCTCCTTCAGCGCGGGAGAGACGAAGGTGCTCGTCTCGACGACGGTCATCGAGGTCGGCGTGGACGTGCCGAATGCGACGCTCATGATCGTGATGGATGCGGAGCGGTTCGGGCTGTCGCAGCTTCATCAGCTCCGGGGCCGGGTCGGCCGGGGCGGGCATCAGTCGTATTGCGTGCTTATCGCCGATCCGAAGTCGGAGGTCGGCCAGGAGCGGATGCGCATCATGACCGAGACCGAGGACGGCTTCGAGCTGTCGCAGCGCGATCTGGAGCTGCGCGGTCCGGGGGATTTCTTCGGAACGAAGCAGAGCGGATTGCCGGAGTTCAAGCTGGCCGACATGACGAACGACTACGCGGTGCTGGAGCAGGCGCGCGATGATGCGGCCGCGCTAATCCGGTCGGAGGCGTTCTGGACGTCGCCGGATTACGGCGGCCTGCGCGAGAGCAGCTGCTCCAGGGCGAGCGAATGGACTAACCCCGCGCCGTGAGCGGAGTCGGGGCAGATGGTTCCGGCGGCTTCGGCAATTCGGGCGGATAGCAGACAAGCGGTCGGACATATATTGGAACAGAGTGCCATCGGAGCTCCTTGGGATGAGCTCTGGCCAACATGTGTTCCGGAGGTGTGCCGACGAAGATGAGCTATACGAAACACGGGATCAGCCCGCAGCTGGTTGAACGAATCAAACTGAAGATGAAGCAGCCGACTTTGAAGGAGCGGGTCAAGCAGATTGTGGACGGGGTGACGAAGGCGGATCTCCAGAACCGCCAGACGGTCCGCCGGCTGCTGCGCAAAGTAGCGAGCGCGCTGAACGAGAACATCAGCGCCCAGCAGGAGGAAGCGATCGTGCAGTTCGTGCTGGCGCAGAAGATTGACCCGAACAATACGTTCCATCTCCTGAAGCTCTGGGGGATGTTCCGTTAAGGCACGGAGGCTGCCGCATCAGAAGCCCGGTCCTATAGGACCGGGCTTCTGACATGTTCGCAAGCGGAACAGCCCCGCATTATAATTGGACATCGCCAAAAATGAAAGCCTTTCCGGCAAAATATTATTTCTATAAAATCGGTTCTAGAGAAAATCTTTATTAAATATTACTTTAATAGCTCTCTCTTCCCGGGAATAGAAAACACTTTGCTTCTCCTCATCAATTTCATTCCCATCATTCTTTAATCTGCTTTATTTTGCTTTTCTTCATGCTCTTCTGCCCATACGATGCTTCTGTTTTGTATTTCCACCCAGACTTCCTTGCTTTTCGCGTTGTTCTACGCCCAAAACATGTACGAGAGGTGAACGCCCATATTCATCGCCTGATGCTCAGATCATGCCGGATCCGTCGGCGGATTTGCGAGTATACGGAAAAAACGTTAAGCAATAACCTAGAATATTGATGTGTTTAATCGGGGAATAAACCGCGTTAGGGGATAAATTATGGACAATAAGCATTGTTATTATTATGTCATTTCACAGTTATGCCAATTGCGCCATGCCGCTTTGGAACAGGTGGACATCTTTCATTTGCTTGGAGGACATACGTTGGCGGTGAGTAAGGAAAGGGACGAACCTTTCCCGCTCCTGAACATAAAGGGCAGTGTGATCGATGATGAACATTTCCGTCTGTTGACCGGGTTATCCATTGAGAAAAAGCTCTTTGGCAATCATGAGGAAGCGCTGAAAGTTGTGATGAAGAGGATGGGTGAAAACGACCTTCAAACGGTGTGCACCAATTGTTTCTTCTTGCCTTATGATGCTGTAAATTACAAGAAAAATATTGGGACCCATTTCATCATGTTACGAGCTTATGATCCGGCAAATGACCAGTTTACGGTAAGCGACCACAAATATGATCACGCTGTTTTGTGCAGGGAAGATTTGAAGCTCGCCATGGATAATGTAAAGGAGTATAAAAATTGCTTGCTTGATTTACATATAGAAACGGAGTACAGCCCTGAGAAGATGAAAGATTCGGTTAGAGATGTCATAAGGGCAAATGCGGATAGAACTTTGTCAACTCTGGAGCAGCAATTCCATGTTCTGAAAATGGAAATAGAGAATATAAATTCCTTAGATTCTTTTTACCGCTCGTTTTCATATTTTGAGCTGCTGAAGTCAATGAGACATCCGAATGGACCCATTATCTCAAAGCATTACTTATTGCGAAGTCTGGCTGGCAACAAGTCTGATTTGCACAATCTCATTTCCGATTGCCTTCAATTATGGGAGAGATTTTGTGTCGATCTCTATAAAAATTATACCCATGATTCGCTGATTCCGTTGGACGGTCAACTCGATCATCTGTATCAACGGGAAATGGAAATGAATCATTTGCTCATCAAGGTTGTGTAGAGGACAGATTTTCACGGCTACTATTCATTGTTCTTTTTTGTGTGTGTACTAATGAGTCGATTGAGAAGGAGGTGAGGCGAATGAAACAACTTAAAGTTTATAAGCTTGGGATTATTGATGAAGTAAAACAATAAGTACTTACAAGGGGCATGCATAACTCTCCTTATACTGAATCGGTAGCAAGGAGGTGCGTAACATGAAGAAGCTGGAAGTGATTAAAATCGGCAGCGTGGGTGACTCCAAATCGCGCCCCTAATGATAATTTGACAGCTTAGCTTTTCGTGAAAGCCATTAGTACACACTCTAAACGGAATAATTTAAGATAGGTGGTATTTGGTTGTACACATTTAATCCAAAGATGGTTGTGGAACCTTTCAAAAACGGAAAGTTATTTACGCATGTCGTGACGCGCGAATCCTTTTTTTTGGAGGATGAAATCTATCACATCATCCAGCCTGCCTCGGAACGGTCTGTTACTATTGATGAAATCTATCATGATGGTTATCCGTTTGAGGAATTCGAAGCTTTTATTGAAGAGCTGGTGCAGCATGGCATTTTAATCGGCCATTCCGAATCCGCACCAGTCGATTAACGAGCAGGACACCGCAGCTATAGGCGGTTAGGAACTTTAAATGGAGGATAAGGCGTGAAAAAAATAGGCGTTATTGGGGCTGGCGTGATGGGCAAAGGCGTTGCCCAGGCCTTCGCCCAATCGGGCTACCCGGTTGTGCTCATCGATATTTGCGAGAATATATTGTCGAAAGCGAGGGAGGAAATATATAACAACGTCAGGTTTCAGAGACTATTCCAAGGAGGGAAAAGCGCGGGAGATCCGGACGACGTACTCTCCAGAATCCAGTTGTCTACGGATTATGAACTGCTGGCCGATGCGGATTACGTCGTCGAGAATGTAACGGAACAATGGGAGAGCAAGAAGGAGGTTTATCACAAGCTAGATCGTATCTGTGCGGATGAGTGTGTCATCCTGGCAAATACTTCATGCATCTCGATTACAAAAATCGCTGCCTTAACGAAAAGGCCATCCCTTATCGCGGGAGCGCATTTTATGAACCCGGTGCCGATGAAGCCGGCCGTTGAGGTTATCCGCGGGTATCATACGGCGGAATGGACGATAGAGCAGATTAAAGACCTGCTCTTGTCCATCGGGAAAGAAACGATCGTAGTGAATGATTACCCGGGCTTCGTATCCAACCGAATTTCTCATTTATTTATGAATGAAGCGGCCTTTGTCGTTCAGGACCAGATTGCTTCCCCTCAAGAAGTGGATGAAATCTTCAAAAAATGCTACTCTCACGCGATGGGCCCTCTGGAAACGGCCGATTTGATAGGCTTGGACACCGTGGTGCAATCATTGGATGTCTTATATGAAAGCTATCAAGACTCCAAATTTCGCTGCTGCCCCCTGCTGCGTAAAATGGTCGAGGCCGGCTTATGCGGCAGAAAGTCGGGACAAGGATTCTATACATATCAATGAAGCTCGGTAGAGGCGAATGGCCAAATTCGATGTTGGAGAAGAAAGGAGATTGTTATGGAAGAGGCAAAGGCGAAGATCAAGCAATTTCTGAGCAGGTTTTTCAGAAAGCATGAAGTGCAGGATGAGGATGATATATTTGCATTGGGATATGTCAACTCTTTGTTCGCGATGCAATTGGTCATGTTCCTCGAAAAAGAGTTTCATATCCGGGTTGAGAATAAAGATCTGGACCTCGACAATTTCAGGTCGATCCAAAAAATATATGAACTTGTGGAGAGAAAAGCCGGCGTCGTTCATCATCCATAAACCGCCGAATCATCGTTCACGGAGCCAAGGTCTGGCCATGAATGAATAAAAATAGATAAGTAGGTATAATTATGAAAATTGAATTGACAAAGGAACAACTTAACCGGCAAAAGGAGTTCAGGGAATTCGCAGATGATGCCGTCGTGCCCTATGCTGCACAGAACGACCGGGAAGAGCGTCTCGATCCCGAATTAATCGAGCGAGTGAAGGAGCGGGGATATCTTGGCTCCATGCTGCCGCAGGAGTATGGCGGAATGGGTTGGGATTGGGTTACGATCGGGCTCCTGAATGAAGAAATCGGACGCGGATGCTCTTCCTTGAGAAGCTTGTTGACCGTGCATGGCATGGTGGCGCTGGCTCTCCTCCGCTGGGGAAGCGAGGAACAGAGAAGCCGGTGGCTGCCGAAGATGGCCGCCGGCGAAGTGATTGGGGCCTTTGCGCTGACCGAGCCGGAGGTGGGCAGCGATGCCAAAAATGTGCAGTCCGTGGCGGCCGCCTCAGACGATAATTATGTAATCAATGGGCGGAAAAAATGGATCACGATGGGACAGATTGCGGATCTCTATTTGATTTTTGCGAAGTGCGAAGGCAAACCAACGGCTTTTCTGGTCGAACGGGGAACTCCGGGTTTTTCCGCAGATCCTATCACCGGCATGCTGGGCGCCAGAGCTTCGATGCTGGCGGAACTGCATCTGGCCGATTGTATCATTCGGCAGGAAAATATGGTGGGCAGCGTCGGGACGGGATTATCCCATGTGGCGCTGCATTGCCTCGATTATGGCAGATATACGGTAGCCTGCGGATGCGTAGGCTTGGGGCAGGCTTGCCTGGAGCAGTCCGTACGCTACTCCAGACAAAGAAAGCAATTCGGCAAGGCGTTAAGGGAGAACCAGCTGATCCAGAAAATGATCACGGAAATGGCGGTCAATGTGAAGGCAGCAAGGCTGTTGTGCTACCACGCGGGCTATTTGAAGGATGTCATGGATCCGGATTCCATCATGGAGACTTGGACGGCCAAATATTTTGCGTCCAAAATGGTGAACCAGGCCGCAAGCGATGCGGTGCAAATCCATGGAGCGAACGGATGCAGCCATGACTATCCGGTGGAGAGGTATATGCGGGATGCCCGAATTAATGAGATTATTGAAGGAACCTCGCAAATGCATGAAATGCTGATCGCGCTTCACACGATCAGACAGATGCAGCCATGAGAAAAGCCGGGTTGGAGGAATTAGGGATGAATCATCATATCACCGCACAGAAAGAAAAACAAAAAATCAAATGTATCGTATGGGATCTGGACAATACGTTATGGGACGGGATACTTCTCGAAGACAGCAAGGTCTCGCTTCGGGATGGAGTCGTTGATATCATCAAAACGGCGGACAGCCGGGGAATACTGCAGTCTGTGGCAAGCAAAAACGAGCATCAAGCGGCCATGGACCAACTGGAAGAGTTCGGGCTTGCCGAATATTTCATATATCCTCAAATCAACTGGAACGCGAAGTCCTCTTCCATCGCGGCGATTGCCAGAGCGATTAATATCGGGCTAGACACGATCGCATTTATTGACGATCAACCCTTCGAAAGGGAAGAAGTCCAGTTTGTTCATCCTGAAGTCCTCTGTATCGATGCCGCCGCTTTGCCTTTACTCCCAAGCATGCCTGAAATGAATCCGAACTTTATTACGGAAGACTCCAGAAATCGAAGAAAAATGTATTTATGCGACATGAAACGCAATCGCGCCGAGGAAAGCTTCACAGGCACGCATGAAGAGTTCCTGGCGTCGCTCAATATGAAGTTCACGATATCCAGGGTAGGGGAAGGGGATCTGCAGCGCGCGGAGGAGTTGACGGTAAGAACCCACCAATTGAACACCACCGGTTACACCTACTCCTATGAGGAAATCGATCAGCTCAGAAAATCGGAGACCTCGCTGCTCTTAATTTCAGATTTGGAAGATAAATACGGAACCTATGGAAAGATCGGGCTCGCCCTTGTCGAACTGGGGCAGGAAGTGTGGACAATCAAGCTCCTCCTGATGTCTTGCCGCGTCATGTCCCGCGGAGTAGGAACCGTGATGCTGAATCACATTATGAACCTGGCCCAAAAAGCCAATGTGACGCTCCGCGCCGATTTTGTATCCACGGACAAAAATCGCGCCATGTATGTGACGTATAAATTTGCCGGCTTTCAGGAGGTTCATGAAGAAGGAGATTTCATTATCTTCGAAAATAATCTGTCCGCGATACAGCCGCTGCCGGACTATATCCAGCTAGTCGTACAGGATGAAGCACATTCCTTATATTAGAAGGAGGCATGAGCGAAAATGGAGAAATTCGCTTTTCTTTTTCCGGGGCAGGGCACGCAGTTTTTACAGATGGGAAAAGCATTTTATGATCAATATCCGATAGCCAGGCAGACCTTTGAGGAAGCAAGCGAGGTCTCCGGCCTGGATATGGCTAACCTCTGCTTCCATGGAAGCGTAAGCGGCATCAATGAATTTTCGAATATGCAGCTTGCCGTTTTGACGGCCGAGATTGCGATATTCAGGGCGTATATGGACGATTATGGCGTGTACCCTCAATTTGCGGTTGGCCACAGTATTGGAGAATATGCCGCATTGGTGAGCGCGGGAGCGGTGACCTTCGCGGATGCGGTAGCCATCATGATGAAGCGGGGAGAGCTGGTAAGCCGGATTATCGATAAAAATACGGGCCATATGGCAATCATTGAACAAGCCGGCGCGCAAATGATAGAAGATTGCATCCAGGCCTCCCAGGCGCAGGATAGCGTTTATATTTCATGCTTTAATTCGGAGACTCAATATGCCATCAGCGGATGGAACGACAAGCTGGAAGCGGTGGAGCAGCAGCTGCTGGAGAAGGGGGCCCTCGTCTCGCCGCTATTTCACAGCCCGCCCATTCACTCTCCCCTTATGAATGAGATTTGCATGGAATATTTGGAGTTTATGAACGGTTTTGAATTTTATCCATTCCGGTTTCCGGTGATCTCGAATTATACGGGGGCTCCTGTCTCCGATCCGGCAAAAATAGCCCAAACATTAACCTACCATTTAATCAGCCCCGTATTATTTACCTCTGCCATGGCCCTCTTTCATAGATATGGCGTTACGGCGACGATTGAAATGAGTCCCAAGCTGTTATTGTCGGAATTTATTAAGGAAAATCAGCCGAACATCAAAACGTACTGCTATGGCCTAATCAATGACAAGCAGCAGCTGGATGAGTTATTTCAGGCCGATCCGAATTTCGCCAAGGATATGCCCAATTTTGCGGGAAGATGCCTGAGCATACTCGTGTCGACTGAGAATAAAAACCAGAACCAAAACGATTACAAAGAAGTGATTCGAATCTATGAAAAGATTAAAGAACAATACAATGATCAGCAGCGGAACCGGGCGGGAACGACAAGCGACCCGCATGCGGAACTGCTCGAAATGTTAATTGCCGCGCTTCGAATAAAGAGGCTTGAACCGAGCCAATTGAAAAATTGCGTAAAAACCTTGTTGGATGAAACCAATTCGTTCTACCGGTTTGCCAATGTATATAACGCCCTCTAGACAACGAAGTTCATGAAGACGGCAAGGAGGCGTTAAGAATGTACATGGAAGCATGCGAGTTCAGGTTCACGATATCTTTGAGGAAAGTGGGATCACGCGATGAATCATCTCGATCGTCCGCCTTATAAAGACGATGATATAGCCGTTATCGGCATAGGGCTCCAAATTGCCGGCACGAACAACCTGGAGGAGTTTTGGGGAATATTCGAACATAATATCGACTGTATCAGGGATCTGCCTCAAGGCCGCCAGGACGACATGGAAGACCTTGCTCAACTCTATTCGCTGATGATGCCGAACCCGACGGGCCGCATTTCGTACAACAAGGCCGGATATTTGGATCGGATCGACGAATTCGATTACGAGTTTTTCAAAATCTCGCCGATCGAGGCGCAGGTGATGGATCCGATTCAGCGGATTCTGCTGCAGACGATTTTTCATGCCTTCGATGACGCGGGATACACTCCGGACATGCTGAATGGGACAAAAACCGGCATTTTCATTGGCTATACGCCAGGCTCGACGAAAGATAATTATTCCACGAATATTTTTCATAACAATCCGGAGTTGATTAAATACTCCAATGTCGGCAATATGCCTTGCATGGTGCCCTCGCGCGCTTCGTACATATTGAACTTGAAAGGGCCGACGATGATTATCGATTCGGCATGCTCCTCCTCGCTTGTGGCCATTCATGATGCGTGCGTGAGCCTTAAAAACGGAACTTGTACGATGGCGGTTGCCGGCGGCATTCGGCTCCACTCATTTCCTATCGCATATGATGATATGAATGTGGGATTCGAGACGGATGACAATAAAACGAGGACCTTCGATAACGCCGCCAGCGGAGCGGCCATCGGAGAAGGATCGGCCGTGGTCTTGTTAAAACCGTTGAAGGCGGCAGAGCAAGACAAGGATCATATTTATGCGGTCATCAAGGGGTCGGCCATAAATAATGATGGGGCTTCCGCCAGTATTACGGCACCCAATCCTGCCGCGCAAGCGAATGTCATATTGGACGCATTGGCATTATCCGGCGTGGCCGTTGAAGAAATCGATTATATTGAGACCCATGGGACAGCGACCGCGCTCGGAGATCCGATTGAATTTAGAGGGTTAACCAGCGCATTTGAGAAATTTACCGACAAAAAGCAATTCTGCGGATTGAGTTCATCCAAAAGCAATATTGGGCATCTCTATGAAGCGGCAGGCGTAGCTTCCTTTATCAAGGCGCTTGCGGCGATCAAGTATAAAAAGATACCGGGAGCAAGTCATTTCAATATACCGAATTTGAAAATCGATTTTTGTGATTCTCCTTTCTATATCAGCAATACGACCCAAGAATGGAAAAAGGATGGCTTGCGAGTTTGCGGCATAAGCGCTTTCGGCATCAGCGGGACGAACTGTCATGTCATTGTGCAGGAATATGAGAATCAAGTTGAACATTTGCCGGCGCCGGCTATCAATCTGCTTGGCATATCGGCCAAGTCATTGGACAGCATGATTACCTTAGTTCATAACTATAAAGACTATCTCGAAAAAACGGAAGCCGATGCGAGCCTGTTTGCCGCCAATGCCAATCTGTACCGGGCTCATTATGCCAAAAGGGCAGCCGTCATGTTTTCGAACCGCGATCATTTGCTTGCGATTTTGAACCGCTTAGCCGCGGCCGATCCAAGCGAATGGGCGGATATCGAGGGCGTATACTACTTAGACCAGCCCAATGAGTCCCAAGAGATGGATTATACTCAAATCCGCTCCGCGTCAAAACGATGCAATGCCAGCTTAAAGAGGGAGTCAGACGGCAGCCTGCATGCTGATTTCCATTATTTGGCCAGAATGTACAGCTGCGGCGCCAAACTCGATTGGAGCGCACTCTATCAAGGGATAGAGCCCAAGCATATTCCACTGCCTTATTACCCCTTCAAACGAACTCGCTGCTGGCTGCCGAAAAAAGAGAAAAAAAAGAACTGGACCGAACTGGCCAGCCGATTGCAGCATCCGAAAAAAGAGGAGGAATCCGTTCCCGTTTCCTCTGATTTGTTCTATAAAAGAGTATTTGTCCAAGCCGGTTCCATCGTCAAAAACCATGACCTTGGAAGATGCTTGGTCATCCATCGGCAAGAGGATCCGGTTGAAGCGCTGCGGGCTAGTTTGCAACAAAGATTTTTTGCCGTCGACATGATAGGCATCGATATAGACGAAGCGAAAAGAACGGGGATTGAAAAGTACTTCAGCCAATTATTCGGCGAGATCCCGCATAAGGACATTTCTCATCTTGTCATCGCCGATTTGCATGGCCAAAAAGAGAGCTGGTCCGCTGAGCAATTGCTCGACAGGCAAAAGGCACAGTTGCTGAGCGTGGCAAGCATCTATCGTGAATTTGCGAACTACGAGAACCGCTTGAAAATTACGCCTCTTCTGAACGTTTGCTTTCCAGTGACCGGGGACGAACCGGATGTGAACCCGAACCACTCCTCTGTGTTCGGGCTGTGCAAGTCGTTGAACCGCATGTTCAAAAATATGACTTCATGCTGCATCGATATGGATGATACAACCGATTGGGGCAAGATCGCCGATGAGATTTGCGGCATGTCCGATAAGGATATTGTCGCTTACCGCGACAATCAACGCTATTATGAAGGCTTGCATGAAGCCGAGCTCGCAGCGGATACCCAGCGGGCCGTCATACAAGATGACGGGGTGTATTTCATAAGCGGCGGCTTGGGCGGGATAGGCTTTGAGACCGCGATGGAAATGGCGCATCGCGCAAAAGATGTATCCCTGATCCTTGTCGGGCGCACCCGGCTCCCAGAGCCATCGGAATGGGATGCGATACTGCGAGCCCATCCGGAGAGCGACTTGGCCGAGAAGATCGGGCGTCTCCGCATGCTCCAGGCGAAAACGAAACAAGTGGAGTATCATGCGGTCGATATCGCCGATGCGGATGCGCTGCAATTCGTCCTGCAATACATCAAGACGAAGTACGGGAAGATTAACGGTGTCATCCATGGCGCAGGAATCAGCGGGGGCATTACCTTCGATCAGCTCAATGAGGAGCATCTCGCGAGCATCCTGATGCCGAAAGTGATCGGAACGTATATGCTGGATCATTTCACGAGGGATCAGAACCTGGATTTCTTTCTGATGTTCTCCAGCATTTCGACCATTTTTAGCAGCGCCGATCTGCCCGGATATATCGCAGGCAATATCTATTTGGACAGCTATAGCGAATACCGCAGCAGAGCATGCGGAAGCAAGAGCATTACGGTCAACTGGGCCACTTGGTCCGAAATTGGCATGGCGGTAAAATCAAAGTTTACCATTGACACCCTATTTCAGACGATCAAGACGAAAGAGGCAATCCAGGCTTTATTTTCCGTGCTGCAGCAGGGCAGCGGTTCTGTCGTCGTGGCGAGGTTGAATCTCAAGGATAAAATTTCGATGCTGTTAAAGACGTATCCGATGGAGCTATCCCCGAAAATTGTCGAAGCTCTGAACGAGAATGCGGAGGCCGGCCGCCATCGCGGCAGCTCGCACGAGGCCGGCCAACGGGAACCGTACGGGGATGTGGAAGCAGCGCTCATCAAAGTATGCTGCAAAAATCTCGGCTACGAGGAGATGAATGTCCATCATAATTTCTTTGAGCTGGGCGCCAACTCGATACTATTGTCCATTATTTACAAGGATCTGAACGAGGTGTTTCCCGGAGTATTGCAAGTAACCGATCTGTTCTCCTACCCGACAATCAGCTTGTTGGCAGAGCATATAAGCAATCAAATGGCATCATCAGTCTCTCCATCCCGCCCGGAGCCGGAAGCCGAAGCTGCTCGACGAATAAGCAGGGACACTATAGCTGTTGCGCCGGTCCCGGTTGAACCAGCCTCTGTTGAAGCGACTCTTTCCGCTTCCGCTGCACCTGGCGATACCGCTCTGCCGGGCGCCGAGTTCCCGGCCGAGTTCCCGCCGGTTGAAGCCAGAACGATGGAGCAGGATGACGGCGTCGCCATTATCGGTGTCGGACTGGATCTTCCCGCTTGCCGCGATTTGCGCAGTTATTGGGAAGTTCTTATCCATGGCATCAACGCAGTCAGGGATATCCCGCCGGAGAGATCGGCCGACATTACGAAGCACCTGCGGGCGCGCAATTTCAGTGAAGAGCAAATCAAATTTAGAAGATGCGGCTATCTGGACGAAGTGAATAAATTCGATCATGCGTTTTTCGGAATTTCTCCGCGCGATGCGGCCTTGCTTGACCCCGTCATGCGGCTCTTCCTGCAATGCTGCTCCAATGCAATCGATGATGCCGGCTATGGCGCGGACGGCGTGAAGGGCACGAATACCGGCGTATTTCTTGGGTATACGGCCAATATTGGCAATGCGTATAACCGGCTTTTATACGAAATGGATCCGAAGCTGTTCAATGACGCTTTGCCGATCGGGCAGGTGAGCATGACCGCCAGCAGAGCCGCCTATGTGTTCGATCTCAAGGGACCCAGCATGGTCATCGATACGGCCTGCTCGTCCTCCCTGGTTGCCCTGCATATGGCGTGCGAGCAGATCCGGTTCGGCAAATGCCAGATGGCGCTAGCTGGCGGAGCCTCCATTATGGCCATTCCTCTGGCGGATGGAACCGGAATCGGCTTTGAATCCCCGGAAGAAAAAACAAGGGCCTTTGCCGACAATGCAAGCGGATCGGCCATCGCCGAGGGAGTCGGGGTGGTGCTGCTCAAATCGTTGAAGCAGGCGCAAAAGGATGGGGACTCCATCTATGCCGTCATTAAAGGAAGCGCGATTAATCAAGATGGCAGCTCTTTTGGCATTGCCGCTCCGAACTATTTGGCGCAATCGGAAGCTATCCAAAAGGCCTGGCACAATGCGGGCGTAACGGCTCACGACATCAGTTATATCGAAGCGCACGGCACAGGCACGCAGCTGGGAGATCCGATAGAGATCAGGGGAATTCATAACGCATTCGAAGCATTTACCGACCACAAACAAATATGCGGCATCGGTTCGGTGAAAACCAATCTAGGCCATGCGAACGAAGCGGCGGGGATGTGCGGCTTATTCAAATGCATCCTCGCGCTGCAGCATAAGCTTATTCCGCCTACACTGCATTTTCAGGCGCCGAACCAAAATATCGACTTTATTCATTCTCCTTTATATGTTGTCGACAAAGCTACTCCGCTTAAGGCAAAAGGAGAAAAGGCGATCCTCGGGATAAGCGGATTTGGCATGAGCGGAACGAATGCGCACATTATTTTGGAAGAGGCGCCGAAGGCGGCGAGCCGCGTCAAAACCCGCCGCAAGCACCCGTTCATCTTTACGGTATCGGCCCGAACGGAAAAAGCCGTATTTCAATTAATCCGCCGCTATCGGGCTTATTTGCGGGAAAACACGACCGTCGATCCGATGGATCTCGCCTGCACGCTCAATCGGGGAAGAAAGCATTATTCGCACCGTTTGGCTTTTATCTATTATCATCATGAGCTGCTGGCGAAGCTGACGGAATTGGCCCAATTTGACTCCTTTGCCCGCATCGCGCATGACTGGTGCCGCAGCGGCCATTACTCGATAGTTCCGGAGAGCAAGCAAGAGAAATATCCGCATGAGATCACTTCGAAGGAACAGCAAAAGCTCAGCGATGAGGCGAATTCGTATTGCGCGACGGCGGATAAGCATAATGCCGCACAGTTGCAGCTCATTATCGACTGCTATATCAAAGGCGCAACCGTCAGATGGAGCGCTTTGTATAACGAACCGTTTCAGAAGCTCCATTTGCCGACTTACCCGTATGCAAGGAACCATGCTTGGTATCCGATACCGGTCAAAGAAACACCGGCGCCGCGCGAGAATACGATATATGATCATTTCTTCCATCATAAGCGCTGGGTGGTACAGGAAGAAAGTACGGTTACCTTGCCGCCGGAAGAGGAGACTTATGTACTGGTTCACGGCAAGAGCGATGGCCCCCCTCTTCTTGCCCGCGCGTTGCGGGAAAAGGGAGTAAGAGTGATTGAGGTGTTTGCGTGTCATGACGGCTTTGCCAAAGTCGATCAGGATACGTACCGCATCGGGAATAATGCGGACGATTTTAAGGAGCTGTTTGTGCAGCTGTCGGATATCCCGTTCCGCAAGATCGTCCATGCCGGCGCTTATCGGGATGAGGAAGCGCGCCGCGTTCATGACATATATGAGGAACTGGAGCATGGCTTCTTCAATGTGGTTCATTTGGTCAAAGGCTTGGTGAAAGCGCGTCTGGATCAACCTGTCCAGCTCGTTCTTGTCGCATGTAACGCGTATCGAATTTCGGGAGGAGAACAACGGCTGCTGCCTCATCATGCCACGGTGCTAAGCCTCGGCAAAGTGATTGAGCAGGAGATACCGAATATAAGCTGCCGCGCCATCGATGCGGATATGGAGACCGACGTGAAGCAAATCATCGGCCAACTGTTTGCGGATCATCAGATGTATTTGATTGGCTTGCGCCAAGACAAAAGCTATGTCGAGGAGTTCGATGAAGCGGAGATGCAACCGGAGACGGCGAACCGGATTGTAGATGGGGGCACCTATATTATTACGGGCGGCACTTCCGGCATTGGCATTCAAAATGCAAAACTGTTCAGCGAGCAGGCCAATTGCCATCTTATCCTGTTGAGCAGAAAAGGATTTCCGGATGAATCGGTGTGGGAAGCCTATGAGACGAAGGAAGGCTACCGTGAACAGATTAAAGAGTTCAGACAAATAAAGAAGAACGGTTCTACGCTGGAATTTATCGCGTGCGATGTGAGCAAGGCGGATGATGTGCAAGCCATGCTTGAGTCCGTGCGGAGCAAGTATAAAAAAATAAACGGGATCGCGCATTGTGCCGGCGTCATTGAACCGAGCTTCATGTTGAGAAAGGAAAAGGAGAGCTACTTGTCTGTCTTTGCGCCCAAAATAGCGGGGACCTGGAACTTGGCGAATTTTACGCAACACGATCATTTGGATTTCATGCTTCTGCATTCATCCAATGTGACCGATGCGGGCGAACCGGGGCAAAGCTGTTATATGGCGGCCAACGCATTTTTGGATGCGTTCACCGATTATTTGAATGCGCAGGGAAGAAATACGTACACGGTGAACTGGGTTGCCTGGAAAGAAACGGGCATGGCGCATAAACAGGGCACCAATGTAGATACGGTGACCAAAGCCATCACCAATCGCGAGGCCGCAAATGCGCTGAACGAGCTGCTCCGGAGCAAGCCGCAGCGGGCCGTGATCGGTCAGTTCAATGAAAAGGTGGACTTGGTCCCGCTGCTGAAGAGTAGCCGCAATGCGGTGGCGCCCAGCTTCACGGCCAAAGTTTATAAAGAGGCTTATAAAAAGCAAATCGGGGACGCTGCCCCGCCAATCATTAACGAGTCAGCGCCTTCCCGCGCCGTACAAGAGGCGAATCCGGCAGCTCCTTCCGGCAAGCAAATCAAATTGACCGGGAAGCTGGAAGGGATTTATACACCTGTCGAGAAGCAAATCGGAAAAATGTATTGCGACATTTTGGGATATGAAGAAGCGGATATTTATGAGGGCTTTTTTGAAATGGGCGGCGACTCCATATTGCTTACCGAGATGCATGATACGATTGATAAACTCTATCCCAATATCGTCAAAATCGCGGATTTGTTTGAATTTGATTCCATACACAGTCTGTCCGAGTACATCACGCCGCGAATCCAGAGCGATGAAGCCGTAGAGAGTGTCGAAATGGCCGAGGCCGCGAACATACGGCTAAAAGGCAATGTGGAAGGCGTTTATACCCCTGTCGAGAAACAAATCGGCCAGGTTTACGGCGAGATTTTGGGTTACGATGAAGTTGATATTTATGAAGGCTTTTTTGAAATGGGCGGCGACTCCATTCTGCTTACCGAAATGCACGACACGATCAACAAGCTGTATCCGAACATCGTCAAAATCGCGGATCTGTTTGAATTTGATTCGATACAGAGCCTGTCCGAGTATATTTCCTCGCGAATGGCAAGGATGGACAGCGCGGAGAAGAACAAGGGGAAAGAGGCTGCAGTCCAGAATCCAAAAGAACAAACGGATATGGTTTATTGTGATATGAGCGGTCCGCAGGAAAGAATCTACTTTGATTACCGGCTCAGTAGTCATAAAAATGTCTATAATATAGGCTTTGTCTCAGACAAATCCGGCGATGACTACGAAGATCTGGCTGCGAACGTGAATAAGTTTGTGGAGCAGTTCGATATGCTGAGAACGACGTTTACCACGGTGAACAATAAGTTGGTGCAATGCGTCAACCCAATGAAGCCCATCGAGATTCAACGTGTCCAAGTCGATTCCGCAGACGATATCGATTTCGCCAAGCATGTCAAAACGTTCAAGCTCAGCGAATACCCGCTGTTTCATTTAACGCTGTTTGAAGCTCCTGATAAAAAGCTGTTATTCTTTGATATCCACCATATCCTGCTCGACGGCTACTCGACAACGCTCCTGCAGGAACAGATGGAGGCCTTCGGGAAGCTGGACGCTAAGGAGAAGCCTCTGTGCCCGTACTCCAAGTATGTCGAGTTCGAAAAAACATTTTACGCTGGAAAAGAATATGCCGAAATGGAGGATTACTGGAAACATGAGCTGCATGGGTTTGATTTCACGAATCCTCTTGAACGCAAAGAGGCAAAGGATACGTCATATGGCCATGCTTCCGTCCAAGTAAGTTCCGGCTTGGCTCGTGCTCTGCTGGAGTTCGCCAAGTCAAGAAATACGACGATGTTTACGATTTTCCTCAGTGCCTATGCTCTTGCCCTTCGCATGTTTACGAAGCGAAGCGACATTTCGATAGTAACGCCTATGCTGAACCGATATGAGCCGGAATTTAGAAATTGCATCGGCGTGTTTACGAATTTGATACCGCTTCGAGTCGAGATGAAGCCGCAGCTCACCCTCGACGAACATATCAAGCATGTAACGATGAAAACAATAGGAGGAATTAAAAACCAATTTTATCAGTATAACCATATCATAAGAGATTTCAAAGAGGCCGGAGCTCAATTCCACTTCTATATGGACTTTGAAGATAATTCATTGAAGAGGTTCAGAGAGACGGAGGATATCCCTTATGCGGTCCATATTCCGAAGTTCATCTTGGATCTGGAGGTTAAAAACCTGAATCAGATGTACCATATTTCCGCCTCGTATAAAAAGAGCTATCTAAGCGATGAAGAAGTGACCGATATTCTTCATTCGTTGATGAAAAATTTATCGGAGATTTTTACGAATGCCAAGCTGCATTATACGCTGGACGAATTCATCGAGCAGTTCAAAGGTGGCGAGGTGCAGACGGGCAGCGTCTAGGCAGGTCTGCCCGCACGAACGGAGATAATGCAGGGATCGGGAAGTCCCTGCATTATCCGCCCGGGCGGCCCGCACGGAAGCTTCGCTCTCGTTCGGTTGCTGCACCTGCGACGTAGGAGGCCACAGTAGTGCAAATCAATATGTTCAAAAATCTGATCGATTTGTTTACAATCATTTGGCTGAACCATAAAGTTTATATTCTGATCTCCGTATCGTACATTATCAGTCATGCGGCAGCCCCGTTTATCACCATTATTTACTTTAAATATTTGTTCGACGCGATTCAGTTCCACTATGGATTGCCGTACATCGTGAACATTACGTTATTGATGCTGGCTTGCCAATTGATCATCACGAATGCGCAAATCTATGCCAAAAGCGCGACGACACTGCATTCCAAGTGGCTGCTCGTTCCTTTGACGGCCATGTTCTGCAAAAAATCAATCGAAATGGATTATAAATATACGGAGGATCAATCCATTATCCGGGAAATGAATCGAGCTTCCTTTGTGCTGGCGAATGGCGATAATCTAGAAAAATATTTGGCGGCGGTCAACGGCATTTTTGTGGCTCTCCTGCAATTGACCTTCATTACTTATTTGGCAACCTTGTCGAATCCGCTCCTCATTGTCATTGTGCTGGCTGTCTCGATTCTGAATACCGCGATCAGTATCCGCGTTCAGAACAAAAACTATCAAATTCATAGAGAGTCATTGCCCGTGGACAGGAAGTGGCGCTATATTATCCAGCTCGCTACCGAATTGAAATTCGCGAAAGAGGTTCGATTATTCAGCCTGGCCAACTTCGTTCTCCGAAAAGGGGATGAAAACAGAAAAGAATATTTTTCGTTATTTACTAGAATCAATAAAAATGAAAGAAAAGGGCTGCTGCTGAATATAGGCATCAACGTGGCCCAAGAAATCGCCATCCTGGTCACGCTCGTGTATTCCGTCATTTTCAGGGGCCTCACGATAGGCAACTTTGTGGTGCTGATGAATGCCGTCAGACAATTCAGCGACAGCTTTCGCGCCTTATTTGACCATATTATCAATCTGTACACGATCAACAATTATATCAATGATTTCTTTATGTTTCTCCGGCGCGGCAGCGAACTGCGGGGCAATTCAAAACGAATTGCGATCGAAGCGGGAGACACGCCGGGCAGATTTGAATTCGTCAACGTTTCTTTTCACTACCCCAACGATCCGAGGTACATTTTGAAAAATATAAATTTGACGATAGAACCGGGCGAATGTCTCGTTATCGTAGGCGAAAACGGAGCAGGCAAGACAACGCTCATCAAACTGCTGATGCGTCTGTATGATGTAACATCCGGGGCCATCCTGTATAACGGCGTGAATATCAAAGATTATGATTATGACAGCTATATGAATATCCTGGCCACTGTATTTCAGGACTATAAAATATTTGCCGTCAGCGTGTACGAAAATATTACCTTCAAGGCTGCGGAAGAAAACGATGTCTTGGTCCATTCCTTATTGGAGCAAAATCATCTAGCAGCCAAAATTCAATCGCTTCCTCAGAAAGAAAGAACGGTCTTGTCCAGACGGTTCGACCGGGACGGGATGGAGCTCTCGGGAGGACAAGCGCAGCGAATCGCCTTTTGCCGGGCCATGTATAAGCAAAGCCCTGTCATCATTTTGGATGAACCAAGCGCCAGCTTGTCTCCGATTGCGGAAAATGAGATGTATATTCACTTTGCCAAAATGATTAAAAACAAGACCGCCATTTTTATATCCCATCGTCTGAGCAGTTCCTCGATCAGCGATAAAATTTGCGTGCTGGACGACGGAGAAATCGCAGAATACGGAACCCACCATGAACTGATTCAACGCAGCGGTCTATATAAAGGGATGTATGACTTACAGTCGCAGTACTATAAGGAATCAGTGTAGAGAATGAAAGGCTGCCTAAGACGGAGGGAAGCGGATTGGGAACATTACGGGATAGAGCCACAGAGCTAATCATGTATTTCCATAACATTTTACGTCTCTACAGCAAGATATGGAGATTCGACAAAATTTACATTGTGAATACGGTGTTCATCATCGCGGTCAAAGCGCTGCATCCCTTTAACAGCATCCTTTTCTTAAAACTTATTGTTGATGAGTTAACGGCGAGCGCAAGATGGACGCACGCGCTTCTGTATATTCTTCTGATGTGCTTCATTGAATTGACGCTGCGCGCCATAGATGGCGTCTTTTGGACATACGAGCAGAAGAAAATACTCCAATTTAAAACGATGTTCCTGCAAGAAATCAATCGAAAAACGATGTCTTTATCCTTCCACCAAATCGAAGACTCCCAAATCATGGACGACAGACAAAAGGCGATGGAAATTTTTTATCCCGGGCAAGCCCAATTCATGGATTTAAAAAACACGATTATCGATTCCAAACAGCTCATCTCCAACACCATTCAGTTTCTTGGCGTCATCGGCATCCTGGTCACGCTCGAACCCTCTATTTTCGTCATCCTGCTTCTGACCTATCTGCTTAGCGTGATCTTGCATACGATTGCGGCAGATCAGGAATTCAACGTGTGGAGCCATTCTCTCGTCAATATCGGACGCCGCATCGGTTACTTTCAAGAGCTCTCCACCGATTTCGCGTACGCCAAGGAAATGAGAATCAACCAATTGGGTCCGTGGATCGTGGATAAGATGAATTACTATTTCAACCACATGAAAAAGGATGTAACGAAAGCAGTCAACGCATTTACGGCGATGGGCATGATTGCAAATACATTGCAGGTTCTCGTGAACGGATCGGTCTATTTGTTTATCGGCTGGCTCGCTTTTAAAGAAGCCATTTCGTTGGCGGAGGTTGTCGTGTACATCACCAGCTTGGGCGTCTTTGCATCCGCTTTGTCCGGCATCTCATCCTGCATCATTTCCCTGCAAAAAGCCGGCATGCATCTATCCACCTACTTTCATTATTTGCATACCGCTTCTTCCCATGAACCGGATCCGGCGGCAACGGAGGCTGCGGAGCTCGAACTCGACGCGGAACAGCTCGACATCGAATTTATCAATGTATGGTTTAAATATCCGCAGCAAGAGCACTATACGATTAAAAATTTGAATCTCACCATCTTCCCCCATGAAAAATTAGCCATCGTCGGTGAAAATGGCGCCGGCAAAACAACGCTGATCAAGCTGCTGCTGCGGTTGTATAAGCCGACAAAAGGAAAAATCTTGATCAATGGAACAGACATCAACCGAATCCCCTTTGACGCTTATATGAACTTAGTCACCGCCGTGTTTCAGGATTTCAATATTTTACAATTTTCATTGCGAGAAAATATCGTGTTTGACCGCGAGGCGAAGGAAGCCGACATTTCCGGGATCATAAACGATCTGAGTCTTGGCAAAACCATCGGACAGCTTCCTAAGGGCATCCATACCGAGCTGGGCCGTCTGTTCAGCCAGGAAGGAATCGAGTTATCGGGCGGGCAGCAGCAAAAGCTTGCCATCGCCCGGGCGCTGTATAAAAATTCTCCGTTTATTATTTTGGATGAACCCACGGCGATGTTATCGCCGAAGGCCGAATATGAAATCTATTCTAATTTTGCCGGTCTAACCAAGGACAAAACAACGGTTTATATTTCGCATCGGATGTCCAGCTGCCGGTTCTGCCATCGGATTGCGGTCATGAGAGCGGGAGAACTGGTCGAATTGGGGAATCACGAGCAATTAATGCGGGAGCAGGGCGAATATTATAAATTGTATACGACGCAAGCTGAATTTTACCGGAGCTTGGAAAGCCAACCTTCATGAATAAGAGGTGAGAGCGCGATGAGCGAGAGAAGGAAGACCGCATGTCTCTTTGGCGGGCAGGGGTCCCAATATATCGGGATGGGCAAGGAGTTTTATGATGAAGATGAAGATTGCCGCCATTTATTTAACATAGCCAGCGAAGTGATGGGCTACGATATGGCGGAATTATGTTTTTACGGAGAAGAAGAGACATTTCGGCATGAAATCTATTCTCTCCCGAGCATGCTCACGATTGATTTATGCGCATTCACGCTGGCCGTCAAGAGAGGATTTTCTTTTCAGGCTCTGGCCGGCTTCTCGCTCGGCGAATATGCCGCCTTGGCGGCGGCGCAAGTGGTCTCTGTGCGCGATTCGTTCGAGATGGTCAAGCAATTGGTCGCAGCCTCCCATTCCGTGCTGCGGGAAGGCTCTTACACTATGGCGGCGGTCAATCTCCCGGCCGAGATGTGCGATATGATCTGCGCCAATATACACAGCGGCTACATCAGAGTGGCGAATTACAGTTCCCATAAGCAAGTGACTTTAGCCGGCAACCGGAAAG
Source organism: Paenibacillus dendritiformis (assembly GCF_021654795.1). NCBI lineage: Bacteria > Bacillati > Bacillota > Bacilli > Caryophanales > Paenibacillaceae > Paenibacillus > Paenibacillus dendritiformis. Next base: position 2,144,243 of record NZ_AP025344.1, read on the forward strand.
GGCTCGAGGCTTTCCGTCAGATTGCCGACGAAGTCGGAGCCAAGGTGATGCCGATTAACGTCAACCGGCCCTTTCATTGCAAGCTGATGGAGCCTGCCGCGGCCATTTATAAGGAAGAAATCCAAAGCGTCCCGTTCGCTGATCCGATCATTCCCGTCTATATGAATGTGACCGGCCAAATTGAGGCCGATGCCGCTCAAATCAAAGAGAATGTAGTAAAACAGCTATATTCGCCCGTCTTGTGGGTGAATACACTGGAAAATATGCATAGGGCCGGCGTGGAACAATATGTGGAATGCGGGCTGCGAAGCGTGCTGTGCCGAATGGCCAGAGATACGCTGGGAATTACGAGAGAGCAGACGGTGTTTTTACGCGCGGGCTAATCCCGGTTGGGCCCGTGGCTTAAGCATTATGGAAGTGAGGTGGATGTCTTGTTAATCGAAAAAACAGAAGATACCCATAATGGCGCGATGCATAGAACCATATACCGATTGTTCGAGGAAATGGCCCGTAAAGTCCCTCACTCTACCGCCATTGCGTGCAAGGAAGAAAAGATTACATATGCTGAATTAAGGACGAAAGTGAATTCGCTTGCCGCCGGTTTACGAAGGGAAAAGGTGAAAAAGCAGGACATCGTTGCCCTTAGGATGAGGAGATCCATTGACGTGATAGCCGGCCTGCTGGCCGTGCTCAAGGTTGGGGCCGCCTATCTTCCCATTGATCCGGAATACCCGGAACGGCGGCAGCAGGATATGCTGGCCGACAGCCGTGCCTCCTTCTTATTGACCCATTCAGGGATGGAGGCTGCAGCGGAGCATGCCAAAGTATTATACGTTGATGCGCTATGCTCGCCCGCCCCTCAGGAACATGAAGAGGGATACGAGGAACCGGCCGCGGATGATCTGGCTTATATCATTTATACATCGGGGTCGACCGGCCGGGCGAAAGGCGTCATGATCGAGCACAAGTCGGTTGTCAATTTTTTTGACGGGATGGCCGAATGCATTGATTTTTCGGAAGGGAAGAAGATCCTCGCCTTAACGACAATCTCATTTGATATTTTTGTGCTGGAAGCGCTGCTTCCCTTGACCAGAGGATTGACGGTCGTTATGGCCGATGAAGAGATGCAAAAAAATCCGAGATTGCTCGCTGAGTTTATACGGCATCACGAAATTGACATGCTGCAAACCACCCCATCCATGATGCGGCTATTAGCAGGCCAAAATAAAGAGCAGTTCGAATGTCTTCGCGGCTTGAAGGAAATCATGATCGGCGGGGAAGCTTTTCCCCAAGCCTTATTGGACCATATGAGAAGGAAGACAAGCGCCAAAATTTATAATCTGTATGGACCGACCGAAACGACAATCTGGTCTACAGTGAGCGACGTCACCCGGAAAAACAAGATGGATATCGGCAAGCCTATCCTGAACACGCAAGTCTATGTTATGGATGACCGCAATCATATGGTTCCCGCCGGCGAGGAGGGGGAGCTATGCATCGGAGGAAGCGGCCTGGCCAGAGGATATTTGCATCGTCCGGAGCTTACGGCGGAGCGGTTTGTTCCGAATCCATTGGTTCCCGGCGAGCGAGTGTACAAGACTGGAGATCGGGCGAAGCTGCTGCCTGACGGGAACCTGCAATATCTTGGAAGAATCGATACTCAGGTGAAAATAAGAGGGCACCGCATCGAATTGGAGGAAGTGGAAAGCGCCTTGATGGAACACCCGTCCATCCAACAGGCCGCTGTCGCCTCCTCGCAGGACAAAGACGGCAATAACTATTTATGCGCCTATTTCATCGCCGATCATGACCTGTCTCCGGGAGGTTTGCGGGAGTTTTTGAGCCGCAGCCTGCCCGAATCCATGATCCCTTCCTACTTCATTCGGCTTGAGCATATGCCGTACACGCTGAACGGGAAAATAGACAGAAAGGCGCTGCCTTTTCCTGAAAAAATACAGATTGCACACGGGGGGCTTTTGCCGGATGAGGCGGGTGAGGAGACGGATATCATTTCCAAGATCAAGGCCATCCTCAGAGCGAATATGGAGGTGGCGCCTCCCTTCGAAGAGATCGGCCCGCATCATCATCTATCCGATCTGGGCATTCACTCCATCTCGTTTATTAAAATGATCGTTGCCATAGAGAGCGCATTTGATTTCGAGTTTGCAAACGAGGATATCGACGCGGCCAAGTATGTTACCGTTCAGGATTTGGTTGCGTATGTAGAAAGCAAAACATCGATGAAGAACTGACCGCAAGCTGGCGCCGATGCGCCGGCTTGTTTCTTTGCGTCCGCATTTCGCGGGGGCAGGCGGGACAAGACAAAACCCCCCCTCGCGCCGAACAAAAGTACGAAGCGGGCCGCGCGGCCGCACATCTCGCCCCCCGAATCCGCACAACCCGGCGCCGTCTTGCCCGGCCGTACCCGTTACAATAGAAGAGAAGAGGGGAGAGGCAGAGCTCCTCTATTTGTGAAAGCGTTTGCTGCGGGAGGCAAGAGAAGAGGGAAGGGGGCTATAGGAATGAAGCTTGCATTCGATATCCGTACCGTGCCGTTCAGCCGATACGGATCCTTTTTGGCGGTCTCTTGGCTGCCGGCGCGCCCGGGAGAAGAGGAGGGCGTCTATATCCGCACCGTGCGCGGCGGGGATACGACCGCGGGAGCGGCGTTCCGCATCGAGCTGGTGCGGGAAGGGGAGAGCCTGGCCTTCACGTCCCGCGCCACGCCGGGATTGCTGGAGCTGGAGAGCGGCGACGGCGGCCGGGCGGAGCTGTGCATCGATGCGGCCGACCGGATTCGCCTGCGGGCGCGCCATGTCGGCCTGCGGCTGACCTTGGCGGGAGGAGACTACGACTATGCGATGGAGCGGCCGGAGGGACGTTGGGAAGTGAATGACTTCCGCAACGAGGTTCGCTTTATGCTGACTCCGCTGCAGGGGAGACTGTCGATGGATGCGCCCTGGCGCAGAACCCGCTGCGAGTATATCGCCGCTGCCATGGAGCCGGACGGCACGGAGACGGTCGAGCTGCTCATCCAGGAGTACCGGACGGTATGGGAGAAGCCGGCCGGACTTGAGGCGTTCGCCGAGAGCGCGGCGCGGACGGAGGCGGAGTTCGCCGCTTGGCTCGGCAAGACGCCGGCGGTCCCGCCCGCCTATGAGGAGGGCCGTCTGCTGGCCGCTTATATTGCCTGGTCCTGCGTCGTTCCGGCGGACGGGTATTTGCCGCGGCCGGCGATGTATATGTCCAAGAACTGGATGACCAACATCTGGAGCTGGGATCATTGCTTCAACGCGATGGCGCTCATTCGCGAGCAGCCGGCCCTGGCATGGGATCAGTTCATGATCTTTTTCGATCGCCAGGACCAGAGCGGGGCGCTGCCGGATTTCATGAACGACAAGTACGCCCTCTGGAACTGCTGCAAGCCGCCGATCCACGGCTGGACGCTGAGCTGGATGATGGAGCGGAGCGGGTGGATCGGCACCGACCAGCTCCAGGAGGTATACGGGCCGCTCGCGCGGTGGACCGAGTGGTGGTTCCGGTATTGCGACGATGACGGAGACGGCATGCCGCAATACAGCCACGGCAACGACAGCGGCTGGGACAACAGCACGATCTTCCACGAGCCGGGCGCCGTGGAGAGCCCCGATCTGGGGGCCTATCTCGTGCTGCAATGCGATGCGCTGGCCGAGATCGCCCGCCGGCTGGAGCGGCCGGAGGAGGCGGCGGCCTGGAGCCGGCGGGCGGATGGCACGCTGGAGCGGATGCTGGCGCATGGCTGGCGCGACGGGCGCATGACGGCCGTCCGTACCGGCACGCATGAGCCGGTCGGCGAGGACAGCCTGATCGCGTGCCTGCCGCTCGTGCTCGGGCGCCGGCTGCCGCAGGAGATCCGCGCGGCGCTCGTGCAGGCGCTGGCCGATGAGCGGCGCTTCTTCACGCCGCACGGCTTCGCGACGGAGAGCATCGGCAGCCCGGCCTATGAGCCGGACGGCTACTGGCGCGGCCCGATCTGGGCTCCGGTCATGATGCTGCTCGTCGACGGCCTGGCTCGCTGCGGCGAGGAAGAGCTGGCCGCCGAGGCGGCGCGCCGCTTCTGCGATATGGCCGCCCGCAGCGGGATGGCAGAAAATTTCGATGCGCTGACGGGGGAAGGGCTGCGCGACCGGGCCTTTACGTGGACATCGAGCGTCTTCCTGATACTGGCGCACGAGTATGCTCAGCCGCGGAGCGAATAGACGGAAAAGCCGAGACACGGTTTCGATAAGCTTTGACTTGGAAGGACACACGCCTTTTGCACCAGGAAAATCGTGTGTCTTTTTCTCTTGTCCTTTCCTTGATATAGTTATGACACGCATTACAACATCGCCGCGACACCGCAGAAGGAGGATTGCCTATGGCCCGTGTTCCGTTCTTGTCCCGCATCCCTTGGCCGCGGCGCAATCTGCGCGTCAAGCTGGTCGGGCTGTTCCTTGGGGCAGTCGTCTTGCCGCTGTTCACGCTGGGCCTGTTATCTTATTTCAAGTCTTCCGAGCTGCTGCAGGAGCAATTCGGGCGTTACGGCTCGAACTCGGTCACCCAGCTTCAGCATCAATTGGACACCGAGCTGAACCATCTGCAGCTGATGGCCGGCTCCATTCAGTCCTATTTGCTGAACCCGGCGAGACGCGTGCTGTATGCCGAGATCCCGTCGACTTACGGGGAGCTGAAGGATCAATATGAGCTGGAAGATATGCTGAATGCGCTAAGGACCGTGAAGGATAAGGGCATTTTCATCGTGACCGAATCCGGCTATTTCTATGGCGAGAACAGCATCGATACGAGCCTGCTGTTCGCGGAGCCGTGGTGGCAGGCCATGCCGCCGGACTACAACGGCGAGTACTGGCCCGGCTTGTACACGCCCCGCCATTACAAGAAGGCGGACAAGGAGGAGAGGGTGCTCGGACTCGTCGTCCCGATCCGCAACCAGAGCGGGCCGCTGCGGAACGGGCGCATCCTGCTGGAAATGAAAGCGGATAACTTGTTCGGCCTGTTTTCTTCCTTCGAGAAAGATACGCATGCCATGCTGACGATTACAAATGGGGAGGGACGGACGATCTACCGCACGGCGGCGGCGGAGGACGACAGGCCGGATGATATGGTATGGAAGACGAAGCTGGCTTCGAATGACTGGACGATTGAAGCCAGGATGCCGCATGGCTTGTTCTATCAATCGACCGACGTCATCCGATCGTATACGGCGATCGGGTTCGTGCTGTCGGTGCTGCTCGCCCTGCTGCTCGGTTATTTGTTCTCCTCGACCGTGACGAAGCGAATCAAACGGTTGAAGGAATCGATGCTGCTGGCCGGCAGCGGCAAGTTCGGCACGCGTCTGCCCGTGCGCGGCGAGGACGAGCTGAGCGTGCTCGCCCACAGCTTCAACCGGATGGCCGGGCAGCTCGAAGAGCTGGTCGAGCAGATTACGGTCAAGGAGAGGCTGAAAAAAGAAGCGGAGCTGCGGGCGTTCCACTATCAGATCCATCCGCATCTGCTGTTCAATACCTTGAATTCGATTCAATGGAAGGCCCGGCTGCAGGGCAATGAGGAGATTCGCCGCATGCTGTATCATCTGACGATGGTGCTGGAGGGCGGGCTCGATCTCGCCCAGGAGCTGGTGCCGGTGCGGCGGGAACTGGCCGTCATCGGGCATTTCCTGGAGATCCAGCGCCTTCGCTACGAGCATGAGTTCCGTTATGAGACGGATATCGACGCGTCCCTGCTCGATTATGTGATGCCCCGCATGACGCTGCAGCCGCTGTTCGAAAATATTTTTTTCCACGCGTTCGAGGACGGGCGGGGAAACATTCGCTTGACGATCGCGGAGCAGGGGGACGATCTCGTACTGGCGCTGTCCGACGACGGCAAGGGCATAAGCGAGGAGCGCAGGCTGGCTCTGCTCGGCGAAGCGCCGGATCGGCGGAAGAAGCGGGGCATTGGCGTCTACAACGTCGATCGCAAGTTCAAGCTGCATTTTGGCCCGCAATACGGCTTGGCTGTGCATTCGGAGCCTGGCCGCGGAACCGATATGATCCTGCGCTGGCCGAAACGACAGGAGGAGAATCTTCATGGAACCGATGATGCCGATTAAAGTGCTGATTGCCGACGACGAAAGCATTGTCCGCAAAGGATTGATCGCGACTGTGGATTGGGCCAGGTACCATATGGCGGTCGTCGCGGATGTGCCGAATGGAGCGCGGGGGTGGGAAGCCTTCCTGCAGCATAGGCCGGAGGTCGTCATTACCGATATCGTCATGCCGGAAATGGACGGCATTGCCTTGGCCGAGCGGATTAAGGCGGAGGCGCCCCAGACCAAAATCCTGCTCTTGAGCTGCCATCGCGATTTCGAATACGCCCAGCAGGGCCTTCGGATTGGCGCTTCCGGCTATTTGTTGAAGACGGCGTTCGAGGACAGCGAGCTCGACTACTATTTGCGCAAATTCCAGACGGAGCTGGAAGCGCACCCGGAGCCGCAGCCCGAGAGCGGCGCCGCCGGCTGGGAGGCCGCCTTCTATGCGTGGCTGTCCGGCTTCGATTGCGGCTTCCGCGCCGAGCTGGAGCGGCGATGGGCCGCCTGGGGGCTTCGCCTGCCGTGCACGGTCTATGCCGCGAAGGCGGAGGAAGCCGAGTATCCGTGGAGCGGGCTGGAGGCGCGGCTGCCGCAGCCATCCGCCGCGCTGCCGTGCGGAGCGGACCGGCGCTACTATACGGTCTGCGCCGAGACCGGGGAACGGATGGAGCGGATATTGAATGAAGAGAAGCAGCGGCACGCCTCGCTTCATTGGCATCGTCTCGGACCGCTCCAGGGGATGGACGATTGGCTGGAGGCGCTCGTGAAGCTGCACCGCGAGGCAGAGTTGGAGCGGCGCTATGGCCTGCAGCCGCATACTTGGCCGGAGACAATCGGCCAGGCGGTCCGCCTCGTCGCCGGCGACCTGAGCGAGCCGTGGTCGGCCAGCGACATCGCCCGCCGCGTAGGCTTGAGCCGCAGCCATTTCAGCATGCTGTTCAAAAAGACCGTCGGCGAGAGCTTTCTGTCCTTTCTATACCGGATGCGGCTCGATGCCGCGATGGATCTGCTCGCATCGACCGATCTGACGCTGCAGGACATCGCGGAGCGCATCGGCATGATCGACGGAAAGTATGTCAGCAAATGGTTCAAACGCTGCTGCGGAGTCACGCCGTCGCAATACCGGGCCGAACAGAAAGGCGAATCGCGCAGGTCATCTTGACCCATGAACGGGCGAAAAGGGCGCAACCCGAACAAAATGCCCCCTGGCGCCTGACAGCAAGCGGTTTTGAAAACGCTTTATTTTTTCTAAAGTGAAGATAGCGTTAAATACGTGTTCAAAGAGACCGGTCTCACTTCGTGATCAATAGCGGACTTTTTGAACTGCCTCTAGTCAGTGGATGACATTATCGAATCAGGGGGAGAGCACATGACAAAAAAACGCTTGTTGACAGCGGTGCTGGCCGCGGCGCTGGCCATTGCGCTGGGGGGATGCGGCGCTTCGGGCTCCGGCGAGGGCGGGGAGGCCGGCGGACAGAAGGTGCTTCGCTTCGCGACCTGGGATACCGGAGACAGCCTGAAGGTCCAGGAGGATATCGCCAAGGCGTTCGAGAAGGCGCATCCCGGCGTGAAGGTGCAGGTGGAGCCTTACGCCGACGGCTTCGATCAGAAGCTGGCGGCCTCGTTCGGCGCGGGCAATCCCCCCGACGTGATGCTGATGTGGGATTTCCCCACCTACCATGCCAATCTGGAGCCGCTGGACGAGTATATGAAGAAGGATGAGAATCTCGGACTCGATGACATCTACGACAGCCTGTTCCACTATGTGAAGGTCGACGGCCAGACGTATGGGCTGCCGAGCGGCTTCACGACGAGAGCGATGTACTACAACAAGAAGCTGTTCGACGAGGCGGGCATTCCGTATCCGAAGGACGGATGGACCTGGGACGAGTTCAAGGACATCGCGAAGCAGCTGTCCCACCCGGAGAAGAAGCAGTATGGCTTCGGCCTGCGGGCGACGAATGACCCTTACGATCTGCAGGGGATCGTCTGGAGCAACGGCGGCAGCTTCGTGAGCGAGGACGGCAGCCGGATCGAAGGGTTCATGAACGGGCCCGAGACGGCGGGCGCGATTCAGCTGTTCGGCGACCTGCTGAAGGAGAAGGCGGCTACGCTGGTCGGCGGCAAAAATCAGATGAGCGGGGAAGATGTGTTCAAGGCCGGCAAAATCGCCATGTGGGAAAGCGGCGTCTGGCCGCTGGACGGGTTCAAGGAAGCGCAGGTCGATTTCGGCACGGTCGAGATGCCGGCATTTCCGGGCAAGCCGGTCAAGGGCATCGTCGCCCTGAGCGCCGTCTCGGTCGCGAAGCAGTCGAAGCAGAAGGAGCTTGCCTGGGAGTTCACCAAATACTTCATCTCGAATGAAGCGATTCATATGCGCAGCAATTCGGACCTGCCGATCCGCAAGAGCATCGTCCAGGAGAAGAAATTCGACCAGGATCCGCTGTATGCGCCGTTCTACGCGATGCTGGAACGGTCCGACACGACCCCGTCCTTCCTGCTCAACAAGAACTGGAAGCTGGTCAACCGCTATTTGTCGACGGCCATTGACTCGGTCATGCTCGGCCAGGATGCGAAGACGGTGCTCGACCGGGCGGTGGAGGATGCCTCGAAATATGTCAATCAATAAGACAGGCGGGGCCCCGGCAGATGACCGATCTCCGGGGCCTCCCGCTTCTCTTCAGCGGAAAGGACGATGAACGATGCAACGATCGACCCGGCGGATGACCGCCCTTCCGCGGCAGGCAGCCATTCCTTATTTGTTCATAATGCCGTGGATTATCGGGTTTCTCGCTTTTACATTAGGACCGCTCGTGTTCTCGCTTGTCATCAGCTTCTATGAATGGCCGATTGTCGGGGAGAAGACCTTCGTAGGCATTGCCAACTATGTCGAGATGTTCCGGGGCGACCCTCTCTTCTGGACCTCGCTCGGGGTGACGCTCAAGTTCGCGGCGCTGTTCGTGCCTCTCAATATCGGGGTGGCGCTGCTGCTGGCGATTCTGCTGAACCAGCGGGTCCGGGGAAGCGGGTTTTTCCGTTCCGCCTTCTATTTGCCGTCGGTCATCTCCGGCGTGGCGCTGGCCATGATCTGGTCGTGGGTGTTCGATGGGGAATACGGCATTTTGAATTATTTGCTGTCCGTCTTCGGGATCGAAGGGCCGAATTGGCTGAATGATCCGGCGTGGGCTCCGGTGGCGATGGTCATCGCCAGCCTGTGGGGACAAGGCACGATGATGCTACTCTTCCTCGCCGGGCTCAAAAACATCCCGAAGGATCTGTACGAGGTGTCTTCCATTGACGGCGCGGGACGCTGGACGCAATTCGTGCGCATTACGCTGCCGATGCTCAGCCCGACGATCTTGTTCAATCTCATTACGACCATTATCGCGGCCTTCCAGCAATTGACGCTGGCGTTGGTCATGACGGGCGGGGGACCGTTGAATTCCACTTATTTCTATGCCATGTACATGTATGAGAACGCCTTCAAATATTCGAAAATGGGGTACGCCTCCGCCAACGCATGGTTCATGTTCATCATCGTGCTGGCGCTGACGGCGCTTGTCTTCCGCTCTTCATCGGCCTGGGTCTATTACGAAGGGGAAATGAGGAAAGACAAATGAGAGAAACGCGCATGAAATCGGTTGTCGTCTACAGTCTGCTGTTGTTGTTCTCGCTGCTGTTCCTTGCGCCCTTCTATTGGATGATCACGACGGCGGTCAAGACGCCCGAAGAGCTGTATCTGTTTCCGCCGAAATGGATTCCGTCCGTCCTCCAATGGGATAATTTCGCCAAGGCGTGGCAATCGCAGCCGTTCGGCACCTACCTGAACAATTCCCTTATCGTGACGGGGCTGTCGCTTATCGGGCAGTTGCTCTCTTCGTCGCTGGTCGCCTACGGGTTCGCGCGCTTTCACTTCCGCGGCAAAAATGCGTTGTTCCTGATACTGCTTGCCTCGATGATGATTCCGTGGGAGGTTACGATGATTCCGCTCTATATGGAATTCAATGCGCTCGGCTGGATCAACACGCTGAAGCCGCTCATCGTTCCGGCCTGGTTCGGGTCGCCGTTCTTTATTTTTCTGCTGCGGCAATTTATTATGGGCATCCCGACCGAACTGGAGGAGGCGGCCCGCATCGACGGCGCCAACCCGGTGCAGATTTTCCTGCGGCTGATCGTTCCGCTGCTGCGGCCGGCGCTCATTCTCGTCGGAGTATTCCACATCTTGAGCAGCTGGAACGACTATCTGGGCCCGCTTATCTTCCTGAACGATCAGACCAAGTATACGCTGACGCTCGGGCTGTCGCAATTCCGGGGCATGTTCGGCGTCGATATGGTCTCCATCATGGCCGTCACCTTCCTCATCTGCCTGCCGCCGCTCGCCGCCTTTTTCCTGGCGCAGCGCTACATCGTTGAAGGCATCGCGACGACCGGCATCAAAGGCTGAGTCATGGCGGGATATGAACATTAAAGGGGGACATTCGGTGTGAATCGGGCGCGGCTATCCGAGCTATGCTTATTGATTACGGCTCTTATCTGGGGATCGACCTTCCTTATCGTGCAGCGGGCGCTGGAGGATGTATCTTCCCAGGCGTTCAACGCGGCCCGCTTCGCCGGAGCGGCTCTGCTGTTCCTGCTGATGATGCTGGCGAGCGGCCGCCTGCGCAAGGCGCGGTGGAACCGGGGACTGATGCTTCACGGAGGCGTGCTCGGCCTGTGGCTGTTCGGCGCCTTCTCGCTGCAGACGGCCGGCCTCCAGTATACGACCTCGACGAATACGGGCTTCATCACCGGCATGTCGGTCGTCTTCGTGCCCTTCGCTTCGCTGCTGATCGCGAAGCAGCGCCTGTCGGCCGCCACCTGGATGGCGGCGGGGGCGGCCTTCGCCGGATTGTATCTGCTCGCGGTGGACGGCGGGAGCCTCTCTTTGAACCGCGGGGATATCCTGGTCTTCTTCGGGGCGGTCTGCTTCGCGCTTCATATCGCGGTGACGGCCTTGTATGCGCCCCGGCATGAGACGATGCCGCTCGTCACCGTCCAGTTCGCCACGGTGGGCGTGCTCGCCGCGCTGCTCTCGGGCCTGACCGAGACGGCGGCCCCGATCGGCGAACGGCTGGCCGGCTTCGCGAAGCCGGAGGTGCTGTTCGCCCTGCTCGTGTCCGTCCTGCTCTCGACGGGCTTCGCGTACTGGGCGCAGACCTGGTGCCAGCAGCATACTTCCGCGGCGCGGGTGGCGATTATCTTCGCCACCGAGCCGGTGTTCGCGGCCTTGACCGGCGTCATCTTCGCCGGCGAGCGGCTCGGCTGGGCCGCCGTGCTGGGCTGCGCGCTCATTCTCGGCGGCATGCTCTACGCCGAGCTGGCGGATCGCCGCCCGGCGGCCGCGCCGCAGCGGAAGCCGAACGAGTGCCCGCAGCGGAAGCCGGACGAGTGTCCGCAGCGGAAGCCGGACGAGTGCCCGCAGCGGAAGCCGGACGCCCCGCCGCTCGGCGAGGACCGGAGCCCGCGCCAAGGCAGCGGCCGGCGCAGTTCTTGACGGCGCGACGAGCGTGCCGCCTCTGCCTCCGCCGACGAACAGGGGGGCGGCCGGATAGGCGGACAGGCGGGGCAGGCGGGCGGCCGACAGGCAGGACAGGCCGGGCAGGGAGGGCCTGGCCTGAACGCAAGAGAGGCTGTCCCATCAGCAGTATGCAACTGCAGTGAGACAGCCCCCATTCTCCAAGCTCGGCTTGCCGAAATAATGCAAAAATGCAGCTTTCCATTATGAGGTTTTCGCCCGTTACAGGGATTCCTGCAAAAGTGCAGCAATTTCAGGCTGTGCCATAGATAGAACGCAAGAATCAAGCAAAATAATGCACTTTTGCAGGAATTTAATCAAATACGGGCACAAATAGCGTAAAATCCTGCATTCATGCAGGATTTTTTCACCAATTCCATCTCACAGCCTCGTATCACAGCCTAGCTTCACAACCTCGTCTCACAACAACAGCCTCGTATCACAGCCTAGCTTCACAACCTCGTCGCACAACAAAGGCTCGTATCACAGCCTAGCCTGACAACCGCGTCTCACAACAACAGCCTCGTAGCATAGTCTAGCCTCACAACAGCCTCGGTATCACTGCCGCGTCTCGACCCGTGCATATTCCGCCGCTTTTCCCACGGCCGTCTTCCTGCCGCATATATGATCCGCACATCCCGTCTTGCCTCGCATCCTTGTGCACTGCCTATGGGCAGCCTTCTGTCGGAGCGGGTATCGGGTTAGAAGAGCGGTTCAATGCAAGCGGGATCGTCTGTCTTCGCATTGCCGACCCGCTTGTGCACCGGATAGGCGTGAAGCTCACCGGCGGGACAGGGCCGGAGAAGCGGCTCCAGCCGCAGCGTGTCGGTCGTGCCGCGGTCCAGCCAGATTGTGATCTGCTCGGGCGGCACGATGACGGGCATCCGGTCATGTATCGGAGCCATCAGTTCGTTCGGTTCGGTGGTGATTATCGTGCAGGTGCTTACTCTGCGTCCTTCGCCATCGACCCAGGTGTCGTACAGGCCGGCGAACTGGAAGAGGCTGCCGTCCCGCCTTACGATCCGGATCGGCTGCTTCGTGCCGTCCGGCTCCGTTCTCCATTCGTAGAAGCCGTCCGCCGGAATGAGGCAGCGCTTGCGCTCGAACGGAAGGCGGAACGCCGGCTTGCTTCGCAGCGTCTCGGCGCGGGCGTTCACGGTCCGCCAGCCGATCTTCTCGTCCTTGGCCCAGGAGGGGATCAGGCCCCAGCGGAGCGGGCCGATTCTCAGCTTCGCCCCGTCGTGAATGACGGCTGGGATGGGCTGCCCCGGAGCGATATTGAAGCGGGGCCCATAAGAGAACAGGGCCGCAGCCGCATCCTCCTCCAGCGCATAATAGGCGAGCAGTTCCTCCAAGCTCACCGTCAATGAATATCTCCCGCACATGCTGCTCCCTCCCTTTGTGTCTGTGACGCGGCGGCGGTCAGGGCCGTATGCGCGTCTGATCGCTTGCTTCCATCGGCGCCGCCATCCGGTCCGCGGCCGAAGCTGATTCAAGCGCCGCCATCCGGTCCGCGGCCGAAGCTGATTCAAGCGCCGCCATCCGGCCCGCGGCCGAAGCTGACTCAAGCGCGGCCATCCGGCCCGCGGCACAGAAGCTTATTCAAGCGCGGCCAGCACTTCGGCGGTCGTATGCAGCCGCCCCATAAGCGGAAAAACATGCTCGCATGGGAATTCATGGGCTTCTTTGAAGGGAGCCGTCATCGCATCGGTGACAAAAATTTGATTATAGTTCAACTGGTACGCTTCCCTGGCCGTCGTATCTACGCCGATATGGGTCGAGATCCCGCATAGCAGGATGGTGTCGATGCCGCGTCTGCGGAGCTGCAGATCGAGATCCGTGCCGAAAAACGCCCCGAAGCCCCGCTTGACCACAATATGATCTCCGGGCTGAACATGCAGATCGGGGACCAGTTCGGCCCAGTTGTCCACCGGCTTGGCCGGGAGCTGCTTCTCGGCTACCGGCTGGAGCGCATCCTTGCCGTCAACAAAGTCGACATGGACGAAGACGATAAACGCGCCTGCCCGGCGCAGCGCGTCCGCGAGCCGGGCCGCATGGCGGACGACCGTCGAGGTCGAGTGGGGAACGCCGGGCATACCGACAATCCCCTGCTGCAAATCGATGGCTACGAACGCCGTTCGCTCGGGCTGTATGTGCAGTGGATTCATCAGCAAACTTCCTTTTTTATAGATTAGGGAACGACTTCATTATACCCGATGGATGCCGCCGTCTCCAATGCCGCGCCCGGATCGGCCCGCCGGCGCCCGGCAGCCTCCCTCCGATCACGCCCGGATGGAGGACCTGCGGAGAGCCGCCACCAGATGATCGGTATAGATCCCCAGCCTCTTGCTCATGTCGGCCCGCATATATTCCCGCGTAATGAGGAAGCTGCCCTCATGGCCGCGGCAGGTATAAGGGTACGTAATCGCCTGCCCGTCGTGCTCCCCCGGGAACAGATGGATGTTCTTGTCCAGCATGGCGCGTCCGGCCTTGGATAAATCCCGGTCAATATGCTGCGCCAGAACCTGGGCGGCCTGGGCATACAGGGGCTTCAGCGTTTCGGAGGAGCGCTCGATCTCGCGGATTTTCTTGGTCACCATCGTCTGCAAATGGGAGAGCATGACATAGTTTTTCATCAGCTCCAGCTCTTCCCGCTTCGGAGGAGGAGCAGGCCGAGCGGGCTCGGCGGGCTTATCGGGGTTGAGGCGCCGGTTCAACAGCGCTTCTTTATGCTGGGGAAGCATCATTCTGCTCGATTCCCACAGGCCGTTTTTTTGGAGTTTTTTGCTCATTTATAATGCCCCCCGATTTTGGCTGCCCGGTCTGCCGCCTGACCGGCGGCGGTCAAGGAAGAGGCGCGGACGATCGCCGCATTGCCGTACCGTTCTTTGATGCCGTCCGTCGCTCTCTCCAACGCTCTCGCTTTTTCCTGATCCTCGAACAGGGTAAGCTGATACAGCTGATCGTCCACCAGCTTGCTTAGCATGATGCCGGCGCGGCGGACCGGCCTGCGGTTCCAAAACGTATAGAAAAGCTGCTTGGCCGCGGCAAATACTTTGTTCGTATTATTCGTCGGATCCGGCATCGTCATTTGGCGGGAGAACCCGGTCGGCGCTTCGTAGGGGCTGCACATGCAGCTGACGGTAACCACCGAGCCCATATATCCTTTGCGCCGGCAATCCCGGCACACTTCCTCCGTAAGCTCGAGAAGAATCGTATCCACTTCCGATTCCGTGGCGTAGTCCCGGGGCAAGGTCATCATATGGCCGACCGATTGTGGCGGCGTGCGGAACGTATCCGGGGAGACGGGGCTGTCATCGAGGCCGTTGGCGGTGCGCCACATCACTTCGGCATGAATGTCCGACTGCTTGCCGAAGCGGGCGCGGAATTTATCCTTGAGCTGCGGCAGCGGGGTTCTGGCGATATCTCCGATAGTCGTCATGCCCAGGCGGGCAAAATGGGCCGTCATGCGGGAGCCGACACCGAACATTTTGCTGACCGGCTGAGGCCACAGCAGCGTCGCGATGTCGGACGGAGCCAGGGCGAAGATGCCCTCTTTGTTTTTCTTGGCCCATATGTCCGTGGCCATTTTGGCCAAAATTTTATTGGAGCTGATCCCGATCCGGACCCATACTCCGGTCTGCTCGAGCACGCTGCGCTGAATCTCTCTCGCCATGGTGACCGGGTCTCCGAACAGCGTCCGGCTTCCGGTCACATCGAGAAATTGCTCATCGACGCTGAACGTCTCGACGAGATCGGTGAATTGTTCATAAATTTGCGTAATGAGCAGCGAGACATCGATATAATGCTGCATGCGGGGGCGCATCACGATCAGGCGGGGGCACTTGTTCAGGGCTTCCCCAAGCCGCTCCGCCGTTGTTACGCCATAGCTTTTGGCTATCGGGCAAGCGGCCAGAATGATCCCCGATCGGCGCGCGGGATCCCCGGATACAACGAGCGGCATATGCTGATATTCCGGGTGCTCCGCTTTTTCCACGCTGGCATAGAAGCTTTGGCAGTCCGCCAAAAAGATAATCCGTTCCTTGCTTCCGCTCAATGTAACCACCTCAACCAATCGAGTCTTAAAATGAGAACGTGTATTCGTGTTTATTATATACCGAACATACATTCTCTATGCAAATGAAGTTTATGGAATCGGATGGCGGATGAGCCTGAATACCGCCGGTTGGCGGTGCTTCGTTCCGGTAACCGGCGGTATGCCGTGCCGGCGGGCCGGAGCGGATGCTGTTCCGCCCCTCGGGATGACGGCTTAGCTGTCTGCGGTCCCTTCCGGTTCCTCCGGGCCGCCGGAGATATGCAGATAGCGCTGCAGCAGGCTCTTGACCTCGGCTCGGATGAGGCCGCGCAGCATGTAGAAGGAGCGGTGGTACCCCCGGCACACGTACTGCACGCGCACGCCGTGATCCAGCCGTTCCTCGGACACGATCTTAATCCCGCGGTGCCGGAACTGCTTCCGGATGCGGAACAGATCGGAGGCGGCGTCGTCCTGCGCCTGGCGAAGCCCCTGGATATAAATTTCTGCCATCTTCAGCCCCGAGACGGCAATGCGGCCGATATCGCGCTCGAGCACGTCGAGGACGAGGGTCTGAAGGATATACTGCTTCACCAGCAGAGCGTCTTCCCCGTCATGAGGCGGAGGCCCGCTTGTCGCGGACAATACAGTCATACCGGGTTCCTCCTTGCGTAACTCCATTCACGCGGCGCCCCGCTTGACATCGCGGGGGCCCGCGGAAAGGTTGATAACCTCATTATACGAACTTGTGTTCTATTTTATAACTAATATAGCGAACAAACATTCTGTTTTCAATGGGTAAATGATGGTGGAAGGGAGCGAAATGGTTTACAATAAGAACAGAGGAAAAGGAAAGAGCCGGGATGGAAGAAGGAGTGAGCAGGAATGAAGATTACGCTGCATCGGGGGGAGATATTGTTCCGCCAAGGCGATCCGGGCACGTACCTGTACCGGATCATGAGCGGCGTGTTCAAAGTGACCCGGCTGCACGAGAACGGGAACATCGTGCTGTTCAATATATTGTATCCGGGCGAGATGGTACCGCATCATTCCCTTATCTCTCCGAAGGACTGCCATGGGACGGCGACGGCCATGGTAACCAGCACGGTAGAGCGGATTGAAGCGGAGGCGTGGTATGAGGAGCTGCGGAACAATTCCGGCAAGGCGCTCGAAGTGGCCAAGCTGCTGCAAGAGAAGCTCCGCTTCATGCAGCAGCGGCTCGATCATCTGACGATCGGATCGCCTGCCGAGCGGCTGGCGCTGCTGACCCGGTGGCTGGACACCATGACGAACAAGACCCCGCTTACGGACATGCTGACGCAGGAGGAGATCGGGCAGCTGATCGGAGTGCGGCGCGAGACGGTCAATCGTCTGCTCCGGCAGGGCGCCAATTCCATGACGAAGCGATGAACGGGCAAGCCGTTCAGCAGACCTATTGCTGCTGAACGGCTTTTTCATGTCATGGGACATTCCGGGAAGCTCATATGAGTAGGAAGTGAAGCGTTATTTATTTCGCTTGATAAAGGAGGTACCGAGCATCATGGACAACGAGCAAGCGCTTGGCTGGGCCGAACCGGCAGCGAGGCCATCCGCATGCGGGACGGGACCGTATTCCCAGGAGCGGATCCATATTCCGTACCGCGGTCCGTTCGATCCTTGCCCGCCGCTGCCCTACAAGACCTATATCCTGCCGCCGAATCTGTTCATTACGTTTCAACCCCCGAATTTGCCGCAATTCCCGCCGCCGCAGGCGCTGCGGTGCGGAACGCTGTGGCCGGCATTATTCAGCCCTTATCGGCCGAAGGGCAGACGGGAGGAGGGAACGGCTTGAGCACACATGGCACGCACCCGTTCTGCACTCGGGAGTACTATGACAGCCTGCTGCAGCTGCAGGAAATCGATTTTGTGCTGATCGAGCTGAATCTGTATCTGGATACGCATCCCGAAGACAATCAGGCGATCCAGCAGTTCAATCATTATGTTCATGAACGAATGAAGGTGGCGAGGCAGTTCCAGGAGAAGTTCGGCCCCCTTCAGGCGGCCGGCTTCTATTCGAAATGCCCTTGGTCCTGGATAGACACGCCGTGGCCGTGGCAGGTGTAGCGGAAGCCCCGGGGAAGAAGGGGAACCAACGTGAGGAGGGAAGCGGCATTGTGGGTATATGAGAAAAAGCTTCAATATCCGGTTCGCGTCAGCAAATGCGATCCGCGCATGGCTAAGCTGCTGCTGGAGCAGTACGGCGGAGCCGACGGGGAGCTGGCGGCGGCGCTTCGCTATTTGAATCAGCGATATTCGATTCCGGATAAGGTTATCGGCTTGCTTACCGACATCGGGACGGAGGAATTCGCCCACCTGGAAATGATTGCCACCATGGTATACAAGCTGACCAAGGACGCGACGCCGCAGGAATTGGAAGCGGCCGGACTCGGGGCGCATTATGTCTCCCATGACAGCGCGCTGTTCTATGAAAATGCGGGCGGGGTCCCATGGACGGCGGCCTATATTCAAGCGAAGGGCGATCCGATCGCCGACTTGTACGAGGATATCGCCGCCGAGGAGAAGGCGCGCGCGACGTACCAATGGCTGATCGATATGACGGATGATGTCGATTTGCAGGACGGCCTCAAATTTTTGCGGGAACGGGAAGTCATCCATTCGCTTCGATTCAGGGAAGCGGTGGAGATTTTGAAGGAACAGCGGGATGCGAAGAAGATATTTTGACACGACGAGGTGAAGCCGGTGCCGCCAAGGACGCCGGCTTTTTGTTTATCGCCAATGGACACAATAACGACAAGAGATGATGTGAAAAAAATATTAAAATATTCAGTCCATATTGACAAGAATAAACATCTATGGGAATATTGTTTCTGCATATAACAAAAAGTAGAAAACGGACGATATTAAAGAAAATTATATTATGCTTCATGTTTTTACATAATATTCAATTCAAGAGAGAGGTGACTTGCCGGTTGGGTCTCAAAGAACTGGAACTCGTCATTCCGCCCATTGTTGGGTATCAGTATGTGGCCTACCCCCTATGCACGGCACTCGCCCGCCAAGAGGCCCTGCCGTGGTTCTACAGCAATTTCATTCACCTTTACTGCCATCAGGATCTTGAAGGAGAGCGTGCTTCCCGATCGGTGCCGCTGACATTTTACGGAGAGGATTTCATGCGATGTCCGTGGCTGATTACGCAAAAACTGGAGCGGGAATTCGTCCTGGATTCACAGCCGGGAGTTGTCGAATTTTTGGTAAATAGTATCAATTCGGGCTACACGGTTTCTCTCTATGTCGACGAGTTCTATATCCCCCGCAGACGGGTGTATCGCCAGATGCACTACGCCCACGATATTCTGGTGTACGGTTACGACGACGGCAAGAGGGTGTTCTTCGTGCTCGGCTACGACGAGGAGATGCAGTTCCGCAAGACGCTCGTGCCGTTCCATGAAATGGAGCAAGGCTTCCGGCATCTCGAATGGACGGACCGCTACGAGGAACAAATCTATTTGTACAAATTCAATAAAACGGGAAGCTACAGCCTCGATCCTGTATTCATCAAAGAGTCGCTCGAACAATATCTTTCCGGCTGCGACGTCTCCCGGCGTCACCGGGCGACGGCCGATCCGCTGGAACTGGCATTCGGCGTCAACGTATATCCCGCCTTAATTCGCAATATGCCGGCGCTGGTGCGCAAGCGCGATATCCGGCCCATCCACATTTTGTGGGAGCATAAAAAAACGATGGGAATGCGCATCGATTATTTATGCGGGCGCGAGCTTCTTCCGCAGGCATTTACGGGGTGCTTCCGGCCGATAGAGGAGCGGGCCTTTGCTCTGCGGCATATGCTGATGAAGTACGCCTTGACCGGAGACGACGCCATTCTGGACCAAGGGATCAATGAGATCACTTCTTTGATGGACAGCGAAAAGCAGACCTTGGAAGCCGTGGCGGAAGCGCTGGAACATCGCATTGCCCCCCAACCATCCGTAACTTAACCGATTGGAGGTCATTTCTCTGGAAGCGTCCACCCTGTACCCGTTGACCCATCCGCAAAAGCGAATTTGGTATGTGGAAAACATATACCCGGGGACGAGCATTCACAACATCGGAGGACTCATCAAAATTTACGGCCCCATTGATTTTCAGCTGCTGGAGGAATCCATCAATCTGTTCGTCAAACAGAACGACGCCATCCGCATCCGGCTCATCGAACGGGACGAGACGGTGTGGCAGACCGTGACCGCGTATCGAAGAAGAACGTTTCCGTTCATCGACTTCACGGCCCGTTCCTCAGGTACCGATGTCGATGCCTGGGTCAGCGAGGAGTTTGCCAAGCCGCTGCCCTTGGACGGGGAATTTCTGTATGAGTTTGCCCTTGTAAAAATCAGCGAGACGGAAAGCGCATATCTGACGAAAGTCCACCATATGATTTCCGACGGATGGTCTTTTCAATTGATGACGACGCAAATCAACCAAATTTATACGCAGTTGATGCAAGGGCAGGCGATTCAGCAGGAAGACCGGCCAAGCTATTTAGACTATATCGAACAAGAGCGGGCCTATTTATCGTCTTCCCGCTTCACGAAAAATAAACACTATTGGCAGAAAAAATTCGAAAGCATCCATGACGTTGCCTTGCACACGACGGCAAGCGGCACGGCAGGGAAACGCCAAAAATTTTTGCTTAACCCGCACACTTCAGAAGCCATTCGCTCCTTTGTACATACGCATCGAATTTCGCTGAATACCTTTTTTATAGCAGCGATGCTTATTTACCTCCACCAAGCAACTCATCAGGACCGCATCATGATAGGCACACCTGTATTGAATCGCACCGGAGCCAAGGAAAAAAACACATTCGGCATGTTTACCAGCACGATGCCGTTCCTGGCTGACATCGAGCGCGATACGCCATTCTCCACGTTCCTGCATAACATCAATCATGAACTCATCCAATGTTATTTTCATCAGAAATATCCTTACAACTTGCTCGTACAGGACCTTCAGCTTCACAAACGGGGATTGGATCAATTATTTCAAGTATGCGTGAACTATTATAATACCGCATTCGATCAGAACTTCGGCCCCGGGTGGAAAATGCAGCAAATCGAAGCGCATAACGGCAACCAATTGTATCCCTTGCAGCTTATCGTCACCGAATGGTCGCCGAAGGAAGGGGTGGAGCTGTATTTCGATTATAAAACGGGGGATTATACGGATTCGCAAATCGATGAGATGTTCCGCCGCCTGCATCATATAGCGGATCAAGTCGTGAGCCGTCCGGAGGCCGCCATCCGCGATGTTCAGCTGCTGCTGCCGGGAGAACGAGAGGAGCTGCTGTACGCCTGCAACAGGACGGACCGCGACTATCCCGCGACCGCAACGATATTGCAGCTGTTCGAAGAACAAGTCGAGCGGACACCGGGCCGCGTCGCCGCCGCTTGCGGGGGGCAAGCGCTCACGTATAGCGAGCTGAACGCCCGGGCCAATCGGCTGGCCCGCACGCTGCGGAAGAGCGGAATTGGCCCGCACACGCCAGCAGCCGTCATGGGTCGGCACTCGCTCTCCATCGTGGTGGGAATATGGGCGGTCATCAAGGCGGGAGCCGCGTATCTTCCGATTGACCCCGATTACCCGCAGGAACGGATCGAATATATATTGCGGGACAGCGGGGCTTCCCATCTGCTGACGAACGGCGGCGAATGGGAGCGCTTGTCGTATGACGGCATCGTTATTGACCTCGATGACGAACGGATGTACGAAGCCGACGAGAGCAACCTGCCGGTCAAGGGAGCGGCAGATGATCTGGCCTATATCATTTATACCTCGGGTTCCACTGGCAACCCGAAAGGGACGATGATCGAACACCGCGGCTTGGTGAACTATATTTGGTGGGCCGGCAAGACGTATCTTCAGGCCCCCGGCGAAGTTTTTGCCCTTTATTCTTCGATTGCATTCGATTTGACGGTAACCTCCATCTTTACGCCGTTAATTAGCGGCAACCGCATCGAGATCTATGAGGATGACGGGAACGAGTTCATTATTCACCGCATTTTACGCGACAACAAGGCCACGGTCATCAAGCTGACGCCGGCGCATCTGGCGCTGATCAAAGACATTGATTTGAGCGCATCCGCCGTCCGGACATTCATCGTGGGCGGCGAGGATTTGAAGTGCGCCCTCGCCCGTCACATTCACGAACAGGCCTCCGGCCGAATTGCTATCTACAACGAGTACGGACCGACCGAGACGGTGGTCGGGTGCATGATTTACCGGTTCGATCCGGAACGGGACAAGGGATCGTCGGTGCCGATAGGGAAGCCGATCGACAATGTGCAAATTTATTTGCTTGATCAGAGGCTGGAGCCGGTCCCGGATGGATCGGTTGGCGAACTGTATATTTCCGGGGACGGCGTCGCCCGCGGCTACTTGCATAGACCGGAACTGACGCGGGAGCGTTTTATGGACAACCCGTTCCTGCCCGGCAAGAGAATGTACCGGAGCGGCGATTTGGCCATGCGCCATCATCATGGGGATATCGTGTACCTGGGACGAATCGATCACCAAGTGAAAATCAAAGGGTATCGCATTGAAATGGGGGAGATCGAGCATCAGCTGCTTGCTCTGGCCCCGGTTGAAGAAGCGGTCGTGGTGGATCGGACCGGGGATGACGGGCAGCAGCATCTGGTCGCTTATTTCGTTGCGGCGGGGCGGATGGCCGATTTGGAACTGCGGATGAAGCTGGCGGAGGTGCTCCCTTCCTACATGATTCCGGCCTATTTTGTCCGGCTCGATCACCTGCCGCTTACGCCGAACGGCAAAGTCGATCGCCGGCTTTTGCCCGCTCCGGAACGGGCGCCTGAACCGAACGATGCCGAGGCATCGGGTCATATTGCGGCCTTGCTGACGGATATTTTCAAGGAAGTGCTGCAGGCGGAGAGCATTGGCGTTCGCGACAATTTTTATCATATGGGCGGCGATTCGATCAAAGCGATCCAGATTGCGTCGCGCGTGACCGCGGCCGGCTTCAGGCTAAAGGTGCAGCAGATTTTGAGTTACCCGGTTATCCACGAGCTGGCGGCGATGATCGAAATGAATCATTCGGAACCGGTTGCGCAAGGCCCGTGCATAGGGGCGGTCAAGCCCCTGCCGATTATGTCCTGGTTTTTCCGCCAACAGTGGAGCAATCCGCACCACTATGTCCAATCTGTTCTCGTGCGCTTGAAGCAGAGGGTCACGGCGCCCCAACTGCAAGAAGCGTTATACAGGCTAATCGAGCATCATGACGCATTGAGGCTGCAGCTCGACGAAGCCGCCGGAAGTCTGGAATACCGGCCTGTCGAGCGGGAGGACGTGGAGATTGCTTGCTGCGATCTGGCCTGCCATTCGGAGGGGGAGCGGTCCGCGGAGATGAAGAAGCGTGCCGAGTCGTTCAAAGCGAGTATGCGGCTCGGGCAAGGTTTGCTATTTAAATCGCTTTTATTTGAGGAAGGCACGCAGGATCAGCGCCTTTTGCTGACGGCGCATCATTTGGTTATCGATGGAGTCTCCTGGCGTATTTTGCTGGAAGACCTCGATCGGCTGCTGCAATCGATGCTGGGCGGCCCGCGCTTGCCATTGCCGGCCAGAACGCATTCCGTCCAGGCTTGGGCGGACGCGATCGAAGCGTACAGCCGCGATCGGGCGCTGGAGCATTTGGCATATTGGCAGTCGGTCTCCGCCGAGGCGGAAGACAGCTTGCAAGCCGACTTCCCCGCCGCCGACGAGCGGCATGAAGGATGCGGCACGCTGGTCAGGGAGCTGTCCAAGGTAGACACGCACAGGCTCCTGCGGGAGGCGAATGTGCCGTTCCGGACGCAGACGAGCGAGCTGCTCGTCGCTTCCCTGGCTATGGCGCTTGGCTCCTTCACCGGCAAGGAGGCAATCACGATCGAGCTGGAGGGGCACGGGCGCGAGGAGTTGTTCGACAGCCTGGACGTATCCAGAACGGTCGGCTGGTTCACTTCGATGTATCCGGTCAACCTCCGCCTGCCTGACTCAGAGCCTGCCGGCATCATCAAGAGCGTCAAGGAACAGCTTCGCTCCATTCCGAACAAGGGGATTGACTATGGCATATTGTCATACACCGCCGGCCGCATCCCGGAGACGGGCAGGAGCTTGCTTCGTTTCAATTATATGGGAGAGATCGACAATCATCTGCAGAGCTCCGTGCTGGACATGGCCGACGAGGACACGGGAAGCGACATCTGTGCGAGCAACCGGCTGTCCTGCCTGGTCGATGTCGTGGCCATCGTGATTGACAAGAAGCTTCAGGTCCGGATGTCATACAGCACGGCCAAGTTCAAGCCGAAGTCGATGGAGGCGTTCATGGCTGCTGTGATGCAGCGGCTGATGGAAGTCATCAACCTGTGCGCGGAGATGGGGCAATCCGACTTTACGCCATCCGACTTCGAGACGGTGAAGCTCAGCCAAGACGAACTGGACGTTCTCTTCCGATCATGAGGGGGAGAAGGAACGTGCTGAAGAAGCTTGCTATTTATCTGTTTACCGCGGCGCTGCTTGTCAGTCCGGCAGCGATAGCCGCCGATGAGGGAGCCGCTTCCCCGCAAGGGCGGCCGAAGGTAGACGAAGCCGCTATCGAACGGTTCGTGCAGGCCGAGCTGGAGAAGGCGCGAAGTCCCGGCGCCGCGGTCGTCGTCGTGAGCGGAGATCGGGTGGTCTATGCGAACGGCTTCGGGCTGGCCGATCGGGAGGCCGGAATTCCGGCAACAAGCTCTACGTTGTTTCAATTGGGCTCGACCTCCAAAGCGTTTACCGGCTTGGCCTTGCTGGAGCTGGAGCAGCAGGGAGCGCTTCGCCTCGACGACCCGGTCGCCCGCTACCTTCCGTGGCTCCGACTGAATGATGAAGGGCAGGCGGCCCAGGTGACGCTCGCCCATCTGCTGCATCATACGAGCGGGGTGCCGTTCGACTCGATCGCGTCGATTCCGGAGGATTCGGGCGAGCAGGCGCTGGAACGGACGGTGCGGGCTCTGTCGGGAACAGAGCTGGATGCCGTTCCCGGAAGCAAGTATCAATACGCTACCATTAATTATGACGTGCTGGGGCTGGTTATCCAGGAAGTATCGGGCATGTCCTATGAGGCATATATGTCCCGAATGCTGCAGCGGCTCGGACTGCACGACACCATGCCGATGGCGCAGCTGAACGAGCGGCGGCGGCTGGCCGCCGGATACAAAATCGGGTTCGGCTCGCCGCGGCTGTATCAGGCTCCCGATTACAGGGGGAACACGCCGGCCGGCTATTTGCTCTCCAATGCGGACGATATCGGGCGGTGGCTCTTGCTCCAGTTGGGAACGGCCGACATATCCGCAAGCGACCGGGCGATCATCGAACGCTCGCACCGGCCCGATACGGCCGCGGGGCCGGACGAGAACGGCGCTTACTATGCCGCGGGGTGGTTCGTGTCAGCCGACGGGAAGGAAATATCGCATCAAGGCTCCAACCCCAACTTCTCGTCGTATATCATCCTCCGGCCGCAGGATCGGCTTGGCGTAGGCGTGCTCGCCAATATCAATTCCGCATATACGTTCCACATCGGCGCCGGCTTGATGAGCCTGCTGCAGGACCGGGAGCCGCCGCCTGCCCAGGCCGACTTCTACCCGCAGCTCGACCGGATGGCCATGATTGGGCTGGCGATCATTGCCGTCAGCCTGATCGTTCTGGCGGCGGCTGCGGCTCGCATCCCCCTCCAGTTGCGCCGCAAGCGGCGCGCCTTCGTCCCGCCGCGGGGAAGGCGGCTCGCCATCTTCGTCGCCGCTATTCTGACCGCCGGCGCATTTTTTTGGGGAATCGGCACGCTGCTTGACAAGGTTTTTGCGGGCTTGCCGCTCGATGTGGCCGCGGTATGGTGTCCCGTCAGCGTCATCTGGTTCATCTATGCGTTCTGCTTTGCCGCAGGAACCGCCTTCCTGTTCTTTGGCGCGGTCTGGCTGCTGCCTAAGGTGAGGCGTCCGCCCCTGCCTATTCCCGCCGAGGAGGTGAAGTAAATGAAATGCAAGCTGTTCTGCCTGCCCCATGCCGGCGGCTCCGCTACCGTCTACATGCGGTGGAAACGTTACCTGAGCGAGGGGATCGAATTGCATCCTCTTGAGCCGGCCGGCCGGGGAAAAAGGCTGGCTGAACCCCATTACCGCAGCATGGATGAAATGATCGACGATTTATGCGGATGCCTGGAGCAGCAGTTGGACGGCTCCGACTTCGCGTTCTTCGGCCACAGCATGGGAGCGCTGGTCGCTTACGAACTGACGCATGCCGTTACACGGAGAATGGGGCGGGAGCCGGTTCATCTTTTCGTATCGGGAACCTATCCTCCCCATGCCAAGAAGCTCAACATCCTTCATTCGCTGTCCGACGACAGACTGTGTGAGGAAATCAAACGGCTGGGAGGAACCGAGGGCGAGCTCCTCGAGCGGGAAGATCTGCTCCGGCTGTTTTTGCCGGTGCTGCGCGCAGATTTGCAGTTGGTCGAGACGCACCGCTTTGCGGATAAGCCGGACCGGATTCCCTGCGATTTGTCCGTGCTGAGCGGGAAAAAAGATAGGGCCACCGCCGGCTACGACCTGTCGGAGTGGTCCAGGTACGGCAGCCGGGATTGCCGTTTTTATGAATTCGAGGGAGGCCACTTTTTTATTAATGAGCATGTCGCGCAGGTGGTATCGGTCATCAATGCTGCATTACGCAATCGCCGGTTGCAGATGTCCGCCACAAAGGAACCGTGAACCATGCTACGAACCATGGGAGGAACCGGAGGCATGGATACGAGTCTGAACTCGCTAAAGGATTTTTCGATTAAGGCCAAGCAGGGAGGAAAAAGCGATGGATAAAGCCGCGGAAAAGGTCAAGGAAGTGAAGTGCGTCGTATGGGATCTCGACCATACGATGTGGGACGGCATTTTGCTGGAGTCGGGCGAGGTCGCGCTGAAGCCGGGCATCCGGGAGATTCTCGAGGAGCTGGACTCGCGGGGCATCCTGCATTCGATTGCGAGCAGGAACGATGCGGAGCACGCGATGGGCAAGCTGCGCGAATTCGGCCTTGAATCGTATTTCCTGTATCCGGAGATTAACTGGAACGCCAAGTCGGCATCGATAGAGAAAATATGCGGCAGCTTGAACATCGGCAAAGACACGATTCTGTTCATTGACGATCAGCCCTTCGAACGCGACGAGGTGCAGAGCGTCCATCCAGAAGTGGCCTGCATGGATGCGGCCGACTATGGCACGCTGCTTGAGCATCCGCGTCTCAACCCGCGCTTCATCACGGAGGACTCGAAGCGCCGCCGCGCCATGTATATCGAGGACATGCAGCGCAAGCAGGAAGAAGAGGCGTTTTCAGGGCCTCAGGAAGCGTTCCTGAAATCGCTCGGCATGCGCTTCGTCATCAGCGAGGCCAGAGAGGAGGACTTGAAACGGGCGGAGGAACTGACCGTCCGCACCAATCAGTTGAATGCGACGGGTTATACCTACAGCTACGAGGAGCTGGACAGAATCAGACAGTCTCCGGACTATAAGCTCCTGGTGTGCGAGTTGACGGATAAATACGGATCGTATGGCAAGATCGGTCTCGCTCTCATCGAATTGAAGGAGAACTGCTGGCATTTGAAGCTGCTGCTGATGTCCTGCAGAGTGATGTCGCGCGGGGTGGGCACCGTGATGCTGACCTATATTATGCAGCAGGCCAAATTGGAAGGGAAAACGCTGCTGGCCGACTTTAAACAGACGGATCGCAACAAGATGATGTATGTCACGTACCGGTTCGCCAATTTTGTCGAAGTCTCCAATGACGGCGAGGGAAATATTCTGTTCCGAAATGATTTGAATCAAATTCAACCGTTCCCGCCTTATATTGAGGTAAAGGTGACGGTTGCCGGGAGAAAGGGGTAAACGCGATGGAAATCAAACAAAAAATTCGCGAATTCATTGAGAGCAATCTGGTTGTGTTCGAGGATGAAGCCGTGTTCTCCGACGACGATCATATTTTTCAAATGGGCTTTGTCAATTCCTTGTTCGCAATGAAGCTGCTGGGTTATATCGAGCAGGAGTTCGGGATCACGGTCGGGAACGAGGATCTGGATATCGCCAATTTCAGCACGCTCAACAATATCGTCCGGCTCATCGAAAAGCATATGCAGGAGGTATAGAGGATGAATGCTCACACATGCTCTTCTGGCGCTCAGATCGTGGAGGAGGCAAGACAGTTCGCCGCCCGGGAGATTCGGCCGCTGGCCGGAGAGATCGACGCCAACGGGGAACTCCCCCGCAGCCTGATCGCCAAGCTGGGCGAGCGCGGGTATTTGGCGGCAAGTTGGCCGGAGGAGTACGGCGGCCTGGGGCTGGATCCGGTGGCATATGGACTGCTTACGGAGCAGATCGGCAAGGCGTGCAGCAACACCAGGGCGCTGCTGACCGTGCAAACCTCGCTGCTGGGAGAGACGATGCTGAGATTCGGCACCGAGGCGCAAAAGCGGCTCTGGCTGCCGCAGATGGCGAGGGCGGAGAAGCTGGGGGCGTTTGCCCTGTCCGAGCCGAACGTGGGCTCGGATGCCAAAAGCGTGCAGACGACTTACCGGAAAGAGGGCGCGCGGTACATATTGAACGGCAGCAAGAAGTGGATATCGTTTGCGGCCATCGCTGATTTTTTTGTCGTCGTCGCCGCAGATGCGGCCGGACAAATCACGTCATTCCTCGTTGAACGCGAACGCGAAGGCGTGCGCACTATCCCGATGGGCGGCATGCTTGGCAACCGCGGGGTCCATATCGCCGAGATTCGCTTCGATGAAGTGGAGATTCCGGCTGACAACGTGCTCGGCAACGTGGGGGGAGGCTTCACCTACATCGTCTCCACGGCTCTTGATCATGGCCGTTACAGCATTGCATGGGCGGGGGCGGCCATCGCGGCCGAAGCGCTGGAGGCGATGGTGGCGTATGCGCGGTCGCGCTCGCAATTCGGCGAGAAACTGCATCATTTCCAGCTGGTCAAAGGGATGATCGGGGATGCGGTCGCCAAGGTTCACGCCGCGCGATCGCTCTGTCTCAGCGCAGGGGAGATGCGCCGCGACGGAGCGGAGGACGCCATCCACCAAACGGCGATCGCCAAGTATTTTACATCGAAAGCCGCGGTGGAAGTGACGAACGATACCGTGCAAATTCATGGCGGCAACGGCTGCCGCAGCGACTACCCGGCGGAGCGGTTGTTCCGGGAAGCCAAGGTGCTGGAGATTATCGAGGGCACGAGCCAGATTCAACAACAGGTCATTGCCCAATACGGCCTGCGGAAGTACGCGGTCAAGAAGCAGGGGACAGTTCAAGCGGGAAGGGAGGCGTGACGGCGTGAAGGAGCCGCAAAAACTGGACAAAAGCAATGTGGAAGATATTTTGGCCTTAACCCCGATGCAGTCGGGCATGCTGCTCCAATATTTGAAGAACCCGGATACGACGCAGTATGTAGAGCTGATTCAATTGGACATCAGCGGCGAGATCGACTTCTCGCTGTTCGAACAATCATGGACATGCGTCGTTCAGGCGAACGAGGCGCTGCGTACCTTGTTCCGGTGGGAAGAGGTGAATCAGCCCGTACAAATTGTGCTGAAGCAGCATCGGCCCGTCATTCGTTACGAGAACTATTCCGAACTGGACGAGGAGGCCCGGGCCCGCCGGATCGCGGCGCGGATTGCCGCCGACAGACAGGAGAAGTTCCAGCTGGATCAGGTGCCGTTCCGGCTGACGCTATGCAAGCAGAGCGGACGGAAGCATACGCTGCTCATCAGCTTCCACCATATTTTGTTGGACGGATGGAGCACCGGCATTCTGTTGAAGGAGTGGCTGAGCGCTTATCGCATGCTGGCGCAAGGGATGAAGCCGGAGCTGCGGCGCAAGCCGCCGTTCAAGCAGTTCGTCGCCTTGCTTCAGCAGCAGGACAAGAAGAAGCAAGCGAGCTACTGGAGCCGGTATTTGCATGAGCTGGAGGCCAAGCCGATTCCGGTATCCAGAGGCGGAGCAAGCCTGGAAAAGGCGTCTATTGCCGTCCATACGGAAAAGCGAAGCGGGACATATGTTGCGGATCTGCACCGGTTTGTGCGGACGGCGCAAGTGACGCAAGCGGCGCTTTTCTATACCGCTTGGGGCATTTTGCTCCAGCATTATACGAACAGCGACGATGTCTTGTTCGGGATTACCGTATCCGGGCGCAGCACCAGCATTTCCGGCATGGAGGATATGGTCGGCTTGTTCATCAACACGCTGCCGCTCCGCATGAAGGCCGGTCCCGAACATGGCCTGCCCGCTCTCCTGGCCGATGTGAACCGTTCCGTTCAAGCGCATGAGGAGCATGCATGCACTTCCCTGACGGACATTAAGGGATATGGCGGGATGCGGGCGGAAGGCGTCCCGTTCGATTCGCTGTTGGTGGTGGAGAACTATCCTTTGGATAAGGCGGTCACCAGCTCCGAGGGGCCGCTTGCGATTGCTTCCCATCATATTGAAGAAGAAACCGAGTTCGATCTGACAGTCCGCATTACGGCGGCCGAGGAACTGGAGATGGCGTTTGCTTATAACGAGCAGGCGCATCGATCCGACACGGTAGCCAGGCTGGCTTGTCATTACCTCTACATCATCGAGCAAATCATTCAAACCTCTACCCAAGTTACGGCCTACCACGAGACGAGACTGCAGGATATCGGCATCCTTACCGCGGAAGAGCGGGAACAAATTCGGCATTTCAATCTGACAACCGCCAGTTATCCCCGTGAGAAGACCATTCATGAATTGTTCGAGGAACAGGTCCGGCTAGCGCCTGAAGGCACGGCCGTCACGGATGAACAGAGATCCTGCACCTACCGGGAGCTCAATGAACAAGCCAACCGGATTGCCCGCGCGCTGCAGGCGGATGGATTGGAATGCGGGCAAGTTGTCGGATTGCTGGCGAATCGCTCCACTGAAATGATCGCTGGCATGGTCGGGATTCTCAAAGCGGGAGGCGTCTATTTGCCGCTGGATTCTGCTCATCCTGCCGAACGGATCGCCTATATGCTGCAAGATGGGAAGGCAGACATCGTACTGGCTTCTTCCGGTCTTGAGTCGCTCGTGCCGGAACAGACGAAGGCAATGCTGTTGAACGAAGCGCTGCTTGGTTGCGGCGAAGCCGCCGACATGCCGCTGGTGAACGGGCCGGAGCATCCGGCCTACGTAATGTACACTTCAGGCTCGACCGGAACGCCTAAGGGCGTGGTGGTCAGCCACCGCAATGTTGTGCGGCTAATCCGCAATACGAACTACGTGCAGGTGGAAGCGGGAGATTGCATGCTCCAGGCAGGGGCCATCGGCTTCGATGCGCTCACGTTCGAGGTGTTCGGGGCGCTGTTGAATGGAGGAAGCCTGCACATTGCGGATAAGCATACACTGCTGGACAGCACCAGGCTGGATGCCTTTTTGCGCTCGCGGAGCATTTCGGTCGCAATTCTGACGCCGGCGCTATTCAACCAGTTGGCGCAGCAGCGGCCGCAGATGTTTGCCGGCTTGCGGCATCTCATTGTCGCCGGTGATGTATTGTCGCCGAAGCACATCGAAGCCGTCCGCCAGGCATGCCCAGGGTTGACGTTGTGGAATGGATACGGTCCTACAGAGAACACGGTCTTTTCGACCTGTTTTCGAATCGAACGCGAGTTTGCCGATCCTATTCCCATTGGTCCGCCGATCAGCAATTCCACGGCTTATATTGTCGACCGCCACGATAACCTGCTGCCGATAGGCGTTCCCGGTGAACTGATCGTAGGCGGGGACGGGGTGGCGCTCGGCTATTTGAACCAGCCCGAGCTGACCGCGGAGAAATTCGTGCCGGATCCGTTCCGTCCCGAGGGCGTCATGTACCGGACAGGGGATATGGCCTGTTGGCAGGAGGACGGAAGCATTGAATTTTTAGGGCGGATCGATCAGCAGGTCAAGATTCGCGGCCACCGGATCGAGCTTGGTGAAATCGAGACGCTGCTCCTCCAGCATCAATCAATTGAACAAGCGGCGGTAACGGCGCTGCGGCGGGGCGGTCACACAGAATTGTGCGCGTATGTGGTTCCTTCCCGGCAGGCGCCGGTATCCGAACTGCGGGCCTACCTGGCCGCGAAAGTGCCGGATTATATGATCCCGTCGCATTTCGTGCAACTGGATCGCATTCCGATGACGCCGAATGGGAAGCTTGACCGCAGGGCGCTGCCTGCTCCTGCGGAGCGCGCCTGTTCTGTTCAGGATGCGGCATTGCCGCGGACAGAGCTGGAGCGGCTCATCGCCGAAGCGTGGCAGGACGTACTCGAACTGGAGAGCGTAGGCATTCACGATAAATATTTCGAAGTAGGAGGCAATTCCATCAATCTGATTCAGCTCCAGAGCAAGTTGCAAAGGCAGTTGAAGCGCGAAGTGCCTATCGTCACGCTGTTCCAGTACCCGACCGTGCATGAATTGGCGGCCTATTTGGCGGGGGAAGCGGACGGGACGCAAAGCCGGGCCGGCGATCAGGCAGCGGCAAGCCGTGAGGACGAGCCGCATTCCCGACCTGCCGCCGGTTCGGCAAGGCCAGGCAATGAAGGCAGCCGCGACATCGCGGTGATCGGGATGGCCGGCAGATTTCCCGGCGCGCGCAATATCGCCGAATTCTGGAGCAACCTGCAGCAGGGACAGGAGTCGATCTCGTTCTTTACGGATGACGAGTTGGCCGAGTATGGGTTTGACCGCGATCTTTTGAAGCGGCCCGATTTCGTTAAGGCGAAGGGCGTGCTGGATGAGATGGAACACTTCGATCCAGCCTTCTTCGGCTATACTCCCGATCAGGCAGCCATTATGGATCCGCAAATACGGCTGCTGCATGAATGCGCTTGGCATGCCCTGGAGGACGCGGGCTGCGATCCGGAACGCCACGGCGGGTCCATCGGGCTGTTTGCCGGCGTGATGAACAACTTCCATTGGTTGTCGCAGCTAACCGAGCGTCTGCACGGGAACTTGTCGGACATGTTTGAGGTGAATTCACTCAATGATACCTATAGCGTCAGCACTCGCATTGCGCACAAGCTGAATTTGACCGGGCCCGCGATCAGTTTGCAAACCGCTTGCTCTACCTCGCTGGTGGCCGTCCATTTGGCGTGCCAGTCGATCCTCAGCGGCGATTGCGATCTGGCTCTGGCCGGCGGCGCATCGATCGTGCTTCCTCAGAAATCGGGATACGTGTATCAGGAAGGCATGATCAAGTCGCCGGATGGACATTGCCGCGCCTTCGACGCCAAGGCGAAAGGGACGATAGGCGGAGACGGCGTTGGCTTCGTCGTGCTCAAGCCGCTGCAGGCCGCGAAGAAGGACGGAGACCGGATCTATGCGGTCATCAAGGGAACGGCCATCAACAATGACGGCAGCCGCAAGGTCGGTTATACGGCCCCGAGCGTGGAGGGCCAGATGGACGTCATTAAGAGAGCGCTGGCCGCGGCGCAAGTTCCGGCGGACAGTATCACGTACGTGGAGGCGCACGGATCGGGAACGCCGCTGGGCGATCCGATCGAGATCGAAGCGCTGACGAAGGCGTTCCGGCCGGCAAGAACCGGCTTTTGCCGCATCGGCTCGATCAAGACGAACATCGGCCATCTGGATGCCGCGGCGGGCGTGGCCGGGTTGATGAAGACGGCATTGGCCCTTCATCACAAACAGATTCCGCCGAGCCTTCACTTTGAGACGCCGAATCCGAACATTGATTTCGCCAATAGTCCGTTCATCGTGAACACGGAGCTCGCCGAATGGCGGAACGAGGCGGGGCCGCTGCGGGCCGGAGTGAGCTCCTTCGGCATCGGAGGGACGAATGCCCACGTCATTTTGGAGGAGGCTCCCGTGCGCGAAGCGTCAGGAGCGGGGCGGCCGGGCCAACTGCTGGCGCTGTCGGCCAAGACGCCGGCTGCGCTGGATGCGATGACTGCCAATCTAGGCGCCTATCTTCAGGAGCGCCGCGAGCTCAGCCTCGCGGATGTCGCGTACACGCTGCAGAGCGGCCGCCGGCATTTCAAGCATCGGCGCATCCTGTCCTGCGGGACGATCGAGGAAGCGATTGAGGCGTTGACGCCGGCTGAAGGCAGGAACAGCTTCGATGAACGGAAAGTCGTCACCTGCGCCATGGACGACGGGGGCAGTTCCGTCGTGTTCATGTTCTCCGGGCAAGGCTCGCAATACGTCAATATGGGAGCGGACTTGTACCGGAACGAGCCGGTGTTCCGCGCGGAGATGGATCGCTGCTTCCGTCTGTACCGCGAGATGTCCGGCCGCGACATGAAGGAAATCTTGTACCCGTCCGCGGATGCGGAAGCGGCGGCCCTGCAGCTGAATCAGACGAAGCATATCCAACCGGTCATGTTCATGTTTGAATATGCGCTGGCGCGGCTTGTCATGGCGTGGGGCGTGAAGCCGGAAGCGATGATCGGGTACAGCTTCGGCGAATTTACGGCCGCCTGCCTCGCGGATGTACTGTCTCTCGAAGATGCGATGCGGCTCATCATCTTGCGCGGGGAACTGATGCAGCAGGCGCCGGCGGGGGCGATGCTCAGCGTGCCGCTGCCCGAGCGGGAGTTGAGGCTCCGTCTGAACGGCACCTTGTCGCTGGCCGTCGTGAACGGACCGTCGTGCATTGTGTCGGGCTCGGAGGAAGATATCGCCGCTTTCGAGCAGCGGATGAAGGCGGAGAAAATCATGTGCATGAGATTGCCGGTGGCGACGGCCGGGCATTCATCGCTGCTGCACGCGGTGAAGGAACCGTTCGCCGCCGCCGTGCGCCAAGCGCGTTTGCGTCCCCCTTCCATTCCGTATGTCTCCACGACCACGGGCACGTGGATCACCGCGGAGGAAGCGGCTGACCCGGAATATTGGATTCGGCACTTGACCGATACGGTCCGTTTCGCCGACGGCATGGCGCTGCTGGTTCAAGAACCGGGCAGGCTGTTCGTCGAGATCGGCCCCGGCCAGGATTTAACGCTGCTCGCGCGCCGGCACCTCGGCAGCGGCCGCGAACGGCAGGCTCTTAACCTGGTTCGCCCGGCGCAGCGCGGCGGATCGGACAGCGCCTTGCTGGTCAACCGGATCGGCAGACTGTGGCTGCACGGCCAGTCCATCGATTGGCAGGCCTTCCACGGGGAAGCCCGCGCCATTGTCTCCTTGCCGTCCTATCCGTTCGCCCGGGAGCGCTATTGGCCTCAAGGTTCCGGAAGCGCGCCGGCGGCGCCGGGAACGGGCCGGGGCAAGGACCGGCCGGCAAGCGGAAAAATGGGCAAACAGGCCGACATGTCCGACTGGTTCTATGTGCCGACCTGGAAAAAGGCGCCTGCCGCTCCCGCAAGCTTGAAGGGAGACACTTCCGGCAATTGGCTTGTCTTCGCCGACGGCACGGGATTCGCCGCGGACATCGCCAAGCATCTCTCCGAACGGGGGGCCTATGTCGTCACGGTACGGGCAGGAGAGCGATATGAGCAGGAAGGAACGACACAGTATACGGTTCACCCGCGGAACGAGGAGGATTACGCGAAGCTGTTCTCCGAGCTGCGAGCACACGGGCGGCTGCCGAACCGAATGCTGCATGCCTGGGGCGTAACCGCTCCGTCCCATTCGGATCTGCCATGGACACGGGCCGCGCAGGATCTTGGGTTCTACAGCCTGCTCTATACGGCCAAAGCATTGAAGCGGCAGCAGGTCCGGGAAGAAATGCGCATGTGGGTAGTAACCGACAGCGTGCATGCCATCGCGGGCGAGCCCGTCCTGTATCCGGAGAAGGCGACGGTGCTCGGCCCGTGCCGGGTTATTCCGCAGGAGCTTCCGCATATTCAGTGCCGGAGCATTGATATCGTCTTGCCGGAAGCGGGGAGCTGGCAGCGGGAAAGGCTAATCAGCCGCCTGCTGGACGAATTCGGCGCTGCCGGAACCGAATTGGCGGTAGCCTATCGCGACAACGCGCGGTGGGTGCTCGACTATGAGCCGTTCAAAGTAAGCGAGCCCGAGCCCCAGCCGCAGGGGCTGCGCCAAGGCGGCGTCTATTTGATTACGGGCGGGTTAGGATACATGGGCCATACGCTTGGCGGTTATCTCGCCGAAAGCGTTCAGGCGAAGCTGGCGCTCACCAGCCGCTCCCCGTTTCCGCCTCGCGAGGAATGGGATGCATGGTTGTCTGCCCATGGGAGGGAAGATGCCGTCAGCGTCCAGATCGGCAAGCTGCGCCAGCTCGAAGCCCAAGGGGCGGAAGTGCTCGTGCTGTCCGCGGACGCGGCCGATCAGGGACAAATGGAGACGGTTATCCGGCAAGCCGAGGCGGCGTTCGGCCCGTTGAACGGGGTCATTCACGCTGCCGGGATGACGGGAGATGCCGCCTTCCGGATGCTGGAGGAGACGGATGAAGCGCTATGCGAGCAGCATTTCCGGGCCAAATTGTATGGTCTGCTCGTTCTGGAGCAGGTGCTGGAAGGCAAGGAGCTCGATTTCTGCCTGCTCGCATCATCGCTGTCTCCGATGCTCGGCGGCTTGGGCTTTTCCGCCTACGCGGCGGCGAACCATTTCATGGATGCCTTTGTGCATGATCGCAACCGCCGTCAGCCGGTGCCGTGGACGAGCGTCAACTGGGAGGGCTGGCAGCTGGAGGCGGATCAGACGATTCGCGGGCAAGCGGGCACTTCGATTTCCGAACTGCTCATTGCCCCCGCCGAGGGAGTCGAGCTGCTGCGGCGCTTGCTGTCGGTGCGGGACATGAGCCAGATCGTCATCTCGACCGGCGATCTGGGCGCGCGGATCGACAAGTGGGTAAGACGGGAGGGGCAGCATGGGGAACCGGAAGCATTCCCGCAAGGAGACGGCTCCTATTACTCCCGGCCGGCGCTGTCCGGCGAATATGAGGCTCCTGCCACGGAGACGGAACGGAAGCTGTGCGCAATGTGGGAGCAGTTTTTCCGCATCGACCGGATCGGCGTGCAGGACGACTTTTTCGAACTGGGCGGCGACTCGCTCAAAGCGATTACGGTCGTCTCCGCGATTCACAAAGAGCTGAGCGTCGAGATTGGCCTGCCCGTTTTTTTCAATATGCCGACGATTCAGCAGTTGTCCGCTTATATCGACGGGGCGGAACGGAGCGCTTATCACGACATCGAGCCGGCCGAGGCGAAGGACTATTACGAGCTGTCCTCGGCGCAGAAGCGTCTCTATTTGATTCAGCAGATGGAACAGGGGCATACGGGGTACAACGAAATCGTCGCGGGCGTGCTGGAGGGGCGGCTCGACCGGGCGCGCCTGGAAGCGGCGCTGCGGCAGATGGTGGAGCGCCATGAAAGCTTGCGCACATCGTTCGAGATCGTGAACGGCAAGCCGATGCAGAAAATCAACGAAGCGGTCGCGATCGAACTGGAATACGAGGACTACAGCGCCGCCGTCACGCCGCTTGACGGCGAGGAGGACGCGGATGAGCGGATTCGCGGCGCGGTGGCGGCATTCGTGCGCCCCTTTGACTTGACCCGGGCGCCGCTGATGCGGGCCGGACTGATCAAGCTCGGGGAAGACCGGCATGTGTTGATGGTGGATATGCACCACATCGTCTCCGATGGCTTGTCGCAGGACATTTTCGTCAACGACTTCCTGGCTCTGTATGCCGGACGCGACTTGCCCGGGCTTCCGCTGCAATACAAAGATTTTTCGGAATGGCAAAACCGGATGATGGACACGGACGAGATGAGACGGCAGGGGGCGTTCTGGCTGGAGCGGCTGAAGGACGCTCCGCGGCTGGCCTTGCCCACGGACTATCCTCGGCCGGACACGAGAAGCTTCGCCGGCAGCCTCGTTCCGTTCGAGCTGGATGCAGAGCGGACCCAAGCCTTGAAGTCGCTCTGCCTGAGGGAAGACGTGACGTTGTTCATGGCCCTGCTCTCCATCTTCAATCTGCTGCTGGCCAAAGTGTGCGGACAGGACGACATCGTGGTCGGGACCCCGGTTGTCGGCCGCAAGCAGCAAGCGTTGCAGCTTATTATCGGCAAGTTCGTCAACATGCTTCCGCTGCGCAACCGGCTGCAGGAAGAGATGAGCTTCACCGATTTGCTTCAAGCCGTGCGCTCGACGACACTGGACGCCTTCGCTCATCAGGACTTCCAATTCGAGGAAATGGTGCGGCAGGCGGGAAGGGAACGCGAACTGGGGCGGAATCCGATTTTCGATGTCGTGTTCGCCTTGCAGAACATGCAGAATCCGGAGATGAGCATTCCCGGCTTGATGCTGAAGCCATTCCCGTTCATTCATGACGCCTCTCACTTCGATTTGTCGCTCATCGCGGAAGAGGACGGAGACCGGCTGGCATTCAAGTTCGAATACAGCACCCGCTTGTTTCAGCGCGATACGATCGAGCGTTTTGCCTCTTACCTGCAGGATATCGTGTCTGACATACTGGCCCATCCGGACAAGAAGGTAAGGGAGATTGAGATTGCGCATCATCTGGCCGAGCCGGAGGCTGTGTTCCTCGCCGGCGCCCAGGGGGAATTCGGCCTGTGAGTGAATTGCGCGGAAATAAGGGAGGTATGGCAATGGGGTTCGCAAGTAGATTGGACAGATTGGCGGTGGCCGCTTCCCAAAAAAGCAAGGAGCGGGACTATTGGCTGGCGGCCTTATCCGGAGAATACGACAAGAGCGGCTTTCCTTGCGACGATGCGCGCGGAACCGGACTGCAGGCGGAAGAAGCCCCCTTCCGCCTTCCGCCGGAGCTGACGGCCCGCTTGCTGCAAGTAAGCAACGGATCGGATGCGAAGCTGCATGTGGTGTTATCCGCCGCGCTCGCGGCCTTGCTGGCCAGATTGGGGAACCGGAACGACGTCGTCATCGGGACTCCGATTTACAGGCAGCGGGAGGAAGCCGAATTCATCAATGCCGTGCTGCCGCTGCGGGCCAAGCTGGATGGCTCTCTCTCGTTCAGGCAATGTCTGCTTCAAATGCAGGAGACGATTGTGGGGGCGGTGGAGCATCAGAGCTATCCGATGGAGCTCGCCGCGCAGCAACTGGGCCTTCCGGCTGACGATCCGCTCGCCCATCCGCTGTTCGAGACGGCATTGCTTCTCGACAATATTCACGATGAGCGGTACTTCCGGGACGTGAAATGGAAGACACTGTTCCGCTTCCGCAGGACAGAGGACGGGATTGACGGCGCAATCCAATATAATTCGCGGCTATACCGCAGCGGCACCATGGCAAGCCTCGCTTCCCGTTACATGCTCCTGCTGCGGGAGGCGCTGGCGAATCCCGATCAGCCGCTGCGGAGCATCCCCGTCCTGCTGCCCGGGGAGAAGGAGCGGCTTCTCGGCCCATTGGCCGGAGGCTCGTCCGACTATCCGCGGGAACAGGCCGTGCACCGCTTGTTCGAGGAACAGGCGGCGCGCACGCCGGACGCGCCGGCCGTCATCAGCCGGGAAGGGCAGTTGACGTATGGCGAGCTGAACGCCAAGGCCAACCAATTGGCGTGGAGGCTGCGGGCGGCCGGAGTGGAGAAGGGCGAGATCGTCGGCTTGCTGCTCGCCCCTTCCGCCGACATGCTGGTCGGCATGCTGGCCGCATTGAAGGCCGGAGGCGCTTTTTTGCCGATAGATCCGGATTACCCCGACGAGCGCATCGCCTTCATGCTGGAGGACAGCGGCGCGCGCGTGGTGCTGACGCAGCGGCCTCTGGCGGGAAGGACAGCCGGCCGCGAAGCGCTGTGCTTCGACGAGGCGGAGCCGTTCGCAGGGGAGACGGAGAACGGGACGGCGGCCGATCCCGAAGCGCTGGCTTACGTCATCTACACGTCAGGCTCTACCGGACAGCCGAAGGGGGTCATGATCGAGCATCGCTCGCTCGTCAATCTGGCGTTCTGGCATATTCGCGCCTTCGGCGTAACGCCAGCCGACCGGAGCATCAAATACGCCGGATTCGGCTTCGACGCTTCGGTATGGGAGGTGTTTCCGTATCTGCTGGCAGGGTCAGCCATTCATATCGTGCCTGCGGACATCCGGCTGGATGCGCGCAAGCTGAACGGCTTTTTTGCGGAGCAGGGCATTACGATCGCCTTCCTGCCGACCATGATGTGCGAGCAGTTCATAGAGCTGCCGGAACGGAAAGCGGAGACGCTGCGGATATTGTTAACGGGCGGAGACCGCTTGAAGCGATACGCGCCGGGGAGCTTCCGGCTCTTCAACAATTACGGGCCGACCGAGAATACGGTGGTGACCACATGCGCGGAAATCAGGACGGATGATGGCGGCATCCCGATCGGACGCCCGATCGACAATACGCGAGTATATGTGCTCGACCGCGATCTTCAGCTGCTCCCGCCGGGCGTGCCGGGCGAAATCTGCGTCGCGGGCGCCGGCTTGGCCCGCGGCTATCTCGGCCGGCCGGAGCTGACGGCGGAGAGGTTCGTGCCCCATCCGCTCGTTCCGGGGGAACGTCTGTACCGGACGGGCGATCTGGGGCGCTGGCTCTCCGACGGCATGCTGGAGTACTGCGGCCGCCAGGATGACCAGGTGAAGGTGCGGGGGTACCGCATCGAGCCCGGGGAGATCGAAATGCTGCTGCGCGCGCATGAGGAAGTCCGCGAGGCGGTGATCCGGGTCCGGGAGGACGAGAACGGCCAAAACATGCTTTGCGCGTACTACACCGGCCCGGCCGGCTTGTCCGCGGCCGAACTGCGGGACTATTTGGCCCCGCAGCTGCCGGCCTATATGATTCCATCCTATTTCGTCCGTCTGGAGCGGCTGCCCGTGACGGCGAACGGGAAACTGGACGCGAAGGCTCTGCCCAATCCGAAGGAGCTCGTTCATACCGGCAAGAAATATGTGGCCCCGCAGGGCGGCATCGAGAACATGCTCGTCCGAATCTGGGCCGAAGTGTTGTCCATTCGCGAGGACAAGGTCGGCGTGCAGGATACCTTTTTCGATCTGGGCGGGAACTCGTTCCAGCTCGTGCAGGCGGTCAATAAGCTGTCAGAAGCGTTCGGCCGGGAAATCCCCGTGCCGGTGATGTTCCAATACACGACGATTGCGGCGCTCGGCGGTTATCTAGAGCGGCTGGACAGCGGCGAAGCGCCTAGGCCGCAGGAGATGGCGGACAACGAGGAAATAGATGCGGGATTCGCAACGATGGAGCAGACGATGTTCCTACTGGAGGGGGCGCACGATGACTAAGAGCCAACAGACCCAAGCGGCGACCGGACTCGAAATTGCCGTGATCGGAATGGCGGGGCGGTTTCCCGGCGCCCGGAATATAGAGGAATATTGGGACAATCTGAAAAACGGGAAAGAGTCGGTCCGCTTCTTTTCCGATGAAGAGCTTGAGGCGGCCGGGGTCGAATCCGAGCTGATTCGCAACCCGCGCTATGTAAAA
The DNA here is from genome assembly GCF_021654795.1 of Paenibacillus dendritiformis. Taxonomy (NCBI): domain Bacteria; kingdom Bacillati; phylum Bacillota; class Bacilli; order Caryophanales; family Paenibacillaceae; genus Paenibacillus; species Paenibacillus dendritiformis. The sequence continues at coordinate 2,185,376 of NZ_AP025344.1, forward strand.
GCGAAGGCGGTTGTGCCCGATGCGGAGTGGTTTGATTCCGACTTTTTCGATTATTCTCCGCGCGAAGCGGAGGTCATTGATCCACAGCTTCGCATCTTCCATGAATGCGCTTGGGAGGCGCTGGAGCATGCCGGCTATGATCCCGAGCAGACGAACGGCGCCATCGGGCTGTTCGCCGGCGCTTCGGCAAGCATTTACTGGCAGCTGGTGGCCATGCTGTCGCGCAGCGAGAGCACGGCCGAGCAATTCGCGGCGCTGGCTTTATCGGACAAAGATTTTTTGAGCACGCGAATTTCTCACAAGCTGAATTTGAAAGGGCCGAGCGTGAACGTCGATTCCGCCTGCTCCACCTCGCTGCTGGCGATCCATATGGCCTGCCGGGCGCTGCTGACGGGCGAGTGCAGGATGGCATTGGCCGGCGGAGTGACCGTGACGGTTCCCCGCACGGAAGGCTATCTGTATGAAGAAGGGATGGTCAGCTCGCCGGACGGGCATTGCCGGGCGTTTGACGCCAAGGCGAAGGGGACCGTCGGGGGCGAAGGCGCGGGAATCGTCGTGCTCAAGCCGCTGAAGCAGGCCATCGCCGACGGCGACTGCATCTACGCGGTCATCAAGGGATCGGCGTCCAACAATGACGGCACGCGCAAGGTGGGATTTTCCGCTCCCAGCATCGAGGGCCAGGCGGAGGTCATTCGGGCGGCGCAGCGCATGGGCCGGATCGCGCCGGAGAGCATCAGCTATGTGGAAGCTCACGGCACAGGCACCGCGCTTGGCGATCCAGTCGAGATCGAGGCGTTGAAGCTGGCTTTTCAGACGGAGAAAACAGGGTTTTGCCGCATCGGATCCGTCAAGACGAACATCGGCCATCTGAACAGCGCCGCCGGTGTCGCGGCGTTCATCAAGACCGTGCTGTCCCTGCATCACAAGCAGCTTCCGCCGAGCCTGCATTTCGAGACGCCCAATCCCAAAATCGATTTTGCGAACAGCCCGTTCCTCGTCAATACGGAGCTGATCCCGTGGACGAACGAACCCTATCCGCTGCGGGCCGGCGTCAGCTCATTCGGCATCGGCGGAACCAATATCCATATCGTGCTTGAGGAAGCCCCGCCGCAGCCGGACGGAGACGAGGGGAGAGCGGCGCAGCTCGTGCTGTTGTCCGCCAAGACGGAATCCGGGCTGGAGCAGGCCACGGCCCGCCTGCGCGCCCATTTGCGGGAGCATCCGGGCCTCCCGCTGCCCGATGTGGCCTACACGCTGCAGATCGGCCGCCGGGCGTTCCGGCATCGGCGCATGTTCGTCTGCTCCTCCGCGGAGGAAGCGCGGGAATTGCTGGAGACCTTGCCCCCGGAACGGGTTCACACCCGGAGCTGCGACAACGACCAGGCCCGGCTGGTGTTCATGTTCCCCGGTCAAGGCGCGCAGTACGTCAACATGGGGCTTGACCTCTATATGCGGGAGCCGGACTTCCGCGAGACGGTGGACCGGTGCTGCGGCATTGTCCGTCCGCTGCTGGACGCGGATCTGAAGGAATTGTTGTATCCGGCCGGGAATGACGCGGCCGCCGATTGCGCCGAGCGCATCAAGCAGACCGACGTGACCCAGCCGCTCATGTTTATTTTCTCCTACGCGCTGGCGCAGCTCCTGATGAAATGGGGCTTGAAGCCAAGCGCCTTGATCGGCCATAGCGCCGGCGAATACGTGGCCGCGTGCCTGGCGGGAGTGATGACGCTGGAAGAAGCGCTGGAGCTGGTCGCGCTGCGGGGGAGATTGATGCACGGCATGCCGCCGGGAGCGATGCTCAGCGTGCCGCTGCCGGAGCAGGAGCTGAAGCCGCTTCTGGCTGACGGCGTCTCGATCGCGGCGGTGAACGGAGCGGCGCTGTGCGTCGCATCGGGGCCGCATGACGAGATTGACCGGCTGGAACGGCAGCTTGCCGAAGCGGGGCATGCCTGCTCGAGGCTGCACACCTCCCATGCCTTTCATTCGGCGATGATGGAGCCGATCATGGAGGCGTTCCGCCGGAAGGTCAGCGAAATGACGCTCCGTGCGCCATCCATTCCTTATATTTCAAATGTAACCGGAACCTGGATTAAAGCGGAGGAAGCCATCGAGCCGGAGTATTGGATCCGGCATTTGCGCGGCACCGTCCGTTTTGCGGACGGTCTCCGCGAGCTGCTGCGGGACGGCAAAGCCGTGTTCGTGGAAGCGGGTCCGGGCAACGCGTTAAGCGCATTCGTGCGCCGGCATCCCGACAAGACGGCGCGCCACGCGGCCGTCAATCTCGTCCGGCATCCGAAGGAGCAAGCCCGCGACGACGAATATTTGCTGCAGCAGGTGGGACGGCTGTGGCTGGAAGGAGCCCGGCCGGATTGGAGAGCGTTCCATGCGGGCGAGCGGCGCAAGCGGACGGCCCTGCCGGCCTATCCGTTCGAACGCCGCCGCTATTGGGTCGATCCGCCGTTCGAGATCGACATTCTGAAGCAGGGGCTGACGCGCAAGCGGAACCCGGATTCGCGCCCGCAGGACAGCGCCGGGTTCGCCAAAAAGAATTCGGTCCGCGAGTGGCTGTACGCTCCGGTGTGGGAACGATCGTTTTTGCAGGAAGCGGGAGCGGCGGGCTCTGAGCATCCTGGAAGCCTCTGGGTTGTCTTCTCGCCGGAGGACGGGATCATCCCGCGGCTGGTTGCCCGCATGCGGGAGGCTGGCCGCGATGTCGTCGCCGTGCATCCTTCTGATTCATTCTCGCCCTTGAACGACGGGGCATACCGGATTCATCCCGGGGAACCGGAGCATTATGAGCGTCTGCTGCGGACGCTGACCGAAGCCGGAAGACCGCCGCACCGAATCATACACGCGTGGCTGACGGCGGAAGCCGCGGAAACCACGGAAGCCGCAGACACCGGGAAAGCGGAAGCACGCATCCCTTCGGCTGAAGACCGGGCGCTTGACAGAGGGTACTACAGCCTCCTCGCGTTGGCGCGGGCCATCGGGTCTTGCGGCCTTCAGGAGGGAGTTCGCCTTGCGGTCGTGACCTCCCATATGCAGGAGGTGACAGGCGACGAGCGGCTGCAGCCGGAACAGGCGGCCGCGATCGGCGCTTGTCTGGTCATTCCGCAAGAGTATGGCCATGTGCGCTGCCGCAGCATCGATATCGCGGATTCGTTCCGGCCGAGCGAGCCGGAACGGCAGCAAGCCCTGGTCGAGCGCTTGCATGCGGAGCTAGCCGCCCCTTCCGACGACCTGTTCGTCGCTTACCGCGGGGCGCACCGCTGGGTGCAAAAATACGCCCGGCTGCCGGAGCCCGCAGCCGATACCGGCCTGCGCAAGCACGGGGTGTACTTGATCACGGGAGGGCTTGGCGGCATCGGCTTGACGTTGGCGGAACATTTGGCCAAGACGGTGCAGGCGAAGCTGATTCTGGTTGGCCGTTCGGGACTGGAAAGCGCAGGGGCGGACAAGCGCGGCGCACTGGGTGAACTCGAGAGGCACGGATCCGAGGTGCTTGTCTGCAAGGCGGATGTGTGCGACGAGGCGCGGATGGAGCAGGTCGCCGCCGAGGCCGTGGCCCGCTTCGGCGCGATTCATGGCGTCATCCACGCGGCGGGAATTTCCGACGGAGCGCTTATCCAGCGGCGCACACGGGAGATGGATGAACGCGCGCTGGCGGCCAAGGTGGAGGGCACGCGGGTGCTGGACCGGGTGCTCGAACGGGTGATGGGCCCGGCCGGCATGCGGCTTGATTTCCTTGTGTTGTGCTCTTCTCTGACCGCCGCGCTGGGCGGCGTCGGCCAAGCCGGCTATTGCGCGGCCAATGCGTATCTCGACGCTTACGCTTGCAGCAAGCGGGCCCAGGGAGGCACGCATGTCGTCGCCATTGCGTGGGACGGCTGGCAGAGCGTCGGGATGGCCGCGGCAGCCGAGCTAGAGATCGCGGCGATGACGGCGCAGGCGGGCGTGCGGGCCCAGGGGCCGGACAAGCTGACGCGGCTGCTGCCGGAGGAAGGAGTGGCGGTCTTCCGGCAGGCGTTGGCATGCCGCCGGCCGCAAGTGCTGGTGTCGACGACGGATTTGCCGCAGCGGGTACAAGCCGCGCGCGCATCGTCACTGCACTCGCTGATGAACAAGGAAGGGGACGGAACCGGCCCGCAAGCGGCCCGTCCCGATGTCAGCGCGGGGCATGCTTCGCCGGAGGACGAGTTGGAACAGACGCTGGCGGACCTGTGGCGGGATTATCTTGGTATCGAACAAGTCGGTCTGCACGACAACTTTTTTGAGCTTGGCGCTACCTCCCTCGATATCATTCAGATGAATACGAAGCTGCAGCGCGCGCTGGGACGGGAAGTGGCGGTCGTTGACATGTTCACCCATCCGACCATTCATTCGCTGGCAGAATCGCTTCGGCAGGGGGCGCACAAGGAGGCGGTGCCGCCGGAAGAGACGGCGGATCGCTCCGAGCGGATACATGAAGGCAAAAATCGGTTGAAGCAGCGGCTTCAAAAGCGGGAGAGAACGTGAAAGGGGCGGTAAGATGAGTGCTGCGAACGGAAATTACGAAGGAACCGGCCTGGAAATCGCCGTGATCGGCATGGCAGGACGATTCCCGGGAGCCAAGAACCTGGCCGAATTTTGGGCCAACTTGCGCGACGGCGTGGAATCGGTCACTTTCTTCACGGATGAAGAGTTAAGGGAGGCGGGGATCGGCCGCGAGCTCCTCGGACACCCCCAGTACGTAAAGGCGAAGGCGATGCTGGAGGATGTGGAATCCTTCGATGCGCCGTTTTTTAACTATACGCCGCGGGAGGCGGAACTGGTCGATCCCCAGTTCCGGCTCTTCCATGAATGCTCGTGGGAAGCGCTGGAGGACGCGGGGTACACGCCCGACACCGAGGGGAAGTTAATCGGCGTCTATGCGGGGGCTTCGCCCAACACCTATTGGGTGGCCAGCCAGATTATGAGAGCCGCCCATTCGAGCGATCATTTTCAAATCCTGCAATTGAACAATCCGTCGTTCACGACGCGGATTTCCTATAAGTTGAATTTGAAAGGCCCCAGCGTGAGCGTGCAGACGGCCTGCTCCACCTCGCTCGTGTCCATTCACCTCGCCTGTCAGGGCTTGCTGGGGGGCGAGTGCGATCTTGCGCTGGCCGGGGGCGTCTCGATCAATTTGCCGCGCATTACCGGATACCTGTATCAGGAAGGCATGATCCAGTCGCCGGACGGCCATTGCCGGCCCTTTGACGAAGGAGCCAACGGCACCTTGTTCGGCGACGGCATCGGGATCGTGGTGCTGAAGCGGCTGGCTGACGCCCTCGCGGACGGCGACACGATCCATGCCATAATCAAAGGTTCGGCGATCAATAATGACGGCAGCCGGAAGGTCGGCTACACGGCGCCGAGCACGAACGGCCAAGTCGAGGTCATCCGGGCCGCCCATCACATGGCCGAGGTGGATCCGGAAAGCATCGGCTATATCGAGGCGCACGGCACGGGAACGGCGCTCGGCGATCCGATCGAGGTGGAGGCGCTGCAGCTTGCCTTCAACACGGAGAGAACCGGTTTTTGCAGAATCGGATCGCTCAAATCCAATATCGGCCATCTCGATGCCGCCGCCGGAGTCGCCGGGTTCATCAAAGCCGTGCTGGCGCTCAAGCATCGGCAGATCCCGCCGAGCCTTCACGTTCAGAACCCGAACCCGAAAATCGATTTTGCCCGTTCCCCCTTCACCGTCAACACGGAGCTGTCCCGGTGGGACAGAGCCGGCGGTCCGCTGCGGGCTGGAGTGAGCTCCTTCGGCATCGGGGGCACGAACGCGCATGTCGTCTTGGAGGAAGCGCCGCCTGTGCAGGCCGGCTCTTCGGGACGGGACAGGAAGCTGCTCGTGCTCTCTGCCGAGACGGAGGACGGCTTGGAGCGCGCGACCCGCAACCTGGGCGAGTTCCTGCGCAGCCGTCCCGAGACCGCGTTGGCGGATGCGGCGTACACGCTGCAGACGGGACGCAAGCGGTTCCGGTTCCGCCGCGCGCTGGTGTGCTCCGATGTTCGGGAAGCGATCGCATGCCTGGAAGATCCGGGAAACGGCAAGGTACATACGGGCGAATCGGAGTTCGATCGGGCCCGCGTCATCTTCCTCTTCCCCGGGCAAGGCTCGCAGTATGTGAACATGGGGCTGGATTTGTACCGGAAGGAGCCGCTGTTCCGCGCGGAAATGGACCGCTGCTGCGAGATTATCGCCGCGGCGGGCGGCCCCGATCCGAGAGAACTGCTGTACCCGGAGGAAGGCCGTGCGGCGAGCCCGTCCGCGGCGGAGCGCCTCAACCGGACGGAAGCGGCGCAGCCGGCCTTGTTCGCTTTCGAATATGCATTGGCCAAGCTGCTGATGTCGTGGGGAATCCAGCCGCACGCGATGATTGGCCACAGCATCGGCGAATATACGGCGGCGTGCCTGTCCGGGGTGCTCTCGATACAAGACGCGCTGGAGCTGGTCACGCTGCGCGGGAAGCTGATGCAGAGCCTGCCGGCCGGAGAGATGCTGAGCGTCTCGCTGTCCGAGGAGAGCGTAAGCCCGCTGCTCCCGCCGGAACTGTCGCTGGCGGCCGTCAACGGGCCGGAGCAGTGCGCCGTGTCGGGTCCGCCCGCGGCGATCGCTTCGTTCGCGGCGGCGCTGGCCGAGCGGGGAGTGGCGCACCGGAAGCTTCATACCTCGCATGCGTTCCATTCGGCGATGTTGGAGCCGATATTGGCGCCGTACGCCGACAAGGTGAAGCGGATCGCGCTGTCGGCGCCAACCATCCCGTACGTGTCCAATGTGACGGGGACCTGGATGACGGCGGAAGATGCCTGCGATCCGGCTTACTGGACGCGCCACGCGCGGGGGACGGTGCGGTTCGCCGACGGCGCGGCCAGGCTGCTCCAGGAGAAGCAGGCCGTATTTATCGAAATCGGGCCCGGCAACGCGCTCAGCAGCTTTATCCGCAAGATGCAGGCTCAGGCCGAAGCGGACGGCGGGCACGAGGCGTATCATCTCGTCCGGCATCCGCAGGAGCAAGCCGCGGATGATGCCTATCTGCTGGAGAAGATAGGAAAATTGTGGATTGCAGGCGTGCGAATCGATTGGACGGGGTACTATGGGCCGGAGCGCCGCCGCCGGATTGCATTGCCGACCTATCCGTTCGAGCGCCGGCGCTATTCCGTGGACGGCCTGCGCCTGGATGAGGGCGGTCTGCGGCGGGCGGACGCCGTGCGGGAAGGAGCGCTGCCGGAAGCGGGGAGCGGGCGCGAAGCCGCCGCGCCGGGCGGCGCAGCGGCCCGCCCGGCGTCGGCAGCGTCCATCGAGCATATGATTGCGGATACGGTACAGCGCCATTTCGGCTTTGCGGACCTCGGCATGAACGATAACTTCTTTGATATCGGAGCGAGCTCGCTTGATATTTCCCAGTTGGCCGACAAGCTGGCAGGGGCATTCGGAAGGGACATTCCCGTGGTCGCGCTGTATTCGTACCCGACCGTCCGCACGCTGGCGGCGTTCCTGCGGGAAGACGGGCTGCAAGCGCCGGCGGAGGAGGCGCAGAAGGAAGAGCGCCTGCGCGCCATGGAAGAGGGACGGGCGCGGACGGAGCGGATGAGATCCGCGTCGCTTCGGGCGCGAATGCAGCCGGAGCATGGGGAACGGCGGGACAGCGAAGCCTCCGTCTCCGGGGAGAACGGGCTCGAGATTGCCGTCATCGGCATGGCCGCCCGCTTCCCGGGCGCGGATAATCTCGACCAATTCTGGCGCAATCTGCGCGACGGGGTCGAGTCGATTACGTTCTTCACCGACGAGGAGCTGCTTCAGGAGGGTCTCGATCCGGCGCTTGTCTCCCATCCGTCTTACGTGAAAGCCAAGGGCGTCCTGAATGGGATCGACCAGTTCGATGCCGCCTTTTTCGGTTATTCGCCGCGGGAAGCCCAGCTGATGGACCCGCAGCTGCGGCTGTTCCACGAATGCGCGTGGGAAGCGCTGGAATCGGCCGGGTACAATCCGGACGCCTATCCGGGACTTATCGGCGTCTATGCGGGCGCGACCCCGAATCTGGATTGGGTCTCCCGCTTCGCCGGAGGCTTGAACGGAACGGAGCGGTTCAGCGCCATGCTGCTCAACGATCGGGAATTTTTCAGCACGCAGCTATCCTATAAGCTGAATCTCCGCGGACCGAGCATCTCCATGCAGACGGCCTGCTCGACTTCGCTGGTCAACATCGCCCTGGCCGCCCAGGGGTTATTGGCAGGGGCATGCGATATCGCCTTGGCGGGCGGGGCCACCGTCAGTGTGCCCCAGAAGCAAGGCTACCTGTACGAAGACGGCATGATTCTGTCGCCGGACGGGCACTGCCGCGCCTTTGACGAGCAGGCGGCGGGAACCGTCTTCGGAGACGGCGTCGGCATCGTCATCCTGAAGCGGCTGCGGGACGCCATCGCGGACGGTGACATCATTCACGCCGTCATCAAAGGCTTCGGCCTGAACAATGACGGCATGCGCAAGGTCGGCTTCACCGCCCCGAGCACGAAGGGGCAGGCCGAGGTAATCCGTGCGGCCCATCTGATGGCTGGCGTGGAACCGGAGAGCATCACTTATGTCGAGGCGCACGGAACGGGGACGAATATGGGGGACCCGATCGAGATCGAGGCGTTGAAGGAGGCGTTTCATACCGAAGAGACGGGCTTTTGCCGCATCGGGTCGGTCAAGACCAACGTCGGGCATCTCAACAGCGCGGCCGGCGCGGCCGGCTTCATCAAGACGGTGCTGGCGATGAAGGCGAGGCAGATTCCGCCGAGCCTGCATTTTGAACGGGAAAATCCGAAGATCGATTTCGCCAACAGCCCGTTTGTCGTCAACACCGACCTGACGCCTTGGGAGAGCGGCCGCTATCCGCTGCGCTCCGGGATCAGCTCGTTCGGCATCGGGGGCACCAACGCGCATGTCGTCCTGGAGGAGGCCCCGGTCCTGGAGCCATCGGGCGAAGGCCGAGCCGATAAATTGCTGCTCTTGTCGGCGAGAACGGCAACGGCTCTGACCGAGGCGAAAGCGCGCTTGGCCAGGTTCCTGACGGAACGGCCGGACATCAATCTGTCGGATGCGGCGTACACGCTGCAAGCAGGCCGCAAGGCCTTCGAATGGAGAGCCGCGTTCGTCTGCAGGACGGCGGAGGAAGCGGCCGCCATTCTGGCATCGCCCGAGCCTGACCGGATCGCGGTGGCCGAGACGGGGACGCAAGCCCGTTCCGTCGTCCTCCTGTTCCCGGGGCAAGGCTCCCAGTACGTCAACATGGGCCGCGGACTGTACCGCGATGAGCCCGACTTCCGGGAGGAGGTGGACCGGTGTCTCGCACTCATTCAACCGCATATGGCGCTTGATTTGAAGGCCGTGCTGTATCCGGACGAGTCCGGCCGCGGAGCGCATGAGGACGAGCTTATGCTGCGGACGGATATCGCGCAGCCCCTGCTGTTCATCGTCGAATATGCGCTGGCCAAGCTGCTCATGCGGTGGGGCGTTCGTCCGGAGGCGATGATGGGACACAGCATCGGCGAGTATGTCGCCGCATGCCTGGCGGGGGTATTTACGCTGGACGAAGCGCTGCAGCTCGTCGCGCTTCGCGGACGGCTCATGCAGGGCGTGCCTGCCGGAGCGATGCTCAGCGTAGCGCTGCCCGAGCCTGAACTGCGCGGCATGTTGCCGGATCGGCTTGCGCTGGCTGCCGTCAACAGCACGTCCTTATGCGTCGTCGCAGGGGAATCGGCCGACATTGACGAATTTGCCCGGCGGCTTGAAGCCGCGGGCTGCGCGTGCCGTCGTCTGCATACATCCCATGCGTTCCATTCGCACATGATGGATCCGATCTTGCCGGAATTTGCGGAGCGGGTGCGCTCGATCCGGCTGAAGGAGCCAGCGATTCCTTTTATATCCAATGTGTCCGGCACGTGGATAACGGCGGAAGAAGCCACGGATCCCGAATATTGGGTCCGGCATTTGCGGTCGGCCGTGCGCTTCGCGGACGGGCTGGACGAACTGTTGAGCAACCCGCGGGCCGTGTTCATCGAGGCGGGCCCGGGCAATGCGCTCAGCACGTTCGTGCGCAAGCATCTCGCGGCTTCGCGGGACCGGGTCGCCGTCAATCTGATGAGGCACCCTCAGGAAGCCGACTCGGATTCCGCTTACTTGCTTCACAAAATCGGACGCCTCTGGCTGGCCGGCATCGATATCGATTGGGCGGGCTTCTATGCGCATGAGCGCCGGAGACGCGTGGAACTGCCAACCTATCCGATGGAGCGGCAGCGCTATTGGCTGGATGAGGCGCAGCAGCCGCTGTCGCCGGGGCGGCCGTCCGGGCCGCGGAGCGGGGGCAAAAACCCGAACATGGCCGACTGGTTCTACTACCCTTCGTGGGAACGGACGGTACTGCAAGAGGTCCCGGACAAGCCGGACGGGGACGGGCGGCATGACTGGCTTATCTTCGCGGACGGCTGCGGCCTCGCGGACGAACTGGCCGCCCTCGTGCGGAAGGAAGGACATCGGGCCGTCATCGTGGAGGCCGATGCCGCGTTCGCCAAGCGCGATGCCGATGCGTTCGCTCTGGCCCCTGCCGCGGCGGAGCAGTACTCGCTGCTGTTGGAGGAGCTGCGCGCCCGGGAGTTCACGCCGGACCGGGTCGTCCATTTATGGAATGTCTCTCCCGCCGTCGAGGAATTGCCGGATGGGGATTGTTCCGGCGCGGAGCCGGGGGCGCAGGCGGAGTCCGAACGGCGCCAGCAGGAACTCGGGTATTACAGCTTGATCTTCCTCGCGCAAGCGCTTCGCAGACAGAAGGAGACCGCGGACGTCCGCATTGCGGTCGTGTCGACCGATATGCAGGAGGTAACGGGGCTGGAACGGCTGTCTCCGGGCAAAATGACGCTGCTGGGGCCGGGCCTCGTCCTTCAGCAGGAATACAGCGGAATGACCTGCGTGAGCATCGATATCGATGCGCCGGAAGGGACCGGTCATCATCGGCAGACCGCCGAACGCATCGCAGCGGAGCTATCGGTCCCGGCATCGGATCGCCTGATCGCTTATCGCGGCCCATACCGCTGGGCGCAGCAGTACAAGCCGCTTGCCCTGCGCCAGGCGGATCCTCCGGCGGCGCCATTCCGGGAACGCGGGGTCTACCTGATCACCGGCGGGCTCGGTGGAATCGGCATGCTGACGGCGGAGTATTTGGCCCGGCATTACCGGGCGCGGCTCATTCTTACCGGGCGCTCTTCCTTCCCCGCGCGGGAGGAATACGGCCATTGGCTGGCCGAACACGGCGAAGCGCATCCGATTTCCCGCAAAATCAAGCGGGTGCAGCAGTTGGAAGCGTTGGGGGCCGAGGTGACTTACATCCAGGCCGATCTGTCCGACGAAGCGCAGATGAGCCGCGTATTCGAATCTATTGACGCCGCGTACGGCGGCGTGAACGGGGTCGTGCAGGCAGCCGGGCTTCCCGGCGCGGAATCGTTCCACGCGATCGAGAATATCGGCGGGGGCCAGACCGACGAACAGTTCCGCGCCAAAGTCCAAGGGCTGCAGACACTGTCCAAGCTGCTCGCCGGGAGAGAGGCGGATGTGTGCATTCTGTTCTCCTCGATCGCAAGCGTGCTGGGCGGACTGGGCTTCAGCGCCTATTCGGCCGCGAACCTGTACATGGACGCCTTCGCCCGCAGAGAGAACCGGGCAGGGGGGACGAGGTGGCTGTGCGTCAATTGGGACGCATGGGAGTTCTGGGAGGAGCACCGCTCGACCATTGGGGAATCGCTCGTCGAGCTGGCGATATTGCCTGCCGAAGCGCCGGATTTGTTCCGGTACGTCTACAACCGTTGCGGCAGCAACCAGATCATCGTGTCCACCGGAGATCTGGAGATGCGCATCGATCAATGGATTCGGCACGCAGGCAAGAAGAAGGAAGAACCGGCGGGAAGCGGGGCCACATTCGGCAGGCCGAATCTGACCAACCCGTATGTCGCCCCGCGCAACCGGATAGAGAAGACGATCGCCGACGTGTGGAAGCAATTTTTCCGTATGGATGAAGTGGGCATTCATGATAATTTCTTTGACCTCGGGGCGAGCTCTCTCGACATGATCCAATTGACCGGCAAATTAAACGAAGCGTTGGGCGAAAGCATCGCCGTCGTCGATTTGTTCACCTATCCCAGCATACATGCGCTCGCGCAGCGCCTGACCCGGAACGGACAGGACGAGGCGGAGGAAGCGGAGATGGAGCAGCAGTTGATCGGTTCGGTGGCCAAAGGAAAGAAACGGCAGCAGCAGCAAAAAGAAAAAAGACGCAAAGGAGAGGTCTTGCAATGAGCGTATCGAGCGGAAGTGAGTACACCGGATCCGAAATCGCCGTCATCGGCATGTCGGGAAGGTTCCCGGGCGCCAAAAATTTGCGGGAATATTGGGACAACCTCTGCAGCGCCAAGGAGAGCATTTCCTTTTTCAGCGAAGAGGAACTGCTGGAGGCCGGGATCGATCCGGACACGGTGCGCCATCCGAATTTTGTGAAGGCCAAAGGGATGCTGGATGACATCGAATACTTCGATCCCGAATTTTTCGATTATACCCCGCGCGAAGCGGAGGTCATGGATCCGCAATTCCGTCTTCTGCATGAATGCTCTTGGGAAGCGCTCGAACAAGCGGGCTACGATCCGAAGACGTATCGAGGAGCCATCGGGCTCTATACCGGGGCAGCCTTCAATTCCCACTGGTTCATGCGGGCGTTCAAAGGGCTGGGTACGGCGGAGGAATCCGCGACGCTGGAGACGGCGATGCTCAATCTTCGCGATTATATGGCGACCCTCGTCTCGTACAAGCTGAATTTGAAGGGGCCGAGCTTCACGGTGCAGACGGCCTGCTCCACATCGCTCGTGGCCGTGCATCTCGCCTGCCAGGGCTTGCTCAGCGGCGAATGCAGCATGGCGCTGGCCGGCGGGGTGTCGATTCAACTGCCGAAGAAAAACGGCTATTTCTATCAAGAAGGCATGATCAATTCGCCTGACGGGCACTGCCGCGCTTTTGACGAACAGGCGGCCGGCACCGTCTTTGGGGATGGGGCGGGCATCGTCCTCTTGAAGCCGCTGGAGGATGCGCTCGCGGACGGCGACCACATCTTCGCCGTCATTAAAGGCTCGGCCATCAATAATGACGGGAACCGGAAAGTGGGATATACCGCGCCCAGCACGCAGGGTCAGGTGTCCGTCATTCGAGCCGCTCATCATGTGGCGGAAGTGGAACCGGAAAGCATCAGCTACATCGAGGCGCACGGCACGGGGACGACGCTGGGCGATCCGATTGAGATCGAAGCGTTGAAAACCGCCTTTCAGACGGAAAAGAAAGGCTATTGCGGCATCGGCTCAGCCAAATCCAACATCGGACATCTGAACAACGCCGCGGGGGTGGCCGGCTTCATCAAGACGGTGCTCGCGCTGGCGAACAAACAATTGCCGCCGACGCTTCACTATGAACGGCCGAACCCGAAAATCGACTTCGAGAACAGTCCGTTCTATGTCAACGATCGCTTGAGGGAGTGGACGAGCGTCGGCGGCCCGCTGCGCGCGGGAGTCAGCTCGTTCGGCATCGGCGGAACGAACGCGCATGTCGTCCTGGAGGAGGCGCCGCCCCCGGCGGCCTCCTCCCCGGGCAGGGCGGCGCAGCTTATCGCCTTGTCCGCCAAGACGGAAGCCTCGCTTGAACGGCTGACCAAGCGAATGGCCCGGCATTTGGAAGAGCATCCGGACATATGCTTGGCCGATATGGCGTATACGCTGCACGTGGGGCGGGCGGCGTTCCCGCATCGCCGCACGCTCGTCTGCTCCAGCGCGGAAGAAGCTGCCGCCCGGCTGGGCCAGCCGGACGGTGCCGATGTCCAGAGCGGGATCGCCGCGGCGGACGACAAGCCTGTCGTCTTCATGTTCTCCGGCCAAGGCTCGCAATACGCCGGCATGGGCCGGGAACTGTACGAACGGGAGCCGGTGTTCCGCGCCGAGGCGGATCGGTGCTTCGAGCTGATGCCGGATGCAATCGGCAAGCAGGTGAAGCAGGTTCTATACCCGTCTGGCGAAGAGGCTGATGCGGAGGCTTCCGGTCTAATCAACCGGACAGACATTGCGCAGCCCGTCATCTTTACGGTCGAGTACGCGCTGGCCAAGCTGATGATGGACTGGGGAGTGCGTCCGCAGGCGATGATCGGGCACAGCATCGGCGAATATGCCGCCGCCTGCCTCGCCGGAGTCTTCCCGCTCGAGGACGCCATCCGGCTCGTCACGCTTCGCGGACAATTGATGCAGAGTCTGCCTGGCGGCGTCATGCTGAGCGTGCCTCTGAGCGAGCAAGAGGTGATGCCGCTGCTGTCCGGCGGATTGTCGCTGGCCGCGGTGAACGCGCCTTCCATGTGCGTCGTGTCGGGAACGCAGGAAGCGGTCGAGGCGCTGGCCGCCAATCTGGAGAAGGAAGGGCATGCCTGCCGGCGGCTGCATACGTCCCATGCGTTCCATTCCGCCATGATGGATCCCATCCTGGAGCGCTATGAGCAGGAGGTGGGCAGGCTGGCGCTGCAGCCGCCGCGCATCCCGTTCATTTCGAACGTGACGGGGACATGGATTCGGGATGAGGAAGCGGTAAGCCCGGCATACTGGGCGCGCCATCTGCGCGGCACGGTGCGGTTCGCCGCCGGACTCGCGACATTGTTCGCGGAGATCGATGCCGCGTATGCGGAGGTTGGCGGAGGCAACGCGCTGACCGCCTTTGCGAGGCGGCAGACGGAGGCTGCGGGGGAGCGCGTCCTGGTGAACCTGCTGCGCCATCCGCAGCAGACCGCGTCGGATGTGGCGCATCTCCTTCATCAGGTCGGACGGCTGTGGAACGCGGGCGTAACATTCGATTGGGCCCGCTTCTATGGAGAGGAGCAGAGAAACCGCATTCCGCTCCCCACCTATCCGTTCGACCGCCGGCGCTTCTGGATCGAGGAGGAAGGAATCCGCATCGTCCACGCCGGCTCCGCTGCCGAGAGCGCGGGGCCGTCCGGCGAAGCGGCTCCGGCGTTCCGGCGGGAAACTGCGCGCGGAACCGCCGAGCCCCGGAATGCGCTGGAAGAGACGTTGGCCGGCATCTGGCGGAATCTGTTCGGTATCGAGGAAATCGGGATTTACGATGATTTCTTCGAATTGGGCGGCCACTCCTTGAAGGCGACCAGTCTCATCGCCAAGATCCATAAGGAGCTCGACGCGGAGCTGGCCTTATCGGATATTTTCAACATGCCGACGATCAGCGCGCTTGCCCGGCACATCGAACAGATGGAGAAAAACCAATATTTCGCCATCTCGCCGGCGGAGCCGAAGCCGTATTATCAGGTGTCTTCCGCCCAGAAACGGACGTTCCTCATCCATCAGCAAATCGGCGACGTAACGACCTACAACATGCCGATGGCCTTATTGGTTCACGGGCGGGCCGATGCGGAGCGGTTCGAGCAAACGTTCATCCAATTGATTCACCGCCATGAAAATATGCGGACCTCGTTCCATATGGTGGACGGAGAGCCGATGCAGAAAATCCATGAAACGTTCTCGTTCGCGATCGAACGCCTCGAGGCCGATGAGCAGGAGATGAACAAAATCGTTCGCAGGTTCATCAGACCGTTCGATCTGGGCCAAGCCCCGCTGATCCGCGCTTCCTTCGTCAAGCTTGGGCCGGAGAAGCATGTGCTGCTCGTGGATATGCACAATATCGTGTCGGACGGCGCATCCATGAACGTGTTCATCAAGGAGTTCAGCGATCTGTATGCCGGCAAGGATCTCCCGCCGCTGCGGATTCAGTATAAGGATTATGCGGAATGGCAGCACCGCCTGTTGGAAGGAGACATGATTCGGAAGCAGGAGGAATATTGGATGAGCCAGTTCCGGGGCGACATCCCGGCGCTGAATATGCCGACCGACTTCGAGCGGCCCGAATTCCAATCTTTCGTCGGCAGGGCGCATAAGCTCACACTTCCGAAGGAGACGGCAGAGCGGTTGAATGCCTTGGCCAAGTCCCGCAATGTGACGATCAATGTGCTGCTGTTCCACCTGTACACCCTTGTGCTCCACCACTATACCGGCCAGCGCGATCTGACGGTCGGCTCGCTGGTCGCAGGCCGGCGGCATGCCGACGTGGAGCCGTTGATCGGCATGTTCACCAACTTTTTGCCGATACGGGTCAGCTTCGAGGAGAACCGCACCATCCTCGAGCAACTGCACGCGCTCAATAACACAATGATGAACGCGTATGAAAATCAAGACTACCCGTTCGATCGGATGGTGGAGAAATTGTCGGCCAAACTGCCGCGCGGCCGCAATCCGCTGTTCGATACGATGATGATTTTCCATAACGAATTCGACGGGAACCCGGTGCTGAAGGCCGAAGGACTCGCCTTCGAGAACTATAACATTACGAAGGGGATCTCCAAGCTCGACTTCAAGCTCGATATCGGCGTGGCGGACGACGGCGGGCTGCTCTGCGTCATGCAGTATAACACGGCCCTCTTCGTCGAAGACACGATAGCGGGGCTGATGCGGCACTTCGTCGAGCTGATGGATGTCGCGCTGGCCGATCCGGAGCGGAAGCTGGGGGAGATCCGGCTGCTCTCCGAGGAGGAACAAAGCGAACTGGCCGCCAAAAGACGGCATCCGGAGCCTGAACGCACCTTCGCCGTCGCCGCCGCCTCCACCTTCACGGCAGACCCGATCCGACCGTATATCAAATGGTGGGGCGAGCAATTCGGATTGCGACTCGACGTTTATTTTGCGCCTTATCATCAAGTGTTCCAGGAGCTTTTGAATCCGGACAGCGCGCTCTCCTCCGAGGGCGACGCGGGGTTGCTCCTCGTACGGTTCGAGGATTGGCTGCGGGATGATCGCTCGCCGGAGGACCAGCAAATCAAGAAGCTGGAGCGGGCGTTCTCCGATCTGGCGCAGGCTCTGTCTGTTAGGAAAGGCGCAAGGCCGTTGTTCGCCGGCGTGTTTCCGGTGTCGGGTTCCCTTGGGGCTTCGGCGGTCATGACGAGCTATCTGGAGGAGCTGACGGACCGGTGGAAGCGGGAGCTGGAAGCGAAGGAGCATGTCCAAGTCATCGACTTCAGAGAGGTTGGCGGGATGTTCGGCGTGGGGCAAATCGATGATGCGGCCGCCGATCTGGCTGGGCACATGCCGTTCACCCCGGAATATTACGCGGCCATCGGCACGTTCACGGCGCGCCGCCTGCTGGCCTGGCACGGACACCCGTTCAAGGTCATCGCGGTCGACTGCGACCATACGCTGTGGAATGGAGTATGCGGCGAGGACGGAGCCGAAGGAGTCGCGGTTACGGAGCCTTATCGCGATTTCCAACGGTTGCTGCTGGAGAAGCAGCGCGAAGGCATGCTGCTGGTCCTGGTCAGCAAGAATAACGACAGGGACGTGTGGGATGTTTTTGAGCGACATCCGGACATGCTGCTGACAAAAGAGGATTTCGCCGGCTGGCGCATCAACTGGAGCCCGAAATCCGAAAATCTCCGCGCGCTGGCGGAGGAGCTCCGGTTGGGTCTGGACAGCTTCATTTTGCTCGATGACAGCTCGCTGGAATGCTCGGAGGTCCGCTCGAATTGCCCGGAAGTGCTGGCGCTGCAGCTGCCGGAAGAACATCAGATCCCGGCATTTCTGCGGCATGTGTGGGCGCTGGATCGCATCCGCGTGACGGAAGACGACAAGCGAAGAACGGAGAGGTACAGAACGGAGCGCAAGCGCGGCGAAGCTCGCGAAGCCGCTTCATCGCTGCAGGCCTTTCTCAATGAGTTGGGGATCGTGATGAGCATCAAGGAGGCGCATTCCGGGCAATTGCCCCGCATCGCCCAGCTTATGCAGCGGACCAATCAATTCACGCTGAATGCGGACCGAAGCATGGCAGACCGCCTGCCGTCCATTCTGGCGCAGCCGGATACGGCATGCTGGGCCATCGAAGCCGCGGACCGGTTCGGAAGCTACGGTCTGGCCGGGGCCGTCCTTACCCGATGCGAGGGCTCCATCATGCATCTGGATGCTTTCCTCTTAAGCTGCCGCATCCTCGGAAGAGGAATCGAGGCGGCCGTAATCAGCGCATTAAAGCCGTACTGCCTTGAACGGCATGCCGATGAGATCGAAGCCGTATGCACGCTTACCGGGAAGAACGAACCGATGGTTGCCTTTTTGCAATCGGGAGGATGGCGCGTCATGGAGGAGACGGATCGGGCCGTGCGCTTCCGGCATGCGGTGAAGGATATCCCGGATTCTATCGATTATATCGAATGTGTCCGCAACGCGCCTCTTCCTGGCGGCGAGGAGGCGAAGCACGCAGACAGCGGCGCGCCACGCGAGTCAATTACCGGCGCTGTGGCCGGGGGAAGCTTCGAGCAGCCGTCATGGGACATGGTTCTCGACGAGCGCTATCCGCTGCTGCACCGGAATCAGCTGCTCCCGCTGCAATATTATGATGCGGCCCGGCTTCTCCAATTGCCGGTGCAGAACACCGGGGAAGGAGCGCCGCAGAGAGCCGCTTACCGCGCTCCGACCAACGAGGTGGAAGCGGCAATGGTGCAGATCTGGGAACGGGTGCTCGGCATCGGCGGCATCGGCATCGACGACGACTTTTTCCGGCTGGGCGGCACTTCCCTCCATGCCGTACGGGTTGAGGTGGAGATGGAAAAGCAGGGTCTCTTCGCGAACGGACAGCAATTATTCACATCCCGGACGATCCATCAATTATGCCCGCTTATTCGCGTTTCCGTTATGGATTGAACCGGAGCGTCTTATCTTTTTCTCAAGACATCGGCTGCAGGTATGCGGCCGATGTCTTGCTTTTGCATGGGAAATATAGGATAATGAGTGCGTTGTAGGCATCCAGAATCATACATATAGGCATATTCGTGGGATTTGCAATCGATAAAGGAGATAGAAGAAAAAATATGAATAAAGAAGCGATCGATTCAATTTATTCCCAAGTGTCCATTAAGGATGGAAAAAAAGCGATTGAAAACATTCTTCTGGATATTTACTTCAAGCCGGGCATCTCTACCAAGGAGATCGCGAGAAAGACGCTGCTGCCGCTGCCGATTGTGGCGGCCATCAAGAAAGAGTTCATCAAGGCGGGGCTGATCGAACAAAACCGGGGAGTCAACTGCACTGCGAGAGGGATGCGGTTCGTCGAGCATACGATGGGTTACGGGCATCTGAACCGGAGCTTGTATCAGCGGTTGAAGCAGGAGCAATGGCATCCGGAAGATCTGCGCGGCATGATGTCGAAGCTCGAAGGCGTTTTTGAGAACCGTCCCCAGGTCGATGTCACGATCGACCAATCACGCTGCACGCTGGAGACGAGCATGAAGCGGGCCGTGCTGGCGCTTCAGCACGAAGTTCTTATCGGGCGGGATATCGTCTGTCTGGGGGATGATGACCTCGTCAGTGTCTCGTTGGCGTTTCTCCTCAAGCAGCTGTTTCGGCAAAATCCGCATAAATCCAATACCCGCATTCATGTGTTCGAAATTGACAAACGCATTATCAGCTACGTGAACTATGTGGCGGAAACCGAAAATTTACCGATAGTGTGCTACGAAATGGATTTTCGCGAACAGCTCCCGCCTGAATTTTTGCGGCGTTTTGATTGCGTTTTCACCGATCCTCCTTATACGCTGCAAGGAATGTCTTTATTTGTCTCGCGCGGCGTCCAATTGCTGAAGCAGGAGATCGGGCTGCCCATTTTTCTGTCGTTCGCCCACAAATCGCCTGACTTCGCTTTGGAGATGCAGCGCGAATTTACGCGAATGGGCTTGCTTGTCACGAGCGTGCTCCCGCGCTTCAATCAATATCTCGGGGCGGAAATTATAGGTAACACAAGCCAGATGATTGTGTTACAATCTACGGAAGAGACGAAGGAGAGCATTGCGTGTGATTACCGGGACGCCCTCTATACGGGAGAAGTAAGACGCACGATTCGCGCCTATGAATGCAAACGTTGCAGCCTTGTGACCGAGGTTGGCTTTCAAATGCAATGGCAAACGATTGAACAGCTGAAACAAAAGGGCTGCCCGAGCTGCCGCCATGACTCCTTCGAGCTGATTCAAAAAAAGAACGCATAACAACGCAGAATGGAGTCATAGCAAGATGCCGATTAGACAGATCGAGCCGGATGATATTGCGGTTATCGCTCAATTTGAAACGGATATTTCCGTTATCTCATTCGGGGAGGAGGCGATAACCGATCCCCGCTTTCATGTCAGGAAGCTGGAAAAAGCGCTTCACTACGAAAGAAAAGGAATGTTGGTGCTGGAGGTTGACGGAAATGTCGCAGGCTGGATGTGGATTACGCCGCGCGAAAACTCGGTCACGAAACAGATGTACGCGAATTTCAAAAGCTTCTATATCGCAGAGCCCTACCGCGGCACCGCCTATGTGGATGAGCTGTTCGAGGCGGGCATGACGTATTGCAAGAGGGAGGGAACCGAGCGCATCATCGGAAAGGTGCATGTGAGCAATTTGCCGATGAGGCTGCTGTACAAGAAGTACGGCTTCAAGCCGACGCATCTGACGATGGAATGGTTCTCCGGTGAAGCAGATGATTAAATGTATCGTATGGGATCTGGACGATACGCTGTGGGAAGGAACGCTGAGGGAAGACGAGGCCGGCATCAGGCTGCAGCCGGAGATGGCAAGCATCCTTGATACGCTGGATCGGCGCGGGATTCTGCACAGCATCGCCAGCCGTAACCGGTGGGAGCAAGTGAAGGACAAGCTCGAGCAGTTGGGCATCGCCCATTATTTCTTGTCCCCGCAATGTCATTTCGATTCCAAGGCGGCGAGCATCGAGCGGATTGCCCAGGAACTGAACATCGGCTTGGATGCTATGGCCTTTATCGACAATGATCCGTTCGAGCGCTTCGAAGTGAACTTTTATGTGCCGGAGGTGCGCACCTATGCCGCCGAGCAATATCGGGAGCTTCCCGGTTATTCGGAATTCCAGGCAGGCGAGTTGACCGAAGAAGCGGCCAACCGGCGGCAGTACATGCAGGCGCGCCGCCTGCGGGAGGAAGCTCGCAAAGCCCATAAGGGCAGCCGGGAGCAATTTTTGAAGGAATGCGGGATGAAGCTGCGGATCCAAGTGGCCCGGGAAGAAGATTACCCGAGGGTAGTCGAACTGTCTCGCCGCACGAACCAGATGAACAGCCTGTTGGAACGGGTTGACTTTCCTTTCGTCGAATCGTATTGCGCTCAGGATAACCATTACTTGTATGTGGCCAGGCTGGAGGACCGGTTCGGCGCGCACGGGCTGATCGGTACCTGCTTCGCGAGCGCAGCCGATGACGGGATCGACATCAATCTGTTTTGCATCTCCTGCCGGATTGAAGGCCGGGGCATCGCTTCCGCCTTTTTGTACACCGTCCTGCAACGGCTGGAGCGACAGCTGCCGCAGGCGGCCGCGGCGCGCTGCCGGTTAGTCAGCCGGCAACGGAATCTGCCGGCGAGACTGCTGCTGGAGATGCTGGGCTTCAAGAAAACGGCTACGGAGAATGAGCAATCCGTCTATATGCTGCAGCTCCCGCTCCCGCGGAGGGCATTCGATTGGCTCGAGATAGGAGAATAGACGATGAACCGCGATGCGATTGAACATGAAATTGCCGAGATCATTCAGAATATGCTCAAGCTGCCTGTTGTCGATACGGATACCGTCTTAATTGGCGAGACCGGAATTTTGGACTCTATGACCGTGATGAGACTGCTTGCGGAAGTAGAAAGGCGGTTTGATTTTACGCTGGACGAAGACGATTTGACGCTGGATTCCATCAGCAGCGTCAAGCGTCTGGCGGAGTGGGTCATTCACAGCAAGCAGGCAGGCCAATAAGCTGGGCCTGATGCGAAATAAATTGGAAAGCTCACTGAGCCTGGATATCGCGCTCTCTGGCAGAAGCCTGCCGCAGAGCGCGATTTTTTTATTGGCGTTGGCGTAAAAAGCCGATCTCTTCGAGCACAATAGGCGGGATGCATCGGATACAAAAAAATAGATTCTATTGAAAAACTTAGCATGCTATAATTATTTTGAAATATATGACATCATGAGTGGAATTATGACAAAAATATCGAAATTTGCTAGAAAGGGGTGAGCTCCAGCATCGAGGCTCGGCGTCACTTTTTTGCAGCCACGACGAAGCGGATTCAAGGCGAATAAGAAAATTCTGAACTAACGGAGGAATTTCAATGAAGCCAAATGAACAGGGAACAGGAAGCGTGACAAATGCAAAGAGGCAGGATGCCGTAACCGTTGTCGGATATGCGGATCGATTCAGCGTTCAGCCCGGCCAAGCACTGAATTTTATGATTGATACGGCGAGTCCGAGTTATAGCGCCAGTGTGGTGCGGCTATGCGGCGGGATGCCCGATCCGGACCATTCGACCTATTTGCCGACGGAACCGGTACCGGCGGACTGCGCCGGCGAATACCCGGGACGGCGGCAGGTCACCGCGATTGGCTCCTATGCCGAGCTGCCGCTGCCGGAGGAATGGATGCAAGCCGGGGAATTCTCGCTTCAGATGTGGGTGTACCCTACGATTCCGCAATACGTCAACGCTCAGACAATCTGGTCTGCCCGATCCGCCGACGGTTCATCCGGGGCGGGTGTGACGCTGGACGAGGACGGGCATGTGACGTTTTCATTGAACGGCGGATGCGGTTATTCCGTTGCCGTTCGGGCGGAAGCGCCGTTGAACGGTCATGAGTGGCACTTCGTCGCCGTTCAATATTCCGGCAGCCGCGAAGAGGCCATGCTCTTCGTGAGTCAACGGGCCGGCTGGAGGCCCGACGACGGCACGCAAGTCTGCAAGGCGGCCGTGAAGCTGGACTACAGTCAAGCGGTCATCTCCAAGGTGCTGCTGGCTGCGGATTCGGACTCTGCGGCTCCAGGCGGCGTGTCCCGCCATTATAACGGAAAAATCGGAAACCCGCGTTTGTTCCAGCATTATTTTTCCGAGGCCGAGCTGCATGATATGGCGCGCGGCACGAACACGGAGCCCGATGGCGCGCATCTCATTGCCGATTATGACTTCAGCGTCGGCATATCGTCAACCCGCCTTTCCGATCGGTCGGCTGGAGGGCATCACGGGATTTTGCGCCAAGGCGGTACCCGGGCCGTGACAAGCCACAATTGGACCGGGGAGCAGACAGACTACCGGCTCGCGCCGGAACAATACGCGGCCATTCATTTTCATGACAACGACATCGAGGATGCCGGCTGGGAAGCGGACATCACGTGGCGGATCCCGGAGGATCTGCGAAGCGGCATCTATGCGCTGAAGCTGGAGGCCGAAGGCAGCGTCGATTACATTCCGTTTTTCGTGCGGCCGACGCAGGGAACGGCAACCGCTCCCGTCCTGTTCCTGGCGCCGACCAATACGTATCTTGCTTATGGCAACGAGCGGCTGTTCAAGTATGCCAAAGACTATTTGGGCGAGGATTATGTTCTTCCGGCGCAGGATGTTTATTTGGACGAGCATCCGGAAATGGGCAGCTCCATTTATGACCTGCACAACGATGGCAGCGGGGTACAATATTCTTCCCGGCTGCGCCCGCTCCTGAATATCCGGCCTCATTACCGGAACTGGCGGGCTGTGCGCCATTTCTCCGCCGATCTGTACATTACCGGCTGGCTGGAGCAGCGGGGGCAGAGCCATGACATCGCCACGGACGAAGACTTGCACCATGAAGGCGCCGATTTGCTGGGACGTTACAAGGTAGTGATTACCGGCAGCCATCCCGAATATTGGACGCGCCCGATGATGAAAGCGCTGGAGCAGTATATGGCGGAGGGCGGCCGCTTAATGTATCTGGGAGGCAACGGATTTTATTGGGTGACGAGTCTCGATCCGGAGCGGCCGCATTTACTGGAAGTGCGGCGCGGCAACGCCGGCTCGCGCTCCTCGGATTCTCCGCCGGGCGAACTGTTTCACAGCACGACAGGCGAGCCTGGAGGCATATGGCGTCATTTTGGTTACGTCCCTCAGCGGCTTGTCGGGGTAGGCGTGACCGCTTTGGGCGGCGCCACCGCATGCGGTTACCGGCGCTTGGAGGACAGCTTCCATCCGTCGGCGCAGTTTATTTTTGAAGGCATCGGGGATGACGAGATCATTGGCGACTTCGGATACGCGGCTGGCGGGGCGGCCGGCGACGAGATTGATCGCTATGACCTCAAATTCGGCACGCCTCCGCATACGCTGTGGCTGGCCACGTCCACTGGATTTGATAATAATTACCAATTTGTGCATGAAGATCAATTAAATACGGCACCAGGTCAAGGAGGGCGCGAAAACCCGCTTGTACGGGCGGATATGACCTATTTCGATATCCACGGCGGGGGCGCCGTATTCTCCGTCGGTTCGATCAACTGGGCCGGGAGTCTTGCCTGGAACGGCTACGACAACAATGTCGCCCGCATTAGCGACAACGTCCTGAAGCGGATGTTGGCGGAGCACGACAGTCATGCGGCCTCAACGGCCGGTTCGAGTGCCGCGCCATCTTGATTCGTCCCGGGACAGCAGAGGGACCGGAGACGGAATGAGCTTGAGGATGGGGGAAATGAAGGATGACACGTAAACTTGCCGCGATCGTTTTGGCCACCGTGCTTGCCTGTTTTCATGTTGGCTTTCCGGCCAATTCGGCAGACGCGGCCTCGACGAAGGCGAAAAACATTATTTTTATGGTTCCGGACGGCTTTTCACCCGCCTATGCCGCCAGCTACCGCTTATACAAAGGCGAGCTGTCCGTAATGGACCGGATGCTGGCAGGCATGGTGAGAACGTACTCGGCCAATTCGGCGCTAACCGACTCCGCCGCTGCCGCGACGGCGATGGCGACGGGGCACAAGACGAACAACGGGATGATCGGGACGACTCCGGACGGCAAGCAGCGCCGGACGATTCTCGAGGCGGCCCGGGAACAGGGCAAGTCAACCGGTCTGGTCGCCACTTCGAGCATTACCGACGCGACGCCGGCCGCATTTTCGTCGCATATCGCTTCCCGCGAGGAAGAAAGCGACATCGCGCCGCAGCAGCTGGGAAATGCCGATGTCCTGCTGGGAGGGGGCAAGACCTTCTTTCTGCCTGAGTCGATGGGCGGCAAACAAAAGTCGCGCAATCTTGTGGAGGAAGCAAGGCGCAGCGGTTACACCATCGTGGAGGACCGCACTCAACTGCAGGCCGCAAAAGGCAGCAAGCTGCTTGGGTTGTTCGCGGGCGGGGACATGGCCCCCGAGCTTGATCGGGAGCATACGAATGAACCCAGCTTGAAGGAAATGACCGCGAAAGCAATCGATATTCTCCGTCAAAACAAAGCCGGCTTTTTCCTGCTGGTGGAAGGGAGCCAGATCGATTCGGCCGGGCACTACAATGACGCCGCATGGGCCATGAAAGACACGCAGGCTTTCGAAGAGGCGGTCGCGCTGGCGGTCGACTTCGCCCAAAAGGACGGCAACACGTTAGTCGTTGTCGTCGGCGATCATGATACAGGAGGGATGTCGGTCGGCGGATACGGTCAGACGGATGCCAAGCTTCAAGTGCTGCATCATGTCAAAGCATCCGGACTCTATATGGCCGACAAGCTGAAGTCGGACAGAAGCAATGCCGCAGAAGTGCTTAAAACGTATGCGGGCATTGATGCGACTGCTGCGGAAGCGAGCAAAATCAAGAACGCCGAAGATGCGGTCCATGCCATTAACGGCGTCATTAGCGAACGTGCCTTGATATCCTGGACAACCTATTTGCACACCGGCGTCGACGTGCAGATCTATGCATTCGGCCCGGGGGCGGATTTGTTCCGGGGATTGCACAACAATACGGATTTGCCGCTTCTCGTCGCGCAAGTCCTGCATATCGGGTTCGAGCCGTAGCGTCCGAAGAAAAGGAAGCTGGCTGGGATAAGAAGGGGCGGTCTCACAGTGAGACCGCCCCCTATTTTCCAACGCTCGACTCGCCGGAAAACTGCAAAAATGCAGCTTTCCTATATGAGGTGTAGTCCGTTACAGGGAATCCTGCAAAACGGCATCAATTTCAGCCTATTACATGGCAATAAGTCAAAAAACGCCGAAAATAATGTATTTTTGCATCAATTTAAGAAAATAGCGGATTAAATACAATGAAATCCTGCATCTACGCAGGATTTCATTGCCTCATCCATCATCTGCCGTTTGCCCGCCGCCCGTCTTCTCTGTGTTGTTCCGACTCGCCCCGCTTCCTTAAGCACCGCCTATCGGGACAGCCTCGATTTTACCTGAACCTCCCCGATAGTTGGCGCAGACGTCCCCGACATATTGGCGCATTCGTGCTCCTGGGGCAAGCTTGCCGTTACGCTTCCTCCAATACCCCGGCCGGTCCGAAGAACTCGTAATGAATTCGCTCGGGGGCAACCCCCAGTCCGGGCAGAGCCCGATAGACGGCCTTCATGAACGGCACCGGCCCGCAGAAGTACGTATCCGCCCGCTGCCACAACTCGGCCGGCAACGCGGATGCCAGCCATGTCTCGTCAATGAATCCTTGGCGTTCACAAGTGTCGCCCGCCTCGGCGCGCTCGTAGCAGACGAAGCTCCGAATGCGTTCATTCGCTTCCGTCAAGGAGCGAATCTCGTCATGGAACGCATGCACCTGGCGGTTCCGCGCGGAATGAATGAAATAAACGTCCCGTTGCGGCTCATGCTTCGCCAGCGCATGCAGCATGCTCATCATAGGCGTGATGCCTACCCCGCCGCTGAGGAGCACGACCGGGGACGAGAGCCCTGTACGCAGCGTGAAGTCGCCGGCCGGCGCCGTCAGCTCCAGCCGATCGCCTTCCTGCACAACGTCATGCAGATAGCACGATACGATGCCGGCAGGGGAATGATCATCGCCGCCCTCGCGCTTGACGCTGATGCGGTAGGTCTCCCCCCCTGGAGCCTGGGACAGGCTGTAATGGCGCAAATGCGTATTCTCCGAACCCTCCGGCTTCACCCGTACCGTAATATACTGTCCCGGAAGATAAGAAGAGATGGCGCCGCCGTCTTCCGGCTGAAGATAGAACGACGCAATGACATCCGATTCCGGCGCCTTGCGGACGACGCGGAAGCTGCGGAAGCCTTCCCAGCCGCCTTCCGCCTCGGCCGCCGCCTGATACATATCGCGCTCCACCTGGATGAAAATATCGGCGATGACGCCGTACGCCTCTGCCCAGGCCTCCAAAATGTCATCGGTCGCCGCATCCCGAAGCACATCCTTGATGGCCAGCAGCAGATGCTTCCCGACAATCGGGTAATGCTCCGGTTGAATATGGAGGGCCCGGTGCTTGTGGCCGATCTGCTTCACGACCGGCATAATGTCCTCCAGGCGGTCGATATGCGCGGCCGCGGCATAAATAGCCGAGGCGAGCGCCTGCGACTGGCGGCCCTGACGCTGGTTCGCGTGATTGAAAATATTGAGCAGCTCGGGATGGTTCGAGAACATCATCTCATAGAACCGCGTCGTAATCTGTTGGCCATGCGCTTCCAGAACGGGTACAGTCGCCTTCACAATCTCAATGGTGCGCGGTGTCAGCATCATATCTCATCCTTTCGTAAGTGAAATTCCGCAACGGAATGACTCCAGTCTAACGAAGTGATATAGATCACTGTGTGATCTTGCGCACAGTAAACATGAGATATTCGTGAACGACGGAGCATTTACGAGAGAAACCGGGAGGGAGCCGTTCAAACATGGAGCGGAGCAAGCCAGATACGGGGACAATGCGATTAAAACAGAACGGAGGCGATATTCGGAGCATAGGTACGGTAGGGCCGGAATATACATTATGATATAATACAGGTATAGCAACATGTTGCAACCCGGTATTGGTTCAAAATGCCAAATCAAAAAAAGAAAGGATCAGGATACCAATGTGTCCCCGAAGGATGCTTCCCCAAAGGACAGTCTGGAAACGTTATGATCTTTCTTACATCTAGCTTCCTCTCGCAGAGACCCGTCACTACGATGCAGACTGACTGCGAAGGAAGCGTGAAATGATGCGAAGGACCTGCTCCTCTATCTGGCTTCCCGCCGTCGGTCGAAGGACGAATTCACGAACGACGAGAGGGAACCAAGATGAGGAAAAACGAACAATTACGTCATATTGTATGGATGTTGTTAGGCTCAATGCTGTTGGCTTTCAGCTATTATCACATTAATTTTCAGAATCACCTGGCTGAAGGCGGATTTGTCGGTCTCGCGCTGATCGGAAAATATACATTCGACTGGTCACCCGCGCTGACCGTCCTGATGCTCGATATCCCGGTATTCATCGCCGCTTGGTTCTTCCAGGGGCGAAGGTTCATTATGAACACCGCGCTGGCGACGGGAGTGTTCTCCCTGACTTACGAGCTCTGCGAGCGCTACTCGCCGTGGGTGATGAATTTCGGCAGCAATATGGTGCTGGCGGCGGTCGTATCCGGAGTGCTGACCGGCTTCGCCGCGGGAATCGTGCTCCGCCACGGAGGCGCGACGGGCGGCGACGATATCGTAGCCTTACTCATCAGCCGCTTGACGAAGATAAGTGTCGGCACGGTGTTTATGCTGATCGATATTGCGGTGCTCCTGGTCTCCTTGTTCTATTTGCCGCTGTGGGATACGCTGTATACGATTCTCGCGGTAAGCATTGCGGGCAAGGTCATTACTTGGACCGTACAGGCAGGCGTGCCGCAGCGTGCCGTACCGGTGCGTTCGCAGACAGCTGTTCACCATCAGCATGGTTAATATACAACATGAGCGAAGGCCCGTCCGATCTCTTCCCGCGGGGGAGGGACCGGACGGGTCTTTTTTTGCGCAAATTCGGGGGCGGAATGCATGTTCGTCCAATTTTTGTCATAGGCTTGTGTCAAAGGCATAATGGAAGGAGGATGACGCATGGAAGGGTTAATGAAATCAATGCTCGATAAGCTGCCTCCGTGGGCGTATCAAGTGTTCGCGGTCGTCATGGCCGCGGGTATGATTTTTTATTTCGTGAAGACGCTCTATATCAATAAAAAGCTTAGCGATATGATCGCCGATGTCATGCGCCGTGACGATCGGATGCAAGATATTCAGCTCCGGATGGACGAATTGCGGAGCGCCCAGATGATGGATGAGCATACCGCCCAGCAGACGTTGTCTGCGCTGCGCGACGTGAAGCCGTTCATGGATGCGCTGAACGATATCCGGGCGATCGCGGACCCGTATTCCGTCCTGACGGAAGCGTCCTTCCTGCTGCAGCGGATGCTGGATATTTTGGCCGTCGACATGAAGCTGAAGGCGGGGGGGGCATCATCGCTGCGGCATCTGGCTGCACACGGATCAGATGCTGACGCTGCGCTTCGCCTCGGCGGGCTTCCCGAAGCATTATGTCGGGGAGCGCCAGCTCCATATCGATCGCTCGGTAGCCGGAAGATCGTACCGGAAGCAGGCGATCGTGCAGATCGCGGATGTGACGAAGGATGAGGATTGGGAGCGGAATACAGATTCCAAAAGTCCCTACCAGGCATTGATGTGCTTGCCGCTTGGCAGCTACGGGGTGCTTACCATCGATGGGCTGGAGCCGTTCCATGACTCCGGCCGGGCCATCGGAGAAATTTATGCATCGCTCTCGACCGGAATCATTGCGGAATATTTCGCCGCCTACCGGAGGTGGTCGCAGACCGACCACGGGAGCGCCAGCTTTGGGGCCTATGGAGTCATGTAAGAGGCGCTCGGTTCCATTTTTTTATTTGCGAAAAAGCGCCAGCAGCAGCGATCCGACGATACTGATAATGATGCAGGTGACGATGGGAAAATAAAAAGCAAATCCGCCCTTTTTGACCACGATATCGCCCGGCAGGCGGCCAAACGGAATCCAGCGGCCCAACCCGGCCCATAATAATCCGATGACGATAAGGATAATCCCTGCCCCAATCAGCAGCTTCGGCATGGAAGGCATTGCCTGCACTCCTTTCTTCCGGCCGCACCCGGCAATCGGGGCCAGCCTGTTCTATTTTATAGTATACCCGCATCCGCAACCGATTCGCATTCGAGCGGATGGGCGAATTTATAAAATTCCGATAAAAATCGAGTGCCAGACGGTTACAAATCGGGCAACCTTGGGTATACTAAGAAGGAAAGGCATACCCATCACAAGGAGGGGATAGAGCATGGAGCAATTCACGATCAATCTCAACCAAATTGGTGGCGCTTATCAGCAGGGAGATTGGGAGCACATCGACGCCATATACAATCGGGCTCGAGCGCGAATAACCCAAGGCAGCCCTGTCGTCCTCTATCGCGATACGGCGAACGGTTCATCCATTACCGTCCGTGTCTATGAGCAATTAAGCGAGCTGGAGGAATGGATTCAACATATGGAAGAAGAGTACGGTCTGACAGAGCCTTATCTGTTGTAACTGTGCTGTCAATATAGAGCCGCCGGGCAACGGCGGCTTTTTTCTATGCAGAGTTAGGCGTTTAACGGAGTCGGATCCGTTAGGCAGGTAATACAATACATTGTATCTTCAGTGAAAAGGAGGTTACAAAATGAGCGATGGAGTTAAGGAGCGCGGTTATGGCTTTGGGGGACTCTGGACATCGACAGGCGTGATCCTGGTTCTCTTTATTTTGTTGGTTATCGTATCCCGTGGGTTTATGTACTAACCACCGGTAAGCCCCGCTCGCTCTGTTCGGGGCTGGATGGGCGATGATTGAATACATCCGGGCGCGCCGCGAACAGGCGCGCTTTTTTCGTGCTTCGTCGAGGTTGCGCCGCTGCTTAGATTGAATGAGCGGCTTATACGCGGGCAGAGGAAGGAGATGGATATTCTCGATCGTCATCCGGACAAGCTGGGAGCTGGCGTAAGGAGCCGAAGATCGTCTCTTCGGCTCTGCCGTTCGAGCGGGGGGAGAGGCCAAAGGATCCCGGGATCACGGCCGTATCGTGACGCGGGTATTGACGGGAACATAGGAAGACAACTGCAGGACATCGGCATTATGCATCCGAATGCATCCGTGGGATACTTCCCTGCCGATGGAAGACGGATCGTCGGTTCCGTGGATGCCGTAATGAGGCTTGGAGAGGCCCATCCATAAGGCGCCGTAAGGGCCGCCGGGGTTAGCCTGCTTATTGATAATCGTAAATTCTCCCGTTGGGGTCCGGGTCACCATCTTGCCGATGCCGACGGGGTAGCCGCGGACGACACGGTCTCCGTCCAGCAAGTACAGCATGCGAGCCGATAAATCGACGATGATGCGGTAGGACGGCACCTATATTCCCTCCTTTGCTCTACTGTATGCGTTCAGCCGGCGTCATGAGCATGACGGGGGGCAAAGTGGGCGAAAAATAGTATAGGGCGACCATAGAGGGAACCCCCGAAGAGGTTCCCTGTCTTGGCCTTAGATTGCAAAAATATGATTGCCGATTTTGCCGGTCTGCTGGCGCGACCAGATCCACTTGGACGTCGCGGTGGCCGGATTGAAATAATAAAGCGCCCCGTTCGTCGGGTCCCATCCCCGCACCGCTTCCCAAGCGGCAGCATAAGCCGTGCTGTCCGGATCCAGCCAATATTGGCCGTCATCCACGGCCGTGAACGCTAGCGGCTGGAAAATGACGCCGGCAATCGTATTCGGAAACTGAGGCGATTGCAGACGGTTCATCACGACAGCCGCCACCGCGACTTGTCCGGTGTACGGCTCGCCGCGGGCCTCGCTATAGACTGTGCGAGCGAGCATCTTCAATTCGTCGGCATTGACCGATACCCGCTTCAACGCTTGCCATGTGTTCGGGCCGGCGATGCCGTCAACCTTCAAGCCGTAATCCTGTTGAAAGCGACGCACGGCCTGCGCTGTATTAGAACCAAATATTCCGTCTATAGGTTGACGGTAGTAATCCAGTATTTGCAGACGAAATTGCAAGTCCCACACATCCCCGCTGTAGCTTCCTTGCTGGAGTGTAGGCGCGGCCGAAGCTGCAGGAATGAGGGACGACAGACAAAGGATAACCGCCAAAAAAGGTAAAATAAGTTTCTTCATGCTTTTCCTCCCTTCCCCTGCATTATATAAACCGGGTAGGGGAGGCTCAATGCCAGAATAATGGAAATTAGACTGCAAAGTTCCAACGTCCATACGCAATTGAACGAAGAGTACAGATTTTGCGCCGCCGTCTTCAGCCGGATTGTTGAGGTGGAATCAAGAGTTTGCCGGGCAGCCTGTTTTTGATGTTCTGGGGGATAGCCAAGTCAAACGGGCCGTCATTCCAATATCATGGAGTATCAAATGAAAGGAGGTTATTCGAATGAGCGGAGTAGGTGGAGTTGGGGGTCTCTGGACTTCTACAGGCGTAATCTTGGTTCTCTTTATTTTGCTCGTTATCGTTTCCCGCGCGTTTATCTACTAATTATGATGGCTGTATCCTCCGATTGTGCTCATGATTACCCTTCATATCGGCCCTGCTTATTCGCAGGGCTGTTCCGCTTCAATCCGGCATATCGTGGATATACGGGATTACCCGGCGTGAGGAGACGGGCCGCTGAGCAACATCGGGGGATTGGCCGATTCGCATATTATTTTAAAAGGAGTGAAACGAATGAGCGCCACAGAGTTAAGAGAAAAAATAGCAGATGCTTGCCGGCAATATGACAGCTTGTATGGAAAATTAGTCGCCCCGATTAATGACATGCTGATTGAAATTGATGCGGATATTTCAGAAAAAACAGCCAATCAAATTATTGAAAACCTTAAATTGTATCACGAAGGGGAAAAATACATAGCGGACTGTCATCTGGACGAAAGCAATAACTTTATGGAGGACGGCATCGAACAGCTCAAACGTGGAAATCTTGCGGACGGGGCGCTGCAGTTGTTTGGCGCGGGGTTAAATTTCGCCAGCTTCGCGGCCAAGGCCGCTTCATCCAAAAATATTCATCCCCAGGCGATGATTCAAGAACGCTTCCAATGGTTAAAGAACGCATTGGAAACCTAAAATACCGAATGGTCGGGCCGAAGAAGCCGTCTTCAAGGGTGCCTGCGATAAGAGCGCCCTTGCTATACAAAATTTTGTATAGTTCAAGATGATACGATACCCTTATGACGAATACTTTAGGGGTGGACACATCAATGAAGTGGGTACGGAGATCATTTGCTTTGGGGATGGTTGCGGGCGGCATCTTTATGGGGTATTATGCCGGGACGGAGCTCGTAGCAGTCACCGGTTCCTTTCAGTGGGAGCTGGCTGTGGCATGGTGGTTTATCGGCTTGATGGCGGGCGCTCTGTTCCTTACTCTTGACATTGTGTTGATACGTTTGCAGCCGGCCGAAAGCCTGAATACCGAACAAGCGGAACGAGGCATGGAGAAAAACAAAAGACGCCTAAAAGACTTGCTTCACATAAATAAAAACAAGGTGCTCACAGAGGAAAGGAAAGTGTACCCAATACCTTTGGGAGCGAAAAGGATTGGCTTCTCCAAACGTGATCCGCAGAAATCGAAGACGATGTAAAGAACAAAAGCCTCGGGAGCGACCCGGGGCTTTTGCGTTGCCGAAGCATATTCCAGGTGGAACATGACATCCTAAAATGTGATTCCCTTAGATGAATCCAGAACAACCGCGGAGACTTGACATTGGAGACGGATGTTGGGTCCCCGTTCGCTTTGGCTTGACACTCTTTTTTCATCCATGAGATTCAAAATTGGAGGTTCCACGATGCCAAAAACGACAAAAATAGGTCTGATTCTCACCCTCTCCATCCTGCTCATTATGACAGGGTGCGGAAACAAAAGCACGAAACCGGATACGAATGCAGGCAAGAACAATACGGCACAAGAAGAAAAGGATAAAGGAAAAAAAGATGCTACGTCGGGTGCATCCATGGCGAAATATACTCCGTTCGAGGAGCTAAAAGACAGCTATGATGTCGTGATCGTCGGGGCGGGCGGCGCAGGCATGAGTGCCGCGCTTGAAGCCAAAGCGGCAGGCATGAATCCGGTCATTCTCGAGAAAATGCCGGTTGCAGGCGGCAATACAAGCAAAGCGTCTTCGGGCATGAACGCCTCGGAAACGAAATTTCAAAAAGAGCAAGGCATTTCCGATCGTAATGATCTCTTTTACGAAGAAACATTAAAAGGCGGACATAACACCAATAACAAGGAGATGCTTCGCTTTTTCGTCGATCATTCAGCGGATGCCATCGATTGGCTCGATTCTAACGGCATTACCTTGAACAATCTCACGATCACGGGCGGCATGAGCGAAAAGCGGACCCATCGTCCCAAGGACGGTTCGGCTGTGGGGCAATACCTCGTGACCGGCTTGCTGAAAAAGGTACAAGAACAGGGCATTCCGATCTTTGTCAATGCCAATGTCAAAGAAATTACGAAACGTGACGGAAAGGCGAATGGGGTTAAAGTTCTCTTCACCCAGCATGGCGAAAAAACGATCGCAGCGAAATCCGTCGTCATTACGGCTGGCGGATTTGGCGCCAACATGGACATTATCGCCCAGGTTCGGCCGGATCTGGAGGGCTATGTGACGACGAATCAGGCAGGAAGCACCGGAGACGGCATTAACATGATCGAAAAAATGGGAGGAACCACGGTCGATATGGATCAAATTCAGGTTCATCCGACCGTGCAGCAGGAAAATTCCTACCTCATCGGTGAGGCGGTGCGCGGAGAGGGCGCCATTCTCATAAGCAGCAAAGGCAAACGGTTCATCAACGAAATGGCTGCCCGTGACAGCGTGACCGCGGCCATTAATAAAATGCCGGAGAAAAACGCGTTTCTTATTTTCGATGCCGGCGTTAAATCGCGCGCCAAAGCAGTTGAACAATATGAAAAAATGGGCTTTGTGAAGGCGAAGGACACGATCAAGGCGTTGGCTGCAGACATCGGCGTACCGGCGGATCAATTGCAAAAGACGCTCGACTCCTGGAACAGTGCGGTGAAAAATAAGAAAGATGCCGAATTCGGCCGAAAGACGGGAATGGACCACGAACTGTCCGCTGCGCCGTACTATGCGATCAGAATCGGGCCGGGCATTCACTACACAATGGGCGGCGTGAAAATCAACACGAACACGGAAGTGTTGGACAAAAACGGAAAACCAATCCCCGGTCTATTCGCCGCGGGCGAAGTTACCGGAGGACTGCACGGCGAGAACCGCATCGGCGGAAATTCCATCGCGGAAATTATCATTTTCGGCCGTCAAGCCGGTATCAAATCATCGGAATACGCCAAAACGTCCAAATAAAATACAGTTCTGCAAAACACTTGTGGAAGAAGCGAACGATATTTGGGACAAGCGATCTCCCTGTGGTCAAAAAATCCCTTCAGATTGAAGACAAACTCCCGCGAATACTAGGGTCGCGGGAGTTCTTTATGCGCGGGGCCGTCCACCGCATGCCAAATTCTTCATTCTGCCGCGGTGAGCGGATGGTGATGCTCCGCCCGGGGGCGCCGATGCGCAACCGCTCCGAAACATCCTGACGATTCAGGCCGTGACGCAGGAACCGGATCATAAGCAGGCGCCGTCGGTCGAGCGATTGCTCCGGAGAGACGCGGTTTGCTTCACCAACACTGCAACACTGAAACATTGAAATCCTGAAATACTGCAAGAATGCAGCAATTTCTTTGACACGAGTTGTGAAAAAGAAGAATGCTGCAAAAATACAGCAATCCCCCTCCGGAAAGGCATAGATAGCGTTCAAAATGGAGAAATGATGGAATTTTCAGGCTGTTGAGAAAGAAGTTTTGAGCAGGAAAATGGATATTTCCACCATCCTGAAAACTGCACCATTTCCCTAGACACGCCCATCCGGCAGTCGAAATCCGCAAACTCCTCGATTTTTCCAGGCACGCCGATTCGGCAGGTGAAATCCGCAAACTCCACGATTTTTCCAGGGACGCCGATTCGGTAAGCGAAATCCTGCAGAAATACAGCAATTCGATATGGACGACGATTCCAGAAAGGGAATCCTGCAAAATTACAGGAATTTTCCCCGTTTCGCTTCGGCTTGAAGCAAAAGGGCCTAAAATGATGCAGATTAGCATCAATTTCTCGGGATGGGGACTCATTAAGCCGAAATTCCTGTAAAATAGCAGCAATTTCCTCCGCACGTCCAAGCCCCGGGAGGCAACGATGCTTCGAGCAGGCCGGATAATGCGATGATGCCCCCAGCATCCGACGCAGTCGCTTGGATCCCGTAAAATCAGGCCAATGAGTAGTCTATGGGGCTTTTTACTTGTGATGGATCTCTTCTCCCGGTAGAGAAAATCGATTTAAAACGCTCTAAGAGCCAAAGTTTGGATGAGGAAAATGGACCATCTCCACCCCTTCACAAAAAAACAGGGGTTTTCCAACAGCCTGAATTTGCAGGATTTTCTCGGAATTTAGCGTCTTGAAGCTAAAAATGCTGCGCCTGTGCATCATTTTCATGTAGACTTAGCTTGTCCAAACCTATTCTGTCCTGCCTCCCCCTCTCGGAATCCTTGCAAGCCCCATAACTACAAGGGTTTAATACAAAAATAAATTGGGCGCCCCTTGCGGGACGCCCTCATGGGAGAGGAGAAACCGGACGAAGAGCTTATGGGGAAACGTAAGTCTTCTCCGCGGTTGTCTACGACATTCATTGATGTCGATACTTTAAGGATTGCCAGCCGGACGAAATATATACATTCCCCGGATAACTTTTTTTCTTTTTGCACGATGTGAGCGGCACGATGCGATTTCATTTTTCAAAAATGGGAATTGTATGTTACGATTAACGACGAATATGCGGCATGATCGCCGCATGGAAGCTGGCGGAAAGAAGAGAAGGTGAGACAACTGAGAGTCATATCGGGAACGGCCAAAGGCCGCACGCTGAAGCCTGTGCCCGGCATGGGGACAAGGCCGACGACGGATAAAGTGAAGGAAGCGCTGTTCAGCATGATCGGCCCTTATTTCGAAGGGGGCCGCGCGCTCGATCTGTTCGCCGGAACGGGCGGCTTGGGGATTGAAGCCTTGAGCCGGGGAGCGGAATGGGCGGTCTTCATCGATAAGGATGCGAAAGCGATCGAGGTGGTACGCGGCAATCTGGCGGCCACGGGGTTGGCCGGCAAGGCCGAAGTGTACCGGAACGATGCGAGACGGGCGCTCAAGGCGCTGGCCAAGCGGAATCTTTCCTTTCATTATGTGTTTCTTGATCCGCCGTACCGATTGAAGGATGCGGACGAATTGCTGATGGAGATGTGGGATAACGGCTTGCTGAGCGAGGACGCCATCATTGTCGTCGAACATGACGCATCCCATTCGTATTCCGGGCGAATTGGTCCGCTCTCGCTATGGAAGAAGGCGGATTATGGGGATATCGCGGTCTCGATCTACCTTGCGGAAGCGGAGGCTTCCGCAGACTGAGGAAGCGATTCTGCTGCAAGCGCAGAGAACAAGAGGCGCCAGCCTATGTTCCAACAGGCGTCAAGCGCCTTCGAAGGAGGCTTATGATTGATGACAACGCATTACGAGCATGGCTGCCGGCCACGGACTGCCGTATATCCAGGCAGCTTCGATCCGGTGACCCTCGGGCACCTGGATATTATCCAGCGGGCGGCGAAGCAATTCGACAAGCTGATTGTCGCCGTGTTGAACAATTCAAGCAAGAAGCCGCTCTTCACTATTGAAGAACGGCTTGAACTGCTGCGAACGGTGACGAAGCCGTGGCCCAATGTGGAGGTGGACAGCTTCAGCGATCTGACCGTAAATTATATGGACGCGAAAAAAGGCGATGTCATTGTCCGCGGCGTTCGCTCCGTCACGGATTTCGAGTACGAGCTGCAGCTGGCCTCGACGAACCAGAAGCTCAACCCCCGGGTAGAGACGATTTTCATGATGACGAATCCGAAGTACTCGTATCTCAGCTCCAGTATCGTTAAAGAAATCGCGCATTATGGCGGCGACATCAGCGAACTGGTCGCCCCGGAGGTCGAGGCGGCGCTGCGGGTTAAATATAAGCGCTGACCGGCGAACCGCCGGGAGAACGCTCAAATGCGCGCCCACCGTCCAATCAAGAGCGAAATCGCCATGCCGATGAGCAGGAGGATACATAGAACCGGGACAAGCGTCAACGATTGCAGCCATCCCGGCGCCGAAGCGAGCCCGGCAATGGACTGAATCCAGGAGGGCGGCTCCTGAGCGAGTCCGTTGCCCGCGTCCAGCAGGCGGAACGCGGCCTGCTCCGGCGGCGCAAGCCGCAAAAGGCGGTGGAGCGGGTGCCACAGGACGAAGGTGAGCAGGAAGGCAGACCCGGCATGGAGAAGCCGCATCAGCAAAAAGCGGCTATACCGCAAATCGGTTCCACGGGTCAAGCTATGGACCTGCAGATGCGCGCTGATTCCGCTCCATGCAATGACGGCTCCGATCAGGGCGGTCTGGACCAGCGGGGAGCGGAAGGAGGCCGAGCCAAGCGAATATGCGCCAAGATTCACCTCGAACAGGCCGTTCAGCAGATAAGCGCCGAATTCCTGCGGGACAGCAAGCCGCAGCACCTGGACAATGACCGAGAACATCATGATGTAGCCGCCGATCATCATGAGCGTCTGGACGGATGAAGTGACGGCATCGCCGAGCAGCCGGCCGAACGCGCGTCCGTCCCGGCGATGGGCCTGCTCCATCGCCTGCAGCATCCGTTTCCAGAGCGGCTGCGGGGCGGCGGACGCGGTTCTGCGCACCGGAACGGGAGCGGAAGCCGGATGAAAAGCTGCCGCCCAACGTAGAATAAGCATCATCAAAAGGGAAGAAATCCAATGGACGGCAGCGAGAACCAGCCCCAATTCGGCCTGCTGCAGGAAGCCGACCCCGACGACGGCGATCATAAAAATCGGGCTGGCCGCATGGGTCAGGCCGAGCAGCCGCTCCGCTTCGAGGCGGGACAATTCATTGTCTTTCCGCAGGCGGACGACGGCTTCGGCTCCGGCGGGATACCCGGCCGTCCAACCGACGGACCAGGCCCAGCCGCCGATTCCGGGCAGGCGGAACAGCGTCCGCATGAACGGATCCAGCAGTACGCCGATGCCATGGACCCAGCCGTAGGCCTTCAACATTTCGGACAGAATGAGGAACGGCAGCAGGGCAGGGAATATAATGGTCCACCATACCTTAAGCCCCTGCAAAGAGGCTTGAAATGATTTGTCCGGATAAGCGATGATGCACAGCACCAACAGTACCGCAGAGCCCCCCATGATGAGCGTGGACAGCCGCTGGGAAGCGGGCGATGTGCGAGACGAGAACATGGCGGTCACCCCTTTGGCCGTAAATGAAGAAGCCAGGCCTCAAGCCAAGCGCATTACGATCTCATGTGTACGTAACAGGGACGGGCTTTAGACCAAATATCGCAGGGCGATCCGAGGGCATAGGGAGGTAGGAGAATGGAAAAGGAGTTCAGATCGTACGGGCGGCAGCCGAATTCTCCCCGCTTGCGAACTTGGAAGTGGATCTTCGCGGCCATCGTGTTGTTCTATGTGGTTGTATATATGCCGACGCCGTATGTCATTTATACGCCAGGCAGCGCAGAGGAAGTAAAGCCGTTCATCAATGTGGAGGGCGGAGACGAGACGGAGGAAGGCATGTTCCTTCTGACCACGGTGAGAAGAACCTATGCCAATCTGGCGCTGATCGCGTGGCGGGCCTTCGATCCGAATGCCGAATTCGGCAAGAAGGAAGATGCGCTGCAAGGGCGAACCGAGCAGGAATATATCAATGAACAGCTATTCAATATGAGCAACTCGCAGATGGCCGCGATATTGGCCGCCTACAATCAGGTAGGCATTCCGTACGAGATCGAGTCCGAAGGCATTTATGTTCTATTTAACAATAAGCAGCTGGCGGATAATGAATTCATCACGAACGACCGGATTATGGAAGTGGAAGGGCAGAAGGTGAACGGCTTTGACGATCTGCAGGCTTCCTTAAAAGGGCGGGCCGCCGGGGACACGATTCGGGCGGTCGTCGAGCGGGAAGGCAAGCTTGTGGAGGTTAAGGCGAAGCTTGTCGAGCTGCCCGATCAGACCGGCAGCGGCAAGAAGCGGATTGGGTTCGGTCTGGCTTATGGGGAGAAAAAGAAGGTCGTGCCCACGGATAACAAACATAACGTCACCTTCCACGAATCCGACATCGGCGGGCCTTCGGCGGGCTTAATGTTCACGCTGGAGCTTATCAACCGCCTGACGCCGGGGGATCTGACGAAGGGCTACCGGATCGCGGGCACCGGCACGATTGATCCGTCCGGGAAGGTGGGCCCGATCGGAGGCGTGAAGCACAAGGTCGTGGCCGCAGACCGCGAAGGGGCGGTCTTGTTCCTGGTCCCTTCCGGCAACTACGAGGAAGCGAAGGCGAAGATGGACAAGATGAACACGAAGATGAAGCTGGTGAAGGTCGAGACGCTGCAGGATGCGTTGGATGCCGTGAAGCGGTTCCAGCCGGCTTCGTAGCATCATTTCGCAGCATCATATTGGGTGGAGAACCCGATTCCGGGCGGACAACGGTTGGCGCATGCCAGCCGTTGTCGCCGTTATGGGGATTAGAACCGGCGGGGCGGCTCATAATAGTCACGAAAGGCGGCTCTCGCTTCCCAGCCGCGGAACGCGTTGGCATAGACGGCGGTGGCGCGGGCGTCCGCTTCCAGGCCGGCGCGGCCGCCCAAACGGCTGTTGTCGCGCGTCATGTTGAGGACGACGGGAAGCTCCGCGCAGCGCTTCATCCGCTTCAACAGATGGCGTCCGCGCTCGGTAAAGCCGAGCACCCGCACGTACGCGGGACCCGCTCCGAGGGCGTCCGGCCCGAAATGGAATTTATCGTGATGCAGCAAGATATGGGCCAAGGTCCGCATCAATTTGGTCCGGGTATAGCGCTTGGTCTTCAGCTTGGCGATCAGCGGCTCGACCCCGGGCTCCTCCAGCGTCTGCAGGGCTTGCTTGATGCGGTGCTCCAGCCCCTCGGTCACCTCCAGATACCGCGCCAGATCCTCCGGCGGGAGGAGGTAGAGGCGGTAGAACAGCTCGCGGCGGAACGCTTCCCAATCCAGCGGAGCCCTGCCGGAAGCGTGCTCGCGCTCCAGGATGCGAAGCGTGCTCTCCGGCACATAGCGGGCCGCCGCAGCCAGATCACCGGAGCCGGACCAGAGGCGCCGGACGGCGGTGGCGCTGGCGATCGTGCCTTCCGGCGCCTCCGCATCGTGGTAGCCGGCTTCGCGGCGGGGAATCGTCAGCGGCTTTATGTCGCTGTTCAGCCGCCGCATCGCCAGCAAATAATGCAGCCCGAGCGAATTGTTCGGCTGCGTCAGCCAATGCGCCGTCCCGCCGGATTCCGCTTGGCTGCCGGCGTCCGCTTCGCCGCCGTCCAGCACCGGCCCGGCCGCGGCCGCGTAGGCGGCCGGATAGCTGCGTCCGGCCTTCAGCTCGGCGCGCAGCCGTCCGGCGAATCCGTCCGGCTCGCGGGCCAGCGCCTTGGCTGCCCCGCGCAGCCGCTTCAGGTCGCCGGACTCGCTGCCGAAGCACAGCGCGTCGACGACGCCGGTCGCCTGCAGCGTCGCTACCGCGCCGTAGGCGAACCATTCGGCCGGCTGGACGGCGTACGCGACCGGCAGCTCCAGCACGAGATCGACGCCGGCGGCCAGCGCCATTTCCGTGCGGGCCCATTTGTCGGCCAGGGCCGGCTC
Source organism: Paenibacillus dendritiformis (assembly GCF_021654795.1). NCBI lineage: Bacteria > Bacillati > Bacillota > Bacilli > Caryophanales > Paenibacillaceae > Paenibacillus > Paenibacillus dendritiformis. Next base: position 2,227,125 of record NZ_AP025344.1, read on the forward strand.
GCCCCGCTGCAGGAAATGCCCGCTCATGACCGCGACGGCCGCGTCCGCCCCGGCCGCCAGCTTCGATTGCTCCAAATGATACAGATGCCCGTTATGAAGCGGGTTATATTCAACAACGATTCCGACCGTTTTCATATCACTCTTCCTTTCGATCACAGAATAAGGTAAGATGGTGATTCATGGACAGAAACGGCACAGGCGCCCGTCCGGACGGATGACATACCCGCCGCGGCGCTCCTGAATTTCCCATCCGATCATACCATGAACCGGGAATGATCGGCGAATTTTCGGCGGAGAGGCAGAGGATGTCCCGGCAATCTGTCAAACGAATTTGGTTGACAAAGCATGACGTTAATCGCTATAATTAATTTTGTTTGTTTGGAGTGATGTTATGAACATTCATTTTCGGGACATTGCCGTAAAAGGACAGGATACACGCATTCAATCGGCATTTTCCGCTAACGGTGTGGTTCGGGATCGCAAAGATATTTCCATCCCCGACCCGGTGACCGTGGATTTGACGGCCCGGGCGGAAGGCGAAGGGCAGATTGGCGTACATGGCCAGCTGACCGCGCGGTTGGAATTGGTATGTTCGCGTTGTTTGACGTCGTTTACCGAGACATACGTCATTCCGTTCGATGAGCAATTCAAGCTGACAGACTCTACTGATCTTTCCCCGGAGGAAGAGGAGGACGACGTCATTGCGGTGACGGAAGACCTTATCGACCTGCAGCCTTATGTCGAAGTAGCGCTTCTGCTGGCCTTGCCGTTCGCGCCGCTGTGCGGCGAAGCGTGCAAGGGATTGTGCCCGACCTGCGGCACGAACCGCAACGAGCAGTCCTGCGGCTGTTCGAACGAGCGCATTGACCCGAGACTGGCGGGGTTACAAGATTTCTTCAAGAAATAAATAGCGACAGTAGAAGTATTCTGCCCGGGAAGAGCGCTGGACGCCCTTGCTGGACAGCCCTGGAAGAGCACGTAACTTGGGTAAGGAGGTGTAGAACATGGCAGTACCTCAAAGAAGAACGTCGAAGACTCGTCGTGACAAGCGCCGTACGCACTTTAAATTGTCTGTGCCTGGCATGGTGAAGTGCGCACAATGCGGAGAGTTGAAATTGGCTCACCATGTATGCAAAGTGTGCGGAACATACAAAGCAAGAGAGATCATCAAACAATAATGCCTCATAAAAAAAGCAGTGCTTCGCCAACGGCGGGGCGCTGTTTTTTTATAAATCCCGGCGGATTTCATAACTTCCGCTTTTCTTTGACGGCGATTTTATATATACTGGATTAGTACCAGGTTCTAATGGCTCCTATTAATGGCCTCTTCATTTATGAAGAAGAGATATAGTAATTATTCCGATTATATTCCGAGGCTCCGAAATCGATGTGACGATCCGGACAACGGGACAAGAAGGTGGTGCGGGGTCATCCAACGTTTGCCGAAGCGACAGCGCCAACAACAGCTGGCGAAAATCATAGAGGAAAATCCGTTTGTAACCGATCAGGAACTGACCCGCATGCTGAAGGTCAGTATCCAGACCATTCGCCTCGACCGGATGGAGCTGGCCATCCCTGAACTCAGGGAGCGTCTGAAGATGATGGCGGAGCAGACCTACGATCAGGTGCGGTCGCTGCCGCTGCATGAAGTGGTCGGAGATATTGTCGATCTGCAGCTGGATCAAAGCGGCATCTCGTATTTCGAGATCCGCGAGGAGCATGTCTTCTCGCGTACGCATATCGCGCGGGGACATCATTTGTTCGCGCAGGCGAACTCGCTCGCCGTGGCCGTCATCAACGATGAGATCGCGCTGACGGCCACGGCGGACATCCGCTTCATCCGGCCGGTCCGCCTCGGGGAGAAATGCATCGCCAAGGCGTATGTCCGATCCGGCTCGGGGGCTCGGAGCAAGGCGAAGGTGGAAGTATTCAGCTATGTGGGCGAGGAACTGGTGTTCCAGGGAAACTTTATCATATTCCGTTCAGGCGCGATGAACGGCACCGAAGGAGGAGACGAGCATGAGAATCGCCATTGACGCCATGGGCGGAGACCACGCCCCGGAATGCAATGTGCAAGGGGTTCTGGCCGCGGCGCAAGCCTGGTCTGATATCGAGCTGCTGCTGGTGGGGGACGAGGCGAGGCTGGAGCCGATGCTGGCATCCCGCCCCGCGAATGTCCGCATCGTTCATGCGGCGAGCACGATCGAAGCGGATGACGAGCCCGTCAAGGCGGTCAGACGCAAGAAGGACGCTTCGATGGTTGTCGCCGGACGAATGGTGCGGGAAGGGGAAGCGGACTGCATGATCTCGGCCGGGAACACCGGCGCGCTCATGACGACGGGCCTGCTGGTCGTCGGCCGGATGCCCGGCGTCGAGCGGCCGGCGCTGTCGCCGATGATTCCGACGATGGACGGGCGCGGCGTGCTGGCGCTCGATCTGGGGGCGAACATGGATGCGAAGCCGGAGCATCTCGTGCAGTATGCGCTGATGGGCAGCATTTACCGGGAGAAGGTGCACGGCATTCCGAAGCCGCGCGTCGGGCTGCTCAACGTCGGCACGGAAGCGATGAAGGGCAACGATCTGACGAAGCAGGTCTATCCGATGCTGGAAGAGCTGCCAATTCATTTCGTCGGCAATGTAGAGGCGCGCGATGTGCTGGAAGGCAGCTGCGACGTGCTCGTATGCGACGGATTCGTGGGCAATGTGCTTCTCAAGTCGCTGGAAGGCACGGCCGGCTCCTTGTTCAGCGTGCTGAAGCAGGAATTCACCCGTTCCTGGTATACGAAGCTGGCAGCCGCGGTGCTGATGCCGGGCTTGAAGCGTCTGAAGAAAATGATGGATTACAAGGAACACGGCGGGGCCCCGCTGCTCGGGCTGAACGGGCTGGTGCTGAAAGCCCACGGTTCTTCGGACGCGCGGGCGATCGAGAATGCGGTCCGCCAGGCGCGCACGGCGCTGCAGCATGATCTTATCCATACGATTGCAACGGAAATCGGAGGGAATACAAGCGGGAAGTGAGTGGTGCAATAATGAATTTGCGTTCGGTAGGCATTATCGGTACGGGGAAATACGTGCCCGAACGAGTATTGACCAATGAAGACTTGGAAAAGATGGTCGATACAAGCGACGAATGGATTGTAACCCGGACCGGGATTAAAGAGCGGCGGATTGCGGCCGAGCATGAAGCGACGTCGGATTTGGCCTATCATGCCGCCCAAGAGGCGCTCAAGGCGGCCGGCATCACGGCGGAGCAGCTCGATCTCATCGTCGTCACGACGATAACGCCGGATATGGCTTTCCCGTCCACGGCCTGTCTGCTTCAGGAGCGGCTCGGCGCCAAGCGCGCCGCGGCGTTCGACCTGTCGGCGGCCTGTGCCGGCTTCATTTACGGGCTGGCGAATGCGAGCAACTTCATCGCGATGGGAACTTATCAATATGCGCTCGTCGTCGGGGCGGAATGCCTGTCGCGGATTACGGATTATACGGACCGGAATACCTGCATCCTGTTCGGTGACGGCGCCGGTGCCGCCGTGCTCGGTCCGGTGGCGGAAGGCCGCGGCTTCCGGTCATTCGAGCTGGGAGCGGACGGCAGCGGCAAGGAGCTGCTGAAGCTGGAAGGCGGAGGCTCTCGCCACCCGGCATCGCATCAGACGGTGGACGACAAACTCCATTATATTTATATGAACGGCAGGGAAGTATTCAAGTTCGCGGTGCGCGTCATGGGCAATGCCGCCGATGAAGCGCTCAAAAAAGCGGGCAAGACCAAAGAAGACATCGATCTGCTCATCCCGCATCAAGCGAATACCCGGATTATTCATGCCGCGATCGAGCGCCTGAATTTGCCGGAGGAAAAGTGCGTCATCAATCTGCCGAAGTATGCGAACACGTCGGCGGCGTCGATACCGCTTGCCTTGGCGGAAGCGGTGGAGGAAGGCCGCGTGAAGGAAGGCGACACGCTTCTTCTCGTCGGCTTCGGCGGAGGCCTGACGTGGTCGGCCTCGGTTATTCAGTGGTAATCGGGCGCGATCGCACCGAAATATCGCGAATATCGCGAATCACGGCGCCGTGACGTAATACATTATAGATATCAGTCATTGGAAGGAGTGTGCCCTATGGGCAAATTGGCATTTGTCTTTCCTGGACAAGGCTCGCAAGAGGTCGGCATGGGCAAGGACGTGTATGATGCCGTGCCGGCGGCGCGGGAAGTGTTCGAGACCGCCGATCGGGTTTTGGGATTCCCGTTGACCGAGATGATATTCCACGGTCCGGAGAGCGACTTGAAGCAGACGTCGAACACGCAGCCGGCGCTGCTGGCGACGAGCTGGGCGCTCTATCAGGCGCTCGAGCGTCATCATATCCGGCCCGATTATGTGGCCGGACACAGCCTGGGCGAGTACGGGGCGCTCGTGGCGGCCGGCGTGCTCCGCTTCGAGGACGCGCTTGCCATCGTGCGCCAGCGCGGCCAGTTCATGGAGCAGGCGGTCCCGAACGGCCTGGGGGCGATGGCGGCGGTGCTCGGCGCTGAACGCGATCGGCTGGGGGCCCTGTGCGACGATATCTCGGCCGCCGGGACACCGGTCGAGATGGCGAATCTGAACTGTCCGGGCCAGATCGTCGTGTCCGGATCCCGCGAAGGGATCGAAGCGGCGGTCGAGCGCGGCAAGGAAGCCGGAGCGAAGCGGGTCATTCCGCTCGAAGTCAGCGGACCGTTCCATTCCGCGATGATGAAGCCGGCGGCCGAGCGGCTCGGCGAGGCGCTGCGGGCCATCGAGATGCAGGATGCGCGCATTCCTGTCATCGCGAATGTGACCGCCCGTCCGGCCACCGAGGCCGAGAAGATTCGGGGCTTGCTGGTTGAACAGGTATTTTCGCCTGTCCTCTGGGAGGACAGCGTCCGGTATTTGATCGATCAAGGCGTGGATACCTTCATCGAGGTTGGAGCGGGCAAGGTGCTGTCCGGTCTCATCAAAAAAATCGACAGATCGGTGCGCATCGTCTCCATCAACAGTCTCGAGGCGGTCGAAGCGTACGAGTGACCGATCGGATGGCCGCGTCGATGCGGTGATCGGAGGAATGCGCAATGGCCGGATGACATCATCTCGTGTCCAAGCCGATTGAGCATACAGACGACTTGAATCGAAGCTATTGCGAAAGGGGAATACCGATGTCCAGCTTGGAAGGAAAAACTGCGCTTGTCACAGGAGCGTCCCGCGGTATCGGCCGGGCGATTGCCATTCATTTGGCGGAAGCCGGCGCCGATGTCGTCGTCAATTATGCCGGCAGTGAAGCGGCGGCGGCCGAGACGGCGGCAGCGATTGCGGCTCTTGGACGCAAGGCTGTCACGGTGAAGGCCAATGTCGGCAAGACGGAGGAAGCCGAGCAGCTTGTCAAGACTGCATTGGAACAATTCGGAAAAATTGACATTTTGGTGAATAATGCCGGCATTACAAGAGATAATTTAATTATGCGGATGAAAGAGGAAGAGTTCGATCAGGTGATTGAGACGAACCTGAAGGGCGTATTCAACTGCATCAAAGCCGTGACGCGCCCGATGATAAAGCAGCGCTCCGGCCGCATTATCAACATCTCGTCCGTCGTCGGCGTGCTGGGCAATCCCGGACAAGCCAATTACGTCGCGGCCAAGGCGGGCGTCATCGGCTTGACGAAGGCGTCGGCCCGCGAGCTCGCTTCCCGGGGCATTACCGTCAACTGCGTCGCGCCGGGCTTCATCGAGACCGAAATGACTGATGTGCTCTCGGAAGATATGAAGGCGCAGCTGCTCAGCGAGATTCCGTTGGGCAAGCTCGGCCAGCCGGCGCATATCGCCAAGGCGGTCCGTTTCCTCGCTTCGGAGGATGCCGAGTACATGACCGGCCAGACGATTCACGTCGATGGCGGCATGTATATGTAGGGCTTTTCAGTCTATGAATCCATGGACTTTAAGCATTATTTTGTAAGAGGTTTTGATATGGTAATTTAAAATGTTTTTTCGTATAATACCAAGGAGGAGGTGAACCGGATGTCAGCAGAAGTGTTTGAGCGAGTGAAGCGCATCATCGTTGAACGCCTTGGCGTAGATGAAGCGGAAGTAACACTGGAAGCATCTTTTAAAGATGATCTTGGCGCTGATTCCCTCGATGTTGTGGAATTGGTCATGGAATTGGAAGATGAGTTTGATATGGAAATCTCTGATGAAGACGCAGAGAAGATTACTTCGGTAGGAGAAGTAGTGAATTACATACAATCTCATAAGTAAGCAGGTAGTGAGTCCCGTTCAAGCAGTAACGGGACTTCTCCTCATTTACGTTGTATGTAGCGCGTTGTCTACCTAGGGATGCGCTTGATGAATAGAACTCGGAACTCATGATAGAGGTGATACGCGTTGAAACAGAGGGTTGTAGTGACCGGGATGGGAGTGGTAACGGCTCTCGGTTCTGACCTCGATACGTTGTGGAGGAGCCTGATGGAAGGCAAGTCAGGCATTTCGCAGATCGAGGCGTTCGATACGACCGATTTCCCGACGAAGATCGCTGCTTCCGTGAAAGATTTCAATCCGGAAGACTATATAGATAAGAAGGAAGCGCGCCGTATGGACCGCTTCGTTCAATTCGGCATTGCCGCGAGCAAGAAGGCGCTGGACGATGCCAAGCTCGACATGGACCAGACGAATCGGGATCGGGTCGGCGTCATCGTCGGTTCGGGCATCGGCGGACTGGGAACCTGGGAAGAACAGCATCGCGTTTTGTTGGAAAAAGGGGTTAAGCGAGTCAGTCCTTTCTTTATTCCGATGATGATCGCGAACATGGCGTCAGGCCATATCTCGATGATGATCGGCGCGCGCGGCCCGAATACGGCTGCCGTATCCGCATGCGCGACCGGCACCCACTCGATTGGAGATGCGTTCAAGATCATTCAGCGCGGCGACGCGGATGTCATGGTCTGCGGCGGTGCGGAAGCGACGATCCGCCCGATCGGGATGGCCGGATTCTGCGCGATGCGCGCCATGTCCACGCGCAATGACGAGCCGGAACGCGCGAGCCGGCCGTTCGATGTCGACCGCGACGGCTTCGTGATGGGCGAGGGCGCCGGCGTGCTCGTTCTCGAGTCGCTGGAACACGCGCTGGCCCGCGGAGCCCGCATCTATGCGGAGGTAGCCGGCTACGGAATGAGCGCGGATGCGCATCATATTACGGAGCCGGATCCGGAAGGTCCTGCGCTCTGCATGACGAGAGCGATTCAGGACGCGGGATTCGAGCCTGAGCAGATCGATTATATTAACGCGCACGGAACATCGACCCCAGTCGGGGACAAATCGGAAACCCGGGCCATCAAGGCCGCATTGGGTGACCATGCAAGGAATGTAGCAATTAGTTCTACGAAGTCGATGACAGGACACTTGCTTGGTGCAGCCGGCGGAGTAGAAGCCGTCATCTGCGCGTTGACGCTGCAGCATGGCATGATTCCGCCAACAATCAACTTAGAGAATCAAGATCCGGAATGCGACCTGGATTACGTGCCGAATGTGCCGCGCAAGGCGGACGTCCGCACCGCCATGTCGAACTCATTCGGCTTCGGAGGGCATAACGCGACCGTTGTATTAACGAAATACGAAGCGTAAGGAGTCAGACTGTTGAGTGTAGAATTGAAGCAGTTACAGCAGAAACTGAACATTCATTTCCGAAACAGGCAGCTGTTAAAGCAGGCGTTTACCCATGCTTCCTACGTAAACGAACATCGCTTCGGTCAGCACCAAGACAATGAACGCCTTGAATTTTTGGGCGATGCTGTGTTGGAGCTGACAGTGTCCGAATTTTTGTTCCATCAATGTCCGACACGGCCCGAAGGAGAACTGACCAAGATGCGCGCATCGATCGTCTGCGAGCCTTCCCTCGTCAAATTCGCCAATCAGCTGCAGTTCGGCAAGTATGTGCTGCTCGGCAAAGGCGAAGAGCTGACCGGAGGGCGGACACGCCCAGCGCTGCTGGCCGATGTGTTCGAGTCGTTCATCGGTGCATTGTATCTCGATCAAGGATTGGAGCCTGTTCGGGAGTTTTTGCGGAATCATATTTTTCCGCAGATCTCGCTTGACGGCAAGCTGCAGACGAATGATTACAAGACGCAACTGCAGGAGCTCACGCAGCACCATAACCTGGGAGCGCTTGAGTATCGTATCGTAGAGGAACGCGGGCCTGCGCATGAACGGGAGTTCGTGTCCGAGGTTCACATGGGAGAGACCTGTCTGGGCCGCGGAGTCGGCCGCTCCAAGAAAGAAGCGGAGCAGCAGGCTGCGGCTGAAGCCCTCGAGCATTTGGTTATTCCGAAATCATAAGGTACTGTTAGGCCGGCGGGACGCTGCCGGCCGGTTTCGCAGAAAGAGCAAAGAGCAGCGCGCGAGACGGAACGGATGCCATTCCGTGACAGGCTGGTTTTTGCTCTTTCTTTGTCCAGATCAGGGGCTTGGCCAGGCAACATGGACAACCGGATGGAGAGGGCTGATTCGGATTGCGATATGGTACAATAAATATTGAGGTGAATGAGGAACGATGTTCTTAAAACGGTTAGAACTGGCGGGCTTTAAGTCGTTCGCGGACCGAACGGAGTTAGAGTTCGTTCAGGGAATTACCGGTGTCGTCGGCCCGAACGGCAGCGGCAAAAGCAATATATCAGACGCTATCCGATGGGTGCTCGGCGAACAGAGCGCCAAATCGCTGCGGGGCGGCAAGATGGAGGACATTATCTTTGCGGGCAGCGATGCGCGGAAGGCGGTGAACTTCGGGGAAGTCTCGCTGACTCTGGACAATAGCGACGAGACGCTCGGTCTCGACTTCCATGAAGTGACCGTCACCCGGCGCGTTCACCGTTCGGGGGACAGCGAATATTTTATTAACAAGCAGCCCTGCCGCTTGAAGGATATTACGGAATTGTTCATGGATACAGGCATTGGCAAAGAAGCCTATTCCATTATCGGGCAAGGCCGGATCGAGGAGATTCTGAGTACGCGTTCCGAGGATCGGCGCGGTATTTTCGAGGAAGCGTCCGGCATTGTGAAGTACAAGTCCCGCAAGCGGGATGCGAAGAAGAAGCTGGATGATACCGAGCAGAATCTGCTGCGCATTCACGATCTGGTCGTGGAGCTGGAGGATCAGATTGGACCGCTCAAGGAGCAGGCCGAGAAGGCGCGCCACTTCAAGCAGCTCAAGGAATCGCTGAAGACGAAGGAAATCGCCGTCTACGTTCATCAGATCGAGCAACTGCACACTTCCTGGCAGCAGGCCAATGCGAAGCTGTCCGAACTGAAGGAACGGGAGCTGGCGTTGTCCACGGTCGTAAGCGAGCATGATTCGAAGCTGGAAGTGCACCGGGTCGAGCTGCGCAAGCTGGAGGAGGAGCTGGAGCGGCTGCAGGCGACGCTGCTGCATTACAGCGAGGAGTATGAGAAGTGCGAGGGCCAGGGCGAGGTGCTCCGCGAGCGCAAGCGCAACCTGGTCGCGAATGAGCAGCAGATGCGGGCCAGCCTGGCGACAACATCGGAGCGGATGCGGACGAAGCAGTTGGAGGTTCAGGCCGTCCGCGAGAAGCTGCTGTCGCTGGAAAGCGAGCTCGTCGAGACGAAGGGGCTCATTCATGCGGAGGAGGCGCGGCTTGTCGGCGTAACCGGAGGGACAAGCTCCGATGCGGAAGAGAGCCTCAAAGGCGAACTCCTCGACATTATGAACCAGATGGCCCAGCAGCGCAACGACATCCGCTATTACGATCAGCAGAAGGAAGCGCTGGACAAGCGGCTGCACAAGATGAAGCAGGGCCGCGCGAAACGGGAGCAGGAGCAGGACGATCTGCGCAAGCGGATGGATGATGCGAAGCGGCGCATGGAGACGATGGCCGAGGATCTTGCATACATACGGAACCGGTATTTGCAGGAGAGCGAGCAGCTGAAGAAAGATGAAGCGCTGCTAGGCGAGACTGAGCAAGCGGCCCGCAAATGGCAGCAGCAAGCCGATGCGCTCGTCTCGCGCCGCGATACGATGAAGGAGCTGGCGAATGATTACGACGGCTTCATGCTCGGGGTCCGGGAGGTCCTGAAGGCGGCCCGGCGCAACAGCCTGCAGGGCGTTCACGGGGCGGTAGCCGAGCTGATCCGGGTGCCGGAAGAGCTGGAGACCGCGGTCGAGACCGCGCTTGGCGCGGCGCTGCAGCACATCGTCATGGAAAATGAAGCCGTATCCCGGGCGGCTATTACGTTCCTGAAGCAGCGGCAATTGGGACGGGCCACGTTCCTCCCGCTTGATGTCATCCGGAGCCGGACGATGAATGAGTCTGACCGCCGGGCTCTGGAAGGCGCCCCGGGATATATCGGCATCGCTGCCGATCTGGTGCGCAGCGACAAAGCCTATGCCAATGTGGTTGGAAGCCTGCTCGGCAATGTCGTGCTGGCGGAGACGCTGGAGGATGCGAACCGGATTGCGGCCCGCCTGCAATACCGCTACCGTATCGTGACCCGCGAAGGGGACGTCGTCAATGCCGGCGGTTCCATGACCGGAGGCAGTCTGAACAAGAAGAATGCCAATCTGCTCGGGCGGCAGCGCCAGCTCGAACAGCTCGACGCCGATATCAAAGCGACGGACAAGCAGTTAACGAAGCTGAACGAATCGGTTGCCGAGCTGAAGAAGCGAACCGCCGCAGCCGTCAAGCGGCTGGATGATCTGCGCGAGCAGGGCGAGAGCAAGCGCATCAGCGAGCAGCAGTTGGCCAGCGAGCTGACTCAGTTGGAGAAGGAAGAACGGCAGCTTGCCGAATTGCTGGAGATGGAGGGCCAGGAGCTGGCCCATGCCGCCGAGGAGATGTCGACCCTGGAGTCCGGGCGCAGAACGGCGGAGCTGCGGCTGGCTGAGCTGAAAATCGAGGAGGATCGTCTCCACGTCGCCATCGAGAGGGCCGAATCGGCGCGCAAGGCGAACGAATCGGCCAAGGAGGAACTGCAAACCCAACTGACCGACATGAAGGTTCGCCAGGGCAAGCTGGAGCAGGAGACGTTCTCTCTTCAGGAGCGCTTGAAGCGGGTAGAGGAAGAGGCTCATGGCTATGAGCAGGAATATACGCAGCTCACCCAGAGCTTGATTCAAGTGCAAATCGATCTCGAGACCGCCGAGCGCGAAGCGATGAAGCAGACGGAGGATCTGAATCATTTCGGCGTGAAGAAGCAGGAGACCGGGCAGCAGATCGAGTTCAAGCGCGCGGATCGCGCCGCTTCCCTGGAACGGCTGGAACTTGCCGAGAGCGATACGAAGGAGCAGCGCACCGAGTTGAAGCAGGTGGAAGAGGCAATGCGTCAGACCGAGATCCAGGCCAATCGGCTGGATGTCGAGCTCGACAATCTGCTGCGCAAGCTGAGCGACGAATACGAGATTAGCTTCGAGCTGGCGAAGCACCGCTATGCGGTGCCGGACGATATCGAGGCCGCCCAGCAGGAAGTGCGCGACCTGAAGCGCCAGATCGCTGCGCTCGGAGAAGTCAATCTCGGAGCGATTGATGAATTCGAACGAATCAATGAAAGATATCAATATTTGAGCGAGCAAAAAGACGATCTGATCGAAGCGAAAACGGCGCTCTACCAAGTCATCCGCGAAATGGAAGACGAGATGTCGAAGCGGTTCAAAGCGACCTTCGACGAGATTCGCCAGCGGTTCGTCGTCGTCTTCGCCAAGCTGTTCGGCGGCGGACGCGCCGATCTGGTGCTGCTTGAGCCGGACAACATTCTGGAGACCGGCATCGATATCGTAGCGCAGCCTCCCGGGAAGAAGCTGCAAAATCTGCAGCTGCTGTCCGGCGGCGAACGCGCGCTGACGGCCATGGCGCTCTTATTCGCCATTCTGCATGTGAAGCCGGTGCCGTTCTGCGTGCTGGACGAGGTGGAGGCTGCGCTGGACGAAGCCAATGTGACGCGGTTTGCCCAGTATTTGCGCGAATTCGCGGAGGTGACGCAGTTCATCGTCGTTACCCACCGCAAAGGCACGATGGAAGAAGCGGATGTGCTGTACGGCGTGACGATGGAGGAAGGCGGCGTATCCAAGCTGGTCTCCGTCAAGCTGGAAGATGAAGAAGCTATCATTGCATAAGGAGCGGGGGAGCTATGAGTTTTTTCAAAAAATTGAAGGAAAGCATCGCATCCAAGACCGAATCGGTTACGGCCAAGTTCAAGGAAGGCTTGGAGAAAACGCGCAAGGGATTGGTCGAAAAGGTCTCGGATCTCATTACGCGGCGCAAAAAGATTGACGAAGCGTTCTATGAAGAACTCGAAGAGATTCTGATCGGCGCGGATGTGGGCGTGACGACCGTCATGAACCTGATTGACGATCTGCGCGTCGAGGTGCGCCAGCGCAAAATCGAGGACGCGGCGGAACTGCAGCCCGTCCTGTCGGAGAAGCTGATCGAGCTGCTGCGCGGCGACGAATCGAATAAGCTGAATATGAATCCGAACGGAATGACCGTCATTCTATTCGTCGGCGTGAACGGCGTCGGGAAGACGACGACGATCGGGAAGCTGGCTTACCGCTTCAAGCAGGAAGGCAAGTCCGTGCTGCTAGCGGCCGGGGATACGTTCCGCGCCGGAGCGATCGAACAGCTGGAAGTATGGGGACAGCGCGTCGGCGTAGATGTCATCAAGCAGCAGGCCGGTTCGGACCCGGCTGCGGTCATGTACGACGCCGTGCAAGCCGCGAAGCAGCGCAACGTCGATGTGCTGCTGTGCGACACCGCCGGCCGTCTACAGAACAAGACCAACCTGATGGAAGAGTTGAACAAAATTTTCCGCGTCATCCGCCGCGAGATTCCGGATGCCCCGCATGAAGTGCTTATGGTCCTCGATGCGACGACAGGCCAGAACGCGCTCAGCCAGGCGAAGCTGTTCGGCGAGAAGAGCGGCGTGACCGGCCTCGTGCTCACGAAGCTGGACGGAACCGCCAAGGGCGGCATCGTCATCGCAATCCGCCAGGAGCTAAGCCTCCCGGTGAAGTTCGTCGGCTTGGGCGAGAAGATGGAGGACCTGCAGGAATTCGATTCCGAACAGTTCGTTCATGCCCTGTTCGCCGGACTTATCCAGGAGGCGGAAGAGAAAGAGGCGGAGGAGCAGCAATAATAATCCGAGTGCAATGCGCATAAAGCAAATCAAAGCGACTCCGAAGACGTCCCGACAAGGGGCGTCTTTTTGTGTATCTGCAATAGCTGACCGCATAACTGTTCCACTCCGCCTATTCACACCCTGTCGCCACATACGCGCACTCTCCCATCTAGTCAGGATAGGTCTACGCATCATGTCGCATATGTGCACTCTCCCTTTTGGTCAGGGTAGGTCTACGTGTCCCGCGGCATATGTGCACTCTCCCATCTAGTCAGTAGAGGTCTACGTATCGCGCCGCTTATGTGCACTCTCCCATTTAGTCAGTAGAGGTCTACGTATCGCGCCGCTTATGTGCACTCTCCCATCTAGTCAGGATTGGTCAACGTGTCCCGCCGCTTATGTGCACTCTCCCATTTAGTCAGGATTGGTCAACGTGTCCCGCCGCTTATGTGCACTCTCCCATCTAGTCAGTAGAGGTCTACGTATCGCGCCACTTATGTGCACTCTCCCATCTAGTCAGGATAGGTCTATGCATCATGTCGCATATGTGCACTCTCCCTTTTGGTCAGGGTAGGTCTACGTGTCCCGCGGCATATGTGCACTCTCCCATCTAGTCAGTAGAGGTCTACGTATCGCGCCGCTTATGTGCACTCTCCCATTTAGTCAGTAGAGGTCTACGTATCGCGCCGCTTATGCGCACTCTCCCATCTAGTCAGGATTGGTCAACGTGTCCCGCCGCTTATGTGCACTCTCCCATTTAGTCAGGATTGGTCAACGTGTCCCGCCGCTTATGTGCACTCTCCCATCTAGTCAGTAGAGGTCTACGTATCGCGCCACTTATGTGCACTCTCCCATCTAGTCAGGATAGGTCTACGCATCATGTCGCATATGTGCACTCTCCCTTTTGGTCAGGGTAGGTCTACGTGTCCCGCGGCATATGTGCACTCTCCCATCTAGTCAGTAGAGGTCAACGTGTCCCGCCGCCTTATGTGCACTCTCCCATCTAGTCAGGATTGGTCTACGTGTCAGGCCACTTATGTGCACTATCCCATTTAGTCAGTAGAGGTCTACGTGTCCCGCCGCCTTATGTGGACTCTCCCGATCAGTAGGAGCGGTATATGTTTCACGCCACTTTTGCGCATTCTCCCGATGGGGTCAGGAACGGTATATCTGCGTGGCTTTCCGCCAACGTGGTTCCCCCAAGTCCTCCCCAAAGAGAAAATGCAGCCATGGATTGAAAGCTGAGCCGAAGGGAGAGCGTTTCAATGAGTTCCGAAGGGGGGGCGACCTGACCGGATGGGAGAATGATGAAAAGAGCAAGAGGGGCAGGAAACTGCTCAGACGACAGACCACTGAAATAAGTTGCATGAATTGAAATCTGAGCCGAAGGGAGAGCGCTTCAATGAGTTCCGAAGGGGGGGGGGCGACCTGACCGGATGGGAGAATGATGAAAAGAGCAAGAGGGGCAGGAAACTGCTCAGACGACAGGCCACTGAAATAGGTCTGCATAGACGGAAATCTGAGCCGAAGGGAGAGCGTTTCAATGAGTATTCGAAGGGGGCCGACCTGACCGGATGGGAGAATGATGAAAAGAGCAATGAAGGTAGGAAAACTGTCCAGGTGGCTGGGGGGCTCGCAAGCAAAACTAAACGGCCTCAGGCCGATGGAATTCAGAACCAAGGCCGCTTATGCAGTTCATAACACCTCGACGGCTCTTTGAGATACCGTCGAGGTGCCGCTCGCTTGATGCCGCACTCCGTTGCATCCTGAATGTAAAATGAATCTATTTAGTTTTTTTGTCATAGTTCCAATTGACTACATGGCCAAGCTATTTGGTATAATTAACCGGTATACATGTGAAAGGATTCTTCAAAGGGGGAGAAGCATGAACCGGTTGCGAATGATGAAAAAGATGATGTGCGCCGTGCTCGTCTTGCTGATTATGGCACAGGCGATACCGCTAACGGCAGGAAAGGCCAAGGCGGAAGCGGCGCCGAGCGTGACCGTCCGGAAGGTGGTAACTGGGCACCAGCAGTCGTTTGCGCTGGATACGGATGGGCACTTGTGGGCCTGGGGGGCATATGACAACTTTCTTTTCGGCGGCATTTCGATGCCGAAGGTGATGGAGCTGCCGTTCGATGGCACGCGGATTAAGGATATTGCGAGCGGTTATAACTTTGTCATCGCGCTGCTGGAAGACGGAACGGTCTGGATTCGCGGCGAAGGCAGCAAGACCAAGCAATTCGAGCAGGTGCCGGGTCTGAACGGCATTGCATCCATTGATACGACGGCTTACTATGCATATGGACTGGGAGCGGACGGCAAGCTGTGGCAATGGAGCGGATATTCGCCTACATCCGGTGTGTACGATCCACCGCAGGCGAGAACCGATGTCCAGGACATCGTCCAAGTGACGGGGGGATATGTCGTCAAGCAGGACGGGACGGTGTGGAGTCTTGGGTTTGGAAGTGAAGAGCCATTGACTCAAGTCCAAGGATTGACTGACGTTGAGCGGATAGCGGTAGGCAATATCGACCAGACCGGTTATGCCCTGCGCAAGGACGGTACCGTATGGGGCTGGGGTAACCGCAAGCTGGATAAGATGAATTTGCCGGCGCTGCAGATCGATTATACGCGTTTCTTCGAAGCGGTTCCAATCGAAGGGCTGGAACACGTCAAGGCCATTGCCGCGGGTTATCATCATTTTCTTGCGTTGAAGGAGGATGGCACGGTCTGGGCGTGGGGACAGAATGAGAGCGGCCAGCTCGGCAACGCTAGCACGGCCAATAGCGGTATTCCCGTGCAGGTGAAGGGGCTCCGCAATGTAGCTTCGATTTCAAGCGGCTACCAGGTTGATCATTCCTTTGCCATTCTCGCCGATCAGACGGTATGGAGCTGGGGAGGCAACAGTGAGCGCGAGACGGGAACGCAGGAAGAGGCGAAGGCGGTTACCGTTCCGCGGCAAGTGAAGTTCACTCCGGTCGCAGGGAAGGGCGATGAGAAGTTCACGATTACGCAGGTTGGGCAAGGCGCGACCAGGGTACAAACGGCGGATAGCAACGATCAAGGCATGATCATTGCCGCCACGAAGACTCAGCTCTTGGTGTCTACGAACTATGGCGAGACGTGGAGCAGGAAGCCGCATCCTGTGAAGGATCTGTTTTATGCGGTTAAGCATGCCGGCCGCAATTTCTACTATTGGACGTACAATACGAAGAAGCCGCAGATGCTGATGTCCCGGGATGGGACGAAATGGAGCCCGGTTGCGGTGGAGGGCCCGGATGGAGCAATTACCGTAAGAAATATTATGCTGCTTAATAAGCAATATGTGCTGCTTGCCAGCTATGACGGGCAAGAGAAAACGTATATTTTCACTTCCGGAGACGGAATTAGCTGGAAGCAGACCGGCATTTTGCCTGCGGATGAAATTTACGAGGTGGCATGGAACGGCAAGCGATATACTGCATTTGGCGGGGGCCATCTCTATTACGGTGCGGCGAAGAGCCGCAATCAGTTCGTCGTCATTCCGAGTGAACAGCGGTCGGGAGAGCTGATAATTTACACATCCGACAATTTAAAGCAATGGACGCAGCAATCCGGGTCCGTTAAATCGCTAAAGTATACATTCGTAGTAAACGGAAAGCCGCGCAAGAACTATTATGTCAGCATGGCTGAGCCGGTAAGCAACGGCACGATAACGCTAATGGATGCCTATGGCAATATGTTGACGTCGAAGGACGGAATTTCGTTCACGCAGCGGCCAGCGGCAAGCGTGTTCAAGAGTATGTACGGACACGGGCCGATTTTGTCGAACGGCAAGCACTATCTTATCTATATCAGCCGCTGGCGGGATGAAGGCGTGGTTCTCACCTCGACTGACAAGGTGTCTTGGACTGAGCGGAAGATTGCGAATATTCCTTTGGCGATGACCGTACTGAAATCAGGCAAGAAATTTATCGGATTCGGGGACGGCGGGCTGATCGCCATATCGAGCGACGGCTTGAATTGGAAGATAAAGCAAAGCCCGGCGCCAACGCAGTTCACCAACGAAATTGTTAAAGCGAATGGCCGTTATGTCGCGGTCGGGTCGGAATTTTTGCACAGTGTGCCGGGGATTCTGACGAGCAAGGACGGGACTGCCTGGACGCAGGTGTTGAAGTCGGAACGCAATCAGAGCGGATATCAGGATGACATTCAATCGGTGGAGTGGAACGGAAAAATATTCGCAGCCGTCGGCGGAGCCTATACGTATACGTCGACCAACGGGACAACCTGGTCCAGACGTTCCTCCGTCCAAGGAATGAACTTGCAAAAGGTGATCTGGACTGGCAAAACGTTCGTCGCTCTGGGCCGATCGCTGGACCAGAAGCAGTACGCGCTGTATACATCCGTGAACGGCCTCAACTGGAAAGCAAGCTACCGCACTTCGAATCCGCTTCTCGATATCGCCGTTCATAACGGGACGGTCGTGGCGGTAGGAGCGAAGAAAAATAAAGCCATGGCAATGAGCAGCACGGATTTGACGAACTGGAAGGAAGCCTTATTCACGCTTGGCAAGGACAACAAGTCATGGAATGAAATGATGAAGAACTCTTTTTACGATTATGCCGGGGAGTCTGCATTTACCAGCGTGCAGTGGGTGAACGGGCAGTTCCTGATTGCGTCCGACAAAATATACGGTTCGAAGGACGGCGTGAACTGGTCTGCCATTACGGGCAGCTACGATGAGTATATGCAGGGGAATCCGGTCTGGTCGAGCAACGGGCGCATTTTGTGGACAGGGCAAGAGTACTACTATTACAAAAATAACATTATCGGGGTTTCGCAAGATTTGAAGCGGTGGCAGTTCTATCAGTTCGATGAACTAAGCGGACTGAAGCATATGATCTGGACCGGGACCGATCTGCTTGGCGCTGGGCAAGATGGATTGCTGGCAAGAATCAAGCCTAAGAAAAAGTGAACTCTAATTTATGCGCATTACCACCTATCATAAGACGTCTGCCGTTTGAGTATTATCGGTTGTCCGGAGTCTTATGCATCCGTGGCTTGATATTCGCTTCCTAATCTTGTATGATAAGAGTACCTTATAGGAATGGGGAGCTTTTGATGTCGGTGTTTTGTTCTTAACCAACCGAATTGGATATGGTGACTTCCTTCGTATGCATGCCGCAACAGAGCCGATCTGTGGCGTCTGTTTGTGATGCGCGGATGGAATGTCTCACACGTGTTAAGAACAAAGGCCATCCACGTTGAATTCTATCGATTGCGATCAGCCGTGCTCTTGAGCGCGGCTTTTGTTATGTTCGGGCCAGCCAGGCGAATGTCCGGGAGACGTGACTGATTCTGGTCCGGGCGGAGGCGCAGGTGCGGGTCCGCCTGCACGGACATGCCTGGGAAAGCTGGACGGCAGGCTGGAAGTCTGCCGCTTTCGCCAATCCGTATGTTAGGCGAAGCGCACTCCGCCGCGCAGGCCGCCGGGAAGCAGCAATCGATGAAGATGATAGGGCAGAAGATGGACGTATGTTCATTTTCTGTCCTTTTTGGCGTTGAAGCAGTCATGGCCATGTTCTATCTTATCAACCGATAAAGCGAGGTAGACTTTTCCATGAAAACCCTATTCGATACGATCCAAGAAAACATACGCCTTGATGAAGGCCCTCATGCCATAGAACAGATGGTTATCTCATGTTATTTGAAACCGGGCATTGCGACGAAAGAGCTGGCCCGGCATACAATGCTTCCGGTTCCGCTTGCGACGGCCGTCAAGAAGGAGCTTATCCGCGCCGGCCTGCTCCGGCAGGAAAGGGGAGTGCGCTGTACGCCTGCAGGCAATGCCTGGGTCGAGCAGGAATTGGATTATGACGGGCTTGATATCGCCCTGTACCATGCCTTGCTGGAGGACGGTGCGGCTTGGCGTACCTTATTGGCCGATTGGCGGAAGGACTTGAGCGGGATTTACGACGCCCGGCCGCAGGCGGACGTGCAAATCGATCAGTCGAAATGCACGATGGAGACCAGCCTGAAGCGGGCAGTGCTGTGCTTGCGCGAGCACGCGCTGATTGGCAAGCAGGTGCTCTGCATCGGGGATGACGATCTGGTCAGCATCTCGCTCGGCCTGCTGCTGAAGCGGCTATTCCCTGGGAAAAGCGGCCGGAGGACCAGGATTCATGTCGTCGATATCGACGAGCGCTTTCTGCAATATATTCACGATGTCGCGGAGCGGGAGCAGCTGCCGGTTCTGTGCCACCATGCCGATCTCCGTCAGCCGCTGCCGGAAACGCTGCACGGCCGCTTCGATTGCTTTTTTACGGATCCGCCGTACACATTGCAGGGCATGAGCTTGTTCTTGTCCAGGGGCATCAGCGGCCTCAAGAAGAGTCAAGGGCTTCCCATATTTCTGTCGTTCGCTCACAAGCCCCCCGGTTTCACGCTGGCGATGCAGCAAGAATTCATCCGCATGGGGTTGATGGTCCAGGAGATGATCCCGCATTTCAATGAATATGAAGGAGCGCAAATGATCGGCGGCCGCGGGCAAATGATTGTGCTGAAGTCGACGGAGCGGACCGTTCCGGGGGGCGACGAACGTTGCGAAGGGGCGATATACACCGGTGAAATCAGGCGGACGGAGCGCCTTTACCGCTGCAAGCAATGTCTCGTAGCGGTTAGGGTCGGCCAGGATTTGGAGATTGGCACGATTGAACAGTTGAAGCAGCGCGGCTGCCTCCGCTGCGGAGGGGTTACCTTCGAGCTTGTGGAAAAAAAACAAAGCGGCAAGACGGAGGAATCTCCACCGTTAGCGGCCCGCCAGCGGCAGCACGGATAGTTGAACGCGCCGGAATGAAAAGACCACCGGTCCGCCCTGACAGGGGCTATGGACCGGTGGTACCTATGCCGCTCACGCGCGGACGGTCTCCCGTGTCCGGACCGAGCATGGTTGGTCCGGGGACGAGCCGGCCCCGGACAAGACGGCGCATTCCCGGAACGCGAAATGCCTGCACCCTTGACAGCGCGCCGTACTGATGCGCGTCAGGGCATAGTCGATGGCGGCGCCCGTCCGATCGAAGAAATGGTCGGCCCCGATATGATCGGCCAGTCCCGTCCGGGACAGGAGCGTCCGCGGCTGGTCATGGATGCCGGTCACGAGCACGATGCCGCCTTGGCGCTGAACGCGGCCGACGAGAGCGGACAGATTCGCTTCGGCGGTCGTGTCCATGTACGGGACGCGGCCCATGCGAAGAATCAGGACGAGCGGAGTGTCTGCGGACTGATCGGCCAGCGATTGCTCGAAGGACTGAGCCGCTCCGAAGAATAGCGGCCCTTCGACCGTGAACATGCTGATTTGCGGGCAATGCTGCCCGTCCCTCACGATCCGGGAAGAGACCTTGGCCTTCCGATCTGCCGGATCGGGCAGCACTTTGGCGACCTTGACGCCTTCGCTCATCCGCTTCACGAACAGTACGACGGCCAGCACGAGCCCGGCCTGGACCGCCACCGTCAGATTGAAGAAGACGGTCAGCAGAAAGGTGACGGCCAAAATAAGCGAATCGGCGGTCCGTGTCCGCAAAATGTGCAGAAAAGCTTTGCGCTCGCTCATATTCCAGGCGACAACCATCAGAATCGGCGCCATGGCGGCGAGCGGAATATTCGAGGCGTACGGCGCGAAGAACAGCAGCACAAGCAGCACGACAAGCGCATGCACGACGCCTGACACGGGAGATACGGCTCCGTTCCGGATATTGGTCGCCGTTCGGGCGATTGCTCCGGTCGCGGGAATCCCGCCGAACAGCGGCGCGATCATGTTGGCGACTCCCTGGCCGACGAGCTCGCGGTTGCTGTTGTGCCGATCGCCCGTCATGCCGTCGGCGACGACGGCCGACAGAAGCGATTCGATGCCGCCGAGCATCGCAATCACGAAGGCGGGCTGCAGCAGATGGACGATGCGATCCCAACTGATCGCCGGCACCCGGAATTCGGGCACGCCGCCCGGAATAGCGCCGAAGGTCGACCCGATCGTGGCGACCTGGCCCGGGAAGAACCAGGCGGCAGCCAAGCTGGAGATGAGCAGCCCGATCAGGGAGCCGGGAATGCGGGGCAGCCATCTCGGCGTGATCAGCAGGACGCCAAGACAGATAGCGGCGGTCAATATACTATATAAATTGAGCGACGGCAGCTTCAGGATAAGGGCGCGCATATCGGCGATGAAGCTGCCCTGCTTGTCGACGTGCACGCCGAGGAAATCGGCGATCTGCCCGGTAAAGATGATGACCGCGATCCCGGAGGTGAAGCCGATCGTGACCGGCCGCGGGATGAAGCGGATGACGGCTCCGAAGCGGAACAGCCCCATCAGCACGAGCATGAGTCCAGCCATGAAGCCGGCGATGAGCAGATTTTCGTAGCCATACTGCAGGACGATAGCGAACAAAATCGGAATGAACGCGCCCGTCGGCCCCCCGATCTGGAAGCGCGAACCGCCCAGCAGCGAAATCAGCAGGCCCGCCACGATCGTCGTATAGAGTCCGTACTCCGGCTTGACGCCCGAAGCAATGGCAAACGCCATCCCTAACGGAATGGCGACAATGCCGACAATACTTCCGGAAATGATATCTTGCTTCAATGACTGCACGGTATATCCGGCATACCGTCCGCGCAACAACGGCTTCATTCACTTTCCCACCATTTCTAAATATCTGATTATTTGAATATATAAAAAATCATATCTGTCATTTCCGCTTCTGTCAAAGCCGGTGTAGCGCCGTGTATGGCGGCCAGAAAGGGAAAAGAGAGGAAACCCGAGTCTGTTACTCGAATCCCTCTCTTTTATGAAGATTCTTGCTTTTTGATGTTTTGCAGCATCGAAATCGAGTTGACAAGATGATTGTCGAAGATGCGCTTCGCCACCTGGAGCAAATCCTTAATCATCGGATCGCGCAGAGAATAAATAACCGAGGTTCCGTCCTTAACGCCGTAGACGACGTTCTTGCCGCGAAGGACCGCCAATTGCTGCGACACGGCCGATCCTTCGATCCCGAGGATCGACTGGATTTCGTTCACCGTTTTATCGCCCTCGCACAGAACCTCCAATATTTTAATTCTCAAGGGGTGTGCCAACGCTTTGAAAAACTCGGCTTTGAACTGTTGAATGTCCGGATACATGGCGTACTCCCTTTGTCATGGAAAGAGTAGATATAGAATAGTGTACCACAAAACGGACGCTTCTGGAAAAGAAGCATGGAAGCGCCCGGGCGCGGGCGGCTTCCTCAGGAAGAGAGCGGAGGGGAAGCATGGCCCTCTGCCGCCGCATGCTTCTTCTTCAAGATAAACCCTGTGCTGGCCGAGAGCAGGTACATCGTCCCGCCAACGATATATACCGCCTGCGGTCCCCACATATCGGCCACGGTACCGGCGAACAGCACAGATACCCCGAACAGAACATAGTTGATCGTGCTCTGCGCCGCGAATACATTCGGCTGCTCGTCGAGGGGAGTGTACTGCTGGACATACGTCCGCTGGGCGATATCGCGAAGCTGGTAGAACGGGCCCATCAGCAGGACGATGGCCAGGGCGATGAAGGCCTGCGTATTGAACGCGTACCCGTAGGCGAACAGGCTCACGCCGAAGGAGCCGACGATAATGGCGCCCACGAGATGGCGGTGGATAAGGGCGGACAGCTTGAGCGTAATCAGCCCGCCGATAATGGTGCCCGCGTAGTAGGAGGCATTGATATAGCCCCACCACGCTTCATCCTTCTGCAGCACTTCCTGCGCGAAGACGAGCGTAACGCCGCCAATCCATATACCGCCCGCGATGCCTTCGACGATATCCATCCACGTGATGATCCGCATCTGCGGATGCGTGAACAGGAAGGTCCAGCCGGCCAGCATGGAGCGGGATGCTGTGGCCTTCCGTTCGATCTGTTCCCGGTGGGACAGGCGGACGAGGAAAAGGCAGCCGAGAAGCAGCAGCCCGGAGGACAGCTGCAGCACGAGCGAGTGGCCGAGCTTGGCGACGAGAATGCCGCCGGCGGTCCAGCCGAGCAGCGACAGCATCTGCATGCTGGTGGAGACGAGGCTGTTGGCCTGCACCCGCTTGTCCTCTTCGACAAGGCGCGGATAGAGCGCATTGGCCGCTGCGGAGGCGCAGCCTTCGACATAGCCGATAAGCACGATGCCGCCGAACGCATAGCCGAGAAAAGCTGACGTAGGCAGCATCGATGACAGGGGCGCCAGAGAGAAGGCCACAAGCGCGGACAGCGCGCATTGGAGCAGCAGGAACAGCCGTGTCACGTTAGCGACCGTCAGCTTCGTGTACCAGAACGGCAGCGAGAAGCTGCTCGACAGCACGGCGATGGAGCGGACGAAGGAGACTGCTCCGGCGAAGGCCGCCGAACCGGTCAATTGGTATACGGCGGCGATCAACGTCATCATATAGAGCGATCCGGCCAGATTGGCGAACGATCGGCTTGATAATAGGGAGTAGAAGGAACGATTCAAGCAATACACCTCATTGCATTGGCGGTTCGCGCCCAAGCGGAGAGCGCCTTGGCGAATTCCGTTCTAACGTAATTTTTTCCTATTATAGCATGTTGGGAAAATATTGCTACTTATTTTTTTATAATAATTATTCTACTTTAGTGGCGCGGATCGGCTTTTTTCGATGAACCGTCTTTCCTTTATTCGATGTTACTGATATATTAAATCATAAATCATATTATATTTTTGAAAGAAAATTTCATAATGAATTTGGTAGAAGCGATCAGATCATCTGAACAGTATGCCTCTCGAGGACATCACCAACAGGAGGGAAATACGATGATATTGGACGAAGTGCGGCAAGAGCTGCTGCGGCTGCTGGGCCCGGAGCGATTCCGCGACGATATGGAAGCGCTTATCACGCATTCGTATGATGCGACCCCGATGCTTCAGACGATGCCGGATGCGGTCGTCTACCCGGAATCGACGCAGGACGTGCAGCATATTCTCCGTCTTGCGAATGAGCAACGCATTCCGATTGTTCCGCGGGGAGCGGCCAGTAATCTATGCGGCGGCACGGTGCCGGTATCCGGGGGCATCGTCGTGGCGATGACCCGCATGAACAAGCTGCTCGAACTGGACACCGACAATCTGACGGCCACGTTCCAGCCGGGGCTGAATACGAAGCAGTTCCACCGCGAGGTGGAGAAGAAGGGTCTGTTCTATCCGCCCGATCCGAGCAGCATGGTGATCTCGACCTTGGGCGGCAACATTATGGAGGGCGCCGGGGGATTGCGCGGCTTGAAGTACGGCACGACGAAGGACTATGTCATCGGTCTGGAGGCGGTTCTTCCTTCCGGCGAGGTCATCCGGACGGGCGGCAAGCTGTACAAGGACGTCGCCGGCTACGATTTGACGAAGCTGCTGGTCGGGTCCGAAGGGACGCTCGCCATCGTGACGGAGGCGACGGTGAAGCTGGTTCCTGCGCCCCGAGTGAGACAGACGATGCTGGTCGCTTTTGAGGATATTTACGCGGCGGCCCGCTCCGTCTCGCGAATCGTGGGGGCCGGCATCATTCCCGCGACGCTGGAGTTCATGGATCAGCCGACGATACGGGTTGTGGAGGAATACAATCATATCGGCCTGCCGACGGATATGGAAGCGGTGCTCTTGATCGAGCAGGACGGTCAGGAGCCGCTTGGCGTCGGGAAGGATATGGATGCCATCGCCGCGATATGCCGGGAGGAAGGGGCGGCCCGCATCGATATGGCGCAGGATGAGCATGAGGCGGAGCAGCTGATGAAGGCGAGGCGCAGCGCGCTGTCGACCCTGGCGCGCATCCGGCCGACGACGATATTGGAGGATGCGACGGTGCCCCGTTCCCGCATCGCCGATATGGTTTTGGCCATTAACCGGATCGCGGCGCAGTACGAGCTGAATATTTGCACGTTCGGCCATGCCGGGGACGGGAATCTGCATCCGACCTGCACGACGGATGCGAGAGACGGCGCGGAGATCGAACGGGTGGAGCAGGCGTTCGCCGATATTTTCGAGGAGGCGATTCGGCTTGGCGGCACAATCACCGGCGAGCACGGCGTCGGCACGGTCAAGGCGCCTTATCTGGAATGGAAGGTCGGAGAGGCGGGCATCGCCGTCATGAAAGGCATCAAGCAGGCGTTCGATCCGAACGGCATCATGAATCCGGGCAAAATCTTCGCCAAGTCCGCCCGCAAAAGGCTGGTGATCACGCGATGAGCAGCGTCAGCATGTCTCACAGCGAGAATAATAGCAAGAGCGAGAGCGGTAGGATGAGCAGTCATATGAATCCTGGCATGCAAAACGGCACGCACAACAACATGTCCGGCAGCGTGAACGGCATACAGGGCCAAGGAAGCGGGCAGCGTCCGGCGGGCGCACTGCAGCGGCAGCTGGTCCAGATGCTCGATTACGAGCAACTGATGAATTGCATGCGTTGCGGATTTTGCCAGCCGTCCTGTCCGACGTTCCAGGAGACCGGGCTGGAAGCGGCTTCTCCGCGCGGGCGCATCGCCCTCATGAAGGCGGTGGCGGACGGGTTGATGGAGCCGGACGCCGCGTTCAAGCAGCAGATGGATCTGTGCCTGGGCTGCCGGGCCTGCGAGCCGGTATGCCCTTCCGACGTTAAATATGGCCAGCTGCTGGAGCAGACGCGGGAAGTCCTCTTCGAGCATACGGAGGCGCAGCCCGGGACGGTGCCGCTGCGCCGGCTGCATAAGCTGGCGAAGCCGATCTTCAAGCGTCACCGCCGCTTGCGGCTGATGAGCACGATCCTGCAAGCGTACCAGCGCACCGGCCTGCAGCGGCTGGCGCGGCGCGGGCGGATGCTGCGCTGGCTTCCGCAGCACATGCAGACGATGGAGCGGATTATGCCTCCAGCCGACAGCAGAGGCGTCGTGAAGCGGGCCGGCGGGCATCGGTTCCCTGCGAAGGGGGAGTGCATCGGCACGGTCGGGCTGTTCCGCGGCTGCATCATGGATGTGCTGTTCACGGAGACGAATGTGAATACCGTGCGTCTGCTGACAGAGGCCGGCTATGACGTCGTCATTCCGGAGGAGCAGTCCTGCTGCGGCGCCTTGTTCTCCCACAGCGGCAACCGGAAGACGGCGCTGGAGTTCGCCATGCAGAATGTGAAGGCGTTCCGGGAAGCGGACGTGGATTACATCGCTTCCAATGCGGGCGGATGCGGGGCGACGCTGATCGAATATGATCATCTCTTGGCGGAGGAAGCGGAATGGGCCGAGCCGGCGCGCCGTTTTTCCAAGCAAGTGAAGGATATTAGCGAGCTGCTGCTGCGCTCGGGGCGTTGGAACGCTCTGGCGGCTCCGGCCAAGCCAGCATCGGCCGCGGAATCGGGCTCCTCCGTCACGGTGACGTATCAGGATTCTTGCCATCTCCGCAATGTGATGCGGGCCGGCGACAGTCCGCGCCGATTGCTGCGCATGATGCCGGATACGAAGTTCGTGGAACTGGAAGGGGCGGAAATTTGCTGCGGTTCGGCAGGGATTTATAATCTGGTCCAGCCGCAGATGGCGAACGCGATTCTCGATGCCAGAATGGAGGCGGTGGAAGATACGAAGGCTTCGGTTATCTTGACGAGCAATCCGGGCTGTCTGCTGCAGATGAAGGCGGGAGTGGAGCGGGAGCAAGCGCATGACCGGATTCAGGTTATGCATATCGTTGATTATTTTGCGGAAAAAGTGTTGAGATAATCTTTCATCATAAATTATAGGCGGGAGGAATGTGCATGAATGTCATTCCAATGCAGGCCGAGTGGCTGGTTCCGATGCTTGACTTGTGGAACCGGGAGTTGGGCGAACATTTTCCGATGCGGGAAGAGCTGCTTCGGCAAAATACGTTTGAAGATGTCAATGTTTATGCTCCGGGTTCATGGCTGGCGCATGACACGGATGGAACGCCGCTCGGATTTGTCGTAGCGAAAGCATGGCAGGAAGAAGAGCGCGGCATGAAGCTGGGGGAAGGCGGGGGCTGGATTCAGGCGCTGGTCGTCCGTTCCGAGGCGAGGGGGCGCGGGCTGGGAAGCCGGCTGTTGGCGTTGGCGGAAGAAGCGCTGCAGGCGGCCGGGGCGGATAAGGTTTTTATGGGACGCGATCCATGGCATTATTTCCCCGGCGTTCCGGCTGCGCTCGCATCGGCCCGCCCATGGCTGGAACGGAGAGGCTACCGCCACTTATATCAGGTACATGATTTGTATGCCAGCGTCAAGGAGGAACCGGCCGTTCGGCCGGCCTACTCCGGAGGCGCCGAGGCGAGACTGCTGACAGGCGGCGACCGGGAGGAAATGCTGCGCTTTTTCCGCAGATGCTTCCCCGGGCGCTGGTATTATGAGGCGCAGTGCTATTGGGAACGCGGAGGCGAAGGCCGGGAATTTCTAGGTCTGTTCACGGAGAGCGGGGAAATGATCGGCTTCTGCCGCGTCAACGATGCAGCTTCTCCGTACATCGTCCAGAATACGTACTGGGCTCCGCTCGTTCCGGAGCCGCTCGGCGGAATCGGCCCGCTCGGCGTGGACAGCCGCTATCGCGGCAAAGGCTACGGCCTGGCCTTGGTCGAGGAAGGCGTGGCGGAATTGCAGTCGCGCGGGATGAAGCATCTCGTCATCGACTGGACGGAGCTGGTCGATTTTTACGTCAAGCTGGGCTTTCGGCCGTGGAAGTGCTATGATCTGATGGCGAAGTCGTGGGGCGGGGATTCATAGGGCCGGGCGCTTTTGGCTGCACGGGAAGCGCGGCGGTCCTCAGTGTTCGCCCGAGACGATAGTGGACGGAATTCCCTGGCCGCTCCAGCATGCCGGGGCATGCGGAGGACGGGCGGGCCCGCGGGTGCCCTGCGGGTGTCCGTCCTTTTGCCGGTCGCGCTATCGCGCTATGAGATTATTTTCACTTGAGTCTTGTCCTCGGCGAACCTGATCTCGATCACGAACGCGGTCTTCGATCGCCGCCGCTGCTCCCTGCCGGACAGATACGAATGGAATGGCGTTCGCCCGCGCCGCACGGTAAGATAGAAGACAACAGGATGCGATATCAGGCACGGACAAGCATCCGAGCGCGGGTCCGCGCGGAATGAAAGGGGAAGAAAGAAAGGGGGAACCAACCATGTTTGCTTCACCGACCAAAGGCGGCCTGATCATGCTGTCCGATATGCTGGGCAAGCTGCCGCCGTCCGAGAAGAAAATCGCGTCATATATTTTGGCGCATCCCGAAGAGGCGATCTCGCTGACCGCTTCCGAGCTGGGAGAGAAATGCAATGCCAGCAGCGCTGCCGTCATCCGCTTATGCAAATCGCTGAAGTTAAAGGGCTTTCAAGAATTGAAGCTGCGCATCGTCGGAGATTTGAATAAGTCGGAGAGCGAAGGGTACCGCGACATCAAGCCGAACGAGCAGGTCGACACGGTATTGGCGACCATGACGAATAACAGCATTCAGGCGCTGCGGGAGACATCGGAGATTGTCAATCTTCACGATATGGCCGCGGTGGCCGATCTGTTCATCCGGGCGCGGAACATCCACTTCTTCGGCGTGGGGGCCTCGTCGATTATCGGCATGGATGCGCAGCAGAAATTTCTCCGGATTAACAAGCCGGCCACGGCGTTTACGGATCTGCATGTGGCCGCGATGAATATCGCGAACATGACGGAAGAGGATGTCGTGTTCGGCATTTCCTATTCCGGGGAGACCCTGGAAGTAGTCGATCTGCTGAAGCTGGCCAATGCGAAGGGGGGCCAGACGGTCAGCCTGACCCATTACGGGGATTCGCCGGTGGCAGCGGAAGCGCGCATCAACCTGTACATCTCGGCGACGAAGGAAGCGACGTTCCGCAGCGCCGCGACGTCCTCGCGGTTGGCCCAGCTTCACATCATCGATGTGTTGTTCATGTGCGTCGCCTCCCGCCAATATGACGAGACGGTGCAATATCTGGATCAGACCCGGGAAGCGATTCGCTTCATCAAGGATCGGCACGGGTAACCGTTAGCGACAACCCGATTTTCCGAGCGATAGACCCTCTCGTGAACGGCATGCCGCGGGAGAGGCTGCGCGATCCGAGGCTTCCTCACAGCCGCTGCCCGCATGCATATAATGTAATCCGCCCAGATGATGCGGGCGGCAGGCAGAACACGGCAAGGAGGGAACCCGAATAATGGATCGGCCGGCACGGATGAAGCGAAGAGACGAAAGGGCGAGCGCTTATACGCACGGCATCGGAATGGTATGCAGCCTCGGCGCGTTGGCTCTGCTGGCGGAGGCGGGAATCAGCCATGGCACGGTATGGCATATCGTCAGCGCGAGCGTGTACGGGCTGACGCTCGTAATGATGTTCGCCATATCGGCGATCATGCACAGTGCCCCTGAAGGAGAGCGCAAAACATGGCTGACGATGGCGGATCATATGTCCATTTACGTATTCATTGGCGGGAACTGCACGCCGTTTCTGCTTGTGTATATGCGGAATGAATTCGGCTGGAAGCTGCTGGGGGCCATCTGGGGAACGGCGATTGCCGGCATTATATGGAAGCGATTCTATACGGGGCGGTACATATGGATTTCGACGCTCGGTTATCTCGCGATGGGCTGGCTCATCGTCGCGGCCTGGCCGGAGCTGTCCGCCGTGCTGCCGCCGGCAGGTCTTGTCCTGCTTGTATGCGGAGGCATCATCTATACGGCGGGCATTGTCTTCTTTGTCTGGGAAAAGCTTCCCTATCACCATACGATCTGGCATCTGTTCGTGCTGGCGGGGGCGGGACTGCATTTTGTATGCATTTACCGCTATGTTCTGCTTGGATGAATGCTCGCGGCCTATTACTAGAAAAGGACGCCATGCCGGCCGCATTTTTGCGGGGCATGGCGTCGCTTGCAAGGCGGATTCTATAGATGGCGCTCGGCATAAATGCGCATGGCGTCGCGCAGCGTCTCCGCCAGAGCGGGGTGGAAGCGGTCGTACAGCTTGCGGAAATCGGCGTGATCCACGTACAATTCGCCCAAGCCGGCATAGACCTCGCGCGTCGGGGTGTAGAAGCGGCTCACCCATTGGAAGTGCTCGGCGATCACCTCCTGAATCGGGCCGCTATCCGGCGGACAACCCTCGCGAATGAGATCGGCGATCCGCTCGTGAATGCGTTCGGACTCCTGCTGCACATCCTGCCATTCGCTGCGCGACCAGGACTTGGTGCGCTCCTCGCTCTCCCGGATACCGCGCTCCGCGCCTGCCCCGTATCTTTCCTTCAATTCCTCTACATATTTCTCTTGCTTGCTTCGGTCAAATCCGTCAAACCATTGCTCTGCGTTCATGGCTTGCTCTCCTTCCGTGTTTTGTATCGTGCGATCCAGCGTGGCCACCAGCCGCTGCAGACGCTCGATTCGCTCGGTAAGCAACTGGTGGTGCTGCCGGAGGGCTGCTTTTTGATCGAAGTTATCCGACTGCATCAAGGCCTGAATGTCCGTCAACGGGAGATCCAGCTCCCGGAAAAACAAAATATGCTGCAGCCGCCGCAGCTGATCTTTTTCATAATAGCGGTAGCCATTGTCCCCAACATAGGCCGGCTTCAGCAGTCCGATCTGATCGTAATACCGCAATGTCCGAATCGTGACGCCGGACAGCTTCGCTACTTCGTTTACGGTGTAGGCCATTGCTTCATCGCTCCCTTCATGCCTTACTATAAAGCGTGACGTAACGTCACGGTCAATATGCAAAAAAAGAAATGTGCGAATGTTAAGGTTAATCCCTTGACATGGCCGCCGGATTCGGATATGATTAGGAACGTTGATGGGCTGTAAAGGTTTTTTCCTTGACGAAAGGAGTGGCCCGGATGAACGAGGAACATGTTCTGGAGAAGACGAACCGCGTCAATATGCTGTTCGATTTCTACGAACCTCTCTTGACGGAGAAGCAGCAGACGTTCCTGAAATGTTATTTTCAAGACGATTTTTCATTAGGCGAGATCGCCGCTGAATTCGGCATTAGCCGCCAGGCGGTGTATGAACATATTAAGCGGGCGGAGCAGACGCTCGGCTCCTATGAGAGCAAGCTCGGATTGGTAGCGAAGTATGAACGCCGGAAGCAGCTGCTGGATGCGCTGCGCGACGAGTTGAATGAGATATTGGGTATGCCCGACCCGCAGCGTGCGGAACTGCAGAAGATTATCCGTGAACTGCAGGCGTTGGATTAAGGGAACGGGGTGAATAGGAATGGCATTTGAAGGACTAACGAGCCGGCTGCAGAATGTCTTCG
The DNA here is from genome assembly GCF_021654795.1 of Paenibacillus dendritiformis. NCBI lineage: Bacteria > Bacillati > Bacillota > Bacilli > Caryophanales > Paenibacillaceae > Paenibacillus > Paenibacillus dendritiformis. The sequence goes on from NZ_AP025344.1 coordinate 2,258,490, forward strand.
GCAAGCTGCGCGGCAAAGGGAAAGTAACCGAAGACGACGTCAACGAAGCGATGCGCGAGGTGCGCCTAGCGCTGCTGGAGGCCGACGTCAACTTCAAGGTCGTCAAGGAATTCATCAATAAGGTGAAGGAGAAGGCGGTCGGCCAGGAAGTGATGAAGAGCTTCACGCCGGGCATGGTCATCGTTGACATCGTCAACAAGGAGCTGACCGAGCTGATGGGCGGAACGGCCGCCAAGCTGGCCAAGGCGAACAAGCCGCCGACGGTCATCATGATGGCCGGCTTGCAAGGCGCCGGGAAGACGACCACGTCCGGGAAGCTGGCGAAGCTGCTGCAGAAGCAGAACCATAAGCCGCTGCTGGTCGCGGCCGACATTTATCGGCCAGCCGCCATCAAGCAGCTGGAGGTGCTCGGCGCGCAGATTAATGTGCCGGTCTTCTCCCTGGGCGATCAGGTCAGTCCGGTAGAGATTGCGCGCCAGGCGATGGAGCATGCGCGCGCCAATCATCTCGACTATGTGATCGTCGATACGGCGGGCCGCTTGCATATCGATGAGGCGCTGATGGAGGAACTGAAGCAGATTCACGCGACAGTGAATCCGGACGAAGTTCTGCTCGTCGTCGATGCGATGACCGGTCAGGATGCGGTCAATGTCGCGGAGAGCTTCAACCAGCAATTGGCGCTTACCGGCGTCGTGCTGACGAAGCTGGACGGCGATACGCGCGGCGGCGCGGCGCTGTCGGTCAAGGCCGTGACAGGCTGTCCGATCAAGTTCGCCGCTCTCGGCGAGAAGATCGATGCGCTTGAGCCGTTCCATCCGGAGCGGATGGCTTCCCGGATTCTCGGCATGGGGGACATGCTGTCGCTTATCGAGAAGGCGCAGGCGAACATCGATGCGGACAAGGCGAAGGAAATGGAGATGAAAATGCGCAATGCCGCATTTACGTTCGACGATTTCCTGGAGCAGATGCAGCAGGTGAAGAAGCTCGGCCCGATCGATCAGATTTTGGACATGATTCCGGGCATGAACAAGATGAAGCAGACGGCCAATCTGAAGGTGGATGAACGCCAGATGGGCCGGATCGAGGCGATTGTGCGCTCGATGACGAATGAGGAGCGGCAAGATCCCGATCTTATCAATCATAGCCGGCGCAAGCGGATCGCTGCAGGCAGCGGAACATCGCTGGCCGACGTCAACCGGCTGATTAAGCAGTTCGACGAGATGCGCCGGATGATGAAGCAGTTCACCGAGATGATGGGGCCGAAAGGTCCGAAGATGATGAAGAATTTGAAGAGCAAGGCCGGCAAAGGAATGAGATTTCCTTTCCGCTGATGCATAGGGCCGGTTCCCCATAACGAACCGAATTCCGTTAAGGAGGTGAAAGTCGTGGCAGTACGTATCCGTCTGAAACGTATCGGTGCTCATAAAGCTCCGTTCTATCGTGTCGTTGTATCTGACTCCCGCTCTCCGCGTGATGGTCGATTCATCGAGGAAATCGGTTACTACAATCCGGTAGCTCAACCGGCAGTCGTTAACATCGACGAAGAAAAAGCGTTGAAATGGCTGCAAACAGGGGCACAAGCTTCTGACACCGTTCGCAACTTGCTTAGCCAAGCTGGCGTCATGAAGAAGTTCCATGAGCAAAAATACCAGAAGTAATCTAACCGTTCGGAGGGTCGCGAATGGAAGAGTTAGTGTATGTTATCGCACGCGCTTTGGTCGATCATCCGGAGGAGGTCCGTGTGAAGGCCGTGGAGAAAGACCATATCATTGTATATGAGCTTCACGTCCATCCTGACGATGTCGGGAAGGTAATCGGGAAGCAAGGTCGAATTGCCAAGGCGCTTCGCACGGTCGTCACATCGGCAGCCGTTACGCTTCCAAAAAGGGTTGCCGTAGACATTATTTCTTAATCATGACGAATCGGGTTAGGATGAGATCCTAACCCTTTTTCGTATAGATGAAGCAGTTGTGATACACTTATAATGCTTGTTGAAGTACCTTTAGGCATACCCGTAATAGCAGGAGGATCGAGACGAGATGTCTGAACAATTGTATACCGTCGGCAAGCTGGTCAATACGCACGGTATTCGCGGCGATGCCAAAATATTGGCAAGCACCGACTTCCCGGAGGAGCGTTTCGCCTCGGGCAGCGAGCTGATTTTGCAGCACCCGGAGACGAAGGAGTCGCTCACGGTCACCGTGGAACGCGCGCGGCCGCAGAAAAATGTCTACATTGTCAAATTCAAAAATTTCGACAACATCAATGACGTGGAGCGTTATAAGGGCTGGAGCCTCTATGTGACCGCCGATCAGCAGAAGGAACTGCCGGAGAACGAATACTACTATCATGAGATTATCGGCTGCCGCGTCGTCACCGACGAAGAGAAGGAACTGGGCGTGATTAGCGAAATTCTGGCCCCCGGAGCGAACGATGTATGGGTCGTCAAGCCTGCGAAGGGCAAATCGATTCTGCTTCCGGCGATTCCGGATGTCATCCTCGATGTCGATATTCCCGGCAAGCTGGTGAAGGTCCATCTGATGGAGGGGCTTCTGTAATGCGCATCGATGTATTGACAATCTTTCCGGAGATGTGCGAGGGCGTGTTCCGCTCGAGCATTTTGGGGAAAGCGCAGGAGAAAGGGCTTGTCACCTTGAATGCGGTCAACTTCCGCGATTATTCCGGGAACAAGCATCAGACGGTGGACGATTATCCGTACGGCGGCGGCGGGGGCATGGTGCTGAAGCCCGAGCCGATCTTCGCGGCCGTTGAAGCGGTAATCGCGCAGGCGGAGGCGGAGCGGGCGCCGCTTCCGCAGGAAGGGCAAGCCGGGGCAGCGGACGGGCCGAATGACCCGAACCGTCAGGAACGTAAGCGCCCGCGGGTCATCTTGATGTGTCCGCAAGGCGAGCCGTTCACCCAGGCGAAGGCGGAGGAGCTGGCGCGGGAATCGCATCTGATTTTAGTCTGCGGCCATTACGAAGGCTACGATGAGCGAATCCGCGAGCATCTCGTTACCGACGAGCTCTCGATCGGCGATTATGTGCTGACCGGCGGCGAGCTGCCGGCAATGGTCGTCACCGATTCCGTCGTTCGCCTTCTGCCGGGCGTGCTCGGCAATGAGTCTTCGGCGGTGACGGATTCTTTCAGCACCGGCCTGCTGGAATATCCGCATTATACGCGGCCGGCTGAGTTCCGCGGCTGGACGGTGCCGGACGTGCTGGTGAGCGGCCATCATGCGAAGGTGGAGCAGTGGCGCAAAGAGCAGTCCTTGCGGCGCACCGTGGAACGGCGTCCGGATCTGCTCGAATCCATCGAGCTCGACGAAGCGGATCGCAAGCTGCTGGAGCGCATCATCGCGGAACGGCAGGACAATGAAGCAAATAAGAACTAGCGCAGAAGAGCACTTCCCGAGGATGTGCTCTTTTTGCGATACTCCTGGCTTCACAGGAGCGACCGCATGCAGGAAAAGCCCGTGAACCAAGGCATGGTTGCCAAAGTTCAGGGGCTTCGATGTGGGAGTAACTTGCGGCTCGCCCGCGTCAAGCTGCGAACATCTTCAGCAGATCGATCAACGGAGGAATAATGGCGCCAATGAATTCCAATACTGCGATGAATATTGTCATATCAATCACTCCCTGATATGATTTCCAAGAAACTGTAATGTTCCTTGTACTCTCTATATCGGCAAACTGTCTCTATTTTTGAACAATTGATACGGAAAAAATGAAAAAAATTGCGGAACCGTTATATACATGAGTACCACGGAATGTTTGTCGAATGTAATTCCTTGCCTTATCTTTGATTTCATAGACACGCACACGTTATTTACAAAGTATCCGCACTCTGCCTAATCCGCCCTGTCTTGATGCATATGAGAAGTTCTCGAAGACTTTGCTGGGAGACAAAAATACCGCATATGGATGGCGGTATCATAAAGTAAGGTGGGGAGGGTCCATGGGATTATAAACTTACATACGGAACTGGCACAAAGTATCCTTTTAGAAGGAAAATTGTTACTGGCGAGTACTTAGGGAATTTACATTACGGTTATGTCGGAAAAGCTCCAGATTTTCTGAAACTGAGTTGTTGGCGGGCGGAGGATTTGCCGCATTTGTTTCTGGGACGTTTTGCTCTATACGATAGCGGCTACTAATCTGATCTACGGGACGTGGCGCATAAATGAAAAAGAAAAGAAGATGGGGCCTGTGGATCACGTTATCTGTCGTATGCCTCGTAGCTATTCATATATACCTCAGCAGTTTTACTCTACTGATATTACCGAAAGGCGACTTAATTGCAACTTCCACATCGCCTGACAATACGTATACGCTGAACGCCTATCTCGTCAATGCGGGAGGGGCTACCGGAGGCTTTGCCATTCGCGGCGAATGATTGAACAATAAAAAAGGAAGCCGCAAAAATATTTATTGGGATTATCACATCGATAAGGCAAAGATGGAATGGCTCGATGACACTCATCTTGTCATCAACGGGAAGACATTGAATGTCGAAAAAGAAACCTACGATTTCAGAAAATACAGAAATCAAACTCCCAAGTAATTACAACGCAATACAACAAACAGACCGCTGGAGAACGCCTCCAGCGGTCTTTTCTTATTCGCCATCCTCCAGCGTCAGCTCGATGACGGTATCGACGTCGTCCGGGAGCTGGGCCGTCGGAATATTAATGAACAGATAATCCGGATAGTCGACCGCATTCCACGGCGTCTGGATGTTGACCTCGGCGCCGTCGGCCAGCAAGCGCGCTTCCTTTACGCGGCCATTCAAGCCCTGCAGCGCGATCGGGCCGATGCCCCGATCCAAAATATGCGCGTACAGCTTATTGCCTTTTTGCGTGTACCGTCCCCATTCCGGCTTGCTCAGGGCTGCCGCCCCGCAGCCATAGATGCTGTCGCCGTTCGCCCGCATCCAGGCTCCGACTTCCGTCAGCACGTCAAGCGATAGCTGCGGAATCTCGCCCTTCGCATTCGGACCGACATTCAGCAGCATGTTCCCGTTCTTGCTCACGCATTCGACGAGGCCGCGAACCACCTGCTTCGGCGTCTTGTAGTCGCGGTCATGCGCGTGATAGCCCCAATGATGATTCAGCGTAATGCACGCTTCCCATGGAATCGGCTTCCCGTCCTCGTTGACGATGCCATGCGGCGGCAGGAGCTGCTCCGGCGAAGCGAAATCGCCCGCATAGATTTCCGGCTCGCGGGCCTTGATGTTGCCGCCCAACCGGTTATCGATCAACACATTCGGCTGCAGCTCGCGAATCATCTTCACCAGCTCGCTCGCCTTCCATTTTTCCCCGGTCATCTCCTCGTAAGAGAAATCGAACCACAGCACGTCGATCGTCCCGTAGTTGGTCAGCAGCTCCTTCACCTGGCCGTGCATATAATCGAGATAGCGGTTGAAGTCTTGCGGGCGATCCTTGAACTCCGCGTTGTCCCGCATCGGATGCTGGCGATCGCCATAGGCCGGGTAGTCCGGATGATGCCAATCAATAATCGAGTAATAGAAGCCGACCTTGATTCCTTCGGCACGGAAAGCATCTGCATATTCGCGAATCAGATCGCGGCCCGCCGGCGTATTCGTCGCTTTATAGTCGGTGAGAGCGCTGTCGAATAGGCAGAAGCCGTCATGATGCTTGGTCGTCATGACCGCGTATTTCATGCCTGCCGCTTTGGCGGCCTTGGCCCATGCCTTCGGATCGTAATTTACCGGATTGAAGCTGTTGAAATATTTCTCGTAATCCTCGACCGAAATGCGCTCGAAGCTGCGAACCCATTCGCCTCGGGCGGGAATCGCATATAATCCCCAATGGATAAACATGCCGAAGCGATCGTGATTGAACCATTGTATACGCTGCTCGCGTGCGGTTAACGTCATCGTGTGTCTCTCCTTTGCCCTTATTTGTCCCCATTGTACGATGGAGCGGTTATAATGAAGATAGAGAGAATTCATTCGTTTTTGGACAAAATTAAGATCATGGAATGGAGCATGCAAGCATGGGAAAGCCGGAGCTGCTGCAGCGCTATCTGGCCAATGTGCGGCTGAGCGTGACCGACGCATATTATACGAAATGCAATCCCGGCTGGCGCGAATCGGATTTTGTGCCGGAATTCAACCGGATGTATCTCATACGAAGCGGAGAAGGGCGAATCGTGATCGACGGAACGGCCTATAATCCCGGACCTGGCCAAATGGTCATCATGCCAGCCCGCGTCCTTCAGTCCTATGGAACGATAAGCGCTCGTACATATGAAAAATATTGGTGCCACTTCACCGCCTTGATGGGCGAACGCCATTTGTTCCAATCGATGCGGATTCCGTACTGCCTTACATTGCCGGAAGATGTGTTCCGGGAGGCGGAGAGCCATTTCGAACGGCTTATCCGGTGCCATGCGGGCGGAGACTGGACGGCGGAGCTGAACAAACAGGCGATGCTTATCGAGCTGCTCAGCTTGTACTTCCGGACGGCGGGTCTGGAACGCATCGATCTGCCTTCGTCCCAGACCTTGGACAAGCTGAATCTGGCCCTGCAGATGATGCACGAGCATCTGTCGGAGCGGCTGAATGTACAGCAGTTGGCGGAACGGGTCCATTTTCACCCGAATTACTTCATTACGTTGTTCCGGGAGCATATGGGGGAGTCGCCGGTTCAATATATGAACCGGATGAAAATCGAGCGGGCGAAGCAGCTGCTGCTCACGACGGCGTTGACGGTAACCGAAGTGGCCGATGCGGTTGGACTGGATGTATATTATTTCTCTCGCTTGTTCAAAAATAGTACCGGATTCAATCCAACGTCGTTCAAAGCGGCGCATAAGACGGAGGCGAAGTGACAGATGATGGCGGATACGGAGAACAAGATGCGGCTGTTTATCGGCGTGCCGCTGGGCGAGCCTGCCAGCGCGGCTCTCGATAACTGGGCGAAGCAATCCCGGAGCCATTGGACATTTTCACGCTGGGTTCATCCTGCGGATTACCATATCACGCTGCAATTTCTTGGCGACACTCCGGAGTCGAAGCTGGGGCCGCTGCTGGAAGGGTTGAACCGGACGGCGGCCCGCAGCGCGCCGTTCCGGCTGGCCTTGGGCGGTTGGGGCACATTCGGCCTCCCCGAATCGCCGCGAGTCCTATGGGCCGCCGTCGCCGGAGATATCGACAGGCTTCATGAACTGCATCATCAGATTCTGGAGACGACCGCACCGCTCGGCTTCATGCCGGAAGCGAGGCCGTACCGGCCCCATATTACGTTGGCCCGCAAGTATAAGGGCACTGCGCCATGGGACCGGAGCATGCTGGAGGCGGATACGAGCGGCGCGGCGGAATGGACGGCGGACCGGTTCTGTCTGTTCCGGACGCATATGCAGGCGGCGCCGATGTACGAACGGCTGGGGGAGTTTCGGTTATCCGGTACTTCCGGTTCATAAAAAAGGGCTGGTTTTCACCCGGAGGACATCCGGGGAAAACGGGCCCTTTTTCACATATATTTACCGGTTTGCCACCTTTATAATAAAAAAGACCTGTCCAACCGGCATTTTTCGCCAGGAACAGGCCTTTTCATGTCTTCGTTGGCGAGGACTGTACCAGACAGGAGGGATGAGACACATTTTGAACAAGCGCGTACACGCCGTAAACTGTCGGGAAAAGCTGTTATCGAACCGGTATGACGATCCTGCGGCCTGCCGCCGTGACTGCCGGAAGGAATGGAGGAGATACGTATGAACAGACTCGCATCTCGGGCTGGTCTGCTGCTGCTTCTCGTATCTGCCGCCCTGATGGCCGGGTTCAAGCAAGCTAACGAACCGCAGCAGGCGACATGGGTATGGCAGGCCGAGCGCATCGTTTCGGAGCCGAAGCAATTATTATCTTTTGCCAAAAATAATCGGATTGATGTACTGTACCTGCATATCCACCCGGATGTTCCGGAATCGGCATACCGCCAATTCGTGCGGGAGGCCGCCCAGGAAGGCATTGAAGTGCACGCGCTGGCGGGCGATCCGGCATGGGCGCTGCCGGAATACCGCGAGCGGATGTTGGCTTTTCTGCACAAAATCCAACATTATAATGCAGAAGCTGCGGAAGAGGAGCGGTTCCGGGGAATCCACCTTGATATCGAGCCGTATGTGCTTCCGCAATGGCAAGAGGACCCGAGCGAGATTATAGATGGGTGGATGGATAACCTCGACGTCTTCCTGGAAGCCGGACGGAAGACAGGCAATCTCGAGTTCGGCGTGGATATCCCGGTATGGTTCGACGGCTTCGCCGGAACAGATTCGTCGGAGGCTTCTTTGGCGGAATCGGTCATGAAGCGCTTTGATTCCACGACGCTGATGGCGTATCGTCACGAGCTGGAAGGAGGGAATGGGATCCTGGCCCTCATTCGCGAGGAGATGGCTATCGGGGATCGGCTTGGCACGAAGGTATTGGTCGGGATCAACGCCAAGCCGATGCCGGGCGAGGAGCATACGACCTTCGCCAATCAAGGGGCCGCGGCCATGGCCGATGCTTTGAAGCAGCTCGGCGCTTCGCTGGCGGGACATCCTTCCTTTGGAGGAACCGCCGTACACGATTACCGCTATTGGTACGACCTGATGGCGCAGCAGCCGGATGTGCCCGATCCGGCGGATCCGGAACCAAAGCCGGAGCCCGATCCTGGCCCAGAGCTAGATCCAGAGCCCGATCCCGGGAACAAGCCTGAACCGGAACCGAACCCCGGCCCGGGACAGCCCGAACCCGCTCCGGAGCCCGATTGGGTCCCGGACGCTTCACTGATTGAACGCGTCAAGCCGATTGTCGGAACCTATATTTGGCGGGCCGAGCTGGCGATTCACCAGCCTGACCAGATCATTGCCTTTGCCCGGGACAAAGGCGTCAATCTGCTTTACGTTCGGTTGGATCTGGAGCAGCCGTACGACGTCTACCGCCCTCTCGTGAAGAAGGCTCATGAGGCGGGCATCGAGATGCACGCCATGGGGGGCCACCCCGGCTGGGCGCTGCAGGAGAATGCGCCGCGGATTCGCAGGCTGATCGACTATGTGAAGAAGTATAACCGCGCGGCGGAAGCCGATGAGCGCTTCCACGGCATCCATCTGGATGTCGAACCGTATGTGATCCCGGATTGGTCGAGCCGAAAGGACGAGGTGCTGCGCCAATGGACAGCCAACATGAAGATGTTCGTGGAGGAGACGAAGCGGAATTCGAATTTGGAGACGAGCATCGATTTGGCGGTGTGGCTGGATCGGACCCATCTCTCTGACGAGCCGGATCTGTCGGTCAGCGAGTGGATGATCCGGACGATGGATCATGTATCGCTGATGGCGTTCCGCAACACGGCCGACGGCTCGAACGGCATTGCGGCCGTTGTCCGCGAAGAGATGCGGATGGCCGATCGGCACGGAAAGCCGCTCATCGTCACCGTCGAGATGAAGCGGAGTCCGGAAGGCGGCCATATTTCCTTTTTCGACAAAGGCAGCGCCGAGATGGAGAAGCAGCTCTCTCTCCTGCCTGAGCTATTAGGCGAGTTCACCGCTTATATCGGCAATGCGGTGCATGCCTATGATTATTGGAAGGAAGCGAAGCCTTGATGCGGCTTTCCTTGGCCCCTTCTGGCCGTTAATCCGTCCAAGCAAGACCACTTTCTCTTCCGGGTATGTTCTTCTTGATGAAGAAAGTGGTCTTCGCTCGTTCAATTCGAGCCTTGAAGCAAGACAGAGAGCAAGAGAGCGGGTTGAAGGGGTTTATTTACGGGAAAACGGATCATACTGAATAATGACCCCGTGTGCCGGACAAGACGCGTTTGCGCAGACAGGCTGAAAATAACCTGAATACATAAATTATTTTCTTGTAATTGGTTGGACGGTATGATAGAATTACTTCTGTTGTTTGGAATACGGTGGTCCTCTATATTCGATGAGGTCGAGCGCATGGGGCGCTCCCGAGATGTATGAACACCTGTGTGGAAGGAGGGAGTCCAAGATGAATATCGTTCAAGCAATTACGCAAGACCAGCTTCGCAAGGATATTCCTAGCTTTCGTCCCGGCGATACTTTGAAAGTATATGTAAAAGTTATCGAGGGATCCCGCGAGCGTGTCCAGTTGTTCGAAGGTGTGGTCATTAAGCGTCGTGGCGGCGGAATCAGCGAAACATTCACCGTTCGTAAGATTTCTTACGGGGTAGGTGTTGAGCGTACGTTCCCGCTTCATACGCCTAAAATCGATAGAATCGAAGTGGCTCGCCGTGGTAAAGTGCGTCGTGCGAAGCTTTATTATCTTCGCAATCTTCGCGGTAAAGCAGCGAGAATCAAAGAAATCCGTTAAGGAACCGGGGGCTTGCTTGACTGCAAGTCCCTTTTGCTATTTTATTCCACGTGAGTGGCCAAAGCTTGCATGTTCGCCTATCGATAGCGTATGATATGACTGCATAGCAGCAATTCGAGGAAAGCGGGGCACTGCCGATGGATCAACACGACCAAATGATGCAACCGAATGCGGCGGAAGAGCCGCCAACCAAAAAGCCGCAAGCGAAAAACGAGCTACTGGAGTGGGTGAAAGCGATTGCGATTGCCGTTGTGCTCGTCGTCATCGTGCGATGGCTTTTGTTTGCTCCGTTTATCGTAGACGGCCCTTCTATGGAACCGAATTTCTGGACGGGCGAGCGACTTATTGTGAATAAAGTACTGTATGATTTCCGCGAGCCGAAGCGCGGGGAAGTGGTCGTCTTCCACGTACCGGAGGAGAATCGCGATTTGATTAAGCGGGTTATCGGCGTGGCCGGGGATACGATTGAGTACCGCGGCGACGATCTGTACGTCAATGGCAATAAGGTTGAAGAACCTTACATACAAGAAGCGCTGGACGAAGCTCATAAAAATGGCGAGCTGTACAATGACCGCGATTTCCCGAATGATCTGATTCAAAAGAACACGGTGCCGGAAGGGCACATTTTCGTTATGGGGGATCACCGGAACAACAGCACGGACAGCCGCATGCTTGGATTTATTTCGCTGAAGGACGTCATCGGAAGAGCGGATGTTATTTTCTGGCCGCCATCACATGCGAAGCTCGTACAACACCATTAGACAGGCAGGAACTGAATCATCAGGAGGTGGATGCCGATGACTATCCAATGGTTCCCCGGGCATATGACGCGCGCCCGGCGGCAGATCCAGGAGAAGCTCAAGCTCATTGATGTCGCCATCGAACTATTGGACGCGCGGTTGCCCATGTCCAGCCGCAATCCGATGATTGGCGACATTTTGCAAAATAAGCCGCGGCTCATTTTATTGAACAAGGCGGATCTCGCCGATCCGGAGATGAATGCGCGCTGGCTGCAGGCGTTCCGCGGCGAAGGGCATGCGGCCCTGGCGATCGACGCCTCGACGGGGACGAATGTCGCCCAGATACCTGGCGAAGCCCGGAAGCTGCTGGAAGAGAAAATTCAGCGCCAGCTCGCAAAGGGAATGAAGCCGCGACCGGTGCGCGCGCTTATCGTCGGCATCCCGAATGTCGGCAAATCGACACTCATCAACAAGCTGGCTGGCCGAAGCGTGGCCGCGACCGGCGATCGCCCAGGGGTCACCAAGGGACAGCAGTGGATTAAGGTCGGCTCTGAAATGGAGCTGCTCGATACCCCGGGTATTTTGTGGCCCAAGTTCGAGGACCAGGAAGTCGGCTATCGGCTTGCGGCGACCGGAGCGATCAAGGATGAAATATTGAACGTCGAAGACATCGCGTTCTATTCGCTCAAGCAACTGGCCGATCAGTACCGGGAGCGTCTCAATGAACGTTACGGCCTCGATATTCCGCCGGAAGGCGGCCGGGAACAAGATGAGATTGTCGAGATAATGGAAGCGATCGGCCGCAAGCGCGGATGTCTGATGGCTGGCGGACGCGTCGATCTGGAGAAAGCGTCAAGCCTCATCTTGCGGGATCTGCGCGGAGGCAAGCTGGGCCGGATTACGCTCGAGGAGCCGTATTCCTTCCTCGTCAATGAGAACGGGAATTGAACGGGAGAACGCCGTATGCGCCGATTCATCGGACGCGCGGCGTTTTTTTGATCTGTGACACATTTTCTGTCTCTACTGCATTTTCCCTGCCGGTCAACCGCATCAAAAACTAGCGTATGGCATAGAAGCCATTTTCCAATCAGTCAAGGGTGAACTCCATGTGTACAGGCTCTTATGAGCACTCTCCCATCGGGTCAGGGAATGTGTATATGTGGGGGGGGGGGCTTATGAGCACTCTCCCATCGGGTCAGGGAATGCGTATGTGTGGGCTCTTATGAGCACTCTCCCATTGGGTCAGGGAATGCGTATGTGTGTGGGCTCTTATGGGCAATCTCCCATTGGGGCAGGGAATGCGTATGTGTGGAGGGTCTTATGACACTCTCCCATTGGGTCAGGGAACTGAGCGTGTGTGGGCTCTTATGAGCATTCTCCCATCCGGTCAGGAAGGCCCGGAGATCTTCTCGTACCCGTACCCTTAGCTCAGAAGGCTGTTCTTGAGCTTCAGTCCATTCGGATAATCGCTTATGGTTAATGAATTTCAAAGAAGGGCGTATGAGATAGACTGACCGAAAGGGATATTGATGAAAAGGATGGGAGTAGAAGATTCGGTTCAACCTGATCAGAGGGGAGACTGGCGAAAAGAGCAGGAATCATGGCTGCTCACAGCTACACAAAAATTGGTGCCATTCGCATGAAGGTGAAACACGCTAGTCCGAATTCGGCACAAAATGACATGTTGTTCCATATGCAGAACATATGTCGTTATTTGGCGTATAGATAGATGTGAAAAAGCACTCGTATCGGGGAGCTCTGCCAAGCGGGACGGATGATGGAAACTAAAGGAAAAACAGGCGAGTGAAGTGCAGGAAGAGGGGATAGGTTATGGGGCAACGCAAGACAGCGGAACCAGAGGCGGAAGCGATTGATCTGACCGCATGGGAGAAGCGGTTATGGGAGGAAGGGCTTCAGTATGTGGCCGGTATTGATGAGGTCGGGCGGGGCTGCCTGTTCGGCGATGTGGTTGCGGCGGCGGTCATACTTCCTGCGGGTATCGTGATTGAGGGGATAAATGATTCGAAGAAGCTATCGGCCAAAAAGCGGGAGGCGCTCTACGAAGAGATCACGGAATGCGCAGTCGCTTGGTCTGTCGCGCAGGTCGACGTGTCGACCATTGATCGCATCAATATTAAGCAGGCTTCTCGCCTGGCCATGAAGCAGGCCGTCGATGGGCTCGGCGTCCGACCAGACATGCTGCTAATCGACGCGGAGCGGATTGATTGCCCGCTGCCGCAGGAAGCGATTGTGAAAGGGGACGCGAACAGCCAATCTATCGCTGCGGCTTCGATTGTCGCCAAGGTAACGCGCGATCGGCTGTGCGCTGGCTTGTGGGACGAGCTCTACCCTGACTATGGCATTGCCGTACATAAAGGATATGCAACGAAGCTGCATCGAGAGCAGCTGGAGCGGCTCGGACCGACACCGATGCACCGCAAGTCGTTCCTGAAGTCGCTCTTCCCGGAGGAAGAGCAGTTGAGCCTGTTCTAGGGATTTGCGATTATAGGGATCTGGTCTGGCTTATATTACGGCCTGAGTTTGCCGATATAGAAATATATTGTTCTTAAGGAACGGGGGTTGGCCAGTGAATATTTCCCAGATGGTGCGCGGCTTGGTTGGGGAGGCGAGACCCGGCGAGCAGCGGACGTTGGAATTGAAAAGCGGCCAGGTGGTGCGCGGCACCGTCGCCAGCGTGGCCGAGAACGGGCGCGAGGCCGTCATTCAAATTAACGGGGTGCCGGTACGTGCTGTGCTGGATACGCCAATGCGCCCGGGACAGACGGCTTGGCTTCAGGTGCAGGGTCAGCAGGCGGACGGCATGATTATGCTGAAGGCGGCTGACGGTCCGGCGTTCGCTCAGCTCCCTTCAATAGAGGAAGCGCTGAAGCAATCCGGTCTTCCGGACGAAGGTTGGGCTAGAAGACTGCTGCACGAGCTGCAAAAGGGCGGTCTGCCGCTGACGAAGGAGCTTGCATCGCGGTTGGCGCAGGCGCTGGCGGCTAAGCCGCCAGCCGTTCCGGCCGAGCAATGGATGCAGGCGGCGGGTCTTGCCTTGCGCCGCCAACTGCCGTTGAGCGGTGAGACGCTGCGCGGCCTGCAGCAGGCGATGTTCGGCAAGCCGCTCAATGATCTGCTTGCCGGCTTTCAGCGTACGGGCGAGGCTGCGCTCGCCCGGAGCGCAGGAGGAACGGCGGGCGGGACAGCTCCTTGGGCTGCTCCGCTTCGGGAAGCACAGGCGCTGGTTCGCGACATAATGGCGTCGCTACCGCGCATGGATTCCGCTTCCGGTGCCGGGCCAAGCAGCCAAGCCCCAGCTCCGGCCACCGCGGGAGGGAACCCGGCGTCGCCGGCCGCGGCTTCAGCTGCGGGTCAATCCGCCACGGGCAGCTCGTTGGCAGGGAATGCCGCCGCGAGCGCGGGCAGCAGACCCGATGCCGGGCAGGCGGGCACAGGCGCTTCGCCAGCGGCATCTGGAGCGGCAGGGCCTACGGCATCAACGGGCACCGCTGCTGCGGGAGGCGAAAGCGCTCCTGGCGGGACGGCAACGGCCGCCAGTGGGCTCGCCCAGGCACCCGCCGCGGGAGGAGGCGCCTGGATTGGGCGCCTTCTCCAACTGCTCGGCGTGCCGCATGAGCAGCAGGTGCATCGCGCGGCCGTCCTGGAGATGACGGCCGCAGGGAGCGGGACGCCGCAAGGCGAAGGCGTCCCGGGACACGGCGCGGCAGCGGAGAGCACCGCCGTCCGGCCGCAACCCGGCTCAGCCGCGCCGCCAGCGGCTGGCGCGGCCGATACAGCGGCGCAGGCTCCGGCGATGCCGGGAACGCCTGCGCCGCCGGAGGCGGCTGCGCGCCCTCAAGCGCCGCACACGCCCGCGCCGGGCGGCACGCCGGGGCAGGCTCCGGCCGCAGAGCCCGGAGCCGCAGCGCGTGCCGCGGCCGCCACAGCGCCGGAAGCGGCTCAGGCGCAGCCGCAGCAGAGCGCGGCGCAGGCGACCGCCGCGCCGGCGGAGTCGCTGAAGAGCGCGCTGCTTCAGCTCCTCCAGAGCGAGACGCTGCCGCCGGCAGTTCGCGAGGCGGCACAGCAGCTGGTCCATCAGATTACCGGCCAGCAGCTGCTGTTGACAAGCGATCGGCAAGCGCCGTTCACGCATGTCACCCTGTTCGTGCCGCTCGTGACGCCGGACGGCCAGCAGACGGCTGCCGTCCATATCCAGTCGCGGCAGAGCCGCCGCGGCGAGCTGGAGTCGGACAACTGCCGCCTCTGGTTCGATCTGAACATGAAGGCGCTGGGACGGACGCTCGTCGACGTTCAGGTCGTAGAGCGGGCCGTGGCGCTACATATTCATCAAGCGAATGAGGGCATCGGTGAATGGCTGGGCGGGTTCCGCGGCGAGGTGGAGGAAGCGATGAATCGGATCGGATATCAGTTATCGGCGTTCCGCATTTTGCCGATGCCGGAGACGAAGACGGACGAGCCAAAGAACCGGACCGGGATTGATATGGACGATTATGCGCTTCAGCCGTACAAAGGGGTAGATATTAAAATATGAAAGACCCGGAAGCATCATCCCGGACAACCGGGCGCTATCAACGGAAGACGGCGGTCGCGCTGTCCTACAAGCCGGAGCAGCATGAGGCGCCGGTTGTCGTCGCCAAAGGGCAGGGGCAGCTGGCCGAACAAATATTGGAGAAGGCGAAGGAGAGCGGCGTGCCGATCCAGGAGGACGCCTCTTTGGTGGAGGTGCTCTCCAAGCTGGACATCGACCAGCAGATTCCGGCCGAGCTGTATCATCTGGTGGCGGAAGTGCTGACCTTCATCTACCGGACCGATCAACGGGCCGAGAAAGGATGGAATCGTCATGAATGAGTTCCGCCGCGGCGCGGGGAGCTTTATGCAGGATAAGCAGACCGGGAAAAGACGGAGCGGCGGCCTCAACCGGAAGGAGAAGGGGGCGGTCGCGGAACGGCTGGCAGCCGAGCAGCTTCAAGCGCTCGGCTATCGCATTATTCACAGGAACTGGCGCTGCCCCATAGGCGAAATTGACATCGTCGCACGCGACGGCAATTGTTGGGTTTTCGTCGAGGTGCGCAGCCGGTACGGCACTGCCGGGGCGGAGGAGGCTGCCGAAGCCATTGACTGGCGGAAGCAGCACAAGGTTAGAGCCGTGGCCGAAGTGTACGTGAACCGTTACCGGCTCCATGAAGCGGAAATCCGCTTCGACGCTGTCGCGGTTGCCTTGGGTCGCGCCCCTTCTTTTCCTCCGGACATTACGGTGTTCCGCAATGCATTTTAATCGATGAGACGGTCGTCTCTCCTATGATGTTCCCCCCGGGAAAGGCGTATGCTTCGTTACTCCTCCTTGCGCCGATCGAGCGAGCGGTATTGAATGGCTTCCGCGACATGGGCGGCTCCGATTGCATCCTGATCCTCCAGATCGGCAATCGTCCGCGCGAGCTTCAAGAGCCGATCATGCGCCCGCAGACTTAGACCCAATTGATCGTACGCCTGCTGCAGAAGTTGCTCCGCCTCCGGCGATATCGCGCCGTGCCGGCGCAGCAGCGACCCGGTGAGCTCGCTGTTGAAGCGCAGCTTCAATCCGGCGTAGCGCCGGGCTTGGCGCCGGTGAGCCTGAAGCACCATGGAACGCATCTCAGCCGAAGAGAGAGACGGGCCTTTCCATTCCGTGACCGGAGAGCGGGGCACCTCGACCTGCATATCGATCCGGTCGAGCAGGGGCCCGGACAATTTGGCGCGGTATTGGGCCAGCCGCACCGGAGTGCAGCGGCAGTCGCCCTCGGAAGACGATCTGTACCCGCAAGGACATGGGTTCATGGAGGCGGCCAGCATGAAATGGGCCGGGAAACGGTACACCGCCCGCGCCCGTCCGATCGAAACCTGGCGATCCTCCAGCGGCTGCCGCAGCACCTCCAAGGCTTGGCGCGGGAATTCGGGGAGCTCGTCCAGGAAGAGCACGCCATGATGAGCCAAGCTGACCTCCCCCGGCTTCGGAATCGAACCGCCGCCGATGAGCCCGGCGGAGGAGATGGAGTGATGCGGCGCCCGGAAGGGGCGCTCCCGCATCAGGCCGCCGCCCGCCCGCTCCCATTTGCCGGACACGCTGTACAGCTTCGACACTTCTAATGCCTCGTCGTCGCTCAGCGGCGGCAGGATCGACGGTAGGCGGCGGATGAGCATCGTCTTTCCCGTACCTGGAGGCCCGGTCAGCAGTATATTGTGCATGCCGGCCGCGGCCACGACGAGGGCGCGCTTCGCATGGAGCTGTCCATAGACATCGGCATAGTCCTCCGACCGGTTGGATATGTCGCATTCTCTCTGCCGCAAGCGCGGCGTGGCCGAATCGGCCCCGGCAGACCAAGGGGCGAGCTCCTCCAGCCGGAGCAGCTCATGCAGATGCCGCAGCGGATAAATGTCCAGCCCCTCCACGAGTGCCGCTTCCTCCGCATTGCCGCAGGGGACGAGCATCCGCTTGAAGCCCTGCTTGCGCGCTTCGTCGGCGAGGGACAATATGCCGGGAACCGGCCGGGTCGAACCGTCCAGCGCAAGCTCCCCGACCAGCAGCATGCCGCCCAGCGGTTCCGCGGACAATTGCCCGCTTGTACACAGCAGCCCCGCCGCGATCGCCATATCGAAGGATGTTCCTTCCTTGCGCACGTCGGCCGGCGCAAGATTGACCGTGATTCGCGCAAGCGGGAACTTCCAGCCGCTGTTGCGGACGGCTGCTCGCACCCGCTCGACCGATTCCCGGACGGCCGCATCGGGCAGACCGACGAGATTCACGCTCGGCAATCCTGGCGAGATGTCGATTTCGACCTGGATAAGCCGGCCGTCGACGCCGCATATTGATGCACTCCATAATTTCCCATACATGTAAAAACACCTCTCCTTCCGTCATCATGGCCGCACAGGCCGGATGCAGGGGAAAGGTGCTTCCTTATCGTCCCTAAATATATTAATATTATAGGAGTATGACAGCTCCTCCGTCAATGGATATGAGATTCATCTCATTAATAGATGATAATGATATCAAAAAAATGTACTTTCTGCTCGAAATAGAGAGGAAAGCGTTTTAAAAACATGATACAATATTGGAGGACTGTATATATTTTCCGCGGAAGAACGCGTTTTAGAAGCGATGGAAGCGGTTCCGCGTTCACGGCCGCGCCAGGAGACGGAGCACGGCAGATTATGTCTGCAACGGATACGGTCTAGCATGCTACCGGCTCCGATGGCTACGCGTCGCTACACGGCCTAAGAGGCTAACGATGGGTTAGGGGGATGCACAATGAATATTCATGAGTACCAAGGCAAGGAAGTATTGAAGCAATATGGCGTTGCGGTTCCGAACGGCAAGGTTGCTTTTACGGCGGATGAAGCCGTTGAAGCGGCGAAGGAGCTAGGAACGTCCGTTGTCGTGGTGAAAGCTCAGATTCATGCTGGCGGTCGAGGCAAGGCGGGCGGCGTCAAGATTGCGAAAAACCTGGACGAGGTGCGCGCATACGCGTCGGAACTGCTCGGCAAAGTGTTGGTAACGCATCAGACAGGCCCGGAAGGCAAGGAAATCAAGCGCTTGCTCATCGAGCAAGGCTGTGACATCAAGAACGAATATTATGTCGGCGTTGTCGTGGATCGGGCGACCGGCCGCGTCGTGATGATGGCTTCGGAGGAAGGCGGCACCGAGATCGAGGAAGTGGCAGCGAAGACTCCGGAGAAAATTTTCAAGGAAGTGATCGACCCGGCAGTCGGCCTGCAAGTGTTCCAGGCGCGCCGCCTCGCCTATGCGATCAACATCCCGGCAGAATTGGTCAACAAAGCGGTCAAATTCATGCTGGCTCTTTATCAGGCATTCGTTGACAAGGATTGCTCCATCGCGGAAATCAATCCGCTCGTCGTGACCGGAGACGGACAAGTGATGGCGCTTGACGCGAAGCTGAACTTCGACTCCAACGCGCTGTTCCGCCACAAGGACATTCAAGAGCTGCGCGATCTCGACGAAGAGGACGAGAAGGAAATTCAAGCTTCCAAATTCGACCTGAGCTACATCGCGCTGGACGGCAATATCGGCTGCATGGTGAACGGGGCTGGACTGGCTATGGCGACGATGGATATTATCAAATATTACGGGGGCGAACCGGCCAACTTCCTTGATGTGGGCGGCGGAGCCACGACAGAGAAGGTAACGGAAGCATTCAAGATCATCTTGTCGGATGACCAAGTAAAAGGAATCTTCGTCAACATCTTCGGCGGCATTATGCGCTGCGACGTCATTGCGAACGGCGTCGTGGAAGCTGCGAAGCAAATCGGACTGGATCGTCCGCTCGTCGTCCGTCTGGAAGGGACGAATGTCGATCTCGGCAAGCGCATCCTGAACGAGTCGGGATTGAACATTGTCGCGGCGGATTCGATGGCGGATGGAGCGCAGAAAATTGTCGCTTTGGTTCAATAATTTTGTCGACGAGGAGATGAATGAGCGATGAGCATCTTAATTAATAAAGATACGAAGGTTATTACGCAAGGGATTACGGGCTCAACGGGGATGTTCCATACGAAAGGAGCCTTGGAATACGGCACCAATATGGTGGGCGGGGTAACGCCGGGCAAAGGCGGTACGAAGATCGACATCGAGCTCGACAACGGGCAGACCGTCTCTCTCCCCATTTTTAATTCGGTAATCGAAGCGAAGCGCGAGACCGGTGCGTCGGTCAGCGTCATTTACGTGCCGCCGGCGTTCGCGGCCGATTCGATTATGGAAGCCGTCGATGCGGATCTTGATCTGGTGATCTGCATCACGGAAGGCATCCCGGTACTCGATATGGTCAAAGTGAAGCGCTATATGGAGGGCAAGCGCACTCGTCTGGTCGGTCCGAACTGTCCGGGCGTCATTACGCCGGGCGAATGCAAGATCGGCATCATGCCGGGCTACATTCATACACCGGGACATGTCGGGGTCGTCTCCCGAAGCGGAACATTGACGTATGAAGCCGTTCATCAATTGACTACGCGCGGCATCGGCCAGTCGACAGCCGTCGGCATCGGCGGAGACCCGGTCAAAGGATCGGAATTCATCGATGTGCTTCATATGTTCAATGAAGATCCGGATACGTATGCCGTCATCATGATCGGCGAGATCGGCGGCACGGCCGAGGAAGAGGCTGCCGAGTGGATCCAGGCCAATATGAAGAAGCCGGTCGTCGGCTTCATCGGAGGAGCTACTGCGCCTCCGGGCAAACGGATGGGCCATGCCGGCGCGATTATTTCCGGAGGCAAGGGCACGGCTGCCGAGAAGACGGCCAAGCTGGAAGCCTGCGGCATCAAGGTGGCGCCGACGCCGGCGGAAATGGGCAGCACGCTCGTATCCGTCCTGGAAGAACGCGGCCTGCTTGAGAAATGCACGACACAGCCGCAGACCAGAGCTTAACCCTAACCTAAACCACCTTTACATTTATCCATATATATTGAAGCGATAGGTAAGCAACCTTTCTGTCCGCTCGAACGATTTCGGGCGGAGGAAGGTTGCTTTTTTTTACATGGAGGACTTCTCGCCAATTTAGCTGCCAAGAGATGGGCCGCAGTACCAAAAAATCCTGCGAAACGGCAGTATTTTCATGTGCGTGACTATGCGGTGAACGCATTACTGCAAAAATGCAGGAAATTTACCATCATTTGATAAAAATGAGAGCTAATCAGCGAAAAAGATGCAATTTTGCAGTAAGTTTACCAAGAATGAAGTCAAATGGCGGAAATTGATGTAGATTTGCAGGATATCAACTCGACCGGGCTCACTGGACGAAATGGGCCAACTGGACGTCCTTGTGCGGTCTGCTCCATCTGGGAGAACGAGATGAAGTGAGGGGATGGGCACCTGAGCGCCCGCGGGAACATTCCCGGCGGAGGGAAGCATGCGAACTGCCCCGCCCGCCTCTGTGACAGCCCCGCCTGCCCTAACGGAATCGAGTGGCGCGAATGGGCTCTGGAATAACCGCCCGTAGCCGTGGGAACTTCCCTACTGGGCGGATAATGCGGAGACGCGAAAGGGAGGAAAGGGAGCGACCTGGGCTGTCTGCTCGAACCGCGTAAATGAACGAACCGGTTAGTCCCGACATGGTCGTTCCGGCCCCGCTCGGCCGGAGCCGGAGCCGGCTTGGATGTGATTGCTTAATAGTTTCTTTTTATCCATTTATTGAAAAGAAAGCGCAGTTCATGCTTGCATTCTGATCTTATCTCAAGCAAAATAAGGGAAGCGGACGCACGCTTCCCGGAAAGTGAAGGAGAGTTGCTGAAATGGGCAATTGGACGGAACGGGAGCTGGTGTTTGCGTTACATGAAATCAACGGTATCGGCTGGCATACGATTCGTGCGTTAGGGGAGCGGGTCGGATTCGGCGGATTGGCGGATTGGCTGAACCGGACGGCGCCGGACTGGGCGGAATTAGGCATGAAGCCCTCGATGGCGAGGAAGCTGGCGGCAAGCTTCCGGGCAGACCGGCTGGAACAGAGGCTGGAGCTGGCCAATAAAGCCGGGATTGAATGGATTACCCGCTGGGATGAATGCTATCCTCCGCTGCTGCAGGAGATTCCGCAGCCGCCTTGGATCTTGTACGGGAAGGGGGATTGGACCGCGCTGTCCTCCGATGCGATTGCTATCGTGGGAACGCGCAATCCTACCGTATACGGGAAGAAGGTTGCCCTTCAATTGGCCGAGCAGTTGGGATGCGCCGGGTTCCTGATCGTCAGCGGACTGGCCAGAGGCATTGATGCTTGCAGTCATGAAGGCGCTCTCATCCAGGGGCGGACCGCCGCGGTGATGGGCACGGCCTTCGATCGCATATATCCGTACGAGAATGCGAATTTGGCGAGACGAATCGCCGAATCCGGCATCGTCCTCACGGAATATCCGCTGGGCACACCTTCTCATCCCGGCTTGTTCCCCCAGCGGAACCGCATTATTGCCGGTCTGGCGCTCGGGACCGTCGTCGTGGAGGCCGCCATGGGCAGCGGCGCGCTGATCACCGCCGATTTTGCGACGGAGACGTTCAGGGAGGTTTTTGTCGTGCCCGGGCCCGTTACGTCGCCCAAATCGGCAGGCCCGTTATTTCTTATGAGGAATGGGGCCAGACCGATTGCGCATGCCGAAGATATAATGGAAGAATTGAAGGCGCGGTTGACAACAGTCACTTTGCCGTACAATAATGGAACGGTCGGCCTCACCGAGAGCGAATCGCTCACCGAGGAGGAGCGCCGGATATGCGAATTGATTCGCCTGGAAGGCAGTACATTTGAGGAACTGCTCCTTGCGAGCGGCCTCCCATTTGCGGAGCTGCATCGAATTTTGTTATCCTTACAATTAAAACAGAGAGTTCGGGAGGCCCAGGGAGCCGTATACCATTCGATATGGATATGAAGAGGAGATTGGAGAGGAGGGTGCGCCTATGGCGGATTCACTAGTCATTGTCGAGTCGCCTGCGAAGGCGAAGACAATCGGGAAATATTTAGGCAGCAAATATATCGTCAAAGCGTCTATGGGACATGTTCGTGATTTGCCCAAAAGCCAGATGGGCGTTGAAATAGAGCAGGATTTCGCCCCGAAGTACATTACGATTCGCGGCAAAGGCAGCGTGCTCAAAGAATTGAAAGATGCAAGAAAGAAAGTGAAAAAAGTGTACCTCGCGGCCGACCCCGACCGCGAAGGAGAAGCGATCGCCTGGCATCTGGCGCATGCGCTAGAATTGGATGAGACGGAAGCCTGCCGCGTCGTGTTCAATGAGATTACGAAGCAGGCCGTGAAGGATGCGTTCAAATCGCCGCGTCAAATCAATATGGACCTTGTTCATGCTCAGCAAGCGCGGCGCATTCTGGATCGGCTGGTCGGTTACAAGATCAGCCCCCTTTTGTGGAAGAAAGTAAAGAAAGGGCTGTCAGCAGGACGGGTGCAGTCCGTGTCCGTAAAGCTGATTATCGACCGGGAGAATGAGATCAACGCCTTCATCCCGGAAGAGTATTGGACGATAACGGCGAAGCTGGAAGCGGGCAAGTCCAAGTTCGAAGCCAAGTTCTACGGCATGAATGGCGTGAAGATGGAGCTGGGGAACGAGGCGGAAGTGAATGAAGTGCTGGCGGCGCTGCAGAAGCAGGCCTTTGTCGTCTCCGAAGTGAAGGAGAAGGAGCGGCTTCGCCATCCGTCCGCTCCCTTTACGACAAGCTCGCTGCAGCAGGAGGCGGCGCGGAAGCTGAATTTCCGAGCGGCCAAGACGATGTCCGTTGCGCAGCAGCTCTATGAAGGGGTAGACCTGGGCAAAGAGGGCACGGTCGGTCTCATCACCTATATGCGTACGGACTCGACGAGGATATCGCCGACGGCTCAGGAGGAAGCGAAGGAATATATCGGCTCTCAATTCGGAGCGGAGTATGTGCCGGAGACGCCGCGGCAATATGTCAAGAAGGCAGCGAATGCGCAGGATGCGCACGAGGCGATTCGCCCTACGTCCGTGCTGCGCAGCCCGGAACAGATGAAGCCGTTCCTCAGCCGCGATCAGCATCGCCTCTACAAGCTGGTATGGGAACGGTTCGTGGCGAGCCAGATGACCTCCGCCATCATGGATACGATGACGGTCGATCTGCAGGCGGGAGACGTTACGTTCCGCGCCAACGGCTCGAAGGTCCGTTTTCCCGGGTTCATGAAGGTGTATGTCGAAGGGAACGATGACGGCACGGTCGAGGATGACAAATTCCTGCCTCCGCTCAAGACCGGGGATAAGCTCAAGCAGGAAGCGATTGAGCCGAAGCAGCATTTCACCCAGCCTCCGCCGCGGTATACCGAGGCGAGACTCGTCAAGACGCTCGAGGAGCTGGGCATCGGCAGACCGAGTACTTATGCGCCGACGCTGGAGACGATCCAGAAGCGCGGCTACGTGGCCATCGAGGAGAAGAAATTCGTTCCGACCGAGCTGGGCGAACTGGTCATTCAGCAGATGGAAGAGTTTTTCCCCGAGATTCTGGATGTTGAGTTCACAGCCCATATGGAGGAAGATCTCGACCATGTGGAAGAAGGCCAGCAGGACTGGGTGAAGGTGCTCAACGATTTCTATGAATCGTTCGAGAAGCGGCTCAAGGTCGCCGAGGAAGAAATGAAAGAAGTCGAGATCGAGGACGAAGTGTCCGATGAAATATGCGAGAAGTGCGGACGTCATTTTGTGTACAAGATGGGCCGCTTCGGCAAGTTCCTGGCCTGCTCCGGATTCCCGGATTGCCGCAACACGCGTCCGATAGTGAAGGATACGGGCGTAGCCTGTCCGAAATGCAAGGAAGGCAAGCTGGTCGAGCGCCGCAGCAAGAAGGGGCGCGTCTTTTACGGCTGCGATCGTTATCCGGACTGCGATTACGTGATGTGGGACCGGCCATCGGTCAAGCCATGTCCGGCTTGCGGCAGCTTGATGGTCGAGAAGCGGAGCAAGCAAGGAACGAAGCTGCAGTGCACGCAGTGCGATCATAATGAAATGCTGCAGGACAACGAGGATGATTAAGCGCGGGCAAGCATACGATGAAATAAAGGGATGCTGCAGCAGGCGCAGGCAACCGAGGGGGATGTAAGACAGATGGATAAGCCAAGAGTAACCGTTATCGGTGCGGGCTTGGCCGGCAGCGAGGCGGCATGGCAGGCTGCGCAGCAGGGAGTTGCGGTCACGCTCTATGAGATGCGGCCGGCGAAGCAGACGCCGGCCCACCATACGGGCCAGTTCGCGGAGCTGGTATGCAGCAACTCTTTGCGGGCGAACGGGCTAAGCAACGCGGTCGGCGTATTAAAGGAAGAAATGCGGCTTATGAATTCGCTTATTATGCAAGCGGCGGATAAGCATGCGGTCCCGGCCGGAGGCGCGCTGGCCGTCGACCGGGACGGTTTTTCCGGCGAGATTACGCGGCGGCTGAGCGAGCATCCGCTCGTCGAAGTCCGCCACGAGGAAGTGACGGAGATTCCCGATGACGGCGTTGCCGTCATCGCTACCGGTCCGTTGACGTCGCCGGCATTGTCCGACCGGATTAAGGCGCTGATGGATGAGGAGTATTTTTATTTTTACGATGCGGCCGCGCCGATCGTGGAGAAGGATTCCATCGACATGAGCAAGGTGTTCCTGGCTTCCCGCTATGATAAGGGAGAAGCGGCGTATTTGAACTGTCCGATGAACGAGGAAGAGTTCAATGCGTTCTACGAGGCGCTTGTTACGGCCGAGACGGCGGAATTGAAGGAGTTCGAGAAAGAAATTTATTTCGAGGGCTGCATGCCGATTGAGGTCATGATGCGCCGCGGGAAGCAGACGGCGCTCTTCGGGCCGATGAAGCCCGTCGGGTTGACCGATCCGCGCACCGGCAAGACGCCTTATGCGGTCATTCAGCTTCGCCAGGACAATGCCGCGGGTACGCTCTATAATATCGTAGGATTCCAGACCCATCTCAAATGGGGCGAGCAGAAGCGGGTGTTCCGGATGATTCCGGGGCTGGAGAATGCGGAGTTCGTCCGCTACGGCGTCATGCACCGCAACACCTTCATCAATTCGCCGAAGCTGCTGGAAGCGACCTATCAATTGAAGGGCCGCCCGTCGCTCTTCTTCGCAGGACAGATGACCGGAGTGGAGGGATATGTCGAATCGGCCGCTTCGGGACTGCTGGCCGGCTTAAATGCGGCTCGTTACGCCAAAGGGAGCGAACCCGTCCTGCTTCCGGAGGATACGGCTCTCGGAAGCATGGCGCGCTATATTACGACCGCCGATTTTAAGCATTTCCAGCCGATGAATGCCAATTTTGGGCTCTTCCCGCCGCTTGGGCAGCGGATCCGCAACAAAAAAGAGAAGAACGAAGCGCTGGCCCATCGCGCTCTCCATTCTTTGAAGGCGTACCGGGACGAAGCGGGTCTGTTCAACACATAACAGCTTGTTCAGCGGAAAGGAAGCGGCTCGCCACGGATCGGTGCCGTTTCCTTTTCTTTTCATTTAATGATTCTTTAGTCCTAGCCGATGAATAATAGACAGGAGGTTGAGCTTCGGTGGAATATCAATTTCATGCCACGACCATCTGCGCCGTAAGACATAACGGGCAGGCTGCCATTGCGGGAGACGGTCAAGTAACCTTTGGGAACAACATGATTATGAAGCAGCATGCGCGCAAGGTGCGCCGGCTGTATCGCGGCCAGGTGCTGGCGGGATTCGCCGGGTCGGTGGCGGATGCGATTACGCTCTTCGAGAAATTCGAAGGCAAGCTGGAGGAGCATCATGGCAACCTGCAGCGGGCGGCTGTCGAACTGGCGAAGGATTGGCGCCAGGATAAGGTGCTTCGCAAGCTGGAGGCGCTTATGATTGTGATGGACGCGCAGCATGTGCTGCTGATTTCGGGCGGGGGAGAAATCATCGAGCCGGATGACGAAGTGATCGCCATTGGCTCCGGCGGCTCGTTCGCGCTGGCGGCGGCCCGGGCCCTCAAGCGGCATTCGACGCATCTGTCCGCTCGTGAAATGGCTGAAGCCGCCCTGCATATTGCGGCGGAAATTTGCGTCTATACGAATGATAATCTTGTTGTCGAAGAACTGTAGCGGCAAAGGGAGCAACCAAGATACGGGTGGAGGGATAAGATGAATCAACAAGCATGGACACCGCGGCAGATTGTCACGGAATTGGATAAGTATATCGTCGGACAGAAAATGGCCAAACGGGCCGTCGCTGTCGCGCTTCGCAACCGTTACCGGCGAAGCCTGCTGGATGAGTCGATCCAGGATGAGATCGTCCCGAAAAACATTCTCATGATCGGGCCGACGGGCGTAGGGAAGACCGAGATTGCCCGCCGTCTGGCGAAGCTCGTCAATGCTCCGTTCGTGAAGGTGGAAGCGACCAAGTTTACGGAAGTGGGATATGTCGGACGCGATGTCGAATCGATGGTCCGCGATCTGGTAGAGACGGCGATCCGCATGGTGAAGCTGGAGCGCACCGAGCGAGTCAAGGATAAAGCGGAAGAGATGGCGAATGAGCGAATCGTGGAAATATTGGCCCCAAGCTCCAAGGAAAGCAAGGCGCAGCGCAATCCGTTCGAGATGCTGTTCGGCCAAAACCAGTCCCAGTCGCAGCAGGCGGAGAAGGAGCCGGAGCCCGGCTTGCAGGAGAAGCGCAGAAAGGTTCGGTTCGATCTGCTGTCAGGCAATCTGGAGAACGACATCATCGAGATCGATGTGGAAGACGCGGCCCCGAACATGCTCGATTTCTTGTCCGGCCCGGGCAATGAGCAGATGGGCATGAATATGCAGGAAATGTTCGGCAGCCTCATTCCGAAGCGGATGAAGAAGCGCAAGCTCACGATCAAGGAAGCGAGAAAGGTGCTGACCCAGGAGGAGGCCGCGAAGCTGATTGACATGGATGACGTCATTCAGGAATCGATTCGGCGTGCCGAGCAGTCGGGCATCATCTTTATCGATGAGATTGACAAGATTGCCTCCAGCGGGCGCGGATCCGGGCCTGACGTGTCCCGCGAGGGAGTGCAGCGCGATATTTTGCCGATTGTGGAGGGTTCCACCATCATGACCAAGTACGGGCCCGTGAAGACGGACTATGTGCTCTTCATCGCTGCAGGGGCATTCCATATCGCGAAGCCGTCCGATCTCATTCCCGAGTTGCAGGGGCGTTTCCCGATTCGTGTCGAATTAACCAGCTTGTCGCTCAATGATTTTGTCTCGATCCTGACAGAACCGAAGAATGCCATTACGAAGCAGTATGTCGAATTGTTGAAGACGGAAAATATCCAGATCGAATTCACCGATGAAGCGATACGGGAAATTGCCCGGATTGCGGCCGATGTCAATCAAAACACCGAAAATATCGGGGCCCGGCGCCTTCAGACCATTATGGAGAAGCTGCTGGAGGATCTGTCGTTCGAGGCGCCGGAGCTGACGCTTGATCACTTCCGGATTACGCCCGAATATGTGCGGGAGAAGCTGTCCGATATCGCGCAAAATCGGGATCTGAGCCAATATATCCTATAAAAATCATGCGAAATTTCCCCTTTTTGGGACTGCAGCCAACGAGGGGATCCATTCGACAAAGTATTTGAAAAAAGCCCTGACTTTTAGTCCAAAGATAGGGCTTTTTTCTTATTGTGTTATAACCCAAAGTTTAAGATGATAAGTATGGCGTTAATTATCTTCTTCTGTCAAAAAATGATGATTACTCAACATTTTTATTGAATAATCGGCTAGATTTATTGGATTATGGAAATCCCCTCCCATAGTTCGACACGATCATGCAAAAGAACTAAGTTTTTTGTCGAAAGAGAAGGAGAAACGTCGCAAGCAGAGAATATGTGATCATATGAATTTTTAACTAATCAGGAGGGATGATTGTGAACTTGTTGAGCGGCGTACATATCCAGCGGTTGGAGGGCGCGATGCAAGCTTCCACGGCTCGACAAAATGTGATCAACGCGAACGTGGCGAATGTCGATACGCCGTACTATAAACGCTCCGAAGTGCAGTTCGAGTCGCTGCTTCGTGATCAGATGACCGGCGGAACGCTTGTCGGTCGCCGCACTGATCCGCGGCATTTCTATATCGGACCTTCGAACGGGGTGCCGGCTCCGCAGATCGTCCAGGATGAGAGCACGGCAATGGGGAACAACCGCAACAATGTCGACATTGACCGGGAAATGGCCCTTCAGGGCGAGAATCAATTGAAATATTATACGCTTATTCAACAGTTGAACCATAACATCAACATGCTTAAAACCGGTATGGATGTAAGGAGGTAACGGTAACGTATGAATATTTCTAACAGCTTCGGCATCAGTTCGTCCGGACTTACGGCCCAGCGCC
The DNA here is from genome assembly GCF_021654795.1 of Paenibacillus dendritiformis. Taxonomy (NCBI): domain Bacteria; kingdom Bacillati; phylum Bacillota; class Bacilli; order Caryophanales; family Paenibacillaceae; genus Paenibacillus; species Paenibacillus dendritiformis. Next base: position 2,287,424 of record NZ_AP025344.1, read on the forward strand.
TGAGAATGGACGTCATCTCCTCGAATATCGCGAATATGGAATCGACGCGCGCGCATTACGTCAACGGGAAGTTCGTGCCGTATACACGCAAGGTCGTCGTCATGGCGCCGATGGAGTCTTCCTTCCAGCAGTCCTTGCAAGAAGCGATGCAGGGTCAGCGCAATGCCAAGGGAGTCAAGGTGGCCCAGATCAAGGAAGATACCTCAACACCGTATAAAATCGTCTACAATCCGTCCCATCCGGACGCGGACGAACAAGGAAATGTCTACATGCCGAATGTCGACATCATGAAGGAGATTGTCGACATGATCTCTGCCACCCGCTCTTACGAAGCGAACGTAACGGCGCTTAATGCGTCCAAATCCATGATTATGAAGGCATTGGAGATTGGCAAAGGCTAGACCAAGCCTGCTTGCTAACAAGAGCCGTTCATTGCCACAGGGGGAAAACAAATGATACAAAATACGATGATTCCATTGAGCATGACAACTCCGGCGACATTATCGGCGGCGATATCTCCAGCGACAAAAGCCGAGACACCGGCTGAAGTAACCAAAACATTCAGCAATTTTCTCGCGAATGCACTTCAGCAAGTTGATGCACAAGAGAAGCAAGTCCATGAAATGAGCGACAAGTTTATACTGGGCGAAGTTGATGTCGATCAGCTCCAAATTGCCTCCGAACGCGCGCTGCTCAGCCTGCAATTGACGACGCAAATACGCAACAAGGTCATCGAGGCGTATCAAGATATTATGCGCATGCAAATGTAACAGCGGTAGTGTCTTACATCGTTCTGGAGGGTGACGTGAAGTGAATGAAACCATCGGCCGGTATCGGGAACGAATAACCCAATACTGGAATCAATTCAGTAAAAAGCAGAAAATACTTCTGCTGTCCACAATCGCATTTGTAATATTGGCTGCAGTTATTGTAACGGCACAGCTGACAAAGACAGAGTATGAGCTTGCTTTTGAAAACCTGAACGCCAATGATGCCGCCGGCATCATTGAATATTTGAATTCGAACCGCATCCCGTACGAGCTCAGCGGCGACGGCAGCAAAATATCCGTTCCCAGCGCCTCGGCGGCCAAAGTTAAGGTCGACATCGGAGCCCAGGGCATCGTCAAGAACGGTTCGATTGGCTTCGAATCGTTCGGGGCCGACGGGTTAATGGGCGGAATGACGGACAACGTGTTCGATGTCCGCTACAAGAACGCCCTGAACGGCGAAATCGAAAGATTGCTGCGTCTTATGAACGGTGTTCAAGATGCCAAGGCCATCATTAATCTCCCGAAGGAGACGGTCTTCGCAACACCGGAGCAGGAACAGGCGTCGGCTTCTATTGTGTTGAAATTTAAGCCTGGATATCAGCCGAATCAGGCGGCGGTTGACGGATACTTCAATCTGGTCAAGACCGCGGTTCCCAACTTGGCGATTGACGATATCACCATCTCGAGCGATGAAGGTCCCATGTTCGCTTCCGACTCGCAAGGCGGCGCGTCCAAGAGCATCTTCGGCGAGGTGGATGAGCAGCTCAAAATTCAGCGCAAGTATGAGAATGATATCCGCATGAAAATACAAGAATTCCTCGGCGCCTATGTGCCGGCGGACAAAGTAAGCGTGCTGGTGTCCGCGAAGCTGAATTTCGATAAAGTTCAAAAACAGGAAGATCTTGTCACTCCGGTCAATACGGAGGAGATGAAAGGGATCGAAATCAGCGTTCAGGAGCTGCAGGAATCCTACAGCGGTAAAAGCGGGCAAACGGGCGGCGTCGCAGGCGTCGGAGACGGCGAAGTGCCGAACTATCCTTCCGCTTCGGGAAGCGGGGATTCGACGTCCGAGAAGAGCCAGCGGACGATCAATTATGATGTGAACCGCATCAAAAATCTGATTGAGTCCAGTCCGTATGCCGTGAAAGACCTGACCATACACGCAGCGGTTGACGCGAACAATATGGAGCCTGCCCAAATCGATGCGATCGAAAAGGTGCTCCGTTCGATCGTCGCTGCGCAGTTAAAAGATTCAGGTGCTACATATACAGACGAAGAATTGACACAAAAAGTTTCAGTAATTACCCAAAATGGTGCTAAAGATGGGGGAACAGCCACGGCCAGCACGGTTCCGAACTGGGTATGGTATGGCGCGGGTGCGCTTGCATTACTAGTTATCGTAGGCGGAATTGCCTATGCGGTCGTTCGCCGCCGCAGACGGGCGGAAGAAGTGTATACGGACGAACTCTCTCCGCTGCCTACTCATGTTGAGCTTCCATCCATTGATTTAGAGAATCTGACGGGCGAGCATCAGGTGCGCAAGCAATTGGAAATGCTGGCGAAGAAAAAGCCGGAAGAGTTTGTGAAATTGCTGCGCACATGGCTTGTTGACGAATCGAGGTGAGCAACGTGACAAAAGGAAGCGGAGCATTGACCGGCAGACAGAAAGCGGCGATTTTGCTCATCACGCTCGGACCTGAGGTGTCAGCCCAAATCTTTAAGCACTTGCGGGATGAGGAAATCGAACAATTAACGTTGGAAATTGCGAATGTGCGTAAGGTGGATGCGGCGGAAAAAGAATCGGTCATGAGCGAGTTCCACCAAATCTGCCTGGCGCAGGAGTACATATCCCAGGGCGGCATCAGTTACGCCAAGGAGATTCTCGAGAAGGCGTTGGGCTCGCAGAAGGCGGTCGATATTATCAACCGCCTGACCGCTACGCTGCAGGTCAGACCGTTCGACTTTGCGCGCAAGGCGGAAGCGTCGCAGATCTTCAATTTTATTCAGAACGAAAATGCCCAAACCATCGCCCTCGTGCTCTCTTACCTGCAGACAGAGCAGGCATCGACGATCTTGTCTTCCCTTCCGCAGGAGAAGCAGGCGGAGGTGGCGCGCAGAGTCGCCTTGATGGACAGCACGTCCCCGGAAGTGATCAACCAGGTCGAGCGCGTGCTGGAACAGAAGTTGTCGTCAACCGTGACGCAGGACTATACAAGCGCGGGCGGCATCGAGTCCGTCGTCAAGATTTTGAACGGCGTCGATCGCGGGACCGAACGCACGATTCTGGATTCCCTGGAGATTCAGGATCCGGAACTGGCGGAAGAGATCAAGAAGAGAATGTTCGTATTCGAAGATATCGTCAATATCGACAACCGTTCTATCCAACGTATCATTCGGGATATTGACAATGCCGACTTGCAGCTTGCGCTCAAAGTGGCCAGCGAGGAAGTGCGCGAAGCGATTTTCCGCAACATGTCCAAACGGATGGCCGATACGTTCAAGGAGGAAATGGAGTTTATGGGACCGGTTCGGCTGCGCGACGTGGAAGAGGCGCAGACGCGGATCGTGTCGACGATACGCCGCTTAGAAGAGTCGGGTGAGATTATCATCGCACGCGGCGGAGGAGATGATATCGTTGTCTAATGTCATCAAATCGACTCAATATGTTCCGTTGGAGCAGATGAGATTGATTGAAGCGGTTCGGCGGCACCAGCAGCAGCGGAGCGAGGAGGAGGCTGCGGCAGCGCCGGAGCCGTTGACCAAGGAAACGCTGCTCAACCAGGATGAACAGCTCGCCGAGCTGAGGCAGTCGATTCTCGATGATGCGCGATCCTTCGCCGAAGAGCATTTGCGGCAAGCGACCGAAGAAGCGGAGCGGGTGAAGGAAGAAGCGCAGAGCCAGATCGACGCTTGGTGGGAAGAACGGCGCAAGCAGGACGAGCAGCTGGTCGAATCCACGCGAAGCGATAGCTATGAGACCGGCTATCGGGAAGGCATGGCGCGCGCGGAGCAGGAGATTAAGGAAGCTTACGAACGCAAAATAGCAGAGGCCGAGTCTGTGCTGCGCCAAGCCTACCAGGCGAAGGAGCAGTTAATCCAGGAGGCGGAGCCGTTCGTTGTCTCTCTCAGCTGCGCGGTCGCGGAGAAGATCATTCAGAAGCAGCTCTCCGTCGAACCGGAGATCGTGCTGGAACTGGCCCGCAAGACGCTGTCCCGGAAGCGGGAAAGCGGAACGATTACGCTGTGTGTCTCGCCCGAGCAATTCGCCTATGTGCATGCGGCAAGGGAAGAGCTCAGTCTCGCCGTCGATTCGCAGGCAGAATTGCAGATTATACCGGACTCCAGCGTGAACGACGGAGGCTGCGTCGTCCGCTCCGCGCTCGGGAGCATCGATGCGCGAATTGACACGCAGTTGACGGAGATCAAAAAAGCGCTGATGCAGGCAGCGGTGCAGCATGAGGAGCAGAATGGCCATGACGCATGAGGTGAAATGGAACGCCGAGAAATATGTCGACTATTTAGCCCAGATCGACCCGGTCCGCGTCAATGGCAAAGTAACGCAGGTCATAGGGCTTACGGTGGAGTCGGAAGGGCCTGACGCGAGCGTAGGGGAAGTCTGCTATATTTACCCGACCAAGGGGAGCAAGCCGCTGATGGCGGAAGTTGTCGGATTCCGCGACAACAAGGTGCTCTTGATGCCGCTCGGCGAGCTGCAGGCGATAGGTCCGGGCTGCGATGTCGTGGGCACCGGGAAACCGTTGACCGTTCCGGTCGGATCGGAGCTGCTCGGCAAAGTGCTGGACGGTCTGGGGCAGCCGCTCGATGGCTCCTTCCTCCCGACGAGGATGTCCAGCTATTCCACGACTGCCGTTCCGTCCAACCCGCTGGCCCGGCCGCGGGTGCTGGAACCGATTGGCGTCGGCGTGCGGGCGATTGACGGCCTGTTGACGATCGGCAATGGACAGCGCGTCGGAATATTTGCCGGTTCCGGGGTAGGCAAGAGCACGCTGCTCGGCATGATCGCGCGCAATACGGCCGCCGATGTGAACGTGATTGCGCTCATCGGCGAACGCGGGCGCGAAGTGCTCGAGTTCATCGAGCGAGATCTCGGCCCGGAAGGACTGGCCCGGTCGGTCGTTGTCGTCGCGACTTCGGATCAGCCGGCGCTGGTCCGTATCAAGGGCGCGTTGATTGCGACTACGATAGCGGAATATTTCCGGGACCGCGGCATGAACGTAATGCTGATGATGGATTCGGTGACCCGTTACGCGATGGCGATGCGTGAAGTCGGACTGGCGATCGGCGAGCCTCCTGCGACCCGGGGATATACGCCTTCCGTCTTCGCCAGCCTGCCGAAGCTGCTGGAACGCTCCGGGACAGGCCCGGCCGGATCGATTACCGCCTTCTATACGGTGCTCGTCGACGGCGACGACATGAACGAGCCGATTGCCGATGCCGTGCGCGGGATTTTGGACGGCCATATCGTCCTGAACCGGAATATCGCGAACAAGGGGCATTTCCCCGCGATCGACATTTTGGCCAGCGTGAGCCGGGTGATGAAGGATATCGTGCCCCGCGAACACCAATTGGCAGCGGAGCAGTTGAAGCGGCTTCTCGCCGTGTACCGTGAATCTGAGGATTTGATTAATATCGGCGCATATCAGCGGGGGAGCAACCCCGCCATAGACGAAGCACTGGAATTTATAGATGACATTCATGCCTTTACGAAGCAGAGAATCGATGAGAGTGCTCCATACAACGAGACGATTGAACGATTATTAATGCAATTTCCAGGAGGTTGAGTGACCGGTGCGTGGCTTTCAATACGCTTTGCAAAAAGTGCTAGACTTGAAGACCAACGAGAAAAAGCAGGCGGAATGGATATTGTCCGAAGCCGTGGGCGACCTGATGACGAAGGAGAGCCAGCTTCAGCAGTGCACGGCAGATCTGCGGCACGCTCGGGAAGAGCTCCAGCGTCAGGTGGATGCTCGCGCCTCCGCCTCCAGCCTTCAGGCCTGGCAGCAATATATCGCCTACATGGAATCGCAGGTTGACTTGGCGAATGAGCAGGTCAACGCCGCGGAAGCCAACGTGCAGAACAAACAGGGCGAGCTGGCCGTGCGGATGACAGACGAAAAAGTGTGGACCAAAGCCAGGGAAAAGGCGGAAGCGCAGTTCAGACAACGGCTTGCTGCATGGGAACAGAATGAATTGGACGAACTGGCGACCGTCCGCTACCATATGGCGGCCCGCTAGAACACAGGTCAGGCGCGGCAGTTCGGTCCCGCCGCTTCAGCAGGAGGGATGAGAGTGGCAGAGATGAATCAGGAATCAGTAGAAAAGGAAAGTGGATATTCGGGCTTTGAACGGTTTTTGTTCTTTGCGACCCCAATTTTGTTTACGATCATTTTGTTAGCCGTGCTGCTTACGCTGTTCAATGCGAACTGGCGCAACCAAATGATAGCCTTGGCGGAAAATATCCCGATCGTAAATCAATGGATTTCTTCCGATAAGGATAAAGCCGAGGGCAAGGAACCCGGCAAAGAGAAGAAGGAGAACAAAAACATTCAAAAGGAACAGGAAGAGCAGATTGCCGAACTGAAGGCGCTGTTGGCTTCCAAGGACGCCGACCTCCGCAATCTGGCCGATTCGCGCAAGAAGCTTGAAGAGCAGGTTGCGACTTTGAACAAGGAAATCAAAGACTTGCGGGCCGAACGGCGTGAGGAGCAGTTGACGGAAGAGCAGTATGCGCAGCAGGTGAAGGATCTCGCCAATCTGTATGCCAAGATGATGCCAAGCAAATCGGCCCCGATTCTGGAGAACTTGGCGCCGGAGGAGCTCGTTCTTGTGCTGGATGCGATGAAGCAGGAAGACAGGGCGAAGATCCTGGAAAAGATGAACCCGAAAGTAGCCGCCGACGCGTCGATTCGCCTCAAGGATGTGAAGCCGGCGGACAATCTGGAGGTTCGTGCGCTGCAGGCGCGCCTCAAGAAGAACGAAACGTCGAAGGAAGCGCACAATGGTCTCGATCGGACGCAGCTCAGCCAGACCTTCTCCAGCATGACGCCGAAGAGCGCGGCCAGCATCTTGCTCGAAACGGCGAAAATCAGTCCGGAGAAGGCGCTGAATGTGTTGAATACGGTCGATGATGCGACCCGATCCCGCTTGCTGAACGCGATGACGGAGGAAGACAAGGCAGCGACGGCGAAGCTCGTCTCGAAGCTGCTTCCAAGCAAATGATCAACAAGAGGATACAAATTTAAGTCAGCTTGAAAGGAGGTGAAAAATATGGCAGGAAGCATTATGAATATTTCGGCCGGAAGCGCAGCCCCGGTCATGGGCGGCACGCAGGCGAAGGCTGGAGCGGCTGACGGAGGAGCCGGATTCTGGACCGTGCTCTCGCAGTGCATGGATACATCGGGCGAGGCGCCGGCATGGGCGGGCGGCTTGGCTTCGCTGTTGACCTTGGGCGAAGATATCGGCAATATGCCGGCCTTGCCGGAGGAAGCGGCGGAGGCCGTTGAAGCATTGCTTCAACCGCTGCTCGATTCGCTGCAATCGGCGGACGATGAATTGGAGAGCAATCCGGAGCTGTTCGCCGCGCTGCAGCAATGGGTATTGCAAGCCCAGCAGTGGCTGAACGGACAGCAGCCGAATGCGGAGCATTCCGATGCAGCGTCCCAGAGCCCGAACGTTCTGATCGAGCAGCCGTCCACGATTACGATCGCGGTTCGGGATGTGCTCGCTCAACTCGCGGGTCTGCTGGAAGCGAAGCAAGCGGATGCCCCTGTGCTGGCTCAGCTTGCCGGAAGCGGGCAAGCGGCGGCCGCGGCGGAGACGGCGCTCGCCATGCAGAGCCAAGCGCAGGCAGGCGCCGGGCGGCAGACGCAAGGCGCAGGATCGGAGCTTCCCCATCCGGCAGCAAGCGCCACAGGCGAACAGGCGCAGCCAGCCGAGGGGTTGCGGTGGATCGCGCGGCTCGCTGACATGCTGAAGCAGGCAGGCGAGGCCAACGGGCCGGCGACAGCGGCATCCGCGAATGCGGGGCGGGCTGCAGCGGCGCAAGCCCAGTCCGTGACGCAGGCGGATATCATGCCGGCGGCATCGGCCGGGATCAAGCCGGCGGCGGAAGCCGCGAGCGGTCCGGATCATGCGCAGCCGGAGCCGCAGATCGGACAAGTCATGCAGGCAGGCCAGTGGGCGCTGCGCCAGGAAGGCCTTAACTCGACGAAGCCGCTGCCCGTCATCCATGCGGACCGCTTCGCGGATGAAATGGCCGGCTTCATGGTGAAGCAGCTGCGGTTCAGCCGGATTGGGACGATGTCGGAAGCGAAGATTTCCCTGTATCCGGAACATCTGGGGCAGGTAGAAGTTCGACTGACGATTCAGAACGGCCAGTTGACGGCCCGCTTCTTGACGGAGCATCTGATGGCGAAGGATATGCTGGAGCAGCAAATGTCCATGCTGCGCGGCGCGCTGCAATCGCAAGGAATTCAAGTGGAGAAGATCGAAGTGTCCCAGCAATCGTCGAATGCGTTGAATTCCTCTCCGTTCCAGGAGGAGCGGAGACAGCAGGATACCCACCGTCAGCAATCGTCGGAACGGGGATCGAAGCAGGGCAAGCCGCTGACTTTGGATGAGCTTGCAGGGGCTTTGGAGACCGAGGAGGAGCTGCGGGCAGCGCAGCTGCTCGGCGGGAATTCCACCTTCAGCGCAAGCGTGTAACGTGGAAGTAATGGCAGATAACAATCAGGGAGGTTGCGGCCATGGCATCAGATGCAGCAGTCGGCAGAGTCGTCACCTGGCCGAACTACAGCAAGGAGAATGTAGCGCAGGCCAGCAAGAAGGACGGCCAGACGCTGGGAAAAGATGAATTTTTGAAAATTTTGATTACGCAGCTGCAAAATCAGGATCCGATGCAGCCGATGCAGGACCGGGACTTCATCGCGCAGATGGCCCAATTCAGCTCCGTCGAGCAGTTGATGAATATCCAGACCCAGCTCGGAAGCCTGCACCAGGCGCTCGGCATGTCTTCCAGCCTCATCGGCAAAGAGATCACATGGTACGGCAAGTCCGAGGATAAGGAATATCAGGTGGGCAAAGACGGTCAGGAGGACAAGAATCCGATATTGAGAACCGGCATCGTCGAGTCAATGATTATCCGCGAGGGCAAATCATACGCCAAGGTCGGGAAGGATGAAGTCGACTTGAGCACGATCGCGGAAATTCGCGAACCGGGAGAAGCGCCTGGCACGGAAGAGCCGGAACAACCTCAACAGCCGGAGCAGCCTGGATCCGAGACGCCTGAGGAAGCGTCTCCTGCACCGGGATCGGAAGGCCAGTCATGAATATCGGAGGCTCATTTGGGCATTTAGGCCCAACCGCGCCGATACAGGCCGTCCAGCAGCCTGAACGGCTGAAGCCGGCCCGGCAGAGCGAGAGCAAGGCAAGCTTCCAGCAGCTCTTTCAGCAGGAGCTGCAGCGCACGAACGATGTCCGCTTCAGCCATCATGCCAGGACCCGCATGACAGAGCGGGGCATGAACCTGACTCCGGAGCTGGTCGCCAAGATGAATCAGGCGATGAAGCAGGCCGAGGAGAAGGGGGCGCGGCAATCGCTCGTCATCATGAACAACCAGGCCTTCATCGTCAATGTGCCGTCCCGTACCGTCATTACGGCATTGGATGAAGCGACGCGGCAAAATCATGTTTTTACGCAGATCGACAGCGCCATTCTCCTCAATGATTGAGGCATGGCGGGTCTAGAGGCTGGACCGCAAGGAGGCCTCGGCTCATGGAACGACCGAAGTGAGCCCTTTATTTTGAGGATGTACCATTAAGACATTGGAGGTAATACGATGATTCGATCGATGTATTCCGGCGTATCCGGCATGCGCGGCTTTCAGACGAAACTGGACGTCATCGGCAACAACATTGCCAACGTCAATACCGTCGGCTTCAAAGGCAGCCGCGTCATGTTCAAGGACATTATGAGCCAGACGATAGACGGCACGACAGCGCCGAACGATAACTCCGGCGGGGTGAACGCGAAGCAGATCGGGCTCGGCGTCTCCCTCGCTTCCATCGATACCGTCCATACGCCGGGAAGCGCGATGATGACGAACCGTCCGCTCGACTTGCGAATCGACGGCGACGGCTTCTTCGCTGTCTCGTTAGGCGAGGATCAGGATGCTCCGTTCCTGACGCGCGCAGGCGATTTCCATCTGGATGCGAACCGGACGCTGGTCACCTCGGATGGCTTGAATGTGCTCGATTCCGCCGGCGGGGTGATTCAGCTGGAAGAGGATATCGTCGCCTTCTCCATCTCGCAGACCGGCGAGATTATCGCGAAGCGGGATGACGGCACGACCGAAGCGACGGGCGTGCAGCTCGGCGTAATCAAGGTCGTCAACCCGGAAGGCCTTGAGAAAATCGGGGGCAACCTGTACCGCTTGACCCCGAACGCGGTCGAGGAGGGGGAAGCCGAGATTGTCACCGCGAATGACCCGGAGGCAGGCACCGGCGCGATTATCGCAGGCCAGCTCGAAATGTCGAACGTCGACCTGACGGGCGAGTTCACCGAAATGATCGTGGCCCAGCGCGGCTTCCAGGCGAACTCGCGGATCATTACGACCTCCGACGAAGTGCTGCAGGAAGTCGTCAATCTGAAGCGATAATGCGACAGTAATCCGTTCCAAGCCCTGATGCCGCCGGTGAACGGCCGGCATCGGGGCCTGGAATGAAGAGGCAAAGGAGGATTTGGATGATATCCGTCACGCGATTGAACGGTTCTCCCATGTGGGTGAACGCCCTTCTCATCGAGACCGTTGAAGAGACGCCCGACACCTACATCACATTGACGACAGGGAAGAAGTTCATCGTACTGGAGAAGGGGCCGGAAGTGATTGAACGGATCGAACGCTATGTTCGCTCCGTCGGTATCATCGCCGGAACGAAGAAGACAGAACCATCGGAGGGACAACCATGAAACGAATGATGCCGTGGATGATCACACTCCTGCTTGCGCTGACCCTGATCGCCCTTGTCGTGATTATGATGATCAATACGAATGGCAAAGGCAATGCGCCTGGAGCACAGCAAGTGCACACTGTAAGATTATCGGCTGAAGAAATCGTGGAGATGACGTCAACGATGACCGACATCAAGACGAATCTGGCAGACCGCGACTATGTCGTCTTCACCGGCTTCGCGTTCCAATTGGACACGAAGAAGACGAAGGAGCAGTTCGACAAGATCAAGGATGTTCGCATCAAGCCTCTCATTCTCAGAACCTTGGCTGATATGAAACCGGAAGACTTGCAAGGTATGAAGGGTCAGGATCAGCTGTGTGCCAAGTTGCTCGAACTGATTAATAAGCAATTGCCGGAAGGCAAGGTCGTTCAAGTAGACTTGACGGACTTTATACTTACGCCGATTTGACGGCAGATTTGACACACATGTTCAGCTGATTCCTGTAAGGGGGTGAAACGATTGGTAGACGTGCTATCGCAGAACGAGATTGACGCATTGCTCGCGGCGCTGTCCTCGGGGGAAATGGATGCGGAAGAGCTAAAAAAAGAGGAAACACAGCGTAAAATCCGTTCGTACGATTTCAAGCGTGCCGTTCGTTTTTCTAAAGACCACATTCGAAGTTTGACACGCATCCATGAAAATTTCGCCAGATTTTTGACGACATATTTTTCCGCGCAATTGCGTACTTTCGTGCAAATCAATGTCGTCCAGGTCGAGCAGTTGCCGTATGACGAGTTCATCCGCTCGATACCGAAAATGACCATTTTGAATATTTTTGAGGCCGAGCCGCTCAAAGGCCGGATGGTTCTCGAGGTCAACCCGAACGTTGCTTTTGCCATGCTTGACCGCATGCTGGGCGGCGCCGGAGTAGCCCCTTCGAAAATCAACTCGCTGACCGAGATTGAGACGACGGTGATGGAGCGCATTTTCAGCCGGGCGTTCGAGAGCCTCCAGGAGGCGTGGAAGAGCGTGCTCGATATCCGGCCGCGGCTGGAAGCACTTGAGACGAATCCTCAATTTATGCAAATTGTCTCCCCGAACGAGACGATTGCGCTCATTTCATTGAGCACCAAAATCGGGGACACGACGGGGATGATCAACTTATGTATCCCTCACGTCGTCATCGAGCCGATCATGCCGAAGCTGTCCGTGCATCATTGGTTCGTATCTGAGAAAAAAACGCGGGAACCGATTGAGATCGAAAAATTGCGCCAACGGGTTAGCAAGGCGAAGCTTCCGATCGCCGTTGAACTTGGCACATCACAGATTTCGGTACAGGAGTTAATGCAGTTATCAATCGGCGATGTCATCGCCTTGAACAAGCCGGTTGACAGCGGTTTGACGATTCGGGTTGGTGACCGCATGAAATATATTGGCACGCCGGGTGTAGTCAAGGATCGCGTAGCGGTACAAATCGAGCAAGTCGTGGAAGAAGGAGTGGAAGAGCATGACGAGTAAAGATTACTTGTCGCAGGAGGAAATTGACGCCCTGTTGAAAAAGTCGAGCGGCGATTCGCCTGAAGGCGAAGCGGAGTCCCCTTCAATCGATTCCTACTTGGATCCGATCGAAGTCGATGCCCTTGGTGAGATTGGCAATATTACGTTTGGCAGTGCGGCTACGGCGCTATCCACCCTGTTGGGCAAAAAGGTGGACATTACGACGCCCCGCATCAAGCTGCTGAAGCGCGAGAATCTGGAGGAGGAATTCCCGAAGCCGCATGTCGCGGTGCACGTGCAGTATGTTGAAGGCTTCGAAGGGGTCAATTCCCTCGTCATCAAGACGTCGGATGCGCAGGTCATCGCGGATCTGATGCTGGGGGGCGACGGCACGAACCTGAGCGGCGAGCTGAACGAAATCCACGTCAGCGCCGTGCAGGAAGCGATGAACCAGATGATGGGCTCGTCCGCGACGTCCATGTCCACGATTTTTAATCGGTTGGTGAACATTTCTCCGCCGGGAATCGGCATCTTGAATATGTCGGATGGGCAGGGGCTTGACACGCTGCCGGACGCGAATGTGCTGGTCAAAATTTCATTCCGCCTTACGATCGGCGATTTGATCGATTCGACGATAATGCAAATCTTGACGGTGCCGTTCGCGAAGGACATGGTCCGCATTTTGATGGGGACGGCGGAATCGATGTCGACCGGAGCGGAAGCCTCGCCGGAGACTCCCGCGGCGGAAGAAGCGCCCTATGCGCCTCCGGCTCAGCAAGCTGCCCAGCAGCCCATGGCGGGGATCGAGCAGCAGCCGCTCCCGGGAGGACAAGCGCCTCAGCAGCCGTACGGACAGCCTTACGCACCACCTTACGCGCAGCCGCCATACGGCTCTCAGCCGATGCCTGCGGTTCACCTGGATCCGCAGAGCGGAGCGGCTTCCGCATTCGGCAATGTGCCGAACCGGAACGTTAATGTCCAGCCGGTGCAATTTGCGAGTTTTCAACCCGGATCTTATGCGCAGCATGATGAATCCAATCTAAATTTATTGTTGGACATCCCGCTCAAAGTCACAGTAGAATTAGGGAGGACACACAAACAAATCAAGGACATTCTAGAGCTCTCTCAAGGTTCCATTATCGAGCTGGACAAGCTGGCTGGCGAACCGGTCGACATTCTGGTCAACAACAAACTTATCGCCAAAGGCGAGGTTGTCGTCATTGACGAGAATTTTGGCGTTCGCGTCACCGATATTATCAACCAGTGGGATCGCATTCAAAAACTACAATAAGATTTAGGGAGGATTCAGAACGATGGCTAACCGTATTTTGATCGTAGACGATGCAGCGTTCATGCGAATGATGATTCGCGACATTTTGACTAAGAATGGATACGATGTCGTGGGAGAAGCATCGGATGGCGCTCAGGCGATCGAAAAGTACAAAGAACTAAAACCAGACCTCATTACGATGGACATCACGATGCCGGAGATGGACGGCATCACCGCGTTGAAAGAGATTCGCAAGCTGGATCCGAACGCCAAAGTCATCATGTGCTCGGCGATGGGCCAGCAGGCGATGGTTATCGACGCGATTCAGGCCGGGGCGAAAGACTTCATCGTCAAGCCGTTCCAGGCAGACCGGGTTATCGAAGCGATTAAGAAAACAATGGGATAAGCCATGCCTGACAACGGTCAAATTCAAACGCCCGGTGCCGGAGATTACATAGGCAGCTTGTTGACCGTGCTGCTGTCGCTCGCAGTCATTATCGTACTTATCGTACTGCTTATTAAATGGTTGAACCGGAAAAACCGCATGTGGCAAATGAATCAAAGCATTCGCACGCTCGGCGGCACCGGGCTCGGACCGAACAAGTCCTTGCAGATTATCGAAGTTGGCGATGCCGTCTACATCCTGGGCATCGGAGAGGATATTACCTTGATCGATAAAATATCCGATCCGGAGCAAGCGGCGCGCTTGATGGCATCATTGGAGCGCGCGCCGTCCAAGCCAGGGGCGGCATGGCCAACCTCCTGGTCTGACCTGACAAGCCGTATGCGAAGAAGATTCAAGACTGCGGAGACAGGCTCGGGAACGAGAGACGCGGACCCGTCTTCCGTGTCTTTTCATGAAGTGTTTCATTCAAAACTTGAACAAATGCCCAAACGCACACAACAAGTGGAGCACTTGTTCAAAGAAGATTCCAATGAAGATCGGTAGATGGATTGATGAATAAAAAATTGCTGCTAGCTGTGACAGCCGTCCTGTTGTTGTCCGGTCTTACCGCTCATTGGGCGTCGGCGTCGCCTGTCATTCCTGACATCGACATCAAGATTGGAGACGGCGGCGGGCAGCCGGGGACATCCTCGTTGTCCTTGCTGCTGCTCATTACCGTGCTCAGCATCGCTCCGGCCATTCTCGTCCTGATGACCTCCTTCACGCGCATCGTCGTCGTGCTGGGCTTCGTCCGGACATCGCTTGGAACGCAGCAGATGCCGCCCAACCAGGTGTTAATCGGACTTGCGCTCTTTCTTACTTTGTTTGTGATGTCCCCAACGATTGGCGAAATCAATCAGACCGCGCTGCAGCCGTATTTGAAGGGCGAGCTGAATCAGACCCAGGCGTTGGAGCAAGCCTCGATACCTATGAAGAAATTCATGTTCTCGCATACCCGCGAGAAAGATTTGCTCTTATTTATGAAGTACACGAAGACCGAGAAGCCGAAGACGTATCAAGACGTGCCGCTCACCGTGCTTGTGCCTGCGTTTGCCATCAGTGAGCTGAAGACCGCCTTTCAGATGGGATTTATGATATTCATTCCTTTTCTGGTCATTGACATGGTGGTAGCCAGCACGTTGATGGCAATGGGGATGATGATGCTGCCTCCGGTGATGATCTCGCTTCCTTTTAAAATACTTCTGTTCGTGCTCGTAGACGGCTGGTATCTTGTCGTGAAGTCGTTGCTGATGAGTTTCAATACCTAAGCGGGAACGAATCTGACGAACGGGAGGAATACAGGAAATGAGTGCTGAGTTTATTATCGGCCTGGCGGGGCAGGCGGTGTTCGCCGTATTGAAGGTGGCCGCCCCGATGCTTGCCATTGCGCTGATCGTCGGGCTTGTCATCAGTATTTTCCAGGCGACGACGCAAATCCAGGAGCAGACTTTGGCTTTCGTGCCCAAAATTATCGCCGTCATGGTGGCCGTGCTCGTATTCGGTCCCTGGATTTTAACGACATTGGTCGATTTTGCTTTTAGTATTCTAAATAATTTGCACCTTTACATCGGTTAGGCAGTGAAGAGATGGAAATCCTCGTTCAGGCTTTCCCTGTTTTTTTGCTCACGCTATGTCGAATCACGGCGTTCTTTGTCACCGTCCCTGTCATATCTTCGCGGGGCGTGCCGAACCATTTTCGTGTCGGACTCGCGTTCTTTGTGAGCGTGATCGCCTATTTGTTGTTCGGCATCGGCAAAACCGTGCCGGCAGACGGCATGTTTGTCATTTTCATTCTACGAGAAGTTTTAATTGGCCTATTAATTGGATTTTTGGCCCAACTGTTCTTCACCGCCGTGCAGACGGCAGGCTCGTTCATCGACATCCAGATCGGCTTCGGAATTGCGAATGTCATCGATCCGTTGACAGGAGCCACCTCGCCGGTCATGGGGAACTTCAAGTACATCTTTGTGGTGCTGCTGTTTCTCGGGATGAATGGCCACCATTACTTTATCGACGGAATTATGCGAAGTTTTGAGTGGCTGCCGCTGGACGGGAACACCTTCTTTGAACAGATTGCGAACGGACTCGTCTCCGAATTTCTGGTGCAGTCCTTCGTTCAGGCGTTCATCATCGCGTTCCAGATTTCGGCGCCTCTTATCGTGGCGCTGTTCCTGACCGATGTGGCGCTTGGCTTTCTGGCGCGGTCGGCCCCGCAATTCAATATCTTTGTCGTGGGCATACCGCTCAAGTTGATTGTCGGATTAGTGATGCTGCTACTGACCGTACCTAGTCTTATTTACGTGCTGCAGCAGTTGTTCTCCTCGTTGTTCGAGGCGCTTGACCAGCTGTTACGCATGATGCAGGGGGCGGGATAATAATGACACGTACGCGCCGCGGGCAGACGGTACCGTCTGCGGCCCGCGAATACCAACTGAGACACCGTCTGAACCTCCAGCTTTTCTCGCAAGAGAAGACGGAAAAGGCGACTCCGAAAAAGAGGCAGGAGTCCCGCAAGAAGGGGCAGGTTGCCAAAAGCTCGGATTTGTCCGGAGCGTCCATCCTGCTTGCATGCTTCTTCTGCCTGCTTGTGTTCGGCGGCTTCTATAAGGAGAGGGTGCTCGATTTATTCGCGGATTCCTTGCAGCACCGCCTGACGATGGATGTCACGGTCGGCAATGTGACCGACTATTTCGGCCAGGTGTTTCTGAAAGGACTCATCGTGTTAGCCCCCGTGTTTCTTGCGGCGTTTCTGATGGGCCTCATCGCGAATTACGCGCAGATTGGATTTTTATTCACGGGCGAGCCCATGAAAATGAAGCTGAGCAAAATCGATCCGATTCAAGGGTTCAAACGGATTTTCTCGCTTCGCTCCGTAGTGGAATTTTTGAAGTCGATTTTGAAGCTGGCGGCGATTGCTGCCATCGTCTACTTGTCGCTGTGGGGGGAACGGGATCGCATTCTCCAGATGTCGCATGTGCCCCTCAGTCAAATATTGAGCTATACCGCTCAGATTACGCTGTCTCTCGGATTGAAGATCGGCGCCGCCTTGTTCGCGCTCGCCGTGATGGACTACATGTATCAACGATATGAGCATGAGAAAAGCATGCGCATGTCCAAGCAAGACATTAAGGACGAGTACAAAAAAACCGAGGGCGATCCTCTTATTAAAGGAAAAATCAAAGAACGACAACGCCGCATGGCGATGATGCGGATGATGCAGGAAGTGCCAAAGGCGGACGTGATCATCACGAACCCGACTCACTTCGCCGTCGCGCTGAAGTATGACGGTTCCGAGATGGAAGCCCCGCAAGTGATTGCGAAAGGGCAGGATTACGTCGCCCTGCGCATTAAGCAGATCGCCAAGGAGAATGGCGTACTGACCATGGAAAACAAGCCGCTCGCCCGGGCTTTATTCGAGAGGACCGAGATTGGCGAAGCCATTCCAGCCGACTTGTTCCAGGCCGTGGCGGAAGTTCTGGCTTATGTATACAAATTGAAAGGCAAAGTCAATTGAGCTAACAAGTTTGGGGGAAGCAATCCGTGAAAACGCGAGATTTATTCGTCTTGGTCGGCATCATCGGCATCGTGCTCATGATGGTCCTGCCGATTCCGTTATGGCTGTTGGACATCCTGCTGGTGATCAACATCTCATTGGCGCTGATGATTCTTCTGATTGCCATGAATTCGAAGGAAGCTCTACAGTTTTCGATATTTCCGGCAATGCTGCTCATCACGACGTTATTCCGGCTTGCGCTCAACATCTCGACGACCAAGCAGATTTTGGCGAATGGAGAAGCGGGAGATGTCGTCGCCACATTCGGCCAGTGGATAACACAGGGCAATATCGCCGTCGGCATGGTTGTATTCCTCATTCTCGTCATCGTGCAATTCATTGTCATCACGAAGGGCTCCGAGCGGGTCGCTGAAGTCGCTGCACGTTTTACGCTCGACGCGATGCCCGGGAAGCAGATGGCGATCGATGCGGATCTGAATGCCGGGCTGATCAATGAACAGCAGGCGCGCGAGCGCCGGGAGAAAATCGAGAAAGAGGCCGATTTCTACGGAGCGATGGACGGCGCCAGCAAATTCGTCAAAGGGGACGCCATCGCCAGCATCATCATCCTGCTCATCAATCTGATCGGCGGCTTCGTCATCGGAATCGCGATGCACGGCATGGTCTTCAAAGAAGCGGCAGAGACCTATTCGATCCTCTCGATCGGGGACGGCCTCGTCAGCCAGATTCCGGCCTTGCTGATTTCGACCGCGGCCGGTCTCATCGTCACGCGGGCGGCTTCCAAAGGAAATCTGGCCGAGGATATGAGCACGCAGATGCTCGCTTATCCGAAGCTGCTCTATATCGTCGCCGGGACGATCGGGCTGCTCGGCTTGCTGACGCCGATCGGACTGAAGCCGACCGTGCCGTTCGCGGCCGTGCTGGCCATCGCCGGCTACCGGATGCAGAGAACGATGGACCAGCGCCAGGTTCAGGAGGAACAGCTCGAAGAGGAGCAGCAGATCGAGGAGGTCCGCAGTCCGGAGAGCGTCATCAACCTGCTGCAGGTCGATCCGATCGAATTCGAATTCGGCTACGGGCTGATACCGCTCGCCGACGCCCAACAGGGCGGAGACCTGCTGGACCGCATCATCATGATCCGCCGGCAATGCGCGCTTGAGCTCGGTCTGGTCGTTCCCGTCATTCGGATCCGGGACAATATTCAGCTGAAGCCGAATGAATATGTCATCAAGATCAAGGGCAATGCCGTTGCGCAGGGCGAGCTGCTGCTCAATCACTATTTGGCGATGAACCCGGGCTATGAGGATGATTCCGTCTCCGGCATCGAGACGACCGAGCCGGCGTTCGGCCTTCCGGCCCTGTGGGTCGACGAGACGATGAAGGAACGGGCGGAGCTGGCGGGCTATACCGTCGTCGATCCGCCGTCCGTCGTCGCGACGCACCTGACCGAGATCATCAAGCGGCATGCGCATGAGCTGGTCGGCCGCCAGGAGACGAAGGCGCTCGTGGAGACCGTCAAGGAACAGTATCCGGCGCTGGTCGACGATCTGATCCCGAATGTGCTCTCCATCGGCGAGGTGCAGAAGGTGCTGGCGAAGCTGCTGCGTGAAAAGATATCGATTCGCGACCTGGTCACCATCTTCGAGACGCTGGCCGACTACGGAACCTATACGAAGGATCCGGATGTGCTTACGGAGTATGTCCGCCAGGCGCTCGCCCGCCAGATCACCCAGCAGTACGTGACTCCGGGAGAGACGCTTCGGGTTATTACGGTCGGTCCCGCGCTGGAGAAGAAAATTGCGGAGAGCGTAACGCAGAACGAGCATGGATCTTATCTCGTCATGGATCCGGGCACGACGCAGCAGGTCTTCCAGCGGATAAGCGATCAGGTGCAGCGTCTCCTGCAATCGGGACATTCGCCGGTTCTGCTCGCGTCCCCGTCGATTCGCATGTATTTGCGCCAGCTGCTGGAGCGCGCCATGCAGGATATACCGGTACTCTCTTACAATGAGCTTGAGCCTAGCGTAGAAATTCAAAGTGTCGGAGTGGTGAATGTATGAGAGTAAAAAAGTACATTGTGGAGACGATGCCCGAAGCGATGAGCCAAATTCGTCAAGAATTGGGGCAGGATGCGGTCATCATCAGCACGAAGGAAGTCCGTGCCGGCGGCTTCCTCGGCATGTTCAGCCGCAAGGCGATCGAGGTGGTCGCGGCAGTGGATGAACAGGCGCAGCAGGCTCGTCCGTCCGGCTCCGCCAGGGCAGCTGCTCCCGCCGAGCCTTCGGCGCGGGTCTATGTCTCGCCGACGGCGGCGCGCAGCGCCTATGGCGGCGCCCCTGCGGAGCAGCGGCCTCCCGCTCCGCAGGCGAAGGACACGGCTCCCGGCTACGCTGCCGGGCCGCGTCCGGCTCCGCCGGAGGAGGCTTCGGCCGCCGCAGCCGAAGAGCGGACGCGACCGGCCCCGCGGGAGGAGACCGGAACGCCGGCCGCGGCGCCGCTGGCGTTCGCCTCCGAGCTCGAGGCGGCCGTCTCCCAAGCATCCCGGCGGCCGCTGCTGGACGCGGACTGGCAGATCGAGATGGCCGAGATGAAGCAGATGATGCACAAGGTGATGCAGCGCGTCTACCAGGAGAGCTGGCCTGCACCGTTCAAGGAGATGGAGCGGCATCTGCTCCGGCAGGGCGTCGGCAGCGAACTGGTCTGCCGCTTCATCGAGGCTGCCGCCGAGCAATGCCCGCGCCCGCAGGACGCCGAGGCCGCGGAGGCGAAGCGGCTCGTGGCGGAGCAGGTGAGCGGGCAGCTGCTGAATTGGCAGGGGGACGGCATTACGAAGGCTACCCGCATCGTCTACTTCGTCGGACCGACGGGCGTCGGGAAGACGACGACGATTGCGAAGCTGGCCGCGGATCAGATGTTTCACCATGGCCGCAAAGTCGGGTTTATTACCGCAGATACATACCGGATCTCGGCCGTGGAGCAGCTGCGGACCTATGCTTCCATCCTGAATGTCCCGCTGGAGGTCGTCACTTCGCCCGGCGATACGGAACGGGCGTTGAACGCGCTTGAAGGATGCGACCTCATTTTGATGGACACGGCCGGACGCAATTTCCGCAATGACATGTATGTCAACGAACTGAACACGATGCTCAAGCCGCTTCCGTTCAGCATGACCTTCCTCGTCCTGAGCCTGACGTCCAAGACCGAAGACATGCTGGCCATCTGGGAACGGTTCGAGCATCAGCGCATCGACAGCCTGATTCTGACCAAGGCGGATGAGACCGCGACATACGGAACGATATTGAACTTGGCGTCCCGGGTGAAGATTCCCTGCAGCTATATGACGACAGGGCAGAACGTACCCGATGATATACAGCCTTTTCAAGCGAATGACGCGGTCCGATGGATAATGGGAGATTGACCTCATGATGAATGACCAAGCTCAAGCGCTACGCAGACTTGTCAGCAGGAAGCTTCAGAGCGGGCCGCCGGATTCGGCGGATCCGGGCCAGCCGCGATTGGCCCGCATCATTACCGTCACGAGCGGCAAAGGCGGCGTCGGCAAATCGAATGTCACCTTGAACTTCGCCTTGTCGCTGCAGCAGCTCGGCTGCCGCACGCTCGTCTTCGACGCCGATATCGGAATGGCGAATATCGATGTGCTGATCGGGTCGCCGTCGCCCTATAATCTCGCTCATGTGCTGCACGGGACGAAGACGCTCCGGGACATTATCCAGATCGGCCCCGGCGGCCTTCATTACGTGCCGGGAGGATCCGGGCTTCAAGATCTGCTCGATATGCCCGTGGAACAGATCGACAGCTTCCTGACCGAGATGGATTCGATGTCGGAGCAGTATGACGTGATTCTGTTCGACACGGGAGCCGGATTGAGCAAAGAGACGCTGCGCTTCATCATGGCGGCAGACGAGACGTGGATCGTGACGACGCCGGAGCCGACGGCGATCGCGGATGCATATGCCGTGCTGAAGCTGGTGTCGGGCTTAGGGCACAACTCTCCGCTCCGGCTTATCGTGAACCGCGCTTCCGACTGGAAGGAAGGGACGCAGACGTCCGAACGGCTGATCTCGGTCAGCGAGCGCTTCCTGAACCGGAGCCTGCCGGTTCTCGGGTACATCTATGACGATCCGCATGTGATGCAGGCCGTGAAGAAGCAGGAGCCCTTCACCCTCCTCTACCCGCAATGCAGGGCATCGTCGCAGATCCGGGAATTGGCGCGGGTCTATACCCAAGGCATCAAGCAGACGGACGCCGGGGGCGCGTCAGGGGGAGTCAAGGCGTTCGTGCGGAAATGGCTGCGGCGCTGGCCGCTCTAAACCGCAAGAATTAAGCGCCGGGCTCACGCGCGCAGCTTGCTCGCGAACAACCGGCATGGGGGCTCGCATGCCGGCGATCCTCAAATTCGTACTTTTAGAACAACCTCGATAAGCTCGATAAGGGAGCGTGATGGAATGTGACAACCAAGAAAATACTCGTCGTAGACGATTCGGCCTTCATGCGCGCCATCATATCGGATTTGATCTCACGCGAATCGACCTTTGAGGTGATAGGCACAGCCCGGGATGGGGAAGAAGCTGTGCGCAAAGTGAAGGAGCTTCAGCCGGACGCGGTTACGCTGGACGTCGAGATGCCCGTTCAAAATGGCTTGCAGGCCCTTCAACAAATAATGGTTCAATGTCCGACGCCGGTCATCATGCTCTCCAGCTCGACCGAAGACGGGCGGTCCGAGACGCTGACGGCTCTGGAATTGGGTGCGATCGACTTCGTGTGCAAGCCGTCCCCAACGGGCGGAGCGGGCACGATTGAAGAAGTGGGACAGATGCTGGTTGACAAGCTTCATGCAGCTATCGCCTCTGCGGAACGCAGACGGCAGATGGAACGGCTGAAGCTTCTCATCGGTTCTGGCGGTGATAGCCCGGACACTCGCCCGACGGCAAAGCGGGCTGTGCCGCCGCCGGTCCGGGATCATCGCCCTGCGGATCCGGCACGGCGCGAGCGTACGAGCGGCGCACCGCCTGCGGCGGACGGCCAGCCTGCGCGGCGAAGAGGGGAAGCGCCGCCGCTGATGTCCGCGGCACCGACCGCGGCCGAGGGAGGCAGCCGGCCGAAGCCGGCTCCTCCCGCCGAGGCGCCGGGCAGAGCGGCCGGCAGCCTGTCCGCTCGCGGCGCGGATTCCGTCAAGGCGGCCGATTCGGAACGGTCTGCGCGGTTCCGGCATATCGTCGCCATCGGGACCTCCACAGGCGGCCCCCGGGCGCTGAAGACGCTGTTGTCCGCCCTGCCGCATCATCTGCCGGCGCCCGTGCTCATTGTCCAGCATATGCCGCCGAACTTCACCCGTTCGCTGGCGGAGCGGCTTGACAGCTACAGCGGGCTGAAGGTGAAGGAAGCCGAGGATGGAGAGGTGCTTGTGAGCGGAACGGCTTATATCGCGCCCGGCGGCCTTCACATGACGGCCGTCGCCCGTCCGGACGGGACATACGCCATTGCCTTGAACCGGACGGAGCCCGTATCCGGGCACCGGCCTTCCGTGGATCGGCTGTTCGAGTCACTGCTCCCTTTGCGGCAGCTCAAGCGCCATGCCGTGATCTTGACCGGAATGGGCAGCGACGGGGCCAAAATGATGCAGCGGCTGGCCGAGGACGGCGCCGCATCGACCTTCGCGGAAAGTGAAGAGAGCTGTGTCGTATTCGGAATGCCGCGCGCAGCGATCGAACTCGGATGTGTATCCCAGGTCATTCCATTGCAAGACATGGCTGGCGCTATTGTAACGGCTACGTCAGGGTAGCGTGAGGCTGTGTATGAGTGTGTGTTCAAGGAGGCCGATTTTAGAGCTTGCGAGGAGCAGCGGACTTTTTGAACGACCTCTATATCGGAAGGGGGGGCGAACATGGATCTGAATCAATATTTATCCATGTTTATTGACGAAGCGAACGACCATTTGCAAGCATTGAACGAGAACATGCTGGAACTGGAGAACAATCCGGACGATATCGGCATCGTCCAGATCATATTCCGCTCCGCACACACCTTGAAAGGCATGTCGGCAACGATGGGGTTTGAAGATCTCGCGTCGTTGACCCACCAGATGGAAAATGTGCTGGATATGATTCGCAACCATCAGCTGAAAATGGACGAATTCATATTCGATACGCTGTTCCGCAGTCTTGATTCGCTGGAGGCGATGGTGGCGGACATTACGCAAGGCGGCGAAGGAAAAGCAGACGTGACGCAAATACTGGCCGCCTTGAAGTCGATCGAGACGGGAGAATACCGCACCGCGTCCTCGCATGAGAAGGAGGACGCGGGCGCCGGCGAAGAGCCGTCCGGCGAGACGCTGGATGAATTCCAGCGCAGCATCCTGGAGCAATCGCTGGAATCGGGGATGAACGTGTATCATCTGCGCGTCCGCTTGCGGGACGATTGCGTATTGAAGGCGGTACGCGCCTATATGGTATTCCAGGTACTCGGCCAGCATGGCGAAGTGGTGAAGTCCACTCCGCCGGCACAAGATATCGAGCAGGACAAATTCGACTCCGAGTTTACCGTCTTTTTTGTAAGCACGACCGAACAGGGCGAACTGGAGCGCGAAATCAACCAAGTATCGGAGCTCGAATCCGTTGCGGTCGTCTCGATGAGCGCCGAAGATATTCGCGACTGGAACCGCCATGTGGAAGGCGTCATGAAGGCGGCCCAGGAGACGGCAGCCGCTTCGGCCGCTCCGGAGGCGGTCCAAGCGAGCCCTGCCCCGGCCCAAGAAGCGCCGAAGCCGGCTGCGGCCAAGCCGCGGGAGGCGGCCCGCGCGGGTGCGGGCAATGGGGCCAAGCCTGTGCAGAGCCGGACGATTCGCGTAGATATCGAGCGTCTTGATGTCCTGATGAATCTATTGAGCGAGATGCTCATCGACCGGGTGCGGCTGGAGCAAATCGCGGGAGAATTGAAAAAATCGGAATTGACGGAGACCGTCGAGCATCTGGTCCGCGTCAGCTCGGACCTCCAGAACATTGTCCTGAAGATGCGCATGGTTCCGGTGGACACCGTATTCAGCCGCTTCCCGCGCATGGTGCGCGACTTGGCCAAATCGCTGGATAAGAAGATCGATTTCATCATAACCGGTGCGGAAACCGAGCTTGATCGTACCGTCATTGATGAAATCGGAGACCCGCTCGTCCACTTGCTCCGGAACGCGGTCGACCATGGCGTCGAGCCGGTGGCCGAGCGCCTGGAGAAGGGCAAGCCGGAGACGGGGACGGTACATCTTCGCGCCTATCACAGCGGCAACCATGTCTTCATCGAGATCGAGGAGGACGGGCATGGCATTGACCGGGACAAGGTGCTGAACAAAGCGATCAAGAATGGGGTCGTCACGCAGGACAAGGCCGCCTCAATGACCGACGAGCAGGTGTACCAGCTGCTGTTCTCCTCGGGCTTCAGTACGGCGGAGAAAATATCGGACGTCTCGGGACGCGGGGTCGGACTCGATGTCGTCAAGTCCAAGATTACGGCGCTCGGCGGCCATGTCGTCGTCGAATCGCAGTTGGGGCAAGGCACGAAGTTCATCGTCCAGCTGCCGCTTACGCTGTCCATCATGTCAGCGATGTTGTTCCGGTTGGGCGACGAGAAATACGCGATTCCGCTGACATCCATCGTGGAGACCGGCCTTGTCACGAAGGACAAAATCCGGCGCGTGCACGGCGGCATTCGTATGATCGATTACCGGGACAGCGTCATTCCGCTGCTGTCGCTAAGCGCTTTGTTCGATTGCCAAGGCTACTCTGATTTCGACGAAGACGAAGTGGAGATCATCATCATCAGCAAGGGCGATCGCCTCGCCGCGCTCGCCGTCCAGGAATTCATCGGCCAGAGCGAGATTGTGCTCAAGCCGCTCGGCAACTATTTAAAGAACATCCCGGGCATCTCGGGCGCGACCATCCTCGGCGACGGCCAGGTGGCGCTCATCATCGATACGAATGCGTTGCTGAAATAACCGCTAGATATCAAGTTATGAGGAGGAACGGTCATGGCAGAGGATATGAAAGTCGTGGTCTTTATGTTGGGGACGGAAGAATATGGCGTCGAAGTGGAGAAAGTGAAGACGATTGAGCGGATGATGCCGATTACCCGCGTGCCGAAAACCTATGATTTCATCAAAGGAGTCATCAATCTGCGTGGGGTCGTCATTCCGGTTATCGATCTGCGCGGGCGCTTCGGCTTGCCGGAGGTGGAAGCGACGGATCAGACGCGGATTATCATCGTGGCGCACGGCGATCTGGAAGTCGGCTTCATCGTCGATAACGCGAGCGACGTCATCGACATTAACGAGGATCACATTGAGCCGGCACCGGAAATCGTGGGCGGCATTCAAGCGAAATATTTGCGCGGCGTAGCGAAATTCGGGGAGGACCGCCTTCTCATCATGCTCAATCTGGCCGAAGTGCTCAACAAAAGCGAAATCATTAAGCTTGAGCAACTAGAGGCATAGCCCAGTGCATCTGTATGAACATCTGGGCGCCTTCAAGATGGATGTCCTCAAGGAAGTGGGGAATATCGGCGCCGGCAATGCCGCCACGGCGCTGTCCCGCTTGCTGAACCGGACCATCGATATGAAGGTGCCCCAAGTGCGCCTGATGCCGTTTGATTGCATCGCCGACGAGGTGGGCGGTCCGGAGCAGGTGGTTATCGCGATTTATTTCCGGGTTGAGGGCGATGCGCCCGGCCATCTTTTCTTCATGTTCGATCCGGAGGCGGCCAAGATGCTGCTCTCCTATTTGGCAGCGGTGCCGCTGGAGGATGGGGAATGGTTTTCGGAGATGGAGATGTCGGCCTTGGCCGAGATCGGCAATATTTTGGCCGGCTCGTACTTGTCCTCGCTGGCAGACTTCACCCGAATGACGATGTCTCCGACGGTACCTCAGCTTGCGATTGACATGGCGGGAGCGGTGTTGAATTACGGCATACTTCAATACGGGGAAATGGGAGACAGCGCGCTGCTCATCGACACGAAATTTTTGGAAGGCTGCGACGAAGTGCAGGGCACCTTTTTCCTGATTCCCGATCCGGACTCTTTTTCCAAAATTTTTGCCGCCTTGGGAGTGCCTTTACATGATTGAAGAGTCCACGATTGTCAAAGTAGGTATGGCCGATTTGAATGTATGCCGCATCGGAGCCATACGCACGACCGGGCTAGGTTCCTGTGTCGGATTCACGTTGTACGACCCCGTCGCCAAGATTGGGGGCATGGCTCATATTATGCTGCCTTCCTCGGCTATAGCGCGGGAAGGGACGGTCAATATCGCCAAATATGCCGATACGGCCGTTCCCGAACTGCTGCGGCGCATGGAAGCCGAAGGAGCCAGGCAGGCGAGACTGCAGGCCAAAATGGCGGGCGGAGCCCAGATGTTCGCTTTTACCTCCAACAATGAAATGATGCGAATCGGTCCGCGCAATGTGGAAATTTGCAAACAGCTGCTGGATCAATACGGGATTCCGTTGTTGGCGGAGGATACGGGCGGTTCATACGGGCGAACGATTGAATTGCGCTGTGATGACGGCGTTCTCCATATTCGAAGCGTTCAACAGGGAGTAAAGGAAATATGACGATGAGAGGAACAATTCGTTGGAATTTCATAGTCGGAATCGTCGGGTTTGTCATCACTTTATTACTTTCTTGGAGCGGCAATTTATGGACAACCAGCCTGATTCGCGCGGCGATCGCCTTTGCCGCCTGGTTCGCGCTTGGCTTCGCGATCCGCTTCGCGGCGGGCGTGCTGGGCGAGCCTGGCGCCCAGGCGGCTTCGCCGGCGCCGAACGGGGAGGACAAAGGGAATCTGGTCGATATGACGACGCCGGATGAAAGCGATATGCTCCACGAGATGCTGCGAACGATGTCGAACGAGGAGAAGCCAACCGAGCGGGAAGACGATGACGGAACAGCATTTCAACCGTTAAACCCGCCCAAGCTCGTGACCAAAGAACCGCTGCCGGATGCGGGGCAATTGGCACAAGCTGTTCGTCACCTGACACAAAAGTAAGGAGGCTGACTGTCGGTGAGCGTTCAGAAAATCAAACCGTGCTCTCATTATGAGCTTTGGGAACAGTGGAAGGATAATGGGGATGTCGAGGCGAAGAAACAACTAATCGAAATTCACTTGCCCATCGTCGAATTCGTCGCCAATAAGCTCGCCGCCGGGCTGCCCCGCAACGTCAGCAAGGACGATCTATCCAGCCACGGCGTCATGGGCTTAATCGACGCGATCGAGAAGTTCGACTACCAGCGCGGCCTCCAGTTCGAGACATACGCCTCCTGGCGCGTGCGCGGAGCCATTTTGGACGGTCTGCGGCAGGGGGATTGGGTCCCGCGCTCGGTGCGGGAGAAGGCGAAGAAAATCGAGGAAGCCTACCAGCAGCTGGAGCAGCGGTATTTGCGGTCCGTATCGGATAGTGAGATGAGCGAATATTTGAATGTGACCGAGCAAGAATTCCAGGGGATGCTGCATGACGTGAATATTATGTCCGTCTGCTCTTTGGAGGACCCGATCCGGGAGGATGAATCGGAGACGCGCCTGTCCCTATTGGTGGATGAAAAGGCGAAGAACCCGGAAAGCAAAGTGAATGAGCACTACTTGAAGGAATCGCTTATCTATGGAATCGAGAAGCTGACCGAGAAGGAGCGGATGGTCATCTCGCTCTTCTACTACGAGGATCTGTCTCTCAGCGAGATCGCCGAAGTGATGTCGCTGTCTCCTTCCCGTATTTCCCAGCTTCATTCCAAAGCGATTTTGCGTCTCCGAACGGCATTGGAAAAGCATAAGAGCATGCTGCTGGAAGCGTAAATGACAACTAGAGGGGCACGAAGGCAAACCGATAAAACCGAAAGGGGGATTTTTCGTGAGTACGGCAGTGGCTTTGGAAGACTATGTAGAAGTTACGATTTCTGAGGACAAGCTATATGGCTATATTCAATTTGCCAAATTCGAGCCCACGTTTCAATGCACTGCGGAACAGCTGGAGACATTGCTTCACAGCAATAATATACGCTTCGGCATTCAGACGCGGGTACTCCAGGAGATTGCTTCGAATCCGCAAGCCTTTGCGCGCGGCGCAACGATGATTGCTCATGGGAAGGCACCCGTAGACGGTGAAGACGGCTCAGTTCGTCTCCTGGTACGCACGGGCAAGCAGGATCACAAGCCGGTTGAGCAGGAGGATGGAACCGTTAATCTTAAGGAAGTCAAGCAACTGGATAATGTAAGAAAAGGGCAGATGATTGCCCAGCGCATCCCTCCAACCGACGGCATCCCCGGCATCTCCGTAACGGGAGAACCGATCAAGTCGAAGCGGGGACGCGACGCGAGATTCAAAATCGGGAAGAACGTCGTCGTCGATCCGGAAGAACGAGCGATCTATTCCGCGATTGACGGCCTCGTCTCGCTAACGGACCGGGACAAGCTGAATGTCTTCCCGGTCTATGAAGTGAACGGGGATGTCGACTACCGGACAGGGAACATCGATTTTATCGGCACCATCGTGATTCGAGGCAACGTTCTAACCGGTTTTCGCGTCAAAGCGTCGGGCGATGTCCGCGTATACGGCGGCGTAGAAGGGGCACAGATCGAGGCCGACGGCTGCGTCGAGATCAGCGGAGGCATCATTGCGGGGAATAAAGGCTACGTCAAGGCGGGCACTCATGTAAAGTGCACCTTCATTCAGGAAGCGAACGTCTTTGCGGCGACCGATGTCATGGTCACGCAGAGCATTATGCATGCCACGATACGGGCAGGCAAGCAGGTCATCTGCCAAGGAACAAAAGGACTTATCGTCGGAGGCCTGATTCAGGCGGGAGAAAAGGTCATCGCCCGCACGATCGGCAACTCGATGTCCACCGCGACGACGATCGAGGTGGGCGTGCAGCCGGAGCTGCGGAACGAACTGATGGAGCTTCGCCACAAATTCAAAACTAGCCTGGAAAATTTAGAGAAAACGGAGAAAGCGCTTCGCATTTTGGATCAGATGGCGTCCGCAGGCCAACTGACGGGCGAAAAATTGGCGATGCGGATCAAGCTGACTTCCACCAAAAAGCAGGCCGTGGAGCAGCAATCGGAGATGCGCGAGCGCATGTTCGAGATTGAGAAGATGTTGGAAGACACCGCTTCGGCTTCGGTCGATGTGTTCAATGTGATATATGGCGGGGCAAAAATTGTAATCGGCCGCAACACGCGGTACGTGAAGGATGCCGCGAAGAGGGTCTCCTTCCGGATGCTAGACGGCGACATTACGATGTCTTCATATTTATAAGGGTTAGCATTAGCTTGGGAGCGTGTAACGGGGCCGCTTCGTCATGCGTTTCGTCTCGGCTTGCTCGTGGCCGCTCATGCCTGGCGTGATGGTTGGCGGATGACTGGCGCGGTGACTAGCATGGTGACTGGCGTGGTGACGAGTGGGATGACTAGCATGGTGACTGGCGCGGTGACTAGTGGGATGACTAGCATGATGACTGGCGCGGTGACTAGCATGATGACTAGCATGATGACTAGCGTGGTGACTAGTGTAGAGACTAGGGCCAAAACCCTGTCGGCCGCGAAGCAAATCCTGCATTTGTACAGCAATTTACGCCGATGAAACGGAATTTCGAAGAAATTGCTGCTATTTTACATCATTTTTACTCAAATTCTCTAGTTTATAAGCGATACGGTGAGAATTCCTGCATTTTCGGCTAGGCCCCCTATATCTGGAGTCATGTCCACCAAAAAAGATGCGTTCTTAGAATTGCTTCCTATTTCGCGTGGTTACACGGCCCGATGATATTTTGATCGGTCCTCCAGCGTCATGACCCACTTTGAGTATTCCGATGGTGACATGCTCTTTAGGCTACCATGCATTCTGCGGTTGTTGTAGAAATCCATGTAACGATCAAGTGCTTCATAGGCCTCTTCAAATGTCATAAATTCCGTCAGGCTGAACAGATCACGTTCGAGTAAGCTATGAAATGACTCAATGTAGGCATTCATATTCGGACTGCGTGGCGGGATGCGTTCATGGACGATCTCCAGACTCTCGCACGTATCACCAAACAACTTGCTGACAAACTGAGGCCCGTTGTCGGTGCGGACGGTGGGCAACTCATCGCCGGGATTCAGGCGTTCTTGTAGCGCCCGGCATAGTGTCTGTACGACGTGCTTGGCCTCACACACGGAACCCCGGTATTGTCCGACGACGACGCGGTCAAATACATCGATGATACTGAGCACGAAAAAGAAACGCTGGCGCCCAATCACGTACCCATATTTAATATCAATTTGCCATAGCTGGTTCACCCCGGTTACCGTCCGGTTTCTCGGTACTCTTCGAGGATGTTTGCTTGTTTTCTTCCGTTGTTTCTGAAGAATTCCTAACTCTTTGCAAATGCGGTACGCCTTTTTCTTGTTTAGAATCAATCCACGTTGTCTGCGGAGGCACAGCGCCAAATTCTTATACCCATAAATGTGCTCTTCTCCTTCCAGGAGTTCGAGCATCCATTCTTTAATCTGTTCATCTGAAACTTTCCGGCCCGTATTCGTAGAGGAAAATCCAGGCACAGGACGCCCTTTTAGAGCGCATGAAGCCTGTTCTTCGGTACTGGATGCCTCTCGTTTCTTCCGGCCATAGTACGTCGATTCGCGAACTTTCAGGATACGCAGAACTTTAGCTGCTGCATGCCCCCGCTTAATAAACGGTTCTGCTATTTCAAGTCTTTCAGATAAGCGGGGTTCTTCTTTTTTACGACTTCTCGTAGGATCTCGATCTCAAGCTCTTTTTCACCCAGGAGCTTTTTTGCCTGCTCGAACTTTGCCTCTACCTCTTGAAGTCGACGGAGTTCTTGCAGATGCTCGTCTGCTGCGGGTATCTCCTCTTGGCTAATTTCGTCACGGTGGTCTCTAACCCAAACACGTACCGTCTCCGGATGGACACCGTACATTCGGGCAAGTGTTCCCACCTTAATGCCGGCCATTGCTTCCTTTACAATTTGCAGGCGTTTTTCCTTGCTAAAGTGCTTTCCCATACTAGTTGTCCCCCTCTGATAACAGCTTATAATATTGGAGCCGGAAGCTCCAGTTTAATTAGGGGGCCTAGGAGTTTTTGCAGGAATCCCGGCGCACTGTCAGTGCGTTCCCCAAGATACTGCAGTTTTGCAGGATTTTTGAGCTACTGAGAGCGGCGTACGGCAACGCATAGCGCCTATGGAAACAAATGGGGGGGCCATGCGGCAGCGGTCAGCGTCATACGGGCGCCAACGGCAGACGTACGGCAGCGGTCAGCGTCATACGGGCGCCAACGGCAGACGTACGGCAGCGTACAGCGTCATACGGGCGCCAACGGCAAAGGTACGGCAGCGTACAGCGCCATATCGGCGCAAATGGCAAGCATGCGGCAGGGTATTGCTGCGTACGGCAACGCATAGCGGCAATAAACCAGAGGGCGCCCCAAATCGAGGGCTTCGCAATCTCACTGTAAGTGCTAGTTCGTGTTTAGATGTGTTCCGCGTCTATTGGGGAAAGGCTGGGGTGATGAGATGAATGTAAAGCCGGTAGAGCTGCAAATCGCACTAACCCGGACACAAGAGGCATCGGCGGTTCATCAGCAGCAGCAGCAGCGGCCTGCTACCGAACAGCTGCTCTTGAACGAACAAGCGGAGAAGATGACGAAAAAGCGGCGGGAGCGCAATGAGCAGGTAGAAACCGCGCAGGAAGCCCGGATCCGGGATGAGGGCAAGCGCGACCAATCGCGCGCGGATGGAGCCGGCCCCGAGCCGGATCCGGCGGAAGGGGAGACGGCAGCTCCTCCTGCGGCTGTTCCCGCAGAGCACCCTTACAAAGGAAAGCATATTGATTTCACGTGCTGAATCGGTAACGCTGACCGCCTTGTCGGACAAGGTGCCGCGTTGCCTTTTTTGCCGTGTTGGCGGCCTTGGCGGGCGGGGGCTTACCCCAAGAGGCGAGACCCCCCCGCATACGCATTGGGCCGCCAAAAGTCTGAACGCAGCCGAAAAGGAGGTGCCCGCGATGGGGCCTTGGATCTATGTAGCGCTGCTGGGGGCGGTCCTGGTCGTGCTTGGCCTGCTCAGGCCGAGAACAGGGAACGACAGCACCGAGCTTCGGCGCAATATGGAGGAGACGCTTGAGCATTATATGCGAGAGCTGGAAACCGATAACGAGAAATTGATCAGCATGATTGAGCGGATGAAAAAGGAAGGGCAAATGACGGACGAGGCGCTGAGGAAGCGAATCGACCAGCTTGAACAAAGATGGAGCCGAAGCGAGGAACGGCATGCGGCGCTGGAAGCGCGTGTGGCGGAGCAGCAGGCGGTCCGCTTGTGGAACGAACAGGCTTCCGCGCCGCAGATGGAGGAAGCAGCGCAGGCGGCAGCCCAGCATTCCATGGCGGATGCAGCTTCCCTTCCTTCGGAGGCGGAGACAATCCCGGATGCGGAAGCGCAAGCGGAAGCCGAGACGCCTGAGCCTCCTTCGATCCGCAGCCGGTACCCGGCGCTGTTCGCCCTGGCCGATGAGCAGGTGCCGGCGGGCCAGATTGCCGAGCGGCTGTCCATGCCGATAGGCGAGGTTCAGCTTATTCTCCAGCTTGAGATACAGGAGGGCGGCCGTGTTTAAAGATCGTCGGTTTCTTATCGGACTTGGCGCAGGGATAATTTGCGGCAGCGTGCTGCTTCAGCTGACGCTTATCGGCGAGCGCGCCGCCGAGCCGCTGTCGGAGCCGGAACTGCGCAGACAGGCGGAACGGGCCGGTTACGAGCTGATTCCGCGCGGCGCGATGGCGAATGGAACGGGTGAAGGCGGAGGCGCGATGGCGGAAGGAACGGAAGAGGGCGGAGGCGCGGCCCAACCGCAGGCGCCTGCCAGCGGCGGAACGCCGCGTCAGGAGAAGGGCGGGGAGAAGCAAGCGTCCGGCGGCAGCGGGCCGGCTGCGAAGCCGGATTCATCCGCCGCGAAGAAGCAGTCTCCTCCCCCCGCGGAGGCGGAGCAGGAGGCGACGGTTAAGGTGGCCTACGGCAGCGGTTCCCGGACAATCGCCAAGCAGCTGGCCGAGGCGGGAATTGTCGAGAGCGCGGAGGAATTCGAACGCTATGTAGCCAAGCAGAAGAAGCAAGGAAAGCTGCGGACGGGCACGTTCCGGTTCCCGGTTCCCTCCACGTTGGAGGAAGCGCTTCGCATCCTGACCAGCAAGCCGAATGGCTAGTCGGCCAAAAGTGGTTGCAACTCATGGGTCATTATGGTATATTAATTGACGGTGTTAAGAACACACGCCGATCAATTTCTGCAAGGGTGCTCTGTCTCACCGGATAGAGTCTTGGAGGAAGATGACATCGGCGGAGGACAAATAACCATATTGGGAGGTGCAGTGAAGATGGCAGTTATCTCCATGAAGCAGCTTTTGGAAGCTGGGGTACACTTCGGTCACCAGACTCGTCGTTGGAACCCGAAAATGGACAAATATATCTTCACCGAACGTAACGGCATTTACATTATCGACCTGCAAAAGACAGTGAAAAAAGTCGAGGAAGCTTACAACTTCGTAAAATCCCTCGCGGCTGAGAACGGGACAATCCTGTTCGTCGGCACGAAGAAGCAAGCTCAAGATTCCGTCAAGGAAGAAGCAGAGCGCTGCGGAATGTTCTACATCAACCAACGCTGGTTGGGCGGCACGCTCACGAACTTCCAGACGATTCAGAAGCGCATCGATCGCCTGAAGCAGCTGGAAGCGATGGAGCAAGACGGCACATTCGAAGTGCTTCCTAAGAAAGAAGTTATCTTGCTCCGCAAAGAGCAAGAGCGCCTCGAGAAATTCTTGGGCGGCATCAAAAACATGAAGGGCTTGCCAAGCGCATTGTTCGTCATCGATCCTCGCAAAGAGCGCATCGCGGTGGCGGAAGCTCGCAAATTGGGCATCCCAATCGTAGGTATCGTTGACACGAACTGCGATCCGGACGAAATCGATTACGTTATCCCTGGTAACGACGATGCGATCCGCGCAGTCAAGCTGCTCACTTCGAAGATGGCAGACGCTATTGTCGAAGCGCATCAAGGCGAAGAAACATCCGCGTAATACAGCGGCTTACATTTGGATGAACAAATAAGGGTGGTTGGCAGGTGGTTCACCTCTCACCGCCCTTTTTTTAAGCTGTACGATAGCTTGAATCCGCCCGGCATCGCGCTGGGGCATATCTAAATGATGGAGGGAATTGGACATGGCAGTTAGTGCAAGTGCAGTTAAAGAATTGCGTGAAAAAACAGGCGCAGGTATGCTGGATTGCAAAAAAGCGTTGGAGGAAGCGAACGGCGACCTGGAAAAAGCGGCTGAATTGCTTCGCGAGAAAGGCTTGGCGGCAGCGGCGAAAAAAGCGGGCCGCGTAGCTACGGAAGGCGTCGTTGAATCCTACATCCATGCCGGCGGACGCATCGGCGTATTGGTAGAGATCAACTGCGAGACGGACTTCGTCGCGAAGACCGATCAATTCAAGGAATTCGCGCGCGATATCGCGATGCAAATCGCGGCGGCTTCTCCGAAATTCGTTCGCCGCGAAGAAGTGCCTCAAGAAGAGATCGAGAAAGAAAAAGAAATTTTGAAGGCGCAAGCGCTGAACGAAGGCAAGCCTGAAAAAATCGTTGAAAAAATGGTTGAAGGACGCATCAACAAGTACTTTGAAGAGTTCTGCTTGATGGAGCAATCCTTCATCAAAGATCCGGACAAGACAATCGAAACGCTGCTGAACGAAAAAATCGCAGCGATCGGCGAGAACATTTCGATCCGCCGCTTCGTTCGTTACGAGCTGGGCGAAGGCTTGGAGAAAAAAGAAGATAACTTTGTTGAAGAAGTAATGGCGCAAGCGAACTTGAAGTAATACGGGCCACAGGGCGCTTCAGTTCATAAGCTGCTAGCAATCAACAGACGCGCTGGAAAAGATGGAACACATAGTGTTCCTTCTTTTTTAGCACGTTGTCAAAAGTGGAGGGTAAACATTGAAAGAACCGGTTTTTAAACGCATCGTGCTAAAAGTAAGCGGGGAATCGCTGGCAGGTCAGGCAGGCTACGGGATCGAATCCGGCGTCATCAATTCCATTGCAGAACAGGTGAAGGAAGTTGTGGAGCTTGGCGTTGAGGTTGCCATCGTATGCGGCGGGGGCAACATTTGGCGCGGCATCGCAGGCAGCGAAAAAGGGATTGACCGCGGCACGGCTGACTACATGGGGATGCTTGCCACGGTTATGAACGCACTTGCCTTGCAGGATGCGCTCGAACAAATCGGCGTGCCGACACGCGTGCAGACTTCGATTGCCATGCAGCAGATCGCTGAACCTTATATCCGGCGCCGGGCCATCCGCCACTTGGAGAAAGGGCGCGTCGTCATTTTTGCGGCAGGAACCGGGAATCCGTTCTTCTCGACGGATACGACAGCAGCTTTGCGTGCGGCAGAGATAGAAGCCGATGTCATCCTTATGGCGAAGAACAAGGTTGATGGCGTGTACTCTGCCGATCCGTTCAAAGACGAGACCGCGGAGAAATTCGAGCAATTGACTTACATGGAAGTGCTGAACCGCAATCTGGGCGTCATGGACTCGACCGCTTCTTCACTTTGCATGGACAACAACATTCCACTCATTGTGTTTGCGATGACTGAGAACGGCAACATCAAGCGAGTCGTGCTCGGTGAGAAGATTGGAACCATTGTAAAAGGGAGTGTAGACTAGTGCCACAATCGGTAAAAAAACACGCAGAAGAACGTATGGAAAAGGCAATTGCGGCTTTGAAGCGAGATCTGGCTACGCTGCGCGCCGGACGCGCTTCTGCAGCGCTGCTTGACCGCATTCAAGTCGAATATTACGGAGCGCTGACGCCGCTCAATCAATTGGCGAACATCAGCACGCCGGATCCGCGCACGCTGGTTATTCAGCCTTGGGACAAAAGCTCGCTCGGTGAGATCGAGCGCGCGATCATGAAGTCGGATCTCGGCTTGACGCCGGCCAATGACGGCTCTATCATCCGCATCTCCATACCGGCATTGACGCAGGAACGCCGTGCGGAGCTGGTGAAGCAGACGAAGAAATTCGGCGAAGACGCGAAGGTAGCGATCCGGAACATCCGCCGCGATGCGAACGATGACATCAAGAAGCTGGAAAAAACCGATATTTCGGAAGATGAATCCCGCCGTCACCAGGAAGATATCCAGAAGACGACGGACAAATATATCGCGGAAGTCGATAAAGTATTGGCAGCAAAAGAAAAAGACATTATGGAAGTCTAATGAAGGCGCACCGAATGTGCGACATCTTTATGCCCCTCCGCACGGTGGGGTTTATTGTCTTTTTCCGGTGCCGGTTCTTATCAACAGGTTGGAGGAGACCGAATGATTAAGCGATTCCAAGCGTGGGTGCAGCGCAGGAAGGATAGACTGGGGCCTGAGCTGCTGCCGGACAATATCCCGCAGCATGTGGCGATTATTATGGACGGCAACGGACGTTGGGCCAAGAACCGCGGATTGCCGCGTGTCGCGGGACACCATACGGGGATGAAAGCGGTGAAGCGCGCCACCATCGCTGCCAATGACATCGGAATCAAAATACTGACCCTGTACGCTTTTTCCACAGAGAACTGGGTGCGCCCGAAAGAAGAAGTGGACTTTCTGATGAAGCTTCCCCAAGAGTTCCTCGCCATCGAGCTCGATGAACTGGTGGAGAAGAACGTGCAGGTGCGCATGATGGGCTATCGGGACCGCCTTCCCAATCATACGCTTGCGGCGATGGAAGAAGCCGTGGAGAGAACGAAGAACAATACGGGACTCATACTCAATTTTGCGTTGAATTACGGCGGGAAGCGGGAATTGATCGAAGGCTTCCGGGAGATTGCCCGGGACGTCGCAGCCGGCGTGGTGCGGCCGGAGGATATCGATGAGGAACTGATCCATCATCACCTGTTGTCCGGCAGCTTGCCGGATCCGGATCTGCTGATTCGCACCAGCGGGGAACTGCGGCTGAGCAATTTCATGCTGTGGCAGCTGGCTTACAGCGAGTTGTGGTTTACCGATTTGTACTGGCCGGAGTTCACGGAACGGGATTTGAAGGAAGCCGTGCTGGAGTACCAGCGCCGAACCCGGAGATATGGCGGATTACAATAAGTTGGAGGAACATTCGTTATGAAACAGCGTATCGTTACGGGGCTTGCAGCCGGTATCGTATTCGGCGGACTGTGCGTCATGGGCGGCATGCCGTATGAGCTGCTTCTTCTCGCATTGGCCCTGATCGGCTACTACGAGTTTGCCCGCATGCATCATTCCCGGCCCTTCGATCTCACATCCATCATCGGCTATGCTGCGCTGCTTGCTGTGGCTGTGCCTTGGCAGCGCTGGTCCATCTCATGGCCGGTCTCGTTCGAGACGCTTCTATGGTTCAGCATGTTCATCCTGCTGTGCATGACAGTTTTGACCAAAAACCGGGTGCCGATCGAGAACGCCGCCCAAATGTGGCTTGGGGCTTTCTATATCGGCATCGGATTTAAATATATGATGCTGACCCGCACTTCGATGGAAGAGGGCCTGTTCTGGACGCTGCTGCTTTTCGCGGCCATCTGGTCCTCCGATATCGGAGCTTATTTCACGGGACGAGCCCTAGGAAAGCATAAGCTGTGGCCCGCCATCAGCCCGAACAAGACGGTGGAAGGGGCGCTCGGCGGAATCGCGGCATCGATTATCGTGTCGTTCCTGTTCATCCTCGCGCGGCCGGATATTCTCGATTGGCGCACGGCGCTTGCGATCGGGGCTTCGGCAGCTGTCATCGGGCAGCTGGGCGATCTGATCCAGTCGGCCTACAAGCGGGTCCGCGGGGTGAAGGATTCCGGCACGATTCTGCCCGGGCACGGCGGCATTCTGGATCGCTGCGACAGCTGGATCGTCGTATTCCCGTTCGTTCATCTGATCGGCTTGTTGACGTTATAGCAGGTCGACGGGCAGTCCGGGCAACGAACGGGCGCTTACATTAAATTTGATTGCAGATGAGGTGCAGGAATGAAACGGATTGCAGTGCTAGGATCGACGGGATCCATCGGTACACAGACGCTGGATGTTGTCCGCCATCATGCGGATGAGTTCAAGGTTGAAGCCTTGGCGGCGGGGCGGAATGCGGATGCCATCGTTCAGCAGGCGAACGAATTCCGGCCTCGCAAAGTATCCGTGCAAGACCGGGAGACGGCGGAGCGGATCCGCCATGATCTTCCCGCCGGAACGGAGCTCTATTACGGAGACGAGGGCCTGATTGAAGCGGCGGCTGCCTCGGAAGCCGATACCGTCATTACGGCGGTTGTCGGCAGCGTCGGGCTGGACTCCACCTTGGCGGCGATCGCCGAAGGCAAGAACATCGGCTTGGCGAACAAGGAGACGCTGGTGTCCGCCGGACACCTGGTGACCGAGCTGGCCGGGGACAAGGGCGTGAGCATCCTGCCTGTGGACAGCGAGCATTCCGCCATCTTCCAATGCTTGAACGGAGAAGCAGCCGCGGATGTTCATTCGATTACGGTCACGGCCTCCGGCGGCAGCTTCCGCGATTATTCGCGGGATGAGCTGGAGAACGTGACGCTGGAGCAGGCGCTTAATCATCCGAACTGGTCGATGGGCGCGAAGCTGACCGTCGACTCGGCGACGATGGCCAACAAGGGCCTGGAGGTGATCGAGGCGCACTGGCTGTTCGGGGTGCCGTATGACCGCATTCATGTCCTGATTCATCCGGAGAGCATCATCCATTCCTTCGTGGAATATGTGGACGGCAGCATCATCGCCCAGTTGGGCGTGCCCGACATGCGGGTTCCGATCCAATACGCGCTGACGTATCCGAAGCGTCTGGACAGCCCTGCGGCCCGCCTTAATTTGGCCGAGATCGGCAAGCTTCATTTCCGGGAGATGGATTTGGAACGCTTTCCGATGATGCGTTGGGCCTATGAGTGCGGACGAGCCGGCGGAACGGCGACAACCGTGTTCAATGCCGCGAACGAAGTGGCCGTGGCGCGCTTCCGGGAGGGCGAGATCAAGTTCCTCGACATCGAGCGCATCGTGTACGAGATCATTTCCGGACATGAGCGCATCCCGCATCCTTCGCTTGAGGAGATTAAGGAAGCGGATCGGCGGGCACGCGCGGAAGCGCGGCAAATTTTACGGCCTTGACGGTGCCGGTGGATTCTCTTGTGCGGGATCGGAGAATAATGATAATCTATAAGAGGTTGTTCAAAACGTCCGTTCTTCGAGTTCGGTGCCGAGAGCCGGTCTTTTTGAACATACGTTATAGGACAAGACCGCGACCCGAAACGTAAAGGAGGATGCATCGCGTGCAGATGGTACAGATTGTGATATTGACGATACTTGTCTTCTTCATCATCGTGACGATTCACGAGTGGGGACATTTTATCTTTGCAAAACGTGCGGGCATTCTCGTTCGAGAGTTCGCCATCGGGTTTGGTCCGAAAGTGTTCTCCCATACGCGCGGAGAGACCCGTTATACGCTCCGGCTGCTGCCGGTCGGCGGCTTCGTCCGGATGGCGGGGGAAGATCCGGATCTGGTGCAGATCCAGCCCGGGCAGACGATTGCCGTCCGGCTGAAGGACAATCAAGTCACCAAGCTGTACTTGGATCAGCTGGATATGCGCAAGCAAGTCGTGCGCGGCGAAGTGAAGGAGATCGATCTGGAGCATGCGTTGAAGCTTACGATGGACGTGGAAGGGGAGGAAGTGACCTATGACGTTCATCCGCAAGCGAAGATGATTGTGAAGGGCGAGGACACGCAAATTGCGCCTTACCACCGCCAATTCGGCAGCAAGACGGTCGGACAGCGCGCGCTGGCGATTTTCGCCGGCCCTTTCATGAACTTCGTGCTGGCGTTTATCCTGTTCGGAGCCTACATACAGATGGTCGGCATGCCCGTCGAGAACCCGTCTTATGTCAAGATTGGCGACGTGACACCGAATATGCCTGCGGCGGAAGCGAATTTGCAGAAGGGCGATATTATTGAGAAGGTGAATGATTTCGCCGTCGGCGGCAACCGGGACAAGATGATCGACATCATCGAGAAATCGGAAGGCAAGCCGGTGGAGATGACGATTGTCCGGGGAGAAGAACGGTTCACTGTCCGGCTGACGCCGGTGAAGGTGGAAGGCCAGGAAGGCGGCAAGGTCGGCATCGTGCCGGTATTCCCGACCCGCAGCGCCTCAATCGGAGAGACGGTCAAATATGCGGGCATATCCATGGTCGATACGACACAGCGCATTTTTGAAGGATTCCGCATGCTGATTTTTGGCCAGTTCAGTCTGGATGATCTGGGCGGACCGGTGCGGACGTTCGAAGTGACGGGACAATTCGCCAAGCAGGGGATTGGCCAGCTCACGTTATGGACCGCTATACTTAGCCTGTATCTGGGCATATTCAACCTGCTTCCCATTCCGGCATTGGACGGAAGCCGCCTCGTCTTTCTTGGCATTGAAGGACTGCGCGGCAAGCCCGTCGATCCGAACCGGGAGAGCATGGTCCACTTTGTCGGCTTCGCCATGCTGATGCTGCTGATGCTGGCGGTGACCTACAACGATATTTTGCGATTAGTAAAAGGTTGACTATCGGCACGATCATTATTCGCAACATCATGGGCGATGGGGTTGTGTCTTCGGGAGGATTTTAACGGTTATGTCGAAAGAGAAGCAGTTCGTTACGGAAATTACGCCCCAGCAGGAGGACTTTTCCCGTTGGTATATTGACGTTATCAAAAAAGCGGAGCTGATGGATTATTCGCCAGTGCGCGGCTGCATCGTCTTCCGCCCGGACGGCTACGAGATTTGGGAGCATATCAAGGACGAGCTGGATCGCCGCTTCAAGGAGACGGGACACCGCAACGCGTATTTCCCGCTCTTCATTCCCGAGAGCTTTTTCCAGAAGGAAAAGGAGCATGTCGAAGGGTTCAATCCGGAGCTTCCATGGGTAACGGAAGCAGGCGGCGAGCCGCTGGAAGAGAAGCTGGCCATCCGCCCGACGTCCGAGACGATGATCGGGCACATGTATGCGAAGTGGATCCAATCGTACCGGGATCTCCCGGTGCTCATCAACCAATGGGCGAACGTCGTCCGCTGGGAGAAAAGAACGCTTCCGTTTTTGCGTACGAGCGAATTTCTGTGGCAGGAGGGCCATACGGCGCATGAGACCGAAGCAGAAGCGCGCGAAGAGACGATGCGCATGCTTACGATCTACCGCGAGTTCGTCGAGGATTTCTTGGCGATTCCGGTAATCGAAGGCCAGAAGACGCCGTCCGAGAAATTCGCCGGCGCGGTGGATACCTTCTCCATCGAAGCGATGATGAAGGACGGGCGCGCCGTTCAGGCGGGGACATCCCACTATTTGGGCACCAACTTCTCCGTCGCCTTCGAGATTCAATTCCTGGGGCGGGAGAACGAACTTGAATATGCGCATACGACATCATGGGGCGTAAGCACCCGGCTTATCGGATCGCTCATTATGGTGCATGGGGACGATCGGGGACTCGTCCTGCCGCCGAAGGTTGCTCCGACCCAAGTCATCATGATCCCGATCGGTCCGGCGAAGATGCGCGATCAAGTCGTCGGACGAGCCGATGAGCTGTTCGCGGAATTGAAGCGGGCCGGCATCCGCGTCCGGATGGACGACCGAAGCGATATCAGCCCGGGCTGGAAGTTCAATGAATATGAAATGCGCGGCGTTCCGGTCCGGCTTGAGATCGGACCGCGGGATATGGAGAACGGCGTGTGCGTGCTCGTGTCGCGCGTATCCGGCGAGAAGCGGATCGTGGAGCAGAGCAAGCTGGCCGAAGAAGTGAAGCGGATGCTGGATGACGTGCACCGGGAGATGTACGATCGTGCGCGCCGGTTCCGCGACGACCACTTCTATTCGGTCGACACGATCGACGAGATGAAGGCGCTGATGGAAGAGAAGCGCGGCTTCAC
The DNA here is from genome assembly GCF_021654795.1 of Paenibacillus dendritiformis. Lineage (NCBI taxonomy): Bacteria > Bacillati > Bacillota > Bacilli > Caryophanales > Paenibacillaceae > Paenibacillus > Paenibacillus dendritiformis. Next base: position 2,329,896 of record NZ_AP025344.1, read on the forward strand.
GCTCGCCGGCTGGTGCGGCTCGGAAGCCTGCGAGAAGCATGTCAAGGACGAGACCGGCGCCACAAGCCGCAATATCCCGTTCGCGGCGCAAGAGAGCAAGAAAACCTGCCTCGTATGCGGAGAAGAGGCGAAACACACTGTCGTGTTCGCCCGCGCGTATTAAGCAGGGCAGATCCGTGTGCCGCGCAGCCCTTGTCATTCGGCAGGGGTCCGGCAATACGGCCGTGCCCGGCCGCCGGGTTGCGGAATGAATGAGAAGGAAGCTTCCTCCGCGGGAACATCCAACGGAACACCGGACGATGGCTCGAGTGCAGGAAGCTTTTCTTTTTAGAAGTGGTAGTTTATAAAGTCCGAGTTTGATCACGAAGCGGTACAGTCCGTTCTATATTCAGCAAGATTACGAACCGATACAACCGGTTGTCATGGGGGTGGAATAATCGGCATGTCGGATAACAGAATGCGATTCGAATTATTAATGAAGCAGGCGGGCATTCCTGCGGAGCTGGCGGAAGGAAGCTATCATGACGCCAGAATCGAACGGGTGGAATGCAGCCGTTCCAATCGGGAATGGACGATCCATATCGGGAAGGCGTCGGTAGCGCCGGCGGAGGCGTACCGCACCTTTTGTCTCCGCGTGCAGGAGAAGCTGTCCCATATTGCCAAGATCCGTATTATTTTTCATTACGATGAAAATGTGAGCAACGCGGAGATCGTCGATTCCTATTGGGGGCTGTTCGTCGAATGGGTGAAGCGAGAAGTGGCTTCCGTCAACGGCTGGCTGCATCGCGCCAAGGTCGATGTGGAAGGCGATCTGGTCAAGCTGGCGCTGGCCGAAGCGACGACATTGGAGCTTGCCAAGAAGAAGCAGATCGACAGTTATGCCGTTCAATTTTTCCAGACGTATTTCTCCCGATCCCTGCGCTTCGCGATGCAGAAAGGCAGCTTCGACGCGGATGCCTATGAGGCCTTCCAGGCCAAGCTTATTGAGGAAGAGCGGCAGGTTGTCCAGCAGATGATGGTGGAAGCCGAACGAGAGGCCGCCGAAGCGGCCGCTCCCGGGGAAGCGCCGGAACGTCTCCATGTCGGCTACGATATCAAGGACGATGCGACGCCGATTATGGATATTCAGGATGAGGAGAAGCGGATCACGATCCAGGGAACCGTCTTCGGATTGGAAATGAAGGAGCTGCGGAACGGCAGCACGCTGTTCACGTTCAATGTGACGGACTTCACCGATTCGCTCATGATGAAGATGTTCGCGAAGACGAAAGAGGACCTTGCCATGCTTAGCCTCATCGCCAACGGCAAGTGGGTGAAGGCGCGCGGACGCGTGGAGTATGATCGCTTCATGATGGTGCCGGAGCTCGTGATGATTCCTTCGGATCTGAACGAGATCACGCCCCCTGCGGAGCGGCAGGATACGGCCGAGGAGAAACGGGTCGAATTCCATCTCCATTCCACGATGAGCACGATGGATGCGGTGGCGCCGATTGACGCCTACATCAAGCAGGCGGCCAAATGGGGGCATAAAGCGATCGCGGTCACGGATCACGCTAACGTGCAATGCTATCCGGAAGCGGCCAAGGCGGCCAAGAAGCATGGCTTGAAAATGATCTACGGCCTGGAAGCGAACGTTATCAACGACGATCTGGAAGTGGTCATGAACGCCGAGCCGCGCAACCTGAAGGAAGCGACCTATGTCGTGTTCGATATCGAGACGACCGGTCTGTCGGTCACGAATACGAAGATGACGGAGATCGCAGGCGTCAAAATGCAGGACGGCAAGGAGATCGATCGGTACGCCAGCTTCGTCAATCCGCATGAGCCGATTCCGTACCATATTCAGCAGCTCACGAATATTACGGATGAGATGGTGAAGGACGCTCCCGAAATCGATCAGGTGCTGCGCGAGTTCACGGAATTCGTCGGCGATGCGATCCTTGTCGCGCATAATGCGAGATTCGATGTCGGGTATGTGCAGTACAATCTGAAAAAGCTGGGCATGCCGGAACTGACCAATCCGGTCATCGATACGCTGGAGCTGGCCCGGCTAATCCACCCGACGCTGAAGAACCACCGCCTGAATACGCTGGCGGATAAATACAAGGTGTCGCTGGAAAACCATCACCGCGCCATTGACGACACGATTGCGCTCTTCGGCATTTTGAACGGCTTGCTCAAGGACGCGCAGGCGATTTACGGCATTGACATGCTCGACCGCTTGAATGATTACGTGGGTCAGAACCTCAAGAACGCGCGGCCGTTCCACTGCAATATTTACGCGTTGAACGGCGTCGGCAAGAAAAATTTGTACAAGCTGGTCTCGCTGTCTCATACCGAATACTTCAATCGGGTCGCCTGCATTCCGAAGAGCAAGCTCGTGGAGATGCGGGAAGGGCTGCTGCTGATGTCGGGCTGCGAGAAGGGCGAGTTTTTCGAGACGGTGCTCAACAAATCGATCGAAGAGGCCGAGCAGGTGGCGGAGTTTTACGATGTGCTGGAGATTCAGCCGCTGACGATGTATATGCATTTGGTGGAAAAGGGACTCGTCGCCTCCAAGCAGCACATCGAGGAAGCGCTGCGCAAAATTGTCCGGATCGGGGAAAAGCTGAACAAGCCTGTCGTCGCCACGGGCAACGCGCACTATCTCCACCCAAGAGACAAGCTGTTCCGCGACATCACCATTCACGGCATCACGGGCTTCAGCCCGCTCAAGGATATGCGAAAGCCGGATGCCCATTTCCGCACGACGACGGAAATGCTGCAGGAATTCGAGTTCCTCGGCAAAGAGACGGCCTACGATGTCGTCGTCCGCAATACGAATGAGCTCGCGGATCGGTTCGAGGAACTGGTTCTGTTCCCGGACAAGCTGTTCACGCCGATTATCGAAGGGGCAGACGAAGAGATTCGGACGACCTGCTACCGGACGGCGGAAGAGATCTACGGCACCCCGCTGCCGGATATCGTCGTCAAGCGGCTGGAGAAGGAACTGGAGCCGATTATTAAATACGGCTTCTCCGCCAACTATCTGATCTCCGAGCGGCTCGTCAAAAAATCGAATGAAGACGGCTATCTCGTCGGTTCCCGGGGGTCGGTCGGCTCATCGGTCGTCGCGACCTTCCTCGGCATATCCGAGGTCAACCCGCTGCCGCCGCATTATATATGCAAAAATCCGGAATGCAAGCACAGCGAGTGGATTACGGACGGAAGCGTGCCGAGCGGCTTCGATCTTCCGGACAAGCCGTGCCCGCAATGCGGCCAGATGCTGAAGGGCGAAGGCCAGGACATCCCGTTCGAGACGTTCCTCGGCTTCAAGGGCGATAAAGTTCCCGATATCGACCTGAACTTCTCCGGGGAGTATCAGCCGCATGCCCATAACTTCACGAAGATTATGTTCGGCGAGAAGAGCGTCTTCCGCGCAGGGACGATTGGAACGGTGGCGGAGAAGACGGCGTTCGGCTTCGCCAAGAAATATGAGGAATCGCACGGGAAGTCGTGGCGGGGCGCCGAGCTTAACCGGCTTGCTGCCGGCTGTACCGGGGTGAAGCGGAGCACCGGCCAGCATCCGGGCGGGATCGTTGTCGTTCCGGATTACATGGAAGTCGAAGATATCACGCCGGTCCAATATCCGGCGGACGATACGTCGGCTGAATGGAAGACGACGCATTTCGATTATCACGCCTTCGACGCGAACCTGCTCAAGCTTGATATTCTCGGACACGATGATCCGACGATGATGCGGATGCTGCAGGATCTGACGGGCGTCGATCCGACGACGATACCGATGAACGATCCGAAGGTGATGAGCTTGTTCAATTCGACGGAAGCGCTGGGCGTCACGCCGGAGCAGATTCGCACGCCGGTCGCCACCTACGGGATTCCCGAGATGGGAACGCGCTTCGTCCGGCAGATGCTCGTGGAAGCCCAGCCTTCTTCCTTCGCGGATTTGCTGCAAATCTCGGGCTTGTCCCATGGCACGGGCGTATGGCTTGGCAATGCGCAGGAGCTCATCAAGAACGGGGTCTGCACCATCAAGACGGTCATCGGGTGCCGGGACGAGATTATGCTGTACTTGATCTACAAGGCGGGAATGGACGCCGGCCTCGCCTTCAAAATCACCGAGAGCGTGCGGAAAGGGAAAGGGCTCACTCCGGAATGGATCGAAGAGATGAAGCGGTGCAACGTGCCGCAATGGTATATTGATTCCTGTCTCAAGATCCAGTACATGTTCCCGAAAGCCCACGCCGCGGCGTATGTTATCTCGGCGGTGCGGACCGCGTATTTCAAGCTCTACCATCCGATTGAATTCTATGCGACTTACTTCACGGTGCGCGCGGAAGACTTCGATATCGAGCTGTGCTGCCAGGGCTATGATGCGATCAACCGCAAGATTAGCGAGATCGAAGCGAAGGGATTCCAGGCCACGACGAAGGAGAAAAGCATGGTATCGATTCTGGAGATGGCGCTCGAAATGACCGCCCGCGGGTTCACGTTCAAGCCGATCGATCTGTACCGGTCCGACGCGACCCGATTCCAGGTGGACGATGGCGCGCTCATCCCTCCTTTTTCGGCCGTGCAGGGTATCGGCGAGAATGCGGCCCGCAATATTGCGGCTTCCCGCGAAGCGGGAGAATTCTTGTCCGTCGAAGACTTCCAGAACCGCTCCAAGGCGACGAAAACGATCGTCGAGCTGTTGAGCCAGATGGGCTGCTTCCGCGGACTGCCGGAGAGCAATCAGCTGTCACTGTTCTGACCGGGCGCTTCGAGAAGCGGCAGGCATATTCCCGGAAAGCGGAGCTTGGGATGGCCCTTGCCATTCCATATAGGGCTATGATATAATTTTTTTGGTAATCATGTGGATAAATCCGTTGCGCAAAGAGTGGGGAAACCCACTCTTTCATATTTGCGTGCGGATTCTGAAATATAGAGCAACTATTTCCAACTAAGCAGGAGGTCCTTGAATTTGAGTTCACCGAACATTAAATCGGTAGTCGAAAGCATGATCACGCCATATTTGGAGGAGAACGGCTTCGAACTGGTCGACATCGAGTATGTCAAAGAAGGCAGCAGCTGGTATTTGCGCATTTTTGTAGACAAAGAGGGCGGCATCGATATCGAGGACTGCGGGCGCATCAGCGAGTACGTAAGCCAGAAGCTGGATGAGGCCGATCCGATCGAGGATGCTTATTTCTTGGAGGTATCGTCTCCGGGGGCGGAACGCCCGTTGAAAAAACCGCAGGATGTTGCCAAATCCGTAGGCAAGCATGTATTTGTCACTACATACGAGCCGATTGGCGGATTGAAGGAGTTCGAGGGGGAATTGGTGTCGTTCGACGGCGAGACGATGGTTGTGCAGGTTGGCGGCAAAGACCGCGCCATCCCGTATAACAAGGTAGCCAGCGCGAGACTTGCGATTGTCTTTTAACATTCAATATGCATTCAAATAGGCCGGTTTTCATCGCCGGCAGGATGTTTGAACGCGCATCCTTGTTGAACTGAACAGGAATCAGGCCGTGACCGGTCGAAAGGGGGAGCTAACCAATCATGAGTATGGATTTTATTGAAGCGTTGACCGAAATTGAACGAGAAAAAGGAATTAGCAAAGATGTATTGATTGAAGCGATTGAAGCTGCTCTTATTTCCAGCTACAAGCGCAATTTCAACACCGCGCAAAACGTGCGCGTCGACGTGAACCGCGCGACGGGCGTCATTAAAGTATTCGCCCGCAAGACGGTAGTGGATGAGGTTCTCGACCCTCGCCTGGAAATTTCGCTTCACGCCGCCCGCGAGATGAACCCGAATTACCAGCTCGATGACATTTGCGAAATCGAAGTGACGCCGCGCGATTTCGGCCGCATTGCTGCCCAGACAGCGAAGCAGGTCGTTACCCAGCGCATTCGCGAGGCGGAGCGCGGCCTTATTTATAACGCGTTTATCGACAAAGCGGAAGATATCGTGACAGGTATCGTGCAGCGTCAAGATATGCGCAACGTCTTCGTCGATCTGGGCAAGGTGGAAGCGGTTCTCCCGCTGAATGAGCTGATGCCGAACGAGAAGTTCAAGCACGGAGATCGGGTGAAAGCATATATTACGAAGGTGGAAAATACGACAAAAGGCCCGCAAATCGTGCTGTCCCGGACGCATCCGGGCCTGCTGAAGCGCCTGTTCGAGCTGGAAGTGCCCGAAATCTTCGACGGGGTCGTCGAAATCAAGTCGGTCGCGCGCGAAGCGGGACAGCGCTCCAAGATCGCGGTTCACTCCCGGAACGAAGAGGTGGATCCGGTAGGTTCCTGCGTCGGACCGAAAGGGATGCGGGTGCAGACGATTGTGAATGAGCTGCGCGGCGAGAAAATCGATATCGTCCGCTGGTCGGACGATGTGAAGGAGTATGTCGCCAATGCGCTCAGCCCTTCCAAAGTCGTCGATGTCACCGTGTATGAATCCGAGAAGATGGCGCGGGTGATCGTGCCGGATTATCAATTGTCGCTCGCCATCGGCATCAAAGGCCAGAACGCGCGCCTCGCCGCCAAGCTGACCGGATGGAAGATTGATATCAAGAGCGAGTCCCAGGCCGAGCAAGAGCCTGTTCAGGAAGAGAGCGGCATAGCGGGTACAGACACAGACAGCTTCGACAGCTTCGAAGAATAACACCGAAGGCGCGACCATCGCCATATGTTACGGTCGCAGCCTCCGCCGGAAGCTCGATCGGATCGTAAGGGGGAATGAGTCATGAGAACAAGGAAGGTTCCGCTGCGCAAATGCGTCGCCTGTCAAGAAATGATGCCGAAAAAAGAACTGATTCGCGTCGTCCGGACGCCGGAAGACGAAGTTCTCATCGATCTGACCGGCAAGAAATCGGGCCGCGGCGCTTACTTGTGCGGGAAGCTGTCCTGCTTCAAGCTGGCGCATAAATCGCGGGCTTTGGACAGAGCGTTGAAGCATCAGGTGCAGCCTGAAATCTATGAGCAGCTTGCGCAAGATTTCATCAAGGTGGAAGATGAATTCAATGCAATGAAGGAACAGGTGGACGATGATGAGTAAGCTGATGTCCCAGCTCGGCCTTGCTCAACGGGCGGGCAAGCTGGTGACGGGCGACGAGATTGTCCTCAAGGCGATTCGCGGCAGCCAGGCTCAGCTTGTCATCGTAGCGGGGGATGCATCCGAGAACACGAAGAAGAAGTTTCGGGATAAGTGCAAATCGTACGGTATTCCGTTGGCCATCGGATTTGACAGAGACAGGCTGGGAGGAAGCATCGGCAAGCCGGAGCGGGTCGTGCTGGCTGTATTGGACAGCGGATTTGCGGCCATGATGCGGAACGGACTGAAAACTATGTCGGAGGTGGAGTATATTGAGTAAACAAGAGAAGGACAATAAAGATAAATTGAGAGTTTACGAATATGCCAAATCGCTCAATATGAGCAGCAAGGAAATTATTACGATACTAAAGCGTTTGAACATTCCAGTCAACAACCATATGAGCGTAATGGAGAATGATGCCGTGAAGAAGGTCGAACAGTTTTTCCGTGATGTAAAAGCAAATGCGCAAGCCAAGCGAGAAGGAGGGCAACCTTCGAAGCCGCAAGCGCAGACGAGCCAAGCGGGAACGAAGCAGACCGAAGCGGCGAAAAAGCCGGAGCAGCACAAAGAATCGAACGACAGACAGTCAGGCCAGCGCGGCGCGCGCGACGGCCAGCGTCAACCGCAGCGCGGCGAGCAGCAGCGCGAAGGCAATCGCGGGCAAGCGGGACGCAATTCCGATCGCAATGCGCAGCGTGGCGGAGGCGGTCAACGAGATCAACAAAGACAGGGCGAGAAGCAAACGACAATGAATACGAGACCGAACCAAACCAATAACAGACCGGGCGGACAGGATTCCACACAACGCAAGCCTCAGGGCGGACCAGCGAACAATTCGAACCGCGGCGGCGGCCAAGGCGGCCAAGGCGGCCAGGGACAACGGCAAGGGAAGCCGGGCAATGCGGCGGCTTCGAACCGTTCCAACCCGCCGCGCCGCTTCGAGGATTCCAACGCGAAGGACGGCAAGCGGAACAATAAGCCAGGCAACCGCCGCTTCGACGACAACAACAAGTTCGGCGGTTCCCGGGGCGGACAAGGCCGCGGCCGCAATAAAGGCAAGCACAACAATCAGCAGCAGGAGCGCCGCGAGAAAATCGACAACACACCAAAGAAAATTATCGTTCGCGGCGCGATGACGGTGGGAGAACTGGCGAAGCTGCTTCATAAGGACGCTTCCGAGGTCATCAAGAAGCTGTTGTTCCTCGGGGTTATGGCGACGATCAACCAGGAAGTCGATCTGGACACGATCCAGCTGATTGCGGATGAGTTCAAGGTCGAAGTCGATCTGAAGCTTCCGGCGATCGAGGATCCGTTCGAAGCAGAGGAAGAAATGGACGACGAGGCCGATCTGATGGAGCGTCCGCCGGTCGTTACGATTATGGGCCACGTCGACCACGGGAAGACGACGCTGCTCGACGCTATCCGCAAGACGAACGTTACTAGCGGCGAAGCGGGCGGCATTACCCAGCATATCGGCGCATATCAAGTTGAATTCAATCAGAAAAAGATTACGTTCCTGGATACCCCGGGCCACGAAGCGTTCACGCTGATGCGGGCGCGCGGCGCCCAGGTAACGGACATTACGATTATCGTCGTCGCTGCAGATGACGGCGTTATGCCGCAGACGGTAGAGGCGATCAGCCACGCGAAGGCGGCCAACGTTCCGATCATCGTCGCTGTCAACAAAATTGACAAGCCCGAGGCGAATCCGGATCGCGTGAAGCAGGAATTGACAGAGTATGAGCTCGTTCCGGAGGAGTGGGGCGGAGATACGATCTTCGTCAATGTATCCGCGAAGCAGCGCATGGGTCTGGAAGAACTGCTTGAAATGATTCTGCTCGTCGCCGAGGTCAATGAATTCAAGGCGAACCCGGACAAACTGGCCCGCGGCACCGTCATTGAAGCCGAACTCGACAAGGGACGCGGCCCGGTTGCCCGCATTCTCGTGCAGCATGGCACCTTGCGCGTCGGCGACGCGTTCGTCGCAGGCACCTGCTTCGGGCGGGTGCGCGCGATGGTCAATGACAAGGGACGCCGCCTCAAGGAGGCAGGCCCGTCGACGCCGGTCGAGATTACCGGTCTGACGGATGTTCCGCAAGCAGGCGATCCATTCATGGCGTTCGAGGAAGAGCGCAAAGCCCGCTCCATCGCCGAGAAGCGCGCGACGACGCTTCGGGAGAGCCAGTGGGGCGCGAACTCCCGCGTCACCTTGGACGATCTGTTCAAGCATATTAAGGAAGGCGAGATGAAGGAACTGAACGTCATCATCAAGGCGGACGTTCAAGGATCGGTAGAAGCGCTGCGCGGATCGCTCGAGAAGATCGATGTCGAGGGCGTGCGCGTCAAGATCATTCATTCCGGCGCCGGGGCGATTACCGAGTCGGATATCATTCTCGCCACGGCATCCAACGCGATTGTCGTCGGCTTCAACGTGCGTCCGGACGCGCAAGCGAAAGCGACGGCCGATCAAGAGAAGGTGGATATCCGCCTGCACCGCGTCATCTACTCCATCGTGGAAGAGATTGAACAGGCGATGAAGGGGATGCTCGATCCGGAGTACAAGGAAGTCGTCATCGGACACGCGGAAGTGCGCAATACGTTCAAGGTCGGCAAGGTCGGAACGATCGCCGGCTGCATGGTTACGCAGGGCAAGATCTCGCGTTCGGCCGATGCTCGCCTGATTCGCGACGGTATCGTCGTGTTCGACGGCAAGATCGACTCCTTGAAGCGCTTCAAGGACGATGCCAAGGAAGTGGCGCAAGGCTACGAGTGCGGAATTATGCTGGAGAAGTTCAATGACATCAAGGAAGGCGACATTATCGAGGCATTCGTCATGGAAGCCGTAGAGCGATAAGCGCGGAGCCGCCCTTGCCGGCATATTGAGAACCAACTAATGAAATGAGGTGTATCCCATGGCAAACTTCCGATCCGGACGGGTTGGCGAGCAGATGAAGAAGGAGCTGAGCCAGCTCATCCAATTGGAATTAAAAGATCCTCGAATCGGGTTTGTCACGGTGACAGGCGTCGATGTAACGAATGACCTGTCGCTGGCCAGAGTCTATCTCAGTGTGATGGGGACGGAAGAAGAGAAGGAAGATACGATCAGAGCACTGGAAAAGGCCAGCGGCTTTCTCCGCTCGGAGATCGGGAAGCGAATCCGTCTGCGCCATACGCCGGAGCTGTCGTTCAAGATCGATGCTTCGATAGAATACGGCAGCCGGATAGAAAAGCTGCTTGACGATATTCGCGACGATCGCGAGACGACATAAATGCAAATGAAGGACTGAACAGGCAAATCGAGCTTCCGGCTCGATTTGCCTGTCTTCACGGAGGTGCCTATGGCAGAAATGTTATCCGAGCGCTACGCGGAAGATATCGAGCGGGCATGCGAATTCCTTCGCACCTGCGACGATGTGCTCGTCGTGTCGCATGTGCAGCCGGACGGGGATGCGATCAGTTCCACGCTCGTCATCGGTTGGCTGCTGAATAAATGGAATAAAACATATCGGCTGGTCAATGAAAATGGCGTGCCGGGCCGGCTGAGGGAATTGCCGATGGCCGAACAGATTGGCAGCTACACGGATGCAGAAGAACCGCCGGAGAAGAAATATGAGACGGTTATCTGCGTGGACTGCGCCGACTATGCGCGCATCGGCAAGATAGCGAACTGGATTGCGTCTGATGCCCGCATTCTGAACATCGATCATCATCCGACCAATGATCGCTACGGCGAAGCGGCGCTGATTCGCGTCAATGCCGCGGCGACGGCGGAGATTCTGTACGATCTTCTGCTGGCAGCGGGCGTCGAGCTTGACGAGCAGGTCGGGACAATGCTCTATACCGGGCTGCTGACCGATACGGGCGGCTTCCGGTACAGCAATACGACTCCGCATGTGATGAGCGTGGCTTCCGAGCTGCTGAAGCTGGGGGTGGAAGGGAACACCATCGCGGAACGGCTGCTGGAGACGATGTCGATGGCCCAGTTGAAGCTGATTCAGCGGGGCTTGTCCCGCCTCGCCTTTACGCCCGATCAGCGAATCGGCTGGCTCTTCATTACGCCGGATGATATGCGGGACACGGGGGCGGTCAATGAAGACCTGGAAGGGCTCGTCAATTATGCCCGCAATGTCGAAGGCGTCGACGTCGGGCTGCTCTTCAAGCAAATTGATGAGCAGAGCGTCAAGGTGAGCATGCGTTCTTCAGAGCGGGTCGATGTCTCCGCGATTGCGCAATCGTTCGGGGGCGGAGGCCATGTCCGGGCCGCCGGCTGCAAAGTAAGCGGCGCGCTGGAAGATATCATTAGACAAGTACTGGAACGGGTGAAACAAGAACTATGACAGAGCTTCATGGTGTTCTTCCGGTATGGAAGCCGGCAGGCTGGACTTCGCACGATGTCGTGGCCAAAGTCCGCCGGCTCATTCGGGAAAAGCGGATCGGGCACACGGGAACGCTCGATCCTCAAGTCGTCGGGGTTCTGCCGTTATGCGTCGGCAGAGCGACCCGGCTGGTTGAATATTTGCAGGAAATGCCGAAGGAGTATGAAGCGACGCTGCGGCTTGGCATAGCGACCGATACGGAGGATTTGTCGGGCGAAGAGACGGAACGCGCCGATGCCTCTCACGTGACCGAAGCGATGGTCAAGGAAGCGCTGCTGTCGTTCCTCGGTCCCATCGAACAGGTTCCTCCGATGTACTCCGCCGTCAAGGTGAACGGCAAGCGGCTCTACGAGCTGGCGCGGGAAGGCAAGACTGTCGAGCGCAAGCCGCGGCAAGTGACGATTCATCACATCGAGCTGATCGGAATGGCGCTTGGCGGCGCTGAACCGGAGGTGCGGTTCCGGGTGCGATGCTCCAAGGGGACATACATACGAACCCTGTGCGTCGACGTCGGACGCAAGCTGGGGGTGCCGGCGGCGATGGCGGAATTGATCCGGACCCGCTCCGCCAATTTCGGGCAAGAGGACAGCTTCACCTTCGCCCAGATCGAAGAAGCGATGGAGGCCGGCACGCTGGCGGAGCTGTTGATTCCGATGGATCGGGCCGTCTCGCATTTTCCCGAGCTGCGGGTGGCGCCCGCCTTCGCGCGGCACGCGGTTCAGGGCAAGGGGATACCGGAGCGGGGGCTGAGCGCTCCGCCTTTGACGAATTGCATCTATCGGTTGTATGATGAAGAAGGAACTTTTTTCGGCTTGTATCACAAGCCGGACACGGAGCAGGTGCTGCGTCCGATCAAGGTCTTTGTGCCTTAATCGTTCCGCGCAAGGAGGGGAGACCCTTTTTGCGCTGGTCTTTGCCCTGTTTTGTGAAACAGATAACATACCGAAAATGTATGCTTGACCGGAATTGCGGGAACAACTGCTCAAGATGGGAACGGCGGTTGGGTGCAACCGGAAATACGAATGCAGGGGCTCTGATTACAAATGGAAAAGATAGTGCTACATGCAACAGACGGACATGCGGACTGGATGGCGTGGCAGCAGCCGCAAGTGGTGATCCTCGGTCACTTCGACGGCATTCACGCCGGACACGTGAAGGTGATAGAGCGGGGTCTCCAGTATGGGCGGGAGCATGGCTTGCCTGTCGCCCTAATGACCTTCCATCCTCACCCGAAGGCGGTCTTCGGCGACGAACGGTATACAAGAAGCTTGACTCCGCCGAAGGAGAAGGAACGGATTCTGGCCCGGCTCGGAATCGACCGCTTATATATCATAGACTTCAATCTGAGCTTCGCCCGGCTGAAGGCCCGCACCTTCGCGGACTGCCTGTGCGCTCTCGGCGTGAAGCATGCCGTAGTCGGCTTCGACAACCGGTTCGGCCATCGCGGGGAAGGCTCGGCCGAGCTGCTGGCCGAATGGGGCGAAGGCTGCTTCTCGGTGGATATTGTGCCGGCCCACAACGAAGACGACGCGAAGGTCAGCAGCACCCGCATTCGCCAGTGCCTGGCCGAAGGCGATATCGCGAAAGCGAACCAATTGCTGGCCCGCCCTTATCTGCTGCGCGGCACGGTCATCCATGGCGATGCCCGCGGACGCACGATCGGCTTCCCGACCGCGAACGTGGATCCGGACGAGCCGTATGTCATTCCAAGGAACGGTGTCTATGCGGTCAAGGTGAAGGTTGGCGGGAAGTGGCATGACGGCGTGATGAACATCGGCTTGAAGCCAACCTTCAAGAGCGGGGAGACGAGACCTTCGATCGAGGCGCATCTCTTCGACTTCGATGCGGACATTTACGGCGAGGAAGTGGCCGTGGCCGTCATGGATTTCCTGAGGGCCGAGCAGAAGTTCGACGGCATCGCGGCGCTTGTGGCCCAGATCACGGCCGACGCGGAGGAGGCCCGCCGCCGCCTGGCATCGATTGAGGGAGAGGCGGCATTGGAGAGCGTGTTTCAGGGATAGCGGCCGCCGCTGCCGAAAGTGATCGAGAATCTGCGTTTACTTTTCAATCTGATAGTGATATACTAGTAACGTTGTCGTGACTATGCGGCAATAGCCTTAGCTTGGTTGCACGATCTCACCGACGGCAACGAGGCTATTGGCTGAATCGATAACATATTGGGAGGTGAATAGGATGGCATTGACTCAAGAGCGCAAGCAACAGCTCATTGACATGCACAAGACGCACGAATCGGATACTGGATCTCCGGAAGTGCAGATTGCTATCCTTACTGAGAACATCGTTAATTTGACGGATCACTTGCGGACACATAAGAAAGACCATCATTCCCGCCGCGGATTGTTGAAAATGGTCGGTCAACGCCGTAAGCTTCTTGCTTACTTGAAGAAGAAGGACGTTAAGCGTTACAGCGCATTGATCGAGAAGCTCGGACTGCGCCGTTAATAGCAAGAACCTCTAGCAGCCTGGTTGTTCATCCCGCCTGACAGTGCGGCATGCAGCCGGGTTGCTTTTTAACGATGGGCCTATTTTTGACCTGTTTGACCTGTGGAGATGATATCAGGCGCAAGGCTGGACGAGCCCCGGCCCGAAGTCTGTTGATACATAATCCTACATCTTATAAACGATCTGCTGATTGTTTCCGGGCTCGCGCATTCCTTCTTGTTTTTTAAGCCGGGATGCAGGAGATAATGGTAGGTGTAACGAAGATAACATATGCGTAGAACTTAAGGAGGGATCCGATGAACCGCATCGAGATGGAACTTGGCGGAAGACCGCTTGTACTCGAGACGGGACGCTTGGCGAAGCAGGCCAACGGCGCCGTCAAGGTTCAATACGGTGACACGGTCGTCTTGTGTACCGTGACCGCTTCGAAGGAACCAAAAGATTTAGACTTTTTTCCGCTAACCGTGAATTATGAAGAGCGTCTCTATTCCGTGGGCAAGATACCCGGGGGATTCATCAAGCGGGAAGGGCGTCCGAGCGAGAAGGCGATCCTCGCGAGCCGACTCATTGACCGTCCGATTCGCCCGCTGTTCCCGGAAGGCTTCCGCAATGACGTTCAGATTGTCGATCTCGTCATGAGCGTCGATCAGGATTGCTCGCCGGAGATAGCGGCCATGATTGGAACGTCCGCTGCGCTGTCGATCTCCGACGTGCCGTTCAACGGCCCTATCGGAGGGGTTATCGTCGGCCGGATTGACGGTCAATTCATCATTAACCCTACCGTGGAACAGGAAGAGAAGACCGACATTCACGTTACGGTCGCAGGCACGAAGGATGCGATCATGATGGTCGAAGCGGAAGCGAACGAAGTGCCGGAAGAAGTGATGCTGGAAGCGATCATGTTCGGCCACGAAGAGATTCGCAAGATTGTCGACGCGATCGAGCGCTTTGCCGGGACGGCCGGAACGGCGAAGATGGAGGTCAAGCTCCATGCCGTTGACCCTGAGGTCAATGCCGCGGTCCGCGCCTTTGCGCAGGAGCGTCTGGTGGAAGCGATCCGCATACCGGAGAAGCATGCCCGCCAAGATGCGATCGACGCCATCAATCAGGAAGCGGTCGAGCATTTTGAAGCGCAGTATATCGAGTCGCCTGAGCGGATGGATGATGTGAAGGAGACGCTGTACGACATTGTCAAGGAAGAAGTGCGCCGCTTGATTACGCATGATAAAGTGCGCCCGGACGGCCGCAAGCTGGATGAGATTCGCCCGATTGAGTGCGATACGAGCCTGCTGCCGCGCACGCACGGTTCCGGCTTGTTCACGCGGGGCCAGACGCAGGCGTTGAGCGTTTGTACGCTTGGCGCGCTGGGCGATGTGCAGATTCTGGACGGCATCTCGCTGGAAGAATCGAAGCGTTTCATGCATCACTATAACTTCCCGCCGTTCTCCGTCGGGGAAGCTCGTCCATTGCGGGCTCCGGGACGCCGCGAGATTGGGCATGGCGCGCTCGGCGAACGTGCGCTCTCCAAGGTTATCCCGCCAGAGTCGGATTTCCCGTACACGATCCGTCTTGTCTCCGAGGTGCTGGAATCGAACGGCTCCACCTCACAGGCCAGCATCTGCGCGAGCACGCTGGCGATGATGGATGCGGGCGTGCCGATCAAAGCGCCGGTCGCAGGCATTGCGATGGGACTGATCAAGGACGGAGAGCATTTCTCGATTCTGTCCGATATTCAAGGGATGGAAGACCATCTCGGCGATATGGACTTCAAAGTGGCAGGGACCGCCGAAGGGGTTACCGCCATTCAGATGGATATCAAAATCGACGGCATTGACCGCAGTATCTTGACGCAAGCCTTGGCGCAAGCGCGCGAAGGGCGCCTGTTCATCCTGGACAAGATGCTTGAGGTCATCGACAAGCCGCGCGAGACGCTGTCTCCGTATGCGCCTAAGATTTTGATCATGCAGATCAATCCGGACAAAATCCGTGACGTCATCGGGGCGGGCGGCAAGGTGGTCAACAAGATTATCGATGAGACCGGCGTCAAAATCGATATCGAGCAGGATGGCCGCATCTTCATCGCATCGCCGAATGAAGAGTCCAATATTCGCGCCCGCGATATGATCGAAGCGATCGTCAAGGAAGTCGTCGTCGGCGAAGTCTATACCGGAACGGTGAAGCGCATTGAGAAGTTCGGCGCGTTCGTGGAGATTCTTCCAGGCAAGGAAGGACTCGTTCATATTTCGCAAATGGCGGCCGAGCGCATCGCGAAGGTGGAGGATGTCGCTTCCATCGGCGACAAGATCGAAGTCAAGGTGGTCGAGATTGATCAACAAGGCCGCATCAATCTGTCGCGCCGCGTACTGCTAGAGCCGGCACAGCCGGAAGGGGCAGGGAATGCAGACGGAAGCGGAACGGACCGCCCGCGCAGCGGAGGTCGTCCGCCGCATGGCGGATCGCGTCCAAGAGGCCCGCGTCCGCCACGGCCGCAATCGTAATCAAGAAAAACAGCATAGATACAAGGAAAGAGGCAGACTGGTTTCTGGCTCTTTTTTTGCGTTTCTGTTTTTAATTGGTTCAAGCCCGTCTCGCTTTCCGCCGCATAACTAAGTCCGATTTGGCATAGAATCAGAAGGACAAACTGTGGAAAGGAATGGACTCAATGCGACCAGTCACGCGAAAATGGATGTTCATCATCGCTGCTTTCATAGGGGTGCTATATATCGGAACGGGCACGGAAGCCGGTTCTTTCATTAAAGAGCGCAAAGCGGTGCTCGCCATCAGCAGCGCGTATCAGGGGAACGGGGCGGAAGCGATGGAGCAGCTCCCGCTGCGGGAGCGGATAGCGGAGGAAGCCAAGAGCAAATATGTCGCGCCGATCGATGCGCGCATCGACCGGGTCTGGAAAGCCATCCCCGGTTATAACGGGCTGGAGGCGGATCTCGATCGAACGTACGAAGCCAATAAATCGAAGCCGGCGGGGGCCGATATTACATGGGTTATGCGAGAAATTCCGCCGCGGGTGACGCTCGACCAATTGGGGCCGCAGCCGATTTATCGCGGGAATCCGAACAAGAAGATGGCGGGGCTCATGATAAATGTCGCATGGGGGAACGAGCATATCGAACCGATGCTGGCGACGCTGAAGGAAGAGAAAGTGAAGGCGACCTTTTTCTTCGACGGAAGCTGGCTCAAAAAAAATCCGGAGATGGCGAAGCGGATACAGGAGGAAGGGCATGAACTTGAGAACCATGCCTATTCCCACCCGAACATGAGCGAACTGAGCGCGGGCTTGCAGGCCCAGCAAATCGAGAAAACGAAGCGCCTGCTCGAAACGACGCTCCAAGTGAAGAACAAATGGTTCGCGCCTCCATCCGGCGATTTCAACGAGCTGACGGTTCAAACCGCGCATGCGTACGGATTGAAGACCGTACTGTGGACGGTCGACACCGTGGATTGGAAAAATCCGAATCCTTCCGACGTCATTCGCAAAATCGACGCGAAGGTCGAGCCGGGCTCCCTCATCCTGATGCATCCTACGCCTGCCTCCAAGGCCGCGCTGCAAGGAATCATCCGCTCGATTCGCAACAAAGGGATTTTGCCCGGAACGGTCAGCGAGACGCTGTCCGAGAAGCGGCTCGACCCGGGGGCGGTTGAGCCGCGCTAAGTTTTTTGGTAGGATTAGAGGGGCAACAAGGATTGAACTTCGGATGAGGAGGATTGCCGGTGGAGAAAGTGCAGTTAAGTAACGGCCTGCGGGTCGTTATGGAAAAAATACCAACCTGCCGTTCCGTATCATTCGGCATTTGGGTGAAGACCGGTTCACGCAATGAGAATGAGACGACCAACGGTATTTCTCATTTTATTGAGCACATGATGTTCAAAGGTACGGAGCGGTTCGATGCCAAGGCGATCGCGGATTCGTTCGACGCAATCGGAGGGAATGTGAACGCATTTACTTCGAAGGAATATACGTGCTACTATGCCAAAGTGCTGGATGAGCATCTTCCGATAGCCGTCGATGTGTTGTCGGACATGTTTTTCCGATCGGCTCTCCAGGCAGAAGAGCTGAGCAAGGAGAAGAACGTCATCCTTGAGGAAATCGCGATGTATGAAGACACGCCAGACGATACGGTGCACGATCTCGTCACGCGGGCCGCATTTGGCGGCCACCCGCTCGCCTATCCGATTCTCGGGACGAGGGAACGTCTGGAGCCGATGGGGTCTGCCGACTTGCGCCAATACATGCAGGAGCACTACACGATTGAAAATACGGTAATTGCCGTGGCGGGCAATTTCGACGCCTCTCTGTTGGAGCTCCTGGAGAAGCATTTCGGGCATTTCCGCAATTCCCGCCCGTCTCATCAGGTGTCTGCGCCGATATTCGACGGAAGCTCGATCTTCCATCAGAAGAAGACGGAGCAGAATCATATATGCTTGAGCTTGCCCGGCTGCTCCATGACCGATCGGCGGCTCTATGCCATGATCTTATTGAATAACGTTATCGGAGGCGGCATGAGCTCCCGCCTGTTCCAGGAGATTCGCGAGAAGCGGGGCTTAGCCTACGCAGTCTATTCCTATCATTCGTCTCATGCCGATTGCGGACTGTTCACCATCTATGCGGGGACGGCTCCGAAGCAGACGCAAGACGTGCTGGACATTACGCTAGAGGTGCTTGGCAATCTCGCAGCGCACGGTCTGACCCAGGATGAATTGAGGAAGGGCAAGGAGCAGTTGAAAGGGAGCTTGATTCTGGGGCTGGAGAGTACCGGCGCCCGAATGAACCGGTTGGGCAAGAACGAGTTGATGCTTGGCCGGCACTATACATTAGATGAAATCATTGCGCGGATCGATTCGATTACGATGGATGACATTACATATGTTTTATCCCGCATGCTGTCCGAGCCGTTTGCCGCGGCCATGGTTGGGGCGAACGATCGCGCAATTTCGGCTTTCAGGAGGGATTACTTTGTTACAGCAAGTCCATCAAGTTGAGATTAAAAAGTTGCCCGGAACTGAAGACATTCCGCTGCCGCAGAAGATGTCCGATCTGGCCGCGGGCTTCGATCTGTATGCGGCGGTAGAGGAGCCGCTGACGCTGGCTCCCGGCCACCGCGCCCTGGTGCCCGCCGGATTCGCGATGGCGATGCCGCCTTATTTGGAAGCGCAGATTCGCCCCCGCAGCGGGCTCGCCTTCAAGCATGGCATCACCTGCCTCAATTCCCCGGGAACGATTGACGCGGATTACCGCGGCGAGGTGAAGGTGCTGCTTGTCAATCTCGGACAGCAGCATTTCACGATTGAGCGCAAGGAGCGGATTGCGCAGATGGTCTTCCAATTCGTGCCGCAGATCGAACTCGCGGAGGTTGAACAACTGTCCGACACCGCGCGCGGCGAAGGCGGCTTCGGCCACACCGGAACGAAATAGGTCGGCAATGCAGTCACTCTCGCGGAGTGGCTGCTTTTTTGATCGCGCAGGCAAGCCGGACGGCCTGCAGCAGCCTCTCCGCCGGCAGCAAGACATGTCTTCCTCCGTCTGCCCGGTGCACCTTTTTTGGGCTCCCGAATATGATGTTCTATACACTGCGGGGATAAGGAGTGAACGGCAAGCATGTTAACCGGAGTTCAAGTGGTGTTCATCGGCGGCGACGCCCGGCAGCTTGAGATTATTCAGAAGCTGTCCGAGTTGGATGCCACCGTTATTCTTGTGGGCTATGAACAGCTGCAAAATCCGTTCCACGGCGTCCAGCGCCAGCCGTTGACACCGGAGCTGCTGAGGAAGGCCGATGCGGTCGTCCTGCCGGCGGTAGGAACGGATGACAAAGGCAAGGTTCATGCCATATTTACGTCGGAAGAGCTGGTGCTGGCGGAAGAGCATGTGGCCGCCTTGCCGGAGCATGCCGTGCTGTTTACCGGAATGGCTAAGCCGTATCTAAGCAAGCTGTGCACGAAATACCGGCTGAAGCTGTTCGAGCTGTTCGACAGGGATGACGTGGCGATTTATAATTCGATTCCGACCGCCGAGGGCGCCTTGATGATGGCGATTCAGCATACCGATATTACGCTTCACGGCTCCGAGTCGGTCGTGCTTGGCATGGGAAGGACCGGATTTACGATGGCGCGGACGCTGCTTGGCGTCGGAGCGCGGGTGCGGATTGGGGTAAGGCGGAACGAGCATTTCGCCCGGGCGACGGAGATGGGGTTCAACCCTTTCTATATAAGCGATTTGGCGCGGGAAGTGTCGAACATCGACTTGCTTTTTAATACGATACCGACTATGATAGTCACAGCGCAGGTCATTGCCCAAATACCCCATCGCGCGGTCATTATCGACCTGGCCTCCATGCCTGGAGGCGTCGACTTCCGGTTCGCCGAGAAGCGCGGAATCAAGGCGATGCTGGCCCCCGGATTGCCGGGGATCGTGGCGCCGAAGACGGCGGGACGCATCTTGGCCCAGAGCATCTCACAGCTGCTGCAGGAGTCCATGGTGGAACGGGGGATTATAGGGCAATGAATTATAAGGGAATCACGGTAGGTTACGCGCTGACGGGATCTCACTGCACGTTCGAGGAAGTGATGCCCCAGATTCAGCGGTTCGTCGATGCGGGAGCGCGAGTCATACCTATCGCTTCGAATACGGTAATGACGACGGACACCCGGTTCGGAACATCCGAAGGGTGGCAAAAGCAGTTGAAAGAAATAACGGGGAATGATATCATTTCTACAATTGTCGAGGCTGAGCCGCTTGGCCCGTCCAAGCTGCTGGATGTCATGGTTATCGCGCCTTGCACGGGCAATACGACGAGCAAGCTGGCGAACGCGATGACAGACAGCCCCGTCCTGATGGCCGCGAAGGCCCAGATGCGCAATCAGCGTCCGCTCGTGCTGGCCATCTCCACGAATGACGGCCTTGGCTTGAATGCGGCCAATATCGCCAAGCTGTTAGTGGCGAAGAACATATACTTCGTTCCATTCGGGCAGGACAATCCGGTTCAGAAGCCGAATTCGCTGGTCGCCCGCATGGATCTCGTGCCCGAGACCTGTCTTGCGGCGCTGGAGGGGAGACAGCTTCAGCCGCTGCTGGTGGAACGTTGCCAATGAACATAACTTAGCGGATCATCTGCCGAGGGACGCTATCACGCATCCCTCGACAGATTGATATAGACGATGGCAAGAGGGGAGAAACGACATATGACGAATCAGAAGCGGTACAATGTTGCAGTAGTCGGCGCAACTGGCGCCGTAGGGGAACAGATTATCAAATTGCTGGAACAACGTCAATTTCCCATTGAGACGCTGACATTGCTGTCATCCGCTCGTTCCGCCGGAACGAAGATTGTATTTAACGGTCAGGAGATTACGGTGCAGGAAGCGAAGCCGGAGAGCTTCGAGGGAATCGATATTGCCTTGTTCAGCGCAGGCGGCGACGTGTCGAAGGCGCTTGCTCCGGAAGCGATTAAGCGGGGAGCGGTATGTATTGACAATACGAACGCCTTCCGCATGGATCCGAATACGCCGCTCGTCGTTCCTGAAGTGAATATAGACAAAGTGGCAGAAAATCAGGGCCTCATTGCCAATCCGAATTGCTCCACGATCCAGATGGTTGTCGCGTTGAAGCCGCTCTATGACCGGTACGGCATCTCCAAAGTCATCGTCTCGACTTATCAGGCGGTATCCGGAGCGGGAAGCCGCGCGATTGACGAGCTGGAGCGCCAGACGAAGGAAGCGCTGGAGGGCCGGGACGTGAATCCGGATATTCTTCCGGTGGGCTCCTTGCCGGTTAAGCACCAGATTGCCTTTAATGCGATCCCGCAAATCGATAAATTCCAAGACAACGGCTTTACGCTCGAAGAAATGAAAATGATTCGGGAAACGAAGAAAATTATGGGGGATGAAGATATACAGGTTACGACAACATGCGTGCGCATCCCTGTCGTATACGGCCATTCCGAGTCCGTTTATGTCGAATTGAAGGAAGACTTCCAGCTTGATGAAGTCAAAGAGCTGTTGGCGAACGCACCGGGCATCACTTTGGTGGACAATCCGGAAGCACAACAGTACCCGCTGGCGACCGAATGCGCCGGGAAGCCGGACGTATTTGTCGGGCGGCTGCGCAGGGACTTGAACGAACCGCGCGCTCTTAACATGTGGATTGTATCCGATAACTTAATGAAAGGCGCTGCATGGAACGCGGTTCAAATTGCTGAACATATTGCGTCGGAGCGGCCATAACGGCAGGCTGCTCCTGCCCTTTTTTGTCTATCGGCACGTTATCTGGCAGTTAGTCTTCATGGTTGGAGGAAACGCTATGCGTATATTAGTACAGAAATTCGGCGGCACTTCTTTGTCTACCGCTGAAGCAAGAGAAAAAGTAGTTCAACATATACGGCGGGAGCTGGATCGAGGCTACCGCCTTGCCGTCGTCGTCTCCGCGATGGGCAGACGGGGAGAACCCTATGCAACCGATACCCTGCTTGATTGGATTCAAGAGAACGGAAGCGATCTTCCTGCGCGAGAGAAGGATTTATTGCTGTGTTGCGGTGAAATCATATCGGCAACGACCTTATGCGGCCTGCTCCGCCGCCACGACATCTCGGCGACCGTGCTGACGGGAGCTCAGGCCGGATTCCGGACGGATCGCCAGTTCGGCAATGCCCGCATACTGGACGTATGTCCCGAGCGGGTCGTCGAAGGCTGGAACCATGCCGATGTCGTTATCGTCACCGGCTTCCAGGGACAGACCGATGAGGGCGATATGACGACCCTCGGCCGGGGAGGAAGCGACACATCCGCCACGGCGCTGGGTGCGGCGCTGCATGCGGAAATTGTCGATATTTATACCGATGTGAACGGCATATTGACCGCCGATCCGCGCTTGGTGGAAGATGCGAAGCCGTTATCGGTCGTAAGCTATACAGAGATGTGCAATCTGGCCCATCACGGGGCGAAAGTCATCCATCCGCGCGCGGTCGAGATTGCGATGCAGGCTCAGGTGCCTGTCCGCGTCCGCTCCACCTTCAGCGAAGACGAGGGGACGCTTGTCACTCATCCGGAAGGCTTCCAAGCGATGGAGACGGGCTTCGTCGATCGCTACGTGACAGGGATAGCTTACGTGAGCAATGTGACGCAAATCTCGGTGGAAGCCGAGGCGGGCGTCTATGATTTGCAGCTCAAAGTCTTCAAGGCGATGGCGCAAAATCATATTAGCGTAGACTTTATTAATGTTACCCCGTCTGGCGCCGTTTATACGGTGTTCGATACCGATGCCCCGAGAGCGCGGGAAGTGCTGGAGGAGATGGGCTTTGAACCCCAATTCCTGTCCGGCTGCGCCAAAGTGTCGGTTATCGGCGGCGGGATCAACGGTGTGCCGGGCATAATGGCCACGATCGTGGAAGCATTGACGGAGCAAGAGATACAGATACTGCAATCCGCGGATTCCAACACGACGATATGGGTTCTGGTACGGAAGGAAGATATGGTCCGGGCGCTGCGGGCGCTGCATTCGAAGTTCCATTTGGAGCGGTAATAGAAGATGCCGTCCAGGCATTGATCTGAAGTTGCAAGAGGAGGAGTCTAACAGTGGAGTTCGGAAGATTGATAACCGCCATGGTGACCCCGTTCGACGCCAACGAACGGATTCATTGGCCTGAAGTGGAGCGTCTGATTCATGATTTGATCGAGGTGCAGCGGAACGACAGTCTGGTCATATGCGGAACGTCGGGCGAATCCCCGACCTTGACCGATGAGGAGAAGGTGGAGCTGTTCAAGTTCGCTGTGGAAAAGGCTGCCGGACGCGCTCGGATCATTGCCGGAACAGGCAGCAACAACACGGCCCACTCGATTCATCTGACGAAGCTGGCCGAGGAAGCCGGCGTCGACGGCGTTCTATTGGTCGCTCCTTACTATAACAGACCGAATCAGGAAGGGCTGTACCGTCATTTCAAAGCGATTGCCGAATCGACGAAGCTGCCGGTCATCCTGTATAACGTTCCGGGACGGACCGCCGTAAGCCTGTCGGTCGAGACAACGCTTCGGCTGGCGGAGATACCGAATATCGTCGCGACGAAGGAATGCGCTTCGATTGAGCAGATGACGCTGATCGTCGATGGCGCGCCGGAAGGGTTCTACGTCTACAGCGGCGACGACCCTCTGACGCTGCCGCTCCTGGCCGTGGGCGGCCACGGCATCATTAGCGTAGCGAGCCATCTTGTCGGCGCGGAGATGAAGACGATGATCGAAGCGTATCTGAACGGGGATAATGCGGAAGCGGCCCGGCTGCATCGCCGCCTGTATCCGGTCTTCAAGGGCCTGTTCCATTGTCCGAACCCGGTTCCCGTGAAGTACGCGCTTCAGCTCCGGGGCTATCATGTCGGCGGTGTCCGTCTGCCGCTGGTAGAGCCGTCCGAGAGCGAGGCCGCATTTATTCGCGAGCTGGTTGAATCGCTCAATTGATGTCTTATTTTAACGAAACAAATGAACGGTTTCAGGAGCCGATGCCTTGCGGGGCATCGGTTTTTGTTTTTCGGAGACAATAGGGCTGGGTAATCGCTGACTTGTGTTTTTCACTTTTGTTCATGTATAATGAGAATCAAGTGACTGGGTGCGGTATAATTTTGAAATGAAAGATGTTCATTGGTTGACGGCCAACTGAATATAGTAGGAGGTTAAGATCCACTTGTCGAAGAAAAACACCGCTGATAAATTATCTATCTTCGCATTGGGCGGCGTGGGCGAAATCGGGAAAAATATGTACGTCGTCCAATACGGAAACGATATCGTCGTCATCGATGCAGGGTTGAAGTTCCCGGAAGAAGATATGCTCGGAATTGATATTGTCATTCCGGATATTTCATATTTGACCGATAATCGTGACAAAGTAAGAGGAATCCTCATTACGCACGGACATGAAGATCACATCGGTGGTCTTCCCTATGTACTGAAGCATTTGAATGTGCCAGTGTACGGCACACGCTTGACGTTGGGCTTGATTGAGAGCAAGCTGCGTGAAGCCAATCTGCTGGGCGAGACGAAGCGCGTCCTGATTACGGCAGATTCCGAAGTGCAGCTCGGAACGATCCGGGCGACGTTCTTCAAGACGAATCACTCGATCCCGGATTCGGTGGGGGTATGTCTGGAGACGCCGGAAGGCAATGTCGTCCATACGGGCGATTTCAAGTTCGACCACACGCCGGTTAACGGGCAATATGCCGATTTGCAGCGTATGGCCGAGATCGGGAGCAAGGGCGTGCTCGCCCTGCTGTCCGACAGCACGAATGCGGAGCGTCCAGGCTATACGCCTTCGGAGAGCAGCGTCGGCGTGGTGCTGGAGGAGATTTTCCGCAGCGCTCAGCAGCGCGTCGTCGTGGCGACGTTCGCTTCCAACATTCACCGGATTCAGCAGGTGATTGAGGCAGCGCATGCGACGAACCGGAAGCTCACCGTGGTCGGCCGCAGCATGGTCAATGTCGTTACGATCGCTTCGGAACTCGGATATTTATATATTCCGGACGGCATGCTGATTGAACCGGATGAAGTGAACAAGATGGCTGCTGACCGGGTAGTCATTCTGTCAACCGGCTCCCAAGGCGAGCCGATGTCCGCTCTGACGCGGATGGCGCGTTCGACGCACCGCAAGGTTGATATTTTGCCGGGAGACACCGTCGTCATTGCCGCTACTCCGATTCCGGGGAACGAGAAGTATGTCGGACGAACTATCGATGAATTGTCCCGCTTGGGTGCTCATGTCATCTATAGCGGCATGAGAGCCGGCGTCCACGTATCCGGCCACGGCAGTCAGGAAGAGCTCAAGCTGATGCTCAACTTGATGCGGCCTAAATATTTCATTCCGATTCACGGCGAATACCGGATGCTGAGACATCACGCTCAGCTGGCGGAGTCGGTCGGAATTGAGAAGGAAAACATTTTCATTACGGACATCGGAGATACCGTCGAGATTCAGAATGGCGTCGCCCGGCGCGGATCGAAGGTGCAATCGGGCTACGTCCTCATTGACGGACTCGGCGTCGGCGATGTCGGCAATATCGTATTGCGCGATCGCAAATTGCTTTCTCAAGACGGCATTCTGGTCGTCGTTGTCACTTTGAGCAAGCAGGACGGCACGATTCTGTCCGGTCCGGATATTATTTCCCGCGGATTCGTCTATGTCCGTGAGTCGGAAGGCCTTCTGGACGAAGCGAACCGCATCGTCACCTCGACGCTTCATAAGCTGATGAACGAGAATGTGAACGAATGGGCTTCGCTCAAGACGAATGTGAAGGATGCGCTGGGCCGGTTCCTGTATGAGCAGACCCGCCGCCGTCCGATGATTCTGCCTATTATTATGGAAGTATAATAAGCAGGGGACGAGAATCCCAGTCACCAGTTATTCTCGTCCCGGCTTATTTCATGAAGAGCTGACATCCCTGTTTCGGCGGGCTGTCAGCTTTTTTGCATGCCAGGGAGGGGGAACGGGCATAACGCCGGAATGAGTTGCACAACCTATGACGGCACCCACTAGACCACATGGAGGGAAGACAGATGCCTGATCCGAACATACATCTTTATCAGCCGTCACTGCATCAGAATGAGGGGCCGCCCGACGGAACCAACCCATCCGGCGCCAATACCCCGCCCCCAGTCGAGAATATTCAACAGTTGGGCACCGCCTCGACTCCGTCGCCGGGAGAATCGAATATTTATTGCCTGAATATTATCGGGCAGATTGAAGGGCATATCGTGCTGCCGCCTCAAAATAAGACGACGAAATATGAGCATGTCATTCCGCAACTGGTCGCCGCCGAGCAGAATGCCAAAATCGAGGGCGTCCTGATTATTTTGAATACGGTGGGAGGCGACGTTGAAGCGGGCTTGGCGATCGCGGAAATGATTGCCTCCATGTCGAAGCCGACCGTCACGCTCGTACTGGGCGGAGGACATAGCATTGGCGTGCCCATCGCCGTTGCCTCGCAGATGAGTTTTATTGCCGAGACCGCCACGATGACGATTCATCCGATCCGGTTGACCGGACTTGTCATCGGCGTGCCCCAGACGTTTGAGTATTTGGATAAAATGCAGGAGCGAGTCGTCCGGTTCGTCACTTCCCATTCCCGCGTCTCCGAGCATAAATTCAAGGAGTTGATGTTCACGACGGGGGAACTGACCCGGGATATCGGGACGACGGTTATCGGGCACGATGCGGTGCGCTACGGTCTTATCGATGAGGTGGGCGGAGTCGGAGCGGCCCTGCGTCATCTCAATCGTCTGATTGACGAGCGTAAAATGAGCAAAACCCCGGGACCCGGGAACGGAGGAACCCTCCCGCCTCAAGTCCAGCAGCCGCCATTCGAGGGGGGGCAAATCTGATGCTCCATTCGATCATTCCGATGGAAGAAATATGGCGAGGCTATGAGAAAGAGCCTCGTTTTTTCGAGATGAAGCGGAACGGACGAACCCTGCTCGTCGAAGCGGTCGATGCGAGAACGGTCCGGGTTGAACGGCTGCTGCAGGAGCAGGATATCCAGGATTTTCTTCAACCCGAATATATGCCGGGCACGATGATTTCTCTCGGATGAGACGGAATCGGGGATACGGATGATGACAAGCACGCTTCATGATTGGAGCGTGCTTGCGCCTGTTCTGAGGACATACTCACTGAACCAATGAAAGCAGATTTTTCCCGCCGCGGCCCCTCTTTAATCCCGATAGGAAGAACGGTTGTTCTGTGATATAATGGATCGATGGAGGTGAGCGCATTTGCCACGGAGGAAGAAAAAAAAGGCGTCCTTCAGCAAGAGTCTGAAATATGAAATCTACGGTATTTTACTGATAACATGTTCGGTCATTGCCCTTGCAGGCGGCGCGGCATTCGGCCGCTCCTTGTCCAAGATTGCGGGCATGCTGCTGGGAAAATGGTACTTTATTATACCGCTTGTGTTCATATATATCGGACTTGCCGTAATGATCAAGCGCCATTGGCCTTCCGGCTGGAATCCGCGGAAGACGGGGCTGCTCTGCATCATACTGGCTCTGACGATGATAAGCACGGTCAATACGGTGGAGCAGCGCATACTTCCCGGCGCGGAGGAGGTTCGCGCGGGCATCATTTTTCAAGACATACATAACGCGTTGAAAGTGGAATTGCTGCAGTCCCCGGACACGGGAACGGCAGGGACGATGCTGCAAAAGGATATTAGCGGCGGATATATCGGGGCGGCGCTGTATTGCGTCCTGTTCGTGCTGTTCGGCAGTCTGGGCACGAAGCTGCTGACGATCGTGCTGCTGTTCATCGGCTTCATGCTGGCGACCCAGTTGTCCTATGTCGAGCTCGTGCGTCTGATACGCGCCCAGATCAAGAAATGGGCGGCCATTATCAACAAAAAGCGCAAAGCGCGGCTCAATGAACTGAGGGTGGCCGAGAGCAAGAGCCGAACGGCCGCAAAGGCGAAGCGTCCGCGCGATCGAATTCCTGATCCGGTGGAAGAAGAGGATGAGGACGAGGACGGTCCACCGCGCCGGAAAAAGGCTCCTGTCTTCGTGCAATTGTTCGGCGGGAAGCGCCGGAACGACATGGAGGACGAAGAATATGCCGAAGATCCGGCCGTATTCACGGCTGGCGCGCCAAGCGCGATCCCGGTGAATCCGGAGACGGAAGATCCGTCCCCAGCCGCTGGCGAGGAGGAAGCCGCGCCGCTGTTCCGCGATTTCACCGCCCAGCAGACATCGGATGAGGCCGGCTGGCAGCATGACGAAGCCGATGAGGAGGGCAGCCATGTGCTCGACCCTCCCATTCCGCAGGGGGGCGATCAGGCGGACGTGGAAGAGATGGCTGCCTCGGATCCCGTTCAGGCGGATGCCGGACCTGATGCAGCGGACGAAGAGGAGCCGGACGCCGCCGGAGCTTCGCCCGCGCCCGTCAAGAAGCCGCCGAAGCCGTACCGGCTCCCTTCCTTCTCGCTCCTGGCGAAGCAGCAGAACGCCGGCAAGGGCGGGGAGCATTCCGACTTCATGCAGACGGCGCGCAAGCTGGAGGCGACGCTGGAGAGCTTCGGAGTGCGGGCCAAAGTATTGGAAGTGGTGCGGGGACCTGCCGTTACCCGTTACGAGATTCAGCCGGATATCGGCGTCAAGGTGAGCCGCATCGTGAGCCTGTCTGACGATATCGCCCTCGCGCTCGCAGCGAAAGATATCCGTATGGAGGCGCCGATCCCGGGGAAATCGGCGATCGGCATTGAAGTGCCGAATAATGAAGTGTCGGTGGTCACGATGCGGGAAGTGATGGAGACGCCAACCTTCACCGAGGCGCCTTCCCGGTTGTCCATCGCGCTTGGCCGCGACATTTCCGGGATGCCGATCGTAGGCAATCTCGCCCGGATGCCCCATCTGCTTGTGGCGGGGGCGACGGGGTCGGGGAAGTCGGTCTGCATTAACGGCATTATTACGAGCATTCTGTACAAGGCGAAGCCGGATGAGGTCAAGTTCCTTATGGTCGACCCGAAGATGGTCGAGCTGAATGTGTATAACGGCATTCCGCACCTGCTTGCTCCGGTCGTCACCGATCCGAAGCGGGCTTCGCTGGCCCTCAAAAAAATCGTGGTCGAGATGGAAAAGCGTTATGAGCTGTTCTCCAAATCCGGAACGCGAAATATTGAAGGCTATAATAAGCTGATGGCGGAGCAGCCGGAAATGCTGCTGCCGTATATCGTCGTCATTGTGGACGAGCTGGCCGATCTGATGATGGTGGCCGCGAATGATGTAGAGGACGCAATCTGCCGTCTCGCCCAGATGGCGCGGGCAGCGGGCATCCACCTAATTATTGCAACCCAGCGGCCGTCGGTCGATGTCATTACCGGGCTTATCAAGGCGAATATTCCTTCCCGGATTGCCTTCGGCGTGTCGTCGCAGGTCGATTCGCGAACGATTCTCGATTCGGCCGGAGCGGAGAAGCTGCTCGGACGGGGAGATATGTTATTCCTGCCGGTAGGCGCGTCGAAGCCGGTTCGAGTCCAGGGCGCCTTCTTGTCCGATCAGGAGGTAGAGGCGGTTGTCTCCTTTGTGAGCAGCCAAGGAGAAGCGGAGTACAACGAAGAGCTTGTTCCCGAACTGGATGAGAACGGGATAGCTTCGGACGAGCCGGTCGATGAATTGTATGACCAGGCCCTGCAGATTGTGCTGGAGGCCCAGCAAGCATCGGCCTCGCTTCTGCAGCGGCGGATGCGCATTGGCTATAATCGCGCGAGCCGGTTGATCGATTACATGCATATGCAGGGAATTATCGGCCCCCATGAAGGAAGCCGCCCGCGCGAAGTGCTCATGACGCTGGAGCAATTTGAACAGAGCAAGATGTCCTCATGAGAAGACGGCACATAAAAAGAACCATTCTTGAAAAGACGCTGCGGCGTCTTTTTTTTGCAGCCAGGAAAGCCTGCAAGCCGTGTCTTCGGATACATGCAATATCGCATGATCCATCCCGGCTTAGCGCCCGCCCGCCGCATCGCCGAAGCGGTCAGGGTGAATAGAAAATGCTTGGTTTTCTCATAATAAAGTTGCCAATCCTGTCAAATTCACAAGAGAGAGGTAGACGTTAGGCCATGAGAAAACACATGATTTGGATTACGATGTGTATGGTATTCGTTCTGTTCGGCGCTTACCAGTACAAGCATATGACGGAAAACGCGCCCACCTTCAGCGGCGCGGTGCTAACGTACGGTTTCAAGGGAGAAGACGTAATTGAGCTTCAGGGCCGCCTGAAATTCCTCGGCTTCTATTACGGCAATGTTGATGGCATCTTCGGCAGTAAGACGGGGGACTCCGTCAAATGGTTCCAATCGGAGTTCGGACTTACGGTGGACGGCATTGTCGGACCGAAAACGAAAGACAAGCTCGTCAAGGCGACGAAGAACTGGAAGCCGGAGACGGCCCCGAGCGGCAAGCCGGCACCGAGCGGCAAGCCAAGCAATATTAGCGGCTCGAATGCGCTGGGATTGTCAGAGAACGATCTGAAGCTGATGGCCAATGCGGTGTACGGCGAAGCCCGGGGGGAGCCGTATGAAGGCCAGGTAGCGGTTGCTGCGGTGATTTTGAATCGAGTCAAGTCGCCAAGCTTCCCGAATACGGCATCCGGCGTCATCTTCCAACCGGGAGCCTTCACCGCCGTAGCGGACGGACAGATCTGGCTTGAGCCGAATGAGCGGGCGCGTCAGGCCGTCCAGGATGCGATCAATGGCTGGGATCCTTCCGGAGGGTGCTTGTACTACTTCAATCCGGAGACCGCGACGTCCAAATGGATCTGGACACGGCCGCAGGTGAAGACGATTGGAAAACATATCTTCTGTATGTAATCCATGACGAAGAAGCAATGGTCTGAGCGGCCGTTTGCTTCTTTTGTTCAAATAGAAGCGAGTCCGGGATCCTGTCTCGGCTTTGCTTGTTTTTTGGCCCAGAAACGCTTTCCGTCATTGCAAAGGCGAAGGCGTTTCTGCTTGTCTCGCCGCTGCCCGCAATTTATTATAGGACATGCTCATGCAAAACAGGTATACATCGGGTGCGCAGCGAATATAACATGCATGACATCAGCCGTGCATCGTACACGGAAGAAAAGGGGTAAGTACATGGAGAAGCAACCGACGTTCGAACGAGGAACGGTCAATGGGATTCGCATTCACGTCATGCCGACAAAGCGGTTCAAGACCTATGCGATCGCCGTCTACATGGGCGCGCCGCTGCAGGAAGACACGGTTACTCCGCTGGCGCTGACGCCGTTCGTGCTCCGCCGGGGAACGGAAGCGTACCCGGAGACGATCCGGTTCCGCGAGAGATTGGATGAATTATATGGAGCCGGCTTCGGCTTCGATATTTATAAGCGCGGCGATTATCAAATCGTGCAGTTCCGAATGGACGTCATCAACGATGCTTTTGTGCAATCGGCCGATTCCTTGCTGGAGAAAGCATTTGAATTTTTGGGCGGATGCATCACCGCGCCGGTAACCCAGGACGGCGTCTTTCGTTCGAAATATGTGAAGGAAGAAAAAGTGACGCTGACGCAGCGAATCGAAGCGATCGTCAATGACAAGATCCGTTACGCGGCGGAGCGCTGCATCGAAGAAATGTGCAAGGAGGAGCCTTACCGTCTTCATGCTCTGGGCAACCGCCGCGAGCTTGAAGGCATCGATGCCCCCTCGCTCTACCGGCATTACCAGCAATGGCTGGAGCATTCGGCGATCGATGTCTATGTGATCGGGGATACGAGCCTGGAGGAGGTCGAACGGCTGGTCACGGAATCTTTCCGCATCAACCGCGCAGGAGAGACGCCTTATGCCCGCTCGATTCCGGTGCCGCGCACGGGAGAACCGAACACGGTTGTCGAGAGGCTGGAAGTGACCCAGGGCAAGCTTAATCTCGGTCTTCGCTCCACGATAACCTATGCCGACGACGCATACCCCGCCGCTCTGCTGTTCAACGGCGTTCTTGGCGGATACCCGCATTCGAAGCTGTTTATCAATGTCAGAGAAAAGAACAGTCTCGCTTACTACGCATCGTCAAGGCTGGATGGCCATAAAGGGATTTGCGCCATTCAATCGGGAATTGAATTCCAGAATTATGAGAAGGCGAAGCAGATTATTTTGGAGCAGATCGAAGCGATGAAGTCGGGACGCATCGACGAGAAGGAGCTGAAGCAGACAAAGGCGATGATTGCCAATCAGCTCCGGGAAATCGGGGATTCGGCCTTCGAAATGATCGGGTTCGACTTCAACCGCGTGCTGTCCGGCAAGGAGCGGACGACATCGCAGTTGATCGCCGCCACGGAGCAGATGGAGGCATCGGCCATCCAGGCCGCCGCCGAGACGTTTCATGTCGATACGATTTATTTTTTGCGCAACCGGGAGGAGGTATAAGGCATGGAACAACGCCGTTATTCCCAACTACAGGAGACGCTCTATTACGAGCGGATGGACAATGGGCTCGACGTCTATGTGCTGCCGAAGCCCGGCTTCCAGAAGACGTACGCGTCCTTTTCAACCAAGTACGGCTCGATTGACAATCACTTTCGGGTAGAAGGACAGGAGGCCGTCAAGGTGCCTGACGGGATTGCCCATTTCCTGGAGCATAAAATGTTCGAAGAGCCGGAAGGCGACATCTTCTCCACCTTCGCGGAGCAGGGGGCTTCGGCCAATGCGTTCACGACGTTCGATCGGACCGTCTACTTATTCTCTTCCACCAGCAATATCGAGAAAAATGTGGAAACGCTTGTCGATTTTGTGCAGCGTCCTTATTTTACGGATGAAAATGTGGAGAAGGAAAAGGGAATCATCGCCCAGGAAATCAATATGTACCGCGATAATCCAACCTGGCGCGTCTACTTCGGGCTCATTGAAGCAATGTACCAGATTCATCCTGTCCACATCGATATCGCCGGCACGGTAGACTCGATCGGCACCATTACAAAAGAAACGCTCTATACCTGCTACCATACGTTCTATCACCCAACCAATATGCTTCTCTTTATCGTCGGCGGCGTCGAACCGGAACGAATGATGGCCTTAATCCGCGAGAACCAAGCCCGCAAATCTTTTGAGCCGCAGGGCAAGATCGAACGCATTTTTGACGCCGAGCCCGAGACGGTGCGCGAAGCCCGCAAAGTAGCGAAGCTGCCGGTCTCGCTGCCGCGCTGCTACTTCGGCTGCAAGGAGCCGAAGCCCGGCCTGAACGGCCGTGCGCTGCTGGAGTATGAGATTGCGACGCGCATTATGATGGATTTGCTCCTGGGCTCCAGCTCGGAGTTGAACCAAATCTTATACGAAGAAGGGCTGACGACGGATTCCTTCGGAAGCGAGTTCAACTGCAGTCCCGATTACGCCTTCTCGATAATGGGAGGGGAGACGAAGGATCCGGATAGCCTGGTGGAGCGGGTCCGCGAGCTGGTGGACGATGCGAAGAAGACGGGGTTCAAGCCAGATTCCTTCGAACGCATCCGCAACAAAGCGATCGGCGCCTATTTGCGAATGCTGAATTCGCCTGAGACAATTGCGAATGAATTCACGAAGTTTAAGTTCCGGGATGCGGATTTATTTGATATACTTTCCGTATACGAATCGCTGACACTGGAACAGATTCACCAACGGCTGCAGGATCATTTCGATTGGAACCGTCTGGCGATCTCGATCGTAGAGAAGCCGGACTGAAGCATGAATACACTTCGAATGGCGCGGCTCTTCGAAGGTGAAGGAGGAAGGCGTGCCTGGGGGCGCGCCTTCTGTTCTGATTGCCAGGTGGGCGGGAACAAAGGAGTGCATGACAGATGAAAGCTTTGGCAGACACCTCGGTGCTCATTACCGGAGCAAGCCGCGGCATTGGCGCCGCGATTGCGCACAGGTTCGCTTCCGTCGGAATGAAGGTTATCATCCATTACTTGAACTCGCATGAAGCCGCCAACGAAGTCGCGAGAACCTGTCTTGCCTGCGGCGGCGATGCCATTACGATACGGGCGGATCTCCGTTCCGCCGGCCAGATCGATCGCATGAAGGCCAAGCTGGACGAGTTGGGCTATACTCCCGATATTTTGGTGAACAACGCGGGAACCGCTTATTATGGCTTGTTCACCGATGTGACGGAGGAGGAGTGGGACGACTGCATGAACATCAATCTGAAGGGAATGTTCCTCTGCACTCAGCGCTTCGCACCCCATATGATCTCGCAAAAGTACGGACGAATCATTAACGTTTCCTCGGTATGGGGGATTACGGGGGCTTCATGCGAAGTGATGTACTCCACGGCCAAAGGAGGCGTCAATGCCTTCACGAAATCATTGGCCAAGGAGCTGGCTCCATCCGGCGTCACCGTGAACGCCGTGGCTCCCGGGGCCGTGGATACCGATATGCTGAAGCATTTGGATACGTCGGAACGAAGCGCTCTGGAGGAAGATATCCCTGCTGGCCGCTTAGGCACGCCGGACGAAATTGCCTCGCTTGTTTATTTTTTGGCTCTGCCGGAGTCCGGCTACATTACCGGCCAGATCATCAGCCCGAACGGGGGCTGGCAGACGTAACCCGAGCGGCAGCCAGCTTGCTCCATGCATAATTCCTGCTCCGGAGGACCATATTACGACTGTTGACGCATTATTTTAATTAGCCACAAGGAGGCGTTCTCATGTCATCTGTATTGAAAAATTTCGACACGTGGAAAAAGTTTCTCGGCGAGCGCGTCAAGCAGGCAAAAGGACTCGGAATGAGCGAAGATACCATCTCCAATCTGGCCTATGAAATCGGTTCTTTCCTGGAGGAGAAGGTTGACCCGCAAAGTCAGGAAAACCGGGCGCTTAAGGAATTGTGGGAAGTCGGGAACGAGCAGGAGCGGAAAGTGCTGGCAAGCTTGATGGTCAAATTGGCAGAACGCCATAGTTAAAAAGCACTGTTGAATAAAGGAAGGAAGTTCTGTAAAGAGCTTTCTTTCTTTTCATCTCAAAAAAATATGATCGGGAATACATGTCATATAAGCTGACAATCTGCTATAATGGATATGTCCGCCAAGCGGTAATTTGTGACCGCTTTTTCTTATTTGTTCGGTGAAGCCAGGTGGAATTTGCGTGCCGAGTATTGTAGAATGAAAACGGCGGAACTGTATCCGCGGACGAGGTGCGTCATGGAGTACAAACAGTGGTATATGGAATATAAAATACATAAGAACCGCCCCGGATTGCTGGGTGACATTGCGTCTCTCCTAGGGATGCTGGAGGTCAACATTTTGACCATTAACGGGGTAGAAGATAAGACCAGGGGCATGCTTCTTCAGACCGATGACGACGAGAAAATCGAAATCATGGGCAAGATGTTGAAAAAAGTCGACAATATTACGGTGTCCGCGCTGCGGCAGCCTCGGCTGGTGGATATTTTGGCGGTGCGCCACGGGCGTTATATCGAGCGCGATTCGGACGATCGGAAGACGTTCCGCTTTACAAGGGACGAACTTGGCCTGCTCGTCGATTTCCTTGGCGAAATTTTCAAACGCGACGGCCATCAGGTGATTGGCGTTCGCGGCATGCCGAGAGTAGGCAAGACGGAGTCCATCATTGCCGGAAGCGTCTGCTCCATGAAGCGCTGGTCCTTCGTTTCTTCGACGCTTCTGCGCCAGACGGTGCGAAGCCAGATGTCCGAGGACGAGATGAATGTCAACAATATTTTCATTATCGACGGCATCGTGAGCACCATTCGGTCCAATGAACGCCACGCGGCCTTGCTGCAGGAAATTCTCGGGATGCCGTCGACGAAGGTCATCGAGCACCCGGATATTTTCGTGAAGGAAACCCGCTACGACTATGATTTCTTCGATTATATCATTGAATTGCGGAACAGCCCGGATGAAGAGATTACATATGAGTCTTTTACGGCGAATTATTATGATTTTTAAATAGGATAAAAGCACCAACCGGACAGAGATTTTGCGCAGGAGGTGAAAATGTGTCGGAATTGGGGCAGTTGTTAAAAAAGGCCAGGCTTGAAAAGGGCCTCACACTGGATGACGTTCAAGAAGCGACCAAAATCCGCAAGCGTTATCTGGAAGCGATAGAAGAAGGGGATTACAAAGTGCTGCCGGGCTCGTTCTACGTACGCGCCTTCATTAAGACGTACGCGGAGACGGTGGGCTTGAATCCGGATGAGCTCCTGCAATTTTATCGCAACGATATTCCCGCTCCGGAAGTGGAGACAACGGTAGAGCCCATGATTCGGAAGAAGCGCCGTGCTGTTCATTCGGACAAATTCGGGCGCTGGGCGACGACGATTTTAATGTGGGCATTTTTGGCCCTGATCATCGTGATTGTGTATTTTTATGTGGTGAACAACAAAACGCCGGATAATCAGACATCTGACAATTCCGGAATTATAAGCGGCACTCCTGCTCCTGGGCAGACCACGCCGGGCAACGGCGCTCAGACTCCGTCCACGGGCAGCGGCGGCGGAACGAAGGAGCCGGAGACAACGGCGCCGCCGGTCGAACCGGAGAAGGAGCCAATCGTCGTGCGCACGTCGGCCAACGCATTTGACTATGCCGTCGCATCGCCGGAAGCCGGCAAGGCAGAGGCCGAGATTGCCGCGACAGGCCGAAGCTGGATCTCGGTGCGGGAAGGCAGCGGCCAAGGCAAGATATTGTTCGAGGACACGGTTGACGCCGATTTCAAGCAAACCTTTGAAATCCCGGAAGCGGGATTGTATTTCCGATCCGGAAGAACGGACAATACGTCCATTACGGTATTCGGCCAGACGCTGGATGACGGTAATTCCTCCAATAACCCAACCAATGTCATCGTCAAGGTCGTCTCCTATGAGGAGGCGGAGAAGCTGGCGGCGGAAGGCGGGGACGCTTCCGGAAGCCAGTAACCAGTAACTAGAGCGCAACCGGCTTGGACCGTAGCTCATTCAAAGAAAGAGGAGCTGGCGCCCGCGCCTTCCTCGGCGATCGCATAATCCCACCTGAACGGGAGAGAATAATGTTGCGGCTTACGTTTATTCTCTCCGGAAGCGAGGTGTCGAACATGGCAGTAAGTTGGATCGTTACAGGCTTGGGCGTCATTGTCAGCTTGTTGGGTTATTACTTGACTCCGAGCGCATGGGGCTACGGAATTTTGGGCTTTGGGCTGGCGCATATTGTGCTTGGCGTGCTGGATATGTTCCGCGCTCCTTCGCGCAGCCGTTACTAAATGCCGTTAACAGCACAGGCATTCCTTTATGCTGAACCGCGGAGGAGTGCCTTTGTGCTGTATTTATACTATGGTTGTTCATGTACTTTAGAGAAAGGGAGAGATGAACGTGGCCGAGTACTCATTTGATATCGTATCGAAGATGGATATGCAGGAGTTGAATAACGCCGTCCAGCAAGCGGTGAAGGAGATCGGGGGACGGTATGATTTCAAGTCCAGCAAAAGCGACATCTCGCTGGACAAAAATGAACTGGTCGTCCTGTCCGACGACGAATATAAGCTGAAGAGCGTGCTCGATATTCTTCAATCGAAAATGATAAAACGGGGATTGTCGCCCAAAAATATGCAATATGGCAAAATCGAGCCGGCTTCGGGCGGTACGGTCCGCCAACGCATCCAGCTGAAGCAAGGCATCGAGCAGGATATCGCCAAAAAAATCAACATCTTGATTCGAGACTCCAAGTTGAAGGTGAAAAGTCAAATTCAGGGCGACCAGCTTCGGGTAACCGGCAAAAACAAAGATGATTTGCAGGCCGTTATGCAATTGCTGAGAGAAGCCGATATTCCATTGGATTTGCAATTTACGAATTACCGCTAAGATAATGGAAACATGCCGGGAAAGCATATGCTTTTGGAGAGTGAATCCAAGGTTCCATGTCGATTGCCTTCCTGCATAACTTCGTGATCATAATCGGACAAAGCCCTTCATCCCTGTCTATAGGAGAGAGATGGTGGGCTTCTCCTGTTTTTTTGACGAGGAGTGAACCGTGTATTATACTGATGAGATAGAAAAGGCGTTTAAATATCGTCTCTTATTGCTAGAATAAATATACATGGATTGGTTATGAAGATGCGTAACATCCATAATTGTTCTTGAGCCGTTATACACATTTATTGCTATTCAAAGAGCCTTATATACGGCCTTTATTATTGCTGCTGCAGATGGGTTGGGGGATGTATACATGACAGAACAAATCAAAATCGTAACGCTGGGCTGCGACAAAAACTTGGTGGATTCCGAGATTATGTCCGGAATAATGGATCAGTACGGGCATGAATTGGTAGAAAACGCGGAGGATGCGACCGTCATTATCGTCAATACTTGCGGCTTCATCGATGCAGCGAAGGAAGAATCGGTCAATACGATTTTGGAACTGGCAGACTTGAAGGAGACCGCCCGCCTGAAGGCGCTCATCGTCTCCGGATGTCTGACGCAGCGATACAAGGAGCAATTGTTGGAGGAAATGCCGGAAATCGACGGGATCGTCGGCACGGGGGATTTCCACAAGATTAACGATATCGTCGCTGAAGCGCTCCAAGGCAAGAAACCGGTCCGCGTTGGCAATCCGGTATTCAATTATGAGCAGATCTTGCCGCGCAAAGTCGCCACGCCGCGCTATACCGCCTATGTCAAAATCGCGGAGGG
This sequence comes from Paenibacillus dendritiformis, assembly GCF_021654795.1. NCBI lineage: Bacteria > Bacillati > Bacillota > Bacilli > Caryophanales > Paenibacillaceae > Paenibacillus > Paenibacillus dendritiformis. The sequence goes on from NZ_AP025344.1 coordinate 2,368,925, forward strand.
CTGCGATAACAATTGCACCTTCTGCAGCATTCCGATTATGCGGGGCAAATTCCGCAGCCGCTCGATGGAATCGATTCTGGCCGAGGTCAAGCAACTCGCGGAGCAAGGCGTCAAGGAGATCAGTCTGATTGCGCAAGACTCCACCAACTATGGCGTCGATCTGTATGACGGCTTCAAGCTGCCGGAATTAATGAACAAAGTGAGCGAAGTGCCCGGCGTCGAGTGGGTTCGCCTGCATTATGCGTATCCGGGATTTTTCACGGAAGAGCTGATCGACATGATCGCCGTGAATCCGAAGATCTGCAAATATGTCGATATGCCGCTGCAGCATAGCGCGGACACGATTCTGAAGCGGATGCGCCGGCCAGGCCGCCAGCGCGATTCCCGCGAGCTGGTTCGCAAAATCCGGGCCCGGATTCCGGAAGTGGCCCTCCGCACTTCGATTATCGTCGGCTTTCCGGGCGAGACGGACGAAGATTTTGAAAATTTGGCTTCCTTCGTCCGCGAAATGAAATTCGATCGCCTCGGCGTCTTCACTTATTCTCCGGAAGAAGGGACAGCGGCCACCAGGCTTCCGGATCATGTGCCGGATGAAGTGAAGGAATGGCGCGCGAATACGCTGATGGAGATCCAGCGCGAAGTGTCGAAGAACGTGAATGAACGCCATGTCGGCCGCACCCTGGACGTGCTGGTTGAGCGCTATGACGGCCGCAACGACGTATATATCGGACGTTCGCAGTACGATGCGCCGGAGATTGACGGCGAGGTATTCATCTCGAACTGCAAAGTGAACATCGGGGAGATCGCCAAAGTTAGAATTACGCATGCACTGGAATTTGATTTGGCCGGGGAGGGTGTCTTGTGAATCTGGCGAACAAGATCACGTTAACTCGCATATTTCTTGTGCCGATCATGATGTTCTTCTTGCTGGTGAATTTTGATTATTTGCCGCCGATTCAGATAGAAGACTTCTATATAACGTATAATCAGATTATCGCGGCTCTTATCTTCATTATTGCGGCCAGCACCGATGGCGTGGACGGCTATATCGCCCGCAAGCGCAAGATGGTGACGAACCTGGGCAAGCTGCTGGATCCGTTGGCAGACAAGCTGCTGGTGGCCGCCGTTCTCATCTCGCTGGTAGAGATGGGCAAATGCGACGCCTTGATCGCGATCGTCATCATCAGCCGCGAGTTCGCCGTTACGGGGCTTCGCCAGGTAGCTCTGCTGGAAGGGACGGTCATGGCGGCGAGCAAGTGGGGGAAATGGAAGACGGCCACCCAGATTACCGCCATCGTCGCGATGCTGCTGAACAATTTTCCGTTTGTTCTGGTGGGCATTCCGTTCGACGTGATCTCTACCTGGATCGCTGCTATCATTACGATCTATTCGGGTATTGATTATTTTGTCAAAAATAAAAGTGTGCTTCATTTCTCGTAGCCTGTCTGCAGGACAATAGGCGCTTTTTCCCGTCTGGACCAGTGTGGAAAAAGGCCTATTTTTTCTTGGATGGAGTGCGGTATGATTCGAAATGTGCACGTATGCTGAACAGAAAAGGGATGATGTGGGATGAATGCGGAAATCATTGCCGTAGGCACCGAGCTGCTGCTCGGCGAAATCGTCAACACGAATGCGCAGTTTATTTCGCAGCAATTGGCGCTGCTTGGCATCGACGTTTATTTTCAGACGGTGGTCGGAGATAATCCGCATCGGCTTCGCCATGTGCTTGAGACAGCGAGAACCCGTTCGCGGCTCATTATTTTGACCGGCGGCCTTGGGCCGACGATGGATGATATTACGAAGGATATCGTGGCCGAACTGCTGGGACGGAGAACCTTCCTGGACGAAGCGGCGGTGGGCAGGATGGAGCAAATGTTCTCCCGCCGGGGCACGCCTATGGTGGAGAGCAACAAGCGCCAGGCGATGGTGATCGAGGGGGCCGCGGTTCTGCCGAATGCGACGGGGCTTGCGCTTGGCAGCGCGCTGTTGGCGGACGGAACGGCCTTCATCCTGCTGCCGGGACCGCCGCGCGAGATGAAGCCGATGTTCGAGCAGGAAGTCATTCCGTGGCTGCGCGGCAGCGGATTGCTGGACCATTCGGTGCTGCATACGCGGAAGCTCAAATTCGCGGGAATTGGCGAGTCGAAGCTGGAGGATATGCTCCGCGACCTGATTGAGGCGCAGGACCATACGACGATTGCCACTTATGCGAAGGAAGGGGAAGTGCTGGTCCGCCTCGCGACGAAGACGGCGGATGAACAGGAAGCGGCGCAGCGTCTCGGAGAGACGGAGTCGGCCATTATAAGCCGTATCGGGGAATATATGTTCGCGGCGGAAGATATCTCTCTGCCCGAGGCGCTGCTCCACCTGATGAGCGAACGGAACCTTACGCTGTCTGCGGCCGAGAGCTGCACCGGCGGCTTGTTCGCCGAGATGATGACGTCCGTGCCGGGAAGCTCTGAGGTGTTCCAGGGGGGTGCCGTCACGTACTCGAACGAGATGAAGGAGCGAATCCTCGGCGTTCCGCACGAGCTTCTCGAAGGGGAGCAGGCGCCTGGAGCCGTCAGCGCCGAGACGGCGAAGGCGATGGCGGAAGGGATGCAGGACATCGCGGACACCGACTTCGCGATCGCGATCACGGGCGTCGCCGGACCGGGCCATTCCGAACGGAAGCCGGTCGGCCTCGTCTATATCGCCATCGCCGAGAAGGGGAGAGACACGCAGGTCGAGGAGCTTCGCTTGACGGGAGACCGTTCGACGATTCGTCTGAGAACGGTGAATGCGGTCATGTACCGGCTGTGGAGCCGTGCCCGTCAGCATGGCTAAGCTTGACCGGTTTGGCGGAAGCCGTTACAATTGAATGGACGGAAGAACCGCAGCAAGGCGCATGCCGCTTTTGTTGCGGTTTTTTGCGTCCAAGGGGAGGAGGATGCTGAAGAACGTTCCTTTTATGGAATCTTAAGGTAAAGACTGCCGTGAAAAAAACGAATGTATGTTCGAAAAAAAGCTTGGCAAACGGATCGAAAGACGGTATGATAGAGGTATCAAATGGAACAAAGGAAGTGAGTATGTGTCAGATCGCCGCGCTGCATTAGAAATGGCATTGCGCCAAATCGAGAAACAATTCGGTAAAGGTTCGATCATGAAACTTGGCGAGTCCAACCACATGCAGGTTGAGATTGTGCCGAGCGGATCGTTGGCACTTGATATAGCTCTTGGAATCGGCGGATTGCCAAGAGGACGGATTATTGAAGTCTATGGACCGGAATCTTCCGGTAAGACGACGGTTGCGCTTCACGCGATTGCCGAGGTGCAGAAGGTTGGCGGACAAGCTGCGTTCATCGACGCGGAGCATGCGCTCGATCCTGCATACGCGAGCAAGCTTGGCGTGAACATCGACGAGTTGCTTCTGTCCCAGCCGGATACTGGGGAGCAGGCGCTCGAGATTGCCGAAGCGCTCGTTCGCAGCGGCGCGGTGGACATTATCGTCATCGACTCCGTCGCGGCTCTCGTGCCGAAGGCGGAGATTGAAGGGGAGATGGGAGATTCCCACGTCGGTCTGCAAGCGCGTCTCATGTCCCAGGCGCTTCGCAAATTGTCCGGGGCGATTAGCAAGTCCAAGACGATCGCGATCTTCATCAACCAGCTTCGCGAGAAGGTCGGCGTTATGTTCGGCAACCCGGAGACGACGCCGGGCGGCCGCGCATTGAAGTTCTATTCCACGATCCGGCTGGATGTCCGGCGGGTGGAGACGATCAAGCAGGGCAACGACATGATCGGGAACCGGACACGCATCAAGGTCGTGAAGAACAAGGTCGCGCCTCCATTCAAGCAGGCGGACATCGATATTATGTACGGCGAAGGGATTTCCCGCGAAGGAAGCATCGTAGATATCGGCACGGAGATGGACATTATTCAGAAGAGCGGGGCCTGGTATTCGTACGAGGGCGAGCGTCTGGGCCAAGGCCGTGAGAATGCGAAGCAGTTCCTGAAGGAAAATCCAGAGATCGCGCTGACGATCGAGAACAAGGTTCGTGAAGCAAGCAATTTGTCGACGGTGGTCCGGAACCATTCCGAGCATGATGCCGAAGAGGCGGAGGATGCTCTGGAGCTGGAACTGGAATCGTAAGCCTGTTTCTGGAACAAGCGCCTTCCTGTGAGGGCGCTTGTTTTGTCATGTCCGTGTACATAAGGATGCGGGGAACGCGAAATCATGCGCGGATGCGGCGAAGTCAATGAATGATGGCTTTGCGGGCGAGGGCGCAGACAGGAGGAGCAGACGGATGAACAAGCAGGAACGCATCCTGACGATCATGCGGGTGGAGCAGGATCGAACCCAGCGAGGGCGCTATGTCCTGCATTTCGACAGCGGCGAGTCCCTCAACGTGCATGAGGATGTCATGATCAAGTACCGGCTTCTGAAGGGAGCGGACATCGCTCTCGACGCGCTTGACGATATCGTGCGGGCCGATGAGGGGAACAAGGCCTATGTGCAGGCGCTGCGCCATCTGCAGCGCAAGCCGAGAACGAGGATGGAGATCATCCGCCATCTGAGCCAGAAGGGCTATGAAGAAGGAATCGTACGGGAAGTCGTCTCGCGTCTGGAGGAAGAGCGTCTGGTGGACGATCGGGCGTACGCCGAACAGTGGGCATACGAACGAACGGCAATGCATGCGAAGGGGCGCCGCTTCATTGAGCAGGAGCTGAAGCAGAAGGGCGTGCCGGAGCAGCATATCGCCGCCGCCCTTACTTCTCTCGATCCGGAGGAGGAGCGGGACGGAGCTCAGCGCGCTGCGGCCAAGAAATGGCGCCAGACGCAGGGCGAGACGCATATGCGAAAGCAAAAAGTGATTGCTTTCCTGCTACGGCGCGGCTATCCGATGGACCTGGCCCGCCGGGCTGCCGAGGAGGCGGCGCAGGAAGCCGATGCGGAGGACGGCTTCTAAGCGAGCGGCTCCGGTTAAAGATATCGCTCTTCGCCGTCATTTGCTTGACAATATCTTTTCATGAATAATAAAATGAACATGTATCTTTATTATCGCGAAATCAGTTTCCACTTCCAGAAATTGATTTCTACATGATTCATTTCGCCAATATCATGATTTCCGATTGGCCGCTTTCGGGCGGCGCTCGCCTTCGGGCGTGCACTTCGCCGGCGCTCATGCGTCGGTCCATGATACGAACCTGAATTTTGTAATGAAACACGTGAACAACTGAACAAATGAAACCTGTCCCAAGCAGTGCTTGGAGCAACCAACGGGGAGGTGAGGCAATGGAGATGAACATTTGGCTCGCGCTCGCTCTCGTTGTGGCCGCATTGATCTTGGGGTTTGGAATCGGGTACCTGATTCGCAAATCGCTTGCTGAAGCGAAGATAACGAGTGCCGAGCATGCCGCAGAGCAGATTATGGACAGCGCGCGCAAGGAAGCGGAGGCACTGAAGAAGGAAACGGTGCTCGAAGCAAAGGACGACATCCATAAACTGCGCACGGAAGCGGAGAAAGACATTCGCGAGCGCCGAAATGAAGTTCAACGTCTGGAAAGACGCGTCGTACAAAAAGAAGAGTCACTGGATAAAAAGCTGGAGTCGCTGGAGCGCAAAGAAGAACAAATCACTTCCAAAGAAAAGCGCATCGAGGAGACCCAGCAGCAGGTTGAACGGACGCTGCAGCAGCAAGTTGCGGAGTTGGAACGGATCTCGAATCTGACGATGGAAGATGCGCGGAGCATTATCCTCTCTAATGCGGAGCAGGAGGTGCGGCACGAGACCGCGCAGATGATCAAAGATATCGAGCAGCAGGCACGCGAAGAAGCGGACAAGCGCTCACGCGAGATTATTACGCTTGCAATCCAGCGCTGCGCCGCCGATCACGTAGCAGAGACGACGGTCTCTGTCGTGGCATTGCCGAACGAAGAGATGAAGGGCCGGATTATCGGCCGCGAAGGCCGGAATATCCGTGCGCTTGAGACACTGACAGGAATCGATCTGATTATTGACGATACGCCGGAAGCGGTGATTCTGTCCGGATTCGACCCGATACGGAGGGAGATCGCGCGGACGGCCTTGGAGAAGCTGGTCGCCGACGGGCGCATCCACCCGGCTCGAATCGAGGAAATGGTGGAGAAGTCCCGCAAGGAAGTCGACGAGCGCATCCGCGAATACGGGGAGCAAGCGACGTTCGAGGTCGGAGTGCATGGTTTGCATCCGGATCTGATCAAGATTCTGGGACGTCTGAAGTTCCGTACGAGCTACGGTCAGAATGTGCTCAAGCATTCCATGGAAGTGGCTTATCTCACCGGCTTGATGGCGGGAGAGCTGGGCGAAGATGTAACCTTGGCACGCCGTGCCGGGCTGTTGCATGATATCGGAAAAGCGCTGGATCACGAGGTGGAAGGATCCCATGTCGAGATCGGCGTAGAGTTGGCGAAAAAGTATAAAGAACACCCTGTAGTCATTAACAGCATCGCATCCCATCACGGGGATTGCGAAGCGACATCGGTTATCGCAATGCTGGTGGCAGCGGCGGATGCGCTGTCTGCGGCCAGACCGGGAGCGCGTCGTGAGACGCTCGAAACCTATATCAAACGACTGGAGAAGCTGGAAGACATTTCCGAGTCGTTCGAAGGGGTGGAGAAATCGTATGCCATCCAGGCTGGACGCGAAGTTCGCGTCATGGTCCAGCCGGAAAAGATTGACGATGCGGAAGCGTACCGTCTCGCTCGGGAGATTACGAAGAAAATCGAGAGCGAGCTGGACTATCCGGGTCATATCAAGGTAACGGTCATCCGCGAGACCCGTGCGGTAGAATATGCGAAATAAGCAAAAGCTATAGCGTACGTGCGAGAAGTGGCCTTCTGGGCCACTTCTCCTGATTTAAGGAGGACCCAGTCATGAAAGTCTTATTTATCGGCGATATTGTGGGCAATACGGGACGCAAGGCCGTGAAGCAGCTGCTCCCGGAGCTGAAGCAGAAATATAACCCGCATATCATTATCGCCAATGCGGAAAACGCCGCCGGAGGGCGGGGCGTCACGGCCGCGATCGTGAAGGAGTTCCTTGATCTGGGGATTCACGGCTTTACGATGGGGAACCATACGTGGGACAATAAGGATATTTTCGAATGGATTGACGAGGAGCCGCGGATGGTCCGTCCCGCCAACTTTCCGGAAGGTACGCCTGGCAGAGGGCATTGCGTCATCAAAGCCAATGGCAAGGAGCTTGTCATTATCAATTTGCAGGGGCGGACATTCCTCCCGGCCATTGACTGTCCCTTCCAAAAGGCGGACGATATTTTAGAAGGCGTCGGCAAAAAGCCGCGCGCCATACTCGTCGATTTCCATGCCGAAGCGACATCGGAGAAGATTGCGATGGGCTGGCATCTTGATGGCCGCGCTTCGTTGGTCGTAGGCACGCATACGCATGTCCAGACGAATGACGATACGATACTCCCGAACGGTACGGCCTATTTGACCGATGTCGGCATGGTCGGTTCGCGGGAAGGCGTGCTTGGCATGGAGCGGGAAGCGGTGCTGCGCAAATTCAGGACGCAGCTTCCGGTAAGGTTCGTCGTCGATGAAGGCAAGTGGCAGTTCCACGCGCTGGTCGTTGAAATTGATGAATCGACCGGCAAAGCGACGAAGCTGGATAAAATCCGCATTCGCGAAGGCGAATGGGTGATGAGCTAGGACAGTTTGGAACCCGGCGCCGGCGATGGTGTCGTACGGAGGGGCTGCCCTATCCCGGCAGGTGGCCGCCGCCCGGCTATTGCGTGAACAGGAACCGATAGCTTGGCCTTGCGCCCGGAAATGACCTGGAAAGAAACAGAGGAGCCGGCCTCGCCCGGCTATTCGCGTGGATGGAACAGAGGAGCCCGGCTTTTTCATGAATAGACACGGATCAGCCCGTTCGCTGTCCGGCTTTCGCATGGTTAGGAACGGAATAATGCTGTCACCGCACCTTCTCTGCACAGGGACTGAAGATGACAGGAATTTTTGGCTCGCTTGTGAATAGATTGTAATAGTGGAGTCAACCATCATTCCCGAGGAGGTACTTTCCATGGAAGTATTAAAGGTGTCAGCTAAATCCAACCCGAATTCCGTCGCGGGCGCATTGGCAGGGGTGCTGCGTGAACGCGGAGCGGCCGAACTGCAGGCGATCGGAGCGGGCGCATTGAATCAGGCGATTAAAGCAGTTGCGATTGCACGAGGATTCGTCGCTCCAAGCGGGGTTGATCTGATTTGCATTCCTGCATTCACCGATATTGTCATTGACGGCGAAGACCGTACGGCAATTAAATTAATTGTCGAGCCCAGATAAAAAACGGATACATGGAAATGACCGGGGAACCTTACTCTGCCTGTTTACGATGTAAGCAGGTTTTTTGCTTTCCATGATGGGACACGCCACGCAGAAAGGATGATGCCAAATGAACGCCCGTATTATCGATTTTCATTGCGATGTTTTATACAAGATGCTCTACCGCGGTACAGGCTGCTTCGAACGGGAAGCGGATTTTGACGTCACATTGCCGCGCCTGAAGCAAGGGGGTGTCGGCATGCAGGTGTTCGCGGTTTTCCTGGAAGATTCCGCGCTGGCCGGGCCGCCGAAGTTTGCCCAGGTATTGCGGAGCATCGATCTGCTGCGCGAGCGCATCAACACCCTTCCCGGTATGCGTCTCATCCGTTGGCGGGACGATCTCGAGCAGTGGCAGCGGCAGCCGGAGCAGATCGGTACGCTGCTGTCGCTGGAAGGCGTGGACGCGCTGGAAGGGGACTTGATATATCTCCGCACCGCTTACGAGCTGGGGGTCCGCTTCATCGGACTGACCTGGAATCATGCGAACTGGGCGGTGGACGGGACGTTGGAGGATCGGCAAGCCGGCTTTACTGCGCTGGGCCGAAGCCTCGTGCGGGAATGCGATCGCTTGGGACTTGTCATTGACGTATCGCATTTGAACCGGACGGCATTTTGGGAGCTGCTTGAGCTGACAGAGCGGCCGATCTTCGCCTCTCATTCCAATGCGGCGGCTGTGCTCGAACATCCGCGCAATCTGACGGACCAGCAGATCCGGGCCATAATCGCTCGGGACGGAAGAATCGGCGTTACATTCGTGCCGCATTTCATCCATGAAGGGGACAAGGCTTCCATTGATCATTTGCTCCGCCATATCGAGCATATCGCCGCATTGGGCGGCGAGCGGCATCTGATGTTCGGATCAGACTTCGACGGGATCGACAAAAAGGTCGAGCGTTTGGAGCATGCGGGGCAATATACGAACTTATTAAATGAACTGCATAAAAGATACAGTCCGGATTTTGTAGAGCGGATTTCTTCTGCCAATGCATTATCGTTTCTCGCAGCCCATCTTCCCGAGCGCGAGCACTAACATGGATATTCATCTCGGCCGGGTATCATATCCATCGCAACTCGCTATCGGGGGAGAGGCAGAAATCGCTTGCTTTTTCAAGTACCCGGACATAGAATGAGAGTGACTCAACTATTTTCTAATATTTTACTTGTTATATTTTTTTGAAACTATTTATATCGCGGCAGTGAATATGGATGCGAGTCACTTTGCAAAAGGAGTGGGCGAGCTTGATTAGTCAATTATCTTGGAAAATCGGGGGTCAACAAGGAGAGGGTGTAGAAAGTACAGATCGTATTTTCTCAACGGCATTGAATCGTCTAGGCTATTATCTATACGGTTATCGTCACTTTTCTTCCCGAATCAAGGGTGGACATACGAATAACAAAATACGCATCAGCACAGAGCCAATCCGGGCGATATCGGACGACTTGGACATTCTCGTCGCTTTCGATCAAGAGACGATCGATCTGAACGCGAAGGAATTGCGGCCGGGAGGCGTTATCGTTGCCGATGCGAAGTTCGCGCCAGTCGTGCCGGAAGGAATCGATGCACGGCTATTTGCTGTTCCCTTCACCGCCATCGCGGATGAACTGGGCGCATCTTTGATGAAAAACATGGTTGCTTCCGGTGCATCCTGGGCCTTGCTCGGGTTGCCGCTGGACGTATTCAATAAGGCGCTGGAAGAAGAATTCGGGCGCAAAGGGCCGGCCGTCGTCGAGAAGAACGTGGAGGCCTCCCGCCGCGGGGCGGAATTTATCCTGGAGCAGGCCGGCGGCCCGTTGACCGAGTTCCAGCTTGAACCGGCCGACGGGAAGCAGAAGCTCTTCATGATTGGCAACGATGCGATCGGCTTGGGGGCGATTGCCGCAGGCTGCCGCTTGATGGCGGCCTATCCGATTACGCCGGCATCGGAGATTATGGAATACTTAATCAAGAGGCTGCCGAAGTTCGGCGGAACGGTCATTCAGACCGAGGACGAGATCGCTGCGGTTACGTTGGCCATCGGGGCCAACTACGGCGGCGTCCGGGCAATGACCGCATCCGCGGGACCGGGGCTGTCGCTGAAGGCGGAAGCGATCGGGCTGGCCGGGATGACCGAGACGCCGATCGTTATCGTCAATACGCAGCGCGGCGGTCCGAGCACCGGCCTCCCGACCAAGCAAGAGCAGAGCGACCTGAATGCGATGGTATACGGAACCCATGGCGAGATTCCGAAGATCGTCATGGCGCCGAGCTCCATCGAAGAGTGCTTCTACGATACGATCGAGGCATTTAACCTCGCGGAGAAATACCAATGTCCGGTTATCGTCATGACCGATCTTCAGCTCTCGCTGGGCAAACAGTCGTGCGAGCTGCTCGATTACGACCGCATCGTCATCGATCGCGGCAAGCTGACATCCGATCTGCCGCCTCTGGAGCAACACGGACAATTCAAGCGCTATGAATGGACGGAGGACGGCATTTCCCCGCGCGTTATCCCTGGGGAGAAGGGCGGTCTTCATCACGTCACCGGCGTGGAGCATAACGAGGTCGGTCGCCCGTCCGAGAGCGCGGCGAACCGGAAGAAGATGATGGATAAGCGGCTGCGGAAGATCAAGGGGTTGCAAATCACGAACGCGATTCATGCGGATACGCCGCACGATGAGCCGGATCTGCTGTTCGTCGGCATGGGTTCCATCGGCGGAACCATAGACGAGGCGCGCCGGAGACTGGAAGCGGAAGGAATCAAGACGAACCATATCACCGTTCGCCAGATCCACCCGTTCCCCGCGGAACTGTTCAAGCCGCATGCGGATCGGGCCCGTCAAGTGGTCGTCATCGAGAACAACGCCACCGGACAATTGGCGGATCAGATTCAGCTGCATGTCGGATGCAGAGAGAAGCTGCGCCGTGTCAACAAATATGACGGCACTCCGTTCCTGCCGTCCGAATTGTACAATCATAGCAAGGAGCTGGTCTAAGAATGGCTACGTTTAAAGAATTCCGCAACAATGTGAAGCCGAACTGGTGCCCGGGCTGCGGTGATTTCTCGATACAGGCGGCCATTCAACGGGCTGCGGCCAATGTCGGACTCGAGCCGGAGCAGTTGGCTGTCGTATCCGGGATTGGCTGCTCGGGCAGAATTTCCGGCTACATTAACGCTTACGGCTTCCACGGCATCCATGGACGCGCCTTGCCGATTGCCCAGGGCTTGAAGCTGGCGAACCGGGATCTGACCGTTATCGCCTCCGGTGGAGACGGAGACGGCTTCGCGATCGGGATGGGGCATACGGTCCACGCTATTCGCCGGAACGTCAATATTACGTACATCGTGATGGACAACCAGATTTACGGCCTGACGAAGGGGCAGACCTCTCCGCGCAGCGCCGTCGGCTTCAAGACGAAGAGCACCCCGGAAGGCGCAATCGAATCGACTTTGTCGCCGCTGGAAATAGCGCTTGCTTCCGGAGCGACATTCGTAGCCCAGTCATTCTCCAGCGATCTGAAGCAGTTGACCGCGCTGATCGAAGCAGGCATACAGCATGAAGGCTTTTCCCTTATTAACGTGTTCAGCCCATGCGTGACGTTCAACAAAATCAACACGTACGACTGGTTCAAGGAGCACATCATTAATCTCGACACCATCGAGAACTATGACCCGTCGAATCGCGTGATGGCAATGACGAAGCTGATGGAGACCGGCGGCATGATAACGGGACTCATCTATCAGGATACTTCCCGCCGCTCCTACGAGAATCTCGTCCCCGGCTTCCGGGAAGAGCCGCTCGCCCATCAAGATCTGCGGATCACGCCTGAGCAGTTTGACCAATTGGTATCGGAATTCAAATAACAAATCCCATTAAGGCATGCGTCGTAGGGCGCGTGCCTTATTTTATTGAGATGAGAGAAGGCTTCTTACCAGCTTACCGCCGCTGTTGCAGAAAATCGACGCCTCCTCCGACGCTGGGTTCTTATGCTCGCTATCCCATAGGCGCAGGAAAGTGGCCTTATAGTGAACGTTCACCAAATGTTCAGTACGCTAGGTGTGAAGGGACTGGGAGTTCACCGTCTCGGTTCTTTTGTGCGCTATCCCAATGAGGCAGGAAAACTGCTGTGAAGTGAACGTTCACCAAATGTTCAGTACGCTAGGTAGTGAAGGGATTGGGAGTTCACCGTCTCGGTTCTTATGCACGTTATCCCCATGGGGCAGGTGAGTCGCCATAGAAGAGAAAAGTTTATGAATTGTTCAGTCTCGCTGTCGTAAAGGATGCAGGTCCTTCAAACTCCATTCATCATTCTCCCATAGGTGCAGGAAAGTCGTTTTGAAAGCAGAATGCCCACTGGCGGTATGGATACTAGAAAGAGGGCGAAGCCTGACGGAACGGGATATCAAGCAAAAGGCAATGTACAAGCCTGACGGAACGGGATATCTAGCAAAAGGCAGGGTACAAGCCTGACGGAACGGGATATTGAGCAAAAGGCAGGGTAGACGTCTGACGGAACGGGATATTCAGCAAAAGAAATGTACAAGCCTGACGGAACGGGATATTCAGCAAAAGGCAATGTACAAGCCTGACGGAACGGGATATTGAGCAAAAGGAAATGTACGCGCCTGACGGAACGGAGCAATAAGGCCGTGTACAAGCCTGACGGAAGGGGATATTGAGCAAAAGGCAGGGTACACGCCTGATGGCATGGGACAATGACCAAAAGGGCACACACTTGACGCTTTGGGATGGATTTTGGAAAAAATACGGGTGTACGCCGACAGGGACTGCAAATGTTCGCTGGACGCTCTTTTTCCCATACGCATGCCGGCGGGCCGAGTAAAGAAGAAGGGAGAAGACGGTGAGGGTGAAAAGTCGACTTTTTGCGCGGGCGGGAGTATAATATGGAGTGGTACAAGATAGAGAGATCACAACAACGTGAGGTGGATGAGAAATGAAAACTGTACCCGTCGGCGTGTCAGGACGTCATATTCATTTAACACAACAAGATATTGAGACTCTGTTCGGAGCGGGCTATCAACTGACCGAGTTCAAGCCGCTGTCCCAGCCGGGGCAATTCGCGGCCAATGAGACGGTTGAAGTAATCGGTCCGAAAGGTTCGTTCAAAAAGGTTCGCATTTTGGGCCCTGCGCGTCCGGCTTCCCAATTGGAAGTGTCGCGCACGGATGCGTTTACGCTCGGAGTCAACCCGCCAGTCCGGGAATCGGGCAATATCGAAGGCACACCAGGCATTCTGGTTAAAGGGCCTGCAGGTGAAGTGGAACTGAAGCAAGGGGTTATTGTGGCGGCACGCCATATTCACTTCCATACTTCGGATGCCGAGAATTGGGGCATTCAAGACAAAGCTAAGCTTCGGGTTCGCGTAGGCGGCGATCGGGGCGTTATCTTTGAAAATGTGATTGCGCGGGTCCATGACAATTTCGCCTTGGACATGCATATTGATACGGATGAAGCGAATGCAGCCGGCGTGAAGAATGGAGACACGGCTGAAATCGTTGATTAATAGAAGCGGAAACATGGAATGCAGCTGCTCGATAGGGCGGCTGCATTTTTGCTGTGTTCCTTTTCAGAGGCCGAGCCGGCAGCAAGGGGCAAGGACTTTCCTTGCGCACAAGGCGTTCGGCTGGACGGGAACGGCGGCAGAGGTTTTTCTTGGCTTGGCTCCGCACATGGAATAATGCTATAATTTGTTGTAATGCTTTTTTTGGAATAGGCATCAATCATTCACCTTAAACCTATGACATTACGATATGAAGGAGTGACCGGCAGCATGAGCAAAGAGTCGAAGGATTACTCCAAATATTTTGATTTCTCGAACGCAAAAGTGATTTCGGAGGATGAACACGGTAAGCGCATTCGTATCAATGGTCGCGAAATCAACATTATTTCGGAGCCTAATCATCGAGCAGAGAAACAGCGGGGGAAGCAGGACATCGTTGTCCATTATGAAGAGGCGGTTCCCGCAGAGCTGCAGCAGTTAGGTACAGGCAAGCATTATCTCATCTATACGTTCGGATGCCAGATGAACGAGCATGACTCCGAGACGATGAGCGGGCTGCTCGAACAGATGGGGTACCGGAAGACGGAAGATCGCCAGATGGCGGACATTATTCTTCTCAATACCTGTGCGATCCGGGAAAATGCCGAGGATAAGGTATTCGGCGAGCTTGGCCATCTGAAGACGCTCAAGATCGAGCGGCCGGGCCTGCTGCTTGGGGTATGCGGCTGCATGTCTCAGGAAGAATCGGTCGTGAACCGGATTATGCAGAAGCATCCGTTCGTCGATCTCGTCTTCGGCACGCATAATATTCACCGCCTGCCTTATCTGATCCGCGATGCCCTGTTCAACAAAGAGATGGTCATCGAAGTATGGTCGAAGGAAGGCGACATCATCGAGAACCTGCCGAAGAAGCGGGAGGGGATGCGCGCCTGGGTGAACATCATGTATGGCTGCGACAAGTTCTGCACCTATTGCATCGTGCCCTATACGCGCGGCAAGGAGCGGAGCCGGCTTCCGGAGGATGTCATCGCGGAAGTGCGCGAACTGGCTCGGCAAGGCTTCAGGGAGATCACGCTGCTCGGGCAAAATGTCAACGCCTACGGCAAAGACTTCACGGACCGGAACTATACGTTCGGCGATCTAATGGATGACATCCGCAAAATCGATATCCCTCGCGTCCGTTTCACGACATCTCATCCGCGCGATTTCGATGATCGGCTCGTGGAGGTGCTCGCGAAGCGCGGCAATCTGGTAGAGCATATCCATCTGCCGGTGCAGTCGGGCAGCAGCGAGGTCTTGAAAAAGATGAGCCGGAAGTATGATCGGGCTCGCTTCCTCGAACTGGCCGGCAAGATTAAGAAGGCGATCCCGGATGTCGTGTTGACCACGGACATTATCGTCGGATTCCCGGGCGAGACTGACGAGCAGTTCGAGGAGACGATGACTCTGGTGAAGGAGGTCGGTTTCGATTCCGCCTTTACCTTCATTTATTCGCCGCGGGAAGGCACTCCTGCCGCTCAGATGGAAGATAATGTTCCACTCGAGGTGAAGAAAGCGCGTCTCCACCGTCTGAACGAGCTCATGACGGATCTGAGCCGCAAGAGCAATGAGAAGCTGATCGGCACGACTGTCGAGGTGCTGGTGGAAGGCGTAAGCAAAAACAACGCCAACATTTTATCCGGCCGCACGCGCACAAACAAGCTGGTTCATTTTCCAGGTTCGGAAGAGCTGATCGGCCGCTTCGTTTACGTGCGTATCGACGATGCCCTGTCCTACTATATCAAGGGCGAAATGGTGCCGGAGCCGGTGCAAATCAGCTCCTAGCCGTCGTGAGCTTACGGCATAACTCGGGGCGGAGGCGTGATGATCGCATGCCCTGCACCTTAATTTTGCAACCATACGATAATCCAGATGGGAGAGGTTCGCATTGACGCAACATTCACATGATTCGTCCAAGGTTTCACCGTGCAGCAGCATGCCTTCCTATAATACGCGTGATCTGCTGGTCCGCGACGATATTATGGCGAAGGCGAAGCAGCTTGCCGAGATGATTTGCACGACGGATGAGGTTATCCATTACCAAAAAGCGGAGAAGCTCGTTCAGAAGCATGAGCGGGTGCAGGAGCTTATCTCGGCCATGAAGAAGAAGCAGAAGGAAATTGTCGCCTTCGAGTCATTTCAGAATCAGGAAATGGTGAACAAAATCGAGAAGGAAATCGATGAGCTGCAGCAGGAACTCGACAATATTCCGCTTGTCGTGGAATTCCAGCAGAGCCAGACCGATGTGAACTACTTGCTGCAACTCGTCATGTCCGTCATTCGGGATACGGTGGCCGATAAGATTGAAGTCGAAGCGGCGTCCCCCGAAGACCCGGAAACTTGCAGCGATTAAGCTGACAACAAAGCGATACGACAGATACAGCCGAAGCGGGCTTCCGTCCCTGATTTTACAAGGGAAGGAAGCCTTTTTTTTGATGATCGGGGGAGGGTCTAATTAGGAGAGCAGCTTGCGAAATTCGGCGGTAAGGAGCGGGACGATCTCGAACAGATCGCCGACGATTCCGTAATCCGCCACTTGAAAAATCGGAGCTTCCGGATCGGTGTTAATCGCGACGATGACGCGCGATTGATTGATGCCGGCCAAATGCTGAATCGACCCGCTGATGCCGCAGGCAAAGTAGACCTCCGGCGTCACCACCTTGCCGGTCTGTCCGATCTGCAGCGCATAATCGCAATAGCCGGCGTCACAGGCGCCGCGGCTGGCGCCGACCGCTCCGTTCAGGACGAGAGCGAGCTGCCGAAGCGGCTTGAACCCGTCCGCGCTCTTGACGCCGCGCCCGCCAGACACAATGATTTTCGCCTTCGTCAGATCAATGGAGCCGCTCATTTTCGTGGCGACCTCTCGCACGATTGAGCGCAGCGTAGGCGAAGGAGCGGGAAGGTAGCGGCGTTCCGGCACGGCCGCGGACGCCGGAAGCAGCGCTCCCGCCTTCCCGCCAGGCGGGAAGATGTTGGGCCGGACGGTGAGAACCCAGCACCGCGATGCTCGGGTGAACCGCTTCGTCTCGAACGCCTTGCCGGCATAAATCGGTCGATGGAAGGCGAAGCCGTCCTCATATGCTTCGATAGAAGTAACGTCGGAGATTTGACCGGACTGCAAATGGGAGGCCAGCATTGGGGCCAGATCCCGGCCCATCGCCGTATGCCCAAGCAGGACGACATCGGGCTTCTCCCGATCGACGAAGGTGCGTGCGGCGGCAAAATAGGTTTCTGCCTCATAATACTGATATCGATCGCTGTCTGCCACAACGATCGCGTGGATGCCGGGAAGTGACAGCGCGTCGGCGGCTTTCCCGATGGCATGCCCGATGACCAGCACGATGACGCGATCCTCGACTTTCGCCATTTGCGCGACTGCACCAAGCGCTTCCCATGTCACTTGCCTCACTTGATTGCCACGCATTTCCGCGATAACGGCAAATGTGCGTCCCATGCGCACTCACTCCTTTCGTTCATTCTCTCGTCATTCCAAAATAATGGAAGCTGATGCCGGGCTGCACGCCATGCTCTGTACATTTGACTTCTCCCTTGGCAGGCGGATTCCCTGCCGCTATTTACCACCATCAAGGATGCGAGCCGAAAAAATGTGGTTATTTATAAGGCCGTCGGCCTAATCGCGTTCTCCATCGGACTCCTTCTTCCGGACGCTCCCCGCTTGAATGACGATGTTTTCTTTCCCTATCGGTTGTCTGCTTGATTAGGAAATCCTCACGGACTCGCCTCAGTGCCGGATCGCTGCTATCCATCATATGGCTCGGACGTGAAAGTTATTGCACTTTTTCGGCGTGAGTCGGGAGGGAACATATCTATTTACTATCGGTCAACATGGGTATGGGATTGCATTTTTTAGCCCCGAAAAACATATCCATCAAGCAGGAGGCACACGAAGCGAAATTCGGGTGTCAGCAGCGTTCCTTTTCAGCGATGGCAAGCGGCACGAAATGCGTTAACACGTCATCTAGGCGGCCACCGCAGAAGAGATGAATTCCGCGAGAAGAAAGGGAGGGTGTCATGCATGTCATAGAGAACGGCGAACGCCCCTGGATTCGCCATTACCCTGAAGAAGTGGCACCGACTGCCGATTATCCGAAGCACAATGTGGCGCAACTGCTGATTCAAGCGGCCGTTCAGTATCCGAGCCGGACTGCCGTCCATTTTATGGGGGGGAACCTGTCTTATCAGCAACTGCTGGATGCGGCCTACCGCTTCGCGAACGGCCTGCACGCGCTCGGCATCAAATCCGGGGATCGGGTGGCGCTGATGCTGCCGAATTGCCCGCAAATGGTTATCGCCTATTACGGGTCCCTGCTGGCCGGGGCCGTGGTCGTCATGACCAATCCGCTCTATATGGAGGGAGAGTTAATCAACCAGCTCAATGATGCCGGGGCGAAGGTGATCGTTACCCTCGATATGCTGCTGCCGCGTGTCAGGCAGGTCAAACGCCACACGCCGCTGACGTACATCATTTGCGGCTCGCTGCGCGAATATTTGCCGTTCCCGCTGCGGTTCTTGTATCCGCTGAAGGCCAAGAAGGAAGGACATTCGCTGCACATCCCGCATGAGCCGGGCCTGTTCCGCTTCAAATCATGGTTGAAAAGCCATACGCCCCAGCCCGTGCTCTGTCCGGTCGACGCGGAAAATGACATCGCGATGCTGCAATATACGGGCGGCACGACAGGCACGGCCAAAGGCGTGATGCTGACGCATTACAATCTCGTCGCGAACACGGTTCAGACCGCGAATTGGTGCTACAAGGCGAACCGGGGAGGGGAGAGGTTCCTGGCGGCGCTGCCCTGTTTTCATGTGTTCGGGTTGACGGTGCTGCTCAATCAGGCAATGCATCTGGCAGGGGAGCTCGTCCTGCTGCCCCGGTTCGATACGCTGCAGGTGTTGGACGCGATTGAGAAGAAGAAGATTACGGTTTTCCCCGGGGCGCCCACGATGTATATTGCCATCAACCACCATAAGGAAGTCCAGCGCTTCGACCTGTCCTCCGTCAAAGTGTGCGTAAGCGGATCGGCGGCTCTGCCGCTGGAGGTGCAGGAGCGCTTCGAGGCGCTGACCGGCGGCCGGCTGATCGAAGGGTATGGGCTGACGGAGGCTTCGCCAGTCACGCATGCGAACCCGATCTGGGGTCTGCGCAAGACCGGGACGATCGGAATCCCGTTCCCGGACACGGATGCGAAGGTGGTCCACCCCGAGACGTTCGAGCCGCTTCCGCCCGGCGAGATTGGAGAGCTGGCGGTGAAGGGGCCGCAGGTGATGAAGGGCTATTGGAACCGGCCGGAGGATACGGCAGCCGTGCTGAAGGATGGCTGGCTCCTGACCGGGGACATGGCGAAGATGGATGAAGACGGTTATTTCATGATCGTCGATCGGAAAAAAGACATGATTAATGCCAGCGGCTTCAAAGTATATCCGCGCGACGTCGAGGAGGTTCTGTTCGAGCACCCCGCCGTGAGGGAGGCCGTGGTCATCGGGGTGCCCGATCCGTACCGCGGGGAGACGGTGAAGGCGTTCGTCGTCCGGGCCGAAGCGGCCGGGACGACGGCGGAGGAACTGGAAGCGTGGTGCCGGGAGCGGCTTGCCGCCTACAAAGTTCCGCGGCTGTACGAGTTCCGCGAGGAGCTGCCGAAGACGATGGTCGGCAAAGTGCTGCGCCGCCGGCTGGCGGAAGACGAGAGGCAGCGGCAGGCCGGGGGCGGCCCGGCGGAGCCGCCCGAATCCGGCAAGCAAGAGTAGCGCGCGTTCGGCTGACGGGCCGGTTCAGGGGGGAGCCGGCCCGTCCGGCTGACGCGGCCGGGCCAGTGCTTGCCGTATACGGACTAGATGGCGAGACGCGCAATTTCAAGCGGTCCCAGGACACTTTTTTGGCGAGAGGAGCAAGGCCGATGAGCGGAACGGGCGGGGACGCGATGCAGCGGTGGGCGAAGCTCGAGGAGCTGGCCGCGGCGACATTCTGGGGACATCTGGGCTGCGAACTGGCCAGCGTCGGCGAACGGGAAACGATTGTGCGGCTGCAGGCGCGGGAGCGTCATTTGAATATAATGGGAATGGTCCATGGCGGGGTGCTTGCCTCTCTGCTGGATACGACGATGGGCATTGCCGCGTCGGCGAACCGGCCGGATGATCAAGTTGTCACGAGCAATCTGAACATTCATTACGTTCATCCGCTGCAGGCGGGCTTACTGGAAGTCCGGGCCCACGTCCTTCATTCCACGAGCCGGACGATGACGGTATACGGGAGCGTAACGGGCGAAGACGGCCGATTAGGGACGATTGGAACGGGTTCCTTCCGGGTCAAAGGGTAATTGGCGAGTTGAACATTTGACATCAATTTGTCATAATGACGTTAAGCTTATCATTACCCTTACTGGGCTGGAGAGGAGACGATTCACGATGAAAGCGTTAGTCGTCATTGATTACACGCATGACTTTGTCATCGGCCGGCTTCCGTGCGGACAGCCGGCTATTGACATTGAACGCCGGATTGCGGAACTGACCCAGCAATTCGCCGCCCAAGGCGAATTCGTGGTCATGGCCGTGGACGTTCACGACGAGCAGGACCCGTATCATCCGGAGACCGCGCTATTCCCGCCGCACAACATTCGCGGGACGGAAGGCCGCGAGCTGTACGGCGCGCTGCGGGAGGTGCATGAACGCCATGCCTCGGCGATATACTGGATGGACAAAACCCGGTACAGCTCCTTTTGCGGCACCGATCTCGACATGCGGCTGCGGGCGCGCGGGGTGAAGGAAGTCCACCTGGTTGGGGTGTGCACGGATATTTGCGTGCTGCATACGGCGATTGAAGCGTATAATCTCGGTTATCGGATCGTCGTGCATGAGGATGCGGTCGCTTCATTCAATGCCGACGCGCATCGCTGGGCGCTGGAGCATGTCCGCAATACGCTGGGCGCTCAAGTCGTCAGCGGATACTGATGGATTTGCGGCTTCGGCCGAGGATAGGCAAAGGATGTCAGAAAGAAGGATGAATAAATGAATGCATCAATGGCATTGCATACCGACAAATATCAGATCAATATGATGTATGCGCATTGGAAGCATGGCACGCATAATCAGAAGACGGTGTTCGAAGCCTTTTTCCGGAAGCTGCCCTTCCATAACGGGTACGCCGTGTTCGCCGGCCTCGAGCGGATTATCGAGTATATGGAACAGCTCCGCTTCACGGAGGAGGATATCGCGTATTTGCGTGAACAGGAGGAGGAGTACGAGGAAGCGTTTCTGCAGGAACTGCGCAACTTCCGCTTCACCGGCAACATCGATGCGGCGCGGGAAGGAACGCTCGTGTTCGCGAATGAACCGCTGATTCGCGTGGAAGGGCGCATCTTCGAGACGCAGCTGATCGAGACGGCACTACTTAATTTTATGAATTTCCAGACCTTAATCGCGACGAAGGCATCCCGGATCAAATATGTGGCAGGCAATGACATTTTGATGGAATTCGGAACGCGACGTGCTCAGGAAGCGGATGCCGCCCTCTGGGGAGCTCGGGCCGCATATCTGGCGGGCTTCCATGCGACCTCCAACATGCTGGCGGGCCGCCGCTTCGGGATCCCCACGAAGGGAACGCACGCGCATGCCTGGGTGCAGAGCTTCGAGAACGAGCAAGAGGCGTTCCAGGCATTCGCCGAGGCGCTCCCGAACCAGGTGACCCTGCTGGTGGATACCTATGATACGCTGCACAGCGGCATTCCGAATGCGATCCAGATCGGCAAGGAATTGGAGAAGCGAGGCAAGAAGCTGCAGGCGATCCGCCTCGACAGCGGCGATTTGGCATATTTGTCGATCGAAGCCCGCCGGATGCTGGATGAGGCCGGCTTGAACGAGGTTCAGATCGTCGCTTCCAACGATTTGGACGAGTACACAATCTCGGATCTGAAGCTGCAGGGGGCCCGCATAGATATGTGGGGCGTCGGCACGCAACTGATTACCGCGGCGGATCAGCCGTCTCTCGGCGGGGTGTACAAGCTGGTATCCCGCGAGGTCGACGGGGTAATGCAGCCAACGATCAAGATTTCGGCCAATCCGGAAAAAGTGACGACGCCGGGCAAGAAGGACGTCTATCGCATCATCCATAAGAAAAAGAAAAAAGCGATCGCCGATTACATCTGCCTGACGGAAGAGGATGACGTCGAGCGCCGCGCCAAGATCAAGCTTTTCGATCCGATACATCCATATCTTCATAAATATGTGGAGCATTACGACGCCGAGAAGCTGCTGCATCCGATCTACCGGGACGGGATGCTGGTGTATGAACGGCCGCCGCTGGACGAGATACGCGAGTATCACCGTGAGCAGCTGCAGCTGTTCTGGCCGGAATATTTGCGCAAGACGAATCCGGAGCGCTACCACGTCGACATCAGCACGAAGGCATGGCAGTTGAAGCATGACATGATCGAGTCTTACGTGCAGGAGCAAGAGCAACGGACGCGTATTTTGCGGGAGAACGGGGACGACGGCGCCAACGGCCATTAAGTGGAATCGAAGGGCCGAAGCGGAAATGCGAATCCTGCTGGAAGCCTGGCCCGGAGTGTTTGCTTGGAGGTTCCGGTACGTCTTTCCATCGCCGCCTGTGATTTCGGTTCGGTTGGCCGATAAGGTGATGAAATTCACATGCAAAGGCGGGAAGTACGCATCTTCCGGGATGTCATGAATGGCAGGAGAACCGATAGCGTGACAATCCTGTAATTTTCGATAACGCAGCAATGTATACTGTATTAGTGTTAACTTGTGGTAATTCGTGGGGAAAAGGTTGGTCTTGCCGATTAATGCAGCATCCGGCAACGACAAAGGAACATATCAGCGGACGGGATGTTCGATAGAGACAGACGAGATAGCGCAGACAGCCGAACTTCTCTCGTCCGAACCGGAGAGAGAGGACGATGAGTATGAAGGATCTGGGGCAAGGACGCCGCAGCGAGCAGTTCACTCCGCCGCATGGATTTACGGGCGGCGTCGAGGGGCCGGCCTGCGACAAGGAAGGGAATCTGTATGCCGTGAATTACGAACGCGAGGGAACGATCGGGAAGGTCACGCCGGAAGGCGTCAGCAGCGTCTTTCTGGAGCTTCCGGAAGGAAGCGTCGCGAACGGGATCCGGTTCAATCGGGCCGGCGACATGTTCATGGCGGATTATAAAAGGCACCGCATTTACCGCTATTCTTGGGCGGAGAGCCGGCTGGACGTGCTGGCGGAGGAGCCGGCGATGAATCAGCCGAATGATATCGCGATCTCATCGCGCGATGTGCTGTTCGCCAGCGATCCGAATTGGGGAGACAACACCGGACAGCTGTGGCGGATCGATCCCGACGGGAAGACGACGCGCCTGGAAGCGGGAATGGGAACGACGAACGGAATCGAGGTCAGCCCCGACGACCGTCTGCTGTATGTGAACGAGTCGGTGCAGCGCCGGATATGGGTGTATGATCTGTCGGAGGACGGGAACGTATCCAATAAGCGCTTATTCCATCAGTTCCCGGATTACGGTCTTGACGGCATGCGCTGCGATGTCGAGGGTTATCTGTATGTAACCCGGTTCGGCAAAGGAACTGTAGCCATTTTGTCGCCGGGAGGAGAACTGGTCGAAGAGGTTCAACTGCTGGGCAAGGAGTGCACGAACCTGACGTTCGGAGGCGAGGACGGGCGGACCGTATATGTCACGATCAAGGATAAGGGCAATATCGAACGCTTCGTTGCCGATCGTCCGGGCCGCTGCCGGAGATTGTTCGGGCTTGTCTAGCGGCCTCCGGCACGGCGGCGGATTCGTGCTGTGAACCGTGCCCGGACAACCGGGCGAAGAATGATATGAGACAACCAAGCGAATACACGAAAAGAGGCGCCACGGGTCGTGGCGCCTCCTCCAGACTGTCGATAAAGTCCTGTCGACAGTCTTTTTTTCTTTATGAAGGGGGGGACGGGGGAGGCAGGACAGTTTAGGTTAGGTCAGGTTGGGGCGTGCTGCTCCCTGCATGAAGCTAGATAGTCTGCGCATGAAGAAAGCTAGCCCCCGTAAGAAATTGCTGCACAGGCGCAGCATTTTTAACCTCAAGAGGCTAAATCCCGGGGAATTCCTGCAAAATTACATTATTTCGCCATTTTGGGCGCTATTTATGCCTTGCCTTAGGGTAATTGCTGTAGTTTTGCAGCAATCCTATTTTCACAGCTTCGTGTCAATGAAAATGCTGCATTTTTGCAGTATTGGTGGAGCAGGTGACAAGGGTGATGGGAGATATTGCAGCTTTAGTGGAGCGGGATGATTAGAGTGGCGTGAGATACTGCAGCTTAAGTGGAGCAGGTGACTAGAGTGGCGTGAGATGTTGCAGTAATAGTGAAGCAGGTGACTAGAGTGGTGGGAGATACTGCAGCTTTAGTGGAGCGGGATGATTAGAGTGGCGTGAGATACTGCAGCTTAAGTGGAGCAGGTGACTAGAGTGGCGTGAGATGTTGCAGTAATAGTGAAGCAGGTAACTAGAGTGGCGTGAGATACTGCAGCTTTAGTGGAGCAGGTGACTAGAGTGGTGGGAGATATTGCAGCTTTAGTGGAGCGGGGTGATTAGAGTGGCGTGAGATGTTGCAGTAATAGTGAAGCAGGTAACTAGAGTGGTCGGAGATACTGCAGCTTTAGTGGAGTGGATGAATAGAGTGGCGTGAGATACTGCAGCTTTAGTGGAGCAGGTGACTAGAGTGGCGTGAGATGTTGCAGTAATAGTGAAGCAGTAACTAGAGTGGTGGGAGATACTGCAGCTTTAGTGGAGTGGATGAATAGAGTGGCGTGAGATACTGCAGCTTTAGTGGAGTGGATGACCGGAGGTGCGGGGCGGGAGAGTACGCCTGCGAAGTGGACCTCTCCGTCCCCGGCGGGCCGATCCGGCGTACGTGGAAGCACTTATTACGATCGGCAAAGCCAAGGAGGCTTCCATGCCGGCGTTCAGGATCAACTGCAGCATGGGGAGAGGGTGTGCCCCTTACGCTATTTGCGAGTTTATATCATCTTCGACGATGAGATGAGGGGATACGATGAGGACGAAACGGGTCAGCCCTATCTAATTTGCGGTTCGTGGACCAGTTGTTCGACTTCGCGGATCAACTGTTCGACTTTTTGCTGTCCGGCGGCCTATCTCGCCAAAATCATTGTTCGATAATCTGAAAGAGGCGCCACGACTCGCGGCGCCTCTTCTTGCGTACGGTCAGCAGGAGGAGCGGGAAATGGACTATTTCTCGGGAAAGCGCAAAATACTCCAGCGTTCCCCATCTGCTGACCGGTATCGACGGGCTGGGGCGGACGCCAGCGATGAACCGGATCAGACGATGTCGGTTCATGGTCCCGCCATGGGGGAACGGCAGCAGCGCTCTCGCAATGCCCCACAGCGTCATTCCCGGTACGCGGGCACGGCTGCACAGCTGCCGCCAATCTCTGCCTGCGGCCGTCTTAGAGCGGGCGCAGGGCAATCTGTTCCATTTGCTTCAAGCCTTCCATCATAGCGAGCCATGCCTGCGGTTTATTCGGCAGCACGGCGTAATACCATTGCAGGAACTCAGCCACGAGCGAGGCCGGAACGGAACTCATCCCGTCCTGCATCGGCATGAAGCAGAGGTCGAGTCCGCTGACGGCCTCCCCGTCGTTCGACCAGGACGGGTGAACGTAAGGGAAGTCGAGGCGCTCGTATCCGAGATGGGAGAGCACCTCGCGCCGGACGACCGGGTCCATCGGACGAATGCCGCCGAAGGAGAAGTCGCCTACCCGGTAGGGGTCGTAGATTTCGGCGAACATGCCGATGAGCGGCTGGCCAGCCGATTCCGCCACGCTCAGCAAATCGCGCTCGCGCTGCTTGTACAGGAAGCGCCCGATGCCGAGCCCCGGCTCGCCGATGATAGTGAAATCGGTCATCGCCACCTGCAGCGCTTCCACATAGCGGTATTCGGTCGCGCCGACGACACGTCCGTCAAGCACGGCGACAAAGACGCGGATATCGGGGTCCTCCAGCGGTTCCCGCCACAGATCGAATTCCAGCACCTCTTCCTTCGGAAAAATTCGGCCCATCAAAGCATGCATTTGGGCAAACAGCGGATCTTCGATCGATTGGATACGTTCATAGCGAAGCTGGGTCATGCGGATTCAACACCTTTCCTCATTATCTCTCTTCAAATCGAATCATTACGAATGCGTGTTCCAATGGGTCAACAAGGAACGCCATCACAAGAACGGGTTGCGCCATTCCATCAGCAGGCCGTAATTGGCCGACTGCCCATCCTCCAAATAATCGGGCACGACCGCGACGGGCGTGCGGCCGCAGCGGAGCAAAAAGCTGACAACCGGATCGCGCCGCCGGCCTTCCATGACCTCCCGCACGTACTGTTCGGCGCTCATCTCATTCGCGACGGCACCGTAACCGGGCATGCGGGCTCCCCCCAGAAGCCGGTCCAGTCCGAGATGGACGACCGTGGCGTACATCGCCTGCATCATCCACTGCCCGATTCCATATTTGCGGTATTCGGGACGGACGCACAGATCGACGACATACAAGGTCCGCCCCGCCGGATCGTGGTGGCGGATATACCCGTTGTCCGTCGCCGCTTCCCAGGACAGGTGCTCGGCATCGGCGGCAGGCGGAAGCACAAGGGCCGTCATCGACCCGACGAGCTGCCCGTCCATCTCGGCGCAGAGCGCCCCCGCCGGAAAGCGGGACACATGCTCCCCGATCTGCTCTCGGTTCCACCACAGTTCCTCCGGGAAGGGCGGCGGGAACGAGGCCCGCTGGATGTCAATGAGCGCGTCGGCATCGGCCAGACTGTAATTGCGAATCGTTACTCCCTTCGGCTTGCCTTCATGCAGCACATACATCGATTGCCGGAGCATCGCCGCTGCCCCCTTTACCAATCCGGGTACAGATCCGTGCGGCGATCGCGCCATGTCGTCACCGAGCCGCGTTCTCTTACCTGCTTCAGCAAGGACAGATCCAGATCCGCGGTCACGATCATATCGTTATTGATCTCTCCTTCGACGAGAATGCCGCGCGGCGGGAACGGAATGTCGTTCGGGGCGATAACGGCCGCCTGGCCGAAATTGGCCCGCATGAAATCAACGGTCGGCAAGGAGCCGACGGTTCCGGTGGCGACGACGTATACTTGGTTCTCGATCGCCCGGGCATGGCAGCAGTAGCGGACCCGGTAGAAGCCCTGCCGATCATCGGTGCATGACGGGCAGAAGATGACATCGGCTCCTTGGGCGCGCACCATGCGGACGATCTCGGGAAATTCGATATCATAACAGGTGAGAATGGCGATAGTGCCCTTTTCGGTATGGAAGACGCGCACGCCCTCCCCGGCGGCCATATTCCATTCCGTGACCTCGGTCGGAGTAATATGGAGCTTCGCCTGCTCCTCGACGGTGCCGTCAGGGCGGAACAGGTGAGCCATATTGTACAGCTTGCCTTCCCGCTCGATGACATGGGTGCCCCCGATCAGATACATACCGTACTGCTTGGCCAACCGTCTGAACAGGTCAAGGTAGGCATCGGTATAGCCCGGAAGCTCGCCAATTGCGAGCGCCTCGCGACCTTCGGTTCCAATCGACATGAGCTGGGTCGTCATGAACTCGGGAAAGAGCAGGAATTCCGCCTCGAATTCCGCCGCGGTCCGGATATAGTGCTCTACCTGTCTCGCGAACTCATCAAAGGATGCAATCGTATGCAGATGGTACTGGACGGCAGATACGCGCATTTTCATAGGAACACCTCCAACAAGGAAAAAATAAAGATCTCTCTCATTATGACCAGAACGGCCGCGGAGAGCAACCATTTCTTGCGGGCGGGCGCCTGGAGCTTGCTATCGCGGGCCGGGCCGGTTCGAAGGCCGACACAGAGCCGATCTCGTTCCGAAAAAAAGGAGGCGGCGGCCGCTATCGCGAAGCTATAAAGAGGATCATTTCGACAGGCGGAAGGGGAAGTTCATACATGACATCACAATACGGGCATCATGAAGCGCGGCAGGTCCTGCCTTATCCCGGCAGCATCACGGATGTGCCGGGCATTCGGGTCGGCCATGCGCAGGACGAGACCGCGCTGACCGGCTGCACGGCCATCGTGGCGGAGGAGGGCGCGGTATGCGGCGTCGATGTGCGCGGCTCCGCCCCCGGCACGCGCGAGACCGAGCTGCTTCAGCCTGCCGCGATGGTGCCGCATGTCCATGCGGTCTGCCTGAGCGGGGGGAGCGCGTTCGGGCTTGAAGCCGCTCACGGGGTCATGCGGTATTTGCAGGAACGCGGCATTGGGTTCGATGTCGGGGTAGGGCGGGTCCCTATCGTGCCAAGCGCGATTCTGTTCGATCTCGCGATCGGCCGGCCCGACGCGGCGCCGACAGCCGCGATGGGCTACGCCGCTGCGTCGTCGGCCAATTCCTCCCCACCGGCACAAGGGAACGCCGGCGCGGGCATGGGAGCGACGGTCGGCAAATATGCGGGGCCGGAACGGGCGATGAAGGGCGGCTTCGGCACCGCTTCCGTGAAGCTGCCGAATGGGCTTGTCGTAGGAGCGGCGGTCGCCGTGAACGCGGTGGGCGAGATCCGGCATCCCGGGCATGGCGGGACGGCGGCGGGAGCCAGGGGCGACGAGCCGGGCACCTTCCTCGCGCCGCTTCGCTATCTGTCCGGATTGGACAAGCCTTTTGCCGCGGTGAAGCCGGGCACCAACACGACGATTGCCGTCGTCGCCTGCAACGCCAATCTCACGAAGACAGAGATGAACAAGATGGCGGAGATGGCGCATAACGGGCTCGCGAGAACCATTTTCCCGGTGCATACGATGTTCGACGGCGATACGGTGTTCGCCATGACGACAGGGGGCGTGGACGCCTCGGTCGATCTCGCCGGCATGTGGGCCGCGGAGACGCTGGCTTATGCCATTATCAATGCGGCGACGGCCGCCGAATCCGCGGGAGGGGTTCCGGCGGCGCGCGACTGGACGGCGCAGCCGCCGCAATAAAGGGCAAAGCGCGCCGGATATGTTGCCGGCGCGCTCAGGCTCAGGACGGGAAGATGGATGCGATCGCTTGCTTCAACACGGAAGCGGAGTGGTGAAGCTTCTGCTTCTCCTCTTCGGAGAGATGAAGCTCGTACACATCGCGGATGCCTTGGCGGTTGACGACCGCAGGAACGCCGAGATAGACATCCTCGAGCCCGTATTCTCCGGTCAGCAGCGTCGAGACCGAGAGCACGGAATTCTCGTTCTTCAGGATGGCCTTCGTGAGGCGGGCCAACCCCATGGCGATGCCGTAGTAGGTGGCGCCTTTACGTTCGATGATGTGATAGGCCGCATCGCGCACATTGATGAAGATGCGGTTCAGCTCCTCATCGGTCGGCTTGCCGTGCGTCTTGCGGTAGTCGGCCAGCGGCTGGCCGCCGATGCTGACGTTGCTCCATACCGGAAGCTCCGTGTCCCCATGCTCGCCCATAATATAAGCGTGAACGTTGCGCGGGTCGACCTCCAGACGTTCGCCGAGCAGATAGCGCAGCCGGGCGGTGTCCAGAATCGTGCCCGACCCGATAACGCGGCTTGCCGGCAGGCCGGAATATTTCCAGGTCGCATAGGTCAACACATCGACCGGATTCGTCGCGACAAGGAACAGGCCGTTGAAGCCGCTCTCCATGACCGATTGGACGATCGACTGGAAGATTTTCGCGTTCTTGCCGATCAGATCGAGTCTTGTCTCCCCGGGAGCCTGATTGGCTCCTGCGGTGATGACGACCAGATCAGCGTCTTTGCAATCGCTGTAGTCGCCGGCCCAAATGCGCATATTCGACGCAAACGGCAGCCCGTGGTTCAAATCCATGGCGTCTCCTTCGGCCTTCGGCCGGTTGGCGTCGATAATAACCAGCTCGGCCGCAAGCCCTTGGTTGAACAGGGCAAAGGCGTAACTCGATCCGACGAAGCCGGACCCGACGAGCGCTACGCGTGATACTTTCGTGACTTCACTCATGCTGATAGTGCCTCCTTATGTACGTATGTACGCATGTAAATTCAAGCATATACGGGGCCGTATGCAACGAATCGGCAGTCATGCTGATAGTTTAAATTGTAAACAATTTGCGGGTAACAATTCAAATTGAGCTGAAAAAAAATCAAAAACAAATGTTGAATAGGGTAGGGGGGTATGCTATGATGAAAACAAGAGGTGGTGATAACATGAGTTCCCGAGAAGACGCGTTAACCGGCAACGAGGAATCAGCCAACGCTATGGAGGCTGCGGACGGCGAGGCAGAATGCCATCGTCCGGAGGCAACGGGCGAACGGAAGAGCCATCATTCGGCCGAGATGAAGAAGAAGCTGATTCACCGTCTGAACCGCATTGAAGGGCAAGTGCGCGGCGTCAAGTCGATGATCGACAAGGATACGTATTGCGATGATGTGCTGCATCAGATCGCGTCGATTCAATCGGCGTTGTACTCCGTCGGGCGGCTTCTGCTCGAAGGCCATATGAAGAGCTGCGTCGTCGAACGTCTTCAGGAAGGCGATGATGAAGTCATTGACGAACTGCTGGTTACGATACACAAATTATTGAAATAAGAGGGCGTGTTTAAAAGGCCGGACCTTTTGTGAACACCTCTAATCCAATCTGGGGAGGAATTGACAATGACTGAAGTAACTTGGAAAGTGGAAGGCATGACCTGCGGACACTGCAAGCAGGCGGTGGAGAAGGCGGTTCGGGAGGCCGGCGGCGAGGCGCAGGTCGATCTCGGCTCCAAGCAGGTGAAGATTACGTACGATGCGGCCAAGGTTCAGCCGGAGACCATCCGGGAAGCGATCGAGGATCAAGGCTACGATGTCGTCTCCTGAGCCGGCGAACCGGAGTTGGGAGGCTCGCCTCATCCGTGATACAGGAACTCCTTGCGGGGAGTTTTCTTTTTCGATTGATATATAGGGTATAGGGGTATACTGACATAAAGGAGTGACACAGAATGGCATCCAAGCAGCAGACCGTAAAAATCGAAGGAATGACCTGCGCCGCATGCGCGACCCGAATCGAGAAGGGGCTGAGCCGAATGGACGGCGTCGTGAAGGCGAACGTGAATTTGGCGGCAGAGCAAGCGACGGTGGAATATGACGATGGCCAGCTCTCGCTTCAGCAGGTAACGGATAAGATCGAGAAGCTGGGCTACAAGGTTCCGGCGGAGACGATTGATGTAGACATCGAGGGGATGACCTGCGCGGCGTGCGCGACCCGGATCGAGAAAGGGTTGAAGCGTCTGCCGGGGGTCGATTCCGCCAATGTCAATCTGGCCGCCGAATCGGCCCGCATCACCTTCACCGGCTCGCGTCCGGAAGATATATTGCGCAAGATCGAGCAGCTCGGCTATAAGGGCAAGGTGAAGACGGGCGAAGCGGGGGCGGAGGCGGCGCCGAACCGGACTGCGGTGCGGCTGCGCAATTCTTTCATCGTCTCCGCTATCCTGTCGGTGCCGCTGCTCTGGTCGATGGTAGGGCATTTCTCCTTCACCTCGTGGATCTGGGTGCCGGAATGGTTCATGAACCCCTGGGTGCAGATGATCTTGGCCGCGCCCGTCCAGTTCATTATCGGCGCACGCTTCTACAGCGGAGCCTACAAGGCGCTGCGCAACGGCAGCGCGAATATGGACGTGCTCGTGGCGCTCGGGACGTCGGCGGCCTATTTCTACAGCGTCTATCTCGTATGGGAATGGGTACGGGGGGGATCTCATCATCCGGACATGTACTTCGAGACGAGCGCGGTGCTGATTACGCTTATCCTGCTCGGAAAATGGTTCGAAGCGGCGGCCAAGGGCCGCTCTTCGCAGGCGATACGCGCCTTGATCGGCCTGCGGGCGAAGATGGCCACCGTCATCCGCGACGGCATCGAGCAAGAGGTGCCGGTGGATGACGTGCAGGCCGGCGACCGTGTCATCGTGCGCCCCGGTTCGAAAATACCGGTCGACGGCATCGTGATCGACGGTACGTCGACCGTCGATGAATCGATGCTGACCGGCGAGAGCGTGCCGGTCGAGAAGCAGCCTGGCGACCGGGTGTACGGCGCGACGGTGAACGCACAGGGCGCCTTCACGATGGAAGCGACGCAGGTCGGCGCCGAGACCGCGCTGGCGCAAATTATCCGCATCGTCGAGGAAGCGCAAGGCTCGAAGGCGCCGATACAGCGCATTGCCGACAAAATATCCGGCGTCTTCGTTCCCATCGTCGTCGGCATCGCCGTCATCGTCTTCGGGCTGTGGTACTTCGCCATTGCGCCGGGCAACTTCGGGGAGGCGCTGGAGAAGCTGATTGCCGTGCTCGTGATCGCCTGTCCTTGCGCATTGGGGCTCGCTACGCCGACCTCGATCATGGCGGGAACGGGGCGTGCCGCGGAATACGGCATCCTCTTCCGCGGGGGCGAGCAGCTGGAAGGAGCGTACCGCGTCCAGACCGTCGCGCTTGACAAGACGGGCACCGTAACCGAGGGCGAGCCTTCCCTGACCGATTTCATCGCGAATGATCCGGAACGCGAGCGAGAGCTGGCGATCTGGGTCGCGGCCGCCGAACGGCGGTCCGAGCACCCGCTCGCTCAGGCGATCGTGAAGGGCCTTGACGCCCGAAGCCTGCCGGCCGTCACGCCGGAATCGTTCCAGGCGGAGCCAGGCTTCGGCATTATGGCCCAGGTTGACGGGCATGAGATCGTCATCGGCACGCGAAACCTGCTGCGCAAGCAGGGCATTGACGCGGAGGAGGCGGAATCGGAGCTGCAGCGGCTGGAGATCGAGGGCAAGACGGCGATGCTCATCGCGGTTGACGGGCGCTGGGAAGGGATCGCGGCCGTAGCGGATCAAGTGAAGGCATCGTCGAAGGCCGCGATCAGCCGCCTGCACGGCATGGGCATCCGCGTCGTCATGATGACGGGAGACAATGAGCGAACGGCGCAGGCCATCGCCGCCCAGGTCGGGCTGGACGACGTGTTCGCCGAGGTCCTGCCCGAACAGAAGGCGCAGCATGTCCGCGAGCTGCAGCGGAACGGGGCCGTCGTCGCCATGGTGGGCGACGGGATCAACGACGCGCCGGCGCTCGCCGCGGCGGATATCGGGTTCGCGATCGGCACGGGCACCGATGTGGCCATGGAGACGGCCGGCGTGACGCTGATGCGCGGAGACTTGAACGGCATCGCGGACGCGATGGAGATGAGCCGGCGGACAATGCGGAACATCAAGCAGAATCTGTTCTGGGCGCTCGTCTACAACAGTCTCGGCATCCCGGTGGCGGCGGCCGGCCTGCTGGCGCCTTGGCTAGCGGGAGCGGCGATGGCCTTCAGCTCCGTATCGGTCGTCCTCAATGCGCTCCGGCTGCAGCGCGTCAAGCTGTAACCGGAAAGTCGAGGTTTTCAACGCCCGGCCCGCATGGTATGATCGGAATACGGTCATTAGAATGAGGGGGAACGAGCATGCACTTACGGGTGACAGCGGAAGCGATTCAACGCTTTCAATCAGAGTGGGGCTATTCAGCAGGGGATACCGTGCGCATCTTCGTGCGATACAGCGGATTCAGCGCATCCGGTCCCTATTCCTTCGGGATTATGAAGGATCAGCCGCGGCATCCGGCGGTGTCGGAGACCGTTGAGGGAATTACGTTCTTCATGGAGGAGAACGATCTGTGGTTCCTGGACAACCGCGAGCTGGTGCTGGATGCGAACGGCGAGGACATCGTCATCGTCCATGACGGAATGACGATCTGACGGGCACGTCCGCGACAGGAAACCATTGGCAAAAAGTACTTGTCATTCCGCGCGCTTGCGTATATAATCATTCTCAATCGGACTGCGGCCTGTGCTGAGGCGCAGTCCGATTCAGCCACATAAGGGGAACAGGTGCTTTGCGTCACGGCAAAGCTTAATAGGGAAGCCGGTTCGAAGCCGGCGCGGTCCCGCCACTGTAACAGACGAGGTGCGGCTCGGGAAGCCACTGGTCGTACGACCGGGAAGGCTGCCGTCACCGATGATGCTGAAGCCAGGAGACCTGCCTGTTCTGACAGCACTGTATGTACCTACGGGAGATAGGGAAGTGTTCGTAGACTGGATAACTCGGTTCGCATGCACGTATGAGCACGCACGGGTCTTATTCGTTGCTCCGTTATGGACGTTTGCGGGACATCTCTATGCTTCTTAGAGCAGGGATGTCCTTTTTTGCTTGCGTATTGGGATAACGGCCCTCTGCGTGGAGGTCGCGGGAGAGAGCCGGTCCCGAAGGAGTGCGAACACCTGCGGCAGGGTGCATTGCGATTTTAATTCCTTGTTAACAGATGAGAATTATTGAATATGTCTTCCCTGCACTCCCGGCAGGAAGTTCCGCATAAGGAGAGGAGAAGCGACATGGCGAAAGGGCAAGTGAAGACGAGTGTGTCCGGATATCCGCGCATCGGATACGACCGGGAATGGAAGAAAGCGTTGGAGCAGTATTGGGCAGGCAAGCTGACGCGGGCCGAGCTGGAGGCCGAAATGGAACGGGTCGAATTGCTGCGTCTCGCGAAGTTGAAGGAGGAAGACATCGACTATATTCCCGTCAATGATTTCTCCTGGTATGATCATGTTCTCGATATGACCGTCATGTTCGGACTGATCCCGGAGCGGTTCGGCTATAAGGGCGGCCCGGTGACGGCGGACCTGATGTTCGCGCTTGCTCGCGGCACGGAGAAGGCCGTCGCCTGCGAGATGACCAAATGGTTCAACACGAACTACCACTATATCGTCCCGGAGTGGGAAGGGAAGCGGCCGGTGTTGACCGAGAACCGTCCCCTCGCCTCGTACCGGAGAGCGAAGGAGAAGCTGGGCATCGAAGGGAAGCCGGTCCTGGTCGGACCGTACACCTATGTCCGCTCCATCAAGGGCATCCCGCAGGGCGAGCTCCGGCAGGTGCTTGATCAGTTCGCCGAGGTATACGGCCGGATTCTGCATGAGCTGGAGGCGGAAGGGGTCTCCTGCGTGCAGCTTGATGAGCCGGCCTTCGTGAAGCCGATGACGGCGGACGATTGGCAGGCGGCCCAGGCCGTGTACGAGCGGCTCCGTCAAGCGGCGCCGGGCTTGACCCTCTGGGTGCAGACATACTTCGATTCGGTCTCGGGGCTCGATTCGTTCCTGCAGCTCCCGGTCGATGTCTGCGGCCTCGACTTCGTCCACGGGAAGGAACGGAACGAAGCGGCGCTTCGCCAGACCGGGGTTCCGGCCGGGAAGCGCATCGCCTTCGGCCTCATCGACGGGCGCAATATTTGGCGGACCGACCTGCTTGCCGCGGCAACCTGGCTGGAGTCGATCGAGCCGATCGTGCCGCGCGCGCACTGGATCGTGCAGCCGTCCTGCAGTCTGCTGCATGTGCCGTTGACGGCAGAGCGGGAGCGGGATCTGCCGGGCTATATTCGCGGCGCGCTCGCGTTCGCGGACGAGAAGCTGGCCGAGACGGCGCGTCTGGCCGCCCATCTGTCCGAGCCGACGGCGGACAGCGCCGCGCAGCTGGCAGCGAGCGCGGCCGACGTGCTCGCCTGGCGCGAGGAGCCGGCGCGGAAGCGACCGCATGCCGTCGAGGCGGTCGAGCGCCTCATCCGCGATGCGGAAGCCGATGGCGGCCGCCGCGCGCCGTATGAGCAGCGGCGCGAAGCGCAGCGCCTCCGTTGGCCGGAGCTGCCGCCGCTCCCGACGACGACCATCGGCAGTCTTCCGCAGACGGCGGAGATTCGCAAGGCCCGGCTCCGCTTCCGCAAGGGAGAATCGAGCGCCGAGGCGTATGAGACGTTCCTGCGCCAAGAAATCGAGCGTTGGCTGCGAATTCAGGAAGAGATCGGCCTCGATGTGCTCGTGCACGGGGAATTTGAGCGGACGGATATGGTCGAATATTTCGGAGAGAAGCTGGACGGCTTCGTCTTCACGAAGTTCGGGTGGGTGCAATCATACGGCTCGCGCTGCGTCAAGCCGCCGATTCTGTACGGCGATGTCGCCTTCCGCGAGGCGATGACCGTGACGGAGACGGCATACGCCCAATCATTGACGAAGCGTCCCGTGAAGGGAATGCTGACCGGCCCGGTCACGATTCTCAACTGGTCCTTCGTGCGCGACGACGTACCGCGCGAGCAGTGCGCTTATCAATTGGCCTATGCGCTGCGCCAGGAGATTCGTGAGCTGGAGCGGGCGGGAATCGGCATGATCCAGGTCGATGAGCCGGCCGTGAAGGAAGGGATGCCCCTGAAGCCCGAGGATGCGGGGCGCTACCGGGAATGGGCGGTCCTCGCCTTCCTGCTGGCGACGAACGGAGCCGGTCCGGATACGCAGATTCATACGCATATGTGCTACTGCGACTTCTCCGATATGGTGGAGACGATTCGCCGCATGGATGCGGATGTCATCTCGCTGGAGACGGCTCGCAGCGGCGGCGACATGGTCGACACGCTGCGGAAGGAGCGCTATGAGCTCGGCATTGGCCTGGGCGTCTATGATATTCACAGCCCGCGCGTTCCACCGGTCGAGGAGATCAAGCGGTTCATTGAGACCGCGCTGACGGTGCTGCCGGCCGAATCGTTCTGGATTAACCCGGATTGCGGACTCAAGACGCGCAATGAGCCGGAGACCGTTGCCGCGCTGAAGAATATGGTGGAAGCGACGGTAGCGGTGCGGCAGGCCCATTCCGCGTCGGCGAAGCGGTAAGCGGGGCGGGCTCCGGCCACGGGCAGCCAAGCGCGGGCGGATCGGCCACGGGCGAGGCGGGTTCCGGCTCACGATGAAGCGGCGGACCCGGAGCCGCGTGACAGCCGCGATGGGGATAGCCCGCGCTTGCCTGGCCGGCCGCGCTTCGAGCCATGGCGCTTCCCGTCACGGAGCTTCCGCCTGCGCGGGGCTATGCGGCGGCTGGGCGGCCCGCTGGCTACAGGAGCGATTCCGCTCCGTCAATGACGATCTGGGCGCCCGTAATATGGCTGGAGGCGTCGGATACGAGGAACGCCACCAGATCGGCGACCTGCTCGGGCTTGCCGGGCCCATGCGCAAGAGGCTGGCTGCCCTGGGGGTATTCGACCGGAATCGAGATGCGGTCTACGGACGGTCTGCGGTCCGTATTCTCGCTGATATGGGTCTCGATGGCCCCGGGGCAGATGACATTCACGCGAATCCGATAGCGGGCCAGCTCAAGCGCCGCCATCTTGGCGAAGGCGGCCTGGCCCGCTTTGGATGTGCTGTAGGCGCTCATCCCGAACCCGGAAAACTTGCGGCTGCCGTTAATCGAGCTCGTTATGACGATGCTGCCGCCATGCTGCTTCAAATAGGGGAGAGCGTATTTTACGGTAACGAAGGTCCCGGTCAGATTGGTTCGGATCGTATCCTCCCAATCCTCCACCTCCATGTCCTCGATCGAGGACAGCATCCCGTTGATGCCCGCATTCGCGAAGACGGCCCGGATCGGCCCGTGCGATGCGGCTTCCTCGATCGCGTTCTCGACGCGGGAAGCCTCCTTCAGGTCGACATCGTACGCAATGGCCCGCCCGGGATACCGGGCGTTCATCTGCCGCTCCGCCTCATAGGCACGATCATCCTTCCGATCGAGCAGGGCGACGGTCATGCCCGCTTCCGCCAAGCGGAGGGCGGCGGCGCGTCCGATGCCTGACCCGGCTCCGGTTACGATCGCGACGCCTTCCATCGGCGCGTGCTCTTGCTGGGGCTGCTGCTGGTCCATATCCACAACTCCTCTCGCTGCTTCCGCGGGAGGCCGATCATACCGGCAGGCTGCCTGCCGCGATCGGACCGCCCCTTCGTATTGCTGCCTATGACCTCTGTAAATAGGTCCGAAAATAGAGGAAAGCAAAGGCATTCCATGTTATAATGGAACTGTAAGCGAATACAATATACTTGCTTCCTGAAGACTTTACAGGAACGGGAGAAAGGTGGGTTCGATGATGCGGTGGTTCAAGCGGCGCAAGCCTTCTGCCCCCCGGCACGAAGCGGTTCATGTCACGTTGGACGAGGTGAAGCGGGCGGTGCTCCAGTATGAGCAGGATATGCAGGAGCAGATACCCCGAACCACGCTGCTCCGTCCCGACCAAAGCATTGATTTGTCCCGATTGAAGCGTTACCTCGGCGGAATTTCGGATCAGCGCTTTTATATGTCCCGTATGACCTATGAGATTTTTGAGGAACAAGACAAGCATATTCCGCTGTCTCTTGACACCGTGCAGGCGGCAGTTGACGATTATTTGGAGAATCACGACGATTTGCCGGTCATTCCGGGCACCCGGAACCGCCAAGTCCACTATGACAAGCTGATCGAACGGCATTATTTAAAAGAGAAGCCGCCGATTCCGCTCTACTTGACGACAGAGCAGTTCATGCTGACCCATGAGCCGGACTGGCCGGGGCGGCTGCAATAACCTTGGCGCACGGCAGCGGCGCGGCCAAAGCCGGAACAAGCGGCTCCCGCCGCTCATTGCGTCAAGACCAGCAGACCGGAGTTCCCGCCACGGGAGCTTCGGTTTTTTATGGGGACATGACGGCTTGATATATCATCCGGTCAGGCCGGACAGGCGAGAACGAATGGAGTGAATAGCTGATGTGGACCGCAGAACTGCTGGATACGGCCAGAGGCGTATTCGAGATCTTTACGCAAGGTCAGGGCGAGCCGTTATGCATTGCGCATTTGTACAGCGAATTTAATGAGCGAGGCTACTATTTTGCAGACAGGTTCACGGAACACTTTCGGGTGTATCTCATCAATTTAAAAGAGGCGGGCAATTCGTGTAAAATAAAATCCGAGCATGAGCTTGGCATGGACGAGACATGCACAGATTTAGAAGCGGTCAGGGAAGCGTTAGGGCTGGAACAATGGAGCTATGCCGGTCATTCGACAGGCGGAATGCTTGGACTGGTGTATGCGATCCGCCACCCGGGTTCGTTGACGAAAATGCTGGTTGGCGGCGCAGCGGCCTCGAACCGGTATATGGAGCATGAAGGCAGCATGTACTGCCCGGGAAGCCCGCTGAATGCAAGGCTGCGCGAATTATTTGCGATCATGAAATCCGCGGAATCGACCAGAGAAGAGCGAGCGAGGGCTGGGAGAGAATGGACGGAAATGTCTTTGCACAAGCCGGAACATTTCGATTATTATTTCTCTGAACCGAGCAGCGGGCGAGTCGTTCAGCGCAGGCTGGACTATTATTCGCATGCCGAACTGCCGAATTACGATATTACCGGCATGCTTACTGGCGTTCTGACGCCGTCGATCATTTATTGCGGGGAACATGACACCCAATGTCCTCTTCCTTTTTCGCAGGAAATACAGGAGCATCTGCCGAATTCGCAACTGGTTGTGTTCCATGACAGCAACCATTTCCCTTATTTGGAGGAAAAGCCTCTCTTTATCAATCTGGTCAAGGAATTTAGAAAGCTATAGGAGGAACCCGGATGAGCATATTGAGTTGGATTGCCGAACGCAAAATCGAAGAGGCGATGGAAGAGGGGTTCTTCGACGATCTGCAAGGCAAGGGCAAGCCGTTGAAGCTGCGGGATCTGTCGCATGTGCCGGAGCATCTTCGCGCGGGTTATTTGCTGCTGGATAACGCGGGACTGCTGCCCGAGCGGCAAAAACTGCGCCAGGACATTGTCCGGCTGGAGTCATTGCTGGCGGCCTGCACGGATGAGGAGGCCCGCGACGGCATCCGCCGGCGTCTGAGCGAGCGCCAGGTGCGGCTGGCCAAGATGTCGGAGGATCGCGGTTGGGCGGCGAATGAAGCATATTACCGATACGAGGGCCGCATCCGCGACAAGCTGTCCGGATCCGGCCGGAAGAAGCGTTAGGGGGGAGGGCGGCTGTCCCTCGCTCGAATGGCGCGAGCGGCGCGCAGGGAGCGTATGGAATGCCGCCTGCCTAGACACGCTATGGACATCAATGCGTGAAGCAAGGGAAGGATGACGCGGTGTGATAGCAGCACATTGGAATGAATTGGAACAGATGCTGCCGGAGTGGCTGGAGGAGAGCCGGCGGATGGCGGATGCCGGCAAGGTGGCGACCTATATTCCGGGTCTCGCCGAAGCAAGACCGGATGCGCTTGGCATTTCGCTGTGCGGATTACGGGGAGAACGGTTGAGGGCCGGCGAGACGGAGGAGCCGTTCACGATGCAGAGCGTCTCGAAGGTGTTTTCGCTGCTGCTCGCGCTCCTGGACAGCGGCGAGGCCGGGGTCTTCGCCAAGGTGGGCAAAGAGCCGACCGGGGATGATTTTAATTCGATTTTGAAGCTGGAGCTGGTCGATCCCGGGAAGCCTTTCAACCCGTTCATCAATGCGGGCGCGATCGCGATCGCCTCGCTGATCGAAGGCCGGACTCCCGAGGAGAAGTCGGAGCGGCTGCTGGAATTTATCCGGATGCTGGCCGATGATCCCGGCATCACCTGGAACCGGCGAATCTACGAGAGCGAACGGGAGACCGCTTACCGGAACCGTTCGCTGGCTTACTATTTGAAGGATAACGGCATTTTGGACGGGGACGTGGAAGCGACGCTCGACGTCTATTTCCGGCAATGCGCCATCGAGGTTCGGACATGCCAGCTGGCGCGGATGGCGCTCGTGCTGGCCAACCGGGGGTGCGACCCGGATACGGGGCATTGCTATATTCCGAGAAGATACGTTCAGATTGCGACCTCGTTCATGACGACATGCGGGATGTACAACGCGTCGGGCGAATTTGCGCTTGAAGCCGGGATTCCGGCGAAAAGCGGCGTGTCCGGGGGCATCATGGCCCTCATTCCCGGCCAGTTGGGCATTGGCGTCTATGGCCCGGCGCTCAATGAGAAGGGGAATAGCGTAGCCGGCGTGCACATCCTGTCTCTGCTGTCCGAACGATTCGAATGGAGCATCTTCTGAGCGGCCGCGGTGATTGCGCTCCGGCGGGGCGCCGTCTGGCCCTCGTTCCGCACGGCCCGGCCGCCTGGCGCATAGGCTGGTGTATTCCTGTCTACGGAAGGAGTGTCCGCCATGGCGTCTTATGTGCCCGGACCCCGCTATCCATCCGCGTCCGGAAGCGCGGCAGCGAGCGGAACCTCGCCGATTTCCCGGCCTGATCCTTATCCGGCGGTGAAGCCCGATAAGTTCGTCGCCTCCGCCTCGATCTCGAAGCAGCTGTCCCGGCAGGCGATGGAGCTGCTGTCCGGCATCGAGAGGGATCGAAGGCTGGCCGCCTCGGTGATGGATGCGGCTCAGCGCGGCCACGAGCAGGAGGTGCTGCGGCTGCTCCGCTCAACGGGGATCTCGGTCCCGATCGCGGTCAAAGTGACGCCGGGCGGCATCCGGATCGCGCTGCGGCCCGATACCGACCCGAACGATTGCTGCGAGCTGGATGTGAAGATGCGGTGGAGCGAACCGGAGTGACGCGTGAACCCGGGTGTGCCCCTCCCGGCTGTCATAAGCGCAGAAGCGCCGGCGCCCTGCAACAGGGTGCCGGCGCTTCGTTCTGCGCGAGAAAAGATTAAGGCTGTTCCGGGAACCGTTCCCGAATGACGGTCTGCTCCAGCGGGAAGCGCCCGGTCGGATGGGCAGGGGCAGCCGCTTGTCCGATCGTGACGAGCATAACCGGGACATAGCGCTCCGGAATGCGGAACGTCTTGATCAGCTCGTCGCGGCGGAAGCCGCCGATCGGGCATGAGGCGTAGCCTGCGGCGGTTGCCGCGAGCATAAGCTGCATGGCGGCGAGGGAGGCATTGCGGATCGCTTCCTCCACGCCCACTTGAGGCGATGACGAATAGGCCCGGTTAATATTGCCGACCAGCGTGTCATGCACTTGCTGCGTAATCGAGCCGGCCGCCAGTTGGGCGCCGTAGATATCGGCAGCGACCAAGTTCGCCTGCGTGTCGCCCAGAATGGCAACGACGGCGGAGCAGTCGACAATCTGCTGCTGATT
This sequence comes from Paenibacillus dendritiformis, assembly GCF_021654795.1. Classification (NCBI taxonomy): domain Bacteria; kingdom Bacillati; phylum Bacillota; class Bacilli; order Caryophanales; family Paenibacillaceae; genus Paenibacillus; species Paenibacillus dendritiformis. Next base: position 2,410,768 of record NZ_AP025344.1, read on the forward strand.
GTTCGCGATCGGCAGCAGGGCCCGCTTGTTCTCCTCTTCCTCGATCACGAGAAAGCGCCAATGCTGCAAATTCCATGAGGACGGGGCCGTTCCGGCCAAGCGCAGGATTTCATTCATGGCTGCTTCCGGGATGCGCACGCCCGGAACATATTTGCGCACCGAATGCCGGGCGCGCATCGTCTCGGCGGCCGTGGCCGCAGGGTGCTGTTGGTTCATCCTAATCATCATCCTTCCTAATGTCTACGTGTGTAGCATGGGCTGAGGCAGCCCCGGTTAATCCATTTGCTCAATACTAACTATATTATAGTAACATATGTAATGTAATTACGCTATGGCAGGGGAGGAAGCGGGCTGTCGTTGATTCGTCCATCATTGTCTCCCATACTGCCGCGGAGCCATTTATAGACGATTTAAAGATTTGTTTTCCTTCGCGGGCCCCCCGTATGATGGAAGCAGAGGCAATGCTTATCAAGCTACTCATCGGAGGGAGGAATTACCCGTGTTGATGCAAACGGAGCAACCGTTGATTCATTCGGAAGAACAATTGGAACAAATGCTGTCTACTCCATCCCGGCGGCTGATCGAGGATGTGCGCCGTCTGGACGGCGATATTATGCTGCTTGGAGCGGGAGGCAAAATGGGCCCCACGCTGGCGAAGCTGGCGGTCGAGGCGATGCGCGCAGCCGGCGTGGATAAAAAGGTGTACGCCGTATCGCGTTTCTCGGAACCGGGTCTGATGGATAAGCTGGCTGCGGGCGGGGTAGAAGCGATCTCCTGCGATCTGCTCGATGACGAGGCACTGCAAGCGCTTCCGGATGTGCCCAATGTCATCTTCATGGCCGGCACGAAGTTCGGAACGACGGGGAAGGAGCATCTGACGTGGGCGATGAACACGTACTTGCCGGGACGGGTTGCCCGGAAGTTCAGGTCGTCCCGCATCGTCGTCTTCTCGACCGGCAATGTGTATCCGCTTACGCCGGTGAAGCAGGGGGGAGCTTGCGAGAGCCAGTCCCCCGCGCCGGTCGGGGAGTACGGACAATCCTGCCTTGGCCGTGAACGGATGTTCGAGCATTTTTCGCGAGCGTACGGAACGCCAATCTGCATTTACCGGTTGAATTATGCTATCGATTTGCGCTATGGGGTGCTGCTGGAAATCGCGAAGTCGGTCGCTTCCGGACAGCCGGTCGATCTGACGATGGGGCATTTCAACTGCATTTGGCAGGGGGATGCGAATGAGATTGCGATCCGGGCGCTGCTCGCATGCGGTACGCCGCCGGCCGTCTATAACGTGACGGGTCCGGAGACGGTATCGGTCCGTTATGCGGCCGAAGAGTTGGGAAGACGGCTCGGCAAGCAGCCGATCTATACGTCCGAGGAGTCTTCCGAGGCGCTGCTCAGCAACGCGTCAGCGGCCATGCAGCGGTTCGGGTATCCGTCCGTAGCTCTGCAGACGCTGTTCGACTGGACGGCGGCATGGGTGAAGCGGGACGGCAAGACGATCAACAAGCCGACGCATTTCCAGGAGCGGGAGGGAAAATTCTGATATGGCTTCGAACTGGACAGAAGAGCTGACGCGAGCGCTGCACGACGGCCTGTGCATTCCGGCCCATCCGTTGGCTCTGAACGAACGCAGGGAACTGGATGTGCGCTATCAACGGGCGTTGACCCGCTATTATGCGGCTTCGGGCGCCGGGGGCATCGCCATCGGCGTGCATTCGACGCAGTTCGAAATCCGCGACCCGAAGCACCGTCTCTATGAGAAGGTGCTGGCTTTGGCCGCGGAGGAGGTCGAACGGGCCCGGCTCGCTAGGCCGTTCCTGATGGTCGCCGGACTGTGCGGGCCGACGGAGCAGGCGGTGCAGGAAGCCGAGACGGCGCTTCGTCTGGGCTACCATGCCGGTCTGCTCAGCATGGGCGGGCTATCCGGCTATTCCGAAGAGGAACTGCTGGAGCGGACGAGACGGGTTGCCGCGGTCCTGCCGGTGTTCGGCTTTTATTTGCAGCCGTCGGTGGGGGGGCGGGTGTTCAGCTATTCGTTCTGGAGAGCGTTCGCCGACATTCCCGGCGTCGTCGCCATCAAGATGGCGCCCTTCAACCGGTACCAGACGATCGATGTCGCGCGCGCGGTATGCGAGTCGCCGCGGTGCGACGAGATTGCGCTCTATACCGGCAATGACGACAACATTATCAATGATCTGCTGACGGTGTTCAGGTTCCAGGTGAACGGTGAGACGGTGGAGAAGCGCATCGTCGGCGGCCTGCTCGGCCATTGGGCCGTCTGGACCCGCAAGGCGGCGGAACTGCTCCAGTCGATCAAGACGGTGCGGACTTCCGGCTCGATCGCTACGGAATGGCTGACCCGCAATATCGAGGTGACCGATTGCAACGCGGTGCTGTTCGATGCGGCCCATCAGTTCGCCGGCTGCATTCCCGGCATTCACGAGGTGCTGCGCCGGCAGGGGCTCCTTCCGGGCATATGGTGCCTCGATCCGGAGGAGACGCTCTCTCCCGGCCAGGCGGAGGAGATCGACCGCATCCAGCGGGATTATCCGCATTGGAGCGATGATGCGTTCGTGAAGGCGCATCTGCAGCAATGGCTGTCCTGAATGCGAATATGATATGATACGGGTATCTGCATGATGCGGACAACAACTTCAGGAAATGAGTGTCGATGCTATGCCGGACATGACCGAACAACCCGTCTCGGATCGCATTCAGATTGGATTGGCCGGCTGGGGGGATCATGATATCTACCCGCCGGGAACGAAAGGGCCGGAGAAGCTGGCGGAATACGCCAAGCGCTTCCCTGTCGTCGAGATGGACAGCTCCTTCTACGCGCTCCCGTCGCCGGAGCGGATGGAGAGCTGGGCGGCCCAGACTCCCGACGGATTCCGCTTCGTCGTCAAGGCGTACCAAGGGATGACGGGCCATACGCGGGGCCGCATCCCGTATGATAATGCGCAAGCGATGTTCCGGGCCTGCCGGGAGGCGGCCGAGGTGCTGCATGCCGCCGGGAAGCTCCATTCCGTGCTGTTCCAGTACCCGCCCTGGTTCCACTGCGTGAGGAAGCATGTCGACATCCTGCGCCGCACCCGGCAGTGGATGGGCTCGCTGCCGATCACGCTCGAGTTCCGGCATCAGAGCTGGTTCGCGCCGGAGATGCGCGAGCGGACGTTGGCGTTCATGCGGGAGGAAGGCTGGATTCACAGCGTCTGCGACGAGCCGCAAGCCGGCGAAGGCTCGATTCCGATCGTGCCGGTGCCGACCGACAAAGGACAGACGCTGGTTCGCCTGCATGGCCGGAACGCATCCGGCTGGCAAGGGCAAGGCCAGGCGAACTGGCGGGAGGTCCGCTATTTGTACCGCTACAACGAGCAGGAACTCTTGGATTGGAAGGAGCGGCTGCTCGCTATGCTGGCCGAGACGGAGCAGTGCTGCGTTATTTTCAACAATAACTCCGGCGGGGACGCCGCTCCGAATGCGCTCCAGCTGATGCGTCTGCTCGGCATGGAACCTCCGTCCATCGGACCGGAGTGGGAGCAGATGAGCCTGTTCGGGGATACGCCGTAACCGAAGGGGCGGCAGCTATAGGGGAAGGGATGGTCTGAGGGCCATCCCTGTTCTGCGTGGCCAGGCTTGCGGGATGGGCGAGGTTTCATGTCCGGTAGCACGGTGTAAAAAGGATATAGGCACGATGACGAAGCCGCATCACGGAAAGAGACAGCCATGAACAGGAGGCCTAACCATATGACGACCGAACCGATGATGAGATGCATCCGGGAATGTCTCGAATGCATGAAGAAATGCAACCAGTGCTATGATGCATGCCTGCAGGAGGAAGAGGTGAGGCCGATGACCGACTGCATCCGGCTGACGCGGGATTGCGCGGACGCCTGCGTCCTGGCCGACCAATTCATGACGCGGAATAGCGAGCATTTGAAGGAGGCCTGCGCGCTATGCGCCGATATTTGCGAGCGATGCGCGGACGAATGCCGGAACCATGCTTATGAGCATTGCCAGGCTTGCGCCGAGGCCTGCGAGGCTTGCGCGAAGAAATGCCGCGAGATGGCGGCCGCATAGGCGGAATAGTGTTAGGGAAGCGGATATTTTGCACAAAGACAAGGAAAAAGAGGGGCATGCCGCCCCCCTTGTCCAGGTTCCTTATTTGGATTCCGAGCCGACGGTGAACCGCTGCTTCAGATGGCGAGGCTGTTCGATTTCGTCCACGAGGGCGATCGCGTAGTCGGCATAGCTGACATAGCTTTGGCCCGCCGAGTTGATGAGAAGCTGTTCCTTGCCGGTTACATACTTGCCTGTGCGCGGTCCTTCCGGATCGAAGAAGGCGGAAGGGCTGATGAACGTCCAATTGATGGAGCTGGCGCGCAGATCCTCCAGGTTCTGTCCTTGATTTTTCGCCGTTGGAAGGTATTCCGCCGGGAAGTCCGGCGTATCCATGACCCGGACCGTTCCTTGCTCATCGGCGAACAGGCTGCCTGCTCCCCCCACGACGATCAATCTGGTGTTCGGCGCATTCTTCAGCGCTTCGATCAGCACCCGTCCGGCTTCGACATGAAGATGCTCGCTGCCCGGCGCCGCGCCGAACGCGTTGACGACGACGTCGAAGGGCTGCAGGTCGTTAGCGGTAAGCTGGAACACGTCCTTCTCCAATACGCGCGGGGTGGACAGATCCGCCAGCTTGGACGCGTCTCTCACGATAGCCGTTACTTGATGTCCCCGCTCCAATGCTTCTGCCATAATGCGTCTGCCGGCTTTGCCGGTCGCTCCGATAATTCCGATGTTCATGGAAATCGCTCCTTTTCTTGTCATTGGTACATTATGCTACCTATGTTGTAACCCATTCAGATACAACATATTCACAAACTCACTTTGCATCAGGCCTATGAAAGTCATTTGTTGTAACCATTATAGTTACATCTCGTCGCTGCTGTCAAGCTTCATTTTTTATTCCTTCCCCCGAATGCGGAGCATAACCGGATGCAGGCCAATCCCGGTTCGGTCTCAGGCAAGAGCGCCTCATGCGGGCGCGCTGGATTTTCAGAAATTTTCTCTTCCCATTCCAGCAAACTTGTTGTATACTTCTCGACATATTCATTCGACACCATGCGGCTTCCTTTGCCGATGCCAGGCAGGGGAGACGCCTATTATTAGCAGCGACTCTTTATTCTCGTATATGTGCAGGAATCGGCCTGCATGTTTCTACCCGATCACCGGAAATGATTGGACTACGGGAACCCGATTCGACAGCTTGCCGCGAGGGGCGTCCGCGCCGCTCGGCCGGCCCGCTGCCGTTGCCGATCATGCCGTCAGCCGGCATGATGCGGCCGGTTCCCTCAGCCTGTGCCTCTCATTTCCTTGCGGAATGGGCGGCGCGGGCTTTTTTGTCATTGCAGGGTGCATCAAATGCGGAAAAGATGGACAGGCTGCCAATATCGAAAGGGGAACATGAACAGTGAAACGGCTTCAGGACAAAGTGCTGCAAGAGGGATTGGTGCTAAGCGACCGCGTGCTCAAGGTGGATTCATTTTTGAACCATCAGATGGATCCGGTGCTTATGAAGGAAATCGGGGAAGAATTCGTGAAGCGCTACGGCGGCGAGCGGATTACGAAGGTGCTGACGATCGAATCGTCCGGCATCGCGCCCGGTTTAATGACGGCGCTGGTGCTCAATGTGCCGCTCATCTTCGCGAGAAAGCAGAAGTCGCTGACGCTGCGCGACGATATTTTTGTCGAGAAGGTATATTCCTTCACGAAGCAAGAGACGAATGAAGTGACTGTATCCAAAAAATTTCTCTCGCCGGATGATCGCGTCCTCATCATCGATGATTTCCTCGCGAACGGCGAAGCGGCCTCCGGCCTGGCCCGCATCGTCGAGCAAGCCGGGGCGGCTGTCGTCGGCTTCGGCATCGTGATCGAGAAGTCGTTCCAGCCTGGCCGCGATCATTTGCTGGCTGCCGGCTACCGCGTCGAATCGCTGGTCCGCGTCGCCTCGCTTGAGGACGGAACCGTGACCTTCGTCGATGAGGCGCAGGAGGTGGCCGCCGAATGAGCATGGTGGACAACAAGGTGTTCCAAAGGCACCGCCATCCGCTGAAGACCTTCTCGCTCGGTCTCCAGCATGTGCTGGCGATGTACGCCGGCGCGGTGATCGTGCCGCTGATCGTCAGCAGCCAGCTCGGCTTCACCCAGGAACAGACCACTTACCTCGTCGCGATCGATCTGCTTATGTGCGGCATCGCGACGCTGCTGCAAGTCTTTACGAACCGCTTCTTCGGAATTGGCCTGCCGGTCGTCCTCGGCTGCGCCTTCCAGGCGGTGATGCCGATGATCGCCATCGGTTCGGAGTACGGCATACCGTATATTTACGGGTCGATATTGGCGATGGGGCTGTTCGTCATTCTGTTCGGCGGATGGTTCGGGAAGATGATTCGCTTCTTCCCGCCGGTCGTGACCGGGTCGGTCGTCACCATCATCGGCATTACGCTCATCCCGGTCGCCTTCGGCAATCTGGGCGGAGGACAGGGAAGTCCGGACTTCGGCAGCCCGGACAATCTGCTGCTCGGGTTCGGCGTGCTTATTTTTATCGTGCTGCTTAACAAATTTTCCAAGGGCTTCATGCGCGCCATCTCGGTCTTGATCGGCTTGCTGATCGGGACGCTGGCCGCGGCGCTGACGGGCAAGGTCGATATCGCCCCCGTGCTGGACGCGAGCTGGTTCCATGCCGTGCAGCCCTTCTATTTCGGGACGCCGAAGTTCAATCCGACCGCGATTTTGACGATGATTATCGTCGCGATGGTCGGCATCGCCGAGTCCACCGGGGTATTTATGGCCCTAAGCAAGATCGTCGACCGCGATCTCGATTCGAGAGACTTGGCCCGCGGCTATCGGGCCGAAGGGCTGGCCATCTTCATCGGGGGACTGTTCAACGCGTTCCCGTACACGACCTTCTCGCAAAATGTCGGCCTCATCCAGATGAGCCGCGTCAAGACGCGGGACGTCATCGTCGTCGCGGGCGGCCTGCTCATGCTGCTCGGCTTCGTGCCGAAAATCGCGGCGCTCACGCTGCTTATTCCCGATTCGGTGCTGGGCGGGGCGATGGTCGCGATGTTCGGCATGGTCATCTCCAGCGGCCTGCGCATGATCGGATCCCAAGTGGACCTGAACCGTCACGAGAATCTGTTCGTCATCGCCTGTTCGGTCGGGATGGGACTTGGCGTCACGGTAGCGCCGGGCATCTTCGACAGCTTGCCTGACACGGTGCGGATTCTCACCGATAACGGGATCGTCGCAGGGACGTTCACCGCGCTCGTCATGAATCTGTTGTTCAACGGCGTGAAGCCGCAGCCGGCGGAGGCGAAGACGGAGGAGTCCGAAGAGGAGATCATCGTCGCCTGAAGCCGAAAATAAAGCAAAGCCCCGCATCCTTCTTCTGGAGCGGGGCTTCTGTTTTTGCCGGATTATTCGGCTTCCGTATAGGCGCGGTTGCGGAAGAACAGGGCGAGCGTGCCTGGACCGGAATGGGCGCCGATCGCGCAGCCGATCGAGCCGGTCATGATGTTATGCATGCCGAACCGTTCGTTGATGATTTGCTTCAGCATCTCCATCGCTTCCGGGTCGTCGCCGTGAGCGATCCCGATAAGCTGATCCTTGTCATCCAGGTTGGCGCGCTGCTCCATCAGGTCGGCCAGCCGCTGAATCGATTTCTTCCTCCCTCTAACCTTGTCCACAGGGATAAGCTTGCCGTCCTCCACATGCAGCACCGGCTTAATGTTCAGCAGGCCGCCGATCACGGCGGAAGATTTGCTGACCCGCCCCCCGCGGTACAAGTATTCCAGATCATCTACGGTGAATACATGCTCCATCCCGGCGGCCAAGGCGCGCACCTTGGACACGAGACGCTCGCGGGACATGCCTTCGGCCGCCCAGCGCGCCGCTTGCTCGACGACGAGGCCGAAGCCCAATGAGGCGCATTTGGAATCGATGATATCTATCGATGCGTCGGGATAATCCTCCTGCACCATCTCGAGCATCATCCGCGAGGACGCGTATGTACCCGATAACTCCGAAGAGAAGGCAATGTAGATCGCTTCTTCGCCGGCTTCCGCGATCGCCGCGAAGGTCTGCTGGAACCGCTCCATCGGAACCTGGGATGTTTTGTACACGAGCCCCTGGCGCATGCCGTCGAACATTTGCTTCGGTTGTATAGTAACGCCGTCCTCGTATTGATTCTGATCGAGGGTTACGATGATCGGCAGCACCGTGATGTTCAGCTCCTCGAGGACGGACCGGGGAAGATCGATCGCGCTGTCTGTAAGGATACGAACTTGATTCATGAGGATACCTCTCCTTAACAAGCTTTTTCTCTTATCATACCATGACTTGCCCGGATTCGATGCGAAAAATGCGCGGACGGCGAAATCCCGCGTCATATTCGGCGCTCCTTCCTCATACCCGTAAACGAACCGGTTGCGGGGTGTCCTCGCGCGGAGAATGGGGAAGGGGAGGTGAGAGGGAGCATGGCGAAAAACAAACGGGGCAAATCGCTCTGGAGGCTGCCGGCGCGCGGGAGAGGAACCTGTCCCGTCTGCGCCAGCACGCGAATCAAGCTGCTTTACAGCCGGGCGAAGTCCGACGGCAAGGAATTGAAGGTATGCAAGAAATGCTATCAAGCCGTCCAGGAACGGATTGACGCGTGCACCGCTTGAAGGCGCGCAACGGCAATGCGGCAATGCGTGCCGGAGGATAGCTTATAAGCGCGCGGAGGGGGGCCCTCCGGGGAAGGAATGCTGCCTGCGGCGCTTAGCATCATTCTCCCCTCGGCTCAGCCTGAAGCGGCACGAGGGGAAGAGCAGGAGCGGCGGAATTCGGTTGGAATTCCGCTGCCTCTGTCTATATGTTATATGTACAAGAGCCTGGTAAGAAGCATGCAGATGCCGTCAGATCTTCAATGTGAGATGAAAGGCGTTTGTCTTATCCAAGCAGGGTCCTCTAGCTCACGGATGAGGAAAGCCGCAATATCCGAGTTCGTTATCGACGACCCGGGCATATCGTACAGATTGACTTTGATATTGCCTTTGCAGGGCCCATCTTTGACGAACGGCAAGCGAACAAGCGACCAATCGATATGCTGGTTTTGCAGGAGGATGTCCAGCTCTTTGCGCTTATCCGCCATCAACTGGGGAAAAAACAGATCGAAGGCCCGGGCTCCGATCCGGTTGACGAGGCGCTTCTTGTCTCCCGGAACGTCCAGCGAGCCCCCGCTGACTCCGATGTAGCGCCGCATCCCGTATTCCTGCATCACTTCAAGAAGCTGCAAAGTAACGATGCTGTAAATCGGAACGGCCCTCACGGGCTGCCCCAATGTATTGATGACGGCATCACAATCTTGCAGCAGCTCGCGAATCGTCTGGATGTCCTGCGCGTCTCCCTCTCTGATTTCGATAAGCTTAACCGCTGAAGGCATGTTGGCAGGCCGTCTAGTCAGCATCCGTACATGATACCCTTTTTCCGCTGCGGTGCGCGCAATATGGCGCCCGACCTTTCCGTTGCCGCCGATCAATGCGATGCTTCGAATCTGTTCCATAATTCCTCCTCCTGATGCGCTATATGAAGCGTTAGTCCTGCCGATTGTGATAATTACGTCAATGCCAGATTTCATAATGCTGGATTTTCATAATGCTGGATAGTAAGCAATGAATATCTTACGTCTATACCAGTTAGGTACGATCTGCAGGGAGAAAGGTTCCGATAAGTTCTCCGGGGGGCGATGCCGGGATCCGGCTGCTTCGTTCATCCATTACAGTCCCAAAGTGTTCGCGCATACCATGGTATCTTTGTGAAAGGCTTCTGACCGAGTGGGATAGTGAACATATAGCTGACCGAGCGGGATAGTGAAGATATGTCTGACCGAGCGGGATAGTGAACATATGTCTGACCGAGCGGGATAGTGAACATATGTCTGACCGAGTGGGATAGTGAACGTATGTCTGACCAACCGGGATAGCGAACGTACAGCTGACTGAATGGGATAGTGACCGGATGGAGGTCGGATTACGGAGGAGAGGCGCTGAATCCAAAGCTGAGCGAACCGATTTGCCTGTGCGGCCGACCCGTGTGGTTCGTATGAGCGGCAAGGAGCCGGAGATGCTGCTGAAGCGGAGGAGACACTCGTTTTTTTTATTGACTATGGAAAGGATTTCAGATAAAATGAGGCAAAGGAAAGCGCTTACGAGGTAAAAAGTAGTAAAAAGGTGCTTGTAAACAGAATTGAATAGCAGACTCACTCGTTTTTTTTATCATTTTTATGGAATCGATACCATACGATTTTCGATCAAGAAGACATATGGAGGTGAGCCGTACCTATCCAACGACATCCAAGATGATAAGGGAAAGGACTGATGGAATGCACACGAATGCTCACGCGTCCGGAATCCATTCGGGAAGATGGCGGAAGCTGTGGAAAAAAATTTTGCTGCACAAATATTTATATTTTATGCTGCTGCCCTGCATTGTGTATTTTATCATTTTCAACTACATTCCGATGGGCGGCCTTATCCTGGCCTTCAAAGAGTACAAGTTCAATATGGGCATCCTGGGCAGTCCCTGGATTGGCTTTCATTACTTTGAAACCTTTTTCAATGACTATCAATTCTGGACCCTGATCAAAAACACGCTCATTATCAGTTCGCTGAAGCTGTTTGTCGGCATGCCTTTTCCGATTGTATTAGCGCTCATGTTCAACGAAGTGAGACATAAGCGGTTCAAAGGCATTGCGCAAAGCATTTCTTATTTGCCTCATTTTATCTCCTGGGTGGTCGTGGTCGGGATGCTGCAGCGCATCTTGGCGCCGGACACCGGGCTGCTCAATCAGGCCATCAGCGCGATGGGCGGAGATGGCTCCACCTTTTACCTAATGGAAGGCGATTATTTTTACTCGATCATGTTTTGGAGCTACATATGGAAAGGGATCGGCTGGGATTCCATCATTTATTTGGCGGCCATATCGGGCATCAATCCCGAGCTGTATGAAGCCGGCAGGATTGACGGTACGAACAAATGGAATGAAATTTGGAGCATTACCCTTCCTTCGATATTGCCGACGATCGTTATCTTGTTCATTTTGTCGCTTGGCAACATCTTATCGGCGGGCTTCGATCAGATCTATCTGCTGCGAACGCCGGGGAATATGCATTTGGCGGAAATATTGGATACATACATTATCCGGGCCGGCTTGCAGAACGGCCAGTTCGGCTATGCGACCGCCGTCGGGATGGTTCAAGGGGTGATTGGCCTGATTCTCGTCATTGTGGCCAATAAAATATCCCGCAAAGTTTCCGACACGTCTTTATGGTAACGTTACCAGAATCCACGGCTTGCTATGCATCATATGAACGGCGCCGAAAGGCGTTTTTCATAAACCGATACTGAAAAAGGGGTGTAGGCATGAAGAGAAAGTGGGGAAAGTGGGCGGCATTATTGCTTGCGATCATGATGTTGGTCAGCGCTTGCAGCGGAGGAGGAAGCGGCAGCAAGCCGGGAAAAGACAGCGGCGCGGCCGATGGGGACCAGGGAGAGAAGCCGGCCACCTGGATCGCCGACCGCACCATTAAAGGGCGAATATTCATGAACGGGGTCATGAATGATATTTCCGACAATCAAATTGATAACGAGGTCGCCCAAAAGATAAAAGAGCTGACCGGCATTACGCTCGAATGGGAGAACACGCCGGCGAACAGCTCGCTGGAAGGATTAACGGCCGGGCTGGCCACCGGAGATCTGCCGGATGTCATCGTCAGCTATTTGAATCATAGCGGCCGGCCGGAGATGCCGGTGCTGCTCAAGGCCGCGCGCGAAGGGATGTTCACGGACTTGACGCCTTATTTGAAGGAGACGAAAATTTACAGCAAATATTTCGAAGACGGCTATTTGCCGGTCGATACGAAAAACGGCGTCATGTTCCGCCCGGAATTCAACGGCTCGACATACTTCGTCCATATGCGGATCAACCGCGAGGGCGGACAGGAGAACCGGAAATGGGTAGGGGGCCCGCATATCCGCAAAGATATCGCGGAAGCGCTCAATGTGGACCCGAAATCGATTACGACCTCCGAGCAATTGCATGAATTGGCGAAAAAAATTAAAGCAGGCAACTTCAAGGACGCGAACGGCAAAGAGGTGTATCCGGTTGGGCCTCGCTACTGGGGCGGCAATGACAACAGCTACATCTATTCCGATCTGCGGTGGGGAGATGAAGGATTTTTCCGGGACAGCGACGGCGCGATCAAGCATGAGAGCCAGACGGAATACCCGATGAAGCGGATCGAATTCGTCCAGAAGCTGCTTAATGAAGGCTTGATTCATCCCGAGTATTATACGATGGACGAGACGCGCGCGACGGAAGGGGCGCTGAACGGATCGTTCGCCATTATTTCCGATATGCACAACTATTTGGAGTTCAATAAAGATATGCATTACTTGCCGCTCGGTCCGTTGGACAGCGTGGAAGGGCCTTATCAGATGAGATTGACCTACAAATCCGGCTACAACATCTGGGCGATCCCGGCGACGACGGAACGGCCGGAGGAGATCGTGAAATTCGCGGACTTCCTGGCCAGCCGCGAAGGCAAGCTGCTGTGGCAGTACGGGATCGAGGGACGCGATTATACGCTGGACGAGAAAGGCAATCCGATCGTGAAGCAGGAAGTCATCGATCTGAAGAAGCAGGATCCGAAGGCCGCGCAGCAGCTTGCCTTCCAGGGCGTCGGCGATACATGGGGCGAATACCTCGGCAATACGGATCTCGATCCGGCAGCCGACTTCGGCGAAGCGGAATATGGAAATGCCGCATTCCCGGCTGAAAATGAAGGTCCGAACAATATTGCCGATTATTTCGGCTGGGACGAGAAATATAAAAACGCCAAAATTCAAGACGGCTACGGTCCGCTCTCCTTCCTGGGCGAATATGAAAAGGGCACGGAGCTGAAAACGGCATTGGACTACTACAACGAGAGCCTTATCCGGGCGTACTACGCGAAGTCGAGGACCGAAGCGGCCAAGATCATGGAATCCGTGAACAAGCAGCTGGAGGCGGCCGATCTTCAAGGTTATATTCAACTGCTGGAAAAAAAGAGCAAGGATCCGGCCACGCCGATCGTGCTTAACCCTTCGCAGTAAGAGGCGCGCAGACACAAGCTTCCCAGAGGCTCTAATCCCTGGCGGACGGGAGCCTCTGCGGGAATTTATCCCGCCCGAATTCACCAGGAAAGGGGAACGACTGTGAACGACTTCTATAAAATTTCCACAGGCGAAAAAATATACCGCCTCGTCATCTATGTCGTCATCATCTTGCTCTGCCTGTCGATTATCCTTCCATTTCTCAATATATTCGCGCTGTCGTTCAATGCGGGGAAAGATGCGGAACGGGGAGGCATTTTTTTCTGGCCGCGGGTATGGACATTGGAGAATTATCAAGAGGTGTTCAACTCGTCCAATATTTTGGGGGCGTACGCGATCACGCTTTTCAGAACGGTCGTGGGCACCTTCTTCAGCGTCTTCCTGACGGCGATGGCCGCCTATACCTTGAAGAGCAAGACGCTCCCGGGGGTCAAGTTTTTTACGCTGATGATCTTCTTCACGATGCTGTTCAGCGGCGGGGTCATTCCGTATTATATGCTGTTGAAGCAGCTTCACCTCGTCAATACGCTCTGGGTGTATGTCATCCCCGGGCTGTACAGCGCGTGGAATATTATCATTATGAGGACGTTTTTCTCGCAGATCAGCGTCAGTCTGGAAGAGTCGGCCAAGCTGGACGGCTGTAACGATTTTACGACCTTCCTCCGTATTATTATGCCGCTCAGCAAGCCGGTCATCGCGGTCATCAGCCTGTTCAACGCGGTTGGCCACTGGAATGATTGGTTCACCGGAGCGTTCTATGTCCAGAAGACGGATCTGAGGCCGGTATCGACGCTTCTGCAAGAGATGCTGACCCGGCAGGACGCCATTCGCGCCGCGTTGATGCAGAACGCGGGCACGACCTCATACGAGATTTTGGAGAAGATGCAGGTCACGGGCAATTCATTGAAGATGGCCACCATAATCGTTGTCGTCACGCCGATCATTTGCGTGTATCCGTTTGTGCAGAAGTTTTTTGCCGAAGGCGTCATGATCGGTTCGGTCAAAGAATAAGGGAAAGCGAGGCGAGTGTTCGCCATGATTACGATCAAAAATCCATATGACAAACAAGGGGTATGGCTGAAAGGCAGCTTCCACAATCATACGACCAACAGCCAATGCGGGACGCAGCCGCTTGAAGTCGTCTATCAGATGTACGGGCAGTATGATTATTTGGGCATCTCGGATCATGATGTTATTACGGCTCATGCAGGAGAACGGCGCATTCCGACGGTATTCGAAGCGATGGAGGTGAGCAGCCCCGAAGCGCATATGGTGCTTGTCCAGCCGCCCCGTTCGATTATGGAAGGCTATCATAACACGTTTACGATCGGCAATTATCAGCGTTTGTCCGATGCCTGCCTCGCCAATGGCGGAATCAGCATTTTGGCGCACCCGAACCGGTATTTCTCGCAATTTTGGCGGTTGGAAGATATGCTGAGCCTCACCGGTTATACAGGCATTGAGATTGTGAACGGCGACGGCAACCCGGAATATGACGTGGCCTTCGACAAGTGGGATCAGCTGCTGACGGCGGGCCGCGCCGTCTGGGGCTTCGGCAACGACGACTTCCATGTGTATGGTCAGGAGAAGCGTGCCTGGAATATGGTGCTTGCAGAGCGGAATACGAACGACAGCATTTTGGAAGCCGTCAAGGCGGGCAGCTTCTATGTATCTACCGGGTTCGATTTCGCCGGGATACGTGCCGAGGGCGGGCTGATTACCGTTGATCTCCCTGCGAACGAGAGATTGAATCGAATATATAAATATGTTACGCTGATTGGAAAAGAAGGCCAAGTATTACATGAAGAAACAGGCCGCCTGAACCGGGTGCAGTACCAATGCAGCGGGGATGAAGGCTATGTTCGCATCGCGGCATATCTCGAAGGAGGCTATGGAGCGTTCTCCCAGCCTTTATTCGTGGAACAACATGCCTAGCAGGAACAATATATTTCGTATGGGGTAAAGGAATCGGTGGACTATGGCAGTACGAATTAAAGACGTGGCCCGGAAAGCGGGCGTATCGGTTACGACCGTATCGCGAGTGTTGAATAATGAGAAGTATGTAACGGATGAATTGAAGCAAAAAGTGCTGGCAGCCATTGAGGAGCTCGATTACAGTCCGAATCATATCGCCAGAAGTCTGGTGCGCCAGAAGACGAACTTAATCGGGGTGATCGTGCCCGATCTCGCGTCCAGCTTCTACTCGACCATTTTGAGCAGCGTGGAGGAAGAGGCGAGCGAGAACGGCTACAATCTGCTTGTCTGTAATATTATTGAAGATATCGACAAGGAATTGAAATATTTGAACGTGTTCCAGGAGATGCGCGTCGAAGGCATCATTATTATGCATGAGAAGATCAATACCGAAATCAAGCAATTTTTGGATAAATCGAATATTCCTGTCATCTTCTCAAGCGTGAAGCCGGTGAACCGGAAGTTCCATTCCGTAATTATCGACGATTACCAGGCTGCTTATGATGCGACGGAATATTTAATCTCGCTCGGCCACACCCGGATTGGGTTCCTCGGGGGTGACATGAGAGATATTACGTCCGGTCAAAATCGATACGCGGCGTACCGCAATGCGTTAGCCACCAATGAGATTCCGATTGTCTATGAATATATCAAATTCGGCGACTACAAGCTACAGAGCGGATACGCCTTGATGGAGGAACTGCTGCAATGCGATCCGCTGCCGACGGCGGTGTTCGCCGTCAGCGACGACATGGCGCTGGGCGCGATGAACTGCATCAGCGACCACCAGCTGAAGGTGCCGGAACATATCTCGATTATCGGCTTCGACGGAAGCCCGTTCACGGAGATCATTCGTCCGCGGCTCACTTCGATGGAGCAGCCGATTCAGCGGATGGGCACGGAGTCGGTCAAGGCTTTGCTCCGCCTGATCGCGGAACCGTCCAGTCTGAAGCAGGATATCATTTTACCGCATGAGCTTGTTATCCGGGACAGCACCCGAAAGATAAGGTAATTTTTTTATTCCGATCTGGTAACGATACCATATCCAATTTGACAACATTCGAAGAGAGGCAGAGATGAGGGGAAGTCTATTGAAAAAATATGACGCGGTCGTCATTGGAGACGCGAATATCGATCTGGTCGTGGTCGGCTGTCACGAGCTGCCGGCTCCAGGGGAAGAAGTATTCGCCGATCAGATGCAGGTCCATGTAGGCGGAGGAGCGGCGCTGTTCACCTTGTCCCTGGCGAAGCTGGGCTTGAAGCTGGCCTTCAATGGCGTATTGGGAAAAGACGGCGACGGGCGTTACATTTTGGACGAGTTCCACAAGCATGGCGTGGATACGCAATATATCCGGCTTAGCGAGCGGAACCGCACCGGCATATCGATTGCGTTGAATTCGGACAAAGACCGCTCGTTCATCACGTATAGGGGGACGAACCAAGAGCTTGATCTGCGGCAGCTTGATCTGAGAAGCGTCGAGCTGGCAAGGCATGTGCATTTGACCGGATACCGCGGTCGCAGCAATCATGACGATTATATGCAGATGGCAGCCAAGCTGAAAGCGATGGGCGCAACCTTGTCCTGCGATGTCGGCTGGGACGATACGGGCGAGTGGCATGAAGGCATCTATGAATTGATGAAGACGATTGACATCTTTTTCATGAACGAAGCGGAAGCGAAGCACTATACCCGCTGTGCTCGCGAAGCGGACAGCATTGCGAAGCTAAGCAAGCATTCCTCGCATTTTGTCATCAAGATGAGCTCCAAGGGTGCGATCGCCTGCATTGACGGACAGGTGACGCGCCGCGCGGGGTTTCAGGTGAATTCCGTGGACACGACCGGTGCCGGCGATGCCTTCAATGCCGGATATATGTTCGGTTATTTGGCGGGCAAGCCGGTGGAGGATTGTCTGCTGTACGGCAATGCGTGCGGCGCTAGCTCGGTCATGAATTATGGAGGAAGCACAGGCATTATGACTATCGATACGCTGGAGCAATTCATCGCGGCCGCATCGGCCGGGTAATCCATAGAGCGGGAGGAGCTATCTATGAAACTAGCATTAATCGGCGGCGGCGGCGTGCGAGCTGTCTTGTTCACGAAAAGTCTGACGTTAAAAGCGGAGCAGACCGGGATTACGCAGCTGGTGCTCCAGGACACTGACGAGGAGCAGCTCGCGATCATCGGCAAGCTGTGCCGGATTGTCATCGAGCAGAGCGGGATCGATCTTCGGCTCGACACGACGATGGACGCCCGCGCGGCGCTGCAAGGCGCGGATTATATTGTCACGACGATCCGCGTCGGGAAGGAGCAATCACGGTACATCGATGAGAAGATTGCGCTCGATCGCGGCTTGCTCGGGCAGGAGACGACCGGACCGGCCGGCTTCTCCATGGCGCTGCGAACGATTCCGGTATTGCGGAATTATTGCGAATTAGCGAAAGAGGTCGCGCCGAACGCGTGGATCTTCAACTTCTCGAATCCTTCCGGTCTGGTGACGCAGGCGTTGAGAAGCTATGGCTACGACCGCGTTATCGGGATATGCGATACGCCGAGCCATACGAAGCTGCGCATTGCGGAGGCGCTGGGCATCGATGAACGGAAGCTGCGCACCGAAGTGTTCGGCCTGAATCATCTGTCCTGGATCCGCAAGCTGATGGCGGAAGGCAAAGATCTGCTCCCCGAGTTGAAGCACGATCCGGCTTTCGTGAACGCGGTCGAGGAATTGAAAATGTTCGATCCGGATTTGCTGCGGCAGCTGCCTTACTTGCCGAACGAGTATTTATATTATTACTACCATCGCGAAAAATCGCTCGCGAACATTCAACAGGCGGCGATGACGCGCGGACAAATGATCGCGCTGAACAATCAGGCGATGCTGGACGAGCTGAAGCGGATGGATATCGACGCCAACCCGCAACTGGCGCTTCGAACGTATCTGTACTACACGCAAAAGCGGGAGGCGTCCTATATGGCGGCGGAAACGAATTCCGAGGCGAAGGAGATTCTGCCGATGGAGGAGTTGACGCTTCCCGAGACGCTCGGCTATGCGGGCGTCATGCTTGACTTCGTGGAATCGCTGCAGACCGGACGCGAGAACAATATCGTGCTGTCGGTGCCGAACGCGGGAAGCATCGACGGCTTCGCGGATGACGATGTCGTCGAGGTGTCGTGCACGATCGACAGGGACGGAGCTCATCCGATCCGGATCGGCGCCGTTCCCGAGGATATGCATCTGTTGATGAAATCGGTGAAGCTGTTCGAACGGCTGACGGTGGAGGCGGTCGCGAAGAAATCGCGAAGTCTGGCCGTGAAAGCGCTCTCGGTTCACCCGCTGGTGAATTCGTATTCTCTGGCGAAGGAGCTTGTAGACGATTACTTGGAAGCTTATCGCGATACGTTAGGAGAATGGAACCGATGAATACGAACGAACTTCATGGCAAGCTGACGGCGTTGAAGGAGAGAACACCCTCGGGTTACTGGGGAGAACGAATCGTCTCGCAATTGGAGTATATGAACCGCGTCTCCCTCGTTCAGGATCGCCAGTGGGACTCGGCCCTGCTCCCTGTCGTTGAATGGCTCCATGCCCGCCTCGATGACGAGGGCGTCATCGCGGAGCGGACCGCGCGCGAGGCGGAGAGCATGCTGGCCGCATGCGGGCCGGCCGCCAAGAGCTATGCGCTGCATTGCGCGGCCCATGCGCATCTCGACATGAACTTCCTGTGGGGCTGGGCCGAGACGGTATCCGCCACGCTGAACACGTTCCGTACGATGCTCGATCTGCTGGAAGAGTATCCGGACTACATATTCTCTCATTCGCAGGCGGCCGCTTATCGGATCGTGGAGCAATACGATCCCGAGATGCTGGAGGAGATTAAGGCCCGGGTCAAGGAGGGGCGGTGGGAGGTCACCGCTTCCACCTGGGTCGAAGCGGACAAGAACATGCCTAGCGGCGAGAGCATGGCCAGACAATTGCTGTATGCCAAAACGTATCTGTCCGGCCTGTTCGGCCTCGATCCGGACAGCCTGCAAATCGATTTCGAGCCGGATACGTTCGGGCACAGCATCAACGTTCCGGAAGCGCTCCATCATGCCGGCGTGAAGTACTACTATTATTGCCGGGGTCACAACGATAACGGCCACTCGCTGTTCCGGTGGGAGTCTCCGTCGGGCCGTTCCGTCATCGCCTACAAGGAGCCGCACTGGTATGATTCCCGCATCGAGCCGGCGATGGCGCTTACGGTGCCGGAATTCTGCGCGCGGACGAAGATGACGACGATGCTGAAGGTGTACGGCGTCGGCGATCATGGCGGCGGGCCGACGCGCCGCGACATCGAACGGATATTGGATATGCAGACCTGGCCGATTTTCCCGCGCATTCGATTCGGAACGTACCGCGACTTTTTTGCGTTGACGGAATCAGTGGCGGACAGCTTGCCGGTCATTCGCGATGAGCTGAATTTTATATTTACCGGCTGCTACAGCTCGGAATCGAGAATCAAGCTGGCGAACCGGGTGTCGGAACGGTTGCTCGGCGAAGCGGAGCTATTCGGCAGCATGGCTTCTTTAGTTGCGCGGGCCCGGTATTTCGGAGAGGAACTGGGGGAGGCCTGGAAGCAAGCCTGCTTCAATCAATTTCATGATATTTTGCCCGGCTCATGCGTGGCGGAGACAAGAGAGCATGCGATGGCTTCGTTCCAGGAGATTATGGCGACGGCCGGGAGCAAGAAAAGCTATGCCATCCGCAAGCTGGCCGAACTTATCGATACGTCGGCTTATATCGCCGCCGATGAGGATGTGCGCGAGAGCATGTCCGAAGGAGCCGGTCCCGGGGTCGGCGTCCATTTGTTCCGGATGGGGGAGAGCGAGCGCGGCCGCGGGAAGACGCGCATCTTCCATCTGTTCAATTCCTCCGTCCGCGATCGCGAAGAGCTGGCGGACATTGTGATCTGGGATTGGAACGGCCATGTGGACAGCATTCAATTCCATGACAGCGAAGGGCGGAGCGTTCCGTTTCAATATATCGACAGAGGGTTCATCGAGCATTGGGGCCATTACTTTTTGCGGGTGCTGCTGAAGGTGAAGGTGCCGGCCATCGGCTACAGCACGTATGTGATGACCGAGAAGGAAGGAGACATGAAGCGGTTGTCCGCCGATGATTTTTATTTGGCCGGACAGAATCTGCCGCCGAATGAGAAGTACGAATTCGTGCTGGAGAACGAGCATATTGCCGTCCGGTTCGATCCGCGGCAATTCACGATCGCTTCGCTGATCGACAAGCGCACGAACCGCGAATATGCCGATCCGGCGCAGCCCGCGGGCTTGTTCCGCTTCGTGGAGGAGGATACGTTCAACGGGGGCGGGAACGCCTGGCTCGTCGGCCGGTACCGCCATGTGGAGCCGCTGGCGAAGTGGACGCTGGATAGCTGCGAGCTTGGCGATCATTTGCTGCGCCAGTCGATTACGTTCCGGACGAGCTTCCGGAATTCGACGCTGAAGGCGACCGTGTCGCTGGATCGGAATAGCAGCGCGTTGGTCTATCACGTCGAATGCGACTGGCATGAGAGCGGGAGCGAGGACAGCTTTACGCCGCAGTTGAATTTCTATCTGCCGGTGCCTTACGATTGCAGGTCTTACCGCTATGACGTTCCCTTCGGCACGCTGGAGAGGAAAGCTATCGATCTGGATGTGCCTGCCAACAGCTTCGCCGCAGCGATTCCGGCGGACAGCGGGATAGATCGCGCGGTGATGCTGCTCGCCGATGCGAAGCATGGCTTCCGGAGCGGCAGCCGTTCGCTGGCGCTCACTCTGCTGCGCGGCTCCTACAGCCCGGATCCGTACCCGGAGATCGGGAAGCATCCGTTCCGGTTCGCCGTTGGGCTGACCGATTACCGCGATACCCGGCAGATGCTGGAGCAGTCCTATCATTTTCAGAATCCGATCGAAGCCATATCTGTGCGCGCCCGCAAGGGGACGCTGCCGCAGACGGGCAGCTTCGTCACGCTGAAGCGGGGACAGGTGGCGCTGTCTGCGATTAAAATGGCGGAAGGCTCCGCGGCGAACCGCTGGATCGTGCGCCTGTATGAGACGGAGGGCGAGCGGACGAGCGTAACGCTGGCGTTCGGGCAGCCGGTGAGAAGAGCTTATTTTGTCTCGTTCGTCGAGCAGCCGGCCGGCGGACCGGATATTTCCGTCCAAGGAAGCAAAATTACATTCGATGTCGGCGCATCCGCGGTAGCCACCGTATGCGTGGAATTCGAGGGGAGATGATCTCATGGCGAACCCTTTAACGTTTCGGGAAGACGGCACGTTCAAAATATTGCAGTTCACCGACGTCCATATCGGCGACGGCACGGACGGGGAGGAGCAAGATCGGCAGGCCGTCGCCTTGATGGAGCGGCTGATCGAGCAGGAGCGGCCCGATCTTATCGTGTACACGGGAGATCTGTGCTGGAGCCACGGCATAGAGGATCCCAGGAGAGGCTTGCGCCTCGCCATCTCGCCGGCCGTGCGATCGGGCCTTCCCTGGGCGGCCGTGTTCGGCAATCATGACGCGGAGGGAAGCGTCACCCGCGAGCAATTGATGGACGTGATGCGGGAGAGCGCGGGATGCCTGGCCGAGCCGGGACCGGCCGATCTAAGCGGGGTCGGGAACTACGCGCTGCCTGTTCGCGGATCGGACGGGGAGAAGGAGGCGGCGATGCTCTACTTTCTCGATTCGGGCTGCGAAGCGCCGGAGCATATCGGCGGCTATGAATGGATTCACGGTGACCAGGTGGAATGGTACGCGCAGGTGTCGCGAGAGGCGGCGAAGCGCAGCGGGGCGCCGCTGCCTTCTCTGGCCTTCTTCCATATTCCGCTTCCGGAATATGAGGAGGTGTGGCGCGCCGGGATCATCAGCGGCAATAAATATGAACGGGTGTGCGCGCCCAAGTTAAACTCCGGCCTGTTCGCGAAAATGGTGGAGATGGGCGATGTCATGGCTGTCTTCGCGGGCCACGATCACGACAACGACTATGTCGGAGCGCTGCATGGCATCTCGCTCTGCTATGGCCGCACGACCGGCTATAACTGCTACGGCCGCCTGCAGCGGGGCGCGCGGGTCATTGAATTGGCGGAAGGCAAGCGCGAATTCCGCACATGGCTTCGGCTTGACGACGGCACGGTGCGGTTATGAAGTTCGCCATAGGCAATTCAGAAGCCGCGCAGGTCATGATTTATCCTATCTTCCTGGAAACGGCGGAGGCCCCGTGTCTGTCGCTTCCGCTCCATCCTCATATGGGCGAGCGCGGGGCTGTCACCTGGTATTACGACAGGCAGGATGAGCAGCATCTGCTGCTCGCCGGGCTCGGAAGCCGGCAGTCGTTCGAACCGGAACGCTTGCGCGAGGCTGCCGGCAACGCGGCGCGCGCCGCAGAGCAGCACAAGCTGCGCACCGCCGCGGTAGCCATGGACGGATGCCAGGGGATCGGCGACACGCGGGAGGCGGCGGCCGCCTGGGTCGAAGGCTGGCTGCTGGGAACGTATGCCTTCGACAAGTATACATCGCGCAAAGCGGTCCGCTGCATGGAGAGCGTCCATTTCCAGCCCGGGCCTGAGCCCGGTCTGGAGGAGGCGATTGCGCTTGGAGAAGCGCGCGCCGCGGGTATCGCCTTCGCGCGCGATATCGGCAACGAGCCGGCCAATCATCTGCGGCCGAAGACGCTCGCGGAGCGCGTGGCGGAGCGGTTCGCCGCCAGCGGCGTGCAGGTGGCATGCTACGAAGGAGAGGAGCTGGCTGCGCGGCAGATGTGCGGGTTGATCGGCGTCGGTCAAGGAAGCGCCCATCCGCCTGTCCTGATCGAATTGCGCTATTGCACCGATCCGTCCAAGGAGCTTATCGCGCTCGTCGGGAAAGGAATTACGTTCGATACGGGCGGAATCAGCCTGAAGCGGGATCATGATATTAGCGATATGCGAATCGATATGGGCGGGGCGGCCGCCGTCATCGGGGCGATGGAGATTATCCGCCGACGTGAAGTGCGGGCCAATGTAGCCGCGATCATCCCCGCCGCCGAGAATATGCCGGACGGCGGGGCGCTGTTGCCGGGAGATGTCTTGACGTATCCGAACGGCGTCTCGGTTCAGGTCGGCAATACCGATTCGGAAGGCCGGCTCGTTCTGGCGGACGCGTTGCTTCATGCGCATGCGATCGGCGCGAAGGAAGTGGTCGATATGGCGACGCTGACGTATTCCTGCCAAGGCGCGCTCGGCTCGAAGTATGCCGGGATCTGGGGCGACGAGCCTACCGTCACGACGCTTCGGAGCCTGGGCCGGCTCACGGGGGAGAAGGTATGGGAGCTTCCGCTCGCCGAGGAATATGCGGGCTACTTGGCAAGCGATTATGCGGATCTGTGCAATATCAGCCGGGTCGGCGAGGCCGGAGCGATTACCGCGGCATTGTTCCTGCGCCGGTTCGTGCATCCGTCCATGAGCTGGGCTCATATTGATATGGCGGCCATGAAGGAGGCCGCGTCCACGGCCGGGTACGTCGCGGCTGGCGCCACAGGCTACGGAGCCCGCTTGCTGGCCGAATTTGTGGCGGAGCGTTCGCGTTTGTCATAAAATTCGTTCACAATAAAGCACGTCACAGCAAAGCAGCTCACAGCATAACACGATCACAGCAAAGCTCGTTATAGTAAAGCACGTTCACAGAGGGAGAGACAGGTGGGGAGAAGCGGTGATTAAAGCGATCTTGTTCGATTTTGACGGACTCATCTTGGATACGGAAACGACCGAATTTATCGCTTTTCAAGAAATTTGCAGGCAGTATCATTATGAGATGCCCTTGGACGTATGGAGCCAATGGACGGGATCGGCCGACTCGGTGCAGCGCGCTTGCCGCCATCTGGAGCAGGCGATTGGTGCTCCGCTTGATCACGACGAGATTCGGTCCCGCCACGGAGAAGTCTTCCGCGGCATGATCGCCACGGCAGACTTGTTGCCGGGCGTCATCGAGAAGCTGGAGGAGGGCAAGCGGCGCGGACTCCGCATCGGACTAGCGACCAGCGCTCATTACGATTGGGCTGTCGGCTATGTGAAAAAATACGGTCTGCTGGATTATTTCGATTGCATCCGAACGAAGGAGGACGTGATCCGCTCGAAGCCGGATCCCCAAATCTATCGCGAAGCCTTGGCCGGGTTGAGCATCGGGCCGCAGGAAGCGATCGCGTTCGAGGATTCGCTGTTCGGGCTTCAGGCCGCCAAAGCCGCGGGCGTCTATTGCGTTGTGGTGCCGAATGCGCTCACACAAGGATTTGCGTTCGAGCAGGCCGATTTGCGGCTGCAGTCGCTCCTTGAGATCGATCTGGAGCAGATCATTGCCCGCGTGACACGGCAATAAAAGAGGAGGGATTTCCGTGACACGGAATTTTCCTATGGTTGGCGCGCATACCGGGGGAGGAGCGGCTCCGGACAATACGCTGGAGTCGTTCTGGGAAGGAGTGCAATCGGGCGCCGATATCGTCGAGATCGATCTGCGGGCGGCCGCCGACGGGACCGTCGTTCTGCTGCACGACGCGTCTCCCTTGCTGGACAGGTACACGTATGAGCAATTGAACCGGGCGGAGAACCGGATTCTATTAAGTCCTGTCTATGCGCATCGGGATATCGTGAAGCTCGACCGCATTCTTGATATCGCGAAGCAGCGGAGCATCAAGCTCAATCTGGATATCAAAAATGAGCATACGGTGGCTCCGGCGATGGAATGCGTTCACAGGCACGGTATGGAGAAGCAGGTGTTCGTCACGGGGTGCAGCGCCGGGATTGCAGGAAATTATGACGGCATTCGCGTTGTATATAATACTCCGGATAAGTTATGCGAAGCGGATGTCGCCGATTACGCAGCGTTCGCGCGGCGGGTATGCGAAGAAGCGCTGCGCTGCTCCGCTTACGGCTTGAACATGGATTACCGGACATGCCGCATGGAACTGGTGGAAGCGGCGCATGAGCGCCAATTGGCGGTCTGGGTGTACACGGTCAACGCGCCAGATGAGTTCAAGCGGTATATCGGCATGGGCGTTGATGCGATCACGACGCGAACGCCTCTTGCGTTGCTGGAGCTGAAGCCGTCCGCCCGGCGCCAAGGGGACGGATTGGCAGGCTTTTCCGCCCGAATGGAACGGAAATGTTGATTTCTCGGCTCGCGCACGATATAATGAACGACATTAACCGCATATCAGAAGACGATGATCGGGAGAGTACCGAACGTGGAGCCGTCAGCAGAGAGCCGGAACAGGTGGAAGCCGGCACGGCAGCGTCAGGGAAGCGGACCCGGGAGTTGAATGCCTGAACCGAATCCGCCGCGTACCATGGCGGAGTGTCGTGAAGTAGGGCATTCCGGCGCTGCCGTTATTCGGGAATAAGGGGAACCTGGCATTCGCATGCCCGGTTCAATGAGAGTGGTACCACGGATCCAATGCCTCCGTCTCTTTGCAGACGGGGGCTTTTTACTATTTTCATGAATAGGTAATGGAGGTTGTCGTCATGTTAAAACACACTGCAGCCGAGCTGCTGCAACCATTCGTCCAATTGCCGATGGAGGAACTGCTGCGCAGTCTGGAGCTGCCGCCGAAGCCGGAGCTGGGCGATTATGCTTATCCTTGCTTCCCGCTGGCGAAGCGGCGCAGACAGGCCCCGCATCAGATTGCGGCCGAGATCGCCGCGCAGGTGAATGAGCGGGGCCGTGACGGAGTCCGCGCCGAAGCGGCCGGCGGATACCTCAATCTGTTCTTCGATCCGGCCGTCCAGGCGCCGAAGCTGCTCGGACGCATGCTCCAGCCCGGCTACGGACGCTTGCAGATCGGAGCCGGCAAGCGGGTCGTTATTGACATGTCGTCTCCGAATATCGCGAAGCCGTTCGGCATCGGGCATTTGCGCTCCACCGTCATCGGCAATGCACTGGCCAATCTGTATAAGCAGGCCGGGTACGAGGTGGAGAAGGTGAACCATCTCGGCGATTGGGGCACTCAATTCGGCAAGCTGATCGCGGCTTACCGGCATTGGGGCGATGAAGAGGCGCTGCGCCGCCAGCCGATCGAGGAGAGCCTGAAGCTGTATGTGAGATTCCACGAGGAAGCGGAGCGGCAGCCGGAGCTGGAGGACGAGGCGCGCGAATGGTTCCGCAAGCTGGAGCAGGGGGATGCGGAGACGCTGGCGTTATGGTCGTATTTCGTCGATGTGAGCATGGAGGAATTCAACCGGGTGTACGAGCGGCTGGGCGTTCAGTTCGATCATGTGCTCGGCGAGAGCTTTTACAACGACAAGATGGGGGCGGTCGTGGAGCGGCTGACCGAACTTGGCCTGCTGGAAGAGAGCGACGGCGCCATGGTCGTCCGTCTCGATGAGGAAGGCATGCCGCCTTGTCTCATCCTGAAATCGAACGGCACGACAATCTATCCGACGCGCGATCTGGCTACGGCGATCTACCGGAAGGAAGTGATGGGCGCCGACAAGCTGCTGTA
This sequence comes from Paenibacillus dendritiformis, assembly GCF_021654795.1. Lineage (NCBI taxonomy): Bacteria > Bacillati > Bacillota > Bacilli > Caryophanales > Paenibacillaceae > Paenibacillus > Paenibacillus dendritiformis. The sequence continues at coordinate 2,437,432 of NZ_AP025344.1, forward strand.
TGTGGTCGGCGCGGAGCAACAGCTTCATTTCCGCCAAGTGTACGCGGTGCTTCGCAAGATGGGGTATGCTTGGGCGGAGGATTGCGAGCATGTCGCCTTTGGCTTGATGACCTTCAACGGCAAGAAAATGTCGACGCGAAGAGGCAAGGTCGTCTTTCTGGATGAGGTGTTGAATGAGGCGGTCGCCAAAGCGATGGCGATTGTCGAGGAAAAAAATCCGCAGTCCCCGGACAAAAAGGGCATCGCGGAGGCGATCGGGGTCGGAGCGATCGTGTTCGGCGACGTGAAGAACAACCGGATGCTGAGCGTGGACTTCCAACTGGACGAGGCGCTGCGCTTCGAAGGGGAGACGGCCCCTTATATGCAGTACACTTACGCGCGCACGCTGCGCCTGTTAGAGAAGGGGCAGGAGACGGATGTTGCGGGTGCACAGGATGAAGCCGCAGCAGCCGCTGCGCCGCTTCAAGGCCTGCATCTGTCCGGCCCGGAAGCATGGGCCTGCGTGAAGACCCTGTCCCAATTCGAGGAGACGCTCGCCGCCGCGGTCCTGCACAACGAGCCTTCGCTGTTCGTGCGCATGCTGCTGGAGGTGGCGAAGCAGTTCAACCGCTTCTATCATCATGAGCCGATTCTGGTCGACGATTCGGAAGCGAGAAGAACGAAGCTGGCGCTGACCGCCGCCGTCTCGAACGTGCTCCGCCAAGGGCTGCACATGATCGGAATTCAGACGCCCGCACGAATATAGCGTTTGGGGCGATGCAGGTTACGGGCCGCTTCCTCAATGAGGAGCGGCCCGATACATGCGGGGAATCCGCCTTAGTAGGCGCGATTCGTGTAGGAGCTCGCCCCGTAGGACGGCTGAACATAGCTAAGGTTGGCGGCGCTTTGCATCGATTGCTCCATTTGCTGGCAGAGCTGGGTCACTTGCTGCATTTGCTGCATCGCCGTCTGATGGCCTTGCAGCGCCGTCTGGATAATTTGCACCGCTTGGCGCTCGCGCTGAGCCAGCTCTTCCAGGCGGGAAGCGTTTTGCTGCTCCTGCTGCATCAATTGCTGGTACATTTGCGATGCTTGCTGCGTTTGGCGCATCATTTGAGCAATGATTTGCTCGCACTGATTGATTTGGGATGAGATAGATGTATTGTACATCGTGTGTTCCTCCTAAGTGTTGTTGATAGTTGCATACTTGGTTAGTGTTGCGCAAGCATGAGAAATTATGCATAAATCGAATTTTTTACCGTTTCCAATCCCCGTCCTCTATAATAACCTCAAGCTAACAGTCATCATGAGTTCGTTCATGACGAATATGGATGAAGGAATGGCATGGAATCGACGATCCGCGTAGCGGAGGCGGGCGAGCTTCCGCTGTGCGAGAAGCCCCGGCTAACTGAACAGGAACCGCTTGGCTTGATTTACAGCCCGCCTAAGATCAGACCCCCATGAATCACCCGCTGTCCCGTAAGGGAAGGCGGGTGATTGCCTTTCTAGGCGGAAGAAGATTATCCGTTTACGAGTCCCGGCGCCGCTGCAGTTCCTTGAACAGATGCCAGAGCGCGGAGACGGCCAGCGTGATGCTGACGGCGATTCCCGAAAAAATAACGCCCATCGCTAAATATTCGAAAAAAGAATATTCGGATAACCGCTTCCATTTCATCGGGTACTCCAAGTCGTCGATGATCTGATTCATCCCGTATATCCCGCTAATGACCGTGTAAATAGTCAGTATCTGCAGCATATAGCCGGAGCGGCGGCCCGTTGTATTCGCCTGGAATTCATACAGATCCGACAGAGTTCGCTTGACATCATTCAGCAGCGCATCATTCCCGTATTGTTCGCGGATGAGGCAGAAAATATCGCGCAATTGCGATTCCGCTGCCATCTCGCGGAAGTAATATTTAGAGGAGAAGAGCGTAATGTCGCGGATCAGTTCCTTGACCGTATCCTCGTTCTTGCCCACCTGAAGATGGACATGCTGGTTGGATAGCTTCAGCAATACGATTTTATGAAATAAGTTCAATATAAAAGCATAATAATACCGGCCATACATCTCGTTGGCCAATTCGGCGGCTACCTCCTCGGAAGCATTTGTCATGCAGCTCAGCACATGCTCATCGACGATGTAATAGGTGTGAGGCGCCCAACGAGTATAGGTGCGCGCGGCGGTATAGGCCTTCACATAGCCAAGATCGCTTGCCCGGATGAACGGGTTGCCGGCCTCATCGATTCCGTTCAGCTTCGCGGAGCGGAACAAATCGGACGCATGAATCGATTGTCGGTCTCCCGACTCAAGCGCGTAGAAGCCGATAGTGAACATGCGCTCGTTAATGAGAAAAGGAAGTTTCTCGAAGGCTCCGGACGGCTGATCCTCCCGTTCGATCCAATCGAACAGACCCGGTGTCAGTTCCTTGCTCATGAATTCGCGCGTCTCCCGATAAGTGCTGCCTGTATCCAAGGAATGGATGAAGGAGCGCCGATCATTCAACTCCCGGTTCTGAAGCGAACGGAAGCGCTTGGCGAATTCAAGGGCATGGCTCAGATAGCAGGTATCCTGCACCTCGGTGCGAATCGTAACCAGCGCTACGTCAAACGGACACAGAATAACGTCGACCGACCGGATGACGGCCTGCAGCTTGGCATATGCCATTTGGAACAAGCAGAGTGTCCCGAAGGTTTTGGAATAGCGCTGGAAGCCTTCCCGGTCCGGCAGAGAATCCGGAAACAAAATATAGTTCGTGTAGGGCAAAAACATGCTTTCCATCAAATGATGGGACACTGCATGATGAGGCCCGTAAAAAGCGGTCTCCTGCGAGGAATCAGACAAGCAAAACGGGACAAACCCTTCATGCAGCAGCTGCGTCTCCACACTTGCGAAGGCCGTCTTTTTCATTGAAAAGGGAAAAATAAATTGATGCAATGCGGTATTCAATGTTTTCTCATCTAACGGAATGCTCTGCATAGGCCGTACGCACCACCTGTTCACATAGATTGAGCGATAATAACCTTCCAGCATTATTTACACCGGAATGACGCCATTGAACACGCGGGCGCAAAGCCTTGACAATCAAACTCGAATGTGAAAAAATCTAACTAACGTTAGTTAGGTAAATGAATTGGAGGTATTACTTATGACGGCCAGTCGTATTTTGGAAGCTGCGTTGGAGCATTTCGCCGAGAGCGGATACGAAGGAGCCGCTCTGTCCGATATTGCCCGTCAAGTCGGTATTCGAACGCCTTCGATTTACGCGCATTTCAAGAACAAGGATGATCTATTCTTAAGTGTCATCGACAAGGCGGTCGCCGATCAATTGGAGCGGTTGAGGGATTATTTCGCTCAGCAGGGGGAGCGGAAACCAATTGGGGATCAACTGTATGGCCTGATTATCGATTACGAGGAACGATATCAGAACGACAGCCGCGTGAAGTTCCTGCTTCGCATGATGTTCTTTCCCCCGCCGCCGCTGCTGGACCCGGTTATGGAGCGGGTTAATGGTTATCTGGACGAGATGGAACGCCTGCTGGCCGAAGTCTGTGAACAAGGAATGGCGAGAGGGCAGCTGGCCAAGCTCGAGGTGCACACCGTCACGTCCGCCTTCATGTGCTTGCTGGACGGGGTGCTGGTGGAAATGCTGCTTGGGGGGCCGGTGCGTTTCAAAAAGAGACTGGAAGCGTCGTGGACGATGTTCCGGCGCAGCATCGCTCCGTAATCGGGCGGCGGTGAAGTGGATAAGCCATGCTACGTAGAGAGACGGGCAACAGGAGAGGTGAGAGTATGAATATTCATTGGATCAAAGTATTTATCGCTGCTTTTTTTGAAGTATTTTGGGTGATTGGCTTGAAGCATGCCAGCAATGTATGGGAATGGATAGGCACCATAATTGCCATCCTCATCAGCTTCTATGTCATGATCATGGCGGGGAAGAGGCTGCCGGTCGGCACCGTATACGCGGTGTTCGTCGGTCTGGGGACCGCTGGAACGGTCTTCTCCGATATTGTCTTCTTCGGCGAACCGTTCAGCGTGCCGAAGGTTCTTCTTATTCTCTTGCTCCTCGGCGGGGTAATCGGCCTGAAAATGGTTACGAAGGAGAAGGATAAGGAAGGAGCTGAGGCTTAATGGCATGGATCTCGCTGCTGTTGGCAGGGATATGTGAAATGGTTGGCGTAACGATGATTAACAAATTCCATGCGGAAAAAACATGGCAATCCGTAATATACATGATGATTGGGTTCGGAGCGAGCTTTGCCTTCTTGGCTTTTGCCATGGAGACGCTGCCGATGGGGACAGCCTATGCGATTTGGACCGGTATCGGCGCATCGGGCGGCGCCATTGTCGGCATGCTGGCCTACGGGGAATCGAAGGATTGGAAGAGGATTGTCTTTATTTGCATGGTGTTGGGAGCAGCCATCGGCTTGAAGCTTGTATCGTGATCGATTGTAATAATATCAATGCAGCGCCAGCGTGCGCTGCAGCTAATCCCGGCCGGGTGGCCGGGATTATTTGTTGTTTTGCGCCCGGTTCGGTCGTTGTGCGGCTCTTTATTCCGCTATCCCCTTCACTCAGCAGCCAGAATTTATCACGTTACAGGGAAAAAGCCAATAGGGAGCATCGTATCCTTTCCGTTTGTCGATCAGGTGGGGTACTCTGCCAGCTCTCTTGTGCTCATTATCCCGTTGCGTCAGAAGCATGGAAAAAGCGGAGATCAGGACTCAATTAGGCGGTTGTGCGCGACTCTATCCATAGACGATCAGACTTGTTTTTTTCTCATAGAGGAACCTCCTCCTGATTTTGAAGAATTTGATTATTTGCTAACGGAATGGGATAGCGACCCAAAGGCACGCTGACGGAACGGGATAGTGAAGCAAAGGGCTGCTGACGGAACGGGATAGTGAAGCAAAGGGCTGCTGACGGAATGGGATAGCGGGGCAAAGGCATACTGATGGAACGGGATAGCGGGGCAAAGGCATGCTGACGGAATGGGATATCGACGCAAAGGGCTGCTGACGGAATGGGATAGCGGGGCAAAGGCATACTGATGGAACGGGATAGCGACGCAAAGGGCTACTAACGGAACAGGGGATATCAGTATAAAGGCTCGAAAACGAGAACAGATGAGAACGCAGTGTGAACATGATAAGAACGTAAGAAGGATGCGAAGAAAAATTTGGTTACTGGCAAACTTTTTCCTTGGCTTATGAATCTATTAAGTAGGTACATAAATTAAGGAGGAAATCATACGATGGCATCCTATCGCAAAATGAGTCCCATGTTGGCAATATTGTGCATGCTGATCGCGACATCGCCAGCGGGCGGCTATGCCGCCCTGGTTGCGCCTGCAGCGGCGGATCAGAGGGGCGCGGATGTAGAGATAAAGCCGGAGCAATTGGATAAGGGAATTTTGAAAAAGTTAGATAGATTATTCCAGGAATTGTCCGGTTCGACAGAGACGAAAATGTCGTGGACAAGTGTAAGCTTAGGACCTGACGGGCTGTACTTTCTGTCGGACGCGGAAGGGAATCAGGCGCAGGTGACGGGTCAGGCGGGGGAAGTATCCATGGCGATCCTGCATATGAAGGCAGAGCAAGTCGGAGAGGCATTCAGGTCGGCGGCTGCCCAGGCGGTGAAGGAACTGGATCCGGCACAGAACGTTACATTCAATCATGCGCAGCGTACCTGCCGCACCGGACGCAAGGTGGTTACTTCTTTGGGCGGAAATGCGTTTTCAGTAACTTTTGATGGCGGCGATGTCTCGAGTATTAATTTGACGTATTCTTATGCGAATATGCCTCAAGCGGTAAAAGCGGGAACCCAGCGCCTGCTCAGGGTATTGGGCAACCAGACTTTTTGCGTCGAAAAAGCGGTGATGTACTCCGCCCAGAATAAGCTGGAGTGGAGGCTCGAGGCAAGAAATAACCGCACCAAAAAACGTGTTCTTATCTCGATCAACGCCAGCTTTTCATAACGTTATCGTATACACTTCGAGTTTTATCGCTTCGATATGAAACGGAACAGCGGAACGATATCGTAAAAACAGAAAAAGGTTGGATTGGCCGGCCTGTAAGCACGCTGCTTGCAGGCCGGCTTTTCGTTGCATCTGCCTATTTCGGTCACTATTTGCGTATACGCGTACATAAATAATAGAGAGGAGTATTCGAGAAGCGGATTTCGGCGCAGGCAGGCTGCAGGATTCGACGCCTCCAGCAAGATGCAGCGACGGGAGGAATGCTTAGTGATTGGTTTTTTGATCTGGGTGCTGAGTTGGGTATGCCTGTTCTGGATATGGGGGGAAGCGACGCAGCGCAAGGGGAAGCAGGTCGGCTGCTTGTGGGCGATCGTCGTCTTTTTGCTTGGCCCGCTGGGCATCATTTTATATCTGATTCTTCGCCAAGTTGACTAGCAGACGGACTATAGGAAGAAGCATCTGGAAAAGCATATCGGGAAGAAGAACTGTCCCCTGTCTCACGATGAGGCGCCGGAGATAGTTCTTTTTTTGTTCGGGATGCCGGTTTATCATGTTCAGGTTTTGCAAAAAAGCGAATACGGGCTTGATGGAGCGGGCGGGGCGTGGTACGCTGGCTTTGTTTTTGTTAATCGTAATAATTACTAATAATTCGGAATGGTATGGGACAAGTTCTCCATTCGGCCTTGCCGTTCCGGAGAGCAGCCGCAATAGGGGAGGTAACTTTTTATGAATGTCCTGTTCCGTTATGGCACATACGCCGTAACGGTTGTCTGCGCTGCCGTGCTGTATCTTGTGTTCACCAATCAGCGCCTGGCTGAAGTATCTGTTCCGGTCGATCCGGCTTTTCTGGGCAGCGCAACGACAATCGGCATCAGTCTGGTCATCGAGGCGTTGCCCTTTCTTATGCTCGGCGTGGCGGTTTCGGCCGTTTTGCATGAATTTGTGCCGGAAGGGTACATTGCGCGCTGGATTCCGCGCCATCCGTTGGCCGGAGTGGTGACCGCCTCACTGATTGGGGTGCTCCTGCCTCTATGCGAATGCGGGATGGTGCCCGTCGTACGGGGGCTCATTCAGAAAGGAATGCCCGTCTACGTCGGGGTACCGTACATTCTGGCTTCGCCGATCATCAACCCGATCGTGTTCGCCTCGACGTCGATGGCTTTCCGCAGCCAGCCTGAGATGGCTTATTACCGGATGGGGCTGGCGTTTGCGCAATCCGCTCAAGGAAGCACCGGGAGACCATGGGGGAGGGTGCCGGCACGGGGATGATGTACCGGAGCGTGCCGGACATCAGTATCCGGCGAAGGCCTCGCTGTGAACCAAGCTGCAAGCGAGTGTCTACCATGCGGGGGACGAGTTCCTTAATATGGGGAAATATTTGTTGATGGGCGCGTTCATTACGGCATTCATTCAGAGCGGAATCGGGCGGGATTGGCTGGCATCTGCCGTGCCGGAGGGAGCCGGCTCCCATCTGTTCATGATGGGCTTCGCGTATCTTATCTCGCTCTGCTCGACATCGGATGCATTCATCGCCGCTTCATTCAGTTCCATGTTAGCGGCGGGGCCGCTGCTGACTTTCCTTGTCTTCGGACCGATGCTGGATCTGAAGACATCGCTGATGCTGGCCGGTGTATTCCGCATCCGGTTCGTCGCCGGACTCAGTCTCCTGATCGCGGTCACGGTGTTGGCCTGTTCGCTTCTATGGCAGGCTCTGTTCATGTAATATCCGCCGGCTTCATCATGCCCAGCCGGTTCCTTTACTTTCATCCCGATAAGGAGTGATTTCGCATGTCCATACGGAAGCGCCCATGGCGGCAGGGACGGAGGCGGACATGCGGACTGCGGCTGTGCTCATCACCCGGGCGGCTTCCGCATCGGAAGACAGGCAGGATGGTCCCTCGTATTTGTGCTCCCCTTGGCGGCGGCTCTGCTGCTCCCGGTCTCCTCGCTTGGCAGCGCGATGGCGGAGAAAAAAGGCGTGCAATATTCCATCGCCCAGGAGCGGACGAGGGGCCCGGAGCGGGATCGGATGCCGGGCACGGAGGGGCGGTCCTCTGGGACGCGGGCGGACGGAACGTCAGCATCAGAGCTTCTGCTCGTGATGGTGGATTCGCCTGGCGCGATGCGGAATGAAGCGGGTGAGCCGGACGTTGTGGAACAAGCAGCCGAGCAGGAGGAAGAGAAGCTGTGGGATGGCCGATTCCCTTATGACCGTTACACGCTGATCTATGCGAAGCATGCGGCCAAGCTTGTCCAAGAGAAGGAGATCGGGATCCCGGAGAAGCTGTTCATCGAGACGATTACGACGCTCGATCTGTATAAGGAACAGTTCCAAGGCAAGACGCTTACGCTGCGGGGCTTCGTGCACCGGGGCGAGGGGATGGGGCGGAACCGGTTCGCCGTCGTGCGTTTCGCCCTGGAATGCTGCGCGGCCGATGCGTTCCCGTACGGCATCATGATCGAAGTGCCTGATGCGGCACGGTTCACCGATGACAGCTGGATTGAAGTGACCGGCACGTTGTCGAAGCTGAAGCTGGATGAGGGCACGGAAGTGATGAAGCTGGAAGTAAAGGACGGCGGCATTCGACTGATCGATGCGCCGCAGGATCCTTATGTCTACATGAACACCGATTTTTATTTCGACAAAGCATAAAGCGGAGGCGGGCCGGATGAAGGCCTGCCTGAAGCCGTGCGTCCGCTGATGGCCCGCCTGAGGCAGTCTCTCTGATGGAGGCCCATGGGGGATAGGCCGGTCTTCCGCATTGACGGGGGGAGGGAATGATGGTAATATACCCATAGGGGTATATAAAATGATAAAGGAGGAGCTGATATGTTCGGATGGCTCTTCAAGTTCCGGGCGAATAAATCTTCTTCGATTACGGCGCAGCAGCTCCAAGCGCTGCTGCCGCTGCAGGATGCGGTCATCGTGGATGTGCGTGAGCCTTCGGAGTATGCCCAAGGCCATATTCCCTCCGCGCTGAACCGGCCTCTGTCCGGGCTTGCGGCCAAGGTGAGCGGCATCCCGCAGGGGAAGAAGCTGTATGTCATCTGCCAGAGCGGGATGCGAAGCGTCCGGGCGGCCGGACTGCTGCGGCGGCATGGTTATGCGGATGTCGTCAATGTGCGCGGGGGCATGAACCGATGGACGGGACCGCGGAAATAATCTCTTTTTTTATATTATTGCATACCCGAAGGGGTATATGAGGAGTGGATGGAAGATGAAACAGCGCAAAATTGTGATTGTCGGCGGGGTGGCGGGCGGCGCGACGGCGGCTGCCCGGCTGCGACGTCTGGATGAGCATGCGGAGATCATTATGTTCGAGCGAGGGGAGCATATTTCGTACGCGAACTGCGGGCTTCCGTATTATATTGGCGGCGTCATTCCGAAGCGGCAGTCTCTGCTCGTGCAGACCGCCCAAGGCATGTCGACGCGGTTCCGGCTCGATATTCGTACAGAGCAGGAAGTGACGGCCATCGATCGGGATCGCCATATCGTCTCCGTTCGGAACGTCAAGACGGGAGAGCAGTACGAGGAAGCGTATGACACGTTGATTTTGTCTCCGGGGGCGAAGCCTATCGTGCCGCCGATCGAAGGGTTGAAGGAGGCGAAGCGGACGTTCACGCTGCGAAGCATTCCGGACACGGACCGGATTAAGCGGCATGTGGACGAGACATCGCCAGAGCGGGCCGTCATAGTCGGCGGCGGCTTCATCGGCCTGGAGATGGCGGATAATCTGGCCCATCGCGGCATCGCGGTAACTGTCGTTGAAATGGCCGATCAAGTCATGGCGCCGCTCGATCCGGAAATGGCGGCCATCGTGCATCATCATCTTCGGGACAAAGGAATTGAACTGATATTGGGGGACGTGGTCAACGCGTTCCGGGACGAGGGGCGGTCCGTCGTTCTCGCCAGCGGGCGCGTGCTGCCGACGGATATGACGATCCTGTCTATCGGTGTCCGGCCAGAGAATGAGCTTGCCCGATCGGCGGGGCTGGCGCTCGGCGAGAGAGGGGGCATTCTCGTCGATGAATATTTGCGCACGGAGGATCCCGATATTTGGGCGATCGGCGACGCCATTGAAGTGAAGGATTACATTCACGGCACGCCGGCCATGGTGCCGCTCGCCTGGCCGGCGAACCGTCAGGGCAGACTGGTCGCGGACAACATTTGCGGGAAGGGCCAGCCATACCGGGGCACCCTAGGGACCGCGGTGGCAAAGGTATTCGATCTGACGGTTGCGGCGGCGGGCAGCAATGCGAAGACGCTCCGGAAGCTGGGCGTACCGTATGAATCCGTCCATATTCATCCGGCTTCTCATGCCGGGTACTACCCTGGCGGGTCGCCTATCTCGCTCAAGCTGACCTTCCATCCGGAGACGGGCGCTATTTACGGAGTTCAGGGCGTCGGCAAGCAGGGCGTGGACAAGCGGATCGACGTGGTGGCCACCGCCATCAAGGGCAATCTGGCCGTGCACGACCTGCCCGATCTTGAATTGGCCTATGCGCCTCCCTATTCGTCGGCGAAGGATCCGGTCAATATGCTCGGCTATGTCGCCTCCCATGTGGTTGACGGCGAAGTGAAAGTCGTCCACTACGACCAGATCGACCGGATGGTGCGCGATGGCGCCTGCCTCATTGACGTAAGGGAGTCCGCCGAGCGCGAAGCGGGCTATATCGAAGGCTCGATCCATATTCCGCTGGGCGATCTCCGCAGCCGGCTGGACGAGCTGCCGCAGGATCGGCCGATTGTCGTCAGCTGCCAGGTCGGGCTGCGCGGCTATCTGGCCACCCGCATTCTTGATCAGCACGGCTTCGAGAGCATGAACCTGAGCGGCGGGTACAAGACCTATGCGGCTTACTACGGCAGCCGCAATCCGGCAACCGCCTGCGCGAAGTAAAAGGGGAGGCTCTATCTTTCATACAATCGCAGTTATGGGACAGGGACGTGATGGCTGATCGCGTCCCTGCCGGCATTGGGGGAAAAAACAGGGACGAACACGGCAATCTATGGTAGGATGTGGGAAAGGGGAGATGGAGGAACGCATACGATGAAAGCGGAGATGTTATATGATGACAGAGCGGCGCTCGGCGAAGGGCCGGTATGGGATGAGCGCACGCAGCGCCTCTACTGGGTTGATATTACGGGAAGGGCGATCCATTATGCTGAGCCTGCATCCGGGAAGCGGGAGACGATGGCCGTGCCCAGCTATGCCGGCGCCGTCGCCTTGACGGAATCGGGGCGTCGCCTGCTGTGCGTGCTGCAGGACGGCTTCTATTTCGTTCACCCGGATACGAAGGAACTCGGCCGTATCGGCGACCCGGTTCTTCATTCGGGACAGATGAGGTTCAATGACGCGAAATGTGATCCGGCAGGCCGTCTGCTGGCGGGAACGCTCAGCCTAATCGAAGGAAAGCTGAGCCTGTCCAAGGGAGAAGGGGAGGCTTCCCTCTACCGATTGGATCCGGATGGCAAGGTCGTCACCCTGTTGGAAGGCATCACGCTGTCGAACGGGATGGGCTGGAGTCCGGACGGCGGAACGATGTATTATATCGATACCCCGACGATACGGGTCGATGCGTTCGACTATGATGTGGCGCGGGGCGAACTCGGCAACCGCCGTCCCGTCATCCGCATCTCCGATGGAGAAGGGATTCCCGACGGGATGACCGTCGACGCCGAGGGGATGGTATGGGTGGCTCATTGGGGCGGCGCCCGTATTACGCGCTGGAATCCGGAGACGGGAGAGCAGCTCGCAGCCGTGCCGATTCCTGCGGCGCATACGACCTCGCTCTGCTTCGGCGGCCCTTCGTACCGCGAGCTGTATGTCACGACAGCGCGTACCGGGATGAAGGAGGAGCAGCTCGAGCAGCAGCCTTATGCGGGCGGCGTATTCCGCGTCGAGCCCCAAGTGGCTGGTCTGCCCCCGAGCCGCTTCGATGATCGGCTGCTGCCGTGACTCGCGGAGCGAGCCCCGGTGCCGGCCAAGGAGTCGGGGCTCGCTCGCCCGGTCGGCTAGAAGCTCCTCTGGACCGCAGCGGCGCGGCGAATGTCATCAGATGTCCATAATGTGGCCTGGCATCGGATCAGACGCTATGCTAAAGTTACAGTAGAAGGGATATTGTCGGGCACCGCCGCGAAGGGCTCCCTGATCGAGTGAACTCATGTTGGCGGCGCGATACGGAAGCGGGACGGAGAAAATTTTTTCGACCATTAATGTTATCGATAACACGAACGAGGCTTAGACGTACGTTCATTCCATAATCCGCCGACTCGTCCCGGCCAACTACGCAGATCTACAGCAGATGAAGGAGCGATTAAGCATGAAGCAACGCAGTGCATTGCAGGGGATTATTCCGCCGGTCATTACGGTATTCGACGAGCACGGTCAGCTCGATACCGCGGGCATGGGGCGGATGATTGATTATTTGACGGAAGCCGGCGTTCATGGCTTGTTTTTTCTCGGCTCAGCGGGTGAATTCTTTCACATGTCGGCTGAGCAGCGTAAGCAGGTCGCTGAATTCGCGATCCGGTATACGAACGGTCGCCTTCCGGTTCTCATCGGAACCGGCTCGAGCCGCACAGACGAAGCAATCGAGCTCAGCCGCCACGCCGAGTCGGCCGGCGCGGATGCGGTCGTCGTCCTCAATCCGTACGCCGCGAAGCTAAGCGGCGAGCAGCTGTACCGTCATTATGCCGACATCGCCGAATCGGTGTCGCTGCCGGTATACATTTACAATTATCCGGGCCTGACCGGGCAAGAGGTGAAGCCGTCCATCGTGGCTGCATTGGCCGCGGCGTATCCCAACATTGCCGGAGTCAAGCAGACGGTGCAGCAGATCGAGCCGATTTTGGAGGTGATCCGCGATGTGAAGGGGCAGCGGCCGGAGTTCGCGGTGTTCGCCGGCTACGATCATCTTCTGCTGGAGACGCTGATCGCGGGAGGCGACGGCGCGGTTCCGGCGAGCGCGAACTTCGCGCCGCATCTGACATGCGGGCTGTACGAGGCCTACCGGCGCAGCGATCTGGCGGCCATCGCCGATACTCAGCGGAAGCTGTTCCGGATCGTGTCTGAGGTGTATCCGTTAGAAGCCCCGTTCTTCCATACGATTAAGGAAGCGGTCCGGGCCTCCGGCATTCCTATACCGACCCATGTCCTGGCGCCGGCCCGGCCGCTAACCCCGGAACTGCGGGAGGAGCTGGGGAAGCTGCTGGAGCGCCACGAGCTGCTGCGCATGCTCCAAGGAAGCTGAACGGCAAGCGGCTTCCCGGCAGAGCGGGCCTGGCCTGACAGCGAGCCGGGTTCCGTTCTGCGCTCTTGAATCTACCGAAGCGCGGCAAGCCCTTGTCCTCTCCCGATGGAGCAGGACAGGGGCTTTTATGGCGTGTCAGGGAAGGAAGACGTTCGTTCGCGTATCACAATTGTTAAGCACTTCTTCATCTTTTCTTCATGAAATGTTAGCAGGCTCTTCATCAGCGGCTCCTATACTGATACTCATATTCAAGCTGCTGAAAAAAGGGATTTGACTTGTTCGGAATGCGATGGAGAAAGGGAGAAGCTTATGAATCGAAGTGTACGAAACCGGATACGGAATCCCCAGCCTCGGGAAGCACGGATAGCAGGCCGAATGATAGAGAGGCGAGGGGGAGGCCATCCAGACGCGGCCCGCTTCCTATGGAAGCTGCTGTTTCTCGTTGGCATTTGGTTAGGCGGCGCTTTTGCGATCACGATGTGCGGGTTGGCCGCTTTGCGCTTCATAATGCATGCGGTCGATATTCCACCGTTGTGGAAGCTTTACCGCCTTCTGTCTTCCATCATGGATGTCGAAGGCATGGCGCTGGTGGGGACCGGGGTGCTGTTCATCGCGGGCCTGCTGTTGCTTCTCGGCGCCGAAGCGGTCTATTACGGGCAGATCAAGGACAGTCTCGTCCGCCTCGCAGATGGGGAAGCTGCGAGCCCGCTTCCCGTCAGACGATCGGCGGCGGAGTTAGGCGAAGCGGCGGATGCCGTCAACCGGCTGTCGCGGGAGATGTCTGCGGCCCGGGAGACCCAGCATGCGGCGGCCGAGCGGATGAATAGGCTCATGACCGAACTGTCGCATGAGGTGCGTACGCCGCTGACATCGATCCTGGGGTACTTGCAGTTGATCGCGGAAGACGGGTATAGGGATGAAGTGGAGCTGCGCCATTATGTTCAGATTGCGCGCGACAAGGCGCTGCACTTGAGCCGGGCGGTCAACCGGCGGTTCGAACTGGCAAGACTGCCTCAGGTTCCCGAACGGGAAGCGTGGCATCCCGTCGATGTGCGTCGGCTGCTGATGCAGCTCGCGGAAGAGCACCAATCCCGTCCGGAGCGGCCGAGGCTTGCGATCGCGCTGGACTGTGCGGACGACGGCGGGCAGCCGATGATGATATACGGGGACGGGACCCGGCTCATGGAAGCGTTCGAGATGCTGATAGCTGAAACGGCGCGGGCGGGCCGGCCTTATGGACCGATCCGAATCGGATTGTTCGAGGCAGAGGAGGAGGCCGTCGTCCAGATTCGGAACGACGGCGTTCGCGGAGCGGTTGTGCCGAGCCGCGAGGAAGGCATGCTCCGGCCGGCCGAGCGGCTGCCTGGGCGGGATGAACGGCTAGGCGGCGGCTGGGCGGAAGCCCGGGAAATCGTGGCTTCGCATGGCGGAACGGTTGCCGTATTCGGCCCATATCCGCGCAACGCCTATGAGGTCCGCCTTCCTTTGTTGCGCGCCTGGGATGCCGCCGCCGAGGCTTGACCGGGCCGTGCCGGCGGCCTGCCTTTTCCCATCCAAGAGGTCAATGTTATAATGGAACCCAACTTTAAGATAATGAGGTGAATCACCCAATTGCTTAATGAATGGATTCCTGGCCTGTTAGAGTCAACGGAGTGGAGCCGGTGGATCGGCGCCGCCGGAGTATTGCTGCTGTTTTTGCTGTTCCGCAAGCTGTTCACGAACTACCTGTTCGCCCTGCTGGTGCGCGGGTTGTCGCGCTCGAAGGGGGCCACGCATTTTTTGACGGCGTTTGAGAAGCCGATGCAATGTTTTTTTGTCCTTGTCGGCATTTATCTGGCCTGCAAAATGGTCTTTCCTCCAGGCGGAGCCTTGCTGCTTGCGATCGGAAAAATTTACCGCAACGCCATCATCGTCCTCATTGCTTGGGGACTCTATCATATGGCGGCCCGCTCATCGAGCTTGTTCAGCGGGCTGTCTGCGCGGCTTGGGATCGACGAGTCGAGCATGCTGATTCCTTTTTTGTCCAAGGTGCTGCGCTTCCTCGTCGTCATCATAGCCATTACGATGATCGCCTCGGAGTGGGGCTACAGCATTAACGGCGTGGTCGCGGGGCTTGGCCTGGGCAGTCTGGCGATCGCGCTGGCCGCTCAGGACACGCTCAGCAATTTTCTGGGCGGGATTGTCATTATTACGGAAAAGCCTTTCTCCAAGGGCGATTGGATTATGACCCCGAGCGTGGAAGGGACGGTCGAAGATATTACGTTCCGCAGTTCGAAAATCCGAACCTTCGCCCATTCGCTCGTCACGGTGCCGAATGCGACGCTGGCGGGCCAGGCGATTACGAATTGGAGCCGGATGGGGAAGCGGCGGGTCACGTTCACCCTGAACGTCGCGCTCGATTCGGATCGCGAGCGGCTGCAGGCGGCCATCGCCAAAATGGACGCCCGCCTGCGTGAGAACGAGGCCGTAGACCCGGCCGTCATCATGGTCCGATTCAGCGAGTTCAATGAGAGCAGTCTGGGCATCTTCTTCTATTACTTCACCAAGACGACGGTATGGGCAGAATATTTGAAGCATAAGGAACAGATCAATCTGATGATTATGGAGGTTCTCGAGGAAGAGGGAGTCTCGCTTGCGCTGCCGAGCCAGCGGGTCTATGTGGAAGCGGCTCCTTCGCCCGAGCGTTTTCCGCTGTAAGGCAGGCGCTTGGGAGCGCGCGCGCCTGGAGGCCGGGATGCTTCCGCGGGTTGGCCAGTTGCTTAGCATGGAAGTGCCGGAGTACGTTATTAGAGAAAGCTGCGGTTCCGGGAAGCGCGAGGGGATTGCAGGGAACGGGCGAATCGCGTGAACAAATGGAAGAAAAGGGGGATAACGATGGAAACGGTCGTCATCAGTGACTATAACCCGGACTGGGTGCACGACTACGAACAGGAGAAGCGGGCTATCAAGGAGGCGCTCTCGGATATTGCCGTAGCGGTAGAGCATATCGGCAGCACTTCGGTTCCCGGATTGGGCGCGAAGCCGATCATTGATATTATGGTTGGCGTGCATCGGCTGGAGGACTTGACCGAGGCGCATATCGAGCGCCTGGCCGCGATTGGCTACGAGTATGTGCCGAAGCCGGATTGGCCGGAGCGCCGATTTTTCCGGCGCGGCCGCTGGCGGGCGGGGACGCATCATTTGCATATTTACAGGCATGGGGATACCCATTGGGAAGAGCAGTTGCTGTTCCGCGATTATTTAAGGTCCCGCCCGGATGTCCGGGAGCAATATAGACAGTTGAAGCTTGCACTGGCCAGCCAGTATCCGGATGATCGCGTCGAGTATACGCGGCGGAAGGCGCCATTTATCGAGCACGTGCTGCGCCTGGCGCGCGAAGAAGACTGAAGCCCGTCCTGACCCGGACGGGCTTCGTCATAAGCGGCGTTCCCGCCCGGCAGGGCCCGGGCGGGATAACTGCTCCAGGAAGGCTCGCTCGCTTCCGCTTCGCTGTTGTTATCGACAAACGCATAGAGAAGCTGAACTATCATCCCCCCTCGATTGCGCGTTGGAGGCAGCTCTCCGAGGCGTTTTTTAGGATTATCGCTTTTGTTCAGTTATTGTTTAGTATATTTGACTAAGATGAAAGCGTTCGTGCCTTTCGGATTAGGTCTCAGGTCTGAAGCAAAAGGCGCAGGCTGTTTCTTTTTCTCCCCCGTCCCTTTATAGTGAAGATGACCGTATGGTCGTGCGGCGAGATCCATGGAGGAGCAGCAGGCTGCGTGATCCGCTTCGGCGCCGTCGATGCGGGAGGCGGGAAGGGACGAGCCCGGCCGTTCCGCCAAGGGGGCACATCGAGGCGTGTCCGATGAGGGGGAGGCCGCTGCGGTCAAGATTGCAAGGGGGAAGGAATATGAAAGCGATCCTTGTCGATGATGAAATGCTAGCGCTGCGACGTATGGAAAAGCTGTTGAAGGAACAGGATGGAAAGGAAGTGTCTATTGAAATTGTCGGTTCATTTCAAAATCCGCATCTGGCACTGGAAGCGGCGGAGCGGGAGACGATTCATCTTGTGTTTCTGGATATCGAGATGCCGGAAATGGATGGAATGGAACTGGCAGAACGTCTGTTGCGCATTCAACCCCACCTTCATATCGTATTTGTGACGGCATATAACGAATATGCGGTTGAGGCATTCGAGCTGAATGCGTTAGACTATTTATTGAAGCCGGTGCAGCGGACCCGGATCGAGAAGACGCTGAAGCGGCTCGCCAAGCCGGCGCAAGTCATCGATGCGGGGAAGCACAGCCAGCTTGAGGGGATGCTGTGCACTTTGTCCTATCTGCATTATATTACTCCCCAACAGGAACTGAAGACTTTTCATTGGCGGACGGTCAAAGCACAGGAACTATTCGCCTATTTGCTCCACCATCGGGAGCAGACGCTGCGCAAAGATACGATTCTGGATTTGCTGTGGCCGAATTACCGCATTGAGAAGTCATCAGCCCATTTACATACGACGATTTACCAGATCAGGCAGGTCATTAAGCAGAGGGCGCTGCGAATCCACATCAAATATATGGATGAGGGGTACCGGCTCGAATTGGGCGGCATGAAGCTGGACAAGGAGGAATGGGAGAAGGCGATGCGCCTGGCCCCGCAGGTGTCTCCCGAGACGATCCAGGAGCATCAGAAGCTGCTGAACGCCTACCGGGGCGATTATTTGGCTGAGCATCAATATTTGTGGGCGGAAGGCGAACAAGAGAGGCTTCGGTTAATCTGGTTCAATCATGCGAAGCAGGTGGCCGAATGTTTGATGCGGATGAATGCATACACGGAAGCGATGCCCCTTTACAAACAAATCCAGGAGAAATATCCATATACCGAGGACAGTTATTTCGGACTGATGAAAATTCATGCGCAGTTGGGCAACTACGGGGAAGTCATCAAGCAATTTCAACTGCTAAGCCACAATTTAAAAGGAGAATTAGGCATTGAACCCAGCAGGGAAGTATTTGCTTGGTACATGGAATGGAAAAACAGCATTTAATCGCGCCGACCGTCGTGGATTCTGCTTCCGCGGCGGTTATTTTTCTTGGGAAGATGATTCAGTATTTGTTCAGTAGGCCATCATAGAATAGTCGATGTTTATGAGAAAAAGTCGAAATTTTAGGTAAAAAATCCAAATCATGTGGGAGTGAAAACCAATCAACATGAAATATACGGGCAGAATAATGGTGACTGCCATGACGCTGTGCGGATGGGTTGTACTCATCGCATACCTCATGTCGGCAAAAATGATGAATCCGATGTTGGCCGTGCTCACCATGTTGATGCTTGGCGTAGCCTGGCGATGCGGCAAACGGTATGATGTCGTGAAGTATGAATCGGAGATCGACCCCTTGACATTGGCGTATAACCGCAGAAGTGCCGATGTAATATTTCAGAGGCTGGCTGGCAAGCACCGCAAGAATGGACAGAAAACCGCAGTCTTTTTCTTCGACGTCGATCGATTCAAGGAAATTAATGACAAGTATGGCCACAATGCGGGAGATCGGGTGCTGCGGCTCATCTCGACCGTGCTGCTGAATAGTTGCGGCAGCGAGACCGCGCTCGTCCGGTGGGGAGGCGATGAATTTGTGTTCTTGGTGCCTTGCTCCGACCGGCGCGACCTGCGCGGGATCCGCAGCCGCATCATGAGCAAGCTGGCCTTGGCCGCACAGCAGGCCGCGGTTCCTTTTGCGGTATCATACGGCTATGCGGTATATCCGGAGGAGGGAACATTATTAAGCGATATTGTGGAGATGGCGGACAGACATATGATGCGAATCAAACGAAGCAAGCTCCGCTGCGGCTCTCAAGATACCGCCAAAATGCAGCTTTAACTACAGTAGGGAGATTGGGCAAATGGCAAAACGATATGTTGTTCGACTCGTCTTTGCACTCGTGACCATTCTGTATGTCGTGCTGGCCGGCGGTTTTTTCCGGGAATGCGGGGCATTACCGAAGCCGGTGCAGGGGGTGCTCGATTTGCGCGGCAGCGGGTGGGAACAAGTGGGCCTCGTCAAATTGAAGGGGGAATGGGAATTTTATCCGGATCGGATATTTTCGAACGCTTCCCAGATCGAGGCCCTTGGCGCCAAGCCCGTCTTCATCCAAGTGCCGTGCCCCTGGACAATCGACAGCGCATGGACGGGATCCCGGCCTTTCTCTACATACGGCACGTACCGATTGCGAATTATGCTTGACAACAGCGCGGAACAGATATTTTCTTTTTATGTGAAATCCATTATGAGTACCCACAGCATGATCGTCAATGGCCTGCGCATTGGCAGCGGCGGGCCCTCCCCGGACGATTTCCATTCAAAAACGCCATACAACACCTCCTATGTTGCCTATGCGCATACGAATAGCAATGTTATCGATCTGATGATCCAGATCGACCGGCCAGATTCCGTCTGGCAAGGGGCCATTACCCGGCCGATATCGTTTGGACTGCCGCAGCAAGTGAACCTGGAACGGAACCTTGAGCTCATGCTGGAAATGGGCATTCTACTGACCTTATTGCTGGGCGCTTTTCATACGATACTTATCTATCTGTTCCGATTGCCGCAGCCCGGGTGGCAATATTTTGTTCTTTTTTGCTTGTCCGCGATACTGTTCGTTCTCATTTTCGGAGAAAAATGGGGAGCGATGCTGTTGCCGATGCTGTCCTTCTATTGGCGTTACAAGCTGATTACATTGGCGTCGATCGGCATGAATCTGTTCCTGCTGCTCTATGCATCGCGAAGGCGGCAATGCTATGTCCATCCGCAGATAGCCCGATTCGCGGCTTACGTCTCGATGCTGGGGACCGTCGCTGTATTGCTCGTAAAGAACCGCGGCATCATTGCCGTATCTGCGGTAACGCATGGAATATTTCTAGCCTTATATCTCTATCTTTTCTATAGGCTGGTGCGCCGTTCGATGGTTGCCGGAAAGTCGTATCCCTTTCTGCTGACGCTCGCTTTCGCGGCGGGAGGTTTTGCGGTATATGGCGGAGTGTTTGGCGCACATGAGTCGCTTCGGCTTTGGTACATGAACTTTATCATTTTTATTTGCGTGCTTGTCTTCGTCCAGGCAAGACAGCATTATATTGCCTATCGCAGAGAGAAGGAATTGGCCAGAGCTTTGTCGAACCATAGGCGCTCGAATGAAGAATTTATGGCAGCGACTGCCAAGGAATTGAAGACGCCGCTGCTAGCGATTACGAATTTGGCGCAATCTCTGCTGGAAGGCAACCGCGGCAACCTGTCGGTCAAGCAAGAGGAAGATTTGCATATCGTTGTCTTCGTCGCCAAGCATATGACCAGATTGGTCAGCGATCTTCACGATTGGTCAGAATTGAAGGAAGGAAGGATGCTCATCCATGTGAAAGAACTTGATCTGAGGAGAACCGTCACCGCTGTGATCGAGATTACCCGCTATATTACAATGCCTCGCGACATTGAAATACGCAACCAGCTGGATGACGATCTGCCGCGGGTACTGGCTGATGAGCAGCGCTTGATGCAGATTATGTCTCAGCTGCTGCATAATGCGGTGAAGAATACGAAGAAGGGCACAGTGACGGTGTCGGCCCTGGCATTGGAGGAGGCAGTGGAGGTTCGTATCTCGGATTCGGGAGGCGGAATGACGCAAGCGGAGATGGAGGGCATCTTCAATGCGTATGAGCAGGATGTGCCGCATCGTTCTTCTTTTTTTGACAGAAGGCTCGGTCTGAATGTCACGAAGCGGCTGGTGGAGCTTCATGGCGGAACCATTGGCGTGACGTCAGCCATAGGCCGCGGCTCAACGTTCTATTTCCGTCTGCCAATCGCTGAACAACAGCAGGGGGATGAGGGGGAACTTATGAGGAAGGAGGACGGCAAAGCGGCGGCTCCCGTGCGGATGCCGCTGGAATATCAGGAGCAGTTCGGCTGGGAGATTGCGGAAGAGATCGTGTTCGACGCGCCTTCTCCTTCTTTTACGGTCGATGAGATTGGGGAGGCCTGCATTCTTATCGTCGACGATGATCCGATTCATCAGAAGGTATTGGAAAATCTGCTCTCCCCTGATCGGTTCCGGCTTACCTCGGTTGCCAGCGGGGAAGAAGCGTTATTGCAGATTCGGCACTTCCGGAACTGGGACCTCGTATTGCTCAATCTGATGATCTCCGGCATGTCGGGCTTGGAAGTATGCCGGCGCATACGGGAAATGCATTCCCTGTTCGAGCTGCCGGTTCTGATGTTGACGGGAAGGGGGCGGACCGATGATGCGCTCGCCGCTTATTCGGCGGGGGCGAATGATTTTGTGGCGAAGCCGATCGACTCTGCCGAGCTGCGGGCCCGCGTGCGGACACTGCTGCTGATGAAGCATTCGGCGAATGAGCGCTTCCGTATGGAAATGGCTTTTTTGCAGGCGCAAATCAAACCCCATTTTATTTTCAACACGTTGAATTCGCTCGTCTCGCTCAGTGAGGACGATCCGGAGCAGATGCGCGAGCTGCTGGTCGAATTCAGCAATTATTTGCGGCAGAGCTTCCGATTCGATAATGTGGAGCCTTTGGTCCCGCTCGAACGCGAGCTTCAACTGGTACGTTCTTATTTATACATAGAAAAGATCAGGTTCGGGGACCGGCTGCAGTTTACGATCGATCTGCCTGAGTCGCATAGGCTGCGTATTCCGCCGCTCTCTATCCAGCCGATCGTGGAGAACGCCGTGCATCATGGGATTATGAAACGGATGGGCGGAGGCACAATCCATATTCGCGTCTATGCCGAGGATGAACAGTATTGCATCGAGGTGTGCGATGATGGGGTCGGCATCTCGCCCGAGCGGCAGGAGCAGCTGCTGGCGAAGAGCGCGACTGGCGGAATCGGCCTCAAAAACATTGATTACCGGTTGCGGCAGCTGTTCGGCACGGGCATCTCGGTTCGCAGCGCCCCGATGGAAGGGACCTGCGTCAAATTTTGCATTCCGTGCGAGTCGGAATGAACGAAGCAGGGGGCTGACGAAGAGGTCTAGGTGACCTTAAGGCAGCCCCCGGGCTGTTTTATTAACGCAATTGAGCAATACGCTCAAGGTCAGCAGTTACAGAGATATCATCATTTTTCTTTTTTTGTGCCGCCCGTCTCTTTTGATGATAATGGCGCTTGCAGAGATTTTTCGCATAGTGACGCTCTTTGCAGCCTTCCTCGCTGCACAGTCGTTGTGTTGCCATTCTAGGTCTGCCCATGAGTACCTCCCCTTTTGACTATGTATTTATACCTAATTGTAGATGTTAAGAATGAACAATTTCTGAACCAAATAAGCCAAAAGATACTGGAAAACATAAAAAAAGGATTTAATTGAATAAAAATATAAACTTTTTTTGATATCGTTAACTATTATAATAAGATTTTGTGTTGTCACTTTACAAGGAGTAAATAAAAAGTTGTGGTTCCAAGGTCTTGGGAAACGGGTGTTCCCAATATATACCTGTGAGTTTGGACTGGGAGGTTCGATTCGAGGTTTCCCCTGGGCGCAATTTCTGATAGGATAGTCGGTGGAAGCCTTTCCATTATTAATATTTAAGGCGATGGATGAAAGAGAGGTGCAATGCGATGAGTGCAGATAATTCCTCACGCAGCAGCAATGACAAGCAGCATGTACGAGAAGATTGGTCAGCGGCCCGGGAGACTCCGAGAGGACCTGGGCAGCCTTACCTCCACGGGTACAATGCCAAGGAATTGAAAGCGTGGTCACCAGACACGGATCCGTATGCACGCTTTTTCCGTTCGCGGGTTCCGCTCGCGAAGCGGATAGCACCGTTTGCCCCGACTCAGGCGCACCCTGCGCTGACCTATCAGGCGAAGGTGATGAACTTGTCAGCCGATTACGACAAAGAGGAATGGTTCGGGGCCTACCGCTATAATGACAGCTTCAGCAGGAACGTCCTGAAGTTCTGGCAGTACCAAGATATTTATGCGGCATGGCACGGACTGCCGGTATATGGTTCACCGGAGGAGGACCGGCAATACGGCGTCGTGAATCTTCCGAATCCGGCGTATACCGACGCCGCGCACCGCAACGGCGTCATCAGCCTGGGCGGCTGGTTCTGGCCGCGCGACACCGATTTTGGCGAGTTGGTCGAGGAGACGGAAGACGGACGCTTCCCGGTCGCCGACAAAATGATCGAGATGGCGGAGTATTTCGGGTTCGACGGCTACTTCGTCAACCAGGAGGCGAGCATCAGTGAAGAGCATGCCGCTCAACTGATGAAGATGCTGAAATATATGCGCGAGAGCGGGCTGTACTTCAGCTGGTACGACAGTCTGGCGCCGAATGGCGAATTGCAGTATATCAATTTCTTCAATGAGATGAATGCGCCATGGGTTCTGGACCAGCGGGACGGCCGCCAGCCGAACGACAGCATATTCATTAACTACGCGTATACTCCCGAGCGGCTGGAGAACAGCAATGCTTACGCGAGAGAGATTGGACTGGATCCGTACGAAGCGCTCTATGCCGGCGTGGAAAACGACAAGTTCCGCTTCGAGCGCGGCAATGAGCTGAAATCGATTTTCCGTGATGACGAGGCCCGCACTCCGCGCACGAGCGTGGCATTGTTCGGCACCGATATGGTATGGCACCGCGGGCCGAATCCGTCGGATCCGAAGATGCAGCAGTATATCGAGCATCGCGAGCGCATTTACTGGTCCGGCGCCACAGGCAACCCAGCGCAAAGCGGACGCGGCATCGGCTCGGAAGGAGAAAGCTGGGACGGACTGGCGCATTTCATACCGGAGCGCTCGGTCATCGGTTCGTATCCGTTTGTTACGCGTTTCAACAACGGGCACGGGCTCGCTTTTTTCTTGAACGGAGAGGCGGCAAGCCGCAAAGGCTGGAACAACGTAAGCGCGCAAGAATTGCTTCCGACCTGGCAATGGTGGGTTGATTCCGAAGGGACTCCGCTTGCCGTGGATTATGATTACAGCACAGCTTGGAACGGCGGCTCGTCCATCAAAGCGGAAGGACTGCTGGATCCGGGAAGCAGCACAGACATTCGTTTATACAAGACGGATTTGCCGACTGACACGGACGTGCTGTTATCGCTAACCTGCAAGCTTGACTGGTCTTTTGCCGGGAAGCATACGCAAGATGGCGAGAGGGACTCCGCTTTGCTGCAACTGCAATTGCTGCTATTCTATCAGGACCAGCCGGAGTCGCCGGAAGTGCGGCCATTCGCTGCGGTACCCGGCACAGACTGGACGACGCTTGCGCTGCAGCTTGCGGGCGGGACGAAGCGCCGGATCGCCGCCATCGGCATCCGCATCTCATCCCATACGGAGAAGAGTGTCGCGGTCAAGCTCAACTTGGGTGAGCTGAAGCTGATCGAGGAAGCGGCACGGATGCCTGTGCTGGCTGCTCCAGCCGGATTCCAGGTGGAGCATGCCTACATCAGCGAGGAGCAAGCCTCTATAATATTGTCCTGGCAATTTGCCGATGATAGTGTTATCGATAACTTATGGTATTACGACTTGTATCGAGTGAAGGATGGGAAGCGGGAAGCGATAGGCCGAATCTTCGATGACGTGTTTTACGTCAAATCCGTAGAGCGGCTCGGAGAGACCAAGCTTACCTTCGAAGCGGTGGCCGTGAACAAGGAAGGAGTTGCGGGACAGCCGGCCGTCGCCGTATGGTCGTGGGGAGACGGCGAAGCAGTCGATGTCCAGGCTGGTCCGTACCCGGCCGAAAGCCTGCAGCCTCAATTCAACACGGAAGAGGATATCGTGCTCGAGCCAGGCTGGAGCCGGTATTTGAATATCCGCGTTGAGCCGGCGTGGGCCGATAATCTGTCACTGACATGGACCTCCAGCAATGAAAGCGTCGTGACCGTCAATGAGCGCGGCCAGATTACGGCCGTGGGACCGGGCGAGGCGATCGTCACGGCGGCTACAGGCAAGCTGGCAGGCCAGGAGGGCCCATCGCTGGAGATAAAAGTGAGTGTCGTAGCGCCAGAGGCGGCCCCGGAAGGAGGCATCACGCTGGAAGCGGAGCATTACGACCGTTCGAACGGACTATTTGTGCCAGGCACGTATGTGCATGTCCGCGATTTGCATTTCGCTAACTGGATGGCGTTCGATGATGTCGATTTCGGCGCGGAAGGCGTGACCCACATTACCGTTCGCGCTGCCGTCTTGACGGAAGAGACACGGATGCTCATTCATATCGGCGATGCGGAGGGCCCGCTGGTAGCGGATATGGATCTGCCGTTGAAGGACGGGAAGCTGGCGCCTTTCTATCATAACTACTCGATGGAATTGGCCCAGCGGCTTACCGGACCACAGACGCTGTATATCACCTTCCAAAACCCGAATATCCGCCGTTGGCAAATCCGGGATACGGGGATCGCGGACATCGATTGGATCCACTTTTCATAATATAATACAGGCTATAGACTGCCGGCCCTGGACATGGATCCGGGGCTGGCGTTTTTTATGTAGAGGAGTGAACTCTTTTGTTTCTCCTTCACTTCTCAAGCCGTTTACCATTTATATCGGCTCCGTTTCTCCTTCGGAGTATCCCATTTATCCTTGTTTCAAGACCTTTTCTCCACTATCCCATCGACTCAGCCAATGGCCGGGCACGGCTCGTACATAGGAATTTACAACCTACAGCCGCAAAATAGGGGTGCTGAGAGCACGCTCATATACCGAAAATTATAGAGCAAGTTCATATTCCCGCTCTGGCCTGTTCGGATGAGTATGGGAGCTTACAGGATTGGAAAATTAAGCGGCAAATCGGTTATAAGAACGACTGCGAAGAGAACGATTGAAACCGCCGGGAAGGAGTGGCTGGATCGATATCGACGTGCACAGCTGAAGAAGCCGCTGCATACTACAGGCGTGCTCAACCTGTGCATTATAGCGAAAGCAAAATTCATCCAAATAAGCCTGCAAATATTTTGACCCAATCCCGTGAAATGTATTGTTCATCCAGCGCCAGGCTTGCCGGAAGGTCTGATATAAGCGGCCATTTCGGCGTACTTGGATGTGGAAGCGGTTGATGCAGGTTTCGTCTGGGTTTTCCGTATGCCGTGCTGCAAATTCGTCGCAGCCGCTTGGCAGCAAAAGTTTTTTGCTGCAATGTTGGGGGTCAACTTTCTTCATTTTTAATATGCCTCTATGGGTGGATGCACCTGTCACCGATTCGGCAATTATTAATGGACATTCTTTTGGATGAAGTTGGATGGGGGACAGAACGGAACGCCCATAGAACGCTACGAAGCCCTGAACAATGCCGGGTAGAGGGCGGGTGGCATCACTATGACTGATTGCAGTTCTAATCTTATGCAGGATTAACCATGCCGTCTTGTAGGTGACTTGAATAATCGATTGCAGTTGGACGGCATTAATCCCTCTATCCGTACGGGAGACTAGCCACAGAGCGGTCAGCCACTTCCGAAGGGAAGTACGGCTTCCCTCCATGACCGTTCCCGCTGTTAAGGAGGCTTGATATCCGCAGGCGCTGCATTGATGAAGAGGGAGGCGGCGAGTATTGATGAGAGAAGCGCGGCTATGGTTGCAGCGCGGGCAGACGAAGCCCTGCGGCCATTTCAGATGCGTGAGAAATGCAGCACAGGCCGATTCCGTAGGAAACTGGCGCTCCAATTGTTCCACACTATCGATATCCTCCCAGTTCAACATCAAGATAACCTCCGCATATTACAGTATTCAAGATCGGGGAACAAATGTTCCTGGTAGTTTTAGTATAACAAACATATGTTCTTGTGTCTAGTGTTTAATAGGTAATTTTGAGAAAAATATAATTTCTTCCCATCGTGCGGTTGCCTGAATGATCATCTACCTTAACTACCCCCTTAAGACAGTGAAAGAATAAGAAAGTAAAACAAGAAAGCAGGCAAAATTTATGACATAAAATTTTCCTGGAGAAAGGATGAGGTCTCACCAATGTTTGGAGTGAGGAAAGGCGAGCGAAGATAATGGCCGCAACGCACAGGCTCCGAGATGTTGAGTAAGTCAGGACTGAGACGCCGGGATAGCGAGCCTAAGAGTGTAAGATGAAGAAAGCAAACTGAGACGCCGGGATAGCGAGCCTAAGAGTGTAAGATGGAGAGCGCGAACTGAGACGCCGGGATAGCGAGCCTAAGAGCGTAAAATGAAGAGAGCGAACTGAGACGCTGGGATAGCGAGCATAAGAGCGTAAGATGAAGAGAGCGAACTGAGACGACGGGATAACGACCTTATAAGCGCAAGTTGTACAATCACCTAACTCCGTTGAAGGGAGTTAATGCGATGGTGTGTTTACTGATTTAATGGGATAGAACAGTAAGTGAAAATCAACTAGGACAGTGAGTAGAGATGGTTGGTTCGGGGGGAGCAGGCCCTGAGTGGATAGGATAACAAGTAGAGAAGAGAAACACAGCTGCTGAGTCGGTGGGATAGTGAAAATAAGGTGCATGTAGGTGAAGGGTGTTAACGACGGTTTGAGCTGAACCGACGGGATACCGGATAAGAGAGTGCTAGGTCCCAGAGTACGGGGACGGACCGTGGGAAATTTTTTTAAGATAGGAATTGGATTACTTGAAAAGTTTGCTTAAATCGCTGAAAAAACGCAATCCGGCATGAAAGCGGAGGAAAAGTTTTATTTTTACGCTTGAGGACAGCATATTTTGTTTGTTTTGTCGATTTGCAACGCTTTAACTTAAACTCGCTTTTTAATAGAATGAAGATAATGATCGACACAGATCGCTTGGTCCTCGCTCTTTTCGATGAATGAGTTGTCCCTCCTTTACTTTATGCTCATTCATGATTTTTCAGTTCTTCTCTTCGCCGGCTTGAAGCCGTATTCATTTTGTCAATGGCCTGCAACCTGACAACCTCATTGCAGCCAACCCTTTTTATGAAAATCATTGGATTATTTCCACCAACGGCAGCTTCGACTGCCTTACTTTGCCGTTCAGACATGTAAGGAGATGATAGCGGCTGTTCTGCAGCGGTAGTTCAATGCAAAAAGATGAAACTTTATGGTCAGGTTTCATGAAAAAATGAAGTCCCTTTCTTTTTTTTGGCACTTTTTCATGTGGATGAAACGACGGAACGGGAGGCGCATTTATGAGATTGACACCTCGGGAACAGGAAAAGCTGATGATCGTCGTTGCGGCGGATCTGGCCCGCAGACGCAAGGACCGCGGCTTGAAGTTGAATTACCCGGAGGCCATCGCTTTGATTACATATGAACTTATCGAAGGCGCGAGGGATGGAAAAACTGTCGCTCAGCTCATGAGCGAGGGCGCCACTATCCTTACGCGGGAAGATGTGATGGACGGGGTAGCGGAAATGATTCCTGATATTCAGGTCGAGGCGACGTTCCCTGACGGTACGAAGCTGGTCACAGTGCATGAGCCGATACGTTAAGTCCGGCATGGGCCGCTGCGGTAAAACCGGATAACAGAACCTCTTCGGTAAGCCTGGTAGGTAGAACCGGTACGACAAAGCGGGCTAGTTGAACCGCTACGGTAAATCCGGATTGGTACTAACTCTACGGTAAGCCTGATAGTTGGAACCGGTACGGTAGGCCCGAAAGTCAGAACCGTTACGGCAGGTCCTATACGATAGGCCCGCTTGACAGGCCCAGGCCCGACACGGTATGTCCCGTATGGGGAGTGAAAAGCCGCTTGTATCCTATTCACGTCGAAGGAGGAGTATTGCTTGAAACCGGGTGAGTTTATTTTACGGGACGATGAAATCGTTTGCAACGAGGGGCGAAGCACGATTACCGTCTCCGTGTTGAATCTTGGGGACCGGCCGATTCAAGTCGGATCGCATTTTCATTTCTATGAAGCGAACAGCGCGCTTCAATTCGAACGGGAGCTTGCCTATGGCATGCATCTTAATATTCCGTCGGGCGCGGCTGTCCGTTTCGAGCCAGGGGATCGGAAGGATGTCGAACTCGTGCCTTTTACGGGAACGCGGCATGTCTACGGATTGAACAACAAGACGGAGGGATCGCTGGATGAGCGGGTCGTGTTGAATACGATAGGCAAGGATTTCGAACAGCGGGAGTCCGAGACAAAGAAGAAGGAGACATTATCATGAGTTTTCGCATGAGCAGACGCCAGTATGCCGATATGTACGGCCCAACGGTCGGCGATGCGGTCCGCTTGGCGGATACGGATTTGTTCATCGAGATCGAGAAGGACTTCACACGATACGGGGATGAAGCGAAGTTCGGCGGAGGCAAATCAATCCGCGACGGAATGGGCCAGCATCCGCTGATTACCCGCGATGAGGGTGCGATGGATCTCGTAATCACCAATGCGATCATCGTCGATTATACCGGTATCTATAAAGCGGATATCGGGATTCGTGACGGGAAAATCGCGGGTATCGGGAAGAGCGGAAATCCGCTCGTCATGGACGGGGTCGATCTGGTTATCGGAGCGTGCACGGAAATTCTCGCCGCGGAGGGTATGATTGTTACGGCGGGGGGCATCGATACGCATGTTCATTTTATTAACCCTGCCCAGGTCGAGCATGCGCTGGCCTCCGGGTTGACGACTTTGATCGGAGGGGGCACCGGCCCGGCTGAGGGCTCGAAGGCGACAACCTGCACCCCGGGGCAATGGAACATGCACCGGATGCTGGAGGCCGCTGAAGGCCTGCCTATCAATGTCGGCTTCCTGGGCAAGGGAAGCGGCGCAACGGAGGAGCCGATGGCCGAGCAGATCCGTGCCGGTGCCATCGGTTTGAAGGTGCACGAGGATTGGGGAGCGACGGCGTCAGCCATCGATTATGCACTGCGGGTCGCTGACAAGTACGATGTTCAGGTCGCGCTCCATTCCGATACGCTCAATGAGGGCGGGTTCGTGGAAGATACGATTGCCGCCATCCGCGGCCGAATCATTCATACGTATCATACCGAGGGCGCCGGCGGTGGCCATGCGCCGGACATGATCAAAATGGCCGGACTCGCCAATGTGCTGCCGAGTTCCACCAATCCGACCCGTCCGTTCACGGTCAATACGGTGGACGAGCATCTGGATATGCTGATGGTCTGTCATCATCTCGATCCGAGCGTGCCGGAGGATGTCGCCTTTGCCGACTCCCGGATTCGCGCCGAGACGATTGCGGCGGAAGATATTTTGCATGATATTGGGGTATTCAGCATGGTCAGTTCCGATTCACAGGCGATGGGCCGCGTCGGGGAAGTCGTTACGCGGACGTGGCAGACGGCGGACAAGATGAAGAAGCAGCGCGGGAAGCTGGCAGAGGATGCCGGCAAGGCGGGGGATAACTACCGCGTGAGACGGTATGTGGCCAAATATACGATAAACCCGGCCTTGACGCATGGCATCGCCGATTATGCCGGATCGATTGAAGTCGGGAAAATGGCTGACTTGGTGCTGTGGAACCCGGCATTTTTCGGGGTAAAGCCGGATGTTGTATTGAAGAGCGGCTTTGTAGTCATGAGCTTGATGGGGGATGGCAACGCTTCGATTCCGACTCCCCAGCCATACAATTATCGCCCGATGTATGCGGCGGCAGGCAAGGCGCTTGGCCGCACCTCGGTGACATTTATGTCCCAGGCGGCCCTTGACGAGGATGTACCCGGGAAGCTGGGACTGAACAAGATCGTCCTGCCGGTGCGGGGCATTCGCCGCATCACGAAGCGGGATATGGCCTTGAATGGAGAGACACCGGATATTTTCGTCGATCCGCAGACCTATGAGGTGCGGGTGAACGGAGAGCTTTTGACTTGCGAGCCGGTGGATGTGGTGCCGATGGCGCAGCGGTATTTCCTGTTCTGACACATAACGAGGATGAGGTGAAGCTATGATAATCGAACAAATCGCTGGCCGTTTGGCCGATTTGAGCCCCGAGGAGCGGGCAAGCCGGCATTTGGAAAAAGTATTTATGGCGAGCGAAGATATGTTGAAGTCGATTCAGCGGGTGACGACGGATCACGGCAACGAGATCGGCATCCGGCTTGCGCAGCGGACCGAACTCAAGGACGGGGATATTTTGTATATGGATGACAAAAACATGATCGTCATCGAAGTTCTGCCGGATGATGTGCTTGTGATTCAGCCCCGCTCGATTCGGGAGATGGGCGAGATCGCTCACAAGCTCGGCAACCGCCATTTGCCGGCGCAGTTCGAGGGGGAAGCGATGGTCGTCCAGTACGACTATCTAGTGGAGGAGCAGCTGACGCAGGACGGAATTCCCTTTGCCCGCGAGAACAAGAAAATGAAGCAAGCGTTTCGCCATGTCGGTCATAAGCACTAGTGCGCTGCTCTCGCTGCTGCAGTGGTGCGACTCGAACTTCCCGTCGGGCGCGTTCAATCATTCGTTCGGACTCGAGACGTATATGCAGAGCGGCCAGGTGACAGACAAGTCGTCCTTCAAGCTCTGGCTGGAGGCGTATGTGCTGGAACAGTTAGTATGCAATGATCTGCTGGCTTGCCGCCTTGCCTATGAAGCGCTGGAGGCGAATGCGCCGGAAGAGATCTGGCGCCTGGATCGGCTGATGGCGATTCAGTGCATTCCGCGGGAGACGCGGGAAGGCATGCGACGCATCGGCGAGAGAATGGTGAAGCTGGCGACCGAACTATATGACTCGCCAGCTGTAGCCCACTACAGCAAACGGCTGGCCGCGAAGGAGTCGTTCGGCCATCCGGCGATAGCCTTCGCCTTGATGGCCTTCCACGTCGGGGTCGATAAGGGAACCGCGGTGCTCTCCTGTCTGTACTCATCCGTATCCGGCATGGTCCAGAACGGGGTGCGGGCGATTCCGTTGGGCCAGACGGACGGGCAGAAGCTGCTCCGGGAGCTGCAGCCGCTGCTTGAGCAGACCGCGCATCGGGTGCAGGCGCTGACGATCGATGACCTGGGCGTCGTCGCGCCCGGCCTGGAATGCGCCCAGATGAGGCATGAGCAGCTTCATATTCGGCTATTCATGTCCTGAGAGCGCCGGAGAGCGGAACAAATTGACCATAAGGAAGTGATGCAGGATGAGTCTGATCAAAATCGGCGTAGGCGGCCCTGTTGGCGCAGGCAAAACGATGCTGGTCGAAAAAATTACCCGCAGATTGCACGGCAAATACAGCATGGCTGTCATCACGAATGATATTTATACGAAGGAAGACGCGAAGATTCTGATGCGCGCCGGCGTTCTGCCGGAGGATCGCATAATTGGCGTGGAGACGGGCGGTTGCCCGCATACCGCGATTCGGGAGGATGCATCGATGAACTTCGCGGCGATCGATGAGCTGTTATCGCGCCACCCGGATTTGGAGATTATCTTTGTGGAGAGCGGGGGCGACAATCTGGCCGCGACGTTCAGCCCCGAGCTCGTCGATTTCTCCATCTATATTATCGACGTGGCCCAGGGAGAGAAGATTCCGCGCAAAGGCGGACAAGGCATGATCAAGTCCGATCTGTTCATTATTAATAAGACGGACCTGGCTCCTTATGTCGGCGCGGACCTGAAGGTGATGGAGGCGGACACGCTGACGTTCCGCGGCAATAAGCCGTATATTTTCACGAATCTGAAGGATGAGCAGGGGCTCGATGAAGTGGTCGACTGGATGGAAAAGCATGCCCTGCTGTCCGGCTTGGAGTAAGATGGTCCCTTGGACAGGCCAACTGGAGCTAAAGGTCGAACAACGGGGCGGCCGTTCGGCCGCTTCCCGCCAATATCACCAGGGGGCATACAAAATCGCCCGTCCCATCTACCCGGACGAAAGCGGCCAGGTGCATTATTACGTCATGAATCCGGGCGGGGGATACGTCGGCGGCGACCGGTACCGGATGGAGCTCGAGCTGGGAGAAGGCGCATCCGCCTTGCTCACGACCCAGTCTTCCACCAAAATTTATCGCACGCCAGAGGTTCCGGTGTTCCAATTGACGCGCATTGCGCTGGAGGCAGGAAGTTATCTGGAATGGCTCCCCGATTCGGTTATTGGCTACCGCGGCTCCAGATATCGGCAGCAGACTGACATCCGGATGGACCGCAGCGCCGCGCTGATTCTGGGGGAAATCGTAACCCCGGGCTGGTCCCCGGATGGAGAGCATTTCTCGTACGATGAGATTGCGTTGAAGACGATGATTGAGATGGGCGGGGTGCCTGTGCTGTCCGATCATTTAAGGCTGCGTCCCGGCGATCAGGCGATTCGCGGACTTGGCCGCATGGATGGTCATACGCATGTCGGATCACTGTTCGTCATCGGCCCGCTCGCGACCCGCGCGTTCATCGAGGAGATGGCAGAGACGCTCGAACTGAACCGGCAGGAAGGCTGCATCGGGCTGTCGGAGCTCATTATTCCCGGCTTCGGCGTCCGCATGCTTGGCGATTCGACGCAGGCTATCGAGACGCTGTTCGGACGAATTGCCAATATGGTTCGGAAGCGCTGGTTCGGTTGGGGACCGATTTCTTTGCGCAAATATTGATTCCTATTCCAGGCTGTTCCATGTACAATGTACAGAGGAGCAGCCTTCTGTGTGCCGAAATCATCCGTCTGCTCAGGTGATTCTCTTCACATGGAAAGGATACATAGAGAAAGGTGGTACTGCTTCCATGAAGCCATTGATTTGTACATCATGCCAGAAACCGTTGAATGCGTCGCAATGGAGCAGCGACGGAAAATATAAGTCTTGTCCGAGCTGCAGCACGCGCAACGGCACGGAACACGTATTTTTCCCTTATCCCGACAGTTTCGGCACGACGCCAAAACGGGCTACGGCAGCCCACCCCGAAGGGCCGCAGAGCCACTGCACAAGTTGCCGCGGCACCGGGTCTTCCGCGGGCGAACCGTTATTGTGCAGCGCCGTTGATCGCTAGGGTGGTTCAAGCTCGCCGGTCGAGTGACTGGCTCTGCCGCCGCCGGCGTTGTTACTTCTGGCCTTCTGCAAACTGGATTTCTGCTCCGGTCCGCATGCAGAAGGCCGTACATATGATGCAGACTTGTTCCGCTCCTCTATTGAACCGTCTAATAGCATTCACCATCCGATAACCCCCTGTGAAGAAAACCATCGCATCATTCAAGCATTGCTGCCGCATCTGAGACGGTCGCAAGGCGGGAAGCCGATTTTGATTGGGTTGCTTGCGCCATAACGAATTTGAACGATTGATAGCATTGGCGATCGTATACCGCCGCGGCGGCGCATATGAACAGTAATGAAGGGGTGAGACGATGATTGTTCATATGACGACGTTCTATGTGAAGCCGGGTACGGCGAACGACTTCGAGAGCAGCTTTCGCGACGCTTCGGCGATTCTGAGAGAGCGGCCGGGATATATGAAGCACGAGCTGCATAAATGTGTGGAGGTCGCGGATAAGTACATTATGATCGTCCAGTGGAATTCGTTCAAGGATCATATGCCGGGTTTTACGGCATCGGAATCCTACCTCGAGTGGACCGTTCTGCTGCAGCCTTTTTTTGAGCGCCCTCCCGTGGCGGAGCATTACGTCGGCATTAGGCTGAAGTAAGACGGACGGATGAGACATAAGGCCTTGCGCGGAAGCGGAGGAGGCGCCCTGCGTTAACTGCAAAAGTTTTCCTTCATTAGACGTAGTCATCGGGACGGGTTGTTCAGTATAATGGAGGAGCAAGACTACCTTTTGAAAGGTTGTGTAATGGGATGACATTTAGCGAGTATCGTTACGAGCGACCCGATATCGCAGCGATCGGCAAGCAGTTCAAGGAGCATCTGCAGGCATTCAACGCCGCGGAGAGCCTTGAAGATCAGGATCGGGCCATGGAGGCCATCAACAAGCTGCGCAGCGTGTTCGATACGCAGAATCAACTTGTCGGCATTCGCCACTCTATCGATACGAACGATGAGTTCTACAAGGCGGAGCAGGATTATATGGACGAGATCACGCCGATGTTCCAGGAATACATAACAGATTACTACAAGGCATTGATCAGCTCGAGATTCCGGACCGAGCTGGAGCAGAAATGGGGCCGCCAACTGTTCCAATTGGCGGAGTTGTCGGTGAAGACGTTCCATCCGGACATCATTGAAGATCTGCAGCAGGAGAACAAGCTGGCGACGGAATATAACAAGCTGATCGCTTCGGCGAAAATTCCATTCGAGGGCGAGGAGCGCACCCTGGCGCAATTGATGCCGTTCGAGCAATCGCCGGATCGGGACATGAGACGGCGCGCGTCCGAAGCGCGTTATCAGTTCATGGCCGAGCATGAGGCGGAGTTCGACCGTATCTATGACGAACTGGTGAAGGTGCGAACGAAGATGGCGAGAAAGCTGGGTTTCTCCAACTTCGTCGAGCTTGGTTATGCGCGGATGTGCCGGACCGATTACAACGCCGAGATGGTCGCCAACTTCCGCAAGCAGGTGCTGGATGAGATCGTGCCGATAGCGACCAAGCTGCGTGAACGCCAACGCAACCGGATCGGCGTCGACACGCTGCGCTTCTATGACGAAAGCCTCAGCTTCAAGACGGGCAATGCGACGCCGAAGGGCGACCCGGACTGGATTATCGCGAACGGCAAGAAGATGTATGCGGAATTGTCGCCGGAGATGAACGAATTCTTTACGTTCATGGTCGACAACGGGCTCATGGATCTGGTCAGCAAAAAGGGGAAGCAGAGCGGGGGCTACTGCACCTATTTGAGCGAATACGGGGCGCCGTTCATTTTCTCCAACTTCAATGGCACTTCGGGCGACATCGATGTGCTGACTCACGAAGCCGGGCATGCGTTCCAAGTTTATGAGAGCAGACATTTAAAAGTACCGGAGTACCATTTCCCAACATTTGAAGCGGCCGAGATTCATTCCATGAGCATGGAGTTCTTCACTTGGCCGTGGATGAACCTGTTTTTCGAAGAGGAGACGGAGAAGTATAAATTCGATCATTTGTCATCGGGACTTCTCTTCCTGCCGTATGGCGTATCGGTGGATGAGTTCCAGCATTTCGTCTACGAAAATCCGGATGCGACGCCGGCGGAGCGGAAGGCCGCTTGGCGCGATATCGAGCGCAAATATTTGCCGCACCGCAATTACGAGGGCATCGATTACCTGGAGCGCGGCGGCTTCTGGCATAAGCAGGGACATATATTCCAGTCGCCGTTCTATTATATTGATTACACGCTGGCCCAAATCTGCGCCTTCCAGTTCTGGAAGCGCATGAATGAAGATTATAAGGCGGCATGGGCCGATTATTTGAAGCTGTGCCAGACCGGGGGAAGCCAGTCCTTCACCGAGCTTGTCACCGTAGCCGGCCTTATCTCTCCGTTCGAGGACGGATGCGTGGCCTCGGTCATCGGCGTCATCGAACAATGGTTGAATGAGGTAGACGATACGAAGCTGTAACCCCGGGACAATGGAATATCCGCGGGGATGGAAGACCACATGCGCGCATGGTGCCTGTGGTCTTCATCCGTTATGGGAGGGAAGCAAGGGGAAAGCGCCAGCCCTAATGGCGTCATTCTAAATAACGGGATATAATGTGTTCGGATCATGTTGGGAAATAAGGAGAATTGCAGGAGGGATTGTAATGAATATCGAGCCGATAGGCACCGTTCGCTCCTCCGTGACGGAAGGGGTGGATGACAATTGGGGGAAGGTGGTTGCCGAGATTCATTTGCTTCCGGAGTATGCGGACGGGCTCATAGGATTGCATGAATTTTCCCATATCCTTGTCGTATATTATATGGATCGCTCTACCTTCGATCCCGCGGCAGACCTGGTCCGCAGACCGCAGGGGCGGTCCGATATGCCGGACATCGGGATTTTTGCGCAGCGGGCGAAGCATCGGCCGAATCCGATTGGCATTACGTGCGCGAAGCTGGTGAATATCGAAGGAGCGATTATCCGGGTGCAGGGGCTGGACGCGATAGACGATACGCCAGTGCTTGATGTGAAGCCGCATTTCCCGGCCTTTGACTCGCCATCGAATCCGCAGGTGCCCGCCTGGGTCAACCAACTGATGTCAAATTATTTCTGATAAGCGAAAGAAGCGATGTTGGCGGAGAAGGAGGGGGTTGACATGCGTATCTATACAATGTTCCTGTTCGTCATACTGAATGGAGTGATATTCATGGGGCTGGGACTGGAGACGCTATTATTCTTCGACGCGACGATCATCATTCTTTTGTTATCTCTATTTCATGAGAAACAGAGCCGCATTGCGGCACGGCTCGCGAAGCCGGAACCGGCTTCCGGCCCAAGAGTGCTGTATCGGGCTCCCCGGCCGGAGACGGACTGGAGGGATCTTCCGAGCCAGCGCGATATGGCGGAGCTGTCCCGAGACGAGCGACAGCAGCCGGGAAGGCCGCAACCATGATGTATTTAATTCTTTTCGTCCGTTCGGAGTGATTCAGTTGACGTCTACGCTAGTAATTGTATTTATTCTTACTTTGATTATTCATGCGTCCGAGACGCTGTCCTACTCGATCCGCTTCGCGGGTGTCCGGATCGGCAAGCTCGCGGTCGCCTTGTCCCTGACCGGGATCGTCGTGCTCGTGGCGCGCACGGCCAACCTGATTCAAGCGCCGTTCACCGCTAACTTCATTGATTATGCCAATCGGCATCCGGAGTTCGATCCGCTGCCCTACCTCAGGTTCACGCTGGTGGCGGCGTCGGCGGGTACGCTGCTCGCGATCGCGGTGTTCCCGACATTCGTTCAGCTGTTCACGCGAATCATCGCCCGGCTGGAGGTGGCCGGCTCCATCCCGAAGCTGCTGGCCGGCGTTACGATCGGGCAGTTAAGGCGGACGAAGAGCTACATCCGCCGACCGACCTGGTCCATGCTGATTAGTCTCCGTTATTTGGGCATTCCGAAGCGGTTCATCCTGTTGAATATCGCCGTTACCGGGATCTATACGGTCGGCGTGCTCGCCTCGCTGTATGCCGCCTATCTCGTTCCGGAGTTCAGCACGACCGCTTCGCAATCATCGGGGCTTATTAACGGGATGGCGACCATCCTGCTGACTATTTTCATTGATCCGCAGCTCGGATTGATTACGGATAAGGCGCTTCAGCATCCACAGGAACGCGGCCGGCTGGGCCGAATCTACGCGGTGCTGATGTTTTCGCGCTTCTTCGGCACCTTGCTGGCGCAGCTGCTGCTGGTCCCGGCGGCCTATTGGATCGCCTCGATCGTCCGGCTCATCAGTTGAGATCGCGGCAAGGGCTGCGTAAGTTTTCCAAGGAAAAGGAATCGTAATGCAGGAAACGAAAGACAGTCTCCTGCGTATGACATGATGACAGGCAACCCGCCGCGTCACTACGCCAACAAAGGGGATACATAGATATGTTAAGCATTCTGGGATATTCATCCGGGGACCGGGTTCTGATTATACAGGCAGATAATGCGGGCCACTCCGCCGAAGCGAACGAGGCGGCGTTCGAGCTGCTGGAGAGCGGAGCGGTGACTTCCGCGTCGTTGATTACGGTCGCCGGGCACAGTCTTGCTGCCGCGAAGCGGGCCGTCGCCGGGAAAAACGCATCGATTGGGATTCATCTGACGCTGACGGGGGGCTATCGGCCGCGCTCGGCGCCGGATCGGATTCCTTCGCTGCTGGATAAGGGTAGATTTCCGGACAGTCTATCGCAGCTGGAGAAGCAGGCCGACCCGTACGAGGTTCGGCATGAACTGGCCAATCAGATCGAATGGGCCTTGAAGCAAGGGCTGAAGCCAACCCATCTTGACAGTCACCAAGGCAGCGTGTTGGGGCTGTTCGCCGGCAACGATTTCCTCGATGCCGTATTCGATCTGTGCGACACGTATGAATTGCCTTTTTTGCTCCCGCGGAACATCGTGCGGCAGTCCTTTCTGACCCAGGCCCAGCGCAGAAGGTTCGAATATATGATTAACGAAGCCAGAGAACGGAACATCGCGCTGATCGACGATCTGCTGCCTGATGCTTACGGGCTGGCCGAGGCAGAGAACTATGAGAGTTACCGTGAGGGGATTGTGAGAGCCCTGGCCGAGCTGAAGCCGGGGATTACCCAATGGACGCTGCATCCGGAACGGTACACGGCTTCATACCCGCAGCGGAAGCATCAGGCGAAGCGGGAAATGGAATACCGCATCGCGGCCGACCCGGCCGTTCGGGACGTGCTGGCCAGGGAAGGAATCAAGTTGATCTCCTGGCAGCCGCTGCAGCAATGGCAGCACGAGCAGGCGGCGGCAGCGAGCAAACGCTCCGGCCGCGGGAAGATACTGCGGTTCGGCTGAGAACGGGATCCAGTCGAACGCAGCCGGATGAAGGTAACATAAAGGAGATTCGCGGAAGGCGGAACATCTGAAAGGGCGCTGTTGAGGGAGGCCCAAGATACATCGCAAGTTACATAAGGATGAAATTCTATCTGATCCTGCGTGCTCTAGGCATATCTTCATTGACCGTGTATGATAGGAAGGCATATGCCGGAATGGGCCAACAATCATAAGGTAACGGGGGGATAAGGTGAAAATATTAGTGCTTGGCGGAACGCGATTTTTCGGTAAAAAGCTGGTGTACAAGCTGCTGGACAGCGAGGCTGAGGTGACGATCGCTACCCGCGGCGCGACACCGGATCCGTTCGGAGAGCGGGTTGTCCGTGTCCGGGCGGATCGGAAGGACCCCGAGTCGCTGCGGGCAGCGGTCGGAGATCAGGTCTGGGATGCGGTCTATGACAACATCTGCTACACGCCGCAGGAAGCGCTGATGGCATGCGATCTTTTCGCAGGGAAAGTGAAGAAGTATATTTTCACCTCTACGCTGTCGGTATACGGCTGCGCTTCCGATCCTCTTGCGGAATCGGATTTCGATCCGTATTCGTATCCGTTCGAGACGGATCCGGAAGCCGAGCTGGATTACGGCGAAGGAAAGCGGCAGGCGGAGGCCGTCTTCTTCCAGCGGGCCGGGTTCCCCGTGCATGCGGTTCGCTTTCCGATTGTGCTGGGGGAGGACGATTATACCCGGCGGCTTCATTACCATGTGGACCGGATCCGGCAGGGAGAGCCGATAGGCATCCCGAACCGGAAGGCGAAGATGTCGTTCATCAGCTCGGATGAGGCGGCTTCGTTCTTATACTGGCTACTGGGCCAGAACGATGCGGGACCGATCAATGCTTGCTCCAACGGAGAACTGTCCCTTGATCGCATCCTGGCCATCGTGGAAGAGGCCGCCGGCAGGAAGGCGATCGTAGAGCCGCCTGCGGAGGGGAACCGCTCGCCGTTCGGCGTCCCGGATCATTGGTTCATGGATAACCGCCGGGCGCGGGAAGCCGGATTCGAATTCCCGGAAGTGACGGATTGGTTCATTCCGCTCGCGCGCAAGCTGGCGCGGAATTGACTAGGTTAGCAGGAGGAATGAGAGCATGTTTATCAATGTGAAGCCGCGGCTGCGGGAGACGGCCATTCGCGAGCTTATCGAGCTGTCAGTCTTTCCCGACCCGGACAAGGTGGAGGCTGTCTTACAGCGGTATGAGCAGCATGCCGAAGACGAGGTGTGGGGATATGAGAACGACGGCGAAGCAGCAGGCATCATCGGCTTTCGGAAGCAGGGGAAGGAGATCGAGATTCTTCATCTCGCCGTTCATCCGGAGATGCGGGGCGCAGGGTTCGGCAGGGGCATGATCCTGGAGCTCATTCATCAGGAGCAGCCGGATGTGGTCAAGGCGGAGACCGATGAGGAAGCGGTTGACTTTTACCGGAATATCGGATTTAGGATTGAGAGCCGGGGCGAAATCTACCCGGGAGTCGAACGGTTCACTTGCATGTATGAGACTCGTCCGGAGGAGGAATAGGCCCCTGCCCCCGGCGGAGAAGAGAGACGCACACGAAGTGCGCTCTCTTTTTTTGTATTCTTGTTTTGCTTATGGCTTGCGTGATCGAAAGGCCCGCTTCTGATGGGAACAAACCCGACTGGCGTCAATAGGGCAAAATACGCGATGGTAACGGAATGTCCCTGTCTCGTGCTATATCCTTGGCGGGATTTGCATAGTTCTTAAGTACGGTTTATCGGCTGAGGTACTTGGAAAGAGAGAAGCGTGTGGATAAAATATCCTCTGTCAGAATACAAAAAACGAAGGACAGGTGGATTATGTTCCCAAGGAAATGGCTTGCCAAATCGAGATGGATGGCGTTCGGTCTGTTGTTGGCTGCAGCCGCGCTGCTGCCGGCCGCTTCCGCGCATGCGGCCGACGAGCAATGGATTGCTCAAGTATGGAAGGAATACACAGCCTACAACAAAAAAACGGTCGATGCCTACGAAAGTTATTTGCAACAAACCGAACGGGCGTATCAAAAATTTTATGACGACAGCCATCGGAAATACGAAGAAATGATGGCGCAGGTGCATGCGGACCAGAAGGAATGGCATAAGAAGCTGGAGGCCGATCTAAAGTCTCTGGAAGAGCGCTATGGCAGCGACAAAAACATGAAAAGCAAGCTCAGAACGTATAATCAATATATCAATCCGAATTTCCTGAACAGTCCGATGTGGAAATATGAGGTGGCCGGCAATCCGAATTATCTGAACAGCACGATGTGGAAGCTGAATAAAGCGCTGAATGAAAATTATTTGCAGAGCCTGATGTGGACTTTTAGCAAAGCGATCAATCCGAACTATCTGAACAGTTCGATGTGGAAATACAACAAAACGGTGAATGAAGATTATGTGAGCAGCCCGATGCAGAAGCTGAAGCATGGCTCCAGCGAGCATTATGCGGGCAGTCCGATCAACAAATACAGCAAGGGCAAGCTGACGAAGACAATGGCAAAAAAGCTATATGCCGAACTGAAGCAAGAGCAAACCGCCAACGTGTCCAAAGGGGTGGCTGCCAGCAAGAAGGCGATTGCCGAGCTAACCGCCAGCACGAAAAACAAGATTGGCGATCTTCATAACGAAACCGTTGAATTGCTGGAGAAGCAGCGCGAAGAAACGCTTGAGGCTATCTCCGGCCTGCGCAAGGAAATCTGCGGAGAAGGTCTCCAATGGGAGCCTTTATTCTCTGCGCCGAAGCCAAGAGAAAATTCAGCGGCTTAGGCCGTTCGCTTTTATCCAGATGCCGTGCGTAAGCGCGGCATTTTTTTCGATCCCGCTTGCCATGCCGGCTTGGCGGAGTATGGAGGCAGGTATCGGTACGTGATACATAACGCACGCTGATGCACCTGGTATTGACGGGTGAGGAATTCTGCAGAAAAGGAGCATAGCATGATCGCATGGTCGCCGAGAGTCCAGGATTCGAGAGATGACCCGGGCTGAGGTCTTTAGGCAGCCCCGGCCTCTCTCAAATGGTCGAGTCTGAAGGAGAAACCGGGTACTGGCCTCGCGGCGCTACCTTGCAATCTGCAAATGTTGGGCCGATTCGTCCCAGGACAGGGTGCAGGACAGAGCCTCGCGGAAGAAAGACAAGGGGACCATCAGCTTCCCATTGGCAATAATCAGGGGAACCGTGAGCTTCACCGTTTTGCCGCCGATTTGAATGTTCTTCTCGTTAT
Organism: Paenibacillus dendritiformis; assembly: GCF_021654795.1. NCBI lineage: Bacteria > Bacillati > Bacillota > Bacilli > Caryophanales > Paenibacillaceae > Paenibacillus > Paenibacillus dendritiformis. The sequence continues at coordinate 2,480,098 of NZ_AP025344.1, forward strand.
GCTTAATCGGGACGATAACCTGTTGTTCATCCTCTTTGATATGAATGGCTTTGTCCTTGACGGAATAGGAGATGCCGAACGCGTCCAGCGTATCGAGAAGAGGAAGCATCAATTGATCCTGATACCGGACCGGCTTCGAGGACAGGGAGACGGCTTCCTTGTTCCACGAGACGGTAATGCCGGCTTCTACCGGTTGCGGCTGCTTTTTGGCGGGTGCGGGTTTGGACTTGGACTTGGATGTAGCCCGGCCCCCTGTAGAAGAGGACTTGCTCTTGGTTGAGCCTGCATTGCTTCCCGCGGGCTTCGATGAGCTTGCCCGGGAAGACCGGCTTGATCCGTTATGGTAATGATACTCTCCGTATTCAAGCCCCCATTTCTCGCAATTGGTTCGGCAGGTATGGCCCCCGTACTTGTCCGTTCTGCCCGGATGAGCGAGCGCTTCGGGCGCTATAGAGCCGGTTCCGAGCAGAATGGCGATGCTGGCGATAATCCATCTTTTTCGTTGAGTGAACATCATGAGCTTACCTCCTTGTCTATATTTGCTTTGCCTATTATGATATTATAGTAAAATTATTCCTGATTTCATAGAGTCTCCGTGTGAGTTGCGAAAGTGGTACACCGGGAGAAAACAATATACAGTGAGGTGCGGAAATGGACAGAACGATATTGCATGAGGCGAGAGAGGTGGCGGTCAGCGCGGCGCAAGCGGCCGGGGCGATCATTAAGCGGCGCTTCGACACGATGCACAAGGTGGATGAAAAAGGGGACGCCGGCGATGTCGTGACAGAAGCCGATTATGAAGCCGAACAGGTCATCGTGGAGGCAATCGAGCGAGCATTCCCCAAACACCGAATTCACAGCGAGGAAGCCGGCCAGCTGGGAAGGGACAGCGATTGGCTATGGCTCGTCGATCCGCTCGACGGAACGAATAATTATGTGATCGGCCTTCCCGTCTTTGCCGTCTCGATCACGTTGATGTACCGGGAAGAGCCGGTGCTCGGAGTCATCTACGAGCCGCTGCCTGACCGGCTGTATATCGCCGTCAAGGGAGAAGGGATGACGCTCAATGGCGAGCCCGTTCGGATGCGGGGGCATGAACGGGATCTGAGGCGGGCGACGGCCGGGTGGATTCAGGGACACGCCGTGCGGCATGAAGAGAGGGCAGTCCAATTGCGGACGAAGCTGGACCTGTCCTGCAAGCGGATGCTGAGGCTGTGGGCGCCGACGCTGGCATGGTGCATGCTGGCGAGGGGAGTCATCGACGCTATCGTACTTTATAATTCGGAAGGGGAGGATCTGTATTCCGGCGTGTTGATGGTTCAGGAAGCGGGCGGGCAGGTCATGGATTTCCAGGGCCGGCCATTCCGGACGATGTGCCGGGAGCCCTACTTGATTGCCTGTTCCCCCGAAGCGGGTGAACAGTGGCTGGAGCTGGTGCGCCAAGGAATGCAGATTGGAACCTGAACTGAACCTATGAGAGCTGAGGCGATTATACCAGCGCAGGCATGGTACCATGTGAAGAGGTGACTTATGACTATGATGGACTGGGATTTATCTGAATATGAAGATCCGAACTTATATGATATAGAAAATCAGGGAAATCCAGAGCTGCCGATGATTCTGTCATGGGCCAAAAAACTGGAAATAGGGAAGAAGACGCCGCTGCTGGATCTGGCATGCGGGACGGGGCGAACCGCCCTTCCGCTGGCGGAGGCGGGATATTCCATCGTTGGAGTGGATCTCCACGCGGGCATGCTGGAGCAGGCTTGCCGCAAAACGCCGGCCGGGGCGGATATCCGATGGGTGCAGCAGGATCTGACTCAACTGCGGCTTGCGGAACTCTCGCCGCTCGCTTATATGGCCGGCAACGGATTTCAACATTTTCTGACCAATGAAGTGCAGGACCGCTTGCTTCAATCGATTCGCAGCGTATTGACGACCGACGGCATACTGCTGTTCGATGCCAGATTCCCGGCGGCCGAGGAGCTGCTTCAGCCGCCCGTGGAGGAATATTGGCGTACGATTGAGATCGCGCCGGATCATCGCTGCGACGTATACACGATCACATCGTATGATCCGGTGGCCCAAGTTCAGCATTATACGACGATCCGTCGTTTTATCGAGGGGGAGAAGCTGCGCGAAGAGCGCAAGACAACGATCGATCTGCGTTATACGTACCCGCAGGAACTGGCCCGTATGCTGGAAGCGAACGGCTTTGAACTCCTGCATCTGTACGGAGGCTGGTCCGGCGTCTCCCTGCAGCCTGCTTCTCTGTCGATGGTGGCGGTGTGCCGGAGAGCGTAAGGGAAGAGAATAGGTGAAGGGATAAGCTCGTCTTGATCCGTTCCGTGCCGTACTTGTCCGGAGCGAACGGTTAAAGGAGGATGCCTATGTCATATATCAGAGGCTTGAATCATTTATGCTTTTCCGTGTCTGATCTGGAAGCATCAATCGCTTTCTATCGCGATATTTTGGAAGGCCAGCTGCTGTGCGTCGGGAGACGGCTGGCTTACTTCGATTGCCATGGCTTGTGGATTGCGCTGAATCAGGAGGATATCGACCGCTCTCGGCAGGAAGTTACCTATACGCATATCGCGTTCAGCATTAATGAAGAGGATTACGAGCCAGTGCGCCAGAAGCTGCTGGATTATGGGGTTACGGTACTCGCCGGCCGGGAAAGGTCACAGGAAGACAGGCAGTCGATTTATTTTCTCGATCCCGATAATCACTGCTTCGAATTCCATACGGGGACGCTTGGCGATCGGCTCCAATACTACCGGGCCAGCAAGCCGCACATTGAGTTTTTTGACTGATCCAGAAGAACGGAGGCCCGAGGCGCATGGGACTGCTTGAGATGATTCCCTCAGCCTGGGTTACTTAACAGCATTGAGGGCTGGAAGAACATGCCTTTGAACGAAGCGGAGAGGAGAAATACGATGAAACCGACAACCATTTATCTAGTGCGCCACGGACAGACCGAGTGGAACCTGGAGCATCGAATGCAGGGGCATCAGGACTCGCCATTGACCGAGCTTGGTGTCCAACAAGCGATCTGGCTCGGCGAGGCGCTACGGCATGAGCCTCTTGATGCGATATATGCCAGTTCCAGCGGAAGGGCGTACCGGACCGCAGAGCTGATTCGGATGGAACGGGATGTGCCGATTCAGGCCTGCGAGGATCTGAAGGAGATTCACCTTGGCGCCTGGGAAGGACAGACGCAGGCGGCGGTGAAGGAGCGGGATCCGGAGCAATTCGAATTATTTTGGAACAACCCGGCCCGATTCCAGGTTGAAGGCGGCGAGACCTTCCATGAGGTTCAAGAGCGGGCTCTGGCGCGGCTCTTAGGCATCGTGCGCGACCATCCTGGCCAATCCGTCCTGATGGTGACCCATACGGTCGTGGTCAAGCTGCTGATGGCTCACGCGGAGCCGCGCCCTCTGCATCTGCTGTGGGAACTCCCCTACATTCATCCGGCATGTCTGTGCAAGCTGGAGTTCATTGATGGGAACCCCCGCATTTTATTGCACGGAGACACGTCCCATTACCAGGATGGCCATGAAGCGAAAGCTTGGTAGCCGGGGATTGGCATCCATTCGATCAGGCAACCTTAGCGGTAGACGAGGATGTACAGCAGCAGCGAAGTGAGCAGGCTCGGCGCGCCAAGCAGCCATAGCGTAGCGACGAAGCCTATGCCTTGACTGGCGCTGCGCTCTCTGTTGTACTCCGGTTGGCTAAGCCCGTCGGACATCAGGCCGGCGAATCCGCACAGTCCGAGACCAATCCAACCGGTAATGTTGAACCATTGGTACAGGTCATCTTCTATGAGGGCATACACTCCTGCAATGGCGGTGAGGAGCAGTCCCAAAGCAATGCGAATAATCATAGGCACCTCTATCCGAAATTTTGACAGATTTGAAATCTACTATAATATATTTTGGCGATACTTGGAATAAGGGGATGAGGCAGGAATGATTTTTTGATAACAATGAGAGGGGGGAGAACACAGATAATTGCGGAGCAGCGGGGGTTGTAACACGTCAAGGGCTTAGCCAAGGCGGCGGATTCCAACCTTGTTCAAGGTGTCAAAAAGGTTACAATAGGTAACAAAATCTTAATTTAGTGCCATATATTATAGCATGATCTCTCCTACTATTTCGTGTTACGATGTGTACGAATTCGAATCAAGCCGAAGCTCGGAAGAGCGCGGGGGAACCAACTTTTGGGGTGAAGGCGCAGACTTGCGTCAGGGGTGACCTCTTTGACCCGAACCCGACAGCTAACCTCGTAGGCTGCAAAGGGAGAGATGAACGAATGAAGAATACGCTCAAAAAAGTAGCAGTGACCAGCGCCATCGCGCTAGCGCCGGTTCTGGCGGCGGGATCCGCCTTCGCGGCTCCGCAGGCCGACGCGGTGAAAGCGCAAAGCCCGAATTGTTATATGGTAAAAGTAAACGGCGTCAATGTGAAAGCCGTCATCCCGGATCCGGCAAAATCCAGCGACTGGCAAGCTTGGTTGGACAACCTGGTCAAGGAATGGAATAATCAAGGCCATAACGGCAGCAAGCAGCCAGTTGTCAAGCAGCCGACGGTTCAAAATCCAGGCAATTCCGCCAACAAGCCGGAGTCCAAGCCAACGCCTGCTCCAACGAAGCCGGCCCAGCCTGTGCCAAGCACGGAGAATGGCACGGCAGCGGACAAGTCGGATTTCGCGAGCCAAGTGGTGGATTTGGTCAACAAGGAACGGGCCAAAGCCGGCTTGAACCCGCTTCAATCGGATGAGAAGCTGACCAAGGTAGCGATGATCAAGGCGCAAGATATGTATAACAACAATTATTTTGACCATCAATCGCCGACGCTTGGTTCGCCGTTCGATCTGATGAAGTCGCAGGGCGTCCAATACCGCACGGCCGGCGAGAACATCGCCAAAGGACAGCGTACGCCGGAAGAGGTCATGAACGCTTGGATGAACAGCGAAGGGCATCGCCAAAACATTATGAATCCGAACTACACATCGATTGGCGTCGCGTACTACAACGGTGAATGGGTTCAAGAGTTTACCGGCTAACAAGTAAATAGGACATCATGGCAGCGGCATCTGGAGAAGGTGCCGCTGTTTTGCTGCGTACCCGGTTGCCGCCGACTCCGAAGGGGAATCCTATTCCTGATCCTGCAACATCCCGCGCTTGAAGATCGTCAGGTAAAATATAGGAAGATGCATTCATGCATTCATTCCGACATTCGCGAAGGGAGAAGATGGAGATGAAGCAGATTAACAGACTTGCCTGCGGATTGGTTATTGCGGGCATGATGGCGCTTCCGGCCGGAACCCAGGCGGAACCGCGGGCCATAGAGCCCGGCAGCAATGCCATAGAAATGAACGATCTGAGCCGGGCTGATCTGGCGGTCCTGCTGGCCGAGCTCTTCGGACTGGATACGAAGAAGACGAGCACGGCATTCGCGGATGCGGCCGATCACTGGGCCACGGCCCGGGGGGCCATTCCCGCCGTCATCGAAGCGGGACTGATGAAGGGAACGGATGCCGAACATTTCCGGCCCGATCGAACCGTAACCTATCAGGAGATGATCGCTGCGCTTGTACGGGGGTACCAGCTTGACGAGATTGCCGCGCCGGCATTCGATCAGGCGAAGTCATCTTCTTACAAGTGCTCGGCGTGGGCGTCCCGCTATATTCACGCGGCTGTAGCCTTGTCGATCGTCAAAGACGATCTTGACTTCCGTAAGCCAATCTCCGGGCTAACGGCTAAGAAGCTGGCGGATGAGTTCCGGGAGGCCGTCCGGATCTCGCCGCTGGTGTCGAAGCTGGAAGTCGGACGCAGCAAGCAGGGTCAGGCGCTGCTGACGTTCACCGTCACCAACCCGTCGCATGAAGAGCTCCTTCTTGAGTTCAGCTCCTCGCAGCGGTATGACTTCAAGGTGACTGACGCCGCGGGCAGAGTGGTATATCTCGCCTCCAAGGACAAAGTTTATTTAACCGTATTGGGAGAAGAGACGCTGCTCCCCGGGAAATCGCTGACCTACAGCGAGGCTGTGAATCTTCAGGAGGGCCAGACCTATACGGTAGAGTTCTGGCTCGTCACCGAGCCTAAGGCGTACTTGAAGCAGGAGATCCAATTCTAACCGCGAGCACGCGGCCTGAGCCTTCTGTCCGGACATCCGGCATGAAGGCTTTTTGGCGTTGTCTAAGCGGAACGGTTGGAAGCATATTGCCGCCTTCGGGACTTGCTTTTACAATAAGATCAGATAAAATAAAACCTTGTGCAGACAAGGCATATGATGGAGAACTGTCCATATGGATAGGATAGGAGGAAGGAGGGAGGGCCATGGCTTTTGGCGCCCGGGTGTTGAAGACGGGGATCGCCGTTACGCTCGCCTTATACATCAGTCAATATTTTCAATTCAAAACGCCGGTGATTGCCGCAGTGGCGGCCATCTTCGCCATGCAGCCGTCCATCTACCGGTCATGGCGTTATTTTCTCGATCAGCTGCAGACGAATACACTAGGGGCCGCAATTGCCCTGCTGGCCGGGATGGCGTTCTCGAACGAGCCGATTGCGGTCGGGATTGTGTGCATCGTGGTTATCATTATCTGTCTTAAGATGAAGATGGAGGAGACGGTAGGGCTCACGCTGGTCACCGTCATCTCCGTCATGGAAGCATCAGGGCAATGGGACTTCGCGCTTGGGCGGTTCGCGCTGACGCTGATTGGCATCGGTTCGGCATTTCTAATCAATATTTTGTTTTTCCCGCCGAACCCGCAGGCGCAATTTATCGGGCAGATTCAGAATGTTTTCAGCCGCATGTCGCTTTTGCTTCGCACCGCGATATCGGACGAGATGAAGGAGAGCGCGTTCCGCGTCGAGAAGCAGGGACTGGAGGAATCATTGAAGTCGAGCTCGGACAAGTACAAGCTGTTCGAGGAGGAGACGAAGAAGCTGAAGCGGGCCAAATACCGGCATACGCGCCGCATCGTCGTCTACAAGCAGCTGCTGAACACGCTGCGCAAAGGCATCGAGGTGCTCAATATCATCGAAGAGCATTATTTCCAGTCGGTCCGTACGAAGGAATCCGATCTGTTCTTCGATCGCCATCTGGAGCTGCTCATTAAATGCCATGAGCATGTCCTGCTCAAGTTCGAAGACAAGGTCAAGCCCGACAGCGGCGACACCGCCAATCTGGAGCGGGAGAACGAACGCTTCATGACCCAGGCGCTGCAGTACGGCACGGATGGACCGGAGGGAGCGTTGCGGTTATCGATCGTGGCTGCGTCCTTATATGAATACGGCCATCAGATCAGCCGGCTAGACCGCTTGGTCGGGCATGTGGATAAAGAAGAAGATAAGGGTCTGCTGCAAAGCTTGCTGTAGTCCTGCCGTTTGAATCACTTTAACAAGAGCCGCGGTTGCGGTTCTTTTTTTATGGCGTCAGCGTCCGGGAAGCTTCTCAAGGAGCATTTTTGACTTGAGTTGGCCGGCTGAGGTAGAATGATACCGACCACGAAGTCATATTAAGAACTATTGGGTACTACCCTTGCGGGGTGCGGTGGCCTAACGTCAGTCCAGGCTGCCAATCAACAGAAGGGCAGACGAGAGAACAGAGGAGGACGAGAGAGATGTCGGAAGCAAGGCGGAAGTACAACGGACCATTGGTCATCTTGATGATGAACATGTTCGTGACGATGGTAGGAATGGGGTTGATCATCCCGATACTGCCTTCTTTTTTGCAGGAATTCGGCGGCGGAGGGCAAGCAATGGGCTACCTGGTTGCCGCTTTCGGGCTGACCCAGTTCCTGTTCTCCCCCATTGCGGGGGAATGGTCGGATAAATACGGCCGCAAAATATTGATTGTAAGCGGGGTTGGCATCTTCGCTTTGTCGCAAATTGTGTTCGCCTTGGCGGATCAGATGTGGATGCTGTATCTGTCCCGCCTTCTCGGCGGCTTGGGTGCGGCATTGTTAACTTCGCCGATGATGGCGTATATTGCCGATATTACGACTGTGGATGAGCGGGCCAAGGGGATGGGACTGTTCGGCGCTTCCATGACGCTGGGGGTTGTCATCGGTCCGGGCATCGGGGGGCTGCTGGCGGAATACGGCATTCGCGTTCCCTTCTACTTCGCCGCCGGGTTAGCCGTAGCCGGAACGCTGCTCTCCCTGATCTTCCTGCCCGAGACGCTGCCTCCAGAGAAGCGGATCGCGATACAGCAGAGCAAGAACGGGCCGCGGTCGACTATGGTGCAACAATTTCTGGCATCCTTTAAGGCGCCGTACTTTGTGCTCCTTGCGCTTGTTTTTACGATGTCATTCGGCCTGCAGAATTTCGAATCGATATTCGGATTGTACTTCGACGGCAAGCTCGGCTTCACGCCAAAGCAAATCTCGCTTATTATTACGTTCGGCGCATTGATTGGGGTTATCGTGCAGGCGGTTCTGATCGAGCGGCTGCTGCGCCGCTTCGGCGAGAAGAAGGTGCTGCATGCTTGTTTCATTCTGGCCGGCGCATCGATGGTAGTGACGCTCTTTGTCCGGCAATTCGCAGCGATTTTTGCGGTGACGCTGCTGTTTTTTGCCGCTACCGCGATCATTCGGCCAGCGTTGAACACGCTGCTGTCCAAAATGGCTGGCAACGAGCAAGGCTTTGTCGCCGGCATGAATACGGCGTATATGAGTCTGGGCAATATTATCGGGCCGTCGATTGCCGGAATTTTATATGACGTGAATACAAATATTCCTTACGTGTTCGGAGCCGCGATTTTATTGCTCAGCACAATGATTCTTGCCAACTGGAAGCGAACCGGAAAAGGGGAGGCTCCATCCTCGACGGCGTCCATGTGAGAGGGCTGATTGCAAGCGGGGGGCTTTTTCTTTAAGATAAGTCATATTCGCATGCGCGGAACAGTAATTACAGGGGGCATCAATCGTCATGGAGGATCGTTCGGCAGATAAAAAGAAGCATATTTTGCAGTCAGCGATGAAGCTGTTTGCTACGCAAGGCTATGTGCAGACGACGATGCAGGAGATAGCTCAATATTGCAAAATGTCCAAGGGCAGCGTATATCAGCATTACGCTTCCAAAGAAGAACTTTTGTTAAGCATATTCAAATATTATTTCCGGCTGCTCTATGATCGGGTACAGATCATTGAACGGGATCCGTTATTGACGCCCCGTGAACGGATGAAGAAGAAGATCGAAGTCCATATGGTGATGTTATCCGAATATCCCGAGTTCACCACGATGCAAATGCGGGAAAATGCCGGGTTCGCCAATAAAGAGATTCATCAATTTTTGCAGCAGGTCAGTCTTGATAACACCCGGAGCATCATGAATAATCTGACGGATATGTACGGGAACGCCATCTCGCCCTACAAGCTCGATCTGACCTTGCTGCTGAACGGAATCATTACCACCTACTTAAACGTGATCTTGCTGGAGGAGGTTACGGTGAAGCTGGACCGCCTCAGTGATTACGCGCTTGACCTGGTCGATCTGAACGCACAAAAGCTGCTGCAATCCCGGCCGGAACCGTTCATGAAGGAGGAGGATTGGCCGGCGCTTCTTCATGCGATCCGCCAGGAGCCGCAGAAAGCGATGCATCCGCTCGTCCTGGTCCAGAAAATGCGCGAAGAGTTGAGCCGGCAGAACCTCCCGCCCCAACGATACAAGGATTCCATTGATTCGCTTGCGGTACTGGAGCAGGAGCTAATGGAGATTCAGCCGCGGCGGGTCATCGTATTGGGGATGCTCGCCAATCTGAACCGGGTGGAGACGCTGCGCCCTGTCTGCGATCAACTGGAGACGGCTGTGCAGCACTTGAATCGGCTGTAAGCCCAAGAATAAACATGGCTCTCACAGGGCACCCTGAGCCTATCTACATCTGATGAGAGAGGTGACCGGGGTGCCGATTGCCCGCTTGAACGGTGTCAGCCTGCACTATCATGTGCGAGGCAAAGGGGTGCCCATCATCTGGATCCACCCGCCATTGCTGACATCGGAAAATTTCAATTACCAGACAGCCCAATTGTCCGACAGTTTCCGGGTCATCACGTTCGACATTCGGGGACACGGATACAGCCGCCCGTCCGAAGAGCCGATCACATATCAGCTCATCGTGGAGGATATGCTTGCTCTGATGGATAAGCTGGGCGTGAAGCAAGCGTATGTCGGCGGCTACTCGACCGGAGGATCGATCGCTCTGCATGCGCTCTTGTCCGCCCCGGAGAGGTTCCTCGGCGGCGTGCTGATCAGCGCGATGTCCGAAGCGAGCGATATGTGGCTCCGCGGCCGAATCCGCGCGGCGGCAGCCTTGACGCGCTGGAAGGCCAAGTCGCTTATATCATGGGCGATCACATGGGGGAACGCCGATACCCGCCTTACCTACAAAAATCTTCAGCGGGCGGCCAGGAGAGGCAATAATGACAACTGGAGGCAGTACTACCAGTACAGCTTGAACTACAATTGCACGGATCGGCTGCAGGAGATCAAGGCGCCGGTGCTGCTCATTTACGGACAGAGCGATAGAAGCTTTCACAAATACGCGCTTATTCTGCATCATGGCCTGCCGAACAGCCAATTGTACTGGATCCCGAAGGCGAGGCATCAAATTCCGACCAAAAATGCACTGGAGATGAATTGGCTGATAGAGCAGTGGGTGAAAAACCGCTGCAGGAAGCTGCCTGAGGAGCGGGAGGAAGCGTTGGGCTGGTCAGGGCATTTGCACGATGCCGATAGAGATATCCCGGAAGAACAGATTCAGCATTGACGATCATATTTATTGAACATGCGGAAAAAGGGCCTCTACGGAGGTCTTTTTTTGTGATCGGGACTTTGCATGATAAATAAAAGCAAGGCATAAGCAGGGAAATGGCGCCGCAGCAGCGAAGTGTTTTATGTTAGCGCGTCAACGTGAATCACGTTAACAGGAGAAGACGCCTATGAACAGGGAGAACGATCGGGGATTGACCGATCGAGGGATGAAGGATGCCCGGGCGATTCTGACTGTTCAAGCGCTCGCTGACGCGAGGGGATTGACGGTATGCATGGTTGATAATTTGCGCTTGGCGCTTCCGTCAACGCAACCAATGGTATTTTTTATATCAAACGATAGAAAGCAGGAGCAGGAAATGACAGACAACCACAATGCAATAACGGATCGCTTGCCGCATCGGTATCCGTTCCTGATGGTGGATTGCATTACCGGCCTTCAAGCGGGGCAGTGGGCGAAGGGCACCAAAAAAGTCACAGGAACGGAGTGGTATTTCGCCGGCCAGACGCCGGGGCCGACGATGCCGCATACGATGATCGTAGAGGCTCTGGCTCAATTAGGCGCGTTGGCCGCGATGGGACATGGCGGCAAGCTTGGCTTCTTGTCATCCATCAAAGGTGCGGAATTCTGCGGTCATGCCTCGCCGGGGGATTGCCTGGATCTCGAGTACACGCTTCTCAAGGCAAGGCGGGGCTTTGTCGTTGGCAGCGGCCAGGCTTCGGTCAACGGCAAAGTGATTGTGAAAGTGGATGAGATTATGGTATATGTGGAAAGTGATACGAAAGAAAGATTGTTATAATTATTGCTATAATATACATATTATAGTTGAATATTTATTCGTCCCTCTCCCGATAACGGGGAGGTTTTTTTCATTCCATGCCCAAATCGCTCTTTTGCTATACAACAGGAGGCAACAAAAATTTTAAACTGGGGATTTACAAAACGTTCATAGGCAAGTATTATATCTTTAACTACCTGGCTTACGCAGAAACAACCAGAATCCTGCATAATTATTTGACCAAAGTTCGAAAAGTTTTCCATCGTTTGCCGCTTGCCGGCAAACCATTAACTTCGTTACTGCTTAGTGTCAACATAATTATTTTATGAATGTAGGGGGAGTTGTAGAGTGAAGAAAAGTTGGGTTATTTTTCTATGCTTGCTGATGTCACTTTCGCTGGTGCTATCGGCATGCGGCGGTGGCGGCGATGCCGCGGAGCCGTCCAAGGAGCCGGCTCAAGAGCAGCAAGCCAATGAGCCGGAGAAGAAGGGTGGAGAAGAACAGACTTCCGAGTCTGGGGAATCCGAGTTCGTCAACGAAGGGATTGTAAAGGCTTCCGATCCGGGCAAGTCGCCGGCTGCCGCTACGTCCCGGACAGACACGCTGATTATCGGCATGCAGGCTCCGGCCGGAATTTTTCATCCGCTTTACGCCGAGACAACCTATGACAATTACGTTGCAGCTACGTTGTTCAAAGGGATGCTTGAGGTGCAGAAAGACGGGACGTACGCTCCGGTGCTGGCCGAGAAGTACGAAGTTTCCCCGGATAATCTGACTCACACGTACAAGCTGAAGGAAGGCTTGAAGTTCAGCGACGGTTCGCCGCTGACGGCAGAGGATGTCGCCTTCACGATTACTGTCCTGCATGACAAATCGTATGACGGTCCTAGCGACATCATCAGAGACGCCAAAATCAAAGGCGGCAAGGAATATTTTGACGGCAAAGCAACCTCCATTGAAGGCATCAAGGTTATCGATCCTCTCACCATTGAATTCACAACGATTGAACCAAGCGCCCTGGCGCAGCCCGCAATCGGCGCGACAGGCATTCTCTCCAAAGCCTATTACGGAAAAGATTACAAGCAGGGCAATTTGAGTTATATGAATGATCTGTTCACAAAGCCGCTTGGCAACGGGCCATATAAGCTGGAGAAATTCCAGGCCGGCCAGGACGTGTCCTTTGTTGCCAATGAGCACTATTTCAAAGGCGCTCCGAAGATTCCGAAGCTGATCTACAAGTTCACGAATGAAGAGACGAACGCCCAACTGCTGCAGGCCGGGGAGACGGATATGGACTTCATCTCCGCGAACCTCGACAACTTTGAACTGCTCCAATCGATGGGCTTCCTCGATATTTCCTTGTTCCCGACCAATGGTTACGGCTATATCGCCTTTAACCATAACCGGGCGAAGTTCCAGGATGTGAAGGTGCGTCAGGCATTGGCGATCGGCCTGGATCGCGAGCAAATCGTGGAAGCCGTGTACCAGGGTTATGCCGATGTCATCAACGTGCCGCAATCGAAGCTGTCTTGGTCTTATACCGATGAAGTGAACAAGTACGAGTTCGATCTGGAAAAAGCGAAGCAACTGCTGGAAGAGGCGGGCTGGAAGGTCGGCGCGGACGGCATACGCGAAAAAGACGGCGAGAAATTCAAGATCAATTTCGCGGCAACCTCGCCGAACGTGGTGAATGACGCGATTATTCCGGTCGCGCAGGCGAACTACAAGGAATTGGGCATTGAATTCGTTGCCGAGCAAATGGACTTCAACGCCGTCGTCGAGAAGCGGAAGAAGGGCGATTTCGATATGCTGTTCATGGCTTGGGGATTGACCCCGGATCCGCAGTCGGCGCAGAACGTGTTCATTACGGACGGCTCGCAGAACGAAATCGGTTACTCTAACCCAAAAGTCGACGAACTGTTCGAAAAGGGCGGAAAAACGCTCGATATCGAAGAGCGGAAAGCCATCTACAAGGAGTTGTACCAGGAATTGAATGAAGACCTGCCATACATCTTTATGTATCAGCGGCGCGATATGTGGGGGAACAATGCCCGCTTCACGGGATTGGATATGAGCCCTTACCGGAACTTCTCTTATGGCGTAGATTCATTGTCGATTAATTAAGCGAGCGCTGCCGAACCCTCTCCCGTCCTGTCGGGAGAGGGTTTTTGTGCCAGGAAGGGGGCTGGGAGCTCTTGCACGTCCGTCACCATCATCAGTATTACGACGGATTTGGAGATAAAGCAAAATTGTATATTTTCCAAATTAGGGAAGTGGAGATATACAAACATATAAACTGGAGAAAACACCGATATATCACGATTTTAGGGGAGTGGGTAACCGTCTCTTTTTCGTTTTGGGGACGAAATGGGGGGGCGAACCAACTAGATATCATCTGTTGAACGCGAATGATGTGCGAAGCGGTCAAACTCAGAAGCTGCTCGTTCCGCCTTACATGGCTGACGGTCGGGGAAACGGATTCGTGCCGAACGAGCCGATTACTAGGGCTGAGATAGCGGTCATCGTCATTGGCTGTTGAAGCAGTTGGGGAATTAGCATAATCAAATCCGGAAGCGGTGAAAAGGAGCCGTTGAGGAAAATGCATCCCACGGCTCCTTTTTTTTGATTAAGGATTATAATAAATAACTCCAGTGGCCGATGCTGGGAAGTTGGTCTTATTTTTAATTGATACTACATGAGAACCAGATACATAAATTGTTTTTGAGTTAGAACCTTTTGTAAGTTCAGTGTTCTCTTTCCCATCTATACAAACCCAGAGCGTTGCTCGCTCACTCGGTGAGTTAACAGTAACGTTAACAGTGTAAGCATCACGTGTGTAAATTGGGTTTCCGTTATTTACATATGATACTTGTTTATTGTCTGTAAGAGTCCCAGTGTCAATTTTAAGTAAATGATCCTTCAGTAGGACAGGTGATTTAACCTGGTCATCCTTAGGGTCCGAAGTAGCACCGGCCCCAAGTGGCACCGCAGCCAGCATCGTTACCACAGCGGTTAGAGTGAGAAGTACCTTTTTCATATACAACCTCCAAAAAATTTTTTTGGTGACTGGACCTAAAGATGACAATCTAAAAATAATATACCAAAAATAATTAAATTTAGAATTCATTTACATATTTCAGGGCTAGAAATTTATTTGTTGTTGCTTCACGAACGTGCATTCGCATATACTGATCGCGGATATGTGTTCGAGGTGATCGGAATGAGTGACTGGCGAGAGGAACTGCAACGGGTAGAGGTGCCGGCAGCGGGAAAGTCGAAGAATGAATCTCTGTGCAACTGCAAGGCCAACATGAAAGGGAGATGGATCGGAGGAGGATATACCTGATTAGGTGCGGGAAACCAGTATATGATGCATTTGGAAAAAGATAAGCCCCGGCATTATGGCAGGGCTTTTTTGCGTGTTGTGCAGAATGGGGCCTCATGGGACTGACTCAACGTCTCGACTCAGAAGAGACTCCCTTGAACTCCAAACCCAAAAGGAAAAAGACTTGCCAATCAAGCCTTTTCAGAACAGGTTCCACCATATTCTATATCGATTTCAATCCTAGGGATTTACAAAACGTTCATAGGCAAGTATTATATCTTTAACTACCTGGCTTACGCAGAAACAACCAGAATCCTGCATAATTATTTCAAAAATGTAGGGGGAGTTGTACAGTGAAGAAAAGTTGGGTTATTTTTTTATGCTTGCTGATGTCACTTTCACTGGTGTTGTCGGCATGCACCGGTGGCGGCGATGCCGCTGAGCCGTCCAAGGAACCGGCTCAAGAGCAGCAGGGCAATGAGCCGGAGAAGAAGGAGGATGGGGAGCCAGCTTCGGAACCGGAGGAATCCGGAATTGCCAATGAAGGGTTTTTTAAGGCGTCCGATCCGAGCCAGTCACCGGCTACGGCCACATCTCGGACCGATACTCTCATTATCGGCATGACCGCGCCGGCTGGAATCTTTCATCCTCTCTATGCAGAGACGGCTTATGATCAGTACGTTATGAGAACGTTGTTCAAGGCGATGCTGGAAGTGGAGAAGGACGGAACGTATGCTCCGGTGCTGGCTGAGAAGTACGAAGTTTCCCCGGATAATCTGACCCATACGTACAAGCTGAAGGAAGGCCTGAAGTTCAGCGACGGTTCGCTGCTTACTGCGGAAGATGTCGCCTTTACGATTACCGTTCTGCATGACAAGTCATACGACGGTCCTATGGACATCATTCGAGAGGGTAAAATCAAAGGCGGCAAGGAATACTACGACGGCAAAGCAACCTCTATTGAAGGCATCAAGGTTATCGATCCTCTCACCATTGAATTTACAACGTTTGAACCAAGCGCCCTGGCGCAGTCCGCAATCGGCGCGACAGGCATTCTCTCCAAAGCCTATTACGGCAAAGATTACAAGCAGGGCAATTTGAGTTATATGAATGATCTGTTCACGAAACCGCTTGGCAACGGACCATACAAGCTGGATAAGTTCCAGGCCGGCCAGGACGTGTCCTTTGTTGCCAACGAGCACTACTTCAAAGGCGCGCCAAAGATTCCGAAGCTGATCTACAAGTTCACGACAGACGAGACGAACGCCCAGCTGCTGCAGACCGGGGAGACGGATATGGACTTCATCTCCGCGAACCTCGACAACTTCGAACTGCTCCAATCGATGGGCTTCCTCGATATTTCCTTGTTCCCGACCAATGGTTACGGCTATATCGCATTTAACCATAACCGGGCGAAGTTCCAGGACGTGAAGGTGCGTCAGGCATTGGCATACGGCCTGGATCGCGAGCAAATTGTCGAAGCCGTATACCAGGGATATGCCGAGGTAATCAATGTGCCGCAATCGAAGCTGTCTTGGGCCTATACCGATGAGGTGAACAAGTACGAGTTCGATCTGGAAAAAGCGAAGCAACTGCTGGAAGAGGCGGGCTGGAAGGTCGGCGCGGACGGCATACGCGAAAAAGACGGCGAGAAATTCACGATCAACTTTGCCGCCACTTCTCCAAATGTGGTGAATGACGCGATTATTCCGGTCGCGCAGGCGAATTACAAGGAATTGGGCATCGAATTCGTTGCCGAGCAAATGGACTTCAACGCCGTCGTCGAGAAGCGGAAGAAGGGCGATTTCGATATGCTGTTCATGGCTTGGGGTCTCGATCCGGATCCGCAAGGCGCACAAAATAACTTCATTACCGGAGGATCCTGGAACGAAATCGGCTACTCCAACAAAAAAGTCGATGAATTGTTCGATAAAGGCGGAAAAACGCTCGATATCGAGGAACGCAAAGCGATTTACAAAGAACTGTACCAAGAAATCAATGAAGACTTGCCATACATTTTCATGTACCAGCGTCGTGACATGTGGGCCAACAACGCTCGGTTCACGGGACTGGATATGAGCCCTTACCGCAACTTCTCTTTTGGCGTAGATGCATTGATGATTAATTAATCCATGCTTGCCGAACCCTCTCCCGTCACGACGGGGGAGGGTTTTTGGCGGCTCTGGCTCTTAATTGAAGTTGCCGAGATTAAATCTTCAAATATGGCGTTAGAAAGTTACTATGTGAGGAAGGAGCCAGAGTTTTGGTGAATAATAAGGAGTGTTTTTTTGCACAATCAAAGACATCATCCATCCTTAATATCTATAAAATAGGTATGAATTGCGCCATTCCAAAGTATAAAACGAAAAAGAGGGAAATTTATGCAAATCACACTTTACTTAATTATAGGAATAATTATCGGAATGTTTTTCCTATTCAGGCATCAATAGGCGCTCGTTTAAGCTCTTATTCAAAAACGCCTTTGACAGCTTCGTTTATTGCATTTTCAGCGGGGACATTCATCCTGCTCATTATCAATCTAATAGCTGATCCTGCAGGAATTAGCGTTGGAATAGATTTTTCATATCCATGGTATGTTTTTATCGGTGGAGCCATAGCTGGCCTTGGTTTTCATGTGGCGAATATAGTTCTTTTCTCAAAACTTGGCGCTTCAATTGTA
This sequence comes from Paenibacillus dendritiformis, assembly GCF_021654795.1. NCBI lineage: Bacteria > Bacillati > Bacillota > Bacilli > Caryophanales > Paenibacillaceae > Paenibacillus > Paenibacillus dendritiformis. The sequence goes on from NZ_AP025344.1 coordinate 2,497,659, forward strand.
ACGCTGGTAACTGTAACGGGGCAAATGATTGTCGGAATCCTCATCGATCACTTCGGATGGTTCGGCATACAAGCTACTCCCGTCAGCATAACCGGAGCGTTCGGGGCTGCGATTATGATTTTCGCTATTTCATTAGTTCAACCTAAAATGAAGAAAAACGTATTGGCGGCATCCAAAGCCGAAAATAGGGGAGTAAAATAATTTGGATTGCATCGGGTGTATTAGCAGGAATTTTGCCGCCGCTGCAAACGGCTATTAATGGGGAACTTCGCGTTGCAACGGGCTCCCTTTTAGGGGCTGCCTTTATTTCTTTTTTTGTCGGAACGATTCTTTTGCTTGTTTTGTTATTGATTACTCGACGCCGCATACACATTCCTTTGTATGACGCGCAAAAAAATCGCATTCCTGTTTGGACATATATGGGCGGGATATTTGGCGTATTTATTGTAACTGGCAACATTATTTTGTTACCCGTACTTGGATCGGTGCTGACTACTATGTTTTTTTTGCTGGGACAAATGGTTATGGCAGTACTCATCGATCAGTTTGGAAAATGATCTTGATAATATTTGCCATCTGTCCTATGATTCTATGATAGTCTAGGGCAATCGTTTACAGCGTCACATCCATCGATCACGGAAGGAGCGGATTCGTCTGACTCTACATAGACCGACAGAGAAGATGACCATTCTCGCCGCATTGGGCGGGAATGCCATCCTGCAGCCGAAGCAGGAGGCCACCTACGAGAACCAGCTGGCGAACGTTCAGCGCAGCTGCAGCGTCTTGGCCCGATTGGTCGAGCAAGGACACCGGCTCGTCATTACGCATGGCAATGGACCGCAGGTCGGCAATCTGTTGCTCCAGCAGGAAGAGGCGCAGGCGGAGGTGCCGCCGCTGCCTCTCGATGTATGCACGGCCCAAAGCCAGGGCTTCATCGGCTTCATGATTCAACAATTATTGCGCAATGAACTGGCCAGCGGCGGGAACGGCCACTCGGTCGTCAGCTTGATTACGAGAGTAGAGGTGGCGGCGGACGATCCGGCCTTCGGCAACCCGAGCAAGCCAATCGGCGGCTTCTATACGGAGGAGGAAGCGAAGCGGCTCATGATCGGCAAAGGCTGGCAGTTGAAGCCGGATGCGAACCGGGGCTGGCGGCGTGTCGTTCCGTCTCCGCGGCCGCAAGCGATTGTGGAAGCAGACGCGGTAAGACAGCTTCTCGCACTGAACCAGATTGTCATTGCTTGCGGCGGGGGAGGGATTCCGGTTGTCCGGCAGGAAGACGGCAGCTATATAGGGATTGAGGCCGTAATCGACAAAGATTTCAGCAGCTTCAGGCTCGCTCGCGAGATCCAAGCCGACGTGCTGCTTATTCTGACGGATGTCGAGCGCGTCTATGCCGGCTATGGCCGCCCGGAGCAGCGGCCCCTGACGAGCCTGACTCCATCTTCTGCGGCTGAATACATTGAAGCGGGACATTTCAGCCAAGGCAGTATGCGCCCGAAGGTGGAGGCTGCAGCGTCCTTTGCCGCCCAGGGAGGAACCGCGATTATTTGTTCGCTTAACCAGGCGGATCTCGCGCTGGCCGGTCTGGCCGGCACGCGGATCGTTCCGGAGAGCGCCGAAGCGCCGGGTTATCCTCGCCAGGGCACATAGATACCTGGCTTGGCAGGAACAATAAGGGAGAGCCTATGGTGAAAGGAATGTCCATTGATGACGAAGAAGCAGAAGAAGCAATCCGGGCCGAGCTTCGCGCCTGGCATGGAGCTGGATAATTTAAAAGAAAAGGCGACTCCGGAAGAAATTGAACGCGGCGACTCGACGTCCGTTACCAATCTCATACTGGATCGGACCGGCGACGACAACCAAGGGTAAGAGCCGGAGCCTTGAGCCGCCCTGCGATGCCGAAGCGCATGCAGGACGGCTCTTATTTATAATGGAAGAAATCCATCATCGAAAATGGGCCTGCTAATGGGAGTAAGAATGAGGGAAATAATGACAGCTCAGTTCAGTAACGGATATCTTTGGAACTATGCTATACTGAAGACCGTACTACTATTTGTGTCTGACTAGTTTTGCTTGGGGGCGCAACCGAACGGCGGGTTGGATCGTCTAATGTAGGGGAGCTTTGCAAAACGGCGGCTGATGCCTCATAATGACACAAGGGGGTACCAACGCCCCTTACCATGGAAAAAGGAGTTACTGTATGAGCACTTACATAGCAGAACGTTATCAGCTGAATTCCGTCATTTTTCACTTGGGCGGCGGCATGCTCTATGAAGCCGTCGATATGTCTTTGCAGCGGGACGTATTTATTTATGTGGTCGAAAATACCGATTCGGGCCGCGCAGAGGAATACCGCAACGCATTCGGGAATGTATCGCATTTTTCCAATAACCGATTTTTCCATATGCTGAATGCGGGCATGTCCGGACAGGACTTCTACGTGGTGTTTATGGCGTACAGCGGCATGCCGCTAGTGAAATATGCGCAGCGGCACGCCTTGGGCTCGGAGAAGGTGCTGTCCATGATCTACGAGCTGGGCACCAGCATCCAGGAAGCGCTGGAGGAAGGGGTCAGCCGCTTCCCGGTGACGATTGATAATGTGTGGGTGACGGCGGATAATCAACTGATTATTATGAACTACTGGACCCAGGCGGAGGAAGGGGAGCACGGCACCACCGCCTTGTACCGGCTGCTGTATCAGCTCTGCACGCTTCATCCGCATGTCCCTTCGCAATTCGATGTCGTCGAGACTCGCTTGTACGGCGCATTGAAGGACTTGAATGATGTGCAGAGAGATTTGGTTCTGAAGCTGATGAGGAAGGTGCACACGGGAGATGCCTCGCTGTTCACCTTCATGGTCGGGCTGCGGGAGATTCTGGAGCAGCCGGACGCGCCGATGCAGGTCAGCCGCGACGTGGCGACTCCCGTATTCACGGCCGCTCCTCCGGTTCAGGCAGATCCGGCCCGGCGTGTTTTTGACGAACCCGAGCCGGATGAGGCGGAAGCGGACGAGGATCTGGCCGAAGAAGAGGATGACGATGAGTACGAACGCAAGGAAGCCGCTTCCTTCAACGGAAGCAAGATGCTGCTTATCGTTGCCTGTGTGTGCGTCTTTTTCGCTGTCCTGGGCGGAGCCGTTATCTGGGCCAATTCGCTCTCCAAAGACAATGAACCGGTCGCGGTAACCGAGCCGGGGCAGGAAGCCGGCTCCGACGGGGCGGCGGAGCAGCCGGGCGGCAGCGGCGGCAATGCCGGTAATGGCGCTGTCGTTCCGGATGGCGGCGATAGCGGTTCCGTTGCCGATCCGAATACGTCCGTCAGCTCGGACGGCTCTTCGAGTTCGAACGGGGGCTCATCCAGCTCGAACACCGACAGCAGCAGCAGTGCCGGCCAAGGATCGCAACAGCCCGATACGAACACGGGAACGCCAACGCAGCCGGATACGCAGCAGCCGGGCACAACCGAGCCTGGAACGATACCGGGCGATCCCGGAACGACAGATCCAGGGACGCCGCCGCCGGGCACTGGGACGCCAGACACGGGAACGCCGGCCGATCCGGCGAATCCGGGGACGGAGACGCCTCCTGCCGAAGCGGGAGAGCCGGGCGAAGGAGAGGGGAAGGTTCCGAGCCTCATCGGTCTGACGCTGGAAGAGGCGGAGGAGCAAGTGAAGGCTGCGGGGCTTCGCTGGCAGTATTTCAAGGAGAACAGCGAGGAGCAGCCGGCTGGCCAGATTTTCAAGCAGGAGCCGGAAGCGGGGGCACCGATCAAGAAGGGCGACCGAGTCACGTTTTATATTAGCCGGGAACAGAAATAAGCTCTAAAAGAGAAGGAGAACTGCCGATGGATGAGGCAGTTCTCCTTTTTTGTTGCCGCAGGCACAGAAGCCCCGCTCCAGGGCGCGTCGTTCAAGCCTAGGGGCAAGGGCTTCTCATTCGTTAGTTGCAAGCGCAATTCAAGACCGGCTTGCGTGCGGCGAGCGTCTCATCCAGCCTTCTCACATCGGTGTGATGCGGCGCGTTAAGCAGCAGCTCCGGCTGTTCTTCCGCTTCCTTCGCAATCTGAATCATCGTGTCGATGAAGTCGTCGAGCGTCTCCTTGCTCTCGGTCTCCGTCGGCTCGATCATCATGCATTCCTCGACATTGAGCGGGAAGTAGATGGTCGGCGGATGGAATCCGAAATCGAGCAGCCGCTTGGCGACATCCAGCGTGCGGACTCCATATTGCTTCAAGCCGCTCCCGGAGATGACGAATTCATGCTTGCATACGCCCGGATAAGGCACTTCGAAATACGGTGCCAGCCGGTGCATCATGTAGTTCGCGTTCAGCACCGCGCATTCGGAGACGCGGCGAAGTCCGTCCGGCCCGTATGTGCGCATATAGGTGTACGCGCGGACGAGAATGCCGAAGTTGCCAAGGTAGGCTTTGACCCTTCCAATCGAGGTTGGCCGTTCCTCTTCGAATCCGAAGGTGCCATCTTCGTTCTTCACGATGAGCGGCTTCGGCAAGTATGGCGCCAGTAGGCGCTTGACACCTACCGGGCCGGCCCCGGGACCGCCGCCGCCATGCGGGGTGCTCATCGTCTTGTGCAGATTCAAATGCACGACATCGAAGCCCATGTCTCCCGGGCGGGTGATGCCCATAATGGCGTTGGAATTCGCGCCGTCATAGTACAGCAGGCCGCCGGCTTCGTGGACAATATCGGCAATCTCGAGAATATGCTCCTCGAACAAGCCGAGCGTGCTCGGATTGGTCAGCATGAGCGCCGCCGTGTCCGGACCGACCGCCGCCCGGAGCGCCTCGAGATCGACAAGCCCCCGTTCGTCCGACGGGATCGTAATCGTATCGAGTCCGGCCGCCGTCGCGCTCGCCGGGTTCGTGCCGTGGGAAGAGTCGGGGACGATAACCTTCGTGCGGTGCTCCCCTTTGCTCTCATGGTAGGCCCGGATCATCATCAGGCCTGTCCATTCCCCGTGAGCGCCTGCCGCGGGTTGGAGGGTAACCTCGTCCATCCCCGTCAGCGCGGCCAGATCCTGCTGGAGGGTATACAGCAGTTCCAGCGCGCCTTGAATGCTCTCGGCCGGCTGATACGGGTGAATCTTGGCGAAGCCAGCCAAGCGGGCGACATCTTCGTTAATTTTCGGATTGTATTTCATCGTGCAGGAGCCGAGCGGGTAGAAGCCATTGTCGATGCCGAAGTTGCGGCGCGACAGCTCGGTGTAATGACGGATGACGTCGACTTCATAGACTTCCGGCAATTCCGCCGGCTGCTGGCGGAGCATCGCCTCCGGTATCATTTCTTCAATAGCCCGCTGCGGAACATCGCATTCCGGCAGTGAATAAGCGGTCCGCCCCGGCTTGCTCAGCTCGAAGATCAGCTTTTTCTCCGGTTTCATACAGCACCCTCCAATCGTTCGGCAAAGTGGTCGATTTCCGCCTTCGTCCGGCGTTCCGTCACGGCGATCAGCATATGGCCCGCCAGCTCCGGATAGTAACGGGACACATCCAGTCCGCCGATGAATCCTTCCTTCATCAGGCCGGCGTTCAAGGCCGTCGGGCAGACGCCTTCCGGCAGCTTGACCAGGAATTCATTGAAGAACGGCGAGGTGAATGGAAGGGACAGGGCCTTCGCTTGCGATATCCGATCGGCGGCGTAATGCGCCTTTTGAATGTTCAGATTCGCGACCTCGCGAATGCCGGCTTTGCCCATCACGGACAAGTAGACGGAAGCGCTTAAAGCCAGCAGCGCCTGGTTCGAGCAAATATTGGACGTCGCCTTCTCCCGGCGGATATGCTGCTCGCGGGCTTGGAGCGTCAGCACGAAGCCCCGTTTGCCGTCGCGGTCTTTGGTCTGTCCCACGATCCGGCCAGGAATGCGGCGCATCAGCGGCTCGGATACGGCGAAGTAGCCGCAGGTCGGACCGCCCAGAGACGAGGCGATGCCGAACGGCTGGGCGTCCCCGACGACGACGTCGGCGCCAAGCTGTCCCGGACTCTCCAGCAGGCCGAGCGACAGCGGATTGGCGCTCATAATAAGCAATCCTTTGCGCCCGTGAATCATCGGTTCGATGGCCTTCACGTCCTCGATGCAGCCGAAAAAGTTGGGCGATTGCACGATGACCGCAGCCGTGTCGCCCGTTATTAGCGCCTCCAGCTTCTCCAGGTCGGTCACGCCGTTCGCATCGGGCGCCTCCACAATGTCAAGGCCGAGTCCGCGCGCGCTCGTATGCAGGATCTGCCGCGCTTCCGGATGCACGGTGCGCGAGACGACGATCCGCTTGCGCTTCGTGACGGCGCTTGCCAGCACCCCGGCTTCCGCCAGCGCGGTCGCCCCGTCATACATGCTCGCATTGGCCACCTTCATGCCCGTCAGCTCGCATATATACGATTGGAACTCGAATATGGCCTGCAGCTCTCCCTGGCTGATCTCCGGTTGATATGGCGTATAGGCGGTATAGAACTCGGAACGGGAGATCACGTGATTGATGACGACCGGAATATGATGGTCATAGATGCCGGCCCCAAGAAAGCTCGCATATTGATCGAGGTTGGCGTTGCGGGCGGCCAGTTCCTGCATATGGCGCAGCAGGGCCGCTTCGTCCAGCGCCTCGGATATCGGAAGCCGGCCTTTGTAGCGGACGGCTTCCGGAATGTCGCGGAACAGCTCGTCGATCGATGCCGCGCCCATCGCCGCGAGCATGTCCCGCTCGTCTTGCTCGGTCATCGGGATATAGCGATGTGTCTTGGTCATGCAGGCGAACCTCCCTTGGTCTCAGTAGGGCGTTGATAGAATGGGGCGGCGACGACGCGGGCCTTGAGCCGCTTGCCGCGAATCTCGATTTCCAGTTCCGTATCCAATTCGGCGTATGGCGATTCAATGAGCGCCAGGCCGAGATTGCGCTTCAAGGTAGGGGATTGCGTGCCCGACGTCACTTCTCCGATAAGCTTATCGCCCGCGTAGACAGGATAATGGGTCCGCGGGATGCCGCGATCGATCATTTCGATGCCCGCCAGTCGGCGGGGAACTCCTTCTTCCTTCTGCTTGGCGAGCGCTTCTCTGCCGATGAACTCTCCTTTGTTCAGCTTCACGCACCAGCCAAGACCCGCCTCCAGCGGCGTAATCCGCTCGGACAGCTCCTGGCCGTACAGCGGGAGCTTCGCTTCGAAGCGAAGCGTATCTCTGGCCCCCAAGCCTACCGGAACGAGCCCGAACGGTTCGCCGATCCGCAGCAGCTCCGTCCACAGATGGGGCGCATCGTCCGCCGCGATATAGAGCTCGAAGCCATCCTCTCCCGTGTAGCCTGTGCGCGAGACGAGAGCCCGAATGCCGCACACCTGGACATCGGACAAGAAGTGAAACGCTTTCAAGGCGCCGACAGGCGCTTCGGTCGCCTGCGTCAAAATGGACAGCGCCTGCGGTCCCTGCAGCGCCAGCAGGGCGGTGCGGGAAGACGCGTTGTCGATATCGACGCCATCCGCCGCATGGTCATGCAGCCATTGGACAACCTTGTCCGTATTGGACGCGTTCACGACCAGCATGTAGCGATCTTCGGCTAGCCGGTAGATGAGCAAATCGTCGACGACGCCTCCGTGCGGATAACAGAGCAGAGAGTACTGCGCCTTGCCGTCCTCCAGCTTGGACAAATCATTCGTCGTCATCTTCTGCAAAAAGGAGAAGGCGGCAGGACCGCTCACGAACAGCTCCCCCATGTGCGACACATCGAACAAGCCGGCCTGCTGGCGTACGGCCTCGTGCTCCCGCTGGATGCCGCTGAATTGCACCGGGAGCTCCCAGCCGCCGAAATCGATGCAGCGGACGGAAGGATGGCCGGCATACGTCGAAAATAGGGGCGTGCGTTGTAACGTGGACATGACATCACCTCGATATGCATAATGGATGGAAATCAAAAAAGGACAGGCGAAAGAAGGCCGATCCGCTTCTGCGGATGCCTTTTTACGCTCTGTCCTGTGTACCTGAGAGTTACCTCATGATCATCCGGCTTCCGTCTGCCGAAGCCGGCCCATAAGTTTCCCCTTGGGTGACCCGTTTGCAAGCGGGTGCTCTCCAGAGGCGCGTCCGGTAAACGTCCTTTTGCCTGAGAGATTCACCCGTGGCGGGCTTACTCCTTCGGCGTTACTGTCTCGCAGTAATCTCTCCCTTTACCATCATTCGCAATGTGCAATTGTCATACCTCCATTATTACTCGAACCTTCCTGACATTGTCAATCCATTTCTGCGAACTTCCGCGAAAATGATTCTCATATTGACATGGAGGGGAAGCTGAACTACGCTATAGATGTAAAATTGGAATATGATCACATACCGCGAATGAAGACGATCGGGAGAGACCGGGCTCCCAGTCCCGGCACCGAAGGAGCAAGCCGCCGAACCGCCGTTCGGCGAGGAATCTCTCAGGTAGAAGCACCGTCGTCCGACGCACCTCTGGAGAGAGCGTACAGCCGCCCAAGGGGAATACCGGCCTGCCGCGGGCAGCCGGGCAAACTCTCAGGCACCCGGGACAGAGAAAAGGCGAACGAGTCTTTGATCTGTCTTTTTTGCTGTGCCGGCGAATTGCGATAATAATGAGAGAGGAATGAGCGTGAACATGAGCGAAGTGAAAGAGAATCTGTTGTACAGCGAGGAGCATGAATGGGTCGCGGTCGTCGAAGGGCGGACCGTGCGCATCGGGATATCCGATCATGCGCAAGCGGAATTGGGAGACATCGTCTTTATCGAGTTCCCCGAGATTGGAACCGCTTTATCGGCGGGCGACAGCATGGGATCGATCGAGTCGGTCAAGACAGTATCGGAGCTGTACTGCCCGGTATCGGGTACGGTGACCAAGGTCAACACCGACCTGGAGGACAGTCCTGAGAGAGTGAATAGCGAACCGTACGAAGGCGGATGGATTGCCGAGGTGGAGCTGGACGGCGTTCCGGAGGAAGCGTTGAAGCATCTGTTGACCGCGGAGGGATACCGGAAGCATATCGAGTAGGGGAGGCCTGCAACCCCGGCCGCAAGACGATGCGGGCACATGAACATGAGAATAACGGAGCATCCATGAATAAAGCGGCGCTCCTTCTCGCATACTAGCTGTGTACATGAGTATATGCGAAATGGAGAGTTGCCGAATGAACAACCAAGAACATAACCGCGACCAAGCGACGAAGGCGGAAGTGCAGACGACGAAGCTGAACAGAATGCCGGACGTCGAGGGACAAGACGCCGAGTTCGGAGCCGATCTGGAAGGCGCTCAGCAGTGCCGAATCGTACCCGATGCGGAAACGAAACGGTCCGAATAGTGCGTGTCTCAGGCACCGCAAGCCCCCCCAGTTCCTGGAACTGGGGGGTTGCTTTATCCTTGAACCCGCGGCGTGGTCGGATCGCATTCCGGAGAAGGGACGGCGCCGGTCAGGGCCAATTTGATCAAGTAGTAGCATTCCTCCCGCGCCATATGATCCGGCATCAACGGACTGATAATATCGAGCGTCTCCGCGTTTAACTCCATTTCCTCCAGCTCCAGCAAAAATTTCGTGAACAGCTTAATCTCCAGGTTCACATCGCGGTGGAACCGCTCCATCGCAGGGAAGCGGCGAAGCTGGGTCCGCAAGTAGCCGACCATTTCGACCGCTTTTTTGTAATAATCATCGAAATGCTTCTCAAATTCGCGGCTCTTCTCGATCAGCCGCCTCTCCACCGCATCCAGGTTCGACGCGATGGCCGATGCATGGCCGGAAGCGTCCGACAGCCATACCAGATCATAATGTAGCGCATCGAACAATGGCACTGGCTTGCCAGCCCGCACGGCATCGAGAATATAGACATACTCTTGCAGCTCATTGAGCATATGATTGAAAAAGGTCGGCGGGAGAAATACGGTTACCTGGCCGAGCAGCAAGCGGCGCAGCAGATCAAGCTTGAAATTCTTCAATTCCATCGTCGCGGCATGCGCATCGGCAACGATGGCAAGGGCTTGGGACTCCGAGGAGGCCTGGCGGGCTCGGTTCAGGAGTTCGTCGAACCGCCGAATCAACTGATCCGCCTGACGAATGTCCTTCGCTTCCCGCGGCGACAGGGCGTCCAGTATGAAGCGGGAATGATCTCCCAATATTTGCAGCCAGAAGCGGTGCTCGAACAAGAGCGAACCCGGCGGAGCGGCCTGGGGATGATGAGTATACATGTACACTCTCCTTTGCAGATGATGGATGACGAGCCAAAATCCGTTCTATTGTCATCGTATGTGGAACAGATTGTCTCGCATGCCATCTCTCTGTCAGCCGTTCCGAATGCAACAACCGCTGTCCCGAAGGACAGCGGTTGCGCCTTGGCCAGGTCAGGCCGATACTACGAATTCGATTGCATATCGATCAGCACGCGGGCGAGGACCGCGGCCGCTTGGGCGCGGGTCGAGGTGCCCTCTGGAGAGAACTTGTTGCCGCCCATGCCTTGAATATAACCGCGGCTCACGGCGGCCGCGACAGCGGAGCGGGCATCCGCTCCGATCTTCGCCTGGTCGGCGAAGCCGAGAGCCGGAGCGTCATCGGTCTTCAGCTGCAGCGCCTGCGCCAGCATAACGACCATTTTCTCGCGCGTCAGCGGGTCACGGGCTCCCGGCTCGGCAATGCGGTCATTCCATGTCTTGCCGGAAGCAGTGAGACGATCAAGCAGCGAGGCGAATTCCGCTTGGGTGACAAGATCGTTCGGCTTGAACATATTCAAGCTGCCCTTGCCTTCGATTAACTGGTGAGCGGCTGCAACCTCGACCTTATCTCTGGACCAGTGCGTGCGAATATCGTCGAATGTCTTGGACGATTCCTGCGCCGTATAGGCTCCGAGCGACGCTGTCGTGAAGCGGACGCCGTCCTTATCCCAGCGAACGCCTGGAGCGTAGTACGTCCATGCCTCCTTCGCATCCTTGCCGTAGACGCCGACCTTGCGGGCATCCTTCACGGCGGAGGCGCTCCATTTCAGTCCAATCCGGATCGGCTTGGTGACCGTGTCCTTCTCGCCTTGAACAGTCAATCCTGGAGCGACCTGTCTCAGTGCGGACGCTTGCCCGCCTTCACCCAGCGCCGCCAGCGCCAGGCGTACGGTCAGATCTCCATTTTTCCCGGTAAAGTCAACAAGCGACTCCGCAGGAATAAACACTTCAAAGTCCTTCCCGGACAGCAGCAGCGCTTTGCCCGAAGCGGCAAGCTGCTCCGCCAGCGCGCGGGTGATGCGGATATCCGCCAGTTCGATGTCGTTCCAAGCGATATCTGTGAGATCAAGCTTCACTTCAGTCGCTTCCTTGTCATTCAACTGCGAACTGAGCGCCGACGACGATACAAGCAGCAAGCCCTGCTTCTTGCCGTCCTTCTCCGTTACCGTGAAGGTGCCGGCTTTCAAGGTCTTCCCGGCCGGTTTCGACGGAGTGGAGGAGTAGGAGCTGCTGGAAGACGATCCGCCTGAGCTTGGGCCAGGCTCCGGTTTTGGTTCGGGTTTTGGTTCTGGCGGTTTGGGGGCGTCCACGATCTCAATCCAGTCCGGCGAACCGTATACTAGTTTTATAGGCTCAATACTTTCTAACTCCAAATTAACCAGCCAGAACTTGTAGGCTCCCGGATCATTGCTGGAAAATACCACGGTGCCAAAGGTGCCATCTCCCGAGTACGCCGCCGTTGGAGGCATACTGGTGGATACCAGGAGCGCCTTCAGATTACCTTCCACAATAAGCTCCTTTGTAAAACTTAAGTCGGCATCCGGGTGATTATTCTTCAAATATGTTGCAAAGGTAACGCTAGGCTCAACCCGAACATCTTTTAAGGAAGCATCATAAACCAATGCATAGGATGCAGAGTATACGGCTTCAGTGACAGAGAAGCCGATATCTACCTTGAACTCTTCTCCCGTATACGCTTGTTTTTTCTCTACCTTCACATTGGCATAGACCGCATCCGGATCAAAGTCGAATGAAATCGTCCGGGACGGGGTCTCATAGCCGTTCTTGATGTAATCCCATGCATAGATGTCAACTTCATTGAGTCCGTCCTTCAGATGCGGGATGTCGATGGTGAAGATACCGTATGAATTAAAGTTCACCTTATATTCTTCATTGGTATCCTTGTTGACGGCCTTCATCTGAATGAGATCCTGAATTGGAGAGTTCACATATTCCAAAATTGTGTCGGAGACAGTGCCTGTAATTTTTCCTTTGCGTTCCTGCGGGTTATCAACCCGAATCACCGGCTCATCAATCTTGACTTGAGGAGCCGTACTATCGATAAGGAAAAGAGCGCGCAGATTATCCAAACGTTCGCCGTTAACAACAGGAACCATAAAATATAAACCGTCTTTCGGAGTGACGGAATTGTCTCCACCCAGACTTCCGTCCCAATCGACAGACAAAATGCCAGGGATTTGTTCAGCCGTATTTACGTATGCATCGCCTAGTGCTTGGCCATTCAAATCCACGACGGCTAGTTTGAAATCGGTGATTTTTTTGTTAACCTGGATGCTTACCTTTGTCGTATTATGCGCAGGATGCCCGTTCGGCGCAAAGATGTTGGGGCTGACCTCAATCTCCCCAATAGCAGGTACTTCAAATTGTTTGCCGATATACACGCTCACAGGAAGCCTGATTTCGTGGCCGCCATCGCCTGTCAGAATGACATGGCCTTCGTAATTTCCTTTGGCGTTCGGCGGTATTTGCAAGGTGATGTCGAACGTTTGCCCTGGGCTTACTGTTTCCTCGCTCGACGTTAGAACTCCGCCGTCTGCAGGCCACTGGATGGAGATTGAATATTGCTGACTCGTGCTGGAGATGCCTTTCAGCAGTACCGTTTTCTTAACCGTATGATCCGGAGACATTGCTCCGAATGAGAGGCTGCCCGTTTCATATTCGAACGGTGCCCCCGGGTTATCTTTTACCGCGACGTTAGCGGTCTCTTGCACCAGAGCGATCGCTGGAGCTTTTACACTTCGAACAAGATCGACCCGGCCTGCCCCCTGCTCGGTCAGTTTATATACGTTATTGGCACGATCCTTCAAATCTACGGCATTATTCATCATCAATGCTTTGATTTCATCTGGAGTGAGATCAAGGTTATTCTTGCGGGAATACTCCACCAGCAATGCGGCAGCTCCCGCGATATGCGGCGAGGCCATGCTCGTGCCTTGCGAGCTTCCGTACGCGTTCTCGTAATTGCCGTCCCAGGCCGGCACGGATGAAGTGATACCTACGCCCGGAGCGGCAATGTCCGGTTTAATCGTATAGTCCGGCAGCGCAGGGCCGCGGGAGCTGAAGGAGCCGAGCATATCTTGCTCCTCGACATCGCTGCGGACAACCTTCTTCACCGAGCCGGACGTAATATAATTTTTCAAGATAAGACCGTCGGCTTGCGAAATGGTATAGGTAGGAACGAATTCATCGGCTTTCCCTTCGCCGAGAGTCGCGGCCAGATCGCCAGCTTCGTTGTTGAAAATGATGAGCGCGGCGGCTCCGGCTTTTTTGGCATTTCTCGATTTGTCGCCGAAGCTGATCTCCCCGCGGGAGACGACCACGAGTTTCCCTTTGACGGTTTTGTTCTTAAAATCATCCGGCTTTCCGAATCCGGCAAAGACCGCTTCAAGCGGTTTATCTGTATCCAGAACCGGAGAGGAAGTAGCTAGCTGCGAGAAAAACTTTTTGTCGAGGCCTTCGGCTTCAAACACCGGGGTCAGGACCGGAGGGTAAGAGGCGGCGACGGAAATGGCCGCATGGGCTCCTCCCGGGCTTCCCAGCGTGAGCGGCTTCGGTCCGGCATTGCCCGCCGCGACGGCAACGACGACACCAGCCTTGGTCGCATTGTCCAGCGCTACGGAATGCGCGGTATATTGGAAGTTGTAATCGGCGCCGAGCGACAGATTGATGACATCTACTTTATCTTCATAGACGGCGCGCTCGATGCCGCGCACAATGTTTTCCGACGATCCTCTGCCATATGGACCGAGCACGCGATAAGCATACAGGTCTGCCTGCGGAGCGACGCCGCGTACTTTGCCGCTGTCGCCGGGATTATCGTAATTTCCTCTGCCGGCTACCGTTCCCGCGACATGTGTCCCATGGGTCGTGTGATACTCTTTTCCGTCGATTATTGGCTTCGAATCATCCGGTCTAGTCTCCATTGGATCCTCGTTATTATCGACGAAGTTGTAGCCGCCCTTATAGGCTTCTTTTAGACTCGGATGGTTGTAATCAACTCCGGTGTCAAGCACCCCGACTTTGATCCCTTTTCCCTCCAAGCCGAGATCCTCCCACAAATGCTTCGCTCCGATATGGGGCGCGCTTTTGTGCATATAGGTGCTGTCGCCATGAGCGCTCGGCTCATTCGGAATCGCCTGGATGTCCACGTTGGGGAAGACGGCCTTCACGCCAGGAATCGTCAACAGATCATCCACCTTGTTGGCAGGGATGCTGACCGAAAAGCCATTAAATACATTGTTGAACTCGTATCGGATTGAGGCTTGCAGTTGGTTAAGCGCGGTGCGGAATTGCTGATGCTCTTGCCGGATATCGCTTTCGATATCGTTGGCGAACAAGGAGTATGTATTCGCGGCCTGAGCTTCTGCGACTTTCAAAGGTTCATTTTGCAGTTCCACGATAACGGTAATGATGTCGCTGCTGTCAGAAGGCGGTACAAAGTTTTGCGGCGTGATGCCAGATAAGTTCAGTTCGGAGATGCGAGGGAGTTGCAGCTTGGTTGCGAGCTGATCCTTGACTTGGCTCTGAAGGTTCTTCTCTGATGCGGACCAGTCCATTTTTTCGGTTGCGCCCGATACTCCAGGGAAGAGCATGCCGGCAAGCAGCAAGGCGCTAAGGACCAAAGACATGAGTTTGCGGGATGAATGCAGTCTCAAATGTAAACCTCCTTTGCTATTTTACGGTCAGGTTTATCCTTGATGCAGGAAAATTTGCGGCCTCAGCCTCCTTTCTCACAAGCGGAATCAAGAAACGGCGATTGTCTATGATGTCGATCACATAAATCAAGTTTACATATATTTCATATTAAGGGTAAGGGTACGATTAACTATATTCCAATTCTGTTCCCTGACGGATAATGTTGAAAGATTACTAATTTTGTAAAATAAATAGATTGTGTCAAAAATAGTTGGTGGGTCTTTAGAACTATTTACAGGAAGCGAGCAGAACGTGAGAGGAGATCATGCACAGCATTCATTGGAGAAAAGGATTAGGAATGGCTTGGCAGGACAGGATATAAAAAACGGTTCCACCGCCAAAAGGCCGCAAGGAGTGAAGTCGAATGGACAAACCGAATATGCTGTCTTCCGGGACCACGTCCGTAATCGCTGCCCGGCCAGACATCCTATGCCTGCGCACCGTTATGGTCAACGTCGTGTTCATCGGAGCGCCAGGAAGCCGAGATTATGTATTGATCGACGCCGGACTGGCCACGTTTGCTGAACGTATTCGCGAGACGGCGGAAGCGCATTTTAACGGTCCGCCTGCGGCCATACTGCTGACTCATGGCCACTTCGATCATGTAGGCGGGATACGCGATCTGTTGGATATCTGGGATGTTCCCGTATATGCGCATCCGCGAGAGCTTCCCTACCTGACAGGGCAAGCGGATTATCCTCCGCCTGATCCGACGGTCGGCGGGGGCTTGATGTCGCTGCTGTCCCCGTTCTATCCGAACGAAGCGATTCAGCTTGGAGACCGGGTCCATCCGCTCCCCGGAGACGGCCGCGTTCCGCATCTGAAGGATTGGCGGACGATTCCTACGCCGGGGCATACTCCCGGGCATGTTTCCTTTTATCGGGAATCGGATCGGGCGTTGATTGCGGGGGATGCTTTCATCACCGTGAAGCAGGAATCGGCTCTCCATGTCATAGGGCAAGCCAGAGAAATCCATGGTCCGCCGGCCTACTTCACTCCCGATTGGGAGGAGGCATGGCGCTCGGTGGAGCGGCTGGAGAAGCTGCGGCCGCAGGTGGCCGTGACCGGGCACGGCTTGCCGATGGAGGGAGAGGAACTGACCGTTCAATTGCAGCGCCTGGCCCAGGAGTTCGACAAGCTGGCTATCCCGGCGCAAGGGCGCTATGTTCCGCCTCGAGAATAGCACCGGGGACCAAAGAAATAGGGCGATTCTGCAAGCCGTTCGCGGTCTGCTGGATCGCCCTTTTTATGTGTATTACGGAAGCGCTCTGCCTCTGGAGCTGACGTACAGGGTGTACCACTCTTCCCGTGTCAGGGTGAGGTTCGCCGCTTCGCCGCATGCCCGGATTCGCTCCGGATTGGCAGTGCCGATCACCGGCTGGATTCCGGCCGGATGGCGCATCAGCCAGGCGAGAATGATCGCTTCCCGCGTCGTGCCCTTCTCATCGGCCATCGCCTGTACGAGCTCCGCCGTCTCGCGGATCGAAGCCGGCTGATCCGATAGATCCCGGCCCGAGAAGACGCCTTGCGCAAGCGGGCCCCAAGCTTGAATTTGAATATTTTCCAGACGGCAGTACTCCAGCGTGCCTTCCGGGAATATATCTTCCTTGGCGGCATCTTGGTTCACATGAACGCCTTGATCGAGCCAGCCGATTTTGGCCAGACTCATCTCCAGCTGATTGACGATAAGCGGCTCCTTGCTGTATGCCT
The DNA here is from genome assembly GCF_021654795.1 of Paenibacillus dendritiformis. NCBI lineage: Bacteria > Bacillati > Bacillota > Bacilli > Caryophanales > Paenibacillaceae > Paenibacillus > Paenibacillus dendritiformis. The sequence continues at coordinate 2,514,290 of NZ_AP025344.1, forward strand.
GGAGCAGCCGAATCTGGCCGGCGCTCATGTTCGAGACGCCGAAGGCCCGCACTTTCCCCGCAGACTTCAATGCCGACACCGCTTCCGCGACCTCTTCCGGCTCCATCAACGGATCGGGGCGGTGGAAGAGCAGAATGTCGAGATATTCGACACCCAGCCGCTTCAAGCTTCCGTCGACGCTGCGCAAAATATGCTCCTTCGAAAAATCATAGCGTCCCGGAATGCCTTTATCAGCGAAGCGAATGCCGCACTTGGATTGCAGCACGATGCGCTCTCTCAATTCCGGCCGTTCCTTCAGCACTTGGCCGAATACTTGCTCCGCTTTGCCTCTCGTATAAATGTCGGCATGGTCGAACATATTGATGCCCGCCTCGAGGGCGGCGTCCACCGCAGCATGCGCCGCTGCGAGATGTTGATTCGTGATCGGATCGCCATTCCAGCCTCCTCCCAGCCCCATGCATCCGAGCACAAGCCGGCTGGCGGCGAGTCCGCGCCGTTGAATCGGGATTGTATTCATGTTGAATCACTCCAGTGGATGTAGAATGCAAAGCTTGTCTCGTCCAGTGTACTACAGGTCCGGGAGCATATCCAGATGGCCAGCGGGCGAAGCAGGGGGCCAAGCGGGGAGCCGTTCTGTGCGGATAATCAGGCGAGCCCTGCCCGGAAGCAAAAGGGAACCCGCAGCCGAATATACCAGTACGCACGAAAAGAAGCCATCAACATGAAAGAGGAGGGAACGAGACGAAGGAACGGGTAATGAGCGTAACCGGAGCGAACTCGGGCATGGGACCGGCAACCAGTGTGGCGTTGGCCAGGCAGGGAATCCATGTTATCATGCTGTGCCGGAAAAAGGCGAGGGGCAGGCGGGCGCTGGACGGACTGATTAATAACGCAGGGGACGAAGGAGGCGGCCAACAGCCTTCATCCCGGGGCCGCCGTCACCAATATCGGCATCGATCGCGGCACCGGGTTCGGCACAGATTACGGATATATTGAGGAATTATGCGTGTCCCCTACATATATTGTTGATAGATTATCAATTAGCGTTGCTGTGCCTTCATGGCCTCAATGCTCTCGTCATCGGGAGGAGGGGTAGAATGAATCAGGCGGATAACGTGCCGCAATTCGGCCGTCAGTTGAAAGCGTGGCTCAAGGAACGCTCCATGTCCATGCGTAAATTAAGCGAGCAGACCGGAATCGATACGGCCACCATCTCGAGGATGGCCAGCGGGAAGCAGGCGGTCAAGCCGGAATACATTCATCGCATCGCGTCGGTTCTCGCCATTCCGGCCGAGCGGCTGTATCGGGCCGCGGGCTATTCCGTCGGGTCAGAGCCGAGCGGGAGGACGGATATGCATGCTTCCGTCGATGCGATTCAGCAGGTGCTCGGGCATTCGAAGCTATTTGAGCCGGAGTTCAGCACCGAACGGGTGCGGCAGGAACTGATGAAGTGCGAGCGGTATGCCCGCACCGAGGAAGGCAAGCGGCTGATTCATCAAGATTTCGAGGAAAAAGTGAGCAAGGTGAGCGGAGAAGGCCCGTTCATTGAGCAGCTGCGCGACATGTTTGCTTGCTTTTGCGATCCGGCGGTGCCGGAGGAAGAAAAAGCGGTGCTCGGCAGCGCTCTGCTTTATTTCATCCTGTCTGTCGACATTATCCCGGATTATGTATTTCCGATCGGTTACCTTGATGATGCGATAGCGGTCAATATGGCGCTCGAACGGCTGCGCGGGATGGCCAGGACACCGCAAGCGCGGAGCAATGCCCCAGGATCTGATCCGGCCGCCGAGGCGCCGGATGACGGGGAATAGGGGGGCGGGGAGACGAATATGCTCCGCGGACGAAGGCAGCACGAGCCATAAGCACCGGCTCGTGCTGCCCACAGCCATGTTCTCTTGTTATACCCAGCCGAACGCCCTTGCCAGTTGAGCTGTGGCAAAGGTGACGGCAATCGCGATGGCGAGAGGGATAAGCGCGGACAGTGCGGTCCACTTTACGCTCTTCGTCTCTTTGTAAATGTTGAACAGCGTCGTGCCGCATGGATAATGGAGCAGGGAGAACAGCATCATATTGAGCGCGGTCAGCCATGTCCAGCCATGGTTCAGGAAAATGTCCTTGATGTTGTCCATCCCGTCCGCATCGACCAACGCCCCGGTGGACAAGTATCCCATCAGCAGAATCGGAAGGACAATCTCATTCGCGGGAAGGCCGAGAATGAAGGCCATCAGGATGAAGCCGTCGAGTCCGATCGCATGGGCGAACGGGTCGAAAAAGCCGGCCATATGATTGAGCACGCTGTCCCCGCCGACGAAAATATTCCCCAGGATCCAGGTAATGACACCGGCAGGCGCGGCCACGATGATGGCACGCGTCAACACATTGAGCGATTTGTCCCGCGACGCGAGCAGAATCGTCTTCGCGAACTGCGGCTTCCGGTACGGAGGCAGCTCCAGCGTATAATGAGTCGGAACCCCGCGCAAGGCGGTCTTGGACAAGACCCACGATACGGTAAACGTGACGGCGATGCCGATCATGACCATGCCCATGACGACCGAGGCCGTAACGAGCGTCTGCATGCCGGAACCGAGTCCCGCCGACACCATGAAGAGAGAAGACAGCAGAATCAAGGTTGGCCAGCGTCCGTTGCACGGCACGAAGTTGTTCGTCAAGATGGCAAGCATCCGCTCACGCGGCGATTCGATTATGCGGGTGGACAAAATCGCTGCGGCGTTGCAGCCGAAGCCCATCGACATCGTCAGCGCCTGCTTGCCATGCCCGCCCGATTTCTTGAACAGGCGGTCCATGTTGAAGGCGACGCGCGGCAAGTAGCCGAAGTTCTCCAGCAGGGCGAAGACCGGGAAAAAGATGGCCATCGGCGGCAGCATGACGCTGACGACCCAGGCCGTGCCGCGGAAGAAACCGAGAATGAGGACGCCATGCAGCCACGCGGGCGCATGAATCGCTTCGAAGCCGGCGGTCAAATAGCCTTCAACCGTATTAAACAAGTCAAAGAGCAGGGCGGAAGGCACATTCGCTCCCGCGATCGTAATCCAAAAGACCGCGCCAAGTATCGCCAGCATAATCGGGAACCCCCAAATCGGGGAGGTGACGATTTTGTCAAGGCGGTACGTGCTCTCCAGCTTCTTCTTATCTTCGTAGCGGACCGCTTCGCGGCAAATGCTATGCGTGGTCTTATAAATATCCCCGACGATGTCGTCCCGGATCTCGCTGCCGTTCGTCAGTCCCTTGGCCTTCGCCAAGAGCGAATCGAGCGGGTCGGGGGAATTAGTGGCAAGCGGTGTAGCCATATTGTACCGTCTCCTTCACTGTCGCCGTCTGGTCTTCCGTCATCCGCTTTTTCATCGTCTGAAGCAGCTTCTCGTCATTATCGAGCAGCCGCAACGCGATCCAGCGGGCGGGGTAACGGTCGCCAAGCTGCTCGCGTATCGCCGGCTCCAGTTCGGCAATCTTGCGTTCGATATGATCGCTGTATTGAATCTGAAGCGGCTCAGGCACGAGCTGGCCCGAGGCGACCTGCTCGATCTTGTCGAGCAGCTGGGGAACGCCAATCCGGCTGCGCGCCGAGATGGCGACTGCAGGCACGCCCAGCCTGCGGGAGATCGCATCGATATCGATGCGGACGCCCAGACGCTTCGCTTCGTCAATCAGGTTGATGCAGAGGACGACGCGGTTCGTCATCTCCATGACCTGCAGCGCCAGATTCAAGTTCCGCTCCAGCGAGGTCGCGTCCAGCACGACCACCGTCACGTCCGGGTTATCGAAAATAATATAATCCCGAGCGACTTCCTCATCGGCCGAATTGGAATAGAGGGAATAGGTGCCCGGAAGATCAATGATGCGGAACGGCGTGCCCCGATGCTCGAATTCTCCTTCCGCCATCATGACGGTCTTGCCTGCCCAGTTCCCGGTATGCTGGCGCATCCCCGTCAACGTATTGAACAAAGTGCTCTTGCCTGTATTCGGGTTGCCGGCCAGGGCAATTCGGTATCCGCTCATTCATCCTCACCTCCAATAATCTCCCCGTATATGCGCGTGCTCTCTTCGCGGCGAAGGGCGATGGTCGTATTGTTCACCCGGAACGCGACCGGATCCCCGAGCGGGCTGCGCTGCAGCACCTCCACCGTATTGCCGGGCACAAAGCCGAGATCGAGAAGCCGCCGGCGCAGCACTCCTTCCACTTCGATGCGGGAGAGACGCAGCCGGCTGCCCGTATCCGCTTCTGCCAAAGCTCTCTCTGTCGTTGACATCTATGATGTTCCTCCTCCCAATGTCCGAACCTCACGAGTAGAGCGGCAACCGCATTTCCTGAGGTTCCCCCGCTCTTGTTATTATTAGTATAGGACAAAAGTATTGAGTTGCCAACAATTATTTTCATTAGGGCAACATTTTTAGGAGAGGGGAATTGTGGTATATGTATATGCTTGTGCAGCCCATTCGTTCGCCGGGAAACGACACATTTTTCTCCCTCCGGAGCAGGCTCTCCAGGGGGAGGTTCGGCGACGCCGGACTTTGGCGGCGAAATCGTGGCTTGGGGGCTCGTTGACATTGACGCAGGGGCAAGTATTATACTAGGAATGCTTGCCATGGCCCAATAACAGAATCGGCGGCATTAAAAGGGGAGGGGATTGCCTTGCTGCGAAAACTTACAACGGCCGAATTGGATGCCCTGCAGGGGCATGTCAGCAAGGATGAGCATTTTTTGTACTACACCTATTTGACCGCGCGGCGTTCCCGTTCGGTTCACTACGGTCATTATTCGGAGGAAGGCGAGCTGTTGGGCGCGCTGGCCTATTTGCGCGGCATGCCGTTCCATGCGTTTGCGGTGCTGCCGCTCGATGGACGGTTCGCCCTGGAGCCGCTCGTGAAGCGAATCCAGGCGGATGCAATGCTCCCGTCAGGGGCGGAAGGCAGCTTCATCTTGAGCGAAGAGGTGAGGGGGCGATTGGAACCGCAATTGCATTCGGTTATCCAATACCGGCCGCTGATGACGATGATGCATCCGAATCCGGGATCGCTTCCGCCGGCGGACGGACAAGTCGTTCCGCTGAAGCCGGAGCACAAGGAGAAAATCGTGGAGCGGATGCGGGAATTTCAATCGGTTGCTTTCACGGAGGAGGAGCTTCAATATCCGTGCGTCGGCATCTTCGAAGACCGTGAGCTGGTGGCGGTCGGCGGCTACCATGTGTACAGCGCGGAAGCGGCGGAATTGGGAAACATCGGCACGATTGCATCGCGGCGGGGCCGGGGATACGGGGCAAAAATAACGTCCGAGCTGGTCCGGATTGCTGCCCGGCTGACCCCTTATGTACTGCTGGAGGTGTTCAATGACAACGAGCCCGCGATCCGCCTTTACCGCTCCCTTGGCTTCGAAGCGGTGAACCAGCTCTATATGACGAGCTTCCGCTTGCCTGTCTTGGCGGGACGCCTTTGATTTAACGAATCGGAGACACCATCGTCCGGCATGGCGACGCAGGCCGGAACCGCGGACAATCGTGGACAATATGATCTAATGCACTGAGGACAGGCAGACAATGGGATATACTGGCGTCGGCTCGGCTAGGCTCGCCCCGGCCGTGACCGGAGATTCTTTTCCGATGAAAAGGAGATGAGGCCCATTGCAGAACAAATCCTCCATGAATAAGGGAATCCTGCTGGCCGGCGCCATCGTGGTTGCCCTGCTGCTCTTATGGCTGGCCGCCAGCCTGGCCGGGACGTCCGTCCGCGAGCAAGAACCGGCGTCCGCGCCATCCGCTTCCCGGGCGGTTCCGGAAGAGGAACTGAATTATGACCTCCAGCCCGTGATGGGAGATCGGAACGCTCCGATTCGCATCGTCGAATTCGGCGATTACAAATGCCCGGCCTGCAAGCGCTGGACCGAACTCGTGCTGTCGGAACTGCATGAGGAATTTATCGCAGACGGCACAGCCGCCTTCTACTATATCCATTATCCTTTTCTCGCTCCGGATTCGGAGCTGGCAGCCGTAGCGGGAGAGATTCTGTACCATATGGATGAATCCGCGTTCTGGACCTACCACACACGGATCAACGAGCTTCAGGGCGAGAAGGACGAGGCTTGGGCGAACGAATCGTTCCTAACCCGTCTCGTAGAGCGGGATATCCCGTCGATCGATGCCGAACAGTTCCGAGCCGAGCTGAAGGAGCTGAAGCATCTCGATACGGTCAAGGCCGATATGAAGATTGCGCGCAAGTTCAGGATTGGCGGCACGCCGACAGTATTGCTGAACGGGCAAGAGATCGAGGATATTTCGTACGAGGGGATGCGGGAAGCGATCTTGTCGGAGTTGAGCCGGCAACAAGCCCAGGCAGCCAAATAGAGACACGGGGAAACAGCGGGTTTGCCTGGAGGCGGCCCGTTTTTTATATGAAAAGACCGGAATTCCGGCGCGGCCGGAATTCTGTGCTCACGGTTGACAATGGCAGGGGGATGGGGTAGTATTCACGTGACAAGATCTTCCTGTTCCCGCGCCCTTCGGCTAGCTGAAGGGTTTGTTTGTCATTCGGGGCAGATGACTCACTATATTGAAGAGGTACAACGTAATGCTGCGAAAATGGAAGCGGATCGATCCGCTGCTGCTCTGGCTGGTGCTGTGCTTCATGGCGATTAGCACCATCGTCGTATATAGCGCGACGGTGAATACCAAATATGAAGGCATGCACATGGACAACATCAAGCTGTACGTTGTTCTGTTCATCCCGCTGCTTGTTACCGCGTGGTTCGATTACCGCATCGTCGTTCGTTATTTATCCGTCACCCTTTACGTTATCGGCATCGGATTGCTTCTTCTGGTTATGTTCAAAGGGGTGAACATCAACGGCTCTACGCGATGGATCGCGATCGGAAGCCAGCAGTTCCAGCCGTCCGAGTTCATGAAGCTGTTCATTATCATGCTGCTGGCTCGCTTGCTGGGACGAAGGGAAGGCGAGACGCTGAGACTGACCCGGGATATTGTGCCGCTAGGCCTAGTCGTGGCGGTTCCGATGTACCTGATTTACAAGCAGCCGGATTTGGGGACGACGATCGTATTCATCTCGATTTTTGTCGCCATGCTGTGGATGGCGAATGCGCGGCTCTCCCATATGATCGTCGGTCTATCCGCGGCTATCGCCGCCGTCGGAACGATTCTGGTGCTGTATTATCACAATCGCGATTTATTGATTAAGCTCATTAAGCCGCATCAGTTTTCCCGCATCGAGGCCTTTCTCGATCCGGCGAGCAACCTGGATGGAGGCTGGCATGTCATGAATTCGATCCGGGCCATCGGGTCGGGAAATTTTTCGGGAGACGGCTTTCTCAAAGGTTTTTTCGTGCACAACGGTTATATTCCGTACAGCTATTCGGATTCGATCTTTGTCGTCATCGGCGAGGAGTTCGGTTTTCTGGGCTCGGCCTGCCTGATCCTGCTGTATTTTGCGCTCATTTACCGCATGGTGCTCATTGCCGGCGCATGCAAAGACTTGGAGGGCGCCTACCTCATCATCGGCATTATCGCGATGTTCACGCTGCAAATATTCGAAAACATCGCAATGCATATCGGACTGATGCCGCTTACGGGTCTATCGCTTCCATTCATCAGCTACGGCGGGAGCTCGCTGCTCACCAACATGATATCGATCGGGCTCGTGATGAGCGTCAAGATCCACCAGGAAGAACCGAACCTGCTGGAGCTGTGAACGTACTCGATCGAAGTAAAAGCTGCCGCAAGGCAGTTTTTTTGTTGGATGGATCCGAAGCGCCCCTTGTTTCTAATGAACGGTATCCTGGAAGAACAAGAGCGCCAAATCCCCCTTTTTGCACCCAAGGAATCCCATCCCGGAAGTCAAGTAACCGCGCCTGCCTCTCATGTCCTTTTTCCCGATGAATCAGGAAAGTCCGGCGCAACTGTGCCCGGCATGCAGGCGGAACCGCGGAAAGCGGTCAGCGGATCTCCGATTGGCAAGGTCCCGGCCTTTTCGCCCATCGACTTTGTTTCCAACCTTGACAGCGTAGGAGGACGCCTTTATCATTAAATCGTAATAATTACGAATAAGGGAGAGCATGAATTTCTATGGCAAATCAGACAAAGGCGCAAGGAGCGCTTCCCGGGGAACAAATTCCCGTTACCGTATTGAGCGGCTTCCTCGGCGCCGGCAAGACGACCGTATTGAATCATGTGCTGAATAACCGCCAAGGACTCAAGGTGGCGGTGATTGTCAACGATATGAGCGAGATTAATATTGACGCCGATCTGGTGAAATCGGGATCGAACCTGTCGCGGACCGAGGAGAAACTGGTGGAGATGTCGAACGGATGCATTTGCTGCACGCTCCGCGAAGATCTGCTGCGGGAGGTTGAGCGGCTGGCGAAGGAAGGGCGGTACGATTATATTTTGATCGAATCGACCGGTATCTCCGAGCCTTTGCCCGTAGCGCAGACGCTGACGTATGCGGATGAAGCGCTGGGCATCGATCTTCCCTCGCTCGTCCGGCTCGATTGCTTGGTCACGGTTGTCGACGCAAGCCGGTTCTGGCATGATTTCGCTTCGGGGGAATCGCTGCTCGATCGGGAGCAGCAGGCGGGGGAGGAGGACAACCGCAGCGTTGTCGATCTCCTCATCGATCAGATAGAATGCAGCAACGTGCTGCTGCTGAACAAATGCGACTCGGTGGCGGTAGAGGAACTGAAGAAGCTCGAAGGCGTGCTGCGGGAGCTGCAGCCGGAGGCGCGCATTATTCGCACCGTGAACGGCCAGGTTGATCCGAAGCAGATTCTGAACACGGGCATGTTCGACTTCGAGAGCGCGAGCCATACCGCCGCCTGGATCGCGGAGCGCGAACTCGAAGCCCATACTCCGGAGACCGAGGAGTACGGTATCACCTCTTTTGTATACCGGCGTCAGCAACCGTTCCATCCGGATCGGCTGTACCGGTTCATGAATGACTGGCCGGAAGAAATCATCCGGGCCAAAGGCATGCTCTGGCTTGCCCCGGCATCGGACATCGCCGTGAGCCTGAGTCAGGCCGGACATTCCATCCAGATCGGGCCGGCCGGCTATTGGCTCGCTGCCGCAGCGCCGGAAGAGAGGGAGATGGTTCTGGAGGAGGAGCCGGATATGCGACAGCGCTGGCATGCGCAATGGGGGGATCGGATGAATGAGCTGGTGCTGATCGGCATGAATCCGGATCGCTCCCGGATTGAGCGCGGGCTGGATGAATGTCTGCTGACCGCTGCCGAGATGAAGCAGGATTGGTCGGCGTTCGTTAATCCGCTGGCCTGGGTTACCGCCGGATTGGACGCGTAGGGCGGTCGTTGGCCTGCCGCAGCCTGCTCGGGCGGTTCAGGCAGGCACAGGCGTGTCTGTCACCTTGAACCGGTTGAACGGGCTCCTGCACAAGATTCGCGGTATCGGCTTCGAGGCTGAGTATGGCCCGGCTCGGGAAGGCGATATGAAGCATAGTTGTATGGATAACCGGCTTGCATGGGAGCCGTTGCCGTGGCGGCCGAGCCGAAGTCTGGGGGAAGGCGTGCTGGAAAATGTACCGCGACGAGGCGACAGGGAAGCCGGACGCCTGACTTTTTTCGGGAATACAATTCAAAAGCGGGATACCTGTACCTCTCAACAGATGCCGCTCCGTCATAGAATAAATGGACAATACACCAAAGGGATGGAGAAAGATGAAAATCCTGATCGCGAGCTATTGGGGGATTCCGGGCGCAGGCGGAATAACTGCCTATGCCGAACAGTTGAAGACGGGATTGCAGCGCCAAGGCCATGAGGTCGATTTTCTGTGCCCAACCCCGAACGAGAACGGATACGGCATTTATCCCCGCAACCGGGTATTGGAAAAAGAGAAGCTTCTTCCTTTTATCGCCGCGCAGTCCACCCCATACTTCGATCATCATTTGCCCGGATTGGATCCGTGGATACGGCAATGTGAGATGGAGCGGTACGGGTTTGAACTGGCTGCCCAGCATCTGGATATAAGCGAGTACGATGTCATTCATGCGCAGGATGTCGTCACCGCCTATGCTCTCTCGCGTATCAAGCCGCCGGCAATGCCTCTTGTAGCGACGATTCACGAATGCCTCGCCTTGGAGCGGTTACGGACTCTGAGGGCGATGGGGCTGGAGGCGCCCGAGCGCTGTTCAGCGCTATGGACATACTTGGTCCTGAGGGAGCGGCTGGGCGCATCCTGCTCGCGATTGACGATCATGTCTACCCGCTGGCTGCAGGATCTGATGATTCGGAAATTCGGGGTGCATCCGGACCGGCTGATCGTCTCTCCGAGCGGAATGGACGTCGAAGCCTTCGTCCGCCAGATGGAAGCGCCTACGGACTGGACTCCCCCTCAAGGGAAGAAGGTGATCATCTGTCCGGCCAGGTTCAATGGCGACAAGGGACATGTCTTTTTGCTGCAAGCTCTGCATTCGCTGAAGGAGGTTCGCCAAGACTGGGTCTGTTGGCTGGTGGGAGACGGAGAGGCCGAAGCGGAGCTCCGGGACATGACGGCGTCGCTCGGCCTGGGGGAGCATGTTGTCTTCCTCGGCAGGCGCCAGGATGTTGCCGCGCTGATAAGGAAGTCGGATCTGTTCGTCCTTCCCGGCATTCAGGATAATCAACCTTGCGCGGTCATGGAGGCGCAGGTGGCCGGCAAACTGGTCATCGTATCGAATGGGGGCGGGATTCCGGAGATGGTCCGGCATGGTGTGACCGGCCTCGTCTTCGAAGCGGGACGCAGCGAACAGCTTCTGCATCATCTGCAATTGGGACTCGATAATGAGTCCTTCCGGCTGCAAGCGGGCGCGCAAGCTCAGGCTTGGGGACGGACGCATTGGTCGCTCGAGGCCATGACCGGACGGGTCCTCGATATCTATTACAGCGCTGCCGGAATGGAAGAAGAGGTTCGACCTCTTCGGTAAGATGTTCAGAATGATGGATGGAGGTGCCGTTTATGGCGAGGCTGACACGTACAATCGGGCGGCCGGCCGCCGGGGGCGCCCGTCCGAGGAAGGCGGCGGGGAAGAAAAGGCTGGCGCTGCGAGCAGGCGCCAGGCGGAGGCTGCGCCGCCAGACCCGACGCGCGCCAGGCCAACGCGGCTGGCGTCGGGCCTTGGGGAAGCGGGTGGAGCGAAGAGATCGTCTAATCCAGCCATTGGACAGCGGATCGCCCGCGGCGGAGGCGGATGCTTCGCACCGGGAGGAAGCCTTGACGACGCCGCTGCCTTCGCCGGCGGACGAAGTCCCGCCGCCGGCTCCCGGCATGGCGTATGCCGCCGAGGCCCCGAATCCGGAGGAGATTCCTCATCCGCCGCCGCCGGAACCTGCCCAGGCCGCTGCGGAGCAAGTGCCGGATGACATATTGTGGCGACGGATCCTAAGCCGAGTGCCGGCCAGCTACTCGATGCCCGACGGGGTTATCGTAGAAGCGCTGCAGCGTGCGCATTGGGCCGCTGCCGTGCCCGTCAAGGAAGGCTGGCCGAAGTTGTGGCGCCGGGGCCCGCTCCGTTATAATGTTACGTAGTCGTATATGACTGGAACAGGAGCTGAACGGCGTGACACATACTGTCGGATTTATTTATGCGCATCCGGACGACGAGACGTTCGGATGCGCCTGCCTGATCCGCTCCCTGGCGAATCAGGGCGTACCCGCCGCTTTGCTGACGGCCACGAGCGGAGAGGCGGGGAAGACCGGCCGCCTTGGCCCGATGAGCCGGGAAGAGCTGGCAGCGCGGCGGGAGCGGGAACTGGCTGCGGCCGGCGCGATTATGGGCTTGGCGGACATTGAGCTGCTGCGCTATCCGGACGGACATTTGTCATCCGTCCCGCGGAGCGAGCTGGTGGCGAAGATCGCGGCGTTCCTCAATCGGCGCCGCATTGCGGTCGTTATCACCTTTCCCGAGGACGGAATCAGCGGGCATCCGGATCATGTCGCCATCCATCATGCCGTCAACGAGGCGGTATGGAGCGGGAACTGCCCGCATGTGCAGAAGCTGTACTACAATATGCCGCTGACGATTCCCGCAGCGGAGACGGATTCGGTGATCAGGCTGGAGGCTGCCCCCTTTTGGGAGATGAAGGCCGCAGCGCTGCGCGCCCATGAATCCCAAATCCTGTCCATTGAACGCGTATTCGGCGACCTGCAGACATTGCCATCCGATGAACGGATGCGCGGGGAAGCGTTCGCGCTCGTGTGGAAGCGGGGCGTCTATCGCCCGGCCGTTCGGGAGCATGCGGTGCTGGACGGCTTACATAAAGATACCTAGCTTAACCTAGCTTGGGAACGAGCACTGCGGCATTGCGCACTCCTTGGATTTAGCCGAGGGGTGTCTTTCTTTTTTTCAGGGGATTGGCTCAATTTGTGACCGTTTTGTGATACCATCGTAGTCAGGATAGATTGGATATTCTATTTTATGGGCAAAAAGGAGAGTTGATCGCATGCAAGCAAGACCGAAGCGTTCCGAAGTGCCGATCGAGGCGACCTGGAATTTGAGCGACCTGTACTCAAGTCAGGAAGCCTGGAAGGAAGAACTGATGCAGATACAAAAGGATGTGGCGGAGGTCATCCGCTATGAAGGCAAGCTGGGCGAGAGCGCAGCCACGCTGCTCGCCTGTCTCGAGGCGCGGGACGCGCTGATTGTACGGATGTCACGGGCCAATACATATGCGCATTTGCAGCAATCCGGTGACGGAACGGATCCGGTCAACCAGGCGAACTCCAGCATTGCCGGCGATGTGCTCTCGCAAGTCAATTCGCAGCTATCCTTTATCTCGTCCGAGATTCTGGCGCTGCCGGACGGCACGGTGGAGCGGTACCTGGAGGAAGAGACGAAGCTCGCCATCTACCGCAAAGGGCTGACCGATCTGCTCGAGACGAAGCCGCATCGCCTGTCTGCGGAGACGGAAGCCGCTTTCGCTTCGCTGGGCGAACTGTTCGGCGCCCCGTACCGCATCTATCTGCGGAGCAAGCTGTCGGACATGTCATTCGCTGACGTGGAGGCAGGAGACGGAACGAAGTGGCCGGTCTCGTTCGCCCTGTACGAAGGCAAATATGAAATGTCTCCCGACCCTGCGCTGCGCCATGCCGCGTACGCATCCTTCTCGGAGACGCTCAAAGCGTACCGGCATACGTTCGCGCAGACGTACGCGACGGAAGTGAAGAAGCAGGTCGTCCTGTCCCGCCTGCGCAAATATAACTCCGTAACAGAGATGCTGCTGCAGCCGCAGGAAGTGACGCTAGAGATGTACCATCATATTTTGGACATTATCCAGGAGCAATTAGCGCCCCATATGCGCCGCTACGCCAAGCTGAAGCAGCGCGAGCTCGGGCTTGACAAGATGATGTTCTGCGATCTGAAGGCGCCGCTCGATCCGGAATATAATCCGCACATCTCGATCGAAGAGGCGGGGAAGCTGATTGCGGAATCGCTCGAGGTGCTCGGTCCGGAATACGGCCAGATTATACAAGATGCGCTGAACAATCGCTGGATTGATTACGCCGACAATGTCGGTAAATCGACCGGCGCGTTCTGTTCGTCGCCGTATGGAGCCCATCCGTACATTCTCATCTCCTGGGCGGACAACATGCGCGGGGCGTTCACGCTGGCGCATGAATTGGGCCATGCCGGCCACTTCGCGCTTGCCGGCCGCTACCAGCCGTATGCAACCTACCGCCCGGCGATGTACTTCATCGAAGCGCCGTCGACGATGAACGAGATGCTGCTGGCCCAGCATATCATGAAGCAATCGTCCGACAACCGGATGAAGAGATGGGTGATTCAGCAGCTGCTGAGCACGTATTACCATAACTTTGTCACGCATCTGCTCGAAGGCGAGATGCAGCGCCGCGTATATGATCTCGCTTCCGCCAATGAGCCGCTGACCGCGAAGACGCTGTCCGAGCAAAAAGGCGCCGTTCTCGCCAAGTTCTGGGGCGACGCCGTCGAACTGGATGAGGGGGCACATCTGACGTGGATGCGCCAACCGCATTACTACATGGGCCTGTATCCGTACACGTACTCCGCAGGCTTGACGGTGTCCACGGCCGCCGCGCGGATGATTCAGGAGGAAGGCCAGCCGGCCGTCGATCGCTGGCTTCAGGCGCTCAAGGCAGGCGGCACGTTGAAGCCGCTCGACCTTATCAAGATTACCGGCGTGGACATGTCCGGCCCGGCTGCGATTGAGGATGCCGTCGCTTATGTCGGCTCGCTCGTCGATGAGCTGGAGAGATTGTCTTAATCGAATCAGAGATGAACAGAAGCGATGTCTCCCGGCAAGCGGGGGATATCGCTGCTTATTGACCGGATATACAGCCCGATCCGGTTCATGATGCAGCATCGAGGCCTTATGCGTGCATCCTGCATCGTGGGCAGAACTTGCTTCCCGCTATTGATTTGCCTCGCCGTATAAGTGTACATTAGAACAATGGACAAGTATCAGGATGTGAGACAAGGAGGAAGACAACATGGCAGAACGTATGCTTGTTTTTGTCGGTTCCTATGCAGACGGCTCCGGCAGCGGGGTTTATGTGTACGAGTTCGACGAACGGAATGAATCGCTGACATTGACGGATGAAGTGTCCGGCCTTCGCAATCCAACCTTCGTTAATCTGGATGCGGCAGGCCGGCGTTTATATTCGATCGTGGAAGGTACGAACGAGGCCGGAGGCAAGACAGGGGAAGCCGCCGCTTTTGCCGTCGATCCGGCGGCAGGCAAGCTGGAACTGTTGAACCGCTCCTTCACGGTCGATGCGCCGACCTGTCATATTCAGCGCGATTCCGGGAGCAGCTATATCGTAGTGGCGAGCTATCATGGCGGACGGATAGCGTTGGTTGCGCTGACAGCCGACGGCCGCATCGGAGAACAGCTGGATGTTCAGCAGCATGAAGGACACGGTCCGAATGCCGAGCGGCAGGAGAAGCCGCATCCGCACTCCGCCTTTTTCAGCCCGGACGAACGCTATCTGTTCGTGCCGGACTTGGGGATCGATCGGATTCGGGCCTATACGATCGACAAGGAGCGCGGGAAGCTGCAGTTCTATGGCGAGACAGCCTCCCGACCGGGAGCGGGCCCGCGCCATATGACATTTCATCCGAACGGGAAGATCGCTTTTGTCATCAATGAGCTGGACTCTTCGATTACGTCCTATCATTATGATGCGGAGCAAGGAGCGCTGCAGGCGATTGCAACGGTTCCAACGCTTCCTTCCGGTTTTGCCGGGGAGAACACGTGCGCGGAGATTGCGGTCTCGGAAGACGGGAATTATCTGTACGGCTCGAACCGCGGTCACGACAGCATCGCCGTCTATGCGATCGACGCGGCGGCCGGCACCTTGTCGCTAGTGGAGCATGTCTCCGTGGAAGGGGAGCATCCGCGTCATTTCGCGCTTACGCCGGGCGGCCGTTATCTTATCGCGGCGAACCGGGATACGAACAATCTCGTTCTGTTCCGCGTGGACAAGGCGAGCGGCAAGCTGACACCTACCGGGAAGACCGTCGAGGTCGCGAAGCCGGTCTGCGTCAAGCCGGCCTATTTCACGATATAATCAGACAGAACTCACGACACAGAACCCCCGCCGAATGTCCAGCAGGGGTTCTTGCGCGTGCTTGTGCTTATTTCCTTTCCGGTTCCTTGCTCGTCTCCGGCTCCTTATACTCAACGCCGAATGTATCTACCGTGATTTTCTTGATCTTTTGCTCTTCCACCGGGCGGTCATTCGCACCCCGCTTCGCGTTGGCAATCTCATGCACTGTCTCGATTCCGGAAGTCACTTTGCCGAAAGCGGCATATTGACCGTCCAGATGGGGCGCATTCGCGTCCATAATGAAGAATTGAGAGCCCGCCGAATCGGGCTCTTCGGAACGGGCCATCGAGATAACCCCTTCCGTATGCTTCAACTCGTTGGTTACGCCGTTCGAAGAAAATTCGCCCTTGATGCTATAACCTGGGCCACCTAATCCGGTTCCTTCCGGATCGCCGCCCTGGATCATGAAGCCGGGAATGACCCGATGGAAAATGAGTCCGTCATAAAATCCTTTGTTGACCAGCGAGATGAAGTTGTTGACGGTGTTCGGAGCGGTGTCCGGATATAATTCCACTTCGATCTTTTTGCCGCTCTCCATCTCGATCGTGACAAGCGGATGCTTGGCGTTGTCCGCGCCGCTCGCATTGCCGCAGCCCGCGACGACCAACATGGCAGCCATGAGCAGGACCACGAGGGACAGGCCTGTGCGCTGTCTGTTACTTCGTCTCATGCATTCATTCCTCCTACCTCTTACTTAGAAAATATCTCATACGTTTACAGTATGCCATCGAATGGGGACAAGAGCAAACAGTCGTTCCGGCAGTCCGTGCCGTTAAAGCGGTAACGTTGTTCTTCTATCCTGGTTATCGTATCCGAGGGCGGTTCCCGGCCTGCTTGAATGGCCAGCATGTTCGCGGGCTGGCTTGAGGCGCGGACGGTCTTGCTGCGTTGGCGGACAGGCAAGCCGTCTCCAGACGGGGTGATCCAGACCGGGAAGTACACACTGATTGAGTAAACGATGCAGACGGGATACCCCCAGGGAGCGGATAAGAAGGATCTCATCGTGAAATGGCGGTTATGTCGAGAAGAGAGAAGTGGTTTTACATCCCTTTTGTCCACTCTCCCTTCGGCTCAGTTAGCCCCTTGCAGAAAGGAGAACTTGGAAGGACAGAGACACCTATCGCTTAACGCTGAGTTAAGGGGATAACGAGCAAAGGCTCCATCCCCGAGCGCATGCGTGCTGAAGCGACGGGATAGTGACGGAAAGGCCCGTCCCCGAGCGCATGCGTGCTGAGGCGACGGGATAGTGGCGGAAAGGCCAGCCCCCGAGCGCATGCGTGCTGAAGCGACGGGATAGTGGCGGAAAGGCCAGCCCCCGAGCGCATGCGTGCTGAAGCGACAGGATAGTGGCGGAAAGGCCAGCCCCCGAGCGCATGCGTGCTGAAGCGACGGGATAGTGGCGGAAAGGCCCGTCCCCGAGCGCATGCGTGCTGATGCGACGGGATAGTGGCGGAAAGGCCAGCCCCCGAGCGCATGCGTACTGATGCGACGGGATAGTGGCGGAAAGGCCAGTCCCCGAGCCGCATGCGTGCTGAAGCGACGGGATAGCGAGTGAAAGGCCTGTGCCGGCTCATGAAGGAGGGAGCGCCGTTCCGCTCTGATCCCGCTCAAGACCGGAGGTCGGGGCGGAACGGCATGTTCCGGCCCCGAGTGCTGGTCTATTTCGCGGACAGAGTCGTCTCCGCCGTTGAGACGTCCGCCTGTCTGGGCTTGTCGTATTGAAGGAATATCCATACGCCTGCAATGAGCAGGACGCAAGCGGATGCCTGCAGCGCGGTCATCACTTCGCCGAGCAGTATCCAGGCCAGCAGGCTGGCTCCGACCGGTTCGCCAAGCACGCTCATGGAGATGGAGGTCGCGCTGACATATTTCAGCAGCCAGTTGAAGAGCATATGACCAAGCACCGTCGGAACGAGCGCCATCAGCAGGAACAAGAGCCACTCGCGTGCGGGGTATCCGCTCATCGGGTAGCCGGCTCCCATGTTGTAGAGGGCAAGAACGGCTCCGGCGACGAAAAAGACGGTAAAGTTATAAACATAGGATGAAATGCGTTGGCGCAAATCTTGGCCGAGCAGCATATGTACGACGACTGCAACGGTTCCGAGGACGGACAGCAGATCGCCGTACAGCGCTTGTCCCGATAAGCGGAGATCGCCCCAGCCGATCAGCATGATGCCGATGATGGCGATGGCTACACCGGCCAAGGCCGCCGGCGTGGTCCGCTGCTTGAACAGCCAGAATGAACCGAGCATGACAAGAATAGGCTCTAAGGACAGGATCATTGTCGAGCTCGCGACGGTCGTATGGCGAAGCGATTCCATCCAGAGCAGGAAGTGTATGGCCAGGAACAGGCCGGACATCCCCATGCGCGTCCAGTCTTTGCCGCGAACCGCGCGCCACTCCGCCCGATAGGCGAACGCCCAGGGCAGCAGCACGAGATTCGTGAGCAGCAGCCGGTACATGGCAATAATCGAAGCGGGCGCTTCCGACCATTTTACGAAAATGGCGGAAAAGGAGATCGCGATGATTCCGACAATGAGTAGCAGATAGAGATGGGATGATTTTCGGGAAGACACAGTTAATGCACCTCGTAGGTTCTTTATCTTGGTGGTCACGATCAGCAAGTATAGCGCATTTGGAAGGAACAATAAAGAGGGGGCGGAAGAAGTTTCGAGTCGGTCGTATTGCTGTAAGAAATGGTGAAACGACAGTGAATGATTATGATGGAGGTGAGTCCGATGGATGTTCGGATGGAACGGGACACATTCGGAGAACTGCAGGTTCCTGCGGATAAACGATGGGGGGCTCAGACTCAGCGAAGCCTGGAGAATTTCAAAATCGGCACGGAGAAGATGCCGCGCGAGGTCATCTACGCGCTCGCCTTGGTCAAGCAGTGTGCCGCCCGCGTGAATGGCGAGCTTGGACAGCTTGAGAAGGAGAAGGGCGATGCGATTGCGGCGGCGGCGCAGGAACTGCTGGACGGCAAGTATGATGATCATTTTCCGCTGGTGGTCTGGCAGACGGGGAGCGGCACCCAGACGAATATGAATGTCAATGAAGTGATTGCGCACCGGGCGAATGAACTGCTGTCCGAGCAGGGGAGCGGCGCGCGGGTGCATCCGAATGATGATGTGAACCGATCGCAAAGCTCCAATGACACGTTCCCGACGGCGATGCATATCGCCGCTTTCATCGCGGTGGAGGATCAAGTGCTGCCCGCGCTGCATCGGCTGAAGAGCACGCTGTTGAAGCATTCGAAGCAATTCCGCGATGTGATTAAGATTGGGCGGACCCATCTGCAGGACGCGACGCCGCTAACGCTGGGACAGGAAATCAGCGGATGGCACCGGATGCTCGAGAAGTGCGAGGAGTACATTATTGAGAGCTCCAGCGCCCTGCTGGAGCTGGCGATTGGCGGAACGGCGGTCGGCACCGGGCTGAACGCGCATCCGAAGTTCGGACAGATGATGGCCAGGGAACTAAGCCAGGCGACCGGGCGCGAGTTCGTCACGGCGCGGAACAAGTTCCAGTCGCTGACCAGCCATAACGAGATCGTTCATCTCCACGGCGCTTTGAAGGCATTGGCGGCCGATCTGATGAAGATTGCCAACGATGTGCGCTGGCTGGCAAGCGGTCCGCGCTGCGGAATTGGGGAGATTCTGATTCCGGCGAATGAACCGGGGAGCTCGATCATGCCAGGCAAGGTGAATCCGACCCAAGCGGAGGCTCTGACGATGGTCGTCTGTCAGGTGATGGGCAACGATGCCGCGATCGGGATGGCGGCCAGCCAGGGCAATTTTGAGCTGAATGTATTCAAACCGGTCATCATATACAACTTCCTGCAATCAGCGAAGCTGCTCGGGGATACGATGCAATCGTTCCATGACCGCTGCGTCGCCGGCATTGAACCGAACCGCAAGGTGATCCGGCGCAATCTGGAGCAGTCCTTAATGCTGGTGACCGCGCTTAACCCGCATATCGGGTACGAGAAAGCGGCGGAGATCGCGAAGCTTGCGCACCAGGAGGGGTTGACGCTGAAGGAAGCGGCACTCCGCAGCGGCCTGCTTACGGAGGAACAGTTCGATGAGATCGTGAAGCCGCAATCGATGGTCTGACGATGACCGGGAGGGAACTGCCTGCTTGTTCCGGCCAGGGAGAAAAAGAACATTCAGGCGGTTCTTTTCATAACATTTTGGACGTTCATTGACCTTCCGTCTGTGGTATGATCTTATCGATAAACGAACGATCTGGAAGGAATGAGAGAAATGGCAGCTCATAACTACATATTGGCCGGCTACGCGGTCGATGGCGTCCTGCCGGAGATTACCCCGGTGGATGCCGCAAGATTGACGCATTTGAACGTGGCGTTCGGCCATGTGAAGGAAGATCGCATTACGGTGGCGCATTTGAAAAATCTGGGCTCGATTGCGCAGCTGAAAGAATATAACCCGGAGCTGCAAGTGATTCTATCGGTCGGAGGCTGGAGCGCCGGGGGGTTCTCCGAGGCAGCGTCCACTGCGGAAGGCCGCCGCAAGTTCACGGCGTCTGCGGTGGAGATTTTGCGCACTCATCCGTTCGACGGGATCGATCTCGATTGGGAGTATCCATGCTATTCGGAAGCGGGAATCCAATCCAGTCCGGCGGACAAGCGCAATTTTACGCTGCTGCTGCAGGAGATGAGAGAAGCTATCGACCGCCAAGGGGAAGCTGACGGCCGCCGCTATCTGCTGACGATTGCCGCGGGGGCGGACCAGTATTATATTGACGGGACCGAAATGGATAAGGTGCAGGCCTGCCTCGATTTCATTCAGCTCATGACCTATGATATGCGCGGCGGATTCCAGACTCTGACCGGGCATCACACCAATTTGTATACATCGACGGGAGATCTGTTCCGCATCAGCGTGGACGCATCGGTTCGTCTCTTCGCGAACGCCGGCGTGCCGCGCGAGAAAATTGTCATCGGGGCCGCCTTCTACTCGAGAATGTGGAAGGACGTTCCGGCGGTCAATAACGGCTATCTGCAAATGACCCCCGGATCCGGCGGCTACGGGCCGGATTATTCCCGGCTCGCGGAAGAATATATCAACCGCAACGGCTTCACCCGCTATTGGGATGACGAAGCGAAGGCGCCGTATCTGTTCGACGGCAGCACCTTCATTACGTACGATGACGAGGAATCGCTGGCGTGCAAGTGCAGCTATATTCAAGAGCAGGAGCTGAGAGGCATCATGTTCTGGGAGTACAGCTGCGACAAGACGGGCACGCTGCTGAGCGCGATGTACAACGGGTTCAAATCGAAAAGGTAGAGAGACAGCGGCGAATCGATCAGGTTCGCTGCTGTTTTTGTCTGCGCGGTAAGGCGCGCACCGCGAAAAAAGAGCCTGGGCGTCCTCAGTGTGGAGAGGAAAGGAACATTTTGTCACCATAAGTTCAAATATCGTTCACTGTCCGTTCATAATACAGCCATATTCGTGATCTAATTTATAGCTATACTGGGTGATAAGGGAGAGGAATGAGGAAGCATGACAGCAAATGGCTCATCCGCATCGCTGCCATCGCTCGCTTATTGTCACCTTGCCGGGCTCTGGCCTGACAGGAGCAAAGTTGTGCGGTGGTTCCGACTCATGCGCAATTTCAAAATCGTCGGGCGCTGACAAGATTCGCATATGGCCTTTTCTGCTACATAGTCTCAGATCAAAATGACGGACGCTGCGATGCCGATGTTTATTGTTTCCGCTTCCATTTTCTGGTCGCTATTTCCTCTTTCTTGCCATTGTCCTGTACGACAAGCGGCTGTTCAGACAAGAGTTCACGCTCTTGGACGGTAGGAACGAGTCTATTGGATAAGGAGGTCTTTGTGGTGAACAAGAAATTCGCTCTCGCGGCAATGACAACGTTGTTGGCGGTCTCGTTGGCTGCCTGCGGCGGCGGGAACAAGGATACGGGCGGATCCAACAATGAGGGAGCGGCTCCCGCGGCATCTTCCGGCGATGTGCAGGCGGTGACGCTGAAAGCCAAAAACTTCGAGTTCGATCAGACCGAGATTCGGGTCAAAAAGGGTCAGACGGTCAAGCTTACATTCGAGAATGAACAAGGCATCCATGGCGTGGAGATCCCGGATTTGAATGTGAAGCTCGATCAGCCGGGCACGACCGAATTCGTGGCCGACAAGGAAGGAACATACGAGTTCAAATGCTCGATTATGTGCGGGGCCGGCCATAACGACATGGTCGGCAAAATTATCGTCGAGTAATCGGAACCGGGATGAAGGATTCAATGGAACGCAACGCATGGCCTGTCTGCGGAGAGGCTGTGCGTTTCTTTGTTGAATGCCGCTCTCATCGCCTAAGGAGTGAAGATATTGTCTCGGAAAAAAGGCTGGGTTGCCGTCATTGCGGCAGCGATCATGATTGGGGCGCTGTTCGTCGTTCCGGTGACGCTGCATCCTCCGGATTCGACCCGGATCGTCCTGGATCATACCTATCAGACGTATATTGCGCCTCCGTGCTACGACCGGGCGGAGGTCACCAACAATTTGTCGGAGGGCGCCCTTAAGCATTTGAAGGATTACTCGTCCTATTTGCCTGAGTCGGCATGCACCCGTGATTCGCTGGCGCCGCGGGAGGTTACGGCCGGCGTATGGCTGGGCCAGATGCTGGGCATCGGCAAGGGGCCATGGGATTGGTAGGCCGCCATAGCGGAGAAGCATCCGACAGAGAACAAAGCAGCTCGTGTGAGCTGCTTTGTTCGATCATCGGCTTCAGCCGATGGCGGGCCGGTGAAGCGGGAGCGCTTCGCAGGTTCCATCTTAGGCCGCTGCCGCAAGATGCAGAGGAGGAAGCTAGTCGATCTTGGCCCCATGGGAGCGGGCGAAAGCGACGGCTTGTCCAATATCGAGACGCACGCCCTGGATATCGAGCCCTTTCCAATGAATTCCCTCCAGATTGGCTCCGCGCAGATCGGCGCCCTTCCAGGATACCTTCGTTAACATCGCGCGCGTCAGATCGGCATCTCGCAAATCCGCCTTATCCAGCCGGCATTCCGACAGATCGGCCTCGATCAGCCGCACGCCGCGCAGCTTCTGCTTGCTTAGATTGGCATGCCGCATATGGGTGTACGACCAATCGCCCCCTAATATCGTGATACCGTCCCAGTTCGCGTTGGCGAAATCGGTGCCGACCATCTTGCATTCCTCGAACTTGGAGGCGAACAGATTGACGCTGACGAAGCGGCAGTTGGTGAACGCGCTGCGCGTATGGATGGAACCGTTCAGAATGGCGCCTGTAAAATCGCAATCGATGAATTGGCAGCCCGAAGTCCATGCTTCCTCCATGCTGGTGCAGCGGAAGCGGCAGTTGGCGAAGACGCAGTTCCGGAGCTCGCCGTCCCGCAGATCGGCGTGGCTGAAATCAACGTCTTCATAGTGCTGGTCAATATATTGATACATCGCAATGAAGCCTCCAATGATTGCTTGCCCGCAACGAAGTATTTTCCCCTGGGCAGTTCGCTGCTTATCTGAATATCTCTCATCGTATCAAGCTTGCCGCTGCCGGGCAATGTTCGTTCCTCCTATTTCCGGTAAAACCGTTCGTATAGGAGGCTCTATGAGTTCCCTCATCATGGGCATGCTTACAACCGAAGCTTGAACGACTTGCTCCACAGCGGGTACAGCCATTTGACCCCGCGCGGCGTGAGCGTATCCGCGACGAGATGAGACATATAGCCAGCCGTGGCGACAGCGGCGATCCCGTCCAACCGCAGCTCATGCTCCAGTCCCAATCCTATGTACCCCCAAGCACAGACGGCCCATACGGTATGCGTCAATCCCCGGTGGCGGAGCCAGGGAGCGATCGCGATAAATAGCCCGAGTCCGATGAGCCAATACCGGTCCGAGGACCAACCGGAATAAATCAGCGCGCAGCCTACCAGACTGACCAGGCCGTTGCGAATGGCCCCCTCCTTGGCGATAAATCCGGTAAGCAGAAGAACGACGGAGATGACGGTCCATTCCCGATGCTCGATTCCATACACGGCATACAGAATCAGGACGGCCGAGACGAGCAGCCCTCCCGTCCACAACAGCACCTCATGAAGCAGCTTCGACAGCTTGCCCAGCTTGCTGCTTAGGAGCGAGGGGCCGTCCAGATCCGCGCTCAAGGCGGAGAAGGCCGAGACCGCGACATACAGGGCGGCATGCTTCCAGCTGAAGGGAAAATAGACTGCCGCAGCCGCGCCGATTGCGGTTCCGATAGCGAGATGTGTTGAGCCTTTCATGATGACCTCCTCTGATTCGCTTGCAAACATATGTTTGCGTACCCCTGATTATACTTGCTTTCGTGCCTCGGGGCAACCGGCAGACGTCCCAATGGCTGCGTCTGGACAAGGTATAAAAAGCAAGGAGGGTCTGCACATTATGAAAAGGCTGGAAAATCGAAGGGGGGGTCAATATGAGAGCCGTTACGTATCAAGGTCCGAAAAAAATCGAAGTGAAGCAGGTGGAAGACCCGCGCATCGAGAAGCCGGACGATATTATCATCCGCATTACCTCGACGGCGATTTGCGGATCCGATCTGCATTTGTATCAAGGCAATTTTCCGCTGCCTGACGGCTATATTATCGGCCATGAGCCGATGGGCATCGTGGAGGAGGCAGGCCCGGAGGTAACGAAGGTGAAGAAAGGAGATCGCGTGGTCATTCCGTTCACCGTCGCATGCGGCCAATGCGCCTATTGCAAGGACGGGTTGGAGAGCCAATGCGACCTGTCGAACCCCCATTATGATTCGGGAGGCTATCTAGGCTATAGCGAGAAGTTCGGCAATTATCCGGGGGGACAAGCGGAGCTGTTGCGGGTGCCGTTCGGCAACTTCATGCCGCTCGTCATCCCGGAGTCCTGCGAGCTGGAGGATGAATCGCTTCTCTTCCTCTCGGATGTGCTGCCAACGGCGTACTGGAGCGTGGAGAACGCCGGGGTCAAGGCAGGCGATACGGTCATCGTGCTTGGATGCGGTCCGGTCGGCCTGATGGCGCAGCGCTTCGCCTGGATGAAGGGGGCGAAGCGGGTCATCGCGGTCGACTATCTACCTTACCGGATGCAGCATGCCGAACGCATCAACAAGGTAGAGGCATTCGACTTCACCGCTCATGACGATATGGGCGAGCATCTGAAGGAAATTACCTCCGGCGGGGCTGATGTCGTCATCGATTGCGTCGGCATGGACGGCAAAAAATCGGCGCTGGAGTTCATTGAGCAGAAGCTTAAGCTGCAGGGCGGGACGCTCGGCCCGATTCAGATCGCAACCAAAGCGGTGCGCAAATGCGGCACGGTTCAGATTACCGGCGTCTACGGCAGCACGTACAATATGTTCCCGCTGGGCGCATTCTTCGCGCGCAACATCACGTTGAAGATGGGGCAGGCGCCGGTCGTGCATTTCATGCCCGAGCTGTACCGCAAAATCGTGAATCGGGAGTTCGATCCGCGCGAGATCATTTCCCACAAGCTGCCGCTTGCGGAAGCCGGGCGCGGGTACCGGTTGTTCAATGATCACGAAGACCATTGCATCAAGGTCGTCTTGAAGCCATAGCAGATACCGGATCGGAATCAGACAGGGCATGGATCGAAGCAGCGCCGCTTCGGCCATGCCCTGCCGCCGTTGCAGGAACCGGCGTTCTCCAGCCGCCCCCCAGTTGAAAAGGAAGCCGCGCCCAATTAAACTAAAGAGATTGCCATTGCGGTAATTTATTTGGGGGAGGCCGGAGTTCTTTGTTGCATCTGGAGGGGATTGAGAAAGTATATTATCGCACGCCGGTCGTGAACGGGGTGGCCTTCAACGTGCATGCCGGGGAGGCCGTCGCCTTGATTGGGGCGAACGGATCCGGGAAGAGCACGCTGCTTCGCATCGCTGCAGGGCTGCTGACGCCAACGGCCGGAGAGGTGAAGTGGAGGGGCGGACAGGGCAAAGCGCGGATTGGCTACGTCCCGGAGCGCTTTCCTAAGCTGCGCTTGACGCCCGTGGAATACTTGCAGGCCATGGGCCGCATGCAGGGGATGCCAGCGGAGCCGCTGCGCGCGAGAATTGCGGAGCTGCTTCGCCTGTTCCGAATGGAGGAGGCGCAGAACCGGCGCATCGATCGATTTTCCAAAGGGATGGCGCAGAAGGTCAATCTGATGCAGGCCGTTCTGAACCCGCCGGAATTGCTTATTTTGGACGAGCCGCTGTCCGGCTTGGATGCCGATTCGCAGCGCGAGCTGGCCGGCTGGCTGAAGGGATGGAGAAGGGAAGGCATGGCCCTGCTGTTTACTTGCCATGAACCGCTGCTGCTGGAAACGGTCGCCGATCGAATCCTGCTCCTGCAGCAGGGACGGATCGCCCGCGAGCTTGGCGTGGAGGAGTGGCTGGAGCCGCGGATGCGGATCGACTTCACGCTCCCGGACGGAGCGGAAGATGCGTTGGCTGCCTTGGACCGCCTCGGAACCGTGCAGGAGCATGACGGCGCGCTTCGCATCCATGTCCCGCGCGAGGAGAGCGATGCCGCGCTGCGCGAAATTCTTGCTTCCCGCGGGTCGATTGCCTCGGTAACATCCTGCGAAAACGACCGGGATCTGCTGGTCGAAGCGATGAAGGGAAGCCGGGAAGGGGGCGATCCGAGATGAGAGCGCTCATCGGCTTTTTGCTCCGGAATTATACGCGGTCGCACCGTTATTTTCCGCCCTTCGCCGCCTGTCTGTTCGCCGTAATGATGAATTATTCGGTAAAGCCGAATCCGGTCATGGAGACGTACGGGAACACCGGAATTTTCATCTATGTGACTGCCGCCTGGGTTGCCTATCAAATGTTCGTAGGGGAGAACCAGGTTCAGGAGCAGCTTACGATCTTGCATTTGGGCAGCTTTGTCCGGTATCAATGGGGCAAAATCGCCGCCTGCCTGCTGATCATGACAGGGCTCAGCCTGTTCACCGTTCTGTATCCGATTGTGTTCGACAAGTTCAATGAACCGGTTGGGCTGCCGCGCTTCTTCTATGCCGGGCTTATCCATATCGAATTGGCTTGCCTCGGCATCGTCATCGCCTATTTATGGAGCAGCGCGCTCCGGGTGAAGACGAGCATGGCCATTGCGGGCGTCTTGCTCCTTATCGCGCTCTCGCCGGCCCAGGGGACCGTGGCCGAGGCGCTGCCCGCGATGCTGGAGCCGCTGCTGTGGCTGCTCCCGCCGGCCCATGCCTCGCTCAGCCTGTTCATGAAGGATGCGGCGCTGTCTGTCCATGTCAAGATAGGGTACGTCCTGTGGCCGCTGATTTACAGCGGGGCCGCGTTCAGCCTCATGATTGCGCTCGCCCGGCGCCGGCAGGCTTGACGGACGGCCATGAATGTATTGCGCCATGACGGCAATTTCGTTATGTCCGTGGAGCCGGTCTGGTAGTCGGAAGCGAGCAAGCAGGACGTGCCGACCGCCCTTGCCTCCATGGCGGCCGCCAAAGCAAACAAATAGGCATCAAGCAAGCCACCTGTCCGCAGTCCCCGGGAAGGTGGCTTCTCTTATGTCCGGCAAGCCGGATCAACGATTATTATGATTCAGAACATATCGTAAAAGAACGGCTGAAGACGGGGAATGAGCCGCTCCAGCTTCGCGACCGCGGCCCCGGAACCGTGAAGCATGCCAAGCTGGCGCAGCTCGTCCGGCCTGCGGTAGCTGAAAAGAAGCGTAGTCAACGCAGGAATAGACAACCGCAATTCATGATCCGCGGCGGCATTCGCATCGGCATCCGGACTTGTGCCGCGGGCGATGACCTTCATGCCGCCGTCCTGCAGCGAGACGCTGATATTGTTCCATTCCGCGTACGGATCGCCGATATGGAGGATGAGCGCCTCGTCCACGCCCTGCCACTGGAACGGATAGCGGGCAAGGAACGCCTCGGCGTCGACAATGCGCCCCATAATAAGCGGCGTCGCTTCTCTCGTAATGCGCGGGTTGCGCAGGGCGAAGTTCAACGGCTCGTCCGGAGCCGCCCACAGCTCCACCTGATCAACCATCGAATCATGCTGGCATATGAAATTCCACAGCCCGACGCGGGCTTCGCCGTTCAACGGAGCGAATTCCTTCACCTTCATGCGCGATTCCTTCACCTCATAGAGCATATAGCCTTGCGGCTTCTTCTCTTCATCATAATAGACAGCGGCGAACCTATTTCCGTACACCGCATGCAGCCATCGGTCGGTGCTCCGCTTCAGCATGCCTGCATGCCTCCGGGCAAATCGATCGTATACCTGCTCCAGATCGGCGGAATGGCTGGCCTTCGTGCAGCGGCGGATGATGCCGTCGGGCGCAGGCTGCAGCGGAACGAGATCGGATTTGGCATAGACGCTGCGGCAGTAATCGGTGATCAGTTCCCAGCCATATTTGCGGTAAAAGGACACGGAGAACGGATGCAGCATCGACACCGTCTGCCCTTCCTCTTTCATGACGGCAAGCAGATGAGCCAGCAGCCCTTTGACATAGCCTTGGCGGCGGTATTCGGGATAGGTGGCGACGCTGCCGATTCCGCCCATGCGCAGCGGCTCGCCTTCGAGGTAGATCTCAAAGGGGATGAGATGCGCCTTGGCGGCCACCACGCCGTCCTCCACGACGCCGAAGATGCGATGCTGCTTGAGCCGCTCGAGTCTTCCTTTCCGTTCCTCCTCCGGGACCTGATATTGAAATGCGTATTCCGACAGATGAATCGCTTCCGGGAAATGGGTTTCGGTCAATTGAATGATATTCATCGGAATCTCCTCCTTGTCATTTCATTATGATCCAGGGCATGGAAGGAATGCAACGGGAAGTATGCGCTTTCGGGACGACAGCGCCGCAAAAAAGGAGCCCTCCGAACCGGTTCGGAGGGCTCCGCTGCTACTCTTGTGTGAGTTGAGATCAGGCTTGCTTGGACATCGAGTATGGAAGCGCCGCCTCATCGTAGTTGTCTTCTCCAGGCGCATCGGTCATGTCGAAGAAGAGCGTGCCGCCGGCCTTGAGCTGGTCGTGCGTCACATACAGCTTCTCGACCGGAGCCCCGTTCAGCCGGACGCCGGCCACGTATTTGTTCGCGTCCGAGTTGTTCCCGGCCTCGATGACGAACGGCGGGCCGTCTTCGAGATGAACGGTCATCCGCCGGAACAGCGGCGTGCCGAGCACATATTCCGGCACCCCCGGGCTGAGCGGATAGAAGCCCATCGCGCCGAAGACGTACCAGCCGGACAAGCTGCCGTTGTCTTCGTCGCCAGGTAGTCCGTCCGGACGGGCGCTGAACAGCTCATCCATCGTCTTCCGCACCCAATGCTGCGTCAAGGACGGATAGCCGAGCGCCGCATAGATGTACGGGAAGTGGAAGCTAGGCTGATTGCTGATGGCGAACTGGCCGAAATCGATCGCCGCCATCTCCGACATCTCGTGAATCTCGAAGCCGTATGAACCCACCTTGAATTCCGGCTTCGCGGCGAACAGCGCATCGAGCTGGCGCTTGCACGCTTCGCGTCCGCCCATCAGGTCGGCCAGACCGCGCAGATCGTGTTGAACGGCCCAGCTGCTCTGGTAGGCGCCGCCTTCGGTATACGGTCCGCCCCACATCGTCGGATCGAACGGCTCCAGCCAGCTGCCGTCCTGGAGCTTGCCTCGCATGAAGCCGACGGACGGATCGAACAGGTGCGCATAGTTTTTCGCGCGCTCCATGAGCTGCCCGTATTCCTCCTCGCGGCCAAGATGCTTCGCGATCTGGGCGATGCAGAAGTCGCCGTAGACGTAATCGAGCGTATTGCACACGCTCTCGTGCGTATGGATATCGGCAGGCATATAGTTGTATTTCAAATATTCGCCCATGCCTTTGCGTCCGTAGCGGTTGTCGCTGGATACGGTCATCGCATGCTTGAGCAAGCCTTCGAACGCCGTCTCGACGTCGAAGCCGGTATTGCCCTTGACGACGGCATCGGCGAAGGAGACGTCGATGAGCGTGCCCGGCATCATGCTCCGCTCGCCAGGAGAAGCCCACTTCGGCATCCAGCCGGCTTCCTTGTAGGCATTGACCCAGCCCTGCATCATCTCGTTCACGAACGAAGGATAGAGCAGGTTGTAGAGCGGGAACGAGGTGCGGTACGTATCCCAGAAGCCGATATCCGCGTAGAGCGGCCCTTCTTCGATCTTGCCGTTGTACGGGCTGTAATGAATCTGCTTCCCGTTCGCGTCATATTCATGGATCGCATGCGGATACAGGCTGGTCCGGTACAAGCAGGTGTAGAACGTGTCAAGACGTTCTATATCTTCGCTCTCGACTTCAATGACGCGAAGCTGCTTCTCCCAGGTCTCGGCCGCCTGGCTTCTGACGTCGTCGAAGGAGCGGCCGCCGATCTCGCGCTCCAGGTTGATGCGCGCCTGCTCCTCGCTGATGAACGAGGTGCTGACGCGGACTTGAACCGTTCCGTGCTCGGGAACGCCGAGCCCGACATACGCGCCGATGCGCTCGCCCGTCGCGGACAGGCTGCCGATCGGCTTGTATTCCTGATCGGACAAGCCGCTGGCATCGGCGAGGACCGGACAATCGAACGTCATGACGAAGTGCATGCGGTAGTTGTCCGGCGTGCCGCCGGCCTTGGCGGTCGTATAGCCGCTCAGCGTTCGCTTGTCCGGATCAATCGTCATCGACGCTTCGCCAGGGAACGTCGACAGGATGAAGCGCGCGCCGTCCCGGCGGTCGAACGTCAGGCGGATGCTGGCGCAGCGCGCGGTCGGAGTCAGTTCCATGGTCGTATCGTAGCGGAGCAGGCGAACTTTGAAGTAGTCCGGCTTCACGACCATGTCCTGGCGCCGGAACGAGGAAGAGCGCTCCGGGGCCCATACCTTGAGCGGACCGGTCTGCGGCATCATCGTCATATGGCCGTAGTCGCCGATCCAAGGACTCGGCTGGTGGGTCAGCCGGATTCCTTCCAGCCGGTTATGATGCGGGCTGAAGTACCAGCCGCCTGCGGCTTCATTCGTTTGCGGGCTCCAGGCGTTCATGCCCCACGGCATCGAGACGAGCGGCAGGGTATTTCCGTTCGAATACGGGTAGACCGAGTCCGTCCCCTGCAGCGGATGGACATGCTTGAGTAAGCTCATGTATGTTCGCTCCTTCGGAATGAATGTTATATTGAATATGGCTATCATACTTATTGTAGAGCGAAATGTTATAAATCACCTCTCATTATTTTATAACATCTCTCATTATTAATGATAAAATGAGCTTAATGCGATCTTCGCACACATTCGGGTGAAAAGAGGGATCGGGATGTTTCCGGATAATCTGCATGGCGACGAGGAGATTCATGGCGAATTTCCGTTCACGTTGAAGATACATCGGCTGAAGGGCGCCGTGCCGGCCCATGTCCATCATTTTATTGAGTATACGTACGCGATCCGGGGGAGAGGGACGGAACGGATCAACGGGGTCGAGAAGGAGCTGGCTCCCGGCACCTTCACTTTACTGTTTCCCCATCAGGTGCATGAAATAGACATTCCCCCCGGGGAAGAGCTCGTTCTCTACGTTGGCGCGATCGGGCTGAAGGCGTTTTTCGGGGCGGGGGACTCCTTCCTGACCCTGCACCGCCTGCTGAAGGATGCGGAGAACGATGTCCATTCCACCTACGCGCTGGACGACGCCACCTCGGGGGAGATGCTGCCGCTGCTCCATCAGATGTATGACGAGATCCGGGAGGAGAAGCCGTGGAGCCGCACGATGTTCCTGGCGAAGCTGACCCAGCTCTTCGTCCTGTTCGAGCGCTACCGCCTGGAGCGGATGGAACGCGGTCAGGAGGGCTACTCGGGCATGCAGCGCCGGGGGATGTGGGAAGTGATTCACTACGTCTATCAAAATTTCAAGGAAGACATCACCCTGGAAATGCTGGCCGAGCGCTTCAGTTACAGCGTGCCGTATATTAGCGCGGCCTTCAAGCAGGCCGTCGGCGAAAATTATTATTCCTTCCTGGAGCGGAACCGGACCGCCCATGCCTGCAATCTGCTGATCGGCACCGACATGAAGGTTACCGATGTCGCTTACGAGGCCGGCTTCAAATCGTACCCGACCTTCGTGCGCGTCTTCCAGGCCCGGATGGGCATGTCTCCGACCGCCTACCGCAAGCGCGAATATATCGCGCTGACATGACGGCGGCGCCGAATTAGACGGCAGCAGGACCGCGGAATGCCGGAGGACGCGGCAAGGCTAAGATCCTTGCTGTGCGCGGTTTTGGATTATCCTTTTGATCGCCTCAATGACTAAGTCCGGCTCGTCATGCATGACCATATGGCCGCTTCTCTCCGCCACAATCAATTCGCTTTCGGTGGAGAGCCGCAGCATGTCCCGCTGCTGCGCCTGCCAAATGTCTTCCAGCTTATGGCTCGCTTCGGCCGACATCCCGAATGCGGTGGCGTCGTTCGGTATCCCGTGTGTAATGATTTTGACCGGGAGGGAGCCAAGGCGCTGGTTCCGAAGGGCTTGTTCGGCCTCCGCCAAAAGTTTGTCCTCCTCTTCGGCCGTTTCCAGGAAGCGGGATGAAGCCTCCACATTGACGAATAAGGCTCTCTCTTTTTCAGGCATTTGGGCCAACAACGAATGTTGAAACAGCCGGAGGGCTCCAGACATTTGCAATAGCTTGATGACCGATGTGGAGGGCATCCCCGCCGTAGCCGAGTCAAATCCTTCGTTCTCAAAAATCGGATCCGTCTCCCTGGAATAATTCTCGGGCCGGGCATCGATCAACACTAACCCTTCCACCTCATCCTTATACTTTTCGGCGAATAATCGGGAATACATCCCGCCTGCGGAATGGCCCGCCAGGATGTAAGGGCCGCGGATCCCTTCCTGTTCGAGTGCGGTATGCAGCTCCTGCACTATGTTGTCTCCGGAACGCTCGGTGCGTGCCGGATCGCTCCAGGCATAACCGGCGCGATCATACCGGACGACCGTGGCGAATTCAGCCAGCTTCTCCGGAAGATCTCTCCAGATTAAGCTGGATTCCCTGCTGCCCGCCTCGAGCAAAATGACCGGCGACCCGGAACCGATCTTCTCCACATGCAGGCGAAAGCCGCCGACATCGACAAGCCGGCCCGGCGGGGGATAATTTTTTTTGGCTTGTTGGGCGGCTGCATATTCATATACAAATCCGGCAGCGATCAGAAGTACCGCGCAAGACATAAAAGATAGCAGTATCTTCGTCCAAGTTCTCTTTTTTCTAGTTCTGACTTTTACAACGGGTTGATTCATGCCGCGACAATTCCTCCAATAGATCGTATAGTTGGGTAAGTGTTTATTATAGCGGCTGTTCCAATATTAACCAACGGGCTAATGGCTTGATTGCTACTGGACCTAAGTCCAGCGAGGAGGCGGAAGGTAGCGCGGACGAGCGCGGCGTGCTGCGCAGGCATGGCGCTTCGGCCTAGGCTGTCAGCCGAATGGGAAGGCCGTCCCCGGTATGTTGCAGTTGAATACAAAAAACGCTTGGAGCAGTGTCCAAGCGTTCTGGCATTTATTTTTTCAACTTCCAGATTGCCTTCTATAGTTCCTTATAATCATGGCATTGGTCTTCGTCATTCCGAGCTTGTCGTAATAAGGAACCAAGTCATCGTCACAGCATAAATCAATCATATAGATGTGGTCCAGCTCTGTCAGCATCCGGCGCACTAATTCCTTGCCGATGCCTTTATTTCGGTATGCCGGCAACACTTCAAGCAATGGAATGTAAGCGGACAAAATTCCGTCACTGACCGCTGTAATAAATCCGACCACTCGATTCGCAGCCTCATCAAGCGCAACAATCACCTTGCTGCTTTGCTGCAATAGTCTCGAGTGAGTGTCCGGGGTCGGCGGATTCGGCCAATCCGCAAAAAAGCCCTGTAACATATCGGAAGTGATGCCATCGAGTGAATTCTTATATATTATATATATCATCTCCTAATTATATGAACTGCTAAGATAGATGATATATATCAAAAGTAAAGTAACAAAGGATGACCTCCAAGTATCGTTATGAAATCGTACAAGGTTATCATACCATGAATTCAAAATTCCTTCTACATTATGAAACGATGTTGATGGCAGGGGATCTCACGTCCCAAAGGCAGGCCGGTATCTCGAAAGATGGATAGGACGAACCGGTGGAAGCCGGTGCTGCTGGGTCCGGAAGGAGGACCGTATTGGGAGAAGCCGGGATATTCCCGGCCTGTTGGCGAGTAATCATGAGGGATATATTACTCGAGAAGCGAGGAATGAGATGGAGAAGCAGAAGTTGATTCAAATATTCGACAGACAAGCGAATCAGTACGCCAAGAAAAGAGAAGGCTCGAAGGTAAAGCAATGGCGTCAGCGGCTTCTAGGCGATGCGAAGGGCGAAGTGCTTGAGTTGGCCGCAGGGGCAGGCGCGAACTTCCCGTTCTATCCTCCCGGCGTACACCTTGCCGCCGCCGACTTCAGCCCGGCGATGCTGGAGCAAGCGCAGCGGGCCGCGAGGGAGCTTCGCTTGGATGCCCGGTTTATCTGTGCGGATATTGAAGAGTTGGATTTTGCCGCCCATTCGTTCGACACGATCGTCTCGACGCTGTCCATGTGCAGCTATGACCGGCCGCGCATGGTGCTGGAGAAGATCGCGGGCTGGTGCAGGCCGGACGGATTGATTCTGCTCATGGAGCATGGGATCAGTTCTAATCGCGCCTTATCCGCGGTCCAGAGAGCGCTGAATCCGCTGCTGTATCGCGCCTATGGTTGCCATCATAATAGAGATATTCAAGGGCTGGTACGGCAATCGGACCTTCACATCGTGAGAGCGGAAAGCTATTGGCTCGATATGATCCATCTGATCTGGGCGCGGCCCCGAGCGAGCTTGAGTTATTTCAACTGTATGAAGATTTGGGATGGAACGATTTTTTGAAGCGGTCCAAGGAGAGCTTGCATCAAGCTATTCTTCAAAGCGGGTTTGCAATGCATGCGTATGATGGGGAACGATTGGTTGGCACGGGGAGAGTCGTGACGGATGGAGTCATCAATGCCTACCTGTGCGGGGTCGGGGTCCATCCCGGCTATCAACGGCAGGGGATAGGGGGCGAACTGATTCGCCGCTTGGCAGCCGCATGCAGTGAGGCCGGCCTGTATGTTCAATTGTTCTGTTCATCCGGGAAGACTTCGTACGATGAGAGATTCGGCTTCGAAACCTTTGCGGCTGGAATGATGCTGCGGCCGCGTTCCGGCTCCGGAGCTTGACATGCTGCGCGAGGAGGGAGGGGCTGCCGGTATACGGAAGCCCCTTTGTTCGGCCAATCAGGTTAATGGCCGTTCACCGTAAAATTCACTTCCGGGTATCGGGCAGCTAGTTCATCAAGGGCGGCCCCGGATTGCTTCACATATTGATCGAAAAAAGCAAGGCTGAACCCGTTCACGATCCGGTGCACTTGCCGCGGATCTTCGCCCCGGCTTCGCAGCAGCGGAGAGAACAAATGGAAGTCGGTATAGCTCATATGATCCGTGTGCGGAATCAGCAGGGACATGCCTCCTCCTGCAAGCGCTCGCTCTCTCCTGCGCACGGTCTCGTTCCAGGAAGCTTCATACTCTTCCCGCGTTTTGCCCGACTGCGCGATCGCTTTGTCCAGCAGCCGGTCATACTGGGCCTTATCCACGCTCTTGTCCGCATTCATGATCAATAGCGGCTTTCCAATCCCGCTTGCGGAAGCAGTCTGTCCATATAAGGTGCCGTCCATATTCATGGCCGCCTTCACGCGCGAATCCCGCATCAGCATCTGCACCGCGGCGGCACCGCCATAGGAATGACCGAACATTCCGATTCTCGCGGTGTCGATCCGGCCGGTAAAGCGCCCGTCCGCATCGCTCCGGTTGAGCTCCTCCACTTGATCAAGCACGAAGGAGACGTCATCCGTCCACAGCTTGATATGATTGTCCAAGTCGGGGAATCCGGACAGATTGGCGAACCGGATCAAGGCCGCGCGTCCGTCCGGAAAGACGGTGGCTGCGGCGTCGAAGGCGTGATCGATGCCAACCACGATATAGCCGTGACTCGCCAATTCCTCCACTTGAAACGTGTTCTGATTGCGGAACCCGGTCAGTCCGTGTGAAAAAATGAGCACGGGGTAACGCTCTTCCGCCCCCGACAGCCTCGCATCCGGCTGAGCATGCGTGTGAACCAGCCCCAAATGAGTGAGCGCCATGGCCGGGATGGACAATGCTTTTTCCAACCCTGCGGTAATCTCGGGCACATCCCGGAGATAAGGAGCCGGCGCAAGCCGGGCGTCCGGCTCAGCCGGATACCATAGCTGAACCATCAGCTCGCGGCGGTCATCCTCCTCCAATGTGTACATTTCCTCCCTTTCCGCATCCGTCCAATGGTATAGCGTCGTGCCGACGGCATATGGCCCTGTCGGCGCCTCGAATGCAAATACGGGCATAAGCGCAGGCAGTGTCACGGATGCCGTCAAATAGACCGTCAGCAGGGCCGCGCGCAGCGTCAGGCCCAGCCGGGTGCGCTTTCTTCGGGCCCGCCGGGCCATCAGCAAGGCCGCCGTCAGGACGACAGGCGACGCATACGCCGGGATCATCTGCCAGCGCGCTCCCTCGGCGACAAGCTGGATCGCGACCGCTCCGAAGGCGGCGGCCAAGGCCGGCGCGGCGTACCGTCTTATGGCCCGCGGGCCGAACAGATGCCAGCCCAGAAGTCCAAAATTGATCGCGATGACTCCAATTTCCCATAATCTCATTGTCTGCTTCCTCCGGTTTCTCATGATGTATATTTGATTGTAGCCTCCCAACCTGTAGGCAACCTGTCCTCAATCTTATATAATCCTTACAGAGCAACGTTCGGTGCAATGATTGGATACGGAGGAACCCTTATGTGCAAAACGATTTTGATCGCGGATGACGAGCCGGAAATTGTCGAGCTGCTGCGGGTCTTTTTGGAGCGGGATCGGTTCCGGGTCCTTGAAGCCGCAGACGGCCGGGAAGCCTGGGAGCTCATGCGGGCGCATCCCGTGGATCTGGCGATTCTCGACATCATGATGCCTTATATCGACGGCTTCGAGCTGATTGGGAAAATACGGGCGGAGTACAACATTCCGGTTATCGTTCTCTCCGCCAAAAACCGGGAAATCGATAAAGTGAAGGGGCTGTCGCTCGGGGCCGATGACTTTATCTCGAAGCCGTTCAGCCCGATCGAGGCGATGGCGCGGATTCATGCGCACATCCGCCGATCTTACGAATTAAATGACGCCTTGGCGCACCGCGGAACAGCGCAAACCGTGCTCGGTCCGCTGGCGCTGGATCATAACGAGTGCGTCCTGTACAAGCGCGGCGACGAGATTCCGCTCGGCCCGCTTGAATATAAATTGTTGAAGCTGTTCATGGAATCGCCGGGGCGCATTTTTACGAAAAAGCAATTGTTCGAATCGGTATGGGGAGAAGTCTATATGGAGGACGACAATGCCGTTATGGTGCAGATTAGCAGACTGCGGGACAAAATCGAGGATCAGCCCCGAAGCCCCGAATATATCGTCACAATCAAAGGCTTGGGCTATAAATTGAACAAAAAGGAATTCATCCAGTGAGAAAGAACAAAATTTATAACGCGCTCATCCGCAATTATACGATTTTTTCGTTAATATTGGGCATTATCTTCTGTTGTGTCTATCTGTACTTGTACGTACAGAGCAATGACATCAAGAGTGACACGGTTCAGAAGGTTCAAGCGGGCGTATTGGCACGGCCTGATTACACGGCGATTGAATCCGATGAAGTGGAATCCTTCGGCGGCTGGATCGAGGTGCTGGACGAAAATCTGAAGGTCGTATATACGAAGGGGACGGTTCATGGAGAAGCGCGTCAATATACAGAAAAGCAATTGATTGAACTGATGTATGACGATGCGTCTTCCTCCGAGCCGGTATACCGTTCGCTTGCTCCCTTTACGACGGGGGAAGGCAAGCCCTATCATCTGCTGGTCCAAATACCGGAGAAATACTTGACGCAGAAAATCGCCTTCGTCCACGCAACGCCGAAGCAAAGGGAGCAATTTATCCGGCTGATCGCGCAGGGGCTGTGCATTTTCCTGGCTGTCTTCGTGGTGAATGTCTGGCTGTACAGCCGCTGGACCGCCCGCAAAATTACCAATCCGCTCATCGCCATCGCGGATGGCATCCGCCATGTGACGGACAGCCGCTATGAGAAGCGTATCGAATTGAAAGCGTACGATGAGTTGATGCGGATTCAGGCCGATTTCAATCGAATGGCCGCGCGGCTGGAACGGACGGAGCGGGATAAACGCCAACTGGAGGAGAGCCGGCAGCGCATGCTGCTCGATATCTCCCACGATCTGAAGACTCCGATCACGACGATTCAAGGCTATGCCGAAGCTCTTCGCTTCGGAATTGTCGAGGATAAGGACAGCCAGAGGAAGTATCTTCAATGGATTCATGATAAATCGCTCCTGCTTGGGGAATTGGTCCAGACCTTCTTCGAGCTGGCCAAGCTGGAAAGTCCCGATTATCCGATGAAGGAACAGCGGGGGGACCTGGCGGAATGTGTCCGCACGCTGGCCGCGCAATTGTATGATTCATCGAGCAGAAGCAGTTCGCGCTCGACTTGGATATTCCCGAGCGCAAGGTGGAATGCATGTATGATGCGACGCTGCTGTATCGGGCGCTCTCCAATATTCTGATGAACGCCTTGCGTCACAACCCGCCCGGCACAACGGTGCGGATTGCCTTGCGGGAGGAAGCGAACCAGGCGGTCATTCTGATAGAAGATAACGGCGTCGGCATCCCGGAGCCGCTTCAAGACCATATATTCGAACCGTTCACGCGCGGAGATCGGGCTCGCCGAAGCGACGGCGGGGCCGGTCTGGGCTTGTCCATTGCCAAGCAGATCATCGACAAGCATGGAGGAGCGATTCACCTTGACCGGTTCGAGGGGTGGACTCGCTTTTGGATTACGATGCCTGCGACGTAAGAGCCCGCATGCGGAGTCTTTGTGGACAATCCAAAAGAGCGGTTGGTTCGCCTGCGCAAATGCCGAAGATAAGCAACCCCTTGAGCCCTTTTGCGGCTTCCCATTCTTGCAGTGCCTGCTCCGACTGACGGGGCATGGCGTCATGCACCAAATTATCGAAGGCCCCGGCACCGACAACGTTCCCGCTGCAAAGGGGCCATCACTTCCTCGAATTCATCGTCAGTCAAATAGAGGGAGCATTGGCGGCAAGCAATGGGTGAGATGCGCGGCATGCGGAACCGATGCCGGAAAAACAGTTGAAACTCCATTATGATCGAACGGTAAGCGAGCCCGGGGCCGTTACATGGAATCAATATGGATCAGAACATAGAGACAGGAGTGGCAAAAGCTTGGGCTTTCAGATGGATGACGAGATGATTCGGTTGCTATGCGGCCGGTTCTCCTATGAGGACGGGGAAGTCTTGTTCCAATCGCATAAAGTGAGGATAGCAAGGGAGAAAGAATCGGATACGCCGCGTTACGAGGCATCGATCGAAGAAGACGATCGCATCTTTCATGTTTCCGTTGAGTTCCCGCATGGTGAGGAGATGAAGGCCGTATGCACTTGCCCGGTCTTTCATCCCGAGGACCAATACTGCAAACATATTGCCGCTGCGCTGATGGCTCTTCGCGATGGACATGCTTCGGGTCAGGAGCAGGAACAGGATGGCGGGCAGGATGGAGCGGAGGATGCGGGAGAGCGGATTTTGAAGCTGTTCGGGGAGAAGCCGCGCCGTCCAAGCGAAGCCCGCCCCCTATTCGATGCGAGAGAGGCGCTTGATGTTGAATTTATGTGCAAGCCCGTGCCTTGCAGGGATGAGAAGTACCGGTTCGGGATCGAACTGAGAATCGGCCCGTCCCGCTTATACAAGGTTCAGCATGTGGAGGAATTGCTTCGGCGAATCGAGCACCGGGAAGCGTGCAGGGTGTCCAGATATTTTACGTACGATCCGGAGCTCCACAGCTTCCGTCAAGAAAATAACGCCATCCTCCAGCTTCTGATCCGGATGCTCGACAGCGATATGAGGTATACGGAGGCGGCGCATGATTCCGAACGGCAGCTGCTGATTCATTCCTCCGTGTGGGAAGAGCTTCTTCCTCTGCTCATTGCGGCCCCAGCGGTTAAGATGATGCAGGGCGGCAGCGGCTTCGACGGGGTCGTCGTCGCGGAAGGGCCGCTCCCGCTCGTGTTCGGCTTCGATCAGTCGCCGGCGAAGGAGCAAGGGTACCAACTGGATATAGCAGGTCTGGAACGGGTGGTACCGATGACGGCATATGGATGCGCGCTGTCCGAGGGGAAGCTGTGGAACCTGCCGCAGGAGCAGCTCAAGCGTCTCGCCGATCTGCAGCGGATCGTCGAAGCAACCCGCAGCAGCCGGATTTCGATCAAGCCGGAGCATGCGGAGCCGTTTATGGAGAAGGTGATCCCGGGTCTGATGAAGCTGGGTCAAGTCCGCATCAGCCAGTCCGTCTCCGATCAGATGGTGCGGACGCCGCTTGTCGCCAAGCTGTACCTCGATCGGGTCAAGGATCGGCTCCTGGCCGGGCTGGAGTTCCATTACGGAACGATGGTCATCAATCCGCTGGAGGGCAGAGAGCAGACGGGCGGCGAGGGCCGGATTCTGCTCCGGGACGGCGAGAAGGAGCGGCGAATTCTGGAGCTGCTGGAGCGCAATTCCTTCGTGAAGACGGAGGGAGGTTTGTTTCTGGCCGATGAAGAGCAGGAGTTCGATTTCCTCTATCAGGTGCTTCCTGAACTGGAGAAGCTTGTCCACGTATTCGCGACCACGGCGGTAAAGCTGAGGCTGCATCCCGGTCCAGTTCGCCCGGCCGTAAAGGTAGATGTCGACGAGCGCACCGATTGGCTGGAGTTCCAATTCGAGATGGACGGGATTCCGGAAGCGGAGATCCGCCGCATTATCCAGTCTCTCGGAGAAAAACGAAAATACCACCGGCTTCCCATGGCGCGCTGCTGCCGCTCGATCGCGCCGAGCTCCAGGAAATCATCGCCTTCTTCAATGACATGGGGATACGGCAGGAGCATATCCAAGGGACGAGGTTCCGGCTGCCGGCAGTGCGCGGACTTCAATGGGCCGATACGGTGCACACCGGACAGGCGGTCCGTCTCGGCAAAGGGTTCCGCAAGCTGTTGGAGCATATGCGGAATCCCGACCATCTCGAATTCCCCATCCCCCTTTCGCTCGCACCGATTTTGCGCGAATACCAGCAGTATGGGTTTCAATGGATGAAGACACTGGCCCATTACCGCTTCGGCGGCATATTGGCGGATGAGATGGGCTTGGGCAAGACGATTCAGAGCATTGCCTTCGTGCTGTCCGCGCTGCCGGAAATCCGGGAAGCCGGCATGCCGGCGCTCATCGTGTCTCCGGCTTCCCTCATGTACAACTGGCGCAATGAGCTGAACCGGTTCGCGCCCGAGCTTCGCGTCGCCATGGCGGACGGAACCAAGGAAGAGAGAAGCCGCCTGGTCCGCGATGCGTCCCGGAGCGATGTCATCATCACCTCGTACCCGCTGCTGCGCCAGGATATCGGTCAGATGGCGGGAACGATGTTCCATACGCTCATCTTGGACGAGGCACAGGCGTTCAAGAACTATGCGACCCTTACGGCTCAAGCCGTCAAGGCGATTCAGGCCCGGCATCGCTTCGCGCTGACGGGCACTCCCGTGGAGAACCGGCTGGAGGAGCTGTGGTCGATCTGCGACGTTATCTATCCCGGCCTGTTCCCGGGGAGACGGGAATTCAACGAGCTATCGCGGGAGGCCGTAGCGCGGCGGGTGCGCCCCTTCCTGCTGCGCCGCATGAAGTCGGATGTGCTGAAGGAACTGCCGGAGAAGATCGAATCGCTGCAAGCCTCCCAACTGCTGCCGGAGCAGAAGAAGCTCTATGTGGCTTATCTCGCGGAGCTGCGGCAGGAGACGGTGAAGCATCTGAGCACAGGCGGCTTCCGGAAGAACCGGATTAAAATATTGGCGGGCTTGACCCGGCTGCGCCAGATCTGCTGCCATCCCGCCTTGTTCGTCGAAGGCTATGACGGCAGCTCGGCGAAGTTCGAACAATTGCTGGACATGATCGCGGAGTGCCGGAGCACGGGCCGGCGCATGCTTGTCTTCTCCCAATTCACGGAGATGCTCGGCCTGATCGCGCGGGAACTGGGCAAGCAAGGCGTGCCGCACTTCTACCTGGACGGCCAGACGCCTGCCCGCGAACGGGTGGAGCTGTGCGCCCGCTTCAATCGGGGGGAACGGGACCTGTTCCTTCTCTCGCTGAAGGCGGGAGGGACGGGATTGAACCTGACCGGAGCGGATACCATCATTCTGTACGATCTGTGGTGGAATCCGGCAGTCGAGCAGCAAGCGGCCGATCGGGCCCACCGGATAGGGCAGAAGAACGTCGTTCAAGTTATCCGCCTCGTAACGCAAGGCACGATTGAAGAGAAGATGCATGAGCTTCAACAGAAAAAAATGAACTTGATTCAAGAAGTGCTCGAACCGACGCAGGAAGGATTATCCGCTATCACGGAAGAGGAGATCCGGGAGCTGCTTATGATTTGATGCGTCCAAGCAGAGTAAGGGTATATGGCATCCTGACAAGACGAAAAACAAATGATAAGCTGGACCAAATGGATCAAGGAAGGTGGACTATGCTTAATGAAGGCTATTTCGTTGGCTGGGGCACGTTGGCTCTGATTAACGCCGGATTGGCACAGGGGAAGAACCGGAGCGGCTTGAACTGGTTCTTGCTGTCTTTGCTGCTTGGCCCGATCGCTACCTTATGTATCGTGCTGTCGGATAAAAAGTAAGCATGATTCATCCGGGCCGCAGAGGGAAGGCGTATTCATCCGTTGAGATCACATTTGCTATTGAATTCCAGATGGAACCTGCGATACAATAAAATGACATAGGAATGAAAGGGTGAGCAGAAGCCAATGATCTGCTAGTCCTATCCTCCGCAGAAGGAAGAATGCGAAATGCTATGGATAGGATTGGTCTGGGCTTTTGCCTCCATACGGGACGAGAACGGCTCTGCTCAGGAAGCGGAGCTTCTCTGTGCGCATGCATGGCAACCTCCTATCCATGATCGGATAAGGAGGTTTTTTTATGAGGACCTCCCTTTCCGGCGCATGTTCAAATCGAGTCCCTGAAAGGATGATATGAGTATGGCAGGACCGAACCCGCAACACAAGTATCCGATCCCCGGAAATAAAAATGTGCAGTTCATCCGCAACATCATTACGATGCCCAACATCGCCGCAGGGGAATAGTCGTACTATGATGCCAGGAACGGAGAATCGTTCGAGGAGCAGGTGTTGTACCAATATGAAGCGGTCGGGACCAAGCTGATCATCGGAAAATTTTGCTCCATCGCCGCGGAGGCGGTAGTCGTCCGGGATGTGGAGCCCTATACGATAGCGGGCGGCAATCCTGCCCGGCATCAAGCAAGGACATCGGGAAGGGCCTATTACGTCGGCGCCGGTGCCCTTATTTTCGGGAACTGGTACGACATTTTATGTCGTACCGCCCGTTCTATAATGGGGGTGCATCACCAATAATAACAGGATAAATGAAATGAGGTTGCATCAAAGATGGCAAAAACAAAGCGCGGCAAAGCGTTATGGAAGCTGCCTTCCCGGGGCCGGGGCACGTGCCCGATGTGCAGCAGCACGCGCATCAAGCTTCTCTACTCCGTGACAAATACGGCCGGCAGTACATATCAAGTGTGCAAGTACTGCCGGAATGCGCCGCAGTCCAAGATTGATATGATTTCCGGCCAACCCGGCGTGTCATAGCGTACGGAGCAGGACACCCGCTTCCTCGGACTTAGGAAGCGGGTGTTGTCATGAAGCGCAGGGTTGCGCCAGGCTGAGCGAGAATGTTGTAATGAAGAAGCCGGGCTCAAGCCGCGGCAGCGGACGGAAGGAAGGGGCGGAGAATATGAGCAATATGCACCGGATTCAATGGTTCGATCAGCAGATCAGGGCAGGGCT
Source organism: Paenibacillus dendritiformis (assembly GCF_021654795.1). Lineage (NCBI taxonomy): Bacteria > Bacillati > Bacillota > Bacilli > Caryophanales > Paenibacillaceae > Paenibacillus > Paenibacillus dendritiformis. The sequence goes on from NZ_AP025344.1 coordinate 2,557,935, forward strand.
CTACCCGAACAGCAGCAGGCTGGCGGAGCGGTTCGAAATCTCGAGGCGGCAGGCGCAGCGGGATATCGAGTATCTGGAAGTCTCGCTCCGCGCTCCGCTGCTGTATGTGGCCAAGCACCGGGGCTATGTTTATGAGGATAAGGCGTATATGCTGCCGCTGCTGTACATTACGGAAGAAGAACAGGACGTGTTGAGATTCCTGGCTCATCGGTACCGTCAATATAACTATGAGAACGCGGCTGTCGTGCAGCGCATTGCCCATGTGCTGGAGCGCTTCGCCGGGCCGCCGGAGGAGGTTGGGGAGCATCGCCTGCCGATCTTCTCCGCTCATCCGCAGCGGATGCAGCATTGGCAGCTGCTGTCCCATGCGATCCGGGAGCGGCGCATTGTTCAGATCCGCTACCGCGAAGGCGGCCAAGAAGCGGAATTGCCGATCCGGCCGCTTCATTTTACTTCAAATTATAATTCGGACTATATTACGGCTTATTGCGAACGGTCATGCAGAAAGCGCGCCTTCCGGCTGGACGGCATTCTCCATATGCAGGTGACGGCAGAGAGATTCGATCTGGACGCGATAGAACGCACGGAGTGGGAAGACGCGCCGATACCCCAGAGAAAGCCCTATCTGGCCCGCATCGAGACGGGACGTCCGCTGGATGGGGAGTCGTGGCACGGTTACCCGATTCGCCCCGTGCATGATTGTATTTACGAAATCGAGTTCTATGACCCGGACTCCTTCATGCAGCATCTGCTCGTGGCGGAGTGGGAGCGGCTGCTGTCCCCGAAATGGCTGCAGGCGAAGCTGCGGGATCGATGCGGGCGCATCGCTGCCCGGTTGGAGGAACAAGGGCAGTAAGCTGTGGAAAGGGAAGGAAGCCGATGCATCGGCAAGGGAGGGACACGGTGTCAAGTATCTATTTGGAGCAAATTCGGATGAAGCGGGAATCGAAGTCGTTCACTGACAGCTTGTATGCGATTTTGACGGCGGCCAACGGGTTCGCCGGCCCGAAATATTTGCTCTCCGGACTCAGCGGGATGGCGTTCAAGTTCTCTGTCCATGAGAAGCTGCTGCCCCTGTCGGTTACGGCCTATGGGCAGTGGGGGAGCGAGCATTATCCGGCGATAGACAACCTGGGTGTTTTTACGATAAGTGATGGAGGCAGAACGAGGCATCCTTCGTTCCGCTATTACCAGCAGGATGCCGTACAATGGGTGAAGGAGAGTCTGGATCAGGGGCGGGGCGTCATCTATTGGATCCCGGAATTCGGCGTCATCCACGGCTATGACGATGAAGATCGGGTCTTCTACATACAGGACGGTTGGTCAGAGGACAGTCAAATCCTGCTCTATGACAACTTCGGATTGAACGTCACCCCGTTCTGGCACTGTGAGGTGGTGGGAGAGCAGGTGGCGGTGGACCGCTCGAAGCAGGTGCTGGAATCGCTGCGGCTAGCCGTCCAGGAGTGGGAGACCCCATACAAGACGCTGCCGTCCACCGAGATTGGTTCCGGCGAGCTGGCTTATGATTTTCTCATTCGCGGCTTGGGGCACGGGGATTATGACGAATACGGCGCCGTCTATATTATCGACTCGTATATTCAATCCCGGCGCGAGATACGCTCCTACCTGCATGACGAAGGCGGGAGCTTGCCCGGCTTGGGCGAGGCCGTTCCCATCTATGACCGGCTCATCTCTGTTCTGGCGGATGCGTCGGAATGCATCGCCGTGCAGGGCGGAGCTAGACGAGTCGAGCGGAAGCGGCTTGCGTCCCTGCAGCATGCGATCGCCGCAGCGAAGAAGCTGGACGGGGAAGCGATTGAGCTGTTCCGCGAACTGTCGGGACAATATCCGGATCCGAAAAGGGAGACGATCCCGCGATGGGGATTCCATATCCCAAGATGAAGGAGGGGGAGGAAGGATGGCTTCGATAAGGCTGAACCGCTTGCGGCCGTCTGGCGCGTCGGGTTCCTACATAGAGGCGATGCATGCGATATTGGCTCATGCCGGATGGATTGACTGTTCTCCGTCGACGCTTGCCGGGATGACGGCGTCCTGCTTCCGCTTCACGGTCAATCGAAGGCTGACGAAGGAGTCGGCGACGGCGTACAATTGGATGGCGGAGCATTTTGTCGCCGGGGAGTTCATCGGTGTAACGACAAGCCAGCATGCCGGCTTTTCCTTCCAGGCTACGTTTCCGCTCTACCAGAAGAGAGCCGTGTCGCTGCTGGCCTCTTCGATTGATAAAGGGAGGGGAGGCGTGTTCTGGAAGGATCGCTTCGTGATCGCGACCGGATATGATGACGCGCGCAGGCTGCTGTATTATGCGGATGGAAGCGGCAGGGAGGAGAACGTGATGTCTTATGACGAGTTCGGGCGAAATGAGTCGCCCTACTGGTATGTGCAGGTTTTTGAAAGCCAAGTCGCCGCCGATCCGGTTGACGTCTATAAAGAATCGCTGATTCAGGCGGTATTTAAGTGGGAGGCGCATGATCCGATGCTCCCGGAACCGGACTATGCCTGCGGCTGCCGCGCATATGACGCTATCATGGCCGCGCTGCAGAGCGGGGACTATTCTCCGGCGGAGGCTTGGAGCGTCTTGCGTGCCTATGCCGGATACAAACGGGATATTGCGCAGTATATGAACGAACTGCAACACGTGCTGCCGGATTCGGGCAGAATCGCCGCGCATTATTCGGAGGTGTCCCGAATATGGAATGATATTATCGGTGCGGGACAGGGAGCTCTTGGCGGGCAGATACCGTTATTCGCACAAGCTAAGCAGGCGGAGGAGAATGCAATTGAAGCGATTCGCGGCTTGATGAAGGAGACGATCGAGAACCGGTTCCATGATACGGGATTGCGTTAATGTAATGGTTGCAATTGGTGCGCGATGTGGTATCTTGTAATTAGTTACCAATCCTGGGTTCGCGATAGGGAGGCCGGTTTTCCATGGAAGTAAGCCAAATCAAACGTTCCGCCCTGATGTCCGCCTTCCTGCGCGGTCATCACGCCGCGCATGATCATCCCGCTATTTTGCGGGATGAATGGGCTCGCAAGCTGCTGAGCGAGGAGGAGCTAGCCGCGTTCGAAGCGACGATGGAGAAAGCATTGGAGGCAGCGATGCCTAACCAGGCCGCAGCTATGCCGGATCGGGCTGCCGCCGTAGCCTGCATGGTCCGGGATTACTTCCCGACCTCGCTGTTCCTTAGCCGGGCCAAGTACGCGGAGCAAATGCTGGAACAGGCGATGAGCCGGGGAGTCAAGCAATACGTCATTCTGGGAGCAGGAATGGATACGTTTCTGTGGAGGCGGAAGGACCTTGCCGATCGATTGGACGTATTCGAGGTCGACCATCCCGCGACGCAGGCCTTCAAGCAAGAACGTCTGGCCGGCTTGGGATGGCGCATCCCGCAGAATGCGCGGTTCGTGCCGGTCGATCTGACCCGGCAGCGTCTGGACGAGGCTCTTCGCGCTGCGGGCTTCGATTCAGGGGCGCCGAGCTTCGTCAGTTGGCTGGGCGTGATCCATTATTTGCCACAGGACGATGCCTTCGCCACGCTGCGCATGATTGCCGGGATCTGTCCGGAAGGCAGCGAGATCGTATTCGACTATTGGGATACGGAGGCGTTCCTGCCGGATCGGGCCGCCTATCGGGTGAACTGGATGCAGGAGATGCTCCGATATGCCGGGGAGCCAATGCTGACCGGGCTGGATCCGGCTTCCATCGCCGGGCAACTGCGTGAATCCGGCTTGCAGTTGCGGGAGCAGCTGTCTCCGGAGGCGATACAGGAGCGGTACTTCATGAACCGGTCGGACGGCTATTATGCGTACGAACACGCTTATTTCGTCCATGCTGCGGTCTTATAACTTCATACTAATCGGCAAGCCCCCATCTGTTCTCCGTTCCCGACGAATAGATGGGGGCTGATTGGCGTACTATTTGCAGCAGGGATCAAAAAAACTTCCCGCCCGCGACGAGAAGCTGCATTTGCAATCCACACGAAAATGAAGGAAAATAGAGAATGCCAGAAATTGAAAAGCAATCACTTCTTGAATTATGTATTGAAACTGTCACGAAAGTATGATAAACTATCCGTTGCCAATTGTTTATGTGCACATTTATTTTTGATCTTAGCACATTCGGCATATTGTGTCAAGAATAATATATACATTCCAGCTAGCGGGTTACAGGGGGGATTGGATGCTTACGAACGATCAACAGGACTACGACCTGATGCTGCCACCCGGGATCAAACTCGATGACCCTGTGCGCATGTACTTAAAAGAGATAGGGCGCGTACCGCTGCTGTCCGCAGAGGAAGAGATCGAATTGGCCAAGCGGGTCGTCCAGGGGGATGCCGAAGCGAAGCAGAGACTCGCGGAGGCGAATCTCCGTCTGGTCGTCAGTATTGCAAGACGGTATATCGGGCGCGGCATGATGCTGCTCGATCTGATTCAAGAGGGCAATATGGGCCTGATGCGGGCCGTGGACAAGTTCGACTACACGAAGGGCTACAAGTTCAGCACGTATGCGACATGGTGGATCCGCCAAGCGATTACGCGATCGATCGCGGATCAGGCACGGACGATTCGGGTTCCGGTTCATATGGTAGAGACGATTAACAAGCTCAACCGGATCTCGAAGGAGCTGCTGCAGGAGTTCGGCCGGGAACCGACGCCGGAAGAGATCGCGGTCAAGATGGAGATTACGCCGGATAAAGTGCGGGAGATTATGAAGATCGGCCAGGAGCCGGTCTCGATCGAAACGCCTGTCGGCGACGAAAATGACTCCAGCCTCGGAGATTTCATCGAGGATCAGGAGGCGCTCGCGCCAGCGGACGCCGCGGCGTATGAGCTGTTGAAGGTCCAATTGGAGGATGTGCTCGACACGCTGACCGAGCGGGAGCAGAACGTGCTGCGTCTCCGCTTCGGCCTGGATGACGGGCGTACCCGGACGCTTGAAGAGGTAGGCCACGAATTCGGGGTGACCCGCGAGCGAATCCGGCAGATCGAGGCAAAGGCGCTCCGCAAATTAAGACATCCGAGCCGCAGCAAGCGGCTGAAGGATTTCCTCGAATAAGCGGGCTGAGTTGCCGTCATGATGCACTTATAAGACAAGATATGCTGCCGAGGGGCACGCGTTCTGATGCGCGTGTCCCTTTTGCGTCTCTGGACTGACACGAAATTTTCAGTTGAAGTGCGGATAATTCAAGTTATAATGAAGAACGGGGCATGACACCCGCGAGGGACATGCCTACGAATGATTTGAATGAGGATCTTCAGGGCCAGGTGGAATTCCTGACCGGCGGTAAGGCGCTGTTGTCCAGCCCGAGCCCGCGACTCGCCGCTGTTAAGCGGCGACTGATTTGGTGCAAAGCCAAAGCCGACGGTATAGTCCGGATGGAAGAAGATCGCTTATCCCGATTCACGTGGTATATGTTGTCTGTCATCTTAACCACATATGATCATTGGCGAAGTAAGTCTTCTTAGGCCTAGATCCTGTTCAACGACCGTGGAGGTTATTGAATATGGACGAAGCATTGCAGCCGGGACATGGTGCTGCCCGCGCATCTAGAGGGATCTGGTACGTCGTGCTGGGTGCCGCTCTGTGGGGGATCGGACCGGTCTTCCGCACCTTTGTGCTGGATTATTTGACATCCACACAGATCGTTTTAGTTGAACATCTTATTTTGCTGCTGTTCGCGGCGCCGGTATTGTGGGTGAACCGCCATGAGCTGAAGAACATTACCTGGCGGCATCTTGTGGCGCTGCTCTTCCTGTCCTGGGGCGGATCCGTCATCGCGACCATTATGTTCACGGACGCATTCGTGATGGGCAATCCGAACGCGGTCCTTCTGCTGCAGAAGCTGCAGCCGCTGTTCGCCATCCTGCTGGCGCGCTTTCTTCTGCGGGAGAGACTGCCGCGCGGCTTCGGGCTGCTGCTGGTGTTGGCGGTAGCCGGCACCTATCTGCTCACGTTCGGCTGGACTTTGCCGATCGGGCATGTGCGCGAGGTCATCGGCGTAGGCAGCTTGCTCGCGCTCGGCGCCGCATTCCTGTGGGGCGGTTCGACCGTCATGGGGCGATTGCTGCTGAACGATATGAAGTATGAGACCGTTACGGCACTCCGGTTCGCGCTTGGCCTGCCGTTATTGTTCGTCATCACCTGGAGCGAACATCCGAGCTGGGACATCCCCTCGGGCGAGTGGGGGAAGCTGGCCTTCTACATTTTGCTGCAAGTGTTGCTGCCGGGTCTGCTGAGCTTGCTGCTGTATTACCGGGGCCTGGCCGTCACGAAGGCTTCTTATGCGACGCTCGCGGAACTGTCCTTCCCATTGGTCGGAATGGTGGTGAACTGGCTTGTCTTTCAGGAGGTCGTGACCGTGGCGCAAGTGGTTGGATTCGCTTTGATCTGGATTGCGCTGTTCTGCGTGGCCCGTCAGCAGGAATAATGTCATCTTAATGGTGACGTTGATTCCGTTGCCCAACTGGCTGCAAAATGACATGAATATAAAGCCATACCCATGGATGGAAAGCGAAAATGGGCGCAAATGATGCGCTATTGCAGGAATGGCATCCGAGAGCGGCTGAAATAGCGTAATTTCCCGCACACTTCTGGCTGTTGGAAAACCCCTGTTTTTTGCGAGGGTTGATTACCTGCCTAATCGAAACTTGGCATTCAGAGCGTCATCGCCTTCTGGAGATATCATAATCTCCTGGGGTTTTCACGTGTGGAGGGAATTGCTGCTATTTTACAGGAATTTCGGCTCAATGAGTCCACATTCCGAGGAAATGCTGCACAGCTACATCATTTTAGGCCCTTTTGAGCTGAGTCGAAGAGAAACGTGTGAAATTGCTGCAGTTTTACAGGATTCCCTTTCTGGTGAAGTCGTCCCTACGGTATTGCTGTATTTGTGCAGGATTTTGCCTGCTGAATCAACGTGTTTTGAGAAACCGAGTCGTTATGAGGACTTCGCTGGGAGACAAGTCCCGCGCTTCAACCCTCTTTCGCGGCTCGTCCCGCAGCCCCATTCCCGCCTCCATCCTCTCTTTTGCTTAGAACATACAATTTCCGGTCGCATACATGATGCGGTTATTCTACGGATTCTACGGCGGCTGCCTTTGGGCAGCCGCTTTTTGGCGTTTGAAGGCATGCCCGCAATTGTCAGCATTTGTCGGTTGTCCCGCATACGAAATCCATTTAATATCAGTACAGGACAGCCGTCAGTTGGCAGAATCTGCTGAATTATTTCGTTGTAAGGAGCTATGGGCATCATGTCTTTTTGTGCAAAAACATCCATGAGACAGCTAAGGCAAGAGAGAAGACGCAAGGGACTATGCGCACAGTGCGGGAATGCATCATCCCAATACTTATGTCAGCGCTGCAAAGCGATGCGCCGCAAGCCCGAGCCGAAAGGGTTCCGGGAGTATCCGATCCAGCGCAAGCTCAAAAGCGGCTTGAACGACAAGCGCCTCTACGAGGATATGATCCGCCTGAAATTGCGAACGGCCGACATCGCCCGGTATTGCGGCGTGACTCAGCGGACGGCCGAGAAATGGGTATTCGAAGGCAGCGTGCCGAACCCGGAGCGCGTAGTCAAATTATGCGAGCTGATGGGACGGGAAGTCGGCTATTATTACCCCTTGTATAAATGGAAGAACAAATAACATGCCATCTGCATGCGAACAGGGCGGAGCCGCAACAATGCAGCTCCGCCCTGTTCATAATCGCCGCGATTGGCTCTGGCGATCCGGCCAGCGGCTCGCTCCTTGGACTTGAGCCTGTGCGGCCGCGAATGCGGGGGGGGGGCATGAACGCCCCCTGCAGGCTATTCGCCGAGAAGCCGAAGCGAATCGAGCGTCTGCATGACGAGGGCGCCCAGCTCGCCCAGATGACGCTCATCGATTGGCTGACTGAACGTCAGCACGATGCGATGCGTCCCTTCGTCCGCGGCGGGAGAAGCTGCCCCGATCCGAGGAGGGACGGGAATCGTCCGTTCCTGCCGCATGATGACGGCGCCGCCCCAGATGGAGGCCAACCGTTCTCCCATCTCGCCCGCCCGCGCCGTATAATCGCCCGCCAGCTCGAAGGAGAGCTCCAGCCGGGCGCCCGGCTCTTCCCCGACAAGCCGCAGGCCGCGCAGCTCGGCGGCGAAATCGGCCAATCCGCTCGCAAGCGTCAATACGGCGGTGCAGGTCTCCCCGGGCCGCTGCACGCGCATGCGGAAGGTCCGCCCGAACCCGGCGAGATCGATCAGATCCTCCCGCCCGATGACGAGCCATTCTCCTTCCTGATCCATATCATAGATTTTGCCTTCCAGCACGACCTTCAGATTGTCGAAAATCGTAGGATCAAACATGGTCCAAGCCTCCTGCGCAACATGCGAATGATGAGTACGATCATAATACAAATCCGCGCCTGCTGCAAAAAAAGCGGGAGGCGGACGCGGGCATTCGGGTATTCGCCGCAGCCCGCGGCAGGGAGCGTGCCGGACAGAAGCGAAGGCGGAGCGGATTTGGCCAGCCGGGGCATAGGGCGGGAGCTTGGCGCCGGAAGGGCGGCCGCTCTGAACAACAAGAGCAGCCCTTGAAGCGGGCTGCTCTTGTCTGGCCGGATGAACATCCGGGGAGTCATCTCATGATGTTATTTGCGCAGAAGAATGTCGCGGATCCGATGATCGGCGGCTTTGCTTAATATGAGCTTGGCGCGGTAGCGGGTAGGCAGTATATTTTCGACCAGATTGACCTGATTGATGTCCCGCCAGATGTTCTTCGCCCGCTGAACCGCTTCTTCCTCGGTCAAGCCAGCATAGCGGTGGAAGTAGGAATCCGGATTGCGGAAGGCGGTGTCCCGCAGCAGGAGAAAGCGCTCAATATACCATGTCTCCAGGTCATGCTCCCGCGCGTCGACATAGATGGAGAAATCGAAAAAGTCGCTGACGAACACGCTCGCTTCCTTGCTGACCTGCAGCACGTTGATGCCTTCGACGATAAGAATATCCGGCTGGCACACGGCAATGCGCTCTTCGGGCACGATGTCATAGGACAGATGCGAATAGACCGGCGCATGCACCTCGCTCACGCCTGACTTGATATCCATCAGGAAGCGAAGGAGCCGCTTCGTGTCGTAGCTCTCGGGAAAGCCTTTCTTATTCATCATGCCCCGTTCCTCGAGCGTCCGGTTCGGGTACAGGAAGCCATCCGTCGTCACGATGTCGACGCGGGGGTGTTCATCATATTGGGACAGCAGCGCTTGGAGAAGCCGGGCGGTCGTGCTCTTCCCTGCGGCGACGCTACCGGCAATTCCGATAATATAAGGAACGTTCTCGGTGGCGGTGCCCAGGAAGGAAGACGACGACGCCTTCAAATGCTGCGCCGCGGTCACGTAGATATGAAGGAGCTTCGCCAGCGGAAGATAGACCTCCTCCAGTTCGTCCAGGGCGATACGCTCGTTCAATCCCTTCAGCTGATTGAACTGTTCGGCGGTCACCGACAGATGGGATTGGCCGTTCAAGCGGGCCCATTCCGACCGCTTCATAGTGATATAGGGACTCAGGTTATGCATCGTTCTACCTCTCGCTCCGATTAATAACTTCAACTGGAATATTGATAAGATAATAGACTCACATATCATGTTCCAAAATGGGCGATGTTGTCAAGTAAGTTCGCCTCTCCGGCCGCCGAAAAGAGTCTCAAGGCGGGGCGCGGCCGATTGATTTCTCGCCCCGTATATGCTACATTCGGTTCATTCTTGGTTCGGAGCGAATTGCAAGCAAATGCCCCGGCACGGGCCGCGCGGCATGGAAGGAAGGAGCATTGAACTTGTATAAAATCATGATCGTCGAGGACGATCCGAAAATCGCGCACTTATTGCAATCTCATATTGAAAAATACGGCGACCAAGGCATTATCGTCGAAGAGTTCGATCGGGTGCTCGATCAATTCAAGGACATTCAGCCGCATGTCGTCCTGTTGGACGTCAATCTGCCCAGCTTCGACGGGTACTACTGGTGCCGCCAGATCCGCACCGTCTCGACCTGTCCGATCCTGTTCATTTCGGCGCGAAGCGGAGAGATGGATCAAGTGATGGCGTTAGAGAACGGAGGGGATGACTATATTACGAAGCCATTCCATTCGGAGATCGTGCTGGCGAAGATTCGCAGCACGCTGCGGCGGGTATACGGCGATTATGCGGTCAAGGCGGACGAGCGCACGGTGGAACGATACGGGCTGGCGCTCTATCCCGAGCGGCTGGAGCTGCGTCTGGACGGGAAGACGATTATGCTGACGAAGAAGGAAGCGATTCTGGTCGAGACGCTGCTGGAGCGCTGTCCCCGCGCCGTCACCCGGGAGCTGATTCTGGACAAGCTGTGGGATGACTCGTTCGTCGATGACAACACGCTAAGCGTCAATATTACGCGGGTCCGCAAGAAGCTGGCGGAGCTCGGCATCGGTGACGCCCTGGAGACCGTGCGCGGCGTCGGCTACCGGCTGAACGTGACCTGGGAGGATGAGCAAGCCCTATGAATCTGTTCTGGCGTGAGCATCTTCCGTTGGCCGGATTCACCTGCCTCCAGCTGCTGCTCGTCCTGCTGGTCTTCTGGTATGACGGGTATGATCGTCCGCTGACTGCGGCGTATGCGCTGTTCCTCGGCCTTTTCGTCTTCGCCCTGTATCTCGGGTACCGCTACGCGACTCATCGGCTCATGTACAAGCGGCTGACCGATCCGCCGGCTTCGCTGACTTCCACGATTCAGCTCGCGGACGCGGCTCCGTTGTCCCGGGCGGTGGACGAGACCATCGATCACCAATACCGCTATTATCAACAGCAGCTGAAGGTGTGGGAGCGGAAGCAGCAGGAGCATCTGGCCTTCATGAACCAATGGGTCCATCAGATGAAGACCCCGCTCTCGGTCATTGAGCTGATAACGCAGGATGCGGAGGATCCGAAGCTTGCCAGCATCTCGGAGGAAGCCGATCAGATGAAGCGCGGGCTCGAAATGGTGCTTTATATGGCGCGGCTCGATACGTTCGAGCATGACTTCCATGTGGAGAAGAAATCATTGCGCGACATCGTTCATGAGGTCGTGCACGAGAATAAGCGTTATTTCATCCGCAGCTATGTCTATCCGGATATTCAGATCGATCCGGAGCTGACGGTCGAGACGGATGTGAAGTGGCTGCGCTTCGTCCTGCAGCAGATTGTCACGAACGCGATCAAGTATTCGGCCGGCAGCCGCACGAAAGTAACCGCAACCGCCTATACGGAAGGGAGGGCCGTCGTCCTTGAAGTGACGGATCGCGGAGCCGGCATACCGAAGCAGGATGTGAAGCGGGTGTTCCAGCCCTTTTTTACGGGGGAGAATGGCCGGAAATATAAAGAATCGACCGGCATGGGATTGTATTTGGCGAAGGAGATTATCGGCAAGCTGAATCATGAGATCGAACTGGAATCCGAGGAGGGCCAAGGCACGACGGTCCGGATTATTTTCCCGTTCGCTCATACTTGAACGACCGATGAGGGAGCGATCCCTTGTCGGTTTTTTGTTTTATCAACCATCATTTGGATCGAATCTTACAAAGGTGTAGAGTTTTTGAAAGATTCAGCAATAGGACGAAAGGGAAAACAGGATTACACTAGGATCATAAGCTTCTACGCTCGAGACACTGGGCGTTCCAAAAGATGCAAGCTATCGAATCAAGGAGGCTGGTCAAGCACGATGGAAATTTTGCGAGTCAAGAACCTAAGCAAAATATATAAGGGAATGGTGTCTTATGAAGCATTGAGCAATATCGATCTGACGATTCAAAAAGGGGAGTTCGTCGGGATTATGGGTCCGTCCGGGAGCGGCAAGACGACGCTGCTCAATCTCGTGTCCACTATCGATGTCCCGACCTCGGGAGAGGTGTGGATCGACGGGAAAGAACCGCACAACCTGTCGATGGATGAGCTGGCCGTATTCCGGCGCCGCGAACTGGGCTTCGTGTTCCAGTCCTTCAACCTTCTTCAGACCTTGACCGTGAGGGAAAATATAATGCTGCCGCTGACGCTGGACGGTGCGGACATTGCACAGATGCGGGAACGGGCCGATCGGATTGCCGGCAAGCTGGGCATCGCCGACATCATGGAGAAGCGCACCTACGAGATCTCGGGCGGCCAGGCGCAGCGCGCCGCCATCGCCCGCGCGCTCATCCATGAGCCGAAGCTGGTGCTGGCCGATGAACCGACCGGGAACCTGGACTCCAAGGCGGCGCGCGACGTCATGGAACTGCTGAGCCAGCTCAACAAGGAGGATGAGGCGACGATGATGCTGGTTACTCATGATCCGGTGGCAGCGAGTTACTGCGATCGCGTCGTGTTCATCAAGGACGGCCGGCTCCATAACGAGGTGTACTGCGGCGACAGCCGATCTGCCTTCTACCAGAAGATTTTGAATGTGCTGTCGCTGTTGGGAGGGAACGGCCATGAATTTTCGCCAATTCGCGTATAACAACATTGTCCGCAACAAGCGGACATATATCGCCCATTTTCTGAGCAGCGCGTTCTCGGTCATGATCTTTTTCACCTATGCCCTGCTGCTGTTCCATCCGGATCTTCAGGGCCAGCTCCGCTCGACAAGCGAGACGATGAGCGTACTCAGCACGATGGGGATGAGAATTTCGCAGGTCATGATTTTTGTATTCTCGTTTATTTATTTGTTCTATTCGGTGAGCGCGTTTCTGAAAAACCGCAAAAAGGAATTCGGGCTGCTCCTCGTGCTTGGCATCTCGCGCCGGCAGCTAAGGCAGCTTATCTTCGTCGAGAATATGATTATCGGCACCGCCGCCATTGTGACCGGTATCGCGGTCGGATTGATCTTCGCGAAGCTGACGCTGTTGATCTGCGCGAAGATGCTGGTTATCTACGAGGGGCTGCGCTTCTACATTCCGCTGCGGGCGATCTGGACGACCGCCGGCGCCTTCCTGGTGCTGTTCCTCCTTATCGCGCTGTTTACGTCCCGCATCCGCAAGACGGAGCAACTGGTCGAGCTGTTGAAGTCGGAGGAGAAGCCGAAGCCCGAACCGAAGGCTTCATTATGGCTGTCTTTGCTGGCGGCCGTTCTGATCGGACTTGGCTATTACTGCGTCATGATGTTCGCCGTTGGGCGAATCTTCTCGTTCTTGCTGCTGTTCGGCGGGGTGACGCTCGTCGTGGCCGGGACCTACTGGCTGTTCACGCAGCTTAGCGTGTACGCCATCCGTGCGTTGAAGAAGCGCGTGAAGCTCTATTTTCATAAGACGAATTTGCTGACGCTGTCGGAGCTGGCCTACCGGATGAAGGACAATGCGGTCATGTTCTTCATGGTCGCCATTATTTCGGCCGTCGCCTTCACCGGTATCGGAACTTCGATGTCGATTGGCGATCCCGGCTTGCAGGAGATGATGAATCCGTATGCCTTTACCTATATTTCCAATGAAGGCAACGATCGCGAGCAGGAACATCTCGCCGCCATCGGGAAGGCGTTGTCCGAAGCGAATTTCACGTATCGGATGAGCAGCGTTGCGCCGTGGTATTCCGATAACGGGCTGCTCATCATGAAGCTTAGCGAGTATAACGGCCTGGCTGCCGCGCTCGGCTATGAAATGGAGACATTAGGCGATGATGAGGGGATGCTCGTTCCGACGAGTGTCAATTTGCAGACCCAGTACAAGAACGCGTCTGCGCAAGACTACGGGCCGGTAGACATTGTGGAAGGGGAATGGAGCGCTGATTTCCGCATTGCGAAGCTGGGAACGCATATCGTCTACCCGGAATACAGCACGCTCCTGATCGTGAGCGACGCGAGCTTCGAGCGCATCCCTGGCGTGAACGGTGCTCCCACAACTTACTTCCTGTTCGTCGTCGACCATTGGGAGAAATCGAAAGTCGTCTCCCAGCAGCTGCTGGATCAGATGGAGAAGGATTCGAAGCTGCATCCGGACCAGAATTTCAGGCTGGAAGCCCATATCTTCGACTGGCTTCAGATGAAGCAGGGCAATGGGCTGCTGCTGATCGTCAGTGTGCTGGTCGGCGTCGTGTTTTTCACCTTCGCGGCAAGCTTGCTCTACTTCCGGCTGTACGCCGATCTGGATCGGGATGAGCGGCAGTATCGGATGATCGCGAAGGTTGGCTTGAGCCGCAAGGAGCTGAAAAAGATGGTGACGCGCCAGTTGCTGCTTATGTTCTACCTGCCGATCGGCGTCGCCATCATTCACAGCAGTGTCGCCTTCATCGCGCTGCAGCAGCTCGTCAGCTTTTCCGTGGCAACGTCGGCTGTCATTATCTTTATTAGCTTTCTTACCATGCAGACGCTTTATTTCTTTGTTATCCGCTGGCGGTATTTGAATCATTTGTACGGGAAAATCAAGTAAGGCGGAGACAGCGGCGCGAGATGAGAACAGGATGAGAGCAAGAGAGGGCCGCAATGGTAAAGCGGGAATACGAAGATAGCGAGGATAGGAGAGAGGGAGAGGCATTCATGACAACAATTCGGGGTTGGACAAGAGGATTGGCCGCTATTCTGGCCATCGGCCTACTTAGCGCTTGCAGCTTGTTCGGAGGGGGAACGAAGGACGAGCCGCGGAACGGCATTCTGCTCCTCGGGGAGAAAGCGGTATTGGAGCAAGCCGCGGAGCGGCATCGCGATGCTATCGCGGCAAGCGAGTGGTATCCGGCGAAGAGAACGGAGACGGAAGAGAAGCAGATCTTGATCATGAGCCGGACGACCGCAGACAGCGTCGTCAGAACCGGTATTATTCGCAAGGCCGATAATAGTGATGACGTCTGGAGCTCCGATCCGATCAAGTCGCTCCCGGACGCGGAAGCGGGCCAGACGCTTCTGTTCGGGCACCCGACGATGAAGGATGTGAAGCGGTTCAACGTCGGAGGACAGGAGATCGCCCTGCAATACGGGAGCAACAGCTGGATCGGACATGTGCGCAATACCGCCTATGCCGAACTGATATTGGTGTTCGATGACGCGGCCTATGCGCAGTTGTCCATCCCGGAGACGCAGATGGCGCTGCTCCATCTGAAGCAGGCATACGGAGAGACGAAGGACGGCTGGATGGATCCGCCTCCGGAGCGGGTGCTGGCCAATACCGAGTGGCTGAAGCTAACGAAGGATATGAAGGCACGCGCCGACCATCTGGAAGGCGTGACGATCATCTCGCATAATCAAGAGTGAAGGAAGACCGCCCCGCGCAAGGGCGGTCTTTCGTTATGATCCGTCCCGAAATCGATGCAGCCGTGTCAGACGGGGCGCGAAAATGTTGTCCTCTGTGGATGGAAAAATAGTGGAACTGTCTATACAAAGCGGACAAAAGGGGGATTTGCTTGGATGTAAGAAAAAATCATTATATAGTTATGGACAGTTTGTTTTATTCAATATATAGGGAATCTGCCGCTGGGAAATGACTATCTCTTTTGTAATATAGTGTCCACTATTTGAAAGACATTTCTTCCGATTTTCCTTCGTAAAAGGACGGAGAGCTGAATCGCGCCAACCATACAGCAGGGCGGATAGAATGCGCCCTGCCATACGCTGCGGCCGTCTGTTTCGTTGCAGCCGGTTGAACGCCTGAAGCAAGGCGAACGCTGCGCTCCGCAGCCGCGTTCTTCCGCAAGATGGACTCGGCATATCAATTTGGCCGCAGCCGGGAATTGTCCTTGACATAATACTGAAGGGGAACGAATACAATGGGTTCATCTCGGAGGGCACTATTGATTGTAATCGCTTCCAATAAAGAGGCGCAACGCTTGTGTCTTCCGTGCAGGAGAGAATGGAGGGATTCCGATGAAGCTTGTCAGCGCATTTCGTCCTATCTTGG
Source organism: Paenibacillus dendritiformis (assembly GCF_021654795.1). Lineage (NCBI taxonomy): Bacteria > Bacillati > Bacillota > Bacilli > Caryophanales > Paenibacillaceae > Paenibacillus > Paenibacillus dendritiformis. Next base: position 2,573,784 of record NZ_AP025344.1, read on the forward strand.
CAACCGTGGTGGCTCTATTGCTGCTTGCCGGATGCACGGGAGGGGCGACGCCTCCGCCGGTCAGCCAGTCCGCCGACCCGGGAGGCGGTTCGAAGGCGGCCCCGCCGCCGTCATCCGATCCGAAGACGCCCGCTGAGGGGGCGAAGGAGACGCCGCGTCAGGAGACGTTGTATGTGAACGGCTTGCAGTGGGGGCCTCCGACCAACTTCAACCTGTTAAGCGGCAACCCGTCTTTTCCGATCGAATACGGGAGCGCGCGCGAGCTCGTCTACGAGACGATGTTCATGATCAACCAGCTGGACGGCGGGATTGAACCTCTGCTCGGAACCGAATTTGAATGGACGGACGATCTGACGCTGCGCATCGGCCTGAACCCGAAGGCCGCGTGGAGCGACGGGCAGCCCTTCACAGCGGACGATGTCGTGTATACGTACGGCCTGGGCAAGAGGTACGACATTAACTGGAGCAGCTTCTGGACGTATATAGAGGACGTCACGGCCGAGGGGACCAATACCGTACAGATTAAGCTGAAGCCTTCGAACCCGAATAAGCTGACCGTTCTCGACAGCATTGTCTTGATCCCGATGCTGCCGAAGCATATTTGGGAGGAGCTGGAGAAAAAGGCGAACAATGATCTGTCGGCGCTGCGCAAGGAAGTGAATGCGGATCCGATTGGGACGGGGCCGTACAAGATGCATTTCTACAACGATCAAAAGATAACGCTTGTCCGCGATGACAACTATTGGGGCCAGGCCTTGTTCGGCAAGCTGCCTGCGCCGAAATACATTACGCATATTATTTTCAAGGACAATGCGGCCGGCGATCTCGCCCTGAAAAGCGGTCAAGTGGACGTATCGCAGCAGTTCATTCCGCAAGTATGGAAGATGTGGGAGGACGGAGCGCCGATAAAGACGTTCCTGCCCGATCCGCCGCATTATGTGCCGGGCTCGATGCCGTCCGTTTTCTTCAACCTGTCGAAGCCGGGCCTGGATCAGCCGGAAGTGCGAAGAGCGATTGCGATGAGCATCGACTATCAGAAAATCGCCGAGCTGGCCATAAGCGGCTATTCGGCGCCGATGCAGCCGTCGCTCACCCTCAATACGGACGCGGAAGCGAAGTACGTCGATTGGGAGGCGATTCGGGCTCTGCAATGGTCGACGGACATCGACGGGGCGAACGCGCTGCTGGACAGCGTCGGGGCCGAGAAGGGGAAGGACGGCATCCGCGTCCTGAACGGCGTCCGGCTCGGGCCTTATGAGATCGAATGCCCGTACGGCTGGTCCGACTGGAACGCCGCCCTCGAGATTGTGGCGCAGAGCGCGAAGAAGATCGGCATCGAGATCCGGACCAAGTTCCCGGAAGCGCCGATCTGGACGAACGACCTCCAGACCGGGAAGTTCGATATCATCATGAACACGCCGGCCGGCGGCGTGAATCCGAGCCAGCCATGGGACCGGGCGCGAACGATTATGTACTCGAAAGGCGTCGCTCCGCTGGGCGAGATGGCGTTCTGGAATTGGGGGCGGTACCGGAACGATCGGGCGGATGCCATCATTGAGCAGATCCCGACTGTCTCGGATGAAGCCGAGTTGAAGAAGCTGTATACCGAGCTGACCCAGATCTGGCTGAAGGACATTCCATCGATTCCGCTGATGTACCGGCCGTGGGAATTCCACACGGTGAATGAATCGGTATGGAAGGGCTTCCCGGTGAGCGGCGACGGCACCAACATTCCGCCTCAGATTGGGATGGACGGAGCCGGCATCAAGGCCTTGTACCAGATCCATAACTAGGCCGGGCAGGGAAGCGGCCATGTGCCAATACACGGCGCGGAGGAGGGATGCGGTTGAATGCCTATTCCAAATATTTTCTCAAAAAGCTGGTCTGGTATGGAGTTACCTTCATCATTGCTATCGGGCTGAACTTCCTGCTTCCGAGACTGATCGAAGGCAATCCGGTCAGCATGATTGCGGCGAAGATGACGAAGGGCATGACGGACAGCGATTCGATCAAGCGGGTGTACGAGACCTTCATACAGGAATTCGGGATCGATCAGCCGCTGGGGACGCAGTTTTTGATTTATGTCAAAAATTTGTTCGCGGGCGACCTTGGCACGTCGTTCGGGCTGTATCCGAAAAAGGTAACCGAGATTTTGGCCTCCGCCGTTCCGTGGACGGTAGGCCTGCAGCTTCCGGCCATTCTCGTCGGCTGGATTATCGGCAATATACTTGGTGCGGTAGCCGCCTATAAGAAGGGCATTTACGACAAGGTCATCTTTCCGGCGGCGCTGTTCGTCAATTCGATTCCGTTCTTCACGCTGGCCATTATCATGCTGTACCTGTTCGGCCTGACCTTGCACTGGTTCCCGCTCTCGGGAGGCTACGACTACCAGCTGGCGCCGCAGTTCAGTCTCGAATTCGTCGGCTCTGTCCTGCGGCATCATACGCTGCCGTTCCTGTCCATCGTGCTCGTCACGATTGGCGGCCAGGCAATCGGCATGCGAGAGATGTCCATCTATGAGCTGAACTCCGACTATGTACGGTACAGCAAGCTGCTCGGAATACGGGATGCCCGCGTAGCCGGTTATGTATTCAAAAATGCGATGCTGCCCCAGATCACCGGGTTAGCCCTGTCCATCGGCACGATGATTGGCGGATCGCTTATCTGCGAGATCGTGTTCAGCTATCCCGGTCTGGGCACCTGGCTGTTCACCGCGATTCGGCAGCTCGATTATCCGCTGATCTCCGGCTGCACGCTGCTTATCGCCATCTCCGTGCTGCTGGCCAACTTCACGATCGAGATCGTGTACGGAATGATTGATCCCCGCATCAAGGCGGCTCAAATGGAGGAACGTTAATATGAGCCATTCGATACGCATTTTGACGAAATCGCCGAAGTTCATGGCGGGCGCCGTCACCTTTTCCGTTATGGTCCTGTTCGTTCTCATTTACCCCCTCATCAACCGGAACGATCCGCTGGAGATGATCGCGCTCGCGTTCCAGCCGCCGGGCGGAGATTTGCTGCTCGGATCGGATAATTTCGGCCGGGACGTGTTCCTTCAATTGGTCTATGGCATCAAGACGTCGATCAAGGTCGGGCTGATTGCGGGCGTATGCGCGACGGTCCTCGGGCTGGTCATCGGCCTCTGCTCCGGCTATATCGGCGGGCTCGTCGATAATCTGCTGACGGCGGTAACCAATATCTTCATCGTCATTCCGTCCTTCATCATCCTCATTCTCGTCTCTGTCAGCATCGACTCGCGCAGCTCGCTCGTGACGGCGCTCATTATCGGCATCACAAGCTGGCCGTGGACGGCGCGCGCCGTCCGGGCGCAGACGGTGTCGCTGCGGAACCGGGATCATGTTCATATCGCCAAAATATCGGGCCACAACACTTCACGCATTATCGTATTCGAGATTTTGCCGTACATCGCTTCCTATGTCGTGATGGCGTTCGTCCTGCAGACCGCGTCCGGCATCTTGTCGGAGGCGTCGATCAGCATGCTCGGCCTGGGCCCGTACAACACGATCTCGCTCGGCATATTGATGAACTGGGCGCTCGTGTTCGAGGCGCCGGTGGCAGGCGCCTGGTGGGCCTTCATCCCGGCGGCGTTCGCGATTGCCATCATTACGTTCTCGCTCTATCTGATGAATACCGGAATGGATGAAATATTCAATCCGAAAATTAGGAGCTGACTATGAGCACACCGATATTGGAAGTGAGCGGCTTGAAAACGTATTACCGGACACGGCTGAAGGAGGAAGTGCATGCGGTGGACGGGGTTGATTTTGCGCTAGAGGAAGGGAAGACGCTGGGCATCGCGGGGGAATCCGGCTGCGGGAAGTCGACGCTTGCGCTCAGCCTGATGGGCTTCTACGCTCCGCCGCTGCATTACCGCAGCGGCTCGATCACGATCGGCGGCACGGACATCATGAAGCTGAGCCGGGAGGAGCTGCGAACCCGCATACTGGGCCGAAGCATCGCTTATATTCCACAGGCGGCGATGAACGCGCTCAATCCGACGCAGAGGATTATCCGCTTCATCGAGGATGTGATGAAGGAGCACCGGCCCGAGCTGAGCCGGAAGCAGGTGCAGGCATTGGCCGCCGAACGGCTGGAGTCGCTGAATCTGCCGGTAAAGGTATTGCATGCGTTCCCGAGTGAGCTCTCGGGCGGCATGAAGCAGCGGACGGTGATCGCGATCTCGACGATCCTGAATCCGGCCGTCCTGATCGCGGATGAGCCTACCTCGGCGCTGGACGTCACTTCGCAGAAGAGCGTCGTCAAGCTGCTGAAGGATCTGCTCGCCAACAAATTCATTCGCTCGCTCGTCTTTATTACGCATGAGCTGCCGCTCCTGTACCATGTCACCGACGAGATTATGGTGATGTACGCCGGGCAGATTGTGGAGCGGGGCACGGCGGAGCAGATGATCTTCGATCCGGTTCATCCTTATACGAAGAAGCTGATGGGCTCGATCATCGTGCCGGAAGCGGGCATGAAGGGGCATAAGCTGTCTGCGATTCCGGGGGCGCCCCCGAATCTGAAGCAGCCGATCACAGGCTGCCGCTTCGCCGAACGATGCGAATACGCGCGGGAGGCATGCAGGGAGGCCCCGATCGCAAGCAGGCTGGATGAGGGACGGCGGTACCGCTGTCTGTTCGATGCCGGGACGCTAAGGGAGTGGTATGCCAGTGACAAAGACTAGCGGCGAAGTTCTGCTGCGCGGTGAGCGGGTCAGCAAAATATTCGGATATGGCAAGCAGCGCACGGCGGCGGTGCGGGAGGTCGACTTCGCGATTCATGAAGGCGAGATCATCTCGATCGTGGGAGAGAGCGGCAGCGGCAAGACGACGCTCGCGAAGATCATGATGGGGCTGCTGCGGGAGTCGGCGGGGCGCATCGATTATAAGGGCCGGCCCCGCAATCTGCGTTCGCATGCGAAGCGGCGGGCGTATTGGAAGGAGTTCCAGGCGATATTCCAGGATCCGTTCGCCGCGTTCAATATGTTCTATAAGGTGGAAAAGCTGCTGCTGGACTGCATCCGCCTCCAGGGGTTGAAGCTGACGAAGGAGGAGCAGCAGCAGCGGATGACGGAGGCTTGCTCGTTCGTCAACCTGGAGTTCAAGGAGCTGTACAACAAATATCCGTTCGAGCTGTCCGGCGGCCAGATGCAGCGGCTGATGATCGCGCGCATCTTCATGCTGCACCCGAAGGTGCTGATCGCGGATGAGCCGACCTCGATGGTCGACGCGTGCTCGCGCTCGACGATACTGGATATGCTGATGAAGCTGCGGGAAGACAACAATATGACGATTCTGTTCATTACGCATGATGTCGGCCTGGCTTATTATGTAAGCGATACGATCTATATTATGGAGCAGGGGCGGATCGTGGAGCGCGGCCCGGCGGAGGAGATCATTTTGCGCCCGCAGCATCCCTATACGAGCCAGTTGATTGCGGATGTTCCGAAAATTTATGAAGCTTGGGATTTGTCTTAAAGGTTCCAGTGGGAATAGGTTTAGCCCCGGCGGCGGATCGGACAGCGGCGTATATCGAGTCCGCCGATCCTGCCGCCGGTCTATAGCGGCTTGACGAAGCCATAGGCCGCATCCTTCAAGAAGCCCAGCTTCTCATAGAAGCGGTGCGCGTCGCTGCGCCAGGTGCTGGAGAAGAGCATAACGCTGTGGCAGCCGCGCTCCTGCGCCGCTTGCTCTACCGCTTGGACGAGCATTTGTCCGATGCCGGAACGATGGAACGCCTCGGTCACAATCATGTTCTCCAGCACCATGAACGGGCGGCAGTCCCCGGTCAGGTCCTGGCATGCAATGCCCATGACCGAACCGGCGAGCCGACCGGATTCATGCACGGCCCCGAGCAGCAAGTAATCCGGGTGGTCCTGAAGCAGGGCGAATTTCTCCCGCAGCCGTTCCCGATTCGTCGCGCTGCCATCCAGTTCGGTATATAAGACCGCCAACTCCTCAAGCTGATCGGCCGTAATGGGGGCAATTCGAATCATCGCCGCGCCTCCCCGCTTTATCCTTTTCGCTGCCATTCGTTGGCATACGTTGACTCCATTGTAGTCGCACGGCTGCCTGCAGGCAACACCCATTCGAAGCCCAAGCGGAGCGGTTATAGGCGAATATCGTCGTCAGCGCGTCGCCGCGGACAGAGAAAATGCGCCTCCCGCCGGACCGTCCGGCAGGATGCGCATTGGGGTCATGGATTTATGGGCGGCTTCCTTGAACCGCCGATCCCTGCGGCCGCTGCCATCCTGCGCCAGAGGGGCAGGCGGCAAGGCAGGAAGGGTTGTCTATTCATCGGGCTGCAGGCTTGGGATCGCCGTGAAGAACACATCGAGAAGATCTTTGCGGAACGTCTCCCGGACATACTCCGTTATCTGATCGAGTTCCTGTTCCGAAGTATATTCGAGTACGGGCCGCCCCTCGCATTTTAACACCCGGCAGTTATATTTTTCCCTTACCTGATCGATGATAACATCCTGACTTACAGCAGCGGAGCCCATTGCTTCAATCGCCATGCTTATTCCTCCTTAATGAGCTGCGTATGGCCATGATATAATTCCTTTCTATCAAGTTTCTCTCCGGTTGTCTGTGACGAATATCATAGACGGCGAAATGGGGCCCGGCACAGCATGGGCCTATTCCGGCAGAGACTGACTATTGTTGACTTTTGCGCCCCGCCTTCTTATATTAATACTAACTCTAAAATGGAGGGTCGGCATGGCCTGCCATGCTATCCCCGAAGAGGAGTTTATCGGCAAAGGAGTGTGTGCGGCGTGCAGTCATTCGAAGACAACGGTTCCGTCGATGACGGAAAGACAATGACCCTTGCGGATGATGAACTGGGGCAATTCTGCGAGACGACCCGGCGGATCGTGATCGTCAGCCCTTTCCCGGCTTCGATCCGCTCGCTGTTCGTCGCGTTAACGATACGCTGTTATGATGTGCTGCTCTTCCATCAGGAGCATGATCCGATGTTGCAGACGATGGACAGCGATCTGGTCATCGTCGATCGGACGAAGGCGGTTCCGGCAGACCCGTCCGCCACGATCCCGGGGAACCATGGCGCTATCCTGCTGCTTCATGGCGAAGGCTCGGAGAAGGGGCCGGATGAGCAAGGAAGGGAAGTGATGATCTGGCCATGCCCGATCGAAGCCGCCCTGGCGCGAATCGAAGAGCTGGCCAGCCGGAACGATGCCCAGCCGGCGGGAGCGGGCAGCGAGCTGCTGCGCTTCAAGGATGTCGTGGTCGATCTGAAGCGCATCACGGTGCAGCGGGGAGGCGCCAAGATCGAGCTGACGCGAACCGAGTTCGACGTGCTGAAGGGGCTGCTGCTGAATGGCGGCGGCGTCATGACCCGGCAGCAGATTATGGAGTTCGTCTGGGGCGAATCGTATATGGGCGGCAGCAATGCGATCGATGTCCATATCAAAAGCCTCCGCCAGAAGCTCGGCGACGCGCCGAAGCATCCGAAGTACATTGCCACGGTCCGTGGAATCGGCTACCGGATAGCCGATTAGGACATCGATAGCGAATCATCTTCATGAACCCTTCATGATTCCTTCATGAAGGGTTCATTGTGTCTTCATCAAGCCTTCATGATGAACCGCCGCAGAGATGGTAAGATAGGTTCTGCAAGCAAGGAAGCCTGATTTCATTTCAATAGGATTCGATAGATGATGGAGATGATCTTATGTACAGGACGGTCATTGTCGGTACGGGGCCTGCCGGATTGACGGCGGCGATTTATTTGGCGCGCGCGAACCTGAGCCCGCTGATTATCGAAGGGCCGGAGCCCGGAGGCCAGTTGACGACGACGACGGAAGTGGAAAATTTCCCCGGATTTCCGGACGGCATTATGGGGCCGGAACTGATGGACAATATGCGTAAGCAGGCCGAACGCTTCGGCGCGGAGTTCCGTACCGGCTGGGTCACGGACACGGATTTGTCCAAGCGGCCGTTCACCTTGTCGGTCGAAGGGATGGGCAAGATTCAGGCCGAGTCGATCATTATATCGACCGGCGCTTCCGCGAAATATCTCGGCATTCCGGGCGAGAGGGACAACGTCGGCCGCGGCGTCAGCACGTGCGCGACCTGCGACGGGTTCTTCTTCCGCAACAAGAAGATTGTCGTCATCGGCGGCGGCGACTCCGCGATGGAGGAAGCCAACTTCCTGACGCGCTTCGCTTCCGAAGTCGTGCTGGTCCACCGCCGCACGGAACTGCGCGCCTCCAAGATCATGCAGGAACGGGCGCGCCAGAACGGCAAGATTCGCTGGTCCCTGAACCGCACCCCGCTGGAAGTGATGGCGGGCGAGCATGGCGTCACCGGCTTGAAGGTGCGGAACAATGAGACTGGCGAAGAGGAGATCATCGCGACGGACGGCATATTCGTGGCGATCGGCCATACGCCGAACACGAAGTTCCTGGCCGGCCAGCTTCACGCCGATGAGCAGGGCTATCTGCTCGTCAAGCCGGGCACGACCGAGACGAACATTCCCGGCGTATTCGCCTGCGGGGATGTGCAGGATAACCGGTACCGCCAGGCGATTAGCGCCGCAGGCACGGGCTGCATGGCCGCGCTGGACTGCGAGCGTTACTTGGAGAGCATGGAGAGCGAGGATAGCGCGAGCGCCGCGGAAGGGGTCCAAGCATAAATCGCCGGGTCTGGCGCGGCGAACGAAGCCGGTGCGGGCCCACCAGGAGCGGGCTGCGGCAAACATGCCAGCGGATCGCGAGTAAAGGGGATACGAAACCATGGATAGGAAAGTAATCGTCTATACCAGCACCTACTGCCAATATTGCACCCAAGTCAAAAGATTCCTGGGCGATCGGAACGTCGCTTTTGAAGAGCGGAACATCGACCAGGATGAGAAATATGCCGAAGAGCTATGGAACACCGGCATGCGAGCGGTGCCGGTGACGCTCATCGGGGAGACGAAAATCCTCGGCTTCAACCAGATTCAACTGAACGAAGCGCTGGCCGCCCGCGCATGATCGGGGAGCGGCGAGAGGCCTTGGCGGCCTTGCATAGATACGGCAATCACGAAATCCGCTCTATGGGCGGATTTCTCCTTATATATGAAGATGACAGAGATGCAGCACTTGCTTGGAGCTGTGGATAGGAGGCCATCATAGATGAATGCAGCAACTTTACTACTGTTCGGAGCGACGGGGGATTTGGCGAAGCGCAAAATCTATCCCGCCCTCTTTAACCTGCATCTGGACCGCAAGCTGCCTGCCGGCTTTTCCGTATTCGGCATGGGACGCAGTTCATGGAGCGACGAGGAATTCCGCCGCCGCATAGCGGAATCGATAAGCGGCTTCTCCCGCCGGCCGGCTCCGGACGAGGCGGAGCTGAACGCGTTCCTGGATCGGTTCCGCTTCTGCCGCCTGAACGTGGCGGTTCCCGAAGATTTCGCGCGGCTGCTGGAACAGGTGCGGCAGCGCGAGCGGGAGCTTGGCATCGCCGAGAACCGGATGTTCTATCTCTCGGTCGCGCCCGAGTTGTTCGAGCCGATCGTCCGCCGCCTTCATGACAGCGGCTTGAGCAGCGTTACCGGTTGGAAGCGGCTCCTGATCGAGAAGCCGTTCGGCCGCGATCTGGCTTCGGCCCGCGCGTTGAATGCCCTGCTGGGCAGCGTCTTCCGCGAGGAGGAAATCTTCCGGATCGATCATTACCTCGGCAAGCGGATGGTGCAGAACCTGCAGAAGCTTGAATATACGAATCCGATGCTCCAGGCGGTCTGGAAGAATCAATATATCGCCAACGTGCAGATTACGGCGAGCGAGACGGTCGGCGTAGAGGAGCGTGCGGCCTATTACGACGAGGCGGGCGCCATCCGCGACATGGTGCAGAATCATCTGCTCCAAGTATTGGCGATGTTCGCCATGCAGCTTCCGCGCCGCGGCACGGCGGCGGATATGGCCGCCAAGAAGCGCGCGCTGCTGGCCTCGATGCGTCCGGTGCCGAAGGAGGAAGCGGAACGCTTCGTCGTGCGCGGCCAGTATGCGGCGGGAGCCGTTGGCGGACTACCGGTGCCGGGCTACCGGGACGAGCCCGGCACCGGGGAGGACTCCGGCAATGATACGTACGTAGCGGCGCGCCTCATGATCGATAATTATTTCTGGCAAGGGGTTCCCTTCTACTTGCGCACCGGGAAGCGGATGGCGGAGAAGTCGACCCGCATCGTGGTTGAATTCAAGGACCCGCTGGACAAATACAGCCGCACGAACGAGCTGACCGCGCCGAATCTGCTGATTATCGATATCGGTCCGCAGGAGGGGATCACGCTCCAATTGAACGCGAAGGACGGGAAGCACGGGAAGCACGGCATCAAGCCGGAGCCGGTCCGCCTGCATTACGCCGCTGATCAGAACGGCGTTCCCGAAGCTTATGAGAATCTGATGGAAGGGGCGATCCTGGGGGATGCCTCCTTCTTCGCCCGTTGGGACGAAGTGGAGTTGTCCTGGCAATGGATTCAGCCGATATTGGAAGCCTTCGCGGAGAATCGGGTGCCGCTGCATTTCTATGAGGCGGGCAGCGAAGGCCCGGAAGCGGCGCAGCGTCTGCTGGAGGAAGATGGCTTCCATTGGTGGCCGCTGGCCGGACCCGAAGCGGAACCGAAGCAAGATGCGGATGGTTCGGAAGCGGAACCCGAGGCTGTCTATGAAGCGGTCCGATGAGCGGGCGGCAGCGCTCGTTCTCTTATAACCCCCTGATAGAGCAGGTATAGACGAAGGGCCCGGACGACGGTACGGGGAAGCGGGCAGCGGCCAGGCCAAGGAGCTCTGAGACCATGAAGCTCTGAAGCTAAGCTAGCGCCGGATATGCCGTGAACGGCTCTTGCCGCAGCGCCGCAAGCATCGGCCTCCATGGAAGGCAATGGCTTGCGGCGCTGCTTCGATCTACCGGATCGATAAGGCGGCGGCGATCGGATAATGATCCGATGCCACCGAACGGACGACTTCCCGCCGGGCGCCGACGGCGATGCCATCGTTGACGAGAATATAGTCGATCGTCTCCTTGGCTCCGCCGGCCGGATAGGTATAGGCTGCGGGAAGATCGGCGAATACGTTGCGGTAGGAGCGGGACATCGCGGCGAGTTCCGGGCTGTCCGGAAGGGCATTGAAGTCGCCGGTTATAATCGCCGCGCCGGTCTGCCGGGCGGCGATATCGACAATTTGGGATATTTGCGTTAACCGCTCCTGCCGCTCCAGCCCGAGATGGGTGACATAGAAGCGGACTCTCGCATCCTCGACGACCAGCTCGGCCTCCAGCAAGCCGCGCTGCTCCCGGCCGGCGCTGTCCAGCAAATAATGCTGCTGATGGACAATCGGGTATTTGCTTAGGATCCCGATGCCGTATTGCCTCCGCTCGGTTCGCCCCGGCTCGGGATCACCGTCCAGGTTAGCGCCGTATGCATACTGCATCCCCAGGCGGGCGGCCAATACCATAATCGTATCTTCATAATTGCTCCGCTTGTCGAAATGGCGGTCCACCTCCTGCAGGCCGATGACGTCGGCCCCCGCTCTGCGGATAACGTCCGCTATCCGTGCCGGATCATACCGGTCATCCATTCCGCGCCCATGCTGAATGTTGTACGACATGACGGTAAGCGATGCTGCGCACTCTGTCATGAACTCACCCCTGAATCGTAGCGTAGTCTCCTCTCCTGCTAACGTTGGCACAGATGAAGGCCGCAGTCAATGGGGCGGCGCGCGCCGGTTTTTCGGAGCCTGGGCCCTGTTCAATATTTTGGAAAAACTTTATCTTCGGGCACGAGGAAATTTGTAGGAGGCAGCGAATATTTTCGTACACAACAGAAAATTGGAGATTCCCGTTCCTGGATAAAGACAGAAATCATTCCGCTTGAAGGGCATTTGGGGATGTGGCGCTTGAAAGGGGATACTCTTATGCATTTGAAGCAAATTGACTTGTTCGATTTCGCTTTTAACAATGCGTCTATCGGGATGTCGATCGTGTCACTGGAAGGCCGGTTCATCCAGGTCAACCGGGCCTTGTGCAGCATGCTTGGCTACGATGAGCGAGAATTGCTGGCCATGAATTTTCAGTCGATTACCCATCAGGATGATCTTGAAGAAAACCTGGAATATGTCTATCAGCTCCTGAACATGAAGATTGAAGCATACCATATGGAAAAGCGGTACATACATAAGCAAGGTCATCCGGTATGGTGTCTGGTGAACGTCTCCGTCGTGCACAACGAGAAAGGGGAGCCCGTTTTTTTGTTCTCGCAGTTCCATGATATTACGGCCAAGAAAATGACGGAATTCGCGCAGCGAAAAACGGAAAGCGTGCTTCGGGAGAGGGAGGAGTCGTTCCGCATCCTGCTGGAGGAATTGCCGCTCGCCGTGATCATTACCCGGGGCGGAATCTGCCAGTACGTCAACCAGGCGGGAATTCAATTGCTCGGCGCGCGCGGCCCCGAGGAGGTACTGGGCGTATCCACGAAGGAGTTCGTCGATCCGGCCAATCATGACAAGATTGACGACAGGAGGCGCAGATACCATCAGGGAGGGAAGCTGGGCACCGTTAAATATAAGCTCCGCTGCTATAACGGAGTGACTAAATTTGCCGAAGGCGTCTCGATACCGACAACATTTCTCGGCGAACCGGCGGTGATTGGCGTTTTTCAGGATGTGACGGAGCGGAGGAAGGAAGAGGAGCGCATCATCCAGTCGGAGAAGCTGTCGATCGTCGGGCAGCTTGCGGCCGGAATCGCCCATGAGATACGCAACCCGATCACCTCGATCAACGGCTTTCTCAAATTGCTGCGATCCTTGAAAAGCGAGAAGGAGCAATATTACGACATCATCGAATCGGAGCTGAAGAGCATCGAGATCATCTGCAACGAGCTGCTTATTTTGGCGAAGCCGAATATGGTATCGGCCCGGCGCGCGAACCTGGTGCAGCTGCTGGAGCAGAGCATCGCGCTGATGAGCGCTCAGGCGGCGATGAAGAACAGCGCGATTGCGGCCGAGTATGCGCTAGAGGAGATCTGGCTGCACTGCGAGCCGAATCAGATCAAGCAGGTGTTCGTCAATTTAATTAAAAATGCAATCGAAGCGATGCCGGACGGCGGGCATATTTATATCGGAGCAAGCGTGAGAGACGGCTTCGCGCTCATTACGATCGAAGACGAGGGATGCGGCATTCCTCCGGAGAAGCTGGACATGCTGGGCCAGCCGTTCTATACGACGAAGGATTCCGGGACGGGGCTCGGCCTGATGGTCAGCTACAACATTATGGACAATCACGGCGGGAGCATTGCGGTGGACAGCATGCCGCAGCGGGGGACGACGTTCACGGTGACGCTCCCGGTTCTCGATACGTAGGCGCGGCGGCGGCTTGAGCGAAGCAGGGAGCTGATTCGGCACGAAGAACGGCAGACAAAAGCACTTCCGAAGCGCAGGGACGGATTCGCGCCAATGGAGGTGCTTTTTGCCGCAGGCGCGGAAAGGGGCTAGTTCAAATTTCATCTATCCGGTATAGTGATATAGGGAACTGCCATTTTTGTAAAAATAGGTTAGAACATGCGGGGTGACCAAAATAGCGCACGGTCTCAAACGATTCTTTTTTTCCAATCGGCCTTATCAATTGAAGACGCTCATCCTGTGGCTGGTCACGGTGGTGGTCGCTATGGCTCTTGTGCTGACCGGAATCCTTATCGCGAACGATTATGCGGCCGCAACCCAGAGAAGCCTGGAGGAGAGGGCGCAAGCCATCGCCAGCGCGGTCGGCCAGACGCCGACCGTACTGGACAGTCTGCGCAACGGAACCTATGGCGGTCCCGTCCAGACATATACGATGAAAGTGAAAGCGGATACAAACGTGGGGTATATCGTCGTCATGGATATGAACAGCGTTCGTCTCTCTCATCCCAATGAAGAGATGATAGGCAAAACGTTTGTCGGAGGAGACGAAGGGCCGGCCCTGGAAGGGAAAAGTTACACGTCCGTTGCGGTCGGCACGCTAGGGGAATCGATGCGCGCCTTCATGCCGATCTGGGACGGGGGAGAGCAGGTTGGCGCCGTGGCGGTCGGAATCGCGAAGGATAAAATCAATGACGCGGTGCTGCGCAGTCAAAAAATCATCCTTCTCGGCATGGGAGCAGGCCTGGCGGCAGGCTTGATCGGGGCGCTGCTGCTGGCGCAGAAGGTCAAGCGCTCGATGCACGGCCTGGAGCCGGCGGAAATCGCGAAGCTGCTGGAGGAACGAGAGGCGATGCTCGCTTCTGTTCGCGAAGGAGTCGTCGCGATTGACGAACAGGGGATCATGGTGCTGGCGAACCGGGCTGCACGGGACATATTCAAGCGGGCGGGACTTCACGCCGAACCGGTCGGGAAGCATGTGCGGGAGGTAATGCCGCAGTCAACGCTGCAGGATGTCCTGATTCACCAAAGAGCAGAGCTGGATCAGCAGCAAACATTGAACAATCTGGAAATCGTCGTGAACTGCGTTCCCGTCAAGGCTGCCGGCCAACTGGTAGGCGCGCTGGCAACGTTCCGGGATAAAACGGAGCTGACGAGCATGCTGGAGCAATTATCGGGCGCCAAAAATTATGCGGAAAGCCTGAGGGTTCACACGCATGAGTTCATGAATAAGCTTCATGTCATATCCGCCATGGTGCATACGGAATCCTACAAGGAGCTTCGGGCGTATATCAGGCGGATTTCCACTCATTATCAAAAGGATGTGGGCTGGGTCTTCAACCATGTGAAGGACCCGGTGATAGCGGGATTTTTGCTCAATAAGCTCAGCTTCCTGCAGGAGCATGACGTCGAAGTGACGCTGACAGGACGGGAAGCGTGGCCGTCCATTGCGAGGCCGGAGGTTCTTGACGCGCTGATCACGATCATCGGCAATTCATTGGACAACGCCTATGAAGCGATTGCGGGGCAGGAGGAGAAAGAAGTCGCGGTAGAACTGTCCTCCGCGAGGGAGGGCCGTCTGGAATGGACGGTGCGGGATAATGGCCCGGGTCTGGCGGAGGAACTGGCCGGAGAGATCGGGAGAGGGAAATCCACCAAAGGAGAAGGAAGGGGCTACGGTCTCCATCTGATCCACAAAGCGGCGGCGGACACGGGCGGGACGGTACATATATCCTCAAGGAAAGGAGACGGGGTGACCTTGACGGTGAGCATTCCATACCAGGCATGATTCAGGTCTTGATTATTGAAGATGATCCGATGGTGGCGAAGTTCAACGGGATGTACGTGAACAAGGTGCCGGGCTTCGCATTGGCGGGAACGGCTGCCGGAATCGAAGCGGGCTGGGAACTTGTCAAGAGCGGAAACATCGACTTAGTTCTGCTGGACGTGTATCTGGCGAACAAGAACGGGCTTGATGTGCTGGTCAATGCAAGGAAAGCCAACCTGGCCGTAGATGTTATCGTGGTCTCTTCGGCGAATGACCACGCGTCCGTGCAGACGGCTCTTCGCTACGGGGCCGTAGATTATTTAATCAAGCCCTTTGATTTTGAGCGGTTCCGGGAGGCGCTTATGCGTTACAAGTACCGATGCATCCAGATGCGGCAAGAAGGCATCCGGCAAGAAGAGGTTGATGCGCTGTTCCACCGACGATGCGGGAACAAAGACTGGATCGGGGAGAGCCTGCCCAAAGGGATTACGAAAGAAACGTTTCTTCGCGTCCTGCGCGAGATCAACAAGCTGGAGGGCTGGTTCTCCACGGCCGACTTGGCTGAATTGACGGGGATATCCAGAGTGTCACTGCGCAAATATTTGCGCTTTCTGGAGGAAAACAACACCTTGCTTAGCGATGTCAGCTATCAAGGCTGCGGCCGCCCCCTCCAGCAGTATAAGCTCAGCGCAGAGGGACTGGATTACTTGCTTTCTATTTTGTTAAAAGAAGAAAAAGTACGGGTTGAATAAGCTCGCGCGGTGGCGGCGAGCTTTTTTTCTGTTACAGGCGCTTTTTTTAGTTACAAAACCCACGACATTAGTTAAAAAATGTATACAGATTTTAAAATTTGTAACAAAATGTACGAAAGCGCTTACAGATGGGGGATGAATGATGAAGCAATTGGTTGTATCCGCTTGGCGCAGCCTGTGGGCACAGCATAAGCGAACGAAAGAGGTATTGACGGTATCCGGCCAAGCACCGGATCGGGGAGGCGCCCGGCCTGGGGTCAAGTCCAATAAGCCGTATGCCACAGCACAGCTTGTCGGATTTATTTTGGGACCTGCATTGTTTATCCTGACGATGCTATTTTTTGAACCCGACGGATTGTCTCCGGAAGGGAAATCCGTGCTCGCCGTTACGTTATGGATCGCCGCATGGTGGATTACCGAAGCGATACCGATTCCGGCTGCATCTCTGCTGCCGCTGATCCTGCTGCCTGTCACGGGAGCGATGCCGGGCAGCGCGGTCGCTTCCTCCTACGGCAACGATATTATTTTTTTGTTTTTGGGCGGTTTTTTTATCGCCACCGCGATGGAGAAGTGGAATCTGCACAAAAGGTTGGCTCTCTTTATTATTTCGCTCATTGGTACGAGCACGCAGCGCATCCTGCTTGGCTTTATGGCCGCAACCGGATTTTTGTCGATGTGGGTCTCCAATACGGCAGCCGTCATGATGATGGTCCCGATGGGATTGGCGATTACGGCCCAGATTGCAAGCACCTTGGCAGGCAAGCCGGAAGAAGAGGAGCTTCCGAAGTTTGAGAAGTCTCTCATATTTGGCATCGGCTATGCAGGCACGATTGGCGGCCTCGGAACGCTGATCGGCACTCCGCCCAATATTATTCTGGTCGCTCAAATGAACGAGTTATTCGGCATTTCCATCTCTTTTGCCCAATGGATGCTGTTTGCCGTTCCGGTCGTCATGCTGATGCTGATCTCGACGTGGTTTTATTTGGGGAGAATCAAGTTCAAAACATCGATCCGCCAGCTTCCGGGCGGGAAAGAGTTAATTCAGAGCGAGCGCAGCAAGCTTGGCAAAACCTCCTTTGAAGAAGGAATGGTTGGCCTCGTGTTCGTCTTCGCTGCTTTTATGTGGATCACGCGGGAGTTTTTATGGGTAGACGGCGGTTTGTTCGTGCCTATCCCCGGCATCTCGGACGGGATGATTGCGATTATGGCCGCGGCCCTTTTGTTTATCATTCCGGCCAGAGGAGAAGCAAGCTCCCGCATTTTGAATTGGAGCGACTCCAAGGATATTCCATGGGGCGTCCTCCTTCTGTTCGGAGGCGGGTTAGCGATTGCCGCGGGCTTCCGTTCCAGCGGCCTGTCCGACTGGATGGGAGAACAACTGACGATGCTTGACGGTTTTCATCTTATCGTTATTATTTCATGCGCTACTCTTCTGATCATGATGATGACCGAGATTACGTCCAATACGGCAACCGCAACGATGATCCTGCCGGTCGTCGCCGCGCTCGCGATCGCCTTGGGCATTCATCCGTTCGCGCTCATGATCCCTTGCGCCATGGCGGCCAACTGCGCCTTCATGCTGCCTGTCGGCACGCCGCCCAACGCGATTATATTCGGCACGGGGAAATTAAAAATTATCGACATGGTCCGGGCGGGATTTTCCGTTAACGTATTCGCGACAATCATCATTATTCTTGCCGTATATTATTTGCTGCCGATCGTTTTTGGAATTGATTTGAATGTGATTCCGGACAGTCTCATGACAAAAGCTCAGGGCTAGGTTGTTACCATGCGGAAGCCGCGGAGACGGCGCGGTTGTCTTTGGCGCTAGAGTGTTCATGAGTCGCTGCCCTATCTGTTGACCGAACCGGTTCCTTTGGGAGCCGGTTTTCTGCCGTTCCTGTCCTGTCTGGACGAGGTGGGGCAGACTTGTTGACTGGCTGGGGCGGGTGCGGGGCACACTTGACAGAAGGAGAGAAATATAATATCTTTAAATCGAGATATTAATTGGTGTAATTGATTTATACTGAGATAAAAAAAGGAGAGATCCATATGACTTTGCATACGGCAGGGATCCATCACATCACGGCTTTTGCCCGCGATCCGCAGGCGAACGTTGACTTCTATGCCGGCGTTCTCGGCTTGCGGCTTGTCAAGAAGACGATTAATTTCGATGCCCCGGAAGTATACCATTTGTATTTCGGGAACGAGGTGGGCGGCCCGGGGACGATCATTACGTTCTTCCCGTGGCCCGATTCCCGCAGGGGCCGGATCGGGGGCGGCCAGGTCGGCATGACGACGTATGTCGTTCCGCCGGGGGCCCTGGACTTCTGGGAAGCGCGGCTGAGACGGTTCGGCATTTCCGTCATGACAGGCCGCCGCTTCGAGGAGAACTATTTGCAGTTTACGGATAATGAAGGCTTGCGGCTCGAACTTGTGGAACGGGAGGAAGGTCCGGCCAGCGAATGGTCGTTCGGCGGAATCCCGGCGGACAAGGCGATCAAGGGCTTCGGCGGAGCGGTGCTGTTCAGCGTGCATGCCAACGAGACGATGAGCGTGCTCGAGCATGTGCTCGGCTTGACCCGGGTCGGCGAGGATGCCGGATTCGTCCGCTTCCGGGCGGCCGGGGACCTCGGCAATCTGATCGATATTCCGAAGTCGGATATGGAGCCGGGAGTCGGGGGCGCAGGGACCGTGCACCATATCGCGTGGCGGGCCCGCGATTTCGAGGAGCATGAAGAGTGGCGGAGCGCGGTGGAGCAGAGCGGCTATCATCCGACGCCGATCGTCGACCGCCAATATTTCAACGCCGTCTACTTCCGGGAGAACGGCGGGATTCTGTTCGAGATTGCGACCGATCCGCCGGGCTTTACGCGCGATGAGCCATTCGAGTCGCTCGGAGAGAGACTGATGCTGCCGGAATGGTTCGAGCCGCACCGCACCCGGATTGAAGCGAATCTGCTGCCGATCGAGGTCAGGGCGCTGCAGGAGGGAGAAGCATGAGGCATCTGTACGAAAAAGGGACGAACGACTCGGCCCCGACGCTGGTCCTGCTGCACGGGACGGGCGGTTCGGAGCGCGATCTGGTGCCGCTGGCGCGGATGATCTCGCCGGAATCGGCGGTGCTCAGCCTGCGCGGCAATGTGCTGGAGAATGGAATGCCGCGCTTTTTCCGGAGGCTTGCGGAAGGGGTCTTCGATGAAGAGGATCTGCTGTTCCGGACGGGAGAAGTGAACGACTTCCTGGACCAAGCGGCGGAACAGTACGGGTTCGATCGGCGCAATCTTGTGGCCGTCGGCTATTCCAACGGCGCGAATATCGCCGCCAGCCTGCTGTTCCATATTCAAGCGGCATGGGCCGGCGCCATTCTCCATCATCCGATGGTTCCGCGCCGCGGCGTCGTCCTGCCTGACCTGAGCGGTGTCCCCGTCTTTATCGGGGCGGGCAAGAATGACCCGATATGCCCGCCGCAGGAGACGGAAGAACTGGAGGGGCTGCTGCGCGGAGCGGGCGCCGACGTATCCGTTCATTGGGAGCGGTACGGGCATCAGTTGACCTCCTCCGAGGCGGAGGCGGCGGCGGACTGGTTCCGCGGCAAGTTTTTGCAGTAAGGGAACGGCATATCGATGAATGAGCAACTGGGGCTGTCTCCCACGCAGTGTGAAGCAGCCGTGAGACAGCCCCAGTCTGTGAACACGGCGGCCTGCGGCTTCTCTGGACATGCCCGGATTATTCGAGGTGACGGCTCGTTCCCTCTTATTTGTGCGGCTGCTATCGCGCTGTCAGATTCCGCTTTGCTTCGAACCCGGTTCAAGCCTGCTTCGGCTTCCCTTCGAGGCTGGTTCACGGCTAGTCCGTACCTAGTTCGATCCTGCTTCAAATTCACTTGGATTCTGCGACTATACTTGAGTTTTACGACTGTGCTTGGATTCTGCGACTGTACTTGAGTTTTCGACTGTGCTCTTGGATTCTGCGACTATGCTTGATTTTTACGACTGTGCTTGGATTCTGCGGACTACACTTGAGTTTTCGACTGTGCTTGGATTCTGCGGACTATACTTGAGTTTTACGACTGTACTTGGATTCTGCGACTGTACTTAGTTCTGCGATTATACTTAAATTCTATAACTATATTTGGATTCTACGACGATTCTGCTGCGATACTACTTCAGTTCTACTTGTGACTTTACTTCGAATCTATTTCGATTCTGGTTCGACACTGCTTCTGAACTCCTTCTGAACTGCTACCGTACTGCTGCCGTACTGCTTCCGTACTGCTTCCATTCTGCATACACACTACGTAAATACTACTTCAATACTACTTCAATACTACTTCCATACTGCCACCGTACTTCTAACGTACTGCTTACATACTGCTTCTGTACTGCTTCCGTGATGATACCATTTATTTCCATTTTATACCTGGCGCTTTACTCTTCTCGCCGCTCAACTTGCCGAAATACTGCGAAAATGCAGCATTTTCTTATGATTTGAACTCCGCTCAAGTCATTCCTGCAAAACTGCAGGAATTTCAGCCATGCCAAAGGATAAAACGCAATAATCGGAGAAATTGATGCGTTTTTGCAGGAATTTTATCAAAGAGCACATCAAAAAGCGAAAAATCCTGCGTTTACGCAGGATTTCGCCGCCGTCGCTCATTGACCGCAGCATCGTCCGCGTCCGCAGCATCGTCCGCGTTCACAGCATGTCCGCCCGGCGCCTCATCGCCGCTTCCGATTGTCCCCCACCGATTTCTCCGCTTCCATATTGGTTGCCCTTCGGTTCTGCCCTTTGACATTTGTAACTCTCCTATGAGCAGTCCTTCAGGAAGTGTCCGATTGGCAGTTCCTTTATTAAGAAGCCTATGGGAAAGTCCCTTGCGTTATTTCGTATCCCCCGCGGGGATAAGCGTGGAGATAGGATACAGCCGGCCGCCCAACGCGAAAGAAGCGGTGCCCGATTCTTCGGAGACGACAAGGACGAGCGCATCGCTGCGCTCGCTCAAGCCCGCCGCGGCCCGGTGGCGCGTGCCGAATTTGGAACCGGGAGGGATCGAACGGGAGAGCGGCAGTATATTGCCTGCCGACAGAATCTCGTTCGAGCGGATAATGACGGCGCCGTCATGAAGCGGGCTGCCCGAGATGAAAATCGATTCGAGCAGCGAATGGGTCAAGGTCGCGCCGATCGGCGTCCCGGGCTGGATGAGATGGTCGAGGGGGTCCTGCCGCTGCACGACGATCAGCGCTCCGAGTCTTCGCTGCGACAAATGATGAATGCTCAGCGTCAGCTCGGCGTATTTGTCGGTGTAGGGGGATAGATAACAGTTCAAATAAAAGGAGGCCGCCGTCGATTCAAGCGCGATAATGCTTTGGCGGAACTGCTCGAACTGGCCGAGCATGCAATTGTCTGACTCATCGAACACTTCCAGACTTCGCCGGATATCATCGGAGAGCTGCTTCAGCCGCTCCTTCAACTGCTGCTTGACGATGGATAGATCGCAATTACCCGTCTCCATGCTCCTGCTCCTTGTCGTGCCGATTTTCTTCTTATTGATAATGTAAACCTTCGGGAAGGTCCTTATACAGCAAAGTTTATTTTATCCAACCCGTGACGCCTGCCCGCGGCTTTCCATATAAGCTCAGGATGTGTTAATTTTATTTCAAATGAAGCGTATCCTTTTTGGCCGTTCGGCCGTTTACGTAGTGTAAACGAAAGGAACTAGCAAAGGAGGGCCCCATTCCATGGCCTTTGTGAAATCCGATCTGACCTCTTCTGCGAGCGAGGCGCATGATGCGCTGCTGGAGGCGCTGCCTTCGCTGCGGAAATATTGCATGTCCCTGACCGGCTCGCCATGGGATGCGGAGGATCTGGTGCAGGATGCCTGCCTCAAGGCGATCCCCGTATTCCGGCGGCCAGGCGGCAAGCCGCTTCAGACGGAAGCGTACTTGCTGCGGACGGCGAAGCATGCCTGGATCGATCGCATTCGTAAAGATAGAACCGCTCAGCGTCTGCACCGTCTCCAGATGCCGCAGGATCTGATCGATGTCCCGGACCCCGATGCCGGGATGGAGATGGAAGCGGCCATGTCTTGGCTGCTGACGTATTTGTCGCCGCTGCAGCGGACCGTGCTGCTGCTGAGAGAAGGTCTTGGCTACTCGGCGGCGGAGACGGCCGCTCTGCTCCATACGACGGAGGGGGCGGTCAAGTCCGCGCTGCATCGCGCCCGTACCGTCCTGCGGACCGAACTGCCGGCGGAGGAGGAGCGGCGGCTTCCCATTCCCGAGGGGGTGGATGAGCGCCTGCTGAAGGACTATCTGTCCGCTTTCCGCGGCGGAGACGCCGCCCGCCTCGTCGAGCTGGGACTGCAGGGCGCCATCGAGCCTGTCGTCTCCCTGCATGCCGTCCTGGGAGGCCGTGCCTGCCGCGTTCAGGGAATGCTTACCAACTGTATCCGTTCATCTTCTTGGAGGATGGCGGCCTGACGAGAGGAGCATTCGCATGAATTTCATACCGTATGTGGTCGAGCAGACCAAGGCGGGAGAACGGAGCTACGATATTTATTCCCGTTTGCTGAAGGACCGGATCGTGATGGTATCCGGGGAGATTGAGGATCAGATGGCCAATTCGGTTGTGGCGCAGCTGCTGTTCCTGGCAGCGGAGGATCCGGAGAAGGACATTCAGATGTATATCAATAGCCCGGGCGGTTCGGTGACGGCCGGATTCTCGATTTACGACACGATGCAGTTCATCAAGCCGGACGTGTCCACCATCTGCATCGGCATGGCCGCCAGCTTCGGGGCTATGCTGCTGACCGGAGGCGCGAAGGGGAAGCGGATGTCGCTCGCCAACAGCGAAGTAATGATTCACCAGCCTCTTGGCGGAGTGCGTGGGCAGGCGTCCGATATCCAGATCCATGCCGAGTGGATACTGAGCACCCGGCGGAAGGTGAACCGGATTTTGTCGGAGCATACCGGCCAGCCGATCGAGCGGATCGAGCAGGATACGGATCGCGATCGCTTCATGGATCCGAAGGAAGCCCTCGCGTACGGGATTATCGACAAGATTATCGCCTAGCGGAATGCAGGCCGCGAAGCCCCTGGAACGGCAACGAGACGGCAGTCTCCTGGCCGGACGCCGGGGGCTTCTTGTTGTCTCGCGTCGATGAGCCGGCTTTGCGGAAGCAGCGGCAAGGACGTATGCTGGAGACGATTGGCAAGGACTTCGATCTCGCATTGACGGTTCATGGGAGTGGAGTTCAGCGGTGCAAACTTGTCATCTGCAAGGCAGCGGCGCGGCGCCTCATGGTGAGTAATTATGAGGGAAAAATGAGAGAGCCCGCTTGCCCGTCACGCGCCCGGCCTGCCGGGCCACGATGACTGGATTTGCGGGCGCGGCAATGCCGCAGCACGCTTATGTTGGCTGCCAGAAGCATCTGGCGGTTTTGTCATGTCTGGGAGCAGGATGAGATGTCAAGAGGAGTTTTATGAGAAAAGTCTAATCGCTTTCTCATCGGACGCCGCAAACGCAACGGGCACCGATTCCATTTCACGTTTAAGAAAATTCTGGGAAAAATTTATATGTTATGGTGGTTTCAGGTGATTTCCTAACCCGATTTGAAGGAGGATGTACTACATTGAAACCAGCCAAGTTCGGTAAAATCCTGATTAGCGTAAGCTTGAGCGTCTCATTCCTGATGTCAGCAAGCGTCATGATGCCGCTGCAGCCAGCGAGTGCGGCCTCCGCTACCGCGAGCAGCGCCAAAGCGAAGAGCATCATTGCCACCGGCAAAAAATATATGGGCGTTCCTTATAAGTTCGGAGCTAAGTCCGGCATTACGAGCGCGTTCGACTGCTCTTCATTCGTCCAATATGTATACAAGAAGCATGGCATCAAGCTTCCCCGGACTTCGAAGCAGCAATCGAAGGTCGGCCAGAAGGTAAGCAAGAGCCAGATGAAGCCGGGAGATCTGGTCTTCTTCTACTCTCCGGTTCACCATGTCGCCATCTATATTGGGGATGGGAAAATACTGCATACTTACGGTAAACCAGGCGTAACGATCTCCAGCCTGGACGGAAAATGGGGCAAGCGCATAACAGGGATTCGCCGCGTCCTGTAACCGGACAAGCTATGATAAGGCCTCCTGAAGATACGAAGCTCGTGTCTTTAGGAGGCCTTATTGCGTTGCCGGAGCGGCAGGGAGGCATACCGTGAAGGTGCTTCCTTCGCCGAGGCGGCTCTCCACCTCGATGCGGCCCTGGTGATTGTTCACCAGCTGCTTGGCGATAGACAAGCCGAGCCCGGTGCCGCCGGTCGCGCGGGAACGGGCTTTGTCCACCCGGTAGAACCGATCGAATACGCTGCCGATCTCGTCGGCCGGAATCCCGATGCCGGAATCGGCGACGGAGAAGCATACGTGCTCTTGGCTCCGCGCGACCTCTACCCGAATCCAACCTCCCGGGTTCGTGTAGCGGATGGCATTCTCGATCAGGATGATGGCGACCTGACGGAGCTGGTCCTCGTCGCCGAGCACGAAGGCATCCTTGTCCAGATTGACGCGGAGCGTGATGCCCCGCTCCTCGGTCCAGAGCTGATGGATGGCCTGATGGATCGTATCGGAGAGATCGATGCGCTCCCGGCTCGGCGTGATGCTGCCTGTCCGGGCCAGCGTGAGCAATTGCGCAATAAGGCGCTGCATACGCTGACTCTCCTGATCCAGCGCTTCGAGCGAGCGGTTCAGGACATCCGGGTTGCTCGTGCCCCAGCGCTTCAGCAGCTTGACGTAGCCCCGGAAGGCGGTCAGAGGCGTGCGAAGCTCGTGGGAAGCATCCGAGACGAAGTTTTTCTCCCGTTCGACCTGCTCTCCCAGCTGCACAAGCATGTGATTGAGCGTGCGGGCCAGATCATTCAGCTCCCGCGGCGTATCGGGCACCGGAATCCGATGCTTCAGATCCGGATGCTCCTGAATCCGCCGGACGGCGTTCGTGATGGCGAATAACGGGGAGAGATTCCGCTGCGTCACATGGTAGAGCAGGAGCGATCCGACGGTGGAGCTGATCAGTCCGGTAATAAACAGCACTTGCACCATAATCTGAAGGAGGCGTTCGACATTGTTCAATTGCACGCGAATATGGATCGTCCCTTCTCCGCCGCTCAGCGGATTCCACACGAGCTGATCCCGGAAGAACAGCCCGCTCTTGGCGTTCCACTTCAACGTATCGACCACCCAGTTCAGCTTCGCTTCCTGCTGATTGGTATCATAGGCCTCATACCATCCCCGGGACTGGGCCACGATACGGCCGGATGCATCGATAACTTGAACGTAATAGTTTGCGTGATCGGGATAGAGCATCTCATCCAAAATCTCCTGGTACTGCTTGTCGGCGGGGGTCTCCAGCGTATCGATTAATTTGAGTTCGACCGCAGTCAGTTCCCGGCGCGTATCCTGAATGACGGTATGGCTGACGGTTCCCATAATGAACAGGCCGATCCAGACGATAACCCCAAGCAAGCTGAGTACATATAGCATGGTGGTTCGGAACATTAACGTATCCGGCAAAAAAGAGAAGGGCTTGATGAGGCGGGAAAAAAAGGACTTCATCAGAACGACCTCCCATTGGAGCGACATGTGCCTTTGGTGAATCGGCAGAGATTCCGGCTAAGACGAACGCAGCACATACCCGACCCCGCGCACCGTATGAATGAGCTTCGGCTTGTAGGTTCGATCCAGCTTGTTGCGAAGGTAGCGGATATAGACGTCGACCACGTTCGTCTCGCCGGCGAAGTCATAGCCCCAGACATCGGACAGAAGCTGCTCCCGGCTGATCACTTCGCCTTGATGCTCGGTTAAATAGAGCAGCAGATCAAATTCCCGCTGCGTCAGCTCGATCTGTTCGCCCTCGCGCCTCACCAATCTTTTTTTCACATCGATCGTCAAGCTGTCGACTCGATACAATTCCGGCGACGCGGCTGGCCATGACGGATTATGCCGGCGGAGTACGGTCCGGATGCGCGCCAGCAGCTCCTCGATCTCGAAAGGCTTCGTGATGTAATCATCAGCGCCGGTATCGAGGCCGGCGATTTTGTCGCCGATATAATCCCGGGCCGTCAACAATATGATCGGCACGTCGCTCGTCTTCCGGATGCGGCGGCACACTTCCAAGCCGTTCAGGCGGGGAATCATCCAATCCAGAAGAATCAGATTCCACTCCTGCCGCTTGAAATAGTCGAGCGCCTGCTCGCCGTCTTCCGCAACCGTCACATCGTAGCCCTCATGCTGAAGCTCCAACTGAAGGAACTCGGATACATTATGCTCATCTTCCACGAGCAGAATCGTTGTCATGGCATCAATCACCGCTTTTCCCCTGTTTGCCCTTATTATGTCCGGAGCTCCGCCATTCATGCCGAGCCGGGCCGGGAAGCAGATGATCGATCAGGCCTAGGGAAATGACGGATGGGGGACATAGCGGAAAAGCGGACGGCGGGGTGGGAGAAACATAGAAAAAGGGGGGGCTTTCCCGGGTCCGGAGCAGAGTTAGGATTCGGGAAATCAGTATGCTACAATGAGAAAAAAGCGATGCTGAACCAATGAGATGGAGTGGAAAAGGGGGAATGCATATGGATCAACCTCAATCGAGGATGAGCAAGTTCAAACTGTTTTTTCTAAACAACCGCTTCGTTCTGTTTTTGCTGATTCTGCTGTTGATCGGGCTCAACATCTTCCTGCTGACCAAGATATCGTTCGTCTTCCGTCCGGTGCTGGTCTTGATCAAGACCGTCCTGCTGCCTGTCATTCTGGCGGGCGTATTATATTATTTACTGAACCCGATCGTAGATTATTTTCAGGAAAAAGGCGTGAAGCGGGTCTTTACGATCCTGCTGCTCTACCTCATCATCTTGGGACTGCTTACGATCGTGGTCTTGGCCGTCATTCCGGTCATACGCCATCAGGTGATGGAGATGGTCTCGAACTTCCCCGCCTTTTCGGCCCATATCGAGAACCTGCTTACGGACCTGATTGGCAGCGATTATATTCAGCGCTTCCAGCAGACCGTCGACTGGGATACGTCGAAGCTGATCAATACGGTAACGGAGCGTGCCACCAGCCTGTTAAATAATACATGGTCAAGCATCGGCGGATTCGTCGGGGCGGTGACAGAGACGATTCTCGCCTTGGTGACCGTGCCGTTCATCCTGTTCTACCTTCTGAAGGACGGGAAGAAGCTGCCAGCTTATATTCTGGGGTTTGTGCCGACGGCGCTGCGCAAGCAGACCGATCAAGTGATGACGGAGATGAACCATCAGATCAGTTCCTATATCCGGGGACAGATTATCATCAGCTGCTGCATCGGCATGCTTCTCTATATCGGATACCTGATTATCGGCCTTGACTATTCGCTTATTCTGGCCATTATCGCGGCCTGCACGAGCATCGTTCCTTATCTGGGGCCCGCGATCGCGATTACGCCGGCGCTTATCGTGGCGCTCGTCACTTCGCCGATAATGCTGTTGAAGATGATCGTCGTCTGGACGGTCGTTCAGTTAATCGAAGGCAAGTTCATTTCCCCGCAAATTATGGGCAAGACGCTGCGGATTCATCCGATCACGATTATCTTCGTCATTTTGACGGCCGGCAATCTGTTCGGCGTCATCGGCATCATCCTGGCCGTGCCCGGATATGCGGTGCTGAAGGTCGTGGCCACGCATCTGTTCCGATGGTTCCAAGCCCGGTCGCATCTGTACGACGGGCCGCCTGCGGGACCGGATCCGACGGTCAGGGGATAGCCGCCACCCTGAAGCTCCGCATCCCTAACGGCAGACATAGACCAGCTGGCATCCCTCCCTGCAGCTGGTCTATGACCCGGGGGCCGGGGCGAAGGCTCATGAATGCGGGATTAAGGGAAGGAAGGGAGGCAGGACCTCTGATACTTTTTTGAAGGCGATCCGATCCCGGCTCATCTCCTCCATCTGCTCCTTCACGACAGCTGCCGTAACATGTCCGGCGCTTCCGACATGCCCGATGGCAATGCATATATTATGATCCTTCAGATGCGTCCGCATCAGCTTGAACTGCTTCTTTATGGCCGACGCTTTATGAATGTCGTCAAGGAAGATATGGTTCTCTAGCGACGGGATTTTTACTTCCTCCGCCACTTTGCCCACAATGCTGCGGTAGTTGGTATGGCTATCCAAGAAATAAATGCCCCGTTCCTTGCACACTTCCAATATAACCCGCATCACTCTCGGATTAACCGTCACCTTGGAACCCATATGATTGTTCATTCCCACCGCATGGGGCACATCATCGATAGCCGCATGCACCCGCTTCCGAATCTCATCCTCGCTCAGATTCGTCGTAATCGCCCCAGGTCCCAGCCCCATTTTTTTGCCTCCCAGCGCTTCCATCGGCATGTGCACGATGACTTCGTGCCCGGCTGCATGAGCCCGTTCGGCGTCACTCTTGGTATATTTCAAAACGGCATCACCGCCACGGTTACCTTGAAGGGCAGCTCCATAATCTCCTGTGTTCCGCGCCCGTTATTGCCGAAATCATCGATGACGATGACGGCCGTTTTCTGCGGTTCGGCCGCTGCCGTTCCGGGCAGGAGGCAGGCGAGGAGGGCCAGCATGATCATGTAGCGGCAGCTTGCGTTAATCATTGGGTGTCGTATCATTTGCTCACACATCCTATCTATACATTCCTTTTTAGGTTGCGTAGGCGGGCAAATTTCAGTCTGTAATTTTTTCACAGCATCAAAACAACAGGTATGGAGAACTTAAAGGCAGTACAAGCTGCGTTCTTCCTCAATGATATGGAAATACTGCCAAGGAGATGCGAAATGGTAAGGAAAACGTTGTTCATATTGCTGTCGCTATGCTGCATATGGGTTGCGGCCGCCGCGGAGGCTGCTTCCTCCGTTGAGAAGGATGAAGAAGTGACAGACTACATCAAACAGCTTTTCAAGGACAGGACGAAATTTTTGATACATCAGCAGGAACAGGCGATTCGCCATCATTATGCCGATTCCAGCAGCAGCCGGCACGCGCTTCGGCATGAAGTGGAGCGAGCCGCGTATATTCATGCCTGGGCCGAACGAAGAGGCGTGGAATTCACTCACGCCGACAGCGATGTCCGGGTGATTCGGGCGAAGCTCAGAGGAAATAAGGCAACCGCCTCTGTCGTCGAATCTCTGCGGCTGGATTATATCTATAGCCACAGCGTCGTTCGTCCGCAGTCATTCGGAATCGGCACCCGCCATGCGCTCACGCTCACGAAGGAGGACGGCAAATGGAAGGTGTTGCGGGAATGGTACCTTGACCCGCTGGAGGAAAACCCGAAGCTGATTCCCGAATCCGACGATATGATGCTGCGGCCGCAACCGAAGCCGAAGCCGTCCTCCAACGATGCCGATCGGCCCTCCACGCATTCGGACACGAAGCGGAAGCCAAGATATAACCGCCAGAAGGCCGTCGAATACGCCAATAAATACGCCGGGGCCGCTTGGGGGGCGGGCAATAAGCACCGTTATAACCCGAAGTACCGCGACTATACCGGCTTGGGCGGCGACTGCACCAACTTCGCTTCGCAATGCATCGGCGATGCGGAGGAAGGCGGGGGCTTGAAAATGAGAGGCGGCTGGCATTATTTTATGTTCAACGGGGGATCTCAGACATGGGTCCAAACCGATGCCTTTAAAAATTTCCTGCTGCACAGCGGATATGGCCAATTGATCGCCAAAGGCAAATTCCCCGATGTCGTTAAGCCCTCCCAGAAGCATCCGGCAGGGGCGATTGCGAAGCTGCAGCCCGGAGATCTAATCGGCTACGAGATGAAAGGCGATGTGGATCATTTCTCGGTCGTCGTCGGTTTCGATGATTACGGCTATCCGCTGGTCAACTCGCATACCGCCGATCGGTACCGCGTTCCCTTCGACTTGGGCTGGGATCGGCATACCAGCTATTGGCTGATCCATATCCGTGATTAACCGCCCCGCCGAATGATAAACATAACCCGGCCCGTCCAATCATACAATGAGAGGACAAGATTGGATTGGTCGGGTGATGGAAATGAAGCTGCCAGTCACGAATCCAGCCGCCCTGCGCGCGGGAGCTATCCT
The DNA here is from genome assembly GCF_021654795.1 of Paenibacillus dendritiformis. Taxonomy (NCBI): domain Bacteria; kingdom Bacillati; phylum Bacillota; class Bacilli; order Caryophanales; family Paenibacillaceae; genus Paenibacillus; species Paenibacillus dendritiformis. The sequence goes on from NZ_AP025344.1 coordinate 2,603,835, forward strand.
CGTCAGCAAGGTCATTGGCTTGGCGGGGAGAGCGACGCTTACCCGCATTCTTGGCGCCGAGGGCGTCGGCTTATACCAGATCGCTTATTCATGCTATGGTATTTTCCTCATGATCATTACCGGAGGGCTGCCGACGGCTTTGGCGTTATTTACCGCCAAGCAACCGGGAAGAGGCTGGAGCGCATTTCGCACGCTGTCGGCGCTCCTGGCTCTGGCCGGAGCCGCCGCCAGCCTCCTGATGTACATGCAGTCCGAACGGATAGCGCTGCTGCTCGGGAATCCGGAGGTGGAAGCCGGCATCCGCTGTCTGGCTCCTGCCTTGCTGGCCGTTCCGCTTCTGCAACTCCTGCGCGGGTATATGCAGGGAGCGGAGCGGTACGGAGCCATCTCCTGCTCGGAACTCGCCGAGCAGGCCGTTCGCGTCGGTACCATGATTCTCCTCGTCTGTCTGTTCGCATCCGAGGGAACGTCCGTCGCTTTGGGAGCCGGGTTGACGGGGACGACGATTGGCGCGCTGTCCGCCTTTCTGATGCTAACGGTCTTTCTCGTCACCAGGCGCTCCCTGGCCGAGGGCTCTCTCGAGTTCCATCAGCCGGTCCGAAGCGAAGTGCGATCGATTGTCCAAGCTTCCATGGCGATCGGCTTCACAAGACTGCTGATGCCCGCATCGGATTTCATCGATTCGCTGCTCATCCCGCGCCGGCTTCAGGCCGCCGGATACACCCTCTCGGAAGCGACATCGATTTACGGCGTCATTACGGGAATGGCGGTCATCGTCGCTTATATGCCGACGATCGTAACGGCCGCCATCTCGTATACGATGACGATGAAGCTGGCCTCTCATTACCAGCAAGGCAAGCTGAAGTCTTACCAAGTCATAATTCAGAGGATGCTTCGGCTCTGTTGGACATGGGGCTTGTTAAGCGGGATGTTCTTGTTTTTGTTCGCGGATCCGCTGGCTTATCTGTTGTTCCATACCCCCGAGGCGGGGGCTCCGATTCGCTACTTCGCGGTTCTTCCGCTTATCGTGGGGATTCGCGAGCTGACGACGAGCATCCTGTGGACCCAAGAGCGCAAAAACGTCCCATTCGTAGGCTTGCTGAACGGAATCGCCTTCTCCACAGCCTTGCTGTTCTTCCTGTTGGCTATACCTGGATTCGGGTACGAGGCAGCGTCAATTGGCATTTTGGCGCTGGAAGGCGTCGCGGTGTGGTGCAATCTATATGCGCTTCATCGGATGCGGGCCAATCTGTTCGCTTGGAGATGGATCGGGTGGGAAGTGCTATTTTGCCTCTTCAGTCTGGTCTTTTTCTTATTCATTCTTTCATCGGGCACAGGAGCGGCCTCGTGGTGGCCAGCGGTTGGCCATATGGTGATCTATTGGCTTGGAGCGGGGAGCGTCCTCCTCGTGCGCGCGAGATCCTTCATGCACTGAATATATACCTTTTGAGCGTCTTCCTTTCCGGGGGAAAGGTGGACGCTTTTTTGTTTTGTTCCGGGGTGCCGGCGTAGTCGGAATTCATGGATTTACATAATGGAAAAAGCGAGTATAATAAAAATGAGTAAACACTCACTCACATTTTTGAGGGGATGGTGAACCCTGTGAAAAACGTAATTGCCGTCCATCATGTAAGCAAGCGATATGGCAAGAAGGTCATTGTCTCTGACGTGGATATGACCGTAGCCGAAGGGGAGATCTATGGGTTGATCGGTCCGTCCGGGGCAGGAAAGACCACTCTGGTGAAGCTGATCGTCGGCATGGATTCGGCTTCGGAGGGGGAGATCGAGGTAGAGGGCATCCGGATTCCGAATCTCGGGATGCTGCAGCGAATCGGATATATGGCCCAGTCGGACGCCCTCTACCCGGAGCTGACAGGGAAGGAGAATCTGGATTTTTTCGCATCCCTGTTCGGCCTGTCCAAAAAGAAGAGGGCAGAACGGATTGCCTATGCGGCTGATCTGGTTCAACTCACTCCCCATTTGACCAAAAAAGTGATGGCCTATTCCGGCGGCATGAAGCGCCGGCTGTCGCTGGCGATTGCGCTCGTTCACGATCCGCAGGTGCTCGTGCTCGATGAACCGACGGTCGGCATCGATCCGGAGCTCCGATTATCGATCTGGAATGAGCTGTACCGCCTGAAGGAGCAAGGCAAATCGATACTGGTGACGACGCATGTCATGGACGAGGCGGAAAAATGCGACCGGCTGGCGATGATGAGGGAAGGGCGCATGCTGACCTGCGGCTCGCCTCCTGAATTGAAAAGCCGCTTCGGCATTCACAGCCTGGAGGAAATATTTATTAAGGCAGGGGGAAGGGACGCATGAGAACGGGAGCCCTGGTTAGACGGATTGGCCGGCAGATGATGCGCGACAAACGGACATTGGCGCTCATGATGGCGGCGCCCCTGCTGATTTTGACGCTCGTTCACTTCTTGTTCACCGGCGATTCCGGCGCGAATCCGAAGCTTGCGGTCATCGGCGCGGATGAAGCGGCGGTGGAGGCGCTGCGGGAGATGGAGATCGAACCGATTGTCTATTCTGGCGAAGCCGAAGCGAAAAAACTGCTGGCCGAGGAGGAGCTCGACGGCGTGCTGCAGTGGCAAGGGGAGGAGGCCGGCCTTACGCTGCGGAATGAGGATCCGGCCTCCGCCAAAGCGCTGCAGATGAAGGTGATGCAGACGCTAGCGGCGCAGGCGGCGAAGCAGCAGGCGGAAGGGCTGGCTCATCTGCTGCACGGCAAGGTTGAGCTTCCGGCGGGGAATCCTCTCGGGACGGGGGAGCCGAAGCTTGCGATCGAGTATTTGTACGGCGATGCCGACACCTCGTTCTTTGATGTGTTGAGTCCGATTCTTGTCGGTTTCTTCGTCTTCTTCTTTGTCTTCCTCATCTCGGGAATCGCCCTGCTGCGGGAACGGACGACCGGCACGCTGGACCGGCTGATGTCGACGCCGGTTCGCCGCAGCGAGATTGTATTCGGCTACTTGTTGGGCTACGGACTGTTTGCCGTGATTCAGACGCTTATCGTCGTCTTTTATTCGGTCAAGGTGCTCGGGATTGTGATGGCGGGCAGCCTGGGGATCGTTATTCTCATTAATTTGCTGCTCGCGCTGGTCGCTTTATCGCTGGGGATATTGCTGTCGGCCTTCGCCAACTCGGAATTCCAGATGGTGCAGTTCATCCCGCTTGTCGTCGTTCCCCAAGTTTTCTTCGCGGGCATTTTTCCGGTGGACGGCATGGCGGATTGGCTACAGGCGGTTGCGCGGATCATGCCGATGTATTATGGAGGGGATGCGCTGCAAGCCGTCATGTATAAAGGGATGGGACTGTCTGATATATACGCTGATCTCGTCGCGCTGGTCGGCTTCGCCCTCGTCTTCATCTTGCTTAATATTGCCGTGCTGCGGAAGTACCGCAATATATAAGCGCAGCGAAAAGCCGCCGCGGATTGCTATCTGCGGCGGCTGGCTTATGAAATCATGGGGCAAGCCCCTTCATAAGAAAGGAAATCGTGGCTTCCCGTTCCTGCTCGTCATTCCACTCGGCATGCTCCTTCTCGAGAAAGAGGGATCTCGCAAGCACATACCCGATAATGACCGAGGCGGTCAGCCGGATCACCGTGCCGGTCGGCAGCTCGACAAGCTTCCCCTCGGCCTGGAAGCGGCGGATGATCTTCTCAAACCGTTCCTTCACTTGGGAGACGACAATCTCCTGCAATTGGGCCTGCAGGTCAGGGTGGAAGGGAAGCTCCTGCAGGACAATGCGAACCAGACTCATATTGTGATGCAAAAAATCGATGCGGTTCTCGATGACGGCCCGCAGAAACTGATCGTAGCTCTCATATTCCGTATCGAGCACGTCCTTGAACTCGCGCAGGACGAACGGGGCAATGAGCTTGACGATGGAAGGGGCCACGATGGAGAGGAGCAGATCCTTCTTCGTCTTGTAATGACGGAAGATAGTGCCTTCCGCCACGCCGGCGCGCTGCGCAATCTCGCTGGTCGAGGAGGCGGCAAAGCCCTTTTGCGCAAACACTTCAATAGCCGCCTTCACAATCCGTTCCTGCTTCTCGGTCATCTTCGGATTGGCATCGGCGTGCAGCAGTTCTTCAATCCATGGCTCGGTCATAGGTTTGTTGGCAACTCCTTGTATCCTTCGTTCCGTGTGCCGTTACCGTTAGCTTATCACAAAGAAATAGGATTGTTAAATGCAGAAGCGCCCTCTTCCGTTCGGGAGAGGGCGCGATGCCGGCACATGTTCCATAATGTGGGCCAATGGCGCCTGTTATTCCGGTACTGGTGCGGGTGCTTCCGCTTTATCCTCGACAATGACTTCAATCCGGCGAATGCGGTTCTTGCTCATCTCGCGGATAATCATGCGGACATGCTCATAACGCAATTCCTTGCCCCGGTGCAGCTCCGTGAAATGATTGAATACCCAGCCCCCGAACGTGTCCACTTCGGCGTTCTCGATCTCAAGTCCGGTCAGATGGCAGAACTCGTGAAGCGGAACAAGGCCGTCAAGCAGGTAGCATCCTTCATCCAATACTTCGATTTCCCGGCGTTCATCGGTATCGAACTCATCCCGAATCTCGCCGACGATTTCTTCCAATATATCCTCTATCGTAATAATACCCGATGTCCCGCCATACTCATCCACGAGCAGGGCCATATGCATATTTTCCTGCTGCATCCGGGTCAGCAAGGTCTTGACCGGTATCGCCTCGGGCACGGTAAGAATCGGGTGTATCAATGATTTGAACTCAAATGCTTTTTCCCGGTCATACTCCAGGAACAGCTGCTTCGTGTTGATCATGCCGATGATGTTGTCTTTCGAGCCGGTCGCGACCGGGAAGCGGGTGTACTGCTCCTTGCGTATAATCTCCAGGTTCTGCTCCAAGGAATAGTTGGTATACACGCAGGCCATATCCGTGCGCGGAACCATAATCTCCTTCGCCAGCAGCTCATCGAATGCGAAGATGCGGTTCACATAACCGTATTCGGCATTGTTGATCTTCCCGCTTTGCAGACTCTCGGAGAGGATAATCTGAATCTCTTCCTGGGTATGGGCTTCCTCGTGCTCACCGGCTGCTTTGAGACCGAATGTCCGGACCAGCAGGTTCGCAGACCCGTTAAGCAGCCAGATGAATGGGTACATCAATTTGTAAAAAAATATAATCGGCTTCGCCGCCAGCAAGGTGATCGCTTCGGCCTTCTGAATGGCCAGCGTCTTCGGCGCGAGTTCCCCGACGACCACGTGGAGAAAGGTAACGGACACAAATGCGATGGCATAGGACAGAATGTGGCTGACGTTGCCGCTAATATTCATGTCCGTCAGCCATGGGAGCAGCATCGCTTCCACGGTCGGCTCGCCCAGCATCCCGAGTCCTAGCGCCGTAATCGTAATTCCCAACTGACAGGCTGACAGATATCCATCCATGTTGCTTGTGACCTGCTGAACGGCGAGAGCCTTCTTATGGCCTTCCAGCACCAGCTGATCCACTCTGCTCGAGCGCAGCTTCACGATAGCGAACTCGGTCGCCACGAAGAACGCGGTCAGCATAATCAATACGGCAATCATGAATAGATTCAATCCTATACCCATATAATGTTGTCTCATCCCTTTATCATCAGATTTAAGTTCTTATGAACTAATTTTACGAACTTTACCTTGGATCTACAACTGGCCGCAGGGCTCAATTTGGGGGAATCGGACCGGTTTTGGCCCATTGAGGACGATGTGGGATACGATTCCCTTCGTTTTTCGGCTCTTTACAAGCAATTTTGAACAGTGCTATATTAAGTTCATATGAACTTTTGCAAGGCAAGGAGGGGAGCAGATGGAGTCTTTCACGCTGACCCGCAAAGAAATGTCGTCTCTGTTGCTCTCGCTGCAAGGGACGCGGCGCCCGTCGCCGTTGGCCATTCTCCAGGCCGCATGGTCGCATAGCCACGGCAATGCGGGAGCGGCGGATTCGATGCAGGCGATTCTGTCGCTGGATATGCCGCATATCATCAAGAAATTGATTCAGGGCCAGCCGTTTGCCGGCTTCTCGCTGCAGGAAATCGCGGATCTGGGCCATTTGATAGAGCATTCGAACATCTCCATTACATCGATTCAAAATTGGGTAAAGCGCGATTTCAAGGAGCTGTTCGCGAGCCTGAAGGAGGGGCGCAAATACTCGGTGAATCAAGCGGCGCTCATGTTCATGATCGACGATCTGAAGTGCACGCTTGATTTCGTCTCGATTCGCACCCTGTTCGAATCCCTGTTCCGCGATCGGCACACAGGGATTGATCCGATTCAGATCTATCATGCTTATGCCGGCATGTTCGAGGAATTGGATGCGAACAATGACCAGTTATTCGATGTGGCCGGACATGCTTCGGCCGCGGGCGCGCCGGATGCGCTGCTGGAGCAGATCGTCAAGACGACGGCCGACCGCAAGGCCCAAGGATGGACGCTGTCCGGCGCCTGCCGGAAGGCAGTCAGCAACTGCCTGGTCATCGCGGTTCTGTCCGTCCAGGCCTCCTACTTGCAGGATATCGCGAAGCGGTACTATACCGCCAACGTGTTCCTGCCATTCGAAACGTAATCATCCCGTTGCAAGCAACGGCCAATTGTCCATAAGAACCGGAAAAGCGGCGATCGTATCCGTCAGGATAGGGGGGCCGCTTTTGTCATTACCGCCCGGAGCACAACCATAATTTTGGCGTGACGAGGCCGGGATGGGCTTCCGGGGCCAGGACATTCACCCGGTTCGGGCTCATTGCATAGACTTGCAGTAACTGAGACGCAAAGGAGATTAGCGAATGTACAGCCCGTATAGCCCGAACAGCCCGTATTATGATGTGTATCGCGAGTATTCACCGATCCATGCTCCCGTGCCGGCGGGATTAGAACCTTCCTGCGCGCAAGAGGCGCTGGAGCTGATCAAGGGAGCGGTTCAGGGGGAGAGGGAGGATGAGCTGTTCTATCAATACCTCATTTCTGTCGCCTCATCGCGGGAGGAGCAAGAGATCATCGCTTCGATCCGGGATGACGAGCGGAAGCATAACCGCATGTTCCGTCAGATTTACCGCGACTTCACGGGGCGGGAGTTGGAGAGTGGAGGCGGCGCGCCGTTCGCAAGGCCGGGGTCGTATACGGAAGGACTGAAGCAAGCTTTGTTCGGCGAGCTGAGAGCAGTCGAGAAATATCGCAAGATTCGGCGCTGTCTGACGCATGGCAGATATAGAGATATGCTGTTCGAGATTATTACGGACGAGTTGAAGCATTCTGCGAAGTACAATTATTTGTTCACCCTCAATTCCAGGTGAAGAACCATTGACAGGATGAGAAAGCGGCATTATAGTAAGTAGTAATCTAACGACGCGGCCGGGATGGCCGATGACGGTTCGCTCTGCGCTGAGCCGTTTTTCTTTACGCGATTCCTAGTAGTTAGATACATAACTCCGTGAAAAGAACTTAAATCTGACAGAAGGGATGTGCCGCATGGAAGAGGTATTCAAGGAGCTGCAGAAGCTCGGTTTTTCTCCGTATGAATGCAAAGCTTATATCGGGCTGTTGAAGGTTCACCCGGTTACGGGCTATGAGATCAGCAAGCGATCCGGCGTGCCCCGCTCGATGATATACGAGGTGCTGGGGAAATTGATGGACAAGGGGGCCGTTCATCTCGTGCCTTCCGATCCGGTCAAATATTCGCCGGTCCCTTCGGGTGAACTGATCGACCGGCTGCGGAACCAATTTGAGCAATCTTTTTCATTTTTGGAGCAAAAGCTGCCGCTGCTGCAGCGGGAGCGCGACATGGATGTCATCTGGCATATCCGCAGCGATGAGCTGGTGCTGAAGGAGATGGCCGACATGATCGGGAGGGCGGAGGACGAGCTGTGGCTATCCGTCTGGGAGCCGCAGGTCCCCGTTATCCAGGAAGCGGTGAATGCGCATCTGCGGGAGGGAGTCCAGGTGTTTTCCGTACTCTTCGGAGCGCCGGAAGCCCGCATCGGGACGACCTTTCATCACGATTATATGCCGCCGGAAGTGGTCAAGGATCGGGCAGGAGGGCGCTTGACCATCGTCTCTCGCGACGGTGAAGAGGTGCTCATCGCGAATTTCTCCGGCGACGCCGCCTCCTGGGCGGTCCGGACGCATGATCCGGTGCTTGTCTTGGTGGCGACCGAATACATCCGGCATGACATCATGATTGAAGAGATCACGGCCGTCTTCGGCCCGGAGAAGCTGGATGCGCTGTGGCGGAATGAACCAGCGCTATATCATGTCGTTACCGGACAACGATATGAGGCTCAAGAGAGGACGGAGGAAGATCGATGAACCGGCAATATGTGAATGCGCCTGTCACGAGGAGCGGACCGTTTCTGCTGGGAGTGAAGGACTGCCTTCCCACGGTATTGGGTTATTTGAGCATCGGCTTCGCGGCGGGAGTGGTGGAGAAGACGGCAGGCATGTCTCTGGCCGAGATTGCGCTGCTGTCGATCTTTTTGTATGCGGGCTCCGCCCAATTCATCGTGGCCGGGATGCTTGCCTCGGGCAGCCCGGCGTTTGCCATCATTTTTACGGTGTTTTTCGTGAATTTGCGCCATCTGTTAATGAGCGCGGCGATGTCGCCCTATTTCCGCCATTTGCCGGCCTGGAAAAATATTTTGATCGGTTCCCAATTGACCGATGAGACCTTCGGCGTCGCCGTGACGAAGCTGACGGGGCGGGCGCAGGGAAGCTTCTCGTGGATGCTCGGGCTCAATGTCACCGCCTATCTGAATTGGCTCGTGGCCAATCTCGCCGGCGGCATATTCGGACACTGGATCGCCGCGCCGGAGAAGTACGGCTTGGATTTTGCCCTGCCGGCCATGTTCATCGGACTGTTCATGCTGCAATGGCTGGAACGGTCCAAGTACCGGGTCGATCTGGCGGTCGCGGGCTGCGCCGTGGCGGCAGCCATCGCCGGAACGATGTTCCTGTCCAAGAGCGCCGGGGTCTTAATCGCAATTATTATCGCGGCCAGCGTAGGGGTGTGGATAGAAAAATGGAAGTAAGATGGAGCTTTCTGTTGATGCTCGCGGGAGCGGCGCTCGTCACGGTCATACCGAGGGTGCTGCCGCTGATCGTATTGAGCAAGAAGCCGCTGCCGGAATGGGGGCAGAAGTGGCTGAGCCATATCCCGATCGCGGTCATGTCGGCCCTACTGGCTCAGGAGCTGTTCGTCGGCAGCGAAGGCGGCTCTCTGCTGCCGCTCATTGCGGCCGCGGCGGCATTCGCCGCCGCCTACTTCACCCGGAGCCTGCTCATTACCGTTATGACCGGGATGGCGGCCATCGCCTTGCTCCGGTATGCCGTCTCCTTGCTGTGACCCGAGGAAGGCAGCGGGGCAAGGCGAGCCAAGGAGGCCGGCTTGCGGCTTATGCGCCGGCCTCCCGCTTCGGCTGCCGGAGGACTTCGCTGGCGAGATAGTGGTGATACGCCTGCTCGAACATCTCCAGCAGCTCAGGCTCCAAGGGATACATCCCGACTTGGGCGGACTGCTCCGGGCATTTCCGGATTTCCCAGAGTTTATCGAGAAATTCCGCTTCTCCCGGAAACGCCTCCTCGCACTTCTCGGCAATGCGTCGAATAATGCGCTGGACCTCAGGCGAAGCCGGTCCCTTATCCATATGTTTGCGGAACTGGGCGATCAGACCGAGCCATTCCAGCGAATCGGGATCGCTGCCATCCACTCTCGGCAAGCGTGCCATCAGCTTCTGCTCATGCTCCTGGAAGAGGAGCTTGCGATATTTCCGGCGCGTCTCCTGACTGCGTCCGGACAGCTGAATCAGCTTCTGAACCGCCTTGTTCTTCGCGTCTCCTTCGACAGCCATACTGTGAATAAGCTCGCGCAAATAAATTTCCATCTGCTTCAGCTTCTCTTGCTCCTCCAGCACATAGGCCAACTGACTGTTCAGGCTGGCCGACCAATCCAGGTCATGGGTGGCGAGCATCTCATCAATCTCCTGCAAGCGGAAGCCCATCTGCTTCAAAAATTGGATATGCTTCAATCTCATCAAGTCCTCGTCCGAATAGAGCCGATGCCCGCCGGGCGTCTTGCCTGCCGGGTTCAAGAGCCCGATTTGGTCATAATAGCGGAGCGTCCGGACGGTCATGCCGGTCGCCTTGGTCACCTCTTGAATCGGAATCACGATTACCCCACCTTACCTTGGATGATATCTTTCCATTATACAAGATGACGCTACGTCACTTTCAAGCCCCGTTTATGACATATCGGCGGCAGGGGCCGCGGGATTTCCATTGACATTTGTAGTTGTTAGACATATAGTTGTTTAGACAACTATAATAAATTTCGTTATCGAAAGGGGACTGCCGGCGTGACAGAAGAGAATCGTCTGTTCCGTTCCATTGGCTTCGTGATGGGCATGACTTACCGCAAGGTGTCGAACCTGTTCCAGCATCGCTTGAAGGAGTTCGACATTACGCCCGAGCAATGGACCATCCTGTATCAGATTAGCCGGGCCGACGGCTTGATTCAAAGAGATATTGCCGAGCGCTCGGGCAAGGATAAGCCGACGACGACGCGGATTCTCGATCATCTGGAAGCGAAGGGATTCGTGTTCAAGACACCGGGAGAGCATGATCGCCGTTCCTTCCTCGTCCGCATTACCGAGCGGGGGAAGGCGCTGATCGAGCTCACATCGCCAATCGAGCAGCAAATGATTCATGACATCAAGCAATGTATGTCGGAAGACGAATATGAACTGCTCATCGGGCTTCTTCTCCGCGTCAACAGCCATGTGAATGAACTATTTAACAGAGAATAAGGAGAGAGACGCTTGATGAAGGAACCATCAACACCGCTTTGGACGAAATCGTTCCTCTCGTTAACGATTTGTTCGTTTTTATTGTTTTTGAATTTGCAGATGCTGCTGTCTTCCTTTCCCGCGTATGTGAAAAATGAATTCCAGGCCGGGGATGTCACCGTCAGCTTAGTCACCAGCGTATTTGCGGCTTCCGCGATCGCGACCCGCTTCATTACCGCCGCGCTCATGCGCAGGATGAAGCGCAGCGTCATCTTGTACATCGGCCTTGCCGCCGCCGCGGTGACGACCACCATCTATGTCGCGGCCGATTCCGTCGGCTCCCTCCTGCTGATGCGGGTCGGATACGGCATCGGGTTCGGTATGGGCAGCACCATTATTCCGACGATGGTGTCGCAGATCATTCCGCTTCCCCGGATGGGCGAAGGGATTGGGTATTTCGGCTTGTCAACCAGCCTTGCCATGTCGATCGGGCCGATGATCGGGCTCAATGTGATGAAGCAAGCCGGCTTTGGCACGCTGACCGTCATCGGAACGGCCACCGTGGCGCTCATTTTTCCGATCCTGCTGCTCACCCGCTCGATCCCGCCCGAACGCCGGGGTTCCCGCGCCGCGGCGGAAGCGCGGAAGAAGCAGCCGTTCAACCCGAAGCTGCTGTTCCCGGCCCTGCTCAATGTGATTCTGTCCGTTACCTACAGCGGTCTGCTCGGCTTCATTGCCCTGTTCGGGGAAGCCGTGCATCTGGAACAGGTCGGTCTGTTCTTCTTGTTCAACGCCGTCACGATTATTATTATCCGGCCGATATCCGGCCGCGTATTCGACAGCAGAGGACATGCGGCCGTGCTGATCCCGGCGGCCGTCTGCGTTATCGCCAGCTTGACGATATTATCGTATACGGCTACGATCCCGCTGCTAATCGTATCCGCTCTGCTGTACGGGCTAGGATTCGGGGCGATTCAGCCGACGATACAGGCCTGGATGATCCGGCTCGTGCCGAAGGAGCAATACGGCATGGCGAACAGCATGTTCTACAACTCGACCGATCTTGGGGTCGCCGCCGGAGCGCTTCTCCTGGGAGCGATCTCGGCGGCGACGGGCTATGCTGTCATGTACCGGTATGCCGCCGGCTTCATGGTCTTGTTCCTGCTGGTCTACGCGATGGCTCAGGCGGCAGCGTTGAGGCAGCGGAGCAAAGCGAATCTGTCGGCGTAACCGCATAACCTGACATCTCAGCCAACGAAGCCGTTCCGGATGACAAACCGCTTTTCCGGAGCGGCGTTTTGGCGCTATCGGGGGAACATGTCCGGATGGCCGGCTTAAGAGTCCGCATGCCGCTGTGTCCGGTCTCAAGATTTAGGAGCGGCGGGCCCGTCAATCCTCCTTGTCCAGCCGCTTAAGCGGCTTCTTGGCCGGTCCTTCCAGCACTTTGCCGATAACCGAGAAGCGGGAACCGTGACAAGGGCAATCCCAGCTCCGCTCGCCGCTGTTCCATTCCAGCTCGCATCCCATATGTGTGCAGGTCGTACCGACGATATGGAGCGTGCCGTCCTCATCGCGGTAAGCGCCGGCTCGGCGGCCGGCGACGGTGACGGCGGCGCCTTCCCCGGCGGCGAGATCCTCCGGCGTCCGCGGCACGGATTCCAGCTTCCCGCTGACAAGATGCTTCGCGACATCGGCATTGAGGACGACGAAGTTCTTGACATCCGAGGCTCCCTGGAATCTGGACGGGGTATACAGTTCGCGGTACGGGTTATCCCGCCCCTGCACGATATCGCGCAGCAGCAGACCCGCGGCCGCGCTGTTCGTCATGCCCCATTTCCGGAATCCGGCGGCTACGAGCACGTTGCCGATACCCGACGAGACCGGGCCGATATAAGGAACCTTATCCAACGTAATTAGGTCCTGGGCCGACCAGCGGTACGCAACATGCGGAGCCTGGACCAGCCGCCCGGCGAAGGCCTGCAGCGCCTCATAATGCTTTATCGTGCAGATGCCTTGGCCGGTTTTGTGGCTCTCGCCGCCGATCAGGAGCAGACGTTCTCCGTCCGGGGCCCCCGCGGTCCGCACCGACCGCTTCGGATCGTCGGCGCTCAAATACATCCCTGCGAATTCGGCCTCGTCCCCGATCGGTATTCCCAATACATACGAGCGTTCCGCATGAAGGCGAGTGAAGTAATACCCTTTGCCATCGAAAAACGGGAAGTGGGTGCAGGAGATGACCCGCTTCGCGGTAACGCGGCAGCCATCCTTCGTGACCACGGTCGGTGCCGCTCCTTCCTCCACGGTCTGGGCCATCGTATTCTCGAAAATTAGGCCTCCCGCTTGAAGAAACTGCTCCGTCAGCGCCTTCACATAATGCAGAGGATGGAACTGAGCCTGGCCCTTCATCAGTACGGCTCCCTTAACCGGCAGAGGGAGCGGGCAATCATCGGTCCAATCGCCGGGGATGCCGAGCTTATGATAGGCGGTCGCCTCATCTTCGATCCGGCGGAGGCTCTCATCCGTCTCCGTATAGATATAAGCGTCCTGCTCGCGGTAGCCGCATGCGATGCGGTGTTGCTCCACCATCCGCCGGATGAACTGTGCCGCCTCCGCATTGGCTTGATAATAGAGCTTGGCCTTCTCCAGGCCGATCGTACCGATCAATTCATGATAAATCAGATCATGCTGCGCCGTAATTTTGGCGGTCGTATGCCCGGTCGTGCCATTGAACAATCGGCCGGCTTCGAGCAGAACGGTCCGGTAGCCTTCGCTCGCCAGCAGATAGGCCGCCGTGATGCCGGTGATTCCGCCTCCGACGACGGCCACCTCGGCCTGCACCGAAGGCTCCTCCAGCTTCGGGAAGGCGGGAACGGAACACGAATCCCTCCAGTACGACTGGGGGAGAGCGGGCAGCTCTTCATAGTCGGGGCGCTTCTCGGTCATGCTAACCCTCCTGATTCTTGGCGATATGTTATCACCATTGCCGGAACGGAATCATCGCATACATGCGCCGGATTCAACGCCGGCCGGAATATTCCCGAAGGCGGAACATATATAATTACAATGAGACGGAAAAGGAGGGAACCGCCCATGACGGAGAAGAAGCCCGCACACAAGCCGCCTGCCGAAAAAGAAAAACCGCCTGCCAAGCCGCATCATGTTCAGACTTGCCTTCACCCGATCTTGCAGCCTGCCTATGTCAATCATCATCCAGCCGCGTGCACTCCGATATGCACGACGCCGGCCGTGCCGCAGCCAACCGATTACGTGACTTGTCTGGATCCGGTATTCCTTGATCATCTGAGCCGGCATCAGGGCCAGCACATTACCGTTCGGACGACTGCAGAGACGCTGGAAGGGGTACTGGCCGCCGTCGCGGTCGATCATATTCAGTTGAACCGGCATGACAAGGCGTACCATATCCGGACCGCTCAGATTGTCTACTTCGAGGGGCTGCCGATCTCGTATTTATGAGGAGCGCGGCTTATCCGGTCGACGCGGCATAAGAAGGATACAAAGGCTCCTTGAGGAGCCTTTTGTCATGCATAGGCAGATGTATGGCCATTCCCTCCTTCGGACAAGCCCCCGCCGCACAGCCCAATTATTGCGAGATGGGGCATCGCCAAGGCAATCGGGATGCAATCCTAATAAAATGAGAATGTACCGAGAGAAAGGAGGCTGGATGAGATGAGTGAAGTTGGCGGAATTGGATGCAAAGGTGTCGGTGGTCTTTTTACTTCAACAGGCGTTATCCTGGTTCTGTTCATTCTGTTGGTCATCGTATCGCGTGCTTGTATTTATTAAAAACGGCGTTTCTGCATAGCTAACTGGTTTGGGCCCTGGCTTGAGCAGCAGGGCTCTTTCGTTGCGGCGAAGCAGAACCGCCGCGGTAAGCGCATGATGCCGAAGCCGCCGGGGAATCATACACGAGAATTGCAGGAACAGCACCTGAATGAAGGAGCAGACAACGAAAAAGCAGGGCTTCCGGACGGACCCCTGCTTTCAAACGCGTAGGTTACATCAGCCAATTCCATCGGTCTTCCTGGGAAGGAGTTTGCTGATCGCCGCCATTTTGCGCCTTGCGATCTTGAGTTGGGGCAGAAGCTTCGGATTTCGAGGAGGAGATGACGCGGCGCGCGGTCACAAACGTCTTGTCCCAGGCGCTCCCGGAAAAATCGGTAATCGTTACGCCGACACCGACTTTATAGGTGTGAAGAAGCTTGTCCTCGCCCATGTAGATGGATACGTGGTTAATTTTCCCGTCCCGGTTCGTGTCGGAAAAGACGAGATCTCCAGGCTGCAGTTCGTTCTTGGACACTTTAACGCCGGCCGTCGCTTGCTCTCGGGAAGAGCGCGGCAGCTCGATGCCATGCTTCTTGAACACATACTGCGTGAACGAAGAGCAGTCGAATTGATCGGTTCGGCCGGACTCGGCTCCGAAGCGATAAGGGACGCCGAGAAAGGATTTCCCTGTCGCAATAATATCATTCGCGACCGCCGAAGCGGACGCGGAGGCCGCATGGGCTTGTTGAGGGGCCGCCATCGCCGTGCCGGACAATGCTATACAGAAGCTAAGGCTGATTCCCATTACTGTTTTTACGATGCGCTGATTCTTCATATTGTTCATGGTCTTCCTCCTTGTGTTGAAAAGTTGGGGTAAGGCCTATAACCAACATAACATACGATTCGCATCCAGTATTTTACGGAAGTCATGAAAACGCTGTAACATCAATGAATTCCCGGCTTTATTAGAATTCGATGAGAAAATATTAACGATTTCGTCACAAGCAAAATGCCAAAAACGACCCGGCTTGACAGGGAGCCAGGATCAAGGATATTATAGATACAATAAGTCCTTGAATGGGGTGCGGTCATGAAATTTTCGAAAGCGACGAATTATGCTCTTCATACGATGCTTATGCTCGTCGAAGCTTCTTCGGTGAAGCCGATTGGCGTCCAGCCGCTGGCGGAAGCTCAAGGCGTGTCGCCGACGTATCTCTCCAAAATTTTAACGAGACTCGTGAAAGCAGGGATGATTGAATCGGTATCCGGGGCCAATGGCGGTTATCGGCTGATCGGCAATGCCGACGATATTACGTTTTTGGATATCATCCACGCCATCGAGGGGAGCGCTTCTTTGTTTGAATGCGGATTTGTCCACGGATCCGAATGCTTGATTCAGGCGGTTATGAAGGAAGCGGAAGAGAAGATGGAGCAGCATCTGAAAAATGCGAAATTGGCGGATCTGGCTCATAAGCCAACGCAGGTCTGACGAGATCCGCCGCTTCGCGCGGCGGGAGAGAGGCCTCATTTCGGAGCGGAAAAGGATTTTTTTTGTTTTGTCATAGATATAAGGAGTCTTTGATGTCTACATTTGAAAGGATGATCAGCATGATTTACGATTGCGTCATTATTGGCGGAGGCCCCGCCGGCTTGAATGCCGCCCTCGTCCTGGGAAGGGCCAGAAGAAGGGTGGCTTTGCTCGACAGCAACCGCCCCCGAAATGCCGTCACTCATGCCTCACACGGCTTCATTACAAGGGACGGGGTATCTCCGGCCGAATTTCGCCGGATTGCTTATGAGGAGGTGCGGCGTTATCCGTCCGTGGAGTATTGGTCATCGGAGGCGGTGGAGGTGAACCGGACTGATTCCGGATTTGAAGTGGCCGATTCGTCAGGTCTTCGCCTTCAAGCGCGCAAAGTCATCCTGGCGACGGGGGTGAAAGAAATATTTCCGGAGATCGAAGGCTTCTATCCGCTATACGGCAAAAGCTTGTTCAGTTGCCCGTATTGCGACGGCTGGGAGCTCCAGGATCGGCCGCTTGTCCTGGTGTCCGAATATTCAAGCGTGTATCATATGGCGAAGCTGCTTCTCAATTGGAGCAAGGATCTGATCGTGTGCACGAATGGCAAGGCTCCGTTGCCGGAGCCGGATAGAGAGCGGCTCCATGCACTCGGCATCGCCGTCATGGACGAGCCTGTAGCGGCTTTCATCGGCCGGCATGGACGGCTTGAGCAGGTTCGCTTTGCGGATGGATCTCTGATCCCGCGGGCCGGCGGTTTCGTGACGCCTCGATTCGTGGAAAGCGCTCCGTTCGGCGAACAGTTGGGCTGCGCAAGAACCGAATCGGGCGGGATCAAGACCGATCAAGGGGGAAGAACCTCGATACCCGGCTTCTATGCCGCGGGGGATGCTTCTTACTTCGCGCCTTCCCAGGTCGTCTTTGCGGCCGCGGACGGCAGCCGAACCGCGATAAGCGTCAATATGGATTTGACTGAGGAGGATTATGGATAGGAGGTGGTGATCTCGATCATGATTGGCTTGTTCGCTCCGGCCGGCGCCGTTTGCAAGCCGCATATTTTAATCCGATGGGTAGGGAGGAAGGCGGAATGGAATTCAGAATGATCGTCCATCAAGTCAATCCGCCCGTGCCGGATGTTCGCCCCCATACTTGAAGCGTATGACGCAGCAGGAAGCGGCGAAGTGAAGGTGATCAAAGTCAATGTGGACGAAAATGGGAACACGGCCGCTCATTTCGGGATTATGGGCATTCCGGCTACGCTTCTGTTCAAAAACGGCGAAGCGGCCGACAAAAAAGTCGGGGTTATGTCCTTGGAGGGACTGAAGGCGTTCATATCCAAGCATCAGTAAAAGTGAATTATTGTCTGATCACACCGAATTAGGCATATGAAAAAGGAGCAGCGGGGCTGCTCCTTCACTTATTTCCCGCTAGCAGGCTCCCATATCCCCGCCGTCGCCGAGGTTAAGCTGCCACAAAATTCCGAACCGATCTTCCACTTGTCCGTAGCGTTTGCTCCAGAATGTCTCCTGGAGCTCCATGACGACCTTGCCGCCGGCCTTCAGCTTGTCATAGATCGATTGGAGCTGGTCCTCGCTCTCGCAAATCGCGGCCAGGCTGACATTATTGCCGACCGTGAAAGGCATTCCGGGGAATACGTCCGAGAACATGACGTTGCTTCCCAAAATGTTGAGGCGGGCATGCATCACCAGATGCTTGGCTTCCTCCGGAAGCGTAAAGTCCGGGTGGGGCGGCGCGTCGTCAAAAGTCATGATCTGCGGCTTGTCTGTTCCGAACGCATCAGCGTAGAACTCGACGGCTTCCCGGCAGTTCCCGTTAAAATTCAGATATGCATCTACGGACATGGGCTTCAACTCCTTCGTTCGATTGGATCTTCATCGTATATTATTGGGCGGCAGGAAATCAATTATGCTCTAAAAAATAATTGAAATTTTAATAATTCTAATTCGATTTCGCTCGTCAGGGCGACAAGAGGTAAAAAATGAAAATAACCGTGGCATTCATGATGCCGTGCAGCATGACGGGCATCCACAGGGTGCCCCTTTTTTCATAAAAAAGCGCGAACACGCTGCCGGTTACGAACGCATTCAGCATCAGCTCGGGGGCATGGCCGACCCCGAAAATAAGCGCGCTCACGATGACGCCGGCCAAGACGCCGAAGCGGCTCCGCAAATAGCCGTAAATGACGCCTCGATTGACGACCTCTTCCACGAAGGGAGCAACGACGGCTCCCATAAGTAATGTTAGGATGAAGCCGACCGATTCTGCCGCCTCCGCCTTGGAAGAGCCTTCCGACCACAGAAACGTAAATGTAACCCATAGCACGAGCACGGAAATGAGATTGGCAAGGAGCGCCCAGGGCAGCAATTGCAGCCAGTCCTTCCTCGTTGGCCTGCGGAATCCGAAGGATGTCCAGGTTAATTGATACTTGCGGATGATGACGAGGCCGATAACGGCGAGTTGAATGATGTGGACCAGGAAGGCCGCTGTGTAGCGGGCATAGGCGGGCAGGAGCCCCAGATACTCCAGCGGGATGGCGAACGCGTTCATGACGGGAGCCGACAGCAGCAGCCTCCATATGATCAGGATGATCAGCACGTCGGTTCCCTTCCATGGCACGTTGCCTCGTTCGTTGGCGCCAGGAGGGCGGATGGGGTTGTTGCGCATAAGGGATTCTCCTTTCGATTCGTTCGTATTCGCGCGGGTAGGCCATCGGTGTGTTTTCCAGCGCAATTTTTCGAATATTGGCCATTATATCCGGTTCCGTTGCGGCGCTTTCAATGAACAAACGGTGAACTTCGGTATGGGTAAGCGGCAAGCAGGGGAAAATTGGATCATATTGCTTGGCAGATAGAAGAGAACGGAATGATTGACATAACACCAAATGGTTTCATATAATCGAAAAAGCGAAACCATTCGGTTTCATATTTTCGAATTCAAAGGAGAATGAGGATGGAGACCAACAACAAAAAGCAAGTTCCCGATATCAAGCAAACCATCGTATTGAATGCGCCGATTCAAAAGGTGTGGGATGTCGTCTCGACGGCGGAAGGCATTGCCTCCTGGTTCATGGACAATGATTTCGAGCCGAAGACGGGACATGAATTCCATATTCAATCCCCGTTCGGTCCTTCCCCGTGCCAAGTCCTCGAGATCGAGGCGCCGCGCCGGCTGTCCTTCTCGTGGGATACGGAAGGCTGGGTCGTCACGTTCCTGCTGAAGGAGATGGGGGACAAGACCGAGTTCACGCTGATTCACGGAGGGTGGAAGGAAGCGGAAGCGATTATCGGGAAGGCGAACGAGAAAAGCGCCGTTATTCGCGAGCGGATGAACCAGGGCTGGGATGCGATCGTGCATCAACGGCTTCGTCAGGCGGTCGAGGGCTAAGTGTCATCGTCCGCGGCGAAATACGATGTCTTTCAGGCTATCGCCGACCCGACCCGCAGGGAGGTTCTCCGCTTGCTGGCGGACAAGGAATTGCCCATCTCCCAGATTGCGCGCCATTTCCCCGTCAGCCGCACCGCCATTGCCAAGCATCTTCATATTCTGGCCGAAGCCGAGCTGGTCAGCGGGCGGAAGGCGGGCCGTGAGAAAATCTACCGGCTGCATCCGGAGCCGCTGACGGAGCTGAAGGATTGGCTTTCCTTCTACGAGCGCTTCTGGAGCAACAAGCTGTCGATCCTGAAGCATGTCGTGGAGCAGGAGGCGAATCCCGGCTTGCATGCCGCGGCTGCGGAGGAGAAGGACAGGCACTGACATTTGCGTCAGTGCCTGTTCATATTGGAGGACAGGGGGCTGCCGATCTCTCCTTCAAGCGGCGGCAGCTTACGCCTGGCTCACTTGCCCGTTCGAAAGGCGCTTGTGGACAGATCCAAGCAAGGCAGGCCACGATGGCGCTCACGATGAGGAAGAGCCGCGGAAGCGGGAAATGGAAAATGGCGCCTCATGTCCTTTTTTTACCCAACAGCTTCAGTCCTTGGGCTCCGGCAATTCCCCCAAGCGGCGCAGTAGCGCGCGGACATGAAAGGGCGGAGTCTGCTTATCTTGGAGGCTGACTCCGTGGTTCGACGAGCGGAAGCTGCTCCGGGAGGAACACGATATGTAAGGGACGGAGTGACGTGTGCTTGCTAAGCGCAATCTCTTCCTCGATATCACAGCCCTGGTCGATCGCTTCGCGGAGCGCGGGAACATGGCTTCCACGATCTGCCTCGCCCGGTCGGGCAGCCTCTCGAATTATCCGATATCCTGCGAATGGATCAATGCGGGCCGCTCCTTTCTTAACAAAACTTCATAATTCTTCATAATCGTCTAGCAGAATCTTTAGAAACATTAACACTCTATTTAAAGATAAACAAGATAAACAGGCTACGATGAAGCATAGCAGAAAACTATCTTCATGGAGGCTTGTTATTGATGAAAAAGAAGTCGATTGCCGTCTTGTTCGGCGGCTGCTCCACCGAGTATGAGGTATCCTTGAAGTCGGCCGCCTCGGTCATCGATCATTTGAACCGGGATCGCTATCATGTCGTCATGGTCGGCATTACGCGCGAGGGCAGATGGCTGAAATATCACGGCAGCACCGAGGATATCCGGCAGGACCGCTGGCATGCCCATCCCGCCTGCTTGCCCGCCTGTCTCTCGCCCAGCCGCGACATTAGAGGGCTCATTGTGCTTGTCGGCACGGAATATCATATAACTCCCGTCGATGCCGTCTTCCCTGTCCTGCATGGCAAAAACGGCGAGGACGGCACCGTTCAGGGGCTGTTGGAGCTGTCGGGCGTTCCGTTCGTCGGCTGCGGGACGCTGTCGTCCGCCATCGGCATGGACAAGGCGATCGCGCATGCGTTAGCGCGAGAGGCCGGCATCGAGACGGCGGAGTCGATGACGATTTACGATGACGAACCGTTGGACAAGGCGGTGGACGCCGCGGCAAGACTCGGATTTCCGCTGTATGTCAAGCCGGCCAGATCGGGATCATCCCTGGGCATTACGAAGGCTTCCAATAAGCAAGAGCTGATGGATGGGGCGATTCTCGCTTTTTCCCATGACCATAAGATCGTGATCGAGCAGCAGGTGAGCGGCTTCGAGGTGGGATGCGCCGTGCTGGGCGATGCCGATCCGTTCGTGGGGGAGGTCGACGAGATTGAGCTGCGGGGCGGCTTTTTCAACTATCATGAAAAATATACGCTTGAGACGTCCGTCATTCATATGCCTGCCCGCATCGATGCCGAGACCGCCGCGAGAGTCAAAGAAGCGGCGCTCGCGATCTACCGGACGCTCGGCTGCCGCGGGCTCGCCCGCGTCGATCTGTTCCTGACGGACGAAGGAAAGATCGTGTTCAATGAGGTGAACACGATGCCCGGATTTACGTCGGCGAGCCGATATCCGAATATGCTGCGCGGGATCGGCCTGTCCTTCCCGGACATCCTGGACCGGTTGATTCAGCTTGCCCTGGCGGAGGGACGGAGCGCATGAATCAGGTCAGAATGTATGCCGCCAGACGCCGATCGCTTATGGGGAAATACACGGAAATGGCTGTCAGCCAGGAGCAGATTCATGCGGGGCATGTGGTGCTCGTGAACCGCAACCACCCGGTGAAGCGGCCGCCGGCTCCGGGAGAGCTGCTTCCGGCAGGACAGATTCCGGCGGCTGGTCATGGCGAGGAGCAGGAGATTCGGCTGGAGCGGACATGCTTGCGCCAGTTGAACAAGCTGCTCCAAGCCTGCCGTGCCGGAGGGCGCATCGTCGCTGTCAGCGGCTATCGTTCGAAGGAAGCGCAAGCGCGCATCTTTGAGGCATCGCTGCGGGACCACGGCGCCGCCTTCACGGCGAGCTATGTCGCGCGCCCTAACGAGAGCGAGCATCAGACCGGGCTCGCGGTGGATGTCGGCGAATATGCCGCTGCGATCGACTATCTCTGCCCGCCGTTCCCCGATCGCGGGGTCTGCCGGGACTTCAGGCGAATTGCCGCCGATTACGGCTTTATTCAGAGATACGAGGAGGGCAAGGAGCCGATCACCGGGATCGCTTGCGAGCCGTGGCATTTTCGCTATGTCGGCTTCCCGCATTCGCGGATTATGGCGCAGCGCGGGCTGTGTCTGGAGGAATATATCGATCTTGTGAAGCAATTTGCCTGGGACGGGCCCCATCTGATCGTCGAGGGACGGGACGGCGTGGATGAAGTGTATTATGTCCCGGCGTCTGCCAAGGGCCTGACTGCGGTGCCGGTCGTTCACGGCACGCCCTGCCGGTTATCCGGCAATAACCAAGACGGCTTCATCGTGACCGTGCTTCACCGCAAAGGCGGTGCGCGCCGTGACGGCTAACCTTCGATTTACCGGGCTCGACCGCTTCGAAATCGCGGCCGCCCTGCTGGTCATCGCTATTCATACCGGCCCGTTGATGCCGTACAGCCCCGATGCCGATGTTGTGCTGAGCGGGATTGCGGCGCGCGTGGCCGTGCCGTTTTTCTTTGTGGCCTCGGGGTTCTTGCTCTTCCGCAGGCTGACGGGGGAGAAGGCTTGGGATCAGAGCCTCCTGTATCGCTTCATGCGCCGAATCGGCCTCGCTCCGTTTCTGGTCGGGGACAGTCTCGTTCATTATGCGGCGGTCGCGCCGCTGCCGGTAATGATGTCTTTTGCCGTGATGCGCTTCCTTGGCCGTTACCGCCGGGAGGCTCCGAACCCGCGTCGCCGGGCATGGGCGGAGATACGGCTGGATGACGTGACGCATAACGTGCGGGAGCTTCGCGGCCTGCTGCCGCCCGATTGCGGGCTGATGGCCGTCGTCAAGGCGGATGCTTACGGGCATGGCAGTGTTGCGGTGGCGAAGCATTTGAGCCGCATTGGCGTGCGTCATTTCGCGGTGGCGGACGTGGAGGAAGGAATAGCGCTGCGCCGGAGAGGGATCAAGGGAGAAATATTGGTGCTCGGCTATACCTCTCCCGAACGGTTCGGCGATCTGGCGCGTTACCGGCTGTCGCAGACGGTCGTCAGCGCCGATTACGGCAAAGCATTGGACGCGTTCGGAAAATATGTGAATGTTCATATTAAGATCGACACCGGCATGGGCCGGCTGGGCGAACGTTGGAGCCATACGGACGAGATTTGCTCGATGTATCGGCTCCGCAAGGTGCGGGTCACCGGAACGTTCACTCATTTCTCTTCCTCCGATAGCCCGGCGGAAGCGGATATCGCGTTCACGAATGCCCAGATCAAGCGATTTCTAGAGACGATCGATCAGATCAAGGCGGCCGGGTTGGACCCGGGCACGCTGCATATGCAGAGCAGCTACGGGATCGTCAATTACCCTGAGCTGCCCTGCGGTCTGGCCCGTCCGGGCATTGCCCTGTTCGGCCTGCTCGGCACGGAACGCGATCAAGCGCCCATTGAGCTGCGTCCGGCGCTGTCGTGGAGGGCCAGGGTGACCTTGGTCAAGCAGATGGAGGCAGACGAGCCTGTCGGGTATGGTCGCAGTTACATGACTAGAGCGGGCAGCGTCATTGCGACGGTGTCGATCGGCTATGCGGACGGCGTGCCGAGAGTTCTCGCGGAGCAAGGGGGTGCGGTTCTCATCCGGGGGCAAAGAGCGCCG
The DNA here is from genome assembly GCF_021654795.1 of Paenibacillus dendritiformis. Taxonomy (NCBI): domain Bacteria; kingdom Bacillati; phylum Bacillota; class Bacilli; order Caryophanales; family Paenibacillaceae; genus Paenibacillus; species Paenibacillus dendritiformis. Next base: position 2,627,547 of record NZ_AP025344.1, read on the forward strand.
ATTGCGGGCAAAATTTGCATGGATCAATTCATGGTGGATGTGACGCATATCGAGGGTGTTCAGGAAGGGGATACGGTAACGCTGATCGGGCGAGACGGGCACGCCTCCATTACGGCGGGCGAGATGGCGCGCCGCTGCGGAACGATTACGAACGAGATCGTGAGCCGCATCGGACCGCGAGTGGAGAGAATCTATCTCTGACACGAGCGAATTTATCTCTGGAGGAAGAGACTGTGAGGGCATCTCCGGGAGGGTCAACAACAAGGCGAAGCGCAAGCTGCGCCAAGAGGCCGATATGGGCATCTCGCAGCATCAGATTCAAGTCGATCCCGTGATTTCGATGAGGAGTTAGGTCAGGGAGCCAGGTTATGGGGAAGGTCAATGCCGGGCAAGGAGCGGTGAGGCATCGAGGAATGGGGCGGCCTAGCGGGGCGCGGCGCTGATGGAAGGGTGCCAGTAACAACGACATAGAGCAAGCAGCATGCCGATCTCGTTGCGGGACGCGTGCCGGTGCTGCCGATCGCGAAGACGATCGGTGGTCCGGGCGCGTCCTTTTGCGATGTCTTGACTTTCGTGGCGAGGGGAGCTATGATTAGTTTGTGAGTTAGTAATTTAGTAATCTAGTAAATAACTTATTTCGATATAGTTCAGATTCGGATGGAGGATATAGAAGATGAAAATTCCTACAAATCTAAAGCATAAACCTGTCATTGTCTCGGAAAATTACGAGAACGTGGACGGACGTTATTCGGGACATTCCGATGCGAAGGGGCTTTCCCTCGGCCTCGCACAATGGAATGACCGCGGCAAGGTCGATATCTCGGCCAAAGTATGGCGGTATACCGGGGAGAAATGGTCCCGACAGTCGGAGGAGCTGCCGCTTCACCGCGTGCTCGACCTGGCGATCCTCGTCTGCCGGAGCATGGTTCATTTTCGCGAAGCGTATCGTTATGAGGACTTGTACGATCCGGACAATCCGGTGCTGGACCGCATCGGATTGCAAGGAGATGCGATGACGGTGGCGGTATGCACCGACAACGAGAAGATTAAGGAAGATATCAAGCTGTTCAGCCAGGCGCTCAGCGACGACGACGAACTGAATGGCGAGCGCCTGCGGACATTGTCCGCCTTGTTGAAGGAGATGGGCTACTGATACGGATAAAGCAACCAGGCCGCATGAGAGCCGCGTGAGAAAGGAGAAGCCGTCATGACACTGGATAAGCAGAGAAAGAAAGAGCTGGCCTCGGCCTACCAGAATTCGTTCCGGCCGATGGGCGTCTACCAGATTCGCAATGTGAAGAACGGGAAAATCCTTGTGGAGGGCACGATGGATCTGGACGGAGCCAAAAATCGGCTCGAATTCATGAAGCAGACGAAGTTGAACAACATCCCGGAGCTGAAGCAGGATTGGGAGCAGTATGGCGGGGATTGCTTCGTATTCGAGGAGCTTGATCGGGTTAAGCCCCGGGAAGAGAGCGTCGCCGACCGTTCCGAATTGAAGAAGTACCGGGACGAGGTGGGCGCGCTGCTGGAACTGTGGATCGAGAAGCTGCAGCCGTTTGGAGATGCAGGATATAATAAACCGAAGCGCAAGCCTTAAGCTCAGGAACCGGCCGGAGGGCCGGTTTTTTGCTGTGCATGGGATCCTAGGGGGAGGGATTACGGCGTGTCTACTTGAGTGGCGGTTCCCGGCTGGGCGAGTCAATACGTGTGAATCCTGCTAATATACAGTATTTTATTGCATTAGAGGGTGTTTTTACTATAAATCCTGCAAAAGCGGCTAGGCCCCCTATATCTGGAGTCATGTCCACCAAAAAAGATGCGTTCTTAGAATTGCTTCCTATTTCGCGTGGTTACACGGCCCGATGATATTTTGATCGGTCCTCCAGCGTCATGACCCACTTTGAGTATTCCGATGGTGACATGCTCTTTAGGCTACCATGCATTCTGCGGTTGTTGTAGAAATCCATGTAACGATCAAGTGCTTCATAGGCCTCTTCAAATGTCATAAATTCCGTCAGGCTGAACAGATCACGTTCGAGTAAGCTATGAAATGACTCAATGTAGGCATTCATATTCGGACTGCGTGGCGGGATGCGTTCATGGACGATCTCCAGACTCTCGCACGTATCACCAAACAACTTGCTGACAAACTGAGGCCCGTTGTCGGTGCGGACGGTGGGCAACTCATCGCCGGGATTCAGCCGTTCTTGTAGCGCCCGGCATAGTGTCTGTACGACGTGCTTGGCCTCACACACGGAACCCCGGTATTGTCCGACGACGACGCGGTCAAATACATCGATGATACTGAGCACGAAAAAGAAACGCTGGCGCCCAATCACGTACCCATATTTAATATCAATTTGCCATAGCTGGTTCACCCCGGTTACCGTCCGGTTTCTCGGTACTCTTCGAGGATGTTTGCTTGTTTTCTTCCGTTGTTTCTGAAGAATTCCTAACTCTTTGCAAATGCGGTACGCCTTTTTCTTGTTTAGAATCAATCCACGTTGTCTGCGGAGGCACAGCGCCAAATTCTTATACCCATAAATGTGCTCTTCTCCTTCCAGGAGTTCGAGCATCCATTCTTTAATCTGTTCATCTGAAACTTTCCGGCCCGTATTCGTAGAGGAAAATCCAGGCACAGGACGCCCTTTTAGAGCGCATGAAGCCTGTTCTTCGGTACTGGATGCCTCTCGTTTCTTCCGGCCATAGTACGTCGATTCGCGAACTTTCAGGATACGCAGAACTTTAGCTGCTGCATGCCCCCGCTTAATAAACGGTTCTGCTATTTCAAGTCTTTCAGATAAGCGGGGTTCTTCTTTTTTACGACTTCTCGTAGGATCTCGATCTCAAGCTCTTTTTCACCCAGGAGCTTTTTTGCCTGCTCGAACTTTGCCTCTACCTCTTGAAGTCGACGGAGTTCTTGCAGATGCTCGTCTGCTGCGGGTATCTCCTCTTGGCTAATTTCGTCACGGTGGTCTCTAACCCAAACACGTACCGTCTCCGGATGGACACCGTACATTCGGGCAAGTGTTCCCACCTTAATGCCGGCCATTGCTTCCTTTACAATTTGCAGGCGTTTTTCCTTGCTAAAGTGCTTTCCCATACTAGTTGTCCCCCTCTGATAACAGCTTATAATATTGGAGCCGGAAGCTCCAGTTTAATTAGGGGGCCTAGGAGAAAGTGCAGGAATTTACACGTTTTCGCGGGATTGGAGCCGTAGCGGGCCGAAATTGATGTATATTTGCAGGATTCCATGCAGCGTTAATCGCCCCTGAGGAAATTCCTGCGTTTCTGCAGCTTTCGATGCTGGTAGAGTGCTATGTGGGAGACTGCAATCCTGGCAGGCTGCAATGCTGGCCGAGTGCAATGCTGACAGAGTGCTATGTGGCAGGCTGCAATGCTGGCAAAAAGCAAGGGTGTCGATAGAGGGTGAAGAGGAGTTGATATAGCCGGAGATAGTCTATTGAACTAGCGAACGTACGCGTGGTAGATTGATGGTGATATGATCATTTCGGAGGGTAGCAATCATGTTCCATGCCTGTCATTTGCCGTTGAAGAACGTGCTCACGATCGGGTGAATGAGAAGGATCATGGAGTGAGGAAGAGGGGCGGCCATTTGCCATGACTACACTGCTCGTAGTGGAGGACGATATTAGCTTGAATAAGGGCATTGCCCTTACGCTTGCCCGGGACGGGGTTACGATTCGACAGGCTTACGATTTGGCCACGGCGGATAAACTGTTTTCGAACGGTTCTATCAATTTGATTATCCTCGACGTGAACCTGCCTGACGGCAGCGGCCTGGATTTCTGTGAGCGGATACGCCTGACATCCCGGGTTCCGATCGTATTTTTGACGGCTAACGATCTGGAGTCGGACATTGTGACTGGGTTGGAGCTGGGCGGGGATGACTATATTACGAAGCCGTTCAGCCTGATGGTGCTGCGCGCGCGAGTTATGGCCGTGTTGAGAAGGATGGACCCGCAGCAAGAAGACAAGTTGACGATCGGCGATCTGGTATTCGATTTCGGGAACATGGAGTTTCGCAAACGGGGCCGGTCTTTGACGCTAAGCCGAACCGAGCAGAAGCTGCTCAAGGCATTGGTCGCGAACCGGGGGACGATTCTTACCCGAGAGCAGCTCATGGATCGGGTATGGGCGAATGAGGCGGAGTTCGTAGACGAGAACGCCTTAACGGTGACCGTGAAACGCTTGCGGGCGAAGATCGAAGACGAGCCATCTGCGCCCAAATTCATTAAAACCGTCTACGGCCTAGGCTATGTATGGGCTGAGGGGACCGGTTATGAATAAGCGCCTAGAGATCGAATTCAAACGGATTTATGTCATTTTCTCCTCGATATTCCTCCTGCTGGTCCTCGGCTATGTGGCCGGGATGCTGTATATGACCGGATTTGACGGGGCGGCCGGATGGCTTAGCTTTTGGTTCGCCGCTGCCATGCTCGTAACGGGAGGAACCTGGATCCGGATGCTTCAATCGAAGGTTGCGGCCGCGATCCATACGGTCCATGATATCGTAGACGGGGCGATGAGCGGGCGGGAACGGATCACGGGTTATGCGGACACGAGTCTGTCAGCCCTGGAGCACACGTTAATCCGGTATATCGATATGTCGAAGGCTCATGAAAAGGCAAATAAAGAGGAGAAAAATAATATCAAGGCGCTTATCTCCGACATTTCCCATCAAACGAAAACACCGTTGTCCAACATCGTTCTATACAGTCAGCTGCTTGAGGAGAGCCATCAGCCGGGCGAGGACGGAGAGGAGATCCGCCACCTCGTGGCTCAGATCAGAGGTCAATCCGAAAAGCTGAATTGGCTGATCCAATCGCTGATCAAGATGTCCCGCCTGGAAACGGGGATCATCGCGATAAGAGCTTCTGTCCACCCGGTGCTGCAGACGATAACCGGAGCCGTATCGCAGATTTACGCCGAAGCGGAACAAAAGCATATCGAGATCGCGATATGCTGCGATCCAGAAACGGCAGCCAGTCATGATCGGAAATGGACAGGCGAGGCACTGTTTAACATTTTGGAAAATGCGGTGAAGTATAGTGAGCCTGGGGGACGAATACATATTGCAGTCCATCCCGGAGAAATGTTCTGCCGCATCGACATCGCCGATCAGGGCATCGGCATCGAAGAGAGCGAACTGAACCTCATTTTCCAGCGTTTTTACCGATGCCAAAAGGCGGCGGAATATGAAGGCGTGGGCATTGGCCTGTATCTGGCCAGGGAAATCATCACCTCCCAGGGCGGGTATATCCGGGCTGCTTCGACACCGGGGGAGGGGACGGCGTTCTCGGTGTTCTTGCCTGCGGTGTAGGCGATTGTGTCAACACTGATATATTTTAGACACGGGAATGTTAGATTCGTGTGCTACATTTAGTCTGTACCTAGGATACAGACTATTTATTTTGGGAGATGACTGTCTTGCCAATCCTGGAAGTTGACAATCTGAAGAAATATTACGGCAAAGGGGAACCGATCGTAAAAGCGCTCGACGGTATCTCCCTGACCGTAGAGAAGGGCGAGTTCGTGGCTATCGTCGGCACGAGCGGCAGCGGCAAAAGCACGCTGCTTCATATGATCGGCGGGCTGGACCGGGCGACGGAAGGCAAGGTTTACGTGGACGGGAACGATATTTTCGGCATGAACGATGAGAATCTGACCGTGTTCCGGCGCAGGTCGGTCGGGTTTGTGTTTCAGAGCTATAATCTGATTCCGATTCTTAACGTATACGAAAATATCGTGCTGCCGATTGAACTGGATGGAGCCCGCGTGGATAAGCCGCATGTAGATCAGGTCATAGGGGCGCTCGGACTGAAGGAGAAAATTCATATGCTGCCGTCCAACCTGTCCGGCGGGCAGCAGCAAAGAGTGGCGATTGCAAGGGCGCTGGCGACCAAGCCATCTATCTTATTGGCGGACGAGCCTACCGGGAATCTGGACAGCAAGACAAGTCAAGAGGTGCTGATCCTGATGAAGCAGATGAGCGAGAAGTTCAATCAGACCATGGTGATGATTACCCATAACGAAGAGATCGCGCAGACCGCCGACAGGGTGATCCGGATCGAGGACGGCCGAATCGCAAGCCGATCCGAAGCCGGCCGGAGGTGAGAACGCATGATCCGTACGAACAATGGGAGAACCGTATTCCATATCGCGAAGAGAAGCTTGCAGGCGAACCGGCTGCGCAACCTGATCATCGTGTGTGCGGCAGTCTTGACCACGCTGCTGATCACCTCCGTTTTTACCATGGGATTCAGTCTCAATAGGTCTATGGAACTTGCGCAAATGAAAACGGCGGGAAGTGATTTCCACGGCAGCTTCAAATACCTCAAGCCGGATGAGGCGGAGAAGCTGATGCGGCATCCGTCGGTCAAGCAATATGGAAAATCCGTGTTGGTTGGCCGTGCCGCAAACGCAGCATTCAAAGGAACGACGGTGGAAATCCATCATATTGACGAAAGTACGGCAGAACATAGCTTTATCACATTCAAGGAGGGGGGCCTTCCTTCCCGAGAAAATGAAATTGCGATGAACACCTGGACACTGGATCTGCTCGGCGTTCCTTATGAAATAGGGGCAAAGGTCCGGCTGGATATGGACATCAACGGTCAGCACATGTCCAAAGACTTCATCTTATCGGGTTATTACGAGACGGATCGGTATGTGGCGATGGCGGGGCTGGTGTTTGTATCGGAGTCTTTCGTACAGAAAAACATGGCGCACATCGATCCGGAAGCGTCCAGGCGGACGGGCAGTTATGCCAATACAATAAGACTGGAGGTCATGTTCAACAACGCTTGGGATATCGAGAAGAAGATCAAGAACGTTCTATCCGAGACCGGGGTAGACGCGTCTTACGGGGTGAACTGGGCCTATACGAGTGTATCCTTTTCTGAAAATATCGCCCATGCACTGCCCTATGCCGGGCTGGTGCTCATCATTATGCTGAGCGGTTATCTGCTGATCTACAATATTTTTCATATTTCGGTGGTCAAGGATATTACCTTTTACGGTCTATTGAAGACGATTGGAACCACACCCAGGCAGCTTAGGAAGATCATCTCCATTCAGGCCAATCTATTATATGTGGTCGCTCTGCCCCTCGGCCTTGCCTTAGGTTACGGGATCGGACGCTGGGTAACGCCGATGATAACAGGCCTGTCTTCTGAAAAGATAGAGACCTCGCATTCGGCCAGTCCGTTCATTTTCGCGGGGGCGGCGCTGTTCTCCTATATGACGGTCCGGATTGCTGCAAATAAGCCGGGCAGGATGGCGGCAAGGATTGCGCCCGTCGAGGCGGTGAAGTTTGCCGGGATCAGGGGAAGCAGCAGAAGGAAAACCAGGAGAACCGTTCATGGAGCAAGGCTATCGAGAATGTCCCTGGCGAATCTGCTTCGGCACAAGAAAAAGCTGTTCCTGATGCTGGCCTCGCTGTCACTGAGCATTATTCTGTTCGGCACGGTCTACACCGTAATCTCATCGTTCAATATGAACAAATACTTGAATTCCTTCATCTCGGGGGACTTCGTTGTCAAAGAAGCTTCCGCAGGCGGCAGAAGGGCTATCGATAAGGCCGGCTATGCGCTGACGGAGGACATTGCCAAGGCGCTAGGGGCAATTGCTGGCGTGAAGAGTCTGGATAAGGTGTATTACAAGGAAGTTCAGTTCAAGCTCGATGAAGCGGTCCGATCCCTGCTGGAGCCTGTGGCGGCGGCTGAAGATCCCGGCATGCCTGTTTTTACATCTGTTTTGGAAAATGGAGCGGTATGGGTGCAGCTTCATGGGATCGATAGCGGTTGGATCGACGTGATTCAGAAGAGCGATATTGCAGCCGGCGCATTTGACAGGGAAAAATTCGACTCCGGGGACTACGTATTGATTACGGAAACGGCATTAGAAGAAGATCAATATGCAAGTTATTATCAACCGGGCGACCGTATCAAGCTGGACGGCATGGAAAAAAGCTATGCGGTGCTGGCGGTGATGAAGCCGGATGCGCTCTATGCGGCAGGGACGCAGTCTTATCGCAGCGGGGGCTTCAATGTGTATTTCCCGGCGCATGAGCTCGTCCATTCGCTCGACAACCCTGCGATTCTCTCCGTTACACTTCACGCCGCTCCTGACAAGCGGGATCAGGTGGCGCGCGATGCGAAGGCCGTAATTGACTCCTCTCCAGAGCTGATGATGATATCGAGGGAAGATTACACCAAGGAGATGCATGGGTTCATCCGCATTTTCCAAACGGTCGGTTATGGATTAAGCTCGGTCATCGCCATGATTGGCATCTTGAACTATATCAATACGGTCATTACCGGGGTACTCTCGCGGCGGAATGAATTCGCCATGCTGGAAAGCATCGGCATGACCAAAAAGCAGCTGAAGAAAATGCTTGTGTATGAAGGGCTATACAGTGTGTTGTTCACAAGCGCAATTGCGGGAACGGCGGGCATGTACATCATCTACCGGGTTGGGAAAGGGATATCGGAAAGTCTGGCCTTTACGGAGTTCACCATGAACATATGGCCCATCGCGTCCCTCATTCCGCTGCTGGTCATGATCTCCTTGGTCGTAACGCTTGCCGCTTATCAAGCGCTGTCCACATCGACTATCGCGGAACGGCTCAAGGCCGTGGAATAGCTAGGATCGCGGGAACGAATAAATCCGTGAGCGGAAGCCGTTCCATCGATCAGGCAATGCCGAGGTCCAGGACGGGCCTGCGGCATCGCCGGAGGATGTCGGCATGGACAGGGACAGGCTCGAACAAGCGGCCGCCTCGCTCGCCGACGAGCCGATCTATGCCCTGGTTGTCGTGAAAGAGGGGCATATCGTACCGGAATAGTATCAGAAGGGATATCATTCCGGACGCAGACTATTGATGGCTTCCCCGCCTTGAGGACCGATGCAGGCAAGTGACGGCCCGAGCATCCCGCTTGCGGATCCAAAAGCCTCCCGAACCGCACGAAGCGGATCAGGAGGCGGGAAGCGGATATCCGTGTCAACTCGGCACGTGCACGCCGTTACTGGAATTGCAGCGGCAAGGAGGCGAATCCGCGCATCAGATAAGTGGGCTGCCATTCGAGCCGCTCGGGCGGCACGGCCAGCTTCATGCGGCTTCGGCGTTGCAAGAGCGTGCCGATTGCAATCCGTCCTTCCAGGCGGGCGAGCGGAGCCCCCAGGCAATGATGGATCCCCAGTCCGAACGCGATATGATGGTTCCGCTCCCGGGACAAGATCAGCCGATCCGGCTGCTTGAAGTACTCGGGATCGCGGTTGGCCGAGGCAAGCGCGACAAGCACCATGTCCCCCTTCGAGATGAGCTTGCCGTTCCATTCATAATCTTCTCCAATCCAGCGGTTCGTGGCGAATTCGACCGGGCCCATGAACCGGAGCAATTCTTCGATGGCGGACTCCATTAAGGAAGGGGCGTTCCGCAGCGCCTCCAGTTCATCCGGATGAGTCAATAAGGTGAATATGCCATTGCCAATCAGGTTTACGGTCGTTTCATGGCCGGCTATGATCAGCAGGAGAATCGTCGATATCAGTTCCTTTTCCGACAAGGCGTCCCCTTCGGATTCCGCTTGCACCAACAAGGATAGCAGATCTTCCTTCGGATCTCGACGGCGCTTCTCGATCAGGGCCGTGATATAGTCCGTAAAAGCATCTATCTCCGATCCGATTTGCTGATATTTCTCCGGCACATTGATGGCCGAGACGAGCGCATGGGACCATTGGCGGAACTGATCCCTCTCTTCGGCGGGCAGACCCAGCATCTCGCATATGACAATAATCGGAAGGGGATAGGCATAATCTTGAATCAGATCCATCGAGGCCTGATCCTCCACTTGATCCAGCAGCCCATCCGCTATGCCCTGAATCCGATCCTTTAGCCTCTCAATCATGCGAGGGGTAAATGCCTTTTGCACGAGGCCGCGGAGACGGGTATGATCCGGCGGATCCGAATTGAGCATATGTCTGGTCATCAGGTCCATTTGCGAGGGGGGGAGCCCCATTTCATCGGGCGTGACGAATTGGAACAGATTTTTCTTCAAATGATCGGCTTTCAGGGCGGCTGCGGCGTCCTTATAGCGTGTCACGATCCAGGCTGTCCTGCCGTTGGGCAGGGTAATCCGGTGAAGCGGATCATGTTCTCTGAGCTTCTCATACAGCGCATAGGCATGATCCTTAAAATCGGATGAAAAAGGATTGATCGTCGGGACGGTTGGGCTTGTGGCCATTCGAGCGCCTCCTTCATTCATTTTTCATGGTTACCGGACAGGTATACCCACACTTAATAATTATACTATAAATAGTTATATATACCATCATGTACATATATTTCTCTTTTTTGATGCTCAGCCGATTGGGGAAATGATGAATCCAGGGCGGCGGAAACGGAATATTCATTGGAAATACTTGACTTCCCGCCATATCGAAATTATAGTAATCAGTAATATAACTACTAGAAATGGGTTTGCCGGATTTCGCCCGGATCCAGGAGAACGGTTCGCTTCGTCGTGAGCCGTTTTTCTGCCATTCTTTTTAAGTAGTTGGTCTAATAACGTCTAAAAAAGGAGAGAGGATCAATGACGAAAGAATTGTTTTTGGAAGATTGTTATCTGCAGGAATGCGAGGCGGCTGTGATGGAAGCGGAGGAGGACAAGATTATCCTGGATCAGACCGTACTGTATCCCGCAGGAGGAGGGCAGGAGCATGACACCGGCATCCTGGAGCAGGATGGGCGGACGTACGAGGTCTACAGCGTAAAGCGGGAGGGCGGCCGCATTGTCCACTATGTGAGGAGCGGAGCGGACTTGACGCTTGGGCCGGTTCGCGTGCGAGTGAATTGGGAGCGCCGCTTGGGGCTGATGCGCCATCACACCCTGCTGCATGTGCTTGGCGCGGTCGTCTACCAAAAGTACGGCGCTTTGTGCACGGGGAATCAGATTTACCCAGATCGGGCGCGCATCGACTTCAACCAGCTTCAGGACCTGACGCCGGAGCAGCGGGATGAGATCGTGTTGGAAGCGAATCGCATCATTGCGGCGGATTTCCCGATCTCATACCGGACCGTCAGCAGGGAAGAGGCGGAGAATATTCCGGGCATGATTAAGACGGTCGCCAGCCTGCTGCCGCCTTCTGTCCGCGCCGTCCGTCTCGTAGCCATCGGATCGGTCGACGAACAAGCCTGCGGGGGCACCCACGTCCGAAGCACCGGAGAAATTGGCGGGATGGAGATAACCGATATGAAAAGCAAGGGAAAAAACAATAAACGGCTGGAGGTAAGAGTGGTATAAGCCGGCAATTTTCAGTTGGACGACCGGTTTTCCAGGGCCAGGTCGCCATTCTTTTGCGGTTCATGGCAGCAACATGGCAACAAACGTGGAAATCCTGCAAAATTACAGCTTTTTATCGCGATGATGGGGGAATTCGTTGCAATTCCTGCGTGGCTGCAGGAATTCGGCCGTTGCAGCCGAATTGGAGCCGTAACGGGTTGAAAATGATGTATATTTGCAGGATTCCAGTGAGCGTTAAGCGGCTGTGAGGTAAATCCTGCATTTTTGGAGCTTCAGTGTATCGGATGCTGGTCTTATTCACGCATCCGGTCAGGCTTAGCGGGACAAGGGAGCAGCCGCGGTGCCCCACAGGGGCGCTTCCGTCCTATTGCGGCGTCATTGCAGCCGGGGGAATTCATCGCCGATGAAGAACCTTCCAGCCGGGGCCCCCCTCGCCCGCGGAACCGAGGGCCCTCGTCCAGGGGAGCCCTCTTTTTCTATCACTACCGCCTGTTAAAAAAGTACAGTGATATCTTTACTATCGTTGGTGTTCATGCCGCGCCTCCTTCATGTATGTTCATCTCGTAAGGAGAATCTACGAGGCAAAGGGGATGGATGATGTTGAGTAAAAGAAATCGAGGCGTACGGATGCGGATCGCGGCATGCGCGCTGGCGTTGTTCATGCTGATGGGGCAGCCTGTAACAGGGGCCGGCGCCGCAGACGCATATGCCGCAGACAAGGGCTCCGCCGCCGCAGACGCATATGCTGCAGACAACGGCTCCGCCGCCAAGTCGCGGACGCAAACCGACCCCGGGAGCGGGATCGGGGCGCGCACAGCTTCGCAGCATGATCTGGATGTGATCTACCGTGACCTGGGGGGATATCCTTCCGTATCGGCCACCTACAATGGAGGCGTCGCCGCCATCGGGGACAACGCCTTCGTGCTGGCCGCCAATCCGGATACGACGCCGATTCTGGCGGCTGCCCGTTACGGCGCCGGCCGGGTCGTCGTCGCCGGGGACGATTCTTACTTCAAATTCACCTCCGATATGACCGATGAACGCCGCACGGTCGCTCGCAATCTCCTCATCTGGGCCACCGAGCAAGCGGAGCCGCTCACGTACCAGGATGCGCTCGACGGCGCAGGCACGCTGCCTCTGCTCACGGCGACAAGCAAGAACTTTTCCGCAGATTCCCGCTATCCGATTGAAGTGGTGAGAAGTGATTCCTTCCTTGCGTTCGATCTGGATCCCGCCCGCTACCCGGTGGCCTATGTGGACGCGACGATGAAGCAGGACGAGATCGATGCGCTGGCTTCCTACGTGGAGCGTGGGGGCAGCATCGTCGTGGCGATGAAGGGATGGGTCATGGAGCAATATCCGAATGTGTTCCTCGGGGAGACGTACCAGGGACGCGCGGCCAAGCTGAGCGAGGATTATCCTCTGCAGCGGCTGCTGAACCGGATGGGGCTCGGCCTGATGAACAATACAGCCACCACGAAGACGGAGACGCTCCCCAGGCTGACGGAAGAGGCGGCAAACCATTATCACGCGGCTGCTCTCGTCGATCAAGCGAAGCTCGTAGAAGCCGGGCAGTTGGATCCCAATCAGCTCGGGATAGGCCCGGCGGGAGCCGATGCGAAGAAGAAGCTGCAGGTGCTGGCAGCCATCACCGGGGGCACCTTCGGCGGCCTGACCCCTGAGAGTCCGATGTATGCGCGGATTCAGCAGGATGCCGAGCATCTGGACACGGATCTGAGCTTCCCGCTCGACCGCTCCCTCGCTCCTTATTCCAGCGCCCTGCTCGCGTATAAGTTAAGTCTCGTCGGCAATCAGCTTGACGCTCCCAAATCCCCGTATGCCGACAACTTCCCGGGCCCCGTTCCCGCCGATGCGCCGAGAGTGCGGCAGAAGACGGTCACCGTTGATTTTGACTACTCGACCTTCGATGATTTGCGCCAAGGCACGGTGCCGAAAAATTGGATCAGCACCGGATTATATGCGCCGGCAGGGGAATGGCTGACGATTCATGCTCCCGAAGGAACTTCCGGGCTGGATGTGCAGGCGGGGGCGCATACGGATAATTTGACGAGCCAAAACGTATGGAAGCGCATTCCGGTCGTCACCCAGCGGAAGACGCTGGCGCCGGGCGAGAATCGGATTCGCAGCCCGTACGGCGGACTTCTCTATCTCATTCCGACGAAGCCGCAGGCAGGCGTGCGGAAGGAGATTGCGATTGAGGGCGGGGTCGAGGCTCCTTATTATGTGCTCGGCGAGACGATGGAGGAAGAGTGGAGATCGGCCATCAGCCAGCGCCCGGCGCCGTGGGCCGAGCTGCAAGGCCGCCGGGTCATCTTGACGCTGCCTTCCGAATATGTGCGGAATCTCGGCACTCCGAAGCCATTGCTGGAGCAATGGGATCGGATCGTGGACTACACGGATGAAGCCGCCGGCTTGTCTCCGGATGCGCCGCTGCCTCATCGCAGCGTGAATCTTCCGTTCCGCTACGTGGCGGACCGTCAGATCAGCGCCGGCTTCATGCATGCGGGCTACCCGATTATGTTCCAGATCGATCCGTCGGCGGCGCATGCGGTCGATATCGAGCGGGTCACGCGCAATGGCTGGGGCTTCTGGCATGAGACCGGGCATGAATATCAGCAGGGCCCGTGGAATTGGGACGTCACCGGGGAAGTGACGGTCAATATTTACTCCCTGTACGTGCAGCAGAAGTTTGGCAATCCAAGCAATCTGCTCACCCGCAATCATGAAGGCCAGGATTTCTATGATCGCGCCCGGGATTATTTGGAGCAGAGCGATCCGGCCGCGACCGTATACGGCAAGTCCGGCCAGGATCTGTTCGTCAACCTGGTCCTGTTCCGCCAATTGTCGCTGGCTTACGGCTGGGATTTCTATCGCGAGCTGCACCGCGCTTATCGCGAAATGCCGGCGAATCAGCTTCCGGCGGACAATCAGGCCAAGATTGACCTGTTTGTCGTCATGGCCTCGAAGACGGCGGGGGAGGACTTGACCGAATTTTTCGATAAATGGTTCGTCAAATATACGCCCGGCACCGTGAAGGCCCAGATCGCGGCCCTGAACCTGCCGAAGCCTTCGCAGCCGATCTGGGAGCTGCGCGAGAGCGAAGGCATCGAGGCGCCGGTCATTGAGCTTGCGCCTGATCAGGAGTGGACCAAGGAGAAGGTGGAGGTAAAGGTGGCTAACCCCGCTCCGATAGAGGAAGGCTCCGGCTTGAGAAATCAGTACAAGATCGGGGAGGACGGCACATGGATCGAATACCGGGAGCCGTTCACGATCGACGCCGAGGGCGTGACGAACGTCTATGCCAGGGTGAGACAGCTCTCCGGAGTAACGAGCGACGAGGTGATGGCGAGCGTCAAGATCGACCGCACGGCTCCTGTCATTGAAGCCTCGGTTACAGAGACCGTCTATGGCAGCGCCCCGGTCACGCTGCCGATTGCGGCGACTGACGCCTTGAGCGGCATGCAGGCGATTACGGTGTTGCTGGATGGCGTTCCGCTGGAGGCTCCTTATATCATCGTTCCGTCGGAGCTAGCGGCAGGACGTCATGAATTGAAGATTACGGCGTCTGATCATGCAGGGAATATTCGTGAAGCAACTCTTGCCTTCACAGTAGTGAAGGCGGTCTCGGTGCAGGATCTGTATGAGGCGATGGATCGGGCGGAGGCCGAGGGGCGGATTACGAATCGCGGCATCGTTCAGGCGTTGAAAAGTCATGCGAAGGTGGAGAAGGGGGACTTGAACGACCTGGACACATATCGGGCGCTGGAGCAGTTCATTCAGGCCCAGTCCGGCAAGCATATCGACGAGCAGACAGCCGGGGAACTGCTTCGCCTTATTGCGCAACTGCAAGATGCGCAGAATCGACATTCATATTGGAAGCCATTCTTCCGCAGGGAAGGATGGCTTCTCTGCTTCTGGAAGCAGAGGAGCAACCCGCGCCAGTATAGGGAAGAACGCCGGATTACCTTAAAAATCGTCAGCCCATTTTTAAAATAAGCAGTCCCCGATCTTAAATTCATACGGTCCCGGCGGTAAAGTCGGGAGTATTCAAGGACCGGAGCATTCCGGTATCGTAAAAAGAGTAAGGCAAGAGAGGAGAACATTTCAGGTGAAGGGGGCATGTGAATGAAGGAACCGAAGGAACTGAAGGTGCCGAAGGTATTGGAGGAATTACAGCAAATGAATCCAGCGAAGGTATGTAAGGTCTCAGAGCGGGTTCATCCGTGGCGTCGCGTGAATCGGCATCGCGCAAAACGCGCAGGCATCGCGATTCTGGCTGCCCTATTGGCGCTAACGCTGGCCGCCTGCAGCGGCGGTTCCGGATCGAACGCGCAAGAGGCGAACGGCGCTCAGCCGCCCGAGAAGCTGACGAATCTGACGTATTGGGTTCAGATGGTCAGCCAAGTCTCCGCCACGCTCAAAAGCTACAATGAAATCGAGGCTTACAAGGAATTGGAAAGGGTCACGGGGGTCAAGGTGGACTTCCAGCATCCGCCGGAAGGACAACAAGCGAAGGAGCAGTTCAATCTGATGCTGACCTCGGATAAGCTGCCGGATGTCATCGAATATTCATGGACCAGTTATCCGGGGGGCCCCGAAAAAGCGATCAAGGACGGCAAAATCATCCGCCTGAACGACCTAATTGATCAGCATGCTCCGAACCTGAAGAAGGTGCTGGAAGAGCATCCGGATTGGAAGAAGGAGATTATGACGGATGAAGGCAGCATCTACGCGTTCCCGTTCATTCGTTCGCATGATCGGTTGAAAGTATTTCTCGGGCCGACGATCCGGCAGGACTGGCTCGATAAGCTGAACCTGGACATGCCGACGACGATTGATGAATGGTACACCGTGCTCAAGGCGTTCAAAGAGAATGATATGAACGGCAACGGCAAGGCCGACGAGATTCCGCTCTATCTGGCCAAAGGCGATGTGGACGCTTCGACGGCCTTCCTGGGCGCCTTCGGCATCAATGCCGGATTCTATCAGGAGGGCGGCACCGTCAAGTATGGACCGACGGATCCGAGGTTCAAGGAGTTCCTGACGCTGATGAACAAATGGTACCGGGAAGGGCTGCTGGACCGCGACTTCGCCACCACGGATGCGAAGCTGCTGGAAGCGAAGATCACCGGCGGGCAGATCGGCGCGGCCGTACTGTATACGGGCAGCGGGATCGGGAACTACAATACGCTCATGAAGGAAAAGGATCCGAATTTCCATCTCGTCGCCGCTCCGTATCCCGTCATGAAGAAGGGCGACAAGCAGATTTGGGGATATAAGGACTTCGCGTATACGGGGATTGGGGCCGCGATTACGACGAGCAACAAAAATCCCGTCGAGACGGTAAAATGGCTTGATTATGCTTATTCGGAGGAGGGCACCCTGCTGTTCAACTTCGGCAAGGAAGGCGTCAGCTACACGATGGAGAACGGCAAGCCGGCATTCAAGCGGGAGGTGCTGAACAATCCTAACGGGCTTCCGCTGATCCAGTCGATGTCCCAGCATAACCGCGCGACGTTCAGCGGACCGTTCATGCTCGATATCCGCTTCGACGAGCAATATACCACCTCTCCGGACCAGCTCAAGTCGAAGGAGATCTGGGCGGAGCCGACGCTGGAGCTGAAGCTGCCGCGCACGACCCCGAACAGCGAAGAGAGCAGCCGCTATGCTTCCATTATGAACGATATCAACACCTATAAGGATGAGATGTACTTGAAGTTCATTATGGGGCAGGAGCCGCTTGATAACTTCGACAAATATGTCAAGACCATCGAGGGCATGGGGCTTCAGGAAGCGATCGGGATTCAGCAGAACGCGCTGGAGCGTTACAACCAACGTTAACCGGCGGGAAGCGGGAGATTCTCTCTCGCTTCTTCCATAACAACGAGGAAAGTGGGGACACGGATGGCAGCTTCACCACCGGCGGTTCAGCCCGACAAGAAGGCCAAGAAACGCGGCCGCAAGTCCGACAAGCGGAGCCTTATCAAGAAGGACTTGAAGCGGAATAAGTATATTTATTTGCTGGCGCTTCCGGTTATCGCTTATTACGCCATTTTCCACTACGGACCGATGTACGGCCTGCTGATGGCTTTCAAAGATTACAGCGTCGCGGACGGCATCTGGGGCAGCAAGTGGATCGGCTTCGATCATTTTAAGAACTTTTTTAACAGCTATTACTTCGGCCGCCTGCTTCGCAATACGATCCTGATCAATATTTACGAGCTGTTGTTTGCCTTTCCCGCACCGATTCTTTTGGCCTTGCTGCTGAATGAGATTCGGGGCCGGATTTTCAAGCGCACGGTGCAGACGATCTCTTATCTGCCGCATTTCATCTCGATTGTCGTCGTGGTGGGGATGATGTTCGATTTTCTGGCGCGGGACGGGCTGATTAATCAATTGCTTGGCTTGTTCGGAGTGGACAGCATTCCGTTCATGTCGGAGCCGGGCTGGTTCCGGACGCTGTATGTGGGCTCCGGCATCTGGCAGGGGCTGGGCTGGGGATCCATTATCTACCTGGCCGCGATCGCCACGATCGATCCGACCTTATATGAAGCGGCCAAGATCGACGGGGCCGGGCGCTTCAAGCAGGTGCTCCATATTACGCTTCCGGGCATGATGCCGACCATCGTCATTATGTTCATCCTGAACATGGGATCGATGATGAGCGTCGGCAGCGAGAAGGTGCTGCTCATGTACAGTCCGCTTACGTACGAGACGGCGGATGTCATCTCCACCTTCGTCTACCGCAGAGGGGTGCTCGATTCGGATTATGGATTCACGACGGCGGTCGGCTTGTTCAACTCGGTGGTCAGCTTTATATTGCTGGTCGTCTCCAATACGATCAGCAAGCGGGTCAGCGAGCACAAACTATGGTAGAGAGGAGGCGGGCCATTGAAAACCTCGCTGGGGGAGAAAGTGTTTACCGGATTCAATACGATAGTGATGCTCCTGCTCTGCTTCGTAACCCTGTATCCGTTCATCTATGTCGGCTTCGCTTCCTTGAGCAGTCCGGCCTCGCTCGCTCAGCATCGCGGGCTGCTGCTGGCGCCGCTGGAGCTGAACTTCAGCGCGTATAAGGCCGTATTCGACAATCCGATGATTACGACGGGATACCGGAATACGCTGTTCTATGTCACCTGCGGCACGGCGATCAACCTGCTCCTGACGGCTATCGGGGCTTATGTGCTGTCGCGGCGCAATCTGTATTTCAAAAATATTCTCATGCTGCTGATTGTCATTACGATGTTCTTCGGCGGGGGACTGATTCCGGCGTACCTGCTCATCAACAAGCTCGGCATGCTGAATACGGTCTGGGCCCTGCTTATACCGGGGGCGATCAGCACCTTCAACATGATCATTATGCGGACCGGGTTCCAGTCCGTTCCGATCAGCCTGGAGGAATCGGCGCGCATCGACGGGGCCAATGATCTCGTCATTCTGTTCCGCATCATCATTCCGTTATCGATGCCGGTCATCGCGGTCATGATTCTATGGTATGCCGTCGGGCATTGGAACTCCTACTTCAGCGCCCTGATCTATATGCGCGATCGGGAATTGTTCCCGCTGCAGCTTGTGCTGCGCGAGATTCTGATTACGAATTCGACGGACAGCATGATGACCGATTCCGGGGCTGGCGATCGGATTGCGATCGCGGAGACGATCAAGTATGCGACGATCATT
Organism: Paenibacillus dendritiformis; assembly: GCF_021654795.1. NCBI lineage: Bacteria > Bacillati > Bacillota > Bacilli > Caryophanales > Paenibacillaceae > Paenibacillus > Paenibacillus dendritiformis. Next base: position 2,646,575 of record NZ_AP025344.1, read on the forward strand.
GTCTCGACGCTGCCGATTCTGGTGCTCTATCCTTTTCTGCAAAAATATTTTGTCAAAGGCGTATTGATCGGGGCGATTAAAGAGTAGTTCAGCAGTGGGGCCGAGCGGCGCGATTGACGCATCTCAGTCCTGGTGCCAAGGATGCAAGCCCGGCGGCTTCGAGGATTGGCGGTCCCAAATCAAAAGGGAGAGGAAGGGAATGGGGGATCGATCACGAAGGATACATGATTCATTCCAAATTCAACAAGCGGAGGGATCATCATGCGATCGATAGTGAACCTTCTTCTGAAGCTTCGCAAACGCAGCTTAAGCCGCGTCTTGACGGCGATGATTGTGTCGAATCTGTGCTTGCTGCTGATTCCGGTCACCATGGGCTTGTTCCTCTATGCAATGGTGGAGGATGTGCTCGAAAATAATGCGAGACGCTCCAATTCGGCCATGCTGGAGCAGCTTCGGCTATCGATGGATCATAAGCTGAAGGAGCTGGATATTCTCGCGAAGCAGGTTGCCTTGAATCCGAAGCTGACCGCCCTGCTCAGCTCCAGCGGAACGGCAATCGAGGAGTCGTATAAGCAGGTCGAGTTCGTGCGTGACTATCTCAATCGCTACCAGAGCTTCGCCAGCGGCTTCGTGAAGGATTTCTACGTCCATCTGCAGGCGGGAGACCTGATTCTGAAGCCGGGCCTGCGCACCGACGCGAGCACCTTCTATGAAAAGTATTATGCGTATGCGGATATGGACGAGGAAGCATGGCGCTCCGGGATGCTGGATGGCTATCACAGCATGGCCTACCTGCCTTCGGCTGCGCTGCTGCAGGATCCCGTCAATGGCGGGAGCCCGGCTCAGGTGATCACGTATGTGCAATCGCTTCCAATCTATGAAGTGAGCGGGACGCGCGGCTCGCTGGTCGTCTTGATCGACGAGCAGAAGGTGCAGGAAATGTTCAAGCAGATCGAGCTGGCGAACGACAGCACCATCTTCATCGTGAACCCTAACCGGGAGATTATCGCGGCTACCGATCCCGGCCTTGCGGTGCCTGACGAGATGGCGGAGCGGTTGGCGAAGGGCTCCGGGTTATTCGATTACGCCTGGAATGGTACCGATAGCATCGTCTCTTACGCTTCATCCGCGGAGGCCGGCTGGCATTATGTGTCGGTGATGCCGAAGGATCGGTTCCTGCAGCGGGTCGAGAGCATGAAGCGGATCGCGCTCTTCGTCTTGATCGCGGCGCTGGCCTGCGGAGGGGCGACGGCTTACTGGCTCGCTTACCGCCATTATAGTCCCGTCAAACGAATGGTCGACGCCCTGATCCAAGGCAAGCCGGAGCGGAGGCGGCCGGGAAATGAGTATGAGTTCATCCGCGAATCAATCGAGGGGACGCTGCTCGAAGGGAAGCATCTGCGCAGCCGTCTGCTGCAGCAGGCTCCGGTCATCCGGAGCAATTTTCTCTCGCGCCTTATCCGGGGGTATGTGGATCTTGATCGGGAGCCGCTCGAGTCTCAGTTCGACTTCTTGAATATGGAGTTCCTGTCCGATCGCTTCGCCGTCTTTATCGTGCAGGCGGAAGATATTGCGGGGTATGCGAGCGAGGAAACGGAGGCGAAGTGGACGCAGATTCGCTTCATTATCTCGAACATCGGAACCGATCTGATTCAGGCCCGCCATATCGGTTATGCCGTCGAGCTGGAGCGGGATCGGATAGGGTTTCTCTGCAATTTCGATCCTGCGCTGACGGAGGTTCATGAGCAGGATCTGCACGAGATCGCCGAGCAATTGCTGGACATGATGCACCGCCGGTTCCGCATCTCCTTGACGATCGCGGTCAGCGGCATTCATGAGGGTCCCGCCCAGATTGGCCATGCCTATCTGGAAGCGATGGCGGCCTTCGATTACCGCATGTTCCGGGGGCGGAATGCGGTCATCCATTTCGGCGAGTTACAGGATGTGACCCCCCATTATTATTATCCGCTTGAGTTCGAGGCGCAACTGGTCAACCACGTGAAGAGCGGGGATACCGACAATGTCGGGAAGCTGCTCGACAATATTTACGAGATGAACTTCAACGCGGCCAAGACGACATTCGAGCTGGGGATGTGCCTGTTTTTCAATATTATGAGCACCTTCCTGAAGATTACGAATTCAACCAATACGGATCATACAGCGCTGCTGGGTCCGAATATCGATCCGATCAAAAATCTGTTCAATTATAAAACCGTGGAAGAGATGCACGCCGAGACGAAGCGCTTGTTCGCCCGGCTTACGGCCTCTTTCCAGACCGCTCGGAGCGATCACGGCAAGCAGCTCCTGGCGGACATCATGCAGATGATCGATCTTCATCTGTCTGATCAGAATCTGGGACTTGCCATGATCGCGGATCATTTCGGCATGACGCCCCAGTATGTGTCCAGCTTCTTCAAGAAGGCGAGCAATCAGAATCTGACCGATTACATTACCCGCGCCCGGATTGATCTGGCGAAGGCGCATATGGCGCAGTCCGTTCTCACCAATGCGCAGCTCGCTCAGCTGGTCGGGTATACGAATGACGTCGTGTTCATTCGGGCCTTCAAGAAGCTGGAGGGGGTGACGCCGGGCAAGTACCGCATCAGCATTCAGCGTTCCTCTGGCGAACGCGATAAGGAGGCTAATCTATGACCACGAATATCGTTCGGGAAGCGATCGCGGATCCGCTTCGCTTCGGGGTGAGCGGGCAAGCGGTATGGAGCACAGAAAAATGCGATCAGGCGATTGAATATGTGCTTCGCCAAATCGATCGCAATCTGGAGCCGTTCGCCCGCCGGTTCCCGGCGCCGGCCAGCGTCAAGCTCATCTATCCGGCCATCGGGAACACCGAGTGGACCTCGTCCTTCTGGACGGGGATGCTCTGGTTGGCTTATGAAGTGACCGGCGAGGCGAAGTACCGGAACACGGCCGAGCAGCAGTTGGAGAGCTACAAGGAGCGGATCGAGCAGCGGATCGCGACCGGGACGCATGATCTCGGCTTCCTCTATACGCTGTCCTGCATCGCCGCTTACAAGCTCACCGGCAATACGGAAGCGAAGGCGCTCGCGCTGGAGGCCGCGAACCTGCTGATGGAGCGCTATTTCGAGAAGGCGGGCATCATTCAGGCATGGGGCAATCTGAATCATCCGGGCCAGCGCGGGCGGATGATCGTCGATTGCGCGATGAATCTGCCGCTGCTCTATTGGGCTTCCGAGATGACCGGGGATGCGCGCTATCACGAGGCGGCGGAGCGCCATATCCGGCAGACGGCGACCTATCTCATTCGCGGCGACGCTTCGACGTATCACACGTTCTATATGGATACGGAGACGGGCGAGCCGAAGTACGGCAAGACCGCGCAGGGCTATGCCGACGATTCCTGCTGGTCGCGCGGCCAGGCGTGGGCGATGTACGGGCTCCCGCTAAGTTACCGCTATACCCGGGAGGCGGCGCTGCTCGAGCATGCGGAGAAAGTGACTCATTATTACTTGAACCGGCTGCCGGATGACTATGTCTGCTATTGGGATCTGATCTTCACCGAAGGAGAGGAAGAACGGGACAGCTCGGCCGCGGCGATCGCAGCCTGCGGGATGATGGAGCTGGCGAAGCATCTGCCGCTGGCGCATGAACAGCGCCGGCTGTATGAGAATGCGGCGCTGCTGACGCTCGATTCGCTGGCGGCGCGCTACACTTCGGCCGCGCGGCCCGAATCGAACGGAGTGCTCCTCCATGCCGTCTACGGCAAGCCGCTCGGCAACGGCGTCGACGAATGCTGCATCTGGGGCGATTATTTTTATTTCGAGGCGCTGGTGCGGGCCCGAACGGACTGGCGCGGCTATTGGTAGGCGGCGAATGGAAGCGAAGCAGGCGAAGGAGGCGGCATCATGCATACGGTAATCTATGAAAATGCCCCGAGCGGCTGGAACGAGGCGCTGCCGCTCGGCAACGGGCATTTCGGCGGAATGATGTTTTTCGAGGATAATAAGCTGTCGCTGGCGATGAATCACTATGAGGTCTATTACCGGAAGCTTCGCCGCTACAGCCACTCGTACCGCCGCGAAGAGCCGCGCCCTTACGGGAAGATGTATGGCCGCACCTATGAGGAACTGAAGACACGGGCGCGCGAGATGTACCGCGATCCGGAGCGGGAGCCGTTCTTCCTGTACGGCGACGCGCTGTCGGAGCACAATCTGCACCGCCGCTACGGCAAGCCGGCCGGCGGCGTGTCACATTATGGGACGGGGGAGCTCGCGCTGTTCCCGTCCGCGAAGCTGGCGGACCCCAACCGTTATGCCCTGCGGCTTGATGTCGAGCAGGCATGCGTGCGGCTGCGGATCGAGCAGGGGGAGGATGAGCTGGACGCCTGCACGATAGTCGCCCCGGACGGCGACTATGTCCTGTGCGAGATCCGGCAGACATCGCCCTCGCTGCTGGAAGCGGTGTCGCTCTCGCTTCCGGCCCGGAGATATGCGGAGCTGGCCGCGGATTATTGGCAGGTCGACGACACGACCTTTTGCTATCGGGGCTCCTTCTATCCGGACGGCGAGGATCGGGATGCGTACGATCCGTTTACTTTTCTCGTCATGACGAGAATGGCCGGAGCGAAGGGGATAGCGGACATCAGCGCCGACGGGATGCGAATCCGCCTTGAGGACGCCGCCCCATCCGTGACGCTGCTGACGACCGTCATGACCGAGGCGCCGGATCTGGAGACCGCCGCGCTCGAGCGGCTGAATCGGGAGTCGGCCCGGATCGAGCGGCTGAAGGCGAGCCATCGGGCGCACTGGACGCGCTTCTGGGAGCGCTCTTCTGTCTCCTTGCCGGATCCGCTGCTGGAGGATCTGTGGCATATTAATCTGTATGCGATCGCATGCAGCAGCGGGAAGGGCGGGAGAATGGCCGAGCAGGCCTGCGGTCTGAACGGCCTGTGGGATATTAAGCAGCCGACCAAATGGGGCAGCATGTGGTATTGGGACGTCAATATTCAGGCAGCCTTCTGGCCGCTCTATACGGCGAATCATCTCGAGATCGCCGAAGCGTTCCATGACGGGCTGCTCTCCCATGCCGGGGAAGCGGAACGGATGGCACGGGAATTTTACGGGCTGGACGGCATCGCGGGCGATTATCCGCATGCGCTGTATTACAGCATCTGGCCCTGGTGCGCGCAATTTCTGTGGGACTATTACCGCTACAGCATGGACCGGGAGTTCCTGAAGGAGAAGGCGTATCCGCTGTTCAAGCGCATTCTGCGCTTCTGCGAAGCGATTGTTGAGGCGGACGGCGAGAGCGGAATGTATGGCGTCTTCCCCGATATCTCGCCGGAGCAGGGGCCGCTGACGCGGAATTCGGTCAGCACGCTGTCGACGGTGAAGCATCTGCTTCGCATCGCTGTTGAAGCGAACAGGCTGCTGGGCGAGGCGGAGGAGGATCGCCGCCGCTGGAGCGAACTGGCGGAGCGGCTGGCCCCTTATCCGACGGGCGAGTCGAAGCGCTACGGCTGCGTGCTGCGCGATTCGGAATGGGCGCCCGCCGACATGCATCTGCGCCATCCCTCCTTGCTCATGCCGATCTACCCGATAGGCGAGTTCAGCAAGCAGAGCGCGCCGGAGTTGCGGCAGCTGGCGGAGAACACGCTTCGGTATGCGGAGCATCATACCGAATTCGGGGTGTTCCAGTTCGGCTGGCTCTCCTGCGCCGCCTCGCGGCTGGGCCAGGGGAACGCCGCGCTGCGGCTGCTCTACGAGCAGGGCACCGATCTGTCGCTGCGGAGCAACGGCTTGTTCGCGGAGGAGACGGAGCGGTGGATGAACTACTGCAATATTACGAATGAACCGCTTTATCATCCCCATATGATGGAGGCTTCCGGGGAGGTGGTCGCCGCCATCAACGAAATGCTGCTGCAAAGCTGGTCCGGCGCCATCGAGGTGTTCCCGGCCATCCCGTCAGGGGAGCCGGAGCCGGAACGGATGGCCGGATTGTATGCGCATGAGGTTGAACACAAGGTTCGCCCTTATGGCAAGTGGGACGAGTGCAGCTTCCGCAATCTGCTGGCGGCAGGCGCGTTCGAGGTCAGCGCCGCCCGGAGGGAAGGCCGGACGGCCTGGGTCCGGCTGAAGAGCCAGGCGGGCCAGCGGGCCGTGCTGGTCCATCCGTTCGGCCCGGAGGCGGAAGCCGCTGTGGCGCGGCTGGACCAATCCGGGTGGAGCCGGATTCCGCATCATCTGGAGCGGGGGCGGCTCGTCTTCGACACGGAGGCCGGCGGAGAGTACGCCGTGTATCCAGCGGAGATGACGGTTGACGGTCTCTCGCTGCTTCTGTCTGGGGAGGAGGGAGCCGAGGGCGCGAAAGGCCGGTCGGCAGACGGTAGGCCGGGTGATGCGGGCCAGTCCAGTGTGGCGGTTCAGCCTGGTGATACGAGGCAGATCGGTATGGCGTGTCAGTCTGGTGATGCAGCCCCGTCTGGGATGGCGGCTCAGTCTGGTGTGACAGCCCCGTCTGGCGTGGCGGTTCAGTCAGGTGTGACAGGCCAGTCCGGCGCGGCGGGCGAATCCGATTTTCCGGATCAAGCAGGTATGCCGGGTCCGGACCGCAGCTCACCGCGCGTCCGCGAGGCGCATACGGGCCGGCGGGTCTTTCTCGGGAAGGATCGGGACACGCGGCATTATCAGATGCTGGATCATTTCACCTTCGATTATTATGCCGGCAATTATCGGGAATCGCGCCTCGCCGCCTACCGGATCGATTGCGGTCCGGGGGCGCGGACCAAGGATTACGGGCAGGCCTTGCCGAGGCAGGTCCATATGGACGGCATCGTGGGCCAGGAGTTCCGCCCGTTAACGCCGCAGATGGCCTTCACGCCGTATGCGGGTATCGGTTGGGCGGCTGCCGGGGAGCTGATCGCGGAGGACCGCGGGACGCCGGATGAGCTTCGGCGGGATTTCATCGGCGGGACCGAGGAGGCGACGCTCCAGATCGAGCTGCCGCGGGGCCGCTACGATCTGCTCTTCGTCTCCGGAGACAGCGCCAGCCCTTCGTATACAACCATCGAGATCGAAGGGCAGAGCGTCTGGAAGCCGGAACGGCCGCTGCGGGCGGGCGAATTCGCGACGGATATTGTGCCGATCGCGCAGAGACGGGACGGCTGCGCGGCGATCCGGTTCCGCCCCGGCGAAGGCTTGCCGTGGCGGGTGAATGTATTGATTGTGAACAAGAGCTATCCCTATTTATGAGATCGATCTGCATCATTGATTATGATGTTGCCGCTGAATGTCGTGTCCCCGTGGTCGCAACAAGGCCGTGCAAATTTACTCCGAGTGACTCTGTCTGCTGACAGGCTTTGTTTACAACTAATATCGGGGCAGTGCTAAGGGAGAGGAAGAGTTTGCTGTGGCAACGGGTGATGGAAGGTATGATTGCGCGTGCCCGTTGCTTTTACGACAGGAGTGCGGAGGCCGCCTGGTTGCAGAATGGGTTACATGATAGCGTTGATAGCGCAATGCCAGTATTCTAGTGCTTCTAGGTAGCTGCCCTACTGTAGTGCGGGGCTCACCATGCTTTTATGGCAGGCAGGTGCGTAAGGACTCTGCTCGCGGCCGTACTTTCATTAGACCGGGGGCGATGGCCCCTGGTTTTTTGAGATCTCCCATCTATGAAAGGAGAGCGACTACTTGGAATCCTGCAAAACTACAGTATTTTATCGACCTGGCGGTCAAAATCGGTAGAATTCCTGCATGGCTGCATCATTTTATCTGATTTGTCTCCAATTCAGGAGCAAACGGGGAAAAATGCTGTTTTTTTGCAGGATTCTATTTTCCGAATAACGTGGTCTAGGAGAATACTGTAATTTTGCAGCATTTTCAAAGGTGGGAGGAGCAATTACCCCGTACGGTCGTGAGGATGGGCGTAGAGCCATACCGGCTCAGGCCGCATCCGTAGCCAGAAAGGGGAGATTGTGCATTTCGCTCTTCGCCGGGAGAGATTAATCCGGTTAAATGGGGCGGACCTGATGGGGGGGGCTCCGATCGATCATGGGCTCTATGCGATGGAGTTAGGCCTGCTCGTAAGCGACATTGGCCTGAGTCCGATGGAAGCGATAGTCGCCGCCACGAGCACATCGCCCGTCGCGCTTGCGATCCAGGATTCGACGGGCACGATCGAGGCCGGCAAGAAGGCGGATCTCTGGTTGTATCCCGCAATCCACTCGAGGATATCAAGGTGCTGGAGGACGGATCCGCGATCGAGCGAGTCTATGTGGACGGCAAACGGTTGAAACAGTAGAGGGAGGCAAAGGCTCCGAAATAGGCGGAGCAAGGATGCAAAAAAAGCCAGGCAAAGACACAGGCAAAGGCATGACGAAGCCGAAAAAAAGCATGACAAAGCCGAAAAAAAGTATAGACAAAGCCGAAAAAGGCGAGATGGAGAGGTGGAAAAGTCGGGGGCAAAACGCGGATAAAGTGTGGGCAAAACGAGGGTAAAACGCCGATAAAATGCGGATGAAACGTGGATAAAGCGCGGACAAAGCGCAGACGGAGGCGGCAGAGCCGGAAGCTTCACGGCAAAACCTCCGCGTCCACGGGGTTGTTGGACGGGAGGTTTTGGTGCAGCGGTTAATGGAATTGGACGTCGATTCGCTTCTTGTTGTCTCCCCGCATTTTCTGCATCCGAACCTCCAGCACGCCGTTCTTGTACGTAGCTGTCACGTTGTCGGGAGACACTTGCGCCGGCAGGGCGATAGAACGGTGGAAACGTCCCGAGAACCGTTCCTGCCGGTGCATATGCTCTTCCTTTACTTCATTCACGCGTTGGATCGAGCCGCTAATCGTCAGCATGTTTTGATCGACATTGATATGTACATCTTCTTTTTTCTCCAGGCCCGGAATGTCGCATGTGGCGACCACTTCCTGCTCCGTCTCATAGACATCGACGTTAAGATGCCCGAGAAATGACGCTCCAGCCTTGAAGGGAGCAAAATCATGGTCGAAGAACCGGTCCAGTTCCCGCCGCATCGTCTCCAGATGGCGGAACGGCTCGTAGGGCACTAATGGCATATGGCGCAGCCTCCATTTCATGTCAGATTCAATCTTACTGTCACCAAAGGAAACGGAATTATTCATGCCTGGCTTGCTCCGCTCTGCGATCTGGACGGGCGTGGCCTTGGCGGAAATCGTGAAATTCCGCAAAGTTAACCATTACAACCTTCAGCTCCAGGTGGGCAGGAGGTTTTTTTATTATGCCGAATCGCTTGCTTTGATCTGGAAAAGGTGCTGCACTTTCGTTAAACAATGATTTAAACAATGTTTAAGATGGTGTTTTGCTTCATGTGTTGCTTCATTTTAATGCGGCCTGGGGAAGGAGAACGATCTTACATCCATTCGGAATAGGGAGGGGTTTCGATGACACCGCCAGACCAGAGCAATGATACGAAAGAGAAGATTTTGCAGACGACGTTGGACGTTATCAAGCAGGAAGGATTCGACAGCGTGACGATACGCAAGATCGCGTCCCGTTCCGGTACGAACGTCGCGCTTGTCAATTACTATTTTGGTTCCAAGGATAGGCTGATCAACGAAGCAATCAAGGGCTTGCTGGTCGGCTTCCGCGATACGTTCGATGTGCTGGATGACGTGTCTGCGCCGCCGAAGGAGCGTTTGAAATTATTTTTGGCCCGCTACGTTCAGGTCATTCAGCAATATCCGGAGCTGGTGCTTCATACGATAGCCGCAGGATCGGCGATGTTCGCGTCCCAGCATGAATATGGGGAATTTTTGCGGGCTACCGGATTTCACAAGCTGCAAAAGATGTTGATCGAGATGACGGGGGAGGAACGGCCGGACTCGTTAATGATGATGATTACGCAAGTTTTCGGCGCCATTTTTCTCCCCGCCTTAATGAAGCCGCTGCTTGAATCCGGGGCCGGAGTCAAGCAAGCTCCTATCGACCGGCAGATCGATTTTTTGTTTGAACGCTATTTTCCAGAACATGGAGAAGAAAAGGAGCGGGGAAAATGAAATTTTTAAGAGATCATTGGCAGGATTTGGGGGTCATCGTCGTTTTCTTCGTATGCATCGGTTTGGTGGCCAATGGAGCGCGCATGCCGGAAATCGAGATCATTTTGTGGCTCAGCTTTGTGGCGATAGTAGTGCATCAATTCGAAGAATATCGGTGGCCGGGTTATTTCGGAGGGCTGTTTAACGGCGTCATTTTTCGAAGCGAGCATCCGGAGCGCTTCCCGCTGAATACCCAATCCGCCATGATCATCAACCTCGGCATCGCTTATCTGTTTTATCTACTTCCCGTCTTTGTGCCGCATCTCATCTGGCTCGGTCTTGCCCCTGTCTTCATGGACTTTTTCCAATTTATATGGCATGGCATCTTTGCCAACATCAAAGCCAAAACGATCTACAATCCCGGCTTGGGCGCCGTCCTCCTGTTTCATTTTCCGATAGGCGGCTGGTATATCTATCATCTCGTGACTCACAACTTTGCAAGCGCGCGGGATTGGATTCTGGGCACGGTTTATTTTGTGATCGCCGTTTATATTTTCATCATTAAGGGGAATAAGTGGCTGAAGGACGAACACTCGCCGTATGCGTTTACTCCGAAGCAGCTAGGCCCTTACAACTTGTCCGCAAACACGAAAAACGCAGCGCAGTGACGGGGCTCGAGGTGATTCGCGGCGGATGCCTGCATGACAAGGTTCATCTGCTTCAGCCGATTCATTTCATAAGGAAGCGGAATTGATGCCTGATAGACTCTTTACTTAAATAAATTTAGCGTCGTAATAATAATTGGCATAGCGAACACATCAATCAGAAAGGCCCCGACAATCGGAACGATCAGGTAAGCTTGGCGGGAGGGGCCGAAGCGTTCCGTGACCGCGGCCATATTGGCCATCGCATTGGGCGTGGCGCCCAGGCCGTGGCCCGTGAAGCCTGCGACCATTACGGCGGCGTCATAGTTTTTGCCCAGCAGGCGGAATAAAATGAAAATACCGAACAGGACGATAAATATGACCTGGACCAGCACGATAACGAGGATTGGAAGCGCCAGATCCGCGACCTCCCACAGCTTGATGCTCATGAGCGCCATGGACAGGAAGATGCCAAGCGTGACGTCGCTAATCAGGTTGATGCTTTTCATGTCGATGGCCTGGGGCTTGAATTTATCCACGAAGTTGCGGACGATGACGGCGACGAACATGGCTCCGACATAGCCGGGCAGGACGAAGCCGGTTGCCGACGAGAACAGATCTCCCAAATAGGTCCCCAACGCCATGCAGAAGGTGATGAGCAAAACTTGAATGAAGAAGGTATGGGTCGTGATTGGCTGCGTGTTTTCTCTCACGTCAGCAGCCTCTTCAGCCGCTTCGGCAGGTTTCAGATTGTATTTGCCCAGCAGATACTTTACGGTCGGGCCGCCGACCAATCCGCCGGCGATCAGACCGAACGTGGCAGCCGCAATCCCGATGGACAGCGCGGAAGGGATGCCCATCTCTTCGATGGTTTGTCCAAAAGCGGTTGCGGCTCCATGTCCGCCTTCCATGGACACGGCTCCGGCCATCATCCCGATCAGGGGATGGATGCCGAACAGCGAGGCGAGGGAGACGCCGATGACGTTTTGCGCCAGAGCGAGGAAGCCGCAAGCTAGCCAATAGATGACGAGCAGCTTGCCGCCCAGTTTGATAAGCTGGAAGCTGGCGCCCAAGCCTACCGTAGTGAAGAACGTCAGCATGAACAGACTTTGGAGAGAGGTGTCCAATGTAATGGCTAACAGGCCCGTCGTCTTCAGAATCGTGGCGATAATGGCGAACAGCAGACCGCCGACCACGGGGGCCGGAATACAAAATCGTTGCAGCACGCCTGTCTTTTTGACAAGGAATGTCCCGAGTACGAGCAGCGCGACGGCCAAAAATATCGTGTTCACTTGATTAAGTGCCAGTGTCATCGTTGTCCCTCCCTAAAATGGCCATAATGGCTTCATTCGTCAAGTAAGCACCTAGCTTCACGGTTCTTCCCTGTTCGTCTACGGCTGGATTCACTTCGCAAATATCAAAAGAAAGCGCTTTCGAGTGTGATGCTGCCGTACGGATAAGGCTGCGGACAATCATCGGATTCAACCCGAATGGGGACGGAGCGCTGACTCCCGGCGCGAATGCCGCATTGATCACATCGGTGCACAGGGTAAGCATCACATAATCATGCTGGTCGATAAATTCGTGCACGGCGGATGTAATCTCATCCATCAATCCTTCCTGCATCTCTTCCTCCAAAATATAGCCCGCGCCAAGCTCGTCCGCCTTGTCGAACAGCTCCTGCGTATTGCCGAAGCGCTGAATGCCGAGCACAAAATAATGGCTGCTCTTGTCCTGCTCCAATATTTGCCGGAACATCGTTCCCGAGGATGGCTGCCGGTCGTAGGCGCGCAAATCGAAATGGGCGTCAATGTTGATGATGCCCAGCGAAGCGTCTGCGCCGATATATTGGCGGACCCCTAAATAATGCCCATACAAGGTCTCATGGCCTCCGCCTAATATAATGGGAGCCGCCGCTGCGGACAGGATGCGGGAGACCGCCCGGCCCAATGCTTCCTGGGCTTCTTCCAGCCGTTCGCCGATGCAGCTTATATTGCCCGCATCGACAAGGCGGTGGCCTTCCTTCGCTCTCCAGGGGATGCTTGCGAGCGCTCGCCTAATCGCATTCGGAGCTTGGGCTGCGCCCACTCGGCCCTGATTCCGCCGCACCCCTTCCTCGCATTCAAACCCGATGATGGCGCAGGTCTTGGCCTGGGTTGCCGACTCGGTCTGCCATGTATCCAGTTCGATCGGTTCCACGATTTGATGGTAGCGAAAGCTGCTTCTTCTCTCAGTATGATCCGTCCGTCCGGTCCATACATCAGATCCAACCTTGTTTTGCAATGTTCCCATCCTCTCTCAGAGTACTGACCTGTATTCAGTTGTTTGTTACATTATAAGATGACATTCTTATAATTTAAAATATATAATATTGATAAATTAATAGCTTGTAGCTATAAATTAGAAAGGAAGATAAGGTTGGACATCAAGCAGTTATATTATTTCGTGACGGTTGCCGATCAGTTGAGCTACTCCAAGGCTGCGCAAAAGCTGCATATTTCCCAGCCTTCGCTAAGCAACGCCATTAAAAATCTGGAGCAGGAGGTCGGCTCGCCCTTGCTGGAACGCAGCACCCGCAAAATTGAGCTGACGGACGCCGGCAAAGTGCTGTATGCCAAATCGCTTCAGCTTCTGTCCCATATGAACATTTTAAAAAAGGAGATGCAGGAAGTAAGGCTGACCGGGAGCGGGGAGCTGATCATTGGCATGATCGAGTCGGTGAGGCATTGGGTTCCGAAGGTGATCCGCGAATATCAAGGCCGGTATCCTTCGATGCGGATCAAGCTGATCGAGGTGTTGAGCCGGAAGGCGGTCATCGATTCCTTGCGGAAATATCATACCCATCTTATCATTACCAATCAGTGCATTGAGGAGGAGGACATCGAATCGCTTCCATTATATAAGGAGAAGTTGGTGCTTGTGCTGCATCGGGATCACCCCTTGTCCGCGAAGGAGTCCATCGCTTTTACCGAGCTGGCTGAGGAGCCTTTCATTATTAGCATGGAGGGGTTCCAGACAAGGGAGGATATTTTGGAAGCCTTTGCGCTTGAACACACATCCCCGAACATCCAATTTGAAATTGAACGGTTTGAGACCGCATTGACCTTAGTCCGGGAAAATCTGGGCGTGGCGATCATCCCTGAAAATTATTTAGTGGAACCGAAGGATGATTCGATTGTCCGGAAAACGATGGATTCGCCAGCGCTGGAACGGACGGTGTATTTGACGTATATGAAAAACAGGTATTTGGCTCCCGCGGTCCAAAGCTTCCTGGAAGACGTTCAACGGAGCTTCGCGGCAGACACAAAAGCCAGCGTCTGACGGACGTTGGCTTGCGGCGCTTGCGATGGAGCGGATATCTAGCGCTGATAAATTTGGCGGTAGCGGGCCGGCGTGATGCGCTCGAATTTTTTGAACGTTTTAATGAAGTAGCTCGGTTCGCTGAAGCCGAGATCGTTGCTGATCTGCGAGACGGACCGATCCGTCGTCTCCAGCAACTGCTTCGCCCATTCCATCTTCAGGCGGGGGATGAACGCGGAGAAGTTCTCTCCCGTTTCCTTTGTAAAAATGCGGCTGAAATAGCTCGGACTGACATGGCACAGAGCCGCCATAGCGGCCAGCTTCACGTTTTCGCTTTTATGCGTATAAATATAATCGAATGCCGGCTGCAGAATCGGGTTGGACGATGCCGTTCTCTGCTTGGTCATGCTGCTGATATGGCTGTCGATCAGCGTGTTTTCCAATTCGCTCTTCATCGTCTGAATATTGCGGAACGCCTGATCGGCGAATGAATCGAGGACCGGGTTCGCGCCGGTTAAGGCTTGGCGGTACATATCGATGGTCGCGTTTTTATGAATCGCTTCCTCTACGATATAATTGCACAGATGGTACAGCATTTCCGAGATCGTTACCACTTCGTCATACGACAGGACCGGGAGCGATTCGTATTCGTGCTCCAGGCTGCGGAACTTGGCGTTGGCGACGGCATTGGAGGGACGCCTCACGATCTGCTCCAGTTCCATCGGGTTGTCGCGCAGCTTGACCTGTCCGGCCATAATCGCGCCCATATATTGATTATGCACGATAATCGGGATTGCGATATCGACAATATTGAAGTGGCAGAGATAGATATAAGGCTTGTTCAGCCGCACCGCTTCCAGGCCGCCCCGGGCGTCGCATTTTTGACAGTAGGGCGACAAGGCCTCGTCCTGGCGTATCGCCTGGCAGAAGCTCTGGCAGTGGCTGTGCTTCGTGACCGGCACGCCTTTATAATCGGTCGTGATGACGGCCATTTTCGTAACGAGAGAGAGCGAGTCCTGCAGCGTCTGCCATTTTTCCATATCGATGATGCTGTCCAGATTAAAACGCGAGGTCATATCACTCATTCTCCTTCCGTACGCTCCTCCCTATTATAGCACATAATAATCGGATCACAGGACAAGATATTACCATTTTCAAAATATAGGATAAGAAAATACGATAAGATAGCGCTTTATTTTGCAGGAAGCATACCATGATCTTGTCCCGGGCCGCCACTATAATGGAGATACCAATCTCGCAGAGGAGGAGTACGAATATGAGAAGAGCGTTTATCAGTCCCGCCAAATATGTTCAAGGTGAAAATGAGCTGTTGAATCTGGGGTATTTTATCAAAACCTTCGGAGAATCGGCTCTGCTGATTGCCCATGCCGATGATGTGGAGCGGGTTAAGCCGAAGCTTGAGCATACGATGAAGACTTATGGAGTGACGCTAGTTGAGAGCGGTTTCAACGGGGAGTGCTCCCGGCAGGAAGTTCAGCGGCTGAAGCAGCTTGCGGCGGAGCATAACTGCGCCTGCACGATCGGGCTGGGCGGAGGCAAGGCGATCGATACCTCCAAATGTGTCGCGGAGGGCGACGCGCTCATTATCGTGCCGACGATCGCGGCGACGGATGCGCCGACCAGCCATTCGGCCGTGCTGTATACGCCGGAGGGCGAGTTCGACGATTATGCGTATTTCAAGCAAAGCCCGACGGTCGTCATGATCGACACGACGGTGATCGCGAATGCGCCGACGCGCTTCCTGGTCGCCGGGATGGGGGATGCGCTCTCTACTTACTTCGAAGCGAGAGCAACGGCGAGTTCCTATTCGCGAGTCAATGCAGGTCTGCCGTGCGGCGAGCAGGAGGGGGTAGTTCCGGCAGTCGGCACCCGTGCCGCGCTGGCGCTGGCCAAGCTGTGCTATGAGACGTTGCTGGAGGATGGCGCCAAGGCCAAAGCGGCGTGCGATGCGAATCTGGTGACGCCAGCCCTTGAAAATATTGTGGAAACGAATATTCTGTTGTCCGGCCTGGGCTTCGAAAGCGGCGGTCTCGCGGCGGCCCATGCGATTCACAATGGCTTGACGGCGCTTGAGGGAACCCATCATTATTATCATGGGGAGAAAGTGGCCTTTACGACGCTGGTGCAATTGGTTCTGGAAAATGCGAGCACGGCGGAAATCAATGAGGTGCTGCAATTCTGCGTCAGCGTGGGCCTGCCGGTCTGTCTCGCCGATATCGGGGTGACAAGCGTAACGGATGAAGAGCTGCGGAACGTGGCGGCCAAAGCCTGCATCGCGGAAGAGTCGATTCATTCGATGCCGTTCCCGGTTAATGAAGAGATGGTGGTGGCAGCGATTCGCGTCGCGGATCAGATTGGCCAGCAATTTAAGTAAAAGGGTGAATAATCGTGAAGAAGATTATCAATCAACCGGAGACACTTGTCCGGGACATGTGCCGCGGCCTGGTGCTTGCTCATCCGGAGCTGGAATTCATCAGTAAGTATAAGATCGTGAAGAAGAAAGAGCTGAACGCGGACAAGGTCACCTTGATCAGCGGCGGGGGAAGCGGCCATGAGCCGGCGCATGCCGGCTTCGTCGGGCAGGGGATGCTCGATGTGGCGGTGTGCGGCGACGTGTTCGCCTCCCCGTCCCAGATTCAGGTCTATCAAGCGATCAAGGCATCCGCCAGCACAAAGGGCACGCTGCTCATCATCAAAAATTACAGCGGCGACATGATGAACTTCAAAAATGCGGCCCATCTCGCGGAGGAAGACGGCATCAAGGTCGATTATGTGAAAGTGGACGACGACATCGCGGTGGAGGACAGTCTGTATACGGTCGGCCGCCGCGGCGTGGCCGGAACGGTGCTCGTGCACAAGATCGCCGGCGCCGCCGCCGAGGCGGGCCTGGAATTGGCGGACGTGAAGGCTGTCGCCCAGCACGCGATCGATCGCACGAGAAGCATCGGCTTCGCGCTCACTTCCTGCACTGTCCCGGCCAAAGGGACGCCGACCTTCTCGCTGGGTGAGGATGAGATCGAGTACGGCGTCGGCATTCACGGCGAGCCCGGCATCCGCAGGGAGAAGCTGCAGTCGGCGGATGAGCTGGCGAAGAAGATGGTGGCGGATCTGTTCCGCGATATGAAGCTGGAGGATGGTTCGGGTGAGGAACTTGCGGTGCTGGTGAACGGATTCGGCGGCTCGCCGCTGCAGGAGTTGTATCTGCTGGCGAACGCGGTCGTGCGGGAAATTCGCAGCCGTAAGGTGTCCATTGTTAAGGTCTTCGTCGGCAACTATATGACAAGCATCGATATGGCGGGCGCTTCTGTGTCTGTGATGCGGCTGGATGAGCAGTTGAAGCCGTTTTTGGAGGCGGACTGTGATACGCCGGCACTGCAGGTCAGCGGGCCGTTTGCGCCGCTCTCTGTCGAGGAGGAGGCTGTGGAAACGGCGGAGAAGCAAGCGGTGTCCTATCGCTGCGAGACGGAGCCAGCTTATGCGAAGATTGAGGGGAATGTGTTCTCGCTGAACAACTTGATCTATCTGACCGACAAGTTGAGCGAGATTATTATCGAGAATGAAGTGGCCTTCTGCGAGCTCGATTCGCATGCCGGCGACGGCGACTTCGGCATGAGCGTCGCCAAAGGCTTCAAGCAATTGAAGCGCGAATGGCATGAGATTCTGGCACATCACGCCGGGAATATCGGCGAGTTCTTCCATGCTTGCTCCTTGGTGATAATGGAGCATTGCGGCGGCGCTTCCGGGCCGATCTGGGGCTCGGCGTTCCGGGCGGCCGGGAAATATGCCGGGGATCGCACCGAATTGACGGTGGTGGAATTCGCGGAGATGATGCAGGCGGTGGTCAAAGGGATTCAGGACACCGGCGAACGCTCCTTCGGCCGCGGCGCGGTTGTCGGCGACAAGACGTTGATCGACGCGTTGGCGCCGTTCGCGGACGCCTGGGAGCGGAGCGCCGCAGCGGGCGACGATGTGAAGACCGCAGCGGCGGCCGCGGCGGAAGCCGCCGTCCAGGGCGCGAAGCATACGGAGACGATCGTCGCCCGCATGGGCCGCGCCGGCACGGTTGGCGAGCGCAGCCTCGGCTACCCCGACGCCGGCGCCTATGCGCTCGGCGTGATATTCACCGAGCTGGCGCGGGTGATGGAGTAGCCCCTGGCCCCTGCAGGTGCAGGGGCAGGTAGGGGCAGGTTCAGGTGCAGGGGCTCGGCAGGTGCCATTGGCAGGTGCACAGGTGGAGCGCTGCTGGGCTTAAGGACTGCCGGGCCGGGCTTCCGGGCTAGCGGGAGGCTTGCGTGCTCCGTTCGGGCGGGGATCAAATGCTGCAAAACTACAGCATTTTCCTCCTTTGGGAGGCCGATTTGGTCAAAAAGCTGCACCAGCGCAGCTTTTTGACCTTTTTTGCCACGTTCGGGGCCGAAGTTGGGAAAAATCCTGCAGATTTGCAGGACTCAATTTCGGGGTAGCTAGTTGTATCGGAGAATCCTGCAGCAGTGCAGCAATTTCTGAACTTTCGAGGGATCAAGTCGCATCAACAAGTGTCTTTTACACAAATTTACGATTTATTTCTTTGAAAGTGCTGCGAACAAAACGGATGTTATAGATGACGGGATGAGTTAGTCTAAATGATTTCTAGCAAAACGCACGAAAATCTCCATTAAAGCTAGTGTTCATATATATTGTTAACTGAGAGCATCGGAGACACTTCGATCTGCCTATAGGCGGAGGAGGTGTCTCTTTTTCTATGTACGATGATATTTCCAATATTACACTCTGTAGGTATACTTAGGGAGGGGGGGCGTTGTGAGGATGAATTTGGAAAAGTTCGGTGAAGGGGGATTTGGCGTAACGATTCGAATATGATGCTGACTTGGACAAAAGTTTGTAGCCGTCGATTCGCTACGTCACTCTTTTGCAACGCTTTGCTGGAAGCGGTACGGATTTGCAGTACATTCAGGAGATGCTTGGTCATCAGAACAGGTTGAGTCTGTATAATTGTGTACAATAGCTTCTTCCAATAAATGAAGAGAGCGATGTTCAACCCCTCATGTAGAATGTAGGTGCTGACACAACAAACATGGCTCAATATCAGATTAACATAGATCGAATATTTTCATCAATTATTCATTGGAGATAGTAAGGATGCGGGAAGTAGTCAAGCTGCTGGAATCTGTATTGCATCAAGTCTTACACGCCGCAGGTGACCGAACAGTAAGCCTCTAAGGTCGTAAAATAAAAGAACGTGATAAGAAATCCCCGCAAAGACCTAAAAACCAAGAAAAAGAAGAGGTGAAGTTTGTGTTTGAAAAATTAGAAAATATATTTGAAAACTACAATAAGGAAAACTATTTATCTGGCAATATATTGATTTCAAGAGGTGGAAGAGAACAATTTAGCAGATCATTCGGTGAAGCAAGTATTCAACTAGGTGTTCCTAATAAATTGGGTACGAAATTTCATATTGCATCCGTGACGAAGATGTTTATTGCCGCTGCAACCCTAAAACTCTATGAACAAAGACTGCTTAATCTTGATGATCATCCTGGTAAATATGTTGAAAACTTCAAGGTACTTCACCCTAAAATTAAAATTCATCATTTATTGAGTCATTCGTCTGGATTGCATGATATCTATGCTGTGCCAAATTTGCGTTTTGAGATGACTAGATTAATAGTAGAAAAACAAGATTTTGTAGATTATTTAATTCACCTCAATCAGGATTTTACTCCGGGTGAAAAGTGGGGATACAGTAGTACTGGATTCATCATTCTAGGATATATATTAGAAGCTCTGACAGGGATGAAGTATGAGCAACTATTTGATACGTGGTTCTTTTCACCGTTAAATATGAGTTCTACCGGTTTTGATAATCCGCGGAAGATAAATCCTGGACGAGCATACGGACACACTTTGGAAAACGACAAAATAACTTATGCCGACAATGATAAATTAACCGATATTGAGGCACCAGGAGAGCTGTTTTCAACAGTTCATGATTTGGATAAGTGGTGTGAGGCTCTTTTTAAAGGGGAGCTACTTCAGCAGGAAACAATGGATAAGATGTTTATACCATATTATGTTACGACCTTTGATCCTCATCTAAGTTATGGGTATGGATGGTTCATAGGAGCTGACTTTCGATTAATTGGAGGAGGTACCCCGGGATTTCGGTCTGAAATCTGGTACTATCCTGCAAATGATTTACGAATTATTATGTTATGGAATTACGAAAAGGTCGATTCACATCAATTGCTCTATAAGATGAAACCAGTACTATTAAATAATCCATAGGGATAATTCGAAGAGGGCGGGGACATCGTATAACACCGTATCTACGCTGCGAGCTTCGCCCTTGGTACGCAAGATGAGGCAGGCAGAGAAGAAGGTTCAGCGAACAACCCTGCGAGGCTAAGTCAGTCGGACCCGTCGCTGGCGCTTCTTTAAGCCTCTCGGGATCGTAGATACAAGAATGTTATACGACCGAGTCAGAATATAAAAAAGATAAGGGCCGCAAGGCCCTTAATTCATTTGAATATGTAATTCATTAAAAAGATATAAGGGATCTTAAAATCCTTGTAAATATATTTTACTTTCCAAAACGGTTTGTAATGAAATTTGGACGTCTTCATAGAGAAGTAGGGTGTGTTGAAGGTTATCTGGAAGAGAATCTCGAATTAGTTTTAGATACTTCTGACATTCAGAAGAAGTTGTTCAAGGTCTGATTTTGAATATAGCGTTTCTATATGATTGCGAATTAAAGGTTCAGCTAAGACTTCGAAGGATTCAGGCAATGACTTACCTCCTCTCTTTAACTCTGTAAGGTTATTATATACCTCCTCGGAGTTAATTGTAAAGAGAATTATTAACCTTATAAGGTGAAATGATAACTTTTTATTGAAAAGAATGATTTTGAAAGATAATATATTGAGCATGGGAGGGAAACTGCTTGATAAAGTGTAATATCAGAGTTTTAATGGCTGAGCACCGAATAGATGATATAACAGAGTTAATGACGAGATCTGGACTGAGTAGAAATTCGATTAACAAACTGTATAAAGAAATAAATATTGAGACGACAAAATTAGAAACATTATTTAAACTGTGCGATACATTTGGGTGCAAACTATCAGATTTAATTGAATACACGCCTGATAATTAAAGACTACTAAACGATGAGGGAATATTCCCAGAAGGACCCCGCCGTACAATGATCTACGTTGTGGCACATTCGCCCCTTGTTTGTCAGATGTATAAACAAAGAAGAATATTCAGACAGCATACGACCCGACCTAAGATAAGAGTTATCTAAGGCCGGGTCGCGTCGTATATGCGGTAACGTTAGCTGAAATTGATCATTAGAGCTGAAGAATTCTGAAATCATATAAGCACTTACCTAGTTGCCGGTGCTCTTTTATTCCACACGGATTCGTAATTACAAGAATGTTATAGGAAAGTATTAATTACAAATAAAACCAACTAAAGAGGGAGTGAGTCCTGTGAGAGTGATCGAACTTAAGGAAATGAAGTTAGTTGGATTAAGAGTGGTATGTCCTGGTGACCAGTATGTCAATGAAATCCCAAAGGCTTCTTTTGTACTTAAAGAGAGGCTGAATGAGATTAATGACGTTGTAAACCCAGTAAGACTTATTGGTGCATTTATCGTCGGGGATTACTCGGAAGAGGAGGATGGTTACTGGGTATGTGTTGAGGTAAATAATATTAGTCTGGTTCCGGAGGGCATGGTTTCCGTTGTAATCCCTAAACAAAGATATGCAGTTATAAGACACAAGGGACCTAATTATGAAATAAGAAGCACATATGAAAAACTACATAATTGGATTGAAGAAAATAAACTTGAAAGATTGCAAAGATCCTGGCATTTGGAGATTTCAGATGAATGGGGACATAAGGAAAAAAAGATTATTGAAGTAGACTTGTACGACACAATTAAGTAAATTATGAGAGTTGTTCACAGAATGCGTTAACAACCTACAAGGGGGTTAAGTGCAAAACCCATGATAGACATTGCAACTGAAATAAAATTATTTAAAGAGGAGATTCATTGTGTTCGTTATTCGGATGGCGCTACTGATGACGTGTACGCTTATTCCCAGATTGAATGCACATGTGAATGATTAATCCATGTTGCGGGATGGTCTATTATCAGGATCGCTCCTGATGTCTGTGTGCGAGCATTCCTACGGAATACGTAAGAGCATCTTTAGATTTACTCTTTGTGTCTGCATTAAGGGGACGAAGGTTATAAGCGCCCGTAAGAGAGAGTTGGTGCTACAATGGGTATATTTTGGAAAATGGGAGCCAGAAATTTCATAGCTCAGATACGGCAAACGCTACTCACCGTATGCATAGGGTCTATCGGTGTCGTTCTGATTTTTTCTTGTTATTTTGTCATTTCTTCTATTACCCATAGCAAATCACAATGGGAAGAAAACCACTTTGGTGTAATTGGTACAGAGATTTATTCGCGTGTCGGACTTGATTTGACCGAGGCTCAGATTAAAGATGTTCAAACGAAGCTTCAAACCAGAAATATTACCAGTCTTCCCTATGTGTCTCGGGTCGTTTCCGTGCACAGCGGGGATAATAATGAAGCCAGGGAAGATAGCATCGTCGCATTAGGGTTTAATTTTCAACATGCTCGAGAATTAGAACCGAAGCAACCGCTGTGGTCTACGGATCCCCTGTCAGCAGAAGAAGCGATTGTATCGGTTCCGCTAGCACGGCGGTTGGGACTTGGTGCCGGTGAAACAATGGTAATCTCGTTTGCTGGGCAAGAAGTGCCTGTAACGATTCGTGATGTAGCAGAGGAAAGCGGATTAACAGGTTTTCGCGGAACAGTGCGGGCACAAGGGACCGTTATTCTCTCGGATAGGCTTGCGCATCAGATATTCGGCGTTCCAGAGGCAAGCGCACACAGTATCTTACTGGCGACGGACAAGATGTATTCATCATTACCAGGCAGTTCCTTCTTTACTGATCTCATTGAGAGACCAATCAAAAAAGAAGCGCTATCTCATATGTCGATGGTGGAGAGTATTTTCACGCCTCCATTTTTGTTTTTTGTCGCTGTGTCTTTGTTCGCGGGAATTCTGCTGTTGGCGCAGTTGTTTAATATTCTGAAAGAAAGGCGCAAATATTATCTTGGCGTGCTCCGATCGCTTGGACTCAGTAACCGTAACTGCTTTGTCATCTACTTAAGTGAGTGTACGTTACTGTGTGCGGTCATTACCACATCGGGAGTTGTTCTCGGGAATGTACTCGGTTTCGGATTGCTGTCTGTGAATGTATTTTATATCGAACAATTACTGGAACGGTATTCCGCTTACGCCTATCCAATCCAACCCTACGTGGATGTGACGGCAACATGCTGGATTGCGTTGACCATGTTTATCGTTTTCTTACTCCTCGCTTGTTTTGTCGGGCGTTTCATTAAGCGCACATCCATTCTGCACCTAATGGGCAAGGAGGATAATCGTGTGAATCCGGCACAGAGGCGTCTGCTCAAAATCTTAGCTTGTCTCCTTGTCATAGTGGCATTCATTTATTTCAATTATTTCGCCACAGAGGGGCTTTCAGATGGCGATAGGCTTAGTGCAAAAGTATTCGGTTCGATTATAAGTTGGCTTGTTGGAATTATAACAACTGCCTATTTGATGTTTCTCATTGTACCTTGGATGAAACGGGCATCCTCTGTTTTGCCGCATCGATGGTTGGATCGTTTGGCTGTTACGTTAGGCACACAGTACCCGCATATGCGGTTTAGTCGTTCCTTTGGCATCGTTTTGTTGTTTACGGTATTATCCTGCTGTTTGATTGTGATGATAAGTTTCGCTTCCAATGTTGAAGATTATGCCGCTGCAAACAAGAGAGATTCTTTTTTGGCTACCGACGCCTATATGTCTTATGTCGATGAGCGGGAAAAAGATAAGCTGACAGTCAATATGAATGAAGTGCAAGAAATCGTTCAAGGTGCTGCTTACATGGATACGTACAGAATATTCGTCTCATCTCCCGACAATGCACTTGATCTTACCGAAGTAACACCTTCTACGAATGGTAACAAATGGGCATATTCGCAAGTTGTGTGGGGAAAGTGGCTAGGGGAAGGTTACCAATTGCCGCTCACTTCCCGTGCGCCGCAATTTCAGAGCGATGCAGAAGTATTTCAGGCCTTGAGCGATCAAGCGTCTGTCGTTCTCGTGGATGATACATTGGAAGGCACGTACCAAGTAGGCGACCAGATTCCGCTTCGTTTACTGAAAGGTGGGGGTAAAGAAAAGAACCTGATTGGTGAGGAAGTGGTCACGGTAGCGGGAACGTTCGCCATTGGTGATGATAACCGCTTCCAAAAGGGCAGCGTATTTATCGTGGCTGACGAACTCTACAATAAATATAGCACAAACGGCGCTTATAAGTGGCCTGGAGAGCCCAAAGGCTATGCGCTGTTACAGTTGACTGATACCGATGTGACGGCGCTAGATTCCATAAAAACACTGAAATATCATTTTATAAAAACAGCTGGTGTTACGGTGAGTACACCAGGTGAGGACCAGGCAATCATTACGATGATTGTTAAAGCTGAATTCATGCTGTTCTCTTACATTATGTCATTCATGATGCTTATGGCCTTGCTCGGCATGTATGTGATTCAGATTCGATCTGTACAGGAACGGGTTCCCCATATGGTTATGTTATGGCAGATGGGGGTAAGTCGAAAATCGTTGAAACAGGTTTTTATCATAGAGGGTTGCCTGATTGGGATCGTTGGGCTGATTAGCGGTATTGTGGTCGGAAGGCTCGGTTCGGAGATGCTGATGCGTTTGGCGTGGATGGGTATTGAGTTTTCGTTCCCTTATCTGAAAGTGACAGGTCTCATCATCGGATTGCTGATATTCATCTGGTTGTTCAACCGATTCAGCACAGCCGGATTAAGACGTATACAGATTAGTCGGACAGAGTAACATGGGAGGAGGATGACTGATGGAACATATAGGTTATAGGAAATTCTTGGAAAAGGAGTGCGGCAACGTGTTGTACCCGAGATTGGGGAGTTGCTGCCTAACTGCTGCGCATGCGGAAGTGTTTCATATGGAAACGGAGAATTGGAAAAAACACTTTGCTGACGTTCCATGGGCGATGGCACTGGACAGAAACGGAGTCATATTTGATGGTGACGTGAACGAAGCCCAAGCAATCCAGCAGCACTGTGACTTTTCCTTTGACGTACTGTCCGCTTCCGCTGAGGAATTCCATAACGTGTACCGTCCGGAATTTACCCCCTATGCCTATGTGCTTAACGCTGACCGTACAATTGCCTACATGGGGCATGTGGGAGAGGTAACGACGACGAAGGGAACGATTGCCCAATTAGGTCTTATGCCCGTGGTAGAGGAGGTTTCTCGCTCATGATTGTAGCCAAAGATGTTCGTAAGAACTACGGCATAGCAACTCCACAAACAGTGGCATTATCAGGGGTGGATTTGCACATTCATAGGGGCGAGATGGTGAGCATTATGGGGCCATCTGGTTGTGGCAAATCCACGTTGCTTTATACGCTGTCAGGTATTGAGCCTGCTGACAGTGGCGAAATTTGGTTCGATAAGCAAGCTATACACCAAATGAGCGAAAAAGATGTCTCCGCACTCAGATTGACGTCGATGGGTTTTGTCTATCAGCAATACAATCTGATTCCTGTGTTGAATGTCATTGATAACGTAGCATTGCCGCTTATCAGTCAGGGCGCTCAGAGGTCAGTTGCCCACAAAGCTGCAAAGGCGGCACTTGAAGATGTCATGCTAACGGATAAGTTGAAAGCTATGCCGCATGAACTGTCCGGAGGACAAGCCCAGCGGGTTGCAATTGCCCGCGCTATTGTCCATAATCCTCGCGTCATCTGGGCTGATGAGCCTACCGGAGCTCTGGATACTGTGACATCGGAAGCGATCGTAACTTTGTTGGGCAAGATAAATGCAGACAAGCAAGTGACCATCGTTATCGTCACGCATGACCCGTTAGTTGCATCAGCAACAGATCGTGTAATCCGTATGAAAGACGGAAAACTAATGGATTCTGTTGAGCACGACAGGGCAGAAGGGGCAGGCGAGTGATAAGCCATGATCGCGTTTAGTTATGCGCTTGATGTCTTGTTTTCAGCGATTTTCTTGCTGGTGGGGTAGTGTACAATCCGTTAGTTGTAAATGCTGGAGCGTATTCTGTTCTGATCTTCGAAGCGCTCCTTGTGCTTTGCTTTGCGACAGGCCTGTTGATGGAATGGGGAATTGCTTTGGCGATTTTGTTGTTGTTGCTTGGCTTTTTCACCATCCTGTATTGGAGAAAACGCAAGTTAAAAGGCGCAAAAGGATGCCACTGTTTCGGACATCATAGTTGGCTGAATCGGCCGACACACCCCCACCGCCAAACCGCGTCACGGCCAGTCAATTTCGTGGACGTAAGGCGGTGGGGCGTCGTATCGTTTTCCGTGAAATATCCCTCGGCTGTTATTCCCACCTGAAAAATCGAATCGCAACGCTAGTGCAGATTATCACAAGTAGAATCATCACGAGAACCGGAAGTAGAACACTATGGATAGGCAAGCCAAGCGAAGCAGCTTTCATCAGCTTAATGCCCTGTGTCAGCGGCAGGATATCGGCTGCTTGTTGAAGTGCCTCGGGCATAATCTCATAAGGTAAGGTAGCACCTGAAAAGATGAGCATTGGAAAATATAACAAACTGGCTAAGATACCTGCTATTTTACTGTTTGGCGCTACTCCACCTACCAGCAGTCCTATGCTGAACATCGACAGCATCACTAATAGGTATGCACCGATAAAGTGGGACCACGCCCCTTTCAATTGGTACCCAAAGAAAATCGTCGCCGTAGCATAAACAAGGATGAGCGAAATGATGGAATAAAGCGCGTAGATTACAACCTGTACCGCTAAAATAAGGGAAGGGCTGGTAGGCGTTACCTTGAACCGCTTCAAGATTTTCTTATGGCGGTAATCGGAGATGACTAAAGGAAGTCCCATGACTCCGCCAGCACAGATGGCAATCGACGCTACTGCTCCAAAGGATTGCTCCAGAAAGGTATAGTTCGCACTATCGAAGGCGGACCTATTTTCAAAAACAGCCCCAAGAATGATCACGACTGCAACAGGCAGGCAAATGGCAAAAATGAACATGTCTATCCCGCGCAGGGATAACTTGAGCTCCGTTTTGAGCAGAGTGCTAAATGCTTTCATTCTCTTCTTCCTCCCCGTCCGTATGCCAGAGATAGGCATCCTCCAATTTTTCATAAGGACTGGCTGCAATGGCTTCCTGCACAGTTCCATAAAAGATGCTTTTCCCGTTTTTTAAAATCATGATTTTGTCACACAGAGCTTCTACCTCGTCCATAAAATGAGAGGCCAGCAGGATGGTCAGTCCTTTCGCCTTTAGATCAGAAAGAGCTCTCCAAATTTCACGCCTCGCTTTTGTATCCAGTCCGGTGGTCAGTTCGTCCAAAAACACAACCTCGGGATTTGGAATTAACGCAAGGATAATGAACAAGCGCTGCTTTTGCCCTCCCGAAAGTTCGCTTACCTGGCTTTTTAATTTTTCGGAAAGTCCAAACTGCTGTATTAAATCCGTATAATCTAAAGAAGTCTTGTAAAGGGACTGCGTAACCTCACAAAGCTCGGCTACCGTTATTTTGTCTTGATAATGAGCCTCTTGAAATTGAACGCCGACTCTCTCAAACAGCTTTTTGCGGTCTTTTTGCGGATCCATCCCCAAAATAGAGATCGTCCCGCTGTCATGTTTTTTTGTGCCCAGCATGCACTCAATGGTGGTGCTTTTTCCCGCACCGTTCGCTCCGAGCAAACCGAATACTTCCCCTTGGCCAACGGAAAAAGCGACATTTTCTACTGCATTGAGAGCGGCATAAGACTTGCTCAATTGATTTACCTGGACTGTTGTTTTCACGCTGCGAAACCCCTCCTTTTTTCGTATGAAAAAAGAATAACACCAGCCTTAAGTCTGGTGTTAAAGTGTAGGGTTTTTGTTGAATCGCTTTTTCATTTTTTTCAGACGGGCAAGCATATCGTATGCGTTCGTTTCAGCATAATGCAGGGAAGTAAGCAGCTTGTCGCACACGGAAATGATGTCCTCATCTTCTTTAGGGGTATCAATGATTTTACGTATATCTGCTTGGGGATTGCTGGATAGAGCGCAGAGCATCCGCAAAATCGAGGCAAGAGAATAATTCGCGCATCGCAGAGAGCGAATGATTTTCAGCCGCTGAAGGTCTTTATTGGTATACACCCGATAGCCATTTTGCTTTCGTTTCACAGTCAGTAACCCATTAGATTCCCAGTTTCTTAGCGTATCCATTGAAATTTGCAGGTGGTTGGCTGCTTCCTGTCTGGTGAGAACAACGCGGTCCATTTCTTGTTCATTGCCCGATAGTAACTGCTCTGCAATAGCGATAGCTTCTTCGGCATTTCTTTGTTCTTTTTTGATTTGCTGCAAATAGCTGTTTGCAAATTGGATGGCCATATCAAAATTTCCGGCAGCCGATGTCTTAATAATCTCAATTGCCTTTTTGCGCAGTCCGTTTTGCAGAACTTCTACCTGTAAAGCGGTTCTTGCCAGCTTGATTTGCTCCATATGAAAATCCGTGAAAATGCGGTAGCCGTTAGGTTTGCGCTCTGGTTTTGGGATTAGCGCAAGTTCTTCATATAGACGCACCGTATTGGGGTGGATGCCGTTGCAACGCGCTATTTCTGCTGTTGTATAGGTAATCATTTCATCAGCCCCCTCCGATTGTGTAACAATTATAGCACCCGCTAAAAGTCTGGTGTTATAGTGGAGGCTTTTTAAGCGTTGGATGTCAGATGTACCCGTCACGATTCCTGAGCATCAAGGAATTTCCGCGATAGAAGGCGATGCTCCCTTCGCGGAAACAATAGACTTGCGGCGGCGGCGGGAAATCGAACTCCTTCTCGAGACCGATGCCAAAATACATCGGCTGCAGGATGCAGCTTTTTTCGTTTGGTATATTATGGAGGTTAGGCGCGAGAGGCCGATTCCTATCTAAATTCAGACCTGGGGGCCCGTCGGAACCACTTACTGTATCGAATGACAATAGCGAGGAGATGCAAGAAATGAAAAAGTTAATCGAATTCAAAAAAGTAACCAAGGAATACAAAGTAGGGGAAGTGCCGATCAAGGCTCTAAACGGTGTTGATTTTTCCATATCGGAAGGAGAATTCGTCGTCATTTTGGGTTCAAGCGGCGCCGGTAAAAGTACGATTTTGAATATACTTGGCGGCATGGATACCGCTACCTCCGGCCAAGTGTTTGTTGGTGATCAAGAAATAACAAGATTGGACGAAAAAAAATTAACGGAATATCGCGGGGAGAAAGTTGGCTTTGTCTTTCAATTTTATAACTTAATTCCGAATTTAAACGCACTAGAGAATGTTGAATTTGCCACGGAAGTATGTAAAAACCATCTGGATGCGAAAGATATTTTACATAAGGTTGGATTAAAGGAGCGTCTCAAAAACTTTCCTTCCCAGCTCTCCGGAGGAGAACAGCAAAGAGTTGCCATCGCGAGAGCGGTTGCCAAAAATCCTTTACTTTTGCTCTGTGATGAACCAACCGGAGCTTTGGATTATGTGACAGGCAAGTCCGTCTTAAAGCTTCTTCAAGATTTGAACAGGGAAACGAAAAAGTGCGTCGTCTTGGTCACCCATAATTCCGCCATTGCTCCTATGGCTGATAAAGTTATAAAGGTGAAGAGCGGTAGGATAGAAAGCGTTGCGCTGAATGAGGAGAAACAAAGCGTTGAAGGGATTGAGTGGTAATTATGAAATTAATCTCGAAATTATTAAGGGATATTCAACAATCTATCGGACAATTTATCGCCTTTGTTTTGATTATCGCGGTGGGAGCTTTTTTCTATGCGGGGCTGGTCACTTTGAGCGACAATCTTAGCGCCTATACGAAGGCTTACTTTGAAGAGCATAATTTGAGTGACTTGAATGTGTATTATAGTCAAATTTCCAAAGAGGATGTGGCTCGTTTAAGCGAAACGGAAGGCATAAATAAAATAGAAGGACGTTATACCTTTGATGCCGCGCAAGCCTTTGAAGATGATAAAGCTTCGTTAAAAATTCATTCGATCCCTGTCGACAATGAAATAAATACGCCTACTGTGATTGAGGGCAATATTCCCTCAAAAATAGGCGAGATCTTATTAGATTCCCATTATGCAAAAGAACATAATTTGCATGTCGGTGATGAGATCCGTTTAAGTACGCAGGGAAGAGGATTTAATTTTACAATTAGCGGCTTGGGCGAGAATGTTGAATATGCAAAAAAGAACGAAACCCAAGACCATAAAGCCTACGGAGCAGCTTATATTGCCGAAGAGACCATACCTGAGATCGCAGACGGCTTTTACTATAATGAAATCATGATTGATGCTCAAGAAGGATACGATACTGAGATCCTGGGTCAATCCATTGAATTACAATCCAAACGACTTTCTTATTTGGATCAAGTAAGTAAAGAACGGACCTTCAATTATTCCCAAATCAATCAAACGATACATAATAATAAATTGATGAGTAAGGTCATCCCTTTTGTTCTCTTTTTGATTGAAGCGGTTATCCTGTTTCTTGCCATGTCGAGGATTATAGATTCCCAGAGAAATCAAGTAGGCATTATGAAGGCGTTAGGTGTAAAAAATAGAAACATCATGCTTCATTACATGGGGTACCCTGTGCTGGCAGGTGTTATAGGTTCCATCCTGGGTTGTGTCATTGCCGCTATTTTATTTATTCCGCTAATAACGGCGTCGATTGCAAGGGCCTACTCTCTGCCTGGCCTTACATTCTCATTTTCATTCGTTTCTGTCATTCCTCCCATCATTTTCTCTAGCGCTTTTGGAATCCTGTCATGTTACTTAAGCGGCCGAACCATATTAAAAGAACGTGCAGCTCAGGCCATGCGCCCGAAACCGCCAAAGAAGATGAAAAAGCTATTCATTGAAAGAGTTCCGGGGCTCTGGAGTCGTATTTCCTATAGCTACAAGCTGATTTTGAGAAATATATTTTTAAATAAATCAAAAGCGTTAGCAAGCTCTGTTGCTGTTGTAGTAAGCACGGTTTTATTGATCACGGCTTTTGGCACTCAAACGGCCTTGCTCAAAGTAGCTAACCAGATTGAAGATGTGTATACGTATGATCTAAGAGTAGATTATAAGATGGGAACATCTCCGGATACGGCAAAACTACCCTCCGGCATTCAAAATAGTTATTTTTTATCTACCTTTCCTGTGGAAATCATAAAAAATGATCAAAAAGAAAATGCCGCTTTAGTCGTTACGGAAAAAGAAAACAATCTAATTCATTTCTTTGACGAAAATGACAATCGGATAACTTTGGAGAATAATGGCGTTCTGGTACCTAAATCGTATGCCGACAAATACCATATTGTTGAAGGGGATATCATCCAAATCAAGTTCACAGCACCGGAGCTTAATCATAAATCTGTCGATATGAAGGTTTTAAAAATAACTAATCAGTATTCGAATCCGTCGTTGTATAGCACATCAGACTATGTAATGAGCTTTGACATCGATTACAGTCCAACCTCGCTTGTCGTTAGAGCAAATAGCTCGGCCGATCTGGGAAGCGTTCGTAACTTTTTTGAACAAGATCAACAGGTAGAGACCATTGCGGATAAGAATGATTTAAAGAAATCAGCTCAATATATGTTGAAACAAAACAGTTTTGTATTTATCTTGTTTATCATTTGTGCCGTCATTCTGTCGTTTGGCGCCATCTATACGATATCTTCCATCAACATTTATGAAAGGAATCGCGAGCTTGCAACACTTAAGGTATTAGGCTATCAAAAAAAGAAAATAAACCGGCTTATCTTTTTTGAAAACATCATCCTAACGACATTTGCAGTACTTGTAGCCTTACCGATAAGCGGTTATGTTTATACAATTATTGTAAAGGCACTGTCCAGCACCCATCAACAAATCCCGGATAAATTAAATATTTTTATCCTATTGGTTTCTATTGCTCTTGCGTTCTTGCTTACCATTCTCTCTAACTTACTGCTTAGGAGAAAAGTCGCCAAAATCAATATGATCGAATCATTAAAAAGTGTAGAATAAAACTTGTATGGAGATGCCGGGGCATTGGAATCGTCGCAACAGTAATCGAGAAGGGATACATGGAAGGATACGCGGATAATCGATAAAGTGTCATGAACAGGCAAACAAGTACGAGGAGATTGAATATGAAAAAACTAGCTGTCCGTCCCGTCACGCGGGATAATTGGGAGCAAGCCATTCAAATCAAGATTCATGAGGAGCAAGAGCCTTTTGTTCCTACCATTTATGAAGCCCTGACGTATGCTTATATCAAGCCATGGGATGAGGAGCTGGATCCTTTTCTTATATGCGAAGAGGAGGCCGCGATCGGATTTTTCTATATGAGCTACACACCGAATAGCGCGGATAATTATTGGATTGGCGGGTTTCAAATCGATAAATCATATCAGGGAAAAGGCTACGGCAAGCTGGCGCTGAGAGCGATCATCGATTTCATTCGCGAGACTCATCCCCTGTGCAGGCTGATCTCCTTAACGGTCGAGCTGGAGAACAAGCCGGCTCAACGGCTGTATGAAAGGATAGGCTTTGTGAACCAACAGGAGAAGAATCAAGACGGAGAAGTCATTTATAAACTTTTTCTAGCATAATAGTCGCTGTTGCGATGGTCTGCTATCTGACCGCGAAAGCCTTCAAAGATTATGTCGCTGTGTAAAAAATATCATTATTTCGGAGCCGAGCCTCATGTAACGGTAAAGACTTCGTATGGAGCAGCGGATCATTTGAGCTGGCTGCCCGAATGCCAGAGAATCATCGAAGGATTTGGTTCGTTTTCCGTACCGTTGGCGAGCTGCGCTATTTTGGTGACAAGGAGTGCGGTGCTCGAATTGGACTTGTATACCCCTCATATATGCGGACATTTAGATGACGTGGAAAGTCAAGATAGATCTGCCAACAAAAATTCTTAAAGGAAGATGCTTCATGCAGTTAGAATCGCCACGATTGCTCATCCGCGATTTGCAGAGAGAGGATTGGATGGATGTGAATGCATACGCATCCAATCCCGAAGTTACGAAATACATGATCTGGGGCCCGAATTCCGAAGCGGATACGAAAGCCTATATGGAGGAACAGATGGCACAGCAGCATGCTGCCGAGCGAAGCCACTATGAGTTCGGCGTGGTATTGAAAGCAACGAATCATTCATGGGTGGTTGCAGCATTTATCCGCAAGGACGCAACGCTGAAATCGGGTATTGCTTTCACCCTGATTTTTACGGGAATGGATATGCGACAGAAGCGGCTCAAGCCCTGCTCAGGTTTGGATTTGAAACCCTCCATGTACATCGAATTTATGCCACCTGTCGTCCCGATAATATAGCCTCCGCGAATGTCATTAGAAGAATCGGCATGAAGCAGGAAGGCCATTTGAGGGAGCATCTATGGGGCAAAGGGATGTATCACGATTCCTATTTATTCTCCATCTTGGAGCACGAGTATGCTTATATCCGAACGCTGCTGTAAAAAAAGGTGTTTCAAGTTATGATTTGGCTTTGATTATACAACAACGTTTACCGAAAGAATCGGAGACACTTCAATCTGACTTAGGCGGAGGAGGTGTCTCTTTATCTATGTAAGATGATATTTCCAAGATTACACACTGCCGGTATACTTAGGGGAGAGTGAGCGTTGTGAGTATGGATTTGGAAAAAGGCCAGCTTTGATGAAGAATCAAAACATAGTACTCTTTAATGGACAAATAATCGGGGGGGCTTTGATATTAATAGAAAGCAATCAAGTACATAATCTAGGAAGAATTTTATTGATCCAAACTTTCAGAATCAAGGAATCGGTATGAAAGTAATGAAAGAAGCTTTCCGGATAGCACTAAATGGTGGCTTGATACTCCTAGCTGGAGTGTCAAGAATCATCACTTCTATACCAGGTGCGGGTTCACCAAAGTTAGAGAAGAAGGAGACCTATACGTTTTTGAGAAGACTTTATAGACTCATTGTCGCTTTAAGCCTCCCTGGATCGTGAATAGAGAGACGTTATAGGAAATGGCCGAAAAAATATAATTCAAGGATGATGGTACAATGAAGCAATTTGAATTAGTCAGTCTGGACATGTTCAAACATTAGTAAATGTTGATTCGAGAATTGAGCAGATATGGAAACCTATCTTATTGAATAGTTACACATATGAAGCAGCTAATAAGTGTGCTCAGCTTTTATTACAATATTTTTTTGAACACTGGGTAGAAATGAGAAAGACGAAGCAATTCTTTTTAACGAAAGAAGTATATGAAAGAAGCTTTTTAAGTGTATTTGAGGATTTAAATATTTCATACGATACAACAGCTGCAAATAAGATTTTGTTTGAAGAACATAGGCTGTCAGAGTTTTATGAAGACACACTGGAATTCTTAAGCAGGATTTCGGCAAAGTATAAAATATGCATTGTAAGTGATGCTGACGACGCAATGCTACCTGGATTCTATACTGATTACGGAATTCATATCTTTATTATGTAATAGAATCATTTAATGATTTAGAAGGGATTTTGTAAGGAGCCAAAGCATATGAGAGGGAAGAATTAAGGATTCTATATTTTCTTTACCATTTATTAGAGGCCTATACTTGCACTTTCTCCCTGAGCTAGAACGAATAAAGCCGATGTCACCGCCAGACGATTTTTCATATGAAGTCGTTGAGAAGGATAAGGTTTCCAAGTTGTTGGGGCTTCAAGGATTTGATAATGCAATTATATCTGACATGAATCAACCCTATCATCCTGTATTTGGTCGTGCTTGCCAAGAAAAATGACAAAATCGTTGGCATGGCAGGGGCGTGTAATGTATCTGCAAAGATGTGGCAAATTGGTATGGAGGTACTTCCTGGATACTGTTTGAAACTTGTATAATCAAGGAGCTCAGGCAACAAACGCCCCAGCCTAAGATAAGAGCTATCTAAGGATGGGTCATTTCGTAAATAGATAGAACGCTAGCTGAAATACGTTAAAAGTGAAAAGGAGGCAAAGCAATGAAAGAAACTAGAATATATAAGCAAGTTAATAACTGTTCAATATATGCGGATATTTATTACCAAGGCTCGAATTCGCCAGTCATTTTGTACATTCATGGAGGAGCATTGATTTTTGGCAGCAGAGAATGGCTTTCCTCCGAACAAATCGAGTTTTTTACGGGTTCCGGGTTCAGTGTGGTTAATATTGATTACCGGCTAGCGCCAGAAACGGATTTTGAGTTTATTATAGAAGATATTAGAGACGCAATGGATTGGGTTCGAACAAAAGCAACAGAATGGTATGATTTTGATACCGATAATATTGCGGTAATGGGTAGTTCCGCCGGTGGGTACCTTAGTTTAGTAACGGGAACCATGGATATAAAGCCTAAAGCCATTGTCTCCTTCTATGGTTATGGAGATATTTTAGGCGAGTGGTATGCTCAGCCGAGTGAGTTTTATTGCAAGAAACCGGTGATTGATCGAGGAACGGCAATAAAGCATGTAGGTGAGGAAGAGGTAACCGCGGGCGATTGGGGGAGATTTCCTTTTTATCTTTATTGCCGCCAACAAGGAGTCTGGATTCAAGAAGTAACAGGAATGGATCGTACTCATGATGTGGATAAACTAATCAAATTCAATCCAATCGATAATGTTTCGCCAGACTACCCGCCCACATTATTCCTTCATGGAGATCAAGATACGGATGTTCCCTATGAGCAATCTGTAATTATGCATGAGAAGCTCAAGGAAAAGGGAGTTTGCTCCAAACTCATTACAATGGAAGGGGCGGATCACGCGTTCGATCGTAATTTTAAAGATCCCACGGTGCAAAGAGCATTTCATGACGTCTTGGCCTTCCTGAAAACTTATTTGTGCTAGTGATTGCCATCGTCTCCGGCCAATGGATCAAATAGAGATCCAGATAGTCGAAGCCCAGCTTCTTAAGGCTTGTCTCGTAGGCGGCGAGTGTCGACTCGTAACCGAGGTCGGCGTTCCACACTTTCGAAGTGACGAAAAGGTCTTCCCTGTTCAGTCCGTTCTCTGCCAGCGCCTCGCGAATTCCCTGACCGACGCTCGTTTCGTTGGCGTATACCGCAGCGGTGTCGATGCTCCGGCACTGTGCTTAAGGCGGCTTTCACCGCCTCGACGAGCTCGCTTCCTTCCTCCACTTTAAGACGACAAGGCCCATCCAAGGCATGTCGATACCGTTATTCAACCGGGTTCTGCTTTGCACATTTTGAGTCATAATCAATTGCCTCCTAATTTGGTTAGACTTATTTGTATTCGATACGATAGTTGGAAAGGGCATGATTATCCCTTAATAAGCTTGCACGAGCCGCGGACGCCATATCCTTGCGTTCTAAAGTTCGGCTCCACCAGGTCAGCAGTGCGGCGGCCGCGACCATCAACGAGCCAATCCAGGCGGTATGAATCAGGCCAAGATGACCAGTGACGATCCCGCCCAGATACGCGCCAAGCGCAATGCCGGCGTTGAAGGCGGCAATGTTGACCGACGAAGCCAAAAAGTGCCCATGGATTTTGAGGAGGCGTCATTATGGAGAAAAAGAAATACAACATCTCGGTTGAAGCTATGCTGGAAGTGATCGGAGGCAAATGGAAGTGTGTGATCCTGTGCCATCTGACCCACGGGAAGAAGCGGACAAGCGATTTGCGGCGGCTGATGCCGTCCATTACGCAGAAAATGCTAACGCAGCAGCTCAGGGAGCTGGAGGAGGACGGCATTGTAAACCGAATGATATATCATCAGGTTCCGCCCAAAGTGGAATAGGAGCTAACTGATAAAGAGTACGGTGACAAATTTGCCGTATTGGAAGATAACATTCTCAACAGCCTCGCGACCGAAATGGATAAATCGTCGAAGGAAAAGGAAACGAACAGGGGCAGGGAATGGGACGAACCAATTGGGGAAGCTTTGAAGGATCTTTCCGCAACCATGATGGATATGATGGTGTAATAGGGATGCAAACGCTTGTACGTAGTTGTGAATAAAGGTAAAATATAACTGCACTTGAATCTTGGGTAGGCATTCGTAAATACAAGAACGTTTTGGCGAAATTTCCTGAGGAGGTAAAGATCTATATGTCTGATCATTGGGATATTTATTTTTGTGACATTCAGGGTAAGTTTTCATCAATTGTACTGGATATGGATATCTGGAAGGAGATTGAGAAATCGGAGTATCCTCATCCCATCGTTATGAGAATACCAATTAAGAACCCTGGAAAAAGCGGTACTCCAATTCATGAAGAAGCTGAATTACTCAACGACCTCGAAGACAAAATCACTAATGAGATTTCAGGTTTTGGATTTCTTGTTGGCAGGATAACTACTGATGGGTTACGGGATGTATTTTATTATTTTTCTAAACCGTACGAGCTGGAAAAAGTAGCAGAAAAGTATTTCATTGAACATGGATATGAGATTCAGGTACATCATATCGAAGAAGAAAATCCTTGGGATTTTTATTTTGAGTATCTTTACCCCAACAAATATCAACTTCAACATATGGGGAATAGAAAAGTTGTCGATCAGTTACGGGAGTCGGGGGATACATTTGAAAATTCGAGAAGGGTAGATCACTGGATCTATTTTCAATCTACTGAAGACAAAGAGAATTTTGATGCAAAGGCTATACTTTTAGGATTCAATATCGATTCGGATCCTTCTCATGACGAAAAAATGTGTACTCATATTTATCGTTCTGATTACGTTGACTTCCATTCGATAAATGAAGTAACGGATATCCTTGTTGATTTAGCAGGAGAATGTAATGGTGAATATGATGGATGGGGAACGACCGTAGTTAAGTAGATTTGAGGAAGACGCAACTTTGCCTGCCACCATTTTGACGCTGCGGGGCTTCCGCCCGATGGCGGTCAGATGTATAAGTATGGAAGAAGCTCAGACACACCGGCCTAAGATAGGAGCTCTCGAAGGCTGGGGCGAACCTCAAGCCATCATTGACCGTCTCTGCGTGCGAATGGAGTCGAATAGAGCGGCGGATCTTTTTTGTTCAACTTATACCAAGAGGGAGATTCTATATGCAACCTGATATAAACCAACTATATGAAAAATACCTAACCCTAAATATCCCCAATCCTTTTACACTGGAACAGATCAATGAAAGATTAATGAAACAATACTCGGCAACACCAGTAGACGTTAATAGATTTGATGACTTAAAAAAAGACCCATGGGCAGATTTTCATACTGCCGTTGCAGCCTATCAATTCCGTAACAGTGACGGGGTAGAAAAACTTCTTATCCTTGAGTCCCCAGATGAAAAAATAGAGTTCTACAAAGAGTGTACATACGGAGATGGATGTAATCTTATACTTAATTCAGAAGATCAAATATATGTGTCGGGTGGAACAATACAAGTAGGAACGAAACTGTTATTAATTGAACTAGATATTTTTGGAGGAATCGATAAAGAAGATATGGTTCCAGGCAAGGAAGAATTCAATGACTACTTAAAGGCATTATACTTGGCTGGATATATACATTTTGAAAATGATTCATTCATCGAAAAAGCCCGCCAACGATATAGAGAAGGTTATAGATTGCGGAGGTTTGGGTCTGGAACTTCTGGAGAAACAACATTTTAAAAAGGATCTGCTATAGTTCAACTTAGAAGAGTTGGGGGATTATCAATGAAGTTGATAATATTATTTGGCCCGCAGGCCGTTGGAAAAATGACAGTAGGACAAAGCCTAGCAAACCTTACAAATTTCAAGCTATTCCATAATCATATGTCCATTGATTTCGTGTCTCAATTTTTTGACTATGGAACTCCTTCTGGAAAGCGCTTAGTCAATTTGATTCGTCATGAAATTTTTGAAGAAGTTTCGAAAAGCGATCTGGCAGGCTTGATCTTTACCTATGTATGGGGGCTAGACCTCAAAAATGACTGGGACTATATTGAGCAAATTACAGAGATGTTTGAATCAAGGGGAGGGACTGTCTATTTAGTTGAATTAGAAGCAGATTACGAAGAGAGACTTAAGCGGAATAAAACCGAAAACAGACTCAAACATAAGCCTACAAAAAGAGATGTTGAAGGATCGGAAAAAGATTTAATTGATACCTATGAAAGGCATCGATTAAATTCATATCCCGGAGAAATAACTAAGAAGAATTATATAAAAATCAATAACACGCATATTGAGCCAGACACTGTAGCAAAGATGATAAAAGAAGAACTTAATCTTTGATTTAAAGAAAAACAATATATTAATTGGACTCGCTTCATCGTCACCAATCGCTTTCATAAATGAGGTTCTTCGGAAGTATAAATTTTTTGAATATTTTGATCGCATGATTAGCGGTGAAGAAGTGGCGAAAGGCAAACCAGCTCCAGACATTTACCTTGAAGTCTCAAAGCAATTGAATGTAAGCCAAATGAATGTTGGGTGCTTGAAGATTCTAAAAATGGTGTTCAAGCAGCAAAACGGCAGGAATGAAATGTATTGGTTTTATTAATGAGAATTCCGGAAATCAAGATTTATCAAGGGCGGATATGATCGTTAATGACATAAGAGATATTAAAGTGATGGATCTCTTGTTGGAATAATCTAATCTTCGCGTTTCGATAAAACTTCAAAGCCTCTTTATGGTCTGCTGCAAAGGGTTACCCTGCAGGATGGTGCACGGAATGTCGGGAGAAGAACTACCGTTGCTGCTATGCTTTGGTTAATGAGGGGAGGCATTATCATGGATATGCTGGCGCGACTGAACGAGGCCTTGGGCTATATTGAGGAGAACTTGACGAAGACTGTGGACTATAAGGAGGCCGCGAGGATTGCCTGCTGCTCGGAATATCATTTCACGCGCATGTTTTCCTTCCTTGCAGGCATTACTCTGTCGGAATACATCCGCCGCAGACGGCTGTCGCTAGCAGCATTAGAGTTAAGTCATCGTGACATCAAGGTCATCGATGTTGCATTGAAATACGGATATACCTCACCGGATTCATTTACCAGGGCTTTCCAAAGTATGCATGGGGTTACTCCCTCGGAAGCCAGGTTCCATGGACAGTCTCTCAAAGCCTTCCCTCGGATGACATTTCAGTTGACCATTAAAGGAGGAAGCGAAATGAACTACCGCATTGAAGACAAAGAGGCTTTTCGTATCGTTGGGATTAAAAAGAGAGTGCCTATGATTTTCCATGGGGTGAATCCGGAGATTGCCTCGATGGTGGAAGATTTGACACCAGAATTAATTAAAAAGATTAAGGGGTTGTCGAATGTTCAGCCTTCGGGACTGATCAGTGCTTCTGCGAATTTTAGTGAAGGACGGATGGAGGAGAAAGGGGAGCTCGATCACTATATTGGTGCGGCTACGACGAAAGAGGCTCCGGATGGCTTCGCGTCACTGGAGGTGCCGGCCTCCACATGGGCTGTATTCACGGCCGTCGGCTCTTATCCCAATGCGCTTCAGGAGGTCTGGGGACGCATCTATTCCGAATGGTTCCCGTCCTCAGACTATGAGCTAAGCCAAGGGCCGGAAATCCTGTGGAACGAGCATAAGGATATAACTTCACCGAATTTTAAAAGCGAAATATGGATACCTATTAAGAAAAAGTAAGGGGAAGCGTGCTCGGCAGCGTATGGGGAAATGACTCTCGCTGCTTAGGGGAATGGGGATTTGTACGGAACCAACCTCAGAATCTGTAGAACTTACGATATGGAAGAAGGGCAGTCAACAAACGACCCAGTCTAAGATAAGAGCTATCTAAGGCTGGGTCGCTTCGTCTAATACCATAAGAGGAAGTACTCTTTGAAGAATTGAAAGCAATATACTCTTGTCACTTGAGGGGAAGAGTGATTAAAAACAATAAAAACAGTACAAAAGCAATCTTGCTACTCATACTTACACAGATGTCTAAAGCGGTTTATACTCGAATTGGAAATGGCGCTACAGTTAACTTTGAAGACGTTGAATTAAATCTTTTAAGCCTCTTGGATTCAGGAGCACAAGAACGTCAGGTGAAATTATTGCAATATTTTTCAGTTAATCACAAAAATTCAACATATCTGGGGGACTGAATTGAAGATACTACTAATAATTTTAATAAGTTCATTACAAATGTTACTGATTGGGAACGATACGACGATTGCAGTAAATGAATTAACGAAAGAAGAAGCTGTTAGATTAACCATTGAAGGTGAGAATCAATTATCTTCAATCATTGTTTTCAGTCAGTTGGATCCCGCTAAAGCGATACATACTCGATGTGGAGGGATTGAGTCAAATGATCATTATTACTCTTATATTTGCGATGCAAAAACACTCACTGATATCACAAATAAACTAATACCATACTTCACTCAGAACTACATTGACGAAATTATACAACAATTTAATATACATAATTATAAGGAAGGTGTCGTTATTGAGTTATTTGATGGGGGATACACTACAAAATCAACTGATTCTATACAAGAAGTTACAATTCAACAGAGTGGAAATAAAGCAAAGGTCAAGCTTCATTATCACATAGATCTTGAAGCTGCCATTAAAGATGGATTTCCAATTCTTGATTTTGAACTAACAAGCCAAGGATGGAGAGTCGCATCAAATGGTTTGCTATTCTGGTGAAGAATGATGGGATTCAAGGTTTAGAAATTTAGATGATAGCAATGTACTGATATGCATTAGACCGGGAATCGCCGTAATCCGAGATCAATCATACGTTCCAGCGAAAGAAATTTAATCGGTTTGAATGGTTCTTCGACTACTAAGAGCGGATTCATGTTTTGTCCGTGGTTTTTAATGCGGAATATGATAGAGGTGAAATAAGACTCAACCAGAGGAGATTCTAGAGGAAAAATAGGAGTACAGTACATTTTCGAAGAAGGCACTACATACTCTTTAGGGAGGCTATTCTTAATGACGGATAAAATCTTTTGGGAATTAATAAGTAATTCGAGAAAACAAGGCGGAAAACAAGTAGAATGGTTAATCGTTGAGCTGTCAAAGAAGCCAGTAAATGAGATTATTGATTTCGAAATCGAGCTTGCAAATAAGCTGCAACAATCCTATACATCTTCATTGTGGGGAGCAGCTTTTGTATCATGGGAGGATGTTCCGATGATGGCTTTGATTACTTCAGAGGTTGGTTAATTGCGCAAGGAGAAGAAGTTTTTACTAAGGCAGTAAAGAATCCCGAATTTCTTGCAGCCTATTTAACCGACGAATACTTGGAAGAGGATGAGTTTGCTCCTCAGTTCGAAGAAATGCTATCCGTCGCTTCAAGTGCGTACATTTATCAAAAAACCGGTGAGTTTGAATATAACGACGAGATTAGTACAGAATTT
Organism: Paenibacillus dendritiformis; assembly: GCF_021654795.1. Classification (NCBI taxonomy): domain Bacteria; kingdom Bacillati; phylum Bacillota; class Bacilli; order Caryophanales; family Paenibacillaceae; genus Paenibacillus; species Paenibacillus dendritiformis. Next base: position 2,689,021 of record NZ_AP025344.1, read on the forward strand.
TGGGATGAACTCGAAGCTCGGGGGCACGAATCTATGTCACCAGAAAGTGAAATGGATTGGGAAAAAGACGACCTTGAAGAAAGGTATCCGCGCTTATGGCAAAGATTTAGCGAGAATCCATTAACGTAATAAAAAGAAAGGGAGTTGTCCATGGAACTGAACGAACTCAATCAAAAATTAAAAGAAACAAGGGACGAATTACTTGGAATTCTTACTGCATTGAGTGAAGAGCAATTAAGCAAACGAAAAGAGCCAAACAGTTGGAACATTAGTCAGGTATGCCAACACTTAAGTAAGACAGAAGAATTATATGCCATCGCATTAAAGAAAGGATTACAGAGTGAAGAAGACTCATTTATAGAGAGAACACCACAATGGGATTTTTTAATAGATAGAAGTAATAAGATAGAAGCACCTGACATTGCTAAACCAGGTGATGAAATTTTTGAAGTCAAAGAAATAATCGAGCAGCTAACTCAATCAAGAGAGAGGTTATCCGAAGTATTAAACAGAGTAGAAGACCCATCACTGCTAAGCAGAAGACATTTTGTACACCCGGTTTTTAAAGAGATGTTATTAATTGAATGGGTTAGATCACTGTACTTGCATGAACAAAGACATCTTAGACAAATTATTGAAATTATAGAAGGAATGTAAGTAAGGCATCTGCTAAAAACATCAGCATCAGGAGGAACCGATGACCCATTATCCCATCGATATTGCGAACTTTCATGATACGATTCTTCAACTTCAAGGAATATCTGCGATCGAAAGCGGCGTCGAGAACCTGGAGCCCATCGATGCGGAGATGCTGCCGCTCTCCGCATGCGCTCATCTGCCTCATGCCGCGCTGCGGCGCACGGGAGGCGGACTGGCAAACGAGGTTCTTGTCCAGTTCGAGTTCGCCATTGACCCTACAAGAGAAGGCTTGCAGTCATTGGAATTCCTTGCATGGTTCGTCCGGGATTGCGCGCGGGAAGGCGCAAAAATTCAATTGCGCCCCTTTGCGCTTCCTCCGGAAACGTCCAATGGCAGACAATTGGGGACGACGTTGAAATTCCATATCGATCTGTTTGTCGACGGAATCGAGGATACATTAGAGCCCGCATTTGCTGCGATTCGTCAGCTCAACCAATCGCTCAAGCTGGCGGTGGAACTGTACAAAATCCCGGTCAAGTGAGCGCGCAGATCATTTGTCAGAAACAAAGGCTCAAAGGAAAGCGGGAAGTCATATGGGAATCGCTTATCAGTTAAAATGCGGGCATTGCGCGTACCGGCTATCTTCATAATGACTTGTACTTGAAGATTCTCGGATACCGATCAGTTCGAACTGTGTCATGACTGCCCCCGGTGCGCGGAGCCGCTGACGTCTGAACCGTTGGAAGAACTGTACCCGGAAGCAAGGTGCTGGCATGTCCGGAGTGCCGGAAAGAGAAGCTGGAGATTAGCCTTTCATGGATTGGGATTAGTCGGCTTGCCAGGAGCTATTCGAATAGCAATGTTCCCGATTATTTTGCAGCCGTTGAGCGCAAAGATTTTGATGCTTATCTCGATGACCTGAAGGGTCCTTACTTCGTGATGGAAGAGGAGACAGGCGCCATTGTCGCCTGCGGCGGGTACGCGGCTGAAGAGGAAGATCCTACGATTGCCGTGCTCTGTTGGGGAATGGTCCGTCGCGATCTTCACCGCTGCGGGTTCGGCCGACAGCTTCTGGCCGAGCGGTTGCGGCGAATTGCGGCGGAGCCGCAACTCCCGCGTGACGATCGAGACATCGCAATACAGCCGCGCTTTTTTCGAACGGTTCGGGTTCACTGCGGAAAGGGTCGTCCCGGACGGCTTCGCGCCGGGCTTGGGGAAGTTTTATGCCCGCTTAGCCTTATCCCTTGTTGCATGGAGCGGAACATTCCCCCGAACCGGCTTCTCCCATTTCCAGCTTGAGTTGTGCAATCCGCTTTTCGCCCCAATCGTACATCATCTGAATGATCGGCAGCAGGGTCATCCCCAGCTCGGTCATCGAGTATTCCACGCGCGGCGGCACTTCCGGGTACACTTCCCGGTGGACGATCCCGTCCTCCATCAGTTCTTTCAGTTGGCTCGTCAGCATTTTATGCGTAATTTTGGGGAACAGGCGCTGCAGCTCGCTGAAGCGATGCGGCCCTTCTACCCCGAGATGCCAGAGGATGACCACCTTCCACTTGCCGCTGAACATGGAGAGGGTCAGTTCCTTGGAACAGGTAAAATCGCCGTTTTTGAGCTTTTCCTTGATTTCTTTTCGAATGTCGGACATCGGGTAACCTTCACCTCTTTGTGATTCTAGCCAATAGTACCTTTTTCGTAACCATCGTACAAAAAAGTGCATTCTTTCCGCCCTTCGCGATACGGGCTATAATGGCGTTGAATGAACATCATTCTTCTTATATTGTAAAGGAGTGACGCGACAATGTCTAAAAAAGTGCTGATTCTTACTGGCGATGCGGTCGAAGCATTGGAAGCATACTATCCTTATTATCGTTGCCTGGAGGAAGGATTCGAAGCGACCATCGCTTCGCCGACGGATACGAAAGTGCTGCATACCGTCGTCCACGATTTTGAAGACTGGCAGACGTTTACGGAAAAGCGGGGCTACCAGTTGGAAGCCCATGCTTCGTTCGAGCAGATCGATCCTGAGCAATACGATGCCCTGATTATCCCGGGCGGACGGGCACCGGAGCATATTCGCCTGCATAAGGATTTCCCGCGGATTGTCCGCCATTTCTTCCAAAAGGATAAACCGGTCATGATCCTGTGCCATGCCAGCGTGGCGCTGACCGTGATCGCCGAAGAGATCAAAGGGCGGGAAATGACGGCCTACTTCGCTTGCCGTCCGGAAGTGGAAGCGGCAGGGGCGAAGTATGTGGAGACCCGGTTCCATGTGGATCGCAACCTGATCTCCGGCCATGCATGGAACGACTTGCCGCAGCTGATGAGAGAATTCGTGAAGCAGGTCAATGCTTTGGCTTAAGTAGAGAAAAATTGTTACTTTGTAATGATGACAAAGGATAAGAAAAAATGAAGTACTTATAAGTAATAAATCTTATTTTCCCGAAGGCAAAACCACTCTGTGTTTTGTCTTTTTTATGCGTATTCATATGGTAATATATAGGTGGTAGATTATTTTCCTTGCTGCTGAAGGGGTGAGATTGTGAGTACCGCAGCTACGAAACCAACGAGCTTGGGGGAGCTGATACAGCACCATCGGAAGAGGAAGGGAATGAGCCTGATTTTCAATCCATCTTGTCCATTGCTGTTGTATTAGGCATTCCCCATAGCGATATCGTAGAACAGTACATCCAGATTGAGTGAAACCGCCTGATGCAAGGAATAGTAACCCATTAATTTGCTCCAGGTATGCTGATTATTTACGGGTTAAGGGAGAATGCTACTTAGCATTAGGCGACTTTGAACAGTGTATTACTGATATGGTGGAAAGCGCCTCATGGTTTTCCAAAGTCAACGATTCAGCTAAAGAAAAGAATGCCTTAACACCGTGATGCGTATCCATTTAGAGCGCAGTGTTTCCCCGAAATTTACATTTGAAAAATTGAGTGCGTACTTTGCTCAAGAAATGGAGGGTTAAGTATGAAGAACTTGATTAAAAAACTATAGTCTAAATCCCTTCTTTACACAGTTGTCCTTCTAACAGCGGTTGCGGCATTCTCCGGTGACTCTGGAAGCATCCATCCTTGGTAAAGCACCTCAATGGTGCTTTTTTAATATTCAAAACATCCGTTCATATATCCACAAATTAGTTTATGCTATAATGGCTATCGCCTGCACTATTCTCCCGCTAACCCCGCAATCCTTCACTTTTCTCCGCCGGACGGGTTGCCTTCAACCGCATCCTCTTTATAGTATTATCAAAACGGTATCCGTTTGTTATAATGTCGGAACGAAGTTCAAGAATGAATGTTATCTATGGTTTTCTCAAAGTAAAGAGAGTTGGGATGAACGCCAGATGAAAATTTTGTTGGTGGAAGATGATAAAACGATCGCGTCCGGTCTTGAATATTCCCTGCAGCAGGAACACTTTTCTACTCTCCTGTGCCATGATGTGGCATCGGCCAAAAAGGTGATCGCCGATGAGCTGGATCAATTCGCGTTATGCTTGTTTGATTTATCCCTCCCCGATGGCAGCGGGTACGAATTGTGCAAGCTCGTGAAGGAGCGGAGAGATATACCGGTCATCTTTTTAACGGTGATTGATGATGAGGTTAATGTCGTGATGGGACTGGATATGGGAGCGGATGACTATATTACGAAGCCTTTTCGCGTTCGCGAGCTTCTGTCGCGAATCAAATCCGTCTTGCGGAGATACCATAAGCCTTCTCAGACCAGGTCGATTATCGAGATCGATCAGGTTCGCATTAATACGCTCGAGGGAAAGGTGTATAAACACGGCGCGGAAATTCCGCTGACGGCTTTAGAGTATCGCTTGCTGCTTATTTTCGGAAATCATGTTGGGCAGGTGCTGTCAAGAACTCAGCTGTTAGAGCAGATTTGGGATGTGGCAGGGGACTTTGTGAATGATAATACATTAACGGTGTATATCAAAAGGCTGCGGGAAAAGCTGGAGGATCAACCGCAGCGCCCGGCGCTGATTAAAACCGTCCGCGGTCTGGGCTACAAGGTTGGTGATTAGATGCTGCGGAACCGGGAGATTCAAATTTTGCTCCTAACGATGAGCTTCATCAGCTTGGCGGCGACCGTTGCGGCCGCTTGGATATCGCCAGTCGCTGCGGCGCTCGTGTTCGCTGCTTCCGCTTTGCTTATAGGCAGCAGCATCGCATTCACGCGGTGGAGATACCGCGAGATCGAAAAGCTGTCTTCCTATTTGCGCCAGATCAGCAGCGGCAATGATTCGCTTGATGTTCGCGATAATCAAGAAGGCGAGCTTAGCATTTTAAAGAACGATATTTATAAAGTGACACTCATGTTGTCCGAGCACCGCTCTCTTTTACAGCAAGATAAAATCCAACTGACCGATGCCATTTCTGATATCTCCCATCAGCTCAAAACGCCGCTTACTTCCATGACGGTGATGGCCGATTTGTTGCGCGATCCCGAGCTGCCTCAAGCGAAAAGAACGGAATTTACGCGCAATATCCGGATTCAGCTGGAACGAATCGATTGGCTGGTCACTTCCTTGCTCAAGCTCTCGAAAATTGAAGCAAAGACGGTTTCCTTTAAAAAAGATCGGGTACCGGTGAACATGCTCGTGCACAAGGCGTTAGAGCCCGTTCTCATTCCGATGGATATTAAAGATATATCCGTCTCGGTTCAGGGGGAAGAGACCGTTGCATTTATTGGCGATCTCCAGTGGACGGCCGAAGCGCTCATCAATATTTTAAAAAACTGTGTCGAGCATACGGAGGAAGGCGGAGCGATCGCCATTTCTTTTTCTGAAAATGCGTTATTTACGGAAATCATTATCGAGGATAACGGCAAAGGAATCCCGAAGGAAGATTTGCCCTATATTTTTAAACGGTTTTATAAAGGGAAGAATGCGAGCGAGGGCAGCATCGGCATTGGTCTGTCGATGGCGCACAGCATGATTACAAGCCAGAACGGCGTGATTGACGTAGCGAGCGGCAAGGACAAGGGGACACAGTTTCGGATAAAATTTTATAAACAGGTGATTTAAGCCCAGGTGACTAAACTGTCATTTTCCGAGTCACTGGAAAGTCATTTTAGACAGATAAAATGAGTTCCATCAGCAAATCTATGGAGGTTGTACCATGACCATTTTACAAATCGAACATCTGTCTAAAATTTACGGGAAGGGCGAGTCATCGGTTAAAGCGCTTGATGATGTTTCTTTTTCGGTCGAAAAAGGGGAGTTCGTCGCCATTATCGGCCCATCCGGATCCGGGAAATCGACGCTGCTGCATCTGTTAGGCGGTGTGGACCGGCCGACCAGCGGCAAAATCCTCGTTGATAATACGGACATGTATAGCTTGAATGAAACGCAGTTAGCGATTTTTCGACGCAGGCAAATCGGCTTGATCTATCAGTTCTACAATCTGATTCCCGTCCTGACGGTCGAAGAAAATATTACGCTGCCGCTCTTGCTTGATAAGCAGAAGGTGGATCGGAAGCAGCTTGACGATCTCGTCAACACATTAAGCCTGCAGCAGCGTCTGAACCACCTGCCGAATCAGTTATCCGGCGGACAGCAGCAAAGAGTCTCGATTGGCCGAGCGCTCATTGGCAATCCGGCGATTATGCTGGCGGATGAGCCCACCGGCAACCTGGACAGCAAGAATAGCAGCGAGATCATCGATTTACTGAAAATGTGCAACAAAACCTATCAACAGACGCTGATCGTGATTACCCATGATGAACGGATTGCTCTGCAAGCGGATAGGGTCATCTCGATTGAAGACGGACGGATCGCCAAGGATGAGGTGATTCGCCCATGAATATCGTCAATAGACTCACCGTCAGACATATGAAGCACAACAAGAAACGGACGCTGGTCACCATCATTGGCGTCGTGATTTCGGTGGCGATGGTGACGGCTGTGGCGACGCTTGCTTTTTCTTATTTGGATGTCATGAAAAGGCAAACCATCGCGGATGGAGGGGAATGGCATGTCCTATACAAGGATGTAAACAGAGAACAACTTGAAGCGATTAAAAATGATGATGCAACAAAAACCGTTGTGCTCATAAGAGATCGCGGCTACGCTCCTTTGGCGGGAGGTCAAAATCCAAGCAAGCCATATTTGTTCATCAAGGAGTATAATGCACAGGGTTTGGCGGAATTCCCGATTGAGTTGAGCAAAGGGCGTCTTCCGCGCACAGACAAGGAAGTCGTGATTTCCGAGGCCATCGCAACGAACGCAAAGGTCAACTGCGAGATCGGCGATCAGCTCGCGCTCCAGGTTGGCGAACGGTTCACGGAAGGCACGGATAAGCCGCTGAATCAATGGGAAGCATTGCGAGTGGAAAATGACAAGGTGACCGAGACCTTACAAAATGTCACGACAAGGGAATACACGATTGTCGGCATCATCAAGCGCCCTGACTGGGAACCGACGTGGGCGCCGGGATATACGGCGATTAGCTATGTGGATGAGAACCTCCTGGGGGCGAATGATCAAGTCAGTGCGGCGGTGGTCTTGCAGAAAGTCAATCGTTCCTTGTTCGCTCATGCGGAAGATTTGGCAAAGAACAATAACATCGAATCCGTCCAATATAATCACGAGTTGCTTCACTATTATGGCGTGGCCAAGAGCGAAGCTGCGCAAAACACGTTGTTTTCCTTATCGGCCATTATTTTGGCAGTCATTATGATCGGTTCGGTTTCGTTGATCTATCATGCGTTTGCGATTTCCGTCTCGGAGCGTTCCCGTCATTTAGGGATGCTTGCGAGCGTAGGGGCTACGAAGAGGCAGAAGAGAAATTCAGTGTTCTTTGAAGGTGTTATCATTGGGTTGATCAGTATTCCCACGGGAATGATATGCGGTCTTGCCGGGATGGGGATGACCTTGTGGTTCATCAATTCCATGCTTCAAGGCGCACTGGGGATTACGGAAAAATTAACGATCATCGTCACGCCGCTGTCGCTCTTGATTGCCTGCGCTGTTTCGATGCTGACGATTTTCATTTCAACGTATTTCCCAGCCATAAAAGCGTCTCAGATCTCCGCCATTGATGCGATTCGCCAAACCACCGATGTGAAGCTGGCGGGGAAAGCCGTGAGGACGCCGATGTTCATTCGCCGGCTGTTCGGAATCGAAGCAGAGATAGGGTTGAAAAACTTAAAGAGAAACAAGCGAAGATACAACGCGATTGTATTTTCACTCGCGATTAGTATCGTTTTGTTTCTTGTCGTCTCCTTTTTCACCGCCAGCTTGAAAGAATCATTGGTACTCTCCCAGGATGGCGTCAATTATGATCTTCAAGTGTCGTACGGCAATGAAAAAAGAATAGACGATCGGTTGCTTCAATCCATTGCATCCCTTGATGATGTAGAGGAATACACCGTCATTCACGAGTTATACGGGGAGGCTTGGTTAGAAGAAGCAGTAATCGCTGATCAATTGAAAGAGATGGTAAAGGAGGATCAAAGCAGGCTCAGGGATGGAAAATACCCTTACTTTATTCGGATAAATGCATTAAATGAGTCTAACCTGAAGGCTTATGCCAAAGCAGTTGGCGCAGATTACAAACAGCTAACGGACCCGACGCATGTAGCGGCGATTGTAATTGATACGATTCACTATAAAGATATGGAAACCGAAAAATACGTCGAAGCGAAGGCCATTTATAAGAAAGTCGGCCAAAGTATCGATGTCATTTCTACAGTTTTTGATAGGGACTCAGTAAAAGATATACTTGTAAACAAAGTGAAAATAGCGGCACTGACCGATCAATATCCGATGGGGATGGTTACAGAAGGGTTAGGCGGGTTAAATATTATCGTGTCAGAGCGAATCATGGATCAGTTGATGTACGATAACGGGAAGAATGAGAGCCACACCTACCTCTACCTGAAAAGCTCGGATCCAATGAAAACGCAGCAGAAAATTGAAGATATGAAAGAGGCGAATTTGGTTGTTCACAATCTGTACCAATATCGAAAACAGAACGAACAGAAGATTCTGTTGATATCCGTATTTTCTTACGGCTTTATCGCCTTAATTTCATTGATTTCGATTGCGAATATTTTTAATACGATCTCTACGAGCATCTCTTTGCGCAAGCGGGAATTTGCGATGCTGAAATCGGTTGGAATCACTTCAAGGGGCTTTAACAAAATGATGAACTATGAAAGCATCTTTTATGGAATCAAGTCGCTGTGTTACGGGCTTCCTAGCAGCTTCGCCGCGATGTTCTTGATCTGCAGAGCGATGACGAGCAAATTTAACTATGGATTTGTATTTCCATGGATGAGTGTGATGTATGTTATCGCTGCCGTATTTGTCATTGTTAGTTCAGCGATGCTCTATTCCAGCGCCAAAGTAAAAAAGGAGAACATTATTGATGCAATAAAGCAGGAAAGTATATAGGTGAGCGAGAATAGACCCCGTCATTGAGCCAGGGCCGTTTTGCTCACATATAAATCGAGCTGTTTGCGAAAAATGAGAAAACTACTAAAAACGGTAATGCGCTCCTTCCATAACACTTGCAATTCGTCTCCATTTGAGTCCATCCTTTCATATGCATGATGGATTCATTGAGACGGATTTCTATGCCTTGGGGTAGGTGTGATCGGCTTGACACTTATAGAAAAAAACTTTAATTTAAAAGTAGCTATTCCTGTAATGAATTAATTTGAGGTTTGAACAAAAGAGCGTCTCCTGTATGCTGGGTTCCGAATGATGCACATTCATTCCCTAATTAGAAGGAGGACGCTCAACATGAAGTATAAACAAAAAATGAAGATGAATCAACGTATTGAACAAATTACCGAATCCACTTTGGTGGTAGGTGCAGACATTGCAAAGAACTTGCATGTAGCTCGCGCCATAGATTTCCGAGGAATTGAGATCGGAAATGAATGTGTTTTTAGCAATAATAACACGGGATTTGAGGCTCTCTTGTTGTGGATGAAGGAACTGCAAGCAATGACAGGGAAAACGAAAGCAATCCTTGGTATTGAGCCTGCAGATCATTACTGGTTCACGCTGTCGGAGTTCTTACAGCAACATGGAATCAAGCTAGTTCTATTGAATCCGCATCATGTGAACAAAACCAAAGAATTAGAAGATAATTCACCAACGAAGAACGACTACAAAGATGCCAAGGTCATTGCAGATCTTGTCCGTAACGGGACGTACACGGAGCCCAAAATTCCAACAGGAATTTATGCAGATCTCCGCATCTTCATGAATGCACGGGAAAAAATAATGCGAGGGAGATCTCGGTTACGAGCCTTACTGTTTCGAGCCGTGATGCCGATGGTCGCTAAAAACCCTGAATTTAAGGCATTGCATCAATACTTTATAAAGCGAAGCAACAATCCACTCAAGAAAAAACAGTCCAGTGTAGCACTATGTGGGAAGTTAATTCGATTCTTGCAAACGCCTGGAACGAAAAGAAAGATCTATAATCCAATAGATGTGTTGGGACCGCATCGTCAGTCTAAGCTACAACCGGCAGCTTAAGTTTAAACGAATGTTCAATGACTCACTCAGACCTAAGAAAGATCTAAATGACAAGTGAAGCACGGAACAGCCGTAGATAAATTTTCATAAAGGCAATGACCCCGTAAAGGAGCGAGAAACGGCGTCCACCTCTTGGGAGACAGAACGAAGGAAGGTAAGGGCTAAGACCAGCGTCATGGGAGGGTAAGTCGTCAAGAGAATGGTGTGGATATCCAAAGTGCGATCATAGAATGCACCCATAGATTGGCAATTGATGTCGTTCTCTATTCCCGCCACCGCCTCATCCAGAAAAATATGTCATTGCTACATGAGTTCCCCAACTATCTTGAAAGAAGTTGTTTGAAATTCTAAGAATGAGTGAGAAAACAAGAGAAAACATTAATTTATAGTGGGAGTAAATAATATGGAGTCAATGGTCTATAAAAGAGTACAAGAGACAATATATTATGAAAAGCTCGCCAATGGTCTTGAAGTGTTCATACTTCCTAAGAAAGGATTTCATAAAACATTTGCCACATTCACAACAAAGTATGGTTCAGTAGATAATACATTTTCAACTCTAGAAAATAATTGTGCCACTCAAGTTCCAGATGGAATCGCACATTTTCTAGAACATAAAATGTTTAAAAGTGAGAAGGTTGATGTTTTTCATACATTTGCAAAACAAGGGGCTTTTGTTAATGCATTTACCAGCTTTACTCGCACGGCTTATACATTTTCAGCAACATCTAACATAAATAAAAATCTGATAACTCTGTTAGACTTTGTTCAAGAACCATATTTTACCGACGAAAACGTAGAAAAGGAGAAGGGAATCATTGAACAGGAAATAAAAATGTATCAGGATAGTCCCGACTGGCGTGCTCGATTTGGAATCTTAGAAAATATGTATAAGAGTCATCCAGTGAAAATTGATATTGCTGGAACGATAACTTCTATCAATCAAATCACGAAAGAGGATTTATTCACTTGCTATAATACGTTCTATCACCCTAATAATATGTTACTTTTTGTTATTGGGCCTGTAGTTCCTGAAGAAGTAATAAGGCTTATCCGAAGCAACCAGAACCAAAAAACATTTCGAGAACCAACAGAAATTCATCGAATATTCCCTGAAGAAGAAGCAAAAGTGAACAGAAGGTCACGTATTATGAAGATGCCAGTCGAAACACCTAAAGTGTTAATCGGATTTAAAGAATCTAACCCTAAAAGACAAGGTCAAGACATGCTTAAGTATGAGCTATCTCTAAATGTTTTACTAGAATTAATGTTTGGCAATAGCTCTGAAGCGTACGAAAAAATGTATAAAAATGGTTGTTTAGATGAGTCGTTTACTTTCGATTACACCAATGAACAGGGTTTTGGTTTTTCGGTAATTGGTGGAAACAGCCAAGAACCCGAAAAACTCATAAACATTGTGGATGAAACGATTGTTGATTTTAAGAAGAAATCAATAAAGAAAGAAGACGTACAACGTGTAATTAAGAAAGAGATGGGTAACTTCTTAAGAGCCATTAATTCGCCTCAATTTATCGCCAATCAATTTACACGTTATCGCTTTAATAAGATGGACCTATTTGACATTTTGCCAACACTTGAGAAGCTACTCGAAAAGGAGCTTGAAGAAGTACTACATCAACACTTCTCCGACATATCCAGAACAACATTAATTGTAAAAGGGGATTAAATTCCATTACTAACAAATTTTATATAACACAATATTAGAGAGTTCAGTACTCTATTGCTAAAAAATAAAAATATGGTATTAAATGAATCAATTTCATAATGCATAATTACAAAACTGTAGATTAACCGAATTAAAGTATTTCCTTTTTTGAAAATTATGCAGCTTGCTCTTGGAATTGACGATTTAAACGATCACATGCTAATTTTATACAATTGTAAACCAAAGTAACCAAGTTAAAATGAACCTTAGCTTTTTGACCCGTTCGGTGTCTCACATTGTTCAATTGGAAGAATTCCTTCAAGTAAGCATTCACTCTTTCGACTGCAGAACGTCTCTTAGCGATTTCTTTCCAATGCTTTGAGCCTCTGGCCGGGGCGGTATATTTTCTAAGATCAGTTGTTATCTTCATTTTATAGACTTTCTGGCAAAGTGAATCATGCGCCAATGGACAGCTTTCGCATTCTTTCGGTCGAACATATTTGAGTGTTCCATATTTTGAATCGTAGCTGTCATAACGATAAGAATGCTCCCTTACACAGGTTGGGGCGAAGTGTTCGTCAAATCCGTCGTGTTCTGGTTCTCGGCGACGGTTATACGCAATTACAGCATGTGCCTCTGCTTCTCGAACTTGCTTGTATATAGGTTCATAATCGTATCCAGCATCCATGGTTGCGTACTTGAAACTGAAATTCGGATGCTGTGAAGCAACCCCTTTTAGGAGTGGAATGGCCGCTTTACCGTCATTCAAGCTTCCGGAAGAGAGCAAGGCTCCGAGGATATACTGACTCTGCGTTCCAATGGCAAGATGACCTTTATAGCCATACCAAAAGACATTTTTTCCATCACTATTTTTCTTGACTCCCCACTGCGGATCAAGAGGCATTTGATCTCGCAAAACATGGAATGATTCATTTAATTGAGCGGCAATTTCTTTTTCGAAGATTGGTTTTTGTTCCTCTTCTTCTTGCTTTTGTTTGAGCCAAGCTTCACGTTCGGCTTTTGTTTTTCGCCCACGCTTTTTTGGCTCAGGTTTTTCCTTTTCTTGCTTCGCAGGTGCCTGATCCCGAGCTTCGATATGGGTCGCATCGATTGCAACCGTATCGTCTGTAATGAATCCTTCTGCCATGGCTTGTTCGAGTAACTGCTCTTGCATGTCCTCCAGTGCATGGCTTTGGCTCATCTTGCGCACCAACCGGGAATAGGAAGAGGCCGAAGGAATCGCTTCTGAAAGCATAAAGCCACAATCCATGCGGAATAAGATGTCATGTTGAAGTCTCTTTATTAAATCTTTAATCGTAGGAATACGTTCAACGATTCTAACAATCAAGGAATAGACCATCGCCCTATAATTCACTTCAATGGGGGCACCATAAAAAGATGTTTTCCTGACCAAACGCAAGATCGGAGTGATGTCGATTGTAGAAAAAATCTCACGAAAACGATCTTTTTGTTCCATCTCATAAAGCTCTTGCAGGGTAAATAAGCTCTCATGTCGAATATAGGGCATAGGGAGTTCGCCTCATCTCTTTGGGTATTGTGTGGATACTTTACTTATTCGAGATTTGGGGAGGTACTCCTTTTTCTGTACCTTAAAAACCCAGTCATAGCAAGACTTTCGATTTATGAAATTGATTCAAATAACTAAAAAATAATCAGAAAGCATTGACACAACAAACCTCCAAATGTTACTATAAATGCGTGATATTATTGTAATAGGTATAATTACCGTTTTTTTCTTACACCATACTTCTATACTACTACATTCGTACAGAAAAGTGGCTGAGTGTAGATTTTATCCCCTTTTGTATGCACATTACAAGCTTAAATCTAATCAGCAAGCTTTTTTGTGACAGCTAGTCATCTCCTATGTCAATCACAATACTCACATTCACTCCTGTCTCGATTACTAGATTTACCTTCCATAATAAACCATGTCAGTAGGTTTATAATAACCGAGATGGGACACACCATGTTACTTCCCTTATTCCAGACTAGGTAGTATTTACATTATAAAAATTACCAAAATAGAGATTTCTGAATATCGCCAATTCAACTCTTTTTTTGGCGTATACAAGAAGAAAATGTAAGGAAGTATTGCGAAAAATATACAAGTTTCCCCTTGACATCGTGGATATACATAGAGAAAGTGGATATGTATGGAAGTAAATATGCTTTATCATCAGTACATGAAACCAAATTCAGAATATTACGAAAAAATGAGCGCGATAGAAGAGGCATATGAAGTGAATGAGATTCCTGATACATATGCTGTTATTTCAGACATTGACTCCGTTTGGAAGCACTATCATGTTAAGGGATTAACACAACCAGAACAGGGATGGAAAATTCATGTAACTGCGACATTAGAAGATTCACAGGGTGTGCTAGAAAAAGTTGCTCGGTTATGCATAAGATAGAAAAATTGAGTTCAAGCATCTTAAGGATAGAAACAGTTTTATTGAGATGAATTCGAAAAATGCTAATCGTGCTTCTTCTGGGAAATTTATAACAATATACCCTATTAATAACGAAAGCTTTGTTGACTTGTTAGAATTGATTTCTTCAACAATCCGGGATTTTCAAAAAGGACCTTATATTCTTAATGATAAGAGATGGAAAAATAGCAATGTATTCTATGGCTTTAAACATATAATTAATGAACATGCCGAACATTGCATTAGAGATGATCAAGGAAATTTAATTAAGGATCAAAGAACTCCTTTTCCTTTTTACCAGGTTCCTGACTTTGTAAAGGATTTCGATGATTATCTGAATACCATTAATAATGATTTGGAAAAGAAAGAGGAAGGCAATTTAGAGAAGTATGAGATTGAAACTGCACTGGCCTATAGTAATGCTGGTGGGGTATACCGTGCGACACGCAAGAAAAATAATGTGAAAGTGATTATCAAGGAAGCTAGACCAAATGCAGGTTTAGATGGGGCGGGTCAAGATGCCTTAGCTAGGCAAAAAATCGAATACGATGCTTTGAAAAAACTTAAAGATGTACCCGGTGTTGTGAATTTGATAGGGTATTTCCAAGAATGGGAGCATTATTTTATAGAGAAGAGATGGATGCGATTTTAAAATTATCAAAGATTTGTTGCACAGTTAGTGGAAGCTTATTTGATGGCGCAGGCAGCTTTATTTTAATCCCTCCTATGGTCGAACATAGGAAAAACCGCGAGGAAATTGTTAGTGATGTATTGAAGTTACTTAATCTCTTTTCTAATTGAGAAGAATGGTTATTATGTATATCCAGGACAATTTCCTTTTAGATTAGCCAGGGAGTTCAGGAATAATTTTAGCATTAATGGGGGTAGTCAAAGATAATCCACTCTATTAGTTACCATTGATCAATTCGGATCAATTTCTAGAAAGAACAAAGGCCAAGGCTCTAGCAGTAACTAGTGAAAAAGTGTAACGAAATGTGTGGTGCAAAATGAGTGTATGACACAGATGGTAAAGGCCAAGCAGCGGAAGCAACAGTCACAACAGTAACAACGACTGTAACTGGTGTGTGTACATTAAGTGTTTGGAAATGCAAAAAATAATTAAATAAGATTTAACTAATTGCAAAAGTTGAATGCCGAATTTATTTGTTGTTCAAACCTACCCAGAACTCATTTATTATACTCATAAATCATAAAAATATCAAGAGAGGGTGATACATATCGAAAAGTTATTAGGAATAGCCAAACACCCCGAGCCATTTGAAGAGGGCACACAAGAAATCTGGCTTGATCCAGATAGATCTGATCTTGTTTTGAAGTCTCACTTTGACGAGGATATACCTGGAGGTAGTAGGGAAAGCAGTTTTATTGATGAAACTATTGATTTTATTAGTAACCTTGCACCAGTAGAGAAATATAAAAAGGTTATTGACTTAGGTTGTGGTCCAGGGCTTTATTCACAAAGATTGGCAATGAGGGGCTACGATGTTGTAGGTGTAGATTTTAACAAAAATTCCATTGAATACGCAACTAGTGAAGCTAAAGAAAAGAATTTATCAATAGATTATAGGAATGAAGATATTACTAATATTGAACTAGAACCTGATTTTGATTTAGCCCTTTTAATTTATCAGATTTACGGTGTCTTTAATCCAGCTAATAGAAAAAAAATACTTAGTAATATCCACCGTGGGTTAAAACCGGGAGGATTAGTATTATTAGACGTGTTATCAGAGACTAGTTATGAAAAGTTCGAACCAAATTTTATGTGGATGTTATCTGACGAAGGTAGCCTATTATCAGATAAGAGCCATTTAATTTTATACGCCGCACTTAAGTATCCTAATAAAGTTACTTTGGCAAGAAACATCCTAGTTTTTGATGATGGTAAGTTAGTAAATTATAATTATTGGAATCAAAATTTCAGTATTGAAGATTTAGAAAAAGAAGTGGATGAAGCAGGTTTTACTCTTGAAAAGGTATATGCGGATGTTAATGGTGGAGAATACGTGAACAATAGCGAGTCCTTCGCCGCAGTTTTAAAAAAGAAATAATCAGATAAGTACCAGTTAAGGATTCAGTGTTTGCAAGAATAGGAATAATTTATCCCCTGGCTCTAACACTGAATCCTAAAGTTAAAATGTCTAAGGATAAGAAAGTTTCACATATTTAATATGTGTTTAAATAAGTCGTTCGCAAATAAAGATAAAAGGATAAACATAAAAATATGAAAAGACTCACTTTAAAACAATTTATCGGTATTCTAGATAAGTACAGACCTTCTGGGTGGTTACTTTTCATAGCAGTTGTATTATCGATAATTCAAACGGGCATATCTTTAATAATTCCATTAGTTTCCATGGAACTTGTCGATTTATTGGTTGTTGAAGAATTTAATATTTTTACTTTATTAGGATTGCTGCTTCTTTTTATGTTCCAAGTTTCACTTTCTGGTATTTCTCTTTATATGATGATTTATATTGGTGAAGGAATAATTGTCCGCCTAAGAGAAGATTTATGGAGAAGAGTAGTAAGATTTCCTGTTAAATTTTTTGATGCAAATAATTCAGGAGAAATAATGAGTAGAATTACAAATGATACGATGGTAATGAAGAATTTCTTTGTAGATCATTTGATTCCTTTCTTTACAGGGCTAATTACGATTACAGGTTCTCTTATCATTCTTTTTCTAATAGATTGGAAGATGGCGCTTATTTTTTTACTAGTTTTTCCTGCTGCATTTTTGGTTCTAAACCCACTTGGTAAAAAGATGTACAGGGTTTCCAAAGATATGCAAAATGAAACAGCCTTATTTCAAGGAAATCTTAGCAGGGTATTAAGTGATGTTCGTTTAGTAAAGCTTTCAGTTGCTGAAAATGAAGAAGCTGTTCAAGGGGCTAAGCGTGCAAGAAGATTATATAAATTTGGCTTAGAATCTGGGAAGGTAATAGCAGTAGTATCACCTCTTATTACAACAACGCTCCTTATTGTATTAGTTGTCATATTTGGTTGTGGAGGCTACCAAGTTGCAACAGGCTCTTTGTCAGCAGGAGCTTTAGTAGCTATAGTATATTATATGTTCCAAATTATGACTCCTGTAACATTAATGGCTCAATTTTTCACTCAAGCCCAAAAAGCAATGGGAGCAACAGAACGTGTCAATTCATTATTAGTTGAAGAGCTTGAAGAAGTTGTTATACCCAATAAAGAAAATGTCAAAGAAGACATTGAAGATGGAATTACCTTCTCAAACGTTGTCTTTTCTTATAGTGAAGAGGGAGGAGTATTAAATAATATTAGCTTTACAGCTAAGGAAGGTAAAAAGACGGCAATTGTAGGTGAAAGTGGAGTCGGTAAAACAACTTTATTTTCATTACTTGAACGATTCTATATTGTTGACAGTGGGGATATTTTTTATAACGGTAGATCGATATATTCTCATGAATTAAGTAAATGGAGAGAGAAAATTGCATACGTTAGCCAGGATACCCCTATTATGGAAGGGAGTATTAAGGACAATTTAGTGTATGGCATAAAGAAAGATATAAGTGATTCCATTATTTTTGATGCACTAAAGAGTGCAAACTTAGACTCTTTTGTGTCATCACTACCTCAAGGACTAGATACGGAGGTTGGTGAAAAAGGTATCCGCTTATCAGGTGGACAAAAACAAAGAATAGCAATTGCTAGAGCCATCATTAGAGATCCAAAAATACTGCTATTAGATGAAGCTACAGCTCATTTAGATAGTCAATCTGAGGCACTCGTTCAAGAAGCTTTCAATAATTTAATGAGAGATAGAACAACGATAATTATTGCACACCGTCTATCAACTATTAAGGATGCAGACTGTATTGTAGTTATACAGGAAGGTAAAGTATCAGGGTGTGGTTCGCATTACGAATTATATGAAACAAATCAGTTATATAAGACTTTATTTAATCAGCAAACATTTTCTAAAGAATTGGTTCTTAGTGGGAATGTCTGAAAAAATCAAACAAAATAACACGATTTATCTGTGCCGCTAAATGAAAGCCGAATTATTTAAAGGAGGTGAAAAAATGAATACCGTATTGGAATTACAAGAATTAGCGCATGACACAGATGGTAAAGGTCAAGCAGCGGAAGCAACAGTCATATCCACCATAGCAGCAACAACTTGTGTAACAACAACTGTAATAACTGCCGGGAAATGAATCTTCAAAAATTAAATAGACCTAACTGCCGTGCAAAAGTTAAAAAGCCGAATTTATACTTGATGAAACCTAGTAACAGTTATTAAATAATTCTGGGGTGCTTAGTTGAGCGGAGTTCAGCAAAGCACCCAGAATTAATTCGCTTCTTCACCGTTAAAAATGAAAAATCTACTGGAAATCAAGAGACCACCTTCATGCCGAACTTCCCCGAACCAACTGCGGAAAGTGCACTTCCATCACCCGAGTCAATGTTCCGTGGGCCCTGGATAAACCGAAGCATTACTTTACCCTGCACTTCGATGCGCTCATAATCAATCTGGCCAAGGATGATACCAATGTACAACTACATAACTAGATCCTGAGAAAAAAACGTTATTTACGTAACCAAAGGCCGGGATTCCGGTATATGGCGGAATGCAAGGAGCAGTTAGAGGCCCGTGGCGGATTCGAATGTATTCTAAAAATAGCTCTAAGTTGTGAAGAGAGGAGTGGAATAATGTCATATCTTCTAGAAATCAAGAATATTAGCAAATCATTTGGCGATAAAATTGTTTTAAAAGATGTAACATTTAACGTACCATCTGGATCAATTGTTGGGTTCATTGGTGATAATGGGGCAGGTAAATCAACAACATTTAAAACAGTACTAGGATTAATCTCAAAAGATAGCGGTACAGTTAAAGTACTCGGTGAAGAAAATATACATAAAAATGCAAAGATTAAGGAAAAGATAGGGGTAGTATTCGATGCTATGAATCTACCGGCTCATCTTACAATAAAACAGCTTAATAAAGTTTTCAAAAGACTGTTTGACTTATGGGATCAAGAGAATTTTTATAGATTAGTCCATTCTTTCTCTTTACCCCTAGATAAAAAAGTTCATACATTCTCTCGCGGGATGTCAATGAAGCTGTCTGTTGCTGTTGCGTTGTCGCATAATGCAAAATTATTACTCCTGGATGAAGCGACGGGAGGGCTTGATCCCTCATCGAGGGAAGAACTGTTAGAGGAATTGGAAAAATTTGTTAGGAAAAGTAACGGTGGTATATTGCTTTCCTCCCATATTATGAGTGACGTTGAGAAAATAGCTAGCCATATTGTCATTATAAAAGATGGTGAAATCTTACTAAATGAAGAGAAAGATAAGGTTTTTGAAAGTTATGCTATCGTAGATATTGATGATGAACAACTAAAATTACTCAACAAAGATATTGTAGTGGCGAAAAGGAACCATGGGTCTTATTTCAGTGTACTTGTATCGGATAGACAAGGACTACCAAATGGGATTGTGTCTAAAACCATTTCAATGGAAGAAATGAGTGTCTTATTAACAAGGAGCGAAAAATAATGAGAGGCCTATTATTGACTAACTATTACCTGGTATATCGAAGTATATTTGCGTACACAGGACTTGCAATCTTGGTATCCGGAATAATCTTATATTTTGGAGGTGCTTCAATGCGCGGTATAGCCGCTTTGTTAATTATCTTGTTAATGGCTGTACCTTCACTTGAAGTTATAAAATCCGAGAGTAAGTCGGGTTATGACAAGTACGTACTTACTTTACCGGTTAGAAGAAGTAATATTGTACAAAGTCACTACTTTTTTTATTTTTCAGTCGCGTTTATCGGATCTTTACTATCGTATGTCATCTTGTATGTATCTAATCTAATGTCGGATACACCAAGCACTGGGATATTTAATACTGTTTCTATTGGGACTTTCATAGTTCTCTTTGTCGGTGCGTTAGTTTATCCATTCCTCTATATTTTTGGGCCAGAAAAATCTGACGGTATTATAATTGGAAGTGGGTTTGTTGCTGTTTTTGCTACTTTTGGATTACGAAACTTAGTAGACCAAATACCAAATATAAATCCATCTTTATATGTTCCGGTTATATATATAATATTTGGTGTTATCATATATGTTCTTTCTTATTTCATTTCTGTATTTATATATCATAAGAAAGAATTTTAGAAATACAGCGGACGCAGGGAATAACGTCTTCTACCACACGGTAACTGAGACGGTAGAATGTCTATTCTTTCATAAATGGAGAGTGACTATATATAGTAATTAACTCAACTTTCGCAGATCGAAAATCAGCATGAACGTTTGCCATTGTAGGGTTCCAGATGGATCAGATCCCACGATTGCAAAATAGAAAAACACCGCTTCGTTTGGTAAAGTGAGAGTGACAAGCTTCCACTACCAGACAGAAGAGGTGTCTTCCATTATGATAGACCATCAGACCGATCTGAAGCAACTACCAAACGAAATAAAACCTGCCTTTCAAGAACTGAACGTGCTCAAACATTTACAGCAAGCTGGCTTTCGTAAGCGATTTGGTTTTAGCTGTGCCCTGCTGTTTCAACTCGTTTTCGTCCTTTTGTTCCATCAGAGAAACTGGTTTCGCCTACTCGAGAGCAGCAAAGGTGACTCGATGCCCGGCAAGGATGCCGTTTACCGCTTTCTCAATTATGCCGGCTGCTGTGCCTGGCGTCGATTTCTGACGTCGCTTAGCGTCGCCACGGTGCAAAAGGTCAACGCTCTAACGTCTGCGGACCGGGACACCGTCTTTATCATCGACGATTCCATGTTCGAACGTAATCGAAGCAAAGCCTTCGAGTTGCTTGCCAGATTCAAGGAACACGCTACCGGTGCTTATTACAAAGGATTCCGCATGCTCACGATGGGATGGTCGGATGGCCACACCTTCTTGCCGATCGACTTTCCCCTACTCAGTTCCAGCAAGTCATCGATCAATGGCATGAGTGAAAGCATCGACAAACGAACACACGGCTATAAGCGTCGTCAGGAATCGCTTCTGTCGGCTCCGGCAGTGAGCGCTCTCATGCTGGATCGTGCCCTCACTGCCGGAGCCACCGCATCCTACGTCTTGATGTACAGCTGGTCTACCCATGCACCGCTCATCGGCGAAGTTGTTGCGCGCGGCCTGGATGTGATTGGCATGGTCGACAACAAGCGTTTCTTGATTCAAGGCCAGAAGCTATCGATCCAGGAATTGTACGCGGTGGCGCCTCCTGTCGTGAGCAAGAAGCGCAGCAATCTTCGTTCTATCCAAACCGAGCTTCCTTCGGGTATTCCGGTTCGATTCGTCTTTGTTCGCCATCGCTCCAGGAAAAACGAGTGGCTGGCGATTTTAGCCACCGATCTTACGCTTACCGTAGAAGACTTCATCCGGATTTACGCGATCCGCTGGGACATCGAGGTCTTCTTCAAGTGCACCAAATCGCTGCTTCGCCTGCGATGGAATTTCAAGGCCGTTCCTACGAGTTGCTAATCAGCCACACGACGATTGTGTTTTCGCGCTATATCGTACTGGCTTGGCAGCATCGGCAAAGCACGGACTCACGATCTTTTGGCGGTCTGTTTTATTTGTTGTGCGACGAGGTCGGAACACTCGACTGGGCTGTCGCTCTGCAGCAACTGTAAGATCTCAACGAAGTATCCAAAAAAGCAGGGAAGAAGCTTTCCGCTCTGATTCACCGTTAACTCCAGCAATGGATTGCCGCTTTGCCTAGTTATATCAAGGCTTGTTTGCTAATTTCATGCTGCGAAAGTTTGAGTAATTAATTATACATATATAAGAAAAGGGGAGTGACTATGAAAACAAACGTGTTCGATCTGGATGAGGTAGCTATTCGATCGAGTGAACAAAACGGGTTGCACCTTCATCTTTGCAGCACAGATAAATTTAAAACAATGAATATAATGTTGACGATGAAGTCACCTCTTCAAAAAGATTTAATTACTGCAAGAGCATTAATTCCCCATATTCTGAATGGAGGTTCAAAAAATTATCCAAACCATAAGCGAATAAAACAAAAACTTGATGAGATGTACGGTGCAACCCTTTTCCCAAATGTACAAAAAGAGGGAGACAATCATACAATATCTTTTCGAATGGAGATCCCTGCAGTTCAATATCTTAATGTAACGAATACTTTCATGAAATCAGCTTTCGATTTATTACACGACATTGTTTACAGTCCCGTTCTTGAAAATGGTGTATTCAATTCTACGATTGTCGAACAAGAAAAACGCTCCTTAAAGCAACGTTTTGCATCAATGTATAGTGAGAAAATGTTATATGCTAGTGTTCGTTTAATAGAAGAGATGTTTGAAGGTGAACCGTATCAGCTTTCTGCATATGGTATCGAGGAAGATATCGATTCTCTTAATGATGCATCTATTTATCAAATCTATAAAGATCTGCTTCAAAATGATCGGTTTGATTTATACATCGTTGGCGCTTTTAATGAGGATGAGGTTACATTAATGGTCCATGATGTTTTTTCTGAAGAGCATAAGGACAAACCTGTAAATACCATTTCTCCAGCTAGAAAAGATAGAAATGGTATTAAGATTATTCAAGATAAACAGGACGTAAATCAAGGAAAGCTTCTCTTGGGTTATAGAACTTATTCGACAATACAAGATGAGGATTTTGAAGCTACAAGGTTGGCCAACGCGATTTTTGGTAGGTTTCCATCTTCCAAACTATTTATGAATGTGCGTGAAAAAAAAAGCCTTGCTTATTTTGCCCAATCCCAACTGGAGAGCAATAAAGGGTTGTTAGTAACGATGGCCGGAATTGATTTTGATAATTATGAACGTGCAGTTGAAATTATAAGAGAACAAGAGTACGCAATGAAAGAAGGTAACTTTACTGAGGATGAAGTTGAACAAGGTAAAGCAATGTTAATTAACCTATTACTTGAAGCATATGATGTTCCTCTGGGAATTATGGAAATAGCCATCGAAGCGGTTGATAGAGGATTTTCAAGTAACTTAGTTGATCAGATAAACAGAATAAATAGGGTAACCAAAAGCGAACTTATTCGAGCTGCCAATAAATGGGAACTTGATACAATCTATTTTTTAAATAGGAAGGATTAAATAATATGGAGTCAATGGGACTATTAAAGAGTCCCCCATCAACACTTTAACAACATTAATTGTAAAAAAGGGTTGAATTAAAATTATTCCAAATGATCCCTTGTAATACAATAATGAAGATATATATCTTCTATTACTAAAAAATAAAAATATAATATTAAATAAATAAAAAATAAGTAGAAAGCGTTGACAGAGTCACTACCAAACGTTACTATAAAGGCTATATTATATTGTAAGAGGTTATTATTACCGTATTCCTTGAACCATACTTCTAGCTCCGACAGATTACTGCATTCGTACAGAAAAGGCAACGGAATGTAGCTTTTACCCCCTTTTATATCACAATTATAAGCTTAAATCTGATCAGCAAGCTTTTTTGTGAAAACTCCAATAGTCAATCATAATAATTCACTCCTGTCTCAACTAGATTTTCTTCCGTAGGTAGTATTACATCATAAAAGTGAGTACCAACAGCAAGAGGTAATTAGAAATAGGCAAGCTTTCCCTAGATATGTGGAATACACAAATAATGAAATATGGGCGGGATATGTATGGAAGGAAATATGCTTTACCATCAGTACTTGAAACCAAATTCAGAATATTACGAAAAAATGAGCGCGACAGTAAAGGCATATGAAGTGAATGAGATTCCTGATACATATGCTGTTATTTCAGACAATGACTCCGTTTGGAAGCACTATCATGTTAAGGGATTAACACTACCAGAGCAAGGATGGAAAATTCATGTAACTGCGACATTAGAAGATTCACAGGGTGTGCTAGAAAAGGTTTCTCGGTTATGTATAGATAGAAAAATTGACTTCAAGCACCTTAAGGATAGAAACAGTTTTCTTGAGATGAATTCGAAAAATGCTAATCGTGCTTCTTCTGGGAAATTTATAACAATATACCCTCTTAATAATGAAAGCTTTGTTGACTTGTTAGAATTGATTTCTTCAACAGTCCGGGATTTTCAAAAAGGACCTTATATTCTTAATGATAAGAGATGGAAAAATAGCAATGTCTTTTATAGATATGGAGGATTTAAAAGTATAATTAATGAACATGGTGAACATTGTATTAGAGATAATCAAGGAAATTTAATTAAGGATCAAAGAACTCCTTTTTACCAAGTTCCTGACTTTGTAAAGGATTTCGATGATTATCTGAATACCATTAATAATGACTTGGAAACGAAAGCGGATGGCAATTTAGAGAAATATGAGATTGAAACGGCACTGACCTATAGTAATGCTGGTGGGGTATACCTTGCGACTCGAAAGAAAGATAATATGAAAGTGATTATCAAGGAAGCCAGACCAAAGGCAGGTTTAGATGGGGTAGGTCAAGATGCCTTATCTAGGCAAAAAATCGAGTATGATGCTTTGAAAAAACTTAAAGATGTACCCGGTGTTGTGAATTTGATAGAGTATTTCCAAGAATGGGAACATTGTTTTTTAGTAGAGGAATTCATAGAGGGGCAAGACTTAAGGCAATGGATGGCCCGAGATTTTCCATTCATTAAAGACAGTGATCGTTTGCGTGATCACGCTGAAAAAGTTAAAAAGATACTGTTACAACTTTTCTCACTAATACATAATATACATAAAAATGGAGTGGCGATGGGTGATTTGCAACCATCAAATGTAATGGTAACCGAGGACTTAACCGTTAGGATAATAGATTTTGAAACTGCGATGCCCGTAAGCTCTGAAGACAACCCTAGTATGGCTACGACTGGATTTGTTTCGCGGGAAATGAAAGTCAGTGGTGCGAGAGATTGGTTCGGATTAAAGAAAATTATACTCTTTTTGGCACTTCCAGTCCTTTCCTCAGAAGATTTAGAGGGGTATCTACAATCTAACCATTTTAATTGGATAAAAGAAAACTATGGAGATTCATTTTATCGTTTCATTGTAGATTTACAAGAAAAATGCAATAAGAGAATAAATGACTACCAAAAGTATACCCCGAAAGAAATTAACCTCTGTGATCAGCCAAGTGACTTTAACATCTCTTCTATTATTGATAAGTTAATAAAAGGAATTGAAAATAATTTAACTAATGATGAAAGGTTCATTAACGGTGACATTCGTCAGTTCATGATGAGCGGGGCGAAGTTCAACTTTTTAACTGGCGGAAGTGGCGCAGCTTTTACACTTACTAAAAAACAATCTAAAACTGTAGAAGTAGATCAATGGATTCAAAGTTTTTTATTAGACAATTTAGATCGAATTGAAGACAATGGATTGCTGACTGGAAAGACAGGGATATTGGCTTTGCTTTATGAAAAAGGTTATAAAGAAGTTGTCTTCAATGAAATGAAGGTTTTAAAAGATAACATTAATGAAACTAATATTTCTTTACGCTCAGGTCTTTCAGGAATAGGTTTATTCGTAATTAGTTTATACCTGGAAACAGAGAACAAAGAATATTTACAATTTGCAAAAGAAATAGAAGAATTAATTGAATGTAACAGAGTTAAAGGTGAACCGTTAAGAGTTAGTGACTGGATGGCGGTTAATATAGGTGCGATTGATGGTTTATCCGGGGTAGCGCTGTTTTATTCAGCACTTTATTCAGCTACCAATAATAAAAAATATCTAAAAAAGGCTGAGTTATTACTAAAGGAAGATTTAGAATCAACAAAAAAAGATGATGCGAGTGGTGTGTTACAAACATTAGATAAGAGAAATCGCCTTTTGCCGTATCTTTCCGGAGGATCTATTGGAATTGCTATTTCAATTTGGTTTTTAAATCATGTGAGTGGACAAGACCTTTATAAAGAAGAGATGGATGCGATTTTAAAATTATCAAAGATTTGTTGTACAATTAGTGGAAGTTTATTTGATGGCGCAGGTAGTTTCCTTTTAATCCCTTCCATGGTGGAACGTAGTAAAAAACGCGAGAAAATGGTTAGTGAGGTCTTGGAGTTACTTAATATTTTTTTAATTGAGAAGAATGGTTATTATGTATATCCAGGACAATTTTCTTTTAGATTAGCCGATGATGTTTATACAGGGAGTTCAGGAATAATTTTAGCATTAATGGGGGTAGTCAAAGATAATCCACTCTATTGGTTACCATTGATCAATTCGGATCAATTTCTAGAAAGAACAAAGGCCAAGGTTCTAGCAGTAAGTGGTGAACAAGTGTAATGTTTAGCTTGCAAAATGAGCGTGTGACACTGATGGTAACAGGCCAGAGGGAGGCTGTAACAGTAACAACGACTCTAGCAATGATGTGGTCGACAGCAAGTATTCGGTGCCACTAAATGAAAGCCAAATTATAAACTATGTAAAGGAGGTGAGAAAAATGAACACAGTATTGGAATTGCAAAAATTAGCGCATGACACAGATGGTAAAGGGCAAGCAGTGGATGCAACACCAACAACAGTTACAGTGACAACAGTAACAACAACTGTTGCTGGTTGGTCGACACAAAGTCAGCATCACTGCTAAAAAGAATCTCAAAATTAAATAACTGCCGTACAATAGTTTGGAGGTGAAAAAAATGAATGCGGTATTGGAATTGCAAAAATTAGCGCATGACACAGATGGTAAAGGCCAAGCAGCGGATGCAACACCAATATTAACTACACCAACTCGTTGGTCGACACAAAGTCAGCATCACTGCTAAATGAATCTTAAAAAAATAAATAACTACCGTACAAAAGTTGGAGGTGAAAAAAATGAACACAGTATTGGAATTGCAAAAATTAGCGCATGACACAGATGGTAAAGGGCAAGCAGTGGATGCAACACCAACAACAGTTACAGTGACAACAGTAACAACAACTGTTGCTGGTTGGTCGACACAAAGTCAGCATCACTGCTAAATGAATCTAAAAAAATTAAATAAGAATAACTGATTGCAAAAGTTAAATGCCAAATTTATTCTTGATTAAACCTAGTAACAATTATTAAATAATTCTGGGGTGCTTAGTTGAGTGGAGTTCAGCAAAGCGCCCAGAATACCTATCATACTCATAAATCATAAGAAAATCAAGAGAGGGCGATAAATTCACTTTAACGAGGATATAACTGGTGGTAGTAGGGAGAGCAGTTTTATTGATGAAACTATTGATTTTATTAATAGCCTTGCGCCAGTAGAGAAATATAAAAAGATTATTGACGTTGCTTGATCCATCGAAAAAAAACCTCTATGCTCCATCGTGCTTTATAGATCGTGGCGATTTGCTCAGCCGATACATGCAGCAAGCTCGTTGCGACACGAATCTCTGATCCTGAAAAAGTGCGCCGTTTCTCGGACCGGCCTTGTTCGATACCCCATTGGCAGGTGATGTCTCGCGTGACATTGGTTCCTTCCACGGCTTGTCGTTGTAATGATTGCGGCGTGACCAAGGTTTCTTTAATCCGTACTACGAAATATTGGTGTTACTTCTCGTGCGTATCGAAACGTTCAATCTTCCCGTAAGCGCGATCCTCGACCATGATATAGTCGGGATTGGCCAGCTTTTCACCGATCGGCCCATCATGCTTGATCGTCACCGTTTTGGTAACTTTCACCGGTTGCTTGGCCGCCACATCGTAAGCTACATTTACGCTCGGCAATCCACAGTCCGCAGCGCGGTCTGCACCAGACCGATAACTTTCCCACTAACTTTCCCAATTGCCTAATCAGCTTCATATAACATCTCATTTAACGCAGCGGGCCGAGACAAGCTCGACCTCTTCCAGAAGAAGCATTTCGAGGTGAAAAAATCGCTTAAGCAAGCAAAAACCAGATCTGCTGACTGACCACAGCAGTTTTGTTTTTTATCTAACATTCGACATATGTATCACTATTTTTGGAGCCTACTGTAACTGCTAAACTAGAATTAACGGATTCCGCTAAAGGTCAAGTCCAAATTTATGTGTAAAATCCTCGATGAGATTGCCAGAGTAAAAAGATGCCTAAGCTGCAGTCCTGTCGAGCTTCTTCCGCCACTCATGGTACTCTTTCATCTCAATATACTTTTTTCCGGCAGACCACTTTTCGTCCTGCTCAATCAACAAGGCTCCAAAAAGGCGAAGGACAGAGGCTCGGTTGGGAAAAATGCGAATGACGCGTTCTCGACGCCGCAACTCGCCGTTTAGACGCTCTACAGCATTTGTGGTGCGCGTACGTATCCGACAGGCAGCCGGAAGGGCCAAGATCGCTGTCGCATCGTCAAAGCCTTCTTCCAAGACCCTCATGGCCTTTGGAGCTTTATCGTCAAATGCTTCTTGTGTCCGCTTCAGCAGTGTACGGGCACTGGTCTCGTCCGCAGCTTCGTAGATGGCCCTTACATGGGCCTTCTATTCATCCCGCGCACTGACCAAACCACCGTGATGGTCGCTTGTAATGACATCCACACCGTGCAACCCGCGACTTTTGAGGTGCGTAAAGAAAGCTCCCCACGTTGCGGCTGACTCGGTATCATCGACGGTAAGTCAAAGCAGTTCCCGGTAGCCCTCCGCATTAATCCCTGTTGCAATCATCACGCCACGTGAGCGAACACGACCGTCTTCCCGGACTTTGACGTACAGGGCATCGACAATAAGAAAGGGGTAGGGCTTGTCCAGTTTTCGGTTATTCCACTCCTCAACGAGGGGATCCAGTTGTTTGCAGAGTTCACTAACGGTCGATTTGGAGAACTCCGTTCCACACAGTTCTTCGGTGATATTGCTGATTTTTCGCGTTGACACACCATTGAGCACCATCTCCATCATGGCTAAGACAAGGGCTTGCTCACTGCGTTGGTATCGAGAAAAAAGTTCTGTAGAGAACCGACCGTTACGAAAACGCGGCACTGCTTGCAGGGTTAATTGCCCCACCCGTGTTGTCAGCCGATGAGGATAGGATCCATTACGGTAAGCCGCACGTTCTTCTGAGCGCTCATAGTGCCCCGCCTTCAGCTGTTCCGTTGCTTACGCCTGCAATACTTGATTCAAGATGGACTCTAATAGGCCGCTATCCCCGCATCTCTTGATTCGGATAAAAACAGTTGATGCAAAAGTTGTGAATCTAGGGTAATCTGGTATTGAGTCATAGCTAGATCCTCCTTTGGAATGTTGTCTCGGCAACTTCATTCTATACGAGGATCCTTGCTATGGCTCTTCTTTTTTTTCATTTGCTTTTTACACAATTATATGGACTTAGCTTAGCGAAATTAGGAATGCTGCAAAAATACATCACTTACCCTACGGCTAGGCATAAATGGCATTCAGCATGGCGAAATAATGTAATTTCTCCTAGGCCCCCTAATTAAACTGGAGCTTCCGGCTCCAATATTATAAGCTGTTATCAGAGGGGGACAACTAGTATGGGAAAGCACTTTAGCAGGGAAAAACGCCGGCAAATCGTAAAGGAAGCAATGGCCGGCATTAAGGTGGGAACACTTGCCCGAATGTACGGTGTCCATCCGGATTTAGAAAAAGCTGCATGGAAAGGGTGTTCCTTATTTTGAGATCAACCAAAACTATGAGGAAGAAATGACCGAGGTCTATGATTATATCGAGACGCAAAAACGCAAAATCGTCGACTGCAGGATGCAGCCCCCGCACTGAGGCGTGTCGGCAAGGTCGATTGATATCACTTACTTGGAAAGGAAGAGACGATGAAGAAGTTCATATTTCGCAGCAGTTTTATTATTGATTGCGGGATGCGCCAGTGGCAGGGGAGATTTGCACCGACTGCGTACCCTTCTAAATATGCGGAAAAGAACGGTCATATTGTGGTAGCGCCCTCCGGACTCAAAAATGCGGAGAAAATGGAAGAATTCCTGGCCAAACACAACGACAGGGAGAAGGCAGCGTTGCGGATGCGATGTATTCGGTTGAAGGGGATGCCATTCTTTATGATGTGCATACAGACGGAGAGACGATTCAATATACAATAGACAATACCAGAGATTCATTTGCCCAAGATGCCGGTATTCAAGAGACCACCTGCAAGAACATCATAAAAGAAGAGGACGCGAAACAAGTTACCTATATGATCGAGGGGGCAAGGAATGGATAGGAGGATCATATATTCCAACTAAAAATATCGGAATATTATTATTGACGAAGCAGGAATAACCGCTGCCTGGATTAAGGAAAAAGCGGCGGAGCGCATGCTGGAGGCCCGGAAAGGTTCAGCTAAAGAAGCCCCACTACCCCCACAAACAATACGTTTCGGATAACTACAAGAAAAAGTAAGAACCCGCCTTAGGTTAGCTCCTAGGCGGGTTCTTATGCTTTGGTACCCATCCACAGGAATTCCAAGCATTGCTGTAGTCCCCTTCATTGTCCTGGACTTGGAACACGATGCAGTCCTGTCCCCGTTCTGCAGCTTTAAATCAATTCCGGCATATGGCCGAACCCTCTGATTAAGTCTCCGATTCAACTTTCGCATCGCTAATGATCGTAACACAAGTGGTTTGCGTTCCTTTCTTCTTTTTTTCTCTTCATTTGCATATCAGTAGAGGTAAGGCGTTTGCCAATGCGCTTGTCGGCGATAAGGAAGGCTGAAGGCGTATAATGCTCCATCTTCATTTTACCGCTGCAAGGGCAGTCCATGCTTCCTTGAAAGAGGAAAGAAGATAGAAAAGGAAGGGGAGGTGGCAAGTATGACCCGCTTAGATTCTCCAGGCTTACGCTTGCGCCAAGCTGTTGAGGAAGAGCGGCCGCTGCAGGTGGCTGGCACGATTAACGCCTATGCCGCTATGCTGGCCAAGTCCGCAGGCTTCCGCGCGATTTATTTGTCGGGGGCCGGTGTGGCCAACGCTTCATTCGGCTTGCCGGATCTGGGCATTACGACACTGAACGATGTGACGGAGGATGTCCGCCGCATCACTTCGGCGGTCGACCTGCCGCTTCTGGTTGATGCCGACACGGGATTCGGAAGCGCCTTTAATATTGCCAGAACCATCCGGGAGATGACCAGAGCCGGGGCGGCGGGCGTGCATATCGAGGATCAAGCGATGGCCAAACGATGCGGGCACCGGCCGAACAAAGCGATTGTGAGCAAGGACGAAATGGCCGATCGGATTAAGACGGCTGTCGATGCCAGGACGGATGGCTCCTTCGTCGTTATGGCGCGCACGGACGCTCTGGCATCCGAAGGACTCGATGCTGCGATCGAACGGGCAGCTGCCTATGTGGAAGCCGGGGCGGACATGATTTTTGCCGAGGCGGTTACTGAAGTGTGGCAGTACCGGAAATTCGCCGAAGCCGTGAACGTGCCGATTCTTGCGAATATTACGGAATTCGGCCAGACGCCGATGCTGTCCGTGGAGGAGCTTGGAGCCGCCGGCGTCAGCCTCGTGCTCTATCCTCTGTCCGCTTTCCGCGCTATGAATGCCGCGGCTTTACAGGTGTATCAGACGATCCGCCGCGAAGGAACGCAGAAAAGCGTCATCGATATGATGCAAACACGCAACGACTTGTATGAATATTTGAAGTATCACGAATACGAAAAAAAGCTGGATGAATTGTTCGCTGCCGGCAAGGAGGGACAATAAATGACAACGGCGAAAAAACAAGGCGGATTAGCCGGAATCATCGCCGGCCAGACGGCGATTGCCACCGTGGGGAAAGAGGGGAAGGGCCTGAATTACCGGGGGTATTCCATCTACGATCTGGCCGAGCATGCGACCTTCGAGGAAACGGCCTATCTGCTCGTTTACGGAACATTGCCTTCTTTCAGTGAATTGTCCGCTTATCGCTCGAAGCTGCAGCGCCTGCGCGGACTTCCGGCTGGTCTGAAAAGGGTGCTCGAACAACTGCCGGCCGGATCGCACCCGATGGACGTCCTGCGCACAGGGTGCTCGGTTCTCGGCACCATGGAACCTGAGGGTCCTGGACGCAGCCACAGCGATATTGCCGACCGCTTGATGGCCAGCTTCGGCTCGATGCTGCTGTATTGGCATCATTATGCCCAGACCGGCGCCCGAATCGAGACGGAAACGGACGACAGCAGTATCGCCGGACATTTTCTGCATTTGCTGCACGGCAAGAAGCCGGAACCGCTGCATGAGCGGGCGATGGACGTTTCTTTGATTCTGTATGCGGAGCATGAGTACAACGCTTCGACCTTTGCCTCCCGCACCGCCGCTTCTACTCTGTCGGACATGTATTCGGCGATTACTTCAGGCATCGGCACGCTGCGCGGTCCGCTGCACGGCGGCGCGAACGAGGCGGCGATGGAACTGATCCAACAGTTCCGCACGCCGGACGAGGCGGAGGCGGGCCTGCGCCGGATGCTGCAGGAGAAAAAACGGATCATGGGCTTCGGGCACCGGGTCTATTCCGTCTCCGATCCGCGCTCCGATGTCATTAAGGTCTGGTCTCGCAGGCTGTCGGAGCATGCAGGGAATATGAAGCTTTATCGCATCTCCGAACGCATTGAATCGGTGATGCGGGAAGAGAAGAAGCTGTTCCCGAACCTGGACTTCTACAGCGCTTCGGCTTACCATCTGATGGGCATCCCGACGGCGATGTTCACGCCCGTGTTCGTGATATCACGCACGAGCGGGTGGTCCGCTCACATCATCGAGCAAAGAGCGAACAACAAGTTGATTCGCCCCAACGCGGAATATATCGGTCCAGAACCGCAGCCGTGGCTGCCGATGGAATCGAGAACATAAGTACTCGTAAGGGGGAATGCACTATGTCGTCACATCTCAGCAATGCAAGACCTGATCATGATCAAGCGATTAAGGATATCGCTGCTTATGTAGGCCGGGCGATTGATAGCGGGGAAGCGTACCGGACGGCCCGATACTGCTTAATCGATTCGCTCGGCTGCGGCATGCTGGCGCTTCGGTACCCGGAGTGCACGAAG
Source organism: Paenibacillus dendritiformis (assembly GCF_021654795.1). Lineage (NCBI taxonomy): Bacteria > Bacillati > Bacillota > Bacilli > Caryophanales > Paenibacillaceae > Paenibacillus > Paenibacillus dendritiformis. Next base: position 2,722,241 of record NZ_AP025344.1, read on the forward strand.
CTGCTAGGACCGATTGTGCCGGGAACGGTCGTGCCGAACGGTGCCAAGGTGCCGGGTACTTCCTACCAGTTGGATCCCGTTACAGCCGCATTTAACATCGGCGCCATGATTCGCTGGCTGGATTACAACGATACGTGGCTGGCTGCGGAATGGGGCCACCCTTCGGACAATCTGGGCGGCATTCTGGCCGTGGCCGATTATGTAAGCCGGAAGAACGCTGCGGAAGGAAAAGCCCCGCTGTTGATGCGGGACGTCTTGACAGGGATGATTCAAGCGCATGAGATTCAAGGCGTGATCGCACTGGAAAACAGCTTCAACCGCGTAGGACTGGACCATGTCCTGCTCGTCAAAGTGGCTTCGGCCGCCGTTGTTACGAAGCTGCTCGGCGGAACCGAGGAGCAGATCATGAATGCGGTGTCCAACGCATGGATCGACGGGCAATCCCTTCGCACGTACCGTCATGCGCCTAATACGGGCTCTCGCAAATCGTGGGCCGCAGGCGATGCGACAAGTCGCGCGGTGCGTCTTGCCATGATGTCGCTGAAGGGCGAAATGGGCTGTCCCTCCGCATTGACGGCGAAAACCTGGGGCTTCTACGATGTTCTCTTTAAAGGCAGCGAGTTCAAGTTCCCGCGTCCTTACAGATCGTATGTCATGGAAAACGTGCTGTTCAAGATTTCGTTCCCCGCGGAATTTCATGCGCAGACGGCCGTGGAATGCGCGATTCAGCTCCATCCGGACGTCAAGGACCGGCTGGACGACATCGACCATATTGCGATTGCCACACACGAGTCGGCGATCCGCATCATCGATAAAAAAGGACCGCTGCACAACCCGGCGGACCGCGATCATTGCCTGCAGTATATAACGGCAATCGGACTTATTTTCGGTGAGCTGACGGCGGATCATTATGAAGATTCCACGGCAAAAGATCCGCGTATCGATGCCCTGCGGGAGAAGATGATAGTAGTGGAAAATCCGCAATATTCCAAGGATTATCTCGATCCGGAGAAGCGCTCCATTGCCAATGCCGTTCAAGTGATGTTCAAGGACGGCTCCAGGACGGACAACGTGGCCGTTGAATATCCGATTGGCCACCGCCGCAGAAGAGCGGAAGGCATTCCGTTGCTGGTAAAGAAATTTAAAAACAATTTGGAGACGCGTTTCCCCGCAAAGCAAGTGGCGGACATTTTGGAGCTTTGCGAAAATCAAGAGCGCTTGGAAGCGACACCCGTACACGTCTTCGTGGACAAGTTTTTGATCTGAAAAGCAAGCTGGCGCCGGTACTCCACCGGTGTCAGCTTGTTCCGCTTTTGCTGTCTTCTCGCCATTGTGTACAAACGCCGTACATTTTGTCCGCTTGAAGTTCCACTCTTGCTGAAGCGAGTCCGTCCTTACTCCGGCGCCTCGTTTTGAAAAAATTCCTCAACCTTTTTCATGAACACCTTGGCAGCCATGCTGCTGTACTTGTCGCTGCGATAATAAATCTACAATCCCGAACCGGCGATCCCTTAATGGGAATGGAGTGTTTTCTTTCTTTATTCATTTCCAATATTATGAATTGAAGTTATACTAAGGGGAAGAGATGGCGGACGAATGAAAAAGGACCATCAAGAAGTACCTATCAAATGTACTGGTATTGCGGCGGTCTTACTGAAAAAATGCAATGATGAATGCAAAGTGCTTTTATTGAAGCGTGCCGCTCCGCCCTTGAAGGATGCCTGGTATTATAAATTTTATTTACATTGCCCCGGTTTTTGTTGGGTTTGTTGAAGGAGAACAAGATGTAGTATTGAATCAGGAACATACAGCATATCAATGGCTGTCATTTCAGGAAGCAAAAGAAATCGCTTTACCCGGAAATGATGAAGTTCTGGAGTTTATTGAAAAGCATTTTATAAAAAAGAAGCCTTCTATTTGGTTATATGTAGGGGGAGGCACGAATGATGTATAACAGAGTTGATGTTGCGTGCGCATTAATATTTGATCAAGCCAGCGAGAATGTGGTGATGGTAAAAAATAAAAAAGGCGACTCCTGCTATTGGAGCCTTCCAGGCGGAGCAGTTGAAGCAGGGGAAACGCTAGAAGCGGCCGTAATACGTGAGACAAAAGAGGAAGCCGGATTTGAAGTTGAGGCAGGCGGGCTTTATTCGGTGAGTGAAGCTCTCTTTTCGAATTGTCAGTGCCTGCACTAAATTGGAAATGGAGATTCTGTGTAATGATAATATTAATAAGCGGCAACAGTTGCACAGGGAAAACCTTAATGTCGCAAAGATTGCTTGAAAAATATTTGATTCCTTATTTTTCGGTCGATCACCTCAAAATGGGGTTATACAGATCGGATAGCAACTGCGGCTTTACACCACAGGATAGTGATGAAGCAATTGGCGAGAAGTTATGGCCGATCATTAAAGGGATGATTATGACGAGTATTGAAAATAATCAAAACATGATTATTGAAGGTTGTTATATCCTGGCTCGCTTTATCAAGGATTTTGAAAAACCATATTCCGAAAACATCATATCCGTGTTTCTCGGTTTTTCAACGAATTATATTAAACAAAACTTTGACTCCAACATAGTAAAGCATAGAAGCGCGATTGAAACCCGCCTCTATCCGGAAGAGCGCACGATCAGTCGATTCATCGATGAGCATGATCATTTTAGACGAAGCTGCAAGGAATATGGTGTTCCTTATTTTGAAATAGATCAAAATTATAAGGAAGAAATTATGAAGGTTTATGATTTTATTGAGGTTCAAAAACGTAAGATGGAAGCAAATTAAATGCGGGGGAAGCTTCATCCGATAGTAAGATAAAATAAATTACCTAAAAGACAATATTAATTAAGGGATGAGAACTGGCATGTCAAGAGGTACAACAATTTCATTATTTTTAGTCGATGGAAATCCATCGGGAATCATATGTGCTTATCTTTCTAACTGGACAGGGCAAGCTGTGAGAAGGCTAAAACTAGATCAGAGGTAAATAGAATAGGAGTATATTTTCTTTTTGGATTTAGTGAACAAGCACCCGATGAAAGAATTGTTTACATAGGTCAATCAGATAATATTTATGAATGATTGGTCCAACATACTAAGGAACGCAAAAAATCTTCATTATCAGAGATGGCAATCGCTGATATGGACACTTTTATAGATAATATTAAAACTGTTTTACCAACATTAGGATACGATCTGTTAATAGAACCTGCGACGAATAGAGAAAAGAAGAACACAACATTTTATTTGGATATTGGAGGATTAAAAGCAACAGGATATCTTTCTAATAATGGATTTGTTGTAATCAAGGGAAGTGACCTGTCTCTGGAATTAAAAGAGTCCTTATCGATGTCCTATAAAAATATAAGAGAAATTTTAATTGAAAAAGAAGTGATCAAAGTAGACGGCAACAAATATAAATTTTACAAAGACTATGAATTTTCAAGCTCTTCAGCTGCTGCAGCTACTATTGTCGGGTATTCTATAAATGGAAGAATTTCATGGAAAGATGAAAAAGGCAAGACACTAAAGCAACTGGAAGAGGAATCATTAATTGAGAGGGACTCATAGAAACCATTTCTTTTACAATATCCGAACAATTGTTCTTCGAAATATTGGGAGATGATGCTACAATAAGGGGGACAATTGAACCTTGGGCGGGCGTGGTATCCCTTCGAAAGGAGGTGATACCATGAATGTAGAAGCAGCTATTACAATCATGATTCTTTTTGGCACCTTTGTGCTTGCACTACTAACATATATTTCGGATAACTACAAGAAAAAGTAAGAACCCACCCTAAGGTTACCGCCCGGTGGGTTCTTATTCCTTGGTGACTAGAAGGGATAGGCCCATCCAAGCCAATTGTTAGCCGAGTGTTTGCCGCACTCGGCTCCTTTAATCGTATGATATCACAATTGGTAAAAGAAGTGAACATCACTAGCGTGCAATTTGGCTTGCAAATGAGCAAACCCCGGAGGCGCCTGCCGGCAGCCCCGAGGATTAACTACCAATCCACAGGAATTCTCAGCGTTACTTTAGTTCCAACCTGGACGGTGCTGTCTATCGTTAATCCATACTCTGGACCGTACATGAGCCTCGCGCGGTCATTGACGTTTTTGAGGCCATAGCCTTTGGACTTCGTTTGCAGCAGCAGGGGAAGCCGCTCCGGCGGAATGCCCACTCCATTGTCCTGAACTTGAAACACAATGCAGTCCTGTTCCCGTCTTCCCGTCACGCAGATGTTCCCATCGCCTTCTTCTCTGTTCTCAATGCCATGCAGTATGGCGTTTTCGATGAGAGGCTGCAGCATTAAGTTCGGCATGCGGCAGCTCAGAATCTCATCCTCGATCCGGTAGTCCGCTTCGAAGCTGTTGCTGTGCATGATGAGTTGAATACGCAGGTAGGATTGCACATTGAGAATCTCGTCCGAGACTCGGATCATATTGTCGCCCTTATTCAGGGTGGTTCGATAAAAGGTGGACAGCAGCTGAGCCATCTCGCTAATCTCCGGGGCCCGAAGCCGAATCGCCCTCCAATTGATCAGAGAGAGGGAGTTGTACAGAAAATGGGGGTTGATCTGCGCCTGGAGCGCCTTCATTTCATACTCCTTGCGCGCGATTTCCTCCACATACACTTTATGAATCAGCGTTTTGGTCTCTTCCACCATATGGCCGAACCCTCTGATTAAGTCCCCGATTTCATCCTTCGATTCGCTGGTGACCGTGACCTCGAGCACGCCTTTTCCTACGAGATCCATATTTTGATGCAATTGATCGATCCGGGACATCATTCTTCTGGCGAAAAAGGTGCCGGCTCCGGCTACGGCAATGATGCAGGCGATCATAATCAGCACGATGGTCAATATGATGAGCCACGCAGAGGCCGTGATCAGATTCGTCGGCTTATATAAATATACATTCCACCCCGAGATCGGAATGATGGATTGCAAGACGGTGTATTCCTTTTCGCTCCATAGCAGCCCATGACCTGCTTGATTGTCAACCGGAATCGCTGTATCTCCCTCCAGTTTTGCCGAGGAATAGACAGTATGCCCGCCTGCGTCCGTGACAAGAATCTCGGCTCCATTCGCCCGCAAGGACGCAAAGGACTGGAACAGAGAAGCATGGTTTACTTCGGTATACAAAATGTTTTCTTTCGGATTTCTTTGTTTGGTATTAAAAATGCGCCCGGCGCTGAACATCTTCGTTCCATCAAAAAACCACAGGTTTTCGGTCGAGGTCATCACATGCGGGTACCAGGACGTATTGGCGGCTTCCTCGATTGGGATGACCGTGCTTCCATGCTTCGGCAGATTGGTTCCCGTATAGAGCGTGATTCGTGTGATATCCGGATTCAGATATAGGGCGGTGTAGAAATTTTGATCAATGACGTTTTTGAGCTGATCGTACATCGTATAAGCGCTGTCATACGTATGATTGGCCGCATTGATGATGGCTTGGTTGAAGCTCAAAAAGGTAATGATTTTATTATATGTATTCAGCTGATTGTTCACCGCTTGCACGCTTTGCTCCAGATTCGCCTTCAGATCCGCTTCAGACTGCGCCAACAAAAGCGAGCGGGTCTCAAAAAAACAAAAGCCGCCCAGCACAATCACGGGAATCAAGCTGAGCAGGAGAAAGGCAAGCTTGATTTTGGTCTGGAATTTCAGGTCGCGGATGGATGCCTTAAGCGCTTGCCATTTGCTCATGCTCTTCCTCCCGCAGCCATGAATTGCCGGTATTTTTCGGGAGTGCGCCCGTAAAAGTCTCTATAGTTTTGGCAAAAATACGACACATCCCGATATCCCACGGCGCTCGATATATCCGACACTTTGAGATGAGTGCTCGTTAATAACTCCTTCGCCTTCCGCATGCGCACGTTTTTTATGTATTTGTTCAAGCCGCAGCCCATCGTCTTCTTGAACATGGAGCTGAGGTAATGGGGCGATAAGTAGACTTTGGCGGCGAGGGAATCCAGACTCAGGTCGTCACCATAATGGTCCTCGATATATTTTGTGATATAGGCAATCTCCCGGTTGCAAGACGCTTCGGAATTCGCATATTTGTCCTCCAGCCGCAAGACGTACTCATTGATAATTTTTTGGATATCCCGGATATCCTCGGCTCTGTATATTTTCTCAATGCCGTGATTCAGATCCCGTTCAGGCATATCAGCCATAAGCTGGGTGACGAGTTCTTGGCATAGACTCGAAAATAAATATTTGACATAGAGCTGCGAAAACTGAACCTGCTTGGCATATTTTTGATAAAGAATTTCGGTATTCGCCTTCAGGCTGAATAGATCCCGGTTCTTGATATTTGCCCGGATCTTGTCCAAGATAGCGCTGTCACTTTGAGCCGTCTCCTCGGAGGCATAGAGGTTATCATCCTGTTCTTCAAAAATAAAACGGTCCGGCGAGAAGAAGCGGTGCTCCATCAACTGCTCCAATTGGTCAAGCCCGGCGGGCAGGGCTTCCATCGCCGTCGGACTCTCGTACAAGGCGATATAACAGACTGAATTGAACGTAGTGAGAATGCGCTCATGAATGCGCTGTGCCATGTCACGATAGGACAAGCCGGAGGAACACTTCGCTTCGGGAAAGAGCAGCAAGCTCTGATAACCATTCAAATTGATATAGTCAGCCGGCGTCTCCAACAGGGAGAGGACATAGCCTTCGAACCCGGCCCCGGCATGCTCGAAGAAGTTTTTTTCGAATTCCAGCAGCAGCATTCTATCGTAAGCCGCCGGCAAATCCAGGGAAGCTCCCTTCAACGAAGGAGGAGCGCCAACGCCGTTCACGAGGGTGAACAGCACATGTTTTTTCACATAGGCTTTTCTCATTTTCGATGCTTCGTCTTCTTGCTTTTGTATGGTGATGTCTTCAATGACTTTATGCATCGTCTCTTGAAAGGCGTCCACATCGATTGGCTTGAGAAGGTAGTCGGATACGCCAAGGGAGATAGCCGTCTTCGCATATTCAAATTCCGCGAAGCCGCTGAATAGGATGACCTTCATCTGCGGCCGAAGCTGCAGCGCCTGTCCGGCAAGCTGAAGCCCGTCCATAAGCGGCATCTTCACATCGGTGAACAAAATATCGGCAGACTGGCGCCGCAAAAATTCAAGCGCCTTTTTGCCGTTTTCCGCAAGCTCCACTTTAAGAGGAAATTGAAGCTCTTCGATCAGAAAAGCGATGCCTTCACGTTCTTCCTGTTGATCATCTGCGATTAAAATGGTTAGCATGTGCATCCTCTTTTCAAGCGTTATCACCATTTATTATAAGCCTTTTCAAAACGAATGAAATAGAAAGAGCGCTCATGATGAAACTTCGTAAAAAATTCGCGTAAACCACAATTAATTCATATATACGGCCGTAAAGACAACGCATTAAAATGAGAGACGTGCAAGACATGTTGGATATCCATGTTGAAGCGAGCCGGCGTTTTGCAATCGTTCACATCAAGGTAAAGGAGCTTTTGTCATGATCACAAAACGAAGAAACGGTCTTTTCTTTGCGATAGCACTGCTATTGGTTTTTGCCATGGCTGGATGTCAAAAAGCGGACAAGCCAGCGGAGGAATCCGCAGCGGATAGCAATGACCCGGCGTGGAAGGAAGCGAAGACGACGCCTTTTGCGCCTTATCCCGACACCGTTACCTATACGGTGGGCCAGGTAGCAGGGAATTACTCTTCGCTGAGAGGCACGCCCTATGAGAAGGACAATGCGACGGACAATGTCTGGACCAGATATCTCAAGAATAAGCTGAATGTCCAAAACGAGATTGCGTTCGAGGCCAATGACGGCACAGACTATCAGCAAAAAGTATCGATGGCGATCGTAAGCGGCGAGATTCCGGATATCATGGTCGTTCCCGATCATGAAACATTGGAGCAGCTTTACGAGAACGATCTGATCGAGGACCTTACCGCAGCCTATGAAAATACGGCCAGTGAGCGCATCAAGGAAATCTATGATTCCTATGACGGCCGCGTCCTGGACACGGCCAAGTTCGACGGCAAGCTGATGGCGCTGCCGACCACGGAAATCTCGCACGGTCCGGGCGTCCTGTGGCTGCGCAAGGACTGGATGGACAAGTTGGGGCTGAAAGAACCGAAAACCATTGAAGATATTGAACATATCATTACCCAGTTCGTAGAAAAAGATCCCGGCGGCAACGGACCAGGCAATACGGTGGGACTGGTCATCGATAATGAACAGCCTGTCGGAATTTCGGGCGGGCAATATGAAGTGAACAATATTTTTGCCTTATACGGAGCCTTCCCGAAGCAATGGATCGATGACGGCACGGGACAAGCCGTATACGGTTCCATTCAGCCTGAGATGAAGCCCGCTCTGGCCAAAATCGCGGATATGTACAAAAAAGGGCTTATTGATCGCCAGTTCGCCGTCCGCACATCGGATGATCGCAAGGCGCTGCTGACGAGCGGCAAAAGCGGCTCGTTCCTGGACAACTGGTGGGGAAGCTGGACCGTGGCGGACTCGCTCAAGCTGAATCCGGATGCCGAATGGGTGTCTTATGTCGCTCCGCAATCCGAGGACGGATCGGTCACGATGTTCACCGGCAAGCCGACCAGCAGTTATCTGGTGGTCCGCAAAGGGTTCAGCCATCCGGAAGCCGCCATTAAAATTGCGAGCGTTCAATTCGATTATCAGCGCTACCAGGAGAAGGACGAAGCCGTGCTCAAGGAATTCGAGGATTACAGCGCGCATAACGTAGGCGGATCTCCGCTCGCCGTCAACATTGACTATTATGATGCGTTCTACCGCAATGTTGGAGTTATGGAAGAAGCATTGGAGACGGGCGATGCCGGCAAATTAACGAGCAATCTGGATATTGCGGCTTATAAGTCCTACAAAAAATATTTGGATGATGTGAAAAATGGAAATCAAGTCGATGCCAACGCATGGGCCGGATATACATCGAGCATTACGACGGCGAAGCTGGTCAACAGCTCCAACATCAAAGAAGTCAATCCGATCTTCTTCGGCAGCACACGGTCCATGTCTTTGAAATGGCCGACCTTAATGAAAATGGAGCTCGAAATGTATCTGAAAATTATTACGGGCGAGCAAACGCCGGATGATTTCGATAAATTCGTGGAGAATTGGAAGAAAACCGGCGGCGATATCATTACGGATGAAGTGAACGAAGCGATTGCCTCCAATTGAAGCGAAAGAGAGCGTTCTTCATGAAGAATAAAAACGATCAGATCGCGTTCCATTCGATGATGGCCGCAGGCATGATCTTCCTCCTTATTTTCTCGTTCATCCCGATGTTCGGGATTGTGATGGCCTTTCAAGATTATGTTCCGGCCAAGGGGATCAGCGGTTCGCGCTGGGTGGGCTTGGATAATTTCAAATTCATGCTGCAAATTCCGGACAGCAAGCAGATTTTTATCAACACGATCGTCATCGCGGTATGGAAAATTATTGTGGGGACCTTCGTTTCGATTACGTTTGCTTTGCTCCTGAATGAGATACGGTTGAAAATTGCCAAGCGGTTCATGCAGACGGTCGTGTATTTGCCGAATTTCTTGTCATGGGCCGTACTGGCTACCGTCGTCATGAACATCTTCTCCTATGAAGGTCCGATCAACGCATTTCTCGGATGGTTTGGCGCAGACCCGATATTATTTATGGCGAGCAATGAATGGTTCCGGCCGATGCTGGTGTTGTCCGATGTGTGGAAAGGGTTCGGATATGGCTCGATCATCTATCTGGCCTCGCTGACCTCGATTGATCCGGGACAGTATGAAGCCGCATCAATCGACGGGGCGAACCGGTTCCAGAAGCTGTGGTATGTCACGCTTCCCGGCTTGATGCCTACGATACTGCTGGTCACGACGTTGAACCTGCCGAATGTATTGAACGCCGGCTTTGACCAAATTTTTAATCTGTACAATCCGTTGGTATACGAGACCGCCGACATCATTGACACTTATGTGTACCGGGTCGGTCTGGTCGAAAGACAGTACAGCCTTGGGACCGCAGTCGGTCTCTTGCGTTCCATAGTCGGCATTATCTTAATCTTATCCGCGAATAAACTGACGCAAAAACTGACAGATTATCGCATTTTCTAGGGGGTGTCTTCCATCATAGCTCAGACGATGAAAAGCCGCGCCGCCGACGTGATTATCTGGATCTTGCTGCTGGCGCTTACGTTGTCTTGCCTGTTTCCGTTACTCAATATGGCAGCTATTTCACTGAGTGATAATGCAGCCGCCTCCGCTAACTTGGTGGGCCTGTTCCCGGTGAATTTTACATGGAGCTCCTATGAAAAGCTGCTGTCAGACTCGCAGTTCTGGCGTTCGTTCACGATCTCGGTAGAGAGGGTCGTGCTGGGGCTCGGCGTAAATATGGCGCTCATGATCCTGATGGCCTATCCGCTGTCCAAAAGCTCGAAGCAATTTCGGGGACAGAAAGTGTACATGAATATCGTGATTTTCGCGATGCTGTTCTCCGGAGGACTTATTCCGACGTTCATGGTCGTGAAGCAGCTTGGACTTCTGGATTCGATTTGGGCCTTGATTTTGCCGGGGGCGGTGCCCATCGGCAATGTCATCCTGCTGATGAACGCGTTCCGTGCGGTGCCGAAGTCGCTGGAGGAAGCGGCCAAGATGGACGGAGCCTCGCAATGGAAAATCTTGTTCTCGATCTATTTACCGGTCGTGCTGCCGACCTTGGCGACGGTGATGCTGTTCACGATCGTCGGCCACTGGAATGATTATTTCAGCGCGTTGGTGTATATCAACAAGACTTCGAACTATCCATTGCAGACCTATATTCAGCAGCTCAGCGTGGAAGTGCAGAACATCACGGACCCGGCGAAATTGGCCGAATATGCGAAGATTTCAGACCGGACGCTGAATTCCGCCAAAATCGTTGTTTCTACGCTGCCATTGCTGTTGATTTATCCTTTCTTGCAGAAGTACTTCGTATCCGGAATCGTGGTCGGTTCCGTGAAGGAATAAGTCATCAGGTCATGCGCATCAAAATACAATAGGGTGAAAAGAAGCCGTACGATATATCTGGCATGCTGCCTCGCCGCAATGATTCCACCGCGCGGCGAGGCTTCGCATATCGGTGGCCGGCCACACGGTAACCAGGAGGTTAGCATGATGAATGCAGGTGCAGCATCCATCTTGGATGACATGAAAATATTCGTGCCGAAGGAAGCGAACCGCGCGATTTCCTTTACCAATAAGGAGTCCGCGTTTTACTTTACGCAGTCTCACCACACGGATCATCCGGAGCATGCCTATTTTGAAGGCTGGAATATCGCGAAGCGCCGGATCTTTCAGGGCTACAATTTATATGAGGGCGGCCGCAGGCTGGAGAATCAGCATTCTCAAGTGCACGTCTATCCTTACAAAATGGTGCGGGAGCATGGCCTTCTCACAGAGGAGCTGTGGATGCTGGATTATCGAAATGTGCTGGAAATCAGCCTTGCCGGCGCGCAGCAGCCAACCATCGGCCTCGAGCTTCGGGGAGAGAAGGTGAAGCCGATAGATCAAGAGGGTCATATCCTGATCTTTTCGGCTGTCACAGAAGGGTGGCTGATCGCTGTGGGCTCCAGGCGGCTGCAGCCGTTAACGCTGGAAGGGCACATCATCTCTGCGGATGCGAAGGAAGAAGGCTTCTGCATTGCTGCCGGCCGTACGGCAGAGGAAGCCGTCGGTCTGCTGCAGGCTACGAGGGGGCAGGTCGCTCGCCTCAAGATGGAGCGAGTCGAACGCATCGAACGTCTGCTTCTCGAAAATACGTATATGAGGAGCACGGATGACACGCTGGAGCTGGCTCTGCGCTGGATAAGCGTCACGATGGATCAGCTGGTCACCAGACAGCAAGGAGACGGCATCTACGCCGGGCTGCCTTGGTTCAATGAATATTGGGGGCGGGATCAGTTCATTTCGCTTCCGGGGGCTGTCCTGGTTAGCGGGCAATTCGACACGGCACGCCATATTCTGCTTTCTTTTGCCGAATTTCAGAATACCGATAAGGATTCCAAGTTTTACGGCAGAGTGCCGAACATCCTTGCTCCGGAAAATATTGATTATCATACGACGGACGGCACGCCGCGGTTTGTGATCCAGCTGCAGGATTATGTTAAATATTCGGGCGATACGGACATCATTAAAGAGCTGTATCCGGCCGTCATTCGCAGCATTCAAGGCTCGATCGGGCACTGGATGGACGAGAAGGGCTACCTGACGCACGCCGACAATGAAACGTGGATGGATGCCCGGGACAGCCAGCTGCGATCCTATTCGCCAAGAGATACGCGGGCCAACGACATTCAGGCGCTATGGTACAACCAATTGCTGGCGGGAGTGTACTTCGCCGAATTTATGAAGGATGAAGCTCATGCGGAACAGTGGAAGCAGATTGCGGATCGGTTGAAAATGAATTTCGAGAAGGATTACCGCGATGCCGAGCATCCTTATCTGGCAGACCGGCTCGATAACGATGGCAAGCCGGAGTTCTCCCTGCGTCCGAATCAGCTCTTTGCCTTCGGCATGCTTGATGATCGGGAGTTTGCTTGTCAGGCCATCCGTACGGCTTGGGAAGAGCTGGTATATCCTTGGGGAACCGCTTCTCTGGATCGGAGCCATCCGCTATTCCATCCGTTCCACCTGACGCCTCATTATCACAAGGATGCCGCTTATCACAACGGAGCCGTATGGCTCTGGCTGAACGGCATCGCGATGCAGCGCATGATTGAGGCGGGAGAGGAAGAGACAGCCTATCGGCTGTTCAAGAACATGAACGGGATGGCACTGACCAGAGGGGTCGTGGGCGGACTGTGCGAAAATATGGATGCTTACCCTCATGAAGGCGAGGGGTGGGCCAAGCTGACGGGGGCGTATTTGCAAGCCTGGTCCAATGCCGAGCATTTGCGGGTATGGTACCAATACTTTTTGGGAGTACGGCCGGATCTGATTCAGGATACCTTAGTCCTCGCTCCGCGAATCCCGGAGGAGATTCCGGATCTGAATTATGCGATCAACGTGGGCAAGGGCCGCATCACCGCGGAGTACCGCAATGAGGCGGCCAGGGTATATCGCTATCAGTTCCAGGACCTCACCTTGAAGGCCGTCCTTGATATTTCGCCATTTGAGCGGGTGGAGGCAGAGGTGCGCCCTGGTTCGGAGCTAAGGATAACGCAGGCCGACGGCACGCTGACCGCAACCTTGCTCGATCCTAACGGTGACATCATCCAGGCGATGGAAGCCTCCGTCTCGCCGGCGCGAGCAGAGCAGCGGTCAAGACAGCGCCGCATCCTGAAGGATGTCCGCTTCGCCGAGCCGATGGAGGTACGGAATCATCCGGTGATGAGATAGCGCTGCCTCAATTAACTAGCGAAGTTAGGATCCCTGCTATCAAAAAATGGCAGGGATCTTTATAATGAAAAGAACACAGCTATGGTCGCAAATGCAAGCCAGCAAAGGAGCACTTCATGAAATTGATATCCGTACATAAGAAGACTCGAGGAATGAGAAGGAGAGCAAGAAGCCTCCAATTATGGGGCGCTCATCATAAGACGCTCGACATCGATTCCTTAACCCGCAATAAAAGAGCATATGTAAAAGTTCGGATTCCTCCGTTTTGTCATCTGCATCGGATCAATGAGCGGGAAGCAGGAAAAAAGAAGCCGCCTTATCGATTTCGAAAACAAACGTTGCACCACTTGATCGAAATATATAGGGCATGGAAGAAGCAACTCGATGCAACGAAGAAGAAGGAGCCTTATTATCTGAAAATTTGGCTCGGAGATCCGGAGTTCATGGATTCACAAGTCGTTGCGGCGCTTGGACCGAAGATGGATTACTATGAACAGTTATTTACAAAGCATCCGGAACAAAGGCCGTTTCCTTATGAACGTGCGCATCTATGCTTTGATTTGTTTGCGTGGGAGAGACATGTAAATGGATATCATGTGTGGGAAAGCGACTTGGAGACGGCAGAAGAACTTGAGCTCGCACACAAAAAAGCTTTTCAAATCAATGAATATAGGATGAACGGAAAAGTTGAAAGGTCCTATTTTATCAGCGCGGGAGATATGTGGATCGGATATATGCAATAAAAAGCGTGCGCAGCCGGAAGTAGAGCCGCTGTGCACGCCGGCTTTGGCGGCGCGATTTCAACGATGTTTTTGCCGAGGTGGTCTTGACGAAAAAAGAGATAGCTGATAAACTTCCTTAAACGTAAATATTACGATTAAGATTAAAATGATTGCTTGGCTTGCCGATATCGGTATGCTTAACCTGGGAAGAAGGGAGTGCAGGACACTTTGGAAAAAACGATGATATAAGTCACTGAATGGTGGAGTACGTTCATTATAGTATGGAGAGGAATACTTTTAATTTTTACTATTCTGCGGCGATGGGAGCTTCTTCTTTTTGCGGGGGGATGTATGCAGAAAAATGAGTCAACGTCTCCCTAAATCGTAATAATTACATATAACAATGATGAGAAGGTTGTGAAATGATGAAAGAACCGGCAGACTTCCGCCGCCGCTCCTTCTTTTTTACGGTCATTCTGTTGGCGCTGACGGCGGGGCTCGTCCTCTCGGTTACGATCGCGGTGATGCTGGGGCCGGTTCCGATCGCGCCGGCAACGGTCTGGAAAATTGCCTTCTCCCATCTGCCGGGCTTCCATGGATGGATCGAGGAGACATGGGACACGGGACAGGGACATATCGTGTGGGATATACGTTTTCCGCGGGTGCTGCTTGGCGTCATCGTCGGCGCGGGTCTGTCCGTGGCCGGCGCCGCCATTCAAGCCCTTATGCGCAATTCCTTGGCCGACCCTTATATACTCGGCGTGTCGTCGGGGGCGTCTGCGGCGGCCACGCTCGTCATCCTGTTCGGGGCGTTCCGCTTCTTCGGCCAATATGCGCTTTCCTTCTCCGCCTTTCTCGGTTCGCTCGCCGTGATGGCGATCGTCATGGTACTGGCCCGCGTGGGCGGCAGGATGGCAACGAGCCGGCTTTTATTGTCCGGCATCGCGGTGTCTATGATGATGTCGGCCGTCACCAATTTGATCGTAACGATGGCGCCGCGCGAAGAAGGCATACGTTCGGCGATGTATTGGATGATGGGAAGCCTGACGGGGGCGAAGTGGGAGTATTTAACGCTCCCGGCCTTGATCGTGATTGCCGGAACGGTCTTTTTGCTTGTTCAGTACCGGTCGCTCAACGCCTTGCTGATGGGGGAGGAGGAGGCGCTTACTCTTGGCGTCAATCTCCATTCCTTCCGCAAATGGCTGGTCGTCGTGGTCGCTCTGTTGACGGGAACGATTGTGTCCGTGAGCGGAGCGATTGGCTTTGTCGGCTTGATGATCCCCCATATCGTGCGGCTCATCGTCGGTTCGGATCACCGCCGCGTCCTTCCGGTCAGCCTGCTGCTGGGGGCCATCTTCATCGTATGGGCCGACGTATTGGCGCGGCTTGTGCTGGCCCCCGAGGAATTGCCGATCGGCATTGTGACCGCCTTATGCGGAGGTCCTTTCTTCATATGGCTGCTGCGCCGGAACTCATATTCTTTTGGAGGCGGAAAATGAACGTCGAAGTGAAAGACCTGTCGTTCAGCATTGAGGATAAACGATTGATCGAAGCGATATGGGTGGATGTGCGGGAAGGCGAGACGGTCGGCCTGATCGGTCCGAACGGAAGCGGGAAATCGACGCTGCTCAAAAATATATATCGCGTGCTGGAGCCCGATTCGGGCGAGATATTGCTGAATGGGCAGGATGTATCCCGGATGCCGCAGAAGGAATTGGCCAGACAGTTGGCGGTGGTTGGCCAGGAATCGGCCGCCGCGTTCGATTTTACGGTTCGCGATATCGTGATGATGGGGCGCAGCCCCCATAAGAAAATATTCGAAGCGGATTCGATGAAGGATTACAAGATTGTGGAGGAGGCGCTGACGCGCGTCGGCTTGCTGGATGCGGCCGGAAGCAGCTTCTCCGACTTGTCCGGCGGAGAGAAGCAGCGCGTGCTGATTGCGAGGGCGCTGGCGCAGCAAGCCCGCGTTCTGATCTTGGATGAACCGACCAACCATCTGGATATCCGGTATCAGCTGCAGATGATGGATCTGGTCAAGGAACTGAAGCTGACCTGTCTCGCCGCGCTGCATGATTTGAACATCGCGGCTTGTTACTGCGACCGCATCTATGTGCTCCAAGAAGGCCGGATGGTCGCTTCGGGAAGCCCGGAGCAAGTGATGCGGCCGGAGTTGCTGTACGGCGTATTCGGGGTTCGGACGGAGATTGTCATCCACCCCTTGACGGGGAAGCCGTCGATTACGTTTTTGCCGGGGATGATCGCCGGCTTATAAGAAGGGAAGGGAGGCGGAGCCGATGGCGATAACCCGATGCGGCCGCTGCCATTTCATGTATGACGAATGGCATGGCGATACCCGCAACGGCGTCCCGGCTGGCACGCCGTTCGAGGACTTGGCCGGTACGCTATGCTCCAGCTGCGGAATGCAGGGCAGCCGGCATCAATGGCAGCCGGGCCCGAAGTACGCCGGGCAGGAGGCCGAATATTATGATCAGTTTGCCGGAAAAGCGGGGATTGCCTTCTACAGGCATTGGCTGGAGCAGACGGCGGCAGCGCCGAGCGTGCTGGAGCTTGGCGTCGGCACCGGACGTCTGGCCGTCGAGCTGGCCGGCCAGACAGCCCGCTACTGCGGTGTCGATTGGAGCCCCATGATGCTGAAGGCTGCGGACACCAAGCGCAAACGCATATTCAAAGAAGAAGCGGAGCAGCGGCTGGAGCTGGCCGAAGAAGACGCGCTTGCGTTTCGCGCCCCCGCCGCTTATACCCATGTGCTGTGTCCGGACGGGTTTTTGCAGCATTTTACGAGGATGGAGGACCATATTGCGCTGCTCCGCAATATCCATCGATGGCTGCAGGCAGGCGGCTGGCTTGCCGCCGATCTGCTCCTGCCTCCAGGCGGCGCCGCCTGGCAGACGCTGGAGCGCAAACGGGTGCAGCCGCACAAGCTTGTTCGCCGCCGGATCGACGGGGCAACCTCGCTGTCCCGGCAGATTTTTCACTGCGCCATCGCTTATGAGACGTATATCGACGGCGCCATGGAAGCCCGGTACCTGGTGGAGCGCGAATACGCGCTGATGACGCCGAAAGAAGCCGCGCTGCTCCTCGCCGCGGAAGGATTCGAGGTCAAGCGGATGATCCAAAATTACGGATCGTCCGCCCCGTGGCGAACCGCGCTCCTGCCCGGAGTGAATGAAAGAGGGAGCGATCCGGATGCCGTAGAGACGCTAGAGGAAGCCCTCGCGGCCGGGAAATCGGTGCATCCATATCGAGATCTGGCATGGGAAGAAGGCGGATATCCGCTGCGCGGCGCTCTTCCGTCCCTGGCCCCCGATGCTCCGGCCACGATGACGCTGATTGCCCGGAGGAAATGAGAGATACCGAAGGAAGAAGACGGAGGAAGAATTGTATGAATCGGACAACGTTCACCAAGAGGTTCCTATTGCTAGGAATAACCATGCTCCTCGTACTGCTGTCGGCATGCGTCCGTTCGGAAGAGCCGAATGCGAATCGACAGGCGCAAGCGGAGCAGCCGGCGGCGCAGGTGGCCGAGAGCGGAACGGTCGAACTTGAAAATATGGGAGAGAAGCTGAGCTTCCCGGAAGCGCCGAAGCGGGCGGTCACGCTGAACCAGCATGCGACCGAAGTGATGCTGGCCCTCGGTCTCGAAGAGTCGATGGTCGGGACGGCTTATCTCGACGACAGCATTCTGCCCGAATATGAGAAGAAGTACGACAAGATTCCGGTCCTCGCGGACAAATATCCGTCCAAGGAAGTATTCTTGTCGATGTCTCCCGATTTCGCCTATGCGGGATGGAAGAGCGCGTTCGGGGACAAAGCGCTGGGTTCGCGGGCGGATCTGGCCGGGCAGGGCGTCCTGACGTATGTGCAGGAATCCTCCAGCAAGGCTGCGCCGACGCTCGAGGATGTATATCAGGACATCTTGAATATCGGGCGTATCTTCCGGGTGGAAGACAGAGCCGAAGCGCTCGTGAACGATATGCGCCAGAAGCTGGAAGACATCCAGGCCCAGATCGGCACGGTGAGCGAGCCGCTTAACGTATTCGTCTTCGATAGCGGGGAAGACAAGGCATTCACGGCTGCCAATACGTATTTGACCAGCTTGATTGCCAAGGTGGGCGGAAAAAATATTTTCGACGATATCGATAAAGGATGGGCCGAGGTCAGCTGGGAGGAAGTGGTGAGCCGCGATCCGGACGTCATCGTCATTGTCGATTATGGCGACACGACGGCGGAACAGAAGCGGGAGATGCTCTTGAACAAAGCGCCGCTCGCCGATGTGAAGGCAATCAAGAACAAGCGTTTTATCGTGCTGCCGCTCTCGGCGGCCGCAGAGGGCATTCGCGCTCCGATCGCGCTGCAGACGCTCGCTGCCGGTCTGTATCCGGATAGAGTGCAACCATAGAAGCGACAATGGGGAAGGAGAACAACTATGCCAACATGGAACTTGGAGGAGACCCGTCATCATCTGCTGATATGCAACGGCGGGAATTGCATGAAGCAGCAGGCCGATGAGGTGACGCAAGCGATCCGGGAAGAGATCTCGGCGCTCGGCGCGAAAAAACAGATTCATACGACCCGCACCCGCTGCAATGGCCGCTGTACGGACGCTTGTGTCGTCATCGCTTACCCGGAAGGGGTCTGGTATAAGGAAATGACCCCGGAGCTGGGAAGGGAACTGGTGCGCAAGCAGTTGGCAGGCGAGCGGCTGGACGAGCAAATGGTCTATTCGTATGATCGCCGCTTCATCGCGACCGGCCGCTCCGCAGCCGGCAAAGATAAACCGACGAGCTAGAGCTTGTCACAGCGAGCCTTAGCCATGCCGCGTCCGCCTCAGGCAACGTTTTTGACACTCACGTCTGGGGAATGGGGGAGCATGAATTATCTGTTGCTAATCCAGTCCTGATCATAAGGGGGCTGTCTCCAGAGCCGATTCAGGTGCAGCGAGACAGCCCCGCCCTGCTTCTCACGCCGAAAATACTGTAAAAGTGCAGTTTTTCTTTATGACCTGAGCATCTTTACAGGTATTGCTGCAAAACTACATCAATTTCAGGCTAGCTAATAGGTTTAAGACAAAAAAAGACGAAAATAATGTATTTTCGCAGGAAATATATCAAATAGTAGATCTACTCGCATAAAATGATGCACTGATCAGGCTGTTGAGAAAGAAGTTTTGAGTAGGAAAATGGATATTTCCACCATCCTGAAAACTGCACCATTTCCCTAGACACGCCCATCCGGCAGTCGAAATCCGCAAAACTCCACGATTTCTCCAGACGCTCCTATTCAGTAAGCGAAATCCTGCATAAATACAGCAATTCGATAGGGACGACTAGTCCAGAAAGGGAATCCTGCAAAATTACAGGAATTTTCCCCGTTTCGCTTCGGCTTGAAGCAAAAGGGCCTAAAATGATGTAGATTTGCAGCAATTCCTCGGGATATGGACTCATTAAGCCGAAATTCCTGTAAAATAGCAGCAATTTCCTCCGCACGTCCAAGCCCCAGGAGGCAACGATGCTTCGAGCAGGCCGATAATGCTTCCAGCAGGCCGGATAATACGATGATGCCCCCAGCATCCGACGCGGTCGCTTGGATCCCGTAACATCAGGCCATTGAGTAGTCTATGGGGCTTTTTACTTGTGATTGATCTCTTCTCCCGGTAGAGAAAATCGATTTAAAACACTCTAAGAGCCAAAGTTTGGATGACGAAAATGGACCATCTCCACCCCTTCACAAAAAACAGGGGTTTTCCAACAGCCTGACTGATGCAGGATTTTGCTGATTTCCCTCCAATCCCGCGCTCTGCCGCCGCCGTTTTTTTCCGCCTCCATAATCTCTGTTCACCCTTTGCCTCAATCTTTTGCCAATGCCTATAAGATCCTTCATTCATGAGGCCAGCGATACGTTCGTGCCGACGGAGATGGTGCATAAAGGGTATCAAAATTGCCCCCGAGAAGAAGCGATCCATCCCTTTAGCTTTTTGTTGCATCGAAATAGGGTTGTCACCAGCAGCGGTACAGCCAATCATGCGGTTGATCTCGTTCATGATCAGTTCCGGTTCAGCCGATCATGCGGTTGATCTCGTTCGCGATCAGTTCCGGTTCGCTGAATATGACGAGATGGCCGGAATTCGGAGCCTCGACCCAGCGTCCGTTGGCCAAGGCCCCCGCCGTCTGGCGATGGGCCGCGGCGATGGCCGGCCGCACGCTGCGCTCAAGCAGGGACATCTTCGTGCCCGAGATTAAGCTGACCTCCAGATCGCCAAGATCGAGAGGCTGGTCGCGCAGCTTGGCCAACTCATCGTTGAACGGCGCCAGTTCGGCGATCATCGCGCGGGCTGCCTGTACCGTGAAGTCCTCATTGCGGTGATCAGCCGCGACATCCGCGGGCTGAATACGGCCGGCCCGGCTGCCGAGCAGGCGGTAAATTCCGAGCCGGGCCAGCAGCGGCACGAGAACGCGCATCATCGCTTGCCGCTTGCTTCCGGACGGATCGAAGTACATATCGCAGCGCTCGTCGCTCTGATCGACCAGCACGATGCCGCGTATTCGGGAAGGATCAGCGGCTGCCGCGACCCGAACGATAGGACCGCCCCAACTGTGCCCGACCAGGATGAAAGGGCCAGGCCCGAGCGCGCGGAGCAGGCTGTCGAGATCGTCAGCGATTCGGCGAAGCGTCCGCGGGGCCGTATCCGGATCGCTTCGCCCCATGCCTGCGCGGTCGTACACGACAGTACGAGCCCGTTCGGCGACGAGGGGCTGCACAAGACCCCAGACGGATCGGGAAAACCCCATGCCGGATTCGAACACGACCGTCGGGGTGCCGCTCCCGCTAACCATATAATGCAACCGGCGTCCATCCCCAACCGTGTGGAAAAAGCTCTGTCCGTATGTATGTGAACGGGTAGAGTTCATCGTTGTCATCTGCTCGCCTCCCACAATTCGATCGACTGTAATTGAAAATGCTTCTCATTATCGATTATATGAGGGAGAGGCCAAGGCAGCAAGAACTGCTTCGCGCCTTTTTTGCCGTTTCCAATATTATGATCCGAAGTTATACTTAGGGGAGCGGGTGAGGAGGAGGTTATCACGTGAATAGAGAAGCAATTGTTCGCTTGCTCGAGCAAGCCGGATTGGAACCGTATCGAGAGTCGTTAGCATCCTTGATTTTCCCGACTTGCCAACTTCGGCTGCGGCCCGAAGAAGACCGGAATCTGCCGGTCGGATGCAGCAAAGTAGGGGGACACCCCGACTTGCCGGATGATGTGGAGTGGCCGAAGTGGAAGCACTACAATCAGTCTTTTATCGCCCAGCTGAACATGGCCGATCTGCCGCCTGAGCTGGAACTCCCGCAGGAAGGTCTGCTTTCCTTTTTTTATGCGGTCGAGGCGATGTATGAGGACGAAGAATTCTATAACAATCCTGGAACGTGCAGCGTAATCTATTCTGCTCCAGAGCGGTTGGGCGGGTTGCAGCGCACACCTTCACCCGGCGAGCTTGACGAGGGAGCCGTGCTGAGATCGAATCGGATCGACTTCGTTCCGGGTTTATGCGTTCCTGCTGCAGAATCGGCTTATCTGGAGAATCTGGGACTGGGGTGGACGGAAAACAGGGAAGATTTTGAGAAGTATTGGAGCGTGTTTCTTGAGAAGTTAGGCGCGCAATGGCCGCCTGACGATTATATTCATCGTTTGCTCGGCCATCCTGACCAGATTCAAGGAGATATGCAGATCGGTTCCGAGCTGATCGCTGCGGGACTTTCTTATGACAGTTTGCGCGAACCAGCCTCCCGCAGCCGCATGCTGCCATCGGCGTTGCGCTGGCGGCTTCTCTTGCAGATGGATTCCGAAGAAGAGAAGACCGGCGTCATGTGGGGAGATGTCGGACGGATTTATTATTGGATCAGAGAAGAGGATTTGGCGGCGATGCGGTTTGACCGGGTTGTGTGTCAGATGCAATGTGGCTGATCATTCGACCACCGGCAGCATAAGGGGCGCCACATGATAGCGGGGGGAATACATAAGGCTGTATCGTGCGGCGCCAAAGGCAGCCATGTCGGCCGCCGCCGATCGGCAGAGGGGAAGGGAACATGCCTGTAGAGACTATGCTGGAAAAGCATTTTGACGATTATGCGGCTGAACAACAATACAGCGGCACAGTGCTGGTGGCACAGGAAGGCAGGCTTGTATTCGCCAAAGCTTACGGGGAAGCGAATACCGAGCACCAAGTAGCGAATCGCATCGATACGAAATTTTGCATTGCCTCAATTACGAAGCCGATGACGGCGCTGGCCGTTCTCATGCTGATGGAGAGAGGAGCGATAGAACTTCATCGGCGGGCGGCCAACTACTTGCCGGCAAGTCTGGCGATCGACTCGAGCATTACGGTTCACCACCTTCTTACACATACATCGGGCATGCCGGACTTCGAAACTCTTTCCGCTTTCGGGGATCTGGGCAGGCGCGCCTATTCGGATGAGGGACTTTTGGGGCTGGTAGCGCATTTGCCGCTGGAGTTCACGCCGGGAAGCGGGTGGAAATACTCCAATACCGGATATAACCTGCTTGGAGCGATAATAGAACATATGACGGGGATCTCCTACCGCGAATATATGCAGGAACATATTTGGGGACCGCTTGACATGAACGGTACGGACTGTGGCTGCAGCCGCGCCATCGTTCCGGGCTTGGCCCATGGTTATACGCGGAGCAGGGAAGACGGCACGGTGCTGAAAAAAGCTCCCTTCTTTGAAGTGTCTAATTTCAAGGCATCAGGGAATTTATACTCAACCGCGCCCGATTTGCTCCAATGGGATCGATTCTTGCAGATGCGAACCGTTCCTCTCGTCGCGCAAGCCACGTTGGACCTGATGTTCTCGCCCCATGCCTCCGTTGATGCCGCCCGCTCTTACGGATACGGGCTGTCTCTGGATTCGCTCAGCCGCGGCCATGGCGGACATCTCCCGGGATACTGGAGCAAATACCGTTATTATCCGGAGAAGAAGGCCACGGTCATCATGCTGAGCAATCATGATTCTATCGTCGAAGGCGATATCGTAACCCGGACGGCGGAGCTGCTGTGATAGGAAAGGGCGGTAATTCTGATGTCGCAGAGAGCAGACGTAAAAGGCTGCCGAGATCATCTCGACAGCCTTCGCGCCCCGTCGCGGGAATCCCTTCTTTATGAGACAAGCTTTAATCCCGTAACCCCCACAATAATCAGAGCCAAGCTGACAAGGCGGGCCGCGCTTTTGGATTCTCCGAAAAAGATCATATTGATCAGCACGGCGCCGGCGGTTCCGATTCCAATCCAGACCGCATACGCGATACTCAATTGCAAATAGCCGAAGGCCTGATACAGCAGACCGAAGGAGAGGGCGAACCCCCCTGCGAATAGGGCGCCGTTCCGGAGGTTCTTTTCCTGGCTGAACAGCTTCAACCCTACAACACCAACGCTTTCACTTAATGCAGCTAAAGTAACAAATAACCAACCCATTATTGATGACTCCTTTCTTCCGCTTGATTGTCAGCGAGCTTCAAACCAATGACTCCGGCCACAAGCAGCCCGATGAAGACCAATTTGAGGGCGCTCATATTTCCGCCGAACAAGAAGTAATCCATCAAGACCGTCCCGATGGAACCGACACCGGCAAAAATGGCATAGACCGTCCCGGTAGGCAGCCCCTCGCAAGCTTTGGACAGGAAATAAAAATCAACGATAATGACGCCCGCGAGCAAAATCCACTGCCAAACCGCATCTGCCGTGCTAAAGCCAAAAACCCAGACCATCTCTAATAAACAGGTTAAGATGACATACAGCCAATATTTGTTCATCGCACACACTCCTAAATGAATGACATTCAGTCATTTTTTGTTGAAAAGAGGACATACTTTACGGACGCAAAGCATGCTCTAAAAATGTCAGTAATTCAGCCTTTTGAGTGATTTCATTTTGTTGATCGTACGCATCATATAAAAAGACTTGCTCCGCGGCCGATTCGATCAGGCCAAGCACTAATTTGGCCGTACGTGCGGGATCGAGGTTTTCACGAATAAGGCGGCGTTGTTTATTTGTCTCGAACAAAGAAGCGACCAAATCGTACAGCGGCGCATAAATGTTTTCCCATTTGCTCATATTTTCGGTTGTGGAAAGGCCTGCATAGACAAGAACGGATACATCTCGAAATTCACCCGTAACCTGAAAGATGGCATCCACCAATTGACGCAGTTGTTCGGTCAACGGTTCGTCCAGCGAAACTGCGGCTTCAATTTTCTTCATGAATTGAAGAACAATTTGCTCCGCAATGACAGGCATAACCGACAACTTGGAGGGAAAATACAGATAAAACGTTCCCTGAGCGATCTCTGCCTTTTTTACGATGTCTGCGATTTTTGCTTTTTCGATCCCTTTCTCTTTAAAAACTTCGATGGACGCCTGTACGATCTTTTCTCTTTTGTCCATATGCGGTACCTCCCGGCAGAAATGACTGAACGTCATTCATTGTAACAGAAGAAATTACATTAGTCAATGACCCTGCTTAAGCCGTTTTGCAGAGCCACTTCTTATTATTGAAAATTAAAGCATATGACGGAGATTTTATCAATTCATAATGTGAGAAAAACGTTAACGGCGCGGCTTCATGCTGCTGTTGACACTGCTTAGTCTCCAAGGAGAATGCAAGGACTCCCGGACAAATTCAAATTGGAAGACCGAGCTCCTTTCGGCCGCGTTCTTGCGGCGCCACGACACGCTGTGAGTCACTTCCGCCGTCAGGCTGTCACTCGTGTCTTGTTCGCTCTGTCGAGGTTTGCCGTTGCGCTTGTTCTGGGTCGCCAGCCGAAAGCTGGTTCCATTCTCCATCTCATGCAAAAAGAAGTCTACGGCTTCGGGTTCCAGACCATTCGCGACGCTTCGAAGGAGATCGGGGTCCCGGACAGATAGTGCCCCAATGAAAATTTCCGCAAGGATGGCGGGCGATGCCGCATGGAGAAAGGCTTCGCGTTGTCCGGAAGCGGTATGAACCATCAACTGGTGAAATAAATCCGGATTGGCGGAGCGGTGTGTGCTGCTTCCCAAAAAATGAACGCAGAAATGGCCTGAAAATCCATTGCCCGGAATTCCATCTCCTCCATGGGGCATGCCATTCATGGAAGCGGCAATCTTATGTTTATCCGTAACGACGATAATCGCTCTTCGTTTCCAGCTCCATTGGTTATCATAAATTTGCTTCATAATCTTCGTGTCCTCTTTGGTCAGCGGCTGCACGTCGGCATGTCTGCTTCCCGCCCGCCGCTGGACGCGAAACGAGAGCCCTTTTTCCAAATCGATGATGGAGAAAGTGCTTTTTCGCGGGATTAATTGCTGCGCTTCACTCCAAGAGATGCTTTTCCCGTAGTGGCGTTCCTTTAATTCCGCGCAATATGTTTGCAATAGCTGGGCCGCTTTCGGAGCAAGGATTAGCCGTCTGGACTCCGCTGCGCTCCATAAGACGCCGGGCTTCTCCATCCGAAATGCTCTCGCTTGGCCTTTCCGCGAGATTAATAAGTACGTATCGGTGAGCGAAGCCGGGCGTGAGGCCTCTTCCTCCCGGCTCCCCTCCAGAAGTTGGGCGGCTTCCTTCGGGTTAAGAACCTTCTTATGTTCGAACGCGGCGGAAGGCGTGGCGCGCACGCTGATGGAAGCCGTGACTTGCGGCTTGCGTGCCGCATGGACGGCTGTGTCGTGAACGGGCAAGCAAGAAATGATCAGGAAGAATAGGACGATGCGAGTCAACAAAGGATTCATAATCGGGCCTCCATGTCAATGAAATACGCCAAAGCGATAGACAGGGATAGTGTTGTCATTTCTTATCATATTATGTATCTATATTCAGCCGCTGTTCAGGGAAATGTATGGAGGTACATTTCGTGAACTGGGGTGTCCCGATGTGAGTTGGAATACATATGTTCAAATCCTGCTTCTGCTGCACCAGGCCCTGATTCCCGGAAGTCTTCAGATCGGCATGGAGGGACGCGGCGTAGCGACCGTGAATCGTGCCGATTATGTGACGCCGGTCTTTCCGCTGCTGGACGACGAAAAAATAGACCGGTTCCTCGATGATCTTGATAAGAAAATGGTTAAAGCCCCCAGGAACGCCCGGATTGGGGATTACGAGGAGATAATTCCGGAACAGATCGGCTACAAGCTGGATCGCGCCCGTTTTCGAGAGCAATTCTATTCCTTCCTCTATGGGGCGGGTCCGTTATCTATCGAAGCGCCCCGCTTGAAGGTTCATGCCAAGGTTGACAGCGAGCTGCTGGCCCATATTCGCGACAAGAGAATCGGATATTACGTCACGTTCTATAATTCCAGGAACAAAAATCGTTCGCATAATGTTGCCCTGGCCGCGCAAGCGATCAATAACACTGTCGTGTTTCCGGGCGAACATTTCTCGTTCAACCGGGTTGTCGGAATGCGTACCACGGCCAAAGGGTACAGGCAAGCTCCGATTATCGTACGCGGTGAATATTCGGAAGGGATAGGCGGAGGGATCTGCCAGGTATCCTCAACCCTGTTTAATGCCGTGGACCGGGCAGGGCTTGCCGTCAAGCAGCGTTACTCCCACAGCCGGCATGTGCCCTATGTGCCGCCTGGCCGCGATGCTACGGTGAGCTGGGGCGGGCCGGATTTCACCTTTCAGAACCTGTATAATCAACCGGTTCTCATTCGGGCTCATGCCGGCGGGGGCCAAATGACCGTAGCGGTGTATTCTTCCGATGTGATTAATTATCGTCCGCGCGAGGTCCCGGGGACGTCCCGGCGATTGCCTGAAGAGATTTCTCTTGATTTAGAAGCGAACATACATGAATAAAGGAAGAAAAGCATGCCCGCTGATGCAGGCATGCTTTTCCGCTTTTTCACGAAAATGGTTGCATTCTAGCAACCGGTTTTCTATACTTTTGATAAAATGGGAGGGCATCCGCGAAACCGAGCCGGAAATCGCCGCTTCTTGGACATTGGAAGGGAGCCGACAGGATAAAAGGGGATTTGTGCAATTTTTCCCAATAGGGGTTATGATGTCTATTTACATGCCATTCGGGCTTGGGGCACAACTTGGAGCGCGGTCAGCCTCTAACAGGGAGGTACCATATCAAAGAAAAAACGATTTCATGATAAAGGTGCGCCTTCATAGCTTGCTCACTCTAATATGAAAGGAATCGATATTCCATGTTATCTCTGCGTTATTTCCCCATGACAGAGGACTATGCCTCCATCATTGCGAATTGGACTTATGACGAGCCTTATTCTCTTTATAGTATGGACGGGGATGAGGATACCATTGCAGAGTTTATGAACGGGGACTATTTTTATGCCCTGGATAATGAGAATGTCTTAATCGGGTATATCTGTACAGGCAGCTCGGCGCGTGTGCCGGGAGGTTATGATATCGGGATTTATGGCCAGGAAACGTACCTGGATTTTGGCTTGGGCCTGCATCCGGAGTTCACGGGGAAGGGCATGGGAGCCGGTTTTGTAACGAGCAGCCTTGAATTTATCCGCGAACGTTATCAGACCACCGATATTCAATTGGTTGTGGCCGCATTTAATGAACGGGCGATCAAAGTTTATGAGCGCGCCGGGTTTGCCAAGGGCCCCTTATTCCGAAGCAAGGTCGGAGATGGAGAGGTTGAGTTTATGGCGATGAAGCGTTCGATCCAAGCGTAATATGAATTCGAACATTCATTCTATGACAGCTTCATCAGCTTTGATGAGTTGCTGCCGGTCATTCCGGTTCGGCGGGGGACCATGATTGATTGTGATTTTGTAAAAAGCAGGCGTATACTTATATGGGACAAGTACAAATTAAGAAACGTCGTTGTCAAAGGGGGGATCAGCATGAGCATGTTAAAGGAAAAAATTGTACAATCCGCGATCAGGCTTTTCGCGGAAAAAGGATACCAAGCGACGTCCATTCAAGATATCGCCGACGATTGCAGCATTGCGAAAGGCTCCTTATATAAGCATTTTGCCTCAAAAGAAGATTTATATATTCATATCCTTGAGCTGCGGCAGCAAAACATGATGGATGCTGTCGAAAAAATTAAACAAAAAGGGTTGTCGAAAAGAGAAACCTTCCTTGAGGAGATCGCTTGTCAGATCGGCTTTTTCATCGAGCATGGATATTATATATCGCGCGATCATAACGAACTCCCGCCCGCAAATAACGATAAAATAGGAGCCGTCATTAAACAGCTCCAGATCAATATGTTTCGTTACTACCAGGATATTTTGGTCCGTCAGTACGGCTCTATTGTGGAGGGCTGGAAATGGGACGTCACGGCCCTGTTCAACGGAATGATAAGGGAGTATACCTTTCATTTGCTGTTCGGGTACAAGCCGCTGGCGCAGAAAGATGTAGCCTTGTTTATAGCCGGCCGCATGGATGATCTCATCATGGGCTTGAAGCGGCATTCGCCGGCCCCCCTTCTTACGGATGAACTCATGAAGGAATATGCGGATGCGCAATTTGAACCCGAGAACGGCATTCAGGAGATTCGAAGATCTGCCTTGTTCAATACGATATTATCGATCATACCCGATATGTCCGTTCCGAACGCAAGAAAAAAAGATTTATCCGATGTTGCGGCCATGCTGCGGGACGAGCTGGAAAAAGATCAGCCGAGAGGATTTTTAACACAAGCGCTGCTTCGGGATCTGGCGGCGGAGAGGGAGCTCGGATTTTATGTTCACCAGCTCCAGTCACTGATGCCCAATGCAAGCGGGCAGTAAAGGTTTCGTATCCGATCCCGCCCCATTCCCGTGCCGGACCGGCGGTCCGACATCCGGGAGGGGACGTTCTTGAACGGGGATGCATCGATGCCGAGTTCCTGGAATGGTTCTGGAGAGCAGCGGAACCAATCGGGAATAGCGGCATTTTTATTGCCCCTTCCTGCCCGCCAATAAGAGAACCGCGATGAAAAATACGGCTGCCGCACCCGCAAGCATGAAAATATCCGTCAACATATCGGTCAGGCACCCGCCCTGAAAAATATGGAGGCAGGCGTTAATGGCCTTTCCATTGGGCGTGGCGGACTGAACTGTCTTCACAGCGGGCGGAAAAGCATCTTTATCGAAAAAAAGGCCTCCCGAGAAACCGGACTCATATAATACCGATGCGGCAAAGCTGGATATCGCGTCATGATTGTTCGCCGGCAATCCGCAGCACAGAACGAGAGAGCCGAGAGCCAGTCCGTATACGCCAGCTGCATACCGTATGCTTGGGCTGTTTGCCCATTTCACAGGGGAACTCATCCGACGGCCAAGCACAGCGCCCAGGCTTCGCAGGCCATCCGTTATCTTCCTCACACTGTCTTCATGCGAATTCACCAGACTCGACAGTTGCTGCTTGTCCATTGTGACTTTTGTATTTCCGGGGACATGCTGTGCCTTGCCGGCCGCCTCGCTGTCCATGGAATGGAAGATGACCGTCAGCGAGGCCAGAGGTCCCGTCCCGTGCTTCAACTCGTCCTTCGTGCCATAAGGAAGGAGCCTCCCTTGATCCGCAATGGCGACCCGAGAGCAGAGCAGCTCAACCTCCTCCACGCAATGGTTTGAATAAATCGCGGTTTTTCCATTTTCCCGGTTCATCAAGGCAACGCCGATATTTACGCTTCGTTGCATTCCCCCGGAAAACTCGACGATATCCTCTTTTCTGTGGCCGGATAGACCGATCAACTCGAAAACCTCATGCCTCCTTGCTTGCAGCGATCGCCCGTCCAAGCCATGCAGGCGGACGAAAACCTTCAGCTTATTTTCCCTGGCGTTCAAAGGTTCATCCAGAGCAATATCCTGGGGCACGACGATCAAGATATCTCCGCTGCTAGGCTCCAGCACCGCGGAACTCCTGGATACCGTGGGGGATTTCCCGGGGCCGCTCGGCCCCGCAAGCCCCGCTTCCGCTTGCTGCGCATGAAGGGACAACTTGTTGATAATCGTATGACTGCCGTATTTTCCGGTCAGACGGATTCGCTCAAGCATCTATTCATACCTCCTGTTGTCATTTAATTTGCCCTGCAGAAAATATTGTAGAATGATGGCGAGCTCCGCCCAATTCACAAAAGTACTCAATCGCCGCACAACTTTTCCTGTTCTTTCGATGACTTTCGTTATCTATGAAACCTAAAAAAGCCATGATATCATTAAGTGATATGATGGAAAGAACAGGAGAAGGAACAGAAACCATCGTTATTTGCAACTGGTAGTAAGAAAAGCAAAAGGGGCTGGCAATATAAGGAGCTGCAGGAAGCCAATGCCGCGCTGCAGATCTATTCGCCTGCCGTTGAAGAGCTGACCGGAATCCCGGGAAGGCCATGAGTCCCTTGGGCACGTTAAGCCGGAACCTGGAATAGGCACGCCAAGCAATCGACTCCGGGCCGGACCAGACGAAGGAGTTCCTCGCCACGGCCCTTTCCCTATCAAAGGAGGGGCATGGCCTTATTGTGAAAAGCGGTTCATACATTATACATACATAGAATTACGTATTTTCTGCGGAACCTCTCCGCCTCTCCTTGACCGGAATGTTTACCAGGGTGGACAACTCCGACTGTCGACCTTCCGCGATTCGCATCTGTTACCAGGAGTCGGGAATTCGCATGCTACATTTATGCCAACGCTCTGAAAAAGCGGTCCGCTGGCCAAGCCGAACGGCCTATTGGGGATGGAACGGCGGCCTGCCGCTCCCGGAGGACAACTTCAATGGAGTTCCGGCAAGGGATTTACTACTGTTGTCCGCCCTCCTCCGCAGCCTGAGCAGGCGGGGGGAAGCAGCGGGCGGCACGCATGAATGAAGGGGGACGCTATGATCAAGGTAATGATTGCAGATGACCAGGAAATCGTTCGGGAAGGGCTTAAAATGATACTGAGCATGTATGAGGAGGTCTCGGTCATCGGCGAAGTGCCAAACGGCAAGGTGTTGTTGGAACAGCTTGAAGTGACGACGCCTGATGTGATCCTCATGGACATCAGAATGCCGGTGATGGACGGGATTACGGCTGCCCAATTGGTGAAGGAGCAGCATCCGAAGGTCAAGATTATCATTCTGACCACCTTCAATGAAGATGAATATATTATCCAAGGGTTGAAGAACGGGGTGGAAGGATATATTTTAAAAGATTCCGGTTCTGCCGACATTTTAAACGCGATTAAAACGGTATATTCCGGCAGCGTGCTTCTCAATCCGAAGGTGACCGAACGCATGGTAGAAGCTATCTCCTCCGGACGGGACAACTCTATGCCGCCTCGTCCGGAGGCTCCCGTGCCGGACAAGCTGGGGCTTCTTACCCCGAGAGAGGCGGAAGTCGCCCGGCATATCCTGTCCGGCAGCAGCAATAAGGAGATCGCTCAAGCTCTGTTCGTCACGGAGGGAACGGTTAAAAATTATGTATCCCGAATACTGGACAAGCTCGAATGCAGGAACCGGACGGAGCTCGTGCTATACTTGAGCAAGCTGGGCCGATTGTAACGTGAGCATGTCAATGCCGTGCGATCCATGACGTACTATTTGCCATCCTTGGCTTCGGCCTCTTGATGTTTTGGTTTTCTGAGAAAAAGGCTTGAAATCAAACCTGCCCCGGCTATACACGCAGCCAGAAAAAACGTCTCCCCGAAAGATTCCGCGCTGGCTTGCAGTATCGTCATTTCTGCGGTGGGCCGGGCCATGTTCACCGTCATGCGCGAAGCGAAATATCCGGTAAACCCGGCAATGGCGAACGAAGAGACGACTTGCTGAGAAGCGCTGGTAAGCGGTGTAACCCTGCCGACAAGGTCTCGGGGAGTTGCATTCAATACATGAGTGTTCAAAGCCATCATGGACAGGCCCATCCCGGAACCTAGCAAAAACAGCGCGCTCATAATGATCGCTAACGAGGTGTCCGGCGTAAGGCATGACATGGTGAACAGCGCGCCCGTGATCAGCGTCATGCCAACCAGGAGAGGGGGACGCGCTCCAACCTTGTCAAAAATTTTGCCCGCAATAGGCATACAGATCATGGAGCCCAGTGCCTGCGGCAGCATGATTAGCCCCGTCTCCAGCGGCGTATATTGTTTCATTTGCTGAAGCAGAAGCGGAAATAACAAAACGGTCCCAAATAGGGCGGTCTGCATCACCCATGAGATGACAATGCCGCGGGTAAAGTCCGCAGACCGGAAAACGCGGAGCTCCAGCAAGGGTTGTCGATGACGCAAGCAAGAGATGACAAAGAGAATCAGAGAAAGCCCTCCAATAACCAGGCCGGTTAACGTTCTCCCAGAGGTCCAGCTTACCCCGCCCTCGCTAACTCCGAAGGTAATCATGGAAAAAGCGAGCGGTCCAAGGATCATCCCCTTCATGTCCAGAGAAGGGGCCTGCATGCTTGGAGAGGAAGGCAGCCATTTCCGCCCAATCACAATTCCCGCTATTCCAATTGGTAGATTAATAAGAAAAATCCACTGCCAGGTTACATATTCCACCAGCCACCCGGACAAGACCGGACCCAGGGCCGGGGCAAGCAGCATCGGAATCCCGAACATGCCTATGACAGAACCTCGTTGGCTGGCCGGCGCAAGACGGTAGACCATCGCCATCCCGATAGGCGAGACCATTCCGCCTCCAATCCCCTGAAGCACCCGAAAAAAGATCAATTGCTCGGTAGTCTGCGCGAACGCGCACAGGATAGATCCGGCCGTGAACAACCCTATAGAAGCCAGGAACACCCGCTTGGCTTGAAATTGATCCGACATCCAGCCTGCGAGCGGGATTACCGCTGACAATGCAAGCGTATATGCCGTCACCGACCATTGAATAGATTGAAGTGAAGCATCAAAGTAATCTACGAGTGTCGGAATGGCAACATTGACGACGGTGCTGTCTAGTATAACCATAAAAGTTCCAATGATGACGGCAAGAAGAGGCGCGAATAACTGTTTGAGCGAGACTTCACCGCCCTGGAGAGAAGGAGGTGCTGCAGATTGGTTGTTGTGCATAACGTTAAGACCTGCTTTCTAAGTAATGTGGAATGTTGAAGGAAACTGATAAGGTGCAGGAACATGGAGGGGCTTCTTGCTCCCATATGGAAAACAAATAGTTTTCAATAAAACCAATCAGTCACTTTCTGTAGTATAAATAATAGCGATGAGAATCAGAGATGTCAACGGCTGCTCATTTTTTGCCTTGGCCTCAAAAAGAAAATCATAGAAACCGAAGTCCAGCCATATAATTTGACCATTGGTGCATTTAGGGTCCCATGGCGAACATTGGAATACAACGGCAGGCAAGGCCTTAGAGATTGAGTGCAGAAGCAAGCTAGCAGCATCTGGGAACAGGGGGAAGGTAAGTGATGCCACAGCAACTTCACTATGCCGTCGCCATTGTCGGAGCAGGCAGCGCCGGATTGTCGGTTGCGGCCCGTTTGCTGCGCGCGTCGGCCGAACTGCACGGCTCCGTCGTGCTCGTCGATCCGCAGGCCAAGCATTACTATCAGCCCTTGTGGACGCTTGTCGGCGGCGGAGTCGTGCGCAAGGAGGTGACGGAGCGCGATCAGCAATCGCTTATCCCGAAGGGAGCCGATTGGCTGCGGGAAGCGGTCGCGCATTTCCGTCCGGACGAGAATCGCATCGTTACAAGCAACGGCACCGTCATTCGGTATGATGTGCTCGTCGTCGCGGCGGGCATCCAGGTGGATTGGGATCGGATTAAGGGGCTGAAGGAGTGCATCGGGCGCGAAGGCGTGTGCAGCAACTACGATTACCGCTATGTGGACAGCACTTGGCGCTCGATCCGTGAATTCCGCGGCGGCACCGCGATTTTCACGCAGCCGAACACGCCTATCAAGTGCGGCGGCGCGCCCCAGAAAATCATGTATTTGGCCGATGACGCATTCCGGCGCGCGGGGGTAAGGGAGAAGACCGATATTATCTTTGCGTCCGGCAATGCGTCGATTTTCGCTGTGCCGAAGTATGCCGCGGCGCTCGACAAGGTGGTGGAACGCAAGGGCATCACGGCCAAATACAAGCGCAATCTGGTCGAGATTGACTCCGCCAAGCGGGTAGCGGTCTTCGAGCATGTGGACACGAAGGAGCGGGAGACGCTCCGGTACGATATGATTCATGTCGTGCCGCCGATGTCCGCCCCGTCCTTCATCCGGGACAGTCCGCTTGCCGGTCCGGGCGGGTGGGCCGAGGTCGACAAGCATACGATGCAGCATGTCCGGTTCGCGAACGTGTTCGCTCTGGGCGATTGCAGCAATCTGCCGACCTCGAAGACAGGCGCGGCCATTCGGAAGCAAGCTCCGGCGGCGGCGCGCAATGTGTTGAACGTGCTGGCGGGGCGGCCGCTCGATGCAAGCTACGACGGGTATACATCGTGCCCCCTCGTAACGGGGTACAACCGGCTTATTCTGGCGGAGTTCGATTATGATTTGAAGCCGCGTGAGACGTTCCCCTTCGACCAGTCGAAGGAGCGTTGCAGCATGTATGTGCTGAAGAAGGATCTGCTGCCGAAGCTGTACTGGCACGGCATGCTGAAGGGGCGGATGTAGCCGCCGGATCGAATGTCATCAGGACAGATAGAAAACGGAAGGTTGAATATGTTCAGAGAAAGGGGAGAGCGGCATTTATGCTGCTGCGCTATTTTTATGATGAGAAGCTGGCTCACGCCTCGTATCTCGTAGGCTGCCAAGCGACGGGGGAAGCGATCGTGATCGATCCCGCCCGCGATGTTGTTCCGTATATCCGGACGGCCCAGGCCGAGGGGCTGATGGTCGTGGCCGCGGCCGAGACGCATATCCACGCCGACTTCGTATCGGGCGCCCGCGAGCTCGGAGAAGAGCATGGGGCGACCCTATACGTATCGGACGAAGGCGGACCGGATTGGTCTTACGTTTACGTGAACGGCGGGGAGGACGGGGCAGCGATCAAGCATCGGCTGGTTCGGGACGGGGATCGGTTCCTGGTGGGCCGGCTCGAGTTCGAGGTGCTGCATACGCCGGGACATACGCCCGAGAGCGTGTCGTTCCTGCTGACGGACCGGGGCGGAGGCGCCGATAGCCCGATGGGCATCTTCACGGGCGACTTCGTCTTCGTTGGCGATATTGGCCGCCCGGATCTGCTGGAGAAGGCGGTGGGTCTGGCAGGCACCGCCGCGGAGGGAGCAAGGCAAATGTACCGCTCCCTGCAGCGCTTCAAGCAGCTGCCTGACTATGTGCAGGTGTGGCCGGCCCACGGAGCAGGCAGCGCCTGCGGCAAGGCGCTTGGCGCGATCCCGTCCTCGACGGCCGGCTACGAGAAGCGATTCAATTGGGCCTTATCCATGGAGGACGAGTCGGCCTTCACCGCCGCGTTGTTGGCGGGACAGCCCGAGCCTCCAACCTATTTTCCCCGCATGAAGCGGGTGAACCGCGATGGTCCGGCGCTGCTCTCCCGGCTTCCCGCACCGGAGTGGATTGAGGGGACACTCGCGGCGGTCTCCGATCTTGCGGAGGAAGGGGCGGTTGTGATCGATACGCGGCCTAGCGCGGAGTTTGCGTCCGGGCATGTGAAGGGAACGCTCAACCTGCCGTACAACCGTTCCTTCACGACCTGGGCCGGATGGCTCGTCGATGACGAACGGCCGCTCTACGTGATGGGGGAAGCGGATCAGCTGCCCGAGATTGTCCGCGACATGCGGTCCATCGGCATCGACCGGATCGCGGGCACGATCGAGGCTTCCGCGCTGTGGAGCGGCATCGATCCGGCGGCGTCGGGCCTGGAATCCTATCGCGAAGTGGCGCCGGCGGATATCGCCGATCAGGTTCTCGCCGGGGAGGTCGCGGTGGTGGACGTGCGCTCCGGGGCGGAATGGGAGGAAGGCCGCATTCCGGGGGCCAGTCATGTTCTGCTCGGCACCCTTCCGGGCCGCATTCGCGAGGTGCCCGCAGGCAAGCCGGTGCTAGCCCAATGCCGGACAGGGGCGCGTTCGGCGATTGCGGCCAGCATTCTGCAGGCGCAAGGCTGCAAGCATGTCATGAATTTGCAGGGGGGCATCGTCCGATGGCGTGAGGAAGGATTCCCTATCCTGAAGTAAAGACCGGTTCTGCTGAGCGGCTCTTCAATCAGGCTGCAATGGCCTGTGGAGAGCCGCTTTTTGGCGTTTCCATTATCGGCGGAGCTGCGAACTCAGATCTATTCTACCAAATGGCGCAAAAATTAGGAAAAATAGGTTTACATTATATTCTGCTTTTGTTATATTTAAGAAGGTAGATCTACCATATATTTCATCAAATACAAATATTTAAGGAGTGATGTGAAATGAAGAAGCTTCTGCTATCGCTGTCCGCGTTAGCTATCCTGGCTACCGCTTCGCCGGCCTATGCTTCTCAGAACCCTGTTCCTAGCGCCTCTGCCGGTCCCGTCGTTCAAGAAGGCCAGCAATTCGTCAAGTATTACGCGCTGCGGCCGAATGAAGTCAGCCCATGGGAAGGAATCTATTTGAAGAAGGGGCAGCAGCTTACCGTTTATGCGCAAGGAAGCTATGCCTATTATTCGGTGTATAGTTCATACTATCATCTCGGCACTTTTTACAATAGCAATGTAGGCAGGATTTTTACGGCGACGGAAGACGGTTATCTGTATTTTCAATTTGCCGCTCCATCTTCGTACACGATGAATCACTTCACGGTTACATACAAAATCAACTGATCGGCGGCAGCGGGCCATCCGAAAATCGATAGCCGCATGCAGCGTGTCAACAAGAACCGTCAAGGCGAGTCAGGGGCGACCTGACTCGCCTCAGACTGTCGACCAAGTCCTGTCGACAGTCTTTTTTATGAAGGGCGAGGCCGGGGATGGCAGAACAGGTTAGGTTAGAGCAAGCTAGTCCGCGCATGAAGCAAGCTAGTCCGCGCATGAAATAAGCTAGTCCCTGTATGAAAGAAGCTAGTCCGTGTATGAAGTAAGCTGATCCCCGTATGAAGTAAGCTAGTCCGCGCATGAAGTAAGCTAGTCTCCGTGTGAAGTAAGCTAGTCCGTGTATGAAGTAAGCTGATCCCCGTATGAAGTAAGCTAGTCCGCGCATGAAGTAAGCTAGTCTCCGTGTGAAGTAAGCTAGTCCGTGTATGAAGTAAGCTGATCCCCGTATGAAGTAAGCTAGTCCGTGCATGAAGTAAGCTAGTCTCCGTGTGAAGTAATCTGGTCCGCGCATGAAGCAAGCTAGTCTCCGTGTGAAGTAAGCTAATCCGTGCATGAAGTAAGCTAGTCCGTGCACGAAGCAAGCTGGTCCCCGTATGAAATTGCTGCACAGGCGCATCATTTTTAACCTCAAGACGCTAAATTCCGAGAAAATCCTGCAAAATTACATTATTTCGCCATTTTGAACGCTATTTATGCCTTGCCGTGTGATAATTGCTGTATTTTTGCAGCAATCTTATTTTCGCAACCTCGTGTCAATGAAAATGCTGTATTTTTGCAGTATTGGTGGAGGCAGGTGACTAGATTGGGGGGAGCTACTGCAGCTTTAGTGGCGTTAGATGACAGGAGCGGCGGTAGCTACTTCAGCTTTAGTAGCGTTGGATGAGTAGAGCGGCGGGATTAACGAAGCGTTTGCCTCTTTGGTGAAGCAGATAAAAAAGCCATCGGCCGCTTATTTATGCGCAGCGGAAAGAAACAGTTGAGCGAGTTTTTGAGGATTTAAAGGAGAAGCATGTATTCGGTGGACGACCTTACGCGGGAGTTTGTCTGCAATCTGGGGCGACTTGACTCTTCTTTTGTTTTTCGGATCTAGAGGCCGGCATCGCCACGAACGCGCTTCCCGTTTCCCTTTCTTTTCCTAGAGGAATAAGATATAATCGTTGGGGTTTCTTTTTTAATACATATAGACTATGAGGAGGGGATAACGGTGAAAATCAGCAGATGGAACACGGTGAAGCGCAGTGTGGCCAGCGGATTGGCCGTCTTGATCGCCATGCTCGGATTCGTCATTCCGGCAAAGGCGAATGAAGGTCCTGCGGCCGTGCCGCAAATCAGCGCGTGGTCGGTTAAAACGCTGAACGAAGGCGAGAAGTACGGCATATTCCCGCTTGCGTGGTATGTTGACGGCACGTTCCAACAGCCGATTACGCAGGAGAAGCTGCAAGCTCTTATCGAAGCGACTTCAGCCAAATTGGATGCGCTCGAATTAAAGAAAACAGGGAAAGTCGCGCTTCCGTCTGGAGCAAAGGAAATTACGAGAAAAACGGTGATTGATGCGGTGTACGGCGTGCTGGCCCAGTACGAGTGGCCGGAGTCGCTGGAGCTCGATATGTCCGATCCGGTGGCGTTTTTGCAGAAGAACGGCATTGTCTATGGAACAGGCAAGGGGCTGGACCTGGATAAGCCAAGCACCGTGGAGCAAGCGTCTGTCATCGCAAGCCGCCTTGTCCAATTCAGTTATGATGCGGTTGGAGGCGGGGCGAAGGGGCTTCTCTGGAAAGCCACGAAGGGCCAAAATACGCTCTATCTTCTAGGGTCGATTCACCTGGGCATTCCGGACATGTATCCGATACAAAAATCGATTAGAGACGCGTTTGAACAGTCGGACACGCTGTGGGTGGAAGTGAATCTGATCGACGCGGGAACCTCGATGCAGTATTTTACCCAACTGATGACGTACAACGACGGCACCCAATTGAAGGATCATGTGTCGCAGCAAACCTATGAGAAGCTGCAAAAGGTGCTGGAGCAGCTGAACATGGCGCAAGATACCTTCGATCCGTTCAAGCCTTGGGCCATCACGAACAATCTCTCGATGGCCAATATGGCAGGTGAATCTGCGGATATGGCACAAGGGGCATCCCTCGGTGTCGATATGTACTTCACCAACTCGGCCTTATTGACAGGCAAGCCGATCCATGAGCTGGAAGGACTCAAGTTCCAGGCGGATCTCTTCAATAATGTGCCGCCTGCGGTGCAGGAGAAGGAATTGAACGAGGTGTTGGATCAGCTCCTGGCGCCGGAGGACAAGGCGGAGGATCCCAGCAAGCTGTTGAAGCAGTGGCAGATGCTGTGGGTCAAGGCCGACCTGGAAAAATTCACGGAGTCCTTCACGGATTCGGACGAAATGGTGAAGAGCGATTCGGCGCAGCGCTTGTTCGGGGAACGGGATAAAAATATGGCCAAGAAGCTGATGGAGCTGCTGGATAAGGAAGGGGCGTCCACGCACTTTGTCGTCGTCGGGGCCGGTCACTTCGTGATCAAAGATATGATTATCGATCAATTAAAAGCGAACGGCTATCAAGTGGAGTTCGTGAAATAGAACAAATTATAAGGTGAGGCTAATCCGCATGTCCATGATGCAGGGTTAGCCTTTTCTTATATCCTGCTTAGTTGTAAGCTTTACCGGTTATTAACATCATGATATAATTTTTTTAGTACGATGTATTAAAAACGGAAAGGGACGACTGCCGGATGCCAAGCAAGATCGTGAGCGAGACGAAGGAAAAGAAAGCGGCTTGGAAGAAAGTTGTGCTGTATGTGCTTGTGTCCATAATGATTCTGATTGGTTCGGGATTTCTGTATGAAGCGATCGCATCCAAGCTGGCGGAACAAGACTTTCCAATGCCGGGCAAGCTCGTCGATGTGGCTTCGGGGGCGTACCAGCTCCATATTCAACGAACGGGTCAAGGCGGTCCTGTCATTCTGCTGGAATCGGGCTCCGGGGGAATCAGCACATTATGGGGAGATATTCCCGCACAGTTGGCGCCGTTCGCCACCGTCGTGGCTTACGACCGGGCAGGCTATGCCTGGAGCGGAAAAGCGGCTACGGAACGCACCGGCGCCAATATTGTGCAAGAATTGCATGAAGCCTTGGACAAGGAGGGAATTCACGGGCCGTATATTCTGGTCGGCCACTCCTTGGGCGGCATGTATGCCCGCTTATTCGCCCAGACGTATCGCGATGAGACGGTTGGCTTGGTGCTGCTCGATGCCCGTCATGAGGATTATGGCCGGGAAGCAGAGCCTATCTACGCCCAAGAACCCCGCCAAGCAATGCCCTCTGCGTTCATGCTAAGCTTACTGAAGCATTCCGGCATCATGAGGCTGTTCCAAGATTCTTTCTTGGAGGGGGTAGCTCCGCCAGAGAAGAGATCGGAGTTCATTAATGTCATCGGGACGGCTGACTATTTCGATGCGGTGGAGGAAGAATTCAGACTAATCGGTCAGACGGAACAGGCCTTGCGAGGGCAGAAGCTGGGCAACCTCCCTGTCCGAATCATCGCCCGGGGCGTGCAGCCGGATCTGACTTCCATCGGTTTTTCTAAGGAAGGCAGCCGGAAGCTCGATGACATTTGGCAAGCTTGCCAGCGGAAAATGCTGAACCTTTCCACGGACAGCAAACTGATTGTCGCTTCGAACAGCGGTCATAATATTAGCGATGACGAACCGGAGCTGGTCGTGCGCGTGATCCGCGAACTGCTGGCATCCGTGCAGGCCCAAGGCTGAGGCTGATTAGCGAGCAAGCCGGAAGGACGGCAGCATGCCGCCTTTCCGGCTTGTTCCGCATTCCTATGGGCAGCGCGGCGGGGAAGCTACAGCTGCAGCGAGATCAGATCACGGGACAGCTTGTTCAGCCGCTCGCAGCCCTTCTCCGTAACCAGAACCATATCCTCGATCATGATGGAGCCCATGCCGTAGCCGTAGTACGGCGTCTCCAGGCAGATGACCATGCCCGGAGCGAAGACGGCTTCCTCCGCCGGGCTCAGGAACGGGGCCTCCTCGGCCGCGAGGCTCAGTCCGGCGCTGTGGCCCAGATGGCCCCGGTTGTAATTCGGCAGGCCGGAGCGTCGAATCACCCGCATCGCCTCGTCAAATGCGCGGCTCATCGGCAGTCCCGGCCCGATCAGCTCCAGCAGCCGGTCATGACCGGCCCGCAGCGCGCCGTAGATGCGAGCCGCCGTGTCCGAAGGCGAGCCGAGCGCGAAGGTGCGGGCTATGTCCGAACCATATCCGTTCACATCGACGCCGACGTCGAATTTGATCACGTCGCCGGGCTCTGCCGGACGGGTGCCGAATAGATGCGCCGGTGCGAACTCCGGCCCGGCGGAAATCATATGGAAGCGGGAAGGCGCTCCATCCGCATGGCTCAGCAGAGCAAGCCGGAACGCCTGCGCAATGTCGGCCGCCGAGCTGCCGGTCCGGATTTCCTTAATCGTCTCCGCGATGCCGATCTCGGCGTAAGCGCAGCTCCGGCGAAGCTGCTCGATTTCCCAAGGCGTCTTGCGCGCACGCAGCTCGGTCAGCAGCGCTCCGGCTTCCGTCAGCTCCAGGGCTGGCACAGCTTGGCGCAGCGCGTTTACGGCAGGATATCGCATCGCGCTCAGCTCGACAGCCACCTTGCCGCTGTGAATTCCGCAGTCCGCCAGCACCTCCCGGAGCAGTCCGAACATTTCCTCGACTTGATGGTTGACGGGCCGCCGCCCTTCGTACCGATCGCCGCGCAGCCCGAGCGGATCGTCGACGTCCACCCAGGTCGGGTAGGTCCGCAGCTCGCATTGGGGCAGATCGTCCGGCACGCCCGCGGCCTCGAACTCATTCATGATGATCACCGTGCGGCGGGACGGATCGCGGAACATCACCGCGAGCGCGACTTCGTTCATGCGCAACGTATACATGAATGTGCTCGGATGACCGGACAAATAGTAGAAATTCTCGCAGCTTGAAGCCACGATCGCTTCCACATTTTCCCGTTCCATTATCCATCGCGCCCGTTCGGCTACATCTTTCAGATGCTCAGTTTTGCTGCCAGCAACCATATTGTCAACTCCTTCAAAGCCGCTCACGCCGCTCATGCTTCCGGCTCACTGCCAAGCTGCCGCAAAAACTTGCGGGCCCGCTCCGTCTGCGGCTGGGTGAAAAATTGCTCAGGCGAGCTTTCCTCCTGGATGCTTCCGTCGCTCATAAAAATAACCCGATTCGCCGCTTCGCGCGCAAATCTCATCTCGTGGGTGACGACAATCATCGTCATCCCTTCCGTGGCAAGCTGCTTCATAACCGCCAGCACCTCACCCGTCAATTCGGGATCGAGCGCCGAGGTCGGCTCATCGAACAGCATGATCTGCGGCTGCATGGCAAGCGCGCGGGCAATGGCTACCCGCTGCTGCTGGCCGCCGGACAGCCGGGAAGGATGTTCATTCTTTTTGTCTGACAAGCCGACCTTGGCTAGCAGCGACTCGCCAATTTCGACCGCCTCCGCTTGGTTCATTTTTTTCACGATCATAGGGGCCATCGTGACGTTCTCCAGGACGGTCATATGGGGGAACAAATTGAACGATTGGAACACCATCCCGGTTAGCGTGCGGATCTGCCGCACCGCTTCCTTCTTGGCGGCTTCGCTCATGGAAGCGTTCCAGGCCGCGTCGCCCACCCGGATCGATCCCGCATCCGGCACCTCCAGCCCGTTCAAGCAGCGCAGCAGCGTGCTCTTGCCGGAACCGCTCGGCCCGACGAGGACTACGATTTCCCCGGAATCAATATGCAGGTTGATGTTTTCGAATACGGTCAACTCGCCGAACCGTTTGCCGAGATTGTTTACTTCAATCATATACATGTGCATCACACGTCCTTAATAGGCTTTGGACAACCGCGTCTCGATGCGGTTCAGAATATAGGAGAAAAATACGCTCATTACCCAATACATGAGCGCGATCGCCACATAAAAAGGCATGGCGACATAATACTGCGCGATAAGCAGTTGGGCGGAGCGCAGCAGCTCGGTCACGGTGACGATGGAGACGAGCGACGTCTCCTTCAGCATCCCGATGAACGTGTTGCCGAGGGGCGGGATCGCCACCCGCGCCGCTTGCGGCAGCACGACGCGCCGCATCGTCTGCCAAGGCGACAAGCCCAGGGATTGAGCGGCTTCCGTCTGCCCGCCGGGCACGGATAGAATCGCGCCGCGGAGCGTCTCGGACAAGTACGCGCCGATGTTGATACTCAGGGAGATGAAGGCCGCGGTCAGCGGCCCCAGCGTGATTCCGAAATCGGGCAAGCCGTAATAGATAATGAAAATCTGCACCAGGATCGGCGTGCCCCGAATAAGGGACACATATCCTGTGGCAAGAGCACGGATGAGCCGGTTTCCTTTCAAGCGGGCAATGGCGACGATGATCCCGATAATGAGCCCGAAAAACATGGAGACGATCGTGATCAGCAAGGTATAGTACGCGCCTGTTAATAGAAATTGGAAATTACTAAAGACCAGCTCCATTATCTGTATCCTCCTGGCTCTTGCTCATTAGAAGTTCGGATCGACATCGAACCACTTATGGAAGATTTCCGTGAACGTGCCGTCGGCTTTCATCTCGGCGAGCGCTTGATTGATCGCATCGAGCAGCTCTGGATTGTTTTTGCGGATCGCGATTCCGGCAAAATCCTCTTTAATCGGCTCGCCGACCGCTTTCACCTTGAACTGGTTTTTCTCGATAAGCGGCTTGATGGCGAACACGTTATTGATCGTCGCGTCGATGCGGCCGACGTCCAGGTCTTTCAGCGAGGTGATGACATCGTTATATGTGGAGATCTCGAACGTGCCGACCTTCGGCATCGCGACGTCGCGCAAATATTTCTCGTCATTCGTCCCGAGCCCGACGCCGATCTTTTTGTCTTTGAAATCTTCGATCTTCTGAATCGTCTCGTTGTCGCTCTTGACGATGACGTTGACGGCGTTCTTCACGTAAGGCGTGGAGAAATCCATCATCTTTTGGCGCTCCTCGGTAATCGTCACTTGGCTGACCAGCGCATCGTATTTATCCTTCTGCAGTCCTTCAATCAGTCCGGAAAATTCACCCGTAATAAATTCCGCTTCGACGCCGAGACGCTTCGCCACTTCTTTGGCGACATCCGCATCGAAGCCGTCGACCTCGTGCTTGTCGTTCAGGAAATTGTATGGGGCATAGGTGCCCATAAGCCCGACTTTGATTTTGCCGGACTTCTTGATCTGATCGAGCGCGTTCGCGTCCTGGGCCGGCTTGCTTCCGCATGCGGCGAGAGCGACAGAGAGTACCGTGAGCAGCAGCGCGGCTTTTGCGAATTTTTGTAGTTTGACAGACATGATGATAGCCTCCTTATAGGTCTTCCTATAACAAAAATGGGTTATCCGAGCAGCCCCCGGAATTCGAATTTGGCGGTTTCTTCGGCGATTTCCGCTGGGGAATAGGCGGATCTGAAATCGACCTCGTGCATCGGCCCGAACAGCCATTTGGACAGGACTCCCGTAATCAAGCAGACGAGAATGCTTGCCCGCAGCGGCAGATCATGCGTACGGGGAAGCATGCCCAGCTCTACCGCCCGCAGCATGTTGTTTTTGAACGCCTCCTCGAACGTTATCCACGTTTGCGAGACCGCTTCCCGCACCGGAGGATCTGCGCCTTGGCCTTTGATCAGCAGGAAAGCCATCAGCTCCCGGTTCCGGTCGGCGAAGGCGAACAACTCCGTGAGCAGCCGGGCGGAAGAACGGACCATATCATCTGCCGTGCCTGCATGCTTGCGGTACCCTTGTTCGATGACATGAATCAGTTTCTCTTTTCCGTCTTCGATTAATTCCAGGACGAGCTGTTCCTTGCTTTGAAAATACCAATAGAACGTTCCCTGCGACACTCCTGCGGCTTTGACCACATCGGAAATTTTCGTGCTGTGATAGCCCTTGCAGGCAAACAACTCCAGGGCGGCGCCCATCAATTGATGACGGCGGTCCTGATCTTGAATCGGTCCGGCAGCCAGCTTCCATCGCCCCTTTCCGCTCAACTGACGAGTCAGTTAATGATAATTCCGATGGGATTACTATATTTTAAAATTGAGTTGGTGTCAAGCTATATTTTTGAAAGTGCCTCACAATTTTTCGGAAACCTTGATTG
Source organism: Paenibacillus dendritiformis (assembly GCF_021654795.1). Taxonomy (NCBI): domain Bacteria; kingdom Bacillati; phylum Bacillota; class Bacilli; order Caryophanales; family Paenibacillaceae; genus Paenibacillus; species Paenibacillus dendritiformis. The sequence continues at coordinate 2,767,216 of NZ_AP025344.1, forward strand.
TTGACGGGAGAGAGGATATGATGGAAAACATAGAAAACAAAACGGTTTATATGTTTTCCGAAGATGAGTTGAAGGAGAGAGCCGCATGGGAAAATCGTTAAAGGCCTTGATGCTGATCACGGATATCGGGTTTCTTTTCTATTGGGCAGTCACCTTTTTGGGGTGGATTCCGAAGCAATATCTGTATCAGGATTACAGCAATGAGCTGCTCGTCGCCTGGAACCTGTCCTTTATTCCGTTGGATTTGCTTATTTCCGCTACAGGCCTGATCAGCATTTATTGCTGGACCAGACAGAAAGCGGCCTGGTCAACGCTTTGCTTGATTTCGTTGGTGCTTACCTTTTGTTCCGGCCTGCAAGCGATCGCGTTCTGGGCCATTCGGCTCGATTTCGATCCGGCATGGTGGATCCCGAATCTGTTCCTGATGATCTATCCGCTAATCTTTTTTTCCAAGGTGATGAAAAAGGGGGCTCGCGCAGTATGAAAGAAAGAATTGCGGCAGCGGCTGTGCAGGAGATGAAGTCCCGGGGGTTGAAATTTGCCATCCGCGATGTGACGAGCCGCCTGGGCATCAGCACGAAGACGCTATATCAATATTTTGATTCGAAGGAACACCTCGTCACCTGGATTATTCAGCACTCGATTCAAGAAATGAAGGATACCGAGCGGCGGATCTTGAATGATCCTTCTCTGACTCTGATCCAAAAGCTGAAGCAAGCGCTCATCGTACTTCCAAGCGCCTTCGTTCTCACCGATATCCGCACGCTGGATGAGCTGAAGCGGTCCTATCCGGAGCAGTGGGGGCTGGTCGATGCTTATATTAATGAGGGATGGGACAATATTCGCGAGCTTGTCGACACGGGGATTCAAGCACAGATGATTCGTCCGCTGGATATGGAGCTGTTCATCCGGATCTATGTGGGGGCGGTCTATCAATTGATGGATCCCGGGGGCGCGGACGAGCGTCATTTGCCGCTGGACACAGCCCTGACACGAACAGTTGAGCTGCTCCTGTACGGCATCGTTCTGTCAGAGCCCAGGAATGGACAACGATAGGGTAGAGCGACCCAAGCAGCTATTGCAGGAGGTTTAGGTTTCTCCTGTGACAACTGCTTTCGTTGCTCTCCTGGCCAAGGCTGACGCTGCGATGCAGCACAGGGCTTCTTCGGGCGGGAACCGGTGCGTCATCCAACCCCGAAGCGGGAGAATAATTGCCAGAGGCCGGGACGAGCGAAGCGATGAAGAGCCGCTCTTCTTCCGTGAAGAACGGGCGTCCGCAGCGGCGGAACAAGGTCAAAAATCCCCAGCATGCCCCTTTGTACATCAATGCCGCCCTCAATTCGTCGCGGAAGCCGGCGGGGGAGAGCACATTGCGGTAACGCGCGCTTCGCGCCGGCCTGCCTTCCGTCGCCCGGCTTAAGGTCGCGGTCGAATCGCCCGACAGCACCAATTCATGATAAGGAATATAATCTGACCGAATATAATCGTATTCGAACAAGCGATCATGAATGCGCTCCACTTCCTCATCCATCACGGCTCCCGTGGACAGCAGCGTCCCGGGATCGACGGTCGTGCAGCATGAGGCATCGAAGGGGACCGCCTGCCGCAGCAGCTTCATCAGCGTTCGTCTGTATGTTAGTGAACAGCCTTGGCTCTTGGAGAGCTTCAACAGTTCCGCTCTGATCGCTTCCATGGTCGTATTCATATTCGGCCTCCTCACGCCTCCAATAGGACGGGTTGGCACCACAAATCCCTGCTTTAAGGGATCGTGCTCAACCTGTTTTTTTGATAATTGAAAATGATTCTCATTATGAATGAAAAATGAGGAGTTGGGAAGAGGAGGATGCCGCGCCATTGCGGCGACGCGCATGATCCGGTCCCCTCGGAGCAGATTCCGGAACTGCTCCGCGAGACGGGCTTCGAGCACGCCGCCGCTTAGTTTGGCACCTATCTGATTCAAGCCTGGGCGGCCATCCGGGTACATGAGTGAGGGCAGAAGCAAGCAGGCTATCCCCATGTTGTCCAGGGATAGCCTGCTGTGCCAGAAAGAACAGAGCTGCAGCGTCAACGCGGCGCTCGTCAAGCCTGTGCCGGCGCCAAGCAGATAAGCGGACAGCTTGCGCCAAGCGCCTGCTTCCACGCTTGCAGGGCAGCTTGAAGGTATCGATATAGGTTAGCAATAATATCGGCAGGAATGAAAAAGACGGTTTGCCCGGGTGGACGGCATGGAAGCCGCATGAATATGAATGGATGCGGAACGGCGCGGAGCCCATGCTGCAATATTTTATTTCCAAAAATATGTACGGGAGGTATACTGGAAGGAATAATGGAGAAATGCTCCACAAGGCGGTTCCCGCAACGAGGGTAGATGTCTTTATGCTGGGAACGGAGGAGAACTATGAATATTGGATTCGTTCGGCATTTTAAAGTTGCCAGTCAACCCGATAACCGATGGATGACACCAGAACAATTCAATCAATGGGTAGAGCGCTATAATCATTCCGATGTTCATGCGGGCGCCTTCCTTGATTGTGATTTGAAATGGGATGTTTGCCTCAGCAGCGATTTATACAGAGCGGCGAAGACGGCCCAACTCATTTATGGAGGTCCCGTTATCCTAACCGCGCAGCTCCGAGAGATAGGAATGAGCTGGCCCGGCTCATCCCAACTCAGACTTCACTATTATGCATGGCAAATGATGGCCAGACTGGCTTGGTATCTCTCCCATCCTTCCCAGGAAGAGAGCAGACGAGAAAGCGTAATGCGAGCGAGACAGTTCATTGACCACATCGAAGAGAACTATCGGCAATCCAATGTATTAGTTGTCAGCCATGGGGCCTTCATGAAATGCCTGATTCAAGAGCTGCTTCGCCGGGGCTATAAGGGGAAACGACCATATAAGCCCAAAAACGGAAAACTGTATACATATGTAAAAAAACGATAAATTGGGGGACTATCTCATGAACGAAAAATCTAAGCTGCTCGATCAATTCGGAGCATGGAACCGTTTTGTGCTTCAACTTGCAAATCAGGAATGGCACACGCCCATTGATGAAGGCAAATGGACGATCCATGATATTGTCAGCCATATAATGATGTGGGACAAATACTTCTATGAGGAGGCCATCTATCCTATCGCTAATGGCAAGCCAGTGACGGTGAGCGATCTTGATTTTGATGCGTTTAATCGAGAGGCCGTCGACTATGGAAAAACGCTAGCCAAGGAAGACTTGATCGCCTTGACAACGCGTTGCCGCAATCTGTTGCTGGAGACGATAGCGCGGTTCGATGACGATACGTTCTCGCGTGAATATGCGGAAGGAAAATTTACGGTCAGGACCTATTTGGAGGATTTTATCTGGCATGATCGGCATCATATGGCGCAAATCGAAGAATACAGAAGAAAATCAGGCAACGACTAACACCTAGAAGGAGAGCGGCATGCAGTATTTTAACGAAGCGAATTATTTGTGGCAGACGTTGTGCCGAAACAAGGGCAAGCCGAGACCGTGCAGGGCGAATTCATTCGGGCGATCGAAAAGCAGAGAGGCGAGGCGCAAAGAAACGGCAACATAATCCGAAGCTTCATCGATAGGCAGGCGGTTGAAGGCACGTCATATCAATCCTGGAGGAAGCCATGATGAGGGAGTTCGAAAAGAAGCTTGAGAAGTATGCGGAGCTGGCGGTGAAGGTAGGCGTAAATATTCAACAGGGTCAGATCCTTGTCATCAAAACGGCGCTGGACGCTGCCGAATTGGTTCGCTTGATTGTAAAAAAGGCATACGAGGCCGGGGCGAGCGATGTCGTGGTTCAATGGAGCGACGATGCGGTAGATCGGCTGCGTTTTGAGATGGCGCCGGACGAGACGTTGCAGACGTTCTCCGCTTGGTATGCGAAGGAGCGGGAAGAGTTTGCGGCCAAGGGCGCGGCGTTCATGTCCATCGTCTCCTCCAGTCCGGATTGGCTGCAGGGGATTCATCCGGCACGCATCGCCAGCTTCAACAAGGCCAAGGCGACCGCAATGTATCCGTATAGCCGGTACATCCAGTCGGACAAGGTGAGCTGGACGATGATTGCCGCTCCTTCGCCGGCCTGGGCGGCGAAGGTGTTCCCGGACGTGCCGGAGGAAGAGCAAGTCGGCCGCCTGTGGGAGGCAATTTTCCATGCGGCGCGCGTCGATACGGTTAATCCGGTCGATGCATGGAAGCGGCATGTCGCCACCGTACAGGGCAGAGTGAATGAGTTGAATGAGAAGCGGTACAAAGCGCTCGTTTTTACATCGCCGGGCACGCACTTGACGGTTGAACTGCCGGAACATCACATCTGGATAGGGCTTCAGAGCACGAACGAGCAGGGCATCGCCTTTATCTCAAATATGCCGACGGAGGAGATTTACACGGCCCCGCTCAAAACCGGAGTGAACGGATATGTGTCAAGCACCATGCCCCTTAGCTATGGCGGGACAATCATTGATCGGTTTACCCTCACCTTTGACAAGGGCCGGATTGTGGATGTGAAGGCGGTAGAAGGAGAAGAGATTTTGAACAATCTCATTGCCACGGACGAAGGAGCCCATTATCTCGGGGAAGTGGCCCTTGTTCCAACTGATTCACCGATTTCCCAGTCGAAGGTGCTGTTCTATCATACCTTGTTCGATGAGAATGCTTCGAATCATTTGGCGATCGGAAGTCCATATCCCATCTGCATTGAAGGCGGAAAAACGATGTCCGCGGAGGAACTGGCGGCGGCCGGGTTAAATGCAAGCGTCACGCATGTTGATTTTATGATCGGCTCTGCCGATATGGACATCGATGGCATTAGGGCGGATGGAACGAGAGAACCCATCTTTCGCAGCGGGACTTGGGCGTGACGGCGGCCAAGGGAGCATGCTGCCGACCGATAAGCGAGAAGCCATAGGCCGGATTCTGTCTACTGCGGGATCCGGTCTGTTCCTTTGTCGGAAAGGCGCGGATTCGCACTGTTGCCCGGGAAATTTTTATCTATGTTAGTTCCTGGATAAGTATAATGAATGATGCGAGCGATTGTTCGGCAATATAAGCCCATCATTGTGCAGAGAGAATTTACTTATATCCTAATATAAGTATGCGAAAACATGGTCAACTAAACGTGAATCGCACGGAGGTGATATAAAACGCCATTCTAAGATGAACACGCCTGACTTTCAGCATGCACGCGCCTGACTTTGAGCGAGCCGTCCAAAGGCTCGTTTTTTTGTATATAATTAATGCCATTAACTATCCTTCCGCTGAGGAAAATTCCAACTTTGCGGCCGCCATGGAGCGTGAAATCTATGAATCAATTAATCTCGTTAAACAAATTGAAAATACGCCAGAGGGGCTCTATTTTCTGCGGCGAAAATTGCACTTTTTCGGAGAACGGGTGACTTGTCCCACTCTTGCACGGCTGCCAGGCAGCCCCTTCGCGATAAAAGCATATCCCGCATAATTCCAAAAAAATTGAACACCAATAATGGCCACAGTTGTGGTACGATAGATATGTTTTTTGTCACAGGCCGACATATTTCGTTCCTGCCGGCGAGGACAAAATGGGCTTGCCATTTATCTTAAAATTGGTTATTATTCAATAACGGACTATATATAGTATGGAGAACTCAATACATACACTATATATTGTAACGGCAAGTGGAGTTCCCTGACTAACCAAGATTCTATGTTTCTATCATTCTTCGAAGAGCAAGGAGAAGGAAGCGCCATAATCGGGCACGGTGCATCGGTTCATCGCGTCCATCGGCTTCGGTCTCTTTTCTTTGAGATGTGCTTTTTTTGGTGACTCCAGGCGGCTCTATTTGAAAGATTTCTAGGCGACGGAGGGATCACGTGCTTATCGCGTACGACTCGAAGACTGGCAACGTGAAGCGTTTTGTCGAGAAGCTGGATATGGAGTGTGTTCGCATATCCGCAGATACGAAGCTGGCTGAACCCTTTATTTTGATCACGTACACGACAGGGTTCGGACAAGTGCCTCAATCTACGATGGAATTCCTTGAGGAGCATGGCCATTTGCTGCAAGGGGTCGCTTCCAGCGGCAATATGAACTGGGGCGTCCGGTACGGACTGGCAGCCGATCATATTTCTCGATTATATTCCGTGCCCGTACTGATGAAGTTCGAGCTCAGCGGCACGAAGAAGGATGTAGCACAATTTACTCGGGAGGTCCAGTACTTTGATACCAAAATGGATACAGCTTAACAACGAAATTATGGTCCAGAAGGACGGAAAGTTCCAATTTGACAAAGATCGGGAGGCGGCGAAAAGCTATTTCATCGACTATGTCAATCAAAATACAGTATTCTTCCATAATCTTGAGGAAAAGATTCATTATCTGGTAGAGAACGACTACTATGAAAAGGAACTGTTCGATCAGTACGAATTCAAGGATGTCAAGCGGCTCTACGAATATTTATACGCGAAAAAGTTCCGCTTCCCGTCGTTCATGAGCGCGTTCAAGTTCTATAACAACTACGCCATGAAGACCAATGACGATACGAAATTCCTGGAGCGCTACGAGGACCGCCTGGCCGTCGTCTCCCTGTTCCTGGCGAGCGGGGATATCGACAAGGCGTTCGAGTATGCCGAGTTGCTGATTTCTCAAGAGTATCAGCCGGCGACGCCGACCTTCCTGAATGCCGGCAAGAAGCGGAGAGGGGAACTGGTCAGCTGCTTCCTGCTCGAGGTGGACGATTCGATGAACTCGATCGGATTCTCGATCAACTCGGCGCTGCAGCTGAGCAAGATTGGCGGCGGCGTGAGCCTGAATTTGAGCAAAATCCGCGGCGCCGGCGAGCAAATCAAAGGGCTGGACGGCAAAGCAAGCGGCGTCCTGCCGGTCATGAAGCTGTTTGAGGATGCATTCTCCTACGCGAACCAATTGGGTCAGCGCGACGGCAGCGGCGTCGTCTACTTGAACGTCTTCCATTCCGACATCCATGAATTCCTCGACACGAAGAAGATCAACAGCGACGAGAAAATTCGGATGAAGACGTTATCGCTTGGCGTAGTCGCGCCGAATAAGTTTTTCGAGCTGGTGGAGCAGGACAAGGATATGTACTTGTTCTACCCGTATACCGTGTACAAGGAGTACGGCAAACATCTGGACGACATGGACATCAGCGAGATGTACGACGAGCTTGTCGACAATCCGAATGTCCGGAAAAAGAAGATTGTCGCGCGCGACCTGATTTTGAAGATTGCGCAGATTCAGATGGAGTCGGGCTATCCTTACATTATGTTCGTGGACAATACGAATGAATACCATGCGCTCAAAGAAATCGGACGCGTCAAGTTCTCGAACTTGTGCAGCGAGATTGCGCAGCTGAGCGAAGTGTCCACGATCAACGACTACGGCGTAGAGGACGAGATCCATCGCGATATTTCCTGCAACCTCGGCTCGTTGAATATTGTTAACGTCATGAAAAATAAACGGATGCGCGATACGGTTCACCGCGCGATGGATGCGTTGACCGAGGTGAGCGACCGCAGCAATATCAGCATTGTGCCTTCGGTGGCCAAGGCGAACCGCGAGCTCCATTCCGTCGGCTTGGGCGCGATGAACCTGCACGGCTTTTTGGCGAAGAACAGGATCGCCTATGAATCGAAGGAAGCGAGAGACTTCGTTCGCACCTTCTTCATGATGGTGAATTTCTATTCCCTGGAGCGTTCGATGCTGATCGCGCAGGAGCGCGGCGTGACGTTCAAAGACTTCGAGAAGAGCGAGTACGCAAGCGGCGCATACTTCGACCGTTATCTGAATACGGACTTCAGTCCGAAGACGGAGCGGGTGCAGCAGCTGTTCGAAGGGCATGCGATTCCGACCCTCGAGGATTGGGCCCGCTTGAAGGAGCAGGTGATGGAGCATGGCTTGTATCATGCGTACCGCCTGGCGATCGCGCCTACCGGCTCGATCTCGTACCTGCAGTCCTCGACGGCGTCCATCGCGCCGATTACGCAGCGCATCGAAGAGCGCGAATACGGCGATTCCAAGACGATCTACCCGATGCCGTACATTAGCGATGAGAACTACTTCTATTACAAAGAAGCTTACGATATGGATATGTTCAACCTGATCGACCTGGTTGCGGACGTGCAGGTCCACGTCGACCAAGCCATTTCGACCGTCTTGTTCGTGAAGGATGATCTGACGACCCGCGATCTGGCGAAGTACTATATCTACGCGCAGAAGAAGGGGCTCAAGACACTCTACTATACCCGGACGAAAAAGAAAACAATCGACGAGTGCGTGAGCTGCGTCGTCTAAGTTGAATACGTCGTATCACTCGTAGCCTAGCCTTTTTAGTAGCAGAAGTTGCAGATGTAGAAGGAGAATTCGTCGATGAAAAATTTTGAAGCAGTGAACTGGAACCGACCCGAATCGGATTATATGGAAATGCTGTGGACGCAAAATACGTCCCAGTTCTGGCTGGATACCGAGATTCCGATCTCGAAGGACCTGAAGTCGTGGACCAAAATGACGGAAGACGAGAAGCTCGCCTATATGCATGTGCTTGGCGGCCTCACGCTGTTGGATACGGAGCAGGGGAATGTGGGGATGCCAGTCATTGCCCAACATGTCGAAGGCAAGCAGAAAAAAGCGATTCTGATCTTCCAGGCCGCGATGGAAGAGATTCATGCGAAGAGCTACAGCACGATCTTTACGACCGTGGCCAGCACGGCCATGATCGACGAGACGTTCGACTGGGTGAAGGAGAACAAGCATCTGCAGAAGAAGACCGCGATCATCGATGGTCTGTACAAAGGCATTCAAGACAATGATCCGGTCAGCCTGTACAAGGCCATGGTCGCCTCCGTCTTTCTGGAGAGCTTCTTGTTCTACTCCGGCTTCTTCTATCCGCTGTACTTGGCCGGACAAGGCAAAATGGTCGCCAGCGGGGAGATCATCAAGCTGATCATCCGGGACGAAAGTGTTCACGGCGTCTTCGTAGGCTTGCTGGCGCAAGAAATCTACAACAAGCAGAGCGCGGCCATGCAGCAGGAGCTGTCCCGGTTTGTGCAAGATCTGCTGATAGAGCTGTATGAGAACGAGCTGGAGTATACGGAGCATCTGTACGATGCGATCGGACTTACGCATGAAGTGAAGAAGTATATTCGCTATAACGCCAACAAAGCGCTCATGAACCTTGGCTTTGAGCCACACTTCCCGGAAGAGGAAGTCAACCCGGTCGTGCTGAACGGCATTCGCACCGAGACGAGCACGCATGATTTCTTCTCGACGAAGGGCAGCGGGTACCAGAAGGGGAAAGTGGAGCCTTTGCAGGACAAAGACTTTGCGATGCTGAACGATCGCGTGAAGCAATCGGAGATATTCTAACGAACATATGTGTTTGTGGCACCCTTCAGCACGGGCAACGGACGAAGCCGCCGGCTTCTTCGCAGCCTGCTGGGGGTGTTTTTTGATACCGTGCCGCGGACAGCTGCCTGGGCCGCACGATGACTGCGCCCGTGCGGCCTGCAGTGTACGAGAAGCGCGATGACTGCGCCCGTGCGGCTTGCAGAGTACGAGAAGCGGGCTGACTGCGCCCGTGCGGCTTGCAGAGTACGAGAAGCGGGCTGACTGCGCCCGTGCGGCTTGCAGAGTACGAGAAGCGGGCTGACTGCGCCCGTGTGGCCTGCAGTGTACGAGAAGCGAGATGACTGCGCCCGTGCGGCTTGCAGAGTACGAGAAGCGGGCTGACTGTGCCCGTGCGGCTTGCAGAGTACGAGAAGCGGGCTGACTGTGCCCGTGCGGCTTGCAGAGTACGAGAAGCGGGATGACTGCGCCCGTGCGGCTTGCAGAGTACGAGAAGCGGGCTGACTGCGCCCGTGTGGCCTGCAGTGTACGAGAAGCGCGACGACTGCGCCCGTGTGGCCTGCAGAGTACGAGAAGCGGGATGACTGCGCCCGTGCGGCTTGCAGAGTTCGCGAAGCGGGCTGACTGCGCCCGTGCGGCTTCAAGTTGCTGGAATTCCGGTTCCCTAGCTTGGAACAGCGGCAAAGCGCTCAAAAATGCTGCAAATCTGCAGTATTCTCATGATCACGTCTGCAGCTAAGAGGGAATCCTGCAAAAGTGCAGCAATTTCAGGACGATCGCTTAAAAAGAAGAGAAGATCCGCGAAAATGATGCAGATTTGCAGGAATTCCGCTGCCTAGAGGCTAAAATAGCCAAAAATGATGTATAAATGCAGGAATCTACTTCCCCGTGTCCCGCCACGCCGCCACCCGCACTCAACAAGTCAAAAAGGGAACCCGCCGCACGCCAAATCCAAATTGGAACAGTGACAGAGCGCTCAAAAATGCTGCAAATCTGCAGTATTCTCATGATCACGTCTGCAGCTAAGAGGGAATCCTGCAAAAGTGCAGCAATTTCAGGACGAACGCTTAAAAAGAAGAGAAGATCCGCGAAAATGATGCAGATTTGCAGGAATTCCGCTGCCTAGAGGCTAAAATAGCCAAAAATGATGTATAAATGCAGGAATCTACTTCCCCGCGTCCCGCCACGCCGCCACCCGCACTCAACAAGTCAAAAAGGGAACCCGCCGCATGTCAAAATCAAAAAAGCCGGCATGGCGCCGGCTTTGTGAGAAGCTGCTGTATTGTATTTGGATGACTGCTGCAACTTACTTTTTGTATTGCGAAGCCGGGGCGCCGGCCTGTCCGCGATTCTTAATCGCGCTGATTGCCCAACCAATCAGCCAGCCGATAATCCCGCCTGCCACCGCCGGAATGACCCAGCCGATTCCCTGCTTATACAAAGGGAGGTGATGCTTGAGCCACTCCGTAACCTGTTCTACCGGGACGTTGGCCTCCTTCAACCCTTCAAATAAGCTAATGAGCACGGTGCCGATTAGCGCGCCGGCATAGACGGACGGGCGCCCGCCGAAGAGGCGGTGGCCCATGGACATCAAAAGTAACACAATAGCGACAGGGTAGATGACCAGCAGCACCGGAACAGATACCGACAGAATGGTATTCAACCCTAGATTGGCTACCAACAAGCCCGCTGCGCAAGTCAGGAACGCGACTTGACTATAACTGAGCCTGCGGAATAAGGTGGAAAAATACTGACTGCATGCGGATACCAATCCGATGCAGGTCGTCAGACAGGCAAGTGTAACGATGACGGCCAATAGGAGCAATCCGGACTGTCCGAATAGTTTCTGGACGATTTGCGTCAACAGCTGCCCGCCATTTTTCGCATACCCGAATTCGGTAACACTTGTCACTCCGAGCCATCCCAGCGCCGCATAGACGAGCGACAAGCCCGCGCCCGCGATGACGCCGGCTTGAACGGCGGATTTCGTAATCGCGCGCTTGTCCTTAACGCCTTGATCGCGGATTGCATTGACGACGATGATGCCGAACGCGAGCGCGGCGATTGCATCCAACGTCAAATAACCTTCCATAAATCCTTTGACGCCGGGAGACGTCGCATATTCCTGTACCGCAGGCTGCGCTTCTCCAAGCGGGCTCACCATCGCGGAGATGAAGAGTGCGGCGATGGATAGGAGCAGCAAGGGCGTAAGAATCTTCCCGATGCGAGCCACCAATTTCGATGGATTCAAGCAGAGCCAGTAGACGAGAATAAAGAACGCGAGCGTATAAGCCAGAAGCACCCAACCGTTTGGTTGAAGAGGCTCGGGCAGAAAGGGACGCATTCCCATCTCGAAGGACACATTAGCTACGCGCGGAATCCCCATGAAAGGACCGATCGACAAATAGGCGATAATGGCAAACAGGATACCGAACTTCGGATGCACCCGGCCTGCGAGATGCTGCACGTCCCGGCCCGTCATGGCAATCGCGATGACGGCGAGCAGCGGCAAGCCAACGCCGGTCACAATGAAGCCCAGTATGGCGACGGCGAAGTTGTCTCCCGCCTGCTGCCCCAAAATCGGCGGAAAGATTAAGTTCCCCGCGCCAAAAAATAACGAAAAAAGCATGAGTCCCACGAAAAATACGTGGCTTTTCGATAGTGATTTCATCTTTTCTTCCCCCTAGATTTCTTGACGCTTTTGCACCCAAAACGCAAAAAAATCCGCCCCTCCACAGGGACGGATTATGATCCGCGTTACCACCCATTTTCACGGCGCGGAATTTTATCGTTCCCGCACCATGCAGCTCAACACGTATTGATATGCCATACGATTTCCGGATAACGGTGGAAGTCCGTCGCAGCTTACTCGAGTTCAGCCGCGCTTCTCGGAGATGACCTTCAGTTATGAGCCGAACGTTGGCTTGCAGCATACGCCAACTCTCTGGGGATCGGGATTCATAGCCTACTCTTCTCGTCCATGAAATTTACGCCAAGTGATTTGTTATCTATTTTCACATAATACCATGGAGCTTGTCTATGCACAATATTTCACAAAATATTCCTGCAGGAATTATCATTGCTCTACGGTAAAACACACCGGCCTTGGATATTGTCATCATTTAATAGCCATCCTGCAAAAATTGTATCAAAAATGATTCCCTTCGTCACCATTCATCCCTCATTTCCTTGGTTTCCCTTACGTCCGTCTTCTTCACATTATATCGCTAAAGCAACTGCTTAATGCCTTCAATTGGTTTATGGTCTACTTTTTGGGTCAATCGAACCACCGACCCTCTCATGTGCTTTTGTGCTTCTTCCTTCTTATCGAATTGCTGTATGAAACTGTCGCAGCGAGATGAAAACTTACCGCTCCTCGCTCTCTAGTTTCGATATATTGCGGTTTTATTCGAAAACAAGTCCCTGCGGATGACTGCGGGTGTATACTCGGAAGCAGCACAGGAATTCAACATTACGACGCAGAGGGGAAGCGTTTTGGAGATGACAACGAAAAAATTCAATCTGGATTTGGACAGGGAAGAGCGAATGAGCATCGGAGAGGAACTGCTGGAACGAATCAATGACTATATGGGGAGCGTGGGCGGAGTCCGAGTCTCGCCTGAGCTAGATGTGGATGCGATCGTTTCGTTTGCGCAGAGATTATCGTTCGAGCATCCCGTCAGCGCGCAAGAGGCGATTGATCATATTGTGGAGGGATTAACCCGATTCCAGGTACATACGCCGCATCCCCGGTATTTCGGGCTGTATAATCCTCGGCCCAACTACATGGGAATTATGGCGGACATGGTCACCGCGGCGTTCAATCCGCAGCTTGCGGCGTGGAGTCATGCGCCCATAGCGGTCGAAATCGAGCAATACGTGCTGAAAGAAATCGCCGCCCAATTCGGTTATTCCGCCGAGGCGGCAGACGGGACATTTACGACGGGGGGAGCGGAGGCCAATCTGACGGCCGTGCTGACCGCATTGATTCATCATTTTCCGTCCTATGGCAAGGAAGGGCTGAGGTCGCTCAAGGCGCAGCCCGTGATGTACGCATCTGCGGAGAGCCACCATTCCCTGGTGAAGGCTGCGCGTTCATGCGGTCTGGGTACCGATTCGCTGCGCATCATTCCGGCGGACTCGCAATTGCGCATGAATGTCCATGCGCTTCAGCGGCAGATCGCGGCGGATCGCGCCGCCGGATATGCTCCGTGTCTCCTCATCGCGACGGGGGGAACGACCGGAGCCGGGGCGATCGATCCGATTGGCGAACTTGCGGATGTCGCGGAAGATGAAGGACTGTGGCTGCATGTGGATGCGGCATATGGCGGAGCCTGCGTGTTCGCGCCAGAACTGATGGAGCAGCTTCGTGACATTCGGCGGGCCGATTCGATTACCTTCGACGCGCATAAATGGATGTCTGTTCCGATGGGAGCGGGGATGTATTTGACGCGTCATCGTGAGGTTTTGCATCAAGCGTTCAGCATCACGGCCGATTATATGCCGAAGGAAGGGGCTGGCCTGAATCGAGTGGATCCGTTCACCCATTCGATTCAATGGTCGCGGAGATTTATCGGCTTGAAATTGTACTTATCGTTGGCGACGGCGGGCTGGGAAGGCTACCGCAGGGTGGTGCGGCACCAGGCCGAGATGGGGAACCGCTTGCGTCAGGAGCTGACGCGCTCGAATTGGACGGTCGTCAATGATACCGTGCTGCCCGTCGTATGCTTTACGGACATCCGCGTCCCGGAAGAGAGCCGAGCGAAGTTCGTCTCGTTCATCTGTGGAGAGGCAGTGCGTTCGGGACAGGCATGGATATCCGTATACGACATGAACCAAGAACCGGCGCTGCGGGCTTGCATCACGAATTATGAGACGGCTGAGGAAGATATTATCGCGCTGGTGAGGCTGCTCAATAGCGCAAGGGCGCAGATGATGAACAAAAAAGAAAGATAATAAAGAAAACCAGGAATCGACTTGTACGCGGCGACTAGGAATCGACTTGTACGGCCGCTGCCGCAGAGTCGGTTCTTTTTTTGATCCTGGCCGTGGATACGGGAACCGTACAAATAATCCGTTTTGAGGCAGACATAATCCGTTCATCGGTGGCTGGCCTCTGAATTCTCGCCTAGCATGAAAGGGAGCGCGCCATGTTAAGCAGCGATGGAAGCATGACTGTGCATAGAAAAATGGGGAAAGGAACGATGCAAAGGTGAATCGAGTTCGATTCAGTATATTTTTTAGCGTGTTCGTGGCGATGGTCGGGTTTATGATCATCGCCCCTGTGATGCCTCCGCTGATTCGCGAGTTGGGACTGAGCGAGACGCATTCAGGGTTGATTATTTCGCTCGGATCGGTTGCCATGGCCGTGATGGCGCCGGTGTGGGGCAGATATAGCGATGTGCGGGGAAGGAAGGCGGTCATCTTGCTTGGCTTCCTCGGCATGTTCATCAGCTATGTGCTGTTCACGGCGACGATGTATGCCGGCTTGTCCGGGCTGATCGGCGGCGGGCTGCTGGTCGCGCTGCTCATCGTGGCGCGCGGGCTGGTCGGCCTGTTCATTCCGGCCGTTCCCTCCGCCGCGCAGGCGTATATGGCGGACATCACGGATGAGCAGGGCCGCTCGGCAGGAATGGCTCTGATCGGGGCCGCCAATGGCATGGGCCTCGTGCTTGGCCCGGCGATTGCCGGAGCGTTCGCGATTATCGGCCTGATCTGGCCGCTGTATATTGGCGCGCTGCTGCCGCTTGTCGCGATGGCGGTCGCCCTGCTGCTGATTCCGGCGCATAAGGCGAAGATTCAGGCCAAGCCGCCGAAGGTGAACCCGTTCCAACGCGGTCTTCGCCTTTATCTGTTCGCCGGACTGGCGACGATGCTCAGCATCGTCACCTTGCAAGTGATCGGCGGCTTCTATTTTCAGGATCAGTTGTCGATGACGACGCAGGAGACCGCGCGGATGGTGTCCATGGGCTTGATGGTGAGCGGGGTGGCGATGATTGTGACCCAGGGCATCCAGATGAAAAAGCCGAAATGGCAGCCCCAGCCCTTGATTCTGATTGGATCGGCGCTGCTCATCCTCAGCATGCTGCTCTTCCTGTTCGTCATTGGGCTCGTCAGCTTTTACGCGGCCTTCTTCTTGTTCGGTATCGGAACCGGGCTGATGATGCCGGGCTTCATGTCCGCTTCCTCGCTAGCGGTGGCCCCCGAGCAGCAAGGCGGCGTAGCGGGGCTCGTCGGATCGGTCTCCGGCATCTCCGCCGTAATCGCCCCGATCGCGAGCACGAGCTTGTACCAGCTGGATAAGCATCTGCCCTTTGCGGCGGTCGCTGCCTTAGTGCTGCTGATGGCCGTTACGCTGCTTGTCGGCGGGGCGAAGCTGGGCGCAAGCAAGGGAGCGGCGGAAGCAGCGAATGCGGAGAAATAGACCGTGACTTGTCCGTCGTGATCCCGCTGATGCTGATCGGTTGTTTATTCTGGCTCGATTGGCGGATGGCACTCGTGCTGCTTGGGCCGATCGGCATCGGTTTCTGGCTGCAGGCCCGACTTTTTGCAAGCGCGGGCGGCCAGATTCGCGGCGGAAGAGATGAATGCGACCGGCGTGGAATATGTGCGAGGGGTGCCTGCCGTAAAGATATTCGGCATTGCCGCGGATACCTTGTTGACCTTCAAGCAGGCCGTTGCCCAGTATCGCGATATTTCGTTACGAGTTACGGATATTTTCAAAACGCCCTATAGCCTGTTTTACATTCTGGTGAGTCCGCGATTGCCCGGGCTTTGCTGAAAAACGCGCCGATCCTGGTGCTTGACCAGGGCCGGCTCGCCGAGGAAGGCTCGCATCCCGAACGGGTTGCCCGAGCGGGATTGTATGCGAACCTGCGGGGCTTGCAGCAGGATGCCGACGGGCGGCGGGTGAAATAAGGCAATCCGTGTTCTGTAAAGCTCCCCGAAGCCTTGGGCGGACGGGAGCTTGAAGTGTTATGCCGCAGGTCCCGCAGCGCCAAGCAGGAATATCCGGTCATGATGCCGGAAATAATTGAATTGAAAATTACGAAAATTTAACAAAAGGGGTCGCTGCATGAATTGGTCTGCATGGTCGATGGATCGAGTTCTCATTTTGTTTGTCAGTCTGGCGTTTCTCTTGATGAGCGTTCAGGTGACAATGTTTCATTATCGCCAAAACTTTCACCACAAAGCGATGTGGGTGCCCGTGTTGCTGTCTCCCGTGTTCTTCCTGGCGGGGATCGTGTTGACCTGGTATAACCGGGACTGGCTTGCCGCTCTGTTCCAGGTGCTGATGTGGCTCGGCCTGATATCCGGCCTGATCGGCTTTTATTTTCATTTCCGGGGAGTCGGGGTTCGGGTCGGGGGATGGGCCTTGCGCAACTTCATGATTGGTCCGCCCGTCATTCTCCCGCTGATGTTCTCCGCGCTAAGCGCGCTAGGATTGATTGCGATGTACTGGAAGGTGGGATGACCGATGGCACGGCATAGTCATTATCCGTCTTTTGATGTGATGAAGGAACGGCATGAATGGGATGACCATACGCAGACCATCGTGATGTCCCGCGTCAAGCCGAACAATGCTTTGCACTTTTTTACGCCGCCCGAGGCCGGCATGATCCGGCGCATCGCCTCGCTGCTCGTAGACGATGAGACGCCGGAAGCGCTCGATTACGTGCTTGTCCACATCGACCGCACGATGCATCGCTCCCCAGGGGAGAGCCAGCGCAAGGCGGGCGTTCCCGAAGCGCCGAAGCTGCTTCGGACGGGACTCCTGGCGCTGGAGCAAGCGGCCCAAGCCTTGCACTCCGCCTCTTTTGCGGACCTGGACGCGGACATCCAGAGGCAATATTTGCAGGACATGAGCCAATCCGCCGCCAAGCCGAAAAAAGCATGGACCGGCATACCGCAAGCCGAACTGTTCAGGAAGCTGCTGAATCTGACGGTCGAAGCGTACTATTCTCACCCGAAGGTATGGTCCGACATCGGATACGCCGGTCCGGCCTATCCGCGGGGATATGTCCGCACGCAGATGGGACAATTGGATCCATGGGAGGCTCAGCCGGAACAATGATGAACCGAAAATACGCGAACGAAGAAGTGGATGTCGTCATCGTGGGCGCGGGCGCCGCAGGCGGCGTGCTGGCCAAAGAATTAAGCGAAGCGGGGATGAGCGTGGTTGTCCTCGAGGCCGGGCCGTTCCGAGATCCGCAGAAGGATTTTGCGAGCGATGAGCTCGCGATGAGGAATCTGGGATGGCAGGATACCCGGATCGTGGACGGAAAGGATCCCTTGACGATGGGCCATAACAATTCCGGCCGCGGGGTCGGGGGCGGAACCGTTCATTTTACGGCGGTGTTTTTGCGGTTCCACGAGGCGGATTTCCGGGCGAGGACGCTGGATGGGGTCGCGGAGGATTGGCCGATCGGATATCACGACCTGGAAAGGTACTATGCGAGAACCGAAAAGGAAATTGCCGTATCCGGGCCGAAGCATTTTCCGTGGGGCAACTACCATGGGCCGTATCCCTATCCAGAGAGGGAGCCCCTCAGCCCGAACGCGTACATGTTCATGAACGGCTGCGACAAGCTCGGTATCCGCTCCTCTGTGGCTCCGCTCGCGATTCTGTCCGCGCCGTTCGAGGGCCGTCCCCCTTGCATCAACCGGGGCTTCTGCAATCAAGGCTGCATGCCGGACGCCAAGTTCAGCACGCTCATCGTTCATATTCCGAAGGCGATCAAGGCAGGGGCCGAGGTCTTGGCGGACTGCATGGTAACCCGGGTCATCATGAGCCCTGACGGGAAGGCGAAGGGAGTCGCTTTCATCCATGAAGGGAAATCTTATGAGCAAAAAGCGAAGCTCGTCATCTTGTCCGCCTACGTGGTCGAGACGCCGCGTCTTCTGCTCAACTCGGCGACCGCGCAATTCCCCGACGGGCTGGCGAACCGCAGCGGCTGGGTCGGGAAGGCCGTCATGGTGCACAGCAGCCATGACGTCTATGCCAAATTCGACAACGAAATCAGACTGTATAAAGGCACTCCGGTGCTGGCCACGACCCAGGATTTCTACCGGACCGACCCGAACAATAATTTCGTGCGCGGGTATACCCTTCATGCTCACGGGGCGAGGCCGGTCGAATTCGCGAGCGGGATCTCGAAGGCCGAGGGAGGCCCGATGTGGGGGGAACGGCTAAGGGAGACGCTGCTCGATTACAACTATTATGGAAGAGTGACGCTGGTCGGCGAAGTGCTGCCCCATCCGGAGAACCGGGTAACGTTGACGGATGAAAAAGACGAGCATGGCTTGCCCCGCGCCAAGGTCACCTTCAGTTACGGCGATAACGATCGGAAGCTCATCGATCATGCGGTCGCGAACATGAAGGCGATTCTCGATGCCGCGGGCGGCAAGGTCGAATTCGTCATTCCCGACAGCGCCCATATGATGGGGGGCTGCCGCATGGGAAATGATCCGGAGAGCTCGGTCGTCAATTCCTATGGACAAACCCATGATATTCCCAATCTGTTCATCTGTGACGCGAGCATCTTCGTCACATCCGGCGCCGGCAACCCGACGAACACGGTCATGTCATTGGCGCTCCGAACGGCCGATTATATTAAGGAAAAGGCAAAGAAGCTGGAGTTGTGACGAGACCGGAGCAGTGCCGCTGGCCGCATCTCGTTCCGACAGCCAACTTGTAAACGAACCCCTTTCGCAGCGTTGCGGAAGGGGTTGCTGCGTGGTTGTGCACCTCTCCCTGCGGAAATCAAGCGGCAGATTTCCCCAGCTTAGTTCCCGAGACGCATCGAAAACAAGGCGAGACTTGGTATGATATAAAAATAGGCCAAAAGACTTCCATAGAAAAGGCGGTTCGAACATGTATATCGTATCTCAACGATCGGTTCCGGTTCCCTCCGGCGTGATTCGTCAGGCCGGGCAAGACATGCGCGTCGTTTTCCCGGCGGGTACAGCCGGTTTCTTCAACAATACGGCGAAGGCACATACCGGGGATGGTTCTGCATTCAGGCGCCCGATCTGGACGTACTGCCGCCGTTCGCCGAATATGATCTGTGGGAGCATGAGGAGGCCAGCCCGATCGCCCGGGAGCAGCTTCGCCAGTGCGTGGCGATCGGGACCACGATCGACGGCGACTTCCTGGCGGTGCATCCCCAAGCCGGCTGGCGGCTATTGTGGGTTCCAGAGAAGAAGAACGGAACCAAAAGGAGGATTCCTTCACTTTAAACATATGGACAACAGATACGAGTGTAAGACGGCCCGTTATGTTGTTGATTCATGCATATCCAAAATTCAGCGTCTTGAAATTTCTCAATTTGCCTCTGTAAAGGGTCTCGAGTCAGTGGAACAGCATCGGCAAATTATAGAAGCTTGTAAAAAGAAAGACGCAGAAGCGGCAGCTCGTCTTGTGGAACAGAACTGGTTAAGTCTTGGAGAGATATTAACTTATGAAACAGATTGAAGCAGGTAATCTTCGTCCGATTTTGTTGGGGATTTGTGCGGCTTTCTTTTTTGCGTTTACCTTTATACTGAATCGGGCCATGGAACTATCAGGCGGAAGCTGGGTATGGAGCGCTTCGCTGCGATTTATATTTATGGTTCCATTCCTGCTGCTTCTTGTGATCAGCAGGAAGCGATTGCGGCCGTTATGGCAAGTGATGAAGGAAAATCCCGGGACATGGTTTTTATGGAGCTTTGTAGGGTTTGGCCTCTTCTATGCTCCCTTGTGCTTTGCGGCCGCGCATGCGCCAGGATGGGTGATTGCCGGAACGTGGCAAATGACAATCATATCAGGTTCTTTATTGGCTCCGCTGTTCACGGAGACCATGCAGACACCGGATGGGCTCATGAAGAAAAGAAACAAAATTCCGTTTAAAGGATTGGCCATGTCCTTTGTCGTTCTTCTCGGGATTATGATGATGCAAGTGGAGCAAGCCCGATTTCTTTCGGCCAAAGATATTTTATTGGGGATTATGCCTGTCATTGTCGCTTCCTTTGCCTATCCGCTCGGTAATCGCAAGATGATGGAGATATGCGGAGACCGTGTGGATGCTTATCAGCGGGTACTTGGAATGACATTGGCCAGCTTGCCATTCTGGTTTTTACTGTCCTTGTATGGTTTTTTTGTAGAGGGAGCGCCAAGCCAAGAGCAAACGATACAATCTGTACTCGTCGCTGTTTTCTCAGGGGTCATCGCGACGGTATTGTTTTTTCAAGCGACTGATATGGTCAGAGGAGATATGCCAAAGCTGGCCGCCGTGGAAGCGACTCAATCGATGGAAGTGCTTTTTGCCGTTATCGGAGAGATCGCGTTATTGGCTTCTCCGCTTCCCTCTATGTTATCTTGGTGCGGCATGTTCGTCATCATGCTGGGAATGATGCTGCATAGTTATGTATCTCATAAGGATGAAAAGATACGCCACCAAGATGTTCACACCTAAAACCAAATAATGCAGAAGAACCTCCCGAGCGCTGGCTTTAGAGGTTCTTCGTCTTTTTGAACACCTTTTCACTCGAAGTTCAGGTTTTCCGATCAGACCATAATACAAGAGTTGATTCAGAGCGTGAAGGAAGGAGCGGATCGTAAAAAATCCAGGCAGGGCGAGTGTATCTTTAAACATCTGAATAGCAGTTTGCGGTCATCGATTTTAACATGGCGATCAAGAGAAGACAGAGACGGGACGGATGATAGGGGCGCGGCTAAGTTCGCGATTGGAAGATTTGACACTTTTGCAATTTTATTAATATAATATTGCTCAAGTGGAATATTTTCTTTTATTTCTGCATCGTCACACCCTGCCGCATCGTAACCCCATGAATATCCTCATAAGAAGCGAGCGTTCAACTTCCCCAGGCTGCGAGCCTGGGAGCACGCCGAACCGGAAGCGCGCCAAGCATCCGCATCTGGGGCGGGAGCCGTTCTCTCCAGAGGAGGAGAGTTAAGCGGGTTCCCCGCAGATCCAGCCCGCCCTGCCGGCGAGGTGCACTGCGGCCATGCCGTCTCCGTCGAATCCGGCCTTGTTGAAGAATCTGCACATATGCCGCGACAGAAGAACAGGAACACTCCTGTCTCCATTTTCTCCACATCCAAGGTGGCAGTTCAATACGAATGATGGAGGAATTATATGCTTGCGCTGATTGATAATTTTGATTCGTTTACCTACAACCTGGTACAGTACTTTTCAGAGCTGGGACAGGCCGTCCAGGTCTATCGAAATGATTCTGTAACATTGGAAGCGATAGAAGCCTTGTCACCGGGTTATATTGTGATTTCGCCGGGACCATCGAATCCGGATCATGCAGGGATCTCGCTTGAGGCGATCCGGTATTTTGCGGGCAAGATCCCGATTCTTGGCGTTTGTCTCGGCCATCAGGCCATCGGACAGGCATTTGGCGGCACAGTCGCTTCTGCAAGTCAGCTTATGCACGGCAAAACATCAGATATTGTGCATGACGGGCAGACGCTGTTCCATAACCTGCCGAATCCGCTTACGGTGGCGAGGTATCACTCTCTGATTGTCGAGCCAGATGTTCCCGAGCCGCTGGAGGTTACGGCTTGGACGAGCGAGGGGGAGGTAATGGGACTTCGACATAAGGAATATGCCGTGGAAGGAGTCCAATTTCATCCCGAATCCATTATTACGCCGTACGGCAAGCACATTCTTGCTAACTTTCTTCAGTCGTATTCAGGGAAGAGACAAAGGAGGGTTCATCATGATGAAGCAGGGACAAGCATCCCCCTATATCCTGTTTGATTTTGCAGATGCGGATCACGGCATAGAGCGCAAGTTCTTTTCGGATCCGGTTGAAATGATTGTGGCCTGGAACCGGAATGAAGTCAGGGACGCATTGCGGAGAGCAGAGGAATGGGCCGGCCGGGGATACTACGCGGCAGGCTACGTGTCGTACGAGGCGGCTCCCGCCTTTGATCCGGTCTTTTCTGTACATCGCAACACCGTGATGCCGCTGGCATGGTTCGGGATATTCAGCGGATACACGCTCGGCGGAGAACCGGCAGGTGCGGGCGATTACCGGCTCTCGGGATGGGAACCTGCGGTTACCGAACCAAGTTATCATGACAATATACATAAGATACATGAAGCCATAGCCAGAGGAGATACTTACCAAGTCAATTATACGATGCGTCTCCGTTCGCAATTCGAAGGAGATGCCTATGCCTTCTACACGAGATTATGCAAGGCGCAGCAAGCCAATTATTCAGCGATGCTGCAGGTGGGGGACTTCAGTATTCTCAGCGCTTCGCCCGAACTTTTTTTCAGAAAAAACGGAAATCACCTGGAAACGCGCCCCATGAAAGGAACCGTAAAGCGCGGACTTACGGTGAAGGAAGATGAACAGCTCGCTGAATGGCTTCGCCAGTCGGAGAAAAACCGGGCCGAAAATGTGATGATTACCGATCTGCTGCGCAATGATTTGGGCATGATTGCCGAAGCCGGCTCTGTCCGGGTGCCGAAGCTGTTCGAGATTGAAAAGTACTACACCTTGTTTCAGATGACATCCACCGTGACAGCGGCGGCGATGCCTGGTATCGGTATCGATGATATTTTTGCCGCCTTGTTTCCTTGCGGTTCCATCACGGGAGCGCCGAAGATCAGCACCATGAATCTAATCTGCGAGCTGGAGGAGGCGCCGAGGGAGATTTATTGCGGTTCCATAGGGCTCATCCGTCCTGACGGCTCGGCGGTATTCAACGTCGCGATACGAACCGTATGGATTGATCACAGAAGCAGCGTGGCTGAATATGGAGTCGGAGGGGGGATAACATGGGATTCCACGGCCGCGGATGAATACCAGGAAGCGAGAACGAAGGCGCTGATGCTCACAGAAGTCAGGCCGGATTTTGAACTGCTGGAATCGATCCGCCTGGAGAATGGCGTCTATCAGCTTCTGGATCAGCATATTGCCCGGATGGCCGATTCCGCCGTTTATTTTGATTTCCAGGCCGACCAGGATGCACTCAGACAGGCCCTGCTCCAGCATGCGCATGAATTCACGGCTGGTGTGCGCAAAGTCAGGCTGCTCTTATCCCGAACGGGCCGGATTACCGTTCAGAGCGAACCGATTGCCGAACGGCAAGGCCCCGCGAAGGCCGTGCTTGCTTCTTCGCCGGTGTCCTCTTCCGACCGGTTCTTGTATCACAAAACAACGAATCGGACGGCATACGCCCAGCACTATGAACAAAAAGGGGACGCATATGATGTATTGCTGTGGAATGAGAAGGGCGAGCTCACCGAATTTACGACCGGCAATCTCGTCCTCGAGTTGAACGGCAAGAAATACACGCCGCCGCAGGACAGCGGACTGCTGGCCGGAACGCTGCGCAGCGAGCTTATCGCTGCCGGGACAGTGACGGAACGAACGCTCGCCATCAGCGACATTTCCAAGGCATCTCACATGTGGCTCATTAACAGTGTAAGAGGCTGGATTCCCGTGAAGATGCTTCAGGACAATCTCGATCGCGCCATGAATGAACTAAGCGTTGTGTAATACAAGGGAGGAACTATATTATATGACGATTCACACCTGGCTCGAGGATCGGATTCGCCGCACGCACCCAATAAAAAATGTAAAAGTTTTCATTCATGAGAAACAGCCGCCTCCGATTATTCGGGATGATCTTGCTGCTCGCCCCCCTGCATCCTTCGTGTTGAACCAACAAGGGCATTTTCAATTGTCACATGCGCGGAGGCGGAATCAGATCCGCCCCCGGCATCCCCAATCCCCACAATCGATTTTGATAGGCAGCCCCCTCGAGCGGCTGCATGGCGATCCGCGGACATTGGCCGAAGCTTTCGAGCTCACCGTTCGAAGGTATCCGGATAGGAAGCTCCATTATAAATCGCGCCCCGGTGAAGAGCGGACATCGAGCTATGCGCAATTACGGCATGAGGCGGAGCGCATGCTTGGAGGGTTGACCCGCCTCGGCCTGGCTCCGGGGGATGCCGTCCTCCTTCAGGTGGAGCGCATTGACCGCTTTGTGCCTTTGTTCTGGGCTTGCGTCCTGGGCGGATTCATGCCGGCTCCGCTGAGACCCGCCTTGCATTTGCCCCCGGAACATGCGGAACGAGGCAAGCTCGAACAGGTCTGGAGGCTGCTGGAGCGGCCGCTCATCATAAGCGATGATCCACTCGCAGCGGCGGCAGTGAATCCGGGAATAGACTGGAAGATCCTGTCTCCGGAGCAGTTGCTTCCACACGAACCGGCAGCGAATCGGCATTCCGCCGAACCGGGCGATCCTGCGCTGTATCTGTTTACATCCGGCACCACGGGCACTCCTAAATGTATAAGCTATCGGCATTCGCAGGTGCTTTCGAATATTTTTGGCATTCGGCAGCATTTGGGACTGACCGCGGATGAAGTGACGCTGAACTGGATGCCTCTGTATCATGCGGGAGGGTTGCTCACCAATCATATCCTGGGCGTAGTCATCGGCAGTGAACAGGTCCTGGGCTCGGTGGATCGTTTCCTGGCTTCTCCCGTGTCGTGGCTCGATGACATGGAACAGCATCGCGTTACTTTTACCTGGTCGCCCAATTTCGGCTATAGCCAAATTAACCAATTGGGTGACGGCCTTGACATCGGCGGCCGGGATTTATCCTCTGTCCGCATCATCTTGAATGTGGGACAGCCTATTTCGGTGGAGACGGCGCAAGCTTTTTTGCGACGGTTGTCACCCTGCGGACTGTCTGCGGCAAGTATTGTGCCCGCTTACGGGATGACCGAGTTCTCGGGAAGCTTATGCTTCAATACAGCATTCGACCCGTCTACATCTGCTGGCGTCCGCTATGTTCACAAGGAGTCTTTGACGGGGGAGCTGGCGTTTGCCCGCGCGGGCGAGTCCAAGGACAGCGTCGCCTTCGCCGAGATTGGGACGGTGATTCCGGGCGTCACGCTTCGCATTGTCGATCAGGATGAGGAAGTGCTCCCGGAAGGCTGTGTGGGCCGGATTCAACTGCAAGGGGAGACGATCATTGACGGTTATTACAAGAATGAATCCGCGACCAGAGATGCCTTCAACGCCGAAGGGTGGTTCGAGACCGGAGATCTCGGCTTCATGCGAGACGGCCAGCTGACGCTGACAGGCAGGGAGAAGGACGTTCTCATTGTAAATGCCAAAAACGTATATAACTTCGAGGTCGAGTCTGCTCTGGCGGAAGCTTATGGAATCGATCACGCCTATACTGCCGCGGCCGGCCTGCCCGGAGGAGAGGAAGGGAATGATCAGCTGGTGCTGTTCTTCTCGCCCATGGATGACGACATGGAGCTGACGCTGTTGATGATCCAGGAGCTCAGAGGAATCATTTCCCGGCAGTTCGGCGTCAATCCGCGTTATATTATTCCGGTCAGCAAGGAGAAGTTCCCGCGCACACCTACCGGCAAAGTTCAGCGGCGGCAGCTCGTGGACGAGCTGCTGGAAGGACATTTCGATGAGCTTGCGGACACCATCGATTCATTGCTCGAGTATCGCCTCCAGCAACACAGGCTGCTTGGGGAATCTGGTCTTGCCGCCATGGCTGCGGCTGCTTCGAAGCACGGACAGCCAGAGCCTGCGATGGACATAACAGAAGGACAGGGAATCGTTGCGATCTATTATTCCTCCGAAGATAGGCGGTGTACGGAGTCCGCGATTTATGTCACCGCCCGGAACGGTCTGAAGGAACTGCAGGCCAGCCCGGGCCGGATCGAAGTGTACCGGCAACCAACGGATGCGGAGGAAAAGGATGCCGGCCGCGAAGCCGCAGGTTTTCTGCTTGAATGCTACCGAAAACTACTGGGAGTCTCGCATGTATCGGAGCAAGATGATTTTTTTCAACTGGGCGGCGACTCGCTCCGCATGTCGAAGCTGCTGTCCATGATTGCTTCCCAATATGAGGTTGCCGTATCGCCCCGCCAATTCTTTGACAATTCGTCGGTTGCCGGTCTGCTTCAGGCCATGAAGCAGGCGAAGCGGCTGGACAATGGCACGGCGATCACGGCACAGGCACGGGAAGGCGGCCGTCTGCCGCTTACCCTCAAACAAAAGAGCCAATGGATTTTGCACATGATTGCACCTGGCAGTCCCTTCTATACACACACCTTTTCCCTCTCCTTCGAAGGAATGTTCCATCTTGAGAAGCTGCGGGACAGCCTGCGTCGGCTGATCGAACGGCATGAAGCGCTGCGCGTACGATTCGGGATCATGGACGGGGAACCTTATCAGTATATTATCAAGCCGTATAATCCGGATTTGCAAATGATAGACATGAGCGGTTGGGATGAAGCGGATCGAGTCATGAAGCGAAAGGAATGGATTCGGCGGGAAGCGAATACGCGGTTCGATCTCCTGAATGAGTCGTGTCTGCGGCTGTCCCTTATTGTGGGCGGAGAGCAGGAGCATACGCTCGTGGTATCGATGCATCACATTATGTCCGACGGCTGGTCCGTAGAGGTGTTTGTCAGAGAACTGATGGAGATGTACGAAGGGGAGAATAGCGGGGGAGTCAGGCCGGGCTCTCGTCAGGTCTCTTATTCCGATTATGTAATATGGCAAGCTTCTTTGGAACAGGACCCTTCCTCCCGGTTGTGGACACTGGCTGAGTATTGGCAACGAACCTTGGCGGAACCGCTGCCGGTCTTGCAAATTCAGCCGGATCTGCCGCCGCCGCAAACCCGCTCTTACGCCGGGAACACGATCGAACGAATTGTGGATTCCCGCTTGACTTCGCTGGCCCTGGACCAAGCGGGCCGCTCGGGCGTAACCCTGTTCATGCTCTTGCTTGCGATCTACTCCTATCTCATGCATCGGTTCACGAAGCACTCCACGATTCCGATCGGCACCGTCATGGCGAACCGGGAGCGGCCGGAGATGGAACGCCTGATAGGCTTCGTGGCCAATACCGTTCTTCTATGCGTCCACATCTCCGATGACATGACTTTTGACGGCTTGCTGGAACAGGTAAAAGACGTGGTGGCCGAAGCCTATCAGCACCAGGAGGTGCCCTTTGAGATGGTACTGCCTAGGCTTTCCCCGGCTTCAGCGCCGGGAGCTGCCCCTGGATTCCAGGTTATGTTTACACTGCAGAATGAATTCACTCCTCATTACCAACTCCAGAACGCTGCTGCACATCTTGTGATCGAAACGGGCAATACGGCGAAATACGACCTGATACTGCACGTTTATGAAGATAGCGATTTTCTCAGACTTCGCATGGAATACAACACGGATTTGTACAAGGAAGACACGATCGAACGATTGCTCGACTTTTACATAACGATGTTGGAAGGAGTTGTTGAACATCAAGCTGTCTAGTCTGAATCTGATTCCGGAAAAGGAAAGGCGCAGGCTGCTGCATGAATTCAACGATACTCGCGCGTCCTATCCGGACCAAGCGACACTGCACCAAGTGTTCGAGGAAAAGGCCCAAATGTTCGCAAGCCGCATCGCTCTTCGTTGCAGGGACGAGGAAATGACGTACGCCGAGCTGAACCGCCAGGCGAACGTCCTGGCTGCCGTTCTTCGGGAACAAGGAGTCAAGCCGAATCGCATTGTAGGGATTCTATGCTCAAGGTCTCCGAAAATGGTGGTCAGCATCCTGGCGGTGCTGAAAGCGGGAGGCGCCTACATGCCGATTGATCCGGAGTATCCGGAGGAACGGATTCACTTCATGCTGGAAGACAGCGGCGCAGTGCTCTGTATCGCCGAGGAGCCTTCCCTTATTCCAAAGGACGCCGGTATTCGTGTCCTGCCCTTGGGGGATGCGGCGGCGGAATGGCGTTCCCGTCACATGGATAATCCGGCTTCCGTCACCCAATCTTCAGATCTTGCCTATATCATCTACACCTCCGGTTCAACCGGGAAGCCGAAGGGCGTGATGATCGAGCATCGCAACGTGGTCAGACTGTTGATGAATGACAAGAGCTTGTTTGATTTCGGCGAAGATGACGTCTGGACGCTGTTTCACTCCTTTTGTTTTGACTTCTCCGTATGGGAAATGTACGGGGCGCTGCTGTTTGGCGGTACGCTGGTGATCGTTCCTTCTCACGTCGCCAGAGAGCCGAAGCGATTTCTGGAACTGCTGCGCAGGGAAGGAGTAACGATCATGAATCAGACGCCAACCTCGTTCTATTCATTGGCCAAGGTTGAACTGGAGCCGGGAACGAAGTCCGATCTTCGATTGCGGATGATCATTTTTGGCGGAGAGGCGCTGCAGCCGGCCCAACTTGCAGGCTGGAGAACGAAGTACCCGCATACCGCGCTGATTAATATGTACGGAATTACCGAGACGACGGTGCATGCCACCTACAAAGAGATTGGCGAGCCAGAGGTGGATGGCAGGAGCAGCAGCATTGGCAGGCCGATACCCACCCTGCAAATCTACGTGTTGGACGAGGATCGCAGCCTTGTCCCGATCGGCGTGGAGGGGGAGATCTATGTTGGCGGCGAAGGCGTGGCCAGAGGCTATGTGAACAGACCTGAGCTGACCGAAGAGCGCTTCGTCCCGCATCCGTTCGAACCCGGCGCCCGCCTGTACCGGTCCGGTGACCTGGCCCGCTGGAATACGAATGGCGAGCTCGAATATGTGGGAAGAATCGATCATCAGGTCAAAATCAGGGGCTTCCGGATTGAACTGGGGGAAATCGAAGCAAGACTGCTGCAAATCCCGGATATTCAGCAGGCCGTGGTCGCCGTAAAGAAAGATCCGGCTGGCGAGGACAAGATTTGCGCCTATTATGTATCGGAGCGGGTGCACCGCGCATCGGAATTGAGAGCCAGCCTATCCAGGCATTTGCCGCAGTACATGCTGCCTGCCTATTATTTTCCGCTGGCCAGCATCCCGATGACCTCGAATAACAAGGTCGATGCGGGGTCGCTTCCTGCTCCCGGGGAGAGCGTCGTTCCGGACGAGGGAGCTGAACTGGTTATGCCGGAGAACGATGTAGAGCGGCATATGCTGATGATCTGGCAGAAGATGCTCCACACTTCGAACATCGGGACGGAGAGCAATTATTTCGAGCTTGGCGGAGACTCCATCCGTGCGATTGATCTTATCAGCCGGATGAACAGGGAGCTCCGAATGAGCATTCAAATTGTCGACTTATATCGGCATCCAACGATTAAAGGCCTGATCCGGAACTGCTCGTCCACGCATCCGATGGAGGAAGCCATGAAGGAGATGGAAGCGACTCTTGACCGGCAGCGGGCCGCATGGCTGGGCAATCCGGTATATCGTGCGCTGCTGCCCCCTCATACCGAGGACTTGTTCCCAATGAGCGACATTCAGCAGGGCATGGTGTTTCATTACATCAAGCATGAAGGTTCGGGGATGTACCACGACCAGTTTATTTACCGCATGAAGACGAAGATCGATTCGGCCCTGCTTCGCGAAGCGATGTCGGCGCTTGTCCGAAGACATCCCATGCTCCGGACCGGATTCAATATTTCCGATTTTCCGGTTCCGGTGCAGTACGTATGCGGACAGATTGACATTAGGGTGAACGAAGTGGCGTTGGCTTCAACCAGCGCCGAATCGGTACGGGATGAGATAACGTTGTACATGGAACAAGACCGGGCTCTTCCGTTCGTTATCCAGCAGGCCCCGCTGTGGCGCATCGTTCTGTTCACGTCGGAGCAGGAGACATACCTGGGGTGGATTTTCCATCATGCGATATTGGACGGCTGGAGCGTCGCCGTGTTGATATCGGAGCTGCTTCATATGTATGGTGTGATGAAGGGAGAGGAAGTCATTGCTTAGTCCGTTACGATCAAGCTACAAAGACTATGTTATTGAACAGCTTGCCATTGCAGCGAATGCCGATATGGCGGACTATTGGCGGAACGAGCTGCGCGGCTGCGGCAAATTCGCTTTTCCTGAACCGCCGGCGCTATCGGCTGGACAGCCGCCATACACATCGGTCACTCCGCTCTCGCCAGAGCTGCATGACAGCCTCGCATCAGCGGCGCAGCACCAGCGGGTTACCGTGAAGTCCCTATGCCTGGCCGCCTATGTGGGCACGCTTTATCAGTTTTCTTACGAGAACGATATCTTGATCGGGCTGGTGGAGAATGGACGGCCCGTCCGCGATGACGGCGCCCGCATATTGGGGTGCTTCCTTAACACGGTGCCGCTCCGTACGGCAATTCATCCGTCCATGAGCTGGGGCGAGCTTGTCCAGGCGGTACACCGCAAGCAGCAAGAGATCAAGCACTATGGAAGGATGTCGCTTGTCCAGATCCTTCATGCTGCCGGAGAGCAGAGCAGCCAGGGCAATCCGCTGTTCGATACCGCGTTTAATTTTATCGACTTCCATGTGTATGAATCCGTTCAGCCCGGGCTTTTCGAATTTATGCCCTACAGTTTTGAACGCACGAATACGATGCTGGACTTCAGCGTGTCCGTTACGCTTGGGGAACTGTCCGTCAAAATGGTATCCTCCTATGAACAAAGCTTTACGGATCGAATCCTGGACGTCTATGTAAGGGTGCTTGATTGCCTTATCCACCGGGCAGAACGCATGATTGACACGGCAGATGTCATGACTCGGCAGGAAAAAGAGCTTCTTCGGTCTTTTAACGAGACCGGCGCCGAGTACCCGAGAGACGCTGCGATTACCGATCGATTCCGCCAGCAAGTATGGTTGCATGCGAAGCGGCCGGCGCTCATTATGGGAGAACGGGAGCTGACGTATGAAGAGTTGGGCGCACGGGTCGATAATTTGGCATGCAAGCTTCTGGAGGAAGGAATTGCTCCCGGTCAGACTGTCGGCCTGATTGCCGAGCGCTCCTTCGAAATGATAACCGCCATCTTCGCCATCCTGCGAATCGGCTGCGCTTATGTTCCGCTCGATCCGGAATTCCCGGCCGAACGGTTGAATCTCATCCTGGCCGACAGCCAGACCGAGTGGCTGCTCGCCGAAGACGATCTTGCCGTAGACGGATTTGGGGGGAACCGCATCTCCTTGACCCGAGGCTTGTGTGTCCCGGAGGACGGAGACGCGGACGGCGCTTCGGCCCGCAAGCTTGCGGCAATTCCGGTCTTACCGGATAACCTGGCTTACATTATGTACACGTCGGGCTCAACCGGACAGCCGAAGGGAGTGCGGACGACACACCGCAATATTGTGAAAACTTCGGTCAACAACGGCTTTAACGATATTACCGAGACGGATCGGATGCTTCAGCTTTCGAATTATGCCTTTGACGGGTCCACTTATGAAATTTACGGAGCGCTGCTAAACGGGGCAGCTCTCGTGCTTATTCCGCGTCAAGATGCGCTTAACGCGGCCGAGCTGGCGAAGACGCTGGAGCGCCAGCGAATCACGTCCGCATTTATGACATCGGTTGTTTTCAATACCGTGGTTGATTGGGATATCCAATGCCTCAAGCATGTGAGAAGGCTTTTCTTCGGCGGGGAGGCGGCTTCCAGGAGCCATGTAATCAAGGCGTTGAACTATCTCGGCGAACGGCGGATTGCGAATGGATACGGTCCGACGGAGACGACCGTCTTCGCCGCGGCCTACCCGGTGGACAAGCAGCTGCTGCAGCTTGGCTCGGTGCCGATTGGCAAGCCGGTTCACAACACGCGAGCATACGTTTTGAATCAAGCCGGGCAGCTTCAGCCGGTTGGAGTTCCAGGGGAGTTATATATCGCCGGCGAAGGGCTTGCGCAAGGTTATCTGGGGCGGCCGGATCTGACCGGCGAACGCTTCGTCCCTTGTCCTTTTGAAGCCGGAGAGCGAATGTACAAGACCGGAGATTTGGCGCGGTGGCTGCCGGATGGCAATCTCGAATATCTGGGGCGGATTGACCAGCAGGTGAAAATTCGCGGCAACCGGGTCGAGCTCGGCGAGATTGAAAACAAGCTGGCAGAGATGGAATCGATTAGAGAGGCGGCGGTCGTGGCGGAACGGGACAACCAGGGACACTCCTACCTGTGCGCCTACGTCGTTCCGGCCGATGCCTCCGCAGCTCCAGTGCTCGAGTGGAAAAGCAAACTTAGGCAAGCTCTTCCGGAATATATGGTGCCAAGCGCCTTTATCACGCTGGAGGCGCTGCCGTTGACCTTGAACGGGAAGCTGGATCGCAAGGGTCTTCCCGAAGTCCCGGCTCAACGCGGCGATAGCTATTCCGCCCCGGCCAACGCGTACGAGGCCAAGCTGGCCCGCATATGGGAAGAAGTTCTGCATATTCAGAACATCGGGATGGAGGCGCATTTTTTCGAAATCGGGGGGCAGTCACTGAAGGCCATGCTGCTTGTGGCCAAAATTCAAAAGGAAACCGGCTATAACATGTCCTTGCAGGACGTATTTCAAATGCCGACCATCCGGGAAATGGCCCGGTGGATGATGACCACGCGCCCGCCTGCTGCAGAGCACCAGATCGAGCCGGCGCCGCAGCAAGAAGTCTATCCTGCCTCTTCGATCCAAAGCCGTCTATATATCGTGCAGCAGTTCGAGAATGCGGGGACCAGCTACAATATGCCGATCATGCTCAAGCTGGACGGCGCGCTCGACGCCGCCAGACTGGAAAAAGCGCTGCACCGCTTAATCGCGCGGCATGAAGTCCTCAGGACTTCCTTCGAGATGAGAGACGGAGAACTCGTTCAGCGGGTGCATCTCCCGGACAGCATCCAGCCGTCGCTCATCCGCCACACGATAGAAGCGAGCCCGGGCGATGAAGATGCGGCATTGAGCCGCTTCGCCGGCCAATTTGTAAGACCGTTCGACTTGGCGGCGGCCCCTCTTATCCGCGCGGCGCTTCTGCGGCTGGCGCCGCAGCGCCATGTTCTGCTGCTCGATATGCATCATATCGCGGCCGACGGCATGTCCGTCGGGATTCTGCTCGACGATCTGATCGGACTGTACGAAGAGCGGGAGCTTGCGGAACTTCGCATTCAATACAAGGACTATGCCGTCTGGGAAGACGCCAGGGGCGGAAGCGGGGACGACAAGAACGAGCAATATTGGATAACCAGGTTCCAGCAGGCTCCTCCCGTGGTTGAATTGCCTACGGATCATGTGCGTCCGGCCGTGCGCACCTTTACGGGCAGCCGCATGACCGTAGAGCTGGATCCCGATCTGGCCGCGAGATTGAAGACGGCCGCAGCCGCAAGACATGATACCTTGTTCATGATCATGACGGGAGCCTACCACATCCTCCTGGCCAAATATTCAGGGGAAGAGGACATCGTTGTCGGTACCCCTTTCGCATGCCGAGAGGTTCTCAAGGAGGAGCCGGTTGCGGGCATGTTCGCCAATACGCTGGCCCTGCGGACCCATCCTTCCGCCGGGATGAAGGTTAGCGAGTATCTCGATTCTGTACGCAAGCTGGTCCTCGAGGCCTTCGAGCATGGCGCTTTTCCGTTGCAGAAGCTGATCAACCGGTTATCCCTTCCGTTCGATTCAAGCCGTCATCCGCTTTTTGATACGATGTTCGTCGTGGAGGATGAAGGAGTGGGCCGCTTTGAACTGCCAGGCCTGTCCATCGCCGCATCGGAATGGGATCATGGCACCTCTAAATTCGACATGACTTGGGTTTGCACTTCCTCCGATCAAGGGATCCAACTGGCCATCGAATATCGCAGCAACCTGTGGCAGCCGGCCACCATGCGGCGGATGGCTCAGCATTATATTCATATAGTGACGCAAATGCTGGATCGGCCCCAACTGGCCATCGGCGAGCTGGAGCTGTTGACCGAGTCCGAGAAGACGCAGCTGGAAGCATGGAATGCCACAGACATGCCTTATCCCCGTCATCTGTCCGTGGCGGAACTTTTTGAGCGGCAATGCGCCCGGAACGGGCAGGCCGAGGCGGTCGTTATGAATTCCCGAAGGCTCACTTACCAGTCCCTTAATGAGAAGGCCAACCAGTTGGCCTGGCATTTAATCGCGAAAGGCGCGAAGCCGGGGGAGACCGTTGGCCTCCTGATGAACCGTTCCCCGGAGATGATTATCGCCATCCTGGCCGTTGTCAAGACGGGAGCGGCTTATGTGCCGCTGGATCCGACCTTCCCGCCGGAGCGAATGCGATTCATGCTGAGGGATAGCGATGCCAAGCAGGTGATAGTGGCAGAGGATTACGGCATACCGGGCTTCGGAGGAGAATCGATTCCATACCGGGAGGACATCTGGGGCTCCCTGCCTGTTCATAATCCGGAGGGGAAGCATCGCCCAGTTCCCGAAGACGCTTTGTACATCATGTATACGTCGGGTTCGACGGGAATGCCCAAAGGAGTCGTAACGACCCACCGGAATGTCGTCAAGACGGTGATGAATAACGGCTATGTGGAGATTACGGGAGAAGACCGTCTCCTGCAAGTATCCAATTACGCCTTTGACGGAGCTACCTTCGATATCTACGGGGCCCTGCTGCATGGCGCGACTCTTGTTCTCATTGAACGGGACACGCTGCTTCAAGCCGCTGAACTGGCCGAAGTGATCCGCCGGGAGAACATTTCGGTGCTCTTCATGACCACGGCGTTATTTAATACGCTTGTCGATCTCGGGATGGACTGTCTGGCAGGGACAAGGAAGGTGCTGTTCGGCGGAGAGAAGGTATCGCCCAGACATGTCAGGAAGGCGGCAGCCGCGCTTGGGGAAGACCGGCTGATGCATATGTACGGCCCGACCGAAACCACCGTGTTCGCCACCTCCTGCTCCGTCGGCTTCGGAGAGCACATTCCGATCGGCAGGCCGATTCATAATACGCGGGTGTATGTTCTGAACAAGGAAGGCAAGCGGCAGCCTGTCGGCGTGCCGGGAGAATTATACATCGGAGGGGAAGGGCTGGCTCGTTCCTATCTGGGGCAGCCCGAGTTGACAGCGGCCAGATTTGTGGACGATCCGTTCAGGCCCGGATCCCTTATGTACCGAACCGGGGATCTTGTGAAATGGCTTCCTGACGGCAACCTCGAGTTCATTGAACGGATCGATCGCCAGGTCAAGATCAGGGGGAACCGGATTGAACTGGGGGAAGTAGAGAGGCATGTGCGGCTGCTTCCGGGGATTGCGGAAGCGGTTGTCGCCGCAAGCACGGACGAGCGCGGACATTCTTACTTATGCGCCTACGTGGTTCCTGACAAGAGCGGGACATTCCCTTCGGAACAACTCCCGCAATCGATTGCCGGCTGGAAGAATGAGCTGAGGCGCCAGCTTCCGGAATATATGGTGCCCGCGGTTTTTACGCGTCTGGAGACGCTGCCGCTGACGAGCAACGGCAAGGTGGACCGGGCAGCGCTGCCGGAGCCGTTCCTGTCGCGGGAGGACAATTATGTCCCGGCCGAAAATGCGGCCCAGGCAAGGCTTATTCGCATCTGGGAAGATGTGCTGGGCACAGACGGCATAGGCATCTACGATCACTTCTTCGATGCCGGCGGGCATTCGCTGAAGGCGATGCTGCTGGTTGGAAAAATACATCAGGAATTCAATGTAAAACTGTCCTTGCAGGATGTGTTTCACCTGCCGGTACTGGCGGAAATGTCGGAATGGATCCGGCGGGCCGACCTGCAAATCCATCATGCGATTGCGGCGGCGCCGGAACAATCCGCGTATCCCTTGACCGCGGCCCAGAAGCAAATCTATTACGCCCAACAGTTCGAAAATGCCGGGACAAGCTACAATATGCCGATGCTTTTCGAAATTGCGGGAGCGCTGGATACCGGTCGCCTTGAGGCCGCCTTTACTCGCGTTCTGGCGCGCCATGAAGCGCTGCGGACATCCATTCATATGGAAGCGGGCGAATTGTTCCAGCGTATTCACCGCCTGGATGAGCTGAGTTGGGAGCTTCTCAGACATGACATCGGGACAGAGACGACCGAGGACGGCCGGGGTTTCAGGGACGATCTGCCGCTGTTAACGAGATGGATGGCTTCCTTTGTCCGGCCGTTCGAGCTGTCACAGGCGCCGCTCGTTCGGGCTGCTCTGCTTAGACGATCCGCGAATCGTCATTACCTGGCATTGGATATGCACCATATCGTGTCGGACGGCGTCTCCGCCGGAGTGTTATACGAAGAACTTCTTGGACTATACCAGGGACTTCCCTTGAAGCCAATCCGTCTGCAATACAAGGATTATGCCGTGTGGGAACATCAACGGAAGGAGTCCCGCCAATTTGCGGACAGCGAGCAGTTCTGGATGGAGCAATATTCGGACTATACCGGCACGCCGGAGCTTCCGCTTGACCGGCCGCGTCCCGCCGAGCGGTCCCGTCAGGGAGACACCTTCCGGCTTGCGCTGCGGGACGATCTCTTCCGCCGCTTGCAACAGGCCGCCGCAAGTTATAACTCGACTCTTTTTATTCTGCTCGTCTCGGCGTACGGCACGCTTCTGTCCAAATATACCGGAGAAGAGGACATCGTGGTCGGAACCCCGGTTGCCGGCCGCGATCATGCGGATATCCAGTCCACGGCGGGGATGTTCGTCAATACATTACCGCTGCGCCTTCAGCCTGAGGCCAGCCTAACGGCAAGCGAGTATATCGGAAGAGTCAAGGAACGTGTGCTGGCTGCTTATGAGCACAGCGGTTATCCGCTGGCCGATATGATCGAGAAGCTGCGCATCCCGTTTCGTCCATCGCGGCATCCTCTGTTCGACACGATGTTTGTGCTCCAGGATTTGTCCATGGCCGCGAGAGAACTGCGGGATATAGCGGTTCGGCCGCTGACCTGGCAGGGGCGCGAAGCCAAGTTCGACATGACGTGGGCCTGGCATCGGGAAGACGATCGGCTTGTCGCGGATATCGAATACAGAACCGATTTGTGGGACAGGGACACGATCGAGCGGATGGCCGGGCATTTCGAGCACTTGCTCGAACAAATGCTGGATCATGGCGAGGCCAAGCTGATGGAGCTCGAACTGCTGACGCCGCCGGAGCATGACCTGCTTGCCTCGTGGAATGACACCGAAGCGGCGTATCCCCTCGAGATGACGGTCTTGTCCGCCTTCGAAGCGATCGTATCGGAACAGCCGCATCACCCTGCGCTTCGGTTTGGGGACACGAGCATTTCCTACAGGGAATTGAACGAGCGGGCCAACCGCATGGCGGCTCACCTGTGGCGGCAGGGCATCAGGCCGGGCGATGCCGTCGGGCTGTTGGCGGAACGCCGGCCGGAGATGATCATCGCCATTCTGGCGATATTGAAGACGGGTGGAGTGTACGTGCCGCTTGATTCAAGCTACCCGGAAGGAAGATTGGGCTGCATGCTGCAAGATTGCGAAGCGAGATGGCTTGTGGCCGATGCGGAGAAAACCTTGGCGAATTACGCGGGAACCGTCATTGCGCTTCGTGAACCGCAAATTTATGCCGAGGGAGCGTTCTCGTCTCCGAGAGCCCGGCCGGAAGCATCGGATCCGGTCTATATCATGTACACCTCCGGCTCTACAGGCGAGCCGAAGGGGGTGGTCACGACGCATGGCAATGTCGTGAACTTCTGCCGCAACCGGGCTTTCGTAGATATCGGCCCGGGGGACACCATCCTTCAATTGTCCAACTACGCCTTTGACGGATCGATCTTTGATATTTTTGGAGCGCTGCTTAACGGAGCGACACTGGTAATGATGACGAAGCGGCAATTGCAAGATGTATCCTTGCTGGCCAAGCTCCTGGCCGATGAGTCGATTACCGTCTTGTTCATGACCACCGCGTTATTCAATACGCTGGCGGATTATGACATGATCAGCCTCCAGGGCGTGCGCAAGCTGCTGGTCGGAGGGGAGGCGGCGTCGCTCAAGCACATCCTCAAAGGATTGGACGAACTGGGAGAGGGACGGATTCTGAATTGCTACGGCCCGACGGAAACGACGGTAATGGCCACGATGTATGAGGTGGACAATCGGGTAAGGGAGACCAAGCGCGTGCCGATCGGGCGAGCTGTTCATAATGTCCGTATATACGTGCTGAACCGGTGGGACAAGCTTCAGCCGATCGGCGTTCCGGGCGAGCTGTGCATTGCCGGCGACGGACTCGCTGCAGGCTATCTGGGAAGGCCGGAGCTGACGGAGGAGAAGTTTGCCAGCGGCGTGGTGCCGGGAGAGGATCGCATCTACCGGACGGGAGATCTGGTGCGTTGGCTGCCGGACGGGAATCTCGAATATATAGGCAGGATCGATCGGCAAGTCAAAATACGCGGCAACCGGATTGAACTCGGAGAGGTGGAGGAAGCCGTCGCGTCCTTGTCAATGGTAAGCGAAGCGGCGATCGTTGCGCACCGGGACGAGCAGGGCCATTCCATGCTGGCCGCCTATGTGGTGCCGACAGGCAATATCTCCGGAGCAACCGAAGATTTCGAAGCCGCTTGGAGGACGGAACTGAAGCGGCGGCTGCCGGAATACATGCTTCCTTCGGTATTCATTGTGCTGGACGCCATGCCGCTCACGCCGAACGGCAAGGTGGATCGGCAAGCGTTGGCCAAGCCCGAGCTTGTCGGATCGGCTTCTCGCAGCGCCCCTTCCTCCGCTGCGGAAAAGGAGCTTGCCGCACTGTGGTCAGAGCTCCTCGGGGCAGCTTCGATCGGGTCTCAAGACCATTTCTTCGAGCTGGGAGGCCATTCGCTGAAGGCGATGGCGCTGGTAGCGCAAATCAGCAAGCGCTGGGGCGTGAAGCTTTCCCTGCCGGAATTGTTCCATGCCGCCACGCTGGGTGAGATGGCCCGCTTGATCGAGCAGAGCGCGGCGGAGGAATACGAAGCTATCCCGCATACGCCGGAGCAAGCAACATATCCGGTCTCGTCGCCGCAAAAGAGGCTTTATCTCGTCGAGGAGTTCGAGGAGACAGGAACGAGCTACAATATGCCGGTGGCGCTAAGGCTGACGGGGAATGCCGATGCGAATAGACTCGAGCTGGCGCTGCTAGGTTTGATTCGCCGCCATGAAGCGTTGAGAACAAGTTATGTGATGATGGACGGCGAGATCAGACAGCGCGTTCATGCGATGACCGAAATCAGTTGGCGGATCGACAGGGTGCCTATGTCGAACTTGACAGCAGGCCTGTCCGGCGACGCTCTGATCCATTCCTTGATCCGCGGTTTTGTGCGCCCTTTTGATCTGAGCGCGGCACCGCTGCTGAGAGCGGCTCTGTACACCCTTTCCGAGGGTGAGCATCTATTCATTATGGATACTCATCATATCGTCTCGGATGGAATGACGACAGGAATTTTATATCGGGATCTCATCAAGCTGTATCAGGGAGACGCGCTGGATGCGATGCGGATTCAGTTCAAAGATTACGCCGTCTGGCTGGAGAATCGTCACAAGGAAGCCGCCCGCTTGGCCAGTGAGCGGTACTGGCTTGACAAATTCAAGGAAGCGCCTCCCGTTATCGATGTGCTTACGGAAGGAATCCGCCCGCCGCGGCGTCAATTCGCCGGCGGTACGCATGCGTTTGAACTGGACCCGGAATTGTCCCGGAAGCTGAAGGACCTCGCGGCACAATCGAATGCGACGCTCTTTATGGTGCTGTTGGCCGCCTATTATGTGCTGCTGTCCAAATATACGGGAGAAAAGGATATTGTCGTCGGCACGCCTATTGCCGGAAGAGATCACGCGGATGCCGCTTCCGTGGCCGGCATGTTTGTCAATACGCTTGCGCTGCGGCATGCGCCGGAAGGCCGCTATCAGGTTCAGGAATGGATCGAGCGGGTTCGCGAGGACACGCTGCTCGCCTTTGAGCACGGGAGCTATCCGTTGGATGAACTGATTGAGAAGCTGCGCATCGAACGGGATCCGAGCCGCAACCCTTTATTCGACACGATGTTTGTCCTGCAGGATGCGAAGCCTGAGACGATTCATCTGCCTAATCTGAGCATTGAGCCGATCGAGTGGCATAGCGGCATGGCCAAGTTCGACATGACCTGGGTCGTGGATGAAGATACAGACCTCCTTCGCATGACGGTCGAGTATAGAACCGACTTATATTCGGCCGCTCAGATAACACGGATGACAGAGCACTATGCGCATGTCCTGAGCCAGATGGCCGATCGTCCCGCTATGCTCCTGCGCGAAGTGCGCTTGATTACGGATGAGGAAGCGAACCGGATTTTGCATGAGTTTAACGATACCGATGCCGATTATCCGCGAGAGGCCACGATCCATCAGCTGTTTGAAGCGCAGGCGGCCCTCCGGCCGCAGCATCCGGCGCTCCGGTTCCTGAATCAATCCATAACGTATCAGGAGCTTGACGCGCTGGCTGAGCGGCTGGCGGATGCGCTTCGCTTCCAAGGAATGCGTCCAGGGGACCGCATCGGTCTGCTGGCGGACCGGTCTATCGAAATGATCGCAGCCATTATCGGAATTTTGAAGGCGGGCGGCGCCTACGTGCCTATCGACCCTTCTTACCCGGATGAGCGAGTGTCCTATATGCTCGATCATAGCGGCGCCCGCATCGTGATCGCCGCTTCCGGCAGAAGCATCTCCGGCTATGCCGGCCTGACGATTCCATTGGACGGGGACGCCTGGGCCGAATGCGTCCGCGCGGCCGGCGCCGCAGAGCCCGCACAGGCCGAGATTCCGCCGGATCCAGCCGCTATGCCGGCTTATGTCATGTATACTTCCGGCTCCACGGGCAAGCCCAAAGGCGTGATTACGACGCATCGGAACATTGTCAAGACGGTTCGCAATAACGGTTTTATCGCGCTGGGCGCGGAGGATCGCATCCTTCAGCTGTCCAACTATGCCTTTGACGGCTCGACCTTTGAGATTTTCGGCGCATTATTGAACGGCGCCACGCTTGTGCTTATCGCCAAAGGCGACGTCCTGGATATGGCTGAACTGGCGGCAATGATCGAAAGGGAGCGCATTACGTCCTTTTTTGCAACCGCCAGCCTCTTCAATGCTATGGTCGACTACAATGTTGCTTGTCTTGCATCGATTCGCCGGGTATTTATAGGGGGAGAGACGGCTTCCCGAGCTCATATGCTGAGAGCTTATGAATTTCTGGGACCCCGTCGCATTGCCAACGCCTACGGTCCTACGGAGACAACGGTATTCGCGACGACGTACAACGTGGACGAAGGCCTGCAAGCTATGGACACGGTGCCGATCGGCCGTCCGATTCATAATACGAAGACCTATGTTGTCGATCCGGACGGCCATTTATTGCCGGTCGGAATCGCCGGCGAGCTCCTTATCGCCGGAGAGGGCCTGGCTCAACAGTATTTGGGAGATCCGGAGCTTACGAACGCCAGATTTGTCACCGTTCCTTGGCTGGGCGAAGAACGCGCATATCGAACGGGAGACAGAGTCCGATGGCTTGCGGATGGAAAGCTTGAGTTTATTTCCAGAATGGACGACCAGGTCAAGATCCGCGGCCATCGCATCGAGCCCGGGGAGATTGAAGCGAGGCTGCTTGAGCATCCGGGGATCAGGGAAGCGGCGGTCCTTGCCCGCAAGGAGGAGAAGGGGCATTACCTGTGCGCGTATCTCGTGTCGCCGGAAGGGTTCAACGATAAGGAGCTGCGCAAATATTTAGAAGAGCGGTTGCCGGATTATATGATTCCTTCCTACTTCGTCCCGATGGAACAGCTTCCGCTAACCCGCAATGGCAAGCTGGATCGGCGCTCTTTGCCGGAGCCGGATATCAGCCAGCTTCAGCAATCCTATGTTCCTCCCGGGACAGAAAATGAGAAAATATTGGCCGAGGTATGGTCGGAGGTGCTCGGCATCAAGCGCATCGGTATAGAGGACAACTATTTCGTGCTTGGCGGAGATTCCATTAAGTCCATTCAGATCATATCCAAGCTTGCCAAGTATAACCGCAAGCTTCAGGTCAAGCACTTGATGCTGCATCCAACCATTGCCGAATGCGCACCGTATGTGGAATACGCGGATGAGCACCGTTCAGCTGACCGGCAAAGCCCGGTAACGGGCGAGCTCCCGCTGACGCCGATTCAACGCTGGTTTTTTGAGCGGGGGTTCGAATGCGAGGAGCACTGGAACCAATCCATGATGCTGTATAACCGGCAGGGATGGGATCAGAGCACGGTAAGGAAGGCGTTCGATCGGTTGGTGGAGCATCATGACGCGCTGCGAACCAGGTTCCGCCGGGAGAAGGAAGGGATCGTCCAGACCATGTTCGGGCTGGAGGAAGGACCTTACTATGCACTCGATGTGTACGAGACGGACAGCGGGGATGAAGCCGCGGCGCGATTGGAAAGTCTGGCCTGCGAGCTCCAGTCTGCCCTGAACATAGAAAGTATGCTTATCAGGCTGGGCCTGTTCAAAACAGACCAGGGCGATCATTTGCTAATCATCATTCATCATTTACTTATCGACGGAGTATCCTGGCGCATCCTGCTGGAAGATTTTCAACAGATTTACCACTCCCTGCGCGCGGGGGAACAGCCGGCGCTTCCTCCCAAAACGGATTCTTATCTGGAATGGAGCCGGCAGCTCCTCAAATATGCGGGCGAGGAACAAGCGCTTCGCGAACTGCCCTATTGGCGCAAGCTGCACAAGCGATTCTCGGAACTTCCCGTCCGCAAGGCGGAAGCCTGCACGTACCGGAACAGCAGAACGGTCGCCATCGAGCTGGAGGAGCCGGTTACGCGCAAGCTTCTGACAGAGGCGCATCGCGCCTATCATACCGAGGTCATCGATCTGCTGCTGGCCGCTCTCGCTCTTACGTACGAGGAGGACACGGCCATTTGCCTCGAAGGACACGGAAGGGAAGAGGGCATGGTACAGGCGGACGTGACAAGAACTATCGGATGGTTCACTTCCATGTATCCTGTTTTGTTGTCCCTGCCTTCCCGCGAGTTGGCTGATGCCGTGCGAAGCGTGAAGGAAATGCTGCGCGGCATACCGGCAAAAGGGGCCGGTTACGCCATACTTAAATATTTGACGCCTGAGTTCCGCGATGAGGTGGACATCCTGCGGGAAGAGCCTGACATTGTATTTAATTATTTGGGTCAGTTCGATGACAGCACGGATGAGGACAAGCCAGCCTTGTCGCCTATGCCAATGGGGGATCTAATCAGTCCGCTGAACCAGATGTCTCATCTGGAGGAGTGGAACTGCGTCGTCAGCGAAGGCCGCTTCCGGCTTACGCTTCGTTATCATCCCCAGGCGGTGGATGAGGATACGGCGCAGCGCAGAGTGACAGCCTACGCTTCGCATCTGCTGTCCTTGATTGAGCACTGCTTGAACCGGGAAGATGAGCAGTTTACGCCTAGCGATTTTACCGATGCTGACCTGACCTTCGATGAACTGGACGACATCTCGGATATCGTCAGCAAGCTGTAAGCTTACGCGCAGGAAACGAATCTCCGCCGTGTGCGGGCCGTTTCCTGCATGTCTCCCCATGTGGTGTATGTGGGGATATCATCATTCGTCAGGAAGGACGTGAGGGAAGATGAGCAAGCCGGACATCGCCGACATTTATCCATTATCGCCTATGCAGGAAGCTCTGCTTTTTCATTCGCTTTACGACCAGGGAGATGTGTATTTTGAACA
This sequence comes from Paenibacillus dendritiformis, assembly GCF_021654795.1. Taxonomy (NCBI): domain Bacteria; kingdom Bacillati; phylum Bacillota; class Bacilli; order Caryophanales; family Paenibacillaceae; genus Paenibacillus; species Paenibacillus dendritiformis. Next base: position 2,811,013 of record NZ_AP025344.1, read on the forward strand.
AATGATTTTTACGCTGGAAGGAAGCGTGAATATCCGGGCCATGGAGTCCAGCTTGAATGCCGTCATCCGCCGTTACGATATTCTTCGGACCATTTTTATTCATGACAAGATCAACAGGCCCAGGCAGGTGGTGCTCAAGGAACGGACGCTGCAGCTCGAAACAGTCGATGTATCGGAACGGAGCAAGGCTGAGCAGCGCGATGTCATTCAGCGGCTTGCCGAAGAAGACAGACAACGCGCCTTCGATCTGTCCAAGGATCTGCTGCTTCGTCTCAAGCTGATCAAGACGGGGGAATACGCGTATGATCTGATCTGGAGCAATCATCATATTTTGCTGGATGGATGGTGTCTGGGAATTCTGTTCCAGGAGTGGTTTTCTTTATATAAAGAAGAGAACGGCGGAGAGAAGGCCCGGCTCCCGCGCGTCATTCCGTACAAGAACTATATTCGATGGCTCGAATCTCGCGATCAGACGGAAGCGCGGAAGTATTGGCGGGATTATTTATCAGGCTACGAGGCCATCGAGGTTCTTCCTGTCCAACGTACGGCCTTGCACCAGGAAGCTCCCCGCATCGAGGAAATCATGTTCAATCTTGGCACGGAGCTTACGGAACGGCTTGTTGCCTTATCCCGGAGGTATCAGGTCACGATGAACAGTTTGTTCCAGACCGTGTGGGGAGTCATGCTTCACTATTACAGCGACGCCGAAGACGTCGTCTTCGGAACCGTCGTGTCGGGCAGATCTCCCTCCATCCCGGATGTGGAGAAGATCGTCGGATTGATGATCAATGCCGTTCCGGTCAGAATACAAGCCGCGCCGGATCAATCCTTTGCCCAATTGCTGATGAAGACGCATCAAAATGGGATCCTGTCCGAGGAGCACAGCTTTCTCTCTCTGGCGGAGATTCAGTCGGAAACCGGAATTGCGCCCCTGTTCAATCACATCTTGGTCTATGAAAACTATCCTTCCAGCGAGAGCATGTTCGATACGGACAAACTGGACCTGGGCTTCAAAATTACCTCCATCGAGGCTTTCGAGCACACCAATTATGATTTGAATATATCCATCGGTCCTGGCGCAGAGCTGCGCGTCAAAATGAACTATAACAATCGGGTCTATTCCGCGGACGCGATCGAACGGTTATTCCGCCATTTGGAACATGTCTGCCTGCAAGTAACGGCCGATCCGGACAGGAAGCTGCCGGATATCGAGGTGCTTACGCCGCAGGAAAAATGGAATATAGCCGCGTTCAACGAGACTGCCGCAGATTATCCGCGGGAACGGACGCTCGTGGAGCTGTTCGTCGCCCAAGCGCTGCAGCATCCGGATCATCCCGCTGTCGTCTTCGGCAGCGAGCAGTGGACCTATTCGGAGCTTCATGAGCGATCCGAGCAATGGGCAAGGGGCTTGCAGCGGCGAGGCGTCGCGATCGGCGATGTGGTCGGACTGGCCGCGCGCCGTTCGGCGGATATGATCGCCGGCATGCTTGCCGTCCTCAAAGCAGGGGCCGCCTATATTCCGCTCGATCCCGATTTCCCGGAGGAGCGGCTGACCGGCATCCTCAACGACAGCGGGGCGAGGCACCTGTTCCTGTTGACGGCGCTTCGTCTTCCCGGGTTCCAAGGGGAGACCATCCTGGCCGGCGACTTGGAGCCGGCTGGAGACGACGATGCCCGGACGGCGCCGGCATGCGGTCTGGAACTGAGCCCGGACAGTCCTGCCTATATCATCTATACGTCCGGTTCTACCGGACAACCGAAGGGAGTCGTGGCCACCCACAGAAACGTGGCGAAAACCATTCTGAACAACGGTTATGTTCAACTGGACAGATCCGACCGGATATTGCAAATATCCAATTATGCCTTCGATGGCGCAACCTTCGACATCTACGGCGCATTGCTGCATGGCGCCACGCTTGTGCTCCTGTCCCGGGAAGAGCTATTAAGCGCGGAATTGCTGGCGGCGTCCTTTGATAAATACTCCATTAGTGTGGCCTTTATGACCACGGCGCTGTTCAACGCGCTGGTCGACTGGGATCCGACTTGCTTCAACAATCTTCGCCGCGTCTTGTTCGGCGGGGAAAAAGGGTCGGTAAAGCATGTGAACAAGGCGCTGGCGGCCCTCGGGCCAGGACGCCTGCTTCATATGTACGGACCGACGGAAACCACGGTATATGCGACCTGTCATCCGGTAACGCAGCCGGATGCGCTTCCCATCGGCCGTCCGATTCATAATACGACGGCGTATGTGCTCAATCGGCGCCGGCAGCCGATGCCCGCAGGAGTGCCGGGCGAGCTCTACATCGGCGGCGAGGGGCTTGCACTAGGGTACTGGCGTCAGCCTGAACGGACAGCCGAACAGTTCATTGCGAATCCTTTCTCGCCGGGAGAAAGGCTGTACAGGACCGGGGATCGGGTCCGAATGCTGCCGGACGGAACGATAGATTTTCTCGAGCGGATAGACCAGCAGCTCAAGATTCGGGGACACCGGATCGAGCCGGGAGAGATTGCCGAGGAATTGAAGGCTCTTCCCGGGGTGCAGGACGGATTAGTCATTCCGTGGCGGGATAAGCAGGGCCATGACTGCCTGTGCGCCTATATCGTGCCTGAGCGCGGCGTTCCTGTCTCCGAAGAGGACGCGCAAGCGAACGGACATGAACGGATACAGAGCTGGCGGAAGGCATTGAAGGACCGCCTGCCCGAATATATGATTCCGGCATCGTTTCAGATGGTAGAGTCGTTTCCGTTGACCCCGAACGGAAAGGTGGATCGCCACAGACTTCCCGAACCGCGGAGGCCGGTTCAGGGAGCGCGTGTTCCGCTGACGGGTGACACGGAGGCGGCGCTTGCGAAAATATGGGGCGAAGTGTTGGGAGCAGAGCGGTTTGGAGCGGACGATCATTTTTTTGAGCTCGGGGGGCACTCGCTGAAAGCGATGATGCTGACCGCCAAAATCCATAAGGAGCTCGGAGTCCGTCTGACGCTGCATGAGGTGTTCCAGAACCCTGTGCTGCGGGAGATGGCGGCATGCATCAGGACGGCGAAGCAAAGCGATTACGAGCCGCTCCTGCCCGCTCCTGAACAGGAGGCCTATCCGGCTTCCTCCGCTCAGAAGAGGGTGTATATTGCGCAGCAGCTCGATCCCGGACAGACGAGCTACAATATGCCGATGGTGCTGGAAATTGAAGGGACAATCGACAAAGCGAAGCTGGAGCAGGCCTTTATCCGGTTGATCGAGCGCCATGAATCGTTAAGAACCTCATTCGCGTGGTCCGGCGGCATGCTGTGCCAGCGGGTGATCGGGCGCGACGAGTTCGCCTGGAGTCTGGATTGCCGTCAAGCGCGTCCTGAAGATCGGGGCTCGGATCGGCCCGAGGCGGCGGAATCGGAAGAGCGGCAGAGCAGGATCACCCGCTTGCTGCGCTCGTTCATCAGACCCTTCGATCTGGGCAGCGGTCCGCTCATCCGGGCCATGCTTGCCGAGTTCAGCGATCGCCTCAGCGTACTGTTCATTGACATTCACCATATTGTGTGCGACGGCATCTCCATGGGGATTATCTATCGGGATCTGACCCGGCTCTACCGGGGGGAAGCCTTGTCTCCCGCGAAGATACAGTACAAGGATTATGCCGTCTTTGAGCAGCGCAACCGGAACCATGAGAGATACGAATCGAACCGGAAATACTGGAAGGAGCAGTTCGCAGGCAAGCTGCCGGAAGCGGAACTGATGACGGATTATGTTCGTCCATCCATACGCTCCTATGATGGCCGAACGCTTGCATTCCAGCTCGATCCGCGTATGACCGGGAGGCTCAAAAGGCTTGGCGCCGCGCAGGGAGCCACGTTGTATATGGTCCTGCTGGCGGCCTACAACCTGCTGCTGTCGAAGTACAGCGGCAAGGAGGACATTGTGGTGGGAGTACCGACTGCCGGCAGGCATCATGAGGATGTGCAAGGGATTGTCGGCATGTTCGTCAATACGCTGGCGCTGCGCACTCACGCGGACGGCTCGCTGCCGGTCCAAGAGTGGATCGGGCGCGTGAAGGAAGGCATCATGAGAGCGCAGGCCCATGGGGACTATCCGTTGGAGGATCTGCTTGAAGATCTGGATTTGTCCCGGGATCTCAGCCGTCATCCGCTGTTCGATACGATGTTCGTTCTGCAAAACATGGACATTGAGCCGATCGAGATGGATGGCACGACGTTCCGGACAGCGGAGTGGGAGTGGCGGCATGCCAAATTCGACATGACCTGGAGCGGACGGGAGTCGGTGGAAGGCATGACCTTTGTCGTGGAGTTCGCTGCCTGCTTATATGAACCGGCCACGATACAACGGATGATTGACCATTTCATCGTGATCCTGGAGCAAATGACCGCGTCCCCTGACCGGCTGCTGCGGGACATCGATATGCTGACGGCGGAAGAAAGAGCCTGGCTGGCTGCCCGGAATGAGACGGCCGCTTCTTATCCCGCTCAGGCCTCGGTCTCCTTATTGTTCGAACAGCAGGCGGCCGTCTCCGCCGATCATCCCGCGCTGATCTATGGAAGCAGAATGATGACCTACCGGGAGCTGAACGAGGCCGCGAAGCGGTTCGCCGCCGTGCTGGGAAGCAAGGGAATCGGACGCGGGGATCGGGTTGGTCTTCTGGCGGAGAGATCGATGGAAATGATGATTGCGATTTTCGGCATATTGAGGACGGGAGCGGCTTATGTTCCTCTCGATCCGGCTTTTCCGGAGGAGCGCAAGCTGGATATCCTGAACGATTGCGGGGCGCGATGGCTGGTAGCTACGGACGGGCTGGACGTTTCTCAATTTCAAGGCGGATACCTGGAGTACGGGATCACGGTCCGGGAAGCGGATGCATGGTCAGGCATGTTAGCGGAAGAACGCGAGCTTGCCGCCGGCCCCGGCCCGAATGATATTGCTTATATTATGTATACTTCCGGTTCCGCGGGGAAGCCGAAGGGGGTTCTTACCAGCCATCGCAACATTGTAAAGACGAGCGTGAACAATGGCTTTGCGAATCTGACGGGGGAAGACCGGATGCTGCAGTTGTCGAATTACGCCTTTGACGGATCCACCTATGAAATTTTCGGGGCATTGCTCAACGGAGCGACGCTGGTGTTGATATCGAGGGACGATCTGCTGGATGCCGCCGAGCTCGCCAGGATTATGGACGAGCAGCGCGTGACTTCCGCTTTTATGACCGCAGCGTTGTTCAATACGATGGTCGATTATCATCTGGAGTGCTTTAAGCATATGCGGAAGCTGTTTTTTGGCGGGGAGGCGGCATCCGTCCAGCATGTTGCGAAGGCCCTTGATTATCTGGGCGAGAACCGGATAGTCAACAGCTACGGGCCGACGGAGACGACCGTGTTCGCGACAACGTATCCCGTCCGGAAGCAGGTTATCGGGAAGCGAAGCGTTCCGATTGGCAAGCCGATCCGCAACACGCAAATCTATGTGCTGAACCCATGGGGGCAAATGCAGCCTCCAGGCATACCCGGCGAATTGTATATTGGCGGAGGCGGCGTAGCCCAGGGATATTTGAACCGACAGCAGTTGACCGAGCAGCGCTTCTTGCCGAATCCTTTCCTTCCGGGAGAGAAAATGTACAGGACGGGCGATCTCGCGCGCTGGCTGCCGGACGGCGAGCTGGAATATTTGGGACGGCTCGATCAGCAGGTCAAGATCCGCGGCAATCGCGTCGAACCGGGAGAGATCGAGAGCAAGCTGATCTCTCTGACGTCTGTTCGGGAAGCCGCCGTCATCCCGAAAAGAGATTCGCGCGGATCCGTCTATTTATGCGCCTATGTAGTCTATGAACAAGGCGCCGCCGAACGGATGAAGGAGGAAAGGGAAGCTGCGCACTGGCAAAGGAAGCTGAGACGAACGCTCCCGGATTATATGATTCCGGCCGCATTTGTCGTGCTTGACGCCCTCCCTCTCACGGCGAATGGGAAAATCGATCGGTCCGCCTTGCCGGAACCAAGTCTGGCCATGCCGGACGGCGCGAAGGAAGCTCCTGGCAATGAAGATGAGGCCAAGCTGCACAGGCTGTGGGCGGAAGTGCTCGGGGTTGACGGTCACGGCATCGATGATCATTTCTTTGAACTGGGCGGACATTCCCTTAAAGCGATGCAGCTTGCGGCCAAGGTTCACCAATGCTTTGATGTCAAGCTTCGGCTGCAGGATATATTCAATTACCCGACGATCCGGGAACAGGCAACATTTATCAGGGGAGCGGAACACAAGCGGTTAGATCGTGCTTCCATTCCTTTGGCACCGGTGCAGGATGACTATCCGGTGACCCCGGCTCAAAAAAGACTGTATATCGTCTCGCAGTATGAGCATGCCGGGACGAGCTATAATATGCCGATGGCGCTTCGGATAGTCGGAGACCTGAACATTCCGGCGCTGGAGCGGGCGTTCATTCAGCTCATCGGGCGGCATGAGTCCTTGCGGACTTCTTTCCATATGGACGGGGACGAGGTCAAGCAGCGGATTCACCCCGTGAGCCAACTGGGCTGGCAGCTGGAGGTTCTGGAGATTGCGGAAGATGACAGCGCACATCCGGCTGCATCGGGCGAGAACGCCGGCGGCTTGCCGGCGCCGTGGATCCGGCCGTTCGACTTGGCCGCACCTTGCCTGCTGCGCGCAGTCCTGTGGAAGATGCAAGAGAAGGGCTATCTGCTCTTCATTGATATTCATCATATTGTATCGGATGGCGTGTCGACTGCGGTTTTATATGACGAGTTGTTCAGGTTGTACAGCGGAGAGGAGCTCCCGCCGCTTGACATACAGTATAAGGATTATGCCATGTGGGAGCAGGATCGCCGGGGAAGTGAATCCTATGCAGCCGCGAAGTCTTACTGGCATGCGTTGTATCGGGAGCCTGCGCCTGTGCTCGAACTTCCTCTGGATAGAACCCGGCCGCGCGTTCAGCGCTACGAGGGAGCCAAATATTCCTTCACGCTGCCAGGCGGGCTGGTCTCTAAGCTTACAGAAAAATCCAAGGATCAGGAAATCACGGTATTCATGGCGTTATTGTCCGCATATTTTATCCTATTGTCCAAATACTCCGGCCAGGAGGATATCGCGGTCGGGATGCCGGTCGCGGGAAGAGATCACGCGGATACGGAATCGCTCATCGGCATGTTCGTAAAAACGCTGGCTTTGCGCAGTTATCCAAAAGCCGATCTGCGGGTTGGGGAATATGTCGGTCAAGTGAAGAAGGCGGTGCTCGAAGCGTATGAGCACTCCGTTTATCCGTTAGAGGAACTGCTGGAGCATGTGGACTTGGCCAGAGATCCGAGCCGGCATCCGTTCTTTGATACATTGTTCGTGCTGCAGAATATGAGCATCGCCAAGCTGGAATTGCCGGGCCTGCTTATTGAGCAAGAGGAGGCGCCCCTTGACCGCTCGAAGTTCGACATGACCTGGGCAGGGCTGGAAAAGGAAGATCAAATTTTGATGACGATCGAATACAATACCGAGATCTTTTCCCATGCCACCATCAGGCGAATGTCCGTGCATTATGAGCATATTCTGCGCCAGATGGCGGAACAAGAGGCGTCGCGCATCCGCGATATCGAGCTGATCACCGAGGGAGAGCGGCTTGAGCTGCTCCGGCTGGAGGGCGGATCGGCGGATTATCCGCGCGAGGCGAGCATTCCGGAGCTGTTCGCGGAGCAGGCGCGGCTTCGTCCGAATCATCCGGCGCTCGTATGGGGCAGCGAACAGGTCGCCTATGGGGAGCTGCGCGAGCGGGCGCAATGTCTGGCCGATAGGCTCAGACAGAGGGGAGTCGGCACGGGAGAAGCGGTCGGACTGATAGCGGACCGTTCGATCGGGATGATCGAGTCCATCCTCGGGATTCTGGCCGCGGGCGCGGCGTATGTGCCGCTGGATCCGGGCTTTCCGCCCGAGCGGCTTGCGCAAATGCTGGAGGATAGCGGCGCCCGGATCCTGCTCGCGCAGGACGGCATGGCCGTGCCCGGCTTCACGGGCATCACGCTGCCGCTGGACGAGGGGCCGCGGGCGGAAGCCGGGACGCGGGCGGCGGTGGAGGACCTGACCATTCCGGCGGAATCCGCGGCTTATATCATGTACACATCCGGTTCGACCGGCACGCCCAAAGGCGTGATGATTACGCACCGGAACGTGATCAAAACCAGCATCCGCAACGGATTTATGGAGATGCTGCCCGAGGATCGGGTGCTGCAGCTGTCCAATTATGCTTTTGACGGCTCGACGTATGAGATTTTCGGAGCGCTGCTGAACGGGGCGACGCTGGTTCTCCTGCCGAAGCACAGCGTGCTGGACGCCGGGGAGCTGGCGAGGACATTCGAGGAGCAGCGCATTACTACGGCCTTCATGACGGCGGCTCTGTTCAATACCGTCGTGGATTGGGATGTAACCTGTCTGAAGCATGTGCGGAAGCTCTTCTTCGGCGGAGAGGCGGGCTCGAAGAAGCATGTCGTGAAGGCGCTGGAATATCTGGGGCCGAACCGGATAGCCAACGGCTACGGGCCGACGGAGACGACCGTGTTCGCGACGACGTACACGGTGGATGAGAGCATGCGGGAGCGGAGCAGCGTGCCGATCGGCAGGCCCGTGAACAACACGCGGGTCTGCGTCCTGAACCGCTGGGGGCAGCGGCAGCCGGTCGGGGTGCCGGGAGAGCTGTACATCGGGGGAGACGGATTGGCCCGGGAATATGTGAATCGGCCGGATCTGACCGCCGAGAAATTCGTTCCGAACCCGCTCGTGCCGGGGGAGAGGGCATACCGGACCGGGGATCTCGTGCGCTGGCTGCCGGATGGGAATCTGGAATTTCTGGGCCGTCTGGACAGACAGGTCAAAATACGGGGGAACCGCATCGAGCTCTCGGAAGTGGAGAGCCGGCTCCGCTCGCTGGCGGAGGTGCAGGAGGCTGCCGTCGTTCCGGGCCGGGACGAGCAGGGGCATTCCTTCCTTGCGGCTTATGTCGTTCCCGCGGTTGCGGAGCAGGAGGGGCTGGCGGCCCTAATTCGCGAGCGACTGCAGCGGCTGCTTCCGGATTACATGGTGCCTTCCAGCTTCACGCTTCTTGACAAGCTTCCGCTGACAGGCAATGGGAAGGTGGACGCGGCTTCTCTGCCCGCGCACCAGCGGCTGGGAAGCGGGGATTGCCAAGCGCCGGCGAACGAGACGGAGCACCGGCTTGCTGAGATTTGGGCGGACCTTCTTGGCGTCCGCCAGGTCGGCGTCAACGATCACTTTTTTGCGCTTGGCGGCCACTCGCTGAAGGCGATGACGCTTATCGCTCGAATTCACAAGGAGTTTCATGTGAAGCTGTCGCTTCAAGACGTGTTTGCCCGCCCTACCGTTCAAGAGCAATCCGGACTGATACAACAGGAAAAGGGGCGCGACACGCACGTGCCGCTGATGCCTGCTCCGAAGCAAGATACTTATCCGGTCTCCTCCGCCCAATGGAGGCTGTACTACATTCAGCAGCTGGATAAGGAAGGTACCAGCTATAATATGCCGATGGCCTTCGAGCTTCGCGGCCAGCTTCATGAGGGACGGCTGCGGAAGGCATTTGCCTCCTTGATTTGCCGGCACGAATCCTTGCGTACCACCTTTGCCATCGTCGGGGAAGAACTAAGGCAGAAGATATGGCCCGCCGGCGAACTGCGCTTTCACCTGGAGCAAGCCGAATATTCGGGTGACGCGGAAGATGAGGCCGGGATCCGTGCGAGGACGGAGGAATATATCGGTTCCTTTGTTCGCCCGTTTCATCTCTCTGAACCGCCGCTTTTCCGTGCCGGACTGCTGCGGTTGTCCGCAACGCGGCATTTGCTTGCCATCGATATTCACCATAGCGTCTCTGACGGAATATCGACCGGAATTATGATGAGAGAGCTATTTCAGCTCTACGAAGGACAGGAGCTTGCGGACGTCTCCATACAATATAAGGATTATGCCGTATGGGAGCAGCGGCAGAAGCAAGGCGGAATGTATCGCCAGAACGAGAAGTTCTGGCTGGATCTCCTCCAGGGAGAACTTCCGGCATTGAGGCTTCCCTACGATGCTTCCCGTTCCGGGAACGAGGCATCGGAAGGAGCGGAAGCCCGGCTTCGGATAGACAGGGAAGTCACCCGTCTGCTGGAAGAGCTTGCCGCCACTCGCCGCACGACACTCTTTGCCGTGCTGCTCGCAGCCTACTCGATTCTGCTGTCCAAGTATTCGGGAGAGGAAGACATGATCATCGGCACGCCTATCTCCGGCCGCCAGCATGCGGATGCGGCAGAAATCGTGGGGATGTTCGTCAATACGCTGCCGCTTCGGCTTGCGCCGCGGGGAGATCTGGAGCTGCATTCTTATATCGGCGAGGTCGGGGATCGGCTGCTTGACGCCTTCGAGCATGGCATGTATCCGCTGGAAGAACTCATGGAGAAATTGAATGTGCCAAGAGATGCAAGCAGGCATCCTCTCTTTGATACCCTGTTCATATTGCAAAATATAGAGGAATTTTCGTTCGCGGATACGGAACTGCATATACGCCAGCTGAATGCCGGAACCCGGGAACCCAAGTTCGATATGACATGGGGGGCGGTGGAGACGAGTGACGGGTTGTCCGTTACCGTGGAATATAACCGCAGCTTGTTCTTGCCGGGAACCATAGAGAGGATGCTGGCGCATTATGAGCATATTCTGCGCCAGATGGCGGAACAAGAGGCGTCGCGCATCCGCGATATCGAGCTGATCACCGAGGGAGAGCGGCTTGAGCTGCTCCGGCTGGAGGGCGGATCGGCGGATTATCCGCGCGAGGCGAGCATTCCGGAGCTGTTCGCGGAGCAGGCGCGGCTTCGTCCGAATCATCCGGCGCTCGTATGGGGCAGAGAACAGGTCGCCTATGGGGAGCTGCGCGAGCGGGCGCAATGTCTGGCCGATAAGCTCAGACAGCGGGGAGTCGGCACGGGAGAAGCGGTCGGACTGATAGCGGACCGTTCGATCGGGATGATCGAGTCCATCCTCGGGATTCTGGCCGCGGGCGCGGCGTATGTGCCGCTGGATCCGGGCTTTCCGCCCGAGCGGCTTGCGCAAATGCTGGAGGATAGCGGCGCCCGGATCCTGCTCGCGCAGGACGGCATGGCCGTGCCCGGCTTCACGGGCATCACGCTGCCGCTGGACGAGGGGCCGCGGGCGGAAGCCGGGACGCGGGCGGCGGTGAAGGACCTGACCATTCCGGCGGAATCCGCGGCTTATATCATGTACACATCCGGTTCGACCGGCACGCCCAAAGGCGTGATGATTACGCACCGGAACGTGATCAAAACCAGCATCCGCAACGGATTTATGGAGATGCTGCCCGAGGATCGGGTGCTGCAGCTGTCCAATTATGCTTTTGACGGCTCGACGTATGAGATTTTCGGAGCGCTGCTGAACGGGGCGACGCTGGTTCTCCTGCCGAAGCACAGCGTGCTGGACGCCGGGGAGCTGGCGAGGACATTCGAGGAGCAGCGCATTACTACGGCCTTCATGACGGCGGCTCTGTTCAATACCGTCGTGGATTGGGATGTAACCTGTCTGAAGCATGTGCGGAAGCTCTTCTTCGGCGGAGAGGCGGGCTCGAAGAAGCATGTCGTGAAGGCGCTGGAATATCTGGGGCCGAACCGGATAGCCAACGGCTACGGGCCGACGGAGACGACCGTGTTCGCGACGACGTACACGGTGGATGAGAGCATGCGGGAGCGGAGCAGCGTGCCGATCGGCAGGCCCGTGCACAACACGCGGGTCTGCGTCCTGAACCGCTGGGGGCAGCGGCAGCCGGTCGGGGTGCCGGGAGAGCTGTACATCGGGGGAGACGGATTGGCCCGGGAATATGTGAATCGGCCGGATCTGACCGCCGAGAAATTCGTTCCGCATCCGCTCGTGCCGGGGGAGAGGGCATACCGGACCGGGGATCTCGTGCGCTGGCTGCCGGATGGGAATCTGGAATTTCTGGGCCGTCTGGACAGACAGGTCAAAATACGGGGGAACCGCATCGAGCTCTCGGAAGTGGAGAGCCGGCTCCGCTCGCTGGCGGAGGTCGAGGAGGCTGCCGTCGTTCCGGGCCGGGACGAGCAGGGGCATTCCTTCCTTGCGGCTTATGTCGTTCCCGCGGTTGCGGAGCAGGAGGGGCTGGCGGCCCTAATTCGCGAGCGACTGCAGCGGCTGCTTCCGGATTATATGGTGCCTTCCGTTATTGAATCCGTGAACGCGCTGCCGCTGACTTCCAATGGCAAGGTGGATCGCCGTTCATTGCCTCGACCGGTCCGGTCCGCACAGTCTGAATACGCGGCGCCGCATAATATGCTAGAACAGAAGCTGCTTCTGATGTGGTCTGACGTGCTCGGGATCGATCGCCTCGGAGTTGACGATCATTTCTTCGAACGGGGAGGCCATTCTCTCAAAGCCATGATACTGACGGCGCGTATCCGGCAGGAACTGAATGTCCGCATCGAATTGCAGTCCTTATTTCAGTACCCTACCGTTCGATTATTGGCGAACCGGCTCATGGCGGAAGGGGAAGCTCGGCGCTCCGGGAAGTATGAACCTGTCGAGCCTGCGCCTGAACAGGAAGTCTATCCGGCTACACCCTATCAGGCTTACGGCTATCTGAGCGGCCTAGGGAATACGAGCTGGAATATGCCTATGGCCTTTCTGCTCGAGGGCCCGCTTGATATCGGATGCCTGGAGCGCAGCTTTCAGCTCCTGATTGCACGACATGAAGCGCTTCGAACGACACTGGAGATGTTCGGCGATCAGATCGTGCAGCGAATTCAGCCGGAAGCCCGCTTTCAACTTGACATGGCAGCACCGGCATCCGAGGAAGAGCGTCTGCAGCTGATGAACTCGTTCATCCAGCCGTTTGCAGCATCCTCTTCACCGTGGCTGCGGGCGAAGATTCTCAAGCTGGATCAGGAAGCGCATGTGCTCCTGCTGGATATGCATCATGCGATTACGGATGGAACCTCGCTTGGCATTCTGCTTCAAGAGCTGTTCAAGCTGTACGGCGGCTCGACATTGCCGCCGGTCTCGCTGCATTACAAGGACTATGCGGTATGGCAGAAAAATAAGCTGGATCAGGGGGCGTTTTCGTCATCTGCCCGCTTCTGGACGAGTCATCTCGCAGGCTATCGCCCATTCCGGCTTGCTGCGGACCTTGAGCGGCAGAACGGACGGGATTCCGGCCACCATGGCGATTATGTCCGCGTCGAGGTGCCAAAAGAGCCGATTCATGTCCTGAAGCATCAGTTAAGCGCAAGCGCTACGAATTTCACCATTTTGTATTCCGCCTATTTGATATTGCTGCATCAGTTGACGCGGGAAACCGATCTGGTCGTAGGAACCTATGCGTTCAACCGCGAGCGTCCCGAATTGCAGGGAACGGTAGGATTGTTCATCAATTCCCTTCCGCTGCGGAACCGAATCGTGCCCGGACAATCCTGCCAGGACCTGCTCCAGACGATTCAGAAGCGCTTGAACGAGGCTTTCGAGCATCAGCATTACCCGTTCGAGAAGATGCTGGAAGACGCGGAGATTCCATTGGAGCCAGGCAAGAATCCGTTATTTTCCACCATGTTCAACCTGAATAATTTTACAGTTCGCCCTGTGGAGGCTGCCGCCGCGGAGCTGCAAGTTTCTCCGTATCCGTATGAGTGGGACTTCTGCGAATACGATATCTATGTAAGCGCTCAGGAGCTGGACCGCTCATTTGTTGTTCAATTCGACTATAGAACCGGGCTCTTCGAGCGCACGGCCATCGAACAATTGGCGGCCCATTACGCCCGGTTAGTCGAACAAATCGCGGCCGTTCCAACTGCGCCGGTGAAGGAATTGGCTTATATTAACATTTGCAGGGATTCTGTGTTACACTGACCTTAACGCCAATAAAGGAGGAGAAAAATGAAAAACAAATTTTTCAAATTCGGTGTCGTTAAAAGTGAGGAAGTGCCAGAGGAAGTAAATGAATTCGTCCGCGAAGCGGAGAAGCTTCCGGATATCATTGCTAACACGATTAGCGAGGCCTTTAAGGAGGACACGGAAGAGAAGTAGTACGCCGAATTCGCTTTGCATATACAGCTATTCCGCACTCGACGCCCTCTTGCATCAGGTGAACCGCAGATGAGATGCAGGAGGGCATCTTGCGGGATTGACGGTAATTTATGGGTGTGCTACGATTGGACTGACCGGTCAGTTTATTATTGGGGGGAGCTTGAATCGAGGTTAAACGAAGGAAAGATGTAGCCCAGATCAAGAAAGACATTGCGCGGAACACGAAGGAATTATTTGCCCAGAAAGGGTACAGCGCTACATCGATGGAAGAGATTTGTGCCGTCAACAATCGAAGCAAGGGCAGCATTTACTATCATTTCAAGAGCAAGGAAGAGCTGTTCATGTTTTTGATTAAGCTGAATAACGAAGAGTGGATGGACTCATGGCTGGCCAAGGAGTCTCAATATGAGACCGCCGTCGAGAAGCTGTACGGCCTCGCTGATCATTATGTCGACGATTTGGCGAATCCGCTCAATCATGCGATTCATGAGTTTGTCTCCGGACAGGTAGTGAGTCAGGAGATGCTGGATGAGATGCTGGCTCTTATACGGATTCCCTATATAACGTATGAGAAGATCATCTTGCAGGGGATTGAGCGCGGCGAATTGAAGCCCGATGAGACCCAGGATTTGATGTACGTCATCAGCGGTCTATTTAATGGCTTAAGCACGCTGTATTACGAGAAGGATCTGAAGGAAATTCGCCGGCTGTACAGGAAAGGGGTAGACAGTCTCCTGAAGGGGATCCAACGAGTTGAACCACGCAAGACAATGAAAGACTGATGCCGCTATCAGTTTTTCTTTTGAACTTCAATAGACCGAACGGTCGGTTTAAAAAGGAGTGTCCTATGAACCAGTTATTCAGAAACAAAGCCTTCCTTATTATTACAGGCTCTGATCTGCTTCAAAACCTGGCGATATGGGTGCGCAACATGGCGATTCTTTATTTCATCATGGAACAAACGCAAGGGGACCCTGTGGCCGTATCATTGATTACCGTGCTGGAGTATGTTCCGATATTTGTGTTTTCGATTATCGGAGGCGCGCTGGCCGACCGCTGGAATCCCAAGCGCACGATGATTACCGGCGATATTTTGAGTGCGTTGTCTATCGTCGCCATCATTGCCGTACTGGCTTCGGGTTATTGGGTGGTATTATATGCCGCCACTTTTGTTTCTTCGATTGTAAGCCAATTCTCACAGCCTTCGTCCGTGAAAATCATCAAGCGGAATGTCGGAGACAAGCATGTGCAATCCGCGATCGCGATCACCCAGAGCTCCCAGTCCCTGTTCCTGATTCTCGGCCCCATAGCAGGCACATTCATCTATACGGTCCTGGGGATTATGGCTTCCATGTACGCCCTTCTCGGTTTGTTTCTCGCCTCTGCCTTCATCCTTTCCTTTTTGCCCAAAGATACGGCAAGCAGGGACGCGGACACTTCGCTGCTTGCCGACATCAAGGAAGGCTGGGGCTACGTATTGCAATCCCGTTCACTGCGAATGTTAGCACTTGTGTTCATGTGCCTCGGCCTGTCCTCCGGACTTATTAATCCGCTTGAGATTTTTCTGGTTACGGAACGGCTCGGTCTTGAGCAAACCTCGGTTCAGTTCCTGGCGGGCGCCTCCGGATTCGGACTGCTGGCTGGAGGAGGAATTGCCGCGGCCGTCAGCGGCAGGCTGAATCAGAGCGCAACCCTCCTTTTCGGGATAGGTTTTCTGGCGGCAGCCACGCTAGGGGAAGTGCTCTCCGGATGGTTTTGGCTAACTCTGGTCGCCAGCTTCCTCAGTTCGGTCAGCCTGGCCTTTGTCAATGTCGTCATCTCCACGTATTTAGTGGCCAGAATCGATGAAGCGATGATCGGGCGAGTCAACGGAACCATCGCTCCGCTGTTCGTGGGAGCCATGCTGTTGGGTTCTGCTTCGTCCGGCGTACTGATGAACGCGACTTCGCTGTTCGCGGTTTATGCGGTTTCCGTGCTTGTTCTGTTTGTCAGCATATTGCCTGGGCGGCGAGTGCAGTTCGCAAGCAATAAAGCCGGCTCCGCCGCAGCGAATCTGGCTGTTCCAGGTCAAGCAGTAGAGTGAGAGGGGGAGTCTATGAACCGGATTCACCTTTTCTGTTTTCCTTATGCCGGCGGCTCGGCCATGATGTACTGCCGTTGGCGCAGCTTGCTTCCTGCATCTATTCAGATCCACCCGATTGAGTTATCAGGGAGAGGCAAAAGAATGAACGAGCCTTTCTACCAAACGATGGAGCAGGCGGTGGAAGACGCATATTTATCGATACCCGTCCATGTGCTTGACGAGCCGATTGCTTTCTTTGGATATAGCATGGGAAGCCTGATAGCCTATGAGCTAACCCGCTATTTACATGAAAAGCACGGAAAGGAGCCTATTCATTTGTTTGCGGCCGCTAGAAGGGCTCCCCAAATCCAGGGGGATGGGCAAAAACTGTACTGCCTCCCGGAAGCAGAGTTTTTGCAGGAAATTATCAAGCTGGGAGGGATGTCCGCGGAGGTGCTGGAGAACAAGGAACTCATGGAGATGATCCTTCCGCTGCTTCGGGCAGACATGCAGATTGTCGAAAAATATAGCTGGCGCGCGTCCAAAGCCGCCCTTCGTACGGATATTACGGTGTTGGCAGGCACCCGGGATGTTGTCCCCGACGAACATATGGAGGCATGGAAGGAAATGACTGCTGGCCGCTGCACGATTGCCAAGTATGAGGGAGATCATTTCTTCATACACCAGCACTATGAGCTTATTGGGGAGCATATAACGCGTGTATTGCTGCAATGGAAGGAAGCGGTCACGAGCGTCTGAACAGAGGCCCTTTCGGTTTCCTGATGGAAATCGAAAGGGCTGAATTTTTGCATCCGTTTAGAAGGGGTGAATGAGTCGCAAGCAAGATGTTAGCGGCTCGTCACAGTGAGACCTCATTCCCTAAGCCCGACACGCGGAAAAACTGCAAAATTGCAGCTTTCCCGTATGCCGTGTACTCCGTTACAGGGAATCCTGCCAAACTGCATCAATTTCCGATTTCCAACAGATAAAAAGAGAAAAGTCGCTGGAAATGATGTACTTTTCAGGCTGTTGAGAAAGAAGTTTTGAGTAGGGAAATGGATATTTCCACCATTCTGAAAACTGCACCATTTCCCTGGACACGCCCATCCGGCAGTCGAAATCCGCAAAACTCCACGATTTCTCCAGACGCTCCTATTCAGTAAGCGAAATCCTGCATAAACTCCTAGGCCCCCTAATTAAACTGGAGCTTCCGGCTCCAATATTATAAGCTGTTATCAGAGGGGGACAACTAGTATGGGAAAGCACTTTAGCAAGGAAAAACGCCTGCAAATTGTAAAGGAAGCAATGGCCGGCATTAAGGTGGGAACACTTGCCCGAATGTACGGTGTCCATCCGGAGACGGTACGTGTTTGGGTTAGAGACCACCGTGACGAAATTAGCCAAGAGGAGATACCCGCAGCAGACGAGCATCTGCAAGAACTCCGTCGACTTCAAGAGGTAGAGGCAAAGTTCGAGCAGGCAAAAAAGCTCCTGGGTGAAAAAGAGCTTGAGATCGAGATCCTGCGAGAAGTCGTAAAAAAGAAGAACCCCGCTTATCTGAAAGACTTGAAATAGCAGAACCGTTTATTAAGCGGGGGCATGCAGCAGCTAAAGTTCTGCGTATCCTGAAAGTTCGCGAATCGACGTACTATGGCCGGAAGAAACGAGAGGCATCCAGTACCGAAGAACAGGCTTCATGCGCTCTAAAAGGGCGTCCTGTGCCTGGATTTTCCTCTACGAACACGGGCCGGAAAGTTTCAGATGAACAGATTAAAGAATGGATGCTCGAACTCCTGGAAGGAGAAGAGCACATTTATGGGTATAAGAATTTGGCGCTGTGCCTCCGCAAACAACGTGGATTGATTCTAAACAAGAAAAAGGCGTACCGCATTTGCAAAGAGTTAGGAATTCTTCAGAAACAACGGAAGAAAACAAGCAAACATCCTCGAAGAGTACCGAGAAACCGGACGGTAACCGGGGTGAACCAGCTATGGCAAATTGATATTAAATATGGGTACGTGATTGGTCGCCAGCGTTTCTTTTTCGTGCTCAGTATCATCGATGTATTTGACCGCGTCGTCGTCGGACAATACCGGGGTTCCGTGTGTGAGGCCAAGCACGTCGTACAGACACTATGCCGGGCGCTACAAGAACGCCTGAATCCCGGCGATGAGTTGCCCACCGTCCGCACCGACAACGGGCCTCAGTTTGTCAGCAAGTTGTTTGGTGATACGTGCGAGAGTCTGGAGATCGTCCATGAACGCATCCCGCCACGCAGTCCGAATATGAACGCCTACATTGAGTCATTTCATAGCTTACTCGAACGTGATCTGTTCAGCCTGACGGAATTTATGACATTTGAAGAGGCCTATGAAGCACTTGATCGTTACATGGATTTCTACAACAACCGCAGAATGCATGGTAGCCTAAAGAGCATGTCACCATCGGAATACTCAAAGTGGGTCATGACGCTGGAGGACCGATCAAAATATCATCGGGCCGTGTAACCACGCGAAATAGGAAGCAATTCTAAGAACGCATCTTTTTTGGTGGACATGACTCCAGATATAGGGGGCCTAGCCGTAAATACAGCAATTCGATATGGACGACTATTCCAGAAACGCAATCCTGCAAAATTACAGGAATTTCCCCCGTTTCGCTTCGGTTTGAAGCAAAAGGGCCTAATATGATGTAGATTTGCAGCAATTCCTCGGGATGGGGACTCATTAAGCCGAAATTCCTGTAAAATAGCAGCAATTTCCTCCGCACGTCCAAGCCCCAGGAGGCAACGATGCTTCGAGCAGGCCGATAATGCTTCCAGCAGGCCGGATAATGCGATGATGCCCCCAGCATCCGACGCGGTCGCTTGGATCCCGTAAAATCAGGCCATTGAGTAGTCTATGGGGCTTTTTACTTGTGATGGATCTCTTCTCCCGGTAGAGAAAATCGATTTAAAACGCTCTAAGAGCCAAAGTTTGGATGAGGAAAATGGACCATCTCCACCCCTTCACAAAAAACAGGGGTTTTCCAACAGCCTGACTTTTGCAGGACTTTCATCAAATAGCGGCTCAAATCACGTAAATTGCTGCCATGACGCAGGATTACACTGTCCCATCCATCCTCCGCTGCTTTGTGATTAAACATCGTGCGCTTCACAACGCCGCCCGAATATCATCCAGCAGATAGCGCTGGCTTACTTTCTCCAGGCGGGCGAACTCTTCCTCGATCTGGCTTTTCAGCTTGCTGTCGGGGACATATCGCGGCGTCAGTCCCTGATGATGCTGCAGACTCCGTAATCTGTGCTGTGTTGGCGGATGGGTGGAATCCAGTTGTACAGCAATGGAATCGCAAATCCGTTGGACTCGCTTCTGCTCGCTTGCGGGGACATACATGCTCGATCTTCTGGCGGAATTCCCCGAACAAATCCGAAGCCAAGCGGTAGCGGGCAATTCGCTCAGCCGTTAGCCAGAATACGGAAGGGAGGTGGCATTTGCTTAAGGCCGAGCAAGCGGCATCGGTTCCAGCGATCTCGCCAGCGACTCGGTCCGCCAAATCCTCGGCGCGTTGGCTCTCATCCCAGACCGTAATACAGGACGAAAATCAGATTAGCCAGCAGCAGCCGGGCATAACGAATCGGTGCGGAGATCGGCCCGATCACTTCGCCCTCTTCGCAGTATGGATGCACGAACTCGTACCAAGAAGCCATAATATGCCTCGCTGACTCGGTAAACCAGGAACGGCTCACATCCTTATGCGCATGATGCGCGGTCTCGTGGGCGCGGATCGCGATCTTCTCCGACAGACTCAGTGCCGAAAATAGGGAGACTCCAATTCCTATGATCTTGGTTCGCCGCCGGCCGAACTTGGTAAAGTACGATATGAATTCGTCATCCGAATCTCGTCGATCGGCGGTGCTTGGATGGCTCCGGCAATGTCATCGGCGAGACGATACAGCCCAGGATATTCCTCCCTCCGCAAAGGCTGCCCCGATAGCTTCCGCCTGTAGGGCAGCATCAAGCCGATGAATAGAAGAAACAGGACAAAGGCAAGCTGGGTTAGCAATAACGAATGGCTATAAAAAAACCAATTCACCCCAATAATCGGCAGGCTGAAGGCAGCTGCATGGATACTTCCGGCTAACAGATAGGCGAGCGCTTTGCGCCAGGTCAAGGGATACGCAATCCGCTCGGTATGCAGATTCTCCTCAAGCAGATGATGTGATTTTTTGACCCCCATGCGGTAATTGATCCGTTCCAAGAGGCCCAGCGAAGAGATGTCGCACCAGTTCGGATCGATGTTCCAGTTGCATTATGATGAATTCATAGAAATTCCCTTATTATGTATCGGTAAATGACACCAAATTGTGAGCTGCCTGGAAAATAGGGGGCGATCTAACGTCTGAGCAGCATATGGTTCTGATTGCATACATTTGGGAAAAGATTAAGAATTATCTTTTAATTGTAATAATATACCTAATCGCATATTAGACATAAGACGAGAGGATAAACTAGCGCTGGTGTGAATAAAGGGATGGTGGGGATCAGAAGATGCCAGATACTAACGATAAGCGCGAATTTATGAAAATAAATCATTACCTGCTAGGTAAACTATTTTTATTCGGTGTCTTGCTAGCGGAGCTTGCACTTGGGGGTATCGAAGTTATTGTCGGTTTTTACAGCAGCTCCATTCATCATCAACAGGAAGCCTGGTTCTGGATGATAGGCGCGCTGTATCTTCTCATCATGATGTTCTGCCTCGTGAAAAGAGAGGTATGGAGAAACACCCGTAGCATCATAAGGAGCGGGAGGTACGATCTCCTCCTCGTTTTTGCTGCTGGCATACTCTCCATGTTCTTCGTTGGCGGGATTGGAATCGGAGATCTTCGGAATTGGGTTGCGGCGCTGGCTTGGCCGCATATGGCTGTGCTGTTCTCCCTTCCTCTCGTGTTCTGTGCGGCGGTAGCAGTGAGAGAGCGGCAGATGAATCGAATGACAAGGGTGTATAGGGATTCGAGCTTCATCAGTGATAAAGAAGGACGGGGCAGACATGATGATGCGTTTGAATTTTCAGAAATGGCCGTGAGATTTGCCGAGAGAGTATATAATCAAGGTTCGCCGGAAAGCTTGGTTTTTGGAATCGATGCGCCATGGGGAACAGGGAAATCGACCTTCGTCAATCTCTGCAAGGAACATTGGGACAACCACTACCATGATAAAATTATCGTGTACATGTTCGATCCGCTTCGGTTTGAGAACAGCGATAACCTGTTGGAGAAATTTACGGATGGCCTGTTGAAGGCGATACAAGAGAACCTTTTCGCCCCGGAACTGGAATCCTTGATGGCCAAGTATGTCAAGCTGTTACATGATTCGAATTTATCGTTGTCTATTATGGGATTTCGCTTTGGGTTGCCTTTCGACAAGTCCTCCATTGAGAAGACATTTGACAGGCTAGGCATAGTCCTGCGAAGCATCGATAAAAAAATCGTGATCGTGGTGGATGACTTAGACCGTTTAACCTTTTCCCATATTAAAGAGATCCTGTTCGTCGTTAAGAAATCCTTTCTTCTTCCCAATCTCTCTTATGTGCTCTGTTACGACACCGAAAATCTTACGGCCCTCGAGCATCAAAAATTAGATACGGAAAAAATAAATGAGTTTCTGGAAAAGTTTATCAACGTCAAAACGAGCTTGTACATCGATCATAAATTATTATTGAAATATTTCACCGAAAACACGGATAAATCATTGGCCAGAAACCTGCTCAGCAATCCCGAATTGGTCGCCAAAGCCGTCGAGGGGCTCAAGGATATCTTTCATTCCAAGGAATATGATTTGTACATTCCTTTTGTCGGTGATGCAAGAAAGCTGAAAAGACTTATTAATACGATGCTCTTGCTCGAGGTTGAACAGCTGGATTTCTCGAACTCTGATTTTGATAAGCATGATCTGATTCATCTGCTGATCATCTACATCCATTACCCGAATATTTTCAGAAAAATATACAATACGGAGGTGCAGGGGAAACGAGGATTTTTCTCGCTTGTTCGAAAATATGATGACGACTATCCGACGGACGATGATTCGCATAGCGAAGAAGATGTCTATAAAAATTCCACGAAGTATACGGCATTCTTGGAAGGTCTGACTGAACCGCAAAGGTTTATTTTAAATAAAGTGTTTGATGCCAAGCAAAGACTGGGATCCGGGAGAACGGTTTCTCAGGAGCAATTCACTTCGTATGCTTGTTTTAACGGCTCGAAGTGGAGTCCGGGCGGCAGAAATCTGGAACAGTACTTAAATCTGATCATTAAAGTATCCCGTCCGGCCCACACCGAGCAGTATAAATTTTATGTCAATTTGAAAAATGAAATGCTGTATCGAATAAGCATTACTCAGGTGATGCAGCGTGAAGAATTTTCTTTCTCCAGCGGAGAGGCCAACCACGAAAAAATTTGGCGGATTCTCATTAATTCACCGCACAGTGAATATACGCCGGACAAAGCAAAAGAAATCATTTCTTACGCCTTGGAGTCTCTGCCGCTCTATTCCAGTCTTGACATCCCCAAAATGAACGTTGGCTTTCGGAGCTTTACGCTTCTTTTTTTCATAGCGAAATTATTGGATAAAATCGGGTGGACGGATGAAGACGGGCAGCATTGGAATAACAGCGACAGCCATGTCGTACAAATTGCGGAATGGATATTTGGCGAAAAGCGGTATAGACAGAATGGAATATTGAATACCTTGGGCAAGCGGGAGAGAGGGCTTCTTGGGCTGCGCGATTTATTAATCTTCCGTTTGTGCTGCTGCGCGGACAGGGGCGGGGACATGTTTAATTTGTCCAGGGCGCTGTCCATACACGGCGGGCCCAATAATCCTACGGAAGGAAGCGTCAATGACATTGTAATCGGAGAAATGCGCGAGATCTCTCAATATATATTCCAGGTTTTCAAAAGCAGATATATCGACAAGCAAATCAATCTTTTTGATGAAGTGTTGGGGTTGGGGGCAGAAGAGATCTGCGGCCGATCTTACGGTTATCTTGCGTCGCAAATGACGGCAGCGGATTTACGCCATAAAATTCAAAGCTGGAAAGCGAAAATGCTGAACTTTATTATTTATCAATTGGGGAGCACGATTTACAGCAGCGGCATCCCTTGCGGCTATTATAATATGCAAGGCGATAGAGACGGGCAGGGCATCAATAAGGCGATGAACAGCTATCTTTTTCATACTTGCTTTGATCCAAAAGTAAACGAAAAAGGCTTTGATTATTTTATCTATTATCTTTTTATCAATTTTGAGACGACTTTAGGTCATACCAAGCAGCGCGTGCCGCGCCTGGAAGGATTTATCAAGGTTCTTGATAGAGAGCGTCTGAGAAACTATTGGAGAAAGCATAGGGATAGGATTAAAGAAAGGGAATGGAAGCGGGAAGATAAGTTGATCATTGGCGAACACGAAGCTTCTTATACCCGTGATTTAGAGGATACTTATAAAGTATTGGATGACTTATTGGAGCAGGAAGAAAGGCCGGCAAAAAAACATGAAACCTAATTTCCTCAGCTTGCGTGTTCCAAGATATGTATTGAAAACGCATTGAATTGACGATAAGTTAGAAGTAATGTCCCTGTAGTTGCAACTGTTGAAGTCGAGAGAGGAGATGCGAGATGAGCACAGAAAGAGAAGAATGGGCAGATTTGGATGATGATAAGATCGAGGACCCGGCACATTTCCTGCTGCACCGCGGAATGAGAGGACTGTTCGAGGCGGAAGAGATCGTAGAGGGAGATCATATCGTTATTCCCGCATGGCAGCTTGCGATCCGTCCTCATGTGGCCAGATGGACCGATCAGTCCGTTATGCTTCAGTTTCATTTGAGTTCCCCGAGATGGGATCGCGATATCTTGGAGACGTCGGCAGGCATGGGCGGCAGCCTGAAAGATGCTCTTGGCATGGCGATCGGAAGCTTTGCCCTGTCGTTAATGGAGGGTATCGCTTCCATGGAGCAGGACAGGGAGCCTGACCGCCTCCGCTCGCAATACGGTGACACGGAACATCATTGGAAGGTGTACAAGAGCAATATCGTGGGTCTCGGCGAGTCTTCCGACGAGATGCGCGCAACCCCGTATTGGGAAGCGCTCAAGGACGAGATTGCGAAGCGGGTTGGCAATCAGAAGCTCTGTTACATAAAAATCTATGGAGCGAAGCATGGGGACGATATTACCGGCGAATGCCGAATTAATAATATTCCAAGCCCTGAACTTGGCCAGATCGTAGCTGACATCGTAAGCCGATGGCAGGTCGAAGGCTTTGCTTCCCAGAAGCAATTTATTTTGCTGCGGCAGTCCGAGGAGACGTACACGCCGTATCCCTATCAGGCCGAGGAGATCGCGGCCGCTACGCGCTCCGCCGTTCAGATGTTCATGGAATGCGATACGCAGGAGAAGTATGAAGCCTTTCCGCAGCGGCTGGCTGAGCGCTTAGAGGATGCGAGCTTGGCGGAGGAGATGTACTCGTTTTTACCGGAAATTTGTGCGGAGCATGCCTTTGATTCGCTGACCTATAATGAGGAGTGTTTGCTATTTAGGGGAGAGGAATCTTTTTCCGTTTATCGGACCCAGTTTGCCAGCTATTATCTGATCTATGATGCTTTGTTTGAGGGGTTTCGCACGGATCAATTTGATGATGAGGTGTATAGGCAGTACATTGGCACCAGTTCGATATATAGTGTGATTTGCAAGGCGAGAGAGGAAGGCGCGGATCTGCTGGAGCATGGCGGCGTGCTGACGCTTTCCTTCGGAATGTCCGACCGCTATCAATTTCGATGAACAAGGGATGCGCGCGCATCGATAATGAGCAAAGCTCCTGTCCTACTGGCAGGAGCTTTGTTGTGAAGGGGGCAGCCGGACCATAGACAGCTCCCCCCCCCGTTGCGATCATTTATGCAATTAACCCGGCATGCCGCAACCCTTGTCGGATTCCGCCTTCATCTACCGAGGCGGTGACATAATCAGCACAAGGCAGCAGTTCGGGATGAGAGTTGCCCATCGCAATCCCGAGACCAACTTGCTGAAGCATTTCCATGTCATTGAGCCCATCGCCGAATGCGACGGCATTCTCCGGAGCGAGGTTCAATCGTTCCAGCATGGCTTTGATTCCGACCGCCTTGGAGCCGCCTTTGATCAAGATGTCCATCGCTTTGGAGTGCCAGCGGATCAGGCGAAGATCATCGAACACGTTGCTATATAAATGCTCGTCCTGCGCTTCGCAATGCAGGAACACTTGATAGATGTCGGACTTGCTCCAGAACTCGGGATCATAGCCCGGCCGATCGATGCGCAGGGAATCGATAGCTTCCAAGACGAAGGGATGGGCTTCGGCATTCGCGTAAAATTGCTCGCTGCCTTCAAACACCAGGGGATGCCGGTAGCGGCCCGCATATTCCACAAGCTTCTCTACACTCTCGCGTGGGAGAGGGCGCTGATAGAGGGGCTCGCCTTTGTACACGACATAGGCCCCATTTAAACTCACAAAAGATTCAATATGCAGCTGCTCGGCAAGCGGCTTGAAGAAGTAGGGGGCACGCCCCGTCGCGATGACGGGTTCAATCCCGTTTTCTTTCAACTCTGCAATGGCCTCGATCGTGTCTTGCGGCACTCGTTTCTCATCGTTGACCAACGTGCCATCGATGTCAAAAAATACAATGTTGTAGCTCATGTCTGGTCTCTGCTCCTATCTGTCTGTATCAATGCTGTTATGCTACCAGTGTAGCATTGATTCGGGTCTAGAATAAATAGCTTTCGTTTGAACAATGTGTTCCAAAGCGTAATATAGTGGATGAACAGCAGCTTTTGACCGAGCTACTGGAAGCTTGCCCTGAACTGCGCGCTCTGAAGGGCACTTTGGCCTGCTGCATTTGTGAACGGTACGTCAGATGGGCGGCATTGCTGGATAGCAAGCATCCTATTGCGGTGAAGTATCCATGCTTGTATGAACCTCTCATTGAAATGCTGCATAACGGGAACCGGGCCGGGGAGCGGGAAGAGCGGACAAGGCGGTTGATTGCGTTGCTGGAGCAAAAATCTATGCTCAATTATGCCGAGGCCTTGCGAGGGAACCAACAGTAAAGGATACAGCCTAATTATTTTCTGTATGGGATATAGCCAAGTCACAACGGCGGCAACCTCAATATGATGAGTATGAACCTAGGGAAAGGGGGTTGCTCGAATGGGTGAAGTTGGATCTTGCGGACTCGGCGGTCTCTGGACATCGACGGGCGTGATTTTGGTTCTGTTCATTTTGCTGGTTATCGTTTCCCGCGCTTTTATTTACTAATGACATAACTGTATCCTGCGTTGCGCTCAAGGATGACTTTCATCGCAAGCCCTGCTGAAGAAGCAGGGCTATTTTATTGTCTCCCGCCTTATTTCCGCACCGTCGCTGATTGCCATTATTGTACCTTGCTTGTCTGTCCGGAATATTGTAACGCCGGTATCCAGTCCGCCTATATGGTCAGCGTCCGGATGTGTCGCAACCGCGGCATCCAACTGCTTGACGCCCAGGCTTTCAAGATTTTCGACGGCATTCTGTCCTTTAGGATTGTCTCCGCGTCTATCAGGATATGCTGCCCTTTTGGAGTCTTAATCAGTGTAGAATCTACTTGGCCGGCATCCAGATAATACACCTTCAGCGTGCTGGCTCCTGCCTGGTGCGGCAGTGCGGTGTTCATACCTCCACCCAGCAATTGTACAAAGAATGAGCCGGGATGCAAATAAAGACGAATCGCCTGGCTATACACACCTGCTCATGGTAACATCTACCTATTTTAAAAATTTTAATGCAGGAGACACAATTCATTTCAAAGATAAATTAGCCGCAATTTATCATGACCCTGCAAAAAATGTAACTTACTTGACCTTTAAGTCTGAGAAATGGGAAGATGTTTCATGGCCGTTTAAAGGTGACTTGACGGAATGATTTAATCCCGGTGCTATCATCACAATAATGAAGTCGCGGACATCAACGACTTTTTACTTGAAGAATCGTAAAACATTAGCCCTGCCTCGAAATAAGGGTCGTTCACGTATCTGTTATTTCGAGGGGGGCTTTTTCTGAAAGACACTTGTATTGCTGATAGGGGCGCTTTGAAGTCCTGCAAAAGTTACGCGAGAGGAAGATAATCAATGAAACTTATAAAAGGACTTGTCATCCTGTTCTCCTGCGCAGTTCTGCTGCTTGCCGGGTGCGCCAAAAAAGATGTTTTTGAAGGCATTGATTTTACAAAAGCAGGCGAAGAAGTTGTCGGGTATTTATATGTGGACGGCAGAGTCTATCTTCTTTCGACACATAGGAATTTCCCGGAAGAGGACCTGGGTAAACAAATCGGCGAGATTCACGACATTGTAGACAAGCCCGCCGTGGATGGAGATGTAGTATATCCCGAGTCTAACCGTCACTATGAAATCCGTAAGGGCGATAAAATCTTTAGGGTAAAAAAAGGCGGAAAATTGCTTGTCGTCATCCAAACGAGAGAAGGTTATATATCAGGAACTCTTATGCCCAAGCAAGTTCCCCTCCGTTCCTCTATCATTCACGGCCAACATAGGGAACGCAGCAGGGGATGCGGCTAATGGATATAGCCGTTCGAGCAAAACTTCCATTCTGAAATCCCTCCGATACTGAAAATACATGACGGCGGATGAATTTGAGCGAAGCATTTTTCTGTCCGCGGTTCCCTGAATGAGCATTCAAGGCCAGCACAGGTTGTACACAACACTCATCCTCAACAGTTTCTTTGACGGGGTAGACCACCATAAAAAGCAACGTGTTTCGCGCCATGGTAATAGCAGTATGGGAAAGCGGTGAGCCAACTAAACGCTCGCTATTTTCAGCTAGGTTTGCGAGTAAGAGCTCATGAAAGTTTCTTTTTCTTCCGCTTTCTATTTATTTTTACTCTATTTTCCCGTTTCAAGATTGAACGGTGGGGCGCTTGCAGAAGACGCGTGTCCGTTTCAGGCATCTGGGCAAGAGAATGCTCTGACGTTGGCAACGGTGGAGTATCAGCCTCTACGGCCTGAGAGTTGGAGTCATCCGTTGTTGACAAGCGGGAACTATCTGCAATGCATCCAACAACCTGTAGATCAATGAATACGGCCAAAGCTCCGTTGTTCCTTCCGAGATATTGCGCAGCAGGCTCAAGAGGTGGGGGACACCTGTCTGAACTATCAAACGTATACATCAAAAGTTCATCTGTGACCCATGGAAGCTCAGGGTCTGGACGGCTGGACGGCAGCCGCACAGGAAGCTGTTCGTGCTGCACGAGCTTTTTAACGAGAGAATTCGCGTGAAAGGATCCTCCAGCCCGAACAAGGGAGGGAACAAGAAGAGGATTCGTCGCGGGCGTTCATATGTTAAGTTGAAAGGCAATCCCTCTCCTAATGACGGAGTAGCTTTCGCTAATGACACGGCTCCTAGGAAGCCGGAGTACTGACCATTAAGGAAGCGCTGCTTACAGTTCCGAGACGGTGTGCTTCCATAATACCGCGATTAATGCTGCACGACAGCCCGAAGTCGTCGGCGTTAATAATAACGTATCGAGGCAAATCAAAGCTAAGTCCATATCATTGTGTAAAAAGCAAATGGCAAAAAAAGAAGAGCCAGAGCAAAGATCCTCGTATAGAATGAAGTTGCCGAGACAACATTCCAAAGGAGGATCTAGCTATGACTCAATACCAGATTACCCTAGATTCACAACTTTTGCATCAACTGTTTTTATCCGAATCAAGAGATGCGGGGATAGCGGCCTATTAGAGTCCATCTTGAATCAGGTCTTGCAGGCGCAAGCAACGGAACAGCTGAAGGCGGGGCACTATGAGCGCTCAGAAGAACGTGCAGGTTACCGTAATGGATCCTATCCTCATCGGCTGACAACACGGGTGGGGCAATTAACCCTGCAAGCAGTGCCGCGTTTTTGTAACGGTCGGTTCTCTACAGAACTTTTTTCTCGATACCAACGCAGTGAGCAAGCCCTTGTCTTAGCCATGATGGAGATGGTGCTCAATGGTGTGTCAACGCGAAAAATCAGCAATATCACCGAAGAACTGTGTGGAACGGAGTTCTCCAAATCGACCGTTAGTGAACTCTGCAAACAACTGGATCCCCTCGTAGAGGAGTGGAATAACCGAAAACTGGACAAGCCCTACCCCTTTCTTATTGTCGATGCCCTGTACGTCAAAGTCCGGGAAGACGGTCGTGTGCGCTCACGTGGCGTGATGATTGCAACAGGGATTAATGCGGAGGGCTACCGGGAACTGCTTGGACTTACCGTCGATGATACCGAGTCAGCCGCAACGTGGGGAGCTTTCTTTACGCACCTCAAAAGTCGCGGGTTGCACGGTGTGGATGTCATTACAAGCGACCATCACGGTGGTTTGGTCAGTGCGCGGATGAATAGAAGGCTCATGTAAGGGCCATCTACGAAGCTGCGGACGAGACCAGTGCCCGTACACTGCTGAAGCGGACACAAGAAGCATTTGAAGATAAAGCTCCAAAGGCCATGAGGGTCTTGGAAGAGGGCTTTGACGATGCGACAGCGATCTTGGCACTTCCGGCTGCCTGTCGGATACGTACGCGCACCACAAATGCTGTAGAGCGTCTAAACGGCGAGTTGCGGCGTCGAGAACGCGTCATTCGCATTTTTCCCAACCGAGCCCCTGTCCTTCGCCTTTTTGGAGCCTTGTTGATTGAGCAGGACGAAAAGTGGTCTGCCGGAAAAAAGTATATTGAGATGAAAGAGTGCCATGAGTGGCGGAAGAAGCTCGACAGGACTGCAGCTTAGGCATCTTTTTACTCTGGCAATCTCATCGAGGATTTTACACATAAATTTGGACTTGACCCAAATCAATCCCACCTTGCTGTTTTGCTAATAATAAATTGCTATCTCCGGAGCAATGGTCAGTGCATTTATCCTGTACAAACGATCCGTAAGATTAATTGATCATCTTTGCCAAATCAATGGAGTAAACATCTTCTTTTTTTCAAAGGAAAGTTAACGAAATTTGGATTTATTTGTTGGGTAGTGTTCACAAAACTCGAATTTTATGGTAATCTATAGGTGGTCAATTATATGCAATGCCAAAAGGAAGGTGAGGCTGTGAGTACCGTTGCTGCGAAGCCACAGAGGTTGGGGGAGCTAATACAGTACTATCGGCAGAAGAAGGAATTGAGTCTGTCGAAGCTGCAAGAAGCGGTCGGCATAGATAAAGGCAGCCTGTCGAGAATTGAAAACAGCGAGGTCAAACGCCCTGATTTTCAATCGATCCTGTCGATCGCTGCGGTATTGGATATTCCCCATGACGCCATCGTAGAACAGTACATCGAGATTGGACATAAATCGGAAGTCATTTACGCTATTTTACAGAATGAATTGACAACACTCGAGTATCCTTCGCTCATACCGAAAATTGCCGCCAAGTTTCTTGAAGCGCCCAATGAAGACAGCCTGGATGCAGTAGAGAAGTTGTATCGAACGATAAACTCCGTGAATCATCCTTCCACTCAGCTATCTTTATACACCCTCATCGTAGACTACTCGCGTGCTCATGGAATTATGCCCTATATCGCTAAGGGCTTATATCAGAAATACATGATTGAACGAAATGATTTCAGCAGGTTGAAGGAAACGTATCAGGTTGGGAAAAATGTACTGGACTATGCTAATTTTTTGAGCGATAAAGAGCGGATACTTCTATACTATGGATTGAGTGTTCACGCTTATAGTCTTATGTATTATCATGATGCCATAGAATTCGGTAATTATGTTGTGGAAAATGGAACAGGCGAACCGTTAGCAAATGCAACTCATAATGTTTGCAATGCTTATTACCATCTGGGGAATTATGACGATTGCAACACCTATCTCGAAAAGTATAGTCATTTTCCGTATCCTTTCGTCAAAGAGAATGTAGAATTAATGACTGCCTTTCTTAACGGGAAAAAAGGAAATATTGAGTTCGCCATTACTCAGTTTAATAAATGTTTAAATACTCTGTCCTCATATAATATGATTCATGCCATAACTGAATTAATGGAACTATATCTCCATAGAAACGATCTTATTGCAGCAGATCAACTCCTTATGTATGAGGAACAAATATTAGAGAGCATCACCCAACCACAAACGACGCCATATAAAAGGTCAAGATTGGCGTACTACTTTCGCATCAAAGGACAATTGTTAACTCTTAAAAAACATGAAAAAGACGCCATCGACAGTTTCTTGAAAAGTACAATGGAATACGTTAAAATTGGTCGTTTTACGGAAGCTTTTGAATCATTGTCGTTTGTGACGCAATCAATGATACATAATCAGTCAATTATTAATAGTGAAATGATTAAGAAGGTTGATAATATTTTACAAATAATTGCTGCAAAATAATTAAGGAGGAATATGGTGCCATGAGAAAACTTAAACTTCTTTTAATTGCCTCTCTTCTAGTTATTGGAGCAATCAACATGGAGCATATCGTTTCATACATCGATGCCCCATGGATAACTAACTTCTAGTGAATATAACATTTTAAAACGCCAGCCATGGCGTTTTTTTATGTTTTATGTATAAAGTTGTTGCATAATAATCCAGAATCAAGTCATATTTACCAACTTCATCTATAATCAAGTCAAATAATACAGTTTATGGATGAGGTGTGGAAATGAACCATCAACCGGTATACAAAGGCGATTTAATCCCTTTTACTTATAGCTATGAGAAAGCTGGCTGTTTAATTGAAATCATTGAGAGCACCCGACAGGAGCTTATAGAAACGGCCACGGAAAAAAAGTGTCTTACCGATGAAACCGTTGTAAGATTAAGCCAAAAGTTGGACACATACCTTTTGGAGTTTCAAAGAAGGAGCTGCGGCTAGAAGAATAGGATCTGATATTCCGGATTATTAGGGAAGGTGAAGCTGTGAATACCGATGCTGTAAAGCGTATAAGCTTGGGGGAGTTAATTAAGCATTATCGGCAAAGGAATAGCGACATTGCAGAACAGTACAATGAGATTCAGCAAAAACCTGAAGTCATTTTTTCTATTTTGCAGAACGAATTGGAAACACTCGAACATCCAGCCTTCATACCCGAAATAGCCGCGAAGTTTCTTGAAGCATCAAATGGCATGGACGGAGTAAAGAAGCTTTACCGAGCAATAGACTCGGTACAAGATACCTCCATTCAATTAGCCGTGTATAACCTAATTATTGATTACTCTCGTTCTCATGGAATGATGCCCTATATTGCCAAGGGATTATACCGAAAATACATGATCGAACGAAATGATTTCAGCAAATTGAAAGAAACCTATCAACTAGGTAAGTGTGCATTGGACTATGTACAGTTTCTGAGCGACAAAGAACGAATTATATTTTATTATTCAATAGGAGTTCACGCTGACAGCTTAATGAACTATGATGACTCTGTACCCTATATGAAATATGTGGTGGAGAACGATAACTCAGAAAATGGTGAATATAGAGCGAATGCTTATCTTAGTCTATGCAATTCTTTCTATAACACTGGTGATTACAGGGCGAGCCAGGTATACCTAAATGAGTACAGTAAGTACTCTTTTTCGTATGTAGCCGATAATGTGCATTTTATGTCGGCTTGTATAGAGGGTAAGATGGGGAACGTGGATAGTTCGATTTCAAAGTTGCGTTCTTATTTACAAAATACTTCTGAATACAACCTTATTTATGCTGTTGCTGAACTACTTGATCAATATTTACAAAAAAACGACCTTCATTCAGCAAAGAAGCTTCTTGTCTATGAAGAACAAATGGTGAAGTCGCTGCAGGATATTCGCACAACGCCTTTTAAACGAGCGCTTTTAGCTCGTTTTTACAAGAATATGGGGGATATCTTGTATCACGAAGATATCGAAAAATCGTTGGATTATTACATGAAAAGCGTTTTGGAGTATGCGGGCATCGGACAATACGATAATTCGCTACATAGTCTTAGCTACATCTTTCAGGCCATTGCGAAAGGTGTAATTGTAGATAAGGAGACCATAAAAGAACTTGAATCTGCCATAAAATCAGTGGGGCAACTCTTATGGTCCCGATCCGCATATTTGGTTGACATGGCATCGCGGTGTTCATGGGAAGTAGCCCGGGGATAAGGGGGGAGTTAAAGAAAACCCTGTCCTTTTCTAAAAAGTACAGGGTTTTCTCAATGAGAAGGACTCACGCAACGGGTGCATTGCGGTCATGCTCACAGCCTGAACCATCCCGCACGGGATGGCTTTAGGTGAACCGCCTTTATTGAACGAACCTTCCGATGAACCCGGCCACGGTTTTCTCGTACGTTGCCCGATCCATCCGGTAGGCTTCTCCATGTCCGGCTTTCGGAACGATATATAGCTCTTTCTCGGCGGAGCAATTATCGTAAACCTTATGCACCATCTCCGTCGGCACGAACGTATCGTTGGCCCCATGAATGAAGAGAGTCGGCGTTTTCGACTTTTTCACCTGCTCCAACGCGGAGGCTTCGCCGAAAAAGTACCCTGCCCGCAGTCTGGTCAGCAGGCTGGTGGTATCCACGATCGGGAATGCCGGTAGATGATACATGCGCCGCAGCTGGAAGGAAAGCTGATCCTTCACGGAGGTATAACCGCAGTCTTCGACGATGGCTTTCACGTTCGGCGGCAAATCCTCCCCGCTGGTCATCATCACGGTTGCCCCTCCCATCGACACGCCGTGGAGAACGATTTGCGAATTCTTCCCATTCGCGTCCAAAACCCGTTGAATCCATTTCAAATAATCCTTACGCTCAGGCCAGCCGAAACCGATATAATCGCCTCCGCTTTCCCCATGTCCGCGAGCATCGGGGAGCAGGATGTTGTAGCCCCGTTTATCGTGGTACATTCTGGCGTAACCGCTCATTTGCGTTGCGTTCCCCGAATATCCGTGCGCGATGATGACTGTTTTGTCCGACGGCTTCGATGCCGGCAAATAATACGCCTTCAGAGGAATGCCGTCATCCGAGTCCATCTCCCAGCGTTCAAAGCTTTGGTTGTTCCACCATTCCTTGTCCGCCCGCGTGGTTTCCTTCGATTCCTCCACCTCCGGACTGGTTTTCAGATCGGGATTATCGCTCAAAAAGTCTTTCGAAGCGCGAGCAACCGCCACGTGATAAAAGTAAAAGCTCCCGGCGGTAAGGATGACAATGACAAATACAATCAAGGAAATAAAGCCTGTTACCATTTTTTTCTTCAATCCAGTTCTCTCCTATTAAACTCCTATCTATTAATTTTAATATAGCAAATGATCTCTGTCGTTTCCATGCTGCCGAGGCTTGCTCGATAGCCTGAGAGACCTTTTCTTTCGCTAACCAGCGCCGATACGGTAACGAAAAAGTTCAGTATAAATTTCCAATCTCATTATTTTCCAATAAAATTAGTCTATCTGGAAAGTACATGCTTCGCTAAAATTTTGTGAAGAGAAATGAGGAGGATCCTTTACTGCTTAAGGCGGGGGAGACAGCGAATCTTGCATAGATCAGGCTGTTGAGAAAGAAGTTTTGAGCAGGAAAATGGATATTTCTACCGGACGAAAACTGTACCATTTCCCTGGACACGCCCATCCGGCAGGCGAAATCCGCAAAACTCCACGATTTCTCCAGACACGCCTATTCGGTAAGCGAAATCCTGCAGAAATACAGCAATTCGATATGGACGACATTTCCAGAAACGGAATCCTGCAAAATTACAGGAATTTCCCCCGTTTCGCTTCGGCTTGAAGCAAAAGGGCCTAAAATGATGCAGATTTGCAGCAATTCCTCGGGATGTGGACTCATTAAGCCGAAATTCCTGTAAAATAGCAGCAATTTCCTCCGCACGTCTAGCCCCAGGAGGCAACGATGCTTCGAGCAGGCCGATAATGCTTCCTGAAGGCGATGATGCCCCCAGCAATCCGACGCGGTCGCTTGGATCCCGTAAAATCAGGCCATTGCGTAGGCTATGGGACTTTTCACCTGTGATGGCTCTCTTCTCCCGGTAGAAAAAATCGATTTAAAACGCTCTAAGAGCCAAAGTTTGGATGAGGAAAATGGACCATCTACACCCCTTCGCAAAAAACAGGGGTTTTCCAACCGCCTGATAGATGCAGGAATTTTCACTAGTTCAGCTGCTATCTGATGCCATTCCTGCAAAAGTGCATCATTTTCGCCGATTTTTGCATTCTATCCGCTGATATGGCTTCAATTCCTGCAGTTTTGCAGGAATTCCTGAAACGGAGTGATCGCCCCAAGGGAATGCTGTAGTTTTGCAGTTTTTTTCGGCAACCCGCGATGCAAGCTTGACCATTTCCTCGGCCATTTCAGCATAGCCATGATCCCCATCGGTTCGTTCGGAAGTAAAAATGACGGCATAATACGGTGGCTGTGGGGTTTGAGCAATCCCGCTCATATCAAATCCTCCCTTGAACAAAACAGTTGCACAATCCATCTAAGCCGTTAACCAATCCCGAAGTTGTCCAGTTTTCATCGCTCAGACGCCCTATCATGCTATATTATATTGATAAATAAGGAATAATACGAGCAGCATTTCCCGATCCATAAGGGGATGAACACAAGGATGCCTTTAGTTCTTCAACGCCAGCATGAAGATCATGCCCAGAATACAGGCGGCGCCGACCCATTGCAACAATCCGAACGGTTCATTCAGCCACAAGACGGTTGCGAATACAGCCGCCAATGGCTCTAAGCTGCCGAGAAGGCTTGTTTCCTTCGGCAGCAGACTTTGCAAGCTTTCGATATAGAACCAGAACGCAAGCATCGTACCGCATATAATAACAAAAAGCAGATATCCATACGCTTCGGCCGTTAAGTTGTTGAAGTCCATGCGCCATGGCGGATGGATGAAGCTTAAAGCCACACTGCCCAGGATCATCGCCCAGCCGACAATGACAAGGGAATCATATTGCGCGAGTAAAGGAACCGCATATAAAGTATAAAAGGCCAGCGCGATTCCAGATAGCACACCCCATACGACGGCAGGTGCCGGCACCGACAGCTGAGAGAGTGAACCATTCGTCAACAAAAAGAAGCAGCCTGCCAAAGCGAGAGTAACGGTAAACACATCCTGCCGCGTCAGCACGGATTGTCTGCGAATCAGGGAGTACAGAATGATCATGACCGGCGCTAAATATTGCAACAGCGTGGCAACGGCGGCATTCCCATGCTGAATGGAGGCCATATAGGTGTATTGAACCGCGAGCATGCCGAATAATCCGAAGATAATGAGCTGACAAGCTGTCTTTCTGTTTTTCCATACCCCTACAATCTGTGAACGGTCTTTTCGGAAGAATTGAACCGTTAACAGCAGAACGCCAGCAATAAGCAAGCGTGTCGTGACAAGCCAATTGACCTCAATGGCGAATTGTTGAAATAGCTTTTGGGCGACCGTGCCCCCAATGCCCCATAGAATTGCCCCGGTGATAACTAGAAAAAAACCCATTGTTCTCGTATTTGTCTTCATCGTTGAACCCTCACCCTTAAATCCAATAATAGTGATATAATAAGGAAAAAATCCGGAAATTAATACTTCAATCGAATGAAAAAATATCAATATATTGAGGCGAGCCTGTGCAAATCAAAAATTTCAAGATTGACCATAACTTGAAAGAGCTGACCCGGCACCGCACCGTTGAATTGCCAATGGCCTGTTATAAAACTTCGATTCAGCAAAATATAAATGGTTATATTCCGCTTCATTGGCATGATGAACTTCAATTTGTGCTGATCCGCAAAGGGGAAGCCGTCTTTCAAATCAATGAAGAAAAATTAGTGGTTCAAGAAGGAGAGGGGGTATTCATCAACAGCGGCTGTCTTCATATGGCCGAAGATAAAAATCACTCGGGCTGCGTTTATATATGTCTCAATGTATCTCCGCAATTCGTCTTGCCTCAAGAACTTTATACAAGCTATGTCTATCCCTACATTCAAGCGACGAATTTGCCATACTTGTACTTGCATGCATATGAGCCGTGGGGGAAAAACATTTTAGATGCCATCGGCAAAATCCATCAATGGATCGAACAAAAGACGCCTTACTATGAAATCGACATCAACCTGCAGCTCACGTTCATTTGGAAGAGCCTAATCGAGAATGGATTTCCACTCGAATATGATCAGACGGCCATGGTCAAGAGTGAGCGAATGAAGGAAATGCTACAATGGATACATCTCCATTACACGGAGAACATCAGGCTGGAGGACATTGCCAGAGCGGGTCAATTAAGCCGTTCCGAATGCTGCCGGTATTTTAAGCGAATGCTGAAAACAACGCCGCTTAGCTATGTAATAGACTATAGAATTCAAAAAAGCTTGGTTTTATTGCAGCAAGCAGACGCCAATGTGACAGAGGTCTCTTATCAAGTCGGATTTAACAGCGCGAGTTATTTCATCGACAAGTTCCGGCAGGCGATGAACATGACGCCGCTGGCCTACAAAAAATCAAATATGAGCCAAGAACAAGCTGAGCAATGAAGCATAAGAAATGAACAGGAGCAAACGCTATATTTATAAACACAGGAAAAGGGAGATACGATGACGGAGAAAAAAGCAATTCCGGAAGGATGGAATTTCGATAACAGTTATGCCCGACTGCCGCAGCTATTTTTTACGAAGCAAAGCCCCACTCCGGTGCGGTCGCCGAAGCTGGTTGTATTTAACGAAAAATTGGCGGCATCCCTTGGACTGAATGTCCCGGAGCTGAAGAGCGATGACGGGGCGGCAGTGTTTGCGGGCAACCGGATTCCCGAGGGCGCCGCGCCGCTTGCCCAGGCCTATGCGGGGCATCAGTTCGGGCATTTTACGATGCTGGGGGACGGACGGGCGATCCTGCTAGGCGAACAGATCACGCCCGCGGAAGAGCGGATGGACATTCAATTGAAGGGCTCGGGCAGGACGCCATACTCCCGCGGGGGAGATGGCCGCGCGGCGCTGGGGCCCATGCTCCGCGAATATATTATCAGCGAAGCCATGCATGGGCTTGGCATTCCGACCACCCGCAGCCTGGCGGTCGTGACGACGGGCGAGCCGGTATACCGCGAGACCGGGCTGCCAGGCGCGGTGCTGACCCGCGTGGCGGCCAGCCATCTTCGCGTCGGCACGTTCGAATACGCTTCGCACTGGGGCAAGGTGGAGGAACTGAGAGCGCTGGCCGATTATGCGTGGCAGAGACATTTTCCGGAAGCTGACCCGAGCGAGAACCGGTATCGGGCCCTTCTGCGGGAAGTCGGCAAGCGCCAGGCCAAGCTGATAGCCCAATGGATGCACGCGGGCTTCATTCACGGGGTGATGAACACCGACAATATGGCGATTGGCGGCGAGACCATTGATTACGGGCCTTGCGCCTTCATGGACACCTATGATCCGGCGACCGTGTTCAGTTCCATTGACGTGCAGGGGCGCTATGCCTATGGCAACCAGCCGTATATCGGCGCATGGAATCTTGCGAGGCTGGCCGAGGCGCTGCTGCATGAGAAGCAGGAGCAGGCTATCGAGCTGGCCGAGCAGGAGATTGCGGCGTTCACCAAGCTCTATCAACGCCATTGGCTTGCAGGAATGCGGGCGAAGCTGGGGCTATTCGATGAAGAGGCGGAGGATGAGTCCCTGATCGAAGAGCTTCTTGACCTGATGGAGGAGCATTCGGCCGACTATACGAATACATTCCGCGCCTTGACTTTTGGTGACACGGAGGAGACGGGCCTGTTCGGAACGGGCGAATATGCGCAGTGGCATGAGCGGTGGCAGGCGCGACGGGGCAGACAGGAGCAGCCGGAAGCTTCCTCGCGCCAGTTGATGCGAGACAGCAATCCGGCGGTAATCCCGCGCAACCACC
This sequence comes from Paenibacillus dendritiformis, assembly GCF_021654795.1. Taxonomy (NCBI): domain Bacteria; kingdom Bacillati; phylum Bacillota; class Bacilli; order Caryophanales; family Paenibacillaceae; genus Paenibacillus; species Paenibacillus dendritiformis. The sequence goes on from NZ_AP025344.1 coordinate 2,850,069, forward strand.
GGGTGGAAGAAGCGCTCGAAGCGGCAGTGGAGCAGGGAGATTACAGCGTAATGGAGCGGCTGCTGGCTGTGCTTGCCAATCCTTACGCTTACTCCCCGGAACAAGAGGAATACGCCGCGCTGCCTGAACCATCTGCGTGTCCTTATCGAACCTTTTGCGGAACCTGACCGATTGGTCGGGATGAACCTATCGGGAGGCTGCAGCGGAACGATTGTTCCTGCCGTGCCTCCCCGATGGTTATCCAGCAGTATAGAACAGGTGATGAATAGTGGAAAATTTGCTTTTTTTCGTATGCGCCGTCTCGGTCTTCTTTTGTTTTTTATTGTTTTGCTTTTATGCCTCCCTCTTGGTGAAGGGCATGTTGAAACGCAATCCGAACAAGAACCACCCAAGACCCAATCGGCGGCGGGAGCGTTATCCGATCAAGCACTTTTATTTCTTTTCCGCATGCTTTCTCGGCTGTATCCTGCTAATATATCTCAGCCTGCTTGCCTACGGAGCCCCTTGGGGGCTCGGATCGCCGAACGGCTTGATTGCAGGGCTCGCCGCCGCTTATCTCGCCTTGTCCGGGCTATACGGACTGAATTATAAGCTGGGGCATATTCTGAAGCCCTTGCCCTTATCGGCCGCGTTCACTTGGATGCGGCAAGGGGAGAACAGCGCTGCGAGCTTGACGGGTTCTTCCGATTCGGCATGTGACACCGGGAGTGATAGCAACTGCGATTGAGGGCGGCGGGCTGCCGGATGAGCGGCGCGAACAGAAAGGGCAGACAGCGAGCCGGTCTCACGCCTCCGTAATCAGGCCGCCCAGAGCATGACTCTGAGCAGCGGCCTCTTTACGAAACATTTTCCATTTAACTCTAGCTTCGCAATTCAGGCACAGGGAAGAGCCACTTTCGCAGCCCATTATACCTGTCTTCCGTCGAAGCTGTCGTCTCGCCCTGTGCGATCGCCCACCCAATATGTCCGTCCGGGCGAACGAGCAGCGCCTCGATGCCCTCCATTCCGGCATCCTCGATTGTGGCGGTGATGACGCGGATAGGAGAATCGGCGCATGAATCCGGCCGATCCTGCGGGAGTGAACCGGATTCTGGATGATGAATAAGCACGAACTGTCCGCCATGCATCAGTTGATAGAGCGTAAGAGGCGCGCCATCTGGCAGGACAAGCCTCAGATTCGGGCAGCGCCGGCCTATCCACGGATTCGTGCCTGTGCCCGGAAGAGGCGAATACGCGATTCCGGTCGCTCCGACCTGCTCCGCTATCGACCGATTGGCGTCAGGGAAGGAGAGAAGGCGGGATACCAATTGTCTGAGGGCGGTTCCCGCCTCCGAGAAGTCCGTCATCAGTTGACCCTGGGCTCTCGTGTCGGCGAGAAGTTGCCGTCCTGCTTCATGTCTCTCGGCATGGTAGCTGCCGAGCAGCCAGTCGGCCTTCGCTTCATCGCGGAGGGCGGCCGCCAGCTTCCACCCCAGATTGAATGCGTCTTGAAGTCCGACATTCAAGCCTTGCCCTCCAGCCGGGAAATGGATATGGGCCGCATCGCCAGCAAGAAATACCCGGCCAGCCCTGTATACTTCCGCTTGCCGATTGGCATCGCCGTATCGGGACAGCCAGACGGTGGAACGAATGCGGAGCGTCTTGCCGGTAATCCGCTCGATCCCGCCCTGCAGCTCTTCGAGCGTGACCGGCACATCTGCAGGCAGATGCTGATAGAGCGGGTCGATGATCGCGAACCGGCAGGTCTCCTTGCCAAGCGGAACCATGAGTAATAATCCATGCTCGTTAAAGATGGATAGAAATGGGTGTTCCGGCGGTTCCTCCGGCACGATGTCGCCTAAAATACCCGTCGAAGCCGTGTCGGTCCCCGGGAAGGGAATGCCCGACTGACGACGAACGAAGCTTCGCGCTCCGTCTGCTCCGATCACATACCGTGCCTCCAGCAACATGGCTCCATCCCGACTATGCGAGTGAACGTGAACCGCTTGAGCATCCTGTGTGAATCCGGTAACTTCATGCCCCCGCCATATGGCTGCCCCAAGCTCCCTCGCACGCTGCTCCAATAGCTCCTCCGTAACAAATTGGGGAATCAACAGCGTAAAGGGATAATCCGTCTCCAGCGCATCGAACCGCAATCGGGTCTCCAGATTGGCATAATGGCCCGTCGGCAGCGTTTGTCCCCGGGCAAGGAAGCGATCCGCGATTCCTCGCATCGCCATCAGCTCCAGAGAGCGGGGATGAAGGGTAAGGGCCCGTGAATTGCGTACCCGTTCCAATCGGCGCTCGAGGACCAGGGCGTTAACCCCGCGAAGCGCCAGCTCACAGGCCGCCATCAGTCCTGCCGGACCGCCTCCGACAATGATAACATCAGCCTTTTTCATACCAGTCACGCTCCATTCTTTTAGGAAGATGATAATGACAGATAAATATTGTTTCAAATGAAACAATATTATTTTTGCATGTGTTGCTCTGGATGTCAAATGCAGGGAATTTAGTAGCTGCATTATGTGAAGTCTTTCTGTTGTAGTTGGAAAAATAAAATCCCATCAAATCCATATTTATAGTTTATGTTGAAACTATATTTTCTCGTGAGGTGAATGGTGCAAACAACCCGCCGCTCCGCCAACGGCATTTTTAGGGTACAGCACATATTGAAGATGGCTCAACACATAGAATTCAAGAGAAAAATCATGAAAAACGGCTGGCAAACGGCCGCTTTTTCGTTGCATCGCGTCCACATAGGAAGCCGCTCAAGCCGTACCGTAATCGATTCCCGATTGACCCGTGCGGCGATTGGACAATCAATAATATGATAATCCAATGATGCGGAGAAGCCCGTCACGTCCGCATAACGGGAAGCGATCCGCAGGAAAGAGGTTCCGATTCATGAGTATCCTATTCGACTTGTTGAGAGAACGGCAAGACCAACTATTGAGCGCTCTGCTCACGCATGTTCAGATTTCGTTCGTCGCCCTTTTCATTGCCTGCATGATCGCGGTGCCGCTCGGCATCCAAATTTCGCGCCATCCCCAAATGGCGGAAGGACTGATTGGCCTCTCCGCAGTGCTGCAGACGATTCCGTCGCTGGCCCTCCTCGGCTTGCTCATTCCGCTCCTCGGCATCGGGACGCTCCCCGCGATTACCGCATTGGTGGCCTATGCGCTGCTTCCCATCCTGCGGAATACTTACACTGGCATTAAGGAAGTCGACCCTGCCCTCACGGAAGCGGCCCAAGCGATGGGGATGAGCAATCTGCAGCGCTTGCTCAAGGTCGAGCTGCCGCTGGCGCTCCTGGTCATTATGGCCGGCATTCGTACCGCGATGGTGCTAATTGTCGGTACGGCCACGTTGGCGGCTCTGATCGGGGCGGGAGGACTTGGGGACCTCATATTGCTTGGCATCGATCGCAACGATGCGCTGCTTATTGTGCTGGGAGCCGTTCCGGCCGCGCTGCTGGCCTTGTTCTTTGATGTCCTGCTGCGCAAGCTCGAACGCCTGCCCTTCCACCGGCTGCTGACTGCGTTCGGTATCCTGGGAGCCGCAGTGTTCCTCCTGATTGTCCTTCCCTTGGCCGCGCGGGATCAGCCGAAGGAGATCGTCATCGCCGGCAAGCTCGGCGCGGAGCCGGAGATTCTTATTCACATGTACCAGTTGCTTATCGAACAGAATACCGATCTGAAGGTCGAGCTTAAACCTGGCTTCGGGAAAACCTCATTTGTCTTCCAGGCGTTGAAATCGGGAAGCGTCGATATTTATCCGGAATTCACGGGAACGGCCATTTCCGAATTTCTGAGAGAGACGGCGGACAGCACTGATGCCGCGCAAGTCTACGAGCAGGCAAGGAGCGGGCTGAAGGAGCAATTCGATATGGAACTGCTCGAACCGATGCAGTACAACAATACCTATACGCTGGCGGTCCCTGCGGCAGTGGCGGAGAAATATCATTTGAAGACGATAAGCGATCTGGAGGGCGTACAGCAGAGGATGAAGGCCGGCTTCACGCTGGAATTCGCCGATCGGGAGGACGGCTACCGCGGGATTCAGGAGCGGTACGGCATTGCGTTCCCGCAGATGAAGACGATGGAGCCGAAGCTTCGTTATACAGCCATCGAATCAGGGGATATTAATCTGATGGATGCGTATTCTACAGATAGCGAGATTAGACAACATCATCTGGTCGTGCTGGAGGATGACAAGCATCTGTTCCCGCCTTATCAGGGCGCGCCGCTTATGCGCAGCGATACGGCGAAGCGGTATCCGGAGCTGGCAGAAGCATTGAACCGGCTGGGAGGCCGCATTACGGATGACGAGATGCGGGAGATGAATTACGAGGTGAACGCAAAGGGCAGAAGCCCCCATGATGTCGCGAAGCGATTTCTGACGGAGGCGGGCCTGCTGTAAGGCAGGTTGGATTTATCTTTATTTCGAGATATAATGGGGAAGAAGGCAAATTTCGGTTGGCAGTCAGGAGGAATGACAGGATGAAAGTAGAGATTTGGTCGGACGTTGCATGTCCATTTTGTTATATCGGGAAGCACCGGTTCGAGGAAGCGTTGAGCCGATTCGGGCACGGGGATAAGGTGGAGGTTATTTACCGCAGCTTCCAGCTTGACCCGAATGCGGAGAAGCATCCGACGCAAGATGTGTATACGGCAATCGCCGAGAAGTATGGCATCAGCCGGGAGCAGTCGATCGCCATGCATGAAGATATTGTCCGTCAAGGCAAGGAAGCGGGGATCGATTATCACTTCGATTCGATGATCATGACGAACACGATGGATGCGCATCGCCTGATTCACTTCGCCGGACAGCATGGGAAGCGGGACAAGGCGGCGGAATTGCTGTTCAAGGCATACTTCACCGATGGGAAAAACGTCAGCGAGAAGGATACGCTGCTTGCCGTGGCCGCAGAGGCGGGACTGGATCGGGAAGCTGCCGCGTCGGTGCTGGAGAGTACGCAATTCACTTCCGAGGTCGAGCAGGAGATGCGCGAAGCCAATCAATTGGGCTGCCGCGGCGTGCCGTTCTTCGTCTTCAACCGGAAGTATGCGGTTGGCGGAGCCCAGCAGCCGGAGATGTTCCTCGAAGTATTGGATAAAGCCTGGAAGGAAGAGCATCCGCTGACGGTGTTGACCCCGGAAGGCGGGGAAGGGCTGTGCACGGACGATTCCTGCGGCATTGGGGAGAAATAATCCGGGGATAAGAAGTTGGCGGCATCTCCCGGAGACGGGAATTAGAGAACCCGACTGCCAGGGGCAGGGGCAAGGCGGAACTCACCTGGTCTCCACGGCCCGCTGCTGCGCTTTTTTCTGATTCATCCGTTCGGAATGGGCCCTGCCCCAGTTATGCATTGCTTCTAGAATCGGCACGAGGCTCTGGCCATATTCCGTAATGGAGTACTCGACCTTGGGCGGAACGACCGGGTAGACGACGCGCTGCACGAGATCCTGTTCTTCCAGCTCGCGCAGCTGCAGCGTCAGCATGCGCTGGGTGATGTCGGGATTCAGCCGCTTCAACTCGCTGAAGCGCTTCGTGCCTCCGGTAATGAGCTGCATGAGAATAATCGGCTTCCATTTGCCGACAATGGCATCCAAAGCGACGGCAATTTCGCACTGCGCTGGATTGGTCTTGTTCATTTCATTCCATCCCCCTGTATAAAGACGGTATCTTTGGTGATACTACAGCACATAGTTGTGCCTACTTATATTAAATCGATCTATCGTTTATTATAGCATGTGTAGGCAATTTTCGATAGATGAAAAGGAGTGGTTCAGATGAGTAAAGAGTTTCTCGAGGCTATCAAAAAAAGACGCAGCATCTATGCGATCAGCAAGGAGTCTGTGCTGAGCGACGAGCAGTTGGAGCGCTTGATTGGAGAGGCTGTATTGCATACGCCTTCAGCCTTCAACTCGCAGAGCGCCCGCGTCGTCGTGCTGCTGAAGGAGCAGCATGACAAGCTGTGGGATTTGACGACCGAGACGCTGCGGCAAGTCGTGCCGGCCGAGAACTTCGGTCCGACCGAAGAGAAGATGCGCTCCTTCCGCAACGGTTACGGAACCGTTCTCTATTTCGAGGATCAAACGGTTATCGAAGGACTGCAAGAGAAATTCGCCTTGTATAAAGACAATTTCCCGGTCTGGTCGGAGCAATCGTCGGGCATGCTGCAATTGGTCGTGTGGACCGCTCTGGAAGCGGAAGGCTACGGCGCGACGCTGCAGCACTACAATCCGCTGATCGACGATGCGGTACGCAAGGAATGGAACCTTCCAAGCACCTGGAAATTGATCGCGCAAATGCCGTTCGGCAAGCCGACGGCCGAACCGGGCGAGAAGCAGTTCCAACCGCTGGAAGAGCGCATGAAAGTGTTCAAATAAGCAAGCACAACCACACATCCGCCGACATCCGGATGACAGCAAAAGGCTCAAGCGTCTATGCGCTTGAGCCTTTTTTTGCTGGATGTCAGCTTATCCGCAGCCGCAGCCGCTAACCTTCATTCAAGCCGTGGCGGAGACTACAGCTTCGTCAATATTTCAGGACCGTTGCCGGTAATCGCCACGGTGTGCTCATACTGGACGCAGATCGAGTGATCAGCGGTCCGGGCGGTCCAGCCGTCACTTTCGACATAGGCGTGATAGTCGCCCAAGGTCAGCATCGGTTCGATGGCGATGACCATGCCCTGCTTCAATCTCGGACCCGTACCCGGCCGTCCGAAATGGGGAACGGCCGGCTCCTCCCATAGCTCCTGGCCGATTCCGTGTCCGGTGAAGTCTCTGACATTGCCGTAACCATGGCGGTCGGCCAGGGTCTGAATCGCGAACCCGATATCGCCGACGCGATTGCCGGGGACGGCTTGCTCGATGCCGAGGAACAGGGCCTTATGGCAGACGTCCATCAACTGCCGGATGTCGTCGGATACGGTGCCGACGGCATAGGTCCAGCCGGAATCGCCATGATAGCCGCGATAATGCGCGCCGATGTCGATCGTGACGATATCGCCTTCCTCAAGCGGCTCGCCATCCGGGAAGCCATGGCAGATGACATCGTTCTTCGCCACACAGATTGAAGCGGTGAAGCCGTGATGGCCGAGAAAGCTCGGCACGGCCCCGCGTGAACGGATATGCTGCTCCACCAGCCGATCAAGCGCTGTCGTCGTGACGCCCGGCTTGATCGCCTCGGCCAGCTTGGCATGGCATTCAGCGACAATGCGCCCGGCTTCTCTCATGATGCCGATCTCTTCGTTCGATTTCAGTATTATCATTGACTCTCCTCCTGATCTTCTGTCCGCTTGCAAGAATTCTCTTTGAAGTCGGGCAGCCCCGCCGATGATTCCGGGCAAGCCCCGCGCTCCTTCTTTCTGCCGCTTCGGGCTACAGCTGCTTCATGCCAATCCGTAATGCCTTTTTCATGGAGCCTATGCATCGCGGCGGTGCGAGTCATCATTTCCTTGAGGCTCATGTATCAATCCGTCGAATAGAAGCTCTACCGCTTCATCCACCCGGGCTTCCAGTTCCTCCCCGGTTGCCTGCCGCCCAGACAGGCTGGCCATTGCGCCGAAGAGGCCCCCCAGTACAGATCGGCGGCAAGGGACGGGTCGGACCGCCGCAGTTGCCCGGCTGTCATGCCCTCGCGGAACGTTCGGATAAGAGTGGGGCGAAGCCGGAGAAGACCCCGCTGCTCCCCGGCATGCTCGCCGAAGACGGCTGGCAGATCTTCATCGATGCGGCGGGAGAGCAGGAGGAAGGACGGATCTTCCGCCGCTCGCAGCATATAAAAACGGGCATGCCGCTGAAGACGCGCGGCCGGCGTTTCCCCAGTATCCAGCATCCGCCCGGCCCATTGCCGGGTATGCTCGATGAAGTCGAGAAAAAGAAGCCGGAACAGCTCCCATTTATCCTGATAATAATAGTAAATAGAAGCTCGGGCGACGCCGGCCCGAATCGCGATCTCATTCATCTCGGTGCAGTGGATTCCTCGGTCAAGATAGACCTCATATGCGGCCTGGCGAATCAGCTTCATCCGTGCGGCGCGCATTCGCTCGTTCTGTTCCTTGGTTCGCGGCGACATCGGATCACCTCAATTCACTAACATGATTGTCAGTTTATTATAGCTTTCACTGACGTCTGCGTCAATTTATATCTATGCCATCCTATCAGGAGAAGGACGGTATCGAAAGACAAGTACATGTCGCCGGGGCAGTGCCGCTCCCAAGGGCTCGTGGTCACGCATCGTTCATAATTGTCCATTCTGTGAAAAATATGTGTCAAAAATCGTAACAATGGTGATATAATAAAGGAAAAAGCTGCTAATGAGAGACCATCCGTAATCATCACTTTACAGAATGGAGCGGATCATTATGCATTATCGAATCATGTATCCGACGAGGACGAAGGAAGTGCTTGTGTCAACCTTCCTGTTCAGTGCCGCGATGCTGCACGTGGCGATGATGACCGAACAGACCGTGCCTGTGCTGTTTTTCCTGCAAATGGCCGCCTTGGCGGTGCTCATTGGATCGCTGTGTGCGGAAATATGCGTGCGAATGAAGAAGGGAACGGCAGACATTCGGGCGAACGCAGAGTCCATCACGATTCGAGGGAAATCCATCGCCGCGGATCAAGTGGAAGAGATCGTGGTGAAGGGGTATCGTCAAGCCGCTGTAGGCATCCGGCTGAAGGGGAAGACCTCCATACCGGGCTATTGCTGCTTCCGGTTCTCGGGAGGGGAGAACGGCGGGATGAACGAACTGGCCCGTTGGGCCGAGCGGCATGGCATCCCGGTGAAGCAGGGCTATTTCAAGACCTGGCTATAATCGCCTCTACTGGTTTGTAAGCCCTTACTTGATAGAAAAATAGCATCGCGGCGCTGTGCCGCGATGTTTTATTTTGTCATTTTTCCGATCTCTTATTATACTGAAGGTACATTATGAACGGGAGTGTGATTAGCATGCGGCAAAGCACCACATTGCGAAAGGAGAACAATATGAGAGAAGAAATGAGGATTTTTGTAAATGAAGACAATCAATATCGGAATCGTCGCCCATGTCGACGCAGGCAAGACGAGCCTGACTGAACGATTATTATATGAGACGAAGGTCATCCGGGAGCTGGGCGGGGTCGATGCGGGCAACACCCAGACGGACTCCCTGGAGTTGGAGAGAAGAAGAGGGATTACGATCAAGGCGTCGGTCGTGTCTTTCATCGTCAACGAGGTTAAGATCAATCTGATCGATACCCCCGGCCATGCCGACTTCATCGCCGAGGTGGAGCGGGCGTTCGGCGTGTTGGACGGAGCCGTTCTCGTCCTGTCGGCGGTAGAGGGCATTCAGGCGCAGACGAAGCTGTTGATGGCGGTGCTTGAGAAGCTGAAGCTTCCGGTTATCCTGTTCGTGAACAAAATCGATCGGAACGGGGCGCAGCCTGAGGCGGTCTTCGAGGCGATTCGCCAACGGCTGTCCCGCAGCGCCATTCCGCTGTACGGGACCGTGCAAGCGGGGACGAAGCAGGCCGATATCGTCAAAAAACAGTGCGGCAAGGAGAACCCGGAATACGATGCGCAATGCATCGAGCTGGCGGCCGAACATGATGAACAGCTTCTCGTTTCGTATGTATACGGCGAGGAGATAAGCGGCTCCCGAATCGAGGAGACGCTGACCCGACTTATCCGGAAGGCTCAGGTATACCCGATTCTGGCGGGTTCCGCCATGACCGGGATCGGCATCAATGAGCTGCTGGAAGCCATCGCCCGCTTCATTCCCGCGCCGCAGGCATGCGAAGATGCGCCATTATGCGGAGTCGTGTTCAAGATTGAACGGGCATCCTCCGGGGAGAAAATCGCCTATATCCGCGTATTTAGCGGAAGCTTCGACGTCAGACAGATGGTTCAAGTGAACCGGAAGCAGGCGGACGGACAGATTGAGGCCGCTTCCTATAAGGTCAAGCGGATCCAGCTCTTCGATCGCGGGCGGACGGCCGATGCGGCGAGCGCGGGAGCCGGCGAATTCTGCAAAGTGTGGGGCTTGCGGGACGTTCGCATCGGCGATGTGATCGGAACCTGGACGGAGCGGATTCGAGAGATTCACGTCGCCGCGCCGCAGATGGAATCGCGGATCGAGGCGGTTCCGAAGAGCCGCGATCATGCTCTGTATCAAGCCTTGATGAAGATGGCGGAGGAAGATCCGCTTATCCATATCTGGCGGGATGAGCATCACCGGGAGACCTATATTCGATTGTTCGGCGAAGTGCAAAAAGAAGTGATTGAATCGACGCTCAAGGAAGCTTATCAAATGGATGTCCGCTTCGCGGAGACGCGGATCGTCTGCATCGAGAAGCCGCGGGGGACCGGGGCGGCCGTGGAATTCATGGGGGCGGAAGGGAATCCGTTCTATGCCACGGTCGGCTTCCGGATCGATCCGGGCGAGCCCGGAAGCGGCGTAACCTACCGCTTGGAGGTGGAACTGGGGGCGCTGCCGCTCGCATTCCACGCGGCGATTGAGGATACGGTGTATGCCACGCTGCACCAAGGCTTGTACGGCTGGGAAGTGACGGACATTGCCGTCACCTTGTCCCATACCGGATATGCCAGTCCGGTTACGGTAGCCGGCGATTTCCGGAAGCTGGTGCCATTGGTGCTCATGGAGGCGTTGTCCCGGGCCGGAACGGACGTATATGAGCCCATCCATGAATACGAGCTTACCGTTCCCACCGGCAGCGTAAGCTCCGCTATGCACCGCTTGGCCGGGTTGCGGGCGGTGATGAAGGAGCCGGTCATGTCCGCCGACACCTGCCTGCTGACCGGAACGATCCCGGTCCGGACGACGGAGGCGTTCAAGCGCAGTCTCCATGCGATTACGGAAGGGGAGGGCGTGTTCATCGCCCGGCCGTGCGGATATATCCGGATGGAAGCCGGGTATCCGGTGCGGAAGCGGTCGGATTATAATCCGCTGAACCGCAAAGACTACCTGCTTCACGTGCTTCGCGCATACTAGGGAGACGCGGCATCGCACAGCGAAGAGCCCCGGGAACTGTCCCGGGGCTCTTCGCTATGGGCAGCATCCGGCTCCTTCGCCGGACTCGAGCATCGCCTTCAGGCTGGCCAGCATCTGCCGCCAAGCCTGGACATGCCACTGCCGCACTTGCTTCCCTGCTTCCGTGTCCATCCAGCCGCTATGCTCGAGCCGAACCGCCGTGCCTCGCTTCGCCGGCTCCAGCGTGACCTTCACCAGCGTCAGCAGCTCCTGCCGATTCATCGTGTCGGCGAACGGATCGGGTCCCTTCCATTGGAACGTGAACGAGCGTGGCTCGTCGTAGCGGACAATTTTGCAGCCTATCGTGCTCATGCTTTCTTTGCTGGCGGGATTGAAGTACAGCTCGAATTTGCCGCCGGCCCTGGGCTCGATGTCGGCCGCCGGAGCGAACCACTGCGTAATGCGGGCGGATTGGGTCCACGCTGCCCATACGAGCTCCGGCTCGGCTTCAATCCTTATTTCTTCGGTAATCGTCATCTATCGAGATCCCCTTTCTCAATGGAAGGACGCCAGAAGTCCGTTGTGTCTCATTGCCGGGACGGACGCTGCTGAATTCCAATAACTCGATGACATTGCCGGACGGATCCCGGATTGCGTTATAGGCCCCCCGGGGGCATGGCTGCGGCCCATCGTAGACGGCTTCGATCCCTTGGGCCGCCAGGTCGGCGATGGCGGCGGCCAGGTTGTCTGTCTCCAGGCCGATCACGACCTGGGCCTGCTGCGGATAGACCGGCTGGGCCGGCTGCTCCACCCGGTACAGCACGATCGGGATGCCTTCATGCTTCAAGCTAACCGTATTCGCATCGTACTCCCGCGATATCTCGAAGCCCAATTTGCCGCAGTAGAACTCCTTCGCCAGCTCCAGATCGGATACATAAATCGATATAACACCTAGCTTCGGCATGTTGCTCCCCCTTTTCTGGTATTCGTACCGCCTCCATTATATCGGGGTTCGCTGCCGGGGAATTCTTCTACTTTGCGGTGTTGCTGTCCCTGTTCTTCTCGAAAAGGAGCTGCGGCAGGCTGACAACGATCGGCGGATCGCAGGGAAGCGGGTCCCGCAGTTGAATCGCAATTCCCAGCGCTGTCCGATCATTCACTTCGATGGCGGAAGGATATTTCCCCCGGATGGCGCGATCCAGCACAAAATAATCCTTCGGGCGGAGACTCCACGGGATACCGGCGGCGAGCGCATAATACGTCCCTGGCGGCACGTCCGAGAACGCGCAAGTCCGCTTCCCTCCGGCGAGCGCCGTCCCGGCAACCGGCCGCCGATCCGGGATCGGACGAGGGAACAGGCCGATGAAAATCAAGCCCCGGAAGGAGGCAGGCGCTTCAATCCGGCACGTAATCTGCGGAGCCGCCTCCTTACCGGGGGCGGGCAGCGACAGTTCGCGATCCTTGAATTGATTCATATAGGCCGCTAACGCTTGGGAGCCGACGCGGAATGCCCGCGGCGGCACGCCGACCTGCTGCTTGAACCGCGTGTTGAACGAGCCGGCGCTGCGGAATCCGATCGACAGCAGCACTTTGACGAGGCGCGACGGCTCCTGGAACAGCGCCGATTTCCCGGATTCCATCCGCAGGGCGGACAAATAATGGCGCGGAGAGATGCCGGTCACGTTCTTGAATATTCGCGTGAAATGATACGGACTGTATCCCACATGAGCCGCCAGCTGCTCGGACGTGATTTCTTCCTCCAGATGACTTTTCATATACAGAATGGCTTGTTCCGCCGCTGCGACATGCTCGTCCTTCATCAGCGGCATCTGCATGGCTTGCCCTTCCCGGGTTGTGAGCTCTCGCTTCGCGTCCACCGGACGTCAGCCTCCTTCCTCTCTTATTCTATGGTTAACCCGATATTACCAAATTGCTCGGCCTGCCGCATCCGTTCGAAGGCTTGAACCGTATCTTGCAGCGGGTATACACGGTCGACAACCGGCCGGATGGAATGGCGCTCCATGAACTTCAGCATGTCTTCGAACTCCTGGCGGCTTCCCATAGACGTTCCGATAATGCTAATCTGCGGGAAAAAGATCGCCCTGACCGGAATCTCCATGCGGTCGCCCGAACTGGCGCCGAACGTGACGATGCGGCCATTCGGCTTGATGATCTCGAAATATTGCGGGAATGTCGCCGGCCCGATGCTGTCCAGGATCAAGTCGGCCGCTTCGCTTCCGATCTCGTCCTTCCATTCGCATTGGCTGTCGAAGGCATGATGCGCCCCAAGCTCCAGCGCCCTGTGCCGCTTCGCCTCGCTCCGCGACGTGACGCTCACTCTTGCTCCCGCCGCCGAAGCCATGAGCAGGGCATAGGTTGCGACCCCGCCGCCGATGCCCGGAATGACGACATGCTCCCCGGGCTGAAGCCGTCCTCTCGTGAACAGAGCCCGGTAGGCTGTCAATGCGGACAAGGGGAGCACGCCCGCTTCTTCCCAAGTCAGGTATGCCGGCTTCGGGAAAGCGTTGCGGGCGGGAATGACGATGCTCTGGGCGAAGGTCCCGTCCGATGGGCCGCCGACAATGGCGGGAAGGGCAGGGACGATATCCGGCGTCTCCCAGTCAAGGCAAGGGTGAATGATGACTTCGTCGCCGATGATGTCGGGAGAGATCCTCTCCCCGACGGCTTCGATCGTCCCGGCGCCGTCCGATCCAATAATAAATGGCGGGTCTTGGGGCGTTCGGCGGGCCATCAGGAACAGATCCCGATGGTTCAGGCCCGCGGCCCGCAGCCGCACCTTCACCTCTCCCGGTCCGGGCTGCTGCTCCTCTGCCGTCTCCTTATATGCCAAGCCCTCCAGGCCGTTCCGGCCGTCGTGCACGATTGCTTTCACATAAATTCCTCCCTTATCCAAATCGGTTGCTGCATGATTCGGTCTGATTGTACACAACCAAGATCATCAAGTAAAATGAACAAAAACGAAGGTGAGTATCATAAACTTTTATACCAAGCAGGTGACACCATAATGGAAAGCGGAGATTTGAAAATATTTCAGGCCGTGGCCCGGGAAGGCAGCATCACGAAGGCGGCGCTGGCGCTGAATTACGTTCAGTCGAATGTGACGGCTCGGATACAGCAGCTGGAGGCTGAATTGAAGACCCCGCTGTTCCGCCGCTCCAACCGGGGGATGACGCTCACGCCCGCAGGCCAGAATCTGCTGGAATATGCGGATCGGATATTGAGTCTGCTGGGCGAGGCGGAGAAGTCGGCGCGCTACTCGGAGCATCCGTCCGGACCGCTTCGCATCGGCTCCATCGAGACGGCGGCCGTGACGCATCTGACACCGCTTCTGAAGTCCTATTGCCTGCAACATCCCGATGTGCAGCTGTCGCTCCAGACCGGGGAGACGCACCGGCTGACGCGGCAAGTGCTGAACGAGGAACTGGACGGCGCCTTCGTCTATGGCCCGGTAGAGCATCCCGATATCGGGCATGTCGCCGCGTTCCGGGATGAGCTGGTGCTGATTTCGGAGCCCGGAGCAGGCAGCCTGGAAGAATGCCTGGCGAAACCGCTGCTATTTTTCGATGTCGGATGCTCGCACCGCGCCCGCGCCGAGCGCTTCCTGAGCGACTCCGGCCACCCCGCCGGCCCGGTCATGGAATTCGGCACCTTCGAGGTGATTCTGCGCGGCGTATCCGAGGGACTCGGCGTGTCGATGCTGCCGAAGTCGTCGATCGCCGAGGCGGCGGAAGCCGGCCGAATCGCGGCGCACCGCCTGCCGGACGGGTACCGCGATCTGCATATCTGGTTCGTGCATCGGCGGGATCCGGTCTGCACCAGCGCATTGACCGCCTTCATCGCGATGCTGGATGGCAAGGCGGAACCGTAAGCCTGCCATGTATTCGAAGACGTGACCGGCTCAACAACGTCAGATGCAGGGCGATCCAAGCGGGAACCGGCAGGTCTATTTATCGGGGAAAAGAGGTGCGGTCCATGGTTGAACCATTCCATAGCAAGCAGGCATTGACGCCGGCGCAGGCCCAAGCCATCCAATATGTCCGGGTGTCTGCCAGCTTGAAGCGGCAGCACGCTTGCGAGCGTATCGAGCGGCATTTGAAGCGAGCGGGCATCCCGTCCGTCACATTGCGCGACATTCTTGCCGCCCTGCGAGCGTCGGCCCGGGTCACGGTCAATTTCCACCCCGACCGTCTGCTTGCCGACGGCTCGCTCGTCGCGGAGGGGCTGCTGCGGGACGGCGTGTACCGCAGCCAATTCGAGACGGGCGTGACGAGCGCCAGTCCGACGGCTTATCCCGGCGGGGACCGCGACCGCTGGGAGCGGAGGCTGTTCGGCGGCGCTTATCATCAGGCCGGGATTACACACCGGGAGCGGCCGAAATACGGGGCGCTGAATCTGATGCAGCACCCGGACGGGGGCGCGCCGAACTTCGGCTCCTGCCACTTGGTGCTGCACAGCGCGATGCTGGCCCGATGCACGTATACGTTCGGGGACAGCTATTCCGAGCCGGAGCATAGCGGCACGATCGATGTCTTTGATCCGCTGCTCGCGGCGCTTCTGGATGAGGCAGCAGCTCCGGGTTCCACGCCGGGCCGGGATGCCGGCGGCAGCGCTGCGCTGATTCGCCGTCTCCTCGCTTCCGGCGAAGAATCGCCCTCTGCCCTCCGCAGGGAACTGGACCAATATATCGAGGCCCAGATTCATGGCGACATCGCGATGGTCTCGGATGTGGAGGCGATCGTGGCCGATCCGTCCTTCCAAGGGACACCCATCGGCGAGCAGATTGCCGTTCTCGCCTCCCGGTATGGGGTGGCGCTGCGCTGGCATCACGGTTTCCAGCTCGCGGCCTCCGCCGTGCCGGATGATTTCCAGGGGCCAAAGATGCCGCCGTTAGCGCGCCGGGTCGCACGGGATTTCGCCGCCGTGCCAGGGCAGTTGGATGCGTACGCGATCGGCCAAGCCGCCCGTTCGCTTGCCCGTCATCCCGAGCTCTGGGCGGATTGGGGCACGCCAAGGGAGACATGGCAGCTTCTCAAGCAGCTCTGGCATGTTCTCGTCCGGTTCGGCCACCCTTATCGCGGCCATGGAAGATCGTAGCTTGACCGCCAGCAAAGGCGTTATCTACAATCGGTTGGAGGAGTGGCATGTATATTGTACGTAGACATGAATCGTCATTTGCTGCAACGTCTCGATGATTGGGCGCTCGCATCCGCCTGCTCTGGGCAGTTGATCCTGGCATACAAGGAAGCGTCAGCCCGCGGGGACGGGGCGCCGGCTTTTCTCCGAGATGGCTGTGGGACAGCACGCATTGAAGCTGGCACGAACGATATAGGAAGGAGAAGATGAAAATGACGTCGAACAATGATTTCGGCCAAGCGATTGATCTTCCTGAGAAGCTGGCCAGGCCTGCCCGCAGAGCGCTTATCGCGGCTGGTTATGTACATCTGGAGCAACTGGCGAAGCTTCGCGAAGCGGAACTGCTGAAGCTGCATGGCATGGGGCCGAAAGCGCTGGATCAGCTCCGTCGCGCGCTTGCCGACAAAGGTTTGTCATTTGCGGACGGGGAGTGAAGGACGGAGCATCGCTCCGTTTTTTCATTCGCGGTGTTGTTGCTGTCATCTGCTTGGCAAGCGTCCACTCAACCATCCTCCAAAGCGTCCACCCAAGCATCAAACCTCCATTCAGCCGCTGCCGCAAGTCCCTGAACGCCACGCGCCAAATTTTCCTACCCGGTCCGTAGTATCAGTATAAGTCATGCCTAGATGCCATGTCTCCAGAGCCCCTCACAGCCACTCTCTCATGCGGTCAGTCAGAGCTGTATATCTGCTGCCGTCGAACTGCCCTTTACACTTGCCGAGACAGATATTTTGAGTTCCTTTTAACCAATATCCCCTTCGTTCAGCAAGCAGGTCCATCCATTTAACCCCTTTTCACCAAGCTCCCATCCAGTCAGGAAAAGCTATAGAGGCAGATTCCATTCTTGAGTATCCCAAGCACTCATGTACGATTTCGAGGATTCGCCCTACTGCTTAACATGGAGCGAGTTAACCCTGTGCTTCGGCCTGCCTTTGATAAGGGGAGACCACTCCAGGTCCAATTCCATATGTAAAATCAATGTAAAAAATCTGCTTGGGATAAAGGCCACCTGACCCGAGGGGAGAGTGAAGCAAAGGCCGTGGAGCCCCCGGCCACCTGACCCGACAAGGCAAGCTGGATATCCGGTGTGGCGCAGGATTATCTCAGGCCGCACGCTATGGGGCATTTAGCCGTAAAACATTAAATAATCACTTGATTATATAATTGATTGATTATATAATGAACTCGAATCGAAGGAGGCGTGTTGCGATGGTAACGATTGACGCAATGGCGGATCAATTCAAATTGCTGGGCGATAAGACGCGTTTGAGCATTATCTCCATTCTCTTGCGCCAAGAGGCGTGCGTCTGTCATCTCGTTGAGATTTTGAAGACAACGCAGCCGAATATCAGCCAGCATTTGCGGAAGCTGAAGGATGGAGGAATCGTAAGGGAGGAGCGAAGAGGGCAGTGGATTTACTACTCGCTCACAATCGCGGATAAGCCCTATATTCAAGAAGCTTTAGCGCATTTGCCGGAGTTAGGAGAAGAGGCAGTATCGATTCTGGGCGGTCTGTCTTGTAAACCATGATAACGAGGGGGAGATTGGACGTGAGTCAGCCTGGCAAGCGACTGTCTTTTCTGGATCGCTACCTGACATTATGGATTTTCGCGGCGATGGTCATAGGCATCCTGCTGGGGAGTCTGGTTCCAACCGTATCCGGCGCGTTGACCGAGATGCAGGTCGGCACGACTTCGATCCCGATCGCGATCGGGTTGATTATTATGATGTATCCGCCGCTGGCGAAAGTTCGTTATGAGAAGCTCGGCCAGGTATTCAAGGATTGGAAGGTGCTGCTCGTATCTCTCGTGCAGAACTGGGTGATCGGCCCGATTCTTATGTTTGTCCTTGCCATTCTGCTTCTAAGCGATATGCCGGAGTATATGATAGGCCTGATCATGATTGGCCTTGCCCGCTGCATAGCGATGGTCCTGGTATGGAGCGATCTGGCGAAGGGCGATCCGGACTACACAGCAGGTCTGGTTGCATTTAACTCCATATTTCAGATTTTGTTTTATTCCGTGTTTGCCTACATTTTCATTACGATTCTGCCGGAATGGTTCGGGATTCAAGGTGTCGAAGTCCACATTACGATGGGGCAGATTGCGGAGAGTGTGTTCATTTACTTAGGGATTCCTTTTGTAGCCGGCTTCCTGACGCGATTGATTCTCGTTCGAGCCAGAGGAGAACAATGGTATGTTCAGAAGTTCATACCGAAGATTAGCCCGTTAACGTTAGTTGCGCTGCTCTTCACGATTATTCTGATGTTTTCGTTGAAGGCCGGTATGATTGTCAGTCTCCCTTGGGATGTCGTTCGGATTGCGATCCCGCTAATTCTTTACTTTGTCATTATGTTCGTTGTCTCTTTCTTCTTATCGAAAAAGACGGGAGCAAGCTACCAAGTCTGCACTTCGCTGTCCTTTACGGCAGCGAGCAATAACTTTGAGCTGGCGATTGCGGTGGCCATTGGCGTGTTCGGCATTCACTCAGGGCCAGCATTTGCGGCCGTTATCGGTCCGCTCGTTGAGGTACCCGTATTAGTTGGATTAGTATCCGTCGCGCGATGGATCGAGAGAACATACTTTTTGAATAAGGAGTCGTGAAAATGACGAAGCCGCTCGTTTATTTCTTATGCACAGGCAACTCTTGCCGAAGCCAAATGGCGGATGCGTGATTGAAGCAGCTTGAGGGAGAACGTTACGAAGTGCTCAGCGCGGGGCTTGGAGCTCATGGATTGAATCCAAGAGCCGTTCAAGTCATGCAGGAATCCGGGATTGATATGACGAGCCATACTTCCGATGTGATTCATCCGGCGATATTGAATCGCGCCGCTTACGTGATCACCTTATGCGGACATGCGGCTGAACACGGTCCCGTCATTTCGAATCCGAATGGGATCAAGCGGCATTGGGGATTTGATGACCCCGCCAAGGCTACAGGCACGGAAGAAGAGATCATGCAGCAAGTCCGAGCCGTTCGCGACGCCATACGAGCGCGGATAGAGCAATTTTTAACAGAAGAATAATACGCGCTGAAAGGGGGGAGGAGATCCTAAGGAGATCCTCCCTTTTTTTATGAGGAAATTCTTTTCAAAATTTAATTGAAAAAGATTCTCACTCGATATATAATGAGAACCGTTATCAATTAAGAGATAACGATTCTCATTATCATTTATAAGGGAGGATGCTCATAGAATGATACATACAAGGGGAAAGGCGGCCGTCATTATCTTGCTGTTGATGTTGGTCGTGGCGGCTTGCGGCACAGCGGGGTCGGAGCAAGCGGGGAGTCCGGCGCCGAAGCAAGCGGCTGCGGAGGAGAACAAAGGCGCAACCGAAGACGCCGCCCAGATGGAGAAAGGCGCTGAGAGCAATAACAGTGAGGGCGGCAGCGAGCAATCGGCGAGTGAAGGCGCGGAGATGGCGGAGTTGCTGAAGCAGTTCGGCGAGCAGGCGCCTGCCCGCATCGTGACGTTATCCGTCTCGATTACGGAAATATTGCATGAGCTGGGCATTGAACCGGTCGGGGTGCCGACGACAAACAGCAAGCTGCCGGAATCGCTGGCAGACGTCCCGCGCATCGGTTCGTCCCATCAGCCGGATCTGGAGCAGATCGCGAAGCTGCAGCCAGATGTCGTCCTCGGGCCGGCTTCCATTAAGGACAGCATGGAGAAGAAGCTCGGACCGGCTTCGCTCCCGAGCGCTTATTTGCCGGTCGATTCCTTGGAGCAGCTGAAGCTGTCGACGAAGACGCTTGGCCGCTTGCTTGGCCGTGAAGACCAGGCCAATGCTTTCCTGCAAGAGGTCGAACGGCAGGAACGTGAAGCGATCGAGCAGGTGAAGGGCAAGCCGGCGCCCAAGGTGATGTTCCTCTTCGGCTCGGCGGAAGCGCTGATGCTGATGAACGACAATACGTTCGCCGGAAGCCTGGCGCGGAATCTGGGGGCGATCAATGTCGTATCTGAAGAACTGAAGCTCACGGAGGCCTATGTCCCGTTCAATATGGAGAGCATCGTCGCGGCGAATCCGGACGTCATTCTGCTCGTCGCGCACGGCGACCCGGATGCCGTAGCCCAAAAATTCGAGGAGGACGTGAAGAAGAACGGCGCCTGGGAGAAGCTGAACGCCTTCCAGAACGGGAAGATGGCTTCGCTTGACTTCGAGCTGTTCGGCATCGCGTCCATCGTCAAGGCGCCGGACGCCTACAAGGAAATGGGGCGCATCCTATATGAATAAGACGGAGGTTCCGGGGCCGTGACGGAGAACAAACAGATGCGCAAGACAGCCCTGATTGGAGGCGCGGCCGTATTGCTTGGAGCAGCGGTCCTGCTCTCCATCGGCATTGGCAGCGTCGCCTTGTCTCCGCTCGATACGGTCTTGACCGTGTTCGGACGCGGGGATGCCGCCGCGGATACGATTCTATGGGACATCCGGATACCGCGCGTCCTCCTCGCTCTCCTGATCGGGGCCAATCTGGCCGTATCCGGCGCGCTGCTGCAAGCCGTTATGCTGAACCCGTTGGCTGACCCGGGCTTGACGGGCGTGTCCAGCGGCGCTGCCGTCGCCGTGCTGTTCATCATGCTGGTCGTCCCCGGGTACGCTTCCATGATACCGCTGGCCGCGATTGCGGGCGGCGGGATTGCCGCCGTGATGGTCTATGCCTTGGCGTGGAAGAAGCTGCAAGGGGGATTTACGCCGGTCCGCATTATTTTGTCGGGGGTTGCCGTCAATGCGGTATTCGGGGGCATCATCGGATTGCTGTCGATTTTGCACAGCGATAAGCTTCCCTCCGCCTTGCAATGGCTGAACGGCAGCCTGTCCGGCACGGGGATGAGGGACGTCGCCGTTATCCTCCCGTATTCGCTTGCCGGCTGGCTCGCCGCGATGCTTTGCATCCGGCAGGCGAATATTTTGCGGCTGGGCGAACAGACCGCCCATAATCTGGGCCAGAATCTGAATCGCATCCGGTTCAGTCTGTCCTTCATCGCGGTCTACCTGGCCGCCATCTCGGTCTCCACCGTCGGCCTGGTCGGCTTCGTCGGGCTTGTCGTGCCGCATATCGCCCGGATGATGGTCGGCTCCGACTACCGTTACCGCCTGCCGATGAGTCTCGTGCTCGGCGCGCTCGTCCTGCTCGTGGCCGATACGATCGGACGCACGGCATTCGCTCCGTTGGAGATTCCGGCGGGCATCGTCATGGCGATGGTGGGCGGGCCGTATTTCCTGTATTTGATGCGGAGAGGAGGAGCGTAACTCATGCTGAAGGTGCAGTCGCTGAATATCCGGTATGCGGACAAAACCGTAGTCCAAAACTTTTCCCTCGATGTGAAGGAAGGGGAGGTCGTCTCGATTATCGGTCCGAACGGCTCGGGCAAATCAACCATACTGAAGGCGATGACTCGGCTGATTCCTTGCGAGAGCGGACGGGTATGCATTGCCGATCGGGAGCTGCGATCGCTCAGCGTGAAGCAAGTGTCCCGTCTCATGTGCATGCTCTGCCAGTCGAACGCGAGTCCTCCCGACATGACGGTAGGCGAACTGGTCAGCTACGGCCGGATGCCGCATAAGAAATGGTATGAGCGCCTCGATGCGGAGGATGAAGAAGTGATTCAGTGGGCCCTCGAGCAGACTGGCATGCATGCCTATAAGGAGCGGCTCGTCGTCTCCTTGTCCGGGGGAGAAGCGCAGCGGGCGTGGCTGGCGATGGCGTTGGCCCAGCGCCCGAAGGTGCTGCTGCTCGATGAGCCGACCACGTATTTGGACATCGCACATCAATTGGAGGTGCTGGAACTCGTTCGCGCCTTGAATCGCGAGCTGGGGCTTACGGTGGTCATGGTGCTTCATGATCTGAACCATGCGAGCGCCTACAGCGATCGGGTCTGCGTCATCAAGGGCGGGAGTCTTCGCCTGTACGGAACGCCGCAGGACGTGTTCACGATAGAGCTTATCCGCAGCGTGTACGGCGTGGAGACCGAGATTCAATATGGACCGGCCAGCGAATGTCCGCGAATTCATGTATTGCAAAAATGGAACAGAAATGCGGGGGATGTTCATGAAGCCATTGGATAAAGAAGCGGTTAAGCTTCAATATATGAAATTGGCGGATCGCGTGAAGACATTGATGTTGGGCACGATCGACGAGAACGGCAGGCCTTTTGTCTCCTGCGCGCCGTTCGTGAAGAAGGACGGGAAGCTGTATATCTATATTAGCCGCATTGCCAATCATTATCGGCATGTGGAGGCCAATCCGGACGTCGATGTCATGCTGATTGAAGATGAATCGCATACGGCGAACCTGTTCGCCCGGGAGCGCGCCCGCTTCGTGTGCCATGCCGTCAATATCGGCAATGAAGGCCATGACGAGCTATTCGAACGGTTCGAAGCTTCGTTCGGCGCTCCCATGATTCGGGTGCTGCGCGGGCTCGATTTCTCGCTGTTCGAGCTTACGCCGCTGGAGGGCCGGTATATTGCAGGCTTCGGCCAGGCGTATGATATCGATCTGAACGCCGACCGATTCGAGCATGTCGCCCGGGACGGGCATACGCCAACCGCCAATCAAGCCGCCACATGACCGGAGCATGGAAAAGGAGGTAAAAGCAATGACCTATTCAGCCGTAGCCGTGATATGGAACACGCTTCATGGACGCTTTTACAATATGGCCAGCTGCTTGCCGGAGGAAGCTCTGGGATGGCGAATCGGGACCGCCTCGATCGGCTACATGCTTCGCCATAATGCGGAAGTCGAGTATTTATTCGCGGAATGGTTCTTCCGGCGCGGGCTGCCTCCCGGGCTGGAGATCCTGACGAGCCGCGGACCTGCGGCAGGGCGGGAGCCGGCCGAATTCATGGATCGGGAAGGACTGCTGGCCCTGCTGCGCGCCTCGAACGAACACGTCATGGAAGCGATGCGCGAACTGCCCGAGGAGGCCTGGCATGTGCCGGTGGATTCGCCGATGGGAGCCTCGACGCCGCTGGAGGCGGTCAGCCGGCTGCTCTACCATACCGGTCTGCATGCGGGGCAGATTTCCCTGATTCAGAAACATGCCCGGCCGGTTGAACCAACAACGTAACTGCGCTATAGACAAGAATCAACCTTCGGAATCAACCTTCGGAATCAACCTTCGGAATCAACCGATCGGTTGATTCTTTTTTTGTCCCTGTATCGTAATATGAAGGCCAGAAGGAGGGAGACGCATGAATCAGCCGATATTGCAGGTGCAAGGATTGGAGAAGCGCTTCAACGATTTTCAAGCGCTGCAGGACATTTCGTTCGAGATTTTTCCGGGAGAGGTCGTATGCTTTCTCGGGCCGAACGGAGCGGGGAAAAGCACGACCATCAACATTTTAGCAACGTTATTGCGATATGACGGCGGAGAGATCCGGTTCCAGGGGGAGCGGGTGGAAAAGCATCCGGGCCGGTTGAAGGAGAGCCTGGGCATCGTCCCGCAAGATATCGCGATATACGAGGACGTTCCGGCGGAGGCCAATGTGAAGTTCTTCGCCTCCTTGTACGGCATGCGCGGCCAAGCGCTTCAGCGGGCCGCCGAGGAAGCGCTCGACTTCGTCGGGCTGTCCGGGAGAAAGCGAGAGAAGCCGAAGACATTCTCCGGCGGCATGAAGCGCCGATTGAATATCGCCTGCGCGATCGCGCACAAGCCCCGTCTCATCATTATGGATGAACCGACCGTCGGCATCGATCCGCAATCGCGCAATCATATTTTAGAATCGATCAAGGAACTGCGCGATGAGGGGGCCAGCATCATCTATACGACGCATTATATGGAAGAGGTCGAAGAGATTGCGAACCGCATCATTATCATTGATCATGGACGCATCATCGCCAGCGGCACGAAGGACGAATTGAAGGAGCAACTGGAGGAGGAGAAGCTCTATGATGTCGAAGTGGAGGACGCCGGCGTGGCCGATCCGGATGAGCTGTACCGGATCGATGGCGTGAAGAACGTGTACGTAGACAATAACCGCATCCGGATTACGACCTTAAAAGGAATCGAGAACCTCGATAAAATCATTGCGCTTCTGATGAGCCAGGGGATGAAAATTATCAATATGACGAGCGCGGCCGCCAGCCTGGAAATGGTCTTCCTCAAGCTGACCGGCCGGACGCTGCGCGATTGAGGAGGCTGGAGATGCCGCTAAATCTACACAAATTCCACACCATTCTGAAGCGCGATTTCGTTAACCTGGCGCTGAATCCGGTGCTCCTCCTGTCGAATTCGGTATTTCCGCTGCTGTTGATGATCATTCTCGGTTATTTGACCCGCGGCATCTATGGCGGGGGCGAGGTGTCCTCCTACGATTATTACGGGGTGACGATTCTCATCTTTGCGTCCCTGAACGTGTCGATAATCGCCTCGAACAGCTTCATGGAGAAAAGCTTGAGGAAGAGCAACTTGCGGATTCTGCACGCACCGGTGCCAACTTCCTATCTGTATGTCTCGAAAATAGCCGCAACCTTCTTCTTCTCGTCGCTGAGCACGCTGCTGCTGCTCGCCCTCGCCCATTGGCTGCTGGATGTTCATTTTGGCGGGAGCGCTTGGCTCGCGGTCGCGCTGATTCTCATCGGCTTCAATCTGTTCTCCGCCGCCCTCGGCGTGCTCATGTGCTGCCTCTGCCGGAGCGAGGAGACAAGCAATAAAATATTGAGCTTCGTCAATAACCTGCTTGCCCTGATCGGAGGCCTGTTCTTCCAGTGGGACGGCCTGGGCCGCACCGCGGAGATTCTATCCTATCTCTCTCCGGTGAAATGGGTGGCGGAAGCGATCTTCCGCGTCATCTACGATCAGGATGCCGGCATGGCGCTGCCGATGCTTGGCGGCTTCGCCGCCGGTTCGCTTGTGCTGCTGTGGGGCTGCAGCCGGATTTTTCATGCGGAGGACTATGTATGAGGGAAATGGCGTATGTTTTTCATCAGAATTGGTTGAGATTGATGAGCCGCAAGGCGATTTTGGCGATTACCGCCGTGATGACGATCGCCGCGGTGGCCGCCGCGCTGCTGTTGACACCGGCGAATGATTCGAGGGGGAGCATCGCCCTCGTCACGGCCGCTTCCGGGCCGGAAGAGGCTTCCCTCGCCGATTTGCACGCTTTCGAGGTGAAGCGGCTCGCGGAAGCCCCGCGAAAGTCCGAGCTGGTGCGCAACAAATATGATGCCGTCATCATCGATGGAGGGGACGGGAGCTATACGATCGAGACGATCAAAGGCGACGCGTATGCCGCGTTGGTGCGGCAAGCGCTGGAGCATCCGGAACAGCCTCTGCCGGAAGCGGAGAAGCGGGGGATCGGGGCGAACATTGCCGGCTTTCTGATGATGTTCGTGCTGCTGCAGGGCATGTTCTATATGAATTTTTTTGCGGAGGACAAGACGCAGGGCACGCTGCGGCGAATGGCCGCCTCGCCGATGTCCGTCATGACCTATCTTGCGGCCCAGGTTCTGTTCTGCTTCCTGCTTATCAGCGTGCCGGCCTATCTGTGCATTGCTGGAGCAAGACTCCTTCTGCATGCCGATATCGGTTTCACTCTGCTGCAGTATGGCTGGCTTATCGCCGTGTTGTCCCTGCTGGCCGCCGCGTTTGCCCTCTTCATCACGGTCTGCATCGACGATATCGACAATGCGGTGACGACGGCTTCCAGCCTGATTCTCGTCACCTCGCTGCTGTCCGGCGGCTTCTACGCCGTAGAGCACGAAGGGGTGATGAGAGCGCTGACTTATTGGCTGCCGCAGCGGCAGTATATGGAAGCCGTGACCAGCCTGGAGCGGGCTGCTTCTGCAGAAGCGGTCTGGCCTGTGGCCTATGTGCTGCTGCTGTCCGGCATCCTGTTCGCGGCCGGCGCCATCATTTGCAGAAGAAGATGCAAGACAGGAAGATATTGATACGTGCCAGCGGCTCCGGCGTGGTATAGTAAGAAAAGCGGATTCCCAGATGCTGGGTTCCCGTCAAGCGGCAGTACACAATTAGGTGGGGTAGAGGACATATGGAGAGCATCAGGTTGATTTCCGCCAAGCTTATGGCGCCGGTTCCACGCAAGCATTATATTCGGAGAGAGCGGCTCTTCGCCAGGCTGCGGCAGGTGCAGGAATACAAGGTCGTGGTCGTGCAGGGAACCGCCGGGAGCGGGAAGACGACGCTGCTTACCTCCTATATGAAGGAGGCGGGCCAGCGTCATTTCCGCTGGATTGGGCTGGACGAGGACAATAATGACCTGTATTCGTTCTGGTGCTACGTATTGGGGGCCTTGAAGGAGGATCTGGGCCGCAGCGCCGAAGGCTTGTATCAAGTATTCGAAGCGATCCCGCACAAGCATGATATAGAAACGATCTTGACCATGATCGTGAATCAGCTCCATCAGATGGAAGCGCTCACGCTGGTCCTGGATGACGCCCATGTCCTGGAGAAAGAAGAGGTGCTTCGTTCCCTGGAATTTTTCATCAAGTACAGTCCGGAACAGATCCGGTTCATGCTGCTGAGCCGGGAAGCGCCGAAGCTGTATTTGGGTGAATGGATGATGGAAGGCCAATATGCGGAAATCAATGAATCCGAGCTGAAATTTTCAGATGAGGAGGCGGCCCGGTTTTTGCAGGAGACGTTGGCCTTGGAGGTGGATGATGACACGGCGGGCCGCTTGAATGCGCAGACGGAAGGCTGGGCCGGGGGGCTGCAGCTTATCGCGCTCGCGAGGTCCCGCAAGACCGAGCTTCCATCCGATCATGGCAGCGGGCTCAACAAATATATGGTGACGTATTTGTCGAATGAAATTCTTCGCTCGCTGGACGGGGAAGAAACGCGGTTTTTGCTGTATACGTCCATTCTTGGCTATTTCGATGAAGCGATCTGCAATGGCCTGCTCGGGATAAGGAATGCGAGGATGTTCATCGACCGGCTGCAGGACAAAAACCTGTTCCTGGTCACGCTTGACGAGACAGCCGGTTTATACCGGTATCATCGTATATTCGGGGAGTTTTTGCGGTATCGGCTGTCTGCGGAAGGCGAAGCGGCGATTCGCGATCTGCATGCCAAGGCGGCGGCGATCTATGATCAGCAGGGCGATCAGGTCGAGAGCGTGAAGCATTATATCCAGGCCCGACGGTATCCGGAAGCGATGGACGTCATCGCCCGCATGCCGCAGACGATGCAGGGCTGGGTGCTGCTGAAGCAGATTCCGTTGGCTTGGTTGAGCGCGAACCGGGATTTGATGTTCCAGCGGCTCTTCTACCATTTTTGCAATCAGGAGTTCGATCAATGCCGGCTGCTGGTGGAATCGCTGCAGACGGAGCCCGGCAGGGAAGTGGATGGGAGCATCCTGCAGTTCACCCGCTTCTTCATGGACGAGAGCGGTCCCGGCCTGGACTTCGAGCCCTTCTCCCTGGAGGAGATGGAAGCGATCGGGCTGTCTGGTCCGACTAGGGCGATTATTTATGTAACGAGCTCCATGATGCTCGGTCTCCGCGATCAATACGCGCAGGCGCTGCATTGTGTCGAACAGGCGCTGGCCCTCGAGGAGCGAAGCCCGAATCCGTACATTCGCTTTTTCGCAGTGATGTGCAAGTGCCAACTGCTTGAATCGATCGGCGAATTCGCCGCCTGCGAACGGCTGTACGCCTCGTTGTTCCAATTCATCGAGGAGCAACCTTATCTCTCGCCGGCGATGGCGACGAATCTGATCGGCATCGGCGGCATTTATATGAAAATGATGCGGCTCGAAGAGGCGGAGCATTGGTTCAGGAAGGTGGAGAGCGAGCTTCCTGGCAATTACCCTTCCATGGAAATGGGGTATTCCTTCAACCGGTTGGAAATGGCCCTGCTGCGGGGGGATGCGCGGGCGGCCGCGGAACTGATGAGCAAGATTGGGGACGAGCCGGCGTTCCGCCATCATCCTTATTACCATCTATCGCTGCTGAGATACCAGTTGGCGCTCGGGGAGCCGGATTCCGATCTGCTCCAGCGGTTCCTGGCACGCGTGCAGGAAGGCGAAGCGAGAGGCCGGCTGCGCTATGATGAACGGCTGCTCTATGCCAGGGTGCTGGCCGCCCGGGGAGCAGCGGAGGAAGCGCTGAAGCAGACCGATGAAATTCTAATGCAGGCGCGCAAGCGCAAGCTTCCATTGCTCCTGGTCGATGCCCTGCTGCACAAGATTATGATTTTGCATCAGGAAGCCTCACGGCCGAGCCCCGAAATAGTGAATCTGATCCGCGAAGCCGTTCATTACAGCTTTGCGAACGAGATTGCCTATCTCTACCTGCTGGCCGGAGAAGCCGCGCAGCAGGCGCTTCATCGGCTGCTGCAGGAGAAGGAACAGGATTTGCCGGCGAAGGAGAAGGCGTTCATCCAGCGCGTGATCTCGTACTGGAGGCGGGATTCCGGCGGAGCAGATGTGCTGAGCGAGCGCGAGCTTGAGGTTCTGGAAGCCGCAGCTTTGGGACTGAGGAACAAGGAGATCGGGGAGCGGCTTTGCATTTCGGTAGCCACGGTCAAGACCCATATGATTCACATCTATTCCAAGCTCCAAGCCTCCAACCGGGTGGACGCGATCGAGAAGGCACGCCAGCTTGGATTATTGACTTAGACAGAATCGTATCCGGTAGATTTTGCCTCAGGTGATCCGGGTTGCGGAGGTGGGCCTGCTTCATAATCTGCGGGTATGGCAGTTGGAGACGGATGCCGGGCCGATGCGGATGACGATGCGCAATCTGTATGAACATGTACAGCTTCAAGGGCGAACCGGATTTTTTGGACAGATGTGAACGGAAGACGCGCGGAGATTCGCGATCTTCAGGCGCTGGAGGGCGTCCGCAAAAAATGGCTGAAGGATGTGTTGCAGATGATTCACTACGCCCGCTGTACGGAAGCGGCAATGGAGTTGACTTATGAAGCGTTTCGCATCGGTTTTTCCGACTACATCATACCGATGAAGATGACACAGGAAGATTTTGTAAAGCGGTTCTTCGGGCCGGAAGGGAATCAACTGGAGCATTCCTTCATCGCTTTGGACGGCGGCGAGCCGGTCGGGGTGATTCTCGGTGGAGTGAAGCTGTACGAAGGACGCAAGACGATGCGGTGCGGAACGTTGGCCGTACATCCCGCTTACCGCGGCTGCGGCGTCAGCAAGGAACTGTTCGCCCGTCATAAGGAGGAGGCGATTGCTTGCGGCTGCACCCAGCTTTTCCTGGAAGTGATCGTCGGGAACGATCGCGCGATCCATTTTTATCGTAAGATCGGTTACCGCAAAATATATGATCTCTCGTATTATCAGCTGAAGGATCTGTCGGGATTGGCGGCGGCGCATGTGGAGGGGATGGAAGTAAGGAGCCTGTCGCATGACCAGTTTGAACGGGAGGTTCAGAGATGGCTTCACTTCCATATGAATTGGCAAAATGATTTCGACGCTATCCGGCTGTCGGAACACAATTCCTGTCTCGGCGCCTATCTGGACGAGAAGCTGGTAGGCGGAATATGCGTGAACCGGAACGGAAAAATCAGTTTCTTGTACGTCGACCACGCCTATCGCGGCCGAGGCATCGCGACCGCGATGCTGGGGGAAGGCAGCCGCATGCTTAACCTTGCCGGCTTATCGATCGGCTTTCCGAACAATCACTGGCTGGAAGGCTTCCTGCTGGGCAAGGGCTTCGACAAGGATAAGTTTGAACAATATGAAATGTATTTGTCGCTATAGGTTCCGGCATCTCAATAGCCAGCATTCACAGCCGCCATCCATTCGATGGCGGCTAATTTGCGCGTGTTTACGATGCCAACGAACAGATTGGTTAATGAGACTATTGAATGACAAAAATGTCACGCTGAACCGGAAAGTTGTCATGAAAATCAATGGATTCTCCTTATTTTGGCAAGGTATGATCGCTTCAGATCCGAATAAGAAAAACGCTGTAAATAAGGAGAATAGAAATGAGACTATTTGAGCTGTTGTTGGTTCTGTCCAGCTTCGCGCTGCTGCTGTCCATCGGATGCTCCGGCCGGCTTGGGAGTCGGATCGCTTGGGGAGCAGGCCTTGGGAGCGCGGCGCTCGCTGTGCTTCAGCTTATATTCGAAGGGTACCGCTGGCCGTTGATTCCCGTGTATATGGCGGCGGGAGGACTGATCGTCGTATTGCTGTTCAGAGGTTTTCGTTCCGGCGTTCGCTTTCGGCTTCCGCGGCCCGTTGCCTTTAGCGGCTATGCCGTTGCCATGCTGCTGCTTGGCATGTCGATTGCGCTGCTTGCCTTCTTTCCGGTGTTTCGCATACCGAAGCCGGACGGGGCCTTCGAAGTAGGCACAATGACGTTCCATTTCACGGATGAACGACGAGAAGAGCTGCATACCGCATCCGCCGGTGATCATAGAGAGCTCGTCGTTCAGATTTGGTATCCGGCGGCTCCTGCCGACCGGCAGGAGACCGCGCTCCTGTTTCCGCAATCGAAGGACACCTTTGATCGGATGATGTCTTCGTTTTCCAAGCAGCTGCGTCTGCCTGCATTTGTATTGGACTACTGGAAATATATCCGGACCAATTCCAATATGGAGGCCGATCCCCGTGAGGATGCGGCGCCTTACCCTGTCATCATCCTCAGCCATGGAATGGGAACGTCCCGGCTGCTGCATACTTCGCAAGCGGAGCAGCTTGCCAGCCACGGCTATATGGTCGTCGCCCCGGATCATACGTATCACACGATGGCCACCGATTTTCCGGATGGACGGGTCAGCGGCTTCGAGGAACCGTTCTCCCCGTCGGGATTTTATGATGCCGCTCCGAGCGCGGGGGTGATATGGTCCCAAGATGTGGACTTTCTCATCGATCAACTGGAATTGTTCCATGACGGGACGATTTCAAGCCCGTTTCAAGGGAAAATCGATTTGAACCGGATCGGCATGATGGGGCACTCATTCGGAGGGGCAGCGGCATTTGAGGCCATCTACTCGAATCCTCGCGTCAAAGCCGGGATCAATATGGATGGCGCCCTGTATAATGCGGAAGACAAAGGAACTCTTCCGAAGCCCTTTCTATTTATGGAAGCGGAAGATTTTATGGAGAGAAAGCGGCAAATCGAGCAGATCAACGAGACGATCAGCGATGAAGAATTGAAGAAAATGTACTTGACGCGGGACATGCTGCGCGGGTTGAAAAAGGAGTACGACCTGATCGATCGCGTGGCGCAGCAGGGAGCGACGCTGCTCACTGTTGAAGGGGCGGCCCATTACAATTTCACGGATTTCCCGCTGTTCTCGGACCTGCTCCGCTGCACGGGCATGGCGGGCGATATGAAGGCGGAGAGAGGAGTTGACATCATCCATCATTATGCGCTTGATTTCTTCAACAGACATCTCAAGGGTACCGGGGGCGAGCTCCTGAAGGGACCGAGCGCAGAGTACCCGGAGGTAAAATTCCCATATCACCCGGAACCGGAGAGACGGCCTGGGGGTGGCTAGAGCGGGGAAAGTGCGGACTTCACCGCGTTTGCCATCGGCGTTTTTTTCCAAAGAAAAGAGCATAAAAGCCTGCTTAAATCGCACCCTATGTTGTAATGAGGTTAATCATGCCAAGCAGGCAGGGGAGGTCTCCCGGTCCTTGCCGGATTTTTCGGCCTCCCCTGCCATTTTGGCACATAGCCTACTTCATGTACAGATGGGGTGACGCGTTCATGCGGACCAAGATGAGCCGGCTGCTGCTATTGCTCTGCATCCTGGTGCTTGTTCCCGGATGCCAGCGGACAGATCAGAAGCCGGAAGACCGGATTCAGACGCAGTCCATTGGAGGAACAGCCTCCAAAAAGGTGATCTATTTGTTGGTTGATTCGTTAATGCCGCAGGCCATCGATCGGGGGATTGAACGGAATGAACTGCCTGCGTTTCAGTTTCTGATCAAGCACGGGCAGTATTATAAAAACATGGTCTCTTCTTTTCCGACGATGTCCGTTACGATAGACAGCTCGCTGCTGACGGGAACGTATCCGGACGGACATCGAGTCCCGGGGCTGACCTGGTATTCGGCATCCGAAAAGAAAGTTATTAACTATGGGACGGGGCCGATGGAGGTCATGAAGCACGGCGTCAACCCGGTATTGACGGATGCCTTGCTGCACCTGAACGGCTCGCATCTGAATCCCCGAGTTCCCACCATTTATGAGGACTTGGCCCGGCGCGGGCAGACAGCCGGCTCCATTAACGGGTTGATCTACCGGGGGACGAAGAAGCACACCTTAACGATCCCCGCCTGGATTCAGCGTCCCGCCTCCTTGCCGAGGGAGATGGAGGTGGCAGGGCCGGATCTGTTGGCCCTAGGAGCATTATTGAATCCGTTCGAGGATGTGGCCGATCTTCGTGACGGCATCACCGGGCGCATGGGCTTCAATAATACGTATTCGGTCGAGGCTGCGAAATATTTGATACGTACCAACCAGCTGCCGGATTTCTTGTTTGTCTATATGCCCGATCTGGATCAGAAGATGCACAAGCATGGCCCCGGAGAGCGGAGGGGCGTCGAAGAAGCGGATCGCCAGCTTCGCTCCTTGCTGGAGGAATTCGGCTCGATGGAAGACGCGATCCGGCAAGCGGTCTTTGTCATTGCCGGGGATAGCGGCATGACATCCATCTTGCCTGCCCGGGACAATCCGGTCATCGAGCTGCCATCTCTCCTGGCCAACTATCGCGTGCTGCGGCCCGGCGAGACGGTGACCGATGAGGCCGACTTGATTCTTGCAGTCAATGAGACGATGGCCTATATTTACGCGAACGGCAAGGACAAACCGCTTCGGACGGTAGCCGAAGCGCTGGCGGCCGACCCGCGCATCGACATCATTGCGTGGAAGGAACGCGGCTGGGTGCATGCGGTTCCCGGGAGCATGAGCCGGGAGATGCGGTACCGTTCAGACGGGCCGTTCATCGATGTCTACGGGCAGGCATGGACGATTGAAGGCGACGCGAAGGTGATGGATCTGCGGATGGATTCCGCGGCGAAGACAATTGGCTACGGCCAATATCCGGACGGTCTGCGGCGCTTATCGGCGGCGCTTCACTCCCATGAGGGGGAGTTCCTTGTCGTCACGGCGAAGCCGGGCTACGAATTGGCGGACAGGAGCTCGCCGAAGCATAAGGGCGGCGGGGGGCATGGAGCGCTGCGAAGCGAGGAGTCGCTCGTGCCGCTGCTGATTTGCGGGACCGATCGCAAGCCGGAGCATTTGCGCATCATTGACTTGAAGCCGTTTCTGCTCGAATTGCTCGCGCACCCAGAAGAGTCTTAGAAGATATCGTGTATTAAGGACATCTATAGGAAGCAGCTCCCGACGAGTCTGGGAGCTGCTTCTTCGCTAGAACAGCCCGCCTTCGCGATATAACCCCTGGAAGGCGTGGTAGAGCATATATGCCGCTTCCTGGCGCAGCAGCGGATCCCTTGCCCGGACATCGATGGTGCCGTCAGCGCCCGCGACGGTATCCGGGCCGAACAGCCGGCGGGCCGCGATGCTCTGCACTGCTTCCAGCGCCCAGGATTCGGCCGTCCCGGCAAGCGCCGCTTCGGAAGGCTTCGCTGGTGCAACCTGGAGGAGCGTCCGCCACAGGAGGGCTGCCGCTTCCTGACGGCTGATCATGCGTTCCGGCTCAAATGCGCCGCCGGCCGCACCCTTGATGATTCCGCGCTCTGCCAATGTATTGATATGCCGCAGGTACGGGCTGTCTGCGGTATCCGTGAACCCGGGCGCGCTGCCGGACAGCGGCAGATCGAGCATACCGGTCAGCAGGCGGGCGAATTCGCCCCGGGTCACGGCTTCCTCGGCACCGGGCGGGTAATCCTCTTGCTCCTTCAGCACACCCAGCTTCTGCAGCTGTTCCATCGCATCGCGGTACGGCTGAGCGGCCGTCGCGGCGGTGCCGGTGCTTGGGGGCTGATCCGGAGTCTTCACCGCCATGCTGTACGGATTCAGATACATCATATATCCGATAGAGCCGTCCTCCCTCTCCTTGAATGCCATCGTTAACCCATAGTCATCGATGAAGAGCAGCGGGTCGATCTGTCGCAATTCAACTTTGCCGCCAACGCTGTCCTCGACGAGCAGCTTGCCATCGTCGGATGCGGCGACGCGGGTCAAGTTCATTCCTTTGCGAGCGTCGCGATAGAGGCCGGAGAACCGCTCCAGCTCCGTCCGGCTCGGCTTGAGAAAGACCGGCTTGGCAGACTCTTCCGGGAAGAACCGGTTCATGAATGCCTGCATGAACGCTACCCGCAAATGAGCGTTTTTCGTATTATAGGCGATGAAGATGCCGACTTTCTCCTCCGGCAGCAGCCACATCCACGAAGAGAATCCGTCGGTGTCTCCCGCTTTCTCGATCACGTGCCGGCCGTTATGCAGCGGATGCAGCGCCGCTTCGAACCCATAGGTCATATTGGGCTTCATCGGGTGGATGGCATAGTGGAAGCGGTGCATCTCTGCCGCTGCTGACCCGGATAGGATCTGATTGCCATCGATCCCGCCGCTGTTCAGATGGGCCATCATAAACCTGGCCATGTCGCGGGAGGTCGAATGCATGCTTCCGTGCGGAGCGACGGTCGGCGTATAGGCGTACGGGGCAATTGCCTCGCCGGAAGAGTCATAACCGACGGCCATGGCGGATCGGGTGTCTGCATCCATGACGAAGCCGGAATGCGTCATGCCCAATGGCTTGAAGATATTGTTCTCCATATAGTGCTCGAACGGCATCCCCGAGACCTGTTCGACAATATAGCCTTGGAGCAGATTGGCAAAGTTATCGTATTTGAACATATCGCCCGGCTTCCGAACCACGGACGGCATGCGCTCCCGAAGATATTGCTCCATCGATGTGTCTTTGCCGAAATCGGTATGGATATCCTTCGCGTCCATATCCGTATAATCGAAGCCGGTCGTATGGGTCAGCAAATGCTTGATCGTTACCGGTTCCTTGAACGGATTATTCAACCTCAAGCCTTCGCCCAAGTAAGCTTCGATGTTGTCATCCAGCCCAATCCGGCCTTGATCGGCGAGCTGCATGACGGCTGTCGCGGTAACCGATTTGCTGATGGAGGCAATCCGGACGACCGTATCCGGCGTCATCGGCATCCGTTTCTCCGCGTTCGCCATGCCATACCCTTTATCGAGAAGTACCTGATTGTCCGTCACAATGGCAACCACCGCGCCGGGAGCTCCGGACGAGCGGAAAGAATCGCTTGCAAAAAACTTATCTGCAAATGCCTCCACTTCCTTCAGATCGCCGGGGCCGAAGCGCGCGGCTTGCGCCTTCGTTCCGATATTATCAGACCCCTTTGCCGCAGCGGACGGACCGAACGCCATGATGGCGGCCAGCGCCAGCGTTAGAACGCGGGCGGCTGTCTTTCCTTGTTTCATTTTTCTTTTCCCCTTTCTCACAGCCTGCTTAAGCAAGCCTTGTCCGAGTATATCCGCTGACGCGGCGTCACTTTCAACCCCCAATTTGGCAGCATGAAACAGGAAGGTTTCCGGATGCGATTCATTCCGGGTCCGGAGGGGAGACAGAGTATCAGGGCAGATACGCTGCTGGCGCCGTGCAATTGCTCCTTAAGCGGCCACTGCTTTATAGTTAAAATGCGATGGGGGAATTCTCCACACCGCTTACACATCGAACGCAAGAAAGGGTGATCGTATGTTTTTTCCATCGGCCATCATCTTCAGATCGCTCCATGCAACGTCTGCACGATAAACAGATGGCGATAGCTGCATGGAGATAATGTGAAAATATCGCCGACCCTCATTCTGACTGGCTATTTTGTTTTTCGAACCGAATTGAATCGATAGGCGTTGACATCGCGGCCCGTAAATACGGGCATCGGAGCCCCTTCCTGATTTTATGGGTCAGGAAAGGGGCGTTTTTCGTTTCTATTCCAATTTTACCAATTTTTTTGAACCGAACGCGCTCGCAGATCGTACTAAGTGTTAGATACACAATAAAGGAGGAACTGGAATGAAGAAAAGACTTTCTTGGGTGCTCGCCGCAGTGCTTGCGCTGTCCATGATCGTGCCCTCAGCTGCGATGGCTTCTCCGGCAGCCGGCGGCCCTGTCGCGGCGGCCGCCCAAGACCTGGAGAAGATCGCGGCCGAGAAGGCGCAGCTGCTCACCGAATCGTACGGCACGATCAGCGTCCAGTATGCGCTCATTGACAATGGCAAGATCATCGTGTCCGGCCATACCGGCAGGAATGATATGGAAGGGAAGAAGCCGTTGACCAAGGATACGATGTATGCGATCGGATCGACGAGCAAAGTGTTTACGGCTGCTGCCGTCATGAAGCTGTCTGACGAGGGCAAGATCGATCTCGATGCGCCCCTGGTCCGCTACATAACCGATTTCACGATGAAGGACGAACGATACAAGCAGATTACGCCGCGCATGCTGCTCAACCATTCCTCCGGTTTGCAAGGCTCCAGCCTTGCCAGTTCTTTTTTGTTCGAGGACAATGACACCTATGTGCACGATACCTTGCTGAAGCAATTATCCGCCCAGAAGCTGAAGGCGGATCCGGGAGCGTTCTCGGTATACTGCAACGACGGATTTACGCTGGCCGAGATTTTGGTAGAGAGAGTCAGCGGCATGGATTTTACCGCATTTATTCACCAATATTTTACCGAACCATTGCAGATGACCCATACCAAAACACCGCAGGACGATCTGAAAGGTTACGAAATGGCCGGGCTTTATTTCCCAGCCTATCCAGGACAGCTTCCGAACGAGACCGTCAATGCAATCGGGTCCGGAGGGATTTATTCCACGGCGGAAGATCTGGCTCGCTTCTCGCAATTGTTTACGGGCCGGGCGAACGGCATCCTTTCCGACCAGGCGGTACAGGCGATGGCACAGGAGGAGTACAGGAAGGGGATGTGGCCGGAAGAGACGGATAGTGACTTCAACTATGGCCTGGGTTGGGACAGCGTTAAGTTGTTCCCGTTCAACCGGTATGGAATGACAGGCTTGGCCAAGGGCGGGGACACGGTGCTGTATCATGCGTCACTAGTCGTGCTTCCGGAGCAGGACATGGCGGCGGCGGTGTTGTCCTCCGGCGGCTCCAGTGTGTTGAACCAAATGCTGGCGAACGAATTGCTGCTGCACGCGCTCAAAGAAAAGGGAGAAATCAAAGCCTTCAAGCCGGAAAAGTCCTTCGGCAAGCCGGTCAAGGCGAAGATGCCCCCACAGGTGGCGAAGTATGCGGGCTATTACGGCCTTTCCGGCGAGAATATCCGGATAGATATTAAGAAAAACGGAGAGCTGACCCTGCCGGTGAGCTTTATAAGGGACAATTCGAAGGAAAAATATGTGTATACGGCGGATGGAAGTTTTGTGAACGAGAATGGCACTTCCAAGGTCAGCTTCGTCACGGAGAAGAATGGACGCACTTACCCGTGGGTAAGAGAATATGTGACGATGCCGGGACTCGGGCAGAGTGCCGTATCCTACTATGCTGCCGAGAAGCTGGAAAAGCATGAACTGCCGAAGGAAACGGCCCGCGCTTGGGCGAAGCGGGAAGGAATGACGTTCTATCTTGTGAACGAGAAGTATACTTCCGTCGTGTACCTCATGATGGAACCGACGGTACAGATTGCCCGCACTGATGAACTGCCGGTCTACCTGGGGGACAAAAAAATAACGGGACCGAACACGGCAGCGAGCCAGCTTCAGATCCCGGTGATGATGGGCCGGGATCTGGCTGAATCCCGCTTCTTCACGCAGCATGGCTCTGAATATATGGAGACGGCCGGCAGATTGTATGTGAGCGGGGCGAAGGTAAAGCCGCTCCACGCAGGCAAACAATCCAAGGTCACGCTGCGAGCGGACGGGCATGCCAAATGGTTCACGGTTCCGAAATCGGCCGCAGGCAAAACGATGACCGTCGCGCTGCCGAAGAAGGGCGCGTTCGCGGTCTATGACGAGCAGGGCCTATGCGTGAACTTCACGGTCGTCAGCGGCAATAACGAAGTGACGCTGCCGGAAAACGGGACGATCGTATTCGCCGGCGCACCGGGCTCGGAATTCGGCATCGCATTGAAATAACCGCACGAAAAGACATTGAATAGGCGATCGCATCACCGCCCGCTAATGCGGGCATAAGACGCCCCTCCTTGAATCTGCAGATCGGGAAGGGGTGTTTTTTCACCATTTTTTTCCGATTTCTTTGAACCGTTCTGGCTGGCAGATCGTACTAATTAATAGATTTGCAATGAGGAGGAATGGGAATGAAGAAAAGGCTCTCTTGGGTGCTGGCCGCAGCGCTGGCGCTGTCGATGATCGGGCCGTATGCGGCGATGGCGTCCCCGTCCGGCAGCAGCACTGTCGCGGCTGCCGCTGAAGGATTAGAGAAGATTGCGGCCGAGAAGGCGGCGCTGCTCACCGAAACGTATGGAACGATCAGCGTGCAGTATGCGCTCATTGACCACGGCAAGATCATCGTCTCCGGCCAGACCGGCATGAACGATATGGAAGGGAAGAGGCCGTTGACCAAGGATACGGTCTATGGCATCGGCTCGACGAGCAAAGTGTTCACGGCCGCTGCCGTCATGAAGCTGGCTGACGAGGGCAAGATCGATCTCGATGCGCCCCTGGTCCGCTACATAACCGATTTCACGATGAAGGACGAACGGTACAAGAAGATTACGCCGCGCATGCTGCTCAACCATTCCTCCGGCCTTCAGGGTTCCAGCCTCGGCAGTGCGTTCTTATTCGAGGACAATGACAGCTATGCGCATGATACCTTGCTGAAGCAATTGTCCGGACAGAGCTTGAAGGCCGACCCGGGAGCGTTTTCGGTCTACTGCAACGACGGATTTACGCTCGCGGAGATTTTGGTAGAGAGAGTCAGCGGCATGGATTTTACCGCATTTCTTCATAAATATTTTACCGAACCAATGCAACTGACCCATACGAAGACGCCCCAGGATGAAGTGGATAGAAGCCAGCTCGCCGCACTCTATTACCCCGTATACCAAGGGCAGCTTCCGTATGAATCCGCCAATGTGATCGGGACAGGGGGAATGTACTCCACGGCCGAGGATTTGGTCCGGTTTGCGCAAATCTTTACGGGAGAAGCGGATGGCATTCTCTCGGGCCAGGCGGTGCGCGCCATGGCGGAGGAGGAGTACAAGAAGGGGCTGTGGCCGGAAGATGCGGACAGCATGATCAACTACGGTCTGGGCTGGGACAGCGTGAAGCTGTTCCCGTTCGATGAATACGGAATACAGGGCTTGGCCAAGGGCGGGGATGCGATGCTCTACCACTCTATCCTCGTAGTGCTTCCGGAGCAGAAGATGGCGGCAGCGGTGCTGTCTTCCGGCGGTTCAAGTTCAACCAACCAGATGCTGGCGAACGAATTGCTGCTGCATGCATTGAAGGAGAAGGGGGGAATCACAGCCATCAAGCCGGAGAAGTCCTTCGGCAAGCCGGTCACAGCCAAGATGCCTGCGGAAATGGAGAAGCTGGCGGGCTATTACGGCTTCCTGGGCCGGCAGATTCAGGTAGAGATCAGCGAAAGCGGAGAACTGTCCTTGCCAATGGCCTTTCTAATCAACAATGCGCGGGAGCGATATGTATATACCGCAGACGGGAGCTTCGTGAACGAAGACGGCGGCTCGAAGGTCAGCTTCGTGACCGGGAAGAACGGGCGCACCTATTTGTGGTTAAGAGATTATTTGTCGCTGCCGGGATTGGGGCAGCTTGCCTTGTCCCATTATGCCGCGGAGAAGCTGACCGACCATCCGCTGCCGAAGAAGACGGCGGACGCCTGGGCGAAGCGGGACGGCAAAGCGTACTATCTCGTGAATGAAAAGTATACCTCTATCATTTATCTTTTGATGCAGCCGACGCTGCGGATTGACCGCGCTGTCGATCTTCCGGGCTATCTGGGAGATAAAAAAATTACAGGCCCGAACACGGCGGTAACCCAGCTTCACATTCCGACCGTCGGAGGGCGCGATACGGCGGAATTCCGCTTCTTCAAGCAGGATGGCGCGGAATATATGGAGGCGGCCGGCAGCTTGTATGTGAGCGAGGACAAAGTAAAGCCGCTCTACGCGGGCAAGGAATCCAAGGTCACGCTGCAAGCGAACGGGCATGCCAAGTGGTTCACGGTTCCGAAAGCGGCCGCAGGCAAAACGATGACCGTCGCGCTGCCGGCGAAGGGCGCGTTCGCGGTCTATGACGAGCAGGGCCTATGCGTGAACTTCACGGTCGTCAGCGGCAACAGCGAGGTGACGCTGCCGGAGCACGGCACGATCGTATTCGCCGGCGCCCCGGGTTCGGAATTCGGCATCGCCTTGAAATAACAGCACGCAAAAACCAGTAAGACACAATAAGATGTGTATTACTGGTTTTTGCGTTTCCTTTACTCTTCGTACGGATCTTCCTCCGCATATTCATCCAGCTCTGCCGCGATTTTATCCTTCACGCGCTCAAGGCATTCGTTCACGGAACGGGCCGTGACGCGCTTCCCATTGACGAGCGCATAGGGCTGGCGGGCGCACAGGCCGCACAGCGACAGACACTCCATGCGGAGGACGGCAATATCCGGATTCTCCGCTTCGAACTCCTCCAGAGCGTCGGAATTAATGCCGTTATTGGCGCAGACTTCCACGATGACGAAGCCCATATTGTTCATGATGTTCCCCCCTCGGCTGACCGGATTCCGCCATTGGCCGCCTGGATGCGGTAGACGCACTTCCTGTCTCCGCCGGCCAGACAGGATGTCCGTTCCACTTCCGCGCCGAGCAAGTCCTCGAACAGCCGCAGCTCGCAGGCGCAGGCGCAGGCGCGGTTATACTGCTTCGCAATTCGGGCGATCGGGCAATTGTATTCGGTCAAGACGAATTCGTTCTCGTTTATTTTATCCCATTCTGCCATATAGCCGCCCTCATTCTGAATATCGGTCAGCAGCGCGATCTTATCGGCGAGATCCTTTCCGCGCAGGCGGGACTCGTATTGAGCGAACAAGGAGCGCTGCCGGAGATCGAACAGGCGGTTCACCATGTCGCCTCCGGAATCGTGAGCCAGCTCGGCCAGGAGCTCCAGGGCGACGGCATGATAATTCTTCGGAAAATAATCATCGGCGCCGGGAGTTAAACGATAGACGGACATCGGACGGCCCATCGGCTGGCGGACGGTGCCGGCTTCGATCAAATGATCGCGTTCCAGCGCATTCAGGTGGCGGCGCACAGCCATCAAGGTGATCCCCAGCCGCTCGCTCATCGCTTTGGCGCTCAGCTCGCCGTCCGTCTTGAGCATATGCATGATTTTCTCGCGCGTCGAGAGCGTCGCGTTATTCATCATGGGCCATCACCGCCCTGCTAGCGGGCCGCTGGCGCGGAGGCCGAATCATGCTCCCGGCATTCCTCGGAGCAATAGCCCTCGTGCTTATCTTGGCACGCATCGCAGCACAGATGCTGGCGATGGCAGGTATCATCCGCGCAGTTGATATAATTTTCGGTCGGCTGGCCGCAATGATAACAGGTGCCCACGACGACGCTCTCGTCCGTATGGTTGATCGGAACCGAGATTCGTTCGTCGAACACATAGCAGCTTCCATCGAACAGCCGGCCTTGCGTGACGGGGTCTTTGCCGTACGTCACGATGCCGCCGTCCAATTGATACACATCCTTGAAGCCTTCCTTGCGCATGACGGCCGTCAGCATCTCGCACCGGATTCCTCCCGTGCAGTACGTGATGACGGTCTTGTCCTTATGCTGCTCCATATTGTCGCGGAGCCAGCCGGGGAATTCCCGGAAGCTGTCCACATCCGGACGGATCGCGTTCCGGAAATGGCCCAGATCATACTCATAGCCGCTCCGCCCGTCGAGGACGACGACATCGTCACGCTGCAAATATTGCTGGAACTCGGCCGGACTTAGCCGTCCGCCGCCATCCGTGTTCGGATCAAGCTTCTGGTCGTAGCGAAGCGTAACCAGTTCCTTTTTGTGGCGGACGAACAGCTTTTTGAAGGCATGCCCGCCGCTCTCGTCCACCTTGAACACGAGATCCTCGAACAGGGGATGGCGGTGCATGTCCGCCATATACCGTTCGGTCTGTTCCACGGTTCCGGACAGCGTGCCGTTGATTCCTTCGCTTGCAATCAGAATGCGCCCCTTGACGCCGAGGTCCTTGCAATAGTGCAGATGTTCGGCCGCAAAGGCTTCCGCGTCGGGAATCGCAACGTATTTATAAAAAAGAAGCACTCGATAGTCTTTCATCGCGCGTACTCAATCCTTTCATTATCGGAGTCTGTCAACAAGAAGAGCGGAAGGGAGAGAGGAACCTCTGCCTTCCGCCGCCATTGCATTGGAGCTTGCCAATGCTTGTCAATTGCAATAGTCATATTCTAACGAACGACGCATACATAGTCAACATAGAAGTTGATAATGTAT
This sequence comes from Paenibacillus dendritiformis, assembly GCF_021654795.1. Classification (NCBI taxonomy): domain Bacteria; kingdom Bacillati; phylum Bacillota; class Bacilli; order Caryophanales; family Paenibacillaceae; genus Paenibacillus; species Paenibacillus dendritiformis. The sequence continues at coordinate 2,892,574 of NZ_AP025344.1, forward strand.
CTATAAGCGAGACGGCGTCCGCCGCGTTACCGGATTGACAAAGCCAATCCGTGTAGGTCATACTTATTATACATAAATGTTGTAAAAGTAGCAAAACCATGATATGGATGTCGAACGACGTGATAGTCGGAAGAAGAGAGGGAGTGTCGGGCATGAAATTACTCGGTATATCTGGAACGATCGTGGGTTCGAAGACGGGAATCGCGGTGCAAAGCGCATTGCAGGCGGCGAAGCGCTTCCATCCCGATATCGAGACCGAATATCTCGATATGAAGGAATATCAGGTCCAGTTCTGCGACGGAAGAGATCCGTCGGCTTATACGGGGGATACGAAGACCGTCATCGATATCGTGTCGGCCGCGGATTGTTATATTATCGGGACGCCGATTTTCCAGTCTTCGATTACGGGCGTGCTGAAAAATCTGTTCGATTTGGTTCCGACCGCCGCCTTGTACAATAAAGTGATGGGCTTTGTCGCGACGGGCGGCACGTACCAGCATTACCTCGTCGTGGAGAATCAGTTGAAGCCGATCGCCGGTTATTTGCGGGCGTTCGTCGCGCCAAGCTATGTCTACTTGCATGACGATCATTTCAATGCGGAGCGGCAGATAGCCGATCCGGATGTTCGCGACAGACTGGAGCGGCTTGCCCGCGAAGTCGTATTTATGAATCAGAAGCTGAAAGGCTGAACCCCGCCGTATCAGGCATGGGGGCAGCTTGGGAACGCTATTTTGCAGAAAAATCAACGTGAGCAAAGGACTTGACTTTTTTTGAAATGCGCGTGTAATATTAATTCCATATTCACAAGGCAATGACCAAAGACATGATTCCCTGCACGGGCTGCCCAGAGAGAGAAGCGACTGCTGCAAGCTTCTTCGGCTACGGTTGCGGAATTACCCCTTTGCAGCCGTGGCGTTGAACCCGTCGAGCGAATAATAAGCGGCGGAAGTAAGCGGCACCGTCTCATCCTCGTTACCGGATGTCCAATGAAGGATCTTGCATCTGCACGGCTCGTGAAGCGAAGCGGCCAGGCGGCCATGCAAGGTCGAACTAGGGTGGAACCACGAGCGGAACGCACTCGTCCCTGTCCGGGAGAGCTGCGTTTTTTTGCGTTCCCGCGTGCGTTCATCGAGCTTGGACCAGAATCGAGGAAAGGGAGGCTGAAGCATGGAGATCAAGGTTACATTTCCAGACAATTCGAACAGGAGGTATACGCAGGGCACGACCATCGCGGACGTGGCGGCTTCGATCGGCGCCAGCTTGAAGAAGCAGGCCGTTGCCGGCAAGATCGATGGCGCGCTCGTGGATCTGAACCGGACGATCGGGCATGACAGCCTTGTCGAAATCATTACGCAGGACAGCCCGGAAGGGCTCGGCATCCTGCGTCACAGTACGGCGCATGTCATGGCGCAAGCCATTCAGCGGATATATGGAGCCGATCAAGTCAAGCTTGGAATCGGCCCGGTCATTGAGGATGGTTTTTATTATGACATCGATATCGAGCGGCCGCTGTCCACAGAGGATCTGGCGGCCATCGAACAAGAAATGTCGCGGATCATTCAGCAGAATCTGCCGATCGAGCGGCAAGCGGTCAGCCGCGAGGAAGCGCTGCGGCTCTTTGGACAACGGGAAGAGCCGTTGAAGCTGGAATTGATTCATGATTTGCCTGCGGACGCGGTCATCAGCATTTATAAGCAGGGCGAATTTGTCGATTTGTGCCGGGGTCCGCATCTGCCGTCCACCGGACGGATCAAGGCGTTCAAGCTGCAGAAGGTATCCGGGGCCTATTGGCGTGGCGACGCGAACAACAAAATGCTGCAGCGGATATACGGCACAGCGTTCGTGAAGCAGGAGCAGCTTGACGAGCATCTGCACCGGCTGGAGGAGGCGAAGAAGCGCGATCACCGCAAGCTGGGCACGGAGCTGGGCTTGTTCATGTTCTCCGAGGAAGCGCCGGGCATGCCGTTCTATCTGCCGAACGGGATGACGATTCGCACGGAGCTGGAGAACTTCTCGCGCGAGCTGCAGCGGCAGCGCGGTTACGAGGAAGTGCGCACGCCGTTCATGATGAATAACCGGATGTGGGAGCAGTCGGGGCATTGGGATCATTATAAGGACAATATGTACTTCACGAAGGTCGACGAGACGACATTTGCGCTGAAGCCGATGAACTGCCCGGGACATATGCTGATTTACAAACATGGCCTGCATTCCTACCGCGAGCTGCCGATCCGGCTTAGCGAGTTCGGTCAAGTGCATCGCCACGAGATGTCGGGCGCCTTGAACGGCATGCTTCGCGTCCGCACATTCTGCCAGGATGACGCGCATATTTTCGTCCGTCCGGATCAGATCGAAGACGAGATCAACGAAGCCATGTCCTTGATTGACGAGCTCTACAACGTATTCGGCTTCGAGTACAAGATCGAATTGTCTACCCGGCCGGAGGATTCGATGGGATCGGAGGAACTGTGGAACGAGGCGGAGCGGGCGCTGAAGCAGGTGCTCGGCCGGCGCGGCGTCGATTATCGGATTAACGAAGGGGACGGCGCCTTCTACGGGCCGAAAATCGATTTCCATATCCTTGACGCCTTGAAGCGGAGCTGGCAGTGCGGAACGATTCAATTGGACTTCCAGATGCCGGAGAAATTCGATCTCGCCTATATCGGCGAGGACAGCCAGAAGCACCGCCCGGTCGTGATCCATCGCGCGATGTACGGTTCCATCGACCGGTTCATCGGGATCTTGACCGAGCACTATGCCGGCGCGTTCCCGCTGTGGCTGGCGCCCGTTCAAGCGAAGGTGCTCCCTGTATCCGAGATGTTCGCGGATTATGCGCTTCAGGTGAAGCAGGCGCTCGCAGCCCGCGGCATTCGAGCCGAAGTCGATGGCCGCAATGAACGGCTCGGCTTCAAAATACGCGATGCCCAGCGCGCCAAAATTCCGTACATGCTCGTCGTCGGGGAGCAGGAGCAGCGGGATGGAAGCGTGTCTGTGCGCAAGCGGGGCGAGGGCGATCTCGGATCGCAATCCGTTCGCGGGCTGGCGGAGGTTATGGAGAAGGAAATAGGAAATCGACAGTGAAAGAATGGGAGATGAGCGGGCGATGAACCAGGATGGCGAACACGCGTTCAAGCGGCTCGATGCACAGCAGCTTGCCGCCATTCGTGAATTGGCTGACCTATGCAATGAGCATGACGGAATCATTCTGAAGCTGAACTGGGACATGCTGCAAGACCGGAAGGACGATGCGATCATTGCCTTTCTGTATTACGCAGGCGGGCAAGTTGTCGGATTTCTGGGCCTGTATCAATTCCTATCGTCCGAAGTGGAAGTGAGCGGAATGGTGCATCCGCAGTATCGCCGCCAAGGCATATTCGGCAAGCTGGTTCGCGCCGCTCAGGAGGAATGCATCCGCCGGAATACAGGAAAGCTTATCTTCATCTGCGAGCGGCGCTCGGACTCCGGCCGGGCATATGCGGAGAGCGCGGGAGCGAGATACAACTTCTCGGAATACTGGATGCAGCTCGGCGGGTGGAATGAAGCGGCGCTGAGCGGCACGCCGGATGCAGAGATAGCGCTCCGCAAGGCGGAAGCAAGCGACATCGAGATTCTCACGCGTCTGAGCGCGGATGGCTTCGGTATGGATGAAGCGGATGCGCGGGACTATGTGGAGGCTTCCTTCCAATCGCGGGCCGACACAGCGTATATCGCCGATCTGCGGCCACTGAACGGAAAACCGCTGCCGATCGGGAAAATTCATGTCATGCTCGAAGAAGGCGTGGCGTTCATTTTTGGATTTTGCATCTTGTCGCAGCATCGGAAGCGGGGGTACGGAAGACGGATTCTCCAGCATATGCTCCATCTCATTAGGGAGCGGCATGAAGCGGCGGACGCAGCTCTCGAAGTGGCGGTAGAGAATGAGAATGCGCTTGGGTTGTACACATCCTGCGGCTTCCGAATCCGCAATGCGAACGATTATTATGACCTGGATCTGCCGGCGGGGAAGCCGCGGACGGAATAGGAACGGGACGCGTTCCGGTCCGGATACGCTGAAGATCGCTTCCCATATCGCAGAAATTCCGGTACACTACAAGTAATGATGGCAGCCGCCGCCGCCGTTCCACGCGCCGGCGGCGATAACACAGAAGATAGCCCCTTGCGCCTTGCGGCGGACGAGGGGCTGTTCCATGTCCGGAGGAATGAGAATATGCAGTTGATACAGCCAGAGAAGGTGCAGCATGCCCTGCAATTATGGCGGGAGAAGCCCTTATATCTCCATCTCGAGATGACGACCGGGGCCTATGCGTCTCATCGCGATAAGTCCAAGCATACCGCTTCCGCCTTCGTCACCAATACCGTCATCCGCTATGCCGAAGGCTCGATCGCCGGGAAGGGACCGTACCGGGTCGGACTGAAGACCCCGGACGGCTGGGTGTACGCGGAAGGCTTGACCCACTGGGACGAGGAGGCGCAGGCGCACGCCAGGCTGATTATGGCGGGCCATGATCGGGAGGGCAGATTGATCGTCAGTCTGCAGCTAAGCGAAGAACCATTTTAAAGGTGATGAAGAGGAGAGCAGACATCTTATGAACAGACAGCGTCATATTGTCGTCATCCTGCCGCATCCGGATGACGAAGGAATCATCGCCGGCACATTGGCCGCACATATACATGACGGAGCCGCGGTCACTTACGCCTGCCTGACATTGGGGGAGATGGGGCGGAATATGGGCAGCCCTCCGTTCGCGAACCGGGCTACGCTGCCGCTCATCCGCAAGGGAGAGCTGGAGGAAGCGTGCCGCCGCATCGGCATTCGCGACCTGCGGATGTGGGGATACCATGACAAAACGATAGAATTCGAAGACGGAGAGAAGCTCGCGGATCGGATCGCAGCCCTGCTGGCGGAATTGGAGCCCGAATGCGTCTATACCTTCTATCCCGGGTACAGCGTGCATCCGGACCATGACGCAACCGGGGCCGCCGTCGTCCGGGCCGTGGGGCGGATGCCGGAGGATAAGCGTCCCCGCGTCCTGTGCATCGCGATTGCGGCCGGCCGCGAGAAGCTGCTCGGCCCGCCGGACGAGGTTCGCGATGTCAGCGATTATGTCGAGCAGAAGATACATGCGATTCATGCGCACAAGAGCCAGGTCCGGCACTTGCTTGGCGAGGGAACGCTGGAAGAGCCGTCGTTCCGGGCGCGGCACAGCCGGGAATTGTTCTGGACATACCGCTTCCGCGAGGAAGGAGAAGGGACTCCCTAAAACAGGCGGAGCTTCTCCGTCGGCATCTCCAGCCGATAGGGACGTTACAGCGGCCCGCTTCTGCAGATGCCCGGTAGGGACGGCATGCCTATGAATAGGCGCTGCCGTCCCATTGATAGAACGCGAGCAGTTCTTGATCGAGTTCAAGTCCAATCCCCGTTCCCTCTGGAAGGGTAACGGCGCCGTTCTCCTGCCGCAGCGGAACAAGGCGGTTGAACGGATTGTCCATTACGTCCCATTCCACCGGCTCGATCGAATCCGTGCCCATTTTGGTCCACGGCTCGATACAAGCCTGGGCGAACATGGCGTACAAGCGTGACAGCGCCCCGTCATAGGCGTGCGGAGCCGCGCGCAGGCCGAATGTGCGCGCCATGGACACCGCGTGCCTGTACTCGTCGATCCCGGCCATATGCAGCGGATCCGGCGTAATGATATCTATCGCCCGCCTCGTCATCAAGGGGAGGAAAGCGGCCGCTGAACCGTGATTTTCGCCTCCGGCCAGCGGCACCGCGATCCGCTGTCTCAGCAGCGCGTATTCTTCGACCTGCGCGACAGGAAGGGGCTCTTCCAGCCACATCAGATTGGGCCACGACTGCAGCAGCGTCTGCCATTGCAGCGCCGCCGCGGCGTCGTAGCTCTGATTCGCGTCGAGGGCCAATCCGATGCCGCCCGACAGCAGCGTCTGTGCCTTCCGCACATGCTCCTGATCCTCAGCGACCGACTTCCCTCCGATCTTCAGCTTGATCTTGTCAAATCCGTCGTTCAATGCTCTTTCCACTTGCTGCAGGGAAACCTGCATCCAATCCGCTTCTTCGCAATAGGATTGGAAAGAAGCATACACCGGCACGCGGCTCCGATGCTTTCCTCCCCACAGATCGCATACCGACATACCGCCCGCTTGGGCCATAATTTCAGTGCATGCCATGCTGACGGCCGCAGCCGCGCGCGCATGCCAATTCCGGATGATGCGCAGCCAGGCGCCGCGATCGGCGACGGATTTGCCTGTCAAAAAAGGAATAATCCGCTCATGGAAGCCGGAGTGCAGCGTCGGCAGCCAGTCGGCGCATTCTCCCCATCCGGTAACGCCGGTGTCGGTTGTCAGCCGGATAATATAACTCGTCCGGTACATTTTAAGGCCATTGGCATCGCCATATGGCCGGGCAAGACGATAGAAGAGCGGAAAGGTCTCGATCTGCTGTATCCGCAAGAAATGGCTCCTCCTTACATATCGTTTTGCCGCTTAGTATGTGCCGGGACGGCCATTTTATGAAGAAACAGGAAATTGCGCCCTAACGGGAGATTTCATTCCCCGTTCTGCCTTCATAATGATGGACGTGGGGCGTGCTTCCATTCACGGTCGTGACGCCTTCGAACATATGAATATGCCCGCCCCCGGGCAGGGGAATGGCCGGGCCCGTCGTGCCTCTGATAATATGCGAATGACCGGCATCGAATGAGGTTTCCGCATAATATTGATGCGTATGCTGAACTCCGCTCGGAGCCGCTTCCGTCGTTCCGGCGTATTTATGCCGATGACCGACTTCCACGGACGTCACGCCGGAAAATTCATGCACATGCACAGGTCTCCCATTCCACGAAGTAATATATAACTTGTGGGAGTGCATGTTTCCCTCCTCGCTATGATGCACAAATCCGGTAATCGGAACTTCCATGATCATAATCTCCTTCCATCGATGATTACCCACATCGTATGATGCGGGCAGCTCGATGTTACCGCGGAAGTCAAGCAATTTTTGTGGAGTTCACAGCCACTCCCCGAATTTGCGGATATACCAGGTCTTGATCGTCTGGGTCAGCGCGCAATAACAGAGCAACGTCGCGATAAGCCACGGGAAGAACGACAGCGGCAGCGGCACCAGGCCGATGGCGGCGCCCATTCCGGTATAAGGAAGCGCGATTCCGCATGCCATGACCAGTCCCGTCAACACGAGCACGGGAGTGCTGGCCATGCTTTGGACAAAGGGTATTTTCCCGGTGCGGATCATATGAACGATCAGCGTCTGCGACAGCAAGCCCTCGATGAACCAGCCGGAATGGAACAAAGCTTGCTGGTCTGCGGAATTGGCCGCGAAGACGTACCACAGCAAGGCATATGTCGTAATATCGAACAGCGAGCTGATCGGGCCGATGAACACCATAAATCTGCTGATTGACTTGGCATTCCATTTTTGAGGCTTCCGCAAATACGCTTTATCCACTGTGTCCCACGGAATCGAGAGCTGGGAAATATCAAAAAACAGATTTTGCAGCAGCAGATGAATCGGCAGCATCGGCAGGAAGGGAAGGAAGGCGCTGGCGGCCAGAACGCTGAACATATTGCCGAAATTGGAACTCGCGGTCATTTTAATATACTTCCTTGGCGATATCGACAGCGGTATCGACAGAAATGCCGACATCCGCTTCTTTCAGCGGCACGGCGTCATTGATTCCGTCGCCCATGAACCCGACCGTATGGCCTCTGCTTTTGAGGACGCGAACGATTCGCGCTTTTTGCAGCGGATTGATCTTGGCGAACACGGTGGTCAACTCCGCGATCTCGGCCAGCCGCTGATCCGTCAGGGCGTCCACGGCGTCTCCAAGCAGAACCGCCTCGGTGCGGAGCCCGACATCCTGCATACTTTGCAGGCGACGGCCGCATTGTCTCCCGTGATCACTTTCACATTTACCCCATGGTCTGCCAGCGCCCGGATAGCCTTCTTGGCGGAAGGCTTCGGCGGATCAAGGAAGGCGAGGATGCCGACAAGCGCAAGATTCTGTTCATCCGGGATGCCGTAAGGTTCATCGCGGGAAGGGGTCCGCTTCACCGCGACGGCCAGCACGCGCAATCCGTCCTCGTTCATCTCGCGGGCGAGGCGCTGCGCCTTGGCTGCGCGTGCGGAAGTGAACGGGACGATCTGGCCCTGCTCGTAGACATGCGTGCAGATGTCAAGCAATTCTTCCACCGCGCCCTTGCATACGAGCAGATGGTCACCTTCGGGCTCGCGGAGGACGACAGACATCCGGCGCCGGTTGAAGTCGAATGGAATCTCATCAAGCTTCGCATAGCGGTCGATCATGTGGGAATGCTCGGTATGCTGCAAGATGGCGGCATCGAGCAGATTGGTCAGGCCGGTCTGATGATAGCTGTTAAGCAGGCATAATCCAGTACGCTTTTGTCCGGATTGCCATTGATGTCAAGATGCTCCTCCAAAATAATCCGGTCTTCCGTCAACGTTCCCGTTTTGTCCGTGCACAGAATATCCATGGCGCCAAGATTCTGGATCTCGTGCAGGCGTTTCACGACGACTTTGTTGCGGGCCATCGCCGCCGCTCCCTTGGCGAGATTCCCGGCCACGACGACAGGCAGCATCTCCGGCGTCAATCCGACCGCTACCGACAGGCCGAACAAGAGGGCGTCCCACCAATCGCCCTTCGTGAATCCGCTGACCAAAAAAATGACCGGAACCATGATCAGCATGAAGCGGATCAGCAGATAGGTGATGCTCTTCACGCCGAGATCGAAGCTGGTGAACGGGGCTTTGCCCGTCAGCTGGCTGGCCATGGAACCGAAATAAGTCTCCGAACCGGTGGCGACAACGACGGCCGTCGCCGAGCCGCTGATGATGCTCGTACCCATGTAGCATATATTCGTCAGCCCAAGCGCATTCGCAGGCTCGGCGCGCGATCGCCAGCCGGGATATGCCCTCCGGGAGCGTGTCGAATTTTTCGACAGGCAGCGCCTCGCCCGTCAGGGCGGATTCGCCGGCATACACATCTTTGGCGGCGATCAGCCTCGCGTCAGCCAGAACCAGGTCCCCGGCGGACAAGCGGATAATATCCCCGGGAACCAGCTCATTGTCGATCTCCTGGCGGCGTCCCTGCCGGCATACCGAGGTAGTCGTCCGGACCAGGGCCGACAGCTTCTCGGCCGTGCGCGCCGAGCGGAATTCCTGGGTGAACGTAATGATGACACTGACGGTTACCATCGTTGCGATGATGAGAACGGCTTGGATATCCTGGTCCGCGATGCAGGAAAAGGCCCCAGGAAAAGCAGTATCAAAATAAATGGGTTGGCGAAGCACGACAGCAGTTGAATATACCAAGCAGGCGGCTTGCCGCGAACTGCCAGATTTTTGCCGTAATGCTCAAGCCGCGCCTTCGCTTCGGCTTCGGTCAGACCTTGAGGGCGGGTGTTCCATTCTTCCAGAACATCTTCTTGCAGCGAGATGGATGCCTGAATGAGGCGGTGCGTGATTTTTTGCGCCAGATCGTTTTTGCGCTTCGTTATACGTGCCATTGTCAAATCCTCCTCTCGCAGGTCATCTCGGAAGGAATCCCCACGGTATCGATTCGTTCTGAACATCAACATAAAAAGCTCCCCCTGTATCCAGAGGGAGCCGGAACCGTATACCGATGCCGTTCAAGTCACATACGCATACTTAAATAAACCCGCCGCCATCGATTTTTTTCGGGGGAATATAATAAGTCGGGTATCGCTTGAAGAGCGGCGAGCAGACGGCTCTTCCTCAGTGCAGGATGTTGGCGCCTATGCGGCTGATAGCTGCTCGGTCCACTGTCCATGGACATATTCCCCCCTTTGATAGTCAATAAAAAACCCTCCAGCTGAGCTAGAGGGTTGAATACACGCAGAAATAGAGATAACGGCGCTTGCTCCCCCTAGTCCAGTTTTAGCACTATACAACGTAAAGAGCGTCCGCTCTTAGCCACCTTAAGAAAAGCCTTAATCCGGCAGTTCCTGTTCTACCCATTGGTATCTTTCGATATTTCCGGGCAGTGGCCTATGTTTGTATAGGAGCCTCACCTAACGAGGAATTGATGAAATTTACGTTGTTATCATATGCCTGGTCTCATCCGTTTGTCAATGATAAGGAGCGGAATGGAAATATTTATTATCTTCTTGCTCTTCTCCGTTTTTTTGCGCTGGAGCAAAATACATCCTTCTCTTTTACGGGAAACACATGCTTGAATACCGGCACGCAGAAATGTTGATTAATGATCTCGATCGGGTGGATGACTTCGACCTTCTGTGGATGATACATTTTGTTGAAGATATATTGCGGCGGATCGAACACCGCTTTTGTCGGGCAAAATTCTTCGCCTTTGCATCCATGAGACATGAGTCTCAGCTCCTCTCTCTCATTAGTGTCGAACCTAATGGCATCATATGCAAGGCGTTTTGGCCTTGATTGGACATTCTACCCGCAGATAGTGACCTAGAATTTGTTAGATGCGGAATGAGAGAGGCATTCGCAAGGCAAAGGCTTGAAAATAGGGCCAAGATATATGATACTACAGCGAGAGGGCAGGAAGTGCATTCATGAAGCCTCCTGCTCTACGAAGAGCGAAGCGAGGTAGACATCGTTGAAAGTCATCAAATCCGTACTGGTCTTTCTATTGAGCCTGCTGCTGCTGGCCGGCTGCGGTCTGGACAGCAAGCCGTCCGCCATTCCGGATTCGGGCAAGCAGGAGCTGACCGGCTTCGAAGAGGTTGCGAGCTATATCAAGGCGCACAAGCAATTGCCGGATAACTTCATCACCAAGGAGGAAGCGAGGAGGTTGGGCTGGGATGCCCGCCAAGGCAATCTGCACGAGGCAGCTCCAGGCAAAAGCATCGGCGGCGACATATTTCGCAACCGGGAAGGGAAGCTGCCCAAGAAAAAGGGCAGAATCTGGTATGAAGCGGATATCAACTATACGAAGGGCCATCGTGGAAAGGACAGAATTGTGTTTTCCAACGACGGACTGATCTATAAGACCGAAGACCACTATGAGACGTTCGAACCGATAGAATGAGAAAGGGGGACGCTCCGTGCGCAATGTCGTCTTGGAGGGGAGCTCCATCGAGAGCAAGGAACAGCTCCATGCGTTCCTGCAGGAAGCGCTGGAATTGCCGGAGCATTACGGCCGCAACCTGGATGCGCTCTGGGATTGTCTGACCGGGTATGTCGAGCTGCCGCTAACGGTCACCTGGCTCGATTATGAGGCAAGCGAGCAAAGATTGGGCGAGTACGGCCGCAAGCTGCTGGAGTTGTTCGAGGAGGCGGCCGAGGACATCGAAGGATTTTCGTTTGTCGTCACAGCTTGAATAGACGGACGGAAGGGCCGTGGGCCGTCCAAACAGATAAAGAAACCGTTTCTGGACCAGATGGAGGCATCGCCGCAACCATTTGTGAGGAGACGGTTTTTTTGTGCATTTCGGGAGCCGGGAGCGGTCCAATGAAGCCCGATGTTCCCGCGAAGAGAGGACGCTCTCCCGCCGAAGTAGGATAACCGCGAAAACACGAGCTGCAGCGAGGCAGGCCAAGAAAGGGCCGTTTGTAAGCGCCGCCGTTTCTTTTAATCTTGCCAAAAAGGAGTTTTTCTGCCTTTCCGCTTCCTTTACAAAGCGTGGAGGCAAGCGTAATATACGATTCATGAATTTCAAATATTTTCATTTTACAATCGCTGAGTTTCCGCAAGGAAAGCGGGGGAACCAACGGTGCGGCCTGATCGGTGTGAGAGCCGATCAGCGGCACATGGGGTGAATCCTGAGCGCGGCGCCTAGGGCCGCATCACTCAGGTAGGGCGACTCTCACCGCCCGAATCCGACAGCTAACCTCGTAAGCGTTGTTGAGTGCGGCATTCCGCCACCTGCGGCTGCTGCGCTCATGAGGGGGAGGATGATGAACTTGTGACCATTGCGGCCGCAGGGGGTTCCTCTGCGGTCTTTTTTCATGCCAATTGCACATGATTGTCTGTATCGCTGAATCCCTGCATGGCAGGGAGCGGGGGAACCAACCGGATGTCTGCGGACATTCATGGGGTGAATCCCGGGGCATGCGAAGGCGCGGATGATGCGCCATGTCCCGAGGTAGGGCGACTCTCTCGCCCGAATCCGACAGCTAACCTCGTAAGCGTACCGAGAGAGGCAACGAACGTCGTGAAAGACACGGTTATATTTGCTGTGCCTGGAAGCCGCGAGAAGAGTTCCTCTTGTTGCCGGCTTCTTTTTGTTGCTGTCTCCGGACGAAGAATCGGAGGAGAGAAGAAATGGATCAACAGGAAGTCGTACTGGTGTCTGCGCCCAATGCCGCAGGCGAAGCGTTCGTCAAGCTGCTGCTGGAGAAGGACATTCCCTTCGCCGCCCTGGCGAACAACCGTAGTGAGCTTAAGCGGATGCGCGCTCTTGGCGCTCGCCATCTGATTCTGCTCCATACGTCCGATGAGAAAACATGGGTCATCCCGCAGCTGGCCGTCGGCAAAATCTTTTTATTCGAACGAAGCTTGAATCTGTGCTGCCGTTACCTGCAAATCTGCCGGAGCTGGACGTCGAAGCCGATTTATGTCATCACGGCAAATCAAAATCCGCGGCTTATCTACCGCGGGCTGGGCGCGAACTATGTCATTTACACCTCGAGCCGGAATTATTCGTTCCTGGTAACGGACGAACCGGCCGCTTATTCGTAAGGAGGTATCCGCATGTCTGATCTCGTTATGGCCGTGCTCATTGCTGCGGCATTCGCCCTGTTCTATGGCTTCTTGGCCTGGTGCGGGCGGGTCGTGGATGAAGGAGGAGAGCGCGGATGATTGTCATCGGGATTGTTACTGTTTTTCTCTTCTTATATTTAGGCTATGCTCTGGTTCATCCGGAGAAATTTTGAAGCAATAGAAGGAAATTAAGGGAGGCAAGCTCTATGGACTGGCTGCAAATCGCCGTCGTGCTCCTCGCGCTGTTATTGCTGGTGAAGCCGCTCGGCACTTATATATACGCTGTGTTCTCCAATGAGCCCAATCGCACGGACCGGCTGTTCGGACCGGTGGAGAACGCAATCTACAGATTGGGCGGGCTTGCCCGCCGTCCGGATATGAGCTGGAAAAAATATATGTTCAGCCTGCTTGCCACGAATCTGATGCTCGTCGCGGTTAGCTACGTCATCTTACGGGTCCAGCATCTGCTGCCGCTGAATCCAAACGGAACGGAGCGGATGGAGCACACGCTGGCGTTCAATACGGTCATCAGCTTCATGACCAACACGAATCTGCAGCATTACAGCGGCGAGACGGGATTATCGTATTTCTCGCAAATGGCGGTCATTACGATGATGATGTTCACTTCCGCCGCGACGGGCTTGACGGTGGCGATCGCGTTCATGCGCGGCTTGACGGGCCGGGCCATCGGCAACTTTTTCACCGACTTCGTCAAGGCGCACGTGCGTCTTCTCCTGCCGCTCGCCATCGTGATGGCGTTGGTGCTGGGGGCGCTCAAGGTGCCGCAGACGCTGACTCCGGCGGCGGAAGCGGCGACGCTGGAGGGCGGAACGCAGCATATCGCTGCGGGCCCGGTCGCATCGCTCGTGTCCATTAAGCATCTCGGGACGAACGGCGGCGGCTTCTTCGGCGTCAACTCGTCGCATCCGTTCGAGAATCCGTCTCCGCTCACGAATGTGCTCGAAATCTTGATGATGTGGTGCATTCCCGCCGCGCTTACGTATACATTCGGCCGCTTCGCGTCGAACCGGAAGCAGGGATGGGTTATTTTCAGCGCGATGTCGATTCTGTTCCTGCTATTCCTCAGCCTGGCCTGCTATGCCGAGAGCGCGGGCAATCCCGCATGGAGCGCGCTCGGGGTGGATGCGTCCCAAGGCAATATGGAAGGCAAGGAGGTGCGCTTCGGCATCGCCCAGTCCGCGCTGTTCACGACGGTGACAACCGCCGCGACGACCGGTTCGGTCAACAATATGCACGATACGCTGACCCCGCTGGGCGGATTGGTACCGCTCGCGCAGATGATGCTGAACTGCGTCTTCGGCGGGGATGGCGTCGGGCTGGTGAACATGCTGATGTATGCGATCCTGGCGGTGTTCCTTGCCGGGCTGATGGTCGGGCGCACTCCCGAATTTCTGGGACGGAAGATCGAAGCGAAGGAAATGAAGCTGATTGCGATCGCCATCCTGGCGCATCCGCTTATCATATTGGCGCCGAGCGCGATTGCGTTCGTTACCGATCTGGGCCGGGGGGCCATTACGAATCCGGGCTTCCACGGCATTACCCAGGTCCTGTACGAGTATACGTCCTCCGCCGCCAACAACGGCTCCGGCTTCGAAGGGCTCGGGGACAACACGCCGTTCTGGAATCTGTCGACCGGGCTCGTCATGCTGCTTGGGCGCTACATCTCGATGATCGCTCTGCTTGCGGTAGCCGGATCGCTGCTACGGAAGCAGCCCGTTCCCGAGACGACCGGGACGTTCCGGACCGATAATAAGCTTTTCGTCGGTATTTTGGTTGGAACGGTCCTTATTATCGGGGCGCTTACGTTCCTCCCGGCTGCCGTGCTTGGTCCTATCGCGGAGCATCTGACGCTCCGGAATCTGTGAGGTGAATCGGATATGAATACAGCGAATCGCAAGCGCGTGCTAACGAAGGATATGGTCAAGCAAGCAGGGAAGGATAGCCTTCGGAAGCTGAATCCGGTGACGATGATGAGAAATCCCGTTTTGTTCGTCGTCGAGGCCGGCACCTTCGTCGTCCTGCTGATGCTCTTGTTCCCGGGCTACTTCGGTACGGAGGGAAATATGGGCTTCAATCTGGCCGTGTTCCTGATTCTGTTGTTCACGCTGCTGTTCGCCAATGCCGCAGAGGCGTTGGCGGAGGGGCGGGGCAAGGCCCAGGCGGGATCTCTGAAAAAATCGAAGCAGGACATTGTGGCGAACAAGGTTACGGGACACGGCGTTGCTGCAGTGGCCGCATCGGAGCTGCGCAAGGGAGATATCGTCCTCGTCTCGCAAGGGGAAGTGATTCCCGGTGACGGAGAAGTTATCGAGGGTCTCGCGTCTGTGGACGAATCCGCCATTACGGGGGAATCGGCTCCCGTCATCAAGGAAGCGGGCGGCGATTTCAGCTCGGTAACCGGCGGCACGCGCGTTGTCAGCGATGCCATCAAGGTACGAATCACGAGCGATCCGGGGGATACGTTCCTGGATCGGATGATCTCGCTCGTCGAAGGAGCGAAGCGGCAGAAGACGCCGAATGAGATTGCGCTCCATACGCTGCTGATCAGCTTGACGCTTATTTTCCTGATTGTGGTTGTCACTCTGGCCCCGATCGCGGCCTACCTGAATATTAAGCTCGATGCGGCGGTTCTCATTGCGCTTCTTGTCTGTCTGATTCCGACGACGATCGGCGGGCTGCTGTCTGCCATCGGCGTAGCCGGCATGGACCGGGTGACGCAGTACAATGTGCTGGCGATGTTCGGGAAAGCGGTGGAGGCCGCGGGGGATATCAACACCATGATCCTCGACAAGACCGGAACGATCACCTTCGGCAACCGGATGGCCAGCGAGTTCGTGCCTGTCGGGAATGAACAGCTGCATACCGTGGCCGAATGGGCCGCGATTAGCTCCCTGAACGATGATACGCCTGAAGGCCGCTCCGTGCTGGAGTTGATGAAGAAGGAAAATCTTACGTTCGATCCTGCCCTTGCGGAGGGCGGGGATTGCATTGAATTCAGAGCGGAGACCCGCATGAGCGGCGTCGATCTGAAGGACGGGCGCCAAGTGCGCAAAGGAGCCATTGATGCAGTCAAAAAATGGGCGGCCGCCCAAGGCGGGACCATCCCTGCGGATCTGGACGAGCAGGGGAACCGGATCGCCTCGCAGGGCGGCACCCCGCTCGCGGTCGCGGCAGACGGGCGGATTGTCGGACTGATTTATTTGAAGGATACGGTCAAGCCGGGCATGCGCGAACGCTTCGAGCAGCTCCGCAAGATGGGCATCAAGACGATGATGTGCACGGGCGACAACCCGCTGACCGCCGCGACCATCGCCGCCGAAGCCGGCGTGGACGACTATATCGCGGAGAGCAAGCCGGAGGACAAGATCGCCGTTATCCGCCGGGAGCAGGCGGCAGGCAAGCTGGTCGCCATGACCGGGGACGGCACAAATGACGCGCCGGCCTTGGCCCAGGCCGATGTGGGGCTGGCGATGAACAGCGGGACATTCGCCGCGAAGGAGGCGGCCAATATGATCGATCTCGATTCCGACCCTTCGAAGATCATCGAAGTGGTAGGGATCGGGAAGCAATTGCTCATGACCCGGGGCGCGCTGACCACCTTCAGCATCGCCAACGATATCGCGAAGTATTTCGCGGTTATTCCAGCCATGTTCATGGCCGCGATTCCCGAGATGAGCGCGCTGAATGTGATGGGCCTCGGTTCGCCTATGTCGGCCATATTATCGGCATTACTATTTAATGCCGTTATTATTCCGCTGCTGATTCCGCTGGCGATGAAGGGCGTCTCCTATCGTCCGGTGAGCTCCTCGCGGCTGCTCAGCCGCAATCTGCTCATCTATGGCCTCGGCGGCGTCATCGCGCCATTCATCGGCATCAAATTAATCGATCTGGTCGTTCATCTCTGGGTATAACCGAATCGGGAGGGAAGGATGAAATATGATGAACCATTCTGTACAGGCGACACAAGAGCAAGGTGCTCGAAGCGGCGCAGCGGCTGTAATCAGCATGGCAAGACTCAGTGTCGTCTTCATCGTGCTGTGCGGCATTGTCTATCCGCTCGCATGCACCGGATTGCTGCAGGCCTTGGTCCCGGAACGCGCCAACGGGAGTCTTATCCGCGACGGCAGCGGAGCCGTCATCGGCTCCGAGCTGATTGGCCAGCCGATCGACGATCCGCGCTATTTCCACGGACGGGTTTCGAGCATCGGCTATCAGGCGGAAGCGTCCGGTTCGAATAACTATGCTCCGTCCAATCCGGAGCTGCTGGAACGAATGAAGGCATCTGTCCGCGATTGGGAGCGCAGCAATCCGGCCGTGCCGGCCGCCCAGCTTCCGATCGATCTGGTCACCAACTCCGCCTCGGGCCTGGACCCGCATATTACGCCGGAAGCGGCACGGGTTCAGATTCCGCGCATCAGCGGCTTGACCGGAATCGCGCAGGCGGAACTGGAGAAGCTGGTTGGCGAGCATACGGAAGGGCGCGATCTCGGGCTGTTCGGCGAGCCGCGGGTGAATGTGCTGGCCCTGAACCTGGATCTCCGGGCGCTGCTGAACCGGTAACGGAGCGGCCCTGCCCTGCTTGCCATACGCTTGTCGCTCAAGCGGAAGCAGGGCCTTCCCCTTAAGGAGGGATCACATGTGGAAGAGCAACGGCACCAGACGCCGGATGAACAAGTGTTGCCGCTCCCGAAGCAGCGGCATGGCAGATTGAAGCTGTATATCGGCCCGGTCAATGGCTGCGGGAAAACGTATGAGCTGCTGCAGGAAGGGCAGCTTCTGATGGGCCGGGGCATCGATGTGGCGGTCGCAGGCGGCTCAAGCCAATACCCTGCCGGCCTGGCGGAGCCGGGAACGGAGCTTGAATCCATTCCCGGCATTCCGTGGCCAGGGAATGCGGCCAAGCAGGATCTCGATGTGGAGGCGATCCTGGCCCGCAATCCGGACGTGCTGCTCATTGACGGCCTGGCCCATCGCAATCGCCCGGAAGCGCGGGGCCGAACGCGGCTTGACGATATCCGCTGCCTGCTCGCTCATGGCATCAGCGTCATTACGACGGTGAACGTCTATGAGCTGGACGGGGCGAATGACGAGGCCCGCGCCTTATCGGGCCTCGCAGGCGAAGCCGCGGTAAGCGCCGACGTGCTGGCGCTGGCCGACGAAGTGAGGCTCATCGACATCACTCCGGAGACGATGATCGCCCGCTTGGCGACGCTTCCGTGCGCCCCCGCATTCCAGCGCGATCAGGTGGCGCTGCTGCGGGAGCTTGCGCTGCGGCTGGTCGCCAAGGACGCGCACGCCTCTCTCGCGCAGCGCCGGGAAGCGAAGGGCATGGACGGGCCGGCCGGTTCGGCGGAGCGTATCCTCGTCGCCGTGCAGTATCACTGGAACGGCTCCCTCTGTATTCGCCGCGGCCAACAGATAGCCAGACGGCTTAATGGCGATTTGCTGGTCGCCGCGTTCATACGGCCGGGGAAGAAGCTGACCCGGGAGGAGCGCGCCTTTCGGCGTTCGATGCGGAAGCTGGCGGAGAAAGTAGGCGGGCGATTCGAGGAGCGTCCGCTTCCTTCCCGCCGCTCCTTCCCGGACGCGCTTATCCGCTATGCGGCCGAGCAGAAGGCGACCCGGATCGTATTGGGCCATTCCAGGCAGACCCGGCTCCAGGAGCTCTGGCACGGCTCCGCGGTCAATGGCTTGCTGCGGAGGATGGAGCGCATCGATCTGTTCTTCATGGCGGATCGTTCTCTATATGAAGGGGAGCGCGTGCTGGCAGCCAAGATGAGGGGGCCCTCCGCCGCCGGAAGCCAGGGGCGTTCGGACTCGCCGAGAGGAGAGGGCGCGGCCGCCGCGCCGAAGCGAGGCAGCTTCAAAGTATATGTCGGATCTGCTCCGGGCGTGGGCAAGACGTACGCGATGCTGCGCGAAGGCAATGAGCTGCAGCGCAAAGGGCTCCATGTCGTGATCGGCCTGCTGGAGACGCACGGCCGCAGCGATACGCAGGCGCAAGCGGGGAGCCTCGCGATCGTGCCGCGCCGGACCGTCACGTATCGGGGAGCGCGCCTCGAGGAGATGGATACGGAGGCGGTGCTTCGATCCCGGCCGGATGTCGTGCTCGTGGATGAACTGGCACACACCAATGTGCCGGGAAGCGCACGGAAGAAGCGGTATATGGATGTGCTGGAGCTGCTGAACGCAGGAATATCGGTCATCTCGACCGTCAACATGCAGCATCTCGAGAGCTTGAATGATCCCGTAGCGCAGCTGACCGGCATTCGCGTACGCGAGACGGTGCCGGACCGCGTGCTTCATGCGGCGGACGAAGTGCAGCTTATCGACGTGACTCCACAGATGCTGCGGCAGCGAATGAGGGAGGGAAAAATTTATGCGATGGAGAAGGTGGAACAGGCGCTAACTCATTTTTTCAAAACGGAAAACTTGATTGCCCTGCGGGAATTGGCTCTGCGGGAGATAGCAGACGATGTCGATGAGCGGCTGGAATCGTGGGAGCGGACCTCTTCGCTGCGCGGACCGTGGCGCCGTCACGAGGCCATAATCGTCTGCGTCCCGAATGCGTCATCTGCGGAAACATTGATTCGCCGCGGATTCCGCATCTCCTGGCGCCTCAAGGCTGAATGGCATGTGATCCATGTGCGTCCGGGAGGAAGGGAAGCAGCGGAAGAAGAGCTTACCAGGATCTCCGGGCTGGAGGAGATGACGGTCCGCTTGGGCGGGACGTTCCAGGTTCATGACGCGGCGGAGTCTGAACTCGTACACCAAGTCATTCTGTGCCAAGCTGCCGCATGCCGGGCGACCCAACTGATTGTCGGCCAACCGAGGAAGCGGACGCTGGCGAAAGAGCTTGTCCGCGGCTCGACGGTCCGGTCGCTGCTGCGCCATGGCCGCGATATGGATGTGCTGGTCGTATCTTGCCATCGGCATGGCGGCTGACGAATAGGAATACGATAGTTATAGCGGAATCTAAGCTTCATCTGTCGGACACTGCTGGGGAAATGCCGAGGAAACGTTGCCTGCCACTGTCGCTTGGACTAAGCGCAGGAAGCTTGTAAGGAAAGGAAGAGATCGAATGTTGACTATCGAAGCGTTGGATCATCTCGTTTTGACCGTAAAAGATATTGAAAAGACGATTCATTTCTATCATCATGTGCTGAACATGGAAGTCGTCACCTTCGGCGACAACCGGAAGGCGCTGCGGTTCGGCAGGCAGAAATTCAATCTGCATGAAGTAGGGCAGGATATCGAGCCGAGAGCGAGGAAGCCGGTTCCGGGCTCTGCCGATGTATGTCTCATTACGAAAACCTCAATTGAACAAATCATTGAGCATCTGGAAGCTTGCGGCGTTCCGATAGAAGTGGGACCGGTGGTCCGCACCGGCGCCGTCGGCCGCATCATCTCGGTCTATGTGCGGGACCCGGATGAAAATCTGATCGAGATTTCTGTCTATGTGGATAAGTGATAAATGATGCGTAATAACGGATATGGGAGCAGTTCATGTTTCTCTCGCCAATTTCCGGGTATACTGACTGCCGCCGCCTCATATGGTTTACTTTGTGCAGAGAGAAAACCTGCAGTTCCTCAATGGTTCGTCAGGAAGATGCCAAGCTACAACAAATTGAGGCGGAGGTGGTTAACGGGTGCAACACAATCCGAAGCAAGCGCAGCCGGAATGCATCCCGCATCCGATTCGAAAAAGCGACGGCGCCGGTGCAACCGACTTTGGCCCGCGCGACGTGATGCGCGATCGGGAGAACCCGGATATGTTCGTGCCGCCGGTTACGGACGAAGGACTGGTGCCGAACTTGAAGTTCTCGTTCTCCGACGCGCATATGCAGTTGAATCAGGGTGGCTGGTCCCGCGAGGTTACGGTGCGGGAGCTGCCGGTCGCGAAGACGCTGGCCGGGGTCAACATGCGTCTTACGCCGGGAGGGGTAAGAGAGCTTCATTGGCATCAGCAGGCCGAATGGGCCTTCATGATATTGGGCCGGGCGAGGATTACGGCGGTCGATCAGAATGGCCGCAATTTTATCGCCGATGTCGGTCCGGGCGATTTGTGGTACTTCCCGCCGGGCATTCCTCATTCCATTCAGGGGCTGGAGGAAGGCTGCGAATTTCTGCTTGTGTTCGATGACGGCAATTTTTCCGATCTGAACACTCTCTCGATCTCCGATTGGTTCGCGCACACCCCGAAGGAAGTGCTGTCGGCCAATTTCGGAGTGCCGATCAGCGCATTGAAGCATGTGCCGGCCGAGCAATTGTATATTTTCCAGGACGAGGTTCCGGGTCCGATCCCGGAGGAGCAAGTGCCGGACCCGAACGGCACCGTCGAGCGGAGCTTCGTGCACCGTCTGCTCGCCCAGCCTCCGCTGACGACGCCGGGAGGCTCCGTCCGCATCGTCGATTCCTCCAACTTCCCCGTATCCGTCACGGTGGCCGCCGCCCTGGTGGAGATTAAGCCCGGCGCGATGAGGGAGCTGCACTGGCATCCGAATAATGACGAATGGCAGTACTATCTTCGCGGTCAAGGAAGAATGACGGTCTTCGCGGGCAACGGCTCGGCACGGACGTTCAATTACCGGGCGGGCGACGTCGGATACGTTCCGTTCGCGTTCGGCCACTACATTCAGAACACGGGGACGGACAGCTTGTGGTTCCTGGAAATGTTCAAGAGCGACCGCTTCGCCGACGTGTCTCTCAACCAATGGATGGCGCTGACTCCGCATGATCTGGTGAGAGACAATGTCTATGGCTCGCCGGAGCTGATGAAGGCGCTCCGCAAGACGAAATGGCCTGTCGTCAAGTATCCGGGAATTCCGCCGGTGATTGAGCAGGATTAGCGGGCGGGGAGTTCCTTGGGCGAGGGCCGGCGTGACGGGAAGGGAATCAGGCAGGGAACGCCGGAGCATGCGGGGTCCCCGCGGGCTTAGGCCTGTGGATGGCGCTCAAGACCGCGCGGACCCGGGCATGCCGCGAACGTTGCCGCAGGCTTGCGGGCGGCTCCGCGCCGATGCGGCGGAGAGCCGCGGCCGGGATGTTACCCTGCCGGGAGGGGGCCGCCGCCGCTCCGGTCACGGTCAGCTTCGGATCGAACTCCACCTCGGGATACTGGGGCGACGGCCCGTCCAGCAGCGGCGCTTCCTTGCCGAGCAAGTAGCGGTCGAAGAAGGAGCGGACATAGTCCCGGTTAATGCGTACGGATTGGTCCGCGGGCACCTCCTTGGCGAACAGCGGAGACAGGAGCGCGACATCCGCGAAGCTCTGATGGAAAAAGCCCTTGACGGTCAAGTAGTAGCGGTCGGCAGCGCTTTTCTCGTAGACGGACTGCAGATCGGGAATATATTCCTCGTAGAACAGCTTCTCCCGCGTGCCCTGGCCGATTCCGCCGTCATCGGCGGCTTGGCTGCCTTCAAGCTGCTCCCGGATCATGTCCGCCGTATCGGATGTCAGCATATACATGAACGGCTGCTTCAGGCCCGTGTGCGCCACGCTGCCCCAGAAGCCGCCTTCCAGGCTGGCCCCGGCCTTGAAGCGGCTGTCCTTGGCCAATGTCTCGGCCGTCGTCGCCCCGCCATAGGAATGTCCGAAAATGCCGGCCCGATCAAGGTCGAGCTTGCCGCGCAGCAGATGGCCCCCATCGCCAGTGCCGGCGTTCCATCCGGTCAGCGTGTCCAGCACGAAGCGGGCATCCTCGGAACGAATGTCAATCCCGGCCACATTCGCTTCATACTGCGCCGCGGATGCAGGGTACTCCGGATCGGGGCGGTACAGCACGCTCCTCCCATCGGGATAAGTCACCTTCGAGGACGTGTACGGGTGATCGATGCCGACGACGATATATCCGTTGCTGGCCAGCTCTTCGACGATCGTCATGCTCTGGTAGCGCGTGGAACGAACACCCGGAGAGAACAGCAGCACCGGATACTTCGGCTGCGTGCCCGAGACGGCGGCTCCCTCGACCGTATGGGTCGGGATGGCGTCCAAATATCCGAACAGGGACGGCGGAAAGCGGAAGACAAGACTCATGGCTTCGGCCACTTCCTTCGGATAGGGCTTGCGCGGCAGCTTGGCTGCGGCATCCGGATCGGCCGGATACCAGACGGTGATCATCAATTCCCTTTTATCGCCCTTGTCGTCCGTATAGGTCTCCTCGCGGCTCGGATCGGCCAGGTGATAGGATGCGGTCCCGATCGCATAGGAGCCAGTCGGCTCCGGGAGGGCGAAGACCGGGAACAGATACGTCATATAGGCGGAAGCCCCGGACAAGGCCAGCACGAGCAGCGACAGCGCCGCGATCGTGATGCGGGCCGGGCGGAGCCGCCCGCCGCCGCGAAGGAGTCGGCTGAGCAGCATCAGGCCTAGAAGCAAGGTCACGATATAGGCGGGAAGCATCTGCAGCCGAAGCGGGCCGATGCCGGCGTGCAGCAGACATGCGGCGGCCAGCACCGACAGCGCCGCCGCATCCCGCCGCTTGTCCTTCCTGCCGAAGCAGCTCCATGCGGCCGCCAGCAGGTTGGCGGCGATGACGGCAAGTTCCCATCCTGTCATGTTACATACCTCCAGTGCTACGAACTCGCTCCCGGATTGAGGGAACGGGTTCTTCTGTTGTTGTCACCCGTAGTATAAAGTCTGTAGCATGCTACAATGTCAAGTCCTGTTCCCATCGTGCGGACGGAAAGTCTGCAAATACTGCTCAATGTCCTCCTCCGCGGTCGCCAGCAGTTCGGCCACCAGCCCCTTCATCTTCTCCAGCGCTTCGATTCTGGCTTCAAGCTGGCCGATTTTGTCCCGCACCACCTCTCTCAGCTCATCGGCCTCCATTCGGGTTGACAGCAACTGCAATGCTTCTTTGATTTCATGCAGCGAATAACCGAGCGACTTGGCGTCCTTGATGAATTTTAACCGGACCCGATCCTCGCCCGTGTAGACCCGGTAGCCATTGGACGCCCTTTTGGGGGCAGGCAGCACGCCTTGGAGTTCATAGTAGCGGATCGTCTCCTTGTGCACTCCGGTGAGCCTGGCGATCTGGCTTCTTGTCATCTTCATCCTTCCGATCCCTCCGTCGCAAGCAGATATTAATGACTGAGATTGTACAAAGAAACGCGCCGGTTTGTCCAATTCCGGCCGGGAGCAGGCGGGAGACAATGGCAAGCGAGTGAAAGAGAATGAATATCAGCACGCTGGTTCATGGGCGGCCGCATGCGGGGGATCGAGCCGGATCTGATCATCTTCAACATCCTGCCCCTCTCAAATTTGATAATGATTATCATTGATTGGTGTGGTAGAAAAATACAGGCCTTTCAATGGCGGATGAAAAGGAGCGCATTTTATTTTGTGCAAAAGAAAAAGGGAAGAACGAAGGGGATCGGGAAGCCGTTCGCATGCCCGATAGGGCGCGGCTGAGGGGGTTAGCCGGCAACCCGTCCATCGATGGGAGAGGAAGGGCTTTGGGATTTGTGCAAAAAATCGCTTTCGTTTGTCCATTGCCACTGCTGTGCAATCGACCTAGAATGATATTGGTGAAAATGAGAATCAATATCAAATTGCCATGAGGGTGACATGCATGAATCAAGCAGCGAACGCGTTGCGCAAGGAACCCGTCCCGGAGAAAGCCGACTTCCGGTCGCGTCCATGGGCGGGCATCATCATAATTATAGGCGGCCTGATTGCGTTGGCGTTCGGCCTCGTCTTATCGATATCGTTCGGCGCGGCGGATATCAGGTTCGCGACCGTATGGGAAGCGATCTTCCGCTTCAATCCCGATGTGACGCAGCATCAGATTATTCAAGAGCTCCGATTGCCTCGCGTCTTGGGCGGGGCGATGGTCGGAGCTTGCTTCGCTGTGGCCGGAGCCATCATGCAAGGCATGACCCGGAACCCGCTGGCGGATTCCGGACTGCTGGGGCTTAATGCCGGAGCCGGATTTATGCTGGCCATCTGCTTCGCTTTTTTCCCGGGCTTGCCGTTCATGTATCTGATCATGTACGGCTTCCTGGGCGCCGGGCTCGGGGCCGTGCTCGTCTATGGCATCGGATCGCTGGCCAAGGGCGGACTGACGCCAGTGCGCCTTGTGCTGGCCGGAGCGGCGCTGAGCGCGCTGCTGTCAGCCCTGAGCGAAGGCATCGCGCTCTACTTCAAGATCGGGCAGGATCTGGCTTTCTGGTATGCGGGCGGCGTGGCCGGGACGAAGTGGTTCCAGCTCAAAATTATGTTCCCCTGGATAGCGGCCGCGCTAATCGGCGCGATCGCCATCTCGCGCTCGATTACGATGCTCAGTCTGGGCGACGAGATCGCGAAGGGGCTGGGGCAGCGCACCGGACTGGTGAAGCTGGCGGGGACGGTCATCGTCCTGATTCTGGCCGGGGCGGCCGTGTCCGTTGTCGGAGCGGTCGGCTTCGTTGGACTCATTATCCCTCATCTGGCGCGTTATCTGGTCGGCGTCGACTATCGCTGGATTATTCCTTGCTCGGCGGTATTCGGCAGTCTGCTCGTCGTATTCGCCGATCTGGCCGCGAGAATGATCAATCCGCCGTTCGAGACGCTTGTCGGCGCGCTGATTGCGCTTATCGGCGTTCCGTTCTTCCTCTTCCTGGCGCGTAAAGAAAGAAGGGAGCTGTAAGCAAAATGGCACAGATTACCTCATTGACCCCGGAGCGCCGCAAGCGAAATCGGAGCCTGGCGATTATGGCCATATTGGGAATTTTGATTGTTGCGATGTTCATTGTCAGCATGAATACCGGATTCATCCGGCTGTCTCCGCTCGATCTGGCGCGCACCTTGTTCGGAGCGGGGACCGATAAGCAGCAGCTGATTCTGTTCGAATTCCGCCTGCCGCGCATCGTGCTCTCCTTGCTTATCGGAGCGGGCCTGGCCGTATCGGGCTGCGTCATGCAAGGCATCTCCCGCAACGCGCTGGCCGACCCGGGTATTCTCGGCATTAACGCCGGCGCCGGACTTGTCGTGATGCTGTTCATCTCGTTCTATCCGACGACGGCCGCCGCTCCGGTGTTCCTGCTGCCGCTGCTGGCGTGGATTGGGGCGGGACTGACGGCCGCCCTCATCTGCGCGCTTGCCTATAAGCGCCATGAAGGGATGCGGCCGACGCGCCTGCTGCTGACGGGCGTGGCGGTGGCGGCGGGCATCAGCGCCGCCATGATCGTGCTGACGCTCCGGCTCAGCCCGGAGAAGTATCAATTCGTGGCGACCTGGCTGGCGGGCAGCATCTGGGGAACGAACTGGAAGTTCGTGCTGGCGTTGCTGCCGTTCATCGTCGTGCTCCTGCCTTATGTATTCTGCAAGGCCCGCATCATGAATGTGCTGAATCTGGGGGAGCAGACGGCGATCGGCCTCGGCGCGAATGTGTCGCGCGAGCAGCTGAAGCTGCTTGGGGCTGCGGTCGGTCTTGCCGGCTCCAGCGTCGCCGTGAGCGGGGGCATCGGCTTCGTCGGCTTGATCGGCCCGCATCTGGCCCGGCGCCTGGTCGGACCAAAGCATCAACTCTTGCTGCCGGCTTCCGCGCTGACCGGCGCGCTGCTTGTGATGGCGGCAGATACGATCGGCCGCTGGATTTTGCAGCCGTCCGAGGTGCCGACAGGCATCGTCGTCGCCGTTATCGGCGCCCCTTATTTTCTCTATCTGCTTGCTCGGTCCAAAGCGTAGGCAAGTGGCGGACAGAGGCTTGATCATGAAGGAAAAGAGAGGTTTTCACTGTGCTGCGACGGTTTTTTGCTTATTATCAGCCCTATAAATGGCTGTTCGTTCTAGATTTCTCCTGCGCCATCCTGGCCGCAGTGTTGGAGCTCGCCTTTCCGGTCGCCGTCAACGGCGTCGTCGATCAGCTGCTCCCGAGCGGCAACTGGAGGTGGATTCTGTATGCCTGCCTCATGCTGCTGGGCATTTATGTCGTCAGTGCCGGGCTCCACTTCGTCGTTACATACTGGGGGCATAAGCTGGGCATCAACATTGAGACGGACATGCGCAAAAAGCTGTTCGATCATGTGCAGAAGCTGTCCTTCCGCTTCTTCGACAACAACAAGACGGGCCACCTTGTGTCCCGCATGACGAATGATCTGATGGATATCGGCGAGATTGCGCATCACGGACCGGAGGATCTCTTTATCGCCGTCATGACGCTGGCGGGCGCCTTCGGCATCATGCTGAGCATCAACTGGGAGCTGGCCGTGCTGACGTTCATCATCGTGCCGCTCATGATTTACTTGTCGCTCTATTTCAGCCGCAAAATGTCGCGAGCCTTCAAGCGAATGTTCGCCGATATCGCCGACTATAACGCGCGGGTGGAGAATAATGTGAGCGGCATCCGGGTCGTCCAGGCGTTCGCCAACGAGAAGCATGAGATTCGCCGCTTCGCCGAGAACAACGCCCGCTTCCGGTTGACGAAGCTCGTCACGTACAAGATTATGGCGTGGAACTCCTCGGTCAGCTTCATTCTGATGAAGCTCATCTCGCTGTTCGTGCTCGTATGCGGCACATGGTATGTCATCAACGAGCAGATGACGTACGGGGAATTCATTGCCTTCGTGATGCTGTCTAACGTCTTTCTTGGCCCAATCAAGCAGATCAACGCCGTCATCGAGATGTATCCGAAGGGGATCGCCGGCTTCAAGCGGTATCTCGAGCTGTTGGAGACGGCTCCCGATATCGCCGATGCTCCCGATGCCCGCCCGATCGGCAAGCCGAAGGGGGATATCCGCTTCAGCGGCGTCAGCTTCGGCTATAAGAACAAGGAGAAGATTTTGAACGGCATCGACTTGACCATTCGGGCGGGCGAGACCGTCGCGCTCGTCGGACCGTCCGGCGCAGGCAAGACGACGCTGTGCAGCCTGCTGCCGCGCTTCTATGAGATCGATGAGGGCTCGATATCGATCGACGGGACGGATATTCGGAAAATAACGCTCGAATCGCTTCGTTCCCATATCGGGATCGTGCAGCAGGACGTATTTCTGTTCGACGGCACGATTCGGGAAAATATCGCGTACGGCAAGCTCGGCGCGAGCGAGGAAGAAATATGGGAAGCCGCGCGGCAGGCGCAACTGGAGGAGCTGATCCTG
Organism: Paenibacillus dendritiformis; assembly: GCF_021654795.1. Taxonomy (NCBI): domain Bacteria; kingdom Bacillati; phylum Bacillota; class Bacilli; order Caryophanales; family Paenibacillaceae; genus Paenibacillus; species Paenibacillus dendritiformis. The sequence continues at coordinate 2,920,421 of NZ_AP025344.1, forward strand.
TCGCTGGAGCAAGGGATGGACACGTTTATCGGCGAGCGCGGCGTCAAGCTGTCGGGCGGTCAGAAGCAGCGCCTGTCGATTGCCCGCATGTTCCTGAAGAATCCGGCCATCCTCATTCTGGACGAAGCGACGTCGGCGCTGGATACGGAGACCGAGGCCGCGATCCAGGAGGCGCTGTCCGCGCTGTCGCAGGGAAGGACGACGCTCGTCATCGCGCATCGGCTGGCGACGATTAAGAATGCGGATCGGATCGTCGTCGTCACCGAGCAGGGCATTACGGAGCAAGGGAAGCATGATGAGCTGTTGGCCGCCCGGGGCATCTACTAGCGGCTGCATCAGGCGCAGTTCGGCGCTGCCATGCTGATTTCATAGAGTTTGCAGATGCTGTTCCAGAGGATGCGGCACTTGAATCTGTCCATTCCGCGTCGCGCGGGCGATCGCCATGACGGGCATGAACGCCTTCCGCGAGCGCCCCGTCGCGGAGGCCGGCGGCATCGCCCCTGGATTGCAATGGCGCGGCCCAGCAGACGGACATTCTGTTGCTTGACGAGCCCGCGACCTTTCTCGATATGGCTCGTCAGCTGAAGGTGCTCCAACTGCTGCACAAGCTGAATCGGAGGAAGGGCGCACGATCGTCATGGCCGTCCACGACTTGAATCATGCCTCCCGCGATGCCCAGCATATGGTCGCGATCAGAGCGGGGGGGCGGTCGCCCGCGAGGGAACGCCGGCAGAAGTGAGGATACCGCAGGTGCTGCGGGAGGTGTTCGGGAGCCAGGCGGATACCGTGCCCGATCCGGGGACAGGCGTTCGGCTCTGCTTGCCTTATGAACTGGCGGGCTGCGCCGCTGCCGAGGCCGATGCCGCGGAGGAGCGAGGGCTCAACGCCGCATGAATACAGAGGACGGCATGAAGAAGAAGGAAAGGACGAACAAGGGGCTGTCCCGTCAGCCGTTGTTTCGCATTGATGAGACAGCCCCGCGCCTGCACTCACAGGAAGCGGCTGAAAATATTGTGAATATGCAGCTTTTCGTTATGACGTGTACTCCGTGGCCGGAAATCCTGCAAAACACAGGCTGTTGAGAAAGAAGTTTTGAGTAGGAAAATGGATATTTCCACCATCCTGAAAACTGCACCATTTCCCTGGACACGCCCATCCGGCAGGCGAAATCCGCAAAACTCCACGATTTCTCCAGACGCTCCTATTCAGTAAGCGAAATCCTGCATAAATACAGCAATTCGATAGGGACGACGATTCCAGAAAGGGAATCCTGCAAAATGACAGGAATTTTCCCCGTTTCGCTTCGGCTTGAAGCAAAAGGGCCTAAAATGATGTAGATTTGCAGCAATTCCCCGGGATGTGGACTCATTAAGCCGAAATTCCTGTAAAATAGCAGCAATTTCCTCCGCACGTCCAAGCCCCGGGAGGCAACGATGCTTCGAGCAGGCCGATAATGCTTCGAGCAGGCCGGATAATGCGATGATGCCCCCAGCATCCGACGCGGTCGCTTGGATCCCGTAAAATCAGGGCATTGAGCAGTTTATGGGACTTTTCACCTGCGATGGATCTCTTCTCCCGGTAAAAAACTCGATTTAAGACGCGCTGAGAGCCAATGTCTGGATGAGGAAAATGGACCATCCCCACCCCTTCGTAAAAAACAGTGGTTTTCCAACAGACTGAGTTTTGCAGGAATTGATTCAGGGAGGGGCTGAAAGAGCGTAAAATCCTGCACAAACGCAGGATTAGGGGCCAAGCCAGAAGCAACTTCCATCGCCAGTCCCATTGGTCTTCCTCCGAATATCCTGCTAGTTGCAGTCCTCGTCCTGCGGAATGTCCCGCCGCCTTTCCCGGTCTCCCTTCTCTGGCATCCCGTCTTGCCCTGGGTCATGATCAGGGCGATGAGACATTCCCTATCTATTGAAGGTTCAAATTCGCCGGCCGTATGTGCGCAAATAATCCTCCACGTCATTGTACGCTCCTGTCTGATTGGCATATTTGACGTAGTTCTTCGCTTTGCGCAGCCATTCCAGCGTCGACGGGCGCGCGGTCTCCAGCAGCGCTTCGAAGTCGGCCATCCGAATCGGACGCTCGCGTCCGGATTCGAGAATTTCGCCGAGCACCCGCTCGGCCGCGCTCTCGCATAAATGTTCAATGTCCGCCCCGGAGAAAAATTCGGTGCGGCTCGCCAGCCGCCCGGTGTCGATGTTCTCGATATAGCGGCCTTCCAGCTTCAAGCGGAACATATGCTCCCGGGCTTCCTCGTCCGGAGGCGCGACAAAGACGAGCCGATCGAAGCGGCCGGGGCGCTTGAGGGCATCGTCGACGTCCCAAGGCATGTTCGTCGCGCCGATGACGAGCAGTTGATCCGTGCTCGTATCGATGCCTTCCATCTCGGCGAGGAACGTATCGATCATGCCGCGCATGCTGGACGAAGACTTCGAACGGTTGAAGCCGACCGTATCGATCTCATCGAAGAACAGAATACTCGGCTTATGCGCGCGCGCCTTGTCGAACAAATCCCGCAGATTTTGCTCGCTGACGCCGATGTATTTGTCCAAAATATCCGCAATGTGAACAGGGAAGAACGCAGCCCGGCATTCGCCCGCGGTCGCTTTGGCCATAAACGTTTTGCCGCAGCCCGGGGGACCGTACAGCAGCACGCCTCCGCCCGCCTTTTTGCGGAATTTGGAGAACAGCCCCTGGTTCTGGAACGGGCTGATAATACGCAGCTGTATCGTCTTCTTCAACTCCTGCAATCCGGCGACATCGGCGAACGTCACCTTGTGGGACGCGGCCGATGGCTGCGACGCGGCGGATTTTCCGCCATCCAGCACCTGCAGGCCAATGCCCGAACGGGCGAAGACGGCCGCTTGGCCGGCGTGCGCGGCATCCCATTCCTCGTCCGGGACGTCTTCATCCTCGAATTCCCCGTCCTCCTCTTCACCGGTGTCTGCGGATTCCGGGGTTCGGCTTGCCGCGTCTCCGGGTTCAAGCGCATGGCTTCCCGCGGCAGCCGGGGACTCGGCGCCAGATTCGCCGCTTTCTGCGCGTGCGCTGCCGGCCGCAGCGGATGGCTCCGCAGGAACGCCGCCTTGCCGAAGCCGGGCGGTCGCTTCCGTCAGCCCCGCCAGCAAGGCGGCGCGAAGCGCATCGTCGGCGCAGACGGCTAGCGCGGCGCTGTATTGCCCGATCGCGTCCACCCATTGTCCGCAAGCCGCGTATTCCGCCGCCAGCCAATAGAGCGCTTCGGCATCGTCCGGATGCTGCCGTGCCATCCGCTTCAAAAAAGATAGCCTGTCCATTCTCGTCATCTCCTTGCTTATGGTTGCTCTTGGTTAGGTTCGATCAATGGGTCCCGCGCGAGCGGACAAAGCCGGCGTCTTCCGCACCAATCCATGCCGCCAGCCCTTTTTTCCAGCAGCGGGTGCGCGCCGGATCCAGTTGTCCCGTATCTGCGGCCCATGTCAGCTCCGAGCCGCTGTACACCCCGCGCAGCATCCCGCCTTCCGCCACAATCCAGCGTTCCTCTTCCGAATTCCGCACCGGAAGATTCCAGCGCGGCGCGTAGGAGGCGTCATAAGGATAGCGCACCGGGTTGTCCGCCGCGTTCAGCGATTCGGCATACACTTGGAGATCGGTAAGCATGGCGAGCAGGGAAACGGCGTCTCCGCGGCGGAAAATTTCTTCCTCGCCAACATAGAGCGATTTGCCGCGCACCGTTAGGCGCAACGCAGGCAGCCCGCCCAGAGGCAGGATGACTCGCGCCCGCTTGCAGTAGAGCGTCTCGTTGCAGATGCACACGGCCCGTCCCGTGACGGTCAAGCCGTATCTCCCCGAGTTCACCGAGTCTGTCTTGCGGAACGCCAACAATGGCTCCGTGCCGGGGATGCGAAAATGCTCCCGGAACAGCGTTTTCTTCTCGTCGTCCATATTGTAATCATGTAATTTGTCAAAAAAAGAATGCGCGCGGCAAACCGCGGCAATGAACTCCTCATCCAGCAGCGGAGAAGTCTCGTCTGGGTAGACGGCAGCAATCGGACCGACCAGCCCGGATAGTTGGGGCAGCGCCTTTATCCTTGCAAGCATATCGAGCCACTCCGCTCCGCGGATTGGACTGCCGTTGACGGCGTAAGAATCTTCGTGATCCAGCACGATAACGTCCTGCTTCGCCCTGTATTCCAGCTCGGCTTGGCGAATCCGATACCAGGGGATAAAAGCGCAGCCTTCAGCCAGCCCTTTCCAATAAAGCCCTTGATCGGTGAAGACGACGCCATTTTTTCCCTTGCTGATCAGCGCAAAATCAAAATACGCCCAGACGGACCAATCGGCAGGCAGCGGAAAATGTCTCCGGACGCGCTCATGGATTTTATCCGGCAATGTCTTCTTATAAATGGCTTCTCCGCCGTACGTTTGCAAGACACGAAGTATCGCCTGCCGCAGCGAGTCGGAACCGTTGGTATGTACTTCCGAACTAGCCGAAGGCGCTGTCTCGGCTTCTTGGCTCATGGCAGCCAATTCCGGCAGCTCGCCGATCTCGTTGAGCAGGTCCACCCATTCCGCATGCTTGAGCGGACTGCCGAACAAATTGATCTCGTTCCCGGCCAGACGCAGCGTCGTGTCATCGGAAGGCTCCCGGGCGGGGGGAGTGAAGTGCCGCCAGGGCAGGAAGTTGACCGTGATGGCCTTCCAGTACATTCCTTCTTCGGTGAACGCGATCCCTCCTTTGCCTTTGCCGAAAATAGTAAAATCAAAAAAGACGAATACGGTCTCGTCCCGCGGAATATTGCACCTGATACGGACGGGGGCCAGCAAGTCATCGGGTACCGGATGAAGATAGACTTTATTCCGGCGATAAGGCTGGAAGACGCGAAGGAGCGCTTCATGCAGCCGCATCTGTTCCTGCCCGGCGCCGTGCTCTCTCTCAAGCTGTGAAGCCGCTTCCTGTGAAGTGAACTCAAGCGCCGTATCCCGCAGCCGGGCCGCCAAAGCCGTCAATTGGCCGCCTGGGATGGGCGAGGAGGCAACGCCGAGATCGAGAATCGAATCAAGAACCAGGTTTTTGTTTTGAATTTCAATCTTTTTCAGCTTTGCGAATTTTGTCCAGGAGATGAACGTTTTGGTCCATACTTCTTTACAATAAAATCCGCTCCCGCCGATGGCGATGCCGTCTTTGCCGTGTCCGAAAATCGTGAAATCGAAAAAAGCGATAAGCGGCTCGTCATCCGGCACGGCGAATTTTTGCCTCACTCTTGTCTGAATATGATCCGGGATCCCATCGGGATAACATTTATCTCCCTTATACGGTGAGCAGGCTTCTCTTATGGCTTGAATAAATGCTGTAGAATACTCCAAAGAAACGGCGACTCCTCTCTTGCAATTCGTGCACGGAAGCTAGTAAACCTCTATGCTTTCCGTCTTGAAAACAAATGCGCGATAAGATAAAAAGGCATGACAAGCAAAAACAGCAAAATCCAATACGGATACTGGATCAAGCAGCGAACCAACCATCTGCGAAGCGGAGTGAGGTACAGCTTGGCGCGGTTCAATTGGGATATCGTATCCAGCCAGGATTGGATATGGACATTGCCCGGGTGCAGGGCGTCCAGCTTGCGGAAATGCCGCCGGGCGGACAAGTACTGCTTGTCGTCATGCAGCAGCTTCCCATAGGTGACCTGCATCTCCAAGTCCGCGGGTTCCAGCTTTAAATAGGTTTTGAGTTCCTTCAACGGCCGCTCGGCCCCGTAGTCCAATTTGATCCGGGCGGCCTGCCGCCAATGATCAGCTTCTGCAGGATGTATCCGGCAGACGGCCTTCCAATATTGTTTTTTGGCGTTATAATACTGCTTGGCATTTTGACGGTAGGCATCGAGCGTCTGTTCCACCGCAAGGGCCTCCGGGCAATGAGGATCAAGCATCAGCGCCAATTCGCAATGGGACTGGGCCGAGTTCACATCGCCATGCATCACGTAAGAGCGAGCAAGGCGAGTATGGATGCCGGCATGGTCCGGATCGAAGACGACACCCTCCTTCAGGTGTTCGAATTCCTTTTCCGGCAAGCCTAACGCATCATAGCACAAGCCGATCAGATAATGGGATTCACTATCCGGTTCCCGTCGAAGCGCCTCATGCAGCGCTGCGATGGCCTTGTTCGCTTGGGACCCATATTCCGGGCGGAACTCGCATCCGAACCGCCGCAGAGCCCGATTGCGATCCAGGCCTTGGTACAATGCTCTTGCCAGCCATTTTCGATAATAAGCGGAGTCCGGGCTCAACTCGATGCATTGCTCGAAAACGGCCGCCGCTTGGCGGGAGTCTCCTCTCTCGAAATGAAGCATGCCCATGAGCTCCAAGCCCGCTTCCGCCTCTGGATGAGCGGCGAGCAGTTCACGCGCCGTATGCTCGGCTTCTTCGTACCGCTCCATGCGGAGGTAGCATAATGACATCAGATGCAATGCGCCTTCGTGCTGGGGAAAATAGCGCAGCATCCCGGCGGCGCTGGCGATCGCTTCCTCGTGTCTGCCCGCATTCGTCAAGTCATTCGTTTTCAAGTATAACTCTCTCTCCAGCTCCCACTCATCCCGTTCTATCGTGTCATTCATTGACCATCCTTCTCCTGTCGGCATCGATATGTATTCATCTTCGCCTGCTCTCACGGCCCGCGCGTCTAATAATCGGAACCGGCTGGGCAGCACCTGCATCTACATCTATCGGCAAAATATGCGGGGATACCTTCTTCCCGAATAAATTATGGAATGTCACTCGTTTTCCAGCGGCGAGATGTTGTGTGTATGGGCGTTAGCGGCCAGTTGGATCGCAAGATTCCGGTATTGATTTTTCCAGAAGGGATGGTAGACTTGATGTACTTTTGAAAAGGCAGGTATAAATCACGGCCCGGAGGTGTTCTTGTGCACATGAAACTGGAGGATCCAAGAAATCACCAGGAATGGCTTACGCCCCATACCTTTGCGTGGTACGCCCAAATCGCGGCCTTATCCGGCGCCTATGCATACTCGTGGAAGTCGACGATTGCGGAGCCGAATGCCGAGACGCGGTTCGAGCAGGAAGTAAGGGAAATGATCCGCGATCGCATCGTGCTCGACGTAGGCTGCGGCCATGGGGAATTTACAGTGCAATGGTCTCCGATCGTGAAGCGAATCACCGGCTTGGATGTGACGAGCGGCTTCATCCCGGACGGGGAGTTCGACTGCGCCTACAACCGCAGAGGACCGACCTCATGCTATCCGCATATGGCCCGGGTCTTGAAGCCCGGCGGGCGCCTTCTCGCGCTCCATCCGGGCGATCGGCTGTCGCGGGAACTGCCGCGCTTGTTTCCCGGATTTTTCGAGCCTGCGCCGGACGGAACGCCTATATTGGATCGCCTTGCGCAGCGACTGGAACAGGGAGGTCTGAAGCAGGTTGAGATCGAGACCGTGACCAGCGTGCAATATTTGCATGATCCGATGGATGTGATCCGCATCCGCTGCTTCGGACAATCGCCCGTGCTCATCGGGAAGGTGATTGATGAGTCTCTGCCCGCCATCGAAGAGATATTCCGTCGACATGCCACGGCTCAAGGCTTGCCGGCGACGTATGAACATTACCTGGTACGGGCTGTCAGCTAACGGTGGAGGGGATAGAGATGAGCAGAGACACGATGGCCAGGCTTGCGTCTTATCCGGAAGCGGTGCAGGCGTATTGCCAGGGAGCGGCGGCAACGGTCGTGAAGGACAAGCCCCGCTCCGTCGTATATCGAATGGATCGCGCGGACGATTCATTTTTTGTGAAGGTGACTGCCTCGGGGCAGATGGAGAAGGAAGCGCGGATGACGGCGCATCTCTCGAGCCTCGGCGCGTGTCCGAACGTCAGAATGTATTTTAGCGATGCTTCCCGGGATTATCTCATCACCGATCGGATCATGGGCACGGACGCGGCCAGCTCCGAATATTTGGCGGAGCCATCCCGATTGTGCGATATCTTTGCCGGCAGCTTGTCCTATTTCCATGAGCTTCCCGGGGCGGACTGTCCCTGCATGAACGGATTGGAGGAGATGGTCAGCCGGGCGGAGGAGAACTATCGAAGCGGCAAGGCGGAGCTGAGCTTGCTCCGTTACATGGGCTATGCCGGCGCCGATGCCGCTTATCAGGATATGCTGGCCCTATACGGCGCGGTATCCGGCAGCGGAGAACGGACGCTCATTCATGGCGATTATTGCCTGCCGAATCTGATGCTGCATCAATTCGAGCGGAGCGGGTACATCGATGTAGGTTATGCCGGATTGGGCGATCCGCATTATGATCTGTTCTGGTCGCTGTGGTCGCTGCAATTCAATCTGGGGAGCGACCGCTATGCGGAGCGCTTCATCGAGGCCTATGGAAGAGAACGGGTGGACGAAGAGCGGCTGCGGCTGTGCGGGCTTGTCTCCGTGTTCAACGGCTTCCGCGGGCAAGATTACTATGAACGGCAAGCTCAGAAGCCGGACGGAGGAGGGGAGCGGATTGGGGAACGTCGCGACGAAGTATTTTGACTATGGGGAACGGGAAATCAATTACCTGCGAAGCGCCGATGCGGCGCTTGGGGCTGCGATGGCCCGGCTCGGCAGGGTGGAGCGGGTCATTATCCCCGATCCGTTCGCCGCGCTCGTCCACGCCATCGTGGGACAACTGGTCTCCGTGAAGGCGGCCAACACGGTCTGGGAACGGATGCAGGATCGGCTGGGGGAGATCTCTCCCCGGAATCTGGCAGCGCAGCCGGTTGAACGGATTCAGGGCTGCGGCATGCCGCTGACGAAGGCGGAGCGCATTCGGGAGATTGCCCGGATGGCAGCCACTGGCGCGTTCGATCTGCAGGAGCTGCGGCGCTTGCCCGATGCGGAGGCGGCCGCTCGCTTAATGACGCTGCCCGGAGTCGGGAAATGGACGGCCGAGATGCTGCTCCTCCATGCTTTGGAGCGGCCGGACATCGTAAGCTGGGGCGACATCGCCATTCGCCGGGGCATGATGGCCCTGTATGGGCTTGATGCGATCACCAAGGCGCAGTTCGATCGGTATCGGCAGGCGTATTCGCCATATGGCTCGGTCGCTTCCATTTATTTGTGGGTTCTGGCTTATGAATAAGCGGTGGCTGATGTCCGGGCGGCGGTCAGGACCGTTTCGGACGGTATGAAATTCAAGCGGGAGGAGATTGGAGATGGAGACTGCGATTCGGGCACGGATTATGGCGCTGGCGGAGGAGAAATACCGGCAATTTTCCGCTTCCTTGATTCCGAATATTGACAATGTCGTCGGGGTGCGGCTGCCTGAGCTGCGCAAGCTCGCCCGGAGCATTGCGAAGGGCGACTGGCGGACTTATTTGGCGCAGGCGAATAGCGATTATTTCGAGGAAGTGATGCTGCAGGGCATGGTTATTGGCTGCGCCAAGGCGGATGTGGAGGAGATCCTTGGGCACGTCGCCGCGTTCGTGCCCAAAATCGATAACTGGTCCGTATGCGACAGCTTTTGCTCGGGGCTAAAAATCGCATCCCTGCATAAAGAGCGGGTCTGGGAATTCGTCCAGCCTTATCTCGAATCGGACATGGAATATGAGATTCGCTTCGGCGTCGTGATGCTCCTGAATTATTATGCCGATGAGCCTTATATTCACCGCGTGCTGGAGCGGCTGGACCGGATTAAGCATGAGGGCTACTATGTCAAGATGGCGGTAGCCTGGGCGGTGTCCATCTGTTTCGTGAGGCTGCCGGACATTACAATGGACTATTTGCGAAGCAATACGCTAGATGACTTCACCTACAACAAAGCGCTGCAAAAGATTACGGAGTCATACCGCGTCGCTCCGGAGGCGAAAGCGCTGATTCGAAGCATGAAGCGAAAATAAGGAGCTGTTCAGCGATGCTCTATGCCGATAACCACCGGCGGTATGGCCGGGGCTTCGGCTTATCTTCGGCACGAAGCGAGAAGAAGCGGAGACATTCCGGCACGTTGCATAGTGTCCACACGGCCCTGCTTCTTATTTTTGCCCCGATCAATGTTTTCAGCTGAATGGGCTGACGCATAGAGTGTCAAGGCTCGAATCCCGCCTGGCTGATGAACAGCTCCTCCTCGGAGAAATACCGCCGCAGCCGATCATAGACGAGGCGATAGGCGGAGGGATGATACCATTCCTCTAGCCCCAGCTTCCGGTACAGCGCCTGCATGTTCAATTGGCGGGTTCTCTTGCCGCCGCTGCCGTCGCCCATAAAATAATCGTCGATGCACACCCGGTTCACGAGCGGGCGCAGCACGGCTCCGAACGCCTCGCTGCTCGGCAGCACCGGCGCGATCGTGGCCTGGGCCGGGACCCCTGCTTCCGCCAGCAGCTCGAGCGTCTTGAGCCGGGCCGGAATGGGCGGAGCTTGGGGCGAGAAGTGCTTGCGTATCTCTTCAAGATCCGTCTCCACCGTCATGCTGACGCGTACGGCATCGCCAAGCCTGACGAGCAGGTCGATATCTCTGCGTACGAGCGGACTGCGCGTCTGCACGAGCAGGAAGTCGGGCGGACGGTCGGCCATAATCTCCAGCAGCGACCGGGTAATGCGCTCCTCGTGCTCGATCGGCTGATACGGATCGGTGCTGGAAGACATGAAAATGGTCACCGGACCTTTCTCCTTCGCCCTCCGGTATTCCTTCCGGAACAACTCCGCCGCGTTCTGCTTGACATCGATCCAGCTTCCCCATTCTTCTTCGCGGAAGATCGACACCGGCATGCGGCGCACATAGCAGTAGGAGCAGCCGAACGCGCACCCTGTGTATGGATTAAGCGAATGGCTGTAGCCCGACAGAAATCCGGTGCCTTTATTAAGAATGGTCTTCGGCGATGTGTAAGTGCATTCCGGCTTCATGTCCGTCCTCCTTTACTTCGCATCATGGAAGATGATGCCCAGACTATATCTCGCGCCTTCCGTAACGGTGCTGACCCCATGCCGAACCGCGGTCCGGTAATAGCCGCGCACGCCTTGCACCGGGCGATGATTCGTCGGGAAGACGAGCCCTTCTCCTTGCGCCAGCGACAGGGCATGCCCCCGGCTCTGCGCCCGCGGCCGCTGCTCCACCAGCAGGAACTCGCCTCCCTTGTAATCTTCCCCCAGACGGTTCAGCGCAAATACAACCTGGAAGGGGAAGAACACATCGCCGTACATATCTTGGTGGAGGCAATTGTAGCCCCCCGCTTCGTATTTCAGGATAAGCGGGGTAGGGCGGGTCTGGCCGGCTTCGCGGCAGCGCTCCAGGAATAAGGCCAGCCGCTCCGGATAGGGCGAGCCGCCGCTGCCGAGCCGCTGCCGCCACACATTGGCAAGGCCGGCCAGCTCCGGGTACAGCCCTTCTCTGAGCTGCTGAAGCAGCGGCGGAAGCGGTGCATCATAATATTTATATTCCCCGATTCCGAAGCGGTATCTCGCCATGGAAATCGTCTTCCGGAAGTTCGCTTCCTCCGTATAGGTCCCGATAAGATGCTCGCAGGCTGCCGCATCGAGGACCGCAGGAAGCTTCGCATAGCCATGCTCGTCCAGCGAGAGCCGGACGGAGCTCCAATCTAGCTGTGCCATCCGTTGTGCCAGACGGTCAAGCATGCATCCGCCCTCCTGCCGACAAGACGTCCCGTTCCAGCCGCAGCAGCTTCGCTTTCATATCCAGGCCGCCGCGGTAGCCCGTCAGCGCTCCGTCCTTGCCGATGACGCGATGGCAAGGGACGGTGATGAGGACGGGATTGGCCCCGATGGCTGTTCCGACGGCCCGTACTGCCGACGGGCGCTGAAGCTGCTCGGCCAGCTCCGAATAGGACAGCGTCTGTCCATACGGGATGCCGCATAGTGCGCGCCAGACTGCCAACTGAAAAGGCGTGCCCTGCAAATCCAACGGCATGGCGAAGCTGCGCTTCTTGCCCTGCAAATAGCCGGCAAGCTCCGCCGCATACGGCTGAAGCTTCCCGTCATTCCGCTGCAGCATTCTGCCCGGCCAGCGGCGGCCCGCCCATTCGGCAATGGCATCGAGCGGTTGCCCCGGAGAGCCGACATAACAGAGCCCCGCGTCTGTCGCCGCAAGAATAAGATTCCACTCCCCGTACTCGACAACGGACCAATAAATCGGCAAATCAGCTTTCTTCTTTTCCATACTCGATATCCTCCTTCGCATCCGCCAGCTGCCGCTTCCGGTACTCTGCCGGAGTGCACCCGGCGGTCTGCTTGAACAATGTAATGAAGTAGGGGGGATTGGACACCCCGACGGACTGCCCGATCTCGGCGATTGCCAGCTTCGTGGATCGAAGCAGTTCCTTGGCTTGCCCAATCCGACGCCGCTGGACATATTCAACCGGCGTCATGCCCATGATCTTTTTGAAAATGCGGTGCAAATGATAAGGACTCCCGTGGCTGATCTCGGCCAGGCGGCGGAGCGTCAGCTTCTCCGCATAATTCCGGTCGATATAGGCGGTCACGATCGCAATCCATTCGTCATCCGGCAGCCGCTGTCCAGTCGGCTTGCAGCGCTTGCATGGGCGGTAGCCGGCGGACAACGCCGCTTCCGGACTGCGGAAGAAGCCGACATTCTCGCGTTTCGGCGGCCTGGACTTGCAGGAAGGGCGGCAAAATATGCCCGTCGATTTCACCGCGTACCAGAAATGGCCGTCATAAGCGCTGTTATTGCTGACGATGGCCTGCCACATTTCATCGGTTACAAGCTCCGGCATGGGCGCTCACCTCCATTCCTAGTATTAGTATATCCTTCGCCATAGTCGTTTGTACGGAAATACGAATAGAATAGCAAGATAACAAAATTATAGATATCAAAATTTTACTTCAGACCAGGCCCGGTATGGCAACGCCAGATCCCTCCGATTCAATAACGTTACCGGTCTGGGAATATCCTGTACTGTCATGTCGCTAGATCGGGGTGGAATGATGGACTAGACCAAGATATTAATTATCGAAAGTAAGGAAGCGAGGCCGATCTGATCTTTTACGGCCTGCATAAGGAAGGCTTCCAGGTGGCCGTGTCGGGCTCCGGCGAGGTGGGGCGAAGGAGGCCGAGCCGGTTCAAGCCGCCTTGCCGAAATCTGCTCCCGGCGGCGAGGCCAAAATCGTGCAGGTTTCGCTCCAAGAGCAAGGAATGACAACCCAGTAAGAGTATGCGGCCATACTGCAAGGCATAATCTGTTGAACGCGGCTGCACAGGGATTTATTTGCTTTCAGCACTCCAGCCCGGATGAAAGGGGGGAGCGACGGCAAAGCCGGGGTCGGCGCGAAGCAGACACTGCAAAAGTAACCAGATGCGGACGAGGATTTGCTGTCTGCAGAACATGACGATAGCTCAAACTGCCCGGCCCCTTTAAGACTCCCCGAGGGTCAGGAAGTCGTCTATGTTTGGTTGTCCTTTTTTCCAAACTCCCCATGGGTCAGGAAGTCGCCTATGTTTGCTTGTCCCTTTATCCAATCTCCCCGTGGGTCAGGAAGTCGTCTATGTTTGGTTCTCCTTTTATCCAAACTCCCCGCAGGTCAGGAAGTCGTCTATGTTTGGTTGTCCTTTTATCCAATCTCCCCGTGGGTCAGGAAGTCGCCTATGTTTGGTTGTCCCTTTATCCAATCTCCCCGTGGGTCAGGAAGTCGTCTATGTTTGCTTGTCCCTTTATCCAATCTCCCCGTGGGTCAGGAAGTCGTCTATGTTTGGTTCTCCTTTTATCCAAACTCCCCGTAGGTCAGGAAGTCGTCTATGTTTGGTTCTTCTTTATCCAAACTCCCCATGGGTCAGGAAATCGTATTGTTGAAACGATCTTCCAAAAGCTCAGGAAATCGACGATGCTCGGATTTCATCCTTCTTGAATAATGAGAAAGAACAGCTCTAAAAGAAGAGTATCTTAAACTGAGAACAAGGTGTCACGGATGGTCGGTGTTCTAGCAATAGGACCATTTCTAATTATCATTTGTTATCAACCTACATCAATAAACCTGACTCGTCGGGAAGTGCGGATAAATTACTGAGATGGAAGCTGCCTGACTTGTTGGGATAATGGTGCAAGAGAGCTGAGAGAGGGCGCTTCCTTACACGTTGGGATAATGGTGCAAGAGAGCTGAGAGAGGCGTTTCCTGACAAGTCGGGATAATGTTGCATTAGTTAAGAGAGGGCGCTTCCTTACACGTTGGGATAATGGTGCAAGAGCTAAGAGAGGGTGCTTCCTGACTTGTTGGGATAATGGTGCAAGAGAGCTGAGAGAGGGCGTTTCCTGACACGTTAGGATAATGGTGTAAGAGCTGAGAGAGGGCGTTTCCTGACACGTTAGGATAATGGTGTAAGAGCTGAGAGAGGCGTTTCCTGACAAGTCGGGATAATGTTGCATTAGTTAAGAGAGGGCGCTTCCTTACACGTTGGGATAATGGTGCAAGAGCTAAGAGAGGGTGCTTCCTGACTTGTTGGGATAATGTTGCAAGAGCTGAGAGAGGACGGCTCCTGATTTGATGGGAGAGTAGAGAAAAACGACGGAACAGGAGATCCCCTGACGTAGGGGGAGAGCGAAGTAAAGTGCTGAAATTGTAGGAAAGAGCTGAATGGAAGGCGGATATTATCGTGCTGGAGCGGCGGCCCGCCAGCAAATACGTCAGCAAAAAATTGCTGATGAAATCAATGGGAGGATCAAACTGGGCATTCCGGAATGGTCAATACGATGCAATATTATGGTCAAGAGCCAGCTAAATGGCGGGGTGTACGGGATGCTCCTATACTTTTCATATGGATTTCGTAATTCTATGTAAGCCTGCCTTACTGCTGACACTTTCCCCATGTAGTGTATGGATTGTGCCGCCGCCGTATGAAAAATACGGCGGGAAAACCAGGATTGCGGCAGCTATCACAATCAGGAGGAGATTTACTATGAAAAAAAGATTGACAGCAGGTATCGCATCGTTAGCTGTTCTAGCTATGGCCGGTTCGGCCTATGCGGCGGAAGTGCCGAGCAGCAGCATCGCCAGCAAAATGGTTAAGGCTTCTGCGGCAGAAGCGCATGGAAAGGTTGCGAATAACGGATTGCAGTCGCAGCTTCAAGTGATGCCCGCATCGTCTGCGCTCCGAGCAGAAGGCGTGTCCGGCGGTAAACTCAAGCGGCAGGTTATCGGCAAGAATATGGACCGGGATGGCGCCGAGATGGCAGTTAGCGTCAAAAGCTCGGAAGAGCTGGCGAAGGAAAAGGGCATGACCGTTAAGAAGTTGATTGCCCAGTTGAATCGGGAAGCGACGACAAGCAAGAGCGGTAAATGACGATGATGAAGAAGTAAGACTGACAAACCTCTGGCCTTGATTGTGCCGGAGCCTTTTTTTCATAGGAGGCATGGGATTGTCTGTTGCATTAGATATATTTTAAATAATTGCCTGAAGGAAACTATATTGCTATAATGAGAGCAGATCAACATCAATGAAATGAGGTAATCTCATGCAGCCTGAACAACCGGGAGCTCTGGAAAACGCGCTCTCTCATCTGCAATGCGTCTTGGTTGCGAGACGTGCGCGCATCAATCCGGAACAGCTTACATGGGCGCAGTACGATATCCTGGAGCTGCTCCGCATCCGCGGTCCGCTGATGCCTTCGGAGATCAGCGAGAGGCTGGGCATGTCGCGCCCGGCCATCTCCAAAGCGCTGCGAGTGTTGAAGGACCAGCAATTCATCGAACAGACGGCAGGCGAGCAGGATCGCCGCGAACAGACGACATCATTGACGGACGAGGGCAGAACGTTCCTGTCTATCGCCGCGCACAGCCGGCGCGAAGCCGCGGACATCGCCGCTTCCGTGCTTACGCCCGGGGAACAGGGCATCTTCGCGGAGCTGTGCCGGAAGGTAGCGGATGCTCTTGATGATGCTTCGTTAGAATAACCATATAGTTGCTCATAGGAAATTAATAGTTGTTATTTTTACAAAAGGCAGGAGATAGCATGACGTCAATAAGTCAAGGCCCCGACCATCGGCAAAATTGGATTCATGTAGCAGGCGCCAGGGAACATAATCTGAAAAATGTAACGGTGAGCATTCCGAAGAAGAAGATTACCGTGTTCACTGGCGTGTCCGGCTCCGGCAAATCTTCGCTCGTCTTTGACACGATCGCGGCGGAATCGCAGCGGCAGCTCAATGAGACGTTCACCAGCTTCGTGCGCCATCGTCTTCCGCATTACGGCCAGCCGGATGTCGACTCGCTCGACAATCTCTCGGTCGCGATCGTCGTTGATCAGAAACGCATCGGCGGCAACGCCAGGTCGACGGTCGGAACCGTGACCGACATTTATTCGTTGCTGCGATTGCTGTATTCCCGCATAGGGAAGCCCTTCGTCGGTTATTCCGACGTCTTCTCCTTCAACAACCCGCAAGGGATGTGCCCGAAATGCGAAGGCTTGGGGACCGTCGCCGCCATCCATATCAATCGCCTGCTCGATCGGAGCAAATCTTTGAATGAAGGCGCGATCCAATTCCCTACCTTCCGGCCCGGGGAGTGGCGCTGGAAACGCTACGTCTGCTCCGGGCTGTTCGACAATGACAAGAAACTCCGGGATTATACGGAGGAAGAGTGGGACACGCTCCTGTACAAGACGGATCTGAAAATCAAGGATCCGGGTCCCGGATGGCCGCCGACCTCCAAGTATGAAGGCATCATCCCGCGCTTCGAGAGGAGCTTCCTGGCCAAGGAACCGGAGGAGGGCAAGACGCGCTACAAGGAAGAGTTCGACCGCATTGTCACGCGGGGGCAGTGTCCGCTCTGCCATGGCGCCCGTCTTCAAGCGGACGTGTTAACGTGCACGATCAACGGCAAAAGCATCGCGGACTGCGCTGCGATGCAAGTGACCGATCTCTTGCCCTTCATGCGCGGGATCGCTGCGCCTGCCGCCGCCACTGTTGTCTCGGCTATCCTTGAAAGGCTGGAAAGCCTGATCGGCATCGGGCTGGGGTATCTCAGCCTCAACCGCGAGACCTCCACACTGTCCGGAGGGGA
Organism: Paenibacillus dendritiformis; assembly: GCF_021654795.1. Lineage (NCBI taxonomy): Bacteria > Bacillati > Bacillota > Bacilli > Caryophanales > Paenibacillaceae > Paenibacillus > Paenibacillus dendritiformis. Next base: position 2,937,414 of record NZ_AP025344.1, read on the forward strand.
ATCGCAGCGGGTCAAGATGGTGCGCCATCTCGGAAGCAGTCTGACGGACATCACTTATATTTTCGATGAACCGAGCATCGGCCTGCATCCCCGTGATGTCCATCGGCTGAATACGCTGATGAAGCAGCTTCGGGACAAGGGCAATACGGTGCTTGTCGTCGAGCATGACCCGGATGTGATCGCGATCGCGGACCACATCGTGGATATGGGGCCTGAAGCCGGATCCAATGGAGGCCGGATCGTATATGAAGGCGGCTTGGAGGGGCTGACCGCCTCCGGGACGCTCACCGGGCGGCATCTCGGACATCGGCCGCGGCTCAATCGGTCACCGCGGCAGCCGCAGGGCTGGCTCGCGATCGAGCGCGCTTCGCTGCATAATCTGAAGGATGTCAGCGTGAACATCCCGAAGGGCGTGCTGACCGCCGTAACCGGCGTCGCTGGCTCCGGGAAAAGCTCCCTTGTGAATGGGGTGCTCCCAGAATTTTATCCGGAAGCGGTCTTCATCGATCAAAGCGCGATTCGGGCCACGAAGCGCTCCAACCCGGCGACGTATACCGGAATCTTGGATCCGATCCGCAGTCTGTTCGCCAAGGCGAACCGGGTGAGCGCCTCGCTGTTCAGCTTCAATTCGGAGGGGGCTTGTCCGGAATGCAAGGGCCTTGGGAAAACCTATATTGACCTGGCCTTCATGGATCCGATAGTCAGCGTCTGCGAAGTATGCCAAGGACACAGGTTTACCGCGGACGTTTTGAAGCATACGCTGCAGGGCAAGCATATCGGAGACGTATTGGCGATGAACGTCGCGGAGGCCAAGGAATTTTTCAGGGATGAACAGATTCGGCCTGTCCTGGAGCGGTTGAGTGATGTCGGGCTGGACTATATTACGCTGGGACAGCCGCTGAGCACCTTATCCGGAGGGGAAGTACAGCGGATCAAGCTCGCAGCCGAGATGGAGAGCGGCGGTCAAATCTATGTATTTGACGAACCGACGACCGGATTGCATATGTCTGATGTCGCTCGGTTAATCGGGCTTCTGAATCGTCTCGTCGACAAAGGCAGCACAGTCATTGTTATCGAGCACAATATGGATGTCATCTGCCAAGCCGATTGGATCATTGATCTGGGGCCGGGGGCTGGACATGAAGGTGGACAGGTTATTTTTGAAGGCACGCCAGAGGGCCTGATTGATTGCCCGCACTCTGTCACGGGACAATACGTCCGGAAGCATGCTCGGATATAGCGGGGTTGCATGGAATAACAGCCAGACCCGAGAAGGAACTGGCTGTTATGTTGCGCTATCCGGTGCGAAGCTTTTTGCGGAGCTGCTTCAAGGGTTGGTTTCTTCTTCCGTTCATGCGCATGCGCTGCTGCGTCAATCCGACGGCCGCCGCGCCGACGCCAATCGCCAATAAAGACCAAAGCGTTTTTCGATTACTCCAATTTTTCAAAAAACCAAACATTCCGTTCATCCCGATCCCACCCCCTTAATGGACACTTGGATAATGGCATTCGCACACCGTTATTATTGTGCTCCGGCATCGGCGGCCGCATGCAAGGAAAGCTTTCCGTCTCCAACTGCTTACGGAATCCATGCCTTAGGAACCGCGGCTCGAGTTCTCATAATTTCGGCATAACGGGAAACTCTAGGTTCTAGAGGAATATCGGATGCGGCAGGAGGGGTTCCCATGAAAAAATGGTTGATGGCGCTCATCGTCTGTGCGTTATTCTGCTCATGTTGGCCGGCGGCCGTCCGGGCAGAGAACGCTGCGGAACGGAAAGCGGCCGCCGCTTTTATTCGCGGCAACGATCTGTGGATTGCGATCGGCCCTGAGGAGAAGCAGCTGACCCGCGGAGAATATATCCGCAGTCCGCGCTGGTCCCGCGACGGGAGCTGGCTTGCCTTCTCGAAGGGCAAGGAGGAGAAGGAAGTATGGCTTTATCATGCCGTCACGGGCAAGATGCGCGAGGCCGGGCAGGGGCATAACGCACAATGGTCGCCATCCGGCAACGTCTTGGCTTTCCAATCGCAGGAGGATCGTCGCACTCTGTACGTCCTTGATGCGGATAGCCAGCAGGGGCCGCGGCGAATCGCCGACCATGCCGGCAACTTTTCCTGGAAACCGGACGGCTCTATTCTCTACTCTGTGGAAGCCCGCCTGCTGCCGGACGGAAAATGGTCGGATATCGAATTATATACCGTGCGTCCGGACAAAGAGACTCGCAGCGAGTTCTTTTATACCATTAAAAGCCAATCCCGGGATTTCTTTGCCGTGACGACAAGCCGCTTCAAATGGTCGGCGGACGGGAAATGGATTGCGTTCCTCGCCGTTCCGACGGCGTCGATGTCGGCAGACGGCAATACTTTATGTTTGTTGTCCGCGGACGCGGGGACCTTCTTGAAGGCCGGGCAAATGCTGAATTATGAAGAGTGGTTCCAGTGGGGACCGCAAGGCAGCAGGCTCGCCTATATCGAAGGCTACGGTCGGGAAGCGACAAGCAACAAGCGGCTGACCGTATTAACCGGCCCGCCGTCGTTCCTGCCAAAATCATCTACGCCCGCAGGCTATGCCGATCGGGATCTTGCCTGGCTGGACGATGATATTCTGATCGCCGCCCGGTCGAAAGAAGCCGCCTGGTCCGGCGAACCTAGCGAGCGCCCGCTCCCTTCTCTGGTGCTCGTGAATCTTGAAGGAGGGCGGCAGGCAGCGCTGACTCGTCCGCCTCGGAACGCCGGAGATTTTTTTCCGGTCCTGCTGAAGGAGGCAAGGAGCCTCGCCTGGATTCGTACCGACCGAAGCAAGGCGCACGTGATGCTGGCTCAGCCGGATGGCAGACGGACGGGGCAGTGGATTCGCGGCCTGATGGTGCCGGAGGGGTATTACGACCACTGGAGTTGGGAAGAGGTCATTGATTATCGGAGATGAATAACGGCGGAAGGGGTTGTTGACTTGGTAACCAAGTTGACGGATTTCTTCCCGGGCCAAGCAACAGACAAGTCCAAGGTGATAATGTCCCGTAGCTTCCATAATAACTCTGGCTCCGTGCCTGTCCTTGCTTTAGTTCTGTGCATAATGTGCTGAGCCTCTCTAATCCTTGCTCGTTATGATACAACTGTTCTGCTTTCCCGTAGGGTTCATTTCGCCGTAAAAAAGCCGCAGATCTTATCTGACGGCTTTTATTGCTTGGAGGGTAGTAATCCATTTCATAATTGTTATATAATGGGCGACAAAACTTGTTTTTCGATGGGGGGAACATCATGATTTATAGTAAAGCAGAAAAAACAATAGAAACGGATAGATTGCTTCTGCGGCTATTTCAAGAGTCTGATGCAAAAGAGGTTAGCGAATTTTGCAACAATTATAATTTATACAAAAGCACTTTGAATTTACCCTATCCCTATTCTTTGGAATGCGCTCTTTCGTGGATTGCAAATCATGAGCAAAACTTTGAATTAGACCGAATGTACGAATTCGCCATAACGGACAAAAATAGCGGACAGTTATATGGCGCGATTGCTCTTTCAAATCATGATCAACATAAAAATGGTGAAGTCGCTTATTGGATAGGAGAAGAATATTGGGGAAAGGGATATGCGACAGAAGCAGCCAAAGCCGTGATAGAATTTGCTTTTAAAGAGAAGAATTATCATCGTGTTTATGCACGTTATTTTAAGTCGAATCCCGCATCTGGAAAGATTATGGAAAAGTGCGGGATGTTATACGAAGGCACTCTAAAAGATCATGTTTATAAAAACGGATCTTTTGAAGATTTGGTTTTTTATGGGATTATAAATCAGTGAAACGGGATCCAAGGAACCGCGTTGGATCCTGCGGGCTTCATTGCCTTCAGTAGGCATCGTTGCCTCCTCTGGCTTTAATATGTGGAGGGAATTGCTGCTATTTTACAGTAATTTCGGCGCAATGAATCGGCATCCGAGGAATTGCTGCAAATCTACATCATTATAGGCCCTTTTGCTTCAAGCCGAAGCGAAACGGGTGAAATTCCTGTAATTTCGGCTAGGCCCCCTATATCTGGAGTCATGTCCACCAAAAAAGATGCGTTCTTAGAATTGCTTCCTATTTCGCGTGGTTACACGGCCCGATGATATTTTGATCGGTCCTCCAGCGTCATGACCCACTTTGAGTATTCCGATGGTGACATGCTCTTTAGGCTACCATGCATTCTGCGGTTGTTGTAGAAATCCATGTAACGATCAAGTGCTTCATAGGCCTCTTCAAATGTCATAAATTCCGTCAGGCTGAACAGATCACGTTCGAGTAAGCTATGAAATGACTCAATGTAGGCATTCATATTCGGACTGCGTGGCGGGATGCGTTCATGGACGATCTCCAGACTCTCGCACGTATCACCAAACAACTTGCTGACAAACTGAGGCCCGTTGTCGGTGCGGACGGTGGGCAACTCATCGCCGGGATTCAGGCGTTCTTGTAGCGCCCGGCATAGTGTCTGTACGACGTGCTTGGCCTCACACACGGAACCCCGGTATTGTCCGACGACGACGCGGTCAAATACATCGATGATACTGAGCACGAAAAAGAAACGCTGGCGCCCAATCACGTACCCATATTTAATATCAATTTGCCATAGCTGGTTCACCCCGGTTACCGTCCGGTTTCTCGGTACTCTTCGAGGATGTTTGCTTGTTTTCTTCCGTTGTTTCTGAAGAATTCCTAACTCTTTGCAAATGCGGTACGCCTTTTTCTTGTTTAGAATCAATCCACGTTGTCTGCGGAGGCACAGCGCCAAATTCTTATACCCATAAATGTGCTCTTCTCCTTCCAGGAGTTCGAGCATCCATTCTTTAATCTGTTCATCTGAAACTTTCCGGCCCGTATTCGTAGAGGAAAATCCAGGCACAGGACGCCCTTTTAGAGCGCATGAAGCCTGTTCTTCGGTACTGGATGCCTCTCGTTTCTTCCGGCCATAGTACGTCGATTCGCGAACTTTCAGGATACGCAGAACTTTAGCTGCTGCATGCCCCCGCTTAATAAACGGTTCTGCTATTTCAAGTCTTTCAGATAAGCGGGGTTCTTCTTTTTTACGACTTCTCGTAGGATCTCGATCTCAAGCTCTTTTTCACCCAGGAGCTTTTTTGCCTGCTCGAACTTTGCCTCTACCTCTTGAAGTCGACGGAGTTCTTGCAGATGCTCGTCTGCTGCGGGTATCTCCTCTTGGCTAATTTCGTCACGGTGGTCTCTAACCCAAACACGTACCGTCTCCGGATGGACACCGTACATTCGGGCAAGTGTTCCCACCTTAATGCCGGCCATTGCTTCCTTTACAATTTGCAGGCGTTTTTCCTTGCTAAAGTGCTTTCCCATACTAGTTGTCCCCCTCTGATAACAGCTTATAATATTGGAGCCGGAAGCTCCAGTTTAATTAGGGGGCCTAGGAGATTTTGCAGGATTCCCTTTCTGGTAAACTCGTCCCTTATCGGATTGCTGTATTTACGCAGGATTTCGCTTACTGAATCGGCGTACGCGAGAAATCGTGCAGTTTAGCGGAGTTCGCTTACTGAATCGGCGTATGCGAGAAATCTCGTGCAATTTTGCGGAGTTCGCCTGCCGGATAGACGTGTCTAGGGAAATGGTGCAGTTTTCAGGCGGTTGGAAACCCCTTGTTTTTTACGAAAGGGCGGAGATTGGCACCCATAGCGTTGAGCCGGGATCCGCCACACACAAAATGAAGCGCCACAAAATCCCTTGGACTCTCTCAAGATGAATGAAGTTTTCCCTGCCTCAACCATTATTCGCCGCTCTTCCCGCCGCTTAAATGAAAAAAGGGAGAAGAAACACATCCCCGAAGCGGAAAAAAGGGATTCGGCGGTGAAAGTAGCGCCGTCGCTCCTCCCCGTTTCGCTCGCGGCATTTGCCCAGAGACGCATAATATCGGTATGATAGAAGGAGTCATACTTGATTCCTCACTAACGGGGCTCATATAAGGAGGATATGATCCTGTGCCGAATATCCACGATATCGCGAAGAAAGCCGGAGTATCGGTCTCCACCGTATCCAGAGTGATCAACAATTACAAATATGTGTCCGAAGAAAAGAGAAAAGCCGTGCAGCAGGTTATCGATGAATGGAGTTTCGCTCCCAACCGCAATGCCATAGGCTTGATTCGAGGGGAGACCCGAATGATCGGGGTCATTATGCCGTACAATAACAATCAGGCCTTCGATCAGTTGCTGCACGGGGCATTGAACCGTTCGCGGGAACTGGATTATTCCGTGGCCGTGCTGCCGACGAAATATGATAAGAGCAAAGAGCTGGAATATCTCTATATGCTGAAAAATAAATGGCTGGACGGCGTGATGATTACCTCCCGCGCGAATGATTGGGAGCAGATATTGCCATATGTCGAGTACGGATCGGTGATTGCTTGCGAATTCACCGAGCATCCCGAGATTGGCTGCGCTTATATCGATCGGTATGCCTCTTATGTAGACGCCTTTCAGTATTTGAAGGAGAAGGGGCATACCGCAACGGCCTTCACGATCGCGAGGGGAGAGGAGAGCAGGAGCACGCAGCAGACGTTCGCGGCGTATGAAAACGTATTCGGCAGCGTGCCGGACGATTACGTCATCTCGAATTGCTATTCGTTCGAGGATGGATACCGAGCGGCCGAGAAGCTGCTCAGCCTGGAGGACAGACCGACGGCCATATTCGCCAACGGGGACGAGGTGGCTGGCGGGATATACCGGTACGCGGTCTCGAACGGGCTGGCCATTCCGCATGATCTGGCGATTATGGGGCAGGAGAACCAGCCGGTCGGAGTAGCCCTCGACCTGTGCTCCATCGACCATCGTCTCGTGCAGGTCGGCGAGCAGGCCTTCGACCTGGCGGTGCGGCGTTCACGCGACAAGGTGAACATTCCTTACCGTATCCTTGCTCGATCTTCGGTATAAATTTTATTTCGAGGCTTGACTTGAAATCCATTTCATCCTGTACCATTGGTTGCGAATAAGAATAGGGGAGGATGAATGGGATGTATCAAGCTTTTCTCTTTGATCTGGACGGCACCATTATCGATTCGGAGCTTATCGGGCTCCATGCGCTGCAAGAGACGCTGGCCGAGCTCGGTCTCACGTATCATCTGGACGAGCTTCGCTTCTCGCTGGGGATTCCAAGCTACAAAACGATGGAAATGTTAAACGTGAAAGACATTCCAGCCGCCATAAAAAGATGTGCGGAGATAGAAAAACCGTATATGAGCAACGTGCCCATTTTCGAGGGGATGAAGGACGTCATTGCGAAGCTTCCGGCTTGCGGAATCGTAACGTCCAAGACGGCGGAAGAAATGAAGGACAGCTTCTATTTGCTCGGCATCGATCATTATTTTCAATCGGTTGTGTGCGCCAGTGATACGAGCAGGCACAAGCCCGATCCCGAACCGCTCGAATTGGGGCTGCGGCTTATGGATTGCGCAGCGGATAAAGCGATATATATCGGGGACTCCCCTTATGATATGAAGTGCGCGATGGCGGCGGGAGTCGATTTCGGACTTGCGCTGTGGGGGGCGAAATCGGCATCCGGATTCGAGGAGGCCCGGTATATTTTCGAGACGCCGCTCGATATTTTGAAGCTTCTGCACCGGTGAACGAATGGACGGCTGTTGCCACTGCCGGGCTGCGCCATAGGAAGCACGGCAGGAGGGAGGGGGTGTCCCCAAAGTCATGAAAGTGACAAGGGCCCCCCTTTACTCAAAAAGGCATGATGCACGAAGGCCATCCTTAAGCGGGATGGCTTCGTACGGGGCGGCTTCATTTTAGGCTAACAACCGGTTAAAATAGACGCTCCAAAAAAGGCTTCTCCAAGCTTGCTCTCGCTTCTTGCCGGTGAGTGCCGATCTGCTCGAGAATCGACTTCTTGTTCGCGAGCGCATAGGCGGCCGTGTCGCGTATCCGATCGGCGAGCTGCGCCGCGTCCGTGGAGATGGCCAATTGCGGAAGACCGATGGAATGGGCGAAATCGAACGATTTGAAACGGTACCCCAAGCAGACGAAAGGCACATTCGCCGCCGCGGACAGAACGTTGGCGTGAAGCTTGAAATTGATGGTCAGGGCAAACCGCTTTATCAGCTGCAAATATTTTTCATAGGAATGCACTCCCGCATCATATACGACATGGTCGGAAGCGCCGATCTTCGTGCACAGCCGCTTGCATGCCTCCCGATCCGGCCCCCATGCCGGATATACATATATCTTATAGCCTTCCTCGATCAGAAATTTGGCGGCGGAAGCTAGCTGATTCTCGACGTATGCTTCATCATTGCCATAAATCCGGTTGTAGGATGTGCCCCAATTGATGCCGATCCATCGTTCTGAGGTGTGTTCGTCATCCGGGTCGGATGCCGGCGGGGAGGCGAGCATGGCGGGATCGCCGCTCAGGTTTACCCGATCCATGGCGACGCCCATCTGCCGCATATATTCGAATGTCCACGGTCCGCGCACGCCGCAGTAGGCCGCATGATCGACAACTTCTTTCATTTTCAGGCAAAACCGTTCACTCTCCGGAGGGGTATTGGGACCGAAGCTGAACGCGTTCAAGCGATCATGGCCGCTGCCCCAGATGATTACGCGCTTTCCTTCCCGCACGGCATCATGCAGGATATCAAGATAGCCTGGGATTAGCAGGGATCCGCCTCCCATGACAATCGTGTCGTACTTCGTCACATCCTTGATGTCCACTCCGGGCACCGAGAGAATGACTTGGTATTCCTCCGGGCTCAAATGAAGCTTCGCCAGTTGTTCAAACATGGCTCGCATCCATTCGTCGCCCAAATTATTAAATCCAATCCATGCGAGATACAAGACTTTTTTCATGTTGATATCACACTCCCGTCATTGGGTTCGGGCTTGAACAGCCGTATAGATTTCATCCATGCGCGCAACGATTTTTTGGATATCAAAATGCTTTAATGTCCATCTTCGGCCTTGCGCTCCAATCTCCTTGAGAGCGTCCCGATCGGCCAATGCTTTTTTCAATGATTCGGCGATGGCCTCTTCCGTCGTCTTGCATTGAGAATCATGGTCGCCGAAATAATAGTCCCACGCTTGTCCATATACAGACGGCTCGACGAGACCGAAGAAGCCGTGATTGCCGATGGCCAGCACGGGCTTCCCGCAAGCCATTGCTTCAAGGGCAACGCGTCCGGTGCCGACGACGATATCCCCAAGCGCGAAATAGTCACGAATCTTCGTCTGATTCCCGGCCATATGGATAAAGGTTTGTCCGGTATGATCATGGACAGCATCGGCCATCTCGCAAATTTCTGAAAATTGAATGCCATCGCCGACCACGACCAGATGCAGGTTGGGCAGATCCGTGGCGCGCAGCCGTTCCGCCGCTTTAATTAACATCGTGCAGACGATGGCCTTGTCCCAGGCGAGCCGGCTTGCGTAGACGACAACGGTCGCATCATCCGGTATCCGAAGCGAGTTCCGCAGTGCATGAGAGGGCGCCGGGTAGAACTCCTCCGGGTCCACCCCGTTCGGAACCAGCAGGGAAGTGATTCCCAGATTATGCAAATAACGCTGTACAGGCTTGCTCACACTGATGATTGCGCCGCTGCATCGGGCAGTGCGGACAAGCTGCTCCTCGGGATAATAAGCCCCGTGAACCGTAAACACGACAGATATGCCCAATTCTTGAGCGGCCATGGCCGCGTACATTCCCGACGGGGTCTGATGGACATGGACGACATCGATCTTGCGGTAGCGCATGATCTGCTTCAAGGTGCGGTTCGTCTGCTGCAGCGAGCTATCCAGCATAAAGGCGCCCGCTGTTAAATCGACGGCATGAATCGGGCATGCCGCCTGCGCGAAGGAGTTGTACATTAAGCCGTTCGCTCCGCAGTATACCGGCTTCACTCCTATTGATTGCAGTCCCTTGACCAGACTGAGCACATGGGTTTCCGTTCCGCCGATGGCCAAGCTATCCAACACCATCAGCACGCGGTAGCCTTTATTTCTCATTGCGCTTCATCCGATCTTTTCCAAAGTATTTCCGGGAGCGCTGATTCGGATGGCTGCGGTAATAATACAGAACATCCGGTATATTGGCGATATTCAGGGGCTTTGCCTTCAGCGCCTTGGCAATAAATTCATAATCTTCCGCGCCTTCTATTCTCCTTGTATGCCCGCCGATCCGATCGAACAGCTTCCCGCGAAGCATGATGGTTCCATGGCATACGCAGTGGCCGCCGTTCGCATATACTTTGCGTATTTGTTCTCCGTACCGGATCCAGCCCGCTCTTGATCTCGGCTCCCACAGATTGTGATGGAACACCTCATAGTTGGTTCCCACCACCTCGATATCCGGGCGGCCCAACAAAAAGGACACTTGCCGCTCCAGACGTTCATGATGCGAAATATCATCCGAATCCTGGGCAGCGATATATTCACCCGCAGCCAAAAAGAAGCCGGTCGTCACCGCTCCGGCATAGCCGATATTGCGGGGCAGGGGCACCGTCATAAACGTGCGGTCGGCCAATTGTTCCCGATTGAGTTGCAGCCATTTCTCCACTTGCAGCAAAGAATCGTCTGTCGAGGCATCATCGACGAGAATGATTTCCCAGTTCGGGTAAGTTTGCCGCAGGATGCCATCCAAGCAATCTATCAAAAAATCCGCTTTGTTATAGTTTGTAATCACAATGCTTACAAGACCGGGTACTCTAGGGTAGGTCATCATGGTCACCGCCTTATTTCAGCTTGTTAGGAGAGAACTCGGACAAAGGACACCATATGAAGCTGAAAGATGGCGTACTGTCCATTGTCATACCCCGTCAACCGGGAAGTCCGGACAGTCAGCTTCATGTCATCGACGGATACGAGAACGCCTGTTATCAAATCCAATGCGCTTGCTACCTGGACTTGTTTCCCAAGCAATGAACGGAGCTTTTCTTTCATTTCAATCACCTTCCTCTTATTGACTCTGGAACGAGATGACTTGAGTCAGGTGCACGAGCACGATCGATCCATCCGACTCTCTAATTTCTGCATAGTCTTCACCGACCTCGTTAATCATTCCTTGAATCGTTCCCCCGAACGAGGTCAATTCAACCTGGCGGTGAACGTACCTTTCCAGCAATGGTTTGAGCGGTGAATCCGGGCTCCGTTTCCCTTCATTGTCTATCTCCTCCCGGATGGCTGTCCGAAGCGCTTGAACGAGCTTGTCTCCTTGCAGCTCGTCCACCGTGCCAGACTCCTTCACGACCTGCTTCATGAGTTGAGCCATTCCCTCAAAATAACGTTGCAACTCTTTTTCGTTTGCTTTCAATTTCACAATATTTCACCCGCCTTTCATTTCTCTCTTAATAGAGTATAGAAAAGGAAGAATGCTTGACTAAACTTCTCTCTATCTTTTGGCAAATTGGTCTGTTTGAACAATCAGCTTCAGATGGGGGGATAGGCCGTGCCTGGCCAATAGAGAGGGAGGCTTCATGCGAGCGGAGAGTCAAGCAGATCTATAGAAAAAAGAACATCCGTAGCGGATGTTCTTCGAATAAGACCGGATTGCGTTCAGGCCCGGGTCCGTTCGAGCCACTGCTTCGCCGCGAGCGTAAGGAGCGCCAGGGCGACCAGCAGCGAGGCCGAGGCGAACGCGGCAGAGAATTGATACTCGTTATACAGGATTTCCACATGCAAGGGGAGTGTGTTCGTCTCGCCGCGAATATGGCCGGAGACGACGGATACGGCTCCGAACTCGCCCATGGCGCGGGCGTTGCAAATAATAATGCCGTATAGCAGCCCCCATCTGATGTTCGGCAGCGTAATGCGGCGGAACATGGCCCATCCCTTCGCGCCCAGCGTGGCGGCCGCTTCTTCTTCCAGCGTGCCCTGAGCTTGCATGATCGGGATGAGCTCCCGCGCCACGAACGGAAAGGTGACGAACAGCGTCGCGAGCACGATGCCCGGAAGCGCGAACACGATCTGAACATCATGCGCCGCCAGCCAGGCGCCGAACCAGCCGTGAGCGCCGAACAGCAGAATGAAGAGGAAGCCCGCTATGACCGGCGATACCGAAAAGGGCAGGTCGATAAGCGTAATGAGCCATTGCTTGCCTCGAAAGGCGAATTTGGTCAGGCACCATGCGGCAGCGATGCCGAATATCGTATTCAGCGGCACGACGATGAGGGCCGTGATTAGCGTCAGCCGGATGGCCGACAGCGCGTCCGGCTCTGTCAATGCCGCGAAGTAGACGTCCGCGCCCCGCTTGAACGCCTGCGCGAAGACGGCCGCGAGCGGGAGCAAGAGGACGAGACCGATGAAACCGAGCGTGACGCCGATGAGCAGCCGGCGGACGAGCGGGGATTCGGTCGTGCAGCCGGCACGGGGCGCAAGCTTGCGGCACGCCGGCGGCGGGCAAGGGGAGACGGCAGCGGACGGAGAAGCGGCCATTCGTGTAGTCCTCCTTCGGGATGAAAGTATCGGAAATAAGCAGGGCGGCTGCCCCGGGAATGAACTCGGCAGGCGTTCCTGCCTTCATAGCGAGCTCATGCGGCGCGCCGACTTCCATTGCAGCGTATTGATAAGCAGCTGCAGCAGGAAGGACAGGGCGAGCATGACGAACGCGACGGCGGTGGCCCCCGCGTAGTCATATTGCTCCAGCTTCGTCATGATAAGCATGGGCGCGATCTCCGTCTTGTAAGGCATATTGCCGGAGATGAAGACGACCGAACCGTACTCTCCGATGCCGCGGGCGAAGGCAAGCGCGAATCCCGTCAGGAGAGACGGGAGGAGCTGCGGCACGATGATGCGACGGAAGACGGTCAGCCGCTTCGCGCCGAGCGTGGCGGCCGCTTCCTCGACCTCCGTCTCCCATGACTCCAGCACCGGCTGTACGGTGCGGACGACGAAGGGGAGACCGATGAAGACGAGGGCGATCCCGATGCCGATCGCGGAGTAGGCGCTCGGGATGCCGATTGCGTACAGCCAGCGGCCAATCCAGCCGTTCTCGGCGTAAATGGTCGTGAGCGCGATGCCCGCGACCGCGGTCGGCAGGGCGAAGGGCAGATCGATAATGCCGTCGATCAGCCGCTTGCCGGGGAACGTATAGCGCACGAGCACCCAGGCGACGACAAAGCCGAACACGACATTGACCAGTCCGGCGGCGAACGCCGCCGCGAAGCTGATGCGGTGGGCCGCGAGCACGCGCTCATCGAAGACGGCGGCCCAGAAGCCGCTCCAGTTCAGCTCAAGCGACTTCAGCACGACGGCGGACAGCGGGATGAGCACGAGCAGAGACAAATAGCCGACGGTAAAACCGAGCGTGATGCGGAATCCGGGCAGGACCGCATACGGCTTGCCTTTATGCGGGGTCTGTTTTGAGGGCGGTGCAGCTGTCATGGGCATTGCCTCCTCCTTTTTTCCGGGAGATCGAACATTTACCGTTTATAGATTTCGTCGAACAGCGCGCCGTCGGCGAAATGCTTCTTGTGGGCCTCGGCCCACCCGCCGAACTGTTCCCGGATGGTCAGCAGCTTCACTTGCGGGAAGCGCTGTTCGTACTTGGCGGCGACGGATTCCAAGCGCGGCCGGTAATAATGCTTGGCGGCGATTTCTTGCCCTTCCTCGCTATACAAATAGTCGAGGTATGCTTCCGCCGCCTCGCGCGTTCCCCGCTTATCCACGATCCCGTCCACGACCGCCACGGGCGGCTCCGCCAGAATGCTTAGGCTGGGCACCACGATCTCGAATTTATCCTTGCCCAGCTCGTTGGTCGCCAGGAACGCCTCGTTCTCCCACGAGATCAGCACGTCGCCGATGCCGCGCTCGACGAACGTGGTCGTCGCGCCGCGCGCGCCGGAATCGAGGACGGGCACGTTGAGGTAGAGGCTGCGCAGCCATTCCTTCGCCTGGACCTCATTGTTGCCGCTAGCCTCCAGCGCATAGCCCCAGGCGGCAAGATAGTTCCATCGCGCGCCGCCCGATGTCTTCGGATTCGGCGTGATGACCTGGACATCCGGCTTCACGAGATCGTTCCAATCGCGGATGCCTTTCGGGTTGCCCTTGCGGACGAGGAACACGATGGCAGAATAATAGGGAGCGCTGTTGTCCTTCAATCGTTTTTCCCACCCGTCGTTGATCAGGCCGGCCTGTTGGATGGCATCGATATCGTAAGCCAGGGCGAGGGTGACGACATCGGCCTGCAGCCCGTCGATAACGGAACGCGCCTGCTTGCCGCTGCCGCCATGGGATTGCTTCACGGTGATGGATTGCCCTGTCTTCTTCTGCCAATAAGCCGCAAATGCCTGATTGTAATCCGCGTACAGCTCGCGCGTCGGATCGTAGGAGACGTTCTGAAGCACGATGGTCTCCGTGCCGCTCCCATCCGTTCCGCCTTGGGAATCCGTCTTCGCGCCACCGGTTCCGCTTCCGCAGGCGGCCGTCAGGCTCATCGCCGCGATAAGTGCCCACAGCATCGCTTTTTTTCGGTAGGGTCTGCCCTTCATCTTGCATGCTCCTTTCTCTCGGCGGCTTCCAGCTTCTGCGCTGGGCCGTCCGCACCCTTTAATTTGAACGCGCCACATTTTATTGATAACTCCGATGGGACAACTTGGATATTAGGGCGTATGCAAGTAATGGTATCAGCCCTCCTGCGCAGCAGTCAATAAAGATTTGCAGCAATGCAACTTATTCCCATCTTCATCGAAAGAGCCGTGTCTGCGTTCTCGAAAACGTTTTAAATTGATGCAGTTCCGGCAGATGGAGGTCCGGTTTTATCCATATTGCGCATTAGGGAGGTAAACAACTGTATATGAAAGTCATAACAAATCTCTTTCCATCGGGTTAGAAGGTCTTTTATTGTTATAGTGAAGGCGCTTACATATAGGACTTCGAAGGATTTATGACCTGTGCGTCTCCGGGAAGGGAGGGAGTTGATAGGCGTCGGGCGCGAGGCCGTCGCGCCAAGAGAAGCGGCATGGGGGAATGTAAACCACACTCAGGAGGGAAAATGATGCTGTCTTTGAAAAAGAGAATATCCCTGGTCTTATGCATAATGATGCTGTTCACCTTCATTCCGGTTCCGAATGCGCATGCGGCCGAGAGCGGGCCGGAGCTCCGCAATCTGGCCAAGGATTCCACGTATGTATGGTCGGAGGCGCCGGATTATCGCTACCCGGATACCGGCAACAAGCTGACGGACGGCAAAACCGGCGGCACGAACGTGCTGGATCCGGCATGGACCGGACATTTGCAGAAGCAGACGCGGGAGATCGTATTCGACCTGGGGGAGGCAAAGTCGATCTCCGGCATTAAGTCCCACTTCCTTCAGGATTGGCCCGGATCGGCCATCCTGTTCCCATTGACGGTATCGATATACGTCTCGAACGATAACGTGAATTGGGGAGAGGTCTCCCACAAGGCGACCGAGCTGCTGTGGGTCGACGGTCCGCCAAAGGAACAGTACTATGTGTGGGATGGCAGCAAGGATGGCATTCCTGCGGCGGGGCCCGATGCGAAGATGGCATATGCGCGTTACGTCAAAGTGATGTTCTCGATGCACCCGAAAGCCTGGACCTTCCTCGACGAGATCGAGATCATCGGAGCGGACGGCAGGCTGGAAGGGGCCTCGGAGGTGCCTGCCAAGCCGTTCGAGTATTTGCGCCCGGGCGCGGATACGGCCGGAATCCGCAATCTGTCGCTCGTCTATAACGGGTACTACAGCGATGCGCCGGAATGGACGAAGGATAATCTGATTCCCGAGATCGGCTATGTCAACAAAAACGGAGAACTGACGGACTGGTTCTTCGACGGCGTGCTGATGCTCGGCCTGAAGTCGCCCGAAGGACGCGATTTGGGGTATGATTCGCTCTTGCCGGACTGGAAATGGTATCTCGACAAAACCTTCAAGCCGGAAGGCGATATGAGCCAGTTGAATGAAGCGGTGAAGGAAGTCGGGCAGAAGTTGAATCAGCCGGACTACAAGATGAAGGTGGTGACGATGATCCCGCTTCCGGCCGAGCATGTGACGGACTTCGGCGATGTGGACGGGGACGGCGTGTCCGAGAACTTCAGTGAGGGAAGCGTCGGCCGGGAGCAGGCGCTGGCCAATCGGCAGAAGGCGGTCCGCTGGTGGATCCAGGAAGTCCTCAAGCGTTGGGAAGAGAACCCGTACTCCAACCTGGAGCTTGTCGGCCTGTATTGGCTGGATGAGTCGATCAGCACCAGCGAATCGGGTCCGGAGTTCGTCCGCAGGGTCAATGCCGATGTGCATGCGCAGGGCCTGACATCGTTCTGGATTCCGCACTCTATGGCATATAAAGCCTTTATGTGGAAGGATGCCGGATTCGATGCGGCAGCCTACCAGCCGAACTACTTCTTCGAGCCGCTGCCGATCGATCGTCTGGTTGACGGAGTCAAAACGGCGAAGCGGTTCGGCATGGGCGTAGAACTCGAGTTCGACAACCGCATGCTGGTGGACGAGGCATTCCGCAAGCGGTTCCATGAATATCTTGACGCTGCCTATGAGTATGGCTTTGCCAGCCCGGACACGTTCAAAGCGTACTACAAGGGCAGCGGTCCGGTGCTGCGCGAAGCGGCGTACAGCCAGGATCCACAAATTCGCGAGCTGTACGACAGATTGTATCAACTGGCGAAAGGCAAAAGCACGGGCGGCAATACGGCGCCTGCAGCGGCGGACGCCTCGTTCCGCACGGCGGCCAATACCCCGGTAAGCGGCACGCTCACGGCTAGCGACAGCGACGGAGACAGACTGAAATACAGCATTGTCGACAACGGCACGAAAGGGAAGGCCGTGGTGACGGACGCGTCGACAGGCGCCTTCACCTATACGCCGAATGAGGGAGAGACGGGCCCGGACACGTTCACCTTCAAGGCGAACGACGGCCAATCCGATTCGAATATCGCCACCATCACGGTAACCATCGATTCGGCGGCAGCCGGATGGCAGACCCGATTGACCGGGGCAAGCAGCGTTCAGCCGGGGGAGAAGTTCACCGTAACGTACGGCTTGAACGGCGGCTCGCAGAGCATCTATGCGCAGGATATCCGAGTCGAGTATGATCCGGCTTTTATGGAACCGGTGTCCGTCAAATCGGTCAAGAAAGGCATCAGTCTGGTCGAGAGCGATAAGAAGACGCCCGGCAAGCTGCATCTGATTGTGGCGAGCCAAGGCGAGGGCAATGCGGTCAATGGCGCGGCGGATCTGCTGGAGCTGACCTTCCGCGTGAAGAAGGAGATCGGTTCGAACACCGGCGATATCTCTATCTCCAGCGCGGTGCTCGGCGACGAGCAGGGACGGGAAGCGCAGGCGGCGCCCTTTTCCAAGACGATTCAAGCCGGTGTACCGCTTCCCGGGGACTATAATGGGGACGGCAAGGTAACCGTCGGCGATCTGGGCATCGTCGCCTCTCATTACGGCAAGACGAAGCACAGCCCGGATTGGGAAGAGATAAGGCATATGGACGCGAACGGCAACGGGAAAATCGATGACCAGGATTTGGCCTTCGTCAGCCGCAAGCTGATGAACTAGAAGGGGCCGACACGCGCTAAGCGCTTGCGTTTAGCATGTGTCGGCTCTTTTGCCGGCAAAACATCTGAATGAGACGGAGCCGCGGAGAGCTTCCCGGTCCCGATTTTATTGCTGTTCCTCTTCAAGCCTGCCGAGCATGAGCCGGTAACTTCCGTTGCCATAGTGCAGGATACGCTTGACGCGCGAGATAATGGCCGTGCTGGCGCCGGTCTCCGCTTCGATCTCCATGTACGTGCTGCCGTTCAACAGCATTTTGGCGACTTCCAGCCGTTGGGACAAGGCCTGCAATTCTTTCGGAGTCGTCAAGTCCTCGAAAAAATCATAACATTCCTCGATGCTTTGCAGCTTCATAATGACTTCCAACAATTGCTCGACGGCCGGGTCGCCGGAACGCTTGGCATACATATCGTCCTATCAACTCCAATTCGAAATGAATACCATAAATGCGCATACTCCTTATTTTTTGACAAGAAGCCGCCCATTTCCTTCTGTTTGTTCAAAAAACATTCACAATTTCGAGCCTTTCCGAAAAAACGGCCTGCAACTTGGAGATGCTTCACTGCGCTAGCGTCCCGATGCGGTTGATCCCTGCCGGATTTATGCGCCGGGGTGCAGCCGCGTTTCATCCGCCGCGCGTTGGAGCATGCTCGCGTTCGAGTACGCTTTTGCTAGATATTGGAATCCGTCATATACTCTCAGTGGCAGCAATCAAGCGTAGGAGGGTGTTTATGAAAAAACAAGCGATTACCGAAAGAACGGAGCAAGAAATCTTCCCGATTCAGGACATCGACTACATTGAATTTTATACGGGGAACGCGAAGCAGGCGATGCACTATTTCGTCAAAGGGTACGGATTCCGGCCAATCGCCTATTCCGGCTTGGAGACCGGCAACCGGGAGCAAGTATCGTATGTTGTCGAGCAGAACAAAATTCGGTTCGTACTCTCCGGCGCTCTCTCCGACAGGCATCCAATTGCCGAGTTCGTCAAATTGCACGGCGATGGGGTCAAAGATGTCGCATTGCGGGTCAGCAATGTTGAAAAGGCTTACAAGGATGCGGTCTCGCGCGGCGGAATCCCGGTTATGGAGCCCGCCGAGTATTCGGATGAGCACGGCAAGGTCAAAAAAGCGATTATCGGCACGTATGGCGACACGATTCATACGCTGATAGAGAGGGACGATTATAACGGGCTGTTCTTGCCTGGCTATGAATCGATCGAGGACAGTCTGCCGCATCTGCCGACGGGACTGATCGGCATCGACCATGTCGTCGGCAACGTGGAGCGAATGGATGAATGGGTTGCTTACTATGAAAAAGTGATGGGCTTCAAGCAAATGATTCATTTCGATGACGAGGATATCAGCACGGAATATTCGGCCTTGATGTCCAAAGTGATGCATAACGGAGGCAGAATCAAATTTCCGATCAACGAGCCGGCGACCGCCAAGCGCAAATCGCAGATCCAGGAGTATCTGGAATATTACAACGGCCCTGGCGTGCAGCATCTTGCTCTGCTGACGAACGACATCGTCACGACGGTGACGGCGCTCCGCGCGAACGGGGTGGAGTTCCTGAGCACGCCGGATTCTTACTACGATATGCTGACGGAACGGGTAGGACAGATCGATGAGGATATCGCCAAGCTGAAGGAACTGAAAATTTTGGTCGATCGCGATGATGAAGGCTATTTGCTGCAAATCTTCACGAAGCCGCTGGTCGACAGACCGACGCTGTTTTTTGAGATCATTCAACGCAAAGGAGCCGTCGGCTTCGGCGAAGGCAACTTCAAGGCCTTGTTCGAATCGATCGAACGGGAGCAGGAACGCCGCGGCAACTTGTAGTCCCGCGCCGCAGGAAGGAGTAGAAGCCGCATGGAAATCGCACCGCATGAGCTGCACTGGAGAGACGCTTATAAGCTGATGATAGGCTCCATCCTGCCGCGTCCGATTGCTTTTGTGTCCACGATCGATTCGGAAGGTACGGCGAATCTGGCCCCGTTCAGCTTCTTCACGGCCATCTGCGCGGAGCCGCTCCTGATCTGCTTCGCCCCGATGCGCCGGGGAACGGACGGCCGCAAGAAGGATACGCTTGTCAATATTGAAGCGACCGGCGAATTCGTGGTCAATATCGTCGGGGAACGGATCGTCGAACCGATGAATGAGACGGCCGCCGAATTCGATCCGGAGGTGGATGAGTTCCAGGCGTCGGGTTTGACCCCGATCCCGAGCGAGCTCATCCGTCCTTACCGGGTGAAGGAGAGCGGCATTCATATGGAGTGCGTGCTCCATGATATCCTTCATTTCGGCGACCAGGCGGGCGCCGGGAGTCTCGTCATCGGCAGGGTCGTGCTGATGCATATTAACGACGAGCTGTATGCCGACGGCAAAATCGACATGGAGAAGCTGTTGCCGATCGGACGCATGGCCGGCCATGTCTATACCCGGGCCGTCTCCGACACATTTATGCTGGAGAGAAAAAAGTAGCGGGATACGGTAAGCGGGAGGTTCTATGAAATTCGTGACATTTGACACCGGCACGGGCGCGCCGCGCGCCGGCTGGCTGAGAGAAGGCTGCGTCGTCGACATGCATGCCGCCAGCGCGGGGCGGCTGCCGGGCGACTTGCTGGAATTCGTGCGTCATCATGAGGATTATATGGAGGAAGCGGGGAGACTCGATCGCCGCCTTGGTCCCGATGCGGAAGCGATGCTTGCGCATCCGGGCGTCTATCCTGCGGCCGATGCCGCCCTGCTCGCGCCGATTCCGAAGCCGCCGAGCGTCCGCGATTTCTATGCCTTCGAAGCGCATGTGATCGGGGCACGGCGGCGGCGGGGGCTCGACATGGTTCCGGAATGGTACCGGTTCCCGGTGTTCTATTTCAGCAACCATCAGGCCATCTCCGGTCCGGACGCGCTCATCCGCAGGCCGGCCGCCGCCTCCGCTCTGGATTACGAGCTGGAGGTGGCCTGCGTCATCGGCAAGCAAGGACGCGATATTCAGGCAGAAGAAGCGGACGCTTATATTTTCGGCTATTGCATCATGAACGACTGGAGCGCCCGCGATCTCCAGCGTGAGGAAGTGAAGGTCGGCCTGGGCCCGGCCAAAGGCAAAGATTTCGCCACGTCGCTAGGTCCATATCTCGTCACCAAGGACGAGCTGGAGCGCTATCGCTCCGGCGGGCGCCACGAGCTGGAGATGACCGCTCGCGTCAACGGCGTCGAGCTGTCGCGCGGCAATATGCGCGATCTCTATTATACGTTCGGGGATATGATCGCGCGGGCTTCGGCAGACGCCACGCTGTACCCCGGCGATATTATCGGATCGGGGACGGTCGGCACCGGCTGCCTTCTCGAGCTGGGACCGGAAGCGCACCGCTGGCTGGAGTCCGGCGATGTCGTCGAATTGGAAGTCACGGGGCTCGGCCTGCTGCGCAACACCATCGGTTGAACGGCAAAGAAACCGAACGGCCGATGCTGAATTGAGAGAGGAGGATGCATGTCATGGCCTATTACCGCCGCATGGGAGACATTCCGGGCAAAAGGCATACGATGTTCCGCAAGCCGGACGGCACGCTGTACCGTGAGCAAGTGATGGGAACGAAGGGCTTCTCCGGCATTCAGTCGATCTTATATCACCATCATGCGCCGACGGCTGTCGCCAAGGCGGAAGTGCACGCTGCCTTCGACATTGAATTCGAAGAGCAGAGCGCGCTGCGCCACCGCCATCTGCTGACCGGCGACTGCACGGATACGGGCGATGCCGTCGAAGGCAGACGATATATGCTGGGCAACGAGGATTTGCTCATCGCCATTGCGAACGCCGACCGGCCGATGGATTATTTCTACCGGAACGGAGACGGGGACGAGCTGTTGTTCGTGCATGAAGGGGAGGGCGCGGTAGAGACGATGTTCGGCACCCTTCGTTACCGGGCGGGAGATTATATCGTGATCCCGATCGGAACGATCTATCGCGTCATACCGGAACCGGGGCGCACGAAGCTCTTGGCCGTAGAGACGAACAGCTGGATTACGACGCCGAAGCGCTATCGCAACTCGCATGGCCAGCTTTTGGAACACAGCCCATTCTGCGAGCGGGATTTCCGCGGTCCGGAGAAGCTGGAAACCTATACCGAGACCGGCGAGTTCGAGGTAAGAACGAAGTCTAGAGGATATATTCACCTGCATATGTTTAATCATCATCCGTTCGATGTCGTAGGCTGGGACGGGTATTTGTACCCTTGGATTTTCAATATTGCCGATTTCGAGCCGATTACGGGCCGCATCCATATGCCGCCGCCGATACATCAGACCTTCGAGGGGAATAACTTTGTCGTCTGCTCCTTCGTTCCCCGGTTATACGACTACCATCCCGAAGGGATTCCGGCTCCTTATTTCCACAGCAACGTAGACAGCGACGAGGTGCTCTATTACGTCCGGGGCAACTTCATGAGCCGCAAAGGCGTGAAGGAAGGTTCCATCACTTTGCATCCGTCGGGCATTCCGCACGGCCCGCATCCCGGCAAGATCGAAGACAGCATCGGCAAAAAAGAAACGACGGAGCTGGCGGTCATGATCGATACGTTCCGGCCGCTGCGCGTCGTCAAGCAGGCGCTGTCGTATGAGGATAGCCAATATATGTACAGCTGGTGCGCCGATTCGCCGGAAGCGTCGCCTACCGTGTAAGGGCGATTAGGCGCGAGATATGCCGATGAAAGGAGCGCATGGCATGAAGAATGGGAAAGTCGTGCAATCCGCCGCCGAGGCGATACAAGGCATTCAGGACGGCGCCACCTTGATAGTGGGCGGATTCGGCCTGTGCGGTATCCCCGAGCTGGCCATCGCCGCGCTGAGAGACAGCGGCGTGAAGAATCTGACCGTCGTCAGCAACAATTGCGGCGTGGACGACTGGGGGCTCGGCCTCCTGCTGGCGAACCGCCAGATTAAGAAGATGATCGCTTCGTATGTCGGGGAGAACAAAATATTCGAGCGCCAGCTTCTGAACGGCGAGCTGGAGGTGGAGCTCGTTCCGCAGGGCACGCTGGCCGAGCGCATCCGCGCGGGCGGAGCCGGCATCCCGGCCTTCTATACGGCGACGGGCGTAGGAACGCCGGTGGCGGAAGGCAAGGAGCATAAACAGTTCAACGGCCGCACATATATGATGGAAGAGGCGATTGTCGGCGATTTTGCGTTCGTCAAGGCGTGGAAAGGGGATACGCTCGGCAATCTCATCTATCGGAAGACGGCCCGGAACTTCAATCCGCTGGCGGCGACGGCGGGCAAAATTACGATTGCCGAGGTGGAGGAGCTGGTCGAGCCGGGACAGCTGGATCCGAATCATATTCACACGCCCGGCATCTATGTGCAGCGGGTGCTCCACGGGACCGGATACGAGAAACGGATTGAACGGCGCGTCGTGCAGCCGGCGGCGCGGCAAGGAACGGGGGGATTCGCATGAGTGACGCGCGCGAGGCTATCGTCCGGCGAGCGGTGCTGGAGATTGCGGACGGAATGACGGTCAATCTCGGCATCGGCATGCCCACCCTCATCGCCGGCGTCATTCCGCCGGAGTTCAATGTGATGCTCCACTCCGAGAACGGCCTGCTCGGCCTCGGTCCGTACCCGCAGGAAGGGACCGAGGATCCGGATCTGATTAATGCGGGCAAGGAGACGGTAACCGTCGTGGAAGGCGCCTCCTATTTCGACAGCGCCGAATCGTTCGCCATGATCCGGGGCGGACATATCGATCTGGCGATCCTGGGCGGGATGGAAGTATCGGAACAGGGCGATCTGGCGAATTGGATGATTCCCGGCAAAATGATCAAGGGCATGGGAGGCGCCATGGATCTGGTGAACGGCGCCCGGCGCATCGTCGTCATTATGGAGCATGTGAACAAGCACGGCGAACCCAAGATCAAGCGCGAATGCAGCCTGCCGCTGACGGGCAGACGAGTGGTCAACAGGTTAATTACCGATCTGGCCGTGTTTGATTTTACCGAAGAAGGCATGGTCTTGATCGAGACGCAGCCGGGAGTTGACGCGGAAGAGATTCGGCACAAAACCGAGGCGCCGTTCCGGGTAAGTCCCGCGTTGGCGTCCCGGGCATCGGAGTAAAGGAGCAAGGAGGATATTCTATGCAGGTCTCTGTCAAGATTCCGACGAGAAAGGAAATCGAACCGTTAGGCGTTTACGTGCCGGGCAAACCGATTGAAGAGGTAAAAAGGGAGTTCGGCCTTACGGAGATTATCAAGCTCGCGTCCAATGAAAATCCGTACGGCTGCTCGGAGCTGGCCGCCCAGGCCGTCGTCCGCGAAATGGAGAAGTGCGCTCTGTATCCGGAAGGCACCGCCCCCGAATTGGCGGCGAAGCTGGCCGCCCGCCTTGGCGCGGATCCGGAATATTTCATCGTCGGCAATGGCTCTGACGAGATTATCCGCTTATTGACGCGGAGCTATATCGCGGCAGGGGACGAAGCGATTATGGCCGATGTCACGTTCTCCCGCTACGAGACGAACGTCCGCATCGAGGGCGGCGTTCCGGTAACGGTGCCGCTCATGGACGGCGTTCATGATCTGGCCGGCATGCTGAAGGCGATCGGCAGCAGGACGAAGATGATCTTCGTATGCAATCCGAACAATCCGACCGGGACGATCGTGGGGCGGAACGAGCTGCGTGCCTTCATCGAGCAGGTGCCGTGCCATATTTTGCTGGTCATCGACGAGGCTTATTACGAATATGTATCCGATCCGGATTACTTGCAGACCGTGCCGCTGCTTGCCAGCTATCCGAACCTGGTCATCCTCCGCACGTTCTCCAAAATCTACGGTCTGGCGGCGCTGCGGGCCGGTTACGGCATGATGCACCCAAGCATCGTGCAGGAGCTGATCAAAGTGAAGGAACCGTTCAACTCGAACCGGATGGCGCAAGCCGCGGCAATCGCCTCCTTGGACGATGAAGCCTTCGCCGCCGACTGCGCGCGGCGGAATGAGGCGGCCCGCACGAAGCTGGTCTCGGAGCTGAAGCAGCTCGGGTTGTCCTGCTATCCATCGCATGCCAATTTCCTGATGGTGAAGCTGGGCCGCTCCGGAGACGACGTCTTCCGCTCCTTGCTGGCGAAGGGCGTGGTGGTCCGTGCCGGCAGCCTGCTCGGCTATCCGGACACGATCCGCGTCTCCATTGGAACGGAGCAGGACAATCAGGTATTCATCGAGGCGCTGCGGCAAATCCTCGGGCCGGACGGACAGCCGGCGTAAATGAAGCGGGATGCCTCATGCATCCTTGTGCATATCGATTCCTTACCTCGTATAATTGCGGAATGGGGGTGTCGGTCTGACGGACGTTGTGATTGCAAGCGCCGTACGGACGGCGATCGGGGCGTTCATGGGCGGATTGAGCGCAGTGCCGGCGGTTGAGCTCGGAGCGCGGGCCATTACGGAAGCGCTGCGGCGCGCCGGGATCCGGCCGGAAGACGCGCAAGAGGTGATGATGGGCAATGTGCTGCAGGCGGGCAGCGGCCAAGGCCCCGCTCGTCTGGCGGCGATGAAGGCGGGCCTGCCCTGCGAGGTGCCGGCCGTAACGATCAATAAAATATGCGGCTCGGGTCTCAAAGCGGTCATCATGGCCGCGCAGGCCGTCAAGTCGGGCGATGCGGATCTGATCATCGCGGGCGGCATGGAAAATATGTCGATGGCCCCCTATTTGCTGATGCAAGGAAGAGCCGGATACCGGCTGGGGGACGGAGTGGTCGTGGACAGCGTCCTCAAAGACGGGCTCACCTGCTCGATTGGCGGCATCCATATGGGACAGACCGCGGAAAATATCGCGGCGAAGTACCGGATTGCGCGGGAGGAGCAGGACGCTTATGCCTTGACGAGCCAGCAGAGGGCCCGCGAGGCATGGGAGCGCGGCGAATTCTCCGCCGAGATCGCGCCGGTGGAGATCCGGACCAAGAAGGGGCTGACGACGATCGATGCGGATGAGCACCTGCGCCCGGATGTGACCGCTGCTGCGCTGGCCCGGCTCAAGCCTGCCTTCCAGCCGGACGGCACGGTCACGGCCGGCAACGCTTCGGGGATTAACGACGGGGCGGCGGCGCTTGTTGTCTGCTCCGGGAGCATGGCGAAGCAGATGGGGCTGCCCGTGCTTGCGCGCATCCGCGGTTACGCCTGCACGGGCGTGGACCCCGCCTTGATGGGCATGGGTCCCGTCTCGGCCGCGCAAGCGGCGGTGAAGAAGGCGGGGATGTCCATCGCGGATATCGACCTGGCGGAATTAAATGAAGCGTTCGCCGCCCAGGCGATCGCCGTCATCCGCGAACTCGGCCTCGATCCGGCGATCGTCAATGTGAACGGCGGCGCCATCGCGCTCGGGCATCCTATCGGAGCCAGCGGGGCGCGGATCCTCGTGACGCTGCTGCATGCGATGAAGCGCAGGCAGGCGGCCGCCGGACTGGCCGCCTTATGCGTCGGCGGCGGCCATGGCGTCGCGGTCGTCGTCGAACAAGTGTAAAAGATAGAATTGGGAGCGCCTCCGATTGTATGTGGATCGGAGGTGTTGTCGTTTGAGCGCCGGGCACAGCAAGGAAGCAGCTGCCTTACTGTGCCCGGCATGGGATTTCAGAAGCTGCAGTTCCCCATCAAGTTGTAGTTGCTGCAGGTCAGGGTTCCATGTAATGTGGAACTCGATTTTTTTATACAGAAAATCATTGAAAATTAAAAAAACAGCCTATGAAATAATGAAAATAAGTGGTAAATTAATATACCGTCTGTAGTGTGCGCATTATGAACATGAACACCATTGGAAAAGAGGAAATCGATCGTGGAACTAGGTATAAGCACGTTTGTCGAGACAACACCTGATGTCAGCACGGGAACAACGATAAGTCACGCGGAGCGGCTTCGTGAAGTAGTGGAGGAGATTGTTCTCGCGGATCAGGTAGGACTGGATGTATATGGGGTGGGCGAGCATCACCGCCGTGATTTTGCGGCATCATCTCCTGCGGTTGTATTAGCTGCTGCTGCATCTAAAACAACGAATATTCGGCTGACGAGCGCCGTTATGATTTTGTCATCTGCTGATCCCGTACGCGTATTTCAAGATTTTGCAACACTTGACGGCCTGTCTAATGGACGGGCAGAGATTATGGTCGGCCGAGGCTCCTTTCTCGAATCATTCCCCTTGTTCGGTTACGATCTGGACGATTATGAAGAGCTGTTCGATGAGAAGCTGGAGCTGCTGCTGCACATTCAGAAGTCGGAGAACGTAAGCTGGAGCGGGAAGCACCGCCCTGCGATTCCGGGTCTGGGCATCTATCCGCGCCCCGTACAGGATCCTTTGCCGGTCTGGATTGGAAGCGCAGGAAGTCCGGAATCGGCGATTCGTGCAGGGGCATTGGGACTTCCATTTGTTCTTGCCATTATCGGAGGAGTGAAGCCGCTCGACTACGCTTCACAGGTTGGGCTTTACAAGAAAGCGGCTGCTGAGGCTGGTCATGATGTAACCCGGTTGCCAATTGCTTCACATTCCCACGGTTTTGTTGCGAAGACTCAAAAAGAAGCAATCGAAACGTTCTTTCCGTCAACATTTGCAAGAACTAACGCAAGAGCCGCTGAAAAAGGTGCGCCCCCGTACACGAGAGCGGATTATGACGCGGCCTGCAGCTGGGAAGGCGCCCTATACGTTGGCGACCCGGAAACCGTAGCCCGAAAAATTATTCATCTTCGCAAGCATGTTGGCGTCACCAGATTCATGTTACATATGCCGCACGGTACTATGCCTCATGAAGAGGTCATGGAAGCGATACGGCTATTCGGAACGGAAGTAGCGCCTCGTGTAAGAGAAGAGGTAGCAGGTTGGGAGCAACCTCAATAGTTGAGCTAGATTCGAACGGGAGTATCGCACAGGCGCTGCAAAAGGATGGAAATGACGAGCTGACAGAGAATGCGGATGCGGGAAAAACGGCGGCCGCAAACCGGACGAAGCATTGAAATGCTGCGTGGGCGCATCAATTTCTGCTCTTTAAGCCGCTATAGGATGAAATTCCTGTAAGAGTACAATATATTCTTCGATTTTGTTCTTTTATCTATTGGAGAGTCTGAAATTGATGCCGTTTTGCAGGATTCCCTGGAGCGGAATACACGTCATCACGGAAAAGTGTTTTTTGCAGTTTTTCGGCGAGTCGAGCTTTGAGAAGCAGGGGGCTGTCACAATGTAGTGTTGCATACTACTTTTGGACACCCCCGTCTTTATAGGAAAGACATCGATACACTTTGGATGAGTATGTGGGGATATGCAGGGGCGTCTGTTGAAAAATCTCCGCCCTCTCAACTCTTAGATTGGTCCAGTAGCGGGCGATAAGCGCGGAAAGGACAGGCTCGCTATAATGTTAGCCGGATGGTATTCGCCTTTCTGTTCATCGTCAATCTGTAAGGCACATGAGCTCTGCACCTTCCGCAAGCTGGCGCATCGGCGGCTTCATATACTCGGATGGGCGGGTGGATTGGAATCGTCGCCGGGATAAGCATGCTGTTCGCTTCATTCCAATCGTTCAGTTAAGGGAAAATGCGGCACGGAGGTGGCCAAGGCCAGATCGCGTACGGCCGAGAGCGATCTGCCGGCGATAACCGAGCCGCCGCACTGAAATTTGTCGGAGCGGCAGTTCCCATCGGGGATCGGGTGAGATAGAATAGAAGAGTGCAGCCTGCACCAACCATCGCAAAGGGAACGCCACATCGCCAAGAGGAGTGAAGATTTATGATGCTACATAATGAGGACCAATCATTGCGATGCATGTCTTTTAACATTCGGTATGGTAGCGATAACATTGAGGATGGGGAGAAGAGATGGAGCCGCAGAGCGGATATGGTCGCCAGCATGATCCGCTTTCACCGCGCGGATACGGTCGGCCTCCAGGAAGCGCTGCGCCATCAAATCGCCGATCTGGAACGCATGCTGCCTGATTTCGGCTGGGTAGGCAAGGGGAGAGACGATGGCGCCGATGGAGGGGAATTCTGCGCGGTATTCTATCGCAAGAGCCGCTTGGAGCCGGTCGGCACTGGGACATTCTGGCTGTCCGAGACGCCGGAGACTCCCGGGCGCCTTGGCTGGGACGCCGCCTGCCCGCGCATCGTGACGTGGGTTCGATTTGAGGATAAGCTGACGGGAACGCGGTTCATGCATTTCAATACTCATTTCGATCATGTAGGGACGGTCGCGATGGAGCAGAGCGCGCGCTTGCTGCTGAACCGGATCGCGACGCGGGAAGAACGATGCCCCGTCATCGTCACAGGGGACTTCAACTGCACGGAAACCTCCGTGCCGTACGGGATCCTTACCGGAGCCGGGGCCGGGGCCAGCTCTGGCGCGTTGCGGGACGCGCGCGGCGCGGCGCAGCATCCGCATTTCGGACCGTCGTTCACGTTCCACGGGTTTGAGCTTCAGCGGCTGATCGAATGCCTGTACCGGGACGGCGAATGCTTCAAAGGCGATAATGGGGAGGATCTTGACTCGCCGATCGATTATATTTTCGTCAATGAACAGGTCAGGGTACTGCAATACGGGGTTCTGGCGGATCAGGCGAACGGCCGCTTCCCTTCGGATCATATGCCGGTTGTGGCCGATATTCTGTGGTCTGAACGGCAGTAGCAGAAGAAGACAGCAAGTCCACGACCGTTAACGCGACTGGCACATAAGGCAATCCCCGCCGCCGACTTTGACGTCCGCAGGAAGGGCGCAGGACGGCACCGGGGACTGCCTTTTATTATGCAGCCGCAGCCTCGCGAATGAAGATTAGAGCTCGGCCTGAAGCCTGTTCAGAAATCGCTTCGCCGCCCGCGCGATATGCTTCTCCTCCGGATGCACCCATCCGTAATAAACCGGTTCGCTGCTCGGGGATTCCAGCGGCAGCGTAAGGATGTGCTCTCCGTCCTCCTTGAACGAATATTCGAGTCCGATCGTCACCGCGATCCCTTCGTTGACGGCATTGTAAATCGCCTGCGTATTGTTGCTGATGAACAGAATGTCAACCTCGCCGTAGGCCGCGGCAAACTGATCCATGAAGTTCCGGATATGCACGTCGTCATAGAGCACGAATGTCTGCTTCGCCAATTTATCGGGGGTTATCGCGCTCTCCAGGCGAAGGGGGGACTGTTCATTGACCCCGACTACCATTTTACCTTCCAACAGCCGTTCGAAGACGAGGCCCCGTTGTTGATGGAGCAAGCTTTCCGGCAGGGCGATTAATCCAATGTCAATCTGGTCATGCTTCAGCAGCTCCAATATTTCCTTCGGGCCCTTCTCCATAATCTCCACCTTCACCCCCGGATAATCCCGCTTGAAGCTCGAGACGACACGCACCAATAAATGCATCGGTCCCGGGATGGTGGCGATGCGCAATCGTCCGCTCAAGGCGTCGCTGTAGGATTGGGCTTCGGCCTTGAGCTCCCGGAGGGCGTCAAGCGCTTCATTCGCCTTGACGATAAGGGCTCTGCCTTCCGGCGTCGGAACCGCTCCCAGCCCGCGCGAGCGGTGGAACAGGCTGACGCCCCATTCCGCTTCCAGCAAGGAGATGGATTGGCTTATCGCCGACAGCGTGACATGCGATTGCTCCGCCGCTTTCGTAAATGACCCGGTTTTGGCAACTTGGACAATGTACTCCAGTTGTTCGAGATTCATAAACTTTTCCCCTCTACTTAAGCAGTGCTTAATTATATATTAGTTTATATAAATTTTAGTTAATAACAAGCGGTGCTACAATAAATGCATAAGAGAGCGCTTGAAGTCAATGAGCTATCTCACATTTCAGCAAGGCGGTTCTAAGTGACAACAGTGGGGAGGAATGAAGCATGGCCGAGAACAGAGTAGCCGTTATCACCGGAGGAGCAAGCGGAATCGGCAGGGAGACGGCGTTGAAATTCGCGCGGAAGGGCGACCGCGTCGTAGTCGCGGACTTCAATGAACAAGCCGGGCAAGCCACGGTCGATCTGATTCGGGAGCAGGGCGGACAAGCCGTCTTTGTCAAGACGGACGTATCCAAGCTGGAAGAGGTGGAGGCCTTGGTGGACCGGGCGGTCGAGACATTCGGCCGCATTGATGTCATGTTCAATAATGCCGGCATCGGACGGGTTACGCCGGTGCTTGACCAGAATCTGAAGGATTATCATGATGTCATCAACGTGAACCAGCACGGAGTAGCCTATGGGATTATCGCGGCCGGGCGCAAGATGAGAGAGCTGGGCATCAAGGGCGTCATTATCAATACCGCTTCGGTATTCGGCTTCCTGGCTTCGCCGGGAACGTTCGCTTACCACGCGACGAAGGGCGCCGTCATCATGATGACCAAATCGGCGGCGCTGGAGCTGGCGGCTTACGGCATTCGCGTCGTGGCGGTCGCGCCGGGCGCAGTGGATACGCCGATTATTCAGGGCTACAAGGATAACGGCATGTTGGAGGCGATGAAATCCAAAGTCATGGGCAATAAATTGACGCAGCCCGAGCAAGTGGCCGATGCGGTCTATTTGATGTCTCTCGAGGAAGCCGGCGCGATTAACGGCAGTGTCGTGATGGCGGATGAAGGGTATGCTTCCTTCAAGTAAACAGAACGCAGCGGCAGTCCGATTTCAACAATAGGATAGCAGAACATAAGCGCTGAGCCTTCGCATCCGGTAGGCTCGGCGTTTTTTTCTTATATGACCGTGATTAGGAGGGGGGCCTCAGAACAAGTGATAACGTGAAGAGCAGAATCGTATGATTGAAATAACTGGTCATAATTGGTAACCTGTAATTAATCAACAGAAGCAGCTGCTAGATTACGGGGACACACAGAAATTGTTGAAGGGATGAGGAGCATGTCGCAACAGCAATTCGCACGGATAAAAGAGCGGCTCGCAGTGCCTGTGATTGCCGCTCCGATGTTTCTGGTATCAAGCCCGGAAATGGTGATTGAAGGCTGCAAAGCCGGTATTGTTGGTTCGTTTCCTCTGCTGAACGCCCGTACGCCAGAAATTTTGGAAGAGTGGATGGAGCGGATTCGTTCAGAGCTGGCCGCAGCCCGGCAGGAGGAGAATGAACAGCCCGTAGCTCCCTGGGCCGTCAATCTGATCGTGCACCGGACGAACAAGCGCTACGAAGCGGATCTTGAGCTGATCAAGAAGTACCAGCCCCCGATTGTGATTACGTCGCTGGGGAATCCGCAAGCGGTTGTCGATATCGTGCATGCCTATGGGGGGCTTGTGTTTGCCGATGTGATCCATCTGACGCATGCGAGAAAAGCGGCCGATACGGGGGTCGATGGCTTAATACTCGTCTGCAACGGTGCGGGAGGGCATGCGGGAACGCTCAACCCGGTTGCTTTTCTGAGCGCGGTGCAAGAGTTCTGGAGCGGAATCACGATTGTCGCCGGCTGTATCTCCCGCGGGCGGGATATCGTGGCGATGGAGGTGCTCGGCGCCGATATGGTCTATATGGGGACGCGCTTTATCGCTACGGCCGAGACCTTTGCAAGTGAAGCTTATCGAAGCATGCTCATGGCATCGAATGCGGAAGATTTGATTTATACGGATGCGTTCAGCGGTGTCCATGGCAATTATCTCGTTCCGAGCATTCGCAAGGCAGGGCTTGATCCGGACCAATTGAAGAAGAAGGACACGATGGATTTTTCTTTTGCGCAAGTCAGCGAAGCAAAGGCATGGAAAGATATTTGGTCGGCCGGGCAAGGCGTGGGGGCGATCAAGCGGACGGCGCCCATTGCCGATGTCGTCGCCGAGCTGCGGGAGGAGTATAATCAAACCTACGCTTCTCTCGTCTCAGCCCGCAAGGGCTGACAAGAAGGCGCGTGATGCTTGAAGCGCATGCATGGCAAGCGGAAAAGGGGGGCAGCCCCTTTTCTGACGCTCCGGGCTTCCGGCTTCTTGAAAAGCAGCTCTTGATACTCCTTCTTGGTCAAGCCGAAATAGGCTGCGTCATCATATTGCCAGCCCGTATAGATCATCCTTCTTAATACGGGGAAAGGAAGAAGCCCTGACGATCAGGGCTTCTGTTCATTGCTGCGGCATTATTTCAACAGCCATAGGGCAGGGACATTCGGCGGCTCCCAGCCGGCTTGCGAGGTATGCGCGACCCGCGCCTCATACGTCTTGCCGTTGTAAGTGACAAGCGCGCCTGCCGCATACGCGGTGTTCGGAGCCCAAGGCGCGGCGACAGGAGCGGGCGCTGTCGTTACGCTCAACGCGCCGCTGGGCGGGGATGTGTTGCCGGCGGCATCAAACGCCGCAACCGTAAACGTATAGGAGGTCTCCGGCTGCAGACCGGACACGGTGTAGCTCAATCCGCTGGTCGTCCCCGCCAGTGCAGATCCGTTATAAATGCGGTACCCGGCAACGCGGACATTGTCCGTGGATGCGCTCCAGGTCAAGGTCACGCTCGACGAAGTGATAGCGGATGCTGTCAAGGATGACGGCGCGGAAGGAGACTCCGTATCGGGCTGCGGGGGCAGGGTGGTGAAGGTGACGGCATTGCTGTTGGCCGATTGATTGCCGGCGGCATCCACGGCCCGGACCGTATACGAATAGGAGGTGCTCGGCGTCAAGCCCGTTAGGGTATAGGTTAACGTCGATCCGTTCGTCGAAGCCGCCAACGTGGAGCCTCTAAATATCTTATATCCCGTGACGCCTGCGTTGTCGGTCGATGCATCCCATGTCAGCACGGCGCTCGTAGACGTGACGTTCGATACGGCCAGGTTCGCCGGCGCGGCCGGAGGCGTCGGATCGGTCGGGGAACCGCCCCCGAAGTCCACATCGATGACATTGTAGAACGCATTCGCCGTATCCGCAATTTCCCATACCGCCAAAATGACCTGATAGCCGGTGCGGCTCGGGACTTCGCATGTATCCGAATAGGAATGAGGCGGCTGCTTGCCTTTGTAATCGACGCTGCAGAACGGGGTCAGGTCGAAGGAAGCGCGGGTGAGCGGTTCATCCGGATTCCAATTCTGCTTCGTGATGTAGTACTTCCAGCTCGTGGTCGCATGATTGGCTTCAATGGTCCAATGGAACGTCGTCGTTCCCGGCGTAATGCCGACCTTGCTCCAGCGGGTGGCCGATTGCTGATCCAGCTCCGGAAAAGCGCCGTCCGCGCTTGCGATCTTGCCGTCGGCCGGACCGGCGGCAGGGAAGCCTTTGCGCGCTTCCAGGCTCTGCGGTTCATAGATGATGAACCCGCATTTTTTGTTGACGCCCTTGGCGCACAGGTCGGCGCGGCTGCTTGGGGCATCGATGTAACCGTGGGCAAGCGCCTTGCCGGAGAACACGATCATGGCGAGCACGAGGGCGAGCACCATGCCGCAGGCAAGCAGCCATCTCCGGAACAATGGATGGGGTAGACAACGATTTGCCAACTTCATTTTCCTCCTTGCGATTGGAATGGATGTGTATAAGAACTCAAGCTGAGCTTATACCGGTGAGGGGCAATAGACCGCGGCATGT
The DNA here is from genome assembly GCF_021654795.1 of Paenibacillus dendritiformis. NCBI lineage: Bacteria > Bacillati > Bacillota > Bacilli > Caryophanales > Paenibacillaceae > Paenibacillus > Paenibacillus dendritiformis. The sequence goes on from NZ_AP025344.1 coordinate 2,971,404, forward strand.
GCAGCAAGATATGCGCTTTAACTTCTGGGAGCGCGTATGAAGAGCCGGGGTGTGACGATTTGATATGTATATTTATTCATGGAGAGTCCGACTTATTAACAGAAAATAGAAAAATTATGAGGTGGCGGCGGTGCTGCTCAGGGGCCGGAGGGGGTTGAGCGAATGGCAAAAAGACGCCAAGCCGCGCGCGGCTTGACGTCTTGCCGAAATCCAGGGTTCGCGAGCTTATGTCTCGGGAGTGGACTAACCCGTCACCCGTCCGCCGTATCTTGGTCGCCGCATTCCTATTCTCAGTCCCAGGCCCCGTTCTAGTTGAGGTTCACCCAGACGGTCTTCACTTCGGTATAGTTGTCGAGCGCGTAGGATCCCATTTCGCGCCCGAGGCCCGATTGCTTGTAGCCGCCGAACGGAGCGGCCGCGTCGAAGACGTTATAGCAGTTCACCCAGACCGTGCCGGCTTTCAGTTTGCTTGCAAGATAGTGGGCTTGCTTCAGATTTTGCGTCCATACTCCCGCAGCCAAGCCGTAGTCGGATTGGTTGGCCTGTTCGATCAAGTCGTCGAGCGTATCGTACGGCATCGCCGCCACCACCGGCCCGAAGATCTCTTCGCGGGCAATCGTCATCTTCGGATCGACATGCGCGAATACCGTCGGCTCGACGAAATAGCCCTGATCGGCAGGCACGTTGCCGCCCGCAACGAGCTCCGCGCCGGCCGCTTTCCCCGCTTCGATATAGCGCTTCACGATGTCATGCTGCTCGGACGAGACGAGCGGGCCCATTTCCGTATCGGGATCGAGGCCGAAGCCTACGCGAATCCGCTTCGCCTCCGATGCCAGGTCGGCCACGACGTTGTCATACAATTTCTTCTGCACGTAGAGACGCGAACCGGCCGAGCACACCTGTCCCTGGTTGAAGGTGATGCCCCGGAGCGCGCCGCGCACCGCCCGGGACAGATCGGCGTCCGGGAGGATGATGTTCGGCGATTTGCCGCCGAGCTCGAGCGTTACTTTTTTGACCGTGTCCGCGGCCTCGCGCATGATCGATTTTCCGACCACCGTCGAGCCGGTGAAGGCGATCTTGTCGACTTGCGGGTGCCGGACGAGCGGCGCGCCCGCGGTCTCTCCGAAGCCCGGAATGACGTTGATGACGCCAGGCGGGAACCCTGCTTCCTGAGTTAGCTGTGCGAGGTAGAGGGCCGACAGCGGCGTCTGCTCCGCCGGCTTCAGGACGACGGTGCAGCCGGTGGCGAGGGCGGCGCCAAGCTTCCAGGCCGCCATCAGCAGCGGGAAGTTCCACGGGATGATCTGGCCGACGACCCCGACCGGTTCATGTCTCGTATAGGTAAGGAAGTTGCCTGCCGTAGGAATGGTTTGTCCGACGATTTTTGTGGCCCAGCCGGCATAATAACGGAAATGCTCGATCGTGAGCGGGAGATCGGCCGCCTTCGTCTCCCGCAGCGGCTTGCCGTTATCCAGCGTCTCCAGCTCGGCCAGCTCTTGCTTGTTCGCTTCGATAAGATCGGCCAGCTTATAGATGAGCCGGCTGCGATCCGCGGCGCTCATGGTGGACCATTGGCCATGATCGAAAGCCTGACGCGCCGCCTTGACCGCGCGATCCACATCCTCTTCCCGCGCTTCCGACACGACCGCCAGCACTTGCCCCGAGGCCGGATTGATCGACGAGAAGACGTTGTTCTGGACGGATTCGACCCATTCGCCATTGATGAACAGCTTTTTCGTTCCCTGCAAAAATGCTTCAACCTTCGGACTGATTTGGAACGGTGACAAGCATAATCACTCCTTTGTGAGAATATTCATTGACAATGATTGCAGGCTCTCACATGATATGTATTCTCCAGGAGGACGAATCATGCCCGTTGTGAGCGGGAGAAAGCGGGGGTGGTTCTTTTTCCCATACCGAAAATCTCTTGCGGAATCCGAGATGGTTCTCTATAATAGATGAACAAACTTCATATCTGGATGAAGTATACGGGAGACAGGATCAACCTGGCCGAAGGGGCAAAGCTCTCAGGCGCTTGTTATCGTTCGTAACCGAATTGGATAAGCAGGACCGTATACGGACAGGACTCTGGAGAGACTCCATCGCGGAGCACCGAAGGGGCAAGACGCAGCAAGAAACGCGTTAAAACTCTCAGGTAAAAGGACAGGGATTGCAGATGTCAGGCATCGTTATGTTGGTATTGTGATAGCATTCACATATCCTTCTTTTTGCTATTCTGCAAAAATGTCCCCGGAGTCAAATCTATCGATTTGGCTCTTTTTTATGTCTTCGGACTTTGATTTCAAGATGAAGAGGGGAATTGTAATGCATGGATTGGAAGTATGGCTGGATCGGGTGAATCAATTTGTGTGGGGGCCGCCGTTGTTGATCTTATTGGTAGGAACCGGGATCTTCCTGACGATTCGGCTCGGACTGCTGCAGGTCCTCCGTCTGCCGCTGGCGCTCAAGCTGATATTCACGGCGAAAAATGACGGCAAAGGCGACGTGACGAGCTTTGGCGCGCTGGCTACAGCTCTGGCGGCCACGATCGGAACGGGGAATATTGTCGGCGTTGCCACCGCGATTCAGATAGGCGGGCCGGGCGCGCTGTTTTGGATGTGGCTGGCCGCGTTTTTTGGCATGGCGACGAAGTATGCGGAAGGCTTGTTGGCCGTGAAGTTCCGGAAAATCGACGATAACGGGCAAGTATCGGGGGGGCCGATGTATTATATCGAGCAAGGCCTGGGCGCGAAGTTCAAGCCGCTCGCGATCTATTTCTCGATAAGCGGGATATTGGTCGCTCTCTTCGGAATCGGCACCCTTCCCCAAGTGAACGCTATCGTATCCTCCAGCGAGTCCAGCCTGGGGATTCCCGTGGCGGTAACCGCGGGAGTGGTGACCCTCGCGGTAGCTCTGGTGACGATTGGCGGTCTCCAGAGTATTGCGAGGGTGACCACTAAAGTCGTGCCCGCGATGGCTCTCGTGTATGTCGCTGCCAGCGCCATCGTTCTGATCGCGTTCGCCGACAAGATTCCGGACGCGCTGTCGCTTGTCTTCCAGAGCGCCTTCAGCGCGACGGCGGCCGGAGGCGGATTCCTCGGCGCGACCGTCATGATGGCCATTCGGAGCGGCATCGCGAGAGGCGTATTCTCGAATGAATCCGGGCTCGGCAGCGCCCCGATCGCAGCGGCGGCAGCCAAGGTGAAATGGCCCGCGGAACAGGGGCTTGTCTCGATGACTGGCACGTTCATTGATACGATTATTATTTGTACGCTTACCGGCCTGACGCTGATTGTGACCGGGGCGTGGAACGGTACGGCGGAAGGCGCGGCGATGACGCAGGCGGCGTTCGATGCCGCGATGCCGTTCGGCTCCCTCGTTCTCATGATATGTCTTGTTTTATTTGCTTTTACGACGATTCTGGGGTGGAATTATTACGGCGAGCGCTGCATTGTCTATTTATTCGGCGTGCGGGCGATCTTGCCTTACCGCATCGCGTTCATCGTGATGGTCGCGGCAGGCGCGTTCATCAAGCTGCAGGCGATCTACCTGCTCTCGGATATCGTGAACGGGCTGATGGCGCTCCCGAATCTGGTCGCCCTGTTGGGGCTGTCCGGCGTGGTCGTGGCGGAAACCCGGCTTTATTTGCGGCATATGAAGCAGTGAGGAGCGCAAGCGCGGGCAATGCCGGGAAATAGCAAGATTGGTGGCCGAACAACTTGATGTTCGGCTTTTTTTGTGTATGGAGAGCGGGGCAAGGTGGGGAGAGGGCAGGGCTGAGCAGGCAAGTCAGGCAAGTCAGGCAAGTCACATGAAAATCCTGCACAGGCGCAGCATTTTGAGACCCAAGAGGCGAAATTCCAAGGAAATCCTGCAAAACTGCATTATTTCGCCTATTTTGAACCCAATCCAGACTATAGCGCATGGAAATCCTGCATTTTTGCAGGATTCCTTTTTTCATAGAGTGGTGTCAATGAAATTGCTGTATTTTTGCAGCATTGTTGGAGTAGATGAACAGATTGGACGGAGTAAAGCAGCTTTAGTGGAGTAGATAAACAGAGTGGAGGGAGTAAAGCAGCATTGGTGGAGATACAATGAACAGATGGGACGGAGTAAAGTAGCATTGCTGGAGTAGATGAACATGTGGGACGGAGTAAAGCAGCTTTAGTGGAGTAGATGAACAGATTGGACGGAGTAAATGCAGCTTTGGTGGAGTAGATGAACAGATGGGGCGGAGTAAAGTAGCATTGGTGGAGTAGATGAACAGATGGGGCGGAGTAAAGTAGCATTGGTGGAGTTGATGAACAGGTGGGGGGAGGAAATGCAGCATTGGTGGAGTTGATGAACAGGTGGGGCGAGGAAAAGAAGCTCAATGTGACCGGGACGTGGAACTGGTCGCGGCAGGCGCGTTCATCAAGCTGCAGGCGATCTACCTGCTCTCGGATATCGTGAACGGACTGATGGCGCTCCCGAATCTGGTCGCCCTGTTGGGGCTGTCCGGCGTGGTCGTGGCGGAAACCCGGCTTTATTTAACGGCATATGAAGCAGTGAGGAGCGCAAGCGCGGGCAATGCCGGGAAATAGCAAGATTGGTGGCCGAACAACTTGATGGTCGGCTTTTTTTGTGCATGGAGAGCAGGGCAAAGTGGGGAGAGGGCAGGGCTGAGGAGGCAAGTCAGGCAAGTCACATGAAAATCCTGCACAGGCGCAGCATTTTGAGACCCAAGAGGCGAAATTCCGAGAAAATCCTGCAAAACTGCATTATTTCGCCTATTTTGAACCCAATCCAGGCCATAGCGCAGGGAATTCCTGCATTTTTGCAGGATTCCTTTTTTCATAGAGTGGTGTCAATGAAATTGCTGTATTTTTGCAGCATTGTTGGAGTAGATGAACAGATTGGACGGAGTAAATGCAGCATTGGTGGAGTAGATGAACAGAGTGGAGGGAGTAAAGCAGCATTGATGGAGTAGATGAACAGATTGGACGGAGTAAATGCAGCTTTGGTGGAGCTGATACGAATGGCGGAAGGAAGTCCGGTTTGTTATGTAATCGAGCAAAGGGGCGGAGGGGACTGCAGCTGTGGCGGACTCGTCGCATGAAGTTGCGGCCGCAATGATTTTTTTGCTTTCAGCCCGGCTTCATATAGAATGTAGGTATAAGGATATACGCATCGCTAGAAATCGTACTAATGGAGGATATCCCGGTGAGTCATCCGATTTATGAATTCGTGGAAACAGACGAGGCTTTGCCCTTCGATGTGTCGCTGCACAGCGTGAACTACGTTCCCAATCACTGGCATAACAGCATGGAAATCATCTTCGTGCTGCGGGGCAACTTGGAAGCGATGGTCAATCAGCGGAAATTTTCCTTGACCGAAGGGGATGTGCTGTTGATCAATCAAGGTCATGTGCATGAAGTCATTGGGCTGGACGTCAATATTATCGCGACGTTTCTTATCCCGTTCAAGTATATGAAGGAGAATGTGAAGGGCGTCGAAGCCATCAATTTCGCATGTTATTCGGGAGAGGCCAGCAAGGAGGAGAAGCTGGCGTTGGACCGCATTCGCCAGTGCCTGGCGGAGATGGTGCAGTTGAAGCATAAAAAGGGGGAAGGCTACGAGCTCGACATGCAGGCCCGGATGCTGAGCGTGGTTTCCATCCTCCTGAAGCAATTCAAGCGGCCCGCGATGGAAGGCGCAATGAATGAGAAGTATATGGACCGAATGTTGCGCATCATTACCTTTATCGACGAGCATTATCAGGAGCCGATCACGCTGCAGGCGATCGCCGAGCGCGAATACTTGTCGGTGCCGTATTTGTCCAAATTTTTCAGCGAGAACATCGGCCTGAACTTTCAGGCTTATCTGACCAGCATCCGCTTGAAAAATACGGTCGAGGATCTGTTGCGGCATGCCGACGCGCCGATCGCGGACCTTGCCATGCATCACGGATTTCCGAATGCGAAATCCTTCTACGCTGCCTTCAAAGCAAAGTATCATATGACGCCCAACGAGTATCGCAGGCAGTACCGGCCGCCGACGGACGAGAAGGAAAAGCCTTCGGCCAACTATATGACGTTCAATCAATCGAGCGCGTTGGGCATCATTAATCAGTATTTGCAGCGCAGCCAAGCGCTTGGCGCAGTAGATGATGATATTCGCGAGGTGGAAGAGGCCGCCTATGAAGTGGACCTATCGGCCAGAGGCGAGCCGATCCGGCATACATGGAAGCAGTTGATCACGATCGGCAAAGCCAAGGAAGGCTTGCATGCCGATGTTCAGGAGCAGCTGCGGCATGTACAGCGGGTGTGCCCCTTCCGCTATTTGCGGTTCCATGGCATCTTCGACGATGAGATGATGGTATATGATGAGGACGAGGCGGGACGGCCCCGGTTTAATTTCCGGTTCGTGGACCAACTGTTCGACTTCTTGCTGTCCGTCGGTCTCAAGCCGTTCGTGGAGCTGGGCTTCATGCCTTCCTTGCTGGCGGCCGATCCGGACCAGAAAGTGTTCTACAAGGCAAGCTGCGTCAGTCCGCCGCGGTCGCTCGAGCGATGGTGCCTGCTCGTGGACCGCTTTCTGCGTCACTGCATGAATCGTTACGGTGCGGAGGAAGTAGAGAGCTGGAAGTTCGAGTTCTGGAATGAGCCGGAGCTGAAGACGTTCTGGCCGGGAACGCTGGAAGAATATATGGAGATGTATTTGCGAACCTATCAGACCTTGAAGGGCGTATCGGAGCGGCTGCACATCGGCGCGCCCGGACGGATCATCACGGTTCGCTCGCCGCGGTTGAATGATGAATTTTTTGCGTTCTGCCGCCGCAATCAGTGCTTGCCGGACTTCATACCGCTTCATTTCTATCCGCATGAGCATATCGAGGAGATGGTTCACGCCGACCCGGCGGCTCTGCTGCGGCTCCCGTTGCATTCATACCGTCGAATATTGGAGGAGTTCATGGGGATCTCTCCGAATCCGGATTATTTGCGGGACATACTTGGGCAAGAGATGAGGCTGCTGGCCGAGCAAGGATTGTCCGACAAGGAATTGGTTCTCACGGAGTGGAATTCGACCGCCTATCATCGGGAATTGACGAATGACACGGTGTATAAGGCGGCCTATCTCGCCAAAAACATTGTCGATAATCTGGACCGCATCGCCGGCTTCGGCTATTGGGTGCTGAGCGACAATATCGAGGAGACTGCCGCTTCGGCCCAGCTGTATCACGGAGGGCTCGGACTGATCGCCCAGCACGGCATTCCGAAGGCCGCGTTCGTGGCGTATGAGCTGCTCGCCAAGCTCGGCGATCGCCTTCTGGCCCGAGGGGAGCGCTATATCGCGACCGCCGGCCGCGGAGGATATCAGATCCTGACCTTTAACTATTGTCATTTCGACGACCTGTATGCGATGGGAGATACGTCCTTCATCAACGCCACGAACCGGTACAACGGGTTCAAGGATGAAAAGACGTTAAAAATACAGCTTGAGTTAAAAGGAATCCGCCGGGGGAGGTACCGGCTGGTCACGTATGCGATCAGCCGCAAGCACGGGAGCAGCTATGACCGCTGGGTGGAGATGGGGGCGCCCGAGCCGCTGTCTGCCGAGGATATCGCTTATCTCAAGGCGAATTCCGGTCCCCGGATGCATGTCCAGTATGTCGAGATTGAACACAGCAGGACCTATCTGTCGTTGCTGGCCCCTCATGGAGTGCAGCTCATGGAGCTCATCCCGATGTACTGATAATACTAATGTACCGATGCATCGTCCATATGAGTCACTTTTTAATCTCGGATCATGCCGACGTGAAAGCGTTTCTAACAAAGACGTTAAAAAAAACTATAAAAGTCTATAAATAGCCGCCTGTCTGGAGACAGGGGCTTTTTATTATAATTGGATTTGCAAACGGTTTCAATTACTGCTTAGGAGGAAGTTACGATGGCTGAACCAATGATAAAAGGGCAAGTCCGAACGCCGCTCGGCCGGCTGACGTTCGGCATTATTCTCGGTTATGGCTGCATGATGCTCGGATTGATGACCCCGGCAATGCTGCTGCTCACCTTCAAAATGATTGAAGTCGATCCGAACGGCTACACCTCTTCCTACGGATTAGTCGCCGGCGTAGGGGCTTTCTTCGCCTTGATCGGGAATCCGCTCGGGGGCGCCATCAGCGACCGGACGAATATCTCCTTCGGACGAAGACGAACATGGATGTTCCTTGGCCCGCTGGTCGGATGCGCCGCGCTGCTGTGGGTGGGAATGGCCACGGAAATATGGCAAATCCTGATCGGCTGGGCGGTTGCGCAGTTGTTCTTCAACTTCGGTATCGCGGCGTATACAGCGCTTATCCCGGATCAAGTCAAAGAGGAGAGACAGGGAACAATCTCCGGCATTATCGGGCTCGTCTTCCCCGCGGCGGTATGTATCGGCATGGTGCTGATGATGCTGATGAATTCCGCTTCTGCGGACATGAAATGGATGGTGGTTGCGCTTATCGGCATTGCGGGTCCGGTTCTCAGCTTATTTCTGATTCGCGACGGCAAGGTAGAGATCGTGAAGTCTGACCGGCAGAAGCTGTCGCTTGGCGAGAAAATCAGCAAAATCTATCCGAGCCCGAGAAAGTTCCCGGAATTCACCTGGGCTATCGTCTCGAAGTTCATGCTGATGATGGGGTATTGCAGCACACTGTACTTGACGGTCATGCTGGTGAACCGGATGGGCTTCACGGAGAGTCAAGCGACGAACAGCGTCGGCACTTTGAATATTATTTGCCTGATCGCTTCGGCCGTGACGAGTATATTCGGCGGCGTATTGTCCGATAAATTCAAGAAGCAGAAGCCTTTCTTGTACGGCTCTGCGCTCATTATGGTATTTGGCATTCTGCTGTATGCCTTCGTGCCTCAATATACGGCATACATTGTAGCATCAGCCATCATCGGCCTGGGCTTCGGCTGCTTCAGCGCCGTCGACATGGCCTTGGTGGCCCGCATTCTTCCCCGCAAGGAGGATGCGGCCAAAGATTTCGGCCTGATGAACGTAGCCAATGCGCTGCCGCAGTCGATCGTGCCCGCAATCGCTCCGCTGCTGCTCGGTATCGGCGGCTGGACGTTCTTCTATATCGCGTTGGCATTCTGTGTCGTGCTGGGCGTGGCTGCCGTCAAGCCATTGCCGGAAATCGGACAGACAACGAAAGACATCGCAATACCGCATACAGGAGGATTATCGCATGAGTAAACAGGTAAAAGACATCATCAAGCAAATGACACTGGAAGAAAAAGCAAGTCTCTGCTCGGGACTGAATATGTGGCAGACCAAGGCGGTCGAGCGGCTGGGCATTCCCTCCATCGTCATGACGGACGGGCCGCACGGGCTTCGCAAGCAAGCGAATCCGGCGGATATGTCGAGCAAGACCGTTCCGGCGACATGCTTTCCGAGCGGCGCCGGCCTCGCGTCGTCCTGGGATCGTGAGCTTATTGAGGAAGTGGGAGCTGCTCTTGGGGAAGAATGCTTGGCGGAGGATGTTCAGATTTTGCTCGGCCCCGCGGTAAATATTAAGCGTTCTCCGCTGTGCGGCCGCAACTTCGAATATTTCTCGGAAGATCCGTATCTGTCTTCGGAACTGGGCGCCCATCATGTGCTGGGGGTGCAAGGGCAGGGCGTCGGCACTTCGGTCAAGCACTTCGCGGCCAACAATCAGGAGACGCTGCGGAATTCCATCAATGCAATCGTCGACGAACGGTCGCTGCATGAAATCTACTTGCGCAGCTTCGAAGGCCCGATTATGGACGGGAAGGCGTGGACCGTCATGTGTGCCTACAACCGGGTGAACGGGGAGTTCTGCTCCGAGAATACACAGCTTCTGACCGACGTGCTGAAGGAGAAATGGAAGCATGAAGGCTTCGTCATGACCGATTGGGGCGCGATCAACGAGCGGGTGAAGGGATTGAAGGCGGGGCTGGAGCTGGAAATGCCTTATGCCGGACCGGACCATGACCAGATGATCGTCGATGCGGTGCGAGCGGGCGAACTGGACGAAGCGGTCCTGGATCAGGCGGCGGAGCGGCTGCTGACTGTAATTCTCCAAGCTCACGACAATAGGAAACCGGGCTTCACCTATGACAAGGAAGCGCACCACGCTTTGGCGCGGAGGGCGGCGGCGGAATGCATGGTTCTGCTCAAAAACGACGGCGGCCTGCTCCCGCTGGATAAGCAGCAATCCGTCGCGGTCATCGGCGCTTTCGCGGAGCGGCCGCGCTATCAGGGCGGGGGCAGCTCGCATATTGTGCCGACGCGGATGGATACCGCGCTCGAGTTCATCACCGCGGCGGCGGAAGGCGAGGTCGCCTTCGCTCCCGGCTACCGGCTGGAGGAGGACGCGATCGATGAAGCGCTGATCGCGGAGGCGGCGGAGCTGGCTGCGGGCAAGGATGTCGCCGTCATTTTTGCCGGTCTGCCGGATGCCTTCGAATCGGAGGGGCTGGATCGGACCCATCTCGATCTGCCGGCTTCGCATTGCGCCTTGATCGAGCGCGTAGCGGCGGTGCAGCCGAATACGGTCGTCGTCCTGTCCAACGGATCGCCTGTGGCGATGCCATGGCTGCCGAAGGTGAAGGCCGTGCTCGAAGGCTATTTGGGCGGGCAAGCGTCCGGCAGCGCGACGGCGGATGTGCTCTACGGCGATGTCAATCCGAGCGGCAAGCTGGCGGAGACGTTCCCGGTCTCGGTGGAGCAGACGCCGGCCTATCTGAACTTCCCGGGCGGGAAAAAAGAAGTGTTCTACGGGGAAGGAATATTCGTCGGGTATCGCTATTATGAGGCGAAGAAAGAAACGCCGCTGTTCCCGTTCGGGCACGGACTCAGCTATACGACATTCGCTTATGAGCAGATCCGGATCGATAAGCCAAGCATGAACGATACGGACACGGCGACCGTAACCGTCACGGTGCGCAATACGGGCAGCCGCGCAGGGAAGGAAGTCGTGCAGCTCTATGTGAAGCACGCCGACAGCAGCGTGGTCAGACCGGTGAAGGAGCTGAAGGGATTCGCGAAGATCAGCCTGGAGCCTGGCGAAGCCGCTGAGGTCAGCTTCACCCTGGATGCACGCTCCTTCGCTTATTACAGTTCGGATATTCATGACTGGTACGCCGAGAGCGGAACCTATGAGATTCTGGTCGGGCCTTCCTCGGCGGAGACTCCGCTTGCGGCAGCGATAGACCTACATTCGACGGCGCTTCCGTTCCCGAAGGTGACCCGCATGACGCGGTTCTATGAGCTGATGGCGATTCCGGCTACAGCCCAGATCGCCGAACAGGCGATGAACGACAGCATGGAGAGCCTCAAGCAGATGGGGGCAATGTTCGCGGAGAGCATGGATGACAATGGTCTGGCGCAGCTGTTCGATGCCCTCGTGCAATGGAAAAAATATGACGCTCTTCGCTCTTTAGCGGGCATGATGGGCAGCGGGATGACAGAAGCCGAGCTGGAAAAGATGATCGAGCGGCTGAATGAGACATTGGGACTGGAGTAAAGAGAACGGATAACGGAGGGATAGGAGACGTGACACAGAAAAAGACAACGGCAGCAAGCCGAGAAGAAACCATCGCTTATGTACACAATCAGCAAGGGCCGACGATCGGATATTCCAAGACGTCCGGCGTCTCGATATTGGAGCAGGACGGATTCTTTTTCAAGGATTTGAACCGGAATGGAAGCCTGGATAAATATGAAGATTGGCGGCTGCCTCCGGAGGAGCGGGCGAAGGATCTCGCTTCCCGGATGTCGATTGAGCAAATCGCGGGCCTGATGCTGTACAGCCGGCATCAAGCCATTCCCGCGGCCAGCAGCGGCTGGTTCGCGAGCACCTATGGCGGCAAGCCCTATGAAGAGAGCGGCGCGAATCCATGGGATCTGACGGATGAGCAGATCAAGTTCCTGACGGAGGATCATGTGCGGCATATTCTCGTCACCTCGGTGGAGAGCCCCGAGACGGCGGCCCGGTGGAGCAATGCGGTCCAGGCGTTTGCGGAAGGCACGGGCCTGGGCATTCCGGCCAACAACAGCTCCGACCCGCGGCACAGCTCCGATTCCAGCTCGGAATTCAATGCCGGGGCAGGGGGCGCCATCTCGATGTGGCCCGAGCCGCTCGGCTTGGCCGCTACCTTCGACCCGGAGCTGGTGCGCCGGTTCGGCGAGATCGCGGCCAAGGAATACCGGGCGCTGGGCATCGCCACGGCACTGTCGCCGCAGATTGATATCGCGACCGATCCGCGCTGGTTCCGGTTCAACGGAACCTTTGGCGAAGACTCGCGTCTCGCGACGGATATGGGCCGCGCTTATATCGACGGCTTCCAGACTTCGGCGGGGGACGCCGAGATTGCGGACGGCTGGGGATATGACAGCGTCAATGCGATGGTGAAGCATTGGCCGGGAGGCGGATCGGGGGAAGGCGGACGAGATGCGCATTACGCGTGCGGGAAATACGCGGTCTACCCGGGGAACAACTTCGAGGAGCATCTGAAGCCGTTCACGGAAGGCGCGTTCCGGCTTGACGGGCCGACGAAGAGGGCCTCCGCCGTCATGCCGTACTACACGATATCGACCGATCAGGATACCGTGAACGGGGAGAATGTCGGCAATTCGTATAATGCTTATCTTATCCGCGACCTGCTGCGGGGGCAGTATGGCTATGACGGCGTCGTCTGCACGGATTGGCTGATTACCGCCGATGAATCAGGCAGCAAAGACACTTTCCTGTCGGGCAAGCCGTGGGGGGTCGAGGAGCTGTCCGTCGCTGAGCGGCATTATAAGCTGATTATGGCCGGCATCGATCAATTCGGCGGCAACAACGAAGTCGAGCCTGTGCTGGAAGCCTATCGCATGGGCGTGGCGGAGCATGGCGAGGCGGCAATGCGGGAGCGGTTCGAGCAATCGGCGGTACGGCTGCTGACCAACATGTTCCGTCTCGGTCTCTTCGAGAATCCGTACCTGGACGTCGAGGCGAGCGCGCGAATTGTCGGGAACCCAAGCTATATGCAAGCCGGTTATGAAGCGCAGCTCAAGTCGATCGTGATGCTCAAGAACAAGAATGGCATCCTGCCGCTCAAGCCTGGCAGCACGGTCTATATTCCGAAGCGGTACACGCCGCCGGGGAAGGACTGGTTCGGCAATCCGACGCCGGAGATTCTCGAATATCCCCTGAATCTGGATATTGCAGCGAAATATTTCAAGGTGACGGATAATCCGGATGAGGCCGACTTCGCGCTCGTCTGCATGCGCAGTCCGAAGTCGGGAACGGGGTATAGCCAGGAAGATGCGGATCAGGGCGGCAACGGGTATGTGCCGATCAGCTTGCAGTATAAGCCTTACACGGCAGTGCAGGCACGGAAGCAGAGCCTTGCCGGAGATGTCCGGGAAGGAGAGGCGCAGAACCGATCCTATTGTGGAAAAACGGTGACGACGCATAACGCGGCCGATCTGGATCTCCTGCTGGATACGGCCGAGCGGATGAAGGGCAAGCCGGTCATCGTCTCGCTCTTGCTGACCACTCCGGCGGTCGTCGCCGAGTTCGAGCCGGCGGCCGATGGAATCCTCGCGCACTTCGGCGTGCAGGATCAGGCCATCCTCGAGGTGATCTCCGGCGCCGCCGAGCCATCCGGTCTCTTGCCGATGCAAATGCCTGAGAATATGGAGACCGTGGAGGCGCAGCTCGAGGATGCCGCACATGATATGGAGTGCCATCTTGATTCGGAGGGCCACCGGTATGATTTCGGATTCGGGCTCAATTGGAGCGGCGTCATTCAGGATAGCCGGACGGAAAAATATAAAAAGAATCCCGGCGAATGATCGGGCGAGCAACCAATGAGGGGGGGAGAGGCCGTGCCACGGGAAGTGGCCCGGCCTTTTCGCACCCGGCTCAGCTGTGGACAGACCGTATAAAAAAAGGTATTGTCAAATCGAACGGATCTGGTTATTATTAACTCATATTCACTCATGGCCCATAAAGTTAAAGCCCTTTAACTTTTCAAGGAGAGCTTCGTAACCGTCTTCATGGAGACGTTATCGTGCTTCATACGACCTGAGACAGGGAGACGTTATCGCTTCATACGACCTGAGCATGGAGACGTTATCGCTTCCTGCGGCCTGACCAGGGCGGGGCGATGATATGTCGCAGAAGAGGCTGCTTTTCATTAAAGTTAAAGCGGTTTAATTTTATAAGGCCTGTGTAGCACATATGAATACATACAAAGGGGAGGGGTTGGGAGGATGAAGCTATCTGAGTCCAAGCGCGACAATATCCATTTCTACTTGTTTATTTCGCCGTGGCTGATCGGATTCGTCGTCTTTGCATTATACCCGATACTGGCATCACTGTACTACAGCTTCACGGATTATGACATTATCAGCAGTCCGCATTTTATCGGTCTCGACAATTACAAGGAGCTGTTCGAGGATGAATTGTTCTATAAATCGATTGTCGTCACGCTGAAGTACACCTTGATTAGCGTTCCGTTAGGGCTGTTTTTATCCTTGATCTTCGCGATGCTGATCAATATGAAAATCCCGGCGCGCGGATTTTTCCGGACCGCGATGTACTTCCCGAGCATGGTATCCGGCGTGTCGATGTCGCTGCTCTGGTTCTGGATTTTCAACCCGGAGGTAGGGGTATTCAACTATATTCTGTCCTGGTTCGGGGTGAAGGGGCCGGCCTGGTTCCTCGACGAGCAGTATGCCATCTGGGCGTTAATCATCATGACGTTCTGGGGCGTAGGCGCGGGGATGATCATTTTCCTGGCCGGTCTGCAGGGCGTTCCGAGCAGCTTGCTGGAAGCGGCGAAGCTGGATGGCGCGGGCCGATGGAAGACGTTCTGGAACGTGACGTTCCCGATGATTTCACCGGTCTTTTTATTCCAATTGATTATGTCCGTTATTGAATCGTTCCAGGTTTTTACCCAGGCCTATGTCATGACCCAAGGCGGTCCGAATTATTCGACCCGGTTCTATGTCTATAACATCTATGTAAGCGCGTTCAAGGACTTCCGGCTCGGGTACGCGTCGGCGATGGCCTGGCTGCTGCTGATTGCGATTCTCATTATTACGGTCATCATTATGAAATCATCGAATCGATTTGTCTACTACGAAGGAGGGCGGGAATAATGAGCGAGATTGCGATGGATACGAACCCGAAGCTGATCGGCGATCGCAAGCCGAGAATGACCCTTGGCCAGATTTTCGCCTTCCTGTTATTGATTGCCATTACAATCACGATGCTGTTTCCGTTGGTGTTCATGGTTTCGACGGCATTGAAAACATCGAAGGAAATGCTGCAATTTCCGCCGACCCTAATTCCGCATACGCTTGCTTGGGATAATTTCAAGACGCTGTTCACCGACAACGAAATCAAGTTCGGGATTTTATACAAGAACAGTCTCATCGTTGCCGCTTTTTCGGTGATTGGCACGGTGATGTCTTCCTCCTTGGTGGCTTACGGGTTCTCCAGATTCCGGGCCAGAGGCAAAAAGCTGATGTTCATGCTCATGATATCGACGATGATGCTGCCTTATCCGGCCGTCATGATTCCGCAATTTTTGCTTTTTTCGAAGCTGGGGTGGATGAATAGCTTTTTGCCGCTCATCGTGCCGACGTTTTTCGGTTCCGCTTATCAGATCTTTTTGCTGAGACAGTTTTTCATGTCGCTGCCGAATGAATTATATGACTCCGGGAAAATCGACGGCTGCGGCGAATTTCGGATGTTCTGGAAAATCGCGCTGCCGCTGTCCGGTCCGGCCTTGGCTACCGTCGCCATTTTCACGTTCATCTGGACATGGAACGATCTGTTGGGACCGGTCTTGTACTTGAGCTCGCAGGATAAATTCACGTTGCCGGTCGGCCTGGCGGCGATGATGTCGTCCAAGTTCCGGATAGCCCCTTACAACTTGTTAATGTGCGCATCGATTATGACGACCTTGCCGGTCGTCGCCATCTTCGCCGTCGCGCAGAAGCGCTTCACGGAGGGGATTGTGCTGACAGGTATTAAGTAATTGACTCCGCGTTCCGCCTTCAATTACTTGATATACATAAATACGTTTAAGGGGGATGTATGGAAATGAAGCAACGCACTAAAAAATGGTTTATGCTGCTGAGTCTGACTCTTGCTGTCGCGATGCTCTTGTCCGCTTGCGGCGGAGGAGAAGAAAGCGGCGGCTCGGGCCCCGTGACGATCACGTATTACACGATCGACTCGCCAGACCGGACGTATGTGGAGAAGCTGATTCCGGACTTCGAGAGCAAGCACCCGAATATTAAAGTCAAAGTCGAAAAAGCGCCTTATGAGCAATTCGACTCCAAATTGCAGGCGAATATCGCGGCCAAAAACGCGCCCGACGTGACGTCTCACTTCGGTTACGGCGGCTTCGCCGAATATTATAACAAGGATTTGCTCCTGGATTTAACCGGCATTATGAAGGAAGACAACTTCAACCCGGCCGATTACGGCATCAAAGAAGAGCTGATGAACATTTACAAGGTGCAGGACAAAACGTACGGCATTCCGTTCAGCAACTATGTAACGATCCTGCTCTATAACAAAGATCTGTTCGATAAAGCGGGCGTGCCGTATCCTCCTTCGGACTATGAGGATCCGAGCTGGACGTTCGATAAGATGGTCGAGGTGGCCGAGAAGCTGACGATACGGGACGATGATATCGAGAAAGCGCAGTATGGCCTCGACTTCAACTGGGGCGAGCTGGATATGAGACCGGCCTACTTCGGGGCCAAGGTCTATTCCGATGACACATGGACGAACGGCGGCAAGCCAAGCGAGACGCATTTCGATTCGCCGGAAGCGATTGCCGCGTATAAGAAATGGATCGGACTCATCTGGGATAAGCAGGTCTCTCCGTCGCCCGCCTGGTCCAAGTCCGTGGCGGGACAATTCGGGGATCCGTTCCTGTCCGGCAAGATCGGCATGTCGGTGGGCGGCTCCTGGAATCTGGCGAGCCAGGATCAATTCAACTTCAAGGTCGGCGTCGCCGCCGTTCCGTTCGGCGGCAATCCGGAGGAGCGAAGCGTACTGTATGTTGACCCGTTATTTGTGCTGAAAGACTCCAAGCATCCGAAGGAAGCGTATGAATTCATTAAATTCATGATCTCCAAGGACGTGCAGGAGAAATCGATCGAATTGAGCGGCGGCACGCCTCCGATCAATGAGCAAGCGAAGGAAAAATACTATAACAGCTTCGAAGGCGTCGATCCGGCCGTCATTAAAAACGTATACGACGGAGCGAACAAATACGGCGTGGAATCGTTCAACCATTTGGTCGCGAACTACTCGCAAATCAATGAATTGTTCATTAACGAGTTTGCCGCCGCCCAGAACAATACCAAGACCGTGGAAGAAGTGATGCCGGAGATTCAGAAAAAATTAGATAAGCTGCTGGAACGGGTAAATCGATAGGCAGTAATGTTGACAACGTTACGGGTGCATCGGAGTAGCAACAATATGGACGGTATCGAAAACGATGCCGTCCTTTTGCATTTTGCGAGAATGGAAATAACTGACTTTAGCCGGTTAGTTTTCTAGATAGCGGTATAATGTCGATTTGCTGATTCCGGTCGCCTCTTTTATTTCAGATAATGTATATGATTTGCTTTGGTACATCAGGATGGCGCGCTTCACGTTCTCGTCGGGTTTCCGCGGGCGTCCGGCCGAGTGGCCTTTTTCCTTCGCCTCATACAGTCCTTGCTTCGTTTTTTGGCTAATCACATCGCTTTGAAAATCGAGAAGATGCCTCACGGTTTCTTTGAACGATGCTCTTGATGAAGTGCTCGTAGCTATATTTTCTACAGATAGGCATCCTTCTGCTGCAGCGCTTCCAGCAGCTCCATCAGATGCCGGGTGGAGTCCGCCAACGAGAAGAGCCTGGCAACGACAATTTTGTCGCCCGCATTCAGGTTAGCCATCATGCTCTCCAGCCTCGTCCGCCGCTTCGCGCTGGCATGTTCTTCTTGTATGAACATCCCGCATCCCATAGATCGGCTTTGTCAATGCCTTGGCTATTCTTATTTTTATGGCGCAAATCCCGCATTTTATCGGTAAATCAGCGCTGACCTATCTTATCTGTAGGGATTACGTTGCTTATTGTGTACGTCGTCCCCAAGTTTTCAAGGCAATTCCGGCGCCGCTGATCGCGATTGTCATCTTAACCGCAGCCGCCATGATAGGGAAGCTTGATCTGGGAACGGTCGGCGATCTTGGCTCGATTACGCGCGCGCTGCCGGCTTTTCTGATACCGGATGTTCCTTTCCGGCTGGAGACGCTGGGCATTATTTTCCCTTATTCATTGGCTCTGGTGATTGTCGGGCTTTTGGAATCATTGCTTACGTCATCGATTGTCGACGATATGACAGACACGAGCAGCGACAAGCATCGGGAAGCGCGCGGCCAAGGAATCGCCAATGTCATTAACGGCTTCTGTGGAGGCATGGCAGGCTGCGCAATGATCGGCCAATCCGTGATCAATGTGAAATCAGGCGGCCGAGGGCGATTGTCGACGCTGGTTGCCGGCGTCTTTCTTATGTTCCTCATCAATGTGCTTGGCGATGTCGTCGTTCAAATTCCTATGCCCGTCCTGGCGGGAATCATGATTATGGTCTCGATTGGAACGTTCGATTGGTCGTCCTTCACATATATGAGAAAAGCGCCGAAGACGGACGCGAAAGTGATGCTGACTACGGTTATCATCGTTGCGGCAACCCATGACTTGTCCAAGGGAGTCATTGCGGGCGTGCTGTTAAGCGCGATTTTTTTCGCGGCGAAAATTTAAAAAATTAAGGTTACGCAGAGG
Source organism: Paenibacillus dendritiformis (assembly GCF_021654795.1). Taxonomy (NCBI): domain Bacteria; kingdom Bacillati; phylum Bacillota; class Bacilli; order Caryophanales; family Paenibacillaceae; genus Paenibacillus; species Paenibacillus dendritiformis. The sequence goes on from NZ_AP025344.1 coordinate 2,990,237, forward strand.
GGAGACAGGGACAAGCAACAGTTCCAAGTGGGAGGACAGCTGTTCTTCGCGTCCGCGAAGAGCTTCGTCGGCGCCTTCGATACGAGCTGTCATGGGAAGGAGGTTGTCATCGACTTCTCCCGTGCGCATGTATGGGATGATTCGGCCGTGGGAGCCATCGATAGAGTCGTTCTGAAGCACAAGGAGAACAACAATAAAGTAATGATTAAAGGGCTCGACTCATCCAGCCAGAAGTTAGTGGAGCGGGTTGCAGTCTATCACGATAACAATGCCAAGCTGGCTGCTCATTGATGAAAGAAAACCGGTCACAGCAGCTCCAGGACGTTGCACAGCTCGACCAGCCGTTGCACCCCCTGGAGCTGCTGGCGGTTGCGCTTGTTGATTGTGAGGAGGGCATCCTCCGTCACTTTTTTGACTTGCTCGATGCTGTGGTTGTCCAAGGCCTGCACAATTTCCTTCATGCTCTTCAAAAAGTAGACGGTGCCTCGCAGCGTGCGAATCAGCAAAATTTTCCGGATATGCGTCGGCGTGAACAGGCGGTAGCCATTTTCGGGATCGCGCGCCGGCGTCAGTAATCCTTCCTTCTCCCAATGGCGTATGGCCGATGCAGTCACGCCGGTGAATTCGGCGGCCTCGCCGATCGTCATGAACTCCTTCAGCCTCTTGTTCGCGATTGGAGGAAGCTCGAGATGGTGCAGCAGCTCCAGCGTTTGGTCCGCGGCGACTTTCTCCTGCTGAAGATTCGCCTGCTCCTTGTTCACGATCCAGAAGGCAGCGTCGACATTCGCTTCTTGAATAAGGCGAAGCACTTTGCAGGTAACCGCGACGCCGAAGCCCGGGAACATGGCACGCAGGCAGCGGAAATACGTGAGATGCTCGATCGTATACAGGCGGTACCCATTGGCGGCGCGCGCAGGGGCGGGGACGACTCCCCATGATTCGTAGTGGCGCAAAGCGCTCGTGCTGATGTGAAGCTCCTTCGCTATCTCGCTTGGCTTGTAGTAGCGCATCCGTCTTGACCTCCTTGGGGCGTCTTTCGGGATTTCACTATACCAAATGAAGAGGCGAAGGGCAATTCTTAGAAAAGTACATATATAAGCTATTACGTGACCCAAGGGAGGGCACTTTTTTCAAAATGTCCCTTCTCTCGGGTCACTCTTCTTGATGGAGAGGTGCTGTATTGCGATCGCAATGCCGGCTTTAATATTCTCCTTTGATTACAAAATACGAGCCCCGAATGGTTCCAGCCAGTTTAGACTTCTGCCGGGCAAACTTAAAATTCCCTTCTAACTCCTTCGGTACCTCCATCCCCTCGGAAAGCTTAAAACCAACGGCTCGCTTCTTAGGGTCATCAACCGTATACATGACGTTGACCTCAAGACCGTCCTCATAAAAGACGAAGGCCCATTTGATATTTTCCACTTGAAAACTTGACGTTTCCAAAGGCTTGGCCGCAAACTCAATATCCCGTTCTTCTTTCAAAACCCGGTTCACGTAATTAAGGGTCTCCTGGCTGTCGCTCGCGGGTACAACCGTAAATTCATGCTTATATTTGTTCATAAAATAACGGGCCTCATTCGCTCGTAAACCGGCAAGAGCTTCTGCTACTGGCGAAGACTCCAAACCGACCGTAGACACGTTTTTAAAATCAACGATATAGGACATTTCTACCGCTCCTTTTATTTGATCATTTCCTAACGACAGGAATCCACATTTCACCATATACGAAGCCGTTACGCTGCCCCATCTCGACCGTGGCATTCGGCCCGCCAACATAGGCGAAGTTCTTCGCTTCCGGCAAGACTTGACCGAAGGCAATGCCAGCAAGAAGATGACTCAATTCCTCAGCCGTCTGTCCTTCCCCTTTAACAACGAGGTATTCCCCCTTAGGGAATTGGATAACCCTGGATGCTTCCGGTACCGATTGCTCTGTCATGACGCCGGCATAATACATTAATTTGTTATTCACCGCTTCGTTCACGGCAAAAAGGTAGTCATTTGCGGCGATGGCCTTTAAAGTGTCCAGCCTTCCATCTTGTCTGATGGCCGACCAAAAGTCTGCCTTTTCCTTGTTCAAGCCAGCAAAGTCTGTGTACTTGCTCTTAAGCTCAGTTCCAATACCTAAAACGGCGAAACTGTCTTTTTCTTCCAGTTTATATTGTGCCATGTTTATAACCTTCCTTTGTTTTAAATTTATCAACTGATTTGTTTTTTCACTTGCTATGTTTATAATAGTCTTGAATCATGTCAAAAAATGATACTGTTTAGGAGTCTCGATGAAAAAAGTTGAACGGATTAATATCATTATGCGGTATATCAACAACCGGGCTCATTTCACGATTTCCGAAATCATGCGGGAATTTAATATCTCTCGTTCGACAGCGATTAGAGATATCAGAGAAATTGAAGCCATGGGGATGCCGCTTGTCGCCGAAGTCGGAAGGGATGGGGGTTATTTTGTCATGAACAACTCCGTCCTGCCCACTGTTCGCTTTACCGATAATGAGATTAAAGCTCTTTTTATTGCCTTTATGGCCACAAGAAATCTACAGCTCCCTTATCTAAAGAGCCGTCAGTCTTTAGCTGAGAAATTGCTGGGTCTCCTCTCGGAAAACCAGCAAGATGACCTCGTTCTGTTAAATCAAATCTTGCTTTTTGAAGGAACTAACCCCTATAATCCAGACCTGCTTGATCTGTCCGACCTGCCTCATCCCATGTTGGAAAAACTCATCCAAATCCTTCTTTCGGATCGCTATTTATGGATTGCCATCCAAGAAGAGAAGGCAATAAAGTCTTATCCCGTTTATCTCTTGCACCTTTATCGTGAAAAAGGCCTTTGGTTAATTGAAGGCTTTGACCTACAGGATGAGAGGAGGAGGATTTATCCTGTCGACAATCTTACCGAGGTCAAACCATACTCTTCGAAAAAAAGGCTAAGCAAGAAAAAGATTTTAGAAAAACTAAGTAAGCAAGAAGAAGTCGTTAATCTTGTCCTTGAACTTGGTCCAAAGGCGATTGCCCAGTTCAAAAAGTACCACCCTTTAAAAGTTTCCATTTCCTATATGGATCCTTTCCAAACCACAGCCATACTAAGGACTTTTATCAATGTGAATCATTCCGAAGAATTGACCGAAATGACGAATTGGCTGCTTTTTCTTGGACGGGATATCAAAATCAGGGAAGTGCCGCAAGAAGTCTTAGCAAGTTTGCAAGAGAAATTATGTTTATACTTCCCATAATCGGTGCCGATTATTTATGTCTGCTTATAAAAAAACGTTTAAGCTGCGTCACAGGGTTTACTATTTCTTTTCTATAGCCCCCGGCGAACCTATTTCAGAGCTTTCGCACTTGCATATATGTAGTATGTTGGTATAGGAAAGAGCTGTTTTGAGGAAGGACTAAAGGAGGACAGCTTGATGAACATTTTGCATGAAGTTCCCGGCACGGGAGAGTATGTGGAACTCCGGGCCGCTGCGGGTCTTGCCCCGAAGGAGGAGGCGGCTGCCCATACGGCATTGCTGAAGTCGATGCTGTGCGTCGTGATGAGAGATGACCATGGGCAGTTGCTCGGAATGGGGAGAATCATCGGCGACGGGGCTTGTTATTTTCAGATCGTAGACGTCCTGATCCATCCCTCCAGCCAAGGCGAGGAATGTCAGCAGACGATAATGAACGCATTGATGGAGTATTTGGAGCAGCAGGCGCCGCAAGGGGCACACATCCTGCTTATGGCCGATGTCCCATCCGTTGGCTTCTACAGGAAATACGGCTTCGAGCTGACTTACCCGAATTCGTTGAGCATGACCCGGAGGCTGTAAGGCATGTTGAGCTTACTCCATTGAGCCAACGTATAACAACATGACATCTTACGTATATTATAGAGCGTATCATGATAGAGGCCCAGATGGAGGTTGATAGGAATGAATACGCAAAGAGCTATCGAAATCTCAGCATCGCCGGTTATGACAGACGTTACTTACCTAGGGGAGCCCGTATACATTCAACATGTGAATGAAGAGAGTGGCATCGCAAGAATTTACCCCCTTAGCAATCCGGAAGAGGAACGGGACGTTCCGGTCAACATGCTTATCGAAGGTTAAATAACAAGGAGGCGCGGCAAGCCCGCCTCCCGTACCCTCTTCAGAACATCGCATACGCTCGCTATCTCATGCGGGCGATGCTTCACCACAGCACCCCTCCTCCGCAGCCATCGATTCCAATGAACAGCGCAGACCTTTTTTCTGAGAGTGTCAGCCCCTATTCATTTGAGTTGCCAATCGTTCATGCTCCGGTTCGACATGTATGAATACTTGCGCACGGCGGAACGCCGCCGTAATCGCCTGCTCGATGTCATCGCATAGCTGGTGAGCTGTAGCGATATCCAGCTTGGAGGGGACTACGAGATGGAAATCGACGTATTCGACGGGACCGGATCGACGGGTGCGCAAGTCATGGAACTCAATATATTGTTCTTGAAAAGATTCAATCACTTGCACAATTTCTCTTTCCTCTTGATCGGTCAAGCGAGCGTCCAGCAGGGGAGGAAAGGATTCCTTCATCAGCTTATACGCCTCTCTCATGATGTACAGAGCCAGGATTATGCCGATGATCGGATCCAATATCGTCCATCCGGTCAAGGTGGCCAATAACAGGCTGCAACCGACGCCTAAGGATGTATACACATCGGTAAGCAAATGCAGCGCATTGGATTTCATGGCGACCGAATTCAGCTCTGATGCCGCTTTGCTTACTCGGCGAGATACGATGAAATTGATGCCCGCCCCGACAAACATGACGATGACGCCCAAATAAGGCAGTTCAATCGGCGCAGGCTCGAACAGCTTGTGAACACATTCATACATAATCCAGGCGCCCGCAATAAAAATAAGCAGCGTCTCCACGGTTCCCGATATGTTCTCCACCTTGCCATGCCCGTATGGATGATTCTTATCCGCGGAACGGCCCGACAGCCGCACCGAGAAAAAAGCGATCAAGGAAGCCGCCAAATCCAGGGAGGAGTGGATCGCTTCCGAGATGACGGCAATCGAGCCGGTAAACATGCCTACGACGAGCTTCAACAAGACGACGAAGGCATTACTGAGCACCGATAACATAGCTATTTTCGGACCATTCACATGCATCACAACCCCAAGCTTCGTTATTGTTCATATACAATAACAAACGAAAGGCGAGTGGGTCTACAGAAACCTTTTTTCATGCTCGCCGTCATGTAGCACCTACTTAAAAGTGTTGCTTCTTCGCAAACCGCCTGCGGCTTCCATTGAGCCATCGACGCATATGACCTATTGCCGGCGGATTATTCCGCCCGCTTGTGAACGCTTCCTTTGCTTTTTTCCCAGCGAAAAATTTTGTTCAAGCCTCTGAAAATGAGCCGGGATTCCTTCGTCAACAGCGGCCCCAAAATGGCAAGGATGAGGACGTACAGCGCAGCGAAGGGCTGGAGCAACTCAAGCAGTCCGCCGGATTTGCCGAGGTTCGCCATGATAATGGAGAACTCGCCGCGGGATACAATGGTCAGTCCGATATTGGCCGACGCCTTGGGCGACAAGCCTGCGCTCTTGCCAGCAAGCATACCGGCCAGGAAGTTGCCGAACAAGGTCACCGCTACGGCTCCCACCGACAGCCACAAGGCTCCGCCGAGCGCGGAAGGAACGATGGTCAGTCCGAAGCTGAAGAAGAACAGCGCGCCGAAGAAATCACGGAACGGCAAAATCAGCTGCTCGATTCGTTTCATGTGCATCGTCTCAGCGAGTATGAGCCCGGTCAGCAGCGCTCCGATCGCTTCCGCTACGTGAATCGTCTCCGAGAACCCGGCTACGAGGAATAAGAAGCCGAACACAAGCAGCAAGAACAATTCATTCGAACGGATGTTGAAGACCTTATTCAGAAGAGGCGCAGCTGAGCGCCCTGCAATCAGCAAGAGAAGCATGAATCCCAGAGCATACAAGGCTGACAATATGACGCCGCCGACAGAGGACGAGTCGCTCAGGACCAGCCCGGACAGGACGGAGATGTATACCGCCAGGAAAATGTCCTCGAACATGATGATGCCCAAAATCATCTCGGTCTCGGGATTGGCCGTTCGCTTCAGATCGACGAGCACCTTCGCCACAATCGCGCTGGATGAAATGGTCGTAATGCCGGCCATAACCATCGTTTCCTCAATAGGGAAGCCGTTGACCCACCCATAGAGCAAGCCTAAAGTAAAGTTAATAAGAATATAGATCGTTCCGCCCATGACGATGGAGCGGCCTGATTTCATTAAGCGGCCGATTGAAAACTCCAGCCCCAAATAGAACAGCAGAAAAAGCACGCCAAGCCGTCCCATAAATGCAATGACCTCCGCGCTCTCGATAAATCGGAAGTCGAATGCGCCAAAATGCGGCGCATGGGGGCCTACGGCCATGCCGACCAAAATATAAAAAGGAATGACCGAAGTCCGAATGCTGGCCGCGAGCAGTCCAACCAGGGCAATGAGAAGAACGGCAAGTCCAACTTCCAGTACGAGATGATCCATGATCAGCGTCTCCCGGTTTGCAGCAGCTGCTTCAACTGCTTCAATTGGTGGCGTTCGCCCGCAACGACGAGGATCGTGTCTGCCTTAAAGGTATACTCCGGACCGGGATTGATATGCTTGGCGCCTTTCTCAATAGCGGCAATGATCGTGACTCCCGCCGTCTGACGGATATTCGCTTGGCCGATCGTGCTGCCGACACAGGCAGCATCAGGCGCGACTCTGTACCATTCAATCGTCAAATCCTCTAAAGCGACATCCATCGTCTCCAATGCCTTCGGCCGGTAAGTCATTCCCCCGACGATCGCCGCAAGTTGTCTTGCTTCTTCATCCTCGAGCGTAACCATGGATGTGCAATCATCCTGATCATGGTTATCAAAATGATACATTTCGCGCCGGCCGTCATCATGGATGACAACGACCAGCCTATCGCTGCTTTGCGTTACCATTTCGTATTTATGACCGATGCCTGGCAGGTCGGTTTCTTTAATGTACATGCCCTCAACCTCCTCAACTGCGGTTAGTGTGTGAATAAAGCAGGGATTTTAATCAGGAAATGGGGGAAATGGCAGCGAACGAGCCGTCCGTGCCGTAGGGTCAACACTGAAGAACTGGCAAAAATGCCCTTGACGTGCGAACTGGAAAAATGTTAAGATTCTTATCGACCGACAGTCAGTCGGGTGCGGTGGAGGTATGAACAATGAGGATTTCTAAAAAACCGGAAGAACGAAGAAACGAAATATTGGACGCCGCCGAGTTGCTTTTCACGACAAAAGGTTTTTCCAAAACAACGGTTAACGATATTTTGCACATGGTTGGGATCGCCAAGGGCACGTTCTATTATTACTTTCAATCCAAGGAAGAGGTCATGGACGCGATTGTCATGCGTTTTATTGACTTCGGAGTCGAAGCCGCTAAGGCAGTCGCCGCCCATCCCGAGCTGACGGCTCATGACAAAATATTTCAGATCATGATGTCGCAGCAGCCGGACGCAGGCCGGAAGGAACAAATGATCGAGCAGCTGCACCAAGTGAACAATGCGGAAATGCATCAGAAAAGCTTGATAGAAACGATTCTTCAACTAACCCCAGTCTTGACGGAAGTCATTGAACAAGGAATAGCGGAAGGGGTGTTCGATACTCCTTATCCCAAAGAAACGGTCGAAATCCTGCTGGTGTCTTCCCAATTTATATTTGACGAAGGAATTTTCCAGTGGCAGCCCGATGAATTGATGACCAAAGCAATTGCATTTACTTCCATGATGGAAAAAATGTTGGGAGCGGAAAAAGGCAGTTTCGACTATATGATTGGTAAATTCGGCCGATCTCTGAAAAATGGAAATTCCAATGAAAATTAGGAAGCGGTGATTGGGATGGACAACATTATCGTGGTGAAAGATTTTGTGAAGAAATATGGGGATTTCACAGCGGTCGACCGGGTATCCTTTGAAGTCGAGAGTGGAAGCATCTTCGGTTTTTTAGGACCTAACGGCGCGGGCAAAAGCACTACAATCAACACCTTATGTACGATCATGGAGAAAACGTCGGGCGTGCTGCTTATCGACGGCAAGGATGTAAACCGGGATAAAGACAAGGTCCGAAGCGTGATTGGGGTTGTGTTCCAAGACTCAACCCTCGACAACAAAATGACGGTTGAAGAAAATTTGAAGATGCACTGCTATTTTTACGGTTTGCCGAAATCCATTATGAATGAGCGTATTGATTTTGTGCTGGAGATCGTTGATATGACGGACTGGAAAAAGGCAATGGCCGGCAGCTTGTCGGGAGGCATGAAAAGAAGAGTCGAGATCGCCAGAAGCCTCCTGCATTTTCCTAAAGTTTTGTTTTTGGATGAACCTACGACAGGGCTTGATCCGCAGACGAGAGCGAATACTTGGGAGTACATTATCAAGCTGCAAAAGGAGAAAAATTTGACGATATTTTTAACGACTCATTATATGGACGAGGCTGAAATTTGCAATAAAGTGGCTGTTATGGACCACGGCAAAATTATTGCGTTCGATGAGCCGCACGCATTGAAGCAGCGATACACCAAAGACAAAGTTCATATCGCTAGCAGCGACGAGCGTGCATTAGAATACTTGTTACAACATTTTGAGATGAGCTATGAGAGAAAAAACGGTTACTTCGCCGCAGAATTTACCCGATTATCCGACCTGCTGGACATCGTCAGCGAACATCGGCCGGCGATTACCGATATCGAAATTAAAAAAGGTACGTTAAACGATGTGTTTCTCGAAATTACGGGCAAGGATATAAGGGGGTAACCGGGGATGCGCATTGTTGCGGCGATATGGTTTCGAAATGTCAAACTATTTATCAGAAATCGTGTGCAATTGGTTTTAATGCTGATAATGCCGTTTTTTTATTTATATTTATTAAGCTCCGCTTTTGCAAGCACATCGATAACGAATCCGGTACATTATGTGCTGGCCGGTATTGTAATCATTGTCGTGTTCCAGACATCGCTGAATATCGCAACCTCGACGATCGAAGATATCGTGTCCGGTTATATGAAAGAAGTGCTTGTTAGTCCTGTCAAAAGAATACAGATCGCGGCCGGACAAATGCTGGCCTCGGCAACGATTGCTACGTTCCAAGGGATTATGATTTTGATCATCGGTTATTGTATCGGCATGACCTATGCATCTATCATGACCCCCTTTGCCATCATCGGCTTCATGATTTTAGTCGGACTTGTATTTTCGGCGTTCGGATTATTTTTAGCGACATTAGCCAAAAATTCGCAGACCTTTCAGATTGTCTCGGTCGCCGTTACAACGCCGTTCACTTTTTTATGCGGCGTGTACATTCCGCTTAGCTTGCTGCCGGACGGCTTGCAGTATATGGCGTTGTTTAATCCGATGACCTATGCCGCGGCATTTTTCAGAGCGCTTAGTTTAGAAAAAATGTCTTTGCCGCCAGACGAGTTAGTCGCCGAACAGCTCGCGTTTAAAGTAAGTGATTTTGTGATAACTCCTCAACTGGGCATCATCTTTATCATTTCATTCGGGATCTTATTTTTATTGCTCTCGACGATTGCCTTTGCCAAAGTTGATTTTTCAAGAATGAACCGGGCGCAAGGAACGAAAGATATTTTTCAGCAATAGAAAATAGGAGCAGTGCGGACCTTGGTTCCGTTATTTGTACACGATTAACGGATTCCCGGTCCGCATGACTGCCCCTCAAAATCTTTCAGCTTCTCCTATTTCATCGCAGCGCTAATGATTCATATACCAATGCAATGCTCTTTTTCCAGTTCCTTCACAAACGCATCTTTCCCGTCCATATAAGCTTCAATATTGCATCATATCAATGATCGGCTTGGCCTTTAGCCCGGGTACCGAGGTACCTCCATTTTCCGTCCCGTGGACCACCAGATCGGCTCTTTGATGGGGGAGGTGCTTCGCCATATAGATGTCCTCCGCAACCATCCAATTAGTCACCCACATATCGCGCGCTCCTTCTCCGTCTCTAGCGAGTCCTCTCGACAGTCTCGTCTCTCTTGGACAATCGACCCATATCGTAACATCGTATTGCTCCGCCAATTCGTGCCGGATGGAGTACACTCCTTCCACAATGACCACCCCGCCCACCGGTACCGTATGCCATTCCGCCAATGTATCGCTATCCCAATCATACCGTTGATAGCGGCTTTCCCGGTCTTGGCTGAGTGGGCACAGCACTTGGCGCCGCATGCGCTGCCAATCGAAATCCGCGCCGACAGGCTTCTCCATCGGGGAGCCTTCGACGATATCAGCGGATGGCAAATAAAAATCGTCCATATGCACAACGGTTGCATTCGGACATTCCGCCGCTAATTGAGATGCGAGTGTGCTTTTGCCCGAGCCGCCGCAGCCATCGATTCCGATGACCAGCGTCGCATGTCTTCGCGGAACGATGTCTATCGCTTGAATCAACTGCTCGATCGTTTGAAATGCGCTTTTTTTCATCACAAACTCCATCCGGCCCTCCACTACTCCTCTTTAGTGTAAGCGTTAACCGCCTTTGACTGTCGCCAATGGCTTGCATCTTGCCACGACGCCGGCAAGACCTGCTCCGACGACGCTCTCGATAATCTGCTCCACATCCTTGTAGGCTTGCGGCGCTTCGTCGATAATCGACTCCAGCATGCGCTGATTCACGACGACTTCGTCGTCCGTGCCGACCTGAAGCGAGGCCGCGAACTCGTCTACGGTCACAAGCTGCTTCGTGGCGCTGCGCGAACGGACGCGCCCTGCGCCGTGGCAGATGGAGTAGTAGTTCGCCGCACCTGGGTCACGGCCGGCCATCAAGTAAGATGCGCTGCCCATGGAACCCGGGATAAGCGCCGGATGTCCGGTCGCCGCATACGGCTTCGGATTATCCGGATGGTGCGGCGGCAGCGCGCGAGTCGCCCCTTTGCGGTGCACGAACATGCGGCGTCCGTCATGACTTTCTTCCCATGCATAGTTGTGCATCAAATCATACAGCGTCGTCATCTCGACCTTCGACCCGAGCACATCGCGGAACGCTTCGCGAATGCCGAACGCCATCAGATGGCGGTTCACAACCGCATAGTTCAGCGCTGAATACATCAGATGGACATAGCGCTCCGCCACCGGCTCCGACAACGGGGCGAACACTAACCTTGGATCGGCCGTCCCGACACCGGCTGACCGCATCCATTGCGCCATCTCCTTGCTGCACTGCTGACTGACGGCGCCGCCCCAGGCTCGCGATCCGGAATGGATCATGACGATGACCTGGCCGTCGAACAATCCCCAAGCTTCGGCCGTATCCCGGTTCGACTCATCGATCTCCACCGCCTGAATTTCCGCGAAGTGGTTGCCGCCGCCGAGCGTTCCGAGCTGGCGGTGGGAACGATGCCATGCTGCGGCCGGCATCTCGTTCAGCATCTCTGCGTCGAACGCGAATTTGCTGTGCTCCACATGGGTGAGGGAGGTCATCTTTTTCGGCGTATACGAGTCCGGCACGTATTTTTTGGGCAAGCCATGAAGCCCTTTGACCAGCACATGCTCCAGGCGGATGTCCGAGAAATGGCCGCGCGCATGGGAGTCGACAGGAACCAGCTTCTCGATCGCCTTCACCAGCTTGCGCCGCAGCTTCACATCCTGCAAGGCGTCGCGGTGCACATTCGTCAGATGAACCCGCATGCCGCATCCGATATCGCTCCCAACGATAGAAGGGGAGACATAACCATCGCTGGCGTTCCATACGGCGGTCGTGCCGATGCAGGTGCCGACACCGACATGGACGTCCGGCGTATAGCTCATATAGACGCGGTTCGGGATTTGCAAATTATTGTTGGCCATTTCAAATACTTTGGCCCCCAGATCTTGATAAAGAGCGTTATTGGCATAAACGTGGAGCGTGCCGGCAGGCAGCTCGATGGTGCGGTAATAGCATTCTTGAGCAGGCAGGTCACTGCCATATATAAAATTATCCGTATGCATATATATCGTAATTCCTTTCCCAGTTCCGTTCGAGTTTGTTTGAATAATAACAAAATAAAAAAGACCGCAGACTCTCGTCCCGCGGCCGTTTGATCATAATAAAAAGCCATAGACGTCATCGTCCATGGCAAGCAACCGATATAAGCCTCCCCGCGAGGGGGATCACCCGATTATCTTGTTCTCACTCCGTAGAGGCCGACGAGAGACTGTTCCCAATCGATATGCAGTTGCAATGCCGCAGCTTGATTCCATGTCATCTTCATCAACCTCCTTTTCCAAAATATACATTCATCATAAAATGGCAGTGCTCTCGATGTCAATCTTTATTTTTCTCCACGAACGCTTTGACGCACTCTTCGCACACGCATGCTTTCCGGCGCTGTTCGGCCGGTATCTGCTCCAGCAGCTCCTGAGGAACGGAGCGCTTCATGCACCAGCATTCGGTATGAGGCCGCCCGGCCGCATACGCGCAATGATTGGGCTGTCCGCATAACGGACAGCGTTGAGGATCGATTAGAACGGTATTCATATGTACTGTACACCTGCTTCGGACTGAAATTTGTACGCCTGTACCAAGTATACCAGAATGCGCGGATTCCAAATACGGCACTTGTCACAGGGAGCAGTTCACGCAACTCACACGATATCCCGTTGGCAGATTCACAAAGAATCCCAGTCAAAAAATAGAAAGGAAGGATTCGGATTGAGGTGCTTGACTTGCCAAGATCCGAAGCGTGAGAGGGAAAAGTTGACAGAAACGAAGCCGTTAGATACCTTATTATTACCTTGGGGCAGAGGAGAGTAGCCAATGCAATTCAGATGCGGAACCATGACGCAGGAAGAAGCCGAAATCATTGCGAAATGGCATTACAGCGGAAGCTATTCCTTTTATGACATGGAAGCCGATCAAGAGGATTTAGAGGAATTCATTCATCCCGATACAAGGGGAGATCACTATTTCAGCGTCTACGACAATGATGAGCTCGCCGGATTTTTGTGCTTGATTCCAACGGAATCCGGGATTGTCGATATCGGCTTGGGATTGAAGCCTGAATTCACCGGAAAAGGGATCGGGCTCGTCTTTTTACGGTTCGCCATCGAGCTCGCGCTAGAGAAATATGCGCCTCATACGCTAACGTTATCGGTTGCCGCCTTTAATCGGCGAGCCATCACGGTATACGAAAGAGCCGGCTTTGTTCCTCAGCATACCTTCATGCAGAGCACCAATGGAGGCAGGTTCGAGTTCGTGCGCATGAAATATACGGTGCAGCGATAGACTGGAACAGATGAATGAACGATTGGGCAGGTACTATACTTATTGGTCCGAGGAGTAAAAACCCAATTGCTATCGCGCATGTTTACTTTGGCTATCATTGATGATACTATGTACCAAATAAGAAACGCCATGAAGAGAAGAGTAGATGAATGAGGAAGCCATACAGAGAGCTCCGGCAGCTGAAAAGGAGCAGGATTCCCTTCGTTGAACCAAGCCTCTGAGCGGCGCATCGGAACGGGTTGCCGGGATGGTGCGACAGGTGCTCCTGTTACAGAGCTAGGGTATAAGCATCCGATGCGGCTGCCGTACCTGATGAGGCGGATATAGCGATATATCGGCGAACCGGGGTGGCACCGCGACAGCAAATCTCGTCCCCAAGACAGCAGTCTTGGAGGCGGGATTTTTTTATTTTCCTGCATGAAGAACAAACCATACAAGGAGGTTGTGCATGATGAATCCTGGCAAGGAAACGGCGGAAGCCGCGAATTTTTTGGAAAAGCTCGTGCGGGATGATATCGCGCAAGGGGAATATCACAGACCTGTTGCCACAAGATTTCCCCCCGAACCGAACGGGTATCTGCATATTGGGAGCGCGTATGCGATCCATGTGAATCATTCTATCGCGAGCAAGTATAACGGGGCGTTTCATTTGCGCTTTGATGACACGAATCCGCTGAAGGAGGATAACAAATATGTGGATGCGATCCGGGAAGACATTGAGTGGCTGGGATATCAACCGGCGGTCTACTTCGGTTCGGACTATTCGGAACAAATTATGAGTATGCCGTCAAGCTGATTCGCAAGGGGAAAGCTTACGTCTGCGAGCTGACGCCCGAACAAATGACCGAATACAGAGGGACATTGACAGAACCGGGAACAGATAGCCCATTCCGCAATCGGCCCGTGGAGGAGAGCCTGCTCTTGTTCGAACGAATGCGGAAGGGAGATTTCCCGACCGCATCCAAAGTGCTTCGCGCCAAAATAGATATGTCCTCGCCCAACCTGAATCTGCGGGATCCCGTTCTCTACCGTATTGTGCATGCGGAGCACTATCGGACGGGGAGTGACTGGTGCATCTATCCGATGTATGATTTTGCCCACCCGATTCAGGATTGGATCGAAGGAATTACCCATTCCTTCTGTTCTGCCGAGTTCAAAGACCATCGTCCGCTGTATGAATGGGTGCTCCGTGAGCTGGAAGCTCCGGAGCCGCCGAAGCAGCGGGAATTCGGACGCTTAAGTCTATCCGGGATGGTGACAAGCAAGCGGTATTTGCGCGAGCTGGTGGAAGGGGGCTTCGTGGACGGCTGGGATAATCCGCGTCTTCCGACCCTCCGCGGGCTGCGGCGCAGAGGGGTCACCCCGGACAGCATTGCACGATTTATGGAGGAGATCGGGATACTGAGACAGAACAGCGTAGTGGACTCTGCCATGCTCGATCATTTTATCCGCCAGGATTTGAAGGAAAGAACGATCGGTTATATGGCTGTCCTGAACCCGTTGAAGGTGATTATAACCAACTATCCGGAAGATCGGACGGAAATACTCCGCCTCAAAAATAAAGAAGGAGATGAAGCGTCAAGCACCAGGGAGGTGCCCTTCGCCAGAGAGCTGTTCATCGAAAAGGAAGACTTCATGGAGGAGCCGATTGCCGGGTTCCACCGGTTGTCTCCAGGAACGGAGGTGCGGCTGAAGGGGGCGTACTTCATCCGGTGCGAGCAGGTGGTGAAGGATCCGGTGACGGGGGAGATCGAGGAACTGCACTGCACCTATGATCCCGCGACCAAGAGCGGGTCCGGATTCAACGCCAGAAAGGTGAAAGCGACGATTCACTGGGTGTCTGCGGCGCATGGCATTCCGGCTGAGGTTCATGAGTACGATATGCTGCTGCGGCCTTCCGCCGTGCTGAAGGAGTCGGGAAACTGCTGGGAGGAGCTGGTCAATCCTCATTCGCTCGTCAAAATGAAGCACGCCGTGCTGGAGCCCGCCTTAAAGGACGCTTCCGCCACTGAAAAAGTTCAGTTCGTGCGGCACGGCTATTTCTGCCTCGATACGAAATATACGACGGAGGACAGACGCGTGTTCAACCGGATTGTCTCTCTCAAGGATTCATGGAAGAGGGAAAGATAAGCTGCTCGGCCGCAAAAAAAGGGAGTTGCCGTTCAGGCCGTATTCCCCTTATAATGGACAGCACAAGGGAGGTCGGTAGAAATGGCAAAGCAGTTTGCCGGAATCGGCAACGACTCATGCAAAGCCTAATATTAGGGCGATACTTTGCATGGGGCGGACAGTGATCATAAGGACATGTCGCCCGAGAGAGCTTGATATCGTTTCTAATAATGGGCTTTGCACCTTATTTCCATTCCATTATAAATAAGGGGCTGTAAAGCAATGTTGAAACCATTTATTAGAAACCATCAATATAACCTGATTAAGAAACAGACCAATCTGCTGCAGCATGCGTGCAGCACGGTGACCGATCCGAAAGTCGTGGAATCGGTACGATACAGCGCGCTCACCAAAATCGTCGAAGCGTTCCCGGATGCGGAAGAGGCGCAGAAGCAAGCGCTGGAGAAAATCTCGACGCTGCATTCAACGGTGGAATTCCAGGACTATTTGGAGTCGCTGGTGCCGTACATGACGGAATTTGCGCCCGTGACGGAAAAGCAGATCAGGAACCTGTTCCCTAAAATCAAAAAGCTGAAGGTTCCCAATGCCGCTGACATCGATTTCCGCTATGTCACCTATGTGGGCTGGACCGACATCGCGACGAATCGAATGTTCTTTGTGTACCATCTGAACGGCCAGCTAGTGGGCATCGAAGGAAGATATACCCCGACGAACAAGAAGAGCATTTGCTTTTTGTGCCATCGGCATGAAGAGGTGGCGTTATTCTCGGCGGTCACGAAATCGAAGCCGGCGAACGCATCGCCTGATTACTACAAGGCAATCGGCAACTATGTATGCGTGAACAGCGACGCCTGCAACAAGAGCATTACGGATGTCGGCATATTGGAAAAATTTATAGGCAACGTTCTCGGTTGAACGCAACGAATACACAGAGGCTGCTGGAGCATACCAGCAGCCTTTTCTTGTGGAATCTTCTAACTTTGGAGCCATTTTGTATAACAATATGCGCCGAAGAGGGATACTGAAGAAATCGGGGAGCGAATAGGGGAGTTCCCGTCTATCCGCCACGCCGTGAGCGTGTGCAAGTTCATTATCCAAAGGAGCATCTACTATGGCAGTCACTCCACAGCGGCGCATCCAGCTGCATGGCTTTAACAATCTGACAAAATCATTAAGCTTCAATATGTACGATATTTGTTACACCAAGACCACAGAAGAG
Organism: Paenibacillus dendritiformis; assembly: GCF_021654795.1. Taxonomy (NCBI): domain Bacteria; kingdom Bacillati; phylum Bacillota; class Bacilli; order Caryophanales; family Paenibacillaceae; genus Paenibacillus; species Paenibacillus dendritiformis. The sequence goes on from NZ_AP025344.1 coordinate 3,006,873, forward strand.
CGTGAAGCTTACATCGAGTATATCGACGAACAATATAATGCAGACCGGCTGACGGAGATATTGGAGACCGTAACCGGGATGATCGGCGCGAATATCGTGAACACCGCCAAACAAGATTATGTTCCTCAAGGAGCAAGCGTGACCATGCTTGTATCCGAGGGACCGGTGATCGAGGTTCCCCGGACATCATCCCATGAAATGCCCGAGCCTCTTCCCGAGGCGGTGGTCATGCAATTGGATAAAAGCCATATTACGGTCCACACGTATCCCGAGTATCATCCGAATGAAGGGATCAGCACATTCAGAGCGGATATCGATGTCGCCACATGCGGCGAAATCTCGCCATTGAAAGCGCTGAATTATTTGATCGATTCCTTCGATACCGACATTATGATGATTGATTACCGGGTGCGGGGATTCACGCGTGATATCGACGGGCGCAAATTATTTATCGATCATGATATCCGATCGATCCAAGATTATCTTGACGACAGCATCATCCGGCAATTCGATCTGATCGATGTCAATGTATATCAAGACAACATATTTCATACCAAGTGCCGGTTAAAAGCCTTCGATTTAAATCATTATCTATTCGGTTATTCCAAAGAGGAAATCACCGCAGAGGAACAGCAGGCGATTACGCAAAAAATTAAAACGGAAATGGATGAAATCTTTTTTGGAGCCGCTTCCTTGCGTTCCTGAGCCATAGAAGAGGTTGGAGCCATCGCTCTCGCCGCCTTTATGGTCTTTTTTTTAGCGAATGCGGGTGTGATAAATATCACACCTGAAGTGTACACTAACCAAAACCTGATCTGGGATAAGGAGGCAAGCGAATGACAACCATTACCCGGGAGCCGGATTCGCTCATTATTGGAATTGACGTCGGCTCGACGACCGTCAAAGCGACCGTGGTGGATCCGGACAGCAAGCAAATCGTATGGTCGGATTATCAGCGCCATCATACGAAGCAGGCAGAGAAAGTGCTGGAATTGCTGGTTGCCATCGGCAACGAATTTCCGGATATGAAGCCGGAAAACATTCGTGTCTTTGCGACCGGCTCCGGCAGCGGGCCGATTGCGCCTCACATTGGCGCGAAGTTTGTGCAGGAGGTCAATGCGGTCACGATGGCCGTGGAGCATCTCCATCCCGATGTCGGAAGCGTCATCGAACTCGGGGGGCAGGACGCGAAGATTATCATTTTCAAGGAAAACAAGGAAACGGGCAATAAGCAAGCGCTTACCTCCATGAATGACAAATGCGCCTCCGGTACGGGCGCCACGATTGACAAGTGCATGATTAAAGTAGGGATGCCTGCGGAAGAAGTAGGCAAGCTGCGCTTTGACGATTCGAAGCTGCATCATGTCGCCGCCAAGTGCGGGGTATTTGCCGAAACCGATATCGTCAATCTCGTGAAGAGCGGCATTCCATCAGGGGAGATCATGTGCTCGCTCGCCGATGCCATCGTCATGCAAAACCTGTCCGTGCTCACTCGGGGCAACACGCTGCGGCACCGCGTCCTGCTGCTGGGCGGGCCGAACACTTATTTGCCTTTCTTGCAGGAATGCTGGCGGTTGCGAATTCCTCAGACCTGGAAAGAGCGCGGGTATGAATATCCGCAAGACGTGCCTATCGACAGCTTGATCTTCGTTCCGGAGAATTCGCAGTATTATGCGGCTTACGGCGCTGTCCTGTATGGACTGCATGAACCGGCGGACGTCGGCTTATACGCGGGATTGGAGAAGCTGAAGGAGTTCATTGCCCACGGCCGCAAGGCGAAGCTGGGCGAGAAGGCAGGCCCGCCGCTGGTGGCCAGCGAGACCGAGCTGGAGCAGTTCCGCCGGAGCTACAGCATCCCCAAGTTCACTCCCGCGACGTTCACGCCGGGACAGAAGGTCAGGGCGGTGATCGGATTGGATGGCGGTTCCACTTCGTCCAAAGCCGTACTGGTGGATGAACGAGGGGGTATTTTGCTGAAAGAATATCAACTGTCCAAGGGGAATCCGCTGGAAGATACGAAGGAAATGCTGAAGCGGATCCGGGATACGCTGGAGGGGCAGGGGGCCGAACTGGAAATTATCGGCTTCGGCGCTACGGGATACGCCGCAGACGTGCTGGAAAAAACGCTGCGCGCCGACGTCAATATCGTGGAGACGGTCGCGCATATGATGAGCGCCGTTCACCAGTTCGGCGACATCGATGTCATCTGCGATATCGGCGGTCAGGATATCAAGGTTCTGTTCCTCAAAAACCGGGACATTCGCAATTTCAAGCTGTCCAATCAATGCTCCGCGGGCAACGGAATGCTTCTGCAAGCGATGGCGGATCAGTTCGGCATTCCGGTGCAAGAGTATGCGGATACGGCTTTCCATGCCGATTTGAGTCCGAAATTTTCTTACGGCTGCGCGGTATTCCTCGATGCGGATCGGGTCAATTTCCAGAAGGAAGGGTATTCGAAGGAGGAATTGCTCGCCGGGCTCGCTCTCGTCCTGCCCAAAAACGTATGGCAGTATGTCGTGCAGATTCCGCGCATGTCCGAGCTCGGCCGCAAGTTCGTGCTCCAGGGCGGAACCCAATACAATCTGGCGGCCGTCAAGGCCCAGGTCGACTATATCAAGGAGCGGGTTCCCGATGCCGAAGTATACGTTCATCCGCATCCGGGCGAAGCGGGGGCGATCGGAGCCGCCATGGAAACGCTGCGCGTCGTGAAGCGGCGGGGGTATTCCAGCTTCCTGGGCCTGGATGCCGCTATCAATCTGCGGTATGTCAGCCGCAATGATGAATCGACCCGCTGCAATTTTTGTCCCAACCACTGCAGCCGGACGTTTATCGATTCCGAGACGCCGGACGGCCTGACGGCCCGTTATATTTCCGGGTTCTCTTGCGAGAAAGGAACGGTGGAAGATCAGGAAGCGGTCTTGAAATTAACGAAAGAGCGGCAGGCGTTGAAAAAGCATTATCCGAATCTCGTCGAATATGAAGCGCGGCGCATGTTCCAGCATTTCTACGATGCGGAGCCGCTGCCGGAACCGGGGGCGGAGGTGGAAGACGTCCGGTTGACACGCCGCTTGTTCGGATTTGGCATGCGCAAAATACCGAACCGGCGTCCGTTCGCGCGCTCTTCCGCCGACTCGATGGAACGGCGCCGGCGGATCCGGATCGGGATACCGAAGGTATTGAACATTTGGTCGACCGCTCCGTTCTGGCGGACGTACTTCGAGACGCTCGGCATCGATAAGCGCAACATCGTATTCAGTGACAACACGAGCGAGGAAATGTGGCAGGAAGGCGGGAAATATGGCTCGATCGATCCCTGCTATCCGTCGAAAGTGGCCCAGGCTCATGTCCATAATCTGCTGTTCAAGCACCATGAGTCCAAACCGCTCGATTACATCTTTTTCCCGTGCATCACGCATATCCCGACCCATCTTCACAATGTGATGGACTCGGCGAGCTGCCCGATCGTGGCGGGCGCTCCGAACGTCATCAAAGCCGCCTTCACCAAGGAGGTCGATTTTTTCGCGGCGAGAGGAATCGCCTACCTGGATCCGGCGGTTACCTTCACCGAGCCGAACATGCTGAAAAAGCAGCTGTTCGAGGCATTCGCCGAGAAGCTGCGGATCACCGAAGACGAGAGCGATTTTGCCGCAGAGCAGGGGTGGAAGGCGATGGATCGGTTCGACGCGGAAATGCAGGAAAAGGGCCGGGAGATCCTGGAGCAGATCGAGCGGGAAAACCGGCTTGCCATTCTGATGATCGGCCGCCCATATCATTCCGACCCCGGATTGAATCACGGCGTGCTCGAAGAGTTCCAGGTGCTCGGTTACCCTGTGTTATCCATGCGATCCATTCCGAAGGACGAGGCATGGCTTCAGCGCTTTTTCAGCGAGGATCTGAAGAGCGGCCGCGTCGAATATGCTCTGGAAGTAAGCGACGTATGGCCTGAAAATTTCAGCTCCAACAGCGTGCAAAAAGTATGGGCGGCCAAGTTCGCGGCGCGTCATCCCCATGTGGCGGTATTGGATCTGTCCAGCTTCAAATGCGGACATGATGCGCCGACCTACGGGCTGATCGAATCGATCATATCGACCGCCGGGACGCCATACTCGGCGCTTCATGATATCGATGCCAATAAACCGGGCGGCTCGATCAAGATCCGGGTGAAGACGTATGCGCACAGCCTCGGCCTGCATGAAGAACGGCTGCAGGATGTGGCGCGCAAAAAGGCGGAGCTGCAGCAGCGGCTGGACCAAAAGCTCGCCGAGCTTACGGGCAGAAAGCCGGGAGAACAAGCCGAGGTTATCTAGCATCCACACGAAAAACGAAGGAGTGAGTCAGAAATGTCTGCTGCAGGAAGCAAGCAAAAAGACAAAAATCAGGCGTCCATCGAAGAGATGATGCTGAACTTTCAGAAGGAACAGGAAAAAGCGCTCGGGCTGGATCAGCAGACCCTGAGTCAATGGTTCGATCCGGTGCCGCGGCAGTTTTTGGCCAAAGACAAAGCGACGACAACCCTTCTCTTCGGAGGCTTGACGATGGCCCACGATTATTTGGTCGAGGGCGCGTTGACGGGATTGGGGTATCGGGTGAAGCATCTTGATTGTCCGGACAATGAGTCCCTTCGCTTCGGGAAAGAGTTCGGCAACCGCGGGCAGTGCAATCCAACCTACTTCACGGTCGGCAATTTGATCAAATATTTGCATCGCTTGCGGGATGTGGAAGGGAAGTCGAAGGAGGAGATCATCTCCAGCTATTTGTTCGTCACGAGCGGTTCCTGCGGCCCGTGCCGCTTCGGCACCTATGTTACGGAGTACCGGAAGGCGCTGCGCGATGCAGGATTTGACGGATTTCGGGTTCTCATTTTTCAGCAGACGGACGGGTTGAAGCAGGCGACCGGCAGCGAATCGGCGTTGAAGCTGGATACCGCGTTTTTTCTCAGCTTTTTGAAGGCCGTGCTTCTGGGAGACATTCTGAATGCGCTCGCTTATCGGATTCGCCCCTATGAAGTGGAGCCCGGCGCGACGGATGCCGCGCTGGAACGGTGCAAGCGGTATCTCTATGAAGCGATGAGCGCACGCAAACGGCTGCGGCCGGCCTTGCTCAAGAGCCGCAAGGAACTGGAGGCCGTTCGGGTAGACCGGACCAAGGTCAAACCGAAAGTAAGCATTCTCGGCGAATTCTGGGCGATGACTACCGAGGGAGACGGGAATTATCAGCTGCAGCGTTTCCTGGAAAGCGAAGGGGCCGAGGTCGAGGTGCAGTCGATGACGGCCTGGATCTTGTTCCTGATCTGGTCGGGGCGCTTCGATACGAAGGAGCGGATGACGCTTCGTCAAGCCGACTCCGGGAAGCATGGCCTGGCCGGGAAAAATCCGCAGAAGAGGCTCAGGATGCTGTGGCTCGCCGATCGCGTCCTGCGGGTCATGTTCCACGCGTATGCGCGGACCATCGGCCTGTATCGCTATCATCTGCCCGACATGGAAGAGATAGCCCGGGTCGCCCATGAGCACTACAATAATCATCTGCGGGGCGGAGAAGGCCATATGGAGGTCGGCAAGCTGATCTTGAACGTCAAGAAGCGGAAGGTGAACATGACGATCTCCGTCAAGCCGTTCGGGTGCATGCCATCTTCCGGGGTATCCGACGGGGTGCAATCGTTAATTACCGAGAAATATCCCGACGCGATCTTTCTGCCGATCGAGACGACGGGCGACGGGGCGATCAACGTGTACAGCCGGGTGCAGATGATGCTGTTCAAAGCCAAGCAGGCGGCCCAGCAAGAATTTGACGAGGCATTGTCGAAAAAAGGCATGACCGAAGATCAACTGCAAAAAATAAGGGAACGTTCGCGCTTTGCCCATTCGCTGCGGACAAGCCGCCATGTCGTCGCATGCACGGCGGCGAACGGCGTATATGGGGTTCATCGGTTACTCAATGGCGCGATGGGGGCAAGCTGGCTCTCCCGATCGCTTAGGATCCTGTCGCCGCGGTCATCGCGATGAAGCGGGGATGCAGCTTGGAAGAGGCTGCCGGACATTTCCGGCAGCCTCAGGCTGTCGACAAAGTCCTGTCGACAGCCTTTTTCTTTTGACGCGCGGGGCTGGGGAAGGCAGGACAGGTTAGGTTAGGGCGCAAGCTTGTCCCTTTGTGAGGCAGGATGGTCTGCGGATGGAGCAAGATGGCCTGCGAACATGAAAATGCTGCACAGGTGCAGCATTTTTAGCCTCTAGAGGCGAAATTCCGAGAAAATCCTGCAAAACTACATCATTTCGCCGTTTTGAACGCTATTTGTGCCTTACCGTAGGGTAATTGATGTATTTTTGCAGCATTCCTATTTTTGCTACCACGTGCCAATGAAATTGCTGCATTCTTGCAGTATTGGTGGAGGAGATGCCGAAAATGATGGGGAGATACCGCAGCATTCGCGGAGTGGATGACCGAGGGGCGGATCATACCGCAGCATTCGCGGAGTGGATGACCGAGGGGCGGATCATACTGCAGCATTCGCGGAGTGGATGACCGAGGGGCGGATCATACTGCAGCATTCGCGGAGTGGATGACCGAGGGGCGGATTATACCGCAGCATTCGCGGAGTAGATGATCGAGGGGCGGATCATGCTGCAGCATTCGCGGAGTGGATGACCGAGGGGCGGATCATACTGCAGCATTCGCGGAGTGGATGACCGAGGTGCGGATTATACCGCAGCATTGTCGGAGTGGATGACCGAGGTGCGGATTATACTGCAGCATTCGCGGAGTGGATGACCGAGGTGCGGATCATACTGCACATTAACGAAGCGAATGACCGGGTACGGGAGATTACTGGGGATTAGTGGAACAGGTGCGAAAGCCATTGGCAACCAATGAGTCTGCTGCGGCTCCCGTGCATCCGTATCGCGGAATAGTGGAGATGTTCAGGGGGGCTCTCCGAATCCGGATGATTTGGAGGACATGCTTGCGCGGGTGATGAGGCTGCTGGCCAGGCAAGGCCTGTCCGACAAGGAATTGGTGCTGACGGAATGGAATCCGACCGCCTGTCAGCGGGAATTGACGAACATGGAAATGTGACCTCTACCCGCCCTCACACGAAAGAGGGCTTCTATAAAAAGCATGAATCCGTGTACGATGAGCATGATGACGGTTACCTATCTCCAGCAAATGCGGTACTGTATTACAAAACAACGAACCGTGATGGTTATAAAATGTACGCTCGAACCCGGCCATCTGCAGAGCTTATCCGTTCCGGGCCCAATGGACAGAGAGTAGGGATGAAGCAAAAGCGTTGCAGTCGACATGTTTTGGGCTGAATGCGGAATAGGTTGAAGAGGCGGAGCAGCTTTGCCATACAGAAGAAAACAAACGGAACTATGCGCATTCGAAAGAAACAATAGATCGTGTTTTGCTGATGCAAAGGAAAAGCATGGTATGCGGCAGACGACCATACGAGGGTTAAAAAGAAGGTCCGCGCAGGCCGATGCTGGTTATTGCTGCCATGATTTCTTGATATCGTTCCTGGCAAGCGCAGCTCCGAGTCTTTCATTTCCGTCACATTGATAGCGGACAAGCCGATTATACTGTAATATGATCATGGACGAATGATCAAGAGCGGCCATGCGCGATGTTCCGCCTGGCGGCATCGTGTCTCGTCCCCGGGATCAGAGCATGTTACAAATGACTGTAAATAACCTTATGGAGTCGGTGAGAAGATGGAAGAGATTCGCGTGCTCATAGCCGATGATGAAAAAGAAATACGTGACCTGGTTAAAACGTATCTGGAAAGAGAAAGATATCAGGCCGATGCGGCGGCCGATGGAGAGGAAGCCCTTCGTCTGTTCGAGAGCCATAAATATAATTTGGTCCTGCTAGACCTGATGATGCCGAAAATCGACGGCATTGAAGTGTGCAGAAGATTGCGCCAGAAGACAAATATTCCGATCCTGATGCTGACCGCCAAGGACCAGGAGATAGACAAGGTGCTGGGGCTGGGCATCGGAGCGGATGATTATATGACGAAGCCATTCAGCATCAACGAATTGGTTGCGAGAATCAAGGCTCATTTGAGAAGGTTTTTGGTCCTGGGCAGCGAGGCCGGCAGCAGTGCCGGCCACGAGGAGGCGCATATCCGGTACAAAGGCTTGACCATCGATCTGAAAAAATATGCGGTGACGAGAGAGGGAGAAGAGGTCGCGTTGACGGCCAAGGAATTTGAGCTGTTGAAGTTTTTGGCTTCCCGCCCGGAGCAAGTCTTTACGAAGACGCAAATTTTTCGCCAAGTGTGGGGCAGCGCCTATGTGGAAGACGATAATACCGTGATGGTGCATATCCGCAAGCTCAGAAAGAAGATCGAAGCCGATCCGTCCGACCCGAAATGGATCCAGACCGTATGGGGGATCGGGTACAAGTTTGCAGGTGAAAAAGATGAAGCGTGACACAACGATCCTGCTTCTCGGCGCGCAATTATTGCTTATGACCGGTCTTCTTGCGATAGAAGCGACGAACCAGCCCCACCGATTCCTGCGCGGGGCTTTATTTTTTGCGCTGGCGGCGATCACGGTCATTCTGCTGCTCATGCGCCTTCGCTTCAGGACGAAGCTGGCAGAGATGTCCGCGGCATTGAAGCGGGCGGGCAGCGGGAATGTGAACACCCGCCTGCTGGCGAATGAAGAGCCGTTCATCAATGAGGTCATCTTCGCCATCAACGAGCTGATCGAGCAATTGGATATAATCCGGGTGCAGACAATCAAATCCGAAGCGGCGAGAAAAAGTCTGTTGTCCAATATTTCCCATGATATTCGGACGCCGCTGACCTCAATTATCGGATATGTGGATGCGCTGAACGATGATATCGCGGCCTCCCGCGAAGAAAAGCAAGAATATGTCGGCATTATTTTAAGGAAGGCAACGGCGTTGAAGCAGTTGATCGATGAAATATTCGATCTGGCCAAGCTGGATGCGGACGAAGTTCCGCTGCGTCCGGAAGCGCTCGATTTGGCCGAAATGGCGCGCGAGGCGGTCATCGCGTTTTTGCCCGAGCTGAAGCGGGCGGACATGAAGCTGAACGCATCCATTCCCGAGGACAAATGCGTGGTAACGGCGGATCGGATCAGTCTTCAGCGAATCATGAATAATATGATAAAAAACGCCGTGCAGCACGGCCGAGACGGACAAGCATTGGGCATCGAACTGGCCGAGCACGGGGGCGCGTATCATCTGACCATCTGGGATAAGGGGCAGGGCATTCCGGAGGACGAATTGGCCAAAGTGTTCGAGCGAATGTACCGGACCGAGCGGTCGCGGAGCCCGATGTACGGAGGAAGCGGCCTTGGGCTCGCCATCGCGAAGGCGCTGGCAGAGAAGAACGGCGGGAAAATATGGGCGGAAAGCGAGCCGGGACAAAGAACCTCGTTCACCTTCTCCCTTCCGAAGCACCGTTAAGATTTATTTAAGAACCGATTAAGAGGCATTTAAAATCGCCGTCTTATCATAGAGGTATGGGCTGGCGAAGACATCGCCCCGCAGCAGGAGGTGCAGCTATGACCGCAATTATCAAGACGATCCGGTTAACGAAGACCTATGGCGATCAGACCGCGGTGGACAACCTGAACATGACGGTGAAGCAAGGGCAGATCTACGGCTTCCTCGGCCAGAATGGCGCTGGGAAAACAACGACCATTCGCATGCTTCTCGGGTTAATCAAGCCGACGCGCGGCGAGATCGAAATGTTCGGGGAACATCTCCATAGCAAGCAGAAGGAGATCTTAAGGAGAGTAGGGTCAATTGTCGAGTTCTCAGGCTTCTATGAAAACTTGACCGCCCGGGAGAATCTGCTCATCAATGCCAAGCTCATGGGCGTTCATAAAAAGAATGCCATCGAGGAAGCGCTCGAGATCGTCGGGCTGCAGCATGAGCCCGCCAAGCTGGTCGGCCAATATTCCTTGGGAATGAAGCAGCGGCTGGGCATCGCCCGCGCCATTCTGCATCATCCGGAGCTGCTGATCCTCGATGAGCCGACCAACGGCTTGGATCCGATCGGCATCAAGGAGATCCGGAAGCTCATCAAGTCGCTGGCCGAAGAACGCAAAATAACGATTCTGATTTCGAGTCATATTTTATCCGAGGTCGAGCAATTGGCCGATCATATCGGGATTATTCATCAAGGCAAGCTGCTGGAGGAGCTCTCCTTTGCCGAGCTTCGGCGGCGGAACCGCAAATTTCTCGAATTCCAGGTCTCGAATGATAATCGGGCGGCCATGCTGATGGAGCAGCATTTCGGGATTTCCGACTATGAGGTGCAGGACGGCGGGATCATTCGTGTGTATTCGCATCTCGGTCACCAGGGGCAGATCAATAAGATGCTGGTCGAGCATGAGATCGAAGTGACGAGAATTGCGCTGAGCGAAGATGGACTGGAAGATTATTTCATTCACTTGATAGGGGGCGGTACGATTGGTTAATTTGGTATGCACCGAGCTTCTGAAGCTGAAGCGGGCCAAAATGTTCATGGTCAGCCTGATTGGAGCGGCGGCCGCCCCGATTATGGTCTTTATCGGCTATCTGGACTACATGGCCAAAAAGCCCGGCATGCCCGTCTTATTCAGCGACGCGTGGTCGGAGACCAATCTGTATACGACCCTGCTTATCGGGACGCTGCTGTACGGCGTCATCACGGCTTATCTGTTCAACCGCGAATATGCGGAAGACACCTTGAAAAACCTGTTGACTATCCCGGTATCCAGAACCGGCCTCATTGCCAGCAAGCTGGTGCTGCTTTTCCTGTGGATCATGGTGTTGACCTTTACGTCGTGGGGACTGACGTTTATATTCGGATTGCTGGGACAGTTTGAAGGCTTGACTGCCGGCGTTGTGCTGCACTCGTTGAAGAAGTTTTTTATCGGGGGCAGTCTGCTCTTTCTCTTGTCGACCCCGACGATGTTCGTTTCTTTTCTGTTCAAAAACTATGTGCCGACCATTATTTTTACGGCCGTGATTACGATGGGGAACGTGGCGTTGGCCAACCGGGAATACAAGGCGATCTTTCCGTGGTCGGCGGTCCATGTAATCGCGGAGAACGGCTTCGTTCCCGCTTATCCTCCGCTGTATTCCTATGCGGTGATTATTGCGGCCGCAGTCATCGGGTTGATGGCCGCGATCGTGTACTTCAACAAATCGGACATTCATTGAAGTCGAGCTGTTGATTCTGTCGTCATAGTCATATAGAAATAGAAAATATAAATAGAGGAGGAAGGTCATTTTGTCTCAATGGAACATAGATATCTTTCGCGCCATTAATGATCTGGGCAAGCAATTCGCTGCCCTCAATCCCGCCGCCGTCTTCGTGGCGGAATATATGCTGTACGCGCTCGCCTTGGCGATGCTTGGCTATTGGTTCACCCGGAGCGGCCGGAACAGAATGATGGTCATCCAGGCAGGACTTGCGTTCATTTTGGCGGAAATCATGGGGAAAGCGGCCGGGAAGCTCTATTCTCATCATCAGCCGTTCGCGGAGCTTCCGCAGGTCAACAAGCTGATTGATCATGCTATCGACAACTCTTTTCCAAGCGATCATACGATTCTCTTCTTCTCCGTCTGTGTGTCCTTCTGGCTCGTTCGCAGGAAAGAAGGGTGGATCTGGCTGGGGCTCGCCTGCTGCGTAGCCGTCTCCCGGATCTGGGTAGGGGTTCATTATCCGGTAGATATCGCTGCGGGGGCGCTAATGGGCATTGTGTCCGCCTTGGTCATGTACTGGCTCGTTCCGAAGCTCGGGTTCGTCAAGCGCTTGCTCGCGCTGTACGAACGCGCGGAGCGGCGCATCCTGCCGATCAACAGCAAATCCGACAGCTTCGGAGAATAAAACCTATTTGGCCGGCAGTGTTACACCCCATTGCAAACATACACGCATCATTGTCCCGCAATGAATATGCTTTAGTAATTTAGAGTTATAGAGGTGATAATGATGACATTACCGCTTCATCGGAAGTGGCCTGCCGAGCCGGTGCTTGTCATTACGAAGGATGGCAGGTGGTATATCGGGCAGATCACGGCAGCGAACAAAGATAAAATCACTTTGCATGGCGCAATGACTTCCAAGAACGCATTGCAGAAACAAAGGAGAAGAAAAGGGAAACGGGCGCAAACCTCGGGCCTGCTTGATATGTTGTTGGGCGCAAGGGATGACGGGCCGGAGAGAGGAGCCGCGGAGGCGGGCCCGGAACAAAGAGCTTCCGGCGCTTTCGATGGGGGCAAATTGCTGCAGGGCATTCAACTATGCGTCGGAATGCTCCAGCATGTCATTCCTTTAATGAGGTTGTTTGCGTAAAAGTCAGGTTAGGTCTGCGATATTCGCATAGAGCCGCTTGGCATGGAGATGTGCGCGCAGTGAAAAAAGTCAGTTGTCTTCCCCGGAAAAAGCGGAAGTCAAGCTGGCTTTTTTAATTCTCCGAGCTTGGCATGGCCGATGGATAAAAGAGGGATAAGCCGCAGGAAGGGGGTCCATTTTCCCATCAACAGTCAGGATCTCTGTGCTAAAATGACTTGTATTGAGTTTTTTCGTCACAGGGGAGGAGACCGCGTGCATAACCGACAAGTCAAGCTGCTGGCCAGCGGCAAATATTTGCCAAAGCGAAAAATGACATCCGCCGATATGGATCGGCTTCTGGGCGTTCCGGATGGCTGGGTGCAAAAAAAATCGGACGTCTTGGTCCGCCATTTCATTGAAGATGAAACGGCTTCTTATATGGCCGCGCAAGCCGCCCAGGACGCGATGCGCCGGGCCGGGCTTCGTCCGGGCGACATCGATTGCATCGTATGCGCGAGCGGCACGCAGGAACAGCCGATTCCTTGTAATGCGGCCCTGCTGCAACAAGAGCTGGGGCCGGAATGGTCCGGCATACCGGCTTATGACATCAATTCGACATGTCTGAGCTTCCTCGTCGCTCTTGATACGATATCTTATCTGATCGAGGCTTCCCGCTACCGCCGGGTGCTGATTATCTCGTCGGATATCGCTTCGACCGGCCTGAATTGGCAAGACCGGCAGAGCGCGGCCCTCTTCGGAGACGGGGCCGCCGCGGTGATTGCCGCCAGGGCGGAGGAGGGGGAGACATCAAGCATCGTCCATGCGGCTATCCGCACCTACGCCGGCGGCGCCGAGCTGTCGGCAATCCGCGGCGGCGGATCGAGGCTGCACGCTTCGGCTTACAACGAAGCGACGCGCGAGGAGTTTTTGTTCCGGATGGACGGTCAGGCCATCTATCGGATGGCCTCGAAGCTGCTGCCGGACTTCACGAAGGAGCTGCTGGAGGCGGCCGGAGCGCGCATGGCGGATTTCCGCCTCGTCATCCCGCATCAAGGAAGCGCGATGGCGATGAGGCTGCTGGGCAGGAAGCTCGGGATCGCCGAGGAACAGCTCCTGTATATCACGCCGAATCATGGCAACACGATCGCGGCTTCGATCCCGATGGGGCTGCATGAAGCGATGACACAGGGGCGCATTCAGCGCGGGGACCGCATCCTGCTGCTCGGGACGTCGGCAGGCCTGACGCTTGGAGGAATGATCATTGACTACTGAAGCGGAACCGACCGCCGTGCTTATTACCGGAGGGAGAGCGCCGGCCGCGCTGGAGTGGGCCCGCCTCCTGCATGCCGCGAAGTGCCGGGTCTATGTCTGCGACAGCCTGCCCGCTTATGTGAGCCGCTACTCGCGCGCCGCCGCGGGCTCGTTCACCGTGCCGGCGCCGAGGTTCGGGCCGGAAGCGTTTGCCGATGCGGTCGCGAAGGCGGTGGCGAAGCATCGCATTAGGCATGTCATGCCGACCTGCGAGGAGATTTTTTATTTGGCGCGGCACCGCGAGCGGCTGGAGGAAGCCGGGGCCGCTGTGTTCGCGGACAGCCTGACGGCTTTGCTGCGGCTGCATCATAAGGCGGATTTCATCCGGGCCGCAGCCGCTTGCGGCTTCCGCGTTCCGGACACGCGCCTGATGGAGACGCCGGCGGACTTGGCGGAAGCGCTGTCCGCTTGGTCTGACCGGGAACGGGTCGTGCTGAAGCCGGCCTATTCCCGGTTCGCATCCCAGGTGCAGATCGGCAGCCCCCGGCCGGGCCGCGGCCATATTCAAGCGCCCGCGAACCTGTCGCCCGCGAATCCGTGGGTGCTGCAGCAATATATTGAAGGCGCGCCGATCTGCACCTACAGCATCGTGCGCCACGGACGCGTGGTGGCGCATGCGGCCTATGAGGCCCGCTACCGCGCCGGCCTCGGCGCGGCCGTTCAGTTCGCGGCCATCGACCACCCGGAGGCGCTCCGCTGGGTTCGCCGCTTCGCGGAGGCCGAGCGGCTGACGGGCCAGATTGCATTCGATTTCATCGAGGCGGCCGACGGAACGCTGTTCCCGATCGAATGCAATCCGAGGGCGACGAGCGGAATTCATCTGTTCGCTCCGGAGGACGGGATCGCGGAAGCGGTGCTGCGCGATGCCGGGCCGGAGGGCGGAGCGGAGCTCATCGCTCCCCGGGGCGGACGCCAGGCGATGATCGGGTTCGCGATGGCCGCGTGCCTGCTGCGCCGCGGTCTGGCGTGGACGGAGCGCAAGGAAGCGCTGCGGGCGCTGTGCCGGAGCCGGGATGTGCTGCTCCGGGCTCGCGATCCTTGGCCTGTCCTGGGCCAGGTCCCGGCGTTGATCGCCCTGCTTCGCCTAGGACGGAAGCATGGCGTTCCGCCGACGGAAGCAAGCACAATCGATCTGGAATGGAATGGTGATGCGACATGAAGGCATTGGTAACCGGGGCGACGGGGTTTCTCGGCATGTGCCTCGCCCGGCGGCTGCATCAGACGGGCTGGGATGTCACCGCCGTCGGCCGCGACAAGGAGCGGGGCGCGCTGTTGACGGCTGACGGCATCCGCTTTCTTCCGCTGGATCTCGGCGACAAGGAGGCCGTGCTGCGCGCGGGGGAACGGCAGCAGGCGGTGTTCCACTGCGCGGGGCTGTCCACCGTGTGGGGGACGTATGCCGATTTCTATGCGGGCAATGTCGCCGCCACCGAGCACATGATAGAAGCCGCGCAGCGTCATGGAGCGCAGCGGTTCGTATTGGTCTCGACGCCGAGCGTCTACTTCGACTATACCGACCGCCTCGGCGTCGACGAGGACAGCGAGCTGCCTGCCCGCTTCGCGAACGATTACGTCCGCACGAAATATTTGGCCGAAGAGCGGGTGCGCGAAGCGATGAAGGACGGGCTGTCCGCGATCATCCTGCGCCCGCGCGCGCTGTTCGGTCCCGGCGACCGGGCGCTGTTCCCGCGCTTGATGAGGGCCAACCGGGAACGGGGCATTCCGCTCATCGACGGCGGCCGGGCACTGTTGGACTTGACCTATGTGGACAACGCCGCGGAAGCCTTGATCTGCTGCGCGAGAGCGCCGGAATCGGCCTGCGGCGAGGTGTACAACATCAGCAACGGCGAGCCGATCCGGTTCGTCGACGCGGTGAACCGCTTGTTCGCGGAGATGGGGGAGGCGCCGCGGTACCGCCGCGTGCCGTACCGGACGGCCTTCGGCCTCGCCGCGGGAATGGAAGCGGCGTACCGGCTGTTCAAGCTGAACGGCGAGCCTCCGTTCACGCGCTATTCGGTCGGCGTCGTCAGCCGCAGCCAGACGCTGGACATCCGCAAGGCGAGAGAGAAGCTCGGATACGAGCCGCGAGTTGGCTTGCAGGAAGGCTTCGCGCGCTTTGCGGCCTGGTGGAAGCAGGAGAACGCATCCCGTTGAGCCGGTATAGGGTATCGTCTATACGGTCGTCAATGAACCCTGCATTGCCGCCTAATCAGAACGGAAGAACAGGATGGAGTGAACGCAATGAGCAGCATCAATCGAACCCTTGTGCGGCTGACTTGGCTGACGACGGGCTCGTGCACGCACCCGGAATGGGTGACGATACAGAACGGATCGCTGCGCAAGGCCGTATTTCCGGCGGGCTTCGCCGTCATCGAACACCCCGGCAGAGGGCTGGTTCTCTTCGATACCGGCTACGCCTCCCGCTTCTTCGAGGCGGCGGCGGGATGGCCATACCGCTTGTACCGGATGGTGACGCCTGTCCGCTTCACGGAGAGCGAGAGCGCCGCCGCGCAGGTGAAGGCGCGGTTCGGCGCGGAGGCGGCCGATGTGGGAACGATCATCGTCTCTCACTTCCATGCCGATCATATCGCGGGATTGAAGGATTTCCCGAACGCCCGCTTCCACTGCTTTCGTTCCGCGTATGAGGTGATTCGGGGCAAGCGCGGGTGGTCTGCCCTGCGGGCCGGTTTTTTGCCGGATTTGATGCCCGATGATTTCGAGGCCCGTTCCGTCATGATAGCGGATACGGGCGAAGGAATGGAATGGCTGAAGCTGCCGGACGGGCTCCCGTTCCATTATGGCTGCGACCTCTTCGGGGACGGCAGCGTCGTGGCGGCAGACGTGTCCGGGCATGCGCACGGGCAGATGGGGATCTTCGTGACGACGGAGCGCGGCAGCTTCTTCCTGTGCGCGGACGCCGCCTGGTCCGGCCGGGCCATCCGGGAGCGCCGGCCGCCGCATCCGTTCGCCGGGATCATTATGTCGAGCCGATCCGATTACCGAGACCGCTTCGAGCGGCTGTGCCGGCTCCATGAGGCGCGCCCGGATATTCGCATCGTGCCGAGCCACTGCCGGGAGGCGGACCGGCATATCAATCAGGAGGGAAATCCATGAGAGCGACACCGCTCATTGCATTTGCATCGCGCTATATCCATACGCTGAGCGTCGGGAGGCTCCGCTCCCGGTCTGCGCTGGAGCGTTGGCAGGAACGGAAGATTGCTCGTCATATCGCGGCCGTGCGCGCCTTATCCCCCTTTTACCGCGAGCTGTGGGAAGGATGGTCCGACACGGAGTGGCGGCAATTTCCGATCATTGAAAAAACAGAGATGATGGCGCATTTCGATCGGCTGAACACGGTCGGCGTCAGGAAGGAGGAGGCGATGGAGATCGCGCTGCGGGCGGAGCGCACCCGGGATTTCCGCTCCGCGATCGGCTCGGTCACGATCGGGCTCTCATCGGGAACGAGCGGGAACCGCGGCCTGTTCCTCGTCAGCGAGCGCGAGCGTCTCGCCTGGGCGGGATCCGTCGTGGCGAAGCTGCTGCCGGGCGCGCTGCTGCGCGGCGAGCGGATCGCTTTCTTCCTCCGGGCGGACAGCAAGCTATATCAGAGCGTGCGGCAGGGCCGGCTGCAGTTCGCCTTTTTCGATCTGCTGACACCGTACGGCAGCCATATCGAACGGCTGAATGCTTTGCGGCCGACCGTCCTCGTAGGACCGCCGTCCCTGCTGCGCATGCTGGCGGCTTCCCGCCGCGCGGGGGATCTGCCGATCCGGCCGCGCAAGATCATCTCGGTCGCGGAAGTGCTCGATCCGCTGGACCGAGCCTTCATCGAAGCCGCCTTCGGGCAACGGCTTCACCAAGTGTACCAATGCACCGAAGGCTTTCTCGCCTCGACGTGCGCGTACGGCACGATACATGTCAATGAAGATATCGTGCACATGGACAAGGAATATGTTGACAAGGCTCATGGCAAATTCGTTCCTATCGTGACCGATTTTTCCCGACTCGCGCAGCCGATAATCCGCTATCGTCTGAACGATGTGCTGACGGAGAAAAAGGGCCGCTGCCCATGCGGATCGCCATTTATGGCCATCGAATCCATTGACGGCCGCTGCGACGATCTGTTCTGCGTGCCGGCTGCCGGGGACAGCGGAAGGACGATTCCGTTATTCCCGGACTTCATCTCCCGCGCCATTATCGCTTCATCGGATCGGATTGAGGAATATGAGGCGGTGCAGTTGTCGCCCGAGCGGATGCGCGTGGCCCTGCGTATCGATCCCGCGTCGCGGCCGCAGGCAGAGGAGGCGGTACGCGCCGCGCTGGACGGCCTCTGCCGGCAAGCCGGATGCCGGCCGATGGCGATCGAATTCGCGCCGTATGCGCAGGGGCCAGGAGACCGGAAGCTCAGACGAGTGCGGAGGAGCTGGATATGAGAACAGAATCCGTTCGGCTCTATGATGCGGCCACCCTCTCCGATCTCTGCTGGCCGGATTCGGCAGACGGGCGCTATGCGAAGAGCTTCCTGCTGCCGCTGATGGAGTCGAATGTGTCCGCGTATATCCGCAACGCGAACACAAGGCTGATGGCGTTGAGCGTGGACGGCATGGTTCTGCCGGTCACGGCAGGGGACGGGGAATACGGCGACAATACGTTCGTCTGCTCTCCCTACACCCATTATGTCCGGTATGCGAGAGAGGAGCTCGACAGGCTCCCGAGCCGGCCGCTGCGGGCCGCTCTCTCGGTGCTGCTGAACGGAATCGGCGCCGGATTGCGGGCGGCCCGATTCGATGCCTGCGTGATGGTCAACAATTGGCTGTTGTCAACTAATCTCTATCCGGAGCGATTGACGGAAAGCCATATGCGTGTTATCGTCGCAACGCTGAAGCGGCAGTACCCGGGGCACGCAATCATGCTGCGCTCGCTCACTTCTTCTCTGCACGGCCCTCTGCTGGAGGGGTGCCGCCGGGAAGGCGCCTGCCTCGTGCCGAGCCGGCAGATCTATCTGCTTCGTCCCGCCGACCCCGCATGGCAGAATGCGAAGGCGCGCTGGCTGCTGAAGCGGGATTACGCCTTGATCGAACGGCATGGCTATACGATCGATGGCCCCGGGCAGATCGGGGAATCCGATGTGCCCCGCATCGAGGAGCTGTACGGCAAGCTGTACCTGGAGAAGTACTCTCGCTACAATCCGGACTTTTCGCGAGAATTTATTCGCCTGGCGCTGCGTGACGGCATTTTGCAGCTTCACGGCTTGCGCAAAGACGGCCGCTTGGATGCGGTGCTCGGATTTTTTTGCCGGGACGGGATAATGACGACGCCGCTGTTCGGTTATGATACGGCGCTCCCGCAGCGGCTTGGCCTGTACCGGATGCTGTCGGCGGCGCTTCTGGAGCTGGCGCGGGAGAACGGGCATCTGCTGCACGAGAGCGCGGGAGCGGCGCAGTTCAAGCGGAATCGGGGCGCGCGGGCGGATATTGAGTACAGCGCCGTGTTCTGCGATCATCTGCCGATAGGCACGAGGCTCGCGTGGCGCTCGCTCGCGGGTCTGCTGACGCGCGTCGGCATTCCGGTGATGCGCAAATACAAGCTGTAGGGAAGGGGAGACCGATGGAAAAGACAATGCGCGATGGAGGCAAAGCGGCGGATCGCCCTGTAGCCTTGGTTACGGGCGCTTCGAGCGGGTTCGGCATGCTGGCCTCCGTGAAGCTGGCGGAACAGGGCTACCAGGTCATCGCGACGATGCGGGGTACGTCCCGGCCGGAGGCATTGGCCGCACTGGCGGCTGCCCGCGGCGTGGAGTCCCGCTTGGAAGTGCGCCGGGTCGATGTCACGGATGCGGCGTCCATCGAAGCGGCCGTGGCGCATGCGCTCGGCGCCTATGGCCGAATCGACCTGCTCGTGAACAATGCGGGCTACGCGCAGGGCGGCTATGTGGAGGAAGTGACGATGGAGCAATGGCGCGCGCAATTCGAGACGAACGTGTTCGGCGCGATTGCCGCCGCGAAGGCGGTGCTGCCCCATATGCGGGAGCAAGGCCGCGGCACGATTATCAATATCGGAAGCATCAGCGGCCGGATCGCGTTCCCCGGCTACGCGCCCTATGCGGCGGCCAAGTTCGCGATCGAAGGCTTCAGCGAGTCGCTCCGGCTGGAAATGAAGCCGTATGGCGTCCATGTGGCGCTGATCGAGCCTGGCGCGTATCCCACGAATATCTGGGAGAAAGGATTCTCGTCTATGGCGGGAGACGATGCTTCCCCATACCGGAGCCGTCTGGAGACCATCCTCCGCTTCTCCCGGCAAAGCGCATCCTCGAAGGCCGATCCATGGGAAGTCGCCTGTCTGATCGGCCGCATCGCGGCGGATAAGCGGCCGCGCTTCCGCTATCCGATCGGGAGCGGGGCGCGCCTGCTCCTGGCCGCGAAGATGCTTCTGCCATGGACGCTGCTTGAGAAGCTGGTCCTGCGCCTCCTTCGCTGAAGGGGCCAGGGGAGAAAGGAGCGCAGGGCTCTCTGCCAATGCTCTTGGCCAAAAAATCGCTCGCTCTGTGCAACCTTGCATGAATCATCTCCGTCTGAGAGTGTGAGAGCGGTCACCCAATTGCGCAATTGGAGTCCATGATATGACCCGCACTCCAGAGAGGATGACATCCAATGAACAAAACCATTGCGGCTTCTATCGCTTTGGCGATCGCTCTGACGAGCGCGCAACCTTTTGCCGCGCCGGCGAGCGCGATGAACGATCAAGGGACGACAGTTCCCGTGGAGCAGGAACGTAATTTTTATGATGAATATGTGAAGCAATTCGTCCATAACGAGAACGGAGAAATCATCGGCACGACCCGCGGGACGAGTCTCAACAAGGACTGGCTGAAACTCGTCTCCGAGCGGCAGAGCTTGACCGTTGACGGCCAGTACGTCGATGCCGTTATTGTGCTGGACGGGAACTATCTTCTGATTCCGCTGCGGCCGGTGATGGAGAGCGCAGGATACGATCTGACATGGAACGCCAAGAAGAAGTCGGTCGAAGCCGTGAAGGGCGCCCTATGGACGAGCGTGGAGCTGAACAAGGACCAGTTCAACTACGCCAAGATGCCGATCCGGCTCGGCAAAGCGCCCGTGCTTAAGGACAAGACGATGTATGTGCCGCTCCAATTCGCAACCGAGGTGCTGAAGGCGGACGTAAGCTTGAACGAGCAAGGCGATGTCACGATACAGAGCCGGCCGGATCAGCTCCCGCAAGATTCCTTCGGGGGCATGCATTGGGTGATCGTCGTCAATGGCGAGGGCATCGGCGTCCCGTCTGAGGACGTATTCACGACGGAAGAGGACGTGATGGTGCCGGCGGAAGCGATCGGGAAGGCGCTTGGCTACGCAGTCGAGCATAATAAGGATACGGGCGCTTATGAATTCGTGCGCGGGGCGACATGGATCGCCTTGAAGGAAGGCGGGACGACGGCCGCCGTCGGCAACCTGAACGTCGAGCTGAAAACGGCCCCGCTCGTCAAGGACGGCACGCTATATCTTCCCTTCAGCTCGCTTGCGGACGTATTCAAGGTGAAGACGGGCATCGATCCGACCGGCGTCGTTGGAATTCAAGAAGGGCAGTCCGAATAGACAACAACAAGAGATAGAACAGAACGAAGAAGATATGAAAAAGGAAAAGGCATGCTTCGGAGATCACCCGTTCCAAGGGACGAGCTCGGGGCATGTCTTTTCTTCTGCCGCGAACATGACGAACGCTCCGGCCTGGTAGCTCCTGGCAGGGGGCAGGCGCATCCTGAACGTGCCCTTTGAGGTCTTGAGCGTCATGGCAGGCTGCCGTCCGATGACTGTCGGCACGAATACGATGCCTGTGAAGACAGAACGGCAGATCTCCTCCCGCGAACAAGTACAATAAGCGTATCAACTCAATAGGAAGGGGTCAGCGATGCTGGATACGAAAAAGAAAAAAATAAGCTTTGCCGTCGTCATGCTCGCCGTATGGGGGGCGGCAGGCGTCATTTATGCCATCAAGGGAAGCCTCCTGCTCACGATCGTGGCGTTTGCCGTGGCGCTTGGAACGGGATTCAAGCTCTATGGCGCCCTAAAACATTCGGATAAATAAGGCAGGGTGGATGCGATGATACTGGAAGTGAACCATCTGTATGGTTGGTATACGAAAAATAAGCACGTTATCGAAAATGTTCACTTGCGGGTCGAGGAGGGAACCATCTGCGCCTTGCTCGGCGCGAATGGAGCGGGAAAAACAACCTTGCTCCATATTCTTGCCTCGATTCACAGCCAATATAGGGGAGAGATTCGCTACTGCGGCGAGAAGCTCACTCCGGGCAATTCGTTGCGGCTGAAGCGCCATCGATACTTTATCCCGGATCATCCGGAATTGTTCGATGAGATGCCGCCCATCGCCTTTATGGAAATGGTGCACCGTCTATACGGCAAAAGGCTTGACACCGCCCGGTTGGCGGAACTATGCGCGGCTTTCTCTTTCGACTCCTTCCTTCATCGGAAGATCGGCGCCTTGTCGCTCGGCAACAGACAGAAGACGGCGCTGATCAATGCGCTGCTGCTTCAATGCCCGCTGCTGATTATGGACGAACCGCTGGTGGGCCTGGACGCGGTGGCGATCGAGACCTTCTATCAGGAAATAAGGGCTTATGCGGCGCAAGGGAACGCGGTGCTGCTGTCCACCCACTTGTTCCCGATCGTGGACCATATCTGCGGCCAGGCCTTCATCCTTCATCAGGGGACCATCGAGGAATGCGTCACGACCAGCGGGCAGCGCTCGGTAAAAGAGCGCTTCTTCCAGGTGATTGGCCATGAATAACCCGGCATCGCTCTTTCAAGTTCTGCTGCTTGATGAGACCAAGAACAAACGATGGAGCAGAGAACTGTTCGCTATCGCTGCCGTCATGGCGGTCATCCTGTTCGTCATCCCCGCTCCGTATATTGCTCTCGGCCTCCAATCGCTCGGCACCCTTCTGAAGGGGACGATGGCGGCTGCGTTGTATTTATCGGCGCTGTCGTCCATCTCCAAGGTCAGAGACCGGAAGTACAAGCTGCTGCTGTCTCTGCCGGTAGACAAGAGAACGTTCATTTTCCAGTATGCGCTTGTGTTATGGATCAAGACCTATGCGCTTCGCGTCATGCCCCTTGTCCTGTCTATTCTTGCCGCAAGCGCATATAGCGGGAGGCTCACGCTTCTGCAATCCGTCTTGGCAGGGGCGGCATGCGCCATCGCCGGGTGGGCCGCTTCCATCGTCAGCATTGGCGCCGTTCTTTTCGCTTATGAACGCGGCTTCCTGCGCTTCCCGTCACGGCGATCGAGCATGAAGTTCAATTGGCTCAAGAGGGAGTTCGTCCGCTTCGCAAGCGATAAAGTGCTCCTTGTGAATCATATCGGGTATTCGTTGTTTATCCTTTTTTTCCTCTGGAACGCCGTTATGGTCTCTGATGCGGACAGCGAATTGGCGCTCTTCCTGTCGACGCTGCTGTCGTCCTGCTCGACGCCCGGCGTGCTGTTCTCTTACGAGAAGCCCTGCCGCGAGCTGCTGCTGTCTCTGCCGGTATCGGTAAAGAGCCTGTTCGCGGGGAAATATATATTCAGTCTCGCGATTACGCTGCCGCTGTATGCGGCTGCCTATGCGATCGTCCGCGCCTCTCATCCGGCGGGGTATTCGCCAGGGCTGCTCGCCGTCATGCTGTGCTCGCTCGTTCTCGTTACGTTTATCAAGCTGTATTACGACTATAAGCGGCCGAATCTCAACTGGAGCCACACCCGCCAGATGTTCGAGCATAAGCGCAAGTATGCGCTCTGGGCCATGTCGATGGCCGTATCGGCAACCTGGATGGTATACTCATATGTGTCGATACTCGTAATCATCGCTGCCCAATTGTTTTTGACGTGGGGCTTCCTGTTCGCGATTCGGAAGGGAGAAGCCCCGGACCGGGCAACCTAGAAGAAAAGAGAAGCCGGTGGTATAAACATGGATATGAGCACGGCCTTGATCATCGCGTTATTCTTCCTGCTCGTCTATATGCGGACCAAAGATGTTGCAGCATCACTGCTATTCGGCGCGCTGACTTATGTAAATTTTCTGTTCGCCCAGCAGATCAGCCACATTTTGTGGGCAGAGCTGCTGCCTAAGACTCATCCGGCGGCAGAGCAATTATTTCTGTTCGCGTTCATTGGACTCGTCGCCTATCTGATTGGGCGGATGTTCGCGGACGGAACGAAGCGGGAGGGCCGCGGCGAGAAGCATGTGTTTTCTTTGCGGCAGCGCATATTTATTTCGTTCGGCAATATGTGCATGATCATGGGAGGGATCTATCTTTCCCTTCTCTTTTACCGGGACGCGACCGATGTGGACGGCATGCTTCTGCATACGCTGCTGCTGGCGGTGTATATCGCCGTTATTGCCACCAGTCACCGGTTATATACGTACACGTTCGCGAAGGAAATGGAGAAACGGCAGGTGGAGCGGGAATTGGGGCAGATGGAGGAGTATGCGGCCTCCTTGGAAGCGGTGCTGCATGATATGAGAGCATTTAAGCATGACTATGCCAACATTTTATCTACACTGCAAGGGTTCATTGAGGAAGAGAACTATACGGAACTGAAGCGCTGCTTCTACGGTGATGTATACGCGTATTCCGAGAAGCTGTTCCAGATGAATACGAGACTGTCGCTGCTCGGACATATCAAGAGCGCGCCGCTCAAAGGGGTTCTCTCCTCGAAAATGCTGCGAGCTCTGACGGAGCGGATCGATGTCTTTGTCGACATCGCGGAAGACATCGACGAGGTGGACATGTCCACGCTCGATCTGTGCAGAATCATGGGGATTCTGATGGATAATGCGATCGAGGCGGCGCTGGAGACGCCAGAGCCCCGGGTCGAGCTTGGCATCGTATCGGCGAAGGGTTCCACGCTTTTCATTATTCGCAACAGCTGCTCCGAGAAGATCCCGCCGCTATATAAAATGTTCGAATACGGATTTTCCACCAAAGGAGAGAATCGGGGCCTCGGCCTGTCAATCGTGCGGGAACTGCTTGATCGCAAGTACCCCCATGCGGCTCTGAATACGGAGATCGACCCTGCCGCGATGACATTCATGCAGGAGCTTCGGATCAAGCAGATCCATCGCGGGAAGGATATATCGGGATAAAGGGGATTACCTCATGTTAAGCGTCTATATATGCGAGGATAACATACGGCAGCGCGAACAGCTTGAACGATTCGTGACACATTCCATTATCAAGCAGAAGCTGGACATGAAGGTGGCTCTGGCTACCGGCGACTACCGCGAACTGGCGGAGCGGCCGGGACGTGACGGCACTCCGGCCCTTTTCCTGCTCGATATTGATCTGAAGGCCGATATGAACGGCATCCAGCTCGGCGGGCTGCTGCGCGACAAGTATCCGGACTGCTTGATCGTCTTCGTGACCACTCATTCGGAACTGAGCTATCTGACGTTTCAGTACAAAGTCGAAGCCTTTGATTTTATTATGAAGGATCATCCGGGCCAATTTGAGATGCGGTTGGAGGAATGTCTGCGCAAAGCATATGAACGTCATTTGAAGAAGGGCGCGGATCCCCGGAGGATCACGATCGAGACCGATGAATCCATTATCAATGTGAAATATGAGGATGTGCTCTTCTTCGAGACTTCATCCTCGCCGCATAAAATCAAGCTTCACGAGCGGAACCGGCAGATTGAGTTCTATGGAACGCTGAAAGAGCTGGAGAAGCAGTTGGACGAGCGGTTCTACCGGTGCCACAAGGCGTATATTGTCAATGTGAACAATATTCAAGAGATAGACAAGCTGAAGCGGGTGGTCCATATGGTTAACGGAGAGGCATGCTATGTTTCCTTCCGCTATTACAACGGACTGGTGAAGGCCATGACGACCCTGACGGATAAATGAACGCAACACGCGACGCAACCCTCCGGCGGCACCGGAGGGTTGCGCCATGTAGGGGAGCCGCGGCCTTACGCCCTCTGCTCCTTAGCGGCCGCCGCGGGCGCCGCCGGCGCGAACCGCCGCCCCGCCAGGCTGGTCGCCGCCATGCCGATAATGACGATGATCATGCCCGCCATCGACAAGCCTTGCGGGAATGTGCCGTTCAACAGCAGCACCTCCCCCAGCACGGTGAATACCATCGTGCCGGATTGCGTCGATTCGACCGCCGCCAGCAGCATGTTATTGTGCTTCGCCATATCGGTGGCGAGGAAGAACAGAAGGCTGGCAATCACGCCGGAGCAGACGGCGAGCAGCAGCGCCTGCAGAAGCTGCGGGCTGGTCGGCCAGCCGACGCTGGCCGTCCCGTACAGGCCCAGCAGAATCGCGATCGGCAGGCTGCTGATCGCCATGCCCAGAGTGCGCTGGAAAGTATCCAGCCTGCCGTGGCACAGCTCCATCATCTTGCGGTTGCCGAGCGGATAGAGGAAGGCGGCGGCGAGAACCGGAAGGAAGCCCGCCAGCAGCTCGGAGATCGTAATTTGCCCCGCTTCGGTCACTTGCATGAGGATGACGCCGATTAATATAATGACAGATATACGTAAGCTACGATAGGGAATCGCTTGCCGCACTCTTCGCGGCCCTTCTTCCGCGGGCACAGTCACGTAAAAAATCGGCGACAGCAAGGCTCCCGCCAAGATCGTGATCTGCCACGTGCCGGAAGTGAGCCAGGAAGGAGCGAAGACCGCGGCGAAGCTGAGCAGCGAGTAGAAGCCGACGCCGCCAAGGGTGCCCCAGAGCAGCCATTGCAGCGGGTGCTTGCGCATCTCGCGGAGCAGGCCTGCCAGGTTGCCGCGGAAGGCGACGATGGCGATCAGGAAGGGAAGCGCCAGCAGAAAACGGAGCGACGCGGTCCATGCCCAACTGGTGCCGGAAAGATTCATGGCCCGGTTGATAATAAAGGTCGCCGAGAAGAACAGCGACGATAATATGCCAACGATGATGGCTCTCATTTGTCTCACCTCATTGATAATCATTTTCATCCAATCGCAGTAAATGATGATATACTATAAATAATATAAAGTAAATAATAATATACTTTTAATCTCTGGTAAAGGTGTGATGCGGCATGAAGCCTGTCCATGAAGATGAGACGAAAATGCTGATGCAGTCGGTCGGCTGCAACCTCCGCAAGCTGCGCAAGGATCGGAAGCTGAGTCTGGAGGAGCTCGCGGCTCGAACCGGGGTAAGCAAATTGACGCTCGGCAATATCGAGCGCGGAGACACGAATCCGACGATCGGGATGATGTGGAAAATTTCGAAGCAATTGGAGGTCCCGCTGATGGCGCTGTTGAAGCCGGGAAATGCGGTGTCGCTCTCCCGTGCCGGCGAAGGGCCGAAATATGACAGCGACCATCCAGGATGGACGCTTGAGCCGATGTTCAGCGACGTCAGGGAAAAGCTGGAGATGCATCGCGCATATGTACAGCCGCATACGGAATACGTTCCGGAGAACCATCATGCCGGCACGATTGAAATCGTTACGGTGATGGCAGGCTCCATCGAATTAACGATCGGAGAGAAGACATACTCGCTGCAAACCTTTGATTCCATCCAATTCTCGGCAACGGAATCCCACCGTTACCACAATCCCGGCGAGGAGGAAGCGGTGCTGCATTTGACGATGTGTTACCCTTGACGGGCGGAGGCAAAAACATTAGTTTATGGGAAAAAGCCTGCCTGGAGCACGGCTTGCGCCCAATTCGCAAAAAAGTAACCGTTTTTAGAGAGATTCCGGTTCGACTGGGCATTCACATATACACTTCGCTCATGACAGTAATACAATGTGGCAAAACCAAGAGGAGGTTTATCATGGCGAGTGTAAAAGCGAGTGCGCAGTTCAGAAGATTATGTAATCAGTTTGCCAGAATCTTGGGAGGGGAGCATGAGATCGATCCGGGTCCGGTCTGCTTCGTCAGCCGTGCGAGAAGGCTGAGAGCGACCATTCTGGGAAGACGGACGACTTCTCCATTGGTCCGTTATCAGCTCTTCTCCTTCGAATCGCTGGATCGCTCCGGACGCGCCCTTTGTCTAGGGGAAACGGCCGTGTTTCAGAATCAAGCCAACCGGTTAATTCGCAATCTTCAACGGCACGGAATTAAAGTCACGGCACTCCACAACCACTGGTTAAATGAAAGCCCCCGTTTAATGTACATCCACTGGGAGTCCATTGACAATCCGATCGCCTTTGCAAGAAAAACGAAAGAATCGATAGCTTTCTTGGGATAAGCTGGACGCAGGGCCATTCCATGCCTGGGGAGAGGCCGTCTTCACCATAAGTTCCGCCGGCTTCCAATGCTGGCGAGGCTTGTTCAAGACGGCTCTTCCTCTCGCAGCCTTATTCTTCTATCCGCTCCATTTTGGCCAAATCGCGCCCTTTCCGGCGCATCGTTTCTCCGCGCAACCGCCTGGCGATGGTGTACCCGATAAGATATGCCGAAGCCGAAGTATTGCCGTCTACCGTAAATGGAATGATTGAAGCGTCGGCAACAATCAAATCTTTTACTCCGTGAACCTTGCCTGCGCGGTCCACGACTCCTCCTTTGCGGAGCGGTGCCATTCGGAGCGAGCCCTGCTGATGATGATTGTGATCAAAATTGTCTTTAATAAAGGCTTCAAGCTGAGCGTCATTATCGATCACCGCCGGATCGGGCGATACCAACCGGTAGGATGGATCAATGAGGGCCAATTCTGAAGCGATATTTTTAATATATATCTTGTAAATATTCTTTACGGCCTCCATGTCATCCGGATTGGCGAGGAATCCTTCGTCAGCCAGCACGATGGTAAGGGGGTCTTTATTTTGAATCGTGATCGACCCGCGGCTTTTGGGACGCAAATAGAGAATAGCCACGGTTAACATGCCTCTGGATCCGATTCCGATAAGCTGAACCGCGCGCCGATGGGGATCGAGGCCCGTTGGATCGGGCAAGAAGGCTCCGCCCGTATACAGCGCATCGGGATCATTAGCTGGCAACGCCCGATCATGACGATTCGCGGAGAACACCGCGAAGTTCAAGGTGTGGTTTCGCAAGCGCTGACCGACGTTGGGATTGTCATAGATAACGGGGATATTGGCTTCCCTAAGCACGCCTGCGGGGCCGATGCCGGATAGCATCAAGAGCTGGGCGCTGTTAATCCCCGCCGATAGGATGACCTTCTTGCGTGCGTAAGCCCGAACGCATTTGCCTGCTTGCAAATACTCCACTCCAATCGCGCGTTTGCGGGAAAAGAGGATGCGAAGCGCGGTAGCTTGATACCGTACCGTCAGCTTGCGCCCGCGCACGCCCCGGCCGGCTGGCGTGACCACATCGGCCGAGAGGAAGGCTGTCGATGCGCTTTCCCGCTCCCCATTCCGTTTTTGGAACAATTGCCAGCGGGTAAAGGGCCCCAGGGGAGTGTCCGGATCATTATAATCGAGAATACGCGGAAATCCGGTCGCTTTTTCTATGGCGTCCGTCAATTTTTCCGCCATCGCCGTTGGCTCTGCCGGTGCCTGTCTAATGTCGATTCGGCCATGATATCCGTGCGCGCTCGCGTCCGTCGTTTCCCCAGTGTACCGCTCCAACCGTTTGAACCGCTGGACGGCTTTTTCGGGGCTCCACAGATTGCCAAGCAGCCGTTCCCATTTCTCCATTACTTCCGCAGTCGGACGTACATACTGTTCTCCGTTAATGGACGATCCCCCTCCGGCCAGGCGGCCTGTGGTCCATTCAAAGGCTCGATCGTCGACGCCTTCTTGCGGGGTGCCTTCTCCTTGCCAAAAATATTGGGGGAAAAAGTTTTCCTCCAGTTCCGGAGCTTGCGTGGAGTCCCGGATCGGGACGTCTTTATCGCGGTTCTCGCCTGCCTCCAGCACGAGCACCGACGTTTTTTTATCGTCCGATAAGATTTTTGCCAGAACAGCGCCGGCCGGGCCCGTACCTACAACAATGTAATCAAAGGTTATTTTCTTTCTCATCTAAGATCTCCCTCGGTTCAATCATTACTGCAGAATATTACTTTGCGCTCTTTAATGTGCCTATTTTGTGATCCGGCGAAAATATATGGCTCTGGGAAGGCTGAAGCAGGAGATTAGCGAAAACTTGGAGAATAAGAAAGCATGCAGCCAACGCTGCCAATAAATCGCAAATTATGGCAGTTATGATTTCAAAGAAAGGACATAGAACCGGGAGATGAACAACAGGATATCTGATTTGGGCCGCGAGAGCGGTTTTATGGAAAGCTTCCATACGGTTAATAACATCAGACTGTATAGCAAAGCTTCGGGAAAAGGCGGAATGGGCGTTATCTTCATCTCGGGATTGGGCGACAGTTCCGAGACTTGGAACGAGATCCAGCACCGGATCTCGCCGGCGGCGTCTACCTTGTCTTATGACAGGGCAGGGACTGGCAGGAGCGAAGCGGTGCCAGTGCCGCGGACTTGCCTGGATCTGGCCGTTGAACTGTACGGGTTGTTGCTGGCGCAAGATATGGAACCGCCCTATGTGTTGGTTGGACATTCTTTTGGAGGGTTGGTCGCCCGATTGTATGCCAGCCTGTATCCCCATACGGTGTCCGGCATCGTCTTGGTTGACGCCGCCCCCGAATTTAAAGAGCTTGCCTATGAAAAGGTGTTGCCTGAACATCTGATCGCAAGAAACCGGGAATATTACGAAAATCCGATGCTGAACCGGGAGAAGATCGATAAGGTCCAGAGTTACCGGCAGGTCGAAGAGCATGCCCGGACAAGCGGCATTCCTCTCTCCATTATTACAAGAGGCTTGCCCGATGACAGCGGGGAGGACTGGCCTTCTCGAGCTATATTGGAAGTTGAGCAGAAGCTTCAAGCCGGCTTCATGCGATTTTCCGCTTCAAGCAAGCAGCGAATAGCGGCCCGCAGCGGGCATTACATTCATCATGATGAACCGGAGATCGTCGTTGAGGAGATCATGATCATGCTGAGGGAGGCGGGACAGTGAGCGACCCAAGGATCACATTCATGCAGAACCCGGCTGTTGAGAAAGAAGTTTTAAGTTGAAAATGGATATTTCCACCATCCTGAAAACTGCACCATTTCCCTAGACATGCCCATCCGGCAGGCGAAATCCGCAAAACTCCACGATTTCTCCAGACACGCCGATTCAGTAAGCGAAATCCTGCATAAATACAGCAATTCGATAGGGACGACTTTTCCAGAAAGAAAATCCTGCAAAATTACAGGAATTTCCCCTGTTTCGCTTCGGCTTCAAGCAAAAGGGCCTAAAATGATGTAGATTTGCAGCAATTCCTCGGGATGTGGACTCGTGAAGCCGAAATTCCTGTAAAATAGCAGCAATTTCCTCCGCACGTCCAAGCCCCAGGAGGCAACGATGCTTCCAGCAGGCCGATAGTGCTTCCTGAAGGCGATGATGCCCCGGCATCCGACGCGGTCGCTTGGATCCCGTAAAATCAGGCGATTGCGTAGTCTATGGGGCTTTTTACCTGTGAGGGATCTCTTCTCCCGGTAGAAAAATCGATTTAAAACGTTCTAAAAGCCTAAGTTTGGATGAGGAAAATGGACCATCTCCACCCCTTCACAAAAAACAGGGGGTTTGCAACAGCCTGAGAACCCGGGAAGAATTCAGAGGGAAAATTACCGGCTTCGCGAAGGCGAGCGGCTGGAAGAGGTTCCTGCCCGGATGCTGCGGCAGGGTTGCGGGAAGGGCCCGGCGGCTCCCTTGGTTGCCGCGGGACGAAATTGAACCGGTTCGCGGGATGACAAAAAAGACTCTGGCGGTTACATGGCTGCCAGAGTCTTTGCTTGTTCCATCATCGATTCGGATGATGCCACCGGCAAGCGGTGGATGGTTATTTCAGGCCGGCTGCCTACGCGAATGTTCACCCCGGTCTGACCCAGGCCTTCGCTGATATAGAATGGTTTGCCGTCATAGACATGCAGGCCTTTGATCATATTCATGCCGACCAGCTTCCCCATGGCCGCCAAATGATACGGCTTCGGCCAATGGATTTGTCCCCCATGAAAATGCCCCGATAGCAAATAATCAAATCGGTATCGTCTCATGTTCAGCACAATATTCGGATCATGCGTGAGCACAAGGCGGTATCCGTGCTCGATCCCTTCGAAGGAAGCGGCAAGATCGCTTCGTTCCGTGCTGGAATCATCGATCCCGATAATATTGAGCCGCGTTCCGTTGATGTCAATCATGACATTTTCATTCCGCAGCGTTTTACAGCCGTTCTGCTCCAATGTTTGCTGCAACGAAGCAAAGTCCTTGCCCTTCAGCACATAATCATGATTCCCGAACACCGCGTACATGCCGTAGGCCGGCTGCAGGCGGTTCAGCACCTTGAGATAGGGGATCAGCTTCGGTATAGAGCGGGTCCGATCAAGAAAATCGCCGGTTAGAGCGATGAGATCAATCTGTTCGTCTGCAAGCTTGTCGAATAATTGCTTCGGCGAAATCGAGATGTTCTCCAGATGCAAGTCCGATAGATGCAAGACATGAAGGGCCTGCCCGGAACGGTTCGGCGCGCTGTTCTCCAGGCTGATCCTGTTCATATTTACTTGCCGCGTATTCAGATGAGCTTTATATAAAAGGTATGCCAGCATAGCCAAGAGGAATGCGATAAACACAAATAATAGCATAACTTAAAACTCCTTTCTATATACCAGTATATAAAAATCGGCAGGTCCATGTCTGCGGTAATTCATGGAGCGCGATGCGCTCCAGCTTCGATTCATGCCCTTTATGTATGCCGGCCGGTGATTTCGCGCAAATTAATCATTCAAGAGGAAGCTTGGTTGGGGAGGAAAGGACATGGCCACAAAAGTTCTGTTACTGCCCTTTTTGCAAATCAAAATGGGACATCATCAAGCCGCCGATGCGCTGGCGGAGCATTTGCGGTCGATCGATCCGTCCATCGAATGCGACATCGTTGATATTTTGGACTACACCTACGGCAGGCGCGTGGAAGGCTTGGTGTCCTCGACCTATTTGAAATGGATTCACTTCCTGCCGATGACTTACAGCTGGATGTACCGGAAAAGCTGCGGCCGCCAGCTCCGCAGCAAGAGGCGTTACCGTCTCTATGAGATGATCTTTATGAGAGGCATGCAACAATTGATACGGGAAAGGCAGCCGGATTGCATCCTGTGCACTCATGCGCTGCCGTCGTACTTGCTTGATCGCTTGAAACGCAACGGCCTCCTTTCCATTCCGGTAATCAATGTGTATACGGATTTTTTTATCAATGATGTATGGGGGAGGGACGGAATCGATTATCATTTCGTTCCGGATGCGCATATCAAGGAGTGGCTGACCAACCGATCCGTTCCGGCCGATCATATTTTCGTCACCGGCATACCGGTGCATCCGCAATTCACCGCTTCGCGTCCGGAACGGAAGCAAGCGGATTCCGAATTCACGGTCTTGATTACGGGGGGAAATCTTGGCGCGGGGATCATGAAATCGTTGTGCCGCACGATCGGGAAGGCGGAGGGAGTTCGTTATATCGTGCTATGCGGAAAGAATAAAGCGCTATATCGCCATTTGAAGAAGAAAAACTGCCCCGGCATCATTCCGATGCCTTATATTGAATCGAGAGCGGGAATGAATGATTTATACAATCAGGCCGACGCGGTACTGACCAAGCCGGGGGGAGTAACGGTTAGCGAATGCTTATTTAAAAAAATGCCGATCCTCGTCTACCATGCCTTGCCCGGGCAGGAAGAAATCAATCTGCTGCATCTGTTGGACATGCAAGTAATCGTTTATGTGAAGGATTGGGCCAAAGAGACGATGGACAAGCAAATCAAGCTCCTCCGGAACAAAACGGTGATGGATCGTCTAAGGGCGCAAATGAATGCTTATCACCGTGAACTATCGGATCTGAAATCGACGCTGCGCCATGTTCTCATGCCGCAGCAGTAAAGGGCCGAAGCTGCACTTGCACAATAAGCCGCATGATGGCGGCTTTTTTTGCGCGCATTGGCCGGATGTCCTCTCAGCGGGCATCTGTTGGGCAAGACGCGGATTGACGAAGCCGAACATGCACTCTATAATTATGTTTAGTAATTTAGTAAATAAGTAAACTACTAAATAATAGAGTGAGAGATCAAGGCATGTTACTCGAAACGGCCCGAGAGGAGAAGGAAGATGATTCACGCAGAAGATTTTCGCTTGTCGCCTGGGAGAAACTTAACTGAGACCGAACAAGCGCTTGTCTGGACGAAGGCGCGTTCTCATCAAGCAAGCGAGGAAGAGTTGCGGATATGTAAGGAAATAAAACGAAACTGGAACCGCGGCGAGATGAAAATCGCGAATATTTTGCTGGAGGGCGATGCCGGGTCGGGCAAAACGCAGCTTGCCAAAGCATTGTCCGCTCATTTCGGGCTGCCCTATACGAAGGTGACTTGCTTCGCCGATATGGATAAATCCGATGTGATTGGGGCGATCTTGCCGGTGATTGCGCCCGAACGGATGACAAAGCTGAAACCGGAAGAACAGCTTGCATTGAATGCTTTGTATGAGAGCGACGGGTTCCGGAGCGCCACGGAAATATTGACGGACGCCCTGGGGGTTGCCCCGGAAGAGGCGGCTCTCAAGATGAAGCAATTGCTGAAGCGGGTTGCGGAGCATCACGAGGGTGAAGGGGTGGAGTATCGATTCTACCCCTCCGAGATCGTGAGAGCCTACCGGCATGGCTATCTGCTGGAAATCCAAGAGCCGACCGTAATCCGCGATGCCGCCGTGCTCATGGCCTTGAACTCGGCTCTGGAGCTGGATGGAAGCATCAACCTGCCGACCGAAGTGATCCGCCGGCATCCCGACTTCATCGCGGTCATTACGACGAATCGCAGTTATGCCGGGACGAGGCCGCTGAACGAAGCGCTGCGCGACCGGGTGCAGCATACGGAGAAGATGGATCTGCCGGCCAAGAGCGTTATGGTGGAACGGACCATGGCCAAAACCGACTTTCGAAATCAACGGGTGCTGGGCGTATTGGCGGATGTCATCATCGTTCTCGATCAAGCTGCCCGGGCCCATGCCATCAAGGGCGTGGCCGGGATGCGCTCGCTCTTCTACTGGGCGGATGCGGTTGCCCGAGGCGCTTCGGCCCGTGAGTCGCTCTACTATAAAGTCATTTACAAAATGACGACCGATTCCGAAGAAATCAAGCGATTGGAAGAAGCGCTGCAAAGCCATGAGTTGTTGGCAGGTCTCGATACTATCGACGCGGCCGCAAAAAAAAAACGATTCTTGGGACCGCTGAGATAAGGACATGGGAGACTGCCGGCGATCTTGACGCTGTGGATGACAAGGAAGCCGAGGAAAGGGGCTTCGCCTTGCAAAAGTCGGCGGATAGCGACGAAAGCTCTATTGGCGCAGCGGCTTCCAGCGAATCAGCCGGTACGGCAAGCCGGGATATGGGAGAGGACGGGGCTCCCCTGTATCATGAGTCCCATCCGGATAACGTGCCGGATGACGCGAAGCACCGGCAGCGGGATTTTCGGAAAAAGCGGAATCAAGAGGCCAGAGAGGCGGCGGCGCAGTCGATTCATCAAGGGATCAGGCTCATCGTTCATCATCCGGACGTCCTGGATGAGCATCGTCAGGAATATGCACGCCTGAGCCAGGAACTGATGCCTGTCGTACGGGAAATGGCCAGACAGGCGCTTCCGCTGTTGGAGTATGAGAGTTCTTCGGAATGGGCGAGGAACCGGTATTACGGCAGCAAATTTGTAGCCGACAGCATCGCCTGCCGCGATTATAAGCATTTCGCCAAGCGGCGTCCTCCGACGGAGTTCCCGTCCCTGGCCGTCGGCCTGAGAGTGGACGAGTCGGCATCGATGTCCGCCTTCGGCAGGCTTGAAGCCGCCAAGCGCGCGGCGCTCGCCGTCTACGAATTTTGCCGAATGTGCGAGATACCTGTCTTCATCTACGGGGACACGGCCGATGCTGCCCGCCTGGAGCAGATGTCGATATTTGCTTATACCGACGGAGAGACGGCGGATCCCGAAGATCGGTTCAGGCTGATGGGGATGCGGGCCAGAAGCAATAACCGGGACGGCCTCGCTCTACGCATCCTCGGAGATCGGTTGGCTTCCGCTCCGCAGCAGACCAAGCTGCTGATCAGCATCAGCGACGGCCAACCGAAAGCGATGGATGACTACACGGGAAGCCGGGCGATCCGGGACATGCAGCAGACCATCGCCGAGTATGAGCGGAAGGGAGTGGCCGTGCTGGCCGCCGCCATCGGCCAAGATAAAGAGGTCATTAGTCAAATCTATGGAGCCGAGCGATTTTTGGATATGACGAATTTGCAAGAGCTCCCGGTCAAGCTGGTCCGCATCATCGCCCGGTATATGTGATGCCCCGGTCATCGCGGCGGATAGTTATGGCAATTCATAGAACGATGAACACGGCCGGCAGCGTTCCGGGATCCGAACGCTGCCGGCCGTTATTTTCCAGGAGCAGCTTCCGTCTGCACCCCATTCAAAACAGAGGGAGCCTGGTTACGTGTTATCTGCGTGTTATCAACTGCATAAGCTGCCTTAAGATCGGGAGTGAGCCTCCTGAAGGGGCGCCTCTTTCGTCCGGGGCTTCCGGAACAGCTTCTGCAAGCTGTCCCAATTGACAAGCACGGTACCTGCAATGACGGTGATGGCACCGATTCCTGTCATCCAAGTGACCGATTCTCCATAGAGAAGGACACCGATGGCAATGGCGACCAACGGGGATACATACAGCCAAGTAGAGGCGAAGACCGGGCCCGTCTTGGCCACCAGCCAATAGAACAGGCTGTGCCCGATCATCGAACCGATAATGATCAGATAGAGCAGCGATCCGAGCGCTTGCGCGGACAACAGGCTCTGAACATGCCACCGCTCTGTGCAAGCGGACAGCAAGATCAGCAGTAATCCGCCATATATCATCTGCGCCGCATTCAGCGCAATCGGCGACGACTCCGGGAAACGCTGCGTAACCCGTTTGGAGTACAACGCGCCCGATGCATAGAACGCCTCTCCGGCAATAATGACAATGCTGCCAATGAGCAGCCCGAGACTGGCGGATAACGTAAGGCTTGGCGCGATGAGCAGGAAAACGCCGAATAATCCGGCAAGACAGCCAAGCAGAGACCGGGCGGACGGTTTTTGGCGCAGCATGATGAGCTGCAGGATCAGAATCATCATCGGGCCCGTAGCCGATAAGACGGCCGCGACTCCCGAAGCGACATATTGCTCGCC
Organism: Paenibacillus dendritiformis; assembly: GCF_021654795.1. Classification (NCBI taxonomy): domain Bacteria; kingdom Bacillati; phylum Bacillota; class Bacilli; order Caryophanales; family Paenibacillaceae; genus Paenibacillus; species Paenibacillus dendritiformis. Next base: position 3,043,723 of record NZ_AP025344.1, read on the forward strand.
CCAATACAAGGCGGCAAAGGTGCCGAAAGTGAGTCCGATGCCGGTAAGCAGCATATCTTTATGCAGCAGGAGCGGCAGGCTTGCTTTTTTCCTCCACATCATCCAGCCGAACAACAGCGCCCCTGCGATGAAGAAGCGGATTCCGGCCGATAGAAACGGCGGGGCAGAGACATCGACGCCGATTTTGATGGCGAGAAAGGTTGTGCCAAAGATAAGACAGACGAGTAAGTAATTCACGATGATCATAAGTGCGCCTCCTTTTCCCATCATGTTATACGGACCGGAATAGAACAGATGCTTGCCAATAGAACAGATGGGAGGGAAGTGCGGTACAATAGTCTCAGGAGTCTTTTTTGAACAAAATTTCGAACAACCTCGACAAGGGGGAGCGTCTGCATGCTTTATAGACAAGTGTACGATCACATCATGGCGCGAATGGAACGGGGGGAATGGAATGCGCATGACAAGCTTCCTTCGATTCGCTGTCTTGCCCTTGAATTGGGGGTGAACCGGCTGACGGTGTTCAAAGCCTACCAACTGCTCAAACAGAGCGGAAAAGCTTATGTCAAGGAGAAATCGGGCTATTATGTCTGCTCCGAAGCCGGGAGTCTGCTTGCTAGGGGGCATGATGAACAACAGAAGCCCCCATCCTCCGCCGTTCAAATGAACAGTGAGCTGTCCGACATTCACAAGGTAACGGCCGCCTATCAATTTTCCCAAGCGGTGATCGACCCGAATTTACTGCCGAATCTGTTTCTATCCGAGTATGTGAAAAAGGTATTTGACATCTACCCGAAGCTTATGGGGATCTATTCCACTCCGCAGGGGGATGAAGAGCTGCGCGAGGTCCTGAGCCAGTATCTGATGGGCCATTACCGGGTTCATCTGCACCCAAGCGAGGTGTTGATCACGACTGGGGCGCAGCAGGCGATCGACTTGCTGGCCCGAATCTTTATCCGGCCAATGGATGCCATATTGGTTGAACGCCCGACATACAGCGCGGGGCTTGATATATTCCGGGCGCAGGGAGCCCGATTGATTCCGGTCGCGTTTGCTCCCGCAGGCTACGACATGGACATGGTCGAAATGCTGATGAAGCGGCATCGGCCGCGATTTTTCTATATGAATCCTACGTTCCACAATCCGACGGGCTATACCTTGCCGACCGTGCAGCGCAAGCAGCTCGTCGAGCTGGCCGAACGTTACCGCTGCGTGCTGATAGAAGACGATGCGTTTCACGATATGTATTTTGAAGAACGGCCGCCGCAGCCTTTATTCACCTATGATACCGAAGGATGGGTAGTCTATCTCCGCAGCTTCAGCAAGTATGTGGCGCCGGGGTTGCGGATATGCGCCGTATATGGGCGTCCGTCGGTCATCGGGCCTTTGATCGCCGCCAAATCGCTGGCTGACAACGGAAACCCGTTAGTTACGCAAAAAATATTTTTGCATTATTTTCAGTCGGAACGGATGCGGCAGCATTTGGAAAAATTGCGAATTGCCCTTCAGATCCGAAGAGATATTATGGAGGAGGAATTGGCAGCCGCGTCTATTGATTGGCGGTGGTCCACTCCGGAGGGGGGGCTGAATATATGGCTTCGGCTTCCGGATACGGTTCCCGCCTCCGATCTATTTCACGAGAGCATCCGGCAATCTATTTCCTTCGTTCCCGGTCAAATCTGCGACCCGCTTCATGAGATGCAACCCTGGATTCGGCTGACCTATTCAGTGATGAATGAAGAGCAATTGCGCGTTGGCGTGCAGCGGCTTGCAGACATTGCGGAGCGGATTCAAAAGCGGTGAACGGGTATTCCATTCTTATTTCAACCGATTGTCAGTTCCCTGGAATATTGCTATAATGCTTGATATGCTTTAACCCCCTATAAGATAAAAGGTGAATGGTTATGCTCTCATTTTCCAGATTGTGCAAATGCAAACCCCCTATTCCGTAATTTCTTTGCCGCGAATCGAGATTTTCGAATTTATAGGGGGATATTCGCAGTGCAAAGAAAAATCTCAACGCCATCATTATGGTTGCTCATTGTTTTAGTCGGTTTTCCGCAGATTAGCGAAACGATATATACGCCGTCCTTGCCGGATATCGCCAGTCATCTCCAGGCAAGCGGCAACCTGATTCAACTGACGCTCAGCATCTACTTCCTCGGCTTCGCCTGCGGCGTGTTTTGCTGGGGAAGGCTCTCGGATTCCATCGGGCGGCGTCCCGCATTGCTATGGGGAATCTTCGTCTATGGACTGGGAAGCTTGGGCTGTTCCCTGTCTCCTTCGGCGGGATGGTTATTGGTGAGCCGCTTCATTCAGGCCTTTGGCGCCAGTACCGGATCCGTCGTGACGCAGACGATCTTGCGCGAGAGTATCGATGGAGCCAAGCGTCATGCCGTATTTGCTCAAATATCGGCTGCGCTTGCCTTCACGCCGGCAATCGGGCCCTTGATCGGCGGGTGGATCGATCAAGCGCTTGGCTTCCGGGCGGTGTTCGTCACGCTCGTCGTGATGAGCATCGCGATTTTCATGTACACGCTGGCGGCTCTGCCCGAGACAAGAGTGTCCGCCGCGGCGAAGATTAGCACATGGGCGGTGGCCCAGCGCCTCGTGTCGGACCGGAGAATATGGGCCTTCGGTTTTCTCATCGGCGCCACCAATGGCATCTTGTTCAGCTACTATGCCGAAGCGCCGTTTATTTTTATTGAATTTTTTCGGATGACCCCGGGGATGTTCAGTTTTTTCGGTATTTTGGTAGCGATGTCTTCCATATTCGGGGCGATGTTGTCGAAAAAAATGGTCGCGAGATTTCCGGCAGAACGCATCATCCGGATGGGCTGTACCGTGACGGCGGCCGGAGCTGCATGCCTTGCAGGTCTCGCTCTGTATGGAATCAGACCGTCCGCTGTCTTCTTGGTGCTCATGGCAGCCTGCATCTTTATCCTCTTGCTGGGGATAGGGATGGCCATTCCGAACTGCCTGAGCTTGGCGCTCGTCCATTATGGCGATGTGCTTGGTACGGCGGGCGCGATTTTCGGATTAGGCTACTATGTGGTGGTCAGTCTGATTACGAGCGGGATGAGTTACTTGCACAATGATTCTTTACTCACGATGCCCGCTTATTTTCTCGCCCTGGCCCTCATGATGCTCCTGATCAGCCGTCAAGCGGCGAGACACTAAGTAACGAAGAAGGGGCTGTCTCATCCGCAGGATTTAGCTGCCGTGAGACGGCCCTCCTGAATCTCAAGCCTCGACTTGCCGAAAAGCTGCAAAAGTGAAGATTTTCCTTACGATGTTTACTCCGTTACAGGCATTCCTGCAAAAACGCATCAATTGCAGCCAATACAAGAGATAGAAAGCAAAAATCTGCCGGAAATGTTGCACTTTTCAGGCTGTTGGAAAATCCCCTGTTTTTTTGTGAAGGGGTGGAGATGGTCCATTTTCCTCTTCCAAACTTTGGCTCTTAGAGTGTTTTAAATCGATTTTCTCTACCGGGAGAAGAGATCACTCACAAGTAAAAAGCCCCATAGACTACTCATTGGCCTGATTTTACGGGATCCAAGCGACCGCGTCGGATGCTGGGGGCATCATCGCATTATCCGGCCTGCTGGAAGCATTATCGGCCTGCTCGAAGCATTATCCGGCCTGCTGGAAGCATCGTTGCCTCCTGGGGCTTGGACGTGCGGAGGAAATTGCTGCTATTTTACAGGAATTTCGGCTTAATGAGTCCCCATCCCGAGGAATTGCTGCAAATCTACATCATTTTAGGCCCTTTTGCTTCAAACCGAAGCGAAACGGGGGAAATTCCTGTAATTTTGCAGGATTCCCTTTCTGGAATAGTCGTCCATATCGAATTGCTGTATTTATGCAGGATTTCGCTTACTGAATAGGAGCGTCTGGAGAAATCGTGGAGTTTTGCGGATTTCGACTGCCGGATGGGCGTGTCCAGGGAAATGGTGCAGTTTTCAGGATGGTGGAAATATTCATTTTCCTACTCAAGAACCGCCATTATGATATCGAGGGAGCGAAGGTCATCCCGCAGCAGGGCGGATGGTCCGCGCTCGCCTTTAAAGCAGGTGCGGCGCATCAGGACTATTTCTTGAAAATGTATGAAAAGAGCAGGGCTTCGACCCCAAAATGGGCGGCTCTGATCGATAACTATGTGCCGGTCTTGTTGTGGCTCTTGCGGCATAGCGGCCTGAAGGGGAAATCCCGGTGCCGCTGCTGACGAAGAGCGGCCATTATCAATGCGAAGATGAAAACGGGATCTATCTGATGTATGAATATATTCACGGCGCCGCCATTGGCGGCAACGCGTTGACGACGGAGCAGGTCTGCCAGCTTGCGGATATGATGGGGGAGCTCCATCGTTACGGCGAAGACATTCCATTGGTACGGACGCGTTGAAGGAAGATTTTCAAGTTCCGTTTGCCCGGTCGTTGAAGGAATTTTGGCAGCAGGAGCATGAAGCGGTTCCCGGCGATGTGCGAGAACGGATCAATCCTTATCGGGAGCAGATTTTGGCCCTGGTTGACAGCGTAGAGAAGCGATCGGAACGTCTAAAAAACAGCAACATCCGATTGGCTCTCTGCCATACGGACATCCCCCCCTGGAATATGATGCAGTCCGGGCAGCAGCTTGTGTTGATCGACTGGGAAGGCCTGAAGCTGGCCCCCGTGGAGGCAGACATGATGTTTTTGGTTGATGAACCCTTCTTTGAATCCTTTATCCGCATATACCGGAAGCGGCATCCGGATTATGCCGTCGACGCCGACGCATTGCAATTTTATCAAGGCAGACGCAAGTTGGAGGATATTTTGGAATTCCTCGAACAGCTTGTCTATGACGGCCAAGATGCGCCGGCAACAGAGGAGACCTTAGCCCATTTGAACGAAGAACTGCGAGATCTGAGCAATTCGATAGCCACATACGTAAAATAGATGCGATGGAGAAGCGGGAACTGCTGAGATTTCAGATCCGCTTCTTTTTTTTGCCAAGCCGGTATTCTGCAGTCCTCCCGTCCTGCTGTTCCCGCTCAATAATAAAGCTTGCAAGTGACGCAGCGTCACCTTGTATAGTTAAATTATACGACAGAGGATTGAGGGATCAGGAGGGAACAGACAGTGATGCAGAAGAAAAACAGCCGCTGGACATGGCGGGAACTGGCAGCATTGCTTGCGTTGGAATTCGTCTTTGTGATATTCGTGATCAAATACCCGGTGCAGTCGATCTATGAGCAGTGGCTGGGTAATCCGCTTTATTCCGGAACGTTAACCGGGCTTACGATCGCGATTACGCTATTGATTGGGCTTTATGTTGTTGCGTTGCGGCCGCACAATTTGTCGTGGGCGGATCTGGGGGTAAAGCATTTTCCGGGAGAAGTGTGGCGGAGGATTCCGTTCTGGACGCTGATTCTTATCGTATTGAGCCTCGCGGCCGTCTACCTCACCGGCCTTCTTGGCAACCCGGTGGAGAACAGCAAGACAGAGAGTCTGCAGCAGCATGTCTCGCTCTTTACCATCGCGATCGCGATTGCCGCGGCAGGTATCGTATCTCCTTTTTATGAAGAAATCTTTTACCGGGGCTTTATATATCAATGGCTGCGGGCGCGTACCGGCATTGGGCGGGCGATCATGATTAGCTCGCTCATCTTTACCGCAGCTCATTTCCCTACAACGAATGCGATGCCCGTAAATTTTATTAGCGGCGTCGTGCTTGCCTGGACCTATGAGCGGACAGGTTCAGCCGTGCCCGGCATGATCGTCCACGGCGTGTTCAATACGATTGCCGTGCTGTTAACAGCGTTAAGCTAACGAGGCTCTGCATTTCCAGAAGTCTGCGCATGACCGACAAAACTCCTTTATAACATCTTCACAACTTGCAAATACGATCTTCACATCTTTCCTTTATATTATAACCAAAAGGAGGAGACACTAATGAAAAAAGTATGGCTTGGCGTTAGCGCCTTGGTCTTGGTTCATGGGGATGGGAGCAGCCGGCGCATATGCGGCATCGGCCGATAATAATGCGGGCGGTGACCGCAGCGGCTTTGAACAGATGCTGCCGTTCGCGAAGCAAATGCACCCCGGCCTCTCGGATCAACAGATTGAACGGATGTACGACAGCTGTCACAACGGCAATGGCATGGGACGGGGAATGATGAGCAATTCTCAGTGGCGCGGCAGTATGATGAATTTCAATTAATACTGTGCTATGATAGGCCTCGCGAATATCGCAAGGCCTATCTTTGTATATAGGGTGAGGTTGATACGTATGGATCGCGCAAAAATTTTGATTGTCGATGATGAGCCTGATATCCTTCAAGTCATTAAAGCCTATCTGGAGAAAAATGATTATCTGGTGTATGAAGCGGATACCGGGAAGGGAGCGCTGAGTCTGTGGGAGCATCTGCGGCCTGACCTGATCATATTGGACTTGATGCTGCCTGACATGTCCGGCGAAGAAATCTGCAGAACCATCCGCAAGACATCCAACGTTCCCATCCTGATGCTGACCGCCAAAAGCAGCGAGGATGATATGGTGAATGGAATTCTGATCGGAGCAGACGATTATATTATGAAGCCATTCAGCCCCAGAGAGCTGGTGGTGCGGGTGATTGGCTTGTTGCGCAGAGCGCAGCTTCCTGTCGCGCCGCAGCAAGAAAAGCCTCTTTCCTTCTGCAATAACGATCTGTCCATTGATCCCCAACGGCATGAAGTGAAAGTCAGGGGGGGGTCTGTCTCGCTCACGCCCATTGAATTCAAATTGCTTGAGCTTCTGGCGAAGAATCCAAAGCGAGCATTCAGCCGCCTGGAACTCGTTAACCTTATCCAAGGGGACACGTTTGAGGGATTCGAGCGCACGATCGATGTTCATATTAAAAACATTAGGCAAAAAATAGGGGATAACCCGAGAAAACCGACATTTATCGCGACGGTTTTCGGCGTCGGATACAAATTTCAGGTGAATCCGGATGAATAAGAGCGGACTTCGCAAAAAGCTGTTATTGTCGCATATCGGGGTAGCGCTCACCTCGCTGCTGACCATAACGCTTCTCGTCTACCTGGTCATGACCTTTGCCTTCGGCCAGTATATGAAGAATCAGCAGCAAGCAGAAGCCGACATGTTGCTTAACGATCTGGAGACCTCCTACAACGCGGAGGCAGACGGATGGCCGATGGGCTCGCTCATGCAGCTTTCCCACCAAGCCATGCTCCGTAATTATACGGTCAAAATCTACGATGACAGGAATGAGCTGATCTGGGATACAAGCAGGATGGGCAGGATGATGCATACTCCGCCCGGAGGCGCGGATACAGGATACGAGATCGGCGATAACGATAATATCATTACGAAAAGCATGATGAAAAACGGAAAAAAAATCGGCAAGCTCGAAATTCAAGGAATCGAGAGCGCCTTTGCCTCCCAAAATCAAAAGTTCCTGAGGTTGTTCAACTTTTTATTATGGGGCGCCCTCCTTATTGTGATCGTTGGCGTCTCCCTCTTCAGCGTCTTCATGGCAAATAGTTTAAGCCGCCCGCTCATGCGAATCAAGCAGATAGCCACCCGAATGAGAACCGGAGATCTGTCTTCCCGGGTTGCACTGGCCAGCCCGAAAACAGAAATCGACGAGGTAGGCTTGGCGTTGAATCACCTGGCGGATGCCCTGGAGCAGCAGGATAAGCTGCGCAAAAATTTGACGGCCGATATCGCGCATGAATTACGTACGCCATTAGCCACGATTCAAAGCCATATTGAAGCTTTCCAGGACGGGGTGTGGCAAGCGACGCCTGACAAGCTGCAGGTATGCCATGAACAAGTGATGCGATTGGTGAAGCTCATCCATGATCTTGAGAAGCTGACGGCGGTCGAAAATCCGATGCTGCAGCTTCAAAAAAATAAAGTGTCGCTGAATGAAGTGATTCGGGAGTCCGTGAAAACGGTAGCCGGCCAGTTTGCAGATAAAAATATTTCCATTGCTATAGAGCAGGACCAGGATGTTTTTTTGACCGGCGATTATGTAAGGCTCGTTCAAGTTTTTGTAAACCTGCTGAATAACGCCTATAAATATACGAACGAGGGCAGCATCCGTGTCGTTATCTCCGAAGAGCCGTCCTATGCGAAGGTCACCCTTACGGATACCGGAACTGGCATCGCTCAAGAGGAACTGCCGTTTATATTTGAACGGTTTTATCGGGGCGAGAAATCCCGCAACCGCCGAACCGGCGGAGCCGGGATCGGACTGGCGATCGTCAAAGCGATCGTGGAAGCGCATGGAGGGCGCATTTCCGCCAAAAGCGCGCTTGGCCACGGGAGTGAATTCTGCGTTCGGCTTCCCAAATCATAGGCGAGAGTCCCTACAGGGCGTGGAGCTCGATGATTAATGTTAGAAATAATACTGAAACTTTCCACCCATGAATTTGTTTTCCCAAGGCAAAATAAGAGTAGATATCGACAAAGGGGAACAGTTCATGTGGTTCAAAGCTTTTGCACTTTCCATCTGGAGTGTCATTGATCCGATGTACTATGCCTGTACCAGATTGAAATGCATCGAACATGAAGGCGGCAGCACGTTCCGCGTCAGGATTACTTCGTTCCGGGGGAGGCACGTGCTCTTATCCGATGGAACCATGATTAAAAAAGGCGACGTTTTGTTAAAAATTCATTTGCATAATGTCATGCTTTTGAAAAACATGATGTCCATAAAAAGTGAAATCAAAAAGGGAAAAATACTCTATCGCCTCATTGAAAAATCGTTGCCTGATCTTGCCGAATATGTGCGCAATCATCCGAAGCGCCATGATATTAAAGGAATTATCGGGATAACGATGTTAAACCGGGGAGGAAGCGGGTTAGGCTTCGAAACGATACAGATAAGCAACGTGCTGTATAAATGGATCAAGTATGCCACGATGATGCCGATCTATTTCGTCTCGGCAAACAATCCGTTAAGGAACTTAAAAAAACAAACCCCCGCCTATTTATTCATGTCCAAAGATGTATTACTGAACAGATACGGGGATCAAACCATGCCGAACTTGCCTAATGGCCATAAAATACGCTGACTCTGGCAACGCGGCCAGTCCATTTTTTGACGATGCGATTTAGAGCCGGCCCGCTTCTGAACACTGGCCGCCTGCGACGGGATTCTTCTGCAGGCGGCCTCCTTCCGTTTACTTGAATCGCCCGTATGCTTTGGCATAACGCAGAATTCGGCGATAGGCGGAAGGATTGATGGTTCGGTAGACATATATGGCCGGACTTGTGTTCACTTCCAGGATCCATGGCCGCAGATTTTTATCGAGCGCGATATCGAGCCCTAGCTGTTTTAGACCTTTGTATTTTTTACTTAATTTTTTTCCTGCCGATAAGCCCATTTGGTTCAATTCACGGCGGAGCTTGCCAATGGAGGACGGATTCATATGTGGACGCAATAGGGCAGACAGCGATTCCATGGAACCGCCATTGCTGACATTCGTGACAATCTTATTGGCGGCTGCCTTGCGGCCGAAGATGGACATGGCCTCCCATTTATTGTTTAAATTTTTTTGAACCAAGACCCGGAGATCGAATTTTCTGCCGCGGTGGCTCATCATACGAATCCCCCGCTGCACCAAATACTTTCGCTTCCCGATTCTGGACTTGATCCCGGACTGCAAATCGTCCATTGAACGGAACACTTTGGTGGAAACTCCTTCTCTCAGCTCAAACGATGCATTGGAGCGTTTTTTGGCGCGCATGACTCCTTTCCCGTGAGTGCCTTTATCCGGCTTCACATACACCATGTTGTAGCGGTTCAGCATATCCCTCAGACTGATGGAATTGTATATGGCCGTCTTGGGGATGTAACGCTTCAGCGATGAGTTTTGCAAAATGCGCGTCTTTTTCCATTTGCTAAATACATGTTGAACAGGCAAACAAGCATCACCCTTTTCCAAAAGATCGACTGCCCTGATTGCTAGAAACTGCAGAGACGAGAATTCAATAATATGGTATCAATGTATGACGCTGTCCCTGATTCGGAGTGGATAAAAACCTAGAGGAACATTTAGGAAACTCCATGGCGCCCCATTGATAGCGATGCTCCGGCCGGGCTTGATGAAAATCGTATCCCAAGACGATAATATAAATATCAGCAAGCCGAAAAATGATGCAACGGCGAAGACATAGCGCGATAGATAAGGAGAAAAGGCAAATGATTAAGCGATGCGCATGGGTAAAGGAAAATGAACCGTTATACAGAGAGTATCATGATAAAGAATGGGGAATTCCCGTATACGACGATCGAATATTATTTGAAATGCTGTGCCTCGAAGGAGCGCAGGCGGGACTCAGTTGGTGGACGATTTTGCAAAAAAGAGAAAATTACCGCAAAGCTTTTGATGATTTCGACGCAGAGAAAATCGTTCATTATACCGATGAAAAATTGCAATCGTTACTGAATAATAAAGGAATTGTCCGCAACAAGCTGAAAATTCAAAGCGTCGTCACGAACGCCAAGGCTTTTTTAACCATTCAAAAGGAGCATGGTTCATTTTCCGGTTATATATGGAGTTTTCTCGAGAACAGCCCGATCGTGAACCGCTGGGAAAGCGTAAAGGAAGTTCCGGTGTCCAATGAAATCAGCGACCGAATGTCTAGAAGCTTGAAGAAAGACGGATTTTCATTTATTGGCAGCACGATATGTTATTCTTATATGCAGGCGGTAGGCATGGTGAATGACCATACGTTGGACTGCTTCTGTCATCCTTCGCGTCATAGCCGAAACCAGTTATTGGGCTAGAGGCCGGCGGGGATTCCACATTACTTATGAACGGAGAAGGGCAGGCCTGTATGTTGAGTTCCATGAATCCACTGTCAAGACGTCTTCAAATAATAATTCATTGTTCTGAGTCTTCCGTTGGATTGAAGACGGAAGCCGGCAGCCGGACTCAATACGCATGTGAACTCCTCCTTTCCCGACTGTCCCCCGTCCATTGGAATTGGGGGATGGTTCTTTTATCGGATGGAGGGCTCCTCTCCATTAGCTTTAATTCCAAGGAGTATACTAAAATATAATAGTTTAAAATAAACAATGGAACAATCTACTATTATGTGTTATATTTTGAAGAGAACAGCATTCGAATGACTTCACGAACGGAGAACGCTTGCCATGAGCCGTCCGTTTTTATTTTGATCCCATTTCTTCCTAGACCCATCCTCCCAATGCTCATCGTGAGATCCGAACAGATCACTCCATAGAACGCCGACATCCATCAATTCGACATCTCAATACATGCCGGAACCGCCGCGTGATACGGCGGCGCGATCCGGATTCTGAACCGGAAGTAACTACTACAATAATATAAGGAGTGGCCTGCATGAGTGTGATTGCCGTAGTGGGGGCCGGAGTGATGGGTGTGGATGTTGCGTCCACTCTCTCCTCTCATGGCTATAAGGTGATTGTCAAAGATATTGATCCGGCAGCTTTGCAGCAAATACCGCAAAAAATCGAGCGCAATATTCGAAATTATCGTATGATTTCTCCTGCCTTGCGCGAATGGGACGCCGAAGACATCCTCAGCCGGATTACGGTAACGAATACATATGATCATTTTGCACATGTATCCTGGGTGATTGAAAACATTACCGAGGATTGGGAGGCCAAAAGCCGGCTGTACCGGGAATTGGGCGAGGTATGCAGCGAAGATACGTTTTACGGCGTGAATACAAGCTGCATTTCGCCCACCAAGCTTGCGTCCCTGTTGGACAAGCCGGACAAGGTGATCGGGATGCACTTCATGAATCCCGTCCCGCTCAAGGAAATCGTGGAGACCGTGCGAGGCTACCACACTTCGCAGGAGACGATTGCAGCGGCGGAAGCGCTCCTCAAGAGCATCGGGAAGCAGCCAATTCTGGTGGAGGATTCTCCCGGCTTCGTCTCCAACCGGTTGTCTCATTTATTCATGAATGAAGCGGCATTCCTGGTCCAGGAGGGAGTGGCGGAGCCGAGACAGATCGATCTGATGTTCAAAAAAGGCTACGCCCATAAAATGGGGCCGCTGGAGACGGCGGATCTGATTGGGCTTGATACCGTCGTCCGTTCGCTGGATGTCTTGTATAAGGAATACGGCGACTCGAAATTCAGATGCTGCACGTTGTTGAGGAAGATGGTCGATGCCGGCCTGCTTGGGCGCAAAAGCGGCCGGGGATTTTATCATTACTAGAAGGACAGATTGGGAGAGGCCAGGGGAGTGAGCGGGATGAGCGAGATCGATTTGTTCTGTATACCTTATGCCGGCGGTTCAGCGCATGCCATCTATAGCAAATGGGCGGAAAAACTCAAACCGGGAATCAAGGTGCGTCCTTTGGAATTGGCAGGGCATGGCCGAAGAATGGCAGAGCCCTTTCATGCGAGTGTGGAGGAAGCTGTCCAAGACTTTTTGGTCGAGATGCGTCCTTGGATTTTACAGCGTCCGTATGCCGTATATGGCCACAGCATGGGAACGGGCTTAGCTTATGAGCTCGCCGCGGCTGCCCGGGCTTCCGGACTGCCGCAGCCGGTGGCGCTATTTTTATCCGGCCGCATACCGCCCCATCTGAAGTATGACACAGAGCCCATGCACAAGCTGTCTGATGCGGAATTTTTGGAGAAAATCCGGAAGATAGGCGGTACGCCGGCGCAGTTTTTCGAATCCAAGGAGCTGCTGCAGCACTTCATGCCGATTCTAAGGCAGGATTACCGTATGATCGAGCAATATCGGGTGAACGGAAAGCCGAGGCCGGTGGATGGCGATATTGTCTTTTTTCTGAGCGATGAAGATGAACTTGTTAATTTGCCCGATATTTTGGAATGGGCGCAATACACCAAGCGATCATTTGAATATCACCGATTTCAAGGCGGGCATTTCTTCATCCATGAAGCCTGGGATCAAATCTGCACGCTCATTAACCGCAAGCTGCTGGGAGACGGCAGCGTGAACCTTTCGCAAGGCGATGCGCAGGTACGAAGGACTTGATGTGTTGGGCAATGAGAAGAACCTCTGCTTCACGGCTGCCGTGATGTTGGAGGTTCTTTCCGCTTTCAACTTCTTTTTCGGTTCGGGAAGGGATTTCGGGTTCGATAGAGTTCCCTATGATTGTGGAGAGGGAGGTGCCGGCCGGCACCTCCCTCTGTTGCAATATCATGGTTATGATTTGATCACTTGAATCCCTTTGACAATATTCCAAATAAAAAAGTATACGCTAATGAGACCGCAAAGAGCGACGGTAATAACCGATCCAATCCCCAAGGTCACCTCGACCTCCCGCACGCTCAGGCTGATGACTCCTAACGCCGCAAAGCCTGCAATGGCTGTAACCGTAGGAAGAATATGCGTCCACAGCGCTCGTTTGGCATGACTCTTGCTCTCGGAGTCTCCGACAATCCAGACAAGTATCGGAAATAAAATCGGGGCAAAAAGAACGCTCCAGTAAGAAAGAGCCGAGACTAGTTTGTTTCCGTTCATATCTATCACCTCAAGAAAGTTTAGCATTGTTATCCATGGCTTAACTATACAGCAGAAGACATCTGCACACTAATCGATCCAGCTTTCAAGAGGCTTATAAAATTGTAAGGTTGCTGAAGGACAAAAGGGAGGGCCGATGCCCGTATCATGGCGGAAATACGGAAGGAGGAGGGGAGAGGCGTGTTCGTGTCAAGCCCATATCCAAAGCGGAAGAATATTTCCTCCTGCGTCGCGCAGGAGGACTTTTGCTGGGAAGACTCAGGCAAGCTCGTGCCGCAGCAGATGCTTGAAGATCGGCGTCAGCTTGTCGGCCATGCGCATAAAGCCAAGATCGGTGGGGTGGATGCCGTCGACCGTACATTCAAACCGGGTCTCATCGGTGCCAAGAAGTGTGCTGCCGTCATAAAAATGAAGTTGCGAATCGCCTTGCTTGCGGAACTTCTCGACAACTTCCCGTTGAATCCGGCCCATTTCCTGACGCAGTGCCCTTATTTCCGGCATGAAAGACTCGCTGGCGAATTCCATTTTCGAAATAACGAGGAGCGGAACTTGGGGAAAAGCCGCCCGGTAAATACGAATAAACTCCGGCAATGTCTGCTTGAGCAGGTCCGGATTGATGGCATTGGCTTCATAATCAAGCACCAGCATCGCCGGATTGTCGATCCCGGCGATGATATGCGCCATCTCCGGCTCTCCGCAGCCGCTCCCGGAAAATCCGAGATTAATAAATTCCAGAGGTATGCGGCGGCTTAATATATTCGTGTAGGCCATTCCCGGCCGGGAGGCGCAGGCGCCCTGCGTAATCGATGTGCCATAGACGATCACTTTTTTGTCCTTGCGGTAGGGGAGCGGCGCGGCGATTACCGCACCCGGCTCTACGCCAATGGCCAGCCCATTCACTCCCTGGTAGAGCGGAAAGTTCAGTGTCACATGGCGCATCCCGGCAGCGGGGAAATCGTACAGCATCGCTTCGTAATGGAGCTGGGCATGATCATATTGGCTTGTTCTGAAATAAACTTGCTCCCCGGGCTTCCCTAGATAAAGATCAAATCCGCATTGCCCGGTGGCAGGCATATGATACAAATCCGCCTTATTGGCCAAGTGCACGCGAATCGCCAACTGACGGGAGTTGGTCTGGAACGCAAGCTGCCCGCCTGCTGTATGGTTAGCGAGCATATAGACAATGGGGGGGATCGTATGCTGTGACTGAAGGGGAAGTCTGCGGAAAAACCGCTCCTGCTTAAACCAGGGGAAACCGCTTAACCGGAACGGTTTGTCGGTTGGGGATAACCATTGCAACCCCGTGAATCTTTTTGGTTCCAAACGCATATGGGGATCGAGATCAGAACCTTTTTTCTTCGTCCCGTCGATTGGTTGGTCGGCCATGATGATGATAAGCCTCCTTGAACAAAAGATGTGGTTACTCATTGATCTTACCACAATAATTCTGGCGTGCATTCCATCACTTGCCTCGTCATAATTTCGTAACCGCTAAGATGATCTCACGTATAAAGTCTTAACCCCGATCCGACGAACAGCCGGGGCACGAATGAATCCATACGAGAAGCCGAGGGACATCCTATGAAATACGACATGACCGATCAAGCCGAGAGAGGGTATCGGGCAGCCGAGCAGAAGGCCGCTCACTATTTTGCCTCCCTCGCTGCGCAGGTCAAGGACAAGATTTATGCGCCTGCTCTGACCGCAGATTTTGAATGCTGGAAACAGGACCATCTTCATCCTCCTTCATGGCTCTCCCTTTGGTCGCGGAGGAAGAGAAAACCGGAAGCTTCGGATGATGAGAAATATATACATTGGCTGAACGATGCCGGAAAATTAGACGCTTACTTGGAGCGAAGCGTGTCTTATATGTATATGAGGGATCTTGGCAAAGCGTTGGATTCTTCGGACACCCAGATTCGAATTCAGCGCTGCATGGCCGGCCTCAAAAAGCACTTGCTTCATTCCACGGCCGCCAACGGAGGACAACAGCCCGAAGCGATGAGCCTGGCCGGGGTATATCGTTGGGCTCAGAAGGAAGGGATCGAAGACGCCGCGATATGGGTGATCGGCAAGCTGAGAAGCGTATCCGCCCATATACCGGAAGGAATGGATGCGGAGCAGGCCCAGCGCAAGCTAATTAAAATCATTGCCGGAGTTGTTCTCCATGTCCTCGAAGATATGGAGGACGATATATTGCCGGCGGAACGCGCCCGAAGACTTGATGAAGCCATCAGGCTAGGTTATTCCTACGGACTGACCTATCCCTTTATTGACGACCTGCTCGATTCTCATGTGCTGCGCGAGCGCGAGAAGGAGCAATATTCCCGCATGATACGTTCCGCGCTGCTCACGGGAACGGTGCCGGAATGGGAAGAATGGGCCGGCAGGGACAAAGAGATGCTCCGGTTCATCCATTCGGAGCTCCGGGATGCTTTTGAGTATATTAAAGAACATCAGCTGCCGGAGACGGAGAGAATATTTTTCGAGCAGTCTTACGTGTTTTTTCATTCCCAGGATCTGGACCGCGCAAAGGAACTGTCGAATCCGGATTACACCAATGAAGAGCTGTACGTGCCAATCATCCTGAAATCTTCTTCTTCCCGGCTGGTCGTCCGCCCGCTCATTCGCGCCCCCGAGGATGAAGGCTTTCATCACCGCACATTTTGTTATGGCATCTACAACCAGTTGGCCGATGATTTTGCGGATATGTTTGACGATATGAGAGACGGCGCCGTAACACCCTATACTTATTATTTGAAATACCATGGTCAGCGCAAGGATCTGATCAATCCATTTGAACTGTACTGGGCGGTCATCTCCCATTTGATCCATAACGTGTACCGCTCCGATGCCAAGTCCCGCGAGGTGATCCTGGCTCGCGCGATCAACGGTCTAAAACGGTGCAAACAGCGCGTCGGGAACGAAAAGTATCATGAAATCATGGATCTCTTCACGGCCGGCATCCCGGAATTCAACCGTCTGATCCAACATATGGTGCGCAAAGCGGACGGGGTTGATTTTTTGGATAAACTGCTTCGTGATCAGATGGTAACCGCGTTGAAAAACGAGCGGAAGGAAAAGGAGCGGTTTTTCGCAACGATCAAAACGGTTCGCCGCCAGATCAACGAGGTGTTGCCGATTTCGAAGCATCACGGAAATCCGGCGGTGCAGGACACGCTTATTGATGCCGCCAATTACAGTCTCGAAGGGGACGGCAAGCGGTTGAGACCGATCCTGGCCTGGGTCATGGGCGTACAGGAATATGGCTTGAAGGCTTCAGCGCTTGTGCCGCTGCTGCGATCATTGGAATATATGCATACCGCCTCTTTAATCTTCGATGATCTGCCATCGCAGGATAATGCGGCGACGCGCAGAGGAAGGCCAACCCTGCACCAGGCGTATAACAGCGCCACGGCCGAATTAACCGGCCTGTTCCTGATTCAGAAGGCGATCGAAGAACAAGCTTCCCTGGACGGGTTCGATCCGAACACGGTGCTGGCACTGATGCGATATTCGTCCCAAAAGGCCGCGGATATTTGCACGGGCCAGGCGATGGACTTGCAATCCAAAGGCCAGGCGCTGACGCTGGAGCAAATGAACGCGATATGCTTTTACAAAACCGGGATTGCCTTCGAGGCCTCTATCATCATGCCTGCCATTCTCGCGCGGGTGAACGAGGCGGAAATGTCGGCGTTGAAAAAATTCGCCTATCATGCGGGGATTGCGTTTCAGATTAAGGATGATTTGCTTGATTATGAAGGAGACCAGCAGTTGCTCGGAAAGCCTGTCGGCAAGGATGCGGAAAACAACACTTCGACATTTGTGACCATCCTTGGTCATGAAGGCGCCAGAAAAGAGATGTGGGAGCATTACTGCCTGGCCAGCGAAGCATTGAGAGCGATCCCTCGCCATATCGCTTTTTTGAAGCATTTATTGAATTATTTGGTCCATCGGGACCGTTAAAATGAATTTATGGCCGCATGCCAGCCCGTGTCCTCGTTATTTTGAGAAGCCAAGATATTCGTTCATTCCAAGCTGTCCTGGAACGAATAAAGTAGAGGCAGAAACGAGGAGGCGCTCTGAATGCCG
This sequence comes from Paenibacillus dendritiformis, assembly GCF_021654795.1. Lineage (NCBI taxonomy): Bacteria > Bacillati > Bacillota > Bacilli > Caryophanales > Paenibacillaceae > Paenibacillus > Paenibacillus dendritiformis. The sequence goes on from NZ_AP025344.1 coordinate 3,061,302, forward strand.
GTCAAAAACGGGAGCGAGTATGTCGAGCGGATAAATCATCATTCCCCGATTACATAAACACCGCCATTATGGCTTTTTCGGCTGCGGCCGGGGTGTTTGAAGAGCAATATCCCGCGTATGCCTCGAACTTGCGACGGATTACGAAGCCTGCCGGGAAAACGATATTACGCTTTCTCATGTATTTATTCAGCCGAAGGCGGGGAGGGTATCCACTTTTCTTCGAACATTCGAAGAGCCGGAGGCGGCCTGAATCATGGAGAAAAACAAAGACGGAATCGTGATTCGCGGTGCCTTTTTGTTAGACACGCAAGGAGCAACCGCGGACGTAATTCTGGTATTCCCCGCGCCGTTCTCTTTCACTGTGGAAGAGGAAAGCCCCTATTCCTTCGCCTACGCAGTTCCCAGCAACCTGGAAGGCATCAGCTTTCTATGCAGGGAAAGCTTTGTAGGCGGAGAGTCCACTTACAATGATCCGCTGAGTTCGCGGTTAGAAACCGGGTCTTCATATGCGGGGATGAAAAAATGGCATGCCGGTTACTGGATGAGAGTCATTTTCACACCTGCGCCGGCACGCATTTGCAAGAACATTGCCAAAACGGAGTTTTTGCTCGGCATGATCGACATGCTGGTGAAGACCGCCGGATTGGAAAGCCATGGCCATGTTTTCGAGAAGGTAACGGAGGTAATCGTAGCGCTTGAGACGCTCAAGGCATTTCAGCTTGCCGCCGAGAAAGGGGCTTCCCCCGATCGATGGGGCAATATGCTTCCGGCCCGGAAGCCGCTGCTTGCCGCAAATGTATATTTTCAACAAGTGTATCCGCGGATGATTGAGATCGTTCAGCTGATTGGCGCCAGCAATCTGATTATGATTCAAGGCGCCATGGGGAAGTATCGAGACCGGATCCAAGACTTTTTGTCATGAGGGAAAAAGAGTCCTGCTCCTTTTCCCTCCAACCATTTTCCAGGGCATGATTTTCTTCCTGCAGACAGAGAACTTATCACGTAAGCAAGCTTCGGGCAGAATCCCCTGTCCACGGACGCATCAGTTCCACAGCCGAACATGCATAAAACGGGCTCAGGCTATTTTTCGCTTACTTTTAGGCTCGATAACGTTTATAATAAATCAAGCACAAAGTATATAAGAAAAGGTGTCATGGATGAGCATATTAAACGTAGAACGACTAAGCCACGGCTTTGGAGACCGTGCAATCTTCAAGGATGTATCCTTCCGCCTGCTCAAAGGCGAGCACATTGGCCTTATCGGCGCCAACGGAGAAGGCAAGTCCACATTTATGAATATCATCACCGGCAAGCTTCAACCAGATGAAGGCAAGGTTGAATGGTCCAAGCGCGTACGTGTCGGCTACCTCGATCAGCATGCCGTACTTAGCAAGGGCTCAACGATTCGTGATGTGTTAAGGGGAGCCTTCCAATATTTATTTGACCTGGAACAAGAAATGAACGACATGTACGGCAAGATGGGGGACGTAACGCCAGAAGAGCTGGAGAAGCTCCTCGAGGAAGTCGGTACGATTCAAGATACGTTAACCAATCAAGATTTCTATATGATTGATGCCAAGGTCGAAGAGACGGCACGCGGCCTCGGGCTGAATGATATCGGTCTTGATAAGGACGTCAACGATCTGAGCGGCGGTCAACGCACGAAGGTGCTGCTGGCGAAGCTCTTGCTCGAGAAGCCGGACATCCTGTTATTGGACGAGCCGACGAACTATCTGGATGAACAGCATATCGAATGGTTGAAGCGATATCTGCAAGCCTATGAGAATGCATTTATTCTTATCTCGCATGATATTCCGTTCTTGAATAGCGTCATTAACCTGATCTACCATATGGAAAACCAGGAGCTGACGCGCTATGTCGGCGACTATGATAAGTTCCAGCAAGTCTATGAAATGAAGAAGCAGCAGTTGGAAGCTGCTTATAAGCGTCAGCAGCAGGAGATTGCCGACCTCAAGGACTTCGTCGCACGCAACAAGGCCAGTGTCGCTACGCGCAACATGGCGATGTCGAGACAGAAGAAGCTGGATAAGATGGAGATTATCGAGCTGGCGAAGGAAAAGCCGAAGCCGCAGTTCAACTTCAAAGATTCCCGTGCTTCCAGCAAGCTGGTGTTCGAGACAACAGATCTGGTCATCGGTTATGATGAGCCGTTGTCCCGTCCGTTGAACCTCCGAATGGAACGCGGTCAGAAGATCGCATTGGTTGGTGCGAACGGTATTGGTAAAACGACGCTGCTGCGCAGTATTCTCGGCGAGATTCCAGCGATATCCGGCTCTGTGGAACGGGGAGATAATCTCGATATCGGCTATTTCGAACAGGAAGTCAAAGATGCGAACTATAATACGTGCATCGAAGAGATCTGGAGCGAGTTCCCTTCCTTCACCCAATTCGAGGTGCGTGCGGCATTGGCGAAGTGCGGGCTGACGACGAAGCATATCGAGAGCAAGATCGCCGTGCTCAGCGGCGGCGAGAAGGCGAAGGTTCGCCTCTGCAAGCTCGTCAATATCGAGACCAACCTGCTCGTGCTCGATGAGCCGACGAACCATCTGGATGTCGATGCGAAGGAAGAACTGAAACGTGCACTCAAGGCATACAAGGGCAGCATCCTGCTCATTTCCCACGAACCTGAATTTTATCGTGATGTCGTGACGGAGACATGGAATTGTGAATCCTGGACGACGAAAGTATTTTAAAGTTGCAGCGTAAAGCCGACTCTATCGCAAATGATGCGATGGAGTCGGTCGCATCCCCGATTGAAATCATTTCGAACCGAAGTAGAGGATGAGGCACGCAAGCAGATTCGGTGAAGCGACCAGCAGGAAAAAAGTGGATAATTTGAACCTTCGGTCTCTCGATTCCCTGCCTTCGGTCGCCATATCCGCACGCCTGGAATCGGGATCAATCACAGCGCCAGAAAAAAGAGCGGCTAAGGCTAAGGAGCCCAATCCCGCATAGCCGGATAACTTCATCGCCATGGAAATATCCCAAGCGACGACGGACATCGCGGCAATAACGCTTAGTACAACAAGTCCAACCCCGAGTGCTGTTTTCATTCTAACCTCCTTTTGGCATTGAAGAATCTGTCCTGCACCTTCTCTAGAATAGAGGATCAAGGATACATTTTCCAGATCGTATAACAATTGTTGCCGGACGCGGCGTTGATGATCGCGGGAGCTCGCCGGCAGGGACGATGCAACTAGCCAGAATTGGGATATTCCGGGCTCAAGGAATAAAGGAAAGGGGAACCGCGGTTCAGCTAGTCCCCGTATGAAAATGCTGCACAGGCGCAGCATTTTTAACCTCAAGAGGCAAAAATCCGAGAAAATCCTGCAAAATTACATTATTTCGCCATTTTGAACGCTATTTATGCCTTCCCGTAGGGGAATTGCTGTATTTTTGCAGCATTCCTATTTTCGCAGCCCCGTGTCAATGAAAATGCTGTACTTTTACAGTATTGGTGGACCAGGTGACTAGAGTGCGGGAGTAATGCAGCTTTGGTGAAGAAGGTAACTAGGGAGTGCAGCTTTAGTAGAGTAGATTACTAGAGTGCGGGAGATAATGCAGCCTGGTGAAACAGATAACTAGAGCGGGAGATAATGCAGCTTTGGCAAGAAGGTAACAAGGGTGGTCGGAGGTAGGTTCAGCTTAGTAGAGTAGATCATTAGAATGGGCGGAGGTAGTTCAGCTTTAGTAGGGTAGATTACTAGAGTGGGCGGAGGATGATATTCTCGAGGCGGGCCAGCCCCGTTTCATTTTCGGTTCGTGGCAAGCGGAAGGGACCGGCCCATGCAGGCCAGTCCCGGTACATACAGCTTCGTCTTCTTATTATTCTACCAGCTTCCAGGAGTCATCGCTTCCCGGAATGCTCTGTGTCCACCACTTGGCTTGGTAGAGCTTGCCTTCATAGCGAACCAAGTCGCCTCCTACATAGACATTGCCTGGCACGTAATCCACACTGCCGTCTTCATTTGGAATCACTTCTTTTTGCCAGGCTTGCGAGGTATCTGGCGCTTGGCCTTGCACCCACCATTTTGCCGTGTATTTCTCACCTTTGTAGATGACCGAATCGCCTTCGTAATAGATCTTCGTCGGATCATACGTATCCGCAAGTCCATCAATCACGTTAATCTGGCGCTTTGCAGACGCTTGCAGGCCTTGATTGTCTTCTACAGTGTATACCAACTCATATGTTCCCGGAACAGAGGAATCAACCGTTCCTTCGATCGCGATGCGATCGGTCAGGTCGCCGTCCTCTTCATCCGCAGCGGTAATCCCTTCTCGCGGATCGAAGTGATCGCCAACGAGAATCGTTTTATCCGTTGCGCCAAGGATCACAGGCTTGTGATTGATCTTTTCTGCAACGGTGACCGTACGTTCCGCAACCGCTTGCTGCCCTTGGCTGTTCTCAACGGTGTACACCAGCTGATATGCCCCCGGAGCAGAGGAATCAACCGTTCCTTCGATGACGATGCGATCGGTCAGGTCGCCGTCCATTTTATCCGCAGCGGTAACCCCTTCCATCGGATCGAAGTCCTCGCCCACGAAAATCGTTTTATCCGTTGCCCCATGAATCACGGGTTTTGAAGCTGCCGGCGGAATGCTGCCATTTCCGAATGCTTTGAAAATATCGGTAAATTGATATTGCGCCGTTACGCCGCTATTATTTTCCAACATCGCATCCCGGTTCATCGACCAGAAGGAGGTCATCGCGAGCCCTTTCTCGATCGCATGATCAACCACCCATTGAGACCACTCTGTCGTAAAGATCGGATGAGCCGCGCCTTCAAAACCGATTGATGGCGTCGTTCCAATTATTCCATAAGCCTCTTCATCGGTTAGATCCGTGTTGGCATACTGCTTGTAGTATTGCTTCACTTGATTCTTCGTCGAATCAACGGCTCTCAGCGAAGCGGAACCGTAGTTCTCGCCAGGCAGGAGCGTTCCGCTGCCATAACACATCGTCATGATGTTCACGACTTTGACATCCACGCCGGCAGACAGGTAAGCCTCCAATACATCCAATTGAACGGAAGTCAGACCGCTTGGCAGTACAGGGAGCGTCAATACGATATCGACTCCGGTTGCGTCTTGCAGCTTTTTAATCGCCTTCGCATTCGCGATATTCAGGGCTTTGTTCTGGGCGCCGCCCTCAATGTCGAGGTCTAATCGGGTCAGTCCATAGCCTTGAACAAGCTCCATATACGTATTGAACAACGTATCTGTGTCTTGAGTTACTTCCCAGAACGTAACGCCGTTCAAACCGCCAAGGGAGATCGCGACATCTCCGCCCATCTCGCGCAGCTCCCGGATCGACTGCTTGATTCCTTGATATTGGGCATTGTCTGCATTCTTTTCATTCAGTACGGAGTATCCTCCCCAGCCCCATTGCACTTTACCGTCAACGATTTCCTTCGAAATGGACTGAATGAAGCCGAGATTAAAGAATTTCACGCCGGTATCCTCGGAAATTCGGGCAAGGTTAGGGGCGCCATTGTTGGAATAGCCCGGCTTGGTCACCCATGCAACCATGTCGATGAACGGAGAATGGACTTGCTTCGGCCACTCGATTCCTTGGCCAGCCCCAAAGTCATGCTCCGGAGCTACCGCTTCGGTCACTGTAATCATGCGTTCTTTTTCGGCCGTTAAGCCTTGCGAATCCGTGACGGAATACGTCAGTTGGTACTTCCCGGCCACATTCGTGTCTACTTCCCCCGTCACGGTAATACGCGACGTTACGTCTCCGTCTTCCGCGTCCGTAGCGGTAACCCCGGCGAGCTTATCGAAGATGTCGCCGACTCGAAGCGTGAGATCGGTCACGCCATGCAATACAGGCGGTTGATTCTTGCTTGGAGCTTCATCGCCCAGAATGAGTTGTCTGTTCATTTCCGGGCTGTTATTCGACACCCGCTGAACAAGCTCCATGCTTGTCATCTGGGCATCTCCCTTAAGTTTGAACGCATAAGAAGCGCCCGGCTCTATTGTTTTTGCATCATAGACCGATTTCAGGTCAACGACCGTGTAACCATTTTCGTAGGTTACGGAGCCAGCCAGATAATCGCCGGAAGTCAACGGTCCATCTGTCTTGATATACAGCTTCGGCAGCTTAATCGTTTTTGCGCCTCGTTCCACGGCTCTCAGCACTTGATTCGATTCGGTCAAAGCTTCGTTGTTGACAAGCGTAACTTCATACCCTTTATTGTTGCCCCAAGGCTCCGTATACGGTTTCACATCTGCCGTAACACCGAGCTTGGCATATTGGATTGCATGTGTCGGCAGCGGCAGGCTTCCGAAGAGGCCTTCTTTCGTCGCCTTTGTTAATTTGTCACGCTTGGCAGGGTCCGCAGTAGGGGCATCATTGGAAGCCATCCATGCAATGACCCCGCCGAGGCCGCGCTCAAGCACATATTTCGTCTTCTCTTGAATGGATCTTTCATTGTCATAGGTGTAGAATACGCCGCTTGTCTTATCATACAGATAAGGAGCTTTGGCAGCATCATCCCAATATTCTGTGAGATTCGGGTAAGTGGCCTTCAACTTGTCGAGATTGCGATAAGACCAAATCCCAGTTCGGCGGCCGCCGTCCCCAAGGACGAGAGGGGATTCGCCAACCGCGCCGCGGGATGGAGTCTGATCCGCATCCTTGGCGGATAATGCGGCTTGACCGAATAGTCCCGGATGATTCGGATCGGGTCCTTGCGACACTTGATCCCAGCCGCGGGTATAGTAGGCTGCCCCGATGACGATCTTATTCGGCTCGGCTCCTTGCTGAATCAAATAATTCACGCTCTCGTCGATGGACAGATTGTTGCCGGTGAGCGGATCATTGGGATTCGGATACAGACCGGTATGATGGCCGCTTACTTCATCCCATGCGCCCCGCATGTCATAAGTCATGATATTGGCAAAGTCTACAATGTTAAATAACCTCGGCACATCAATGCCGATATCAATTTTTGCCTTGGGAGCGGGAAGAGCAACGGACAGCTCGTACGTTTTGCCAAGCTCGGCTCCTTGTTGGTTCAAGGCGTTTTTGAAGTCTTGCAGGAGCAAAATATAATTATTTTTATCCTCCGGGGTGGCGTATTTCGTGCCTTCATCGTTTTTATTATCGACAAGATCAGGTTGTCGCACTTCAGCCGGGAACTCCCAGTCCACATCGACGAAGTCCATGTTCGTGTACTTAATGAATTTCATGACATTCTGGACCAAATTCGCCCGCTTCGCAGCATCGGCCGCCACAACGGAGAAGTCGCCTGATTTCGACCATCCGCCAAGAGAGATGCCGATTTTCAGATTCGGGTTTTCGGCGCGCAATTGCTGCAGGGCGATGAGGACGCCTGCATTGGCTGCGTCCCATTGTACGCCATCCTGACCGACAGGCGCGCCGACAGCCGCATCCTTGTCCGTAAAGACGAGATTGCCTTGGGCATCAAAATCTAGGAAGGCATAGTTCAAGTGGGTTAGTTGATCGGCGGGTATATCCTTGGGATAAAAGTTCCCTTGTCCTCCCCAGATCGACCAATCGCCATAGTACATGACATTCCGGATTTCCTGTGCTGAGCCCTGTTTGATATCAGGTTCCTTTGCTGCGGGAACAGTCGTTCCTGCATAAGCCGGCGCCAGGGAAGAGACGAACATCATGATGGTCATTACCGTCATGGCGAACAATCTTCGGGCACTCTGCTTTCTCCTAATCTTCATCCGTAATTCACTTCCTATCAATAGATTATATTAATAGGCAGCTAGGGAGGACTTGCGATGGAATCATGCAAAATAACGCATACGACGAATAGAGTGTGGTTGCTATTGGCCGGCAGCTGGCTGGCATAGAATTTCTTCCTTAGCCCCTTTAGCTTTGCGTCACTAGATTTCCCTAGCTTTGCCTAGTAATACCTGAAAAAATGCATACGCTTTTATTTTTAATTATGACTTTTTATCCTGTATCTTGTATAACGATACATGTTTGCACCGTTTAATATACAGGAAATTCACGCTTATTTAATGGGGCATGCGGCCCGTTTGTGAAAATATGAACATAGGCCGATTTTATTACTCATTCGAAACATATCAAGTTCAACATTGGATGCGATAACGGGATGCAATGTGATTCCCTGTCCTATGATGATGTGCACCATTCCAGTAATAGCGCCGTTCTCTTGACAATCCCTGCTATGGATTTTTACATATTTATGCTACCCGGAAAGTTTGGGAAAATAGGACTTAGGGAGGGGGCGGAGAGATATCTCGATGTGGATTGACCTGCCCGAGTTCGCATAATTATAACCGAATATAACTATCCTTATATTCAGTCTGGAGCCACAAATGTGGCGGATATGTGATGATGACATTCTTAGGTTGGAAAACTTCTATCTATCATGCGTTGTCTCCGCATCCGGATTTGTAGTAGGATTACATTGAATCCATGTAATGGAAACGATGCAGCTTATTTTTATAGACGATAGGAGTGTTTTGTATGCTGACGCCACTGAAGGATAAGACGGTCGTCGTGACCGGAGCCAGCAAAGGAATCGGCAAAGGAATTGCGAGAACCTTCGCCTCACATGGGGCGAAAGTCTCAGTCGTCGCACGCAGCCTCGCAAAAGCGGAGGAAACCGCGGCGCAAATCCGGAAGAACGGAGGCGTTGCTCATGCCTTCGAAGGCGATGTCGCAGATTTGGAGTCGATGAAGCGGGTTGCGAACGAGACGGCCGGTACTTTCGGGGGGATCGACGTGCTGTGCGCCAATGCCGGTATTTTTCCGAATGCGCCGATTGAGGAGATGACCGGCGAGCATTGGGATCATGTGATGAACACGAACGCGCGCGGGACGCTGTTTTCCCTTCAAGCCTGCCTGCCCTTTCTGAAGAAAGCGGAATACGGCCGAATCATTGTTACCTCTTCTATTACGGGGCCGGCCACCGGTTATGCGGGATGGTCGCACTACGGCGCAAGCAAAGCCGCTCAGTTGGGATTCATGCGCAGTGCGGCGCTCGAGCTCGCGCGTTACAGCATTACCATTAACGCCGTCATGCCCGGCAACATTATGACGGAAGGCTTGGAAGGCCTTGGGGACCATTATCTGGAGTCGATGTCGGCGTCCATCCCGCTCAAGCGGCTCGGTAGCGTCGAAGATATCGCTTATGCCGCTCTCTTCTTGGCTTCGAAGGAGGCAGGTTATATTACGGGCCAGACCATCATTGTTGATGGCGGTCAGATTATTCCGGAAAGCCTGGAAGCGATGGGGGACGTCTGATTCGTTTACCATAGACACATTATCGATATTCCGGATAACCCTATGCTACAAGACATTATTTGACAAAATATAACTGCGGCACTATCATAATATCTAGAACTCAACCTGAATAGTCTCAGTTCTGCATTTCTCTGCCATCATGCCGCATCAGGCTGCGTCAAGCCATGATTTCTCTGTTTGCTCACTGGTAACATGAAAGTTCCGTTTCATTACTAAGCGACCGGGAGAAATCGGAATGGAAAGCACGAATGTACCCGATTCTATTGAGAGCACTCGACAACAATGGGATGAGGAATACCGCTCCAAAGTATGGGACTGCCTGGCCGGCATCACGGAATATGCCAGATACTCGGTCGTGTACGGCTACATCCGCAAATTCCTTGGCGAAGAAGGGATTCTCGATATGGGATGCGGCACTGGCCTATTGTTCGATATGCTTCTTGAAGAGGAAATTTCCCATAAAAATACGCAAGATCCGGCCTTTGCGATGATTGAACGCAAAATCGAAGAAATAGAGAAGTGCGGATATTTTGACAAAACGATTTTTTGTGATATGCATTCAGGATGGTAAAATGCGGGCGGCGGATTTGCGCTGCCAAAGGAGAGTGAGTCTGTGAGTTCCGTTGCCGCGAAGCCCAAGAGCTTGGGGGAGCTAATCAAGCACTATCGGCAGAAGAAGGAAATGAGTCTGTCGAAGCTTCAGGAAGCGGTCGGCGTAGATAAAGGAAGCCTGTCGAGAATTGAAAACCGTGAGGTCAAGCGCCCTGATTTTCAATCCATCTTGTCCATCGCTGCAGAATTAGACATTCCCCATAACGAAATCGTTGAACAATATATCGAAATTGGACACAAGTCGGAAGTTGTGTACGCGATTTTACAGAACGAACTAGAAACACTTGAACATCCTTCGCTAATACTCAAAATCGCCGCCAAGTTTCTTGAGTCACCGAATGAAGACAGCCTGTATTTAGTAGGGAAATTGTATCGTGATATCGGCTCCATTGATAACGACAGCATCAAGCTTTCATTGTATGATCTCATCCTTGATTACTCGCGTTCCCACGGAATCATGCCTTACATAGCCAAAAGCATGTATCAACGTTATCTAATTGAACGAAATGATTTCAACAGATTGAAGGAAACGTACCACAGCGGAAAGTATATTCTTCACTATGCCGGCTTCTTGCCGCAGGAGGAGCATCTTGAGTTACACTACAAATTAGGGGTTCATGCTTATCATTTGAGAATTTATGATGAGAGCATCGAGCATTGCAAAAAAGTACTTGCTGAAGATAGCGGTCACAGTCCTTACAAAATATATGCGCTTGGCGTGCTGAGAGACGCGCATTTCGGCTTAAAGGAATACAAAGAGGCTGAGATGTACTCTTTACAGTATAAACAGTTTAATTATCCGAACTCACAAGAGCATGTCATCCTGATGGAAGCATTATTCAATGCGGTGAAGGGCAATACGGCTCAAGCCATTGAACAGCTATGGTCATTCCTCGAGACTTGCAGTGATGCCTTTGCCCTTCCCGCCACCAAGCATCTCCTGCAACTGTACTTGGAACAAAGAAACCTTGAAGGCGCTAAAGTTGTAATCGAAGGCAGCAAAGTAAGCCTATCGATCATAGATAAAAGAAATCCGTTGACTTATTCCGAGTACGCTGATTACTTACGACTTCAAAGCGAATACTATTTAGCTATAGGCGACTTCGATTCCCACATTAGCCGTCTGATGGAAGGAGCATTTTACTACTCAAAAGTGAACGATGCAATCAAAGAGAAGGAATGTTTGAACATGATTATACGTAGTCATATAGAACAAAATATCCCTATGCATAAGCCTGCGCTTGAAAAGTTAAGCACATACTATATTAAAAGCGCTAAAGAAATGGAGGATTAAGCATGAAAAACGTGATCAAAAAACTGTATTTCAAATCCCTTCTCTACTCTGTTGCATTTGTGGCAATGGTGGCGGCATTCGCTGGAGATACAACTGGAATCATTCATCCTTGGTAAAGCACCTTCATGGTGCTTTTTTTTTTATTTTGTTCATATCGTGCTTACGGTCATAGGTATATCAATACGAACTGTAACTATGTGATAAACTAGTACGTACACGTCAGGCATTGGCCTGGCTTAACCTAATTTGGAGGCTTGTAAATGGCGGATGTGACCTTTTACCGTGACGAAGCGCTGCCTTTTCTGGAGGCGAAGCGATGCCATAAGAATGACCTGGCGTATCAGAAGCATTTTCACGAGGAGTATTCCATCGGTTTAATCGATGAAGGCGAGACGCAGGCATGGTGTGATGGCGTCTTGTGGCGCGTTGGAACGGGACGAATGATCAGCTTCCCGCCTCTCATTCTACATGCCTGTCAGCCTGCGAAAGATGCGCAATGGAAGTACAAAATGCTGTTCATTAAACCGGAATGGTTCGCTCAGCTTGAAATGCCCGATATCAACCGGCTTCATATTCCGTTCTTGCTCGAAAAGGGGAAGAATGAAGCTTGCAGCAAGCTGCTCAATCGTACTATGGACGCACTGATCCGGAGCGGGTCGCCGCTCGAAACCGAAACGGCGTTAATCGAACTGGTGCACAAGCTCGTAAACAAGCATGCCTCCGATCTGACGCATGAGCCTTATGGCATGCTGGAACCGAAGTACGTCAATCTGATCAAGGAATATATCCATGAGCATTATACGGATCGGATCACGCTCGACTCGCTGGAGCAGGAAGCCGGGATCAGCCGTTATCATCTCATTCGCATGTTCAAGAAAAGCACGCATCTACCGCCTCATGCGTATCAAAACCTGCTGCGCATCAATCATGCCAAGAAAGAATTGAAAAATCGGCGGCCCATTGCCGAAATTGCGGTGGACACCGGCTTCTATGATCAGAGCCATTTTGCGAAAGCCTTTGCTAAAATCGTCGGGACAACCCCTCAAACTTATGCCCTGTCCGTCTAGATAAGCGCAATTTTTTACAATCCTCTCCTCCTGTCCTCTTGTACATTGGATCTATAAGACAAGAGGAGGGACCACTTGATGATGACAATGACTAATTTGGAAAAAAAAATTGCCGAGGCGATGAAATCCATTGCCCGCCGAGCCGATGTGAAGACTTATGTCGAGCAGACGCCGGCCATCTACCAGCTGCTGCAGCGTGCAGCAGCTAAGTATGTGACGGGGGAGAAGCGGGAGGATGGCCTTGGGGCAGGTCGACAGCTGGCTGATAAAGGGTACGCCATCTCGCTTGAATATATTGGCGAAAATACGGCAGACTTCCATGCATGCGAAGCGGCGGCTCTGGAGCTGTCGCTGCTCGTTCATGCGTTGGCAGAGCGTGGAATACCGGCTCGCGTGTCGTTCGATCTGTCCCACATCGGCTTATCGCTAGACGGCAATCTGGCATATAAGAATCTGACAGCACTTGCCGCTCTAGCCCGGCAGGCCGGCATCGAGCTGTTTGTAAGCATGGAAGAATCAGCCAAGACGGATGCGATACTCGCAATCTATGAAAGGGCCACGTCCGCATATGCGAACATCGGCATTACGCTGCAGGCACAATTGAACCGGACAGCTCAGGATTTGAACGCCTTACAGCCCATCCCTGGCCGGATCCGCATCGTAAAAGGGGCGTACCAAGAGCCGGATCATCTCGCTATGCCGCGTTCATCCGCCCTAAATGAGCGATATGTGCAGCTTGTGGAGCAGGCCATCCGCATAGGCCATCGCGTGTCGATCGCCACCCACGATGAGTCTGTCATTGATGAGGTCATCAAGCGGGGATGGATCCATGAGCCCGGCGTTGAGTTCGAGCTGTTATACGGGATTCGGCCGGATTTGAGCAGCCGATTGAAGAAGGCGGGTTATCCCGTTCGCGTTTATTTAACGTATGGCCGTGAATGGTATTTGTATCTATGCCACCGGATCGCCGAATATCCTCCTAATCTATTTCAAGCGCTCCTCGACATCACGAGCACCGGACAGGCCGATCCCGTGCTGGAGTATGAATAAGTCTGAGTCTGCCGCCACTCGACTGTATCCTCTATCCGTCCATCCCCAAGTTGAGAACGGCAAGCCATTCCGGTTTGCCGCTTTTCCGCATTTTGCCGACTGATTGATGTGCTTTGCTTTCTGAGGGAGAAATACAAAGGCAGACATCGAAATCCCGAAATCTCAACCGTTTTTTGGTAGGCGGATGACATAGGAACACTAGCGGAGTTTATTTCATAAAATATCCAGTCGAGAGGGGGGAGGGGCCGCATGCTCGGATCCCGACCTAAACCTTCTCATTTCACGATTGTCACATGCAAGGACAGTGAATGAATGATACGGAGGGTATAAAATGAGCGATTTCCAGAAGGATCTGCAAAACTTGAAAGTCGGCCAGTTCAGTTCGACGGGGATGACGCCTGCGTCGGGGCAAAATCAGAGCGGTTCGGGGGATCCCCGCTTATGTGTTGGCGTTTGCTTTTTTTGCTTCGGTTTTTGCGGCGGGTTTTGTTCATGCGGCAACTGCTTCCGCTGCAGCAACTGTTTCCGCTGCAGTAACTGCTTCAACTGCGCCCACTGCGGTAACTGCGCACGTTGCGGAAGCTGCGCCCGCTGCCGCTGAGCACCGCAAAGCACGCTTGGCGATCCACAAAACGGCATGCCCCTGCAGATGTCTCGTCCTGCAGGGGCTGTTCCTTTTTTTGTTTCAGGCATGAAGGACAAAACGCTCTACATAACTTAAACATGAGGGGAAACCGAAGGCCTGCGTCCATGCGGTTGTCCCTCCGGCAAAACCTTAAGGAGGAATAAAACTTGAATCCTTCTATGCGTCTGAAAGTGAAAGGGGATACGTTCTTTCTCCCCGATTCGAATGGAGGCGTCTACTTTCGCAACAATACGGGTTCATTCCGAATGGAAGGCGACATGGTCGATCGGTGGATCGAAAAATTAATGCCCGTGTTCAACGGGGACTATTCCATGGCGGAGCTGACGGACGGGCTGCCGGAACCGTACAGGTTACGAGTGTATGAAATCGCGGAAGTGCTGCTCAATAACGGCTTTGTCCGGGATTGCAGCCAAGACCGCCCGCACAGCCTCCCGGAAGCGGTAGTACGGAAATATGCCGCACAGATCGAATTTCTGGATAGCTTGGGCGGCTCGGGCGCTTACCGCTTTCAAACCTATCGCCAGGCAAATCCGATTGCGGTCGGTTCCGGTCCGATATTTGTCTCGCTCGTTGCGGCCTTGTTGGAATCCGGGTTGCCCCGGTTTCGTATGCTGATCACGAACCGGGCGACCACGGATCGCCAGCGGATCTCCGAGCTGACGGCAGCCGCGCGTCTATCGGACAGCGAGATCGAGGTCGAGGAGATCATTCCGTCGCATGATGGCTTCGTCGATTGGCCGGAAGTCGTGAAGCTGGCGGATTCCGTTCTCTACGTCGCCCAGGATGACGAACCCGGAGAGCTAAGAGCGCTGCACGCGGCCTGCAGGGAAGCGAAGAAGCTGCTGGTGCCTGCCATCTACTTGAGGCAGGCGGGCATAGCGGGGCCATTGGTGCACCCGGATTCGGACGTCTGCTTCGAATCCGCATGGCGCAGGATTCACCGATCCGCCCTGGGCGATGCAGATCGGCGGGCCCCCGTCTCTACTACGACGGAAGCCATGCTCGCGAATGTGGTCGTATTCGAATGGCTTAAGACCGTGTCGGGGACGATCGCTTCGGAGTTGAGCGGAAAGCTGTTTCTGCTGAATCCCGAAACATTAGAAGGCGAGTGGCATTCGTTACTTCCCCATCCGCTCGTCAGCGGTCTTCGTCCGGCCGAGCCTGCGGATCCGTTCGACCTTCCGATCGCTCAACGTACGGAGCGAGAGGAAGCAGACCGGCTCCTCTCTTATTTCTATCGCTTGACTTCCGCGAAGACCGGCATTCTTCACCGTTGGGAGGAAGGGGACTCGAAGCAGCTTCCGCTCTCGCAGTGCCGCGTCCAGCCAGTCGACCCGCTGTCCGAAGGCCCAGCCGAGCTGCTGCCGCAGATCGTCTGTTCGGGAATGACGCACCATGAAGCAAGGAAGGAAGCGGGCTTGGCCGGCATCGAAGCGTACGTATCCCGGCTGGCCCGGGTGATGAGGGCGGCCAGATCTGCCCAGCCGGATTCCGCAAGCCTGCTCGATTCGCAGCCAGATGAATATGTAGGGATCGGCGCGGGAGCGACAGTAGCGGAAGCGATCCTCCGCGGATTGCGGAAATGTCTGTTCGAGGAGCTGAAAAATCGTTCCGAGTCCAGCCTTCCCTCCGTTTCTCGCATCAAGCCGAGCAAAGTTGAGGACGATATTTGCCGCTATTGCTTGCGCGCATTGACTACGATGCAGGACGCCCCGCTAATCGGACTGGGACAAGAGGTTGCGGGTTTCCCGGTCATCTGGGTCGGCACGAACGGGTACTGGTACGGCGGAGTCGGAGTCAACCCCGCGATGGCGCTGCGAGAAGCGCTCCGACAGGCGCTGATGAAAATCCAAAACGATCCGGCGGACCTCCAAGGCCAAATCCTGGAGCGCTCTTCGGTCAAGGTGGAGGATGCCTTGCCGCAGAGTCTGACGATCCCCGGCTTCGATGAGGCGGAGCACGGCATGATGCTGGAGTCTGCCCGGCAGATCCTGCAAGGGAACCGTAAGCGGATCGAGGTCGTGGATTTGTCGACAGAGCCGTTTATGAGAGAAGAGCTGGCAGGCGTGTTTGGCGTGTCGCTGCGAGAGGAGGAGACGAATTGAGCGCGATCGTGACGGTCATCGGGCAAGGGGAGCTCGCGGATTTGGTAATCAAACAATTGTCTGCCGATGACCGCTGTCGGCTGGTCCCGCAGATGAGCATGGAATCCGGAGAGGCGGCAACGGGAGACTTGGCGCTGGTGTTGAACGATGCTTGGGATCCTTCCGTTCATCCTGCGGCGGAGGAGCGGTTCCGGCGGTCGGGAACGCCCTGGCTCCGCGGCTTTGTTGCATTCGGAGAGGGGGTTGTCGGTCCGCTGGTTCGTCCCGAGGGACAAGGATGCTCGCAATGCACGGATACCCGGCTCCTGTTGGCGGGAAGTGACCGCCGGGAATCGTGGCACCTGCAGCAGAAGCTGGCGTCGCATAGGGGAATCGCCCGGGACGCTTGGGCGTCTCGCACGGGATTATCGCAGGTGGCGCGCCTTGTTGCGGAAGAAGCCGTGAAGATGCTGGAAGGCGGGCGGCCGCAGACGGAAAGCCGGATGTATTTGATCGATCTGCGTACGCTCAAAAGCTCTTCGCACTTCTTCCTGCCCGATCCGCTATGTCCGATATGCGGCAGACTGCCGGAAGACGATGCGGAGACGGCCCGCATTGCGCTGCAGCCAAGCCTGAAAATCAGCACCGGCACGTACCGCTGTCGTTCGATAGATGAACTGAAGGATGTTTTGGCCAAAGACTATGTAGATGCCAGGACCGGTTTGCTTAACGGAAAAATGGCCGACCTTGTGTCCCCTTTCGCCGATGCGAGCATCAATTTGCCCTTGTTTGGCGGAGATGAGGCGTGCGCCGGCCGGACCCACTCCTATGCGGTTAGCGAAATGACGGCCATCCTGGAGGGACTGGAGCGTTATTGCGGTCTCTCGCCCCGCGGCAAGCGATCCGCCGTTCATGACAGTTACCGCAATGTACAGGATCAGGCCCTCGATCCTCTCCGCGTAGGCGTCCATGCGAAGGAACAGTATGAACGCACCGGCTTTCCGTTCAAGCCATTCGATCCCGAACGGCCGATCGATTGGGTATGGGGCTATTCCTTTCTGCAGCAGCGCCCGATTCTCGTACCGGAGCTGCTGGCTTATTACAGTTCCGGCTGCGGTCACGGATTCGTCTACGAGACGTCTAATGGCTGCGCGTTGGGCGGCAGTCTGGAAGAAGCGATCTTCTACGGGATGCTGGAAGTGGTGGAGCGCGACTCCTTCCTCATGACCTGGTACGCGCGGCTGCCACTGCCGCGTCTGGACCTCCGTTCAGTTCAGGACCGGGAATTGAGATGGATGACGGATCGTTTGGAGGCCGTGGCGGGCTATGACGTGTATTTGTATAATTCGACAATGGAGCACGGCATACCGAGCATGTGGGCGCTCGCGAAAAACAAGAAAGAGCGGGGCTTGAACCTCATTTGCGCCGCGGGCGCCCACCCGGATCCGATCCGCGCGGCCAAGAGCGCGATCCACGAGGTGGCGGGCATGCTGCTCACGGTCAGCGAGAAATTCGAGGAAAACCGCCAGCAATATGAACGGATGCTTCTCGATCCGTACCGGGTCGTTCAGATGGAGGACCACTCCATGCTGTACGGGTTGAAACAGGCGGAGGAACGGCTCGATTTTCTGCTGAATAATGATCGTCCGCTGCAAACGTTCGCCGAAGCGTTTGAACCAAGGGGTTGGAACGCCGACCTTACCGATGATCTGAAGGGTATGCTGCATGTTTTTCGCCAATTGAATCTGGAAGTGATCGTGGTCGACCAGACGACTCCGGAGACGCGCCGCAACGGACTGCATTGCGTGAAAGTACTCATTCCCGGCATGCTGCCGATGACGTTCGGGCAGCATCTCATCCGTGTGACGGGACTGGATAGAGTGCTCAGAGTCCCTGCGGAACTGTCTTATTCGCTGGAGCCCTTGTCGCCCGAGCAGCTTAATCCATATCCGCACCCGTTCCCCTAACTACAGCTGCGGGACGGTGCGGTTGAAGCCAGGGAGGAAAGCGATGAGTCTGATGAATCTGGACGTTTTTCTTCACCGTTTGCAATATGATCCGGATAAGATCAAGCCCTTGGATTGGGAGACGGATTGGGATGACGCGCCGTTTCCTTACAAGCTTTATCGCGGCTTGCCGATGTTTCCGCTATCCAGGGAAGTGCCGGCGACGCTCGAAGGGAGGGATACGCCCGGGGTGCCCAGCCTTCGCGATATCGGACATTTCCTCTACTATGTATACGGGCTTGCGCAATTGACTCAATCCGTCATGGAACGGGATACACGGGAAGAATCGGGAGGCGTCTTGCAGATGTGCCGGCGCTTCGTACCTTCCGGAGGCGGGCTATACCCGAGCGAACTCTATCTCTATCTGAAGCTGGGTGAATTGCCTGCCGGCGTATACCATTACGATGCGGCGCATCATCGGTTGGCATTGCTGCGCGAAGGGAATTTCGACGCTTATTTGGCGAGGTCGCTCGGGAATCGCTGCGACGCGAACGGTTGTTTCGGGGCCGCGTTCGTATCTACAGTTTACTGGAAAAACTTTTATAAATATAACAATCTCGCCTACCGGCTGCAGGGACTGGACGCCGGCGTATTGATCGGACAACTGCTCGAAATCGCGAAACGATTTGGAATTTCGTCTGGCGTGCATTTTCAATTTCTCGATCAAGCCATCAATCATCTGCTCGGACTATCAGAACAAGAGGAGAGCGTGTATGCGGTTATCCCGTTATCGGCGGAACCGGCGATCCGCTTGGTGGAAAGCGGGAACGAGGAGGAGGATGCGGTCTTCGCTTCCGAGCTGTGCCGGGAGTTGCCGCCAGTCAATCATGATCACTATGTCAGGTCGCGGCGGATCGCAGATTATCCGATGCTCCTTCGGATGAACGATGCGTCCCGTCTGGATTCGACGCGCTTGTTTCGACACATCCGGAAGGATGAGGAGGCAATCCCGGATCAAGCGCTCACCCTGCCTCTGCCGCCTGTAGACCGCTTATCGTATGATTTGGCGGCGGTGTGCCGCAACCGGTTCTCGCCCGAGACGGAATTTGTTCTGAAGCCGATCGGTCTCTCCCGCCTGGCCGCTCTGCTTCGGGAAGCGACGGCTTCCTTCCCGTATCGCAACGACCTGGATGGCCCGCAGGAGCGGCCGGAACCCCGTGTATGCCTGTATGGCTGCTTCTACGGGATCGAAGACGTTCCGGATGGCGCTTATCGGTACGATGGCGCCTCGCATACGCTGCAGTCGGTGTGCCATGGAGATCACCGGCAACGGATGCAGGAGGGAATGTCGCTTCCCAATATCAATTTGTTTCAAGTGCCGCTCGGCTTTCACGTGGCAGGGAAGAGGGGGTTCTTCCAATCGCAGCTTGGCAAGCGGGGATACCGCATACAGCAAATGGAGGCGGGGATGCTCGTGCACCGATTATTGCTGGCCGCATCCGCCCTCGGAATGGGAGGGCGCCCGCTTCTCGGGTTTGACGTGAATTCCTGCGATGCGCTTTATCGGACGGCTTCCCGGGATGAAACGGGGCTGATTTTTATACCGGTCGGTCCCTATCGTCAACGATTGCGACTGGAGGGCAGTCTGAGCCGTTAAAATAAAAAAACATCGCTAACGACATTGACGCAACGGTCATGTCGCTAGCGATGAACCCCGCTCTTTCCAGAAAGGGAGACCGGTCGGCTCTTACCAATGACAGTTATCCCACGGATGGTCGCTGTACGCGTGGGGATGGTCCCAGGGATGGAACCAATCATGATGGTCGTCGGCCAAGTAGCACTCCCACTCTGGAGACGGATAAGGATGAAGGCAGGGATCCATATGCGGATCCCATGGATGATACATGAAGGGAAGGATCATGGACGGATAGTGATCCTGCTCCCAGGGGTGAACCATCGCGGGACAGTTCCCGTGCTCCCAAGGATGAGTCATTACGGCTTGCGGTTCGCCCTCCCATGAAGGACACACCCCGGGGTGTCCGTGATGAGGCGGGGTATGGTACCAGGTATAATGGGACTCGTGAAACACGTCATCGCGAGGTCTAATTTGAGTATTCGTTGGCTGCACTAGCGATTGTTCGGACGGATCGGAACCCTGCAAGCCGGCCGGGTTCTGAACGAAAGGTTGATGGCATGTCATGGTTTTCCTCCTAATCTTTTGAGGGGCAATGTATCGTGAACCCTCATCTTGCAAAAGTCGCTTTGGAAGCTTTCGCTTGGCATAATTTACAATATGCCGAGATTGGAAAAAGGGCACTTGACCCTAAAAAATGGGCAGATTCCCGATAGTACATGATAAAAACGTAGTGTGGCATACAGGAAGGACCAACTGAGTTGGCTCTTCCACTGAAGAAAGACAGCGCACCTTAATGGTGCTTTTTTTTCATTTTGTTCCTATCGCACTCCATCCGTGGAATCGATGAAGGCGAGACAGAGGCATGGCGTGACGGCGCCTAGTGGCGCGTAAGAGAGGAGAGTGAGAATCCAATGAACAGGAAAGGATAAAAGCGAAGTAAGACATCAATGGAGGTACAAAATGCCAAGAGAACACCACAACGGTGAGGTTATGGAAAGCATCGTTGTTCCGGAGCCCATTTCTTTTAACGTCGAACGAGATGGGGGGATCGATTATCGGAAAAAGCTCCAAGAAACGCCCCTTGTTCCAGTTAGCGGCTCTGAAATAGAGGACTCGGCGATCGAGGAGCCGCACCGGGTATCTTCTACGACCTTCGCAGGAGGACAGCGCGTACTGTATCGGTACTCCTCGGATCGAACGAAATTGGTATCCGTTCAAACGGTGGGCAAAGTTCGCGTCAGAGTGCGCGACGAGAAGGCAACGCCGCTTGAGGGGGTTCAGTTTACGGTCATCGCGCTGATGGAGAACGAAGCGCCTATGAGTCTAGCCATCCTGACTACCGATAAAATGGGATACGGCTCGATCGATCTCTCTCACATTGAAGCCGATCCGCTGCTTGAATTGCGTCTGGTACCGATCACCGAAGACTCCCCGCGGGAGAGCGTCTCATTTGAGATCCTGCACGCTCATATGCATGAAGGAATACGAGACGCTGGCTTGCCGCATGAATTGATCCTGAGTGAAGACTTGTTAAAACGAATCACACGCGTGCCGCCCGGCACCGGAACGATCACGATCGATTATCCCGACTCGGCAGACATTCGGAATTCACCCGCCTCTTTCGATCAGTCAATTTCGGTAGAAGGGGCAGACTGTACGCTGTCGATTGCCCGAAATTTTGCAACAAGACAGTTTTTCTTCCGGCAGATCGTAAGGGAACAGACGCCCGATCTCCAGTATGACTTTGGCATTCACGATCCCGATCAACCATACAGCGGACTTTTCCCAAGGGGGGAGATCAGAAGAGCAATCGGCTTCGATGAGGATATGTACGCGGTTCAGGCCGGCAATCCGGTGCTCGGCAAAGTCAATTTGTATCGCCAAGCATGGATGCCGATGGGACATAGTCTGGGCGAACTGCTGTACTCCCTGGCGCTTGCCCCCTGTGAAGAGACGAAGATCGCGATCATCGAGTGGTCGCGGCACGAGGAAAATGCCCGTCGGGAATTCACGGCCCAAGCGGAGCAACTCCAGCACGAGCTTTTTCGCGATCGTGAAATCGGCGAAGTGGTCCAGTCCGTGCTCAACGAGATGCAATCGGGAAGCAGTTGGACCGCTCAAGCTGGCGGAGGATTGAATCTGGGCTTTTTCTCGATCGGCGGAGGGGGCGGCTATTCAAGTAGTTCCTCGGAAGGACACCGCCAGATACAGGCTTCAACCATTCAAAATCTTGCGGATGCCATCGTTCAGCGGGCATCCTCTTATCGTTCCCTCCGTTCCACGATCATTACGCAATCCACTCAGGCGGAACGAGAGGAGATCCGAACGCGGACGGTACGCAATCACAATGTGAACCACGCTCTGACGATCGAGTATTTTGAAGTGCTCAAGCATTTTCGCGTCCGAACCGAGCTTGTCGAGCAAGCGGATGTGCTGTTGATCCCTTACGAGGTTCCCGCTTTTTTGTATCAGGCGCTGCCGGATTTTCAAACTTTTCAGACCACCGGATATTCATTGCCATTTTTAAAATGGTTGGACAAGCACGCCTCCGTTTTGCGTCAGATGCTCCCTTCCGAATATGCCCCTTGCTTCGAGGCCTTGCGCCGGGTGCTGAACTGCGGTGACGTGTACGGGTATACGGAGCCATTTGCGACAGCGTCCCGGTGGACGGTCGAGATGAACGAAGCATGGAATTCCGACATTCGCTTGACCATCAATACATTCGACGGAGAAGCGGTCGAGTTGAGTACCCATCAGGAAAAGCCGGGGGGAGTTGTCCGATTCACTTCCGACCCTATCGATCTGTCCAAGGTCGAGACTTTGGAGATCGTGTATGACGCGCCCAAGAAGTTGGTCACGAAGACTCTGCCTTCGCCGACCGGTCCGCTGGTGTATACGGAAGAGGTGGAACAAGAGTATATGCTTAAGCGCATTCGCCTCATAGCCCATACGGATCCATCGGAGTTCTTGCGAGGCACGCACAGTTACAAAGTAGGGGATGAGCCTGACGCGGCGGTACCTATCGTCTTGAAAAAAGGAGCCAACGCCCACGTAATCAATCTTAGGGTGCCTAAGATCGATTTTTCCGGTTATCGGGGACAGGCGCATCGCGATTATTGCTGCATCAAGGAGCTTGCGGCTTTGCTTCGCGAAGACCCGATGAAATATTTGCGCGGTTTGTGGATGGCAGAAGATCCGGACCGGCGTGCCCTCAGATTGGATGCCTACTTGTTCCAAGGGAAATCGCTGCTCGATCAAATTCAGAATGAAGCAGTCGGCGTCGTCGGCAACCTGGTAGCTTTTCCGTTGCTTGAGAACGGCCAACTGAAGCGGCACGCCTCCATGGCAAGGCTGATCGCGGAACGGCATATCACCTTACCGACGCGCGGGGTGTTTGCCGAGACCCTGTTATCCAGATGCAACGCGACGGAGCAGCGGGACGTTACGCGCATCATCGATTCGGACACAGGTTGCAATGTGCACGCGCCCGACATCACGGGAATTACTCCGGGGACCCGCAAATCGGATGCTCATCTCTCTCCGACTCCTTTTGCCAGTCCGATGATCGCGATTCAGAACGCTCCGGAGGCACCGGCGCCGAAGGGATTAACCTCCGCGCTCGAATTGCTTGGAAGAGCAGAACTCTTCCGCAATATGTCGTTGGGAGCGGAGACGGTCAACGCAGTCAAGTCTTTGTCTTCGGAAGCGTTGCATGAAGCATCCGAATCGGAACGCCAACTCGTAGATAACGCCAGCAAAGCGCTGAACGCGGAAGCCGGGGAATCGTTGCGCGCATCGAATCCAGCCAAAGTATACGATCACTTGCAAAACATCGAGTTAGCCCGAAATATGGGGGCACTCACGGAAGAAGACGCGAAAACGGCGGTTCGCAATCTGCTCGGCGCTCCCGGCGGAGATGTGACAGGGGAGTTGGCGAGTCTAACCTTGCCGCACGGAAACGCACACAATAACTTTCATGTAAGCGGCTCAATCTTGAAAGACCCCAACGGGAATCCATTTATTATGCGGGGAGTCAATAACCCGCATATTTGGTGGGACACCGAATCCTACAACGCGCTTGCCACGATTCGTTCGTATGGCGCCAATAGCGTCCGTATTGTGTGGGAAACGAAAGGCCGGGCCGCCCGTCTGAAGCAAATTCTCGAACGCTGCAAGCAGCTGAAACTGATCGCTGTCGTCGAACTGCATGATGTAACTTGCAAAAAAGGCGAGAGCGACAGGAACAACGACCCTAAGCGTTTGAATGACATGGCCAAATATTTTGCACGGGAAGACATCAGCACCGTGCTGAAGTCCTATTCCAAGTACACGCTCATTAATATTGCTAATGAATGGGGCGACCACAAGCTGACTGATACCGCGTGGCTCGATGGGTATAAAACCGCCATCACAACAGTCCGTACAGCAGGGCTGACGAACCCGATCATCATCGACAGTTCAGGCTGCGGACAAAATTCTTCCCCCATCAAAAAGTATGGCAAGGCGCTGTTGGAGCACGATCCGAACAAAAATGTCTTGTTCTCCATTCACATGTACGGCAAATGGAACGATGCGGGTGACATCGGGAAGGAACTGAACGCGATTAAAACTATGGGGCTCTGCGTCATTATCGGCGAGTTCGGCTACAACTATAAGAATGGCCACAATAATTTGGACTGCAAAGTAGACGCTTTTGAGGTTATGAAGCAGTCCAATTTGAACGACATTGGATATTTGGCTTGGTCCTGGACGGGGAACGATCGTAAAAATGCTTGGCTTAACCTCGCGGAAGCCAGCGATTGGAAAACTCTCACAGAGTGGGGCGATCATGTGTTCAACAGCGAATACGGCATCAAAAAGACGAGTAAGCTCGCTTCCATCTTTTAAATATCAAGCCGGATTTCGGTCCGGCTTTTGAAGTATCCCTGACGGTTCCCCTTCGCGACAAAAGCGGGATGCAGAGTCCCATTCGACCCGTTCGGAAGGCCGACCGTGCCTTCTCAGTGTCAAGGATATCGATAGGATAACGGCTAATTATCCTCAAGCTCCCCTTAACAGGGGGCTTTTTAGTTGAGTGCGGAAATCATATATTGACGCACAAGTATATAGTGTATATAGTATATATACACGGTAGTCACTATATTGACAGCATCGAGGTGAGGGAGCCTGAACATCATCATATCCAACGCATCAAGCGACCCGATTTACATACAGATCATGAACCAGATTAGACAGAGCATCCTTAGCGGGGATTTGCGTGCAGGGGACAGCTTGCCCTCCATCAGGCAGCTGGCCAAGGATTTGCAAGTGAGTGTCATTACAACCAAGCGCGCTTATGAAGAGTTGGAGAAAGAGAAGCTCATCGACTCTGTCGTAGGCAAGGGTTGTTTTGTATCGGGCGCAAATAAAGAGTTCATTCGGGAACAGCGCATGAAAAGATTAGAAGAGAAAATGTTAGAAATCATTCGGGACAGCAAGGAACTAAGCATGAGTCAGCAAGATGTAATCGATCATCTGACTTTATTATTCCAGGAGGAAGAGACACCATGAATGCGATTGAATTACGAAATTTAACCAAGGCTTACCCGGGTTTTACCGTCGATCATGTAACTTTGGATGTGAAACAAGGCTACATAACCGGACTCATTGGTCCGAATGGCGTTGGTAAAAGCACCTTGATCAAGATGATGGTCGGTCTGATCCGTCCTGACTCCGGGAGTGTAAAAATACTAGGCTGCGAGATGCCGAGGCAAGAGATTGACATTAAGCAGCGCATCGGTATTGTATCGGATGATTGCTTCTATTATGAGCATCTTACGATTCGTGACACGAAGAAAATGATTGCACCTTTCTATAAGAAATGGAACGAAAAGAAGTTTAACAGCTATCTTGAACAATTCGAGTTGTCTCCCAAGAAGAAGATTAAAGATTTATCCAAGGGGATGAAAGTCAAGTTATCCCTTGCTGTTGCGTTATCGCATGAGGCGGAGCTCCTCATCATGGATGAGCCTACCTCTGGACTTGATCCCGTGTTTCGAAGGGAATTACTCGACCTGCTTGCGGATATGATGCAGGACGAGAGAAATTCGATTATTTTCTCGTCCCATATTACAACAGACTTAGATCGTATTGCCGACTATATTGCTTTCATCAATCGTGGAAAACTCGTTTTCAATGAGGCGAAAGATGAAGTGCTGGATAGATACGCCATTGTAAAAGGCGGCTCAGAGCTGCTTGATTCGGATATTCGAAACAAATTTGTCGGGATTCGCGAGACTGCTGTTGGTTTTGAAGGCTTAGTCGATAATAGGCAGGAGGCCGCACAGTTGTTTGGAAATTATGCTGTGTTCGAAAAACCCTCCTTAGAAGAAATCATATATTTCACCACCAAGGGAGGACGCATTCATGCTTAATTTACTTCGTAAAGACTTCATCGCTTTAAAAGGCTCTCTTGGGATGATTATCATTTGTCTGGCCGTATTCAGTATTGCTTTTATCCCAAAACATGATATGTCTTTTTTTACTGTGGGCTTCACTGTCGCTATCGTCGCCGTTAATTTGAGTACGATGATAGATATCAGAAACCATAACCATAAGTTTCTGGCTACACTGCCGATAAAGCGAAAGCATATTGTTCTTGCTAAATACATAACAACCATCATTGCTACGCTTTGTGGAGTCCTTGCTTCCTACGGGATTCACTGGCTCGTTACACTAGCATTCCCACAGCTTAACAAACCAGGCTATTCGATCTTGAGCTTATTCGTTCTAGAAGGAATGATGCTTGTTTTAATTTCGATTTATATGCCGCTCTTTTATACACTTAGTAAAAAAGGAACTGAAATTATTAATGCCGTATTTATTATAGCCCTGGTTGCTCTGATGAATCCTTTAGCTATGTTGATGAGCATGATGAACGATGACAGCTTTATCAGTCGTCAAATTTTATTTCTTATTTCAATCGGGATCTTGCTATTACTCATCGCTTCCTATTACTTAACTGTATATCTGTTCACTAGAAAGGACTTATAGGAGGCCGCGCAGTTGTATGGACAAGGTGATCAATAATAAGGAAGGGCTGGTCAAATGAAAGATAAGAAATGGATTCTTTTGATGCTCGCCGGATGGTCAACATTAGTCGTGAGTCTGTTCCTAGCTGGTCTTGCCGGTGATGCTGCTAACCAGTTGCTCGGCCTATCAGGAAATTCTCGAACGTTCGTTCAGGGTATTGTAATGAGCGGACTGGTTGTTCCGATAATTTTGTATTTGTATCCGCATGTCTATAAGATAACGGGTGTTAAACCCAAACCGTCAGTATACTCCTGGAAAAGACTTCCTCACTTTATGACTGGGGTTCTCTTAGCCATTGCACTGGCTTCATTAGGGTTCATCATAGCCAGTTCGCAAGGGTGGGTTGTCATTGAAAAATGGCATACCCCCGATCAGTGGCTTGCTGCGCTGCTTACCAATGTTATCGTTGCTTTTCTATATGAAGCTTTACCAGAGGAATTAGGATTGCGAGGCATGCTGTATGATCTCTTGCGTCATCGATTCGCGGCTTGGCTAGCCGTTTTATTTCAAATTATTCTATTTATACTTGTTCCTGTTACAGCTACCTGGCTTCAAGTGCTCTGTGGATTTCCTCCCGGAAACTCCATTAACGTCTTTTATGTCACATTAATTCTAAGCTTTGGAACATGTTTGCAGCTGCTCCGTCTATGGACCGGGAGCCTCTGGGCGTCGATTGGGTTTCACCTTGGCTACTTAGAAATCATCAGGTTTGTCATCTTCCCGCATCAATATGGCGGACCAGTCATAACCTTCCACGAATCCGTGCCTGGACTCGTCGGCTTGTTCACGATGATTATGATTATTATTGGAGGCATCATTGTATCACTCGCTATACTCGGTGCGAAGCGTTTTATACGGAGAAGAGATAATAGGGAGGAGGCCGCACCGTTATATGGCCGAAGCGACAGATGAAAAAGGAGAGCCAGTGAAATGATAGAGACTGAGAAACGCATCATTTAATCTCAAATGGAAGTATAAAAAGGATGGTCTTCGAAAGCGTGAAGAGCATCCTTTTCTGACTATTATTTAGTTTAGCTAAGGCAAGTCGATAACGAGTTAAGTTCTTCATCTCTTCCATCTCTATAGCCATTATGTGTGTTTAGGAAGTTTCTTTAGAAATTGCTCAATTTCATCCATATAACCCGGTATTGTAATCTGTCTGGGAGCGAAGAGACTAATGAATAGTGCCCATTCGAATTCGCCGTTTGCTTGCTTAACATGGAACGATCGGCATCAGGGAAGACAGCTACACTCAGCAGCTCAAGCTTTACGGTATCGCGATATACCCGTTCCGTCTCCTTCACATCGACCTGCATGTCTTCTTCGCCCAGGATCAATAGTACGGGGGTATTTACATTACGAAGATCATCAGTGGCATCCGACAAGAAATTTTTGCTTACAAATGTCCATCTGTCTTTTGACATGAGGTTATTTTCGCGAGCGATTTTGAGATACTCATCATAGGAAGCTTGTTTCTCCAAAAGCTTGCGCACTTGCCGGTCATACGACTCCTTGTCTTGAATCTCCGCTTCGGAGTATCCATCGTTTTTCATTTCAATGGGTGTATAGTATTGTCCTTGACTTAACCAATTAATGGCGGGCGATAGAAGGAGGCTAAATGCGAGCGATTCCTTCTTGGCACTCTTGGGAATAACCCAACCCTCTTGGCTTGCTCCCCAAACCCCGGTTTGCTTCTCGTCAATCATCGGCTGCTGTTTTGCCCATGCAATGGCCTGACGGGCTTCTTCCACACGATCATCTATACTCTGTTGCAACCAGTTGCCTTCCGACCCGTTAATTCCTCTTTTATTAAGGCGTAACCAAGGGATGCTAACCGCTCCCACAGCGGCTTATAGCTATCATCGTGGGAGGCTTCGCCAACTTCGACCATCGTGAAGGGGCATTATGAATTAGAGGAATAACCCGAGAAGATTTTCAGGAAAACTTTATGTGAATGGATCAGAAGTTGGATTGACTAGAACAGGGAGAAGTAATCCAGACTTCCAATTGAAATCTAATCCGTTCCCTACAGACAATATTCAGTCCATTGATCTTGAATTGAAGAGTATCAGAAAATACAAGAACCCATCTCGCTTGCGTCACCATCCGATCGATCCATTAAAGTAGGTGATGAAAAGTTATGGATTCGAAGCGTTACGAAAAACCCATACAGGCTATGATATCGTCATTGCCAGAAAACAGTTTACGTTCTTGGAAACGGACAATTTATCCACACAAGCTTACAGTGGGATTTGAAGAACGGCAACATTCTATGGGAGCAGACGTATTCTTTTAACGCTACGGACAAACCGGAGTTCCTGCTGCTGGACGGATTCCAATATATTAAAACCTACAATAAGAAAATATCGATTCCTGTAGATAGCGAAAAATAAAATCTTGTCACCCGGAAGATAGACACTTTTGAAAAGAGTGGCTGTTCTCCGGGTTTATTTTAATAAAATATAGTAATCGTATTGTACAGCATTTGTTTTTCAACTTATTTTTTTTGTTCATTAGTGCTTTATGAGCAAAAGTATCAAGTAAAAAATGTACGTTGAACTACTTACCTGCATAAAATATTAGAAACGGTGAGAAATTATGATACTTTTTTAATTTAATCTCCACTTAAAATGGAGGTTGCTTATGAAAATCAGATTTTACCCTCTAAACTTACTCCCTTTATCATTAATCCCCCCAAAAAGCTGTAGACTCATTTTTCCCGTGTTAACTAAGGGTGCTACGGGGGCCACAGGAGCAACTGGAACCACCGGAGCGACCGGAGCAACTGGAGATCCGGGAGCCACAGGAGCTACGGGAGCTACTGGAGCAACAGGAGTCACGGGAGTCACCGGAGTGACTGGAGCGACTGGAGCCACCGGAGTCACGGGATCCACTGGAGTCACCGGAGTGACTGGAGCGACTGGAGATACTGGAGCGACCGGAGCCACAGGAGCGACCGGAGAAACAGGAGCAACCGGAGTCACCGGAGCAACCGGAGTAACTGGAGCCACGGGAGCTACTGGAGCAACAGGAGTCACGGGAGTCACCGGAGTGACTGGAGCGACTGGAGCCACCGGAGTCACGGGATCCACTGGAGTCACCGGAGCAACCGGAGTAACTGGAGTAACTGGAGCAACCGGAGAAACAGGAGCGACCGGAGCGACTGGAGATACGGGAGCGACTGGAGCCACTGGAGCAACCGGAGGCACTGGAGCCACTGGAGTGACCGGAGCCACCGGAGTGACTGGAGCCACCGGAGTAACTGGAGCCACGGGAGCTACTGGAGCGACCGGAGCCACTGGAACCACCGGAGTGACTGGAGCGACTGGAGAAACTGGAGCTACAGGAGCGACTGGAGTCACAGGAGCCACTGGAGACACTGGAGCTACAGGAGCCACGGGAGCTACAGGTGCCACTGGAGTCACCGGAGCGACAGGAGAAACGGGAGCTACCGGAGTGACTGGAGCTACAGGTGCCACTGGAGTCACCGGAGCGACAGGAGAAACGGGAGCTACCGGAGTGACTGGAGCTACAGGTGCCACTGGAGTAACTGGAGCCACCGGAGCCACCGGAGTCATTGGAGCTACAGGAGCTACAGGAGCGACTGGAGTGACTGGAACCACCGGAGTGACTGGAGCCACCGGAGCGACCGGAGTAACTGGAGCCACCGGAGGCACTGGAGCAACCGGAGCCACGGGAGCGACTGGAGCCACCGGAGGCACTGGAGCCACTGGAGTCACCGGAGTGACTGGAGCCACCGGAGCAACCGGAGTCACCGGAGTGACTGGAGCAACCGGAGCTACCGGAGAAACAGGAGCGACTGGAGCTACCGGAGTAACTGGAGCTACCGGAGCTACCGGAGCCACGGGAGTGACTGGAACCACCGGAGTGACTGGAGCCACCGGAGTAACTGGAGCTACCGGAGTGACTGGAGCCACCGGAGTCACCGGAGCCACCGGAGCTACTGGAGAAACTGGAGCTACAGGAACCACGGGAGCTACAGGTGCCACTGGAGTCACCGGAGCGACAGGAGAAACGGGAGCTACCGGGGTCACTGGAGCTACAGGTGCCACTGGAGTAACTGGAGCCACCGGAGCCACAGGAGAAACGGGAGCTACAGGAGCGACTGGAGTCACCGGGGCCACGGGAGTCACTGGAGTCACCGGAGATACAGGAGCGACTGGAGCTACAGGAGTTACTGGAGACACTGGAGCTACAGGAACTACCGGGGCCACAGGAGTCACTGGAGCCACAGGAGAAACTGGATCTACAGGAGTCACAGGAGCCACTGGAGCGACCGGAGTGACTGGAGCGACTGGAGCGACTGGAGAAACTGGAGCTACAGGAGCGAGTGGAGTCACCGGAGCGAGTGGAGTCACCGGAGCGACAGGAGAAACGGGAGCTACCGGAGTGACTGGAGCTACAGGTGCCACTGGAGTAACTGGAGCCACCGGAGTCATTGGAGCTACAGGAGCTACAGGAGCGACTGGAGTGACTGGAACCACCGGAGTGACTGGAGCCACCGGAGCCACCGGAGTAACTGGAGCCACCGGAGTGACTGGAGCCACCGGAGCGACCGGAGCCACAGGAGATACCGGAGGCACTGGAGCCACCGGAGGCACTGGAGCCACCGGAGCGACTGGAGCAACCGGAGGCACTGGAGCCACCGGAGCGACCGGAGTGACCGGAGCCACCGGAGCGACCGGAGTGACTGGAGATACGGGAGCCACCGGAGTAACTGGAGCCACGGGAGCGACTGGAGCAACCGGAGAAACAGGAGCGACTGGAACCACAGGAGTGACTGGAGCTACTGGAGCAACCGGAGTGACTGGAGCGTCTGGAGCAACAGGAGTCACGGGAGTCACCGGAGTGACTGGAGCGACTGGAAGCACTGGAGTCACGGGAGCCACGGGAGCGACTGGAAGCACTGGAGCCACGGGAGCCACGGGAGCGACTGGAGCGACCGGAGCGACTGGAGAAACGGGAGCGACTGGAGCCACGGGAGTGACTGGATCGACCGGAGCCACCGGAGCCACAGGAGCGACTGGAGCAACAGGAGTCACGGGAGCCACTGGAGTCACCGGAGCGACTGGAGCCACTGGAGTCACGGGAGCCACTGGAGTCACCGGAGCTACTGGAGCAACAGGAGTCACGGGAGCCACTGGAGTCACCGGAGCGACTGGAGCCACAGGAGTCACGGGAGCCACTGGAGTCACCGGAGCTACTGGAGTCACTGGAGCTACTGGAGCAACGGGAGCCACTGGAGTTACCGGAGCCACCGGAGTCACTGGAGCTACAGGTGCCACGGGAGCCACTGGAGTCACAGGAGCCACTGGGACCACTGGAGCTACAGGAGCAACTGGAGCTACAGGAGTCACCGGGGCCACTGGAGTCACTGGAGCAACGGGAGCCACTGGAGTTACCGGAGCCACCGGAGTCACTGGAGCTACTGGAGCTACTGGAGCAACTGGAGTAACTGGAGCCACCGGAGCAACCGGAGCCACTGGAGCTACAGGAGTAACTGGAGCTACCGGACCCAGAGGAGCCACTGGAGCTACCGGAGTTACCGGAGTCACGGGAGCAACAGGAACCACAAGCCCTTTCCAGCAATTTCAAGTATCCGAGAATACGCCAAATACAACGGGGAGTTCAGCCATCCCGTTAAGCGCAGTCGCAACTACATTACAAACCATCACAATAACGGGTGTTCCTGCAGGAAGCCGCATTTGGTTAACTGGTATCGTTGGATGGGAGTCTACGGCAGGTACTACAGTACTTCAACTACAAGTCCTTCGTGGGGCAACGATAATTTTTAGCATAAATCAGCATGCAGCCGGAAATACCACATTTGGAGCGACCAGTGTTGACCACGTTGATCTAACCCCTGGAACTGGAAATATTACCTATACGTTAGCTGCACTAACTCCTGTCGGTACAGCTAATGCGATCGGAGCAATCACTTTTACAGGGGCTTTAATACAGCCTTAGGAAATAAGCGGCTAGTCCTTAGCGGGGCTGGCCGCTTTTTTTGGGCGTAACGTTTATAGAGAAAATAAAGGAGAAATAAAGCTCACATGGGCAGTTCCCCCAGAATATACCTGTAATGAGGTGAGTAATTTGATTTCCATTAGTCTATGTATGATTGTAAAAAACGAAGAGGGTAGTATTGCTCGATGCTTGAGTTCCGTTCAGGATATCGTTGACGAAATCATTATTGTAGACACAGGATCGACCGACGGCACCAAGGAAATTGTACGTAAGTATACAGATCAAATTTTTGATTTCGTATGGATTGATGATTTCGCAGCGGCACGTAATTATGCTTTCAGTTGCGCTACAAAAGACTATATCTTTTGGTTGGACGCGGATGACATATTAAAAGATGAAGACCGTAAGAAATTCTCCACTCTAAAAGGGGGACTCGATCAATCCGTTGATTCTGTTACGATGGATTATCATTTGGCTTTCGATGAATTTGGTAACGTGACTTCAAGCGTTAGACGTAACCGTCTTGTAAAGAGGAGAAATAAATTCCGGTGGATCGGTGCCGTTCACGAATACCTCGAAGTTTGGGGTAACATTTTGAATAGTGATGTTGCCATCACACATAGCAGACTCCACCATGATAGCGACAGAAATCTTAGAATTTACCAAAAACGTTTGCTCCACGGCGAAGAATTTTCGCCAAGGGATTTATATTACTTTGCAAATGAACTCGTTGATCACCAGATGTACCAACAAGCAATATGTTATTACGAAAAATTTCTGGCCACGGGAAAGGGATGGATCGAAGATAATATTGCTGCCTGCGGGAAGTTAGCGGACTGTTATCACGAGCTCGGTAATCGGGAACAGGAACTGGCATCTTCTTTGCGCTCCTTTCAATATGGTAGTCCCCGCGCCGAATTTTGTTGCCGCTTGGGATTTCATTTCTTGCAGCAGGAGGACATTCGAACAGCGATATTCTGGTATAAGGTGGCCACCCAACTCGAACAGTCGAGAGACAACTGGGGGTTTCTCAATCCTGTATGCTCGACCTGGCTGCCCCACCTTCAGCTTTGCGTATGTTACGACCGAATTGGTGAATACGAATTAGCCCACTATCATAATGAGATTGCCTGCAGCTACCGTCCGACCGACCCAAGAGTCATGCAAAATAAAAGGTATTTGGAATCTGTCTTAAGCAATTACGACAAGGTAAAGGCCGGAGGGGATCGTTATGAATGACAAAACGCGTGTGTTAATAGGAAGTCCCGTCCATCAAAAACCGGCCATTTTACGCGAATTTTTAATCTCTTTGCATCGTTTAAGGCAGGAACATATCGAATTCGGATATTTATTTATAGACGATAACCGGGATGAACGTGCAAGTGAAATGCTTCGAGATTTCGCTAAGGCGGTGGACCATGTTGCGGTGCTGACATCCGGGAAAGGGGATGAGTATTTTCGTAACGAAACCACACATTTTTGGAACGAGCAACTTATTTGGAAAGTGGCAGAATTTAAAAATACCATGATACAACATGCCATTGATGAACAGTACGATTATTTGTTTCTCGTCGATTCCGATTTGCTGCTGCATCCCAGAACGGTTGAACAACTGGTCGCTACGGGGAAAGATATCGTGTCAGAAATTTTTTGGACCTCATGGCAGTCGGATTCAGCGCCTCAGCCCCAAGTATGGCTTCGTGACGAGTACACGCAGTGGGAACAGCAACGGGGTGAGGATTTAAGCGATGAGGACATCGCCGTCCGTTACGATCAATTTATTACTCAATTAAAGGTTCCGGGGGTATATGAGGTAGGAGGGCTAGGAGCCTGTACTCTTATCAGTCGTCATGCATTAGTCGCCGGAGTGAACTTCAAGCCTATTAAGAACCTTTCCTTTTGGGGGGAAGATCGTCATTTCTGTGTTCGTGCCGCTGCAATCGGGTTTTCGTTATATGTTGACACTCATTTTCCAGCTTATCATATTTATCGGGAATCTGATCTTGATGCGGCAGAAAGGTTCAAACACGCGACTTGTGACCATACCAAAAAGCAGGATATAGGGTTTTTATCCAAAAGCATTGTTCAAATGATAGAATCCCCGATAAAACAAGCACGGGATAAATTGACATTGACGATGGTGGTAAAGAACGAGGAGAAACGGTATTTGAAGCAAGTACTGGAGGAACACCGGAAATATATCGATGAGGCGGTGATTATCGATGACGGCAGCGAAGATAACACGGTTGACGTTTGTCTCGACGCGCTCCAGGGGATACCCGTTAGGCTGGTAAGGAATGAGGTGTCAAAGTTTAACAACGAAGTCGATTTGCGAAAGCAACAATGGGAGGAAACAGTGAAAACAGAGCCCGATTGGATTTTGAATCTCGATGCGGATGAAATATTTGAGGACCGCTTCGCGAGTGAGATTCAACAACTGCTACAGCAAGACGAAGTCGACTTATTTTGTTTTCGGCTCTTCGATTTTTGGAACGAAACCCATTACAGGGAGGACCATCTTTGGCGATCGCACTTGACCTATCGTCCGTTTTTGTTCCGTTACCGTTCTGATTTTGTATACAAATGGAAGGAGACTCCGCTGCATTGCGGGCGGATCCCTGAGAATGTATTCGAGCTTCCCCACCGTTTATCGGAGCTTCGATTGAAGCACTTTGGATGGTCTAAACCCGAAGACCGTCTTGAAAAATACAAAAGATATATGCTGCTCGATCCGGAAGCGAAATATGGATGGATGGAGCAGTATCTATCCATATTGGATGAAAATCCGAACCTGATTCGATGGATCGAATAAGGAAAAGAGACGCTTGATATGAAGATTGTTCTTACCATGCCTGTATTGACGCGGTGAATGGCACACCTTAACCTCTAAACGGAAAAGCTGGCGCACTCGTTATCAAAATGAATCTCGATGGTGGTAGCCGGGAGAACGAGGGTGGCTTAGGGGCGCATATCCCGTCAAAAAAACTGTTCTCTTACTACCGTCCAATGACCATTTTTGAGCTGGTAGAGGCTTTTGACCTTGCACTACAAGCTAAGCTATGGGTTTGGAAGACATGTGGGAATTCCGGTGAATCGAGTCAAGAAGGTTATTATGCAGCCAGTAGTAGGAGTTACGTGGCAAAGGGATTTAGCGTAATACAAGCCTTTATAGCACGAAACGTAACATACGGGAGAACGTTCAGCACGGAGAGGAAGGTTTTGAATGGTAGGATTCCTCACATTGTCAATCCTCAGCAAGTTAAATGATCAAAGGCACGCAGTTGAGTAAGGTTAAAACAGATGCAGCAGATGCTTGGCATTTGGCAGAACTGTACTACCGTGGGGACGTTAAAGCACACCGTGAGGGGGAAGAATCCTACACGGAGCTTTAGCAGCACTTGACGAGGCAAGATGAGTTTGAAACTGTGATGTACATGCAGGCTAAGTTAAATAGCAGGGCATTACTTGAACAAGTATTTCCAGAGTTCGTCGGATTATTTCACAATCTATGCAACAACGTCATGAAAGTGCTAGAGCGATGCATGGAGAAGACACAGGAATGTCCACGAGCTCACCTGTACATGTGTCGGTAAATCCCATTCGAAAAGATGGATTGCGGAGAAAACAGAACGGCTCAAAAACTCATGCTGGTCTGGAACACCCAAGTTAGAAGCTTAGCCCAGAGCATAGCACTGACTAGCATGGTCTCATTGCAATATCGTGGTTTAGGCGGGACTAATCGCGTAGTTTCGGGTTCCTGACACCCACCAAAACGGAGTCGTGATTATAAAGCTTCGGTATTATCGGGTGTTGACAGGTGGCATTGGGATTTTTTAACCCAGTCAGGTTTGTCTGAAACGACAAAAAATACCGGGGAAGAAATCTCTTTTTTATCGCGTCAATTTAAGATCAGGAACGTATAAAGGATGCACATATCATTTTTCGAGTGATCAAGGTATTAGAATTGAACATGGTATATCCCTCGCTTTTTTACAGTTTCCAGCTATAGGTTAAAAAAGAAGCTGCCGAGAGAAGCCCTCGGCAGCCAGGTTATATTCGCGGAACTTATCTGTTGTAAATAAAGCTCATTATTGCATGGGTGCGTCAATTTTGCCCTAAAGCAGCCCTTGAGGCCCCTGTGGTCCCTGAGGTCCTTGAGCGCCAGTCGCCCCTTGAGGTCCTTGGTCACCCTGAGGTCCTTGAGCGCCAGTTGCTCCTTGAGGTCCCTGATCGCCTTGCGGTCCTTGGTCGCCCTGAGGTCCTTGAGCGCCAGTCGCCCCTTGAGGTCCCTGATCGCCTTGCGGTCCTTGGTCACCCTGAGGTCCTTGAGCGCCGGTTGCTCCTTGAGGTCCCTGATCGCCTTGTGGTCCTTGGTCGCCCTGAGGTCCTTGAGCGCCAGTTGCTCCTTGAGGTCCCTGATCGCCTTGCGGTCCTTGGTCGCCCTGAGGTCCTTGAGCGCCAGTTGCTCCTTGAGGTCCCTGATCGCCTTGTGGTCCTTGGTCGCCCTGAGGTCCTTGAGCGCCAGTTGCTCCTTGAGGTCCCTGATCGCCTTGTGGTCCTTGAGCGCCGATTGCTCCTTGAGGTCCCTGATCGCCTTGCGGTCCTTGGTCGCCCTGAGGTCCTTGAGCGCCAGTTGCTCCTTGAGGTCCCTGATCGCCTTGCGGTCCTTGGTCGCCCTGAGGTCCTTGAGCGCCAGTAGCTCCTTGAGGTCCCTGATCGCCTTGTGGTCCTTGAGCGCCGGTTGCTCCTTGAGGTCCTTGATCACCCTGAGGTCCTTGAGCGCCGGTTGCTCCTTGAGGTCCTTGGTCACCCTGAGGTCCTTGAGCGCCAGTCGCCCCTTGAGGTCCTTGATCACCCTGAGGTCCTTGAGCGCCAGTCGCCCCTTGAGGTCCTTGATCACCCTGAGGTCCTTGAGCGCCAGTTGCTCCTTGAGGTCCCTGATCGCCTTGTGGTCCTTGGTCACCCTGAGGTCCTTGAGCGCCAGTCGCCCCTTGAGGTCCTTGATCACCCTGAGGTCCTTGAGCGCCAGTTGCTCCTTGAGGTCCCTGATCGCCTTGCGGTCCTTGGTCGCCCTGAGGTCCTTGAGCGCCAGTTGCTCCTTGAGGTCCCTGATCGCCTTGCGGTCCTTGGTCACCCTGAGGTCCTTGAGCGCCAGTTGCTCCTTGAGGTCCCTGATCGCCTTGCGGTCCTTGGTCGCCCTGAGGTCCTTGAGCGCCAGTTGCTCCTTGAGGTCCCTGATCGCCTTGCGGTCCTTGGTCACCCTGAGGTCCTTGAGCGCCAGTCGCTCCTTGAGGTCCCTGATCGCCTTGCGGTCCTTGGTCGCCCTGAGGTCCTTGAGCGCCAGTTGCTCCTTGAGGTCCCTGATCGCCTTGCGGTCCTTGGTCGCCCTGAGGTCCTTGAGCGCCAGTTGCTCCTTGAGGTCCCTGATCGCCTTGTGGTCCTTGAGCGCCGGTTGCTCCTTGAGGTCCCTGATCGCCTTGCGGTCCTTGGTCTCCTTGAGGTCCTTGAGCGCCAGTTGCTCCTTGAGGTCCCTGATCGCCTTGTGGTCCTTGGTCGCCCTGAGGTCCTTGAGCGCCAGTTGCTCCTTGAGGTCCCTGATCGCCTTGTGGTCCTTGGTCGCCCTGAGGTCCTTGAGCGCCAGTTGCTCCTTGAGGTCCCTGATCGCCTTGCGGTCCTTGGTCACCCTGAGGTCCTTGAGCGCCAGTCGCTCCTTGAGGTCCCTGATCGCCTTGCGGTCCTTGAGCGCCGGTTGCTCCTTGAGGTCCCTGATCGCCTTGCGGTCCTTGGTCGCCCTGAGGTCCTTGAGCGCCAGTTGCTCCTTGAGGTCCCTGATCGCCTTGAGGTCCTTGGTCGCCCTGAGGTCCTTGAGCGCCGGTTGCTCCTTGAGGTCCCTGATCGCCTTGTGGTCCTTGGTCGCCCTGAGGTCCTTGAGCGCCAGTTGCTCCTTGAGGTCCCTGATCGCCTTGCGGTCCTTGGTCACCCTGAGGTCCTTGAGCGCCAGTCGCTCCTTGAGGTCCCTGATCGCCTTGCGGTCCTTGAGCGCCGGTTGCTCCTTGAGGTCCCTGATCGCCTTGCGGTCCTTGGTCGCCCTGAGGTCCTTGAGCGCCAGTTGCTCCTTGAGGTCCCTGATCGCCTTGCGGTCCTTGGTCGCCCTGAGGTCCTTGAGCGCCGGTTGCTCCTTGAGGTCCCTGATCGCCTTGCGGTCCTTGGTCGCCCTGAGGTCCTTGAGCGCCAGTTGCTCCTTGAGGTCCCTGATCGCCTTGTGGTCCTTGAGCGCCGGTTGCTCCTTGAGGTCCCTGATCGCCTTGTGGTCCTTGAGCGCCGGTTGCTCCTTGAGGTCCCTGATCGCCTTGTGGTCCTTGAGCGCCGGTTGCTCCTTGAGGTCCTTGGTCACCCTGAGGTCCTTGAGCGCCAGTCGCCCCTTGAGGTCCCTGATCGCCTTGCGGTCCTTGGTCGCCCTGAGGTCCTTGAGCGCCAGTTGCTCCTTGAGGTCCCTGATCGCCTTGCGGTCCTTGGTCACCCTGAGGTCCTTGAGCGCCAGTCGCTCCTTGAGGTCCCTGATCGCCTTGCGGTCCTTGGTCGCCCTGAGGTCCTTGAGCGCCAGTTGCTCCTTGAGGTCCCTGATCGCCTTGCGGTCCTTGGTCGCCCTGAGGTCCTTGAGCGCCAGTTGCTCCTTGAGGTCCCTGATCGCCTTGTGGTCCTTGGTCTCCCTGAGGTCCTTGAGCGCCGGTTGCTCCTTGAGGTCCCTGATCGCCTTGCGGTCCTTGGTCGCCCTGAGGTCCTTGAGCGCCAGTCGCCCCTTGAGGTCCTTGATCACCCTGAGGTCCTTGAGCGCCGGTTGCTCCTTGAGGTCCCTGATCGCCTTGCGGTCCTTGGTCGCCCTGAGGTCCTTGAGCGCCAGTTGCTCCTTGAGGTCCCTGATCGCCTTGCGGTCCTTGGTCGCCCTGAGGTCCTTGAGCGCCAGTTGCTCCTTGAGGTCCCTGATCGCCTTGCGGTCCTTGGTCACCCTGAGGTCCTTGAGGTCCTTGGTCGCCTTGCGGCCCTTGCTCGCCCTGAGGTCCTTGAGGTCCTTGGTCGCCTTGCGGCCCTTGCTCGCCCTGAGGTCCTTGAGGTCCTTGGTCGCCTTGCGGCCCTTGTTCGCCCTGAGGTCCTTGAGGTCCTTGGTCGCCTTGCGGCCCTTGCTCGCCCTGAGGCCCTTGAGGTCCTTGGTCGCCTTGCGGCCCTTGCTCGCCCTGAGGCCCTTGAGGTCCTTGGTCGCCTTGCGGCCCTTGTTCGCCCTGAGGCCCTTGAGGTCCTTGGTCGCCTTGCGGCCCTTGTTCGCCCTGAGGTCCTTGAGGTCCTTGGAAGCCTTGAAGTCCTTGAGGTCCTTGAACGCCTTGCGGCCCTTGCTCGCCCTGAGGCCCTTGCGGTCCTTGGTCACCTTGAGGTCCTTGAACGCCTCGAGGTCCTTGCGGTCCTTGAGGTCCTTGAGCGCCTTGAGCGCCCCGAGGTCCTTGCGTGCCTTGAGGTCCTTGGAAGCCTTGAACGCCTCGCTGGCCTTGCGGTCCTTGAGGTCCTTGAGCGCCTTGAACGCCCCGAGGTCCTTGCGTGCCTTGAGGTCCTTGGAAGCCTTGAACGCCTCGAGGTCCTTGCGGTCCTTGAACGCCCTGAACGCCCTGTCCTTGAGGTCCTTGAGCACCTTGAACGCCCCGAGGTCCTTGCGTGCCTTGAGGTCCTTGGAAGCCTTGAACGCCTCGAGGTCCTTGCGGTCCTTGAACGCCCTGAACGCCCTGTCCTTGAGGTCCTTGAGCACCTTGAGGTCCTTGAGCACCTTGAGGTCCTTGAGGCCCTTGAGGTCCTGTCGGCCCAACTGCTCCACCTGTCCGCGCAGCCTCCAAATGAGTATTAATTGGATCGGCTACTACACTAACCACCCCGGCGTTGGGTACAAGAAATACCCTCAAAGTGTCGCCCGGATTGAAATTCATTTGAGCGGTGAAGTTTACTGTGAAAGGCAGGCCAGGTGGATTCGCATTTGGAACGAATATCTTTCCTGAGTTGTTAGGCCCCTCCAATACGAGTACGATGAAGTCCACAAGAGGGTCCGCCACAAGCAAAAGGCTGACGCTAATCGTATACACGCCACCCTCGCTGGCGACGAAGGTAGAAGTCGCTGGGTTGTACTCCCCGTTCATATCATATTCAACGGTTTGAAAGAATACATTGAACGGCCCTGGTTGTGTAATAAATTGATTTGCACTCGATCGAGCTCTAAATGCGGATTCGGCCAACTGGATGTCACCTCCGTCTATTGATTCAGCTCCACTCTCAAAAAATTTAAGATAGTGAAGCCTTTAATATAGTATGTGGTAATGCGCGGCGAGCCTCGGCTTTTGCAGAGGTGGAACCGCATATTGGTGAATTGGCCGCAAACTTTATTGGCCGAGTAACCTGTTTTTAACGATAAAAATAAGCGGAACGAGCTTTGGGGAAGCGCTCGTTACAATGTATGGAAAAATAATCTGTACTAAAGAAGCCTGGGGAGGAAATCGTGCTGTTCCTCGACGGAGACATGGTCATTTCGACTACAATCCGCAAGGATGTGGCGGGGAGCGACTATTGGCCTGATTTTAGTTAAAAATCGGGGGAGGGCTCCGTTCGCATACCCATACGGCAGCGCCAGCTTTGGCAAGGAAAGCGAGGAACAGGGGAAAAGGCCAATCCGCCGCAATTACGATTCATTTGTTGCCAGTTGGGGTTCGCACTGTTTTATTTAGCCGGCACTATGAGGAGGATGACGGGGGAGGAGACGGGTCGGGATCCGAAAATCCCGCCCGGCGATATCATTCACGCGCATCCGGGGGTTTGCCTATCGGGAAAGGGGCTGTTATCGACATCAATTGGCTTCTCGAAGAAACCAAGACTTCGCCAATTCACCCTCAAAAAAAGCCGTCTCCCAAGCGGAAGCCGGCTCTTTGCTTTTATCGCAATGGGGGGACCGTCGATTCATCGTGCAGGAACAGTCTGCTTGGTCCCGATATACAGCGTATCTTTCTCGGACAAACCGTACAGGTTTGCTTCCTCGATACCGTATTTTTCCGCCAAATTAAATAAAACGACATGAAACCCGGCCGCTTCCAATCGGGCAACGAACCCTTTCCGATTATAAATGCGTACATGATCGTCTTGGCCGAAGTATTCTCTTCTTGCCTGTGGCGAGGTCACCGCTGGGTCCTCCAGAATCTCCTCGAAGTTCAAAGCGATGGGCACTTGCAGAATGCTCCAGCCGTTCGGTTTCAATACGCGGTAGATTTCGCCCATCGCTTTGTGATCTTCGGTAATATGTTCCAGCACATGGCTGCAGATAACAGCATCGAATGTTTCGTCAGCGTAAGGCAGAGCCGTTAAGTCCACCCGTTCCATTTCCGAATCCTGAGGCATTAAATCGCCGCATATATAGGAAATGTTCGGATATCCTTTTAACCATTCTCTTAATTTTCTCTCGGGTGCAATGTGCAGTAATTTTTGCGGCCTTAGGAGCAAATCCGTTTCCCTTTCAATATAGAATTTATACAGCCTTTCCCTGTCGAAAGAGGAGCACACGGGACACATGGCGGTCTGCTTGTTCCACATTTCATACTCGCATTTGGGAAAATCGTAAATATCCGGCCACGGGCGAAAGCATACAATCGTATTATTGCAATAAGGACAATAGTAAGGAGCCTGGTTTTTGAGATGGTCAACCAAATGATTTTTCTCCTTTCCTAATTCTTGGCAAGCCATTTTTTGATAACGGCCGGCACCCCCGCAGCCATAGTAAAGTCAGGGATATCTCCTGCGACAAAGGCTCCGCCGCCAATCATAGACCAGCAGCCGATGCGGCATTTCTCCCGAACCGAGGCGCCGATGCCGATGTAGGCTCCTTCGCCTACGGTCACATTGCCCGCCAGATTCACGCCCGGGGCGATGGTGACATAATCGTCAATGACCGTATCATGACTGATGTTGGCGCTTCGATTGATAATGACATGGCATCCGATCCGGATATTATCGGTAAGGATGGCCCCTTCGCAGATCATGCTGCCTTGCCCCACGATATTTCTCCTCGACACACGGACACGCGGATGAATCAGCGGCTCTGCGATGCGGAATCCCGACCGGATGGTATCGTAAACGAACCGCTTCTTTAATGCCGGGGCTCCGACCCCGGCACAGACAATCTCGATCTCATGCCG
This sequence comes from Paenibacillus dendritiformis, assembly GCF_021654795.1. Lineage (NCBI taxonomy): Bacteria > Bacillati > Bacillota > Bacilli > Caryophanales > Paenibacillaceae > Paenibacillus > Paenibacillus dendritiformis. The sequence continues at coordinate 3,104,184 of NZ_AP025344.1, forward strand.
CATCGCTTCGATATCGTCAAGCGTTCCCAATACGGGAACTCCATTCACCAGTTGGCCTTTCATTTCAGGCCGTTCGTCCAGGAAGCCCAGCACCCGCACTCCCATCTCTTCGCAGAGCCAGTTGACCTCGCGGGCGTGTCCGCCCGATCCCCAGATGATGATCTTCCTCATATGGCATTCCCCTCGGTAATGCTTCCAAGCACCTTCACAATCCGCCTAACGGTGGCCTCATTCATTTCCTCCCAGAGGGGGAGACTGATAATACGGTCTGCAACCCGTTCCGTCACCTCAAGATCAGAATGGGGGCAGCTTTGAAACTGCTTCTGCTGATGGCATGCGGGGGAGAAGTAAGTCCGGGCTTCAATCGAATGGGAAGCTAACCGCTTGATGACTTCCCGGTTGCCGGGAGGATCCGGGCTGAGCATAGAGAAAAATTGCAGGGGCACCCGGCCTTGCATCTTTTGGACAGACCATCCCCGCTGCATTAAATCCTGTTGCTGCAGTTCGCGGAGATAATAGCCCATGATCGTTTTTCTTCTCTTCTGTACGGCCTGGAACCCTTCAAGAGTGGCCAAGGCGATGGCGGCGGTATATTCCGATATTTTACTGTTCAAGCCTAACATTACGGATTCCCGGGAGCTGGAGAAGCCGAAGTTGCCGGCCCGGCGGATTCGCTGAATGAGATCCTGGTCCGCGCTGTACACCAGCCCGCCTTCGCCGACGCCAAACGTTTTGGTCGCGTGAAAGCTGAACACCACGGCTCCGCCGAAGCCTTTGCCGAATTGTGCCGCATCCTCCGCAACGGTCGTTCCGAAGCTGGCAGCCGCATCGATGACGACCGGAATTCCTTCCTGCAGCAGTGTATCGTATAGGGATAAATCGATAGCCGAACCGAAAGTGGCGTAGGGAACGACGACCGCGATCTGCTCGCCCAGCCGCTCGACCGTTTCCGTCACTTGCGCTCTGTTCATTTGCCAATCGTCCGGTTCAATATCCAGGAAATAGGGCTCCAGCCCGCACCACTCGGCGGCAAGAGGGGTCGCTGCAAAAGTAAAGCTGGGCATCACCGCATATTTGCCCTGGGGCCGCTTGCTTTGCGAAATCGCCAGCATCAGCCCGAGAGTAGCGTTATGCACCGTCACGGCTGCGCCGATGCCGCCGAACATTCGGGCAATCACGCGCATTTCAAATTGATGATTTAAGGGTCCGTAATTGGAGTAAATCCGGCTTGCTTCTATTTTTTCAAAATAAGAAAGCAACCGCTCCTTTTTGACTAAGTTCGGTCGCAAGAACGGAATTTCATACATAAGGCAACCTCTTCTCACTGGAAATCCTTTTTCCAATCCATGTTTATACCTTAGAGTATGAACCCCATGAACGGGGGGAACGGCGAATACCTCTCCGATATTCGCGTGTCCTCATTCTATCGTAGTCAAGATCGTATCGATCCGCTGAATGTCTTCTGCGAATTGCGGATATCCCTCGACGCGTTTCCGATAAGCAAGAAGGGCGGTTTTGTACAACTCCTCCGTTTCCAGAAAACCCTCCTCTCTGGAGGCGATCATAATATCGAGCCATTCGCTGAACGCTTTAAAGCCAAGCGTGCTGTTGTTTTGGTTGGCATGTAACCGAAAGTAGCTGAGCGCTTCCGAAATATACACCGCTTTTCCTGTGGACAATAGCGATAACCAGGCAGCCATATCGTTAATCAGCGAGTATTGCTTCCCGCGGTATACCCCGAACGGTTCGGCAAGGTCCGCTTTTCTAAACAACACGGTCGTTGGTTCACCGATAACATTTAAGCAACGGGTTAATGCGATATTCCCAAGCGTTTTTCCATCCATTACTCTTGTCTCTTCGTAGAGTCTGACCGTTGCGGCGACAGGCGAAAGAAAGATCCCCGCTTCATTGATGGTTTGCCGGCAGGAGGTGACGAGCGTAATGTTTTCGAATTCGTTAAAAAAGAAAAGCATCTTGGCGATCTTTTCTTTATGAAAGACGTCGTCATCCATCAAGTAATTGATATACTCCCCCGAGGCCAGGTCGAAGCATTTGTGCCAGTTTTCAAGAAAAAGGTTTTTCTCGTTTTTATAGTATTTAATCTGGGGATAAGATGGCAGATATGCTTTTTCCAGCATTTGTTGCACTTCGTTATTGGAGCTGTCGTCGCAAATGACGATTTCGATATTCGGATAGGTTTGTTCAAGTACGCTGTCGATGGCGATTTTTAGCGTATGTGGCCGGTTATAAGCAGGAATCACGACACTAACCAACGGATGTTCCAAGATAACTCCACCTTTCTTGAAAAAGAGTTGTGTCCTGCATTGCATTATCGGATTTCTACCTCTCAGACTATGCGGTCTCAAGCGAATTGTGCGCTCATACAAGGCTTTTGGGTGGACAAATAGGGGAGCAGCGGAATAGACTGCGTATGTGAAAGAAGAGAATGGATCGACACTTGGGCTCCAGCTTGTGTTCGACATTTGAGAAAGGGGAATCAACTCTTGTCATCGGACTTTATTCCTTTATTGACGGTTCATCTGTTTTTGACAGACAACATTTCGAAGGAGAAATTGAAAGAACCGATCTCGGGGTTGGAAGAAAACCACATCACCGTGAAAATGTATGGACCTGATGATCCACTGGTCGATGCCGGCCCCCGAAAGCCGCATGTCTATGTATCCATAGGAGATGAGTGGGAGCCTTTTACAACCCTAAGATCGCTGCCTATTCATGAAAAAAAACGTTGGCTGCACTTCCATTCGCCGGACGAACTCGAATCGCATAAATTGTTTTATTGCTGGATCAGAGCGACGGATCCGCTCCCTGAAAACAAGGCCGTTCCTCCTGCCCGTTTTTCTTCCGATACGCCTCTCATATCCGTGTTCACGGCCAGCTACAGGTCAAGAGAAAGAATTCAACGGCCTTATCGATCTCTATTAAATCAAACCTACCCGAACTGGGAATGGGTCATCGTGGACGATTCCGGAGATAACGAGGAAACTTACAAAAATGACTTGCTTCCTCTGAAAGACCCTCGCGTACGCAGATACCGCCAGGATTCCCGCAATGGCTATATTGGGGCGCTCAAAAGGTATGCCGCAGGTCTTTGTACAGGTGAAATCTTAGTCGAGGTCGATCATGACGACGACCTGATGCCCGATTGCCTGGAGAAGATCGTTCGGGCTTTTCAGGAAAATCCCGAATGCGGCTTTGTTTTCGGGGATTGCACCGAGGTGTACGCAGAGAACCTTCATGCGCATTGGTACGGCTGGGATTGCGGTTTTGGATACAGCGTATCTTATCGGGTGTGGCTGCGTGAAATGAACCGCTGGCAAAATGCGCAGAGGCATACGACGATCAACGGCAATACCGTACGCCACTTGGTCGGGCTGCCGAATCATCCCCGCGCATGGTCTCGGGATTGCTATCATCTGGTCGGAGGTCATCGCGATGAGTTGCTGGTGGCCGACGATTACGACATGCTGATCCGGACGTTTCTTTGCTCCAAGTTTGCGGCCGTTCCCGATTTACTCTATATCCAATATCGGAACGAGAGAGGAAACAACACCACTTTTCTAAGAAATAAGCAGATTCAGATCTTGGTCAGAGAACTGGAACGGGTATACCACGATAGAATTCATTCGAGGCTGATCGAGCTGGATCTGCCGGAGCATCTGCCGTACAGCCGCATATGGGAGACCTCCGTATACGATCCCGCCCGCAAAACGGCTCATGTCATTCATGAAGATACTTCCCGAGTATCGATATTGTTCCCCATTCCTTATTCTCATCCGGAGACGGTGCATACTCAATTAAGAAAGACTTTCCAAAGGGGGATGGAGTCGGGCTTTAAGCACATCGAGGTTATCGTTGTGGGCCGTATCCCCAAGGAAGTGGAGTTTGTCGCTTCCCAAGCGCCTGCGGGGGCGATCCGCTGGTGGCCGATGGAGCCGGACGATTCATTGGAGTCTTGTATCCAATATGCGAAGTATTGTGCATCCTGTAAAGAGAAAGTGGTTGTGATGCCTTAAAAGACCGGGCGACCGAGACAGAAGATCGACGACAAGTTTCGAATGCCGCGGAAAACGCCTGCGTTACCAATGAAGCACACCCCTTAGAATGGACATTGGATAAAACCCGTGGTTACTCCGATGATTTCTAAGGGGTGTATTTTTATGGTGAGAAAAGGAGAGAAGTATCCAAATGAGATGCAGGAACAAAGTTGCTTCAAACGGCGATACCTATTTACTTGCTTGGATTAGCAGGCTATAGAAATTCAGCTGATTCCCGCACATGACGGAGGGCGGAATATCGTAGAGTCGTAGATACCTGTGAGGAAGTTAGGTGCCGAGTCTAAGATACTCGGAATCGCCTTCTTACCTGAGTCAATAAGAATCCAACGCAACGGCAAGATTTCCTTAGGATGTATGATGTGAACTTAATCGAACTGAAGCAGATGAATGTTGCCACTGCCGGGATGTTGCAATGAAATACCTGGTATGTTACTATTGCGCTAACGCTTACGATAGGGGTTGAAGAGGATAATGTAAAATTTCTTGCTGACGTTTAAAGAATAAAACAAGTTCTGTGTATTCCGTTTTATTCTTTATTGGCAAGAAAGTTACCTTATTCTTTTCACTCAAAAAATATGTCCTTATCTGACTCTGCGCAGGGTTGGATTTGCTTTATTTTTTTGAGCTGTAAGAAAGGTCAACTTTCTTGCGGCTCTTTTTTATTTGTGAACCAAGGAGGTTTCTGGAATGTCATTGATCAAGGTAACTAACTTGACGTTTGCCTATGACGGCAGTTACGACAACATTTTTGAGCATGTAAGTTTACAAATCGATACCAACTGGAAATTGGGCTTTACGGGGAGGAACGGCCGGGGGAAGACTACGTTTCTCAATCTGCTGCTCGGCAAGTATGAATACAGCGGAACGATTTCCTCTAACGTCAGCTTCGAGTATTTCCCGTTCCACGTCGAACACAAGGAAAATTATACATTCGATGTGGTAGCCGACATCTATCCGGACTACGAGCACTGGCAACTCATGCGCGAGTTTTCGCTGCTGAAGTTGTCAGAGGATGTGTTGTACCGGCCGTTCGACTCGTTGTCCAATGGAGAACAGACGAAGGTCATGCTGGCGGTCCTGTTTTTGAAGGAAAACAGCTTTTTGCTGATCGACGAGCCGACAAATCATCTGGATCTGCATGCTCGGAAGCTAGTAAGTGATTATTTGAACGGCAAGAGCGGTTTTATTTTGGTGTCACACGATCGGGCGTTTCTCGACAATTGTGTGGATCACATTCTTTCGATCAATAAGACCAATATCGAAATCCAGAACGGAAATTTTTCAGACTGGTGGGAGAATAAACAAAGACAGGACAATTTCGAACGGGCCGAGAACGAAAAGCTGAGGAAGGACATTAAGAGGCTGTCCGAAGCGGCCAAGCGAACGAGCAACTGGTCGCACGAAGTAGAAAAAACGAAAAACGGCACCCGTAACTCCGGCTCTAAGGTCGATAAGGGGTATATCGGTCACAAGGCCGCCAAAATGATGAAGCGATCCAAATCGATCGAGCAAAGACAGCAATCCGCGATCGAGGAACGATCTCAGCTTCTGAGAAACGTCGATAGCTCGGAAAGCCTGAAAATATCACAGATGACTTATCATAAACACCAATTGGTCGAGCTTGACCGCATTTCGATTCATTATGGAGAGAAGAACGTTTGCCGCGACATCAGCTTTACTGTCGAGCAAGGGGATCGCATCGTGCTCTCCGGTCCGAACGGCTCAGGCAAATCCAGTTTGCTCAAACTGATTTGCGGCGAGGAAATACCTTATTCCGGCGTGTTTCGAAAAGGGAGCCAGATGAAAATTTCCTACGTTTCACAAGATACCTCGGAGTTGCGGGGCAATTTGTCGGAATTCGCCAGATCCAGCGGGATTGACGAAAGCTTATTCAAAGCGATTTTGAGAAAACTCGATTTTTCGCGCTTGCAATTCGAAAAGGACATCGCTTCGTTCAGCGGCGGTCAGAAGAAGAAGGTTCTGATCGCGAAAAGCCTCTGCGAACGCGCTCATTTGCATGTTTGGGATGAACCGTTTTATCGACGTCATTTCCAGGATGCAAATCGAAGAACTGCTGCTGGAGCATTCGCCAACTATCCTTTTTGTGGAGCACGACAGCGAGTTTTGCAGACATATCGCAACAAAAATTGTGGAACTGAAAGTTAATACACTCTAGGAGGATGAAAGCGATGATCATTGAGGTTGAGGTTGTAGATGATTATGTGAACCGGTTCCTGCCTGTTGACCCGGTTCACAAAAAAATAAATCTGTTGCCGGAGTTTTACCAATCTATCGACAGATGCACGTAGCGATTATGTCCGCATACGCAGCGTGTTTTTTCCTGCGTAGTTGGTTAATGACGCATTAAAGCGCCGGATGACGGTTGCTTTTTTGCATTTTCTCCGGCGGTAAGGAGAACACATGAACCCAACCTCGAAATATGAAACGATTGGGCAGATCTTGTCCGACTTCAACCAGCCTGCGTACCGGTATGGGCAAATTATGGACGCTATTTTCAAACAAAAAATTGCTGAATACGAACGGATCGCCATGCTGCCTAAATTTTTGCGGGAAGAGCTGGCCCGGATGCTGGGTCCGTATGTTTCCAGCGTTATTCCGGTAAAGGAACTCACATCGCAGCAGGTCAGCAAGGTGCTGTTTGCCATCGGGGGCGGCGAACGCATAGAGGCCGTACGACTTTCCTATAAACGGGGGTGGCAATCGTATTGTATTTCCACTCAGTGCGGCTGCGGGTTCGGGTGCCGCTTTTGCGCCACCGGTACCATCGGCCTGAAACGAAATCTGACCGCAGACGAAATTACCGACCAATTGCTTCACTTTCACTTGAATGGCCACGCCCTGGACAGCGTGTCTTTCATGGGCATGGGGGAGGCGCTCGCCAACCCGCACCTTTTCGATGCGCTGGCGATCTTGACCAACCCGCATCTTTTCAGTTTAGGACATAGAAGAATTACGATTTCCACCATCGGCCTGTTGCCAGGAATCGATAGGTTGACGCGGGAGTTCCCACAGGTCAATCTAACCTTCTCGATGCATTCGCCGTTCGACGATCAACGGAGCGAACTGATGCCGATCAATAAGCGGTATCCGCTCCGCGACGTGTTGAATGCGTTGGATCGCCATATCCGGCATACGGGAAGAAAGGTGTATATCGCGTATATTCTTCTTCGAGGATTCAACGATTCGGCGGAGCATGCGAAAGCGGTTGCCGCCCTGTTAAGGGGAAGGGGATCTTGGGAACATCTTTACCACGTGAACCTAATTCCCTACAATTCGACCGAAGTGACGCCTCAAAGCTACTTGCCATCTGACCCTGAAAGGATCAAAATGTTCGTTCGGACATTGAAAAGAAATGGTGTGAACGTTACGGTCCGAACTCAATTCGGATCAGACATTAATGCGGCATGTGGACAGTTATACCGGACTGAATAGTCGACGTTTGAAATGTAACATACAATGCCTGCCGCAATGCATTTGCGACAGGCAAGAGAAACGGTTGCCGTGAAGAAGGCAGCCGTTTTCTGCTATGTTAAGAGACGCGATTTTTACATAATTGTGCAGTAACTTTAAGGGATCTCGCAATGAATGGTCAATCGATATACCCTTTAAAAAGAGGTATCCTTCAGGGCCCTCGGCAGACCGACTTGAAGCTCGTCAAGGCATACGGTAACCTGCGGGTCGATGGACTTTTGCGAACATACGTGCTATAATCGATCCTCCATCTTGATTGATTTTTCCTTAGATTTGAAGCAATGAAAAGGCTTGCCGATTTTCAAAACGATCATTTGGAGGAATGTAATGTGGCAACGATTGCAGAGGTCTCTCAGGACTTAGAGAGATTTACAGTTTTTATTTCTAATTTAATCCCTTACTCTGATGATGTTCTATGCACACCAATAGTTGGTGCATGGTCGATTCGGGACATTATTAGTCATATTATGGGTTGGGACAAAAACTTTAGCAAGACACTTAACCAGGTTATAAACAATGAAGAAGTAAAACTGGAAGAACATCACGATGTACAGGCCTTTAATGAAGCATCCGTGGCTTTCGGCAGAAAAATGAAACTGCAAGATTTACTACAGGAAGCAATTTCCCAACGCAAACAACTGATAATAAAACTCAATATGGTGTCTGAATCAGCATTCGCCAGACAATTCCATAATAGCGCGTATACGCTGGAAACTTTTTTGCAAGAAATGTTTATTAACCATGATAAGCACCACGAAGAACAAATAAGAAAATATCTTCAAACGGTTCGATAAAATAATTGGGAAAAGAACCACTCCTTGATCATGAGACAGAATAATAGCCGAGTTCAGTAATTTCTATCCGGAATGTTCTTGGCGAAAACTCATCACAATTGTTAGCACAGCACCATCGTCATAAATATCAAAGGAGGCAAAAACAGTATGAAAATCATTGTTACCAGTATATTCGTCCAAAATCAAGACAAGGCACTGGAGTTTTATTCAGAAAAACTGGGGTTTGTAAAAAAGGAGGACATTCCCATGGGGAAATTTAGGTGGATAACGCTTGTTTCTCCCGATGATCCAGAGGGTACCGAGCTTTTACTCGAACCGAATGACCATCCAGCCGCAAAGGAGTACCAAAAGAAGCTGTTTGCCGAAGGCATCCCAGTAACAATGTTTGGCGTTGCTGATATTCATAAAGAGTACAAACGATTAATGGAAAAAGGCGTGAAGTTCACTATGGAACCGACAGAAATGGGCAAGGTCACAATAGCTGTCTTCGACGATACATGCGGCAACCTTATTCAGATCGTGCAGAAGTAACTTGATGACGACGTTTGAAGCGCTAAGGGAGAACCTCAGCACGACTGCAAAGTGATGATTCAGCAATTTCGAGCCACCATCCCAGCTTGTTTGACGCTTGCCAGCTAACCGGCCATCTCCCTACTTTACAAGCCCCTTCAAATAGTCCGGGAGCAGCGGATAGAAATCCGGCTTGAAGGGAACGCCGTTGTCCGCGTAAGGGATTTTGTTGGCGGCGAAGAGGGGTGACAAGTCCACATATTCGACGTTGTCTTCATCGGCCAACTGTTCAAGCGCGTGGTTGAAGTACGTAGGAGGGCGAGATCGAGCGCCGCACCGCTCGGGGCGATGACATTCGCCGGATCCAGTTTGTTCAGATAGGACAACGCCCCTAGGGAAATGTTGCAGCAAATGTTGACGAGGTTCAAGGGAGCATTGAACATTGATATGCTCCCCGCACAGTAGACACGCGTAATATTCAACCAGAATGGATATCAGCCGTTATCCAGATAAAGGGGCTAGAATAATGTAGGATGGAGGTGAGTGCATGAGACATAAATTCATCAACAGCAAAATGCTAAAAGGAAAGCCCTTGTCACAGGATCACGTCCTATCTCGTCACGTTCCGGAAACCCATTGGTATCATGCCGCGACTCTTACCAAGATGCTCCAATCCTTCGCTGTATTATATATCAAACCCGATAAAGGTTCCTCAGGAACGGGGATTATCCGGGTCAAGAGGCTTAATAAGTCGGAAAGTCTGGTTTCATTCAAGGAATCGTCCAAAAAGTACCCCAATACACAAATCGCATCCGAAGTAGCAAAGAGAATGCACCGCGAAAAAAAGTACATTATCCAGCAAGGGATTCCACTAGCGACCTATCGACAGAAACCTTTTGATCTGCGGATTGTGCTGCAGAAACCCTCCAACCAGTGGTTGCTTACCTGGATGAGCGCCAAAGTCGCGCCTAGATCGAATTCCATCGTCACGAATGTGGCAAAAGGAGCTCGCGATGCGAATATTAAGGAAGTCCTTCGAGGAGCCGACCAACAGCTAAACGTACCCGCAGTTCTGAAAGAGTTAAGCGGTGTTTCCTGCAAAATCGCACGTAAATTGGGTTCTCGTTTCCCCCTTCGAATCGTCGGATTGGATATGGGGATCGACAAGAAAGGAAAGGTATGGTTTATCGAGGCTAACACGAGACCTAGCTTTCACGGATTAAACAAGTTCGATCCTGTGCAATACCGAAGATATCTTCTTGCAAAGAAGCAGACAGAAGCAAATAGCTGAAAAGTTCGTGTAATAAGGCAAAGGACTCAACGTTGAAGAATGTTCACAAAATAGTTTAGGTTTATCTATTGTAAATAGCTAGTTAGAGGATAAACTAAAAGGGAGCATGCAATTTGAATCTACGGCGTGTGGAACAACAGTTTCATTCACGATTAAAATGGAATAGAGGACTACAAAGGCGTAGTCTTGCTGAAGCAAAGAGGCTTAAGGTTATCGCATTCCTACTTGATAGGAAGCGGTATAACTTTAGGCCTCTTTGCGCCTATTTTCTGGTATGGGGAAATCAGGAAAGGGCAGAAGAATTGTTAGAGGAAGTCATATAGCGTAGTGAACTTTGTTTCATACCTCAGAGGAGGGTACCCATGAGTATCGATAAAAAGATGATTGAAGAGATGGTTCGTAAAATCATCATGGAAAAAGTAGGGGCTGATGCTATTGAACAGAACGTTCATAGAGGTCCTGGAGGGATTACTTCTGTTAAAGTGCCAAATATGAAAGTAACAGAAGAGGATCGTCTCGATACAGGCAACCCTAATGATATCGTCTATTGCAAAGATCTTTTTTCGCTAAAGGAAAGTCCGAGACTTGGCTGCGGTATCATGGAGATGAAAGAAACAACCTTTGACTGGACACTTAACTATGATGAAATTGATTATGTGATTGAGGGACATCTGGATGTTATCATTGATGGTACAAAGGTGTCAGCTGGTCCAGGAGAAGTGATCCTGATTCCAAAAGGAAGTAAGATTCAATTTTCTGTGCCAGAATATGCACGATTTATCTATGTAACATATCCGGCTAACTGGGCAGAACAAGCGTAACATTCTAATTTCTACTCGCCGGAGGATAAGCGGTTTATATCGGAGGATACGTATGAAGGGGAACTGACGAACCCGCTGAGTTGGAATCGGTATATGTATGTGCAGAATAATCTGCCGAAATATATTGACCCAAGTGGACATTGATCAAGCAACAATCAACAAGGTTGATTAAATCGTCAGAACTAAATCAAATTTTTATCAAAGTGCCTGTAATTCATACGGGCACTTTATTTGTTACTTTTTGTTACATAGAATAGGAATGTCCTCAAGTTCTTGTCATTCATGTCCCAAAGTTCTTGAACCATGCGCACGAGCAGCGGCGAATCGGTGATTCGGCGGGCATAGTCCAGACTGTGCGATAGAAACGCAGCCGCTTCTTTTTGCACATGCCTGCTGACTTCGCGCAGATTGACGTTGATGCCATAGCCTTCCTGCCCTAGATAGGCAAAAAACGGCGCATAGCCTTCCACCTTTTTGTACGTCGGGGACACGCCTTCTTCGCCTTCTTTCCGGGTATGACTATTGTCGAACGGCGAGACGTCCAGGTCCAGGGGGAGCCAGGACAACGTTTTCCCTTCAGGGAGGGTGACCTGAACAGGGGTCAGCGGTGCGTTCAGAGCATGCAGCAAGTCCGCCGACTCTTCGAGCAGAATCGTCTGCCAGTCGTAGCTGTGGGCGGCGGCTAAATCCAGCCGCTGCCGAAGAGTGGGAGAGGACGTGACATGTTTCAGGACTAAGGATTTCGCGAAAAACCGGTCCTCCCGAAAGGGTTCGATCTGGTCGAAATCGCTTTTCCCCTGGCACAGCAATCCAAGATAAGCCAGGACCACATCCGGGTGAGTGACGGTAGGGTGCTGTGCACCGGGCAGAGAGTACCGAATGAGACGTTTGGCAATTCGAGTATGAGAAAGAAGCAGGCCAATGAGAGCCAAACCGGAGAGCGGTGAGCCACTCCACGGACTGATCGAGTTGAAAACGCATAGGGTTCATGTGTGCACCTCCCAGGTGAATTCAAGACATACGGGAATTCTTCCCTTTTCGTTAGTTTACTTCACCGGGGGCTGTTTTTCTAACCTTTTCAGTTTTTTGTTTCACGGATTCAGGGATACTTCAAAGTTCCATTCTTTAACAATATCGTAACATATTATACATTCCCCCTATTTTATTTCGTGGTAGAATTTACCTGAAAGAAGGATTACATCCAAATTGGGAGGGATAGTTTTGAAAACAAAAAGACCAAAATCGCTAGTGAAAAAATGTACAGGAATTGCGTTAGCAAGTGTAATTGGATTTAGTAGTCTTGGTGTCATCGCAACGAGTGTAAGTGCCGCTGAAAATAAGAACCAGGTTAATGTGAACCAATCACTTAAAGCAGAAGAAATAACGATTACTCAGTTACGGGTTACTATCCAGCATAAAGATGATCCCTTTATTAATCATGTTAAAATATTCATTGATAAGCACCTGGAAGAATCGGAATTTTTATGGGGGAAAGTTAGTAATTCGTTGAAAAGAGATATCGTGGATCTACTTACAGGAGATAAAAAAGACTACTCTTACAAAGTTAGTAGAGCTCTTATTGTGCACTTTTTAGAGGTCCCGTCCTTATTAAAATCATCAAGTGCAGAATTTAAAAAAGATATCCTTCAATTACTCAAATACTTATAGATATGTGTAATAAGGTCTACTCATCTAATGGAGTAGACCTTATTACATTCTTGGATAGGCGAAGTTTCCGAGAAAAACCAGAATATCCGTAACCGGTTCAAAAACACGAACAGGGCCGAGGAAAACGGATTGAGCTCAAATTGTTCCTGTACAATCGCGGCCAGTCCATCGATCGATTTGCGCATGTCTGTATATTTTAGCGATCAGGCATTAAATGATATAATACTGTACAAAGTAGAATAGAGATAAATTCAACCGACTGACATATGTACAAAATACGGGTTTTGTGTAAAAGCTAAACCCGAAAAAGAATGTTACTTAACTATCGGACCCATTGTGTATGTTTGAAATGAAGAATGGCCCGCGTCATACCTAGTTGCAAAAAAATGCCTTAATGCGGATTGATGACGAGAGACATATTTTTGGCTTCCAAGTCAATCACTTTTTTCTCCAGAATTTCCTTTTCCGCAGACAGACGATGGATAATCCCGGTGTTATCCTGCGTGCTTTCAGCGATGTCGAGCGCAATATTCCTAGCGATATGATGGCAAAGCTGCTCGTGAACATCTGCTTTATCCTTGTCAATGGTTGGAAAAGCCGATATCGCCTTCGCGACAAATTCCAAATCCAGCCCCTTCATTTCGGCCAATTCCGCCGTGTTAATCAGATACTTCTGATATTCCCTCTCCTGGGAATACGCTTGCATCCCCGATATGAAGCCAACAACCTCATCTTCGACCATAATGGGCAGCAAAATATTCTCCATGCCGTAACAGCAAACAAATCGCCCCTGTTCGCCTGACTTAAAGCGTTTCAAATAATCCGCGCAAGGCCGCGTAGGATTCTCCCAACAAATATGCCTGCAGAAATCAGGGGATGGATTGAACTCCAGCAACACGTCTCCATTGTTATCGTGCAGCAGCAGCGAGAACTTGGATAGAGACAGGATGCCGCTGTATCGTGCGTATACCTTGGTTGCGATCGGACTATTGGTTTTCAGCATAATCTCGTTGCATCCTTTCACCGAAAATGAACGGGAAAATAGATGTTTCATGCTAAATTTTTCACAATATATCATCTCTATTATAGCAATTTTCAACCTGTTTGGAAATAGTACATCCCTCCCCCTCAAAACCCTATTTAGAGAAATGCACCACGACTACAACCGGGATCTCGCAGACAAAAATAAACAGGCCAGAACCCGTTTTACCGGGTTTTGGCCTTTGGCAGGGCATCGAAATAAATTATTGCTTCGCAGCGGGAAGAATATGTTCCACTTCACTGTGAGGACGAGGAATCACATGTACGGATATCAGTTCCCCTACGCGCTGTGCGGCTGCGGCACCAGCGTCCGTTGCCGCTTTCACCGCTCCTACATCGCCACGTACCATTACGGTAACAAGGCCGCCGCCTACCATCTCTTTGCCAATCAGGGTGACATTGGCTGCTTTGACCATTGCGTCTGCTGCTTCGATAGAACCTACCAATCCTTTTGTTTCAATTAAACCCAATGCTTCCGATTTCATGTTGCATTCCTCCTAGAAGTTTTTAAAAGTTTTGTAAGATTATAGCGCTAGCTTACCGAACAAAACTTGCTTCGGAAGCATAGGCTTATTTTATAGCTTTTTTAATTATTCCTTAGTCGTCGGAAGGATGATCTCCACTTCGCTGTGGGGACGAGGAATCACATGTACCGACACGAGTTCCCCTACATTCTTCGCGGCCGCGGCGCCGGCATCCGTCGCCGCCTTCACCGCACCTACATCGCCCCGTACCATCACGGTAACAAGGCCGCCGCCTGCCATCTCTTTACCAATCAAGGTGACATTGGCCGCTTTGACCATAGCGTCCGCCGCTTCGATAGAACCTACCAATCCTTTTGTTTCAACCAAACCAAGAGCTTCCGATCTCATGTTCATTTCCTCCTAGCGATTTTTTATGATTTTGACCACAGACGCCGATGTCAGATCCATCGCGTTAGCCTCTTCAACGTCGATATGACAGTCGAGAGCGGCGTCGCTGCTAACTCGGATTGCGACCTGATGGTACCCTCCGCCCCGGAGACCATCAAATTGAATACTGACCATTTCTCCGTTGGTTACGCCGAAGTAAAGGGCATCATCAGGCGTCATATGAATGTGGCGCTGTGCAACCATCAAGCCGCAGGCAATATATACGCTTCCCTTAGGCCCGACCAACGTGATGCCCGGTGTGCCTTCCAGCTCCCCGGATAAGCGCACGGGAGCTTTCACGCCCAGCTTAAAACAGTCTCCCCGCATAATTTCTACCTGGCTCTGCTTCCGCACTGGGCCAAGAACGCGCACTTTTTCAATGGCCCCCTTTGGACCGCAGACCGTAACAGTCTCATTACATGCATACTGTCCGGGTTGGGACAAATCACGCATTTTGGATAGCGTATATCCGGCTCCGAAGAGCGTCTCCACATCAGCCTGAGACAGATGCACATGGCGGTTTGAAATCCCTAAAGGGATGGAGCGAGTCTCCCCTTCCGCCTTGACAGCACCGGATACAACCTCCATTAACAAGGACAGCACTTGCTCATAGTTCCCCATTAGCGGTCACCGCTTTTCTGCAAAATCGACATCAGCTCATCGACCAGATTTAACAGCAGCGCATCCTCCTCTTGCTTCGGCGGTTGTGAAGAGGAAACAGAATCCGGGCTTTGTGCCGTACAGTCCTTAATTCCATAAGCGACACGCTTGATATTAATCAAGTGCTGTGGTCCCACATTATCCGAAGTAGCGCTGCCGCCCCAGGTTCCGCATCCCAAAGTGAAGGCCGGAGCAAGCCCGGTGCTTGCGCCCACGCCGCCCTGAGTGGAGCCTGTATTGACCAAAATGCGGAATACAGGTTTTTGCGCAAATTCCATGACCATATCGTGATTCTGTGTATGGATGGAGAAGCTATGGCCAATTCCTCCATTACGCAGCAGCTGGACACTTAGATCACAAGCCTCACGCCAGTCCTGTACCGTGTAAAATGCCAATACCGTAGTAAGCTTTTCATAGGACAGCGGGAATTTCTCTCCCACGCCCTGCTGTTCGCCCAACAGCACCTTGACCCCTGCTGGAATTTGAATGCCGGCCGCTTCGGCAATCACCTGAGGCGAACGTCCCACCAGTCTTGAATTCATGGCATGGCCTTTGACAAACAGCTTGGACGCGACCTTGGCAGTTTCCTCCTGATTCATAAAGTAACCGCCTTGTCGCTCAAACTCCGCGATCACCTGAGGACGGATGCATTCCTCGACGATAACAGCCTGTTCAGAGGCGCAGATTGTGCCATAATCGAAGGTTTTGCTGGCAATGATATTTGCGACTGCCTGTGGAATATCAGCGGTGCGCTCAATAAAGGCCGGCACATTGCCCGGTCCGACCCCCAGCGCCGGCTTGCCCGCACTGTAGGCGGATTTCACCATCGCCGAGCCGCCTGTGGCGATAATCATGGCGATTTCATCGCACTTCATCAGTTCCTGTGTCGCTGGCATCGAAGGCTTGGTAACGCAGCCAATGATTCCTTCGGGTGCCCCTGCCTCGACAGCGGCTGCGTGCATGAGTTCTGCGGCCCGCATGATGGATTTCTTCGCCGAAGGATGCGGCGAAAAGATGATTCCATTACGAGCCTTTATCGCAATGATCGATTTGAAAATCGTAGTGGATGTCGGATTGGTCGATGGAATAATGCCCATGAGCAGTCCAACAGGCTCGGCAATCTCTATTAATTGATTGGTCTTATCCTCGCGGATAACCCCAATCGTTTTCGTATCCCGAATCGATTCATACAGCTGCGTCGAAGCCAGGCGGTTTTTGAAGATTTTATCCTCCACCTTGCCAAATCCGGTTTCCTCCACTGCGAGGGCAGCCAACTCGGTGGCATGGACCTCCGCTGTCCGCACCATGTGTTGTACAATTTTGTCAATCTGTTCAGCATTGTACCCTGCAAGGATATCGGTGGCGGCTTTTCCTGCACGGGCCAATTCCCGGGTTTCCTGAATCGATTGCAAGTCATAATCCAAATTTTCCAAGTGAAACATCCCCCTCTCGAATCCTGCTTACTGTTGATAATACTGGCGGAACCGCTTGAGCAGCTTCACCTTGTTGGCCTTGGAAATGGTCGTCATGCTCATCCCATACGCAGGACCGCACTCTCTGGCCAGTCGGCGCAGCTTCACGGCTGTCATCGATTCCAGTTGCTCCATTGCTTTGTCAAGCCCGGCTTCCTTTACCAGCACGTCAATCTGGTGTTTGAAAGAACTGTCCGGCACTGTCTGATCTCCATCTGCCGGATTTTCATTGTCCATTGCCGGACTGTCGTCTTCAGACGAAAGATCCTGAGCGGGCTCGGCCGCCAGTACAGGGAATCCTTCTTCAATACCGCCATTGATTGAGACATCGGGCGTCGCTTCCAGTGAAACTATAGAAGTTTCGTCCAGTGGAACATCGGGTGCCGCGTCCAGTAGAGCATCAGACACTGCATCCGGTTCCAGAGTCTGCTTCGTCGTTTGCTTGGGCATCTGCTCCGCAAACGGTTCTGCTGCCTTATTATGCTGTACTGGCAACGCCGGCTCGTACTTCTCCTGGGCAAGGTTCGAAACGCAGCGCCGGCCGATGATGCTCGCAATGTCGTTGTGGGGTCTTGGAATGACATGCCGGCTGACCAGCATATCACTGCCCAACTGTTGCGCCGCCGAGGCACCTGCTTCCACAGATGCTTGAACAGCGCCGACATCGCCGGTTACCATGATCGTCACTAGCCCGCCGCCCACATTGCACTTTTCTATCAGTTCTACCTGGGCTGATTTGAGCATGATGTCCAGACATTCAATCGCCGGAAGAAGGCCCCGCGTTTCGATTAATCCAAGCGCCTGCATGCTGTCACCTCCTGTTACTGCAGCTTCCGATCAGGCTCGCCCGCCGGATAAGTCATATAAAACATCCTCGCGCAGTCCGGCGATCCCTTGGTCGCTTGCACCCCTTTGGGGATGAAGATCACATCCCCCTCACGGGCGGTGAACGTTCTCTCGTTCAAAGTGACATCAAGCGTGCCTTCCAGCACGATATAAGTTTCTTCGCGGGCCGTCACCTGTGAGAAGCTATCGTGATCGACAGTCAGAAATCCGGCGCTCATGGAACAATCCGGCTTCCCGATTACCTCTTGCCGATATACCTTGGCACCAGATGTTCCCGTTTCGCAAGCTTCCATTTTTACCGTCCGGCCCCGCACAAGCTTCAAGCCAGCCGGGTCCGTCTCCGCCTGATAAGGCGGCTCAAGAGCCGTACCCAACAGCTTTTCAACCAGTCCTTTTTCCGATAACATCTTGAAAAATGTAAAAATGGCGTTCATGTCGAGATCATCCTGAGTTTGGCAGCCTGCGGCCCCGGAGCTCAAAGTCCCACATGGCTCATGGGTAAACTCCACCCCCAGCTCCCTTGCCTTATCCCGGGCCGCCGGTGTCACAATCGTGTTGCTGTCAATGCAGCACCGCTTCTGTCCGGAAGCCGCCCATTCCTCCACATCCGCAGCGCATATCAGTTTTTTCACCGTTCTCGCCCCCTTTCGAATTATAAGTAAGTGTTCAAAAAGTCAGACTTTCAGCACCGAGAAGGTTGGATGAAGCTAGGGCCTGAGGAGCGGAGCGTACGTTTTGGGTACGTGAGCACCGGAAGGCCCGGCTGAATTCAAGATTCGATGTCGAATATGCATTCAGTGTTTCTTCGTGATCAAAGGGGGACTTTTTGAACAACCTCTATAAGATTTCTGTTCGAATATTTATTCGAACATGCAGTCTGCGTCAATGATGCCGACGACGACGGCATCCACAGGAACATCGTCTGTTTGGAGCATTTTGCGGGCCGAAGAGCCGGTGCAGACAATCACTCGATCGCCTATGCCAGCGCCGATCGTATCGACTACAATCAAGCGGCGCCCGTCGTCGCTTCCACCAATCACCTCAGCCAGCATCAGTTTCATTCCCACCAGGGAATCGGCTTTACGGGTAGACCAGATATTGTGAATCAATTTAGCCGCAATCACAGCAGTCCTTCCTCCCCGCTTTTCCGCTCCTCCGCTTAATTTCGGCGATGGCGTCCTCTACGGAAGCCGTGTCGCCAAAAATGGCGAGAAGAATCATATTCTGCGGGCAGCTGCCTCGAATATCCTCCACGGTTACGCCCGCCGCTTTTTCAGCGGCATCAGCAGCCCATACCATGTCAATCAGCCTTCCCTGCACCAGTCCGACTGCGTCGCATGGGGGAACTTCCCGACTGCTGGGCGCTCCTCTGCGACGCAGCAAAATGTCCAGCGCCCCCTTGGAGGGAGATTTAATAATCCGAAATTCCACTCACATCGCCTCCTGTGTACAGTTCAGAGCAATGCCCAGCGGTGTGACAAACAGGGGGTTGCTAGGCTTATAGGTAGCAATGCCGGTCTTTTGCTCCATGATCGTCTCCATGCCGGACAGGCAGCAGGTGCCCCCTACCAAGTACAATTCCTTGACCTCATGACCCGCAACATGGCGATTGACGATGGAGGCAACCTTATCGATGACCGGCCGGAGCAGCGGCAGCAATTCTTGGTGGCGGGCAGGGTCGCGCTTAAAGCAGTCTGCTTCTGAAAAACTCATCTGGTATGCCCCGGCAATGACTAAAGAAAAGTGGGTGCCGCCCGTTGCTTCGTCGGCGACATAGACCACCTTGCCATCCTTCAGAATCGAAATGCCCGTCGTACCTCCGCCAATGTCTACGATGGCTCCATCGGATATTTGCAGCACGGCATTAGCCGCCGTAGGTTCATCCAGTATAGCCGTAACTTCAAAACCCGCACCCTGGAGCACATGCTTGATGGCGCCAGCATCCAGTACATCGGTTCCCGGAGGAATCGCCGAAGCCGCATATTCAAGTTCTGCACCCAATTGCTGCTCCAACTGTGCTTTAAGCTCCCTTACGATCTGTATCGCTCCCAAGTAATCCACCACCATTCCGTCGCGGACGACATCGGCGTAGCGGTAAGCTCCCGCCACCGGCTTCCGGGTGTCATCCAACACCGTAAGCACCACACAGGCCGTTCCCAGATCTACACCGGTATAATAGAACGAAGACCGTCCTGGAATCGGTGTCTGGATGACGGCTTCAAATTGCTCTAGGAGTTGATCGCAGTATGCAAAGGGTTTTGTCTCTGGCATGTTCTACCTCCTGTCGTTCTGCAAATAAGCGAGCTCAATGCGTTAATCACATAGTTGACTCCAGGAATAATCGATTCCTCCAGCTTTTCTTGGGGACTGCCTGCTGCGGCCTCCAACACCGCAAACCCAAGGTCCCGCAAAGCGCAGCGCAAACGGTGGAGCAAAGCAATTTCTCTTCCCTTTTCCAACTGAATGTGAAACTCGGTTACCTCAAAGCAATCTCCCGCATCCTCACCAAGAACATCGGCAGGAATGCCGGTACAACCCTGGAAAAAGAAATCGGCAGTGGATGCGCCGCCTCCTTCCCCTTTCTGGAGGGCCGAAAACAGCCTCGACAGCTCTAGCACCTTCTGGGCGAGCAGCACATCCCGCTCCAGCAGCTCCTGCCCGGTTAACAAGAACAGGGCTGAGACGGATTGCATCTGACAGCGCAGCTTCCCGCGCCGCCAATCCCGCTGTCCCGCCTGTTGCTCCGGATTGGGGAGCAGCTCTTGCTTTTGTTCTTGATTTTGCTCTTGCGTACGATAAGACACGGCGATCTGGCGATCCGTCAAAAACTGGCGCGCCTCCGGCGTCAATCGGCTTCCATGCTCCACCATGTAGGATGTAAAAGGCGCTGTCCTGTACACATTGCGCAATTCCATTTCGGTAATAAATTTCATGGTATCAACTCCACTCTTATTACCCGAACAAATAACGTTTCCATTCCCCGATTCCCCTTCCCGCGGGAAGACTAATGCGGAAAAAGGCTCGGCCTATCCCGTTTTTTCATGTCCGTGTAATTTCCGCCGTCGCAAAACCCAGACGATTGCAGAACGTCTCAATGATGGCTCGCAGCGCTGCTTCCACACTGGCGATATCTCCCGTGAGAAGCACCGAACCCGTAAAGCGATCCAGAAAGCCGATTTCCACATCTGCCGCCTTGGTAGCGATATCGGCAGCAATAATGGAGGTTTCGCCGGGCGACAGTGTTAATATGCCAATAGCCCCCGCTTCATCAATGCCCAGTCTTGCATACATGTCAGGCACAGGTGAAGCAATCATATGGGCCAGCGTCACTTGTTTGCCCGGCACCGACTCCTGAATCATCCGCCCGAGATCCGGCCCATCAGGCTGCTGCATCAACGACCTCGCCTCCTCCTACAAGTGTTGCGAGTTTGCAAAGCGCTAGCTTTACCGAACAAAACTGGCTTCGACAGCAACCGCTTAATGTTTGACTACCCGAACCGGAAGATCGTATTGGCTGATTTGACGTTGAATACGCTCCAGATCAGCTTCATTCAGGCTTAAATCGCGTTCAATGCTGTAAACCATATCCAATTGCCTGTATTTGTTAATGCCCAGCTTGTGATACGGGAGCAAATCGATGCCTTGAAAATTCCGGTATTCCTTATAGGGAAGCAGAAACTCCACCGTTTTGCGGATGGTGTCCGCATCATCATTGAGCCCCTTCATCAGCGGCATCCGCACCATCACGTTATGCTTGCGGGTAATCAGTTCCCGCAAATTGTCGAGAATGCGCTCGTTGCGTACACCCGTAAGTTGATAATGACGATACGAATCCATATGTTTCACATCGAACAATATCAGATCGGTGAATTCGGCCATGGCCAAAATCGCTTCCGGTTTGGCATGCCCGGAGGTTTCAATGGCCGTATGAATTCCGGCGCGCTTGCATTCCTTGAGCAAATGGATCGCAAATTCGGATTGCGAGCATACTTCGCCGCCGCCCAAGGTGACGCCGCCGCCGGATGTCGTGTAGAACAGCATATCCTGCTCTACAATTTCCACAATTTCCGATACTGTCATATTCATCCCGGCAATAGAGAGCGCCCGCGCGGGACAAACCTTCTCACATTTCCGGCAGCCCATGCACTCGATATTCCGGTCAACCACATGCTGCGGCTTGGACGGCTCCTGCGATCCGGAAGTGTCCAAACGGTGGATTTCCCGAGGACACGCCGCAACACATGCGCCGCAATCGTTGCACAGATCCCGTTGGTACATCACCTGATATTTCTTTTCCAGACCCTCCGGGTTCGCACACCACTGACAGCGCAGGGGACATCCCTTGAAGAAAATAAGCGTCCGGATACCGGGGCCATCGTATATGGAATATTTTTGAATATTGAAAATGCGTGCCTGCCTTTCCGGCATACCTGACTCCATAGCTGTGGCTCCTTCCTTTGCCGCATATCTAACGCATATCTCAATACCATGATGTCTCTTCCCCGGCGTGCAGCGCCGGAGAAGAGGCACAGGGTTATTTTAGAAATGCTCAATCATCGTTCTGCTGATGATTTCATCCTGCACTTCTTTACACAATTCAACAAAGTATGCGCTATAGCCGGCGACCCGAATAATCAAATCACGATATTGATCGGGATTCTGCTGCGCCTTAATCAGCGTTTCATTATCCACATAACTGAACTGCATTTGGCCGTTGCCGAGAATGGAGGCCGTCCGGAGCAGATTAATCAGTCCGTTCTCTCCTTCCGGTGTTTCCAGCAAACCGCGCAATAGCTTGAAGTTATGCACCATGCCAATATTCATGGCCTCGACATCGATCTTGCTAATCGATTTGATGATAGCCGTCGGTCCCTTCTTGTCATGGCCCTGGGTAGGGCTGATGCCGTCGGACAGCGGCAACCAAGCTTTACGCCCATTGGCGGTAGCACCGGTCATCTCGCCGAAAGGCGTGTTGTTCGAAATCGAAAGCGTGCCATGGCTGAAGGTAGAGTACAGCGTTTTAAATTTGCGGTGATAGTTCTCCGTCCATCCCGTGATATCGGCGGCGATGCGATCGGCATAATCGTCGTCGTTGCCGAATTTTGGCGCGTCCAGACAATCCCTGTGGATCTGCTCATAACCTTCGAAATCGGCCAGCAGCGCGTCGCGGATTTGCTCGAGCGAATATTTTTTGTCATCGTAAACCAGCTTCTTGATGGCAGCCATCGAATCGGCGTAAGTGGCCAGGCCGGACCAAATCAAGCCAGGTCCCCAGTTATACATGGCGCCGCCGGCGGACACGTCGCGGCCGCTCTCCATCGTGCCTTCATACATGATCGACATCAGCGGCTTCGGCGCATAATCGCGGTGAACGCGCTGGCTGATTACCGTACCTACTGCGGAAAGCTCGGTGATGTATTCTACCTGCTTCTTCACCGCCGCTTCAAATTCCTCATAGGTCCTGAAGTTGCTCAAATTGCCCGTGTCCAATCCCGGCGTGCTTCCGTGCCAGAGCATTTTGCCGCGGTTCAGGACGAACTCAATGGCAATCGGCCACTGGGTGTATCCAGTGGAGGTCCACTGATACAAGCGTCCGGATTTTTGCGGCTCCACGCAGCCCATCAGACAGTAATCGCGGGCATCTTCGATACTGCAGCCCTTCATCAGCATCATCTTGATGTGGGAATCGTCGAAATGGCAGGCCGGGAAGCCCAAACCCGCACGGACGACATCCACAATCTTTTTCAAGTATTTCTGAGGAGAATTATTGTGGATACGGCAAGCGAGTGAAGGCTGATAAACGCCGACATGACGCACTGCATCCATGAGCAGATAAGTCAAGTCGTTGCAGGCGTCGCCGCCCTCCCGTTTTTGCCCGCCGACACACATATTGACGAACGGCTGGTAGCCGGCAAAGAACTTGGAGCCGCCCGCGCTGGAAACCCACATCATTTCCGAGCATTTGATTAGGAAACAGCCTGCAATCTCGAATGCTTCAAACTCTGTCAGACGTCCGGCTTTTCTGTCCGCCTCATAGAAAGGATACATATATTGGTCCACACGGCCGACAGACATGCCTGTCTGATTTTCTTCCACCACGAGCAAAGATTCTACGGTCCAGACCGCTTGCATGGCCTCATGGAAGGTAGTCGGCGCATGAGCCGGTACGCGTGCGTTGATCTCGCCGATTTTTTGCAGCTCTGCCTTGCGCTTCGGATTGGTTTCTTTCGCGGCCAGCTGGTAGGCGTATTCAGACAACCGTTTGGCATACGCCATCACGCCTTCCGTCGTATCCAGCACGGATTTATAGTAATAAATTTTGTCGATGTCTTCCGGGTTTTGCATGGACAGCTTCGCAAGATGCTCCTTGGCTTCCCGCTGGATATCCAGCATCCCTTTCTTCATTAAAATGACATCGTAGCCTGGGTTGGAGTCTCCGCCGCCATTAATCTGATGATAGGAAAGATCGCTGACGAATGCTTCGCCGGAAAACTCCCAAAGACCAGCATCCCGGTATTGCTGTTCACATATTTCATCCACCGATCTGCCTTCCCAGAACGGGAACAGCTCCTCGCGCATAATCCGCTTGTCTTCCTCGGAGATGTAGAACGGGTCCTGAGGACGGTTGTGAATGGTATCGAGCTCATCCCGGGTCCAGCGCCACGCTATGTCAGGCGAGAAAGCGCCCGCGCGCGGCGCGCCGCAAGGATGACCAACGATCAATTCGTTGTCCTGAATGAGCAGCGGAGCCTCTTCACACGCTTTGCGGAAAGCCTTCGCACGCAGCATAATCGCCGGCAGACCCGGATTTTCCTTGTACACCTGAGTAAAGGCTCTGGCACGATAGGTTGTAATGCTTGGCGTAGCGGTCAAATAATGTTCTTTCAAAGCCCGCAAACGCTCGGTCATTCCTTCCGGGTATGCGCATTCTTCCTTGCGAAGCTGGCTCGATCCGTCTGCTGTCAGCGGCTGAGCTCCCTTATCCGCAAGCTGTTTTGAAATTCCCTGGAACAGCTTCATGATGGCTTCTCGTTCTTGGGGAGCCATGGCACTCGTTGCTTTGGCAAATTTGCTTGAAAACTCATGAATATCCAATATTATTCCCTCGCAATCTAGTAGGATTTCATATATAGAGGTAGCATTTAAAAGCTTTTACGATAAATGTGCACCAACTCTTCCGCTGTTGGCTGACGAGGATTCGTTGGCGTACAGCGGTCAGCCATCGCGGTCTGCGCCATGCGGGACAACGCCTCGTCAAAAGCATCCTGGTCAACGCCGAGCTCACGGATTCCATTTTCGATCCCGATAGATCGTTTCAGCTTGCCAATCGCCTGAATCAGACTTACGGTTCCTTCACGGGCAGTCCGTGCCGGCAAGCGCAGCAGCGAAGCGAGTCTAGCATAACGTTCACAAACCCTGTCTATGGCTTTTCCGCCCAGGTTGGCGTTATACTCCATTACTGCCTCTAGAAGCAGCGAATTCACCCGTCCGTGAGCAATGTGAAACGTTCCGCCAAAGGCGTGGGACATACTGTGAATGATCCCAAGACCAGCGTTAGTAAATGCCATTCCCGCCATACAGGACGCATTCTGCACCCGATCCCGCGCCTCGGCATCTGCCGGATCATGGTAAAGCGTTTCCAGATGAGCAAATACCAATTGGGCGGCTTTTTCAGCCAACGCATCGGTAAAGTCGGTCGCTTGGGTAGAGACATAAGCCTCCAGCGCATGGGTAAGAACGTCCATTCCGGTGTCCACCACGATTTTGTTTGGCAATTGCTTGGTAAGGGCGGAATCGAGAATCGCGATGTCCGGTGCGATAAAATCGTCCACGATAACAATTTTGTCTCCATCCACCGTAATCACCGAAAAGTCGGTCACTTCCGATCCGGTGCCGCTGGTGGATGGAATGGCGACAAACGATGGTTTGACAAAAGGCTCGTCTTTCTCCTGCGCATATTGCCGGGCGAAGTACAGGACACCTTTCGCTGTATCAATGACAGAGCCGCCGCCCAGCGCGAGCAACACATCAGCGCCGCTTTCCCAATACACTTGAAGCGCTTCAGCCACAATGCTCACGCTCGGATCAGGCTTAACACCCGTAAACACTGCAGTGGAGATTCCACCGCTTTGCAGCAGATCAACCACCTGACCCAGATATCCCAGCTTCTCCATCATCAGATCGGATACGATGCAGGCTTTCGTGCCTTGTATTTCCGCTAGTTTTTTCAGTGACTGTTCGCCTGAAAAGACCTTCGATTTCATAACAAAGATGTCGTTTATCACGGGCACCTCCCTTGAATTTCTGCAGATAACCTGCCCCTAAGATGGAAGGGCATAGCGGGCAATGATCTTTTCGATGTCCGGATGCGGGTTGGGAATCACGTTTGAAGAGTACACCTCAGTCCCCATCGCCTGTACAGCGGCGACACCAGCATCTACGGCAGCCCTTACAGCTCCTACATCTCCACGAACAAGGACAGATATATAACCGGACGCCACGTTTTCGTAACCGATCAAATCTACATCGGCCGCTTTGCACATGGCATCCGCCGCTTCCATGACGAATACAATGCCAAAGGTTTCAATGAACCCCAGTGCATCATGCTTGCTCATGAACCTGTCTCCCCTCCCGGCAATTATGCGTTAATTGCATGCGCTTTCACGATTCCTGCAATAGAACGGAGCGGACGCGGCATCACATTATGGGCAGTGACTTTGCCAATCTTCGCTGCCGCTTCAGCGCCAGCCTCTACTGCCGAACGAACCGCCGCGACATCACCTTTTACCATGATCGTTACGAGTGTGGAACCAACATTTTCGTAGGATACCAGAACAACATCTGCCGCTTTAAGCATAGCGTCCGCCGCTTGGATAGCAGGAACCATGCCCAAAGTTTCCACAAGCCCGAGAGCTTCCTCTCCCCGGTATTCCATTCGAACCTCACCTCACCTGGGTCATTTTTATTTGTGAATCCGCTGTAATAGCAGGTATTTAACTCTTACTAGCAGGTTAACATAGGTTCGCCTCGTGATTATGGAGGATTCGGTAGCTGATTTTAGGATTCTAATGCCCCTTTTGCCGACAATCTGGTACAAAAACGTCTTTCTTGCATCACAAGTACCAGAATGCCCTCAAGCTCGTTCGTTTCATTGAATTTCTCCGCCTGTCTTGCTATAATTGTGGCAAAATCTGTGCGGCGAATGTGTGCCATGTTTAACGCATGCATATGGAATGCCGAGAAAAGGTCATCATGAAACCTCTAAACGACTTTTTATCCAAACAAATAAATATGGAAGACCTGGTGCAGCAAAAACTACGTCTTTTTTTTGAAGATGATCGGATTGTTTTTGACAAATCTCGTTTTGCGGGCGGGTTGACCAATTATAACTACATTATGAATATCCATGGAACGGAGTATGTGATTCGCAAGCCCGGCAACCTGACGGATCAAATGATCGACCGCAGGATAGAACGTGTGAACAACGGCATCGCTTCGGAGTTTGGCGTGAATTCGGAATGTATATTTTTTGATGAGGAAAGCGGCATTAAGATCAGCAAGTATATTCCCGACAGCAAAACGCTGGCCGCGGCAGGCCCGTTGGCTTTGCCAAGCTTGCAGGCTGTGTCTTCTTTATTGAAAAAGATTCACGGCAGTCCCAAACATTTCCCCAACAAGTTTGATTGGCTCGGTGAACTTGCCAAATATGAAGCCATTGTCACGCAAATCAACGGAGAATTGTTTTTTGACTACGCCTCCTTAAAAGAGCAATTGCTTCGTTTCATGGATGTGAATGTCAAGAATGTCATTTCCGTACCTTGCCATAATGATACGGTTCCCGAGAATTTTCTCGTAGATGGGAATGGCAGTGTCTATTTGATAGATTGGGAATATTCCGGAATGAACGATCCGGCCTTTGATATTGCGGCGTATATCATCGAATCGCGTTTGACAGCAGAGGCGATTGACCAACTATTGGAAGCCTATTACGGCAATACGTTTACGCAGGATGATCTGATGAAGGTCAAATGTTATATGATGGCCCAAGATTTGTTATGGACGGTATGGGCCCTGCTGCGCCATTATACGGGGGATGATTACCTGGATTACTGCTCGCTGCGCTATAACCGCCTGCGTCGAAATATTCAAGTATTAAGCAAGCAGCCGGATTACCCTATTGCCGACATGGTGATGCGTTAGCACTCGTCGTTGCTTGCTCTGGAATGAGAAGCCTTCGGAGGTTAGATCAGATACAAAAACCTGTACTTTCTTATCTTCATGGATAAAAAAGTACAGGTTTTTTGGTATTTGACAATGTGAGTCTGGAGCATCTAAAATGCCTCGGATCGCACGGCGCACTCTTTCTTGAGACTTTTTGGCGTTGCGTCCAGCACTTTACGAATAAAACGCGATCACTTCACATTCGCTAGACTCATTCTAATTCCGGGAAACATGTATACTATGTTTTTATCGGCATCCAGCGCCACTGTCATTTTCGTATCTTCTTTTTGCTTGAAGCAGAAATCTCCGAAGCTGTCCCATTTCACTTCAAGTCCCTGGATGTCCATATTGAACAATTGTTTCGCAATCGGTGCAACGATTTCTTTCACTTCTTTTTCCGTGATATCTTTGTTCGACATCACCCGTTCTCGCGACAAATCATAGACATATTCTGTTTTCCCTGTCTTTGCATCCAAAGCCAGCATAACATCGTCGCTTCGGAGCTGCCATTGATTTTTTTTGGTGTCACCCCTAAGTAGCGCTTTCGTTACGTCAAAATCACGGCCTAATGCCGTTTCCACTGCTTTGGTTGCCTTTTCCAGAAGCTTTGGATCAAGATCGTCCTTGGCCATTTCGATTTGGGCCTCTACACGAGTCTTTGTCGAATGATTCGGATTATTCTTCCATAAATAGGCAGTGAATCCTTCCCCTCTTAACATATACGTGTAGAAAGGCGTCTTTTTTCCTTTATTATTATTGTACTGACTGACATGAACTTCTTTATCAAATGTATACTTTTTCTTCGCATCCAGCCCTTTTAACACGTTCAGAACTTCGTTCTGATCCTCCGTACTGACTTTATCGATGGATTGGTTGCCGGTAATAGTAATGATTTCTCCTGTTTTTTGTTGATAGTCAATGCCGTATTTTCCATCTGCCGACTTAACCTCCACCAGACCGCTTATGTGTCGGGAAGCATCCTGCAGATTCAGCTTAACCTCTTTCCCCGCAAAATCTTTTACTGCTTTTTGCAGCTTGGCAGCCATCGTTTTGTCGATTTTCATTTTCTTGACCAATAGCTGTTCTTTCTGCACCTCTTGCGCTGCCTCAGCTCCTGCAGGAATCGGGCCTGCCAAGGTCATAACCATACTAGATACGATCATAGTCGCTAAAATAGCTTTTTTTAGATTCATATTATTGTATTGTCTCCTTTTTGTCATTGTATGAACATGCTTTTCTCATACTAACATGCAATATCCAATATTTAACTTATCTTTCTATGAATATAATCTTAAGAAACAATAAAAAACGAAATGTCCTAATCTTCATTTCTTCGCTATATGGCATATAGACGCTGGATGGATGATTTTAACTGTATTTGTTCATAGGAAAATGGTACATTGTTTTGGGCTCAATAGCGCAAAGTGTTCGTGTTCGATATGTGTTATTGGGATAACGCGCAAGTCGGGATATACGTTTAGGCTCATATTATTTATATTTGGGGAGGGCGTCGGCATGGACAAGAATTCGGTGTATCGAACTAACATTATAGGCGCTGGCGAGGTTGGCAGCGCTATCTCGATCGATATGGACAAAAATTCGGTGTATCGAACAAACAGCTTCTATTGGGATACAAAAGGAAATGACTTCTTGGGAGCAATCGTGCTTCCTTTTTATGGAGCCTTTGTCTCAGAAGAAAAATTGCAGCTTTTTGGCGATGTCTCCGGGAAAAAGATGCTGGAGATAGGCTGTGGAAACGGTCAATCCTTGCAATATCTGGGGGAACGCCAAGCATCTGAACTATGGGCTGTCGATATATCAGAAAAACAAATCGAAAAGGCAAAGCAACATTTGACGGCATGCGGCGTTTCAGCAAAATTTATCTGCTCTCCCATGGAAGAAGAATGCGGCATACCAATGAATTATTTTGACTTTGTGTATTCGATTTATGCCATAGGCTGGACCACCGACCTTGAGGGCACTTTTTGCCGTATCGCTTCTTATCTTAAAAAAGATGGCGTATTTATTTTTAGTTGGTCTCACCCTATCCATAAATGTGTTGTTGCAGAAAATAATATGCTTGCTTTTAAAAAATGTTATTTCGATGAATCTTGGTATTCGGTATCCCTTGATGAAGGTACGCTGACATTAGCGGACCGTAAGCTATCAACCTATGTAAATGCGTTGGCACAAGCGGGATTTGTAATTGAGCAAATGATTGAACAATCCGATGATGAAATGATGCAATCCGATAACAGCGATTTTGCAAAAAAAGCACAGATGCTGCCTGTTACTTTTGTAATCAAAGCAAGGAAACTGTAGTATCCGACTCCCGCCAACAAGATACCTTTGATGATAAAAGCATCTCCCGTCTGGTCATATCCCCGTCAAGCAGACAGTTGAGATTGAGTGAATTTACACGGCGATCGATTCCGGGTATTCTACCGGTGATCGGCCGCCTAATTTTTTGTGTGAAAACTGCACAATTTCCCTGGAGCCGGTAGGCGAAATCCGCATAACTGCGCGATTGTTCCAGACACGCCGATTCGGTACGCTTGCTCAGCAGCTTGCTTGGAAAGAAAAATCCTGCTAAAATACAGCAATTCGATAGGGACATCTTCAGCAGAAAGGGAATCCTGCACAACGGCAGCAATTTCACCCGTTTCCCTTCAACTGAGCTCAAAAGGGCCTACATTGATGCAGCTGTGCAGCATTTTCTCGGGAGGCGGACGCATTGAGCCGAAATTCCTGTAAAATCGCATCAATTCCCTGCAATAGATGGCGAAAGACCCGCTTCCACCCCCGAAAACTTATAAATTGTATAATATGAAGAAAAAAACCGTTTAGCCGCGCTGCTAAACGGTCCATTATGGCTACATCTGAATCGACTCAAGCATCTCTTGAACAGCCGTCTGCCACTCGTCCTTCTCACTGGCTGGAGCGCTAAAATAAATCTCGAGAAGTGCTCCATTTAGTTCCGCCCAGCCGACGAGACGATAAATATCTCCCTCCTGCGAAGGCATGATGACTTCATTGATTGCAATGTGCTTCCCATGCACGAGCCACGTTTCATTTTTCAACCACTCCAGCTTTTCTCCTTCACTGTCATTTTCCAAAATCACCTTCATCTTTAATCGTACCTTATCGATTTCATCATCGCTCACGAGCTGCTCTGGATCATGACGTATCTCAAGCCTAACTTTCTTATGGCTATCCGTATAGACAAGCTTCGAGTCCGCTGTCTCATTCGTTTGCACCTCTAGTCCTTGCGGGAGCTTCAGTGTCATCATATTCGAGAACACGTTAATTCTTCCCTCTTCATGAGCCTCAGTTTCCGTAGTCTTATTTTCTTGTTCTTCTTGCTCTTGTCCCCGCTCCTCCTGCTGCGGAGTCAAAGAGACCCTCTTGGGCTCACCAGCATTCTTCTCCTCGCTGCCTAAGAAGCTGCAAGCAGAAATGCTGACTGCTACCGAAAGCACCAATAGAACCATCCACTTTTTCAACCTGTTTCGATCCCTCTCTCTTCGCATTGGCATCTACCCCCAACCGCGTCTATTCATTTAAATAGGTCGTCACACGGTTTGCGACCAATTCCGCAACCGCTTGGGCCGATTTTTGACCGCTATAATAAGCCTTCGCTTCTTCTTCGATAATCGCTTGAATCTTCGACTCGTGCTTTTGCGGCGTGGCCGCATCGGTGAGCATCTGTTTGAGCATGTCGATGTCTGTCTTCTCAATCGGGAGCGAGGACCCCGTTGGCAACTCGATAGCTCCTTTGTCCGCAAGATCCTGGAACGTTTTCTCGTTCACCTTTTTATTGACAGAGAACCCTTGCAGTCCAGGCATCGTCTGTACTTCCTCCGACAATAAGAACTTCATAAAGTCCCACGCCTCCGTCTGCACCTTCGAATTCCGGTTTATCCCTAATTCCTTATGAATCACGAAGGTGACTCCAGCCTGCTGCCCCGCCGAGAGCGGCTTGCGATAGATCCTTCCTTGCTCATAAAAGAGCCCTGGCCCTTCGAAATAATCTTCAGGATTCAGAATCAAAGAAGGTGCAAAAAAAGAATCTCCTGCGTCCACCGCCGCATCCGTAATCACCTTATCCGCATACATCGTCTTCACTTGCTCCATCAGTCCAACGAATGCATTGACATCGAAGCTGGCCGGGCGCTGTTCCTCATTGACCACGCGAGTATAGTTATCGACGAACAGATTGTTCAACATCTGCTCGGGCGGGGTATTCACCAGCGAATACGTGTGCCCGCCGGCTGCCGCCAAACGTTTGCCTACCGCGGTGAACTCCCCCCATGTCCAGGTGCTGTCATCGAATGTTACGCCGGATTGCTCAATTGCCTTGGCATCGCCCATAAGACCGTCCAAAAAGAACCGTAGAGGCAGCGAATAGAGCCCCCCTTTCATCTTGGCCCCCTCCAGGATGTTCATCTCATACGAACCGGAATCAAAGGAAGGGTCCTGCTTCATCAAATCGCTCAAGTTCACAAGCGCTTGCTTGTCTATGTATTTCCCCACCTGCAGCCCGCTCACATCCAGGGCAATCAAATCGGCCCCTTTGCCGGACAATAGCTCGGTATTGGTGGTATTCACATATTTCTCAAGATCACCTTCAGGATTCGATCCTTCCCCTTGGCTGTATTCCTTGATTTGAATATCTACATCGGGATGCTTCGCTTCATACATCTTCTCAGCCTGAGCATACACAGGCTCCGCCTGATGTACGGATAAGACAACGATTTTCTTCCCGTCTTGTCCCTGCTGCCCTTCTTGCTTCGCCTCATCAACCTGTTTGCCGGCACATGCAGCCAATATCATCGTGATTGCCATGATCAGACTAAGCACAGCACTTTTTTTCATCCTATCCCTCTCCTCTCCATTCTCCATGCGATCGATGCGGACCAAGCGCATTAGATCCTTACTCGTTGACCTTCTGTTAACGGTTCACTGCTCTCGACAATGATCTGATCGTTCATGTATGCCCCTTGCAGCACCAAGGTTTCTTGGCCATTCGTCCCTCCTAATCGGACGGGAGCCTTGCGAACAATAAAGGTATTGCCCAGCGGGCCGGAACGTTCCTCGATGACAAGGACATAGCTGCCCTTCCCTTCCTGATGAATCGCTTCGTTCGGTACGAGCATGCCTTCACCGCTCTTCGCCGATCGTGTCAATTCCACGCTCACAAGCTCATTCCCTTGAACATCCGGATGCTGAATCTTCACAACGACACGTTGACTCGAAGTCGCCTGCGAGGCACTTCCTCCCCCTCCCTCTTGGGGAGAAGTCCCTTCATCAACGCCTGCCGCCGGACGAATGTCAGCAATGATCCCCTCAACCGGAATACTTTCCCCCTCGTGCTCGATCTGAACGTTCATCTTCTCCCCGGTACGCAATGTCACGGCCATGGCATCCGGGATGACAATCTCAAATTGATAGCCTTGCTGCCTGCTCGCTACGCTGATATCCGGCCCGCCGCTCCCTGATGGCAGCTGCGGCGTCGCACGCACCTGTGTCACGACACCGTCAAAAGGCGCAACGATGCGTCTGCGATCCATCGCCTCCGACTGCATCGTGCTCAATTTTCGCTCCTGGACACCAATGGCTAATTGCGCACTTTTTAATTCCCGCTTCGATCGGCGCGCCTGGATCTCGTCGTTATTTTGTACGGCTTCAATATAAGCATCCTGCAAGTCAACTAACGATAGCCGCTGTTGTGCCAGTCCCGCCTGTTCATCCAGGATTTCCTGCGCAGCAGCAGGATTCTCATAGGTGATTAACGTCTGCCCCTTAGCTACGCGATCCCCCTCTTTGACATGAACCTTCTTAATGAACCATTCCGTCTTGTTCGACAAGTCGATATGCTGCCGAGGCATCAGCCGGGCCGTCCCGCGCCACGTAGTGACTAACGCCCCTTCCCTCCCTTGTTCGATACGCACCTTCGGCAGATGTAACGTCAGCAATGTATTGCTCGCCAGGGTAAGGAAAAGGAGCAAGCTGAAGAACAGGCCGGAGAGCCACGCTATGTTTCGTTTTTTTCTCGCATCCAGCGCTTCGGTGAACCCTGTAGCCATCCTATCCCTCCTCTCATGAGCTACCCTTTAATCCCCGACATTTGAATCCCTTCGATAAAATAAGACTCCGCATACAGGAACAGGAGAACCATTGGCGTCATATAGATGAGCGATGCGGCAAAGCCGATGCCCTGGGCTTCCTTATGAATTCTGGATAAATAGAGCGATAATGGCTGCTTGAATGCATCCTCCAAAAAAATCAGCGGCTGCTCGACCATATTCCAATAATCAACGAAGAGCAAGACGATCAGCGCCGCAATCCCCGGCTTCATCAAAGGCAGCATAATCTGATAGAAAATACGGTAATGACCGGCGCCATCCATCTGAGCCGCTTCAACCAGCGCATACGGGATCGACAGCATAAATTGCCTCAGCATGAACACACCGAAGGCCCCGAATATCCCTGGCAAAATAATCGCGCTAGCCGTATTCATCAATCCCAGCTTGTCAGCAATAATATAATTCGGAACCAAGGTCACTTGGAAAGGCATGAGCATCGTCATCAAGTATACCCGAAACCAGACTTCTCTCCCCTTGAACCGGAGCTTGGCAAAGGCGTACGCTGCCAGTGCGCTTACAACCGTCTGTCCCGCAATGATCGCCACGACCATCGCGACGGAATTCCATAACATGAACAAATACGTCGGCGTCTCCAGCAATATGTTCCTGTACTGCTCGAAGGACAGCCAATCCGGGATAAGCTTCAGATTCACGAATGCAGGAGGCTCCCCTTGCGCAGCGACTGGCATTTTACCTACCAGCTCGTAATTGCCGCGAATTTCATGCTCCGTCATGAGCGAGTTTGTGAATGTAATCACAATAGGGAAAAGCATCATGAGCCCGATACATGCCATCACCAGCGTGACCGCCAGGTTCCGAATGAACCCCCTCTTCTTCATTCTTCCTCCCGCATCATTCCATAAATTGTGTATATCGCTTCTCGAGCCGAAGAAGCATAGCCACGATGATAAAGATCCCGATCACCATAAGCGTCGCAGCCGCCGACAGCTTCTGTACATCCATCGCGAGGAACATATTGTTCATATAATGCTGAAGCGTATAGATGCTGTCATGCGGATAATCTCCTGCGATCAGGTACGTTTCACGAAATATTTTGAACGTATTCATTATCGACATCAGGATGACAAAGACCATCGTCGGCGTAAGATAGACAAGGGTAATTCCATAACATTGACGCCATTTGCCCGCACCCTCCAACTCAGCCGTCTCATAGTAATCTCGGGGGATGCTCTGCAGCCCTGCAAGGAATAAGATAATGTTGTAGCCGATATGCTTCCATAAGTAGAACACGGAGATCACCCCTCGCGCCCAGGCCGATTTCATCCAGTCTATCTGTTCAAGCCCGGCAGCGTGCATCCAGGCGTTAAGTGATCCGTTCCAATCAAATAGCACTTGCCACACCATCACGACGGAGGCTACGGGCACAACCAACGGCAGAACATAAGCCATCCGGAGAAATTGACGCAGATAGAGATTCCGGTTCAGCACGAGCGCGATTCCAAGTGACAGCATAAGCATCAGCGGGACATTCACCGCCATGAACCAGAACGTATTCGAGGCGGCTTTGCGGAAGGAATCGCTGCTCAGCAGCTCCTGATAATTCGATAGTCCGACGAACGAACCGCCCACCGTCCGGTCCAATACCGAGTAGACAAGCCCCATCCCGAACGGAATGAGATAGAATAAGGCAAAGCCAATAGCGCTCGGCAACAAGAACGTTACGGCCACCATCCCTTCTCTACGGCTGAGACGATTCCGCATCATGGCTTCCCGGCTTCTCCGAAGAGAAGAATGCAACACTTGTACTTCCTTCCTGGAGGTTCACCTGGAACATCTCCTTGCCATCCGCTGCATCCTTGTAGATGACGATGGCTTGACCGTTTCCTTGCGCTTCATCCCCATGGGCTCCTGTCACTTCAGGCTGATATCCATCAATATTCACATCCAATTGCTTCAAGAATGCATTGGCCATCGCGATCGCTTCCGAATCCTGCAATTGCGAAGCATGGGGAGCAAATGGCTCTAAACCGCTCGTTTGAACAAAATGAATCTGTCCTGTCTCCACATCGACATTGGCTACAACCTCTTTGTGCGGTTCCTCGTAGGTCTTTCCATTCTCGATCAGAATGACATTCAATTGATGAATCTGTCTTCCTCCATGGATGCCCTTTGTAATTTGCGCGCTCGCGATATTGAAGTCCTTCGTCTCAGGAAACCCGCGGTAAATGCGCGCCAGCAATTCCTGTGCCGTCTGATTGCCGCTAATCTCATCCGCATACAAGTTCGTGGTGACATAATCCGCATCCTTATCCTTGGTGATGAAGCTCCGCAGATCTTCCGTCCCGGATAGATTGAGCAGGGCTCGAATCTGCGCCGCTACGGCAGGCCCGGTATAAATGACAACCGGCACGAGGAGTACAGCCGCAAGCATACATGCGACCATGCGAACCTTCAGCTTTGATTTTGCTTTATATTTTTCATAGCGATAACGTTCATAAGCAACTTCTTGAATGCGCTTCTGCATTTCGGACGGATGTTCCATTGCGTCCGCACAATCCTGCAGCTTCGTGCGCAGTTGTTGTTCAATGGACATAAAGTTCTTTCTCCTTTACTGCTTCACAATATGGGCTGAGCTTGCGAAGCTTCTCCAGTGCTGCGTGATGTCTCGATTTGACCGTACCTGCAGGGATGTTCAGCAATTCAGCGATTTCATCGAATGTATAGTCGTGATAATAGCGCAAAATAATCACCGTGCGAAGTTTGTACGATAACTGATGAACGATGGTCAGCATCTCCTGATGCGTCTCGGCCTCAAGCACCTGACGATCCGAGAAAATATGCTCTTCCACCTCCAAGAGCCGCTTCTTCTCTAAGATTCGGAACCTCCTCCAGCTTTTGGTCCTCCACTTCTGTATTTGCTTCAGCACAAGGCCATGCATCCAGAAGCGGAAGGGACGTTTTGCATCATAACTGTCGATGGAGCGCCACAGCTGAAAATAAATTTCGTTCATTACATCTTCGATTTCATTTTTTTCCGTCATCAAAAAGACAACGGAGCGGTAGATTTCAGGGAATGACCATTCATAAATTACTTGAAATCCAGATGGATCCCCCTCCTTCATCCGTTCAATCCAATGCTCTATATTGATGTCTTCCATGAAAAAAGGGCCCTCCTTCGTAAGCTTACACTCTATATTGCCACGTTCATTCGAAAAGGTTCGATGGAAACCCGAAGAAAATGAAATAAATTTTGGGGTAGTATAGTTTCGTACGGCTATACGCGATTGCCGTAGTTGAACTTCTTTATAATTGTCCGTATACCTGTTTAGCATTCGTACTCCCACAGTATTATACTTTGGAAAAACGACGCAATGACATCCTGCTGCTCCCGTCGCGCACTACCATTGTTCTTTAACCAAAGATAGGGTTTCATACTCGTTCCGTTTTTCGATCTCCGAAATACTTTGCTCCTGAAGCCCCGGAACACAAAAACACCTCCAAGGTTGTCTTCATATCTTGCGACACAAGGACATTCTCTTGAAGGTGTTTAGGTTTTGTCT
Organism: Paenibacillus dendritiformis; assembly: GCF_021654795.1. Taxonomy (NCBI): domain Bacteria; kingdom Bacillati; phylum Bacillota; class Bacilli; order Caryophanales; family Paenibacillaceae; genus Paenibacillus; species Paenibacillus dendritiformis. The sequence continues at coordinate 3,141,654 of NZ_AP025344.1, forward strand.
CACATGATGGGGTCAGCCCTGTAGAAAGGGTTGCTCTTTATTCGCTAATGACAAAGGCAAGAAAATATCTACATTCCAGTAAGCGGATATAGCCCCGAAATAAATGATGCTTCATGTTGCTTAATTACATTTCTCCACTTAATTTAACTAGAATTTTCGCTTGAGATTTGTCATTTGTTAATGCTTCAAATCCTTTTTCTACGATCTCATCCAGCTCAATTTGGGAAGTAATGATACCTTGTGGTTTTAATTGTCCCGTACCCATTAAATCAACGGTTTGCTGGAATGAAGTTGGTGTATAAGCAATTGTGGAAGTAACTTTAACACCTGTGTTCGTTAATTGCATTGGGTTCCAATCAATAGAATGCGCAAAAATGGAGACGATGACAACTGTCCCGCGAGCACGAGTCACATCGATGGATGATCTAAATGTTGGTGCAACACCTGCTACTTCAAATGTGACATCCACGCCATTTGGAGCATATTGCTTCACAGCTTCAACCGGATTGATTTTTCCAGAATGAAATACTTCTGTTGCGCCAAGATCTTTTGCTTTTTCAAGACGTGTCTCAGATAAGTCAAATACAAAGATTTTACTTGCGCCAGCTGCTTTAGCTGCAATGGTTGTTAATAATCCGATTGGACCGGCGCCAAAAATGGCAACTGTGTCACCAAATTGCATGCCACTTTCTTTTATTGCTTGGACAGCTACTGCAGTAGGCTCTACGAGTGCACCATCCTGCAAAGTCAGTGTATCTGGCAATTTGTAAATATTATGTTCTGGAGCATTTGCATATTTAGCAAAACCACCATCGCCATGAAGTCCGATAAAACTAAAGCCATCATAACTGTCAATGTCTTCTGGTTTGTTGCCGTGAGTAATTGTAGGGTTTACAACTACTCGATCACCTGCTTTGTATTTTGTAACTTTTGACCCGACTTTTTCTACTACACCGGCGAATTCATGCCCCATCGTAATCGGTGCAACCTCGCCTGTTAATTCATCTGGCGCGTCTACGGGAACAAAAACAGGTCCTTCTTGATATTCATGCAGATCTGAGCCGCAAATACCAGCCCATGCTACACGAACGGTTACTTCGTTGTCTTTTAATGGTTTTAATTCTCTTTCTTCGACTCGAATATCTTTTTGACCATACCATACTGCTGCTTTCATTCTAAATCCCTCCAAGATTAACGAATGGTATATAAAGCCTTGGACCAAGGAATTAATTGGTCTAACATTTGATTCACAGAATCGGTTTGCACGGCTTTTGGTTTAAACTCAGTACCATTTTCAAAATCTGTGAACAGTGACAATGCTGGATGTACACGTACATCTGCAATTAATAGCTCACCCATAATGCCGCGCAAATGTTCAGCTGCCCGTGCACCGCCTACAGAGCCATAAGAAACAATACCCGCGGCTTTGTTATTCCATTCTTCACGTAAATAATCAAGTGCATTTTTGAGAGCACCCGTAATGGAATGATTATACTCTTGTACGATGAATACAAATCCATCTTGCTTCGCAATTATTTTTGACCAAGCTTGCGCACCAGAAGCATCTTGTCCCGGTTCACCCAGTAAAGGCAATTTGTAATCTGCAATATCAATAATGGTATAATTCGCATCTCCTCGTTGATCTGCAATTTCTTTTACCCATTGTGCCACTTGGGGACTTACACGCCCTTCACGTGTAGATCCAATAATGATTCCGATATTTAATTCTGCCATTTCTTTTTCCTCCTTTTTATTTGAAGCAAAGAGCTTACCTAAGAAACCCATTTCTGAATCCCACCTTACAAAAGTGTCAAAAACCTTGAATTCATATATCTTGAATTCGAGATTATAGTAACACGAACATTCATACTTCGTCAACTTTTCTATTCTGGGAAATTTGCAAATAATAAGTCAATGAAACATGAACAATGAATCTTCATGCGCTGCTCCCGAATAAAATCTTTATTTGCGCTGTCTGCGCGCAGTTCACCGCTTCGATTGGATGGGAATAAAAAATGCGAAGCCCCTGCGGACGCTTCGCATTGTTTCAGTTGGGATGCCAAGGTTCCTGATCAGCCTTGTTGACCTTGTTTGACCCACTTCGCAACGGTTACCGTACGCTTTGCTTGATGCAGTACCGCTCCGCGAACATCTTCTTTCATCTTTCCGTTCTGATCTACCGACACGCTCGTTCCATATGGATTGCCGCCGCCAGCAAAGATGGATTGATCGGTATATCCTGGAGCGGCAACGATTGCTCCCCAATGATACATAATGGTATATAGAGACAAAATTGTGGCTTCCTGTCCTCCATGAGCGTTCTGAGCGGATGTCATCGCGCTTACCACTTTATTCACGGTCTTCCCATGAAACCAAATACCGCCGGTGGTATCCAGAAATTGTTTCATTTGCGATGCCATAGTTCCGAAGCGGGTCGGAGTGCTAAAGATCACCGCATCCGCCCATAAAATATCATCCGGCGTGACGACAGGAACGTTTTGGGTGGCCTCGACATGGGCTTTCCAAGCGGGGTTGCCATTGATGACCGACTGGGAAGCCAGTTCCGGAACCTTGCATATTTTTACCTCGGCTCCTGCTTCTTTCCCTCCATCAGCCGCCCATTGAGCCAGTTGATAATTGGTGCCTGTCGAACTGTAATAAATTACGGCAAGATTTACGTTGGACATCTTGTCACCTCCAGCGGATTCCCTGGTTCTACAATCTTTATTATGAACCGCGGCGATGGAGGAAATACCTAGCCAGCGAATACCGCCATCAGGACACCCGGTTTGATGCCGATGGACTCCATCCAGCCACCCGTTCCTTTTAGACCATCCCCCCGAACCAACCGAAGAGCTTTTTAGCGCCGTGCCCCATAAAGCTGATTCCTATTACCAAACGAATGATAAGCAAACCAAGATTCATCATGACGAAGCACTTCCAGGGTTCTCAACATGGAAACGGCTTAACCGGGTGCCCGCAACATAACGTGAGGGCCTTCGAATTATTTTGCTTCAGCGCGGGTATAATGGTGATTCCTGTTTTCGAATCTTCGAAAGCCTGGTTGATCTCTTGGTAATCGTAAAACTTTGGCAAGGGGAAACAGCCTTGACGCCTCCGATATTTTTTCAAAGCTGGCCCGCTTCTTTTTTTCAGAATGTCACGATTATTGTTCTTAGGATATCCTGTGACTTTTTCTTTATGCAGCCACAGCATCTTCGATACACATAATTGGCTCCGGTTCTGGACACAACATTACTGATAAAGGAGGATGCCCATGGAAAATAACTGCAAAAAATTATCGCCGGAGTATTCAGATGTCTATCAACAATTTCAATACATGTCCACCCAGATGCAAAACATGTTGTCTTCCATGGATCAAGAAGGAATTGATATTTTAAAGAATCTTAGACTGCTGTCTCAAATATGCTCCGACACAGGAAAGTTGGTATCCGCCTATCACTTGAGCCGGCTTCTGGTTCCTTACACCAATCAATGCAATGAAATCTTTAATGCCATTAAATTGCTGAGCGCTCAACGCAAAGGCGCCCTTATCGTGATTGAAAGAGAAGATAAAATCAACGATTGGATCACGACGGGCACGCCCCTGTCCGCGAAGATCTCAAGTACGCTGTTAGTTTCCATTTTTCATGTAGGAAGCCCGCTGCACGACGGTGCGGTACTGATTCGGAATAACACGATTGTCTCCGCCGCCAATGTACTTCCTCTCACCCGGAAGCTGTACAAAAACAAGCTGGGCACCCGACACCGTGCAGCTATCGGTTTATCGGAGAAAACAGATGCATTGACGTTCATCGTATCCGAGGAGACAGGGGGGAAATCATTTACCTTCAACGGCTCGCTGTACGGATTCGAGATTCCTGATGAATAACTCTAGGAGAGTAATGTTGCAATGAAAAAAAATGATTTCAATGATGATTTCTCGCAGCTCCGGCTTGAAATAACAGAAAAGCTCAGGAACATGAAGAAAAAGGTAGAGCAGAAGATCTCCACTCTGAGTCAAAACGATATTCGCATCATTGACAGTGTGCAAAAATTATCTCGGGAACTGCTCGAGTTGGAAACAACGGCATCGACATACTTACTTAATCGTCTCTTGTCCAAATATACGAAGTGCAGCAATGAACTGTCTCTTGCCATTCACAGACTTAGCCTAAAACGTCATGGAGCTCTCTTTGTAATCGAGGCGAACGACCCGGTTGCCCCTCTTATACAGGGAGGGGTACCGATTAATGCGATTATTACAAGCCAATTATTGGAGTCCATCTTTCATCCCGACAGTTTACTTCAAGAAGGCGCCGTTCTGATTCAATCCGATGTGATTGTTTCCGCCTCTAATACCTTACCTGTAACGAATCAAATATTTTGGGATAGAGTAGCAGATATTCGAGAATTATCGGCAATAGGCTTGTCCGAGCAGAGCGATGCATTGATTATATTGATCACGGACCGTGGATCAACCTATTTTTCATTAGAGGGCAATCTCTTCCCTTTTTCCGTCTCCTAGACAGCGACGAATGGAGAGCTGCTGCCGTTATCATCCATTTTGCCCACGATACTATACGCTTGGCTTACTTCATTGCCGCTCCCCGTACATTCCCTGCTCTTAGGCAGGGCGGGGCCGATGAAGACAGGACAGTTCGGTCAGGGTAAGCGTGGGCTTGCCAAAAAGAAAATCTCCCCAAATGAATGGGAAGATTCTCTGAAATGACTAGTCATGACTTATGGATGCTGACGGATGCAACGTGGTTCCCCAAATCGAAACTTTAATATTGCTGGTTAACGGAACGTTAGGTTCATCCAGAATGGTTCTCCACCATTCCCAGGCAAGACCCGTGCACTCTCTTGCAAAAATTTTGATGTTCTTGGCATTAGGCGGAAGTGGAATCTCTGTCGAGAAATGCGCTGTTTTATCTTGCCAATTTCCTTCCCAAGTTCTATGAGTGATGACTTCTTGTCCATTCTCATCAAAGGTAAACTCGTCCCAAGATACTTCAAACTGAGCTACATATGCACCGCTATGATCAAGCGTTATTTTGCCTTTCGTATATTCGGTCGTTTTCGTCTCGATATATTCTGTATTGTTGTGAACCGCAGCTATGGAATTGTCTTTCAAGAAGACACTGGTATATGAAATAGGATAAGCTGGATTCTTGGTGCTAAATTGTGCATTGTCCTTGATTACATTTTGGATGACATTGAAGTCTTTCGTGACGACCTGGTTATGTGTCTGGGCATCGCCGCCTAATACGACAGCCGTAAACGAACTGTTTTCATAAATATCTTTGTACTGTCCGCTAGCTTGTATGCTCGGATTATTGAGCAATAGTTTAAATGCGGTTTGTACATCGCTGCTCTTTGAGGTCGTCTCCAACTTCACGTAAATGGTTCTTCCATAAGCTACGTTAGATACCATCAGTGGCGGAGCTTCATTACTTACCCCCTTACGCACTAATTCAGCAAACGTCACACTGTCATCAAACAAGTCCGATGGATTGTTAGGAAGGGCTGCGCTTACGGTATAAAAGATTTGCTTATAAGCGGCAACCATCACTTTTTTCTCGCCGCTTGCGACCGCGTTAAAGTCGATTCCGAGCGTACCGTTCAGCACTTTAGCGTTCACGTTCAGCGCACTGGCAATTTGATTTTGGCTGTACACCATGGATTCGGCGTACTGTAATCTCGCAGGCAGTGTATGCGTGTCGGAATACTTCTCGCCCCAAGTCGACACGAGCTGATCAACGGCGCTAGAAACACTGCTGTAAGTTGGATTTTGAACGGTAATTGTATTTTCGCTCTTCAACCCGGGCAGATCAATCGTAATATCTAATGGTTTTCTCGCGGCCATGACCAGACTAGGCTGATTATCCGCAAAATCCTGATTTGCAAGCTGGATTGCGCCTGGATACGTGCGATTCGTGATCGAATCAATAATTGAAATATCTACGGGCGAGGTTGTGAGTGATTTCTTATCCCGTTCAACCACGATAAATTTCCCATTGGAATGAAGGCCTTCTTTGGGAACAAAACTGCTGATCTGATCGCCTTTTACGGCCAAAACTTCATTGCGATCATAATTTAGGCTTGCGATCCCGGCATCAATATCATGAAGTTCATTTGTTGCAGCAAAGGAAATACTCGAATAAGTGAACACCACTTGTAAACTAATGAGTAGACTTAGGAGCACTTTTACTCCCTTCACCTGTCTTGTTCGCCTCTGTTTTGATTTCCTCATGAAGATCTCCTCCTTTTATGTAAAAACTGTATCGGTATTTTGGCATCTCATTTTGATATTTCTAGGGAAATTACAAAATCCCGTAACTTTTATAACACTAGTTATAGGCAAGAACCGGATTAGAATCCAAAATGCGGATGAAGGGAATATTTTGTTCGCCATAGAAGTAAAGCCGGTTTTTCCTGCCCTAAGGAAGGAAAAACCGGCTTTTTTTCGTGTCATATGCTATCGATATCGTTACTTCATTTATTTTAATGGGTCAAGCCTAGACTTCGTGTATGCGCGAAGATCTCCTCGACGGCCCGATGATACCCGCCCGCAGATCGGAACGAATCGCCAATCTCGACGCATGCCTTTCGAATTGACGCCTCAGTGAGCACGCGCTCTGCCGCCTCTCTAAGATCGCCCGCGAGTAAGCCTTCCTGATTCAGGTAAATGCCTGCATTGACTTCAGCCACACGCCGCGCCACCATCGGTTGGTCGGCGCTTTGGGGAAGCACAATCAGCGGCACTCCATAATATAGCCCCTCACTGGTGCTGTTCATCCCGCCGTGTGTGATAAACAATTTGGCGCGCTGCAGTACGTCGAGTTGCGGGACGTAGTCTCGAACGATAAAATTCGCAGGAATATCTCCCAAGTCCGCAATTCGGGTTTGTCTGCCGACGGATAGAATCACGGTGTACTTCGTGCCGGCGAAAGCCGAAAAACAGAGCTTGTAAAACTCCACCGCTTGATTGAAAACCGTACCGAGTGATATGTATATCAGATGATCCGTGTCCATAGAAGAGAAATCAAAATGACGGTGTGAGCGCGGCACGATTGACGGTCCAACAAACTTATACGTCTCGTCAAAGCTGTCTCCGTCGGGTTGGAAGCGCTTCGACGTGTAGACAATCGTTAATGGCGCGGGATTGCAGAAAACTTCGTAGCCGGAGGTAATCTGCACATTGTATCTCGATTCTACGTTGCTGGCCAGCTGCTGAAACTCTTGCTGCGCACGTTCATTCACGTCTGCCGGAAAAGGGCGCGAAAGGTGATCTTGCAGATGTTCAAAGCTATTTTGTTGAATTGCAAAACTCGTGCACGAGTTGATTGCTGGCAGGTCGAGTATTTGTGCCACCAGACGCCCGCAGCCGAACATCGAATCATGAATGATGTAGTCAAAGCGTTTTCCTTTGATTTGCTCCAGGAGACGGGGAATGATAATGTCGGCGGTGCGCAGCAGTCCACCCACTCGCGCCCAAGGATTTCTTCCTCCGGCAAGGAACGCCTCCACAAATTTGCCGCTATCGAATGTGATCACCTCTGCGCCCGTCGGCTCGACGCGCTCACGATATTGGTCCGCGATAAAGTAAACCGCCTCTTCGCCACGACGGATAAGTTCTTGCACCACGCCAAGGGTTGGATTGATATGTCCTTCGGAACCTCCATTGATTACCAATACGCGTGCCATAACATCACCTTTCATCACGAAGTACGCCGCGCCGAGCACCCGCGGTTGCGTTTATCGCTTCAGCTTTTCCAGATCACTCCCGGTTCATTCCTTCATGAGACGGCTATTGATTAACTGTAGCAACCTGCCAATTCTACGTCAACTCTCATTGATGATGGGACCCGGCGCCGTTCATAATCCCGGCTGATTCGGCGGATTGGCCTGGATATAGGCAATAAACTCCCGGGATGCATAAGAAAGGTATCTATCCCGTGGATAAATAAGCGCCAGCTCCCAAGCAATCTCCGGATGGGAGATCGAAACGGCATGAACGGCAAGATGATGCAAACGGTTCGCCATCGATCGGGGGATCAATGAAATTCCTAACTGAGACGCCACCATCTCGCAGCAGAAATCCCACAGGGAGGTCATATGAGCTACCTCGGGCTCGAACCCGGCCTGCAAGCATGCTTGCCACACTACGTCATGAAGGGCGAATTCCTTGGTGAACAGAATAAACGGCTCATTTTTTAATTCAACCAGACTGACGGATTTTCTTCCGGCAAGCCAGTGGTGACTGCTGGCAATGATAACCAGCTCCTCGGATAACAAGGAAACCGTTCCATACAACCGGGTGTTCACCGGCAGCACCGTGACCCCAAAATCGATATTCCCTTGCTCCATCTGCGTCTCTACCTGTTTCGCGCTGTATTCTGCCATTTGAATCTCAATCCTGGGATATCTCTTCTTGAAGCCGGCAATGATTTTGGGGAATAGCAATGCCCCGATTGTAGGCATGATTCCCATCTTCACCTTTCCTCTTTGCACTTGAACCAGCTCATTAACCGAAGAAGATAATTCCTCTAGCAGCTGCAAAATTTTAATAGCCTTGTCGTGAACCAGCTTTCCAGTATCCGTGAGCACAACCTCCCTCTCGGAACGGTCAAGCAAAGTAACTCCCAATTCGTCTTCCAGGCTTTTGATCATCTTGCTGATGGATGGCTGAGATACAAACAGGACCTGCGAAGCTTTTGTAAAATTTTTATGTTTGGCCACTTCTGTAAAATAATGAAGCTGTCGAATATCCATCTGATCCGGATCTGCCTCCTTCCCCTATAGGCAAAGCGGTATCCAAACCATTCATCCTCCGGCTCAAGATCATGATATGCCGTCCAAGCAAAAAACAGCACCGGCGCGCCGCTGCGCGCTTGGTGCTGTTCGTTCAGAAAGGCCATGAATTAAACCGGATAGACCGGGTGCTTCCGCTCAGAGAAGACGACGACCTTTGATGAATAAGCCTCAAATCGGCTCACTAACTCGTCGCGCAGCGAATTGGCCGGAATAATTCCGTCAACAATCATCTCGGAGGCGAGCCGGTAAATATCAATATCCCGCTTATATTCCTCCCGTTGTTGTTCAATAAAAGCCGCCCGCTCGTGTTCAGGCAGCTGCGCAATTTTATTGGCATAGACGGCGTTGACCGCAGCTTCCGGCCCCATCACCGCGATTTGAGCCGTAGGCAAGGCGAGACAGCAATCCGGTTCGAACGCGGGACCAGCCATCGCATAGAGGCCTGCTCCGTATGCTTTACGGACGATCACCGAGATTTTGGGCACGCTCGCTTCGGACATGGCCGAGATCATTTTCGCGCCATGGCGGATAATTCCTGCCCGCTCCACCTTGGTTCCGATCATAAAGCCGGGAACGTCGGCGAGAAACAGAAGCGGAATATGAAACGCATCGCAAAGGGTAATAAATCGGGCTGCCTTATCCGCCGAATCGTGAAACAGCACGCCTCCTTTCACCCGCGGCTGATTGGCGATGATCCCAACCGGTTTTCCGTTCATTCGGGCCAATCCCGTAATGAGCTCCCCGGCAAACAGCTTCTTCATCTCAAAGAATGACCCCTCGTCAATAATCCGGTCAATCAGGTCATACATATTGAACGGAGCATTCTGGTTGGAGGGGATGATCTCTTCTAATGATTTCTCGAAGGACTGTGGCGCCGCTGCTTCCATGACCGGCGGCTTCCCGGAAAAATTGGCGGGAAAATAGGAGAGATATCGCCGTGCCATCGAAATGGCTTCTTCTTCGTTCTGGGCCAGCACATCGCCGCATCCGGATACCGAGCAATGCATGCGCGCGCCACCCATCTCTTCTAACGTAACCTTCTCCCCGATAACCATCTCCGCCATCCGCGGGGAACCGAGATACATGGATGCATTTCCATCCACCATAATCACGATATCGCAAAATGCCGGAATGTATGCCCCGCCTGCAGCCGAAGGACCGAAGAGCAGACAGATTTGAGGGATTTTACCCGACAATTTGACCTGGTTGTAAAAAATGCGGCCTGCCCCGCGCCTGCCGGGGAACATCTCGACCTGGTCCGTAATGCGAGCGCCTGCCGAATCCACAAGGTAAATCAACGGCACCCTCATTTTGTCGGCCGTCTCTTGTATTCGAATGATCTTCTCTACCGTACGCGCTCCCCAAGAACCGGCTTTTACGGTGGAATCATTGGCCATCACGCACACGATTCTCCCGTTAATCTTGCCAATCGCCGTAACCACGCCATCGGCCGGAAGTTCTTCTGCCGCGCAGTTGGCAAATAATGCATCCTCCAGCTCGTAACCCGGATCAAACAATAGCTTTAAACGGTCGCGAACAAATCGTTTTCCCCGCTCCGCATTCTTTTGATGATAGGCCTGCGCCCCCCCTTTGAGGATCCGTGAACGGCGTTCCTGCAGCTCCTCCGGCTTTATATCAATGGACATCCCCTACTCCTCCTTTTCTACAAAATGCTGCCGGCCTGAAGATTGCGGCTTGGCAACTCCCTTCCTATCTTTTCCTGAATAAAACGGGCCGCGGAGAGCAGCTTCTCCCGATTTACCCCCGTGTGAATCCCCATCGCATCCAACATGTAAAGCAAATCCTCCGTAGCCACATTGCCCGAGGCCCCGGGCGCATACGGGCATCCGCCCAACCCGCCGACGGACGAGTCGAACGTCGTGATCCCCATGTCCATGGACACCAAAATATTCGCCAGCGCCGTCCCGCGCGTATCGTGAAAGTGCAGAGCCAGTTTTTTGGCATCAAAACGCTTTAATAGACTATTCAATACCTCTTGCACCTGCTTCGGATTGGCAATTCCGATCGTATCCCCGAGAGACAACTCGCCAATCCCCATTTCGAACAACGTTTCCGCTACCCGGATCACGTCATCGACGGACACGGGCCCCTCATAGGGACAACCGAAGACGGTGGACACATAACCGCGGACTGACTTTCCGGCTGCAAGGGCTTCTTGCGCCACTTCACTTAGAATGGGAAAGGTAGCGCGAATCGGCTTGTTGATGTTCCTTTGATTATGAGTTTCGCTCGCAGACATAAAGACGGCCGCTTCATCCACATCGGCTTCCAGCGCTCGCTCCAGACCTTGACGGTTCGGAACGAGAGCCGAATAAAGGATGCCGGGCATTCGTTCAATTCCTCTCGCCACTTCAGCGGCATCGGCCAGCGCCGGAATCCACTTGGGATTTACAAACGAAGTGATTTCAACCGATGGGATACCGGTGCCGGACAATTGGTTGATCCAAGCGATTTTATCCTCTGTCGACACAAAGACCTTCTCATTCTGTAATCCATCCCTTGGACCAACCTCTTTGATCGTCACACTCGCCGGCCAGTTCATCTCCCCAACCCCCAGCATACGTTTAATCCAGCTCGATCAATAGATCTCCTTCATTTACAAAGTCGCCTTCGCTCACGAGTACTTCTTTTACCGTCCCGCCGGAACCGGCGGTAATCGTGATCTCCATTTTCATCGATTCCAACACGGCCACGTTTTGTCCCGCTTCGACTTGATCCCCAGGCTTGACAAGGAGTTGATACACATTCCCCGCCATAACCGCCGCTATTTTGCTCATCTCATATAACCTCCTGTTCTACGAATAGCCTTTCGGTAACTCGCCAGGCCCTATCCGATCAAGTCATGTCTTCTCCATTAAATAGTTCGCAACGAACCCCGTTGTCGTATCGCCTGAACGGAATGCGGGATGCGCGATGACTTCTTGCAGCATCGGGATGTTTGTTTTGATGCCCTCAACCTGATAAGCGGCCAGCGCCTGTTGAAGCCGGTCAATCGCTTCGTCGCGATCCTTCCCTTTGACGATGAGTTTCGCAATCATCGGATCATAGAAAGGAGTGACCATGGAACCGTCATGTACAGCCAACTCATGGCGGATTCCGTCTCCTTCAGGTACAGCCAACTTCGTAATCACTCCCGGAGATGGGAAGAACGTCTTCGGATCCTCCGCATAAATCCGCACTTCAATCGCATGACCGTCGCGTGTCACATCGGATTGACCAAAATTCAAGGAATGTCCGGCCGCAATCCGCAATTGCTCCGCAACCAAGTCCAAGCCGGTAATCTCTTCTGTAATCGTATGCTCCACCTGCAGACGAGTATTCATTTCAAGGAAATAGAAGTTTTTATTCCCGTCGACTAAAAACTCGATCGTTCCTGCATTCCGGTATCCGATGGATTGAGCCGCCCTTACCGCCGCTTCTCCCATTTTGCTTCTCGTGAGTTCATCCAAGTAGGCGGAAGGGGCTTCCTCCACTACTTTTTGATGACGGCGTTGAATGGAACATTCCCGTTCCCCTAAGTGGACGGTATTCCCATAGGAATCGGCCAAAATCTGAATTTCGATGTGCCGGGGATTTTCCACGACCTTCTCGATATACATGGCCCCGTCTCCGAAGAAATCAGAGGCTCGTTTCTGGTTCCCTTCAAATGCTTGCTTCATTTCCGATTCGTTAGCCACGATCTGCATGCCGATCCCGCCGCCGCCGGCCGAAGCCTTGAGCATGACCGGATAGCCGATACGATGGGCTGCCCGTGCTGCATCTTCCGCATCCGCTAATGGATAGGACATGCCGGGGACGACAGGCACACCCGCTTTTTCCATGATATTCCGGGATTCAATTTTACTGCCCATGCGGGAGATGACATCCGCGGATGGACCGATGAATACGATTCCCGCCTCCTCACAGCGGCGGGCAAATTCGGCATTTTCCGAGAGAAGCCCGTAGCCGGGGTGAATCGCATCCGCTTTTGAAAGACGGGCGATTTCTAAAATTTTATCGATTTTCAAGTAGCTGTCTGTTACTCTGGGATTTCCGACCTCGTAGGCCTCATCCGCCATTTTGACATGAGGTGCTTCCTTATCCACTTTCGAATATATGCTGACGGTGGCAATGCCCAGCGATTGGCAAGTACGGATCACTCGAGCCGCAATCTCCCCCCGGTTCGCGATTAGAATCTTCTTGAACATAGCACCAACCCCCTTTAACAGCCGATCTGGCGTGCAATCACCATTCGTTGCACTTCCGAAGTTCCTTCCCCGATCTCCAACAGCTTGGCGTCCCGGAAAAACCGCTCCACCTGGTAGTCCTTCATATAACCATAACCGCCATGGATCTGAACGGCCTGATCGCATGCCTTCATACAGATTTCCGAAGCAAATAATTTGGCCATCGCCGCTTCCTTCTTGAATTTTCTTCCTTGATCCTTAAGCCATGCCGCTTTATACACCATGTTGCGGGCAAGTTCAATATTCATGGCCATATCGGCCAGTTTGAACTGGATAGCTTGAAAGGATGATAAGCTGTGGCCAAATTGTTTTCTTACTTTGGCATATTGGAGTGATTTTTCATAAGCCCCTTGCGCGATCCCGACCGCCATGGCCCCGATCCCGATTCTCCCTCCGTCAAGCGTAGCTAAAAACTGCTTATATCCATGTCCTTCTTTCCCCAGCAGATTTTCCTTGGGAACGTTTACATTTTCCAGAATCAACTCCGTCGTATTCGACGCGTGAAGGCCCATCTTTTCATAATTGCTAAGGACCGTAAATCCTGTCGCATCGGTAGGCACGATAAACGCGCTGATTCCATCCGTCCCTTTGGAGCGATCCGTTACGGCCGTGAGCGCCAGGCTTTTGGCGTAGCTTGCATTGGTAATAAAACATTTGGAACCGGAAATGATCCACTGATCCCCATCCAGCTTCGCTGTCGTTCGGGTTCCGCCTGCATCGGATCCGGCATTCGGTTCCGTCAGCCCGAACGCCCCCAGGTATTCTCCGGTACACAGGGGGGTTAAGTATTTCTCCTTTTGCTCGTGCGTTCCGAATAAATGGATAGGCGCCCCGCCTAACGAAATATGGGCCGAATAGGTGATGCCCGTGGAGGCGCACACCCGGCTTAATTCTTCGACAGCAATAGCAAAGCTTATCGTATCTGCTCCCCCGCCGCCGTATTGTTCGGGAAAAGGCAGCCCCATGACTCCCAGCTTCGTTAATTTATCGAAGACCTCCTCCGGAAATTGTTTCGTGCGATCCCGTTCATCTGCACCCGGGGCCACCTCGCCTTCCGCAAAATCACGCATCGTCTTCTTTATGAGCGCTTGCTCCTCGGTTAAATCAAAATGCACGATTTCATCGCCCCTTTCCTTTACTCGAGTCCGGTGCCGGTATCCGCGCCATAACCTTCCAACTTTTCTTTGACTCTCTGCAGGAAGCGGCCGCACACCAGACCGTCCAACACCCGGTGATCGAGAGAAAGACAGATGTTCATCATATCGCGGACCATAATCTGGTTATCCAATACGATCGGGCGTTTTACGATGGCTTCGACAGTCAAAATGGCCACTTGCGGAGGATTGATGATCGGGGCTGACAGAACGGAGCCGAAAGAGCCTGTGTTATTGACGGTAAACGTTCCGCCGGTCGTATCCTCGGCCGTTAACCTGCCCTCTCTCGTCTTTTTGGCCAATTCATTCACTGCTTTGGCAAGAGCGGAAATGCTCTTTTGGTCGGCGTCCTTAATGACGGGAACGAATAACTCTTGATCGGTTGCAACGGCAATCGAGATATGAACCGCTTTTTTGACGATAATGCGATCATCTGCCCACTGCGAATTTAAGATCGGGAATTCCTTCAAGGCTTCGGCAACCGACTTGATAAAGAACGGCAAATAAGTTAAAGGGATGCCTTCTTTTTGCTGAAATTCCTCTTTGATCCGGTCGCGGTAACGCGCCAGATTGGTGACATTGCATTCCATCATAAGCCAGGCGTGTGGGATCTCCCGCTTGCTTTCCGCCATTCGTTTGGCAATCGTTTTGCGGATGGCGGTAACCGGGACCGTCTCGTCGTCTGGATGCAGCGGAGAATGGGCGGCAGACGGGTCATCAACCGGCCTCTTTCCTTGCACAATCTCCAAGATGTCTTTTCTGGTAATGCGTCCGCCAGCGCCTGATCCTTCGATACGGGAAAGATCAAGGTTGTTTTCTTGCGCCAGCTTAAGCACGGCCGGCGAATACCGTTGGTCCACGGCTGCTTGTGCCGCCGCGTTATCGGCTCCCTGAGCTTGAGCGGCAGGCTTCGCTTCAACCGGCGTGCTCGCTTCCTCTTCAGCCGCAATATAGCAAATGAGAGTTCCTACCGCCACCGTCTCGCCTTCTTCGACGACAATGTCGGATATCGTGCCGCTCACGGTAGAAGGAACCTCTGCGGTAACTTTATCGGTAATCACTTCGCATACGGGATCGTATTTTTGGACTTTGTCTCCGATGTTTACGAGCCACTTGGAGATGGTTCCTTCCGTCACACTTTCCCCTAACTGAGGCATAACGATCTTCTCAGCCATATTCTCCTCCCGTTCCGATCATAATTGGACCAATTCTTTCATGGCCTGATATACTTTATCCGGATTGAGCATGAAGAATTTCTCCATCGGCGAACTATACGGCATGGCGGGGACGTCCGGGCTGCACAGGCGCCTGATCGGAGCATCCAATTCAAAAAGGCATTCCTCCGCCAGCACAGCCGCTACTTCAGCCCCAACGCCTCCCTCTTTATTGTCTTCATGAACAATGAGCACTTTGCCGGTTTTGCGGGCAGCCTCCACAATCGATTCCTTATCCAGAGGATAGAGGGTGCGCAGGTCCAGAATGTGAGCGCTGTACCCTTCTTGGGAAAGTTTCTCTGCGGCTTCCAACGCGAAATGCAAGGCAAGTCCGTAAGAAATAACCGTGATGTCTTCTCCTTGCCGCTTAATATCCGCCTTCCCGATGGGAACAATGTAGTCCGAGGACGGCACTTCGCCTTTGATCAATCGGTAGCATCGCTTATGTTCGAAGAAAAGGACCGGATCTTCATCGCGAATGGCCGCTTTTAACAGTCCTTTGGCATCATATGGAGTGGAAGGCGTGACCACTTTTAGGCCGGGAATATTGCAGAACATGGCTTCGACGCATTGGGAATGATAGAGGGCGCCGCGAACTCCGCCTCCATAAGGAGCGCGAAAGACCACAGGACAGTTCCAGTCTCCGTTCGAGCGGTATCTCATCTTGGCTGCTTCATTCACGATTTGGTTGACGGCAGGCATGATATACTCGGCAAACTGAATCTCCGCCACAGGCCGCAATCCATAAGCGGCTGCCCCGACCGACACACCGGCAATGGCCGCTTCCGACAGCGGCGCATCGAGAACCCTTTGTTCTCCAAATTCCTCAATGAACCCCTGTGTAACCCGAAACACTCCTCCGCGTACGCCGACGTCTTCTCCTAGCACAAACACCCTTTTATCTCGCTGCATTTCCTCCCGAAGAGCTTGGGTCACGGCATCAAGATAAGAAATTACGGCCATTTCTCACTCCCCCTATTCTGCATAAACGTGCTTCAGGGCATCTTCCGGAGCCGAATCCGGAGCATTTTCCGCATATTCCGTGGCCGCATCGACTTCCATGAGCAGCCGGTCATGGATTTCCTTCTCTGCAGGTTCATCTAATAGCCCCAAATCTTTAAGATAATTGCTGAAGGTTATGAGCGGATCCTTCCTCTTGGCTTCTTCCACTTCTGCACGGGAACGGTAGGTTCGATCATCGTCGTCGCTGGAATGAGGAACCAAACGATAGACGACCGCCTCGATAAGCGTTGGCCCTTCTCCTCTTCTTGCCCGATCGGCCGCCTCTTTCGTGACCCTATATACTTCCAAGGGATCATTGCCATCGACACTGATGCCGGGAAACCCGTAACCTTTTGCCCGATCCGCGATACTTTCACAAGCCGCCTGCTTGGAAAAGGGAACAGAGATGGCATACTTGTTATTCTCGCAGAAGAAAATGACAGGAAGCTTGTGCACCCCCGCGAAGTTCGCCGCTTCGTGAAACTCTCCTTGATTGCTGCCCCCGTCGCCAAAGGCCGTTAACGCGACAAGCTTTTCTCCCTGCATTCTTCCAGAGAAAGCGATTCCAACAGCGTGCGGCACTTGACTCGATACGACACTCGACCCCGAAAGAATATTCCGTCTTTTACTCCCGTAATGCCCCGGCATTTGACGTCCTCCGCTGTTGGGATCTCCCGCCTTGGCAAATGCGGAAAGCATCAATTCATTGGCCGTCATCCCGAAAACAATGGCCATCCCCATGTCCCGATAATAGGGACACAGAAAATCTGTCGTTGGATCCAACGCATAAGCCGCTCCAATCTGCGCTGCTTCATGACCTTGGCAAGACACGAGAAAAGGGATCTTTCCCGCACGATTCAGAATCCACATCCGTTCATCTACTTTTCGGGCCAACACCATATTCCGATACATTTCAAGGACTTGCTGATCCGATAATCCTAGCGCCTGGTGCCGGTTCTCGGCTTGACCATGTCCGGTTTTATTCATATCGTATCCCTCCGACAATTGTGCCGCTGCATACTGCGGTTCCCTTTATTTTACATACCGTCATTTCCAGCGAGAAATATATATTGTGCATAGAAACTATGCCTAAAAAATATAGCCAACGATAGCGAATGAACAGAAAAAACAGACCAAGACTGTACGGTTACAGTTTTGGTCTGTTTTTGTTGATGCTCACGCCATTGCTTTGCGAATATCATAATCATGGATAGCGATATCCGGATCCATTCCTAAGGCCAGCTTTGCGAGCTGGAACCCAATAAATGGGCCCATCGTCAAGCCGGACGCTCCAAGTCCGTTGGCCGCGATCAAGCCATCCCAGCCAGGCACAGCGCCTATCACCGGAAGAAAGCCGGGCGTAAAAGGACGAAAACCGACTCTCGCCTCTTGAACCGTGCTGTTCGCCAAGCCCGGCGCCAAGCCCAAGCCTTTATTCAAAATCTCCTGGATTCCCCCTGCGGTTACCCTTGTATCATAGCCTTCGATATCATCTTCGTGAGTCGCTCCCATCACGATCTTTTGTTGGTCAAAAGCCAACAGATATTGATCGGAAGGCGGCATCACGACCGGCCAGACGCCCGTGTTTTGCCTATCCGGAACCTGTAAATGCAGGATTTGCGCTTTTTGATAACTTACCTGAAAGTGAATGCCTAAGGGCTGCAGCAGTTGATTGGCCCACGCCCCTGCACACACGATGACTTCGTCAGACGAGAAGCTTCGGGAACCGACCGCGATTCCGGTTACGCGGTTCGACTGATATTGGAGCGCAGCATCCCCGTTGATCAGGACAGCCCCGTTTCTTCGAGCCGATCGGACGAGCGCATCGCGCAGCGCGCGGCCGTCGACACGGGCGGCCCCGCTAATATGAACCGAATGATACCCTTCCGCCAACAGAGGAAACAGCTCATGGGTTGCTTGCTCATTCAGCCGGGTAATGTCACCGATTTCCGGCGCATCCGCTTTTCGCAACTGCGCCCGCTCCTCCATCTTTCTGATTTTCTCCCTATCATCATGGATACTCAGAGCGCCAACCTGGGCATAGCCGGTGTCCGTCTCCCCTTCGCTCATGAGTTCCTTGATCAACCCGGGGTAAAAACGCGCGCCGGCTCTGGCTAGCCGGTACCAGGCCTGATTGCGCCGCTGCGACAGCCAGGGGCAGATAATGCCGGCCGCGGCATCCGTAGCCTGCCCTTTATCATTGCGGTCGACGATCAGGACATCCGCACCCAGCTTTGCTAACTGATAGGCTGTCGATGCCCCTAGAATCCCTGCTCCGATTACAATGACTTTCTTCATGAACACGTCCCTTTCTTCCATCACTGTATCCATTATAGCGCATCCTGCGTCGAAGTATATTCCGCAGCGCTTTATCCCAAGCCAACCCGTAAACGCAAGCGAAGCTGCCGATCATGCCGGCAGCTTCATCTCCGAATTGTTCATGGAAGAATTTACTTACTTCTTTTCCATCACGGCAAAGTAATTGTCTTCCTGATCCGCAAAGTTAAACACTCTGCCGGACGGCATGGTTACAATGTCTCCGACCTTGACATTTTTATTGGCTAGATCCTGATGCAGTTCATCGAGATTTTCCGTAAAAAATAGTAAAGAAGGGGTTCCCAGATTGAGTTCGGGCGACATGGTAGCAACGAACTCCTTATTATGAAGAATGACGCTTGTCTCGGCGCCCTCGGTCGGGGCAATTTCAATCCATCTCATGCCTTGACCGTTATTTTCTTCAGAAATAACTTGAAAGCCCAACTTTTCGGTCCAAAACTTCACGGCCTCATCCTGGTTATTTACATACAGCATAATCTGACCGACTTTATGAATCATCAACTTTTTGCTCCCTTCTACTTGCAAATACGAACCCATCCAGCCCTAATTCTGTCCTGTCCGGCCTGCAGCCATCCCCCCTCTCGCTATTGCGCCAGCATGATGCCCGGAATAACTCTTCCTGAAAGAAACAAACTAAAAACAAATTTCAATAAGGAGCCGTCCATGAATACGAGCCTCAAATCGTTGCTGTTCATCACGATAATTACGTTCGGCGCGGTCGCGCCTCATTCGCTGTCCTATGCGCTGTCTCCGCCTAACAAGCAACAATTAGGGAACCTTGAACCGCCATCTCCCGTTACGTTGCCTAATCCGCCCTTTCAGCAGTCAAAGCCGCCCGAAAATTTAAGGGCAATTTCTGATGTACGGAAGAAAGGAAAAACGATCGCCTATAAGGTGATTGCCGATCTTCCCCAATGGGATCGGCCTTCTTATTTGCCTTATTGGCACAGCACCTACGAGCGCTGGTCATATGTGCCCAATCGAATCCACTTCGCCAAGCATCGGTTGTTCACGTCCCCAACGAATGCTTCCGCGCTGTATGACTTTATTCATAACGTGGGCATCGTGAAAGAGATGGAGAATGCTTATAACCAATTAACTTCGCTGCCGCTGGACAAAATCCTGGTCGTGGTGATGAATACCGACGTCAAAAAGATAATTTATGATAACCGGCAGGTCGTCATTGAAGGAACACCCGTGCATTCCGGCCTGAAAATCGTTACGATCGATAATCCGGCCCCCGGCAGATCGATATATTTTCAGCTATCGACTTCAACCGGCGACGAGATCGACTATAGTATCTTTTAACGTAAAAACGCCGCTCTGCTCCCACTTGGAAGTCAGCGGCGTTCTCTAGGCATCCAAAGCGCTCTAAAGCGCTCTAATCAATTACGGTATAGCTGAATTTCTTCTTGCCGAATTGAATGGCGGCACTATAGTTCGCGGTAGAATATTTTCCAAAATACACATCCACCCATCGATAGGAGAGACCCTTCGTATTGTTCAGGTCACCGGTGTCTTCCACGATAAATGTGTTCAAGGAAGAACCATCCGGAGTCACAATCCGGTTATTCCCCGTTAACACCAACATGGTGCCGAAGGGATAGATGGGCTTGTTCCAATTGCTGCTCCCCCAGGAGGACGGATGGACCGCAACTCCTCCGATATATGCGGAAGCGCCGCTGGCAAATACGGGCTTGCTCACGCCGGCCGGGCCAAGATAAGCCGTGAAATCTTGATTCGTGTAAGTCGTGGCAGCAGAGACTGGAGCGGTGGGCGATAGAGTTGCAATAGCGGCGAGAAGAATGGCCAGTACACTTTTTTTCATTCGATTCCCTCCCGATTACATTCGCTTAATTCATCGTCAAACTTGATGAGGATTCAAATACGATTTTCTGCTGATGGGATGCCTTATCCAAGCCAATGACCGTAATCGTTGCTTTGCCATCCAACACTTGGAGCACAAAGTGATAGCCGTTCGCCCAGTCCTTGCCCGGCAGCAAATCATGCTCTGCCCTGCTCCTGGTCAATAACTCCGGGCTATCGAACACCACCTCTTCTCTCTTGATTACATGAGTGTCTACAAACGGACCGACACCGGGATAAATTCCTTCGACAACGCCCTTGCGAATCGCGATCACCGCTCGTTTGTTATCCGGCGTTCCTACTTGCAAATTCCAACGTTCTCTTCTGCCTTGTTCCCCGCTTAGGGTTCCGAATTCATCGTCCACGCTGGTTAAATAAAAAGGCACGGCCGACCCATCCCATTCCAAGGCTTTCTCCATGCCGAGCGCAAGGGCTTCTTGCAATGTTACCTCTTCGGATCGGGAAAACAGGGGGCTGCTCTCTTGCAGGTATACCGTGGTGCTAACCGCTGCGATGAAAAGAATGATGGGAACCATGATTTTTTTACGCAAAGACTCATCATCACCCCGCTAATCTAGCAAAATATTCTATTACTAGATTTAATTTACCATTTCTACCGATTACAATCAATAGCCGAATATGTTTTAAAATATTGTATACAACATGGGGCGGTCCCAAATGATGCAGCTTGGCTTATCCGGAAGAGCCTTACTCGAATCGATTGTGAACGCTGAGGTGCTAAGTCCGGGGAACGACGAAAGTGCGGGGAAGAAAAAAGCTCCCGAACCATGAAGGGAAACAGGAGCTTAAAAGCCGTTCTTAGCCAGGCAGCTTGGGCCGCGAGTAAATAGATTACATGTTGAAAATAAGATGACATATCAAGAGTTTGGATGGGATCATCTACAAGAGCAATCGCAAACCGCCCCCCTGATTCTCAGCTCGACTCGCCGAAAACTCCAAAAATGCACCTTTCCTTTATGATGTGTACTCCGTTACAGGGAATCCTGCATAACAGCATCAATTTCTGACAACCCAATCGATAAAAAACAAAAATCGATGAAAATAATGTACTTTTGCAGGAATTTCACCAAATAGCGGCTTAAAAAGCAGAAATTGATGCATCCACGCAGCATTTCACTGCTTCATCCCTCTTCCACCGGTTTGGCCGCTTCAAAATTCTCGGCCGGTACCCGGGAACGAAGCGTCTCCTTGACGATACGGGATTAACAACGCCCGTCAATACGGCATTGCAATCCCTCGACAGATTGCGCCGGCTGCTTGGATGCTTCCCGTTCAATGGCCTGGGCCAACCGCTCTTTGCTGGCAAGTCCCTGAATGATCTGGTCGCCGATAATGAAGGTCGGCACGGCCGTAATGCGGTCCTCATACGCATGCTTGAGGGCCTCTTGGTGAGCATCCCGGTATTTGCGGGAGACGAGAGCCTCGCGAAAGGCAGCGGTGTCCAACCCTGCTTCCCCTGCCAGCTTCGTCAGCACATCGATCTCTTCAATGTTCTGCTCCTCCCGGAAAAAAGCGGCGAACACGCGATTCATATAGGCGTTGCCTTTCCCCTGCTCTTTCGCAAATTGATATCCTTCAAATGCCAAATATGTGTACGGATGCGGGGACACCCGAGGCAGGCGCATATCGAGCCCAAGCTTCTCCGCTGTCGGCAAAATAAAGGCCTCCCATGAGCGCAGCTTCTCCGGCTCGTTCCAAGGATCAATCTTCAGATAAGGCGCTGGGCGCAGCTCAAATGGCATCCACTCTACCTCGACATCCTTCTCGTTCACAATCTCGTCCAACGGACCTTTTCCCAGATAGCAAAATGGACATATGAAATCGGAATAGGCTTTGATTTTTACCGTCATTATCGTTCCCTCACCTTCTGAACATTCCATGGTGTAACATTAATAGTTACAACCAATTCAAAAAATAGCCGCCATTCACGGCCTGATGTAACTATTATAGTTACAACTTAAATGATAGTCAACTTCTTTGTTTCTTATACCAACACGATGAATATGTAATACATTTGGGCGTATTTTTTTGCAAAATCTCCTTCTTGAATCTTGATATTTTGACACTTGCGCTTTAAAGTGTTTATGTAGCCTATTTATGGCATATTCCCAAAAATTGAAGGAGGAATTGTTGATGATCGAATTTTTAAGGAGGAACGTGTGGGCATCCGTGCTGCTTTTGGCAATCCGCATATATGTGGGCTACACCTGGATATCGGCCAGCATTCACAAGCTATTTGCCGGAAGCTTTGACGCGAGCGGATTTTTGAAGAGCGCCGTGGCGAAAGCCGGCGGAGAAAGTCCCGTCGTTCAGGGCTGGTGGGCGTCGTTCCTGGAGCATGTTGCGCTCCCCCATGCCAATCTGTTCAGCCTTATGGTGCAGTGGGGCGAGCTTCTCGTAGGCATCGGCCTCATCCTGGGCGTACTGACCCGCACCTCCGCTTTTTTCGGCATCGTGATGAATACGTCATTTCTGCTAAGCGGCTCTATTAGCATCAACCCGGTGATGATGCTCCTAACGATGTTCATTCTGGTGGCTTACACGAACGCCGGCCGCTTCGGTCTTGATCGCTACTTGCTCAGCAAGCTGAAGCCGGCTCGCAGCCAATCGCCTCATAACGCCGCGCCATCGGCATAATCCGGTCACGATTATCCGTGCCAGGCGGCCCATCCGCCTCAGACCCACTTTTCGGCGCATAAATTAAAGCGTATATATTCCTGTCAAAGATAAGCCCATCATACCATACGCGTTTCGCGCTCATCCAGCCTAAACCGATCGAGACCCGTGAAGGAACACTTTGATTGACCAAAGTGAGCTTCTTCACGGGTATTTTTATGAACCCAAGAAGCTTGATCCCAACATGGTTGTATGTTATTTTTGAATGGTCAAATAAATTTGAACGTTCAATAGGGAGTGAATATGATGACCCAACAGGACCTGTTTATCATTGATTCGCTGGATAAGCTGAAGATCATTAGCGATCCGCTGCGCACCAAGATATTAATGAATCTGATCAAAAAAGAATACACCGGGCAGCAGCTGGCGGAGCTGCTGCAAATCCCAAAAACGAAAATTTATTTTCATCTCAAAGAATTGGAGAAGCATGGGATTATCGAAATCGTGAAAGAGGAAGAGAAAAACGGGATTATGCAGAAATTTTATCGTTCGATCGCCCGAAGATTTATTCCAAGCGACGACCTGCTTCCGAGCCACGAGCTGATTGAGACGTCACGACAAGTATTTTTAGAGACAGTGCTAACGACCCGCAATGAGATTGAGCAAGCGCCGCCCGAGACATTTCAATTGAGCGCAGACAATCAAGAGATCCGAAAAAATATTGCATCCACCTATCATTTCCATGCGACGGAGGCGGAATTCACCAGCTTTCTCATGGAGTTTAAAGAATTATATAAAAAGCATTTCAAGGGAAGTGAACAGACGCCAGGGCCCGATGCAAAACCGTACATGATGACGCTCATCGCGTTTCAACGGCAAGACAGCAGTCCATCTGTGTTCGGAAAGGAAGAGGAAGGTTCATGACATCCAGCAAAAATATGTGGCTCCTTCTCAGCGGCGTGTTCGTATCGGAATCAGCCGCTTGGATTGGCACCATCGGCAGCCTGCAGTTTTTAAGCGAAACGTTGGATTCGCGCTTTTACCAATCCTCGATCTTGGTGTCGGGAGCCCTATTCGGAATCTTCCTGTCCCCCTATGCGGGCAGAATCATTGACAGCTTTCATCCCAAGCGAATCTTGCTGTTCAGCGGGATCATCCGAATACTGGCCATCGCGTTAATGATGTGGGCCATTTGGAGCTCTAACGTCTGGTTTATGGTTGCCTTTCAAATGATCATCGTCATCGCGTCAACGTTTTATTTTCCAACGATCAATGCCGTCATTCCCGCTCTCGTGCCGGAACGGCAGCTCATGCGAGCCAACATGCTCAATTTCAACTTGGCTACCGTGGCCAGAATACTCGGAACCGCTCTGGGCGGAATTTTAATTACGTTCATCTCGCTGGAGCTTATCTTTATTTTGTCCGGCCTTATCTATCTCCTATTAATTGCATTAACTTTGATGCTGCGCATGGAGCATGCTCCCCATCCGCATACGAATAAGAACCGCCAAAAGCCGGCCTTCTCCGAGCTGTTTCAGCTTATGCGGGCAGAGCCTGCCGTACCGAACTTATTAATCCTTACATGCATTCCCTTTTTGTTCATTGGCGGCCTGAACTTATTTACGATAGAGATCAGCGAGCAGCATCGGATGGACAGCTTAAAAGGCATTATCTATGCGGTGGAAGGTACCTCCATTCTCGTGGCGGGGGTATTCATGAAGAGGCTTGCCGCAAGATGGGGAAAAAGCACTATTTTATTTGCCGGCGCATTCGCGGTCATTGTCAGTATGCTTGCCTTGATTCCTGCGAATATGCCGCTCCAACTGGCCGCATTTTCGCTGTTTGGGCTGGCCTCCGGGTTATTCATCCCGCTGTCCAACATGGAAGCCCAGGTCCTGATTTCAAAAGATGCATTAGGCCGATTCTTTTCCTTCAAGCGGATGATCGAAACGACGACCATTCAAGTCTCGCTCATCTTCACGGGGATGACCTTGGATCTGCTGTCTCTGCCCGCTTTGCTGCTCATCTATGCGGCCTTGAGCATGGCAGCCGTTCTGATCGCGCGCCGGCGATTCCGTGCGGCTCAAAGCCTTCCCCGTACATAAAACAAACAAGCCGGCTTCCGATAGACTTTCGGTGCCGGCTATGTTTCATCCGATATGATTGCTGGACTGCTCGATATTTTTCGCAGCGGCCGCTTCCTTTCTTTTGAGATGCCTCTTGCGAAGCAGCAGGAATACGACAATAATCGGGACCGCGATAAAGAAAATGTAAAGGGAGACCTTGTGAACCATCCCTTCCGCCGAACGGCCATAGAGATAGAACAAGATGCCGATAGCATAGAACTTGACCGCTCTTCCCAGGGCAGCATACGCGATAAGGCGCCATAACGGGAAGTTAAGGCAGCCGGACAATATCGTGAACACTTTAAACGGAATCGGCGTGAACGAACCGATAAGAATGGCCGCTTCTCCCCTCTTCTTGAACATCGCGTTGGCGGAATCGACCCATTCCTTCTTGAGAAATTTGTACATAATGGAATGGCCGAGCCCCTTGCCGATCAGATAGCCGAACGGCGTCCCGAGCAGGCAGGCGATATAGCCGATCGTCGCCAGCCACAGCGCATTGGACGGATCGAGCAAGCTGAGCGACACCTGCAGGAAAAAAGCGGGTATCGGAAAAATAACCGCATCGGCGAACGCGTGGATGAACAATCCCCAGGCTCCATAATTCATAAAGAAATCCATGATTTGCTGAAACATACTTTGCTCCTATCCGGAAATCCACTTATTTATGCTTGCTTCTTCCCCGCCCTTTCCTTCCTCTCTATTGGATCTATTTGGATGGAAAAGGGAACAAATGTAACCTGACGCGAATCCGGGGCGATCGAATGAATAGACGAATCAGGAAAACGGCTCCCCTTCACCCTTCATCATGACTATGACTTTTGCCGCAGATCCCATCGTCACCTGGCCGGCATGCCGGCTCTATTTAAAATAACATTATCTCAAACAGAAGAGAACCGTTTTTATCAGAAATGGTCACGCGCCGCAGGGCAGTCGCTATCTCCTGTCCGTTAAGGTACAATACCTACAATAGCAACTTTTTCTGAAGCCCGAATAAAAGAAATGTGAAAAATTATGAAGGCCCGCCCGCTTCACAATTCTTCATTATCGCTTTATTCTTTTTATAGTTTTTTCGCTTACAGTAGTATTGGAAAGGATAGCTGCAAAGTGAGGAAGAACAAATGACCAAGCCATGCGTATTAATTGCCGATGATGATAAGGAAATCGTAGATTTGATTGCGGACAGTCTGGAGGACGAAGGCTTTGCAACCGTCAAGGCCTATTCCGGACAGGATGTATTGGAGCTGACGAAGGACCGCTCCTATGCGCTGCTGCTGCTCGACATCATGATGCCGAACGGGAGCGGGATCGAGATATGCCGCACCATTCGGGACCGCGTAACGGCTCCGATCGTATTCATCACGGCCAAGAGCCGCGATCTGGATAAGGTCGTCGGCTTCGAGATCGGCGCGGACGACTATATTACGAAGCCGTTCAGCATAGATGAACTGGTCGCCCGGGTGAAGGCCCATATCCGAAGAGATTGCCGCAGCCAGGCGCGGCGGCAGGAGCGGATTTATGGAAATCTTCTCATCGACAAAGACACCTATGAGGTGATTAAGGACGGGGTCAAGATCGATCTGTCGACCAAAGAATTCCAAATCCTGTCTTATCTTGCGGATCATCACAATAAAGTGCTGTCCCGGGAGCAAATCTATGACGCCGTATGGGGGCAGAGCGAATTGGGCGATATGAATACCGTCACCGTCCACATCAAAAATATCCGCAACAAAATCGACCCGGAGAACCGGCTCATTGTTACGGTCTGGGGTGTAGGCTATAAATTTACGGGAGGATTGGCTCCTTGACATTCAGCATCAAAACCAAAATCGTCCTCGCCTTTTTCATCGTCGCCCTGCTTAATGGCGCTTTCGCCTTTGGCTATTATCAATTCTACTTGGCCGACAAATTTATGGAGAGCACGCAGATCATCGGCAAGGAGAATGCGCACTACCGGCAGCAGCTGATCGAGAAAGTTGTGGCGCTGTACCCCGACGAGAGAGCCATCGCCGCCTTGATCCGGACGGAAGCCGAGAAGCAAGGCATCCAGATGACGATGACCGATCTCGATGGCCGCGACATCGCGGCTGCGGAGGAACACCGGGAAGGCAGCGCCCTCTTCCAAACCAAGGAAATCGTACGAATTCAAGGGGAAGCCGTCTATCTGATCGACTTCCAGTACCCGGATTGGTACGAGCAGGTGAAGCCGATGAAGAGCCTGCTCCTGCTGGTCATCGCCGTCCTTGTCATCTCGGTAATCGGGCTCATTTTTTATTTGCAGAGTCACATCGTCAAGCCGTTGACCATGCTTCATACTTATATGAAGACATTCCATTTCAAAAATATGAAGCTGCCCAAGCTGGAACGGCGGCAGGACGAGATCGGCGAGCTGATGAAGGATTTCGCGGAAATGGGACAACGATTGGAAACGTCCCACAACGAGCAGGTCGATATGATCGCGGCCGTCTCGCATGACATCAAGACGCCGCTCACCTCCATTATCGGCTATGTGGAACGGCTGTCCGGAAGCAAGACGCTGACCGAGGCCAAAAAACAGGACTATTACCGGATTATTCACCGGAAAGCGAAAGATATCGAGAAGCTGGTCGAGGATTTCTCCGCCTTCAGCGACATGGAGCATGACACGCTCAAAATCGCGACAGAGCGGGTCCATGTGCGAAGCTTCATCCAGAGCATCTGCACGGAGTACGAGGAAGAGCTGCAAGCGCATCAAGCGCGGCTGGAGTGGACCTGTCAAGTGCCTGAGGATGTCCATGTGGAATTGGATATGAAAAAAATAAGACGGGTGTTCGCGAACATCGTGCATAACGCACTGATTTACGTCAGTCCCCCGGTCTATCTCCGGCTGTGCTGCGAGATTGAGGACGGCAGCCTGCGCATCGCGTTCGAGGACAATGGCGAAGGCGTGCCGGACGAGGAGCTGGAACGGATCTTCGACAAGCTGTACCGGGTCGATCCATCCCGCTCCCGCGCCGGCGGCGGCAGCGGACTGGGTCTGGCCACATGCAAGAGCATGATCGAAGCGCACGGCGGCCGAATTCATGCGTACCGCAATCCGCTGGGAGGGCTGGGAATCTATTTCACCCTCCCGCTGTAGCGGCTCCGCTCCCCTTCCGCCAGCCCGGACATAGCAACCGCTCCCTGATAACTTCCAGGGAGCGGTCGGCCGTTCGTGCGAACATTATCTCTGATGGGGCCGTGTTTTGTCACGCCGCGCATTTACCCATCCTGGAGCGCGGCGCGGGCATAATCCCGGAATGCCAGCAGCTTGGCGCGATCCCGCATCTTTCCGCCCGTTCTTCGCCGCTCTTCGGTCACCGGCTCTGCCGAACGATAGACGTCAAGCGCTTGTTGAATCAATGAGTGATAGTCCGGCGGCAAATGCTTCAGCCCCCATTCCCCGCCTTCATCCTTGCTGTGCACGGTTCGGCTGTCTTCCGCGTACAGCTGGAAGACGCGGCAGACATTCAAGACCCCATAATACGGCGTCTCTGCGATGTGCTCCGCCTCAAGTATCCAGTGGAGGTCATCCCGGACCGCTTCCATAAAATTCGCCCACGCTACGTTGCCGAACACGCCGGATATCGGCAGGCCATATAGACAAATGCCGCGCTGCGTGACATAGGTGAGATGCGACAGCAGGTCGCTGTCGGTCCGTTCTTCATCATAGTTCACTTCTCGATTCACAATCTTGTCATGCCACTGCGCGCTGTAATGCACTTCATAGGGAACGGGCACCGGAATCTCCCGGGCCGTCCGCGCCGTAATGACGCTAAGCTCCGGCTTGCCGATGAGCGGGCTCTTGGCTCCCTCTTCGGCGATGGCGAGACCGACCGCCTGCGCCTTGGCGGCTTCCAATCGATCCTCTACGACGGCAATGAGATCGATATCGCTCTTGGGGCGGTAATAACTGCCCATCGCCAGCGACCCGTGCAAATAGATCCCCATGAGCCTAGCTCCGAGCTCCCCTTGCAGCCGCTCCATTAGCGTTAGGACGAATGTCTTGATATCGTCGTCACAATGGGGCCAGACTTGCGGGCGTACCATGCGATCCGCTCCTCTCTGCAAAAGCAGGGGGAGATGGACTGGGAGTCTCTCCCCCTTCTAATCATTTTACTTCTTACTTCAATGCCGCCGCTCGACTTCCTCCCTTGCCCGCTTCACTTTTTTAGAGTAAGCACCGCTTGTCCTCATCGCTGCACAAGGGATAACCGCCAGCATCTCCCGATGCCGGCGGCACGTCCTCCTTGCCAGGGCCTATCCGGTCCGCCCGCCGGTCATTCCGGCGATACACCGCGCTGCAGCGTCCTTAAAAACTGCCCCGTATGCGATTCCGGGCATGACGCGATGTCCTCCGGCGTTCCCGCGGCTACGATGGTGCCGCCAGCCTCTCCTCCGCCCGGCCCGATATCAATGACCCAATCGGAACCCCATATCAGATCGAGGTTATGCTCCACGATGATGACGGTGTTGCCGGCATCGACGAGCCGGTGCAGAAGCACCTCCAGCTGCCGCACATCCTGGGGGTGCAAGCCTGTGGAGGGCTCATCCAGCACATACAGCGTATGACGCTTCGCCGGACGGCTGAGCTGGGCCGCCAGCTTGAGGCGCTGCGCCTCGCCGCCGGATAGCGTGCGGACGGACTGCCCCCACTTCAAATACCCGAGCCCGACATCGCAGAGCAGCTTCGTGGCTGCGGTGATTTTCGGAAGATCGCCAAGCAGCTCCAGGCTTTCTTGAATGGTCATATCGAGCAAATCGGAGATCGAATGCCCTTTGTAGGTGACTTGCAAAATCTCTGCTTTGAATCGCGTCCCGCGGCAGGAGGGGCACCGCACTTCCAGCTCCGGCAGAAAATGCATGTGCACCGGCACGACCCCGAGCCCTTGGCACGCTTCACAGCGCCCGCCCGCCGTGTTGAAGGAGAAATGCTTGGCCGTCAGCTTGCGGCCCTTCGCTTCCGGCAATC
Organism: Paenibacillus dendritiformis; assembly: GCF_021654795.1. Classification (NCBI taxonomy): domain Bacteria; kingdom Bacillati; phylum Bacillota; class Bacilli; order Caryophanales; family Paenibacillaceae; genus Paenibacillus; species Paenibacillus dendritiformis. Next base: position 3,172,047 of record NZ_AP025344.1, read on the forward strand.
CGGCATACCAATTCCGCAAGTGCGTGTAGACATCGGTATAGGTGGCGACGTTGGAACGCTGCATGCGGCCAAGCGGGGACTGATCGACCGTTACCAGCTGGCCGATCGCCTCCCAGCCGGTGATGCCGCCGCAGCCGGAGGGCTGCATGTTCTCCGGTCCCGAAGCGGCTAACAGCTCGAACAACAGCGTTGATTTCCCGGAGCCCGACACCCCCGTTACCGAGATAAGCGAACCGAGCGGGAATGATGCCGTAATCTGTTTCAGGTTGCGCAAATGAGCGTCGCGGACCGTCAGAACCTTGCCATTGCCCGGTCTGCGCCTGAATGGAGCGCGGCGGGCCCCCTCCTCGCGGAAATAAGCGCCAGTGACGGAATCGGGATTCTGCATCAATTCCTCCAGCGTTCCCTGGCCGATCACTTGTCCCCCGAAGCGGCCGGCTCCCGGCCCCATATCGATAATATGATCGGCCGCCCGCATCACCTCCTCGTCATGCTCGATGACCAGTACGGTATTCCCCATATCCCGCAGCTGCTTCAGCACCTGAATCAATCCGCTCGTATCCCGGGGATGGAGGCCGGCAGTAGGCTCGTCCAGAATATAGAGGACGCCGGTCAGTCCCGATCCAAGCGCCGACGCCAGCCTCAGCCTCTGCGCTTCGCCGCCGGACATCGTGACGACCTGCCGGTTGAGCGTCATATAGCCGAGGCCGACATCGATAATTCGCTTCACGCGCACGGCCATGTCATGAATGATGTCATCGACGACGAGCAGCTGATCCGGGGAGAGCCGATCGCGAAGCGCGTTCATCCATGCCATCGCCTCGGCCAGGGGCCAAGAAGTCACGTCGGTAATCGAAGCGCCGCCGGCCAGGACTAGGCGGCTCTCCTTCTTCAGTCGGGCGCCTTCACAGCCGGGGCACATCTGCTCATGAAAGAATTCGGCGCCGTTGCCGCCTTTATCCCGGTACCGCCGCCATATTCCCGTGACGACGCCTTCGAACTTGCCCTCCCGGACCGTCTTGGGCGGCTTCACGCCCGGGAAATGTCGGGAGAAGGCTTCGCTCTCCACCCCGTGATAGAGCAAATCCTTCTGGACCTCGCTATAATCCTTGAGGGGCAGATGTTCGTCGAAGACGAATCCATAATGAGAGGCGCACGCCTTCAGAATGCTCATGTTGTAATCGACCAGAAAATCATGCCAGAACTTTACCCCGCCGCCGCGCAAGCTCCGTTCCTCATCGAACACGGCCTCCATGTCGAGCGTCATCGTATGGCCCAGCCCGTCGCAGACCTCGCACGCGCCTTCCGGCTTGTTGAACGAGAAATGCGACATCGTCAATGCGGCCACGGAATGTCCGCAATGACGGCAAGCAAGCGCCGTCTGCGATCCGTAGACCTCCTCGTCCTGTATGTCGGCTCCCCGCTCCTCTTCGGCATAGGAAGGGGATACGGCCGCCCCGCAGGATGGACACGGCCGCTCGCCCGCCTTGGCGAACAGAATGCGAAGCAGCGTATAAATATCCGTTACCGTCCCGATGGTAGACCGGGGGTTGCGGTTCGTCACATGCTGCCCGACGCTGATCGATGGAGAGAGGCCTTCAATGGAATCCACCTTCGGCTTGCTGATCGAATCGGACACCATCCCCATCGACTCCATATACTGGCGCTGACATTCCCGCTGCAGCGTATCCATCGCCAAAGTGGACTTGCCGGAACCCGACGGCCCGGTCACGACCACAAGCTTGAACTTCGGAATCTCCACCGAAATGTTGTTCAGGTTGTTCTCCCTGGCACCTTTGATTTTCATCTTCCCTTGCAACCTTATTCCTCCTTGCGCATCGATTTCATTCTCCATTCCAGACTTGCGACTCTATTGTACAACGTTCATGCAAGTCCTAAAGTTGAATGAAATCGAGGCCTGCCATGCCGCGGTTTATATGACCTAAGGCTGTCAACGCAAGTTTAAGCTTTTGCCATAATGTTGGGGAGAAGGAATCCAGGCAACAAGAGAAGCTGCCTCGGCCATTCAACCCTGCTGCCATGGATCGAGCTGCCGATAACTGCAAAACTGCATGAATTCCAGGCATGCCAATGAGTTGAAAGGAAAAATGGGCTAAAATGATGTATTTTTGCAGGAAACCCATCAACTAGTAGCTCAAATAGAGAAAAACCCTGCGTTTACCAGGCTGTTGGAAAACCCCTGTTTTTTGTAAAGGGGTGGAGATGGTCCATTTTCCTCATCCAAACTTTGGCTCTTAGAGCGTTTTAAATCGATTTTCTCTACCGGGAGAAGAGATCAATCACAAGTAAAAAGCCCCATAGACTACTCATTGGCCTGATTTTACGGGATCCAAGCGACCGCGTCGGATGCTGGGGGCATCATCGCCTTCAGGAAGCATTATCAGCCTGCTGGAAGCACTATCGGCCTGCTGGAAGCATCGTTGCCTCCCGGGGCTTGGACGTGCGGAGGAAATTGCTGCTATTTTACAGGAATTTCGGCTTAATGAGTCCACATCCCGAGGAATTGCTGCAAATCTGCATCATTTTAGGCCCTTTTGCTTCAAGCCGAAACGAAACGGGGAAAATTCCTGTAATTTTGCAGGATTCCCTTTCTGGACTAGTCGTCCATATCGAATTGCTGTATTTATGCAGGATTTCGCTTACTGAATAGGAGCGTCTGGAGAAATCGTGGAGTTTTGCGGATTTCGACTGCCGGATGGGCGTGTCCAGGGAAATGGTGCAGTTTTCAGAATGGTGGAAATATCCATTTCCCTACTCAAAACTTCTTTCTCAACAGCCTGGTTTACGCAGGATTTCCGCCTCCTCCCTTGGGCAAGGCACCGGGGAGGACCAACATGCCGCTCCAGGCAAGACGCCGAGCAACGAGAAATGCTTAGGATATCCCTATCCTGCACGTTGCGCCTCATAACCCTGAACCGTTGTCCACCTTTCTTCTCTCCTCAAAAAGGAGAGGAAGCAGCAATACCACTCCGGCAATAATCAGCCCGCCGCTTATCACATACACCGCCAGCAGGGAAAACGCATCCTTCAGATAGCCGGACAGGAACATGCCAATCACCATCATCCCCATAAATACAGGCATGATCGCCCCGGATACCCGGCCAATATATGCCCCTTCCGTGCTCCGTACAATAAGCGTCTGGATTCCGCTGTGAATGCAAGGGTAAACCAATCCGCTGATTACCAAGAGAACAATGGTCAGCCAGATCATCGTGGACGCGCCTATTCCCATCGTACAGACGGCGGTGACCAGCAAGCCGAACGTAATCATCAGATGTGGCTTCACCTTTTTGGCAATGCTCATGACGGCAATTCCGCCTGCCAGCATGGCTGCCCCATTGGTCATCACCAGCCACTGCAGAAATGGTTTCTCCTGTCCCAATTTTTCAATGACAAGAAAGATTTGAAGCGGCTGAGTCAGTCCTGATCCAAATCCGACTACCGAAAAAGTCAAGCAAAGGGTCCTTAAGGATGGACTGGACCCGATATAGCGCAGCCCGGCCGTCATCTCTTTCATGAATCCGCCGGTCTCCCCAGACTTCGGTTCCTCCGCGTCACGGGGAAGCGTCGCTAATACAAGGGAAGACCCCAGGAACAGCGCGGCCGTCAGGATCAGAGACGCTTTAATGCCGAACTGTATAAAAATAAACGTGCCGATGAGCGGACCCAAGACCGTAAAAACAGCGACAAGCGTTTGGGACATCGCCATCACGCCCTGGAGTTGTTCAACGGGTACATGCCGTTTGTACAATTTCATGCCCGAAGGCTGAGAAAATTGGGACAGGCTGGCCGAAATAAATGAGCCGATGAGAAGCGCAGTCCATCCGCCGCCCATAAGGGCAAGCAGCACAGCCACCACGGACAAGGCGGACAGCAGATCGCTCCATACCATGGTCCGCTTCGGCCGCCACCGGTCGGCAAAGGTACCTCCGATAAGGGCGAAGAGAAAGATCGGCGAAAATTCCGCAACCGAAATCAGGGAGACATATACCGGATTATTGTTCGTCAATTCGGTAACATACAGAAGGACCGCATAATTCCGGATCCAAATTCCCAACTGCAGCAGCGCCCGGGAAAAGATAATTGTTCGCACATAACGATTGGAAAACATGTTAATACCCCATATCCTTTACTAATTTTGATAACGTGCGCAGACGTTCGCCTATCAGCTCATCGTCGTCGCTCAGAGCTTGGCTGAACAGCTTAAGATCTTCATTGATCCCCTCATTGTCAGTGCATATCGCGACGGTCATGACATCCCCTTGCAGGCCAACCCGGTCGATGACGGGCTCCTGCGGGTCATATACATGCTCCTATTTATGCTTCGCGAAAATGGGCCAGGGACCGGCAAATCAGAATGGACATATCAAGAACGCGATGGAGAGGCAGTTCCTCCGATGGCCGTGCCCCTTTGTCTCCCGTGCTTCTCCGTACCTTGGCAGAAATGCCGGCTCTCCCCGTTCGGTTCCATTGAGCCAAACCTAAGGAGAGGCCTTTTACATCCGTGTTTCGGGCGAGTCGTCCGTCAAGATGCTCATCGTTTTCTGACACGACAACAGACTTGTGTTTAAAAGAAGTTGAAATTTTCATTTTGGTTCCCTCTCTTCATTTACTCAATTACTTATTTACTAATTTACTAAACTACCGATTCATTCTAACGTGCTTATCATGGCTCGTCAATCTGTTTTTTGCCTAAAAACGTTGGCAGCCGCTTTCACACAAAAGTCATATTTCGGCCCGCGGCCCTCGTCCTTCGTATGGTATAAAGGAAAATATTGGCGTTCCGATCAAATCCGGAGCGGGATGAAGGTCTCGCAGCGGAAGCGCGGGACGACGAGAGGCGCCATCCTACTTATCGCTTGAATGGAGGTCCATAGATGGAAGTCGAAGCTTTTTTAAGACAACAGAACGAAGCGGTGAAGGAGCGGGTGGCCAAGATTAACGAAATGGGCTGGAAGGTCACCTCTACCGGCGAGCAGGAATGGAATGACCGGCTGGAGCAAGCGCAGAACGAATGGAGCCGTTATTGCGCGGACACGAAGCAATTCCAGGAAGCCAAGAAGTACCAAGCGCTGCCGAACCTGTCCCCGCTCCAGCGCCGCCAGCTCGATGAGCTGCTCGCCATGTTCGGCAAACACCAGCTCCATCCGGAGCTTGCCGCCCAATCGGCCGAAATGACCAAAAAACTCGTCGATGCATTCAACAACTACCGACCCGCGCTGGACGGCAAACAGGTCTCGAACAATGATCTGCGTTCGATACTGGAGAACAGCGCGGATACGGAACTGCGCAAGCGAGCCTGGCTGGCCACCAAGCAGATAGCGGCCCGGGTCGAGGACCAGCTTCTTGCGCTCGTGGAGCAGCGCAATCGGGAAGCGCGCTCCCTTGGGTACGACAATTACTATCAGATGAGCTATGCGCTGCAGGAGCTGGATGTGGAGGAATCATTCGCGATTTTTGCCGAACTGCTGGCGTTAAGCGAGGAGCCGTACAAGTCCGTGAAGCGGGAGATTGACGAAGATACCTGCCGCCGGTTCGGCATGCGCGGCGGCGAGCTTCGGCCGTGGCATTATACGGATCCTTTTTTCCAGTGCGCCCCGCCCCAAGGCCAATGGAGCATGAACGATGAACTGCGGGGACGGCGGTTAGAGGATATCGTCCTGAACACGTTCCGCGATATGGGGTTGGAGATCGGCGATATTATGGACGCCAGCGATCTGTATCCGCGCGACAATAAATACCCGTTCGGCTATTGCACGAGCATGGGCCGGGAAGGCAAGCCCCGCATCATGATGAGCATCGATGCGAGCGAGTTCTGGCTGAGCGCGATGCTGCACGAGTTCGGGCATGCGGCGTATGACAAATATATCGATCCGTCGCTGCCGTTCCTGCTGCGCAAGCCCGCCCATACGCTGACGACCGAAGGGATCGCGATGCTGTTCGGCAGAATGACGAAGCAGTCCGAGTGGATTAAACGGTACATTTTCGAGAATCGCCCGCATGCCGCCTTCATGCGGGAGGAAGCCTCGATCGAGCAGGCGCTGCGCCGGGATATGCTGGTCAGCATGCGCTGGTACCTCGTGTTCACCCTGTTCGAGCGCGAGCTGTACGAGCATTCCGGAAGCGGGAAAGAGCTGAATGAGCGCTGGTGGCAGCTTGTCCAGCGAATTCAGCATCTCCAGCCGCCCGAGCATACCCATTATCCGGACTGGGCGGCGAAGATGCACTTCTCGCTCGCCCCGGTCAGCTATCAGAATTACATCTTGGGAGAGCTGGCCGCCTCTCAATTGCAGCATTATATCGAGGCCAATATATCGCGGCCTATGTATTCCCCGGAGACCGGCGCTTATTTGAAAGAGCGCTTCTTCTCCTCCGGCGCGGCGCTGTCCTGGAACGACAAGCTGCGGGAGGCGACGGGAGAGCCGCTCCAGCCGCGTTATTTCGTCGAGCAGTTCGTCCGCCATTCAGGCGCGTGACGCCTTAACCGAGACAGAGCCTTCATGACGGATCATGAAGGCTCTGCCCATAGTTTGAGGCTAATACATGCGTTGGCAGATTCCCATCTGCGCGACATCTCTTGCTGCCAGCAGGTTGGCGGGCACCGGTTCATCTTCCCTGCTTAGCTTCAGCAGAAGCCAGAGCAGCGAATCGTCCAGGTAGGCCATCATCTCTCTACTCACTCCTCCTAGAAGGCGGCCGCCGTCTTCATCGCGGCCGCTATGCCTTGGTCAATCATGCGCTCCCGATGCTCCGGATATTGATCATGCCCTTCCACGATAACGGTGACGATGTCTTGTATCCCCAACAGCTCCAGATTGTGCCTCATCCAGTTCACGGCCATTTCCTGCTCCGCCGCCGGACCCCTGGAATAGACTCCCCCGCGGGCATTCAGCAGCGCGACTTTTTTGTTGCCAAGCATGCCGACAGGACCTTCGGGCGTGTAACGATACGCGATGCCCGGCTGGCTCACGTAATCGATATACGTATGCAGAACGGCGGGAACCGTCAGATTCCACATCGGAAAAGCAAACACGATCTTGTCCGCTGCCACGAACGGGTCCAGCAAACGCATAATGCCGCCGACCGCTTCCCTTTCCGCCGGCGACAACGCTGCTCCTTTACGCCGCTTGGCCATGCCGTCCAGCATCACATCGTTGTAATAAGGCAGCTTCTCCCGGTACAAATCAACCTCAATCACCCGATCGGACGGATTGGCTTTCCGGTAAGTATCCAAAAACGCATGATATAGCTTTACGCTTGCCGATTGTTCGAGGGAACGGCAGTTAGCTTTGACGAATAAGACTTGATTCATTTGACATTCTCCTTTTGCGCATCTCTGTACTTGGGCTTTCATCATCAGCATAACAAGACCCCGGTCGAAGCGCGTCGGGAGGAAGCCGGGGACAAGCCTACTCAAAAAGCCCGATCAATGATCGGGCTTTTCTGCGACTTTGGATGTAGTTGTCACTCTGCCAATCCCTGCTTGACCGCGTATACCGCTGCCTGCGTCCGGGCATTCATTCCGAGCTTGTTCAACAGATTGCTGACGTGTGTCTTCACGGTCTTCTCCTTAATGTTGAAAGCGGCCGCAATCTCCTTGTTGCTTCGGCCCCGGGCAATCTGCCGCAGCACCTCCACCTCGCGGCTTGTCAGCCGCTCCAGCGGCGGAACCCCATCCTCCGGCGCATCGTCCTGCTGTGCGGAGAGATGCGACATCAGCTGCTCCGTCACAATCGGATGAAGCTTGGCCTGTCCCCGATGAACGTCGATGATGGCTTGAACCAGCTCATTCGGCATAATATCCTTCATGACGTAGCCGTTCGCGCCGGCCTGGATGGCAGGCACGACGTAATCCTTGTCCGCGAAGGACGTGAGGACGAGCACCTTCGTGTCCGGATGATGCCGGCGGATATGCCGGGTCGCTTCGATGCCGTTCAACTGCGGCAGCATCAGATCCATGAGCACCACGTCGGGGCGCAGCGCCTCTGCCATCCGGAGCGCGTCAGTGCCGGTCATGGCTTCGCCGACGATGTCAATATCCGGCTGCATCTTCAAAAAAAAGTGAAGCCCGCGCAGCACGACCGCATGGTCATCCACGAGCAGCACCTTGATCTTCATGCTTCCTCTCCTCCCTTCCGGCAGGGCAGTTCAACGCGAATGACGGTACCCTTGCGAGGCACGCTCTCCAGCTGGAACGTGCCGCCGCAAGTCCCTGCCCGCTCCCGCATTCCGGTTATGCCCAGGCCGGCATTGTTCCTCAGCTTCGCCATGCCGATGCCGTCATCGGTTATCTCCATCCGTACGCACGCTTCTTCCTTGGCCAGCCGGATACGGACGGCATCGGTCTTCGCATGCTTGCGGACATTGTTGATCGCCTCCTGTCCGATGCGGAACAGCGTCTCCTCCATGTGGCGGGGCAGCTCCAACAGGCTGTCCGCCCGCGTCTCCACGGATATCCCTTGAGTTATGCCGTAGCGGACGAGGCCCGTCAGCAGGCCCTCCTCGAGGCCGGCCGGACGGAGCTGCCAGATGAGCGATTTCATCTCGCAGACCGCATCCTTCGTCAGCTCCCGCATCTCGGACAGAGCGGCGAGCGCGTCCGCTGTCCGGGAGGAGGCCAGCAAGCTCTCCATGCCATGCGCGGTCAGCTGCAGCGCGAACAGCTTCTGCGAGACCGAATCATGCAGGTCCCGCGCCAGCCGGTTACGCTCCTGCCACATCGCCAGCTTCAACTGCTGCTCACGGAACTGCGCCGCCTCATGCCCCCGCGACACCAGCTCGGCTGCGCGATGCAGCATGTCCATCACGACCGGGTCAAAATGCTTCGCCTCCGCGCTGTCCGCATAGAGGACGCCGATGGCCCGGTCCCGCAGCAGAATCGGAACGGCCGCGGCCGCCGCGATTCGCTCCGCCCGGCCGGCGCGGTTCCGCCCCTTGCCTGGAACGGCGGCGGCGGGATTCCAGCGCTGAGCCGCCTTCTCCGCGAAGACGCTCCTTAGCCGCTGCCGCGTGAGGGCGTTCGTCCGCATGGCCTTGCGCGAGAGCCGGCCCTCCTCCCAAAAAGCGATGCAGGCCAGCTCTCCGCTCTCCGCCATATGCACCGCCGCGCTGCGGCAGTTCAGCAGCTCGCCTGCGGCGCGGGCAATCCGCCCGGGAATGTCCCGGCAATCGGCAACACCCGCCAGTTCGCCGGACAATTCTCCCATCCGCTGCAGGAGCTCGGCCTGCTTGAGGCGGGATTGGTACAGCAGCGTCCGTTCGATTGCGGTGCCAATCTGATAAGCGACCGATTGAAGCAGCGTCAGCTCGTCCGGGGCGTAATGCGTCTTGCCGGGCGCCGCGACGTTCAGCACGCCATACAGCCGATCCCCCGCATGCAGCGGAATCGTCGCATGATGCGTAATGCCGGCCGTATCGCCCCACGCATACTTCACGGCATCCTCCAGCCGCTTGCAATGCATCGTGTTCTCGGCGCGGAATTTGGCCCCTTGGCGGTACCATTCGATACACCAGCAGCTTCCCCGCTTCAAGCGCCGCTTCTCCTCGGCATGCAGTGCGGGCGGAAGCCGGTAATCGGCCGCCAGGGCATAATCCGGCATATCTTCCAACAGGAAAATCCAGCCGGTCTGGAGCCCGGTTATCTCCACCAGCGTGCGCAGCACATTGTTCAGCAGCTTCGGCAGGTCGGTCGAGCGGTTGATGGTCTCGGCAATGACTTGAAACGCATGCCGCTCATCCACGTGAATCGGGTTGCTCACGTTCAGCGCCTCCCTTGGTTGTGTCTGCGTTATCCATATTCATCGCCCATATCATAACATGAATCCGTCCGGCGGGAAGCCCCGGGCACGCGTCACCCGCTATGGCCGCCGCGCGTCTCGGCCTCGGCCAGCAAGGGAGCGTACATCATCAGCGCATGGTTCTCGGCCGCCAATTGCTCCGAGATTTTTTCCCCGTGTCCGTTGAACTGGCGCCGAAAAATCTGATTATGCCGGACATAACCGCCCCAATGCTCCTGGGTAATGCGGTGCCCCTTCTCCACAATCTCATACCGGTACTTTTGAGGCGCCGCGCTTCTCCACCTTCCAATAAGCTTGTCCTTCTCCAGCGCAAGCTGAAGCTGATACGGCTCTTCAGTCGGATTATAGATTTGCAGGTCCAAATAATTATAGACACAGGTCGCGCCGCTTCCGAACGGCTGTGTCCGGTTCGAATCGGGAAACACATCATAGCTGTGCCGATGCCTCTCCGTCACCTGAAGCGGCGTATGCAGCGCGGTCCAGTAAATGAGGTTGGATAACTGGCACAGACCGCCGCCTATGCCGGTCTTGAACCCGCCATAGAACAGGACCATCCCGTCCACATACCCTTTTCTGCGGGTCGGCTTCCCGATGAGCTTCCAGTAGGAGAAAGTCTCGCCGGGGTGAATCACGATGCCGTTCAGCTTTTTTAGCGCGATCTGCAGATTGATTTTCTTATTGTCCTGCAGCCATCGGTCCACCCGGGGCAAATTCCGGTATACGGGCGTCTCATGGCGGAAGATCTCGTACGGCAGCAGCTCCGTCTGCTGCTGACCGGCATAACGGGTCCTGCCGAATATCCATTTCAGATGCCTTTTGCCCCGGAAATACATCATTCCCAACGTGATTCGCAGCTTTGATCTCGGTTTCGGCCGGGTTATCATCGCTTCCCCTCCTGCTTCAGCTTGCTTCGCGATATTCGCGATAGGTATAATTCAGAGTTGGCACCAACATTTTAACATATGAGTGACGCTCATACATTTTGTGGAAGGCAAAAGCTTGCGAATGAGCACATCTTTTCAAAAAATAGTCCGATGGAACACTCGCTCCTCATTTATTTTGAGAGTATGCCCTTGCAAGGATGCCTGAACGGCACAAAAACACAGGCCAAAGGCCTGTGTTTTGTCGTTCCGGGACCGTTCCCGGATCTGTGAAGACGATCAGTCGAACAGATCGCCCAACCGGTCGAGCACCGTTTTTTTCTTGTGCGGCTTGTAGTGTGGCGGGCGGTGCTCCGAATCGTAATGGCCGTAATCGCTCTTGCGCGGACGATGATCGCGCTCGTCGTACCATTCCTGATATTCCTTCCTCTCTCTTCGCACGTCGGACATCAGCTTCTCCAGCTCTCCCCGATCCAGCCAGACTCCCTTGCAGCTCGGGCATACATCGATCGCGACGCCCTCCTTCTCCACCTCGCGCATCCGGACATCATTGCAGATTGGACAATTCATGGGTCATCCCTCCAACAAAATTTTTGCTCCTATTCCCGTGTATCTTCTAAGTTGACGTTCATCAAGCCGAAAACCATAACCGTGAGCTCCGCGTATCACCCCCCGACAGAATCTACAACGAAAAAAGGCCTCTACCGTTAGACGGTAAAGGCCTCGATGGATCAAAAAAGACCTCTACCCTGCTTATGCGGTAAAGGTCTTGCTTACAACGCTGGCGTTGCCAATAAAGCCGGGGCGCGACAGGCCCGAAATGACGACTTTACTGTAGTAGCTACTCCCCTTCAATAAAGAAAGCGCGATTCGATTACTCCGATTATATCTGTACCCGGGCAGGCATGTCAACCACCGCGCCGTGGGTTATGTCCAATTCCGGATGCGCACTTATAAGATCGCCGGGATGCGCCGCATACTAACAAGAAGGACAATATTTGGAGGGAATGCGATGAGCCGCCAGAAGCTGCAAGACCGACTCATAATGAAAAAGGTCGAACCCAAACACGGAGAGCAATTCAATGCGCTGCTCCGCTATGTATTTCAAGTCACGAATCATGATCTGCAGACATTCGGCTGGGAGAACCGGGAGATCGCGCAGGCGAAGCTTCCCGTGCTGAAGGAGGCCGATGTGCTGGGCTGGTTCGACGGCGACAAGCTGATCTCCCAGTTGGCCGTTTATCCGTTTCAGGTGAATATTTTCGGAGAAATCTATGACATGGGCGGCTTGACCGGCGTAGGCACCTACCCGGAGTACGCCAATCTCGGCTTAATGAACCAATTGATGCGCCAGGCGCTCGCGAATATGCGCGATCGACAGCAATCGATATCGTATCTGTATCCGTATTCGATACCGTTCTACCGCCGCAAGGGCTGGGAGATCATTTCCGACAAAATCTCGTTCGAGGTCAAGGATACGCAGCTTCCGAAGCTCAAGACGGTGCCGGGCAGCGTGGAGCGTCTCTCGATCGAACACCCGGATATTCGCGACGTGTACCGCCGCTTCGCCCTGGCCCATCACGGCGCGATGCTGCGAAGCGATCTCGCATGGGAAGAATATTTGCGCTGGGATCTGGACGATCTTACCGTGGCGGTCTATTATGACGCGGATCAGAAGCCGCAGGGCTACCTGCTCTATTGGATTGCGGAAGAAGTGTTCCACATGAAGGAAATGGTCTTCATCGACAGCGAGGCCCGCGCGGGGCTCTGGAACTTCATCAGCGCCCATTTCTCGATGATTACGCGGGTCAAAGGCCATATTTACACGACGGAGCCGCTTGCCTTTCTGCTCGAGGACAGCGATATCAAGGAGACGATCTCCCCGTACTATATGGCGCGAATCGTCGATATTCAACGCTTCGTGCAGCAATATCCGTTCCTGCCCCAGGCGGCGGAAAGCCAGATGACCTTCACGCTTCACGACCCGATGCTGGAATGGAATCAGGGCAAGTTCACGCTGCAGGTGGATGAGCGGGGCCGGGGCCAATTGACGGAGGGCGGAGGCAGCCCGGCGGCGGCCTTCGACATTCAGACATTGACGACCATGCTGATGGGCTACAAGCGTCCGGCCTATCTGGCGCGGGCGGGACGCTTCCAGGCGCAGCGGGCGACGATCGAGCAGCTGGAGAAGCTGATCGACCGCCAGACGCCTTATTTCTCGGATTATTTTTGAGCGCCGCGGTGCCGAATTGGCCCCATCCCCACCGAGGGACGGGCCTTTTACGCAACCGGATGATGCTTGTAGGCCAGTGTCGCCGCCCGGACAGAACGGCAAGCGGGACGGCAGCCATCCTTATTCGCGGCTATCGGCCCCATAATACTCTTCCAGCGTCATTCCCCCTGCCGTCAACCGCGCAGCCAGATCGCGGCCGACATAGCGGAGATGCCACGGTTCATACTGATAACCGGTTATCTCCTCTTTTCCTCGCGGATAACGGATAACATAACCGAAGCGGTGCGAATGCGCCGCCAGCCACTTCGCTTCCTTCGTAGCCGCGAAGCAATCCTGCACCGCGCACCGGCCGTCGCTGCCGGACAGATCGACGGCCAAGCCGGTCTCATGCTCGCTGTGGCCCGGGGCGGCGCTGTAGACGCTTGCCCGCCGGGAGCCTTCCGTATCGACATATTGGCGGTATACGGCGGTCTGCGCGGCAGACGAGCGGTAAGCCGAGACGCTGGCCAGATAGATATGGTCCCGCTCGGCCGCGGCGAACAACCGCTCCAGCGCCTGGGCGGCTTCACGGCGCAGCCAATACCGCTTCGACTCCATTCCCGTAAGCGTCCGCACCTTCGGTAAGACCAGATCGGCCGGCGCATACCCCGGGGGGAGCCCATGCCGCTTATTGACGAGAACGCCTGGACTGTCCGCATCCGGAATCGGGCGGCTCGCCTGCTTGCCGGCTTGCTCGCCCCGATCGGAAGCGGATGGCGGGTCTGCCGCCGGAGATGCCTGTCTTGCTTGAAGGCCGGCTTGGCCGGCCGCTTGCGGATCCGCGGCTTGCGTAGAGGCCGAGGGAGCCTTGCAGCCGAAGCACAAGGTGCAGAGCAGACTGCAGCAGAGAATGCATAGCACGGCTCTTCCAGACATATTCAAGGCTCCTTCCTGCATTGGCACTGCACGCCTATGCGATAATCATGATGTCATTACGTAGTGTGCACCATTTTTCCAGAACCATGAAATCTCCGTGACAAAAGAAAAGCGCCTGACCTGTATCTGTCAGACGCTCCTCTTCTTATTTTATGGATAAAGGCCAATACGCCAAGCTATTTCGCCGCGCTCTCGGCGGTCTCCGGCTCCGTCTCCGCCGCCCCGGCTCCGCGCGGCAGGATAACGGAGGCCAGCAGTTCACTGCCCGTTCCCGCCAGCTGGATGCCTTCCGGCAGCTTCACTTCGCCTGCTGTCAGCTTGTCCCCGACATTGAGATGCGAAATATCGACGGGAATCGATGTCGGCAGGTTGGAAGGAAGACCCTCGACTTCCAGCTCCACTTCCTGGGTCTGCAGGACGCCGCCCACCTTCGTTCCGGCCGCCACCCCTTGATAATCCAGCGCGATCTTGACGCGCAGCGGCTTGTTCTCGGACACCTGCTGGATGTCGAGATGGATCCAGTTGCCCCAGCGCTCTTGCACTTCCTTGATAACGGCAGGAATCGTCTTGCCTTCGACCTTCAAGTGGAACAATTCGGAACGGCTCGTACGCGCGAACTTATAGACTTCCTTCGCATCCAGATGTATGGGAACTCCCTCCATGGACGGCCCGTAGACAACGGCCGGAATCCGCCCGCTCTCGCGCAGGCACCGGGTGGAGGAACGCTTGAAATCCGTTCTCCGTTCAGCGGTGAGTTGAGAAGTATTGCCGTGTGCACTCATGACATAACAACCTCCTTCAATGTTCCCTATTGCTCACAGGAAGATGTGAAGTATAAATAGGGTTATAGATCAACTTACCCATTGCGGAGGGGAGTGAAACAGCTTATTTCTAAATTTTCTAAATATTTGATCCTTCCGTTATTTTTATTAATGGGTTACCGCCATCGCCGCTTCGATTCCGCGGCCTCCTGCAAGTAATACCGCTTCCCTGTCGCGGGATGATAGTACACCGCAACAATCTGCCCGGTCGACGGATCGCGGAAAATTTCCCGTGTCGGGATGCAGCCGTCCGGCAATTCCTCCGCCTGCTCCAGCTTCAGCCTGCGATCCTTCTTCCTGGCGATCAGCAGCAGAATAAGGAACAGCAAGAACTGGAAGCCGAAATAGGCCAGGATCCACTTCAGCATGGCGTCTCCTCTTCCAGAATCACCGCTGTGCCATAAGCGACGATCTCGCTCATCCGGTTCCCCGCCTCCCCCGAATCGAAGCGCACCATCACGATGCCGTTGGCGCCCATCGTCCGGGCGTTGGCCACCATCCGATCCAGCGCCTGCTTGCGCGCGTCTTCCAGCATCTCGGTATATTGATGAATTTCCCCGCCGACCAGGCCTTTGAGGGTTGCCGCGATATCTTTGCCTATGCCGCGCGAACGGACCGTCAGCCCGAAGACGGGACCAATCGCTTCTCTCACTTTCCGGTTCGCGGGACGTTCAGTAGTGACGATGATCATGGGTTCGCTCTCTCCTTCTCTTCCTTTCAGTTATATGTGATACGAAAGAGCCGGATGGATCGTTCAATTCAACAGAGCAAAAGAGCAAAAAAACATTAACCTCATTAATTAGTTGAAAATTCGCCGGATGCTGCATGGAGGTATTGAGTGGTGACCAATATCGATACCTGTTCACATCGCACATCCATTAACATCATTAAGTTTACATAATATTTATTATGTTCTTTTGGCAACCGTGCCGTTTAGCGGCCGCGAATCAGCTCTGGAAGCAGCTTGAGCGCATGCTCCAGCTCAGGCAGCGACGCATAGGCATAGGACAAGCGAAGCCGCCGGACGGCGGATCGGTCATACAGCACCCCGGGGTTCAATAAGATGCCCTGCTTCAAAGCCTGGTTGAACAGCCGCTGCACCGGAATCGGCGATGTCAGGCGAACCCAGACATAGAAGCCCCCCTCCGGCCTCGACCAGTCGGCGATATCCGACCAATGGGCCTCCAGCAGCGCCAGCATGGCGTCGCGCCGCTCCCGCAGCCGCGTGCGTATATGGTCCAGATGCGGCCCATGCATGCCGGACGCGAACCACATTTTGGCCGCCTGCTGCGACAAGGAGCTCGAGCCGTAGTCGGTTTGCATTTTGATGTCCGCCAACCGCTCGATGACCGGCTCCGGACCGACCACCCATCCGATCCGCAAGCCGGGACTAACCGCTTTCGACATCGTGCCCACATGCAGGACGATCCCATGATCGTCGCGCGCTTTCAACGGCGCCGGAGGCTCCCGATCAAGCCATAATTCCTGATAAGCGCCGTCTTCCAGCACCGGCAGCCCGATCGTCCCGCATAACGTCAGGAGCTGCCGGCGGCGGGCCTCGCTCATCACCGTTCCGGTCGGATTGTGGAAGGTCGGAATCGTATACAGCATCGAGGCCCGATAGGTCCGCCAGCACCGCTCCAGCTCGGACAGCCGCAGCCCGGCCTCGTCCATCGGCAGGCCTATCAGCTTCATGCCGGCGGATTGGAAGGCATGGATCGAATATAAGTAAGACGGCTTCTCCAGCAGGATTGCCGACTGGCGCTCCAGCAGCCCGGCCGAGATGAGCTGCAGCGCCTGGAGCGCTCCGGAGACGATGAGAATGGACGACGGCGACGCCTGGATTCCTTGACGGGATAACTCCCGGCTCAGCAGCCGCCTCAGCTCCTCATCCCCTTGCGGCTGCTCGTAGCCGAGGGAGACGGGCCGCTTCGCCAAGGAAGCGAACAGCTCGCGGATCTGCTCCTGCGGCAGAAGCTCGGGCGACAATTCCCCGGTGCCGAGCCGGATGATATCCGGATCGAATTCCAGCCGGTTGATGGTCTGGATCATCGGCAGATTCGGGTAATGCGCCCCTTCTTCAACGTAAGAATTCCAATCCGGAAGGTTCATCGGCCGGCGGGCACGTTCGTCGGGAATTCCGATGACCCGGGTTCCTCCCCGGCCCCGGCCTTCAATCCACCCTTCCGCCATCAGCGCCTCCATCGCGGTAACGACCGTGCTTCGATTGACGCCGAAGGCTGCGGCCAGCTTCCGCTGCGGGGGAAGCTTCATCCCGATGCTCCATTCGCCGCTGCGAATCCTCCCCTGGACATATTGCTCGATCTGTCTGTAGATGGGCAGCGGAAGCCGTGGATCCGGCTTCCAGTCCGCCTTGTACGCATTCGGCATCGCCGCTCTCCTTCCCTGTTCACTCCGCAGGCCGGAAGCCTGCGCATCGCAGCTCCATTATAGCTTTTGGTTGGGCTCGGACACAACCAAATGGTCGGTGACAACCCGAAGCCGGCCAGGTATGCTTGACCTTGTCCTGCGCAAGACGCAACAAGCAACGGGAAGGAAGAGAATGGAACAGATGTGGGAACCTTTTGTACATGGCGTATTGTTGGCATTCGGACTCATACTGCCGTTAGGCGTTCAGAACGTGTTCATCTTCAATCAAGGGGCGCTTCATACCCGGCTATGGAAGGCGGCGCCTGCCGTCATTACCGCCTCCTTATGCGACACGCTGCTCATCGTGCTGGCCGTGCAAGGCGTGTCGCTGCTGCTGCTCCAATGGATCTGGCTGAAAAATGTGCTGTTCGCCGCCGGATTTCTGTTTCTCCTCTATATTGGATATAGTCTGTGGAAGACGGCCGGAGACGGCGTGCAGCCGCAGCGTCGGGCCGATTCGATCAAGCGGCAAATGGTCTTTACCGCTTCGGTCTCGCTGTTGAACCCGCACGCGATTATGGATACGATCGGAGTCATCGGCACGAGCTCCTTGAAGTATGCGGGAACGGACCGAGGCATTTTTGCCGCCGCCGCCGTGCTAGTATCGTGGTTGTGGTTCATCTCCCTGGCGATCGCCGGCAGGGTGCTGCGCAAGCTGGATACGACGGGCCGGCGCCTGGCGTGGCTGAACAAAGGATCGGCCGTCCTGATCTGGGGAATGGCCGGTTACATGCTGCTGACGATGCTGAAGGGGTCATAAGTTGCGGCGGATGCCCCTTCGTCACAGACACGTTCCGGAAATAAACGTCCGCCCTGGGGCGACTTTGTTCCGCAAGAGTTGCTCTTGACGCTTGGGCTTGTCAAGCCCCATTCCCCGAGGCCGCGCCATGCAGAGACGCCGTCATTTTCCCGGGATGAGGGAACTCGGCACGATGAAGGCTGCCTCCCTATTGCCTCCCTATCCTTGCCGTTCGGGCGGGCCATCGAACCCAATTGGGCCGGGCATGGCGACGCAGCAGTGATGAGACCGCCGGAGAGCGAATAGGTATGAGGGAAAGAGGGCATCTCAATCGGCATTCATGCCCGAACGGTGCCTAATCCATGTCAAGGAGGCGGTGGAATGAATGTGGCAGGGGCGATTCAACCGTCGAATCGCGAGCAGGCAGAGCGGATGAGCTGGTGGACGGAAGCGAAGTTCGGCATGTTCATCCATTGGGGACTGTATGCCCTTCCCGGAGAAGGCGAATGGCATATGTACGGATCGAAAATACCGGTCGCCGAATATGAATCGCTGGCAGAGCAATTCAATCCCGAGCGCTTCAACGCGAAGGAATGGGTCCGGCTGGCCGCGCAGGCGGGCATGAAGTATATCGTGATTACCGCCAAGCATCACGACGGATTCGCGATGTACGGCTCCCAGGCCGAACCGTTCAATATCGTCGATGCGACGCCGTTCCAGCGCGATCCGATGAAGGAGCTGGCGCAGGCCTGCCAGGAGGAAGGCATCCGCCTCTGCTTCTATTATTCGCATGTCATCGATTGGCACCATCCGCACTCGGTGCATCAGTTCGCCAACAACATATGGGATTACAAAATGGAAGAGAAGCAATTCGATACGTATTGGAATGAGCTTGTGAAGCCGCAAATCAAGGAGCTGCTTACCGAATATGGCCCGATCGGCCTCCTCTGGTTCGATACGGCGGGCGAGCTGTCGAAGAAAGACAGCGAGGATATCGTGGCCCATGTGCGCCGCCTTCAGCCGGATTGTCTCATTAACAGCCGGGTGAGCCAATACCGGGGAATGGGCGATTATCAATCCAAGGGCGACAACGAGACGCCGATGTTCGGCGAGGAATCCCGGCCTTGGGAGACGCCGATGACCATGAATGAGACATGGGGATACTGTCCGAAAGATCAAGCCTGGAAGACGGCCGATTCCCTTATTCGCCAGCTGGTCACCATAGTCGGCAAGGGGGGGAACTTGCTGTTGAATGTCGGTCCTTCGCCGAAAGGAACGATACCGGAGCCGGCGGCAGAACGGCTTCGCGAGATCGGGGAGTGGACGGAACGGAATGCGGAAGCGGTTTACGGCGCCTCCGCGAGTCCTTTCCCTTATGAATTCGATTGGGGTGCCGTGACTGCGAAGCCGGGACGCCTCTACCTGCACGTATTCAATGACAGGTGGCCGCGCGGCCCGTTGAAGCTGCAAGGGATGCGCAGCCGCGTAATCAAGGCATACCTGCTTGCAGACCCGTTGAGAAGAGAGCTTCCTCTCACCCACACCTACCATGGCGGCACGGAACGTCATACGCTGTCCGTGTCCCTTCCGGACACGGCCCCGGATCGGGCGGTATCCGTCATCGCGCTCGAAGTCGAAGACGTGCACGATCTCGATACCGGATTCACGGTGCTCCCGTCCGGCCTGCTGAAGGTCGACATCACGTCAGGCGCGGTGACAGAGGCGGGCGGCCTCGGCGACGGGACCGCGGCGGTGCGGCGGGCGGATTGGAACATCGCGGTGACGGAGCCTGGCGCCTATGCGCTCTCGCTCATCAGCTTCAAGCGCGCGGACGCGTCGCTCCCCGATTCCTATGGCGATGGCATTCGGCTCACGTTCGCCGGTGAGACGATCGAGACGGTTCCGCAGGAAGATTCGGTCATCGCTGAATCCCAGTCATGCCAGTATCCTTACAAGGAGGTCCATTCCCGGCTGGGGAAGGTCTTCATTCCTGCCCCCGGCACGTATGAGCTGACGCTGACCTCCCGCTTCATCAAGGATCGCCATTCGAAGTTCAACGAGATCTGGCAGGCGGACAAAGTCAAGCTGCGTTCCGTCATGCTGGAACGGATCCCTTCGCAGCATCGATAGTCATCGCACGTCCCCTGCCCGCTCAGCAGGGGACGCCGTTATGATTAGGTTCGGGGCAGTCTGCCGAAGCTGCGAAGCGTCAGCAAACGATCGACCGTGACGCTGCCGCGCCATTCGAGTTCGCAGGCCGCGCTGACCGCCGGCCAGCTAATCGTCCAGCCGCCGTCCTCCTGCTGCCCCTCCTCCAACGCGTCCAGATGCCGGCGAAGGTCCTCCGGGCCGATGAACCGCGCGCAGTAACTCTCCGGCGCCGGAGCCCAGTCCAGCGCCTTGTGCACATAGCCTTCCGCATGCGGATCCAGCTCAATGACCCCTGGCTGCCGCAGGACGCGATCCAATTGCTCCAGCAGCGGTTCCGCCCTGTCCCGATCCGGGACATGCTCCAGAAACGTAACGCATTGAATCAGATCATGGAAGCCGTGGAGATCGGGCTGCCCGATGCGGCTCCATACGAACTCGGCCGCATGACGGAACCAGTCTGCTTCCTGGACCTCCTCCAGCCCGGGCTGCTTCATCATCAGCCCGATGATCCGTCCGGTCGGGTTCAGCGAGGCGCGGCTGTCATCCTCGATCGTCCACCACGGGGCGTGCGGATAATCATTCACCGTCCGGAACGCCAGCGGGAAGCCGCCGGTGCCCGGAACGGAGATGCTGCGCAAGTACCGCACGATGCCCTCCATGATGTCCGCATCGAAGACGCCGATCTCATCCATAAGCGCCAGCGCCATCTCCGTCGGCACCGGCTGGCTGTGCGGACAGCGGATATCGGGCTCCAGCGCATGGCCGAACCCGCCGTCCTCATTCTGATAAGCCCGCAGCGCTGCGAGCACATCCTCGGCGCGGCCGCCCGCAAAGTGATACTCGAAGCGGCGCCGATCCAGCAGCCGGGCGTTGTCATAAAGAAAAGAGGCTGCGGCTTCCAATCCAGGTGGTTTCCCCATTCTATTAAACCTCCTTAATATTTAACATGATTAATCATATATTCAAAAGCCGAATACCTTCGCGAAGTACGCCATCGCCTGCGGACTGCTGTGCTCCCCCAGACGCGCTTGCAGGCGGCTTCTTGCCTCGTGCGCCGACATCGGCGCCAACGGAATCCCCGCGCCCTCCATCCAATGCTCCACCGTCTCGAAGCAAGTGCTGTTCCAGCCGTTCACCTCGCCGGCCTCGTTCCGCGGCGCCCTGACGCCGGAGATGACGATGTCGAATCCGGATTGGAGCTCCGCCAATGCCTGATCGAATTCCTTCTTGCTCTCCTTGGCCTTCATGCCGGCCGAGGCACGGAGCGCCCGCGTCTCGATCCCCTGCTCCTCCTCGATTATCGCATATACCTCCTTGGCGGCCTTCGATATGAGGCCGTCGCCGTACCGCTGCGCGATGCTGCGGCTGCTTCCGAGAAGGCTCCTCACGGAAGGAACCAGATCGCTGGCGACCAAGATCGCCTTCTTCTTCATGAACTTCCCATACGCCGCGATGCCGTCGCCCGGGAACCGGACGCGCCAGCGCCAAGGATCGAGTTCCGTATCGGAATGCCACCGCTCGGGCAGCGTAATCCCGGATAGGGAGGGATGATCCGGAATTAAGGGAGCAAGCGGCAGGATGCCGCAGGCGCGTACGGCCTCGATTGCTTCTTCATATGTATCAATCATTGGCTGCCTCATCTTTCTTCCTCCTTCGAAATCTGTTGAACCCGGGGCTCCCCGGCCGGCTCATCCGCCGCATACCGTTCGCACATGCGTACGGCCCGATCACGGATTGCCCGGCGGAGGGCCGGCGGCTCGAGCACCTCTGCGTCGGGCCCCAGACCGTAGAAGAAACCTGCCGCCCATTCCCATTCGCTCCGCGGACACTCAAATTCGACCTCCCACTCCTCTTCCCCAATCTGGAGCACCCGATCGCCAATATGCTCGTCCTGCTCGGCCAGAAGCGCGCCGCGGTACGTCAGGCGGGCGCGGATCGGTATCTCGCCGCCGCCGGCATCCGGCGCCTCCTTGACGCGGCTGCGCTTGAGCCGGGACGCTTCCAGCTCCGCCGGAGCTTCGATGCGCTCGATCTCCTGGAACCGATCGACCCGGAAGGTTCGTTCTTCCTCATGATCGTGGGAGAAGGCTTCGCAATACCAGTAGCCGTGCGCGGACACGATGCGCAGCGGCCGGAGCCGCAGCCAGCGCGTCTGGCTCGCCGATCGGTAACGGGCCCGAATCCAGATGCCTTCAGCCGCGCAGTCCATCAGCCGGTTCAGCACCGGAACCCGGTAATTCCGCTTCGGCATCGACAAGATCAGCTTGTCCAGGAGCGGCTCGATTTCGCTCCTCACCTGATCGGGGAGCGCCTGTTTGATTTTGCTCAAGGCGCTCCACCGTTCGGCGTTGAACGGCGTATCGGCAAGCTGGGTCATGCCCTGAAGCGCGCACAAGACCGTCATCGCCTCCAACGGACTGAACTGCAAGGGCGGAAGCTTATAGCCGTCCATGAGCCGGTATCCGCCGACAGGGCCGGTCGCGGCGTAGAAGGGAACCCCCATCTCGCTCAGAGCCTGCATGTCCCGCAATATCGTTCGCTTGGATACCTCGAACTTGTCAGCCAGCGACTGGGCGGTCTCCGTCCCCGTTAGCAGCGCCATCACAATGGCGGCCAGACGGTCCGAACGTTTCATGGCGGATTCCATTCCTCCTTCCGATTCGCGCTGTAATCTTTTCGCTCCTGCTGTATGCATTATATCACGGCATTGGTGACAGCTTGCATGTCACCAATATCTGAATTCGGGGGAAATGCGAACCGGTGCCACGATGCCCCGCTTGCGGCGCTTGCTCCCCTTGAACCCGCGCCCTGGACTCGGGCAGCCATTCGCGGCTGCGGAAGCCGTAAAGAAAATGTCGGAAACGGACACGGGAATGAGGCGGCCGGTATGATATGCTGAAGGTATTGACGACAGATTGAAGGAAGGACAGCAATAGATATGACGGAAACGCGAACAAGGGAAGAGAAACTTATCGAGGCGGCGGCCAGCTTCATCGCGCGCTGCTACCACGAGCTCGGCAAGGATGCGGCCGCGGCGAAGCGGCGAATGAGCGAGATTGAGCGGGAGGTCGCCTCCCGGGGCACCTATGCGCATACCTTCGAGGAATTGGAGCATGGCGCCAAAATGGCGTGGCGCAACAGCAACCGCTGCATCGGCCGCTTATTCTGGCCGTCCCTGCAGGTCATCGACGAACGGGAAGCGTCCACGGCCGCTGAAGTGCTGCAAGCGCTGCGCAGGCATATCGCCTTCGCGACCAATGGCGGCAAGATCCGGCCGACGGTGACAGTCTTCCGGGCGGACGAGCCCGGCAGCGAGCCGATTCGGATCTGGAACCACCAGCTGATCCGCTATGCAGGCTATGACAAAGACGGCCGCCGCTGGGGCGATCCGCATTCGCTCCGCTTCACCCGCATCTGCGAATCGCTGGGCTGGCAGGGCGCGGGGACCCCGTTCGACATTCTGCCCCTGGTCGTTCAGGCCGGCAGCGAGCCGCCGCAATGGGTGGAGCTGGCGCCGGAGGAAGTGCTGGAGGTCCCGCTGACGCATCCGGAATACGGCTGGTTCGCAGAGCTCGGTCTCCGCTGGTATGCGGTCCCGATCATTGCGGATATGCGGCTCGAGATCGGGGGAATTGACTACAAAGCGGCTCCGTTCAACGGCTGGTACATGGGCACGGAGATCGGCGCCCGCAATCTGGCGGATGAGCAGCGCTATCAACAACTGCCTGTCATCGCGGCGCGCATGGGACTGAACACCGCTTCCAATGCGACCCTGTGGAAAGATCGGGCCTTGGTCGAGCTGAACGCGGCCGTCCTGCACTCTTTCAAGGAAGCCGGCGTCAGCATCGTCGATCATCATACTGCGGCTCAGCAGTTCAAGCGCTTCGAGCAGCAGGAGGCGGAAGCGGACCGTCCCCTGACCGGCGATTGGTCATGGCTGATACCGCCGATGTCGCCTGCGGCAACGCATATTTTCCACCAAACCTACAGCAACGAACAAATATCTCCCCTCTTCGACTATCAGACGGCGCCCTATTGAAGCCTTCCAAGAAGGAATTGTGTACAAGCCCGGAGAGCCGTTCTTCGGGCCTTTTCTCGTTCCAGTGTATTCTGGCAATGTCAATGGGATTATCGCCCTCTCTTGCACTCAAGCCTTCTCATTCATGGCGTTCTCCTGGCCCGGATCTGGAGAGGCGGTGAATTGGCCCGGCAAGCTCCGGCTGCCCAGCCTTATTCAGTCGTTTATTGATATAACATAATTTATATTATGTAAACTTGATTGCCCCATATGACCGGACAGATGCCCCTATTCCCCGTTCAGCCCCAGCTTCTTCTTCAAGAGGAAGCAGACTGCGGCAAGTCCAGCTGCCAGCAAATGCCGAATCGATCCGCGACCACCGCAAACTTCGATTGCCAGAACGTCATCTGCAATGGCATCAGAATACGCCCTCCTGCGGACAACCTCTCGTAGAGCCGGTTCATTTCCTCCTCGCTGCCGCAAGCAATCGTCAGTTGGACGCGATGCTTCTCCTCAAGCTGCCCGTCTCCCGCACTGTCGGCACAATAGAGCGTCTGGCCGCCGACGATAAATTCCCCGTGAATGAGCTTATCGCAGTCCTCCTCCGCGATGCTCGACTCGACATTGTTCCTGACGTCGCCATAGCGGCTAATCGTGACGATCTGGCCGGAACCGAACGCTGAACGCGTCTATGTAATAGTTCATCGCTTCTTCCGCCTCGCCTCGGAACATGAGATAAGAAGTAAACTTTGTTTTCATGCACATCCGCCCTCTCTTTTGAATAGGATTAATTTGTCCGAACAGTTCCTTTCTCATGCCCCTGCCCATCGTTCCTTTCCGTCATCTTCCGCGCCTTGAACCAGACCGATGAATAAAGAACTATGTATTTTTGTCGATAAATAGCATTTTTTGACAGGATAATAAGCCTTTTTTTACCATCATTTATTTGTTATACTATTAAAAAATGATAGCCAGAAGCGAGAGGGGTGCCTGATGAAGGACACGGGTATGATTCGTAGCTTAGATAGCCTTGGCCGCATTGTTATTCCGGTTGAAATTCGCAATGCCCGCAACATTGAGATTGGAGATGCAGTGGAGTTTTTTGTGCTGGATGATCATATTCTTGTGCTGCGGAAATATACTTCGACGGAATGCACTTTCTGCCGGAGTATGGAAAGTGTGACTTACTACAAGGATCAATTCATTTGCTCTTCCTGCCTGAAGGAACTCGCCGGAGCCCAAGACATGGCACCTATTGCCCCTCAGCCCCAGGCCAAGAAGCGAGCCAAAACGTCCGAACTGATCCAGCGTCTCCGGGAAGCATTCGAAGAGTATCCTGGAGCAAGCCAGAAGGAACTCGCCAAAATCCTCGGCGTAAGCCAAGGGAGAATCAGCCAATTAAAAAAGGAAATGTAAGTTGCAGCGAAAAGAAAGCGTTATCTTCAAGTCTAGTCTTGCCTTCCCGCGGCTCCATGCGTCCTCTTTGCTTCTCGCGAGGAGTCCGTCTGGAGCCGCAGTCTTATCTTCCTTCTCCTCATTCGTCTCCCGCCGGGCGGCAGGATATCAGGAGGATGACCCTCTCTCCCAATTACAGCCGTCCTCCAGGCACCCGCCCGCAGGCACGATCATCCTCCGGGACGCGATCCAATCGTACACTCGCTCGCCGAAGCCAAGCTTGATGGTCAGCCAGACCGCAGGACATAATCCCATTAGCAGCGGCACCCGGGAGCACAGCCGGAGCACGGCGGCGATTCCCGAATCAATCTCCCCGGTTCCGGTGCGTCGGACATGCATCCGCGCTTCCAACGCATCCGGCAAGATTCCCCTCGCTGCCATATCAGATATGGCCTCGCCATCGCGGATCGAACGGAACCGGAGCGCATGAAGCCAATCCCATCGTTCGAGGCGGCGCCGGATTCCGGCGCACAGCGGACACCATTCATCGTAGTATACTTCAAGCTGCTTCCGTTGGGGCATCGGGATCCTTCCTTTCGTTGCTCATCTTCTTCTATTGTATCACGATTTTAACCGTGCGACACGCCGCAGCGGCTCCCCTTTTCCGGCTCCAAGGACATGAAAAAGGCCAATCCTCTGGCGGAAGCGCAAAGGTTGGCCTTTATAAAGGGGTGAATCGCAATTGGAAAGTTATTCTTTTCACATAGTTGGGTATACAAAGCTCTCATTTTTGATCCAGCCTCGATTAAGCATAGTAAGCTTGCAGCAAATCCCGAGTGTCGTCTTGCTGCTCCGCTACGGCGCCGTTCTCCTCCCAGCATCGCTTGCACTCGTTCTCAGTCGTACAGCGGTGATTGTCGTCGCACATATAGCACAATTGGAGGTAGTTGCGGGTTACGTTGTCGGCGTGCTTCTGAACGTCGAAGGTTTTGAAGGTTCTCATCATTCTCACTCCCTCTTCTTTATGGTTCTACTATAACATGAATTTGGATTATAATATGTGAAATATATCACAATGTGATGAAAATAGAGAACAGCGCAGTCCCGCTATATCCGATACCGCGAATCATTTACTGTTGTTGGCCAAGTTAAACTGCCAGGAGACGCCGAATTTGTCATTTACCCAACCGAATTTCTTGCTGAACGGGGAAGGACCCAACTTCATCAGCTCTTGCCCGCCTTCCGACAGCTTGGCATACAGCTCATCGACTTCCTCTTCGCTCTCGCAGTTCACGAACAGCGACATCGATGGCGTAAAGGTGAACTCATGCTTCAGGCTGCTGTCAATGCACATGAACGTCTGCCCGTTCAGCGCAAAGACCGCGTGCAGCACTTTCCCTTCCTGGCCTCCCCCGTTGCCGTCTTGGCGAACGAGACTTACAATCTCTCCATCTGAAAACAACGAGGTGTAGAAATTCATTGCCTCTTCAGCTTGTCCCTCGAACATAAGAAAAGTCGTAATTTTTTGCATCCCAAGTCATCTCCATTTCGGATTCGGATTGATATTGCAAACGGAGGTCACGCCACAACGGCAAGCTATTTCGGCGCGGTTATCAAGTCGGCCCAGCCATCGTTCTGCGCTTTTATCATACCGTCAATTGGCCCCGCCCGTAAAATTATGCCCTGCTGCGCGGCAAAGCATCAGGCTCAGGTGAGCGGATCAACAAGCTTTTGATCTCTCCATCGCGACAGGCGAAGCTGAAGACGTATGCCCGATCGCGCATGCCACAAAGCGCCCCAACCGCGTCGGGACGCTCTGATCCTGCTGTATGCCGCTTCAGGATTTGAATTCCTGGACCTGAACCGACTTGTAACCGAGCTTGCCGATTATTTCCGGCGTAATATACAGCGATCCTTCTTGCAGCAGGCTGTTGCCGCTGTTCAGCACGGCCGACTTGCTTCCGTTCGTAACCTTGAACCGGTAATCGGGAGCCTTCGCCGGCAGCTTCGCTATGCTCCAGCCGAGGCTCTCCGCGAGCGGCTTCAGCGGAATGCGCATCTGCCCCTGCTCCTCGAACGCGACAGGCACGCCGACCTTCGCCTCGTCCAGGACCACCGTGTAAGCCGCGCGGACCTTCACCGGGAGCTTCTCGACCGGAATCGCATCCAGGTCGAAATCCTCGGGCAGATCGGCCGTCGCGTCTCTCGCTGCCGCGGGCTTCGGCAAATACGTCTCCGCTTCCGCCCAATCCTTGATCGGCTTCGCTACGCCCTTATTCAAGTCGTACAGGAACAGCGGACGCTCCGGCTTGTTCTCCGAGTAGACGATCAGGCCGGATTCCGGATGAATCCCCTTCAGATTGCCGAGCACCACTCTTTCCGTCTTGCCGTTCGCCGGATTATAGACAAGAATTTCTTCCTGCTTCGCTTTCTCGCTGATATGGCTGTATACGATGCGGTTATCATGCAGCCAGGTGGCCTGCGCATATTGATTCGTCCGCAGCCACTCCTTCGTCGCGCCGGTTTTATTATTTTTCAACAGATAGCTGTATACCGCTTTTCTTCCGCCCTGCTCTCCGGTAACGGTATATCGGCGCTGATGCAGGCCCCATTCTCTGTTCGGCGAAGGCTCGAACCATTTGCCTTTTACCACTTCCTGATCATTCGGGTCGAACGCATACTGCATGCCGCCTAGCACACTGTCCTGATATGTAGTGTCCAGCAGGGGCTCGTTCTGTTCCGCTCCCGTAACTATGCGGCGAATCTTCTCGTCCCATTGCTTCCATTGCCCGTCCGTCGTCTTGACGACGACGCGCTGATCGAAGCCTTTGTCGTCTGTCCGTGTTACGTTATAATAGATCGCTCCGGTATTCGGATCCCGGAACGCCTCTTCCGCAGAATAGTTGCCGGCTGCCCCGGCAATCGTAGGGAGGCTTAACCCAAGCAGAATCCCCCATGCCCATAACGTTGCTTTCATTCATCTTCAGCTCCTTTATGTAAAATAATACGCGCCACCCTCCAATCCGTTTCTGATCTTTCAGAAAAATGATGACACGCCACCTACTATTTACCCGGTACGGCCGCGGCAGAAACATACGCCCGAGAATAATCCAAGCTTCTTCACATTCATGCAGGCGCCAGCCCCCCTAGCCCATAAAAATAGGGGCTGTCCCATCAGCAGTGTGTCGCTGCAGTGATGAGACAACCCCCTCGTTCTCCAAGCTCGGCTTGCAGAAATGATGCAAAAATACAGCTTTCCGTAATGAGGCGTCGCCCGCGAGATGGATTCCTGCAAAAGTGCAGGAATTTCAGGCTTTGCCATAGATAGAAAAGAAAAATCGGCGAGAATAATGCACTTTTACAGCAATTTACTCAAATATGGCAACAAACAGCGTAAAATCCTGCATTCACGCAGGATTTTCATTTCACCTGCTCCGTCACACCGCCTCGTCTCAACCTGTCCCAATTCCGCCGCTTTTCCTTCCGCCGTCTTCCTGCCAATACTGCATATCCCGCCTTGCCTCCTTGCGCACTGCCTGCGGGACAGCCTCAATGATGCGACAAAGCTCCCTCCCACGATTTCCGCCATGCTAAGCGGTTCGCCCTTCATCCGGGTTCCCCGTACCCTTGCTAAACGGATCGCGCTTCACCCGGTTCTCGGTACCCATGCTAAGCGGTTCGCGCTTCACCCGGTTCTCGGTACCCATGCTAAGCGGTTCGCGCTTCACTCGGTTCCCCGGTACCCATGCTAAGCGGTTCGCGCTTCACTCGGTTCCCCGGTACCCATGCTAAGCGGTTCGCCCTTCATCCTGTTCCCGGTACGCCTGTAACGATTCTTCGATAATGGCCTGGATGAAGGCCCCCTCGATCTCCGGAAGCAAAGCTACCGCATATGCCCAAGCATTCTCTTCGATCCGGAGCGCGATCCGCCGGATATCCGACGCGCTGCCGCCCTTTTCCATCGCTGCGGACAGCCTCTCCAGCTCCGCGTCCGCGGCATGGCCCAGCTCGTGGGCCACGACGACGGCGAAATAATCCTCGACCCGGTCCGGCGAGCCGAATAACTGGACGCACTGCGCCGCGACGGCTTCAGAATACATCGTAATCGTACGGGAATTCAGGCTGTACTTGCCGCCGACAAGACGATGCCCCGGGAACCGCCGCTCAATCGAGATCGTAACCGGCAGGCCGGAACGTTCAAGCAGCCGACCCGCGATCTGCTCTATTCTCCCTTTTTCCAACGTTCTTCCTCGTCTCCTTTTTCCGCAAGCTGCATCCTATTATAAGTCAATGCCCTGCCAAATCAAGCTGCCGACAAGACGAGGGCGGAATTACAAAAATAAATAGAGCGGAATGAACAGCACCGATGTAATGAGACCGGCGAGGCCCATCGCCAGGCCGCTGAACGTGCCCTGCATCTCCGATTCGGCGAGGCTGCGCGAGGTTCCGAAGCCATGCGCGGCCGTTCCCATCGCCAAGCCAAGCGAGACATTGTCCTTGATTCCCGTCCGCCGGAGGAACAGCATCCCGAACATGCTTCCGATGACGCCCGTGAAGACGGTGAAGACGGCAGAGAGCTCGGGCATCCCGCCGAGCGTGCGCGAGATCTCCACGGCGATCGGAGAGCTTACCGACTTCGGCAGCATGCTCAGCACGACATCGCGCGCCCCATCGAGACTGACCATCAGCGCCGCCACGCTAACGACGCCGACGAGTGAGCCGCATGTAATCGAGAGAACGATGGCCTTGAACTGCCGCTTCACGATATGCCGATGCTTATAGATCGGAACCCCCAGCGCTACCGTGGCCGGCCCGAGAAGAAGCGACAGCATATCGGCGCCCATCTGATAATCCGTCAGCGGAATGCCGCCAATCCAGAGGAAGCCGATCAGGACGACGGAACAGAACAGAATCGGATGCACCCAGGATACCCGGGATTGGACCAGCCGGGCCAGCGCATAGACGACGATGGTGGCGGCAATGCCGAACAACGGTTGATGCGACCAGATGATATCGGTCATGCCGTCTCCCCCTTCCCGTTCGCTCGAACGTCCTGGCGGGCGGGCTTCTGCAGCTTCGCGGCGGTGAAGCCGGTCACCCACAGGACGAGCAGCGTGCTGCCGACGATCCCTGCGGCAATGCTCCATCCATGCGATTCGAGCACCGGAAGGAAAGCGATGACGCCCACGACGTAAGGTATGAAGAATAAGAGCATATGATCAAGCAGGAACTGGGCCGACTGCTCCACCCATTCGAGCTTCACCCAGCCGAAGCCGAGCGAGATCAAAAATAAGATGAGACCAATGACGTTCCCCGGAAGCGGCAGATGAAGCAGCGCATGCAATCCGGTCCCCACAAGATGAAAACCAAGCAAAATCGCAAATCCAAGCATACAAAACCACCCTTTAAAGTTCACCGATGATGTCTTTTCCTTACCATTGTAGCAAAGCGGCCCGGTGCCGCCCAGAGCTGGATGCAGGCGGAAAGCGGCGTTGTAAGCGATTTTCTCCATAAAAAGAGACCGGGAGGCGCTCCCAGTCCTTTTGAGTGATTTTCATAAAGTTTTCATGTCCTGCCGCCGCGCGTTCCCTTGCGCACCTGGCTCAACGATCGTGCGAGGCGCCATATCGTCCAGTTCATCTGCCGCTGCTTCAGGAAAGCGATATATTGCGGATCCCATACGACCGGCCCGAACGCTTCCCATAAGGAGCGCTGCTGAGACAACGGGTACAGATCGCGAACGCGGCGGAATATCGCGGTCGCGGCCCGCTCGGACCAGAGGCGCGGAGCCCGGTTCGTCTCCACATGGGACAGCGGCACGAGGCCGGATACGAGCCGGTCGCAGTGATGGCGCTGTCCCTGCCGCAGCAGCAGCTCGCGGAGTTGGGCGAGCGGCTCCTCATGCTCGGGCCGCGCTAGACTGAATCGGATACGGATATCCTCCACGATCATCGCCTTCCCGGCAGGATGAATGCGGTAGACAGCGTATCCGATGCAGCGATCCGGTTCTCCGTGCAGCAGGAGCAGCCGCAAATCCGGATCCTCGGTCGACAGCAGGCGGCGAAGCGAGGCCAGATACCCATGGGGCACCGCCTGGTACTGATGCTGGACGACATGCGTCAGCTCCCGGAGGCGCTGCGCATCAAGCGGCAGCGGCAGCAGCTCATGCTGCGCATGGGGCAGGCTGATGCGGCCGGCAGGAATATCGAGGCGCGCGCTCTCCCCCATTTTGAAAAAATCATTGCCAAAATCATGCAGCATCGGCATCTCCTCCACGCCGGCCTGCAGGAACACGATATCCAGGCCGTAGCGATCCGCCTGCTCGTACAGTTCGGTCAGCGAGAGCTGCATCGCTTCCGGATGGCGCCGGGACGGCGGACATCCGAACAGAATCGCTCTCCGGTTCCGGACGAGGAACGGAAGCGGCAGCTTCCCGGTGATGGCATGGAAGACCCGCTTCCCGGGCAAGCGGCGGTACAGCCACCCATTGGGCCCCTGAAGGAGCGCATCATCCTCCGGAATCCAGGCTCGGCCGAGCGGTTCCCGCAGATGGCGCTCGAAGGCGACGTAAGAGATCGAATACAGGAGCAGTGCGGTCACCAGCCCCGTCAACAGCGTCGTCGTAAATTGAGCGTAGCTCAAAGTCACGCTTGCATACGCCGGCTCGAGATGGATCTCGCCGAGCAGATAACCTACCAGCGCGTAGCTGAGCAGGAACAGGGTCATCAGAATGCCGGTGACGATGATGGTCCCCTTCGTGAGCGGGTAGCGGTAACGATTGAACTGCGAGCGCAGCATCACGAGAACAAGGATCATCCCGGCCAGCCACAGCGTATGGCGAATCGTCGTCCCGAGCAGGAACGTCAGGACCGTGCATAGGCCGAGCGACAGCAAAGTCACGAAATAAGCCCGGATTGTCCGTTCGAACAGCCCCTTGAGCATAAGCATCATCAAAATGCTCGCTCCCAGCACGATTCCGTTCACCAGCGGGTAGAAATCGCCGTGATCGCCGTAGATGAGCGGCAGCAGGAACGCGCTCCGCTCCCATTCCGGCACGGTCAGCGTGTAGAGGGACAGGAATAAAGAGGTCATGAACATCAAAATAACGACCGACCAGGAGGACAGCGAATTCCACAGCGAGCGCTGAATGAACCAAATGATGCTTCCGGTCTCTATGTAGGAGCCGATCGTCGGATGATCCTCGAATCGCTTCACGGCGACTCCCCCGAACTCGAAGGCGGCGAAGATAAGTCCCAAGGCAAACGGGATGAAATAATAAACAATCCGGTACAGCAGCAAGGCCGTGAAGACAGTGCTGTCGGCCACGCCAATCGCCTGCAGCCCGATGAGATATGTAATATCGAACGTCCCGAAGCCGCCGGGAACCATGCTGATCAGCCCGGCGATCGCGCTGACGGTGAACACGCCGATCACCTCGGGGTACGTGACGTCGCTGCCCAGCAGATACAGGATCAGATAGGCGACAGATCCCGCCGCCAGCCACTCGGCGAAGGAGACAATCGTATAACCCAATGTAATCTTCGCATTGGCGTGCCGCCGCCCCTTCCATTGGGAGAACAGAATATACGCCGGGAAGAACAGCGCCACCCCGATTAACGTGATCCAGAGCCATCCTTTGACGGCGAGCAGATTGAATGCGGGAAAGACGCCGAACATCACCAGAATGCCAAGAATCGACAATCCGCTAATCATCGACGGAGCCATCCAGGCGATCGCCAGCAGCAGGCGACCCACTTCTCCTGCCGACTCGCGATAGAGAATCGTCCGCACGCCGACTCCGGCAATGCCGCCGAAGCCGAAAATCCCGTTGAACGTGTTGGCGATCCAGGAGACGCGGAATACTTTCCCCCAGCGGAACGGCACCCGGATGGAACGAAGCAGCAGGACATCATAGAAATACATGCAGGATACGGCCAGGCCGCCGGCAACAATTAACCCCGTAAAATAATCCCCGGACAACAAACGGATCGCATGCAGCGACTTTTTGATCGAGAAATGAGCCAATTCCTTCTGGCCCTGGAAAATGACAAAAACAATAACGGTGATCGGGAA
The DNA here is from genome assembly GCF_021654795.1 of Paenibacillus dendritiformis. NCBI lineage: Bacteria > Bacillati > Bacillota > Bacilli > Caryophanales > Paenibacillaceae > Paenibacillus > Paenibacillus dendritiformis. The sequence goes on from NZ_AP025344.1 coordinate 3,205,521, forward strand.
CACAATTTTTAGAATATGCATCAGCCTTTTGTTCCGCAGCAAGGCTTGAGCGCGCAGCTTGATCGAATTCATCGTGTTCCCCCTCCCGGATAATAGTTTACATAATATATATTATGTTATTATTTGGACGAGATCGAATCCGGCGCGGAGTATTCATCGCTCTGTTCCTTTTCCGTTATTTCCATCATGCTCGAATTCCGCTCCCTTCATTCTTATATAAGGAAGCAATCGCTCGACCGCTTCCTGCTTCTGCTTGTCGGAGACATGCGTATAGACCGTTGTCGTCTGAATGGAGGCATGTCCAAGCATATCCTGCACGGTGCGGATATCCGCGCCGCTTCGGAGCAGCAGGGTCGCGAACGAGTGGCGCAGCTTGTGACAGGAGTAGGAACGCCCCCGCCCTGGTGTTATGACGCCCTCTTCCGCTGCCAGTCCTTCGAACGCCTGCTCCGCGATATATTGAATGTTCCGTATGGACAACCGGCGGCCTTTTTGCGAGATGAACAGCGCATCCTCGCCCGCTCGCCACGGCGTCAACCGTTCTAACAGGGCGAGTCGGAGCTGCTCCGCGACCGCAGCCGGAAGCGGAACGGTCCGCCATTTGCGACCTTTTCCGAGCACCTCCAGCGTCTGCCGCTCCGGATGGTAATCCGCCACATTCAGCCGATGCACCTCCCCTACCCGGAGGCCGGCATAGGCCATCAGCATTAAAATCGCGAGATTCCGGTTATAATATTTGCCCCTTGCGTGCGTCAGCACCGTCTGCAGCTGCTCCGGCTCCAAATAGACGGGGGCCCGGTTCATCTCCGTCTTCGACTTCTTCACGCCCAGCGCGGGGTTGACGCTTGTCCATTCCAGCTCGTTCAGCGCCCGGTAGAAGCTGGTCAGCGCGCAATGCTTGCGGTTCCGGGTCGCATCGCTGACGCCGGAAGCCTTGACTTGCGCGAAAAAGGCCAGCACCTGCATCTTCGTCACTTCCTCGACGGGCTTGCCGTTCAGCGTGCGCAGGAACTGTCTCACATCGCCTATGTAATTGCGCTGCGTATATTCGGTGTACCCTGCGTTCGCCATCCATAAACGGAACCCTTCCAGCGGCTCCTCATACAGCGCGTTCAGTTCATGACGGGTCAGATTCATTGCTGATCTATACTCCTTTATCGTCATTCCGCAGCCTTCAAATAACTGCGTATAATGATTATTATACGCAGTTTCTGTTCAGAAGCGCAAACTTCGGCAGGCTAAGACAAAGGATCATGAACTTCCGACGCTCTTTTTTTCCTTTTTTCTGAAAAACATATAGTTTTGCCGAATTTCAACATTTAACTAAATAGCACTGCCGATGCGCAGGCGAATGTTATCTTTTTCTAATTATTGTGACACACTACTATATAACGCCGGTTACTAACAAGGAGGTCACAATGAAAAAACTTGCGTTTGTATGTATGCTGGCAAGCGCTCTGCTCATCAGCGCATGCGGCTCCCAAGCGGCATCCGCCGAAGAAAAGGCGCCATCGGCCGCTGTCAACATAATTAACGGCAAAGGCGAGCAAATCGGTACGGCCAAGCTAGTCCAGATTGGAGACAAGGTGCAGATTACGCTCCAGGCCCACCGTCTGCCTCCAGGGCCCCATGGCTTCCATTTCCATGAGACGGGCCGATGCGAAGGGCCGGATTTCAAGACCGCGGGAGCTCATTTCAACCCTACGCACAAGCAGCATGGCTTCAATAACCCGAAAGGATACCACGCCGGCGACCTGCCGAACATCGAGGTCGGCGCGGACGGCAAGGTTCAAGTGACGATGTCGACGACGGCTGTTACGCTTGTGCAAGGCAAGCCCAACTCGCTTATCCGTCCCGGCGGCACATCCCTGATCATCCATGAGAAAGCGGATGATTATGTTACCGATCCTGCCGGCAATTCAGGCGATCGCATCGCCTGCGGAGCGATTAATTAACGAACCCGCTTATCAGACAGACTACGAAGGCGCATCCTCAATGATGCGCCTTCGTGCTGCCTTTATATCAGCCGCGGTTTAGAGCCTCTGCCTGCAACCTCGCAGATCCACACTGATCCTCACGGAATCTCTGTTCTTCTTCAGGTGGCATACGACCTTGCCAGCAGTTCTTGCTTCCAGTCGCCGTGCATAGAACTGCCGCCCCTTCGCTTCCGCCTTCATCTCTCGCAGCACCTTGAGGTACGGCGCGGAGTGGGGCGCGGGGAACCACGGAATTATTTCGGCATAGAGAAGCCGGCAATCGTTCGGACAAAGCCGCGACTTTATCGAAAAGGCGAATGGATAAGAAGCAAGCTCCCTCCACAGCTTCTCCCATGAATTGCATGTAATCGGATAATAGGCAAATTCGATCCACCCGTCCCGCGTCAAGGTTGTCTCCCCGTCATAGAACACGAATGCATCTCCGGGTTGAACAAGACCGGAATACACTTTCGCCCATTCTTTTTGCCGCGGCTGCTCCGGGCGAACGGCATGCCGCATGTTTGCGAATCCTCTCATTGACATCCCCTCCGTATGTCGAATCCTATTCCAGTAATATCCCCTACCTACAGTGATAACAATTCAACGAACGCAAGCGGGACATTGATGAACCATCATTCCGGCTCACGATAATTCGGGCTGCCGTTCGGCGCTGCTCTCATCTTTAGAAATCATTCAGAATTTCTTCAGAGGGATCTTAATTCCGTAGGATACGATAAGAGCATCACAAAGAGGCGGCAGAGTGCGGCCGGGCTCGCTTTCCTCTCCTTCAACAGGGATTGCTTGGATGAACCGCGCTGGTTCGGGGAACCTTAGGATACATCATACAGGTTAGGAAGGGATTGTTATGATACTGAAGTCGTCTTGGGTCCGATACAAGCCATTGCTCTGGATGCTGGCCATCCCCGTGTTGAACATTTTCTATGGAATACAGAACCGGCCCGGGCCTCGCACGTACTCGCTGTCTATCGGCTGGGATGACCGCATTCCTTTCGTGCCGGCATTCATCATTCCCTATATCAGCTGGTATCCCTTTATCGTGCTGACGCTATTTTTCCTGTTCCGCCGACGGCCCTCGGTCTATTATCGAACGCTGCTGGCGCTCTGTCTTGGCCTTGTCCTTTGCTATTTAACCTACTATTTCTTCCAGACCGTGGTAGCGCGTCCGGCCATTGAAGGCACAGGATTGCTCGATACGATGGTCAAAATCATCTATTGGACGGATAGGCCATACAACTGCTTCCCCAGCATCCATGTCCTGACGAGCTGTCTTATGTACCGAAGCTCATTTGTGTTCCGGCCGAGGACGCGTTATTTTGTCCGCTTCACCGCCGTGGTCATTATTTTGTCCACGCTTTTTGTGAAGCAGCATGTGATCGCCGATCTGTTCGCCGGCTGGTTCGTCGCCGTTTTCACCTACTGGATGGCGGGGATCATCCTCGCTTCGGCGGCGAATTACCGGGAATTACTCAAAAAAAGGAGACAAGAGCAATCATGATACACGAAAAACAGTTATTTTTGCAAAAATTCATTCATCAGCCAAAACAAATCGGCAGCATTATTCCTAGCTCAATGCTGCTCGCCCGCACCATGACCGATGCCGTTCCGTGGGACCAGGTGCGGTCTGCGGCGGAGTTGGGGGCCGGGACGGGCGCCATTACGGATCGTATCCAGCAGGTTGCGGCTCCTTCGGCGAAAGTGTTTTTATTCGAGCGCGATCAGATTCTTGGCCAGATCGAAGCCTCGCTTGCGCCAGGAGGATGGTTCATCGCCTTTCAATATTCGCTTCAGATGAAAAAGCAGCTATCTTCGCGCTGCTGCTGGATTGGATCGGGCAATTCGGCTATGCCGCCTTGTTCTTCGCCCTATGGCTCGGCATCGTCGGGATGCCGGTTCCCGACGAAGTAATCGTCATGACGGGCGGAGCCGTCTCGGGAATGAATATTTTGCTCCCGCTGCCGGCCTTCGTCCTGACCTATCTCGGCGTCGTGTCCGGCTTGTCGGTGGGGTTCATGATCGGGAGAGGCATCGGCGTCCCGATTCTGGATCGGCTCCGGCGCAGAAGCCGGATGGATCGTTATCTTGAGGCATCCGAAAGCTTGATTCGGAAATACGGCAGCCTCGCGATCTGCCTCAGTTATTTTCTGCCCGTCGTCCGGCATGTCGTCCCGTACCTGGCCGGCGTGAACAAGATGACATTCAGGCGTTACGCCCTGTATGCCTATTCGGCCGGCTTCGTATGGACCTTGCTGTTCTTCAGCATGGGGCGGGCATTGGGGAGCCGGGTGGAAGCCGTCGGAGAACTGCTGTACCGGTACGGCCTCTATGCCGCGGCCTTGATCATCATTGCAGGGGGGGCGTATAGGGTGATAAGGCATGCCCGGAACAAAAGGTTAAGTGAGCCGGGCGGTTAATGTCTAATGAGAGGAGCCGCCGGAGAGGGCTTTCGGACTGCACTGAATAGCGCGTCTCGGCTGGCGGCTGTAATCAGAGGCCAAGGGACCGATTGAGGGACTGGTTGATGGCCTTGTCGAAATGCTCCATCGTCTCCATGCTGCGGCGGCAATAGCGGCTTGTCCGTACGTTTGCGCCATGATAACGGATGACGGATGCGGTTTTGCGAACAAGGCAAAAGTGAATCTGTTCCCGCAAACGAACCGAATCATTCGGTTTGGGCGTTCCCTTCATATCCTCGGCGGAAGTTTTCCAACCGGGTGACCGTCTCCTCTACGCTCGCATTGTCCGAAGCCGTCGACACAAGCGCCGCGGCCGCATCGAAGTGGCGGTCGCCCAGCCGCGCCTCGCCGAAATCGATGATATAGATTCGTCCCTTTCGCCGAAGCAGGTTCCACGCCCCCAGATCGCCATGGATATAACCGGTAGCGAAGACAGCACTCCACCGAGTCCTCCAGCAGCCGTATGATAGCCTCCCCGGAATCGAACACCAGCCTAAAACGTGTGAGTGCCGGTGAGCATGGAGAAAGCTACAAGGATTTGTTGTACGTCCGGAGGAAATTCATAAGGACAATCTTTGAAACGCGATATCCGCAGTGGTGAACGCGATTTTCCGTGTGACGAAAGGGCGAATTAGGCGATCTGTTGACAAAGAACGGAACGTATGGGTACCGTAAAATGGAAAATCAGTTCGAGCATCCGTACCGTGAAGCAGGTTTATGCATTTTATTTTCATGCGAGAATCAACGAAAGGTGATCAAGCTGACTCCGGGGGAATACCGGCGCCAGCTTGTATACTAGGGGCTTTTTCAATGTCGTAAAAATGGGAGGAGATCATTCTTTTTGGCATTCTTCTGTTTGTTATTTAATATTATACTTCCCTTATTAACTCTCTATCATGCCAAAGGTTTTCTATCGGGAACCTCTGACACAAACTTTATCCCGCCTATCTTTAACTCAGCTCCAGGATAACCCGGATATGTTACCGCTCGAATCCTTTTTTTAATCTCATCGAGCTCCATATCCATATTAATTTCACATAGTTCTAGTAATTCCTTTCGAGTAAATGGCCTGCGGCTCCAATTTATATCTGCTATTGGAAGTGGTCTCTCTTCCGCTATCATCGAAATGGTTCGATGAAATAATGATAACATTGTCACCATTGTCCTCAATTTTAAAGATTCAACTGTCTCATTCTCATTTAATTTAAAAGTTTCTTCAAAGATTATTTTCCCTGTATCGACTTTCTTACCCATATGATGACAAACGCATCCGTAAATTCTCGATTCTTCGTAAAGAGCAAAATTATAACAACCATAACCAGGATAATTTCGAGTGCCTGGATGGAAATTTATGGCGATTTCACTTTTCTCTAATATATCTTCAGGTATAATCCAGGGCGACAGAAAAGAAATTATAATATTATGATGATTAGTCCTTAAATCAATCGGGAAGTCATCACCAAAATTACCACGAAAAACTGTTAAAGATTCTCCAAAGAAACATTTCGCTAAATCAATTGCGTGAGAACTCCAAATATTCTCTTTGCATAATAAAACCACACTCTTAGATATCATTTTTCTTATTCTCCCTATAACATTTATCGTTAATTACTTTTTTTAAACATTTAGGCCATCTTCATATGTTCTATGTTTCATTTGGTTGTTAGGATGTATTGATTATCCATTAGAAAATCTAAAATATCAAGGATTCGTTCAACTTTTTGATCCATTCGAAAGCAACTCTTCGTTTATTATCTCTATTACAGGAAATGTGCTCATATTAAAGAATACTCCAAAACTATAAAAAAAATTGAAAGCGTTAATCCTCAGATTAATGAGGCTCTACCTAAAATGTAGCATGAACTTGTAGATAATCACAATATAACGTACTGGAGTTTTCTTTGCTTAACATAGCATAAAATTCTATCAAGCTGGTCTAAAAAAATTTTATTTCGGTACTTCCTCCTGCTTAGCTAGTTTTGGCCTCTCTTGGCGGCGCTGTAAAGCGCGGCTGCTGTATCGTCACCTATGCTGGCATTCTGGACTCTCCTGTGCCGCTGCCGCGGTCGCCGGACCGATCGCCGAACGCGCGCCCATGACGATTTCACCGCGCATATGATCGGCCGTTTGCTGCTGGGCATGCTCTTGCCGGGTAATCTGTTCACCGTGTCCATCATTTATATCGATCCGATGCGCTACCGGACAAGCTTCATGTACCGTGCGATCGTGCAGGTGACCGAGATGTGCGCGAGCATGCCGTCTTGTCCAAATATACCTGCCCGTCCGCCACTTCGGGAGCGATCTCGAGCGCCAGAGCCGCCGGGCAATTTCATATTCGGTTCGTCCCTGCTCCGGATCTCTTAACCGGCGCAATATCATATCGGCCCGTATCCATCGTGACGAGCTTGGCATCCGAGGCCGTACCTTGCGCTAACGGCTCGCCCCCCGTCTAATCCCCCAGCGCATAGCGGCCGGCAATCCGTCCGATCCGGGAATCCATACTCATAGGGAATGCCCGCCTCCTGATAGGGAATGCGCCGCTTCGGTTATACCGGCAGCAAAATGGAAATAGTGAAGACAAGATCATGCAAAATAATAAAGGAGACAATATGGAAGCGGAACAAATCAGATCGGATTCATCCCAACCTATCTCCTCTGCTCCGCGACGAAATGTCTGGACAGGCATCCTGTTCGGTCTCGGGCTGGTCGGTTTTTTGGATGAAACGATCTTTCACCAATTATTGCATTGGCACCATTTCTATGACAAGTCCACGACCGACATCGGGTTAGTGTCGGATGGCCTGTTCCATGCCTTCAGTTGGTTCGCTACGATCGGGAGCTCGTTCATGATGGCCGCTCTGCACCGGCAAAAAGCTTGGAACGCAGGCCTGTGGTGGGGCGGCGTGCTGCTGGGCGGAGGCGCATTCCAGCTATACGACGGAATCATCCAACACAAGCTGATGCGTCTTCACCAGATCCGGTACGTAGACAATGTGTACATCTACGATTGGATCTGGAATATCATCGCGGCAGCCATGATTATCGCCGGCATCCTTCTCCTTAAGCGAGCGCGCCGGACATCGGAATAGGAAGGATGGTCTCGATTGCCTTCTCATCATCATCTTGATAATGGTTGGACGCTTGAACTGTGGACGTCCTGCTTGTGGGCGCTGCTGGCGGCGCTATACAGCGCGGCTGCGGCCCTATCCGGCCGCAAGCATAAGCCCTGGCCGCTGTATCGGCATCTATGCTGGCATGCAGGACTCGCCTGCGCCGCTGCCGCGGTCGCCGGACCGATCGCCGAACGCGCCCATGACGATTTCACGGCGCATATGATCGGCCATTTGCTGCTGGGCATGCTGGCCCCGCTCCTGATCGCGCTCGCCTCCCCGATGCGGCTGCTCCTGAGAACGCTGCCTGTTGCCTACTCGCGCCGAATTGCCGCTATTCTGAAAAGCCGCCTCATACGACTGTTGCATGATCCGGCGATTGCAGCCGCGCTCAATGTAGGAGGATTGTGGGCGCTCTATACGACAGACATCTACTCATGGATGCAGCATCATGTCAGCGTGCATGCGTTCGTTCACCTGCATCTTTTTCTTGCCGGGTATCTTTTCACCGTGTCCATCATCTATATCGATCCGATGCCTTACCGGACAAGCTTCCTGTACCGCGCGATTGTACTGGTGACCGCGATGGGCGGACATGCCGTCTTGTCCAAATATATATATGCCCGTCCGCCTGCTGGCGTGCCCGCAGCGCAAGCCGAGGCAGGCAGCATGCTCATGTACTACGGCGGCGACGTGATCGAGATTATGCTCGTGTCATTATTTTGCTGGCAATGGTTCAAGGCATCCCGTCCCCGGACGCTGCGCACCGAACCGATCTTATACCGGAAATAACCTCCAATGGACAATGACCGCTTCTAACCGTATGATAGAAACAAATGTTCCCGTAAAAGGAGTGCTGTCATGGAAAAGCGGGGGACAAGCTTCGTACACCTTCACGTTCATACGGAATACAGCCTCATGGAAGCAACTTGCCGCCTGGAAGATTTGCTGCAGCGGGCGGCGGCGTGGGAGATGAATGCGCTGGCCATCACCGATAAAGGCGGAATCAACGGGATGATTCCGTTTAGCCGGCTGGCGGCGGAATACGGCATTCATCCGATTGTCGGCTGTGAAATGCAGGTCGGCGACTCGGATGACACGCTCATTTTATTGGCCGCCACCCATCGCGGTTACGAGCACATTGTCGAGCAATTGAACGGCGCTCCATTCCATCCCCCAGCCTTCCATGGCGATATCATCGCGTTGAGCGGCGGCACAACCGGAAGCATCCACCGCCTGCTTGCTAGCGGACGGGCGGATGAAGCTGCCAAGCAAGCCCTTCAATATATACAATGGTTTGGCAGCGGAAATTTCTATCTTGAGGCACAGCATCACGGCCTGGCGGACGACGATGCGGCGCTTGCGCGGACCGTTCATCTGGCCCGGGAAATGAAGATTCCGTTAGCGGCCACCCATGACGTGCATTACCTTGAACCTGAAGACGCCCCTTTGCTCAAGATGATCCGGCAGCGAAAAAAACGACCGGATCCGGCTGCCCCTGATGCCGCCGGACCGTTTTACCTTCCTTCCCCCATGGAAATGAAGGCGAAATTCAGCCATCTGCCGGATGCTATAGCCAATACGGCGCGAATCGCGGAGAAGTGCCGGTTCCAGCCAGGCCGCGGAACGAACCGGCTTCCAGCCTTCCGCGTGCCGCAAATGCAGAGCCCGGAAAATCCTTCATGCGCTCGATCCGGTGCGGAAGAGAACGAATCCGGGAAGCCTCCGCTAAGCTCGGATTCGGATGAAGCGCTGCGCCTGTTATGCCTGCAAGGAATGCGGAAACGGTTCGGTTCATCTGATCCGTTGCGCGCTCTCCCGGTTGGTGCTCATATGCCTGAGCTTGAGCGAATGAATCAAGAGCTGAAGATTATTACGGCGCGGGGGCTCTCCGACTATTTCCTGATCGTATGGGATATCGTGAAGTATGCGCGGAGCCGGAATATTCCGATAGGCCCGGGAAGAGGCTCGGCCGCGGGAAGCCTGGTGGCGTATTTGCTTGGCGTCACCGAGGTAAATCCGCTTCTGCACGGCCTATCCTTTGAACGATTTTTGAGTCCGGATCGGGAAGACTTGCCGGATATCGATATCGATGTCTGTCAGAGAAGGCGGCACGAGCTGCTGCAGTATATGAAGGGCAAATATGGAGAAGAACGGATTGCGCATCTCGGGGTTTTGAATACGTTCGGCGCGCGCGGAGCGGTTCGCGAAGCCGGGACTTATTTGGGCATGCCCAAAAAACAAGTCGATGTGCTGGCCAAGCTGCTCCCCTCTTTTACCGGGAGAGGCGGCATCCGCCACAGTCTGGACACCCTGCCGGAACTGGGCAAGCTTCCGGCCGGCAAAGAGCCGTTCCAATCGCTGTTCCAGCTTGCCGAACGGCTGGAAGGATTGCCTCACCAGCATTCCGCTCACCCGTCGGGAATCATACTCGGGGATGAACCATTGGCCCGGATCATTCCTCTGCAGCGGCGGCCGAACGGAGAACCGATGACGCCTTTTACGAAGGAAGATATCAAAGCGCTGGGCTTATTAAAAATCGATCTCCTTGGTCTGCGCAACCTGACGCTTATTCAAGATACGCTCGCTTCCATTCATGAACGAACAGGCGAACAGATCGATTTGAGCGTTATCCCGCTCGACGATCCGGATACGTTCGAGACTATCGGAAGCGGCAATACATTGGGCTGTTTTCAGCTTGAAAGCATGGGAATCCGCCGCTTACTGCGCCGCATGCAGCCGAACAGCATCGGCCATTTAGCCGATCTGCTCGCATTGTATCGGCCTGGCGCATGGAATGAGGGAATCGTTGACACGTATTTACGCAGGCACCGGGGGGAAGAAACGTACAAGCTTCCGCTGCCTGAATTGGAGCCCGTCCTTGCGCAAACATACGGCCTGATCTTATATCAAGAGCAAGTGATGGCCATTGCGCAAACGGTAACGGGCTGCTCCATGGGAGAAGCCGACTCTCTCCGGCGCGCTCTTTCCGCGAAATCAGTCGAAGCGCTGTCCCGCCATCAGCGGCGCTTCCTTCATGGAGCGGCGGTACGAGGCGTGACAGAAAAGGAAGCTGTGGACATCTTCGACTTTTTGGTTCGGTTTTCCGGGTACAGCTTCAATAAAGCCCATAGCGTATCCTATGCTTATCTGGCCTACTGGACTGTTTATTTAAAAACGCATTTTCCGAAAGACTATATGGCCTCTTTATTGAGCATGGAGGGCGGGTATTACGACAAAAAAGTATATCTTCGCGAGATCTCCAAAATGGGCCTTTCCCTGCTTGGGCCCGATATTAACCGGAGCGGACTCGGGTTCCATGCGGAAGAGGATGGAATACGCTGCGGGCTGGATGCCGTTCACGGATCAGGGCCGGAATCGGTGATCGCGCTGCTTCGTTCACGCCGCCGAAGCGGGGTATTTCGCACCTTTCCCGAATGGGTGGAGCGGATGACAGCAAGCCGGATCAGGAGACCGGTGCTCGAAGCCTGGATCGCCGCAGGCGCCTGCGATTGTTTTAGCCTTCCCCGCAGGGAGATGATCTGCGATGTGCACGAATTGCCGCATGCTTCAGGCATCAATGCTGCGGCCGCAGAGATTCCCGATTTTACCGAGGCGGAAAAAAGAAAGATGGAAAAAGCGCTGCTTGGCTTTTCCTTGCGGCCATCTGCATCGAGAAAATGGAATGAGTTTGTGCAGCGCTTCAATATTGTTCCGATCCGGGCGCTATCCGAATACGGCGATAACGCGCGTGTCCGCATCTGCGGAACTGTCATCCACAGCCGTCGGTATCCGACCCAATCCGGCGAATACGTGCTTATGCTCGTCCTCCAGGATGACACGGATATGATCGAGGTCGTGCTGTATCCTTCAACGTACGAGTCTTTTTTATACGAATTGAATCCGAAGGGCATATTATTGGAAGGCGATGTCCGGAAGCAAAACGGACAGGCGCGCGTCGTAGCGGACAAAATCAAGGCGCTTGGAGGATAATTATGCTGCTCATCGGAACGGCTGGCTACAGCTATGAGGATTGGAACGGGGTCTATTACCCGGAAGGCCTGGATAAAAAGGAACGGCTCTCTTTTTACGCCCGGGAGTTTCCGTTTACCGAGGTGAACTCATCGTTTTACGCAATGCCCAACCGGTTTATGCTCTACCATATGCGGGAGAAAACGCCCGATCACTTCCAGTTCGTTATCAAGGCATACCGCGGAATGACACATAAACGGGAGGATAACGAACAACATTTTCACGACTTTAAGGAAGCGCTGAAGCCGTTAATCGAGGTTGGCAAGCTGGGATGCGTTCTTGCCCAGTTCCCTACCAGCTTCCGGAACCGGGATGAGAACCGGGATTATTTGAAGGAATTCAAGGAATTGATGGGCGACATTCCGGTCGTGGTCGAGTTTCGGCATGAGGAATGGATCGACGAACGGATTTTCGATCTGCTGGAGGAAGAGCAATTGGGTTATGTCTGCGTGGACGAGCCGCAGTTCAAAACGCTCGTTCCGCCGATCATCAGGGCCACCGGCCCAATCGGTTATATCCGGTTCCACGGTCGGAATTATAAAAAATGGTGGCATCACAAAGAGACGCATGAACGGTATGACTATTTGTATAACGAGAATGAGCTTGCGGATTGGGTTCCGAATATTCGCAAGCTTGCCGAGCGAACGGAAAAGACATTCGTCAGCATGAACAACCATTACCGGGCGCAGGCGGTCATCAACGGACGGATGCTGCGCGACATGCTGAAGGAGGAGGTCGTTCCCACATGATCTCTGGAAGCGTCTTGCCGGAAGAACTGCAAGCGATCGGGAATCTGGATGCGTTGCATGCCATCTGTGAGCGCGTGTTTGTGCCGGAGCCCGGAGAGCGGCTTGTATTCGGCGAAGGACCGGAGCATGCCCGTCTCTTCCTGCTTGGAGAGGCCCCCGGTGCCAAGGAAGCCGAGAGCGGCCGGCCATTTGTCGGCAACTCGGGAAGACTGCTGAATAAATATTTGCAGAAGGCGGATATTCTCCGCGAGAACGTCTATGTGACAAACGTCATCAAAGTAAGGCCGCCCGGCAACCGGAAGCCGAAAATATCGGAGGTTACCGAAGCGCTGCCGATCTTGCTGCGGCAAATCGAATTGATCGGTCCGGCCATCATCGTATGTCTGGGAAGCATAGCCGTACAGGCGCTTGTCGACCGCAAAGCGAAAATTACGGAAATACGCGGAACGTGGGTAGAAAAGGACGGTATTCGGATTATGCCCACCTACCATCCGTCCGCCGTATTTCGCGACGAACAGAAAAGAGAGCTTCTGAAGCAGGATATCTTCTCCGCCGCAGATGCCTTGAAAAAGCTGGAGCCATGACCGTTAGCAGTCTTTTATGGCTCCTTGCGATCTTCTTGCGACTTTTAATTCGGATCACCTTCCCCGCTAGGAGGGCTTCTTCTTTTCTACGCCTTCGACATATAACATCTCATGGCAGAGTTCGCAGATGTAGATAACGAGCTTTCACATCCCGGGGCTTTTTTGCTTATCAGCCATCCTCCGCTTCCCATTCTTTATGGAATTGCTCCAAATATTCGACCATCACGCGATGCCGCTCCATGGCAAGAGCTTTGCCGCTGTCTGTATTCATAAGGTCTTTTAATCTCAATAGCTTCTCATGGAAATGATTGATCGCGGTGCCCCTGTGGCTCCGGTATTCCTCTTCCGACCGGAATGACGCCGGAGGCTCCTCCGGCTCATGAATCCGATGGCCGGCCCAGCCGGCATAGGCGAACGCGCGCGCAATCCCGATCGCTCCCATCGCGTCGAGCCGATCGGCGTCCTGTACGATCCGTCCCTCCAACGTCTTCATCGGCGATTGATGCCCGCCGCTGTAAGACAGGTTCGATACGATATCCATGACATGGGATACCGCAGCCGCGTCGGCGCCATTCGCCACAAGCCATTCCTTCACCTTAGCGCAGCCGGCCTCCTTCGTCGGATTGAACTTGGCGTCCGCCACATCATGGAGCAACGCGGCCAGCTCGCATACCCCGGCATCCGCCCCTTCTTCCTTCGCAATCCGGACCGCCAATCGCCGGACGCGATGAATATGCCACCAATCGTGGCCGCTGCTGTCGGACTCCACCTGCTCGCGCACATACGCTTCAGCGCGCGCGATCAGTTCCTGACGCGCATTCAATCGCTATCCCTCCCTGCAAATTGGACCGATGTCTCTACACATCGGCAGCGGCTAGCTATACTGCGTCCGAATATCCATCCACCCGGCTGAGGCCGGATGACGAAGCGCTTCCAGCACGACCTGAGCATCATATCCGTCCTGGAATGAAAAATAATGAGCCTGCTTGCCCTGGATCGCATGGATCACCTGTCTTAGCACCGGCAGCGTATCGGTCGAATCTCCGACCTGAATCAGCTCCAGCGGTTGACCCACCGCACCCGCATACAGCTGATCCCAGTTCTCCAACGCAATTGTTCCCTCTGTCCCGTACAGGATGAGAGAGACCCGTTCTTCCCCCGCGAACCCGGCAATTCCGCTCACGTGAACCGGAATTCCGCTGTCCAGGCGCAGCCCTGCACGGATTCCCGTCTCGCAGTTCCCGCTCTCGGCCGGCAGCTCCAGCTCGCTCTGCACATGCGTAATGCGGCCAAACAGCTTCTGAATGACATGAATCCAGTGGACGCCAACCTCCAGCACGAAGCCGCCCTGCTGCCGTGTCCCAATCCATGAGTTATGCTGCCATGCCCGCGGCCATTGCGGAAACTGCAGAAGCAGATCGAGCTTCCGGATCTCGCCGATCGCGTTTTCCGCCAACATGTGCCTTACCCGCTCCACCGGCGCTTCATGCGGCATCGAGAAATGAATGGCGTGCAAGACCTGCGCCTCGCGTGCTTGCCGCAGGAGCTCCTTCGCTTCGTTCACGCTGTTCGCCAGCGGCTTCTCGCAGAAAACATGTATCTTCCTGCGAAGCGCTTCCATGGCAATATCATAGTGGAACGCGGGAGGCACGGAGATATACGCCAGATCGAGCTTCGTCTCCTCTAGCAGCGCCGCGTAGTCCGAGTACCATGCCGCATGCGGGAAGCTGTCTCGATAAGTATTTTGGAATTGATCGCGGGCGTGCCCGTTCGCTTCGCAGATGGCCGCAACCTCTATCGCTTGCGCGAATTCCGGCTGAGCCGCCAGACGAAGCATATATTGTCCCATATGGCCCAGTCCGAAGACCGCCATTCTGATTTTGTTGCTGTTCATTGTTCTCTCTCCCTATTGCACTGCGCACTTATCTATAAACCCGGCCAGCCATATGGCTTCCCGATATGGCGAATCAAGTCGCCTGTCAGCGCCTTGTCCTGCGGCTTGCCCGGATCGGAATTGGTCATGACGACGATTCCGCTACGCAAGCGCGGGTAAGCCAGCAGCTTGCACTGGAAGCCGATTCCCCAGCCTTGGGAGACGACAAGCGGTTCTCCTTCGGCAGACGGAACGAATACCCCCAGCCCAGCCTCTTCGGCGCAGCCGCTGCCCGCCATCATCTGCCGGGCCATCTCCGGCCGCAGAATCGAGGCCGCGTCCCCGTTCCAGGCGGCCATCACCTCCAGAGCCAGCAGAGCGAGCTCCGTTGGCGTCGACCACAGGCCGGCGGCGGCCAGGCACGGGTAATACGCCCGTGAACGGTCTACCACTCGGCCATCTTGGTGATGTCCGGACGAGGCGCTTGCTTTCGCCTTGATTTCTTCCGCGCGTCCGATTTTCGAATCATAATAATTCCAGTAAAAGGTTCGCTTCAAGCCTAACGGCGCCATGACGAGCCGCTCCATCGCAACGGCAAAAGTCTCTCCGGTCACATCCTCGATAAGCTGCTCGATGACGCAGTAACCGGCGTCCGAATAAGCGTATCGGGTCCCCGGCACCTTCTGGATATGTACAGGCTCGGAATGATACGGGGTAGCGCCCGCCAATATCTCCCTCACGGCAGGCAACGGATCCGTCGTCCGGTAAATGCCGAAGCTTCCCGGCGGATCCACGATCCCGGACTGATGCGCGAGCAGATGACGCAGCGTGACGTTCACGTTTGCCGTATAGGGACTGTCCGGAAGCCGCCACGTCCGCAAATAACGGTTCGCTTCCGTGTCCAGTTCCAGGACCCCCGCCTGCACGAGGCGAAGAACGCCAACCGCCGTAACCATTTTGCTCATGGAACAGGCATGGAACAAGCTGTTCGCCGTCACCTTGCGCCCCGAACCGGCTTCCAGCTCCCCGCAGCCGCCGCTCCACTCCAACCGCCCGTTACAGATTAGGGCGATGCTCGCGCCCGGCACCCGGTGCTGTCTCCTCAGTGCCTCAATCCCATTGTCGTCCCTGTCGATGATGCGCTTCATGAACTCAGCTCCCATTCATCTCGGAATGCAATGCGTCGCGCCTCCTGGCGAATGACCGCCTCGCTATGCCTTCGCAGGGATGAACTGTGCCTTCCCGAGGCAAGCGTTCCGCCATAGCCGCCCATTGCCTTGAAACTGACGATATGCGGCGGCTTTACTTCCAGACCTGCCCCAGCTTGTCGGCATAAAAGGCAATCGCCCGGCTATAGGCGCGAATGCCTTCATCTTCCGAAGTCTCCGCCAGCGCGGTCAACAGCAGTTGCATCGCCTCCGCATGCTCGCCAAGGTTATGCAGGGCCATCGCGTAAAATACGCCAAATTCCTTGCGCTCAGGATATTCGCGCATGCCCTGTCCGAGCGTCTCCTTCGCCTCGGCGTACCGCCCCAGCGTGCGGTAAGTGCTGCCCAAGCCAAGCAGGGCTGCGGCGCGGTATTCATCGTTGAGCGGACAGCGCAGCGCCTGTTCATAATACGGGACGGCCTCCCGTTCCCGGCCAAGATTGTCATGCGCCCAAGCGAGCTGGCATAGAATTTCCCCACTGTTCGGGTCTTGCTCCAGCAATCCCGCCAACAGCGGAATCGCTTCTTCCGCCCGACCGGCCGCTCTCAAATCGATAGCACGCTTCAGCGCGTCATTCATCGGTCGTTCGTCCTTTCATCCTATATCGCACATCGTCGCGCGCTCATACATTATACCACCTTCTTCCACCCCAGTCAGGCTGTTCTTCTCCCCTTTGCTTCACTATCCCTTCGAGTCAGAAGCGTCTCCGTCCTCCGTTTCTTTGGGCCAATATCCCCTTCCGTCAGAAGCGTTACCACCCTCCGTCTCTTTGGGCTGATATACCCTTCCGTCAGTTCGTTCTAATCTACCGCGATCCTTTCACTAGGCAGTGTCCCTTTCCCCTCTAACTCGGCCATTCACTCAATCCGCTCTCGTCACGGGCGGCAAGACCAAGATAAAGATACTGAGCCGCAGAAAGAATGATGCCAAGTAGCTTCGCATGGACATGTTCTCTGCTCCCTGACCGAATGGGAGAGTGTTGTGCATATACGGGTTCCTGACTAGATAGGAGAATGGTTAAAAGACTTTGCATGTTACCGTTCCTGACCAAGTGGGAGAATGGTGTAAAGGAGTTCTGCATATTTCCGTTCCTGACCGAAGGGGAGAGTGCAGGTAAGGAGCACTACCCCTAACCTATATGTACTCCCAGGCAGCGAAAAAAGCCCGATGCACAAGCATGCATCAGGCTGACAGTCAAGCCGGGCCAAGTCAAGCCGTGTTCAAGCGGAAGCGGCTTTGCCCTATTCCTTAATGGCGCCGATCATGACGCCCTTGACGAAGTATTTTTGCAGGATAAGGCGCGCCGACTAGCTCGAACTCCGGATGGGAGCCCTTCATCAGATTCGTGTACCGTCCGACCCCCGAACCATTATACGTGACGAGCGAGCCCAGCACATTGCTCGTCATCTTCGCATCCTGCAGCTTGCCGTCGGTCGTGGCGTAATCTTTATCCAGCAATCCTTCCTTATACCAGCGGTTCAGCATCGTCAAGTAATCCTTGTATTCCGGCTGAATCGGCCCGTACCGGATCTCGTCGCCTTCCCGGTAGAAGCCGTCGGTAATGCCGAACGCGCCCACGAACGCGACATTAATATCCCGCAGCAGGAACGGGATTTCATCCTTCTTCCCGTTGCCGTTCGGATCGCCGTCCCGGAAGGCGACGAGCATCTTCTCCCACTCCTCGATTGTCGCCGGCACCGGCAGGCCGAGCTTGTCGAGCCAATCCTTCCGAATCGTCGGCCCCATGAACGTCAGCAGCTCTTCATCCGGGCGCAGGAACGGAAAGACGTAAATATTTCCTTCATCGGTCGTGACCGGCTTTTTCAGATCGGGCCGCGCCTCCAGCACCGCCTTCAGATTCGGGGCATGCTGGTCGATCAGCTCATTCAAGCGGAGAATGCGCTTCTCCTTAATCGCTTGATCCGGCCCCTTCGCGACGCCTCCCCATGTGTACTCGATGACATCCGGCAGCTTGCCGGAAGCGAGCATCAGATTGAATTGATCGGCTTCCTGCCCGGCGGGCGGGTGCTGGAACGTGACCTTCGTTCCGGTCCGCTTCTCCAGCTCCTGATACGCCCCCATCTCGCTGAAGCTCTTCATGACGGTGCCGGCATTCCCGATCGGGGCCCAGTACGTCAAGGATGCGGGATACGGCACTTCACCCGCCGGCGTATCGGCCCCTGGCTCCGCCGCCTGCTCCGTCTTCCCGCTGCATGCGGCCAGCATCCCCGTCAGCATCACGAGAGACAGCAGCGTCAGAATCGTACGTCGCCATAATAATTGTTGCATGACAAGACCTCCCATCGAATGTGGTATTCCATTTCGGTGATTGGCGAAAGCCTGCTTCCACTATAGCGATCCGTTCAGCGGACGGTAAGTAAACGTTTTCAATATTGGTTAGCGGATGGTACGATTCCGGGTATACCGTTGTTAAGATCGGTTAACCGTTCTTCCGATCGTCTTGTCCGGCCAGCATCTCGCGGTATTTGCCGGGCGTGACGCCCTCGTGCTTTTTGAAGAAACGCAGGAAGCCGACATCGCTCGCATAGCCGACCCGCTGCGCGATGTCCGAGATCGTCAGCCTGCTGTCCGCGAGCAATTGCTTCGCCTCCTCGACCCGCAGCTTGGCGATATATTCGGTGATGTTGCGTCCGCCGTATTTTTTGAAGCAAGCGGAGATGTAAGGCGAGGTCATCTCGAACTCGTCCGCCATGACGTTCAGGCTGAAGTTCGGGTCCCGGTAATTCGCCTCGATATAGGCCGTCATTTTGCGGAGCAGCCGTTCATGATAATCGCTGCGTCCTCTCCATATGTACTGGCAGAGCGTATTATACTGCCGCATAATCCGCTCCTGCATCTCCTCTCCGGCCACGGGCCGCGCGGTCAGTCCCACCGGGTCGATCGGCGAGCCGAACACCTCCCGATCATCGACTTGAATGCTGTTCGTGATTTTCATTAATGTCGTTAATAACTCGATCGTCAAGCAGCGGATCCGATCCGGAGTCACCTGCT
Source organism: Paenibacillus dendritiformis (assembly GCF_021654795.1). NCBI lineage: Bacteria > Bacillati > Bacillota > Bacilli > Caryophanales > Paenibacillaceae > Paenibacillus > Paenibacillus dendritiformis. Next base: position 3,224,540 of record NZ_AP025344.1, read on the forward strand.
CCCGCTGCCAATTCAGCTCGAAAATATGCTGCAGCAGCTTCGCCGTCTGTTCCGCGTCGCCGCTCTTGACGACGTTCATCAGCTGAATTTCCGTCTCGATCGGATAGTGATAATGCGGAGATTGGGCCGCGTCAATCTGTTCATACATCATCGTCGATTCCGTCCCGTGCACGATCCGGTAATCGAGCGCCATCAGCGCCTCGCTGTAGGCGGCCGCGATCCGATCGATCCCGCGGTGAATCGAGCTGACGCCGCAGGCGATGGACAGCTTGAAGCGAAGCTGCGCCGTCTCCTTCAGCGGCAGCAGCAGATCGTCCCGGATCGCGCTGACGGAGGCCGACGATTCCGGAACATTCAGCAGCACGGCAAGCCGATCGCGCTCCAGCTCAACGATATAGCCCCGCCTCTGCAGCAGCTCATGACCCAGATTCGTCAGCACGAACCGGACCAGACCCCATTCGCGTTCGGTGTCCCCCTGGATGAATTGCGAGCAATCGGCGATATCGATCAGAATGATGCCGAAGAAATCATGATCGAGCCGGATGTCCATGAAATCGAGGGTCTCGTTCATCCCGTAAGACAGGTCGACATGGCCGCGAATGAGGCGCGACAGGAAATTCGCCCGCAGCACGGGCGCTTGCTCGGACAAGGTATGCCGCAGCTTTTCCTCTTCCTCCAAGGTCCGGATGACCGACTGCTTAATCAGATCGAATTCGTCCCGATACATCTCTGAAGATGGCCGCTCCCGCTGCGTCAACACCTTCGCCACGCTCTTGATCGGCCGATAGTAGCGATAGGCCATCGCATAGGAGCCGCCGATTCCCGCCGCCAGGCAGGCCGTCAGGAGGATGAGGGCCCAGCGCTTGATGACAAGCACCTCCTGCAGAACCACCTTCTTCGGAATGACCGAGACGTATTCCCAGCCGTTGCTTCCCTTGACGCGCGACAGAACCATCGGCTCCCCGTCGATCCGCATCTCGTTATTTCCGTTGAACTGCTGCAGATGACGTCGAATGGCGGAGGCCTTATCGCCGATAACCGTTGACATCAGCACCTCCCGCTTTTCGTTCAGGATCAGGAGCGAGCCGTCATTGACGCCTTCAATCTGCGTTAACAACGCTTTAAGCTGCTGCTCGTCTATCTGGACGAGCAATTGCCCCTTTATATCCGATACATACTCGTAAGGAAGTGATTGCACGAAGGTGATCATGTTGGACTGGACATTTTCCCGCCTGACGGGTTCGGAAGGCAAATACCGCTTCGGATGGAGTCCCGTCAGCAGTTGATGGCGGACCCATTCGGCGCTGCGGGCGGTGTAAATGGCGATGCGCGAAAAATAGAGAGAGGCATCCGTCTTCATCTCGGGGGTCAGAATCATATCGCTCCCTTGGAAATAGACCGCAAAATCATGGATGAAGCTGCTGATGTTTTTGTATTTACTCAGCTCCTTCAAGGCGTCAATGACCTTCAACTGCTTCTCCAGCCCTTCGCTGCCGGCATTGTTCAGCAGCCATCTAACCTTGGGATTGAACGCCACCTGGGCCGTCAACTGTTCCACTTCCTTCAATCTCGAATCCGTAATCTGATTCAACTGCTTGAGCAGCCCGGTGTTCGTTCGGATCGCGTGATTGATCATCATCTCCTCCATGCGGCAGTAAAAAAGGCCGGCCACCGTCACCGGCAGCAGCAAGACAAGCAGGTAAGAGAGCAGGAGGGTCCAAAAAACGCTCCTCCTCGTCATGCTCCCCCTCCAGACGCGGATACTCCAGCGAGCCTTCATCCCTGTTCCCCCTTTCCTATTCTTCAAAAAATACGATGGCTTAACTATAATCAATGAGAAGAAGATGCGCCATTTTCAATATGGTAAAATAACAGGTACTTATCGCATCAATCCAAGGAAATGAGTGAAGGCCATGCTGACATCATTAGAACAAATCCGCGTGTACAGGGAAGGACACGACGAGCCGGGGCTGCTCGCGGACAATCGCTGGCTGCAATATATCGTTACGGCCGAGGAGCGCATCGTCAATCTGGAGCGGATCCAGTCGCTGCAGCAGCTGGCGAACTCCAATCCGGTGCTGGATTACGTGGAGCGCACCTTGAAGGTGCTGGATGAGCTGCCGCTGTCGTTCTGGATTAAGGAGACCATCGAAGAGGTGCTGAAATGGTCGGAAACGGCCAAGGGAGGAAGCGTCCGCCAACGCATCGCCTGGCAGGAACAGGGGATTTCCTTGTTCGCCCATAATGTCGGCTCGGCGCAGCTCTACGGGCAGCATACCCGGAATCAGCGGCAGGAACGCGTGCTGCTTACCCACACGCTCATTTTTACGCATGGTCTGATCGGCCAATATTTGCGCGGCGAAGTTCCGCTGGCGGAGAATGCCCCGCTCTATCATCTCATCGAGCGGGGCATCGTCTCCGCGCAGGAAATGCGGGATCTGCTCCTGCCATTGAACCAGTGCGTTATCGGGGCGGTATCCCCGGAGCTGTGGCATGCGCTGAAGGCCGATACCGAGCTGGTCATCGACCAGATCGTAAGCGGGCGCTTCGCGGATGGATTCGCCCTTCCGAATCGCATACGCCGGCTGCGGGCGATGTCCGATCGGCGCGGCGAGAACACGGAAGCGGAGCTGAGGAAGCTAACGGAACAGCCGCTGGCGCTCGATTCGCTCCAGACGTTGGAGACGAAGACGCTCTGGTATGTGGAAGCCGCGCTCCATGAATGCACGTTCGAGGAATTCGTGAAGATTTTCTTATTAACGCTGGCCGCTCCGGAGATGGGCGCCCACATCCGGCATATCAGCTTCGAGCGCCTAATGAATGGCATGTATTATGATTTCCGGGGCCGGAAGCGATTGAACGTCTATAAAAAGCGGATGATCGAGCAGGCGCTTCGCTCCTTGACTTACGACGGCATCGCGAACGGAGCGAAGCCGGACAGCCCGCATCTGGAATTGCGCATCGAGCGGGCCGGCGGAATGACCGACAGCGTCTGCGTGAATTTCGTCTTCTCCCCTGCCGCGGAGAAGCTGATTGAGTTCTGCATCGAGGCCGAGAAGACGCCCCTCTACGAGCGGGCCATTCTGATGCTGTACGATCTGTTCGAGCTGCGGCGCGACGCCTATGACCGCTTCCATAACGAGGAGGCGTATCTGTCGGATATGAACGGGTCGGCCGATTACAAGCAAATCATTCTCGACTATGTAACGGGTTCGCGCGTCATCGATATCGGTCCCGGCGGCGGCGTCATGCTCGACCTGCTTGAAGAGCGGATGCCGGAAGCGGAAGCTATCGGCATCGATATTTCCCAAAATGTCGTTGAATCGCTGGAACGGAAAAAGCAGTTGGAGAACCGGCGCTGGCACGTCATGAAGGGCGATGCCCTCGATCTGAAGCGGTACGTGGCTCCGCAGAGCATCAATACGGTTATTTTCTCTTCGATTCTGCATGAGATGTATTCTTATATTGAATACGAAGGAGAGCGGTTCAACCCAAGGACGGTCGCCGCCGCCCTGCGCAGCGCGTTCGATGTGCTCGCCCCGGGCGGGCGCATCATCATTCGCGACGGCATTATGAGCGAGCCGGAAGACGAGATGCGGATGATTCGCTTCCGGAACGCGGACGGCATGCCGTGGCTGGAGCGGTATGCCAAGGACTTTGCCGGGCGGCGCATCTCGTTCGAGCGCCTGTCCCCGTTCGAGGCGAAGCTGCCGATTAATGATGCGATGGAATTTCTGTACACCTACACCTGGGGTCCTGAAGCGTACGTACACGAGGTGCAGGAGCAGTTCGGCTATTTCACGCCGACGCAGTATGCGGAGTTCATTCAGCGCACCCTTGGCGAACGCGCGGCGATTCTCCGCTGCGATCATTATTTACAGGACGGATACACCGAGGCGCTGGCGCCGAAAATCAGCTTGTTCAATGAACGCGGGGAGCCTGTCCGCCTGCCGGACAGCACCTGCTTGATCGTGATAGAGAAGAAGTAGCGCGGAAATAGCGGGCAGGCCGATATCCTTCTCCTGGCCGGGAAGGGTTCGGCCTGTCTTGAGTCGAGGGGACTGTCCGGGCCGCTACCCGATGCCCTCCCTATATGACATCTATTGTCATATTGGTATGATATGATGAGGATTTGATGAGCACGCTGCAAATGAACTTAGACAAAAAGAGATTCCACGGGAAAGAGGTTGATAGGATGCGGGCGGATCGGCTGTTATCCATCGTGCTGCTGCTGCAGACTCACGGCAAATTGACATCCAAGGAGCTGGCCCGGCGGCTGGAGGTATCCGAGCGGACGATTATGCGCGACATGGATGCCCTCAGCGCCGCAGGCATTCCGGTGTACGCGGATCGCGGATCGAATGGCGGCTGGATGCTGGCGGAAGGATACCGCACGACATTAACGGGGATGAAGGCGACGGAGCTTGTGTCGCTGCTGCTGATCCCCTCCTCCCTGCTCGATGATCTCGGCCTGCGGGAAGAGGGTGACAGCGCCCTGCGGAAGCTGCTTGCCTCCACGTCCGCCGAGCAGCGGCGGGATGCGGACATTGCCCGGGAGCGCCTCCATATCGACGGGGCCGGTTGGCATGAGTCGACGACGGACTCGTCGCCCTTTCTGCCTCTGCTGCAGGAAGCTGTATGGGAAGAGCGGGCGGTTCGCGTGGAATATGAGCGCGAGGATGGCGTCGTGACCCGGACGCTTCACCCGCTCGGGCTCGTGGCGAAGCGCAATGTGTGGTATGTCGTCGCCGAGACCGCCGACGCCGCGCTGCGCACGTACCGCTTGTCGCGGCTGAAGCATGCCGAGCTGCTGAAGGAGACCTTCGCGCGCCCCGCCCGCTTCGACCTCGCGTCCTACTGGGCGCAATCGACGGCCCAGTTCACCGCGAGCCTGCCGCGTTACCCGGCGCGCATTCGGGTGCGCGATGACATCCTGGCGCGCTTGTCCCAGGACCGGTACGTGCGGGTTGGCCCGATCCGGGCGGCAGGCGGCGGATGGTCCGAGGCCAAGGTCGAATTCCATACGCTGGAATCCGCCGCCGAGACGATTCTCCGCTTCGGTCCGCGGATGGAGGCGATTGAGCCGGCCGAGTTGCGCGCCGCGGTCATTGCGGAAGCGAAGGCGCTGCTGGCGCAATACGGCGAGAAGCAGGCCTAAGGCCGATTTTTCGAGCGCAGCCTGTCCCTTTTTTCTTACATTGTATAGGGGCCGTGTTATTTTACAGGTATACTGAAAGCAATTCCAATGCCGGAGGTGCATGCATTATGCCGCAAGATTCGAAGGAGAGCGTGGCTCAGCATTATTTGCGGGTCGTCATCGACAAATTCACGAGCCTGAAAGCGGACGCCGAGCGGGCAATGACTCAGCTTCGGGAGCAGGATATCCATTGGGCGATGAACGAGGACTCGAACTGCGTCGCCGTTATCGTCCAGCATATGAGCGGCAATATGATATCCCGCTGGACCGATTTCCTGACGAGCGACGGCGAGAAGCCGGATCGCAACCGCGACGATGAATTCATCGATTCGATTCGTTCCACAGAAGATCTGCTGCGGGTATGGAAGCAGGGCTGGGATGTATTTCTTCATGCGCTCCGCTCCCTGACTGCGGATGATCTGTTGGCGACGGTCACGATCCGGAACGAGCCCCATTCCGTTCTCGAAGCGATCGAGCGCCAGATGTCGCATTATTCGTATCATGTCGGCCAGATCGTCTATGTGGCGAAGCAGATTCGCTCCGAGGAATGGACTACCTTATCGATTCCCCGCAAAAAATAAGATTCCGGCACGGGGCAGGCCTGTCAGCAGCAGACCGGCCCTTCGTTCCGGACCGAATCCCGGCGTCGACCGCCTTCTGGCCTCCATTTCCCTGGCCCCCCCATCTACCGCTTGGCATATCGTTCGATCATGTCCGCCAGCTTCCATGTCGTGCCGATCGCATCGCCGGAGTGCGACTCCATCCGCCGCACGTACTCCTCCCGCTTTTCCGCGAGCATATGAATCATGCGCAGGAAGGCGTCCGACGGCACGTCCGCATCGTCCAGCACCTCGGCAAAGCCTCGGTCCGCGAACGATCGGGCGTTCAGGATTTGATCCCCGCGGCTCGAACCCTTCGGCAGCGGAATCAGCAGCATCGGCTTGCGGAGCGACAGGAATTCAAAAATCGCGTTCGATCCGGCCCTGGAGATGACGATATCGGACATCGCCATCAGATGAGGCAGCTCCTCATGGACGAATTCGAATTGCTTATAGCCCGGCAGCTGCAGAGCTTCGTCCACCTGGCCCGCGCCGCAAATATGCACGATCCGGAAGGTGGCGAGCAAAGCACGCAGGTTGGCCCGGATCGCCTCGTTGATGCTCCTGGCGCCCAAGCTGCCGCCCATGACGAGCAGGACCTTCTTGCCCGCCGGGAATCCGCAATGCCGCCGCCCGACAGCGGCATCGCCCTGCCGAAGCTCCTCGCGGACGATTGCGCCGACGTATTCCGCTTTGCCGCTGTGGATATGCTGAAGCGTCTCCGGGAATGTCGCGCAGATCCGGGTAGCGAACGGAGTGGCGATACGGTTCGCCAAGCCCGGCGTCATATCCGACTCGTGGATGACGGCCGGAACGCGCCGCATCCATCCCGCCGCTACGACCGGCACCGACACGAATCCTCCCTTGGAGAAAATGATCCGGGGCCCAATGCGCCTCAATAACGCATAGGCTTGGCCACAGCCTTTTAAGACCTTGAACGGATCCTTCACATTGTTCCAATCCGCATACCGCCTTAGCTTTCCGGTCGATATGCCGTGATAGGTCACTCCGGAGAAGGCGGACATAATCTCCCGCTCGATTCCTTCATGCGACCCGATATAGTGAATATCCCAATTCCGCTCCAGCAGCTTCGGAATCAAGGCGGCATTGACGCTTACGTGCCCTGCCGAGCCTCCTCCGGTAAGGACGATCTTATTATTTTTCATCGGCTTCCCCCATCCCGCGCTCCGTCATCCTTGCATAGCTGCGTTGCTGACTCGCTTCAGACATGCGAGCTTCTTCCGAACGCTTGAATCGGTTCAAATGTCTGGAGCTGCTGCGGATATATCAGTTAACATAATAATAATTATGATAACCACAATCCTGATCTCTAGGGATCATTTCGCATTTAATGAGGAGGTAACGCGGTTTAACATACTTGTTGTTCGCCTCATTGTAAACTGCCGCTCCCCGCAAAGGCAAATAAAACAGACTACTTCTCCGGCAGCCGCACCGTGAAGGTAAAGTGCCCATGCTCATGCCGAAGCGAAATCGTTCCCCCATGCAGCTCGACGATGTTTTTCGCGATGGACAGCCCCAGACCCGAGCCCGATTGAATCTCATTCGCCGTCCGGGAATCATCCGCCTTGTAGAAACGTTCAAACAGATGCTTCTCCTGCTCCGCGGTAATCGGCTTCCCTTCGTTCTCGATGGCTACGCTCAAGCGGCCGTTCCCGGATTGGAACGAAACATGGATATCGCCCGGCTTGATCGAAAATTTCAAGGCGTTCAGCAGCAGATTGTCGAGGGCCCGGATGATCTTCTCGCTGTCCACCTGAACCAGGGCAGTGGCCGCTCCGAGCCGCCAATGCATTCGCACCCCATACTCGTGGGCAATCGGCTCGAATTCCACGAGCATCTGTTCCAGCAGCTCGCGCAAATCGATCTGTTCCTTCTGGAGCTTCACATCGGTTGAAATCAGGCGCGTATACTCGAACAAATCGTCGATTAAATATTTCAGGTGAATGGCCTTCTTGTACGTATTGTGAATGAACCGCTCCTGCTCCTCCGTGTCTTGATACGATTTGCTCGTCAGCAGATCCAGGTACCCGATAATGCTCGTAAGCGGCGTCCGCAGATCATGGGAAATTCCCGTAATCAGCGCCATCTTCGCTTGCTCCTGCTGGCGTTCATTGGCTTGCTGCAGCATAAGGGCCTCCGCCATCGCATTAATGCTGTCCGCTACTCTGCCCAGCTCATCCTCGCGCTCCGCGGGCACCCGGTAAGTCAGATCGCCCCGAGAGATGACATGGAGCCCCTCGGCCAGCTTCATCACATATTGAACAATCGGCCGGGTGAAGTAGAAAAACAGCGCCGTGAAGAGGCCGGCAAATATAAAGATGTCAAACACGGCAAGATACGGCGCGATCGGGTAATGATTCTTAATGTGGTTAAATAAAATCATAATCAGCACGGTCAACAATAAGCTGAGCACGAACCGCCACAATATCGCGCCCCGGATACTTTTGCGGATATGGAAGAGAGTCACGAGTTTATTTATCAATTTTATAACCTACTCCCCAGACGGTCTTAATATATTGCGGGCTCCGCGGGTTCAGTTCGAGCTTCTCCCGCAGATTGCGGATATGCACCATGACCGTGTTGTCCGAATACCCCGCAGGCTCCTTCCATACGCGCTCATAGATGCGATCGGCATGGAACACTTGGCCGCGATGCTTCGCCAGCAGCTCCAGGATCGAGAATTCAATCGGTGTCAAGCTGACCGCGCGCTCCCGCACCGTAACCTCGTGATGAACCCGATCGATGACGAGATCGCCGATACGGATAATCTCCTCGTTCGGCGCCTGGGATTTTGCGTACTTCTGGCGGCGCAGCTGGGCTTTCACCCGGGCCATCAACTCCAGAGGATTGAATGGCTTCGCCACATAATCATCGGCTCCGGTCGTTAGTCCGTTGATTTTGTCGATATCCTCTACCTTGGCGGACAGCATGATGATCGGAACACTTGAAGCTTCCCTTATTTTCATACAGGTCCGAATCCCGTCCATATTCGGCATCATCACATCCAGAATAACGACGTTAATCGGTTCGCTTTTCAAGCGTTCCAGCGCTTCCGCGCCGTCGGAAGCTTCACGAACTTGATAACCTTCATTCCGCAAATATACATGGATGACATCCCGAATCTCCGAATCATCATCCACGACTAATATCGTCGCCGTCATGCCTTCCCCCATCCTTATGCTTCATGATGAACATCACGCTTCCCAATACGAATACGATCCAGACAACCTCCAGCCCATAGGACAGATCGAGTGCCATGCTTATCCTTATCCTCACTCCCCCACTATCCTTTCCCCCTTATCTTATCGCAAAAAATTGAAGTTCTCCCCGCGGAAAAACTAAAGAAATTCTAAAGATGCCTGTTAGAAGGAACTGCGTTCTTAGGGGTTCCGGCCCGGGAAATTGCCTTGCCGGATCAAAAAAGCCATCCAGCGCTTGCTTGGATGGCCAACCGTTCATTTTCGAAGCAGTATGCTCTTCTTCAGCAGCAAGTCCTCGAAGACAGGCCGCTGAACGGTACTGATCTGCGAGGTGTCGATCTGATCCAGACGCTTGAATTCCAGCGCCGCCGATTCCCCCGCCTCGTCCCGAAAGCGCAGCGTCTTGCCGTCTTCCTCCAGCATCCCTTCCAGATTCACCGCCGCGTTGAACAGGAACATGACGAACACGACTTCATTGCCGTCCGGGTATGTATAATGCATCCGTTCTCCGCTATAGATCGAGTACAGCTCATACTGCTCGACGACAAGCCCGGTCTCTTCATATACTTCCCGAATCATGGTGTCCTCGATCGCTTCTCCCGGCTCCATGCCGCCTCCAGGCAGCCCCCAGTTGCCGTAATCCGATCGTTTCTGCAGCAGCACTCTGCCGGCACGATCGCGGATGATCGCTCCCGCGGTCACGATGATTTTGCTTTTTGTCACATTTTCCACCCTTTATCTTTTTATATTTTGGCGTTGCGGAGCCATCCGGCGCCGCTGCGAAGGACGCCGCAAGCGTTGTACCCTGCCGGCATCAAGCCGCTCATAGAAATATTAATTAATCACATTTATGATTAATATCATTAATTATATCACACCGCCTATTTTCCGCACCGCGTCGATAAATTGCTTCATTTCTTCATCCGTTCCGATTGATACTCTCAAGTAGTTGTCGATTCTGGGTTGAGCGAAGTACCGGACTAATATGCCATGCTCGCGCAGTTCCTCGAACAGCCGCTTCGCCGGACGGGATGGGTCATCATGACGAAGTTCGCCTTCGATTCGATTGCGGAGCACCCCAGCTCTTCGAGCTGCCTGACCGTCCATTCCCGCGTCCAGATGACGTTCCGGCAAGTCTCCTGGAAGTAGTCCTCATCTTCCAGCGCCGCCGTCGCGCCAGCCGATCCAGCGTATAGGAGTTGAACGAATTTTTGACGCGCTCCAAGCCTTCTGTCAACTCCTCCTGCCCGAGAGCCATGCCTATACGAAGCCCGGCGAGCGATCGCGACTTGGACAGCGTCTGGATGACAAGCAGGTTCGGATAGTCATCGATGAGCTTCACGGCCGATTCCCCGCCAAAGTCAATGTAAGCTTCATCGAGAATGACGACGTGATCCGCATGCTTCTCCAGCAGCGGGCGGAAGGCATCGACCGGAACGTATTTCCCTGTCGGCGCGTTCGGATTCGGGACGACGACTCCCGCGCATTCCAGATGAAATGCATCCAGCGGCACATGAAAATCATCATCCAGGGCAACCGTCTCATACGGCAAATGATATAAATTCGCATATACTTTGTAGAAGCTGTATGTAACATCCGGGAACAGAACCGGAGCCCCCGGCGTAAAAAACGCGGCGAAGGAGAAAGCGAGTATTTCATCAGAGCCATTCCCGATGAACACTTGCCGCTCGCTTAGCCCGAACCGTCTCGCCGCGGCCTGCCTCAGCTCCTGGCCTGCCGGATCGGGATACAGGCGCAGATTCTCCTGAACCGCGTGCCGGATGGCAGCCAGCACCCGGGGAGATGGAGGATACGGATTTTCATTTGTATTCAGTTTGATATAGGTTTTATCCTTATGCTGCTCCCCAGGCACATAAGGGACAAGCCTCTTGGCCAGTTCGCTCCAATATTTGCTCATGCTCTGTTCCCTCTCCTTTACCTCCCTACCTTCTTTCCATACGTCTCTTCCTCAATAGACGAACGGAACGGATCCAGCAATGTGAGGAACTGTTCATAGAGCGCGTCCAGTTCCGGATCCCGATACAAATCCCCGGCCGCATCCCGATAGGCTTGTTCGCTTGGGAAGATCTGAATCTCTATCCACAGGCCTGGCTCATCGGAGCTGGGAGCATAATGCAGCGCATAATCGATATGCTGCCGGTATATTGCATCGGCACGCGCCATTAGCTGATGATAGGCTTGCGTCCGCGACGCATCGATGTAGTAGCGGAATATTTTGTAATACAACGTTATCCCTCCCGGATCCGCATTTTGATTCGAGATCGGCCGCATCTCAAAAAATGCCGTTCGAGCATGTTCTCTCCCTTCCCCACTTTTTCCCTGTCTTCATCATAGAATAGTAGACGCCGGTCCGCAATCCCGGATTATGCGACATTAGCAGCAGGTCGAACGGAGCAAATAGGAAAACAAAGCCAGAGAGCTTGATGCCCTCTGGCTTATCTCGCCCCTTCCTGATATCGGACCAAAGTCGCAAACCCAGAGCAGGTTTCCCGAATTGGTGTTCATTCCTTCGTTATTCTGCTGCTTCCGATTTTGCTCTTTTATGAAAGAATCCCTATCATTCTCTGCTCATAACGCCAAAAAGCCTCCATTCCCGTGAATGAAGGCCTAATAGCGAACTACCTATTTTGTTATGAAATAGACAACGGTGACCACCAAAAACGGAATCGAGCATACGAAAGCGATCCCGGACCATCGAGTGCGGGCGCGCACCTCTTCCCTCGAGCTGGAGTGAAAGTTGGCTCGCGAACGGTCCCCGCTTATAAGCACCCCGGATAGGATTGCCGCGAGAATGAGCAGGATTCCCCCAGGCCACGCATTCGCTTCCGCAGCCAGCTCCCAACCGCCCTTCGTATACGCAAGTCCCGTAATTACCAGACTGATAATACACGCCAATCCGAAATATTTCATTCCCGCATCGCTCCTCTGCCTATTGCCGCAGCCTGTAAGTCCGGCAAAATTCATCCTTTCTAGTTAATACGCAACAGAGCGGATTCGGTTCGACCTATATTTATAGAGCAGCCAGGTCAGGACAAGCAAATCGCTTCGCCATTACCTTGCAAGATTATCAGATTCATGCCGAAAAGAAGTCAAGTCACGGCTTGACGGCCTGATGGAAGCGGTGAATCCCGAAGCTCTGGAAGGAGGAACGAAGGATTAACCGCCACGGGAATGTTAGTCCGGGAGGAAATATAATACCCCGCCGTCGCATCATAGGCTCGAACAGGTCTTCCTCGAATGCATAGCGGTATATTGTACAGTCCCTGACGCGGGCGTACCATCGGCTCTCGATCGTAATTAGCGTATCGGCCAACGACTGACCGAAAAACCGTTCCCGGGCTTCCTCGCTCATGTCCGGTGCAGCCCTGACGACACTCCGGGGACAGTTCCTCGGAAAAAAATACGTAAATTGATGTTCCTCATCAATCGCCCATACGACCGGAGGAAAGCCTTCGCGATTCGGGTTCTCCCTTGGGACGAACCGCTTAATGTCCGCTTATTCGCTGAAATGGTACAGCATTGCGTCACTCCTCGCTCTTTGCCGATCCGTCTCGGTGCGCGCCTCCGTCCAGTTGGGCCCGTCTGCGCCGAAAGATGCCGCTGGCCTGCTCGTACAAAGCAAAATCCATTCCGAACTTGTCTGTAATCCAATGCTTCAGCTCATCCGGACCGAGCTCCCGCTCGATCTTCCGGTCCGGGAAATGCTGCTTCACCGTTCCGTTCGTTAATGATGTCGGAATGCCTCCGATATAACCGAATATGAGCAGTTCCCGCAGCATCGGCGACGTATTCCAATCATTCGAACGGTTGATGAACGGAACCATATCCTCCAGCTTGACGGGCTCGGGTTGTAATGTTTTCGTCGGGCCCGGCTTCCGAACGATCGTGATCCCGTCCGCTGCCACGGTATAGGTGAACGTCTCCCTGTCATCCGCGGCAACGAATGACTGATGCAGCGGATAGGCTTGAAACAGAGGCGCGCAATAGCCGAGATCGACATAGTACGGCTGATCCAGATCCACGCGCAAGCAGAGATGTCCCGGATCCATATACAGATAATGAACGCGGTAGCCCAACTGCCGCAGCAGCCAGTGGAAGCCGATCGCGATCGTCCAGCAGGTGCCGCCATACCCCTGCGTCACCATGCGATTGACATAGACATCGATAGGAGGAATGAACTGCTTCCTCGCGGCGCCTGTCTCGTAATCTATGATCTTGGTCAAATTCTCCCATCGCACCTTCCGCTGGAACCGATCGATCAGCTGGTTCAGCAGAGTCAAATCCGCCTCGCCCCGCGGCACCTCCACATAAGCCAAAAACCGCTCAACGAGCGCTGCCGCCTCCATGTTTGCTCCCCCTTCCATTTTCGATCGTCGATCACGGCTATGATCGGCGCTTCGAGTTTACAATAATCGTCCATCCGAACCTCCAATGAACAGGCGATATCCCTATTCCTCACTTCTCCTATACAATATCCCATTTTCGCCCTCCTGGCAAAAAAAGACTCTTCTCTCCCTTAGAGGGATAAAAGAGTCTGGTTACCAGCTAGCTCAGTTCATACCGGACCGAGCCAATATAATCAAAGGACAACCGTTCGTTTGCGGCATGCCGCACTAGACTGTGATACGCGAAGTTATACAGTAGAATCACCGCATTCCGCTCGTCCGGAAACGCTTCGGGATGAAGCCGCATGAACTGCGAAATCACTTCCTCCTCATAGGAACAGCCTGCCAGCAGGTCTGCCAGCACGACGCTGGGCCAATCCACGAGATACGCTTCCCGGAAATCATCGTCGAAATAAAAGAGGCGAAAATCAACGGCAGACGGGGGCTCGATGCCGTCCCTTTCCTCCGTGTATGTATACGTTAGATAACGATCCAGCTCTTGTTCCGAGTTGCACCGTCCCGCGCAGAGGGATACGATGCCGGGCTGCTCCCAGCCACCCTCTTCGTTCATGCCTCTTCTCCTTCTCTTCCCCTAGCGAACCAGGGCGGAGCTCCCTGTCCGCCCTGCCTTTCTCACAGCTCCACAAGCCGTCTCTGGTACTTCTGGATATCGCCCGCGCCCATGAAGACCAGCACCGAATCCTCATAAGAACCCAGTTGGCCGATGGAGGTCTCGGACAGAAGCTGCGCATGCGGAATCCGATCGCGCAGATGTTCAATCGATACGGTTCCTGCCCGCTCGCGCGCCGAGCCGAATATCGGGCAGAGGAAGACATCGTCCGCGGCGATCAGCGAAGCGGCGAAGTCATCGATCAACCGTTCCAGGCGGGTGAAGGTATGCGGCTGGAACACGCTGACGATGCGGCGATCCGGATATTTGCTGCGGGCCGCATCCAGCGTCGCCCGAATCTCGGACGGATGGTGCGCGTAATCGTCGATGACGATATTGCTTCTCCACCCCGATTCCGTGAAGCGCCGCTTCACCCCTCCAAAGGAAAGAAGGCGATGCCGGATCTCGCCTATATCCAGCCCGAGCACGAGACTGGCGCCAATGACAGCGAGCGTATTCAGCACGTTATGGCGCCCATAGACCGGGATCGTGAACCGTTCCAGCTTGGCCCCCTGCCAGATAACATCGAAGCTGACGCCTTCGGCATGCACGGAGATGGAATCAGCCCTCAAATCATTATGATCTCCGATGCCATAATAGAGAATGGGCTTCGCGGACTGAAGCAAGCGCACCTGCTCGTCATCTCCGCACGCGACGATCTGTTTGCCGACGGTAGAGGTCATCTCCTCGAAGGCCTGTCTCACATCGTCTACCCCCCGGAAATAATCCGGGTGATCAAAATCAATATTCGTTATTATCGCAATATCCGGCTTATAGGCCAGAAAATGCCGCTTATATTCACAGCTCTCGAAGACAAAAAATCTGGCGTCGGCCGTGCCGGACCCGGTCCCGTCTCCGATCAGGCTGCAGGTCGGCCAGGAGGAGCCGAGCGCATGCACCAGCATCCCCGTCGTGGTTGTCTTGCCGTGAGATCCGGTAATCGCGATGCTCGTATAGTCCTTCATCCAAGCCCCCAGGAAATGATGGTACCGCTGGATGGCCAATCCCAGTCTCCGGCATTGCTCCAAGCTCGAATGCCCATCATCGAAGGCATTCGATGCAATGACGATCATATCGTTCGCGAGCGGCGCCTCACCGAAAGCGTATATTGGGATATTCCTTGCTTCCAAAGGGGTCTGTGTAAAGATCGCCTCCTCGACATCTTCCCCTTGAACCCGATGTCCGAGATCATGCAGCACTTGTGCCAACGCACTCATTCCGCTTCCTTTTATCCCAATAAAATGATAGCTGCCCATTGTGACCTCCCTATAACGATTACACGCTGTTGTACAGTATATGTATTTATACAAAATATGCGCTTGCCTACGTGTGCGCATACAGACATTATACGTAATTGCGCCCCCGTTTCCAATGTATTCCCTTCATTTGCCACTTATATGCAAAAAAAGCACCGGCATAATGCCAGTGCAAGACTGTCGCAATGGTTTTGGCGAGATAGGCCGCCTTATCCACGGTGTCATTCTTCAGCTCCCTGATAGGCCATTCCGTGAGAACCAATTCCTTGTCAGACAGCCCTTGCCCGTCCAGCAGCCTCATCACCTGCGCAAGCATGTCCCGCAAATCATCCGGATTCGGAAGAGTTCCCACGAACTCCTCCACTATTTGGCGGTCCCGATGCAACGGGAGCCCCATCGGAGCGGCCAGTTCGGCGTGAAGCACCTCCTCAATAGGGTCATGCGGTTAGAAATGAAACGGTATGAAGTCCGGCAAACCCGGATTGCTGCGGCAGAACGCAAAAAATTCAGCCGCGGCGAGCGGATGGTGATGATCCGCCATGGCGCGCAGCCGCTCCGAAACGCCCTTCAAGGTCTGATTGGTTCTCAAATACATCTCCATATCATCTTCTATCGTTCCCGGCTAGAACGTCTGCAGTTCCGGTCATCCACACCACTAAATTCCCAGTATATCCCAGCACTCTAGTTATCTGCTACACCAATACTGCCGTATCTCCCGCCACTCTAGTCATCTGCTCCACCAAAGCTGCCGTATCTCCCGCCACTCTAGTCATCTGCTCCACCAAAGCTGCAAGAATGCAGCAATTTTATGGACACGAGGTTGCGAAAATACGATTACTGCAAAAATACAGCAATTACCGTGCGGCGAGGCATAAATAGCGTTCAAAATGGCGAAATAATGTAATTTTGCAGGATTTTCTCGGAATTTAGCCACTTGAGGTTAAAAATGCTGCGCCTATGCAGCAATTTCATGCGGGGACCAGCTTGCTTCATGCGCAGACTACCTTGCTTCACGCGCAGACCACCTTGCTTCACGCGCAGACTACCTTCCTTCATGCGCGGACCAGCTTGCCCTAACCTAACCTGTTCTGCCTTCCCCCGCCCCGCCCTTCTTAAGAAAAAAGACTGTCGACAGGACTTTGTCGACAGTCTGAGCACCGGCATAATGCCGGTGCCCGCAGTAATTCGTTACTCTATTTTACTTCTCTGAGCTGCTTGAGGAGGCTGAAATCAGTGATTTCGCGATCTCGATCAGTTGTTCCTTCCCGATGCCGCTCCCTTTGGTTACCATGATCTTGAAGTCGACTTTGCCGTCGGCGCTCAGCCACTCCAGGCGATCATCGCCTCCGTTCTTTGTGTCGGAATAGGTCACATAAAGCGCCTGAATTCCGTCGATTTCGATTTTCTCCTCGCTTGTTCCCTTTCCCTTCATCCGGGTCATGCCTTTGGGCATCTCCTCGTGATACTGCGCGTAGATCCCAATCGTGTTTTTTCCTTTGCTGTAGCCCACAAAGGAGTGGTTGGCCGTGTCCCAATCCATCTTCTTCAAATAGTAGGTTAGCCCTTGCTTCTCCGCCTCGGCCTTCAGCTGCTCCACGATCTCCTTATACTCCTGGCCAAACAGCATAGGGCTTACCTTGCTAACCTCACCCCGTTTAAACCGATAGCCCTCCGGCAGGGCCCCCGGCTCCGGAATGGCCGGCCCTTTATATTTGGATTGCTTCTGTGTGAATTCTTTATAGGTCTTCGCCTCATGGGTCCCCATGAAATAGGTTAGAAGACCGTCAGTGGCATCATACAAGACATACAATTCCTCCGGTTTTTTATGCTTGTACACCCAGTCGTGAACGTCCCCCAGCTTTTTGAATTTCGGCGGCTTCGCGGCGGCCGCCTCCTTCTTCTTTTCGGTCTTGGCGGACTTGGACTGCACGGCGGTTGCCGCCCCTGCCGTTCCGGTTGTCACAGCGCTTAACAACAGCATGCTAGCCATGGCGGCAGCCACGGTTTTCTTAGCTAACATCGTACCTTCTCCTTTCGGGCCTCTGCCCGTTTCATATTTTGAACTTCACCCGATATAACCCTTCTGGCCTGGCAAAAGGGACATAATACAGGATAAAACCTGCTGTCCCGAACGAGTTCAAGCGGCTTAGGGCTTGGTCACGCTCGCCTCCAGCGCTTCCATGAAGTCTTGTTTGGACAGCTTGCTCTCTTTATCGACCCCTAGCGAATAGTAGTACTTGTTCTTTTCGTCATACCACTGCGCGTCATACTTAATGCCTATTTCGTCAGAAGCCGCGGCATCCCGGAAGATGACTTCGCGGCCGTTCACCTTGATTTTCTCTACCTTCATATCAGAAGTGACGGGGGTTTCAACCCGATTGATCCCCGTTAATTTGGCGGCATGCAAGTCTAGCTTGCTTTGCCCGTCGCTATAGATGATGGTGACAGCGGTACCCGGGAACCAGGGCAGCGGCTTCGTGAATATTTTCCGGCCGTCCTTGTTTTTTTTCGCTTCCAGTTCGAATTGCTCGGCAAGTTCAGCTAGTATTTCGAAAGCGTCTACGGGCTTTTCGCCAAAATGTTGATCGGCGTGCACAAGTCCCTCCACAAAACGAATGCTGTCCGTCAGACGTTCCGGAAGCACGATCCGCGCTCGCATTTTCTCCGGCACCTGCCGAAGAAAATGATTGTAGCTTTTGAACCGTAGCGGCTCCGTAATGATTTTTACTTTGTCCAATGTATTATTTTTGTTAATCACATCATCATCAATATAATAAGCGAGAATTTCTCCCGGTCGGGCGAGATTCTCGATCTGCCGCCAATACTCCTTCATCCTCCGATAATATTCTTCTAGGGATTCATTTTTCCGGTTTTCCTCTTCTTTCTTGGGATATAACAATGTTTTAATTACTGCTCTCCCTTTTTCATTGACGATCTGAAAATAGCGGGTTGCGGCAAAGCCGGTAAGGGAGGTCAACGCCACGATAATGCCCGTCACGAGCAGGAACGTCCTGCGGGTCATCCGGCGGTTCCGGCTTCCCTTCGCGTGCCGATCTCTATGAATCCGGTATACCCGCTTCATCACCTGATCGCGCACATCGAAGGAAGAAGCGGCCGGATCCGGCTTGAAGCATTCGGCTATTTTCTTTTCAGCTTCATGGCCGCCGCGGCATTGTCGCATATCCCGCTCACCTCGCTCTCACCTATTGCCTTCTTCAGTTTCTGTCTGACACGTCCGTATCTTTTATTCACGGCTTCCTTATTTTTTCATAATAACAGCGATTTCATCGAATGTTCTCTCCTCGAATACGCGCAGCACAACCAGATTGCGCTCTTCGCCCGACAAGGACAGCCAGCCCAGAGAGAGCGGTTCGTCGAACAATTCGTCTGTCAACATCTGTTCCGCGCTCGGCGTCCGATCTTCCTGGCGAAAGAGCGCTCACTTCTTCTCGGCTTCCCGCTTCGCCTTCTCTGCCTCCCGGGCTTGCTTGAGGGCCGCTTCGCCCTCTCGCTGAATAGCCGCCGCCGCTTCCTCGGCAGACTTGCCATTCTCAACCATCGCCTTCAATTCCCTCGTTATCAAGTTCGTCATGGCGGCGTAGAAGGGATAAGGGAACCCGCCCTTCTCTCCTCCCCAGACCGATCTGCTGGTTACCTTCGGCTTGAGCATGTACAAAGGCTCCACGCTCTTCCCGTCAATTTCTTTTATGAAGTTAACCCGGGTTGACAGTTTGCCGTCTGGCGTACGAGATGCTGCCCTTGCCATTTCAGGGCCATTAACGTATTTGACGAATTCCCACGCTGCCCGCTTGTTCGGGGAATCTGCCGTGATTCCGAAAATTTCTGGCATGCTTGTATGCGGAGTCTCTTCGGGAAAAGACGGATCGATAGGCACCGTGACCATCCCCCAATCGAATGCCGACGATTCCTTATCATTGGCGAACCGATAGCGGAAAGAGGGCTCGAACCAAAAGGAGGCCATAACCATTGCGGCCTTCCCGCTGAAAAACAATTCGCCATTCTCTGGATAAGTGAGCCCCCCTTCTTCAGGTTCCAGCGGCATCGTATAAGCCGCCTTGCTTCGGATAGCGTGAGCGGTCAGATCCAGCGCTTCCTTCCAACCCTTCGTGTCGAAGGTGACCTTCTCCCCTCTGGAATCAAGTACGCGTTGGGACAGGGTCTCTGCGATTTTAAAAAGCAGATTGTGACCGGAACCTATCGCTTCGGTAAACCCATAGATTTGATTTTCACCGGATCCAATCCCCGCAAAGCGTTCGGCCAATTCAAATGTTTCTTTCCAGGTCATCCTATTGCGCGGAAGCTCTATGCCATGCTCCCGGAACAGATCGGCGTTATAGAAAATGATGGAGGGATAAAAGTAAGGGGCCAACCCGTATAGCGAGCCGCCCCCGAGATCCCGCAGCATATCCAAAAGGCCCGGCATATAGCCTTCCAATTCGAATTTCTCTTGGGAGATAATCGCCTCCATATTATAGAGCTTGCCTTCCTGCACCAATGTTTCATGGGTGAAGGGATTGGCAATAATGACATCCGGCATATGTTTCTTGACAAAATGAAGCAGTGCTTCCTGATAGGAAATGCCCTTGGCCTTCTGCTCTTCGTCTATTTCACCGGTACTTACGACTTCGAATTTGATATTGGGGTACTTTACAAGAAATTGATTCCCGTAATCGTTATAAAAGGCTTCTTCGCTGCCGTACATTATTTTTATTTTCCCGCTGCCGTCTTTGCCCAACTCCTCCAGTACAGGCTTCTGCCCCAGACAACCGCCCAGCAGAGGTATAAGAATAAGCATCACGATGGCCAGCTTTCCGCGTCTCATCAACCGTCATCCTCTTTATTTCGAGTTTCGAAATCATTTGTGTTTTCTGTATTTATCGTTATTCTTTTCCATTAAAGATGAAGCTGCCTATTTTTTCGCCTTTGCGGCAATAATCGTTTCTGCGACCGCAATCATCTCTTCTTTGCTGACGGAACCGCTTCCGAACGAAGTGATCCGGAACTTGACGGTACCGTCGCCGCTGTTCCACTCCAGACGATCGGCTCCCTTTTTCTTATCCGTATATGTCACATATGCCGCTTCGGTTCCGCCGATTTCGAGCTTTTCCCGAGTTACTCCTTTTTCAGGCAATAGGGTAACCCCTTCGGGCAGCTCTTCCATATATTCCGCAATAATCTTTAGATAGTTTTTATCCTTTTCGTAAGTCAATTCAGAGCGGTTGGACTTATCCCAATCCAACTTCTTGAAGTAATACCGTTCTTCCTTCTCTGCCGCCTCCGCTTTAAGTTGTTGCTGAATCTGTTGATACTCCTTGCTAACCATATACCGAGGATATTGAGAGTATACCGTCCCGAACTTGAACCGGTAGCCGTCCGGCAGCCCGCCTGGTTCCGGGATAGCCGGGCCCTTGTATTGAGCTTGCTTCTTCGTAAATTCTTTGTACGTTTTCAGCTTGAACATGCCTTCATAAAACATGACCAGTCCGTCGGAAGGATCATAGAGCGCCATCAATTCCTCGTCCTTTTTGTTCTTATACATCCATTCGAGCGCTTCAGACTGTGTTTTCCATCTCGCTTTCTTCTCGGCGGAAGCTTTCCTTGTCTTGTTCGTCTCGGCCGCCGCGGGAGCCGCGTAAGCCATTCCGGTCGAGAACGCGCTTAACAGCATCAGACTTGCGAGTGCGAGAGCAATGGTTTTCTTGGTCTTCATTCGCTTTTCTCCTTTCGGGCATTGCCCTTTCATATTTGGTCATTGAGTATAACCAAGCTGGGCCCGCAAAAGGGACATAAAAAGGAAAAAAGCCCGGTGACATGCATGGGATAATGGTCATTCAGTTAAATTGGCAAAATAACCTGCACATATATAAAACAATTTTCTTAGAGCCACGATTCAACGCGGAATAAATTAGCACGCATCATAATATCCTTATTTTTGAAAAAAAGGAACTTTATTATGGAGAAAGATAGCCCGATTTCGGAGGATACGGAGAGGTTGAGAATAGTTGTTATCCTGTCTTCCAATGGCATTCTCATAAAAGGCGGAAGCAGCATTTTAGGAAATAATACGCAGAGCTCACAGGGAAAAGCATAGCTTACACAGCAACCAATGCCTAGGAAATCAAAAAGCATAGGGCGAACATTATTTATGCAATGTATTCAACTTCAAATACATTCAAAAAAATACGGCATTTTATTCGAAATCATGCCGTAAAAATCCCCCTGTGAGCAACTGCATTTCCCCGTCTTGTGATGCCGGATTTAAGGCTTGGCCACTAGTGTTTCCAGCGCCTGCAGGAAGTCTTTTTTGGACAGTCCGTTTCCGTTCATTCCCAAAAGGGAATAGGAGTACTTGTTCTTTTCGTCATACCAGACCGCCATATAATCCAGGTGTTTTTTTTCTGATTTGGATTCATCATGGAGGATTACTTCGCGGCCGTTCATTTTGATTTTCTCTGCTTTTGTTTGAGCCGTCATGTACGTCTGCACCGTACCATTGCCAGATAATTTGCTGATGCCAAGCCGCAGAGTGCTTTTGCCGTCGCTATATAACACGCTGAGAGTTCCCTCTTCCCCCACGATCCAAGGCATCTTCTTCGTAAAAATTTTCTGATCGCCTTTGGCTTTTTTGGCTTCCTGCTCGAACTCCTCGGCCAACTTCATCCGATCCGCGAAGTTCTCGTGAACATCCTTGCCAAACATGAAATCGGGGTTCAGAATTCCTTCTTCAAAGACAAGGCTATCCGTCAGCCGCTCCGGAATAACCGGCCGCGTTTTCTTTTCCTCGGTTACGCGCGAGATATATTGGCCGTAATCTGTATATTTCAGCGGCTTATATGTAAATTTGGCTTTGTCCAACGTGTCCAGTGTATTGATAATGTCATCGTCAATATAATAAGCGATGATTTCCCCCGGACGCAGCTGCTCCTTCAATTTTTGAATTTGCGCCTCGTACTTCTCCAGTTGCCGGGACAGTTTATTTTGGTAGTACTGATATTTGCGGTTCCGCTTTTCCTCCGCTTCATATGACATGGTCTTAATCATGACTTTTCCTTTTTCATTGGTGATCTGAAAATATCGGGATGCGGCGAATCCGGTAAGAGAGCTCAATGCCACGATAATGCCCGCCATAGCAAGGAAAGACCTGCGAGTCATGCGGCGGCGGCCTCCGATTCTCTTGGCATGGCGCTCCTTATGTATCCGGCAGACGCGTTCCATCACCTGATCGCGCACATCGAAGGAAGATGCGGCCGGATCCGGCTTGACGCAGCTTGCTATCTTCTTCTCATCTTCATGGCCGCCGCGGAATTGACGCATGTCTCTCTCACCTCGCTTTCACCGATAACGCTCTTTAATTTCTGTCTGATCCGGCCATATCGTTTTTTTACGGCTTCCCTATTCTTGTTCATGATGATTCCGATCTCTTCGAACGACTTCTCCTCGAATACGCGCAGCACGACCAGACTGCGTTCCTCGCCCGACAAGGATAGCCAGGCCGATGCCAGCGGTTCGTCAAACAGTTCTTCCGTTATCGCCTGTTCCGCGCTTGGCGCCAAGCCTTCCTGACGGAAGAGGGACGTGATCTTGCGCTGAAGCTGGCGGCGGCGCAGCAGATTGAGACAATGATGATAGGCGATTTTATAGAGCCATGAAGAGAAACCGACCACCGGCCGGTACAGATGGATTTTCTCATAGGCCTTGACCAGCGCCTCCTGCACCGCATCCTCCGCTTCCTGACGGTTCCCGAGCAAACGGGTGCAATACAGGTAGAGCGGCTGCTGGAACCTCTCTACAATGCAGGCATATTCATGCACGTCCCCGGCCTGAACCTGAATGACCTTCTCTTCGATGCCGTCCACAAAAATAGACCCTCCTCTCTACCTTGCTATAACACGTGAGCGAAGGAAATAGGGACATATCCTGGAAATTATTTTCCCGGCTTCATTCGGTAAGAAATTAACGCTGGAGAAAGCCCGGAACCCATCTTATAAAAGCGAAGCCGGTGCAACTCCTGGAATCCGGCTTTGCGATACAATCGCAGCGCCTGCTCGTTGTCTGCCCGAACGCACAGCGTAATATTTTCGATCCGAGGGTCTTCGAACAAGTAACCAAGCCCTCGCTGGAGCAGCGCCTGCCCGATTCCTCTCCCCCGCGCCGAAGGAGCGACGGTTACGAACTCAATCCGGCCATCGCCGAACTCCGGCTCCCGCTCCACGTAAATATAACCTTGAAGGCCATCCTCGTCCTCATACATGAAGACGCGATAATCCTCGTTCATTCGTTCCAGTATCTCCGGGCCGCTCCGGTAGGTTCCAGGGAATGCGGCCTCATGCAGCCGAAGGAAGTCGCCTGAGCGAAGCGGCGATAGTTCCCGCACGGAGGGGTGCGCATGGCCGAGAAGGAGCGGCCGCGCTGCCTTGAACACCACCTCCGTGCTCTTCAACTCCGCCCCAAGCTGCAGCATCCATTGTTGGGCATTCCGGTTCATCTCATGATAAAAACCGTAAAACGTATCTACCTGATACGCCAGTCCATACTTCATTCGGTTCCATAGCTCCATCGCGCGCTGCTGCCATTCATCCTCCGGACAGTTCAGGAACGGCCCCCATATTTCCGCTGACCGTCCGCCCGCATCGATATCGAACCCAAGCGCTCCAATCAGTTCGCCTCGTTCCGTCAGTACGGCGAATGATGCATCCAGAGCGGAGAATTCATGCTCCAGCGTATGCTCCAATTCATCCGGATCCTGCCCGCAATAACCGATATGATGCTCTGGATCCCGATTCAAGCCTGCGATGAACGAAGCAAGCGTGCGCTTGTCCGGGAACGCGCGGGCGCCTTCGGCCGCGGAAGAAGCGATCGCTGCTTCATCTCCTATCCGATCCACCTGATCCCATATCATCGCAATCTCCGTATGCCGCTCTTCTCCAATCTGTATCTCTTTCGTATGCCGCGCCCTGCCGCCCATCTTCTCGTAAAAGGCAATGGCCGGATTCCCTCCGAGCACCCATAAATGCAGTGATGCGCGCCCCCGTGCTCTCATCTCGCCCGCCATCCGGCCGAACAGCTTCCTGCCCAAGCCTCTTCCCTGAACCTCCGCCAATAAATAGACGGCGTAGATTTCATAATCATACCCCATCTCCGGCTCCCGGCTGTTCCCGGCATGGAGGAAGCCAACGATCCCCTCCTCCTCCGATTCGGCGACGATGAGCATCTGATCGGGGGACAATTGCGCCAGTATGGTGTCCCACATCAACTTCCGGGGCTCTACGCGCAAGGATTGGAGATATTCTTCCGACACCAAGCCCGAGTAGGTCGTCTGCCAGCTATTCACATGGACCCGGGCGATAGCTGCCGCATCATCTGCGGAAGCGGTTCTGATTCTCATAGCGCACCGAACCTCCTGATTGTGGAATGCACTGCTACTCCAGCAGCAGAATCATTCTCCATTTTATTTAATATAATTAATAATTAGTGTCATTAACTACTTATTCCGCCGCAGTTCAGGCAACCTCGAGTTGACCCGTCGCTCCCGTTCCCAGCGCGCCAAGCGCAGCCAAGCCCTGGCAATATCCCTTAGAGCCGGGTGTAAATTCGCCGTGCCTCCCCGGCACACGCATCATAGTGTAATGAATAAAGGAGGGGAACAACCAATGGAAGCTTATTATAATTGCTTATATTGCATGAACAAAAAAGTCCGCATTCTGACAATAGACCGCAAAGAATATGTCGGGACGATAGTCAATGTGGATAGAGAGAATGTCTATTTACGGCCTGAAGCGAGAGGCGGCAAGGTCAAGACCTCCGCGTTCTACCCTTACTATTACAACAACGAAATCATTACGCTCAGCTTATTTACCCTGCTAGCCATCGCATTGCTGTAAAGAGACAAGGCCCGGCAGCATGCCGGGCCGGTTGCTTGCCCCGTGATGAGGCAGGTTGCGTGAGGTTCCGCCGTTAGAGCTTAACTGCCATAATAATATAAGATTTGGGAATTCCTTTATCGAAAGCGGCGCAAGACTGGTTCGGAAGTTCCTCCAACGACTTCACATAAAGTCCAGCCCCCGCAATCGAGGTCACGATTTCCCCCAATGTCCAGTTCCGAAGCCGCACTTTGCGGGCGGCGTCCGGAAGAGCATTTCTGTCCAAATATTTTGAATAGGCCACTTCTTTTTCGATCAACGACGTATCGAAGTAGTCTCCCGTCACTTTATGCTTCCGGATATTCGCGGTCGTTCCCCGGGAAGAGATCAGCTTCGTCGATACGGGATGCAGAATCAGCCTGCCTCCCTCGGCCAACAGGCGGGAGACCACGTCGAAGAGAGGACGCAGATCCTGAAAATAATGCAGAATCCCCTGCTCCATCAGCACAATGTCGTATGATTGCGTTAACTCGCATGCGGGCAGCTTCAGCACGTCGGCCACGATGTATTGAATGCGGACGTCCGCTTCCGCAGCCAGTTCTCTCGCATAGCGCTCGTTATCCGCGGAGAAATCCGCGATTGTGACCTCCGCCCCCAGCAAGGCGAGGGCTACCGCTTTGCTGCCGTTTGAACCAAGAAGATTGATGATCCTCTTCTGCCGTACATCCCCTGCATATTTATATAATTCTCCGATTCGCTTCGCCGGGTCCTTTTTGATCCGGGCCGCCGCTTCTTCCGGCTTGCCGAAGCGGTTGAGCCATGCTTGATACGCATGGGCATTCCATGATGCTTGATTGCCTTGTGTCGTCTCCATTCGACATCCTCCAACCTATTCCGTTCGATTTTATGCGGTTGCGGAGACAGAATTGAACAATGGAATCACCCCGTTCCTCTGAATTGGATAACATTACGGTAACATATAGGATATCTGCGTGAATGGAGACGTTGCTTCGTTATTCCTGCCTATCGATCAATCAGATACTGCGCCGCCTTCCATAGATCAGCGGCGATATAATCCGGTTCTGCATCCGGCTACCGGTGCTTGAAGGCGGTCAGCGATCCCTCCCCCCAGCCGGTTCGAACCATAATTTTAAGCGCCTCGACTTGATGGGCCGTCATCAATGTCGGTGTCGCCAACATCTCCAATGACGGCGCATCTCGCCAGATCGAGCCCATGCTCCGCGGCGGCACGAAGGAGCAGGCCGATGCTCGGCTTCCTGCAGTCGCAGCCCGCCTCGGAGCTATGCGGCAACTGTAGGCTTGATCGAAGCCGTACGCCCGGAATTGCTCCTCGAACTCCTCGATAGCGGCTTCCCCTCGCAATCAGCCCTATATTGACGTCTTGGGGCTGGAGACATTCGAATATAAAATCGACACGGCGATCTCGCAGATTTCATCGGTGTTGTTTTTATAAATATGTCCGGTCTCCGCCGAGAAGGAGATGGCGTCGCCCTTGCTTAACGTGCTCGTCTCCGGACCGATCTCGATCGTCAGCGTCCCCTCGAACACGGTGATCGATTCGATCACTCCCAGTCCGTGCGGCTCGGACTGATAGGAGCAGCCCGGATGAAGCCGGGCCCGGAATGTCTCCAGCGAGACCCCGGGCGCCGCATACGTGTTGTACGCCTCGAAGCGCTTGTTGTCTTCTCTGAACTGGGGCTGTTCCTCCGCCCGCAGCACCTTCAGGGACGGATTCTCGAATATGAACGCCGTCAACGGCACCTGCAAGCCGGAAGCGATCTTCCACAGCGTAGCTACCGTCGGGTTCGAGCTGCCCCGCTCAATCTGGCCAAGCATCGGCTTGCTTACGCCCGTAAGCTCCGCGAGATCATCCAGCGTCAGGTTCAGCTGCTGCCGGTAGTGACGAAGACGCTTGCCGATCCGGTCTGAGATTAAATCTTTTTCCATAGCTTCCTCCCAAGGTGCAAAGATGTTCGAAATTAAACATTTTTGCAAGTACATGACAAAAATTAGACAGAAAAGTAGTTGATTCCGCCGTCCGGTATGTTATATTATATCTCGGGAATTACGATAACATATTAGAGGAGCATACCGGAATGGCGGGCTATGTATCATCCAGAATAACAAAGGATATACCGATGCGGAAAGGGTTTACGAAAGCCGTTTTCGATGTATTTCCGCTTGCGGTGAGCGTGTTCACGTACGGTCTCGCGTTCGGCGCACTGGCCAACAACGCCAACCATTTCACATGGCTGGAGACGGTTGCGATGTCCTTTTTTGTCTTGTCCGGCGCTGGGCAATTCACGATCCTGTCCTTAATCCAGCAGGATGCGGCCCTGTGGACGATCGCGCTTAGCACTTTTCTTATCAATGCCCGTTATATCATCTATACGTTGTCCGTGGGCCGCGAGCTTGAAGCTTGCCGCCGGGGGCAGCCGCTCTGGCTGTCCCATGTCATTACGGACGAGAGCTACAGCGTGTCCATGATGGAGGCGCAGCACGGCAAGCTCAGCGTCGGCTACGTCGCAGGCGCTGGCTGCACTGTCTTCCTGTCATGGCTGCTGAGCTCGGCTGTGGGGTACCAGATCGGGGAATTCATCCAGGATCCTGCCCGGTACGGCCTGGACTTCGCCTTCACAGCAGCCTTCCTCGGGCTGCTGGTCGTCATGCTGAAGCGGCGCAGCCACGCCGCGGCGGCCGGACTCGCGATTGCCGCCTCCGTGCTTGCCTATCCTTGGTTCGGCACATCCGGAGCAGTATTCGCCGGAGCCGCGGCCGCTTTTGCCGTAGGAGTGTATGCCAAATGATCTCGCTGCCGATCCTTATCGTCATTTGCGTAGCCGCGGCGGCGACCTACCTGACCCGCTACCCGAGCATGGCGCTTGCCCGGTACATCAAGATGTCGCCCCGCATCGAGCGCGGCTTCCGCTATGTGCCGATCGGCGTCTTCGCCGCCCTGGTCGCCCCGGCCATCTTCTATCATCCAACCGTCGACGGCCGGATCGAATGGATGTATTATGCAGCGGTCGTCGTGACCAGCCTGACCGCCTGGCTAAGCAAAAGCCCGCTGTGGGCCATGATCGCCGGCGTGCTCGTCATCGCGCTGCTGCGTCTGCTATAGCTCAGCGGCCGGGCTCCGATTCAAGCGCATTCCAGCAGGAATGCGCTCTTGCTGTTCATCCGGCTACAGCTCCTGTCTAGCGAAGCGGTACAGCCCCCCGCCTTCCGTGTGCACGGGCTCTTCGTTCAGGAAATGCACGCCCGTGCCGTCATCAAGCCCGTACCCAATGGATACCCCGGTCCTCGCAATCGCCGCCTTCAGGTTCTCTTCCTCTTTCCATTCCGTGAAGTGAACGCTTACAACGGCGTCGCGAAGCAAGCCCAATCCTCGGAGGAACAGATTCGTATTGCTGGCATTATCAACCGCCGGGATGACGCAATCGGCAGGGCTGATCAAGGCGCCGGCGGAGAAGCCGGCCACCGGGACGCCCTTGCCGTACATGTCCTGGATCACGCTCCCCAGCACCGTATCGACGATATGACTCCTGTACCGCTCGGTATCTCCGCCGCAGATGACGATTCCGTTGCAGCCGAGCAGCTGCTCAATCGCGGTGCGCGAAGGTTGGGGAGTTAGCGCCAAATACATAAATTCGGTCAACCCGTTCCGCTCCAGTACTCCTGTGTAGGTCGGCATGTATTCTGGCCATCCGTCTCTCTCGATGAATAATATCGCTGTCTTGCCGGTCCTGGCCGAAGCGATTGCCGCGAATTTCCTCCCCAGCTCTTCCCCGAATGGCGGTCCTCCGCCAAATAGAAACAGATGACGATCCTTCATCCCATCTACTCCTTTCCCGTACGCGAGATAATTACAATGTTATGGCTCTTTCCGCTCCACCTTGATTTTCAACAGCAAAATGGCGGCATCCGATTTAATCGCTTGCCCAATCTCTTCTTCATTGGTTGTATCCATTGTCGAGATGACACGGGATTCGACGAGTCTGTACAATGCTAATAACCGAGTCTCGCCGGATCGCAGCCGCATCGGCTCATCGCCTAACGTATACTCCCGCATCGCAGCCATGACCGTATCGGCCCTGCTCTCCGGCAAATCAATGGTGACATTGCCGGTACGCACGCCGGGTGCATAGAGGAACAGACAGCTGCGCTTCGTCTCCCCTTCCTTCGCCTCGATCATGGCAAAACCAAGTGGCCCTTGTTCCCGTTCGCCAGGAAAGATTCCGAAGGATAACTCGGCCAGCGGCTGCTGCCCAGTCAGCATTGGCTGCCCCCTGCGGTATCCTTCCACCCATAACGTCACCCAACTTCGATCGGCCTGCGGCAGAGTAAGGTCGAAGTTGAACAGATGACCGAGACTTAGCTCCTCAAAGGTACGGGTATAGGCAGAATCCTCCTCCTTCTTCACCTCCGCGATGATGACGCTTCCCGACTCCGGCTGCGCGGAACGGCAGCTTAGGAACAGCATCGAGAAGGCAAGCATCGTAATAAACAGCTTGACGCTTCTCCCCATATGTCTCTCCTTCCCCTCGTCTGCATCCATTGTCTTTCTTTACCATATCAGAAAAAAGAGCCTATTAGAAGGCTCTCGTTCAACATCTTTATCGCTCCACGGGGCAGATCGGCGGACGTTGACAGCGCATAAATGCACCATCGTCAGCGGGAAGCCAACGGCCGCGAAGATCACAAGCAGCGCTCGTTCACGGCCGCGATCGGCTCCGCCTTCATCCGCCATGCCTCGTGTCCAACAAGCCGGGTTAGAGCGCAATCATCATATGAATATCATGAGGCTCTTTCTCGAACAGCTCGGGGTCCTTGTCCCAAGTGAGCTCGCTGCCGCAGGATTGATAGAACTGAACGGCAGACTGGGTCTCCGTCGAGGAGATATATAAATATTTGGCCCCGCGGCGCTTCGCCTCTTCTGACAACAGCTGAATGATCCGGGTCCCGATGCCCTGGCGGCGGTATGGCCTGGACACGTACATCAGATCGACCTGAATCCGATCGCGATCCGGCCCCCGTAACCGATGAGCCAATACGCCGAATCCGGCCAGCTTGTCCCCGTCAAATGCGCCAATCGCCAAGCCGCCATGCTTCAGCTCATACTGGAATCTCTCCTCCAGCTCCTTCAATTCAGCCGGATTCCATGTCGGACATTCATGGCCCGCCGGTTGTTCCACGATCGAATCTCCCTGATTGACATAAATCAAGTTGATCTGCTCCGAACGGTCAATCTCCTTGATTTTGCGATATTCCTCAAGCTTCATCTCTCTGATGCTAATCATGATTTCCATCCTCCATTATTCTTCTCGCTTCTCTTCATGAACAGGAGCCATCCTCTTGTTCAGTGCAGAATGCAAACCAACTCCTTCGCGAACTCATAGCGGCGGTAACGTATTCCACGTTGCAGCTTTTCATAATCAGGACGAGCAAGTTCCGCCCGTTCTTCGATTTTCGCACGATTGGCTGATATTGGAACGGACTTCTTCATCTTACCACGGACCCCTGCCGAGAGAACAGCGCCAAAAAGAATTGCCAAAACCAAATTTATATGTTAAGTTGGGAGTAATTTCAAGAATGGAGGGTTACGTGTGGTAGATAACAACCGAGTTTGCATCTAATTGGATATGCAAAGACTCTGCCGGCGGCGGAGGACTCGGGATTGGTCTGCCCTTTTTCATGGTAACCCAAATCGTAAGCTTATACAGGATGAACCGGAGCGTTGATATGACAGGCGAGCTATAAGCTCCCTGCCATGAGGCATCGTCGATCCATGCGGATCCGATGAGTAGACTGCGCACCAATCGGCAAGGAGGCACCGCTTCCTTACGGTTTGTTCCCTTGTCCTCTTCCGCAATAGCAACACAGGCAGATGTCCCGCCTGTGTTTTTTTGTGTTCAGCGAGCCATGCCATGGCCCGCCATGATGAGGGAAGGAGGATTACGTGTGGTAGATCAGTCCAACTGAGTTCAACCTTTGCGCACATACCGATTTTTGCCAAAGGCTCTGCCGGCGTGCAGAGGACTCAGGACTGGTCTGCCCATTTTTCGCGATACGCTTCCGTGTTGCGAAGCGTTCCGATCCGCTTATCCGGATGGATTTATCCCGGATCAAGCGGTCCTGCGGCATGCCTATTGTCGGCAAGGCGTCTTGTCCCCTTGCCCGCCCAAGCCGAGTCCCATCCGATTGCACGCATACGGCAGCAGCCGATCGATTGATTATTGCGGGTAACGGAGGGACATCGATGACAAGAAATAGACAAGACAAACGCCATGCCGGCAGACGGGGTACAGGACCCGATGCCGACTACCGCGGGCAGCACCTGCTTCTGAACGAGCGGATCGTTCGTGAAATGATGGATAAGACCAAGATTCGTCCGGCGGACACCGTGGTCGATCTCGGAGCCGGAACCGGGGCGTTCACCTTCGTCCTGGCCGAGAAGGCAGGCAGCGTGATTGCCGTTGAGAATGATCCGGAATTTGCGGATATGCTGCGGCGCAAGTCGAAAAGGCATGACAATATTACGGTCGTGGAAAGGGATATCCGGAAGGCGTATCTGCCGAAGCAGCCCTTTTGCGTGGTAGCCAACATTCCGTTCTCCATCACGACGCCGATTCTCAAAATGCTGATGGATGCGCCCGCGAGCTCCTTCCAGCGAGCGGCGCTCATTCTGGATTACGGCGCAGCCAAGGGGTTGACCGCCCGGCTCATTCGGCGCCCTCGCCTGCTGACGTGGCGCATGGGGTTCGACATTGAACTGGTTAAAGTGATCCCGAGGCATCACTTTGCCCCTCCGCCGAGCGTGGATACTGCGATGGTCCTGATTCGGCGGAAGGCGCAGCCTCTCGTCGCCCCCAAGCACAGCCATACGTTCGCGGCCTTCGCCGAGTACGCCCTGAAGCGCCCCGATCTTCCGTTGGGCTCGGCCTTGCAAGGAGTATTTACGCCGCCGCAGATGAAGCATCTGGTCAGACGCCTCGGCGTAAGCCGCGACATCCCGGCCTGCGCGCTGAATGAGCGCCAATGGGGCATCGTGTTCCAGACGATGCTGGAGCGGGTCGAAGCGTACCGCTGGCCCCGGCGGAAGCGGCAAAAATAGGCTCTAATCAAGGAGCGGCAGCCTGAACCGGAATGATTCAGGCTGCCGCTTGACCTTTGACTTATACCGTTAACCGCAAGCCGATGACGGTGCCGACGATGCCGGCGATACAGACGAGTCGCAGCGGAGTCGCGCGTTCCTTGAAAAAGAACATGCCGACCAACGCCGTGCCGATTGTCCCTATCCCGGTCCATACCGAATAGGCGACCCCCAACGGGATCGACTCCAGCGCAGAGGATAACAGGCAGAGGCTTACGCCAAATGCCCCCAGCAGCAGCAAATTGTTCGTCCACGTATCCCGTATCGACATCCGCTTCACGAAGATAAAGCCGATAACTTCAAAGCAGCCCGCGATAATGACATATACCCATTCCATCCGCTTATCCTCCCGCCTTAGCCTTTGGCTCGCCTCCGAGCTTCAACAGGAGTATGAAGCAGACGAGCAGAGCTGCGAGACCGAGCCGAACCCAGTTTACCCCGGAGTCGAACAACAGCATATCCATCGTGACCGTGCCCCCCGCCCCGATGCCGGCGAACGCGGCGGCAACCGTGCTGACTGGGAGTGACTTGGCTGCCTTGGCCAGACAATAGAAGCTGAAATAAAAAATGACCAGGAGCGGGCCGCCCAGCATATTCAGCTTCAATAATAACGCCCACACAATCTCGAGCATCCCGCCTAATAGCAGATAGAACCATGGGCGGCTGCGCGGGCCCGGCTTCCCGCAGACAGGGCTCGCTTGCGGTTCGAGCGGTTCAATCGGCGGCCGGGCCGGCGGCGGGCCGGAGGAACGCTGCGCCGGAACCGTAAACGCCTGTTCCTTCGGCTTCGAGCCTGAGAAGGAATAACAGGCATCGATGATCAGGATCAGCAGCCACAGCCCGTTAATATAAATGCCGGCAGGTTCATGATACAGACCGATCTTCCCGCTGACTGCCGCTTCCTTGAACGACAGGAGCCATGGCGGCAAGGCCATATCCGAATGTATGATAACATAGGCTGCGGCATGAGCAGCCGCAAACCATGCGATATGAATGGCCAAGCTTCTCTTCATGGCTCTTCCACCCCTGAAGTCTGGAGATAGCAGCCGATCATCGCATCCACATAAGCCATCAGTTCCCGATCATGACCGTATACCGCCGACATCTGCCCCTCTTCGGGAACGAGCCGGCTCCAATATTTATCCAGCAGCGCGGCATTCCCCTGGAACAAGCTCAATGCCATCTCATACAATTGCTTGGCCAGGCGCTGGGCCTGAGGCGAATCCGGCGGTGCATCCATCTGTTCCCGGATGGCGCCCATCAACCGAATATATTGTTCCGCGCGCGGATCGGCGCTTCCCAGATCAGGCAGCCGGGACAGTATCGCGAGTTCCTCACCCGTATATTCCTGGGCAGGGAAGACCGGACGAATGCGGCCGTCCTCCAGTTCTCTTGCTTGCAGCGCCTGCAGCAGGGTGACGATCTCGGAGGCCTCGATCTTCCCGCTGATTCGAATCGCGTGGATCGTCGTTTGCAGCAAATATTCCTTCCAAGCCAGTAGCTCCTTCTCCCGCTGTATCCATTCGATCTGCTCTTCCAGCGCCTGGATCCAGCCTTCATTTTCTTTGTCCGCTTGCCCGGTATCCCGGAACACCTGCTTAATCTGCTCCAGCGTGAAGCCGAGGGATTTCAACAATATAATCTTCTGCAGTTTCATCAACGCGGCGTCATCATAATAGCGGTATGAATTGCCTTCGACCTTCGCGGGATGCAGCAGGCCGATCTCATTGTAATAATGCAGCGTCCGTCTGCTGATATTCGACATCTTGGTTACATCCCCAATACTGTACACCTTCATCCCCTCCTCCGTTCATTGTAAAGGATAACGTATACGTGAAGGTCAAGAGTTCACAAGAGAAATAAAAAGCAGTGGCGCTCAGCCCCTGCTTTTACAGACGGTTATGATAAAAGACCCGCCAACGATGATTCATTGATATTTCCGGTAATCACCTGTCGAATCTTCCCTTCCGTTACATAGGCTACGGCCGGGACGGCATCGATCCCTAGTCTGGCCGCAAGACCAGGCGATTTGTAGACATCGACCTTGGTCATTCTGAAGTCCGATGCATGCGCCTGCTCGAATGCCTCCATGAGCGGCAGCAGCTCCCGGCACGCCGCATCCGTCGCGTTCCACAGGTAGACAAC
Source organism: Paenibacillus dendritiformis (assembly GCF_021654795.1). Lineage (NCBI taxonomy): Bacteria > Bacillati > Bacillota > Bacilli > Caryophanales > Paenibacillaceae > Paenibacillus > Paenibacillus dendritiformis. The sequence goes on from NZ_AP025344.1 coordinate 3,259,089, forward strand.
CGAAGGTTTGCCATGATTCAGGATTTGATTCTCATATACCTCACATTCCGATAAATATTTCTCCGCCCCATATCCGGCTATCGCTCCGTCGCCGACGGCCGTCGCTACCTGCTTCAGGAATTTGTCGCATACGTCGCCCGCAGCGAAGACGCCGGGCACGTTCGTCTCCATTCTGTCGTTGATGCGGATATAGCCGTTCCGGTTCATCTCGATCAAGCCGGCAAAAATCTCCGTGTTCGGCACATAGCCGATGAACAGGAAGCAGGAATCCACCGCCACCTTGCGCAGCTCATTCGTCTTCAGGTTCCTCAGCACGACGGCATTCAGCCGCTCCTCGCCTTCGAAGGAATCGACGACCGTGTTCCAGATGAACTCCATTTTCGGGTTTTCGAGCGCCTCCGTTTTGGCGATTTCGTTGCAGTCCATTTTGCCGTGCTCATGCATGACCGACACGATGACCCGGTCCGCGAACTTGGTCAGGAACATGCCTTCCTCAATGGCTGCATCGCCGCTTCCGACCACCATGACCGTTTTGCCCGTATTCGAAGCGGCGTCGCAGGTCGCGCAGAAGGAAATGCCTTTATCATACAAATATTGATCCTCGTTCCGGGCTCCGGTCAGCCTTGGCTTGCCGCCGCCGGCAATAATGATCGCTTTACATTCGTACCGGATTCGGAACGTCTCGACGATTTTGACTTCGCCGTCGACGGATACCGATTTGACGTCGGTCATTTTAAACTCGACGCCGAACTTCTTCGCCTGCTTGTGGAACAACCCCATCAGTTCCGTTCCGGTGGCGCCTTCCGGGAAGCCAGGATAGTTCTCTATCTCATTCGTGTAGGTGGCGAGTCCGCCTACGAGCGATTTCTCCAGAATAAGGGTCTTCAAGCGCGCGCGCCCGCAGTAGATTCCCGCGGTCAAGCCCGCGGCCCCTCCGCCAATAATAACAACGTCATATTGTTCCGTTTTCTTTTCCATCGTCTTCGGTCCTCCTGTATTTCGCGTTAAGCATTTATGAAAAGAGGCTGACTTCCGTCAGCCCTCTTTCCCCTACATAAAATATTTGGCCAATAGCTTGCTGCCTACAAAGGCTCCGGCTAACAAGAACAGCCAGAAAATCCAGCCGGACAGCGACAGCGAAGAAATGGAGGTGAACAGCGCGCCGATATTGCACCCGTTCGCCAATCTCGCGCCATAACCCATCAGCAGGCCGCCCAATGCCGCAGCAAAGATTTGCTTTTTGGATTTGATTTTCTTGAATTTGAATTCGGATGCGAACAGCGTAGCCAGCAGCGCACCCAAAATAATGCCAAGATTGCGTACCGAGCCGCCGTCGTTCATAAATCCGCCGGATAAGGTTTTTTGCGCCTTTTCCGAGCCGAAATAAGCCCAATCGTCAACATTGCCGCCTACGAGTTGATACAACCACGCTCCCCAGTCCGCAAACGCGCTCGTGACGCCCCATCCTTTGGAGAAAACGGCCAAATGGGCGATGGCGAAAATCGCAAGCAGCACGGCCCCGGTCACATACGTAAACGGCTCTTTCAGCAGACGTTTGTAAAAGCGGTTCGATGTGATTTTCAACCAAAATGCGTTCACCGCTTACACCCCATCCTTTCTTCCTCAGCAAAGGCTAGTTGGTCTTCTCGATGACGACTTCCCATTCCCCGTCTTCGATCTCTTCGATTTCCACGTTATGCCCTTGCTTTCTCGCCCATTCCGGGACATTCTTCATCGCGCAGCTATGGTCGATTGAGACAATCAGGACATCGCCGACATTTAGTTCGGCCATTTTTTTCTCTGTTCTCATCAGAGGTACCGGACAAGCTTCTCCCATGCAATCAAGTGTAAATTCAGCCATCTTGATAACCACCTTTATCTCATTATTTTTTTATGAAAAGAAAAACTTTGTGAACAAAAACACTTAGTCCCGCATTAATCGGCGCTGCCCATCTTCTTCTCCTGCCATTTGACCGAGGCGATATAGAGCAGCAATATAATGAGGAACTGGACGATCAAGGCGCCTAGCCATCCAAATACATCCGGCAGGAACACCGAGGGCGCATCCTTGATGACGTGAGTCCGCCACCAGCCCATGTCATGCGCTCCCCAGAGAGAGCCGAGCACGAAGAAAAACAGCGACAGCATCTGCATCGTGAAGCCTTCCCCTACGCGCATCAGCGTTCCCGAGGCACAGCCGCCGGCGATGACCATTCCGATGCCGAACAAGACGGCCCCGATGACGAGGGCGAAGCTGATCTGCCCCACATTGTCCATGCCGGGAATCGGATTCCCTTGCATGAAGGCCGAATATTTGATAGCCGTGAATCCAATCGTGGCCAACGAGCAGGCAATGAGTACCGCCCTCGTGACTGAGGTGCTTCCCGTAATGCACGGGTCCCTCATCGAAGCGGTGAAGCAGAATCGCGATCTTTGCAAAATAACGCCAAACGAAAGACCGAACAGCAGATAGACGACCATGTTGTCATTGTAATGATTCAAGTAGAATCCGAAGGCAATGACGAGAGCGGTTGCCAATAGAGCATAAGGCAACTGGCTCTTTTTTGGCTTTCTCGGCGCCCGGGTTCGGGTCGATTTCGTCGCGGGACTCGGAGTTTGTCCCATCTTGCAGCACCTCCAGCAATAAGATTATTTAACTTTGTGAAAATATTAACATACTTATCGGTACCGTGGTTATATGCTTTGTTTATACTGTATAAGTTTTGCTAATGACACGACAGACAAACAGAAGGGCTTTCAACAAGTTCTAAGCGGGTAAACAGGAGGAGTCACGCATGAATGTGGAAACGCTTAAATTGTTCCTGGACATCGCGGCGCTCAAGAGCATCTCGAAGGCGGCGCATAAGGCTCACATTACGCAGTCGGCGCTCAGCCAGCAGGTCAAATCATGGGAAACGTTGTTGGGAGCCGAGCTTCTTCAACGAAGCAACAAAGGTGCCCAGCTCACCGAAGCGGGACTGATCGCCCAAAAATATGCGGTTCAAATTTGCAAGCTGTACGACGAGATGCTGATGGAAATGAAGCATCTGGAGCACGGTCCGCACCAGTTGTCCATTTACGCCGTTCCGGAAGTGTGCAATTATGCCCTTCCCTGCACGCTGTATGAAGTGAAGAAGCATTTTCCCGACTTTTTGATCACCTTGAATGAAGGCTTTTCATCGGAAATCGAGAAGCATATTCTGCTTGAGGAAGGCAATATCGGATTTATTTCGGGGCCTTCGACCAATCCCGAGCTGAGTTCCTGCAAAGTATTCTCGGACAAAGTCATGCTCGTTGCCAGCAGCAGCGCCTTGCGTCCCGACACGATCGAGTTAAGCGAACTGCCCCGGTTCCCGCTGATCTGGTCCGCCCAGCTCTCCTGCGTGCAACAGGCCTTGAATGCGATGTCAGAGGACAAGCCGAGCTTGAACATTCTCTATAATCTGGACTCAATCGAAGCCGTCAAGCTTGCCGCCCTCAAAGGTCACGGGGCCGCCTTTCTCCCCTATATGTCCATCAAAAAAGAGCTGTACGGCAAACAGCTCCGGATTATTCATATTGAACATTTTCAAGTATGCAACGAGATTCACATGATCAAGAAACAGAGCCGGCGCTGCGACAAGGAAATCCGGCAATTGATACGCTATATCGAGAAGAGACTGGTCGATACGGTTTGTTGAGGGGTTGGCAATGAAGAACAGGCGCGCCGGCCATCCGGGCCGGCCGCTTGTAAGGATGGGGCCGATCATCCATCGTTCGCTCCTGAATGCACCGGCTCGCCTTTCTCATTCTCCGCATTTGCAGTAGGCAGACGACTATCGCACGCATTGCCAGCTGCAAACGTTCTGTAGTAATTGCAATATCCGGAAATATTATGTTCGACATCATCGATTCTAACCCGGAAGGAGTGATGACGAATATAGAATGATCCGAGTATCGTTTCCGGGGATTTAAAATACATGGCCGCTTCCGGGAAGAAAAACCCGTTCAATTGATGACGGGCACGATGCTCTATCGCTTCCATCAGCTTCGCGCGGTCGAATGCGTCCAGCAGCGCGCCGAATCTGGAATCGGACTGGATTCGATCGATCATATTGACCGTGGCCATCAGCAATTCCAAAAAAGTTGGATATGTCGTTTCCCGGTTCAAAATAAAATTCAGCTTTCCGGAAACGTTTTTCAGACCAAATTCCACGTATTCCGGCAATGGCTTGTACTTCGTCAGCTCGCTGGTGCAGTAACTGAGCCAATGGTCGTGATGCTTCCAATAGTCTTCCTTGATGAAATGGGAGAATGCTTTTTCGACCATGCGGAGCCATCTGGCGTCGCGGTCGATTCCGTACAGCCGCATTAACGCGAAAGCCGCTTCCCCGTCATAATAAATAATCCGGAATCGCTCTTTGACCGTTAACTGCGGATAATCCAGCACATGAACGAATGCTCCGGATTCGTTGTCTTGCATTGATTCGATCCCTTCAGCTAGAGCGTTCGTCAAAGCCAGGTGGCTGCGATCATCAAACACTTCGATATATTTGGTCAGCGCCAAAATCGCCGCCGCATTCGCACCCAGCTTAATCTCATCGTTGCGCTCAACGACGAATGCCAGCTGTCTTCCCTGTTCGTCGCACAGCCGCTTGATTCCCTCATTGATAAGATAGTCAACGGCTCTTTGAATTCCTATTTTTAACTCATCGCTTTGTGTTATTTCATAGGCTTCAATCATAGAGTAGGTTGTACTGGCATGCCTTAGCATGTTATACCATTCAATTTCCTTATTGAAGCAGGGAAAATAACCATACACAAATTTCCCCGTATCGTCGACCTGATTCGCTAAATACGTCGATGATGCATTGATTAAGCGGAACAATAGCTCTTTACTCAATTCATCTATTTGCCGCCGGCCGCTGTTCAAGCCTTCTGTGCATAATGGATAACACTGCGAATCAAAAAAATAGCTGCAGGTAGAAAATAAATAAACGTTCTGTATATTCGATAGTCGAACAGGAAAGCGGATATCCCGATAGGTTTTCAAATAAAAGTTAACGTTATCGATATGGATGCTGTCTTGTTCTTTATCCTTTCCTTTTTTGATAAATACGTTAGCATTGACTTCCTGTTCCAAAAAGGCGAGATTGAACATCGGATCAAAAGCTATCCCGTCCCGCAGATAAAAATTCCTCGCCTTCGTCGAATAGCGAATAAATTGATCTATTGAGTATTTCCTAATTTCTCTTATCAGATCAGCCTTTATCCAGCAGACATCGAACCGGTATGCTTTAATAAATTTTTTGCATTTATCGACCGCGTTTTTCCAACAGGTATCGATATTATTCCCTGTCCCCTGGAACACCCGTGCCCGGGTTTTCATATCACAAATGGAGAGAAAACATACGAACTTCGGTTTTCTTCCAAAGAAACTTCTCATGTTCTCAGTCAACTGCGCATTCACATGCGAGCGTAACTTCTCTTTCAAGATGACTATTTTCGAATCAAAAGACTCCAGTCCGGTTGCTGATGGGTTCAAATTGAAGCCTCCTTATAGAACAAATGATAAGGAAAGCACTTCATCAAATTATGATGAAGCGCTTTGCATGTGTTTAGAGACCTAAAGCCTTCGCAACGACGGTCACTGCTTCTGCTCTGTTGGCGTTCGCTTGCGGGTTAATGCTGTTGTTATAGCCGCTCATAATCCCTTGACCAATTGCCGTTTCTACAGATTTCACAGCCCACTTCGATACTTTGTCTTGGTCTTTAAATTTTGTATTCGGTTTTTCATGTTTCAAATCGAACGCTTTGACAACCATGGCGGCCATCTGTTCTCTTGTAATCGGATCGTTAGGTCCGAAGGTCGTTGAATCATAGCCGTTCACAATGCCATGTGCGCTCGCGATCGCGATATTCTCTTTCGCCCAATGTTTCTCCGTGTCCTTGAATACTTTGCCCTCGGCTCCCTTCAGCTCGAGCGCTTTAACGAGAATCGTAGCGAATTCAGCTCTCGTGATTTTATTTTTTGGCTTAAACGTGTTGTCTTGATACCCGGTAATAGCGCCTCTTTGAACCAAGGCAAGAATGTTCTGCTCTGCCCAATGTCCATTAATGTCCTGCAACAGGATTTGCGGAGTTTTCGGTTCTTCTTTCTTTGTTTCTTTGGCTTTGGCCAAGACCGCAAACTTCGTGAATTGGTCTACATCTCCGCTTACGGTCTTATCGGATGCATTGATGGCGTTATTCTCCAATGCAATCCATTCTTTTTTATCTGCGTCCAACCGATATACCGCCAGCTCGTATTTATCCGGATGGAACTTGGAGCTGTCGAATGGCAGGGTGATCGTCATGTTTTTCGCAAGCTTCTCTTTCGGGCTGACCGTGATGTCGAACACCTCGCTCGCCAATTGCAGATGAGCCGGGATATTCAGTCCGGCAGTGCCGCTGACTTTTTCCACTTTGAGCTGCAGCGTTTTTGCTGCCGCGCCCGCAGGGATATCGAACTTGACTCCGTTCAATGTAAAGGAAGCGCTGCTTGCATTGATCGTTCGAGTATTGGATGGCGTTGTCGATGAAGACGAAGAAGTTCCGCCTCCTCCGCCCCCTCCACCGCCGCCGGATCCGCCGCTTCCCGGGGTTCCGCCAGGCGTGCCGCCGTTATCCTCTTTGGCCGTCACATTGAATGTTCGGGAATCCGTTTCCGTGCCTTGGCCTGCTATCGCCGTATACTCGCCGAGATCAGCGTCGGAAGGAAGATGGAAGGTGACCGCAAATGCCCCTTCTGCACCAGTGTCGGCCACATCTACATAAAGAATCGTCTTGTTCGGACGAAGGACTTTAACGCTCACTTCTTTTAATGTTGATGTTCCCTTGAGCTCAACCGCTTCCCCGGGCTTTTTATTCGCTATCTGCTCCAAAGTGATTGATTCCGCAGCAAATGCGGACAACGGGAAAATGGTCAATAATACCGCCATAATCGTTATGTTTCTCAGGATTCCTTTAATCACGAACTGCTTACCTCGCTTTCAAGTATAATCGAATCCGGAACGCTCCGGATTCGATTATGATCATGATATCATTCTATAAGGACGTTATTTTAAAATGACTGGCTTCGCCAACGAGGTTGGAGCTTTCTCCGGATCGCTGGTAAACTCGTCAAAGACGAACACCTTAACGGAATAGCCTGAGCCGTCCACATTAAAATGAGCGGTTACTTTTTCAAGCTCGGAAATGTTTCTTTCTAAGGCTACAATGCTAACCGGCGTCATATCATCCTTAACTAACTGGAACACGACGACGACATTTTGTCCTTCTCCTTGCGGAGCGACATCGACGGAAGCGGTTATGCCGCCATCCTGATGGAACATTCCGTTCTCTATGACGTAATCCTTATCTCCGTCCGCATCCGCGTCAGCGTCTGCATCGGCGTCGGCATCCGCATCGGCGTCGGCATCGGCATCAGCGTCTGCATCCGCATCGGCGTCAGCGTCGGCGTCGGCATCTGCGTCAGCATCGGCGTCCGCATCCGCATCCGCATCCGCATCAGCGTCGGCATCCGCATCGGCGTCGGCGTCGGCATCCGCGTCTGCGTCGGCATCCGCGTCAGCGTCGGCATCCGCGTCGGCGTCCGCATCGGCGTCAGCATCGGCGTCCGCATCGGCGTCGGCGTCTGCATCCGCGTCAGCATCGGCATCCGCATCCGCGTCGGCATCCGCATCGGCGTCAGCATCCGCATCCGCATCGGCGTCAGCGTCGGCATCCGCATCGGCATCTGCATCAGCGTCGGCATCGGCGTCAGCATCCGCATCGGCATCCGCATCGGCGTCTGCATCAGCGTCAGCATCTGCGTCCGCATCAGCGTCAGCGTCGGCATCCGCATCGGCGTCCGCATCAGCGTCCGCATCGGCATCCGCATCGGCGTCGGCATCCGCATCCGCATCGGCATCCGCGTCGGCATCTGCATCCGCGTCAGCATCGGCGTCGGCATCCGCGTCTGCGTCGGCATCCGCGTCAGCGTCGGCATCCGCGTCGGCGTCCGCATCGGCGTCCGCATCGGCGTCCGCATCGGCGTCGGCGTCTGCATCCGCGTCAGCATCGGCATCCGCATCCGCGTCGGCATCCGCATCGGCGTCAGCATCCGCATCCGCATCGGCGTCAGCGTCGGCATCCGCATCGGCATCTGCATCAGCGTCGGCATCCGCGTCTGCGTCGGCATCCGCGTCAGCGTCGGCATCCGCGTCGGCGTCCGCATCGGCGTCAGCATCGGCGTCCGCATCGGCGTCGGCGTCTGCATCCGCGTCAGCATCGGCATCCGCATCCGCGTCGGCATCCGCATCGGCGTCAGCATCCGCATCCGCATCGGCGTCAGCGTCGGCATCCGCATCGGCATCTGCATCAGCGTCGGCATCGGCGTCAGCATCCGCATCGGCATCCGCATCTGCGTCTGCATCAGCGTCAGCATCTGCGTCAGCATCTGCGTCCGCATCAGCGTCAGCGTCGGCATCCGCATCTGCGTCCGCATCAGCGTCAGCATCGGCATCCGCATCTGCGTCTGCATCCGCATCGGCGTCAGCGTCGGCATCCGCATCGGCGTCCGCATCTGCGTCGGCATCTGCATCAGCGTCGGCATCCGCATCTGCGTCTGCATCGGCGTCTGCGTCGGCATCCGCATCGGCGTCGGCGTCTGCATCCGCATCAGCATCCGCGTCGGCATCCGCATCGGCGTCTGCATCAGCATCGGCGTCTGCATCGGCGTCCGCATCTGCGTCAGCGTCAGCGTCTGCATCGGCATCCGCATCGGCGTCTGCATCGGCATCCGCATCGGCGTCGGCGTCTGCATCCGCATCCGCATCCGCGTCGGCATCTGCATCCGCGTCGGCATCTGCATCGGCGTCTGCATCAGCGTCGGCATCCGCATCTGCATCCGCGTCAGCATCTGCGTCGGCATCCGCATCTGCGTCGGCGTCTGCATCCGCATCAGCGTCCGCATCCGCATCAGCGTCTCCGTCCTCAATCGGGTCTGCTTCACCACCTGGGTGCTCTTCCCCTGGTTCTACTCCGCTATCCTGGTCTGTGCCTTCTTCACTTTCCCCGACAGGAATCTCTTCTTCGTCGAATCCCTCCGCAGATACCGTGCCGGGCACGACAGCAACAACCGGGGCGACAGCCATCGTCGCGGCAGCCAACACTTTAGCCGCAGCCAGCACAGTGGCTGTTGTCTTTCGGCTTCCCGGGACACTCAACTCTTTCATTTCTTCGTTACGTGAATCAATTTCATAAATCGAAAGTCTTGCTATGACTGGGTTTTTAAGGTACAGAAAAAGGAGTACCTCCCCAAATCTCGAATAAGTAAAGTATCCACACAATACCCAAAGAGATGAGGCGAACTCCCTATGCCCTATATTCGACATGAGAGCTTATTTACCCTGCAAGAGCTTTATGAGATGGAACAAAAAGATCGTTTTCGTGAGATTTTTTCTACAATCGACATCACTCCGATCTTGCGTTTGGTCAGGAAAACATCTTTTTATGGTGCCCCCATTGAAGTGAATTATAGGGCGATGGTCTATTCCTTGATTGTTAGAATCGTTGAACGTATTCCTACGATTAAAGATTTAATAAAGAGACTTCAACATGACATCTTATTCCGCATGGATTGTGGCTTTATGCTTTCAGAAGCGATTCCTTCGGCCTCTTCCTATTCCCGGTTGGTGCGCAAGATGAGCCAAAGCCATGCACTGGAGGACATGCAAGAGCAGTTACTCGAACAAGCCATGGCAGAAGGATTCATTACAGACGATACGGTTGCAATCGATGCGACCCATATCGAAGCTCGGGATCAGGCACCTGCGAAGCAAGAAAAGGAAAAACCTGAGCCAAAAAAGCGTGGGCGAAAAACAAAAGCCGAACGTGAAGCTTGGCTCAAACAAAAGCAAGAAGAAGAGGAACAAAAACCAATCTTCGAAAAAGAAATTGCCGCTCAATTAAATGAATCATTCCATGTTTTGCGAGATCAAATGCCTCTTGATCCGCAGTGGGGAGTCAAGAAAAATAGTGATGGAAAAAATGTCTTTTGGTATGGCTATAAAGGTCATCTTGCCATTGGAACGCAGAGTCAGTATATCCTCGGAGCCTTGCTCTCTTCCGGAAGCTTGAATGACGGTAAAGCGGCCATTCCACTCCTAAAAGGGGTTGCTTCACAGCATCCGAATTTCAGTTTCAAGTACGCAACCATGGATGCTGGATACGATTATGAACCTATATACAAGCAAGTTCGAGAAGCAGAGGCACATGCTGTAATTGCGTATAACCGTCGCCGAGAACCAGAACACGACGGATTTGACGAACACTTCGCCCCAACCTGTGTAAGGGAGCATTCTTATCGTTATGACAGCTACGATTCAAAATATGGAACACTCAAATATGTTCGACCGAAAGAATGCGAAAGCTGTCCATTGGCGCATGATTCACTTTGCCAGAAAGTCTATAAAATGAAGATAACAACTGATCTTAGAAAATATACCGCCCCGGCCAGAGGCTCAAAGCATTGGAAAGAAATCGCTAAGAGACGTTCTGCAGTCGAAAGAGTGAATGCTTACTTGAAGGAATTCTTCCAATTGAACAATGTGAGACACCGAACGGGTCAAAAAGCTAAGGTTCATTTTAACTTGGTTACTTTGGTTTACAATTGTATAAAATTAGCATGTGATCGTTTAAATCGTCAATTCCAAGAGCAAGCTGCATAATTTTCAAAAAAGGAAATACTTTAATTCGGTTAATCTACAGTTTTGTAATTATGCATTATGAAATTGATTCACGTTCTTCTCTTTTTTGTGTCATTGAAATATTTTTCTCCTTCCCTATTCCTTTTTTGGTTGATGGATTCTACTCTATTAACATGGCATCACCTCTTTTACCTGGAATACGCGCCACGAATCCCCGGCGAACCGTACCAGACTGACAAGATACACCGCTTTCTTTTCGCCTGCTTGATGTTGATAGAACACTTCCATATTGCAGCGGTAGACCGGATCTTCGCCTTGCGTGACGAACACTTCATTAAGTAAGGCAAACCCCTTGGACCAAGCAGGATCAACCTTGATATGCGGATATAGAAATTCCTCCGCGTATTGGTTGACCAGCGTGATGATGCGAAGCTGTTCGTTTAACCCAATGACTTCCTTCCCCTGTACCGTTTCATTTTCCTGAGGCTGCTCCGGCTGCTCGATCAAGGTGTCTTCCTCAGGAACGGCATCTCTCTTAAATAGCTTTTGGCGAATAAGAGAAAGAAAATGATATGTTTGCTTCATTCCAAATCTAGCTACCCTACCTTTCCGTCGACCTGCCGCCCTTCACGAATCCTCTCCTTCAACACGGCATCGTATATTTTCTTCCGCACCGTTTCTTCCATCTGCCCATAAAGCTTCCAAGCATCTTCCTTAAAGGCCTGGACCGGATCTTGCTTGCCATATTTGCGAAACTGAATTCCCAGCTTTAGCAGCTCCAACTGCTCCAAATGACGCATCCATGCTTTGTCGAGAATTTGCAAATAGGCGCATCGCCACTTTTGGCAGCATTGGCTTCGATTCTCTAATGAGAACAAGTCCTCCAGCCTCGCATCAAAATAGGAGGTGATGATTTGCGCGAACTCCAACCGATTGGCAGCCTTCTCTTCCGCAGCAAGGAAATTGGGACGCAATCCAGCCACGCGAGACAATGCGGAAATATCCCGTTCATCAGGTGATGGTTCACGAGGAGCATGCGTTTCCATCCATCTCTGGACATAACGTACAAGATGCCCGCGCAGAAAATACTTGATATCCTGCCCGTCTACCACATCTCTTCGATGCTCGTAGAAGCTTGCTCTTTGTTCGTGCATAATCGAATCAAGCACATAGACGAAGGTCCGGATTTCATAATTTTGCTGCTCTATCCTCTTTTGAACTCGTTCAATCCAGCGCGTTAACGCCGGTTCCCTTGTCCCGCGCTCTTTCCATTGGATTTTCCCGCGCCATTGCGCAGCTTCTTCGGAAGCAAACCTCTCAATCAGTTCATCTTCCATCGAAATATAAAAGCAGGATGATCCCGGATCTCCCTGTCTGCCTGATCGGCCTCTTAATTGATTGTCAATTCTGCGGCTCTCGTGCCGCTCCGTCCCGATGACATGGAGCCCCCCAAGCTCGGCTACGCCCGGTCCCAGCACGATGTCCGTTCCTCTGCCCGCCATATTGGTCGCGATCGTTATCGCCCCTTTCCATCCGGCAGCAGCTATAATAGCGGCTTCTTTTTCCTCCTCTTTGGCATTGAGCAATTGATAAGGCAGGCCGAATGCTTGCAGACGAGAGGCAATCTCCTCCGATTGTTCGATCGACGTCGTTCCGATTAGTACCGGTTGTCCAATCGAATGCCGCTTTTTTACTTCACGCATGATTTCTCGATACTTTTCTTCTCTGGTCCTAAAAAATACATCTTCTTCATCGATGCGCTGGACAGGCTTATGCGTTGGAATGGCGACGATATCCAATCCGAACAGATGGCGGATTTCTTCGGCTTCGTTCCGGATGGTTCCGGTCATCCCGGTCAGATATGTATACAACCCAAAAAACTTTTGTATCGTAATGACCGCATGCGTCACGTTTTCCGGGCTTAGCGGTACATCCTCTTTCGCTTCGATCGCTTGCTGAAGGCCGTCATTATATTGCCGCCCCTGCAAAATCCGCCCGGTAAAAGCATCGATAATGCCTACCTTCCCATCCTTGACAATGTAATCGACATCACGCTTCATCAATGCTTTGGCGCGCAGGCTTTGCAACAGATAATGGTAGACATTCGTATTCTCCAAATCGTATAAATTATCAATCATGAAGACCGTTTCAATCGTTTGAATACCTCTGTCCGTAAACGTAACCTGATTCAGCTCGCGATCCACTTCATAATCTCGATTCTCCTGCAGCCGGTCGACAAACCGGGCGCATACGTAGTACAGATCGGGGGATGCCTTCGTTTTTCCAGCTATAATTAGCGGAGTGCGCGCTTCATCGATTAAGATGCTGTCAATCTCATCAATCAGCGCATATGCCAGAGTCCGTTGAACCCTCTCCTCCGGCTCCCGGGCCAGATGATCCCGTAAATAATCAAAACCGAATTCGCTGCATACCCCGTAAGTCACATCTTTCTGATAAGCCGCTTGCTTCGCCTTGATACTCATGCCTGCGAGATTTATTCCGACACTAATCCCGAGAAAGTCGAAAATCGGCTTCATCTCCGCATAATCTCGTGCGGCCAAATACTCGTTCGCCGTAATGAGATGCACCCCGTCTCCCTGAAGCGCGAACCAATATATGGGGAGTATGGAAGTTACGGTTTTGCCCTCGCCTGTCGCCATCTCGGCAATATTGCGCTCGGTCATCGCCCAGCCGCCCATCAACTGCACATCATGAAGCGTCTTCCCTGATATTCGGCGAACCGCTTCTTTGGCCAGCGCGAACGCTTGGAATTTCGCATGAGGCGAATCCCTGTCCTTCCCCGCCAGGAGGCGCAATTGCTGGGATAGCGACTGCAGTTGATCATCCGAATAACCGGATAACTGGCGATAGTGGCGGTCAATGTGATGGACGATGCGCCGCAATTTTCGCAACGGTGCTGATTGGCGGTCAAATATCCGCTTCGTAAGTCGGGACAGCAATGCTTGACCTCCTTTGCAAGCCACTCATTTGGCATAATAACCATTTCCAGGCTTTGCTTTCTCTGATTTTTCCATTACAATTTAACTTCGTACAATATGTGTTGTTCGCAGAAACAATAAGGAGGAATTCAAACGATGCTTCAGACAGTCTTACGGTTACTGCCCAACGATTCCGGAACGATCGAACCTTGCTCCGACGAACAAATTATCAATATGTTTTTGTCGTCCAGCAGCCGTTCTCCATATACAATTCGCAACTATCGGAACGCGATTAACAAATTCCGCCTGTTTATTGGGAATAAATCGTTGAAGGATGTGACTTGGAGAGAAATTGAGGTCTATAAAATCAGCTTGGCTCAAGGCTTTTTAAGCCCCAACAAAAAAACGATGGCGCCCGCCACGATCGCTGCCCATATCGCGCCCTTGCGCTCGCTGTACAATTGGGGAAATGACGAAAATAGAGGCTTCTTTCCCACGAATCCAACGACTTGCGTTCGTGTGCCGAAGATCGCGGTGAACAGCAAAAATCATTATTTGACAGTACGTGAAGTCCGCCTCTTGCTCGAACAATTAAAAATCCAAGGATTCCGCGACTATGTGATCGGAATGACACTTGTGCTGCTTGGGGTGAGGGTATCGGAATTAATTGCATTGGAGTGGGATGACTTCCATACGGATCCGGAAGAGATATCGATGTGGGTGACGGTATCCGGCAAAGGCGATAAGCCTCGTGAAGTGAAGGTTCCGCAACTATTATGGCGATTGTTATGCGAATATCGGGAACAAAATAAAGATATGACCGGGCAGCGGATTTTCCCTATATCCGTAAGACTCGTTGAGAAAATCATCCAGAAAGCGCGCGAACAAAGCGGCTTGCAGAAAAAAGTAACGCCGCACTGGCTTCGACACACCAATGCGACGCTGGCTCTGCTCCGCGGCGCTTCCTTACAGCAAGTACAAGAGTCTCTTGGGCATACGCATATCAATACGACGCAGCGGTATCTGCATACGGTGCAGCAAATGAAGAAGGCCGCCCCCGATTTTGTTGCCGATTCGATTGCGATGAAATGAATTTAGTTCTAAGGGGTTGATCAAATGGTTCATTTTATCTATACTAATTTTTGGGACCTGAATGTAGAATTGACTAATATATTAGCAAACTATGTCGAACAACACATATTGTACGAAGTTAGTTTACCTTGCGCGTCATAGAACCACACTAGTGTTTTATTTCCTGCATAAGATGAATTACCCATTTTTATTTTTTTCGACAATAACATTGAAAATTTCAATACAAGCCTGCGTAATTTTTTTGCGCAGGCCTTATTATTTTCCGCCCGCCGTTTCAGCTCCCTTACTCAACAAAAAAAGAGTTGTAACAAATACAACTCCAATTTTACGCTCAGCTTGCATTCAATTCAGACATCTCTTACGCCTCTATCGTAATCTCCCACACGCCATTGATGACTTCGTGAACCGAGCAAATCAAGTTATTGCTGCGGCAGTAATCGCCTATCGATACTTTGGCGCAGCTATGATCGGTGACGAGCAGCACCTTCTCTCCGCCGCGTATCGCTTCCTGATGCTTCTTCAGCATCATCACAGGCACCGGACAGACTTCCCCCAAGCAATCGATCTCGATCACAGACACCGCCCCCGTCCAAATTGATGAACTCTACGCTCCGCTATCGAGTATACGCCGGCTGATGGTGAATCTCAAGAGGCCCGTCAGGCGGCGTCCTCTATACACTGCGGCGCGATGACGCTACATTTTCGACTCCGCACGCAGGCTCTTCCGCCGAACCGGACCAAGAAGCCTTCCAATTTTCAAAGGCACCGTATCGAAAATTACGCGAAGACTGGCTGCCAAAAATCTGATTCAAAAGGAGTTCCTCCACGACAATAAAAAAGAAATTCTATTCCGCACGACATCGCTGGGGAGCGAGCTTTATCAGCTTCATCAAGCTCTGCATCAGCAGCTGGAAATTGGAGTCGTCCGGTTCCTGCAGAAGTACGAAACTGATGAATTACGCTTTCTCGTTCGTGTCCTCCAAGATGCGTCGAAAGCGTCATGGGTTCATCCGGAGTCCGATCCCGATACAGCCACGGAGCAACAGGAGAGCCGCTGATCGAACGGCTCCGGATGCCCTGCTTCGCTCTATCCTAACTCCGTGGACAGGCCGGAGGATAGAGCTGTTCTCCGGTTCTATTCGATAATGGTGCGGATTTGCTCACCGGCTTCGGCACCTCTTCCTTCCCGTCAAAGCCTTCCGGTGCACGTCGTACACTTGAGCGTGATCCGCTCTTGTCTCCTTGCAGCGATCATAGCTTACCGT
The DNA here is from genome assembly GCF_021654795.1 of Paenibacillus dendritiformis. Lineage (NCBI taxonomy): Bacteria > Bacillati > Bacillota > Bacilli > Caryophanales > Paenibacillaceae > Paenibacillus > Paenibacillus dendritiformis. The sequence goes on from NZ_AP025344.1 coordinate 3,275,094, forward strand.
CTTCTTCATCTGCGGGAATGAACTTCGTGAAGCCAGTACCCTGCTGAATAATTTGACATGCGCAGCCCGTGAAGCAATCGAAAAATACGGATTCCTCGATCTTTCTCACATATTCCCCACTGTCTTCCTTATACCAAGGATCCAAATAAGTGAAGGTTGGCCCCTCCTTGTCTACAACGACAACCCAGTGCCCGTCCGGTCCGAACTCCTCCCCATCGTCTCTCATCAGTACCATGATCGGCGCGCCCAGCAGACAGGCTTCCCACTCATGCTTGAAAAAAGACACCCGAAACAGGATCTTCCGTTCAAATAAAAATCGGTATACGTCTTCCGGGAATACGCCTATCGGAGGATCGTTTGCTAGATAGCCCTTGATGGCTGGAGGAGCGGTCAACCTCAGCTGTTGCGCCAAATCTACAAACTTCAGTCCATCCCCGAGTCGATGATAACGCAGCAGCATCGAAAGACTCGCCACCCCGCAAGCCACCTCAGGATGGTAATCTTGATCATGCTGACTTACAAAAAATGAATAATACATCGCATTGATCCTCTCTCGAAATATTTTAGCCCGTCCCTCTATTTTCTTACTCCTGCGCACTCTGACGAGCTTTACCACGTGCGGCATACTCCGAATCCAGGATCGAATAGAAGAACTGATCCGTCCAACGCTCATTCCAGTACAACTCTTCCTTGAACACCCCTTCCCTTCTCATCCCGATATGCTCCATCAGCGCGGAAGAACGATAATTAAGAGCATTGCACATGCCGACGACCTTGTGGGCCCCCAGCTTATTGAACGCTAACGCCAGGAGCAGCTCCGCCGCTTCGCGTCCGTATCCGCGTCCGCCGTATTCCGGCAAGATCGCAAACCCGATTTCCCAGCTTTTACGCCCATCGACATAGCTCCATATCTGTGCCATCCCGATCGGGGCGGCTGCCTGCTCCGATGCAAGCCTGACGACGAAATCATAGCTTGCCCCTTCCTCGTCTTCACTTTCGGTGATTTTCTCCTGAAAATTCTCCTTTGCCTCTTCCAGACTCGGAACCGATTCTTCAAAATGCCATAAATCTTTATCACATTCCATTTGGCACAGAAAGTCCATGTCTTCTTCCGTAATCAAGGTTAACTCGATTCTTTCGCCTTGCAATTTCATGGCGTTCTCTTCCTATCATTCAATTTACTTTCGTATAAAAGTGATTCAGCCCGCTGCTTCCGATATTGTACCAAGAAAGAGGATTCTTTGTAATATATTCCTCTTGAGGCTCACACAACCTCCGCCACTCCCTAATCGCCCTGCCCGCCGCTCAGAACCCCTGCCTTTGCGCTTTGCAGTGTTGATATACCGCTCGGTCAGCAGCCCCGATTGGCTTTGTGCCATTATCCCGACTGGTCAAATCCCCCCGCCATATCCCAACGAGTCAGAAACTTTTCACAATTGCGCATCGTCGCTAGCCAATCCAGCCCAACCTCCCTCCGCTCTTTGCGGCATTATCCCCTTCGGTCAGCAGCCCCGATTGGCTTTGTGCCACTATCCCGACTGGTCAGATATTCGGATATCATTCTGTACCATTTTCCCAATTTCCAGAAACCATCCATTTGTTACGTTATTCTTCGCCATGGCTAAATTACTCATAAGAACTCCATACATTACACCTTTCTGAGGTTGGGGAGATTACTTGTGTGGAGCTCCATACATACATCATTCTAAGCCTTGGGGAAATTACTCGTAAGGAGCTCCATACATCATTCTGAGCGTTGGGGAGATTGCTTGTAAGGAGCTCCATACATTACATCATTCTGAGCGTTGGGGAGATTACTCCGTAAGGAACTCCATACCTTTACCTCATTCTGAGCGATGGGGAGAGTGTCCGTAAGGAACTCCATACCTTTACCTCATTCTGAGCGATGGGGAGAGTGTCCGTAAGGAACTCCATACCTTTACCTCATTCTGAGCGTTGGGGAGAGTGTTCGTAAGGAACTCCATACCTTTACCTCATTCTGAGCCTTGGGGAGATTACTCGTAAGGAACTCTACCCAATATCCGCTACTTCTGAGCCTTGGAGAGAATGTTATAACAAGCTTTGAACATAGACATGGTTCCGTTCGCTTGCCAGAATGACTCATTTCATAAGAAAAGAAGCCCGTTCGCAATCGGCGAGACGGGCTGTGGCTGTACAAGCGGATATAGCGGCTCAATATTAGATTGTGGCGGAGGCGAATCGCTCCAGGTACTCCGGCAGATGAACGACCTTGCCGGTGACTCTCGCCTCCTCCGCCGCAAAGGCCATCATGTGGCTCTGGACGGAATTCTCCGCGGACGTCAGACCCTGGAGCGCGCCGCCGTTCGCCACAAGGCGAATGAAGTCCCGGATCAAGCCTTCGTCGCCTCCCCCATGTCCGGCATGGCCGCCGGGCGCCCCCAGGAAGATCGGCTCCGGCTCGTTCCGGTCAAAACGGATCAGCTCGATTTCATTCTTTTCCATCGCTCCGCGAATCTCGCCCTCCGTCCCCATCAGCTTGATCGTCCGCGAGCATTCCTTCGTGAAGGCGGACATCGTGAATACGGCCGTTACTTCATTGCGGAAGTCCATGCTCACCACCTGATGGTCGACGACATTGTTGTCGCAGTGATAGACACAGCGCCCGTACGGCCCCTCCTGGATCGCCTTCAGCCGGCCCTCATAGCTCTGATCGTCGCTGATGGCGAGCTTCATCCAGTTGTCCTCGTCCGTCAAATACGTCTTCGGCGCATAATATAGGCAGTCCTCCGCGGCCGGACAGCCGTCAAGACACCGCTTCGGGGCGCCGGCCGGCGCATTCTCGGCCTTGAAATGGCTCAAGCGGCCAAAGGAAGCGACATTGGTGCAGGACTCTCCGGCCAGCCATAGCAAAATATCCATATCGTGGCACGACTTCGCCAGAATCATCGGACTCGTCTCGTCCGCATTCCGCCAATTGCCGCGCACGAAGCTGTGCGCCTGATGCCAGTACCCGACATTCTCGTTATGCTGAATGGACATCAGCCGTCCGATGCGGCCTTCCTCCAGCATCTGCTTGATGGTGCCGAAAAACCGGGTATAGCGCAGCACGTGGCAAATCGAGAATACGAGCCCCGCTTGTCTCGCCCGCTCGCCCATCCGGATGCATTCCAGCGGCTTCGGGGACATCGGCTTCTCCAGGAGAACATGATAACCGCACTCCAGAGCCCTCATTGTCGGCCCATAATGCATATAGTCCTGCGTGCAGATAAGGACGGCATCCGCCAGCTTCGGCCGATTCATCATCTCGCGCCAATCCGCGAAGCACATCTCATCCGGTAGCCGGTGCGCCTGCTGGAAGCTCATTCGTCTCTCCTCCACAGGCTCGGCCACCGCGACGACTTCGGCCTCGTCGGGATGTTCAAGGGCATAATTCGTGTAGTTGACTCCTCGAAGTCCCGCCCCGATCAAGGCCAGCTTTACTTTCTTCATCCTACTCTCTCCTCCATGTTCCGATCTGAGCGCAGTCGGCATCAACCTGCATCAGCCTTTGACGCTGCCCACTGTGATGCCTTTGACAAAATACTTCTGCAAAAAGGGATAGACCGCCATAATCGGCAGCGCTCCGAGGAAGATTTGCGCGGTCCGCAGGGTCTTCTCGCCATAGCTCTGCATCGTCGCCAGCTCATCGACGGATATGCTCTCCTTGTTCGAAGAAGTGATCAGCGTGGACAAATACGTCTGCAGCGGATAATTGTCCGGTGAATTCATGTAAATAATGCCGTCGAACCAGGAATTCCAATGACCGATAATCGTGAACAGCAGAATGGTGGCGATCGCGGGCAGAGAGACCGGCAAATAAATCCGGAACAGGAGCGACCCGTGCCCGGCGCCGTCCATAATCGCCGCTTCATCCAGATCCTTCGGAATGTTGCGGAAAAAGTTCAGCAGCATGACCATATTCCAGACGCTCAGCGCCCCGGGGATGATGAGGGCCCAGATCGTATTCAGCAAGCCGGCGTTCTTGACCGCCATGTACGTCGGAATCAACCCGCCGCCGAAAAACATCGTGATGACAAAAAACCATACATAAGCGGTGCGGGACTTGAAATCGCTCGTTTCCCTGGATAGCGGATAGGCGGATAGCACGCACAGCAGCATGCTGATGGCCGTCCCGAGCACGACGCGCTGCACGGAGACCCAGAGCGATTGGAAAAATTCCGCCTTTTGCCCGAGATAGACATAGGCATCCCAGGTGAACTCCACAGGCCACAGCCGGACTTGACCGGCCACGGCGGCCGAGTTCGAGCTGAACGAGACGGCCAGCAGATGGATGAACGGAATGATGCCGAGCAGGGTAATGGAAGCCAGCACGATGCCGTTAACGATTTGAAATGCCGCTCTGGAAGGCGATGGCTTGTAATGCATGCATGACGTCTCCTCTCGCTAGAATATGCGGTAATTCGTGAAGCGATAGGCCAAGTAATAAGAAATGGATACGAGGATGACCGAGATGACCGACTTGAACAACCCGAACGCCGCCGCCGGCGAAAATTGCTGATCAATCAGCCCCATCCGGTACACTAGCGTATCAATGACATCCGCGCTCTCATACACGAGCGGATTATACAGCAGCAGAATCTGCTCGAAGCCGGCATTCAGCACGGACCCCAGGCTCAGCGTGGCGAGCAGCGCAATGATCGGCACGATGCCCGGCAGCGTAATATGGAGCGCCTGCTTCCATCTGCCCGCTCCGTCAATCTCCGCGGCTTCATACAGATTCGGATTGATGCCGAGAATCGCCGCCAGGTAGATGATCATGTTGTAGCCCATTCCTTTCCACACGTCCGAACCGATCAGGATGCCGCGGAACCAGCTTTTATCCCCCATGAACATAATCGGCTCCACGCCGAAGTAGGCGAGTATCGAGTTAAGCGGACCGTGCAGCGAAAAAATCTCGAAGATAACGCCCGCCAATATCGTCCAGGACAGGAAGAACGGCAGAAAGACGCTCGTCTGCACCGTGCGGACGATCCAGCTTCTCCTGATTTCTTGAAGAAGCAAGGCCAGCAGCAGCGGCACAAGCAGCGAAAATATAATTTTCAGCACCGCGATGATGATCGTATTCCACAGCACCTGATAGAAGTCAGGCATATTGAAGATGTACTCGAAGTTTTTGAGCCCGACCCACTTGGAGCCGAAAAAACCCTTCGACGGCGTATATTTCTGAAAAGCCATGACGATGCCGAACATCGGACCGTAAGCGAAAATCAGCGTGATCATCACGCCGGGAAGCAGCATGAGGTGGAGCGGCAAGGTCCGGATGCGCCGCTTCGGACGCGGCGTAACGGCAATCTGAGCTTTCGTCGCATTCAACATTCGCAGTTTCCTCCCCGTGACGGCGAGGGAGAGCGCGCGTCGCACCCTCTCCCTCGGGTTGTCGCCAAGCTTACTTATTGGCGTGCCATTCGTTCACTTCGTCTATAATGTCCTGCCCCCCAAGCTTCTTCCAGCTCTCTGCATACTTATCGAATTCAATGATGGGGGCGGAGCCCATAATCATCTTCGTGAACATCTCATCCGTCATTTTGTTGAGGGAGGCGCTCTTTTCCGTCATCGTAGGCGTGGCGGTGCCGTAGAACTCATTGACGACATACGGCTTATCCCGCAGTTGGCGCGTAATTCCCCAGCCCCCGTCCTCCGCGGCGCGGCTTGTGTACATGCCCCACATCGATTGGTCGCCTTGCAAATACTTCGTGGCCGCCTCGAACACTTCCACTGAGGTCGGATTATCCAAAGCAATCTGCTCCTGCTTGTTCTTCAACGCTTCATTCACTTCCGTGTAAGCGGTCTCGAAATCGAACGGATTGTAGAAGCGAGGCTGATACCAGTTATACACATAGCCGTTTTCGGCTTTGACCTCATCCTTGTATTTCGGCTTTTCCAGCTCCAGATAGAAATTGGCCATCTTGATGATCGCTTCGGGATGCTCATACCCTTTGCGCACGGCGTAGATGCGGCTCAGCCGCTGGCTGGGAATCAGCGTCTGTCCCGGCTTGCCGTCATAGGATGGAATCGGCACCGCAATCCACTCGGCTTCCGGATTCTGATCGCGGTTCATGTTGAGGGGCCAATTCGGATACCACCATTCCCCGAACGAGATTCCCACCTTTCCCGCGACGACATCCTCGACGACCTTGTCTATGTCCTTGAACGCGAATTCCTTGTCAATCAGGCCTTTGCTATACCATTGATTCATTCGCTCCAGCGCGGCCTTCGTCTCGGGCTGGATTTCGCCCGGCACGAGGGCGCCTTCCGCATTTTTGATCCAGGCCTTCGGATAAGCCCCCATCGAATAGAAGAAGCCGCGGGCATCGAAGCCCCAGGATATCAGATCTTTGTTGAACGCGATCCCGTACGTATCCTTCTTGCCATTGCCGTCCGGGTCCTGATTGACGAACGCTTCGGCGACCCGCTCCAGCTCGTCCATGGTCTGCGGTACGCCGAGCTTCAGCTTGTCGAGCCAATCCTTGCGCAGCCACAAAATCTGGGCCGACATGAACGGGTCCTCGAAATTCGGCAGCGCCAATATTTTCCCGTCGATCTTGTACATCTCCAGCGTCTTGCCGCCATCCGCTTCCACATAGGCCTTCAGTTCCGGGGAAGCATACTTCTCGTACGCTTCCGTCAAGTCCTCCAGCATGTCGTCTTCCTTGAATTTCTCATAATCCGTAATCCCGATCTCGAATACGTCCGGCAGGTCACCTGACGCGATGGCTAGCGAGAACTTCTGCTGCGCCTGATCGCTCGGCACCTGCCAGAGGAACTCGACCTCGATGTTCAGCATCTCTTTCAGCTTCTTCAGGTACGCATTCGTCGCCGGCGTCGTCCCCTTCGGCGTCTTCGGATCCTCCGGCGCGCCATAGCCGATAACCTGCGTAACCTTGACCGGCTCCGGGTACTTCCAGAGCGGATCGGCCGAAATCTCGTTTTCTTCTGCCGCGGCCGGCGTCTCGCCCCCTGGCGGAGAGGCACCCTGCTTGCTTCCGCAGCCGGCCAGTGTGGAGACGAAGACCAGCGACAGCAGCAGCGTCCAGATAAATATGGTGTTGCGCGAGCGTGTTCTCATGCGAATCCCCCTCTTCGAAAATCGTGCGCAATGTCTACACCATTAAGCGTAACCCTCTCTGTATGCGCTTTCAATTTCACTTTATTGACATTGCTTTCGATTTATTTACCTCATTTCCTTAAGATGAGCTTCCCGGTATTCCTGCGGGGTCTGACCGGTCAGTTTTTTGAAGAAGGTCGTAAAATAAGACGGGGAGTTGAAGCCGAGCCGGAAGGCGATCTCATGAAATTTCAAACGCTCCTCGACTATCCATCTCTTCGCGGCCTTCAGCCGGGCATCGGAAATAGACTCAGACAGATTGCGGCCGGTCACCTGCTTGTAGTACCGGGATAGATAGCTCGGATTCATATGAACCTTCTCGGCAATCCGGACGAGGGACAGATCATCGCTCAGATGGCTGGCAATAAACTCATGCACCTCCCGCACCCAGCGTTCCGTATCGTCTTCCTGCTGCAGCCGCCCATCGTCCGCAATCGTCAGATGAGCCGTCCCCGATACGCGGCGCTGCACCTTCTGCCGCAAGGAATCGAGCTCACGCTCCCATGTGTCCCATCCAAGCGGCTGGCGATGGAAGAAGAAGGATACCTCCAAATCCAGAAGAGAGAGGAACTCATTCTGGATATTCTCCAGAGCCCCTCTCAAATAATCGGCTACCTGATCCCACACGACGCTGCCGTCAGGGTTCCGGAACGACGCATCCTCCTTCCGCGGCTGAATCAGCCAGACGAACAAAGAGTCAGTCATCACGAAGCCGTTCGCCGCAAGCAGCGGGGGAAGCAGTGCCTTGAACACATTCAGCACATTGCCATAGCACTTCATCTTGGTCTCCCAAGAGATGGCCTCTTTCCACCGGGCGCTGCCGACCAACACCAGAAAGGGGCTCCCTGCCTGAATCGCCCATTCTCCGCCGCTCTTGGCGATCAGGGCCTGTCCCGCCTGCGGCTGCTCCAGCAGCGCTTGTAGCCACTCTCTCGTAAGCAGCGGCCGCAAGTATTCCAGCTCCGAACGCGCACGCCGCAGCACATCCTGCTTCTTCCGCTCTGCATCCATCTCATCGAGCACACTTTGAATCACGCTAAGCAGATGATCGTCATTCTCGGTCTTCAGGATAAAATGCGAGGCTCTCTTCTTCATCGCGCTGTAAATGTAATTGAAGTCGCTGTAGCCGGTCAAAAAAATAATGCGGCATTTCGGCCAATAGCGCATAATGTCATCCGCCATGTCAAGCCCTGACTTCCACGGCATGTCGATGTCGCTGATGACGACATCCAGCTTCGTCCTTTTGATTATGGCCGAAGCTTCCTCGGCTCCGTACGCCTTGCAAATATCGAGCTCCTCTTGATAATGCGCGGCAAGCAGCTGAGATAATCCATCCACTACGATGGCGTCGTCATCGACGATCAAGATTCGGTACATTTTCAGACCCTCCCTCTGGATGTGCAGGCATTATAGGCAATATCAATTCAATGCATAGTCCGCCCAGCCGGCTCCGGCTCGCCTTCATGCGGCTCTTGCCTCCATACCGGAGCTGCAAGCGGTTGCAAACATTAATGAGTCCCGTCTTCTCGGTTGCGGCAGCCGGGTTCTCGAACTGCTTGTTCAATGCCTCGATCGTCTCATCGGTCAACGCTTTGCCGCTGTCTTCCACCCGGATCGCCAACTCTTCCGCTCCGTGCTTCACCGCCAGCAGGCATGTCTCCCGCTTCCTCTCCCGCTCGAACGCATGCTTGAACGCATTCTCGACAACCGGTTGAATGATGAGCCGCGGAACGGGAAGCTTCGCTATGGCTTCCGGCAGCGGCTCGATGGCGATATGGACGGAGTGCGCGAAGCGTATGCGCTGAATGTCGCAATAGACCTCGGCATGCTCATATTCCCGCTCCAGCGGCACCTCGTCGCTTCCGCTCCGGGTGATGAATTCATAATAAGTGGCCAGCTTCAGCGACAACTCGGCTGCCCCTTCCATATCCTCCGCCCGGCACATCCGGTACACATTATAGAACCCGTTGTACAGAAAATGCGGATTGATCTGGGACTGCAGCTGGCGCAGCTCCGATTGTTGAAGCAGCAGCTTATGCTCATAATTGAGCTGAATCGAAGCGCTCAATTCGCTCCGCATCCGGTCGAAGCTGTGATTCAAGTAGGTAAACTCATTGTTGGGGAATGTGGAGGCCGCTGTCAACTGCTGCGGATCCATTTCAATCTTGCGGAATGCGCGAATGAGATGGCGCAGCGGCTTGTGAATCATCTGATTGACCGACATGGCAAAAATGACAATGATGATCAGCGCGGCTGCGGCGGCCGCCCCGATAAGCCAATTATATTTGCTGATGACGCCTGTAATCTCTCTCTCGTCGATATAAGTGTACAGCGTACACCCCAATGCATTGACACGGTCATAAATGATTAAGTACTTCACGTTGTTAGATGCGATCGGGAAGCTTCCTTCCTGCCACCTGCCGTCTTTTTGCCCCATCATGCGCTTCGCAATCCCGCTCTCGATATCGTAGCGGCGCGAGGAGCTGATCACTGATCGGAAGCGGTCATCGGCCAGGAAAAATCCGTTGTCGCCCTGCTTCGGTATCATATTCTCGGATAACGCGAGCATGCGGTCCTGGGGAATCTCGATATAGGTCGTAATCGTCCCGTTTTTCGATGTCTCGACAAAATACACGCGGCCATTATGCAAATAAAACGGCTGCTTCCGGGCCAACGCCATCTGTCTGATGGCGTCCCATTTACTGCCGGGAGTGAATGGCCGAATCCCGTCGCCCAGCGAGACGACACGCCCGATGGACTCGATGCAGACCGCGGCATCCTGTACGAATTCGCTTGAATTGGCAATCGTCTGCAAGCGGTCCTGTATCCGCCGGATCAGAAGCAGCTCCTCGTACTTGGCGAGGGCGTCCGCCTTGAAGCTAAGCTCCTCCAGATTGGCGTCCGTCAAGAAGGCGAGATGCTGGTTGCGGATGAACGTAATCTGGTTGTTCAACTGGTCGCGGTAATAGTTGACCTTGTCTCGGGTCGATTCCAGAAGCTTGTCCTTCAGATATGCCACCGCGTTCATATTGACGGCGATCGTGATGGCCGTCATCGGAATAACCAATGCCGCGAATACGATAATCACTTTCTGGTACACCTGCAACTTCACTTTTTTCACGTATCGAACCTCCCGGGCAGCTAGCGTTACCCGCATTATATACCAATTCCGCAAGCCGGAGATCGGTGTCTCCTCCAGTCGGAACAACGCAAAGAAGCCGCACTGCACCCTATTGTTCAGTGTGGCTTCCTTCGATAGCTATAGAATCCTTGCCCTTATTTTCCAGCTGCCTGCGGCTCCGCATCATCCGTCTCATAGATAGAACCGTTGCAGCAGAGCGAAGGATTGAATTTGATTTTGACGAACACTTCATCCTCATCCGATCCTTTGATGAACCGCTGCCTCAGTCTTCCTTCCCCATTCTCGTAGATGAAGGAAATGTTCACGTCCTTGTATCCGCGCACAAAGCTGTACGAATACTCCTCCATCTCATAGGAATGAATCCTCGTGTCAGGTTCCGCCCTGGCTTCGGCCAGCCAATCCTTGATCAGTTCCTCATGCTCCGGTTCGATGGAATTAAATTCATAGGAGAATAGAAAAGGGGCCTGATCAGGCTGCTCCCCGTTGGCCACGCATCCAGCTGCAAGCAAGACCGTCCCGATGAGCATCAGCTTCAAGAATCGCCATGCGTTCATGCTGTTCGCCCGCTTAAATGCTCGTGGACGATTTTCCACCCGTCGCTGCGCTTCACCAAGACGTTCGTCCCGCGTCCCTGACCGGAAGCAAGCTTGCCATCGATGTATCCTTCCCAATGATACGTATAAATGCAAGCGGCCGAGTTCTCGTCTTCCGCGATCCAGACCACACCCGTAACCGAATATTTTTCCTCCTTCACCATCTCCCATGCGTTCTCGAAATAACGCTGTATCTCTTCCGGCGTCGCGCATGTTTTATCCGAGAACCAGTATACCGCGTTGCTGTCGACCCATGTCCTGACGTTCGCGAAATCATGACTGTTGGTTGCTTCAATGTATCGGTCCAGCGCATTTTTATAGCCCATGAACGTCTTCCCTTCCTTGTATAATGCCCCTAGTATACAACATTTCCCATCCGCCTGTCTCCGCCCTGCCGCTGCTTTTTAATAAAAAGTCGGGAATATGCCGATCCATGAATAATTCCAGCATATGGAGAGAAATCTACTGCATAGAAGAGCAAACGATGATGAGAGGTGGTTTCTCGATATGTTTCATCCTGCTGGGGACCTGGTTCCGCAGACCTCGTTCCTGAATGAAGCGGCGGCCGTTGGGTTCTTTTTTACTGTCTACTCGTTGTTGGGCTGGTTGTTGGAAAATATGTATAGTCTAGCGACGACGCGCGTCTTTTTTAAGGATGGGTTTCTCTGGGGGCCGTTCAAGCCGATGTACGGCTTTGCTCCGCTGCTTCTCGTCTATTTCTGCGGGCCGGACACGCGCTGGGCTATGGTTCTCTTGCTCTGCTTCCTCGTGCCCACCGCAGTGGAATATGTGAGCGGCTGGCTGCTGCAGGCCTTTTTCCGGCGCCAGTGGTGGGACTACTCGAACCTGCCGCTGCAGCTTCACGGTCATATTTGCCTGTCCTATTCCGTATGCTGGGTTTTCCTCTCCTACCTGTGCCTGCGGTGGATCCACCCCATCCTGGTTTCCGTCTATCGGGGGGTGGAGCCGTACTGGCAGTGGCTGTTCCCTGCTGCAATCGTATATTTCGCCATGGATCTGCTGTTCGCGATCCGGCGCCATTCGCCGCAAGGCGGGTCTGCTGAGGAGCAGCAGCCGAGCCCGGCCCCGTAGCCAGTCCCGCACGCGCTCGGCCGCGGCTCGCTTCCATGCGCGGGTCTCTACGGGCTTGAGCGAGGCGCACGCGCGGTAGGGCCGGAAGAGGGCAAAAGCACACAGCTTCATCCCTTCCTGATACTTCTGGTCGCCTTCCCTGCAATCCGCCGTGTCGCCTTCGTATCTGAAGCCGCGAGCCAGTCCGCGCACAGTCGAAGCACCCATTCCGGATTCGTCTTGGCAGCGTCATTCAGCCAGTTCCCGGCCGAATCCTGAACATACTTGACCGGGTCGGACTTCACGGCTTCGAGCAGCGGCAGCGCCATGGCGGGGTCCTCCTTCAAGGCGGCAATATGCTTCGCCCACACCCCGCGGGGACGCGTCGCTTCCATGGCGAACCGGCGGATGTTCGCATCCCCGTCCCGCGCCCAATCGCCCAGCAGGCCAATGGCTGCCGGCAATTCACCAGCAATGGATTCCCGCACAGCCATCCATGCGATCTCCCGCACGCCGAAATGGGAATCCGCGGCGAACGGGCGGATGCCCGTCAGCTTGTCTTCCAGGCGAAGCCCCTCATCCAAGCCGATCACATAAGCGGCCCAGCAGCGGACGCTGTCGGAGCGGTGTCCGGCCAGTTCGGCGAAGATTCCCTCTCTGTCCTCGGCAGAGACACGCTCCATCAGATCGAGCCAGCCAGCCGCAACGGCCGGGATCACGCGCATTATTTTCCTGTCGCCCAGGCGGGCCAGAGGAGACGTGATCGTCTCCAACTCAAGCTCCAGTCCAAGATCACGAATGATCCGCCCGAGCAGCTTCTCATGATCGACCGCAAGCCATTCCGTCAAATTGACGGTCTCCAACTCGCCGCAGTGCAGCAGCCCGAGCACCTCGGGCGGAATGTCCTCCGCCCGGCGGGCCCCGGTCCGCTGGATAATCTCCCCGTCTACAGGTCCATTCTGTTCTTGCTTCATCGGGTTCATCCTCCATATCGTATCAATCGCTATCCCGGCTTTTACGATACGTGTTCTCCGTCCTAAAAGATGTAATCCAGCTTACAACTTCCGCTTACCCCCGTTGTCGCTCCCGAAGCTTCTCACGATGAATGAAGATCGTCTTGAATCCCGTCTTGATGATCCCCGCTGCCGCGAGCTCCTGCAGCGATGCCGTTACGGCTTCCCGGCTGGCGCCGACAAGATGCGCGATCTCCTGATGCGAGATCGAATAGCCGATCCGGTAATATTCATGATCCTCGATCAGACCGAATTGATCCGCCAGCTTCAGCAAGGCGTAAATAATTTTGTCCTGCAAATTGCCCAGAGCCAGATGCTGCGCCAGATCACTCATCCCGATGATACGCTCGCTCATCACCTTGATAAGACTCAGCATGAATCGGGGCCGATGGATAATGAACGATTCGAACCGATTTTTATCCATCAAGCAGAGGTCGCTTTCCTCCAACGTCTCGATATACAGATATCTCGTTCCGAACGAGATGAGATCCACTTCCCCGAACACATTGCCTTCGCGTAAAATATCGAGCGTGAACTGCCTGCCCTCGGCCGTCAGCTTGAACAGCCGGATCGTTCCCCTTTTTATGAAATACAGGCCTTGCGGGCTCGAATCCGGCGTCTGGATAAACGTGTTTGTTCGAAGGGTCGTAATCGAGGTTAGCCGTTCCATCTCAAGCAAGTCTTCCTCGGACAGCGAATGCAAAAGATTAAATTGCGATAAGTATTGGATTTTCCCCTGATTCGGCGTCATTCCCCGGTATCCTCCGATCCTGTTCTGGCCTTTCCGTGGCTGGCCTCAAGCGTTTATTTCGCCGCCGAGAATGTCATAGAATGCGTGCGAAGCGTGCCGTTCCTTCCACGGAGTATGTCCGCAACGCGGCAGCAGGATGCAGGTTACGCCGTTGAGCACCTCTGTCAGCGGCGCGAATACGCCCTGATACGGATGCGGGTCATGCTCGCCATGGATGGCGACGACCGGGCAGGCGATGCGCTTTCCGTGCTCCAGCAGTTGCCCGGACCTCCGCAGCGCGCTCGCTTCGGCCCAGATGCGCCCATGCTGCTCCGCATTGACGGCAATCGGCTCCGCCTTCGGCGCATCTTCCAGCGGCTCGTATGTATCGGCCTTGCTCATGAGCTCATCCAGCCGCGTCAGATCCGGCAGGGCTTCCCCTGCGCCGAGCTTCGACATTATGCTATTCCATTCGGCCCGTTCCTCGGCAGACAAGCGTGTCATTCTTGTGCTCATGATCTCCTGGGCATAAGCTTCCTCGAACGGCCCGCTGCCTACGAGAATAAGCTTGCGCACCAGCCCGGGATGGCGGGCGGCGAAGAGGAAGCCGAGCCACGCGCCCCAGGAATGCCCGATGACGGTCACGGGCGGATGGCCTGATGCCACAAGCTGATCCTTCATTTCCGCGACCAGTTCATCGATGCTGTACTTGGTCTGATGCAGCTCCAATATTCCGGCATGCCGTGACAACGCCGCGGCTACGGGAGCCATCTCTCCCGCTGCCCCAGGTCCGCCATGCGCCAATGCCACCGAATAAGGGGCGTTGCCGTGGATCCGAATCGAATTCATGCGCTCACCTCATTTCTGTTCAAGTTCACGGATGGAGCATAAATCCCCTTCCCGTTTTACCTCTCGCCGTATCATCTTCTCTCTGAAAACACCGCCATTCCACGGTACATAATCCCCGCCAAAAGGCTGGGATAAACACCCTAACCCTTGCTCCCGAGTTAGCATTTACTAATCTTAGCAGATACGGGAAGGCGGGATTGAATTGCCTCGGTATGTAATGATTAACGCGGATGATTTCGGCCTGTCGTGCAGCATTAATCGCGGTGTGATGGAAGCGCATCGACTCGGAACAGTAAGCAGCGCTTCTTTAATGGTCAATACCCCCGGCTTCCTGGACGCCGTTTCATTGGCGAGAGCCGCTCCGTCCTTAGGAGTGGGATTGCATTTCAACTTAACATATGGAATACCCGCGACAAACCCTCTCCTTGTTCCCTCCCTCGTTCGGGATGAAGGTTCCTTTCACGGGAACCTCGCGGAATGGAATCCTCATGATATCGCGCTTGAGCTTGAGAACCAGTATCGTCGCATGCTGGAACATGGAATCCGCCCTACTCATGTCGATTCCCACCAGCATATTCATTTGGAGAGCCCAGACGTGTATAATATCGTCAAAAAGCTCGTTCTGCGCGAA
Source organism: Paenibacillus dendritiformis (assembly GCF_021654795.1). Classification (NCBI taxonomy): domain Bacteria; kingdom Bacillati; phylum Bacillota; class Bacilli; order Caryophanales; family Paenibacillaceae; genus Paenibacillus; species Paenibacillus dendritiformis. Next base: position 3,290,270 of record NZ_AP025344.1, read on the forward strand.
CAGCTTCCTGTGCGCCTGCCCTCCAGCCGTCCAGACCCTGAACTTCCGTGGATAGCAGATGAACTACTGATGTATACGTATGATAGGCAGACAGGCGTTCCCCACCTCTTGAGCCTGCTGCGCAACATCCCAGAAGGAATAACGGAGCTTTTATGTCACCCAGGCTATGTAGACGATGATGTCCGCCGGCTGTCCGCTTGGACGACGGCCAGGGAAGAAGAATTGACCGTATTCACTGATCCACAGGTTATCGCATGCATTGCGGATCTTCAAGCCCGCGGATTACTTCAAGTCATTCATTACGGCCAGTTCCCTGCCATCCGATCCATCCTAAATAATGAAAAGGATGCTTCCCGCTTGCGCACAACGGCCGACTCCGCCTCTCAACTCCATGCGGCAGCGGATACTCCATCGGCGCCAACGTCAGAGCCCTCTCGTTCTCCGATGCCTGATGCGGTCATTCATCCCCTGCAAAAGCGCTGCCGTTCCATATGGGCACGGCAAAATAGAGTAAAAAGAAAGCAGATGAAAAAGAGACGGACTTACAAAAAGCTGCTAGGAACTGCCCGTTCCCGAGTCAGGAGACGTGTGCGAGGGAAGCGCATGGGCAATCGTAGAAGATGGTCCCTGTCATAATATAAAGAGCCGCGGGTTGCCCAACGGCTCTTCTTCATTTCCTTGTTCCTTCTTGAGCGTTCTTATTCACAATGTTTTTTACAGTACTCTGTATCCGCAACTTCGTTATCGTTTTTAGGATAGAACCTGATAATCGTTGTTCCTGCCGTCAACTGTATGGGCCTGATCCGCAATATTGCATCGGCTACGAGATGGCGCGGGCGCGGCACTCTCTCGCCTCATTGCTGGATTATGGCATTCAACAGGTCAATTGCGTTCATGGCGGACGGTACGAGGGGGATGGCAGACGGCGAATTGCCGAACTGCTGAAGCAGGAGCAGTAACGAAGCAAAGAGTTCACGCTAGGGCCCGCGCGACTCAGCCTCCGTTATGCTTTGTTTTATTTTCGATGAGCACTCCCGCCAATTCTTCCGTCATTTGCCGGACAAGCTCCGGCCGCCCATGGAACTGAGCCGGCGTATTCTGGAATAACTCAATCCGCCATTGTCCTCCCGCGCGAACCGCGATCAGCGTGTGATGGGTATTCACGTCCGGGTTCAGCTCCGATTGTCCGGGCGGCACCATGCCGGCGACCGCCCGCAATAACGCGGTATTCGAATCAAGCAAGCGGACATGTTTCACCTTGGTCGTAAAAGGAGCTGTCGGATGCTGTTCGAAGATAGACTGAAGATGCCCGAGTATGTCATTCGGCCCGCTCGCCAGACTGCCGTCGAACCCGATCAACTCGCCGTCCGCTGTGAACAGCTCCGCCATCCCGCCAGCATGGCGGCTATTCCATGCTTCTATCAATTGATGATACAAATTTTCTACCTCTTTGGTTTCTTGCGCTTGCATGACGCTTCCTCCTTTTTCCGTCGGCAGCTTGCCTGCAATTCCACTTCGTCGGCCTTGCTGACTCATCCCTGCCTGTCATTGATCTCATTATCGGCTCTACCGCTCCTTGTCATGCAACGCCCGAATCTTGAATCTCGCCTCTATCTCGTTCAAGATTCGCTCCACGATGTCAACCGCCGGCAGCGAGCCGTCAATGATAAGGTCTGAGTTCGGCTTCACCGCGGTCAGCATCTCGGCGTAAGCCATTCTCCCCGCCTCGAGGTAGCCCGCGACATCTTCCCGCACTTCGTCGATGGACCCAGCGGAGAAATCCCTTAAGATGCGTCGCGCCAAGGCAATATCCAGCGGCGTGTCAATGAAAATGGCCAAATCAATATACCCGCGCATGACACGATTCAAATAAGCGAACGGGTAATCGAGGAGAACCACGGAAGGCGGCGGTTGGCTCTGAAGCAGGGACTGAAGATCCCGGGCAAGCGGCGCCAGATTCCACTCGTCATAATCTGCTCCGTTCTCCACCCATTCGCAGATATCCTCCGGGCATTCCTCGAACGTATAATCATCAAAATAAAGCGCGGCGGCATGAGGCAATGTTTCCGCCAATCTTCGGGTAACCGTCGTTTTGCCTCCACCGGAGACCGCGGCAATGGCGATGACGCGCGGAATAGAATTTGTGTGCACAGCAGAACCCCCCAGTCAATTCAGTTGGCCGGAAGCCATTTTATACTATTCTCTATCTCCCTTCCTAACCCTTCCTGACAAAAAAGGCCAACTCCTAACGGCGGCGGAAGAGCGAAATAAGGCGGGGAGGCAAGCGCCCCGCCGTTCGCACTGCCGTCGTTACTCCCCGGCGCAGGAGGCTGCGGCGGCGGCAAGATAATAAGCCAGTCCGGTCTGCTGCCCTTCGAGCATGCGGAGATGGAATTCGTCCTGCAGGAAAAATCGGGTCTGCTCGGCAAACTCGGCCGCGGACACCGGATGCCCATGCCCGTTCAAATAGTCGAGATGCGTCCGGATTACGCGCTGCACATCCTCGCCATCATGCTTCGCTCCGCTGCGCAGCGCAGCGGCCATCTCTTCCATAAATGCCGCCGCTTCCTGCGCCTGTTCATTCATCCTCGGCACATCGATGGACCGGCCCTCCAATATATCGAAGCCATAGGCCGCCTGCACATGCTCCCGCTGCTCGCTCAGCGCTTGCTCCCATTCTTCCTCGCTGGCAAATCCCGTGAACATCTCCCCCGGACTCTGCGGTTCTCCTCCGGCCAAGCTGTCCTTAGAGGCTTGGAGCGTCTGAATGATCTGGTCCAGCCGGCGCTTGCGGGCAAGCAAGAGCTCCTCCTGCCGATTCAATATCGTCCATCGATCGGCATCCGTCTCGAGCAGGACTTTAATCGTTTCCAGGGGGAAATCCAATTCCTTGTAGAAAAGAATGTGCTGCAGCCGTTCCAGCTCCGCCGTTCCATACAAGCGGTACCCGGCTTCGCTGATTTTCCGCGGCTCAAGGAGGCCGATCTTGTGATAATGATGAAGCGCCTTGATGGTGACATTGGTCAATGACGATACTTCCTTCACCGTGTATAGCATGTGTCCTCGCTCCTTTCTGAGTTCAGGCTACAGGCTCCCCTAAGAGGAGAGTCAAGTCCTTCCCGCAAAGCCGGCAACGGGGGATGGAGGCATGCGCAATTTCTGGTTGACTCTTTCCTTGCGGGAGGACATAGGATGAGTCCGGTTCGTGGGAAACGGTAAAAATCCTGCGTGAACCAGGCTGTTGGAAAACCCCTGTTTTTTGTGAAGGGGTGGAGATGGTCCATTTTCCTCATCCAAACTTTGGCTCTTAGAGCGTTTTAAATCGATTTTTTTCTACCGGGAGAAGAGATCCACATCACAGGTGAAAAGTCCCATAGACTACTCAATGGCCTGATTTTACGGGATCCAACCGACCGCGTCGGATGCTGGGGGCATCATCGCCTTCAGGAAGCATTATCAGCCTGCTGGAAGCACTATCGGCCTGCTGGAAGCATTATCGGCCTGCCGGAAGCACTATCGGCCTGCTGGAAGCATTATCAGCCTGCTGGAAGCACTATCGGCCTGCTGGAAGCATTATCCGGCCTGCTGGAAGCATCGTTGCCTCCTGGGGCTTGGACGTGCGAAGGAAATTGCTGCTATTTTACAGGAATTTCGGCTTAATGAGTCCCCATCCCGAGGAATTGCTGCAAATTTACATCATTTTAGGCCCTTTTGCTTCAAACCGAAGCGAAACGGGGGAAATTCCTGTCATTTTGCAGGATTCCCTTTCTGGAATAGCCGTCCATATCGAATTGCTGTATTTCTGCAGGATTTCGCTTACCGAATCGGCGTGCCTGGAAAAATCGTGGAGTTTGCGGTTTTCGCCTGCCGGATGGGCGTGTCAAGGGAAATGGCGCAGTTTTCAGGATGGTGGAAATATCCATTTTCCTACTCAAAACTTCTTTCTCAACAGCCTGGTGAACGCAGGATTTTTCGGTATTTGTGCCGCTATTTATGAAAATCCTGCAAAAGCGCATGAATCTCTCCGAATATTAGTGTCAAACCATTGACATGGCTGAAATTCCTGCAGTTTTGCAGGAATGCCTGTAACGGAGTGCGCGTCATTAGGGAAAACTGCATTTCCGCAGCTTTTTTGGCAGGTCGGGCGGTATAAAGCATGGGAAGAAGCAAAAAGCGTCAGACATGCGGAACAAACAAAACGAACCAACCGTCATATCGAGTCAGCGAAATAGTGAACAATTGGACTTCTCATGCAAAAACGGTACGGTTTGTTCACAGGCCGGGGCAGTCACGGCAGTATGGATACCGCTTATGGGACCGCCCCTCGTTCATTCGGAGCGCTGCCGCTCCTTCGTCTGCTCGGGGGGAGGCCCTGCCAGCGGAAGCGTGAACAGGAAGGTCGTTCCTTGCTGCGGAATACTGTACACCTCGATTGGCGCCCGGTGCTGATCTAGGATCGCTTTGACGATGGACAGGCCGATGCCGGCGCCGTTCTTCCTCGTCCTGGCCTTATCTGTCTTGTAAAATCGCTCCCAGATGCGTGCGATATCTTCCGACACCATGCCGATGCCCTGATCGGAGATTCCGACAACCGCATGCCTGACGTCCGCCTTGGAAATCTTGACCGTTATCCGGGTACCCGGCCGGGAGTACTCAATTGCATTTTGCAGCAGATTCACCACGACCTGCTCGATCCGATCGGGGTCGGCACGGACCCACAAATCATGATCGGCATCCGCTTGGTCAAATACCACTTCATGCCGGCTCAGCTGCGGATCCATTCGGGCCAGCACCTGGCGAACCTTCTCGGTCATATTGAAGGCAACCGGGATGATCTGGAACTGTCCCGCCTCAATTTTGGCAATATCCAGCAGATCATTAACGAGGCGGATGAGCCGCTTGTTTTGCTCCTGCACGATTCGGATATATTTCGCCACCCGATCGGGCGGTATTGTGCCGTCCAGCACCGCTTCCAAATACCCGTTCATGGATGTTAACGGAGATCGCATATCATGGGATACATTGGCGACGAATTCTTTGCGCATCCGATCCAGGCTCCCGAGGTCTCGCGCCATCTGTTCAAGGGAGCGCGCCAACCGCCCGAGCTCGTCCCGGGAATGAATCGGAATCTCGATCTGGAACTGCCCCTTGGCGATGGCGCGCGAGGCGGCTTCGAGCTTCTTCACCCTTCGCGACAGATGGTTGGAGAGCATGAATGCGAATAATGCTCCGCACGAGAGCATAATGCCAATCCCGATCCAGAGCGGCTCGTTCCATATGCGGACATCCCGCTGGAACAGGTTGGAGGCCGTGAGCAGAACGAAGTCCCCTTCTCCGGGAACGCGCAGCGTCTGCCCGACGAGCACCGTCTTGCCCCGGTCAAATGTCTCCTCGGCGAAATAACGCCCGTCTTCTATACCGCCAAGAACCTCTTGTATGCGGGCTTCATGCAGACGATAGGGACCTTTCTCGTCTTCCAGCTTGTAGCGGACGTTCCCGGTCGTCTGGTGAATGATGTATAAGGAGCGAACATATCGCGGCACGGTCAGCTCCAATCCCGCCATCACCATCTCGTCGTTCCAGCCGTTCTGCTTCGCTTCGGTCAGGAAATGTCCGATTCGGTCCAACTGCATGCGGTCATCCAGGCGCTGTCTTTTCATCAGATCGCCTTTGAAGAACAACCCGGTAATGAAGCCGAACAAACCGTAGGATACCACGAGCAAAATAAGAAGCAGCACGAAGATCTTGACGAACAAGCCGTTCGCATGCCGCCATCCGCCCCGCCTCATGAGCCTGCCTCGAATTTGTAGCCGATGCCCCAGACCGTCATGATGCTCCAATAGGCGGATTCGCCCAGCTTCTCCCGGAGCCGCTTGATATGCACGTCCACCGTGCGGACATCGCCTTCATAATCGGCGCCCCAGATCTGCCGCAGCAGTTGTTCGCGCGTGAATACCTTGTTCGGATGTCCGGCCAACACTTGAAGGAGCTCCAGTTCCTTGGGGGCCAGCGCCACTTCCTGATCGCGGACGGACACCTTCTGATCCTGCGGGGCGATGCACAGCTCCGGATACTGAAGCGAAGTCTTGAACAGGGCCGGGTGGGCCCGTCTCAATACCGCTTGCACACGCGCGATAAGCTCCTTCGGATCGAAAGGCTTCACAATATAGTCGTCCGCTCCGCAGGAAAATCCCTTGAGCTTGTCGTAGCTCTCGCCGTTCCCGGTAACCATAATGATCGGAATATCCCCTTCGGCGCGGATTTCTTCGCACACCTGCCAGCCGTCCAGCTCCGGAAGCATAATATCGAGCAGCACCAGATCAGGGTTCGCCGCATCCAGCAGCGCCAGGGCCGCCGCTCCATCCTCCGCAATCGAATGCGTATAACCGTGCTTGTCCAAATATAGGGCAATCAATTCCGAAATATACGCATCATCCTCGACGATTAAAATATGCGGTGACTTGTGCACTGCCATTCCTCCTCCGAATCTGCCCGGGCCTGAACGGCCGTTCTTCCTATTAATCGTAACGTAGAGCATCCACCGGTTTCAAATTCGCGGCTTTGTTCGCCGGGAACAGGCCGAACACGATCCCGATCGCCGCCGAGAACGCGAACGACAGCCACATCATGACGGGCGCGGCCGCGAACGGAATGCTCATCGCCCGGCTTCCCGCATACGCGCCGCCCAGTCCGGCCGCGATGCCCAGCAAGCCGCTGATGCTGCTGATCGTGACCGCTTCCAGCAGGAATTGCTGCATGATATCGCGCTTCTTCGCGCCGAGAGACTTGCGGATGCCGATCTCGCGCGTCCGCTCCGTCACCGACACGAGCATAATATTCATGATGCCGATGCCGCCGACGAGCAGGGAGATCGAGGCGATTCCCGCCAGCAGGAGCGTCATCGTCTGGGTTACGCTTCCGAGCGCTTCGATCATATCCGCCTGGTTATAGACGTTGTAGCTGTTGTCGGACCCGCGGAATTTTTTGGATAACCGGGATTCCAGCTCCGCCATAATCGAACCGGCCTGTTCCGTGCCCGCGAATTTGACATAGACCGTTCGAATTCCTTTCGACTGCAGCAGCCGCTCGCCTCTCGTTAACGGAACCCAGATCTTATTGTCATTCGCCCCGCCCAGCGAGCTTCCCTTTGATGCCATCACCCCAACGATCCGGAAGGAGATTCCGTTCAGCGACACTTGCTGGCCGACCGGATTCCTTTGCGGGAACAGGGTCTCCGCCGCATCCAGGCCGATGATGGCCACCCGTTGATAGAGCTCGACATCGATCGGGAGGATGAAGCGCCCGCTCTGCACGTGATAGTCGCGGACCGCTTCATATTCCGGGGTAATGCCCTCCACTTGCAGATTCGCGTTCTTCGTTCCCGCCTTCGCCTGGACGCTGCCGTTGATGAACGGAGAGACCGCCTCGACGCCGTCAATATCCTCGAAAGCGATCGCCTCCTCCAGCGTGAGCGACGATACCGCGCCCCTTCCCGTTATCGTGACCGAGATCAGATTGGAGCCAAGACTTGCCACCTGGGATTGCACTTGCTTGGCTGAGCCTTCTCCCACCGAGACCATGATAATGACGGCGGCCACGCCGATGACGATGCCAAGCATTGTCAGCAGCGTGCGCATCTTATTGGCCAGTATGCTGCGCCAGGCCATTTTCCATGCTTGCATCCATGTCACGGAGCGAACCTCCTTACAACCTGAATTCGCCCGTCCTGTATGCGCACGACGCTCCCCGCTTCCTCGGCCACATCCGGATCGTGGGTAATCAAGACGATGGTGTGGCCTTTGCGGTTCAGGTCCTTCATGATGGCGAGCACTTCAAGTCCCGTCTTCGTATCCAATGCCCCGGTCGGCTCGTCCGCGAGGATAACCGGCGGTTCACCGACCAGCGCTCTCGCGATCGCGACCCGCTGCTGCTGGCCGCCGGACAACTGGCGCGGTAAATAATTCAGCTTGCTCTCCAGCCCGACCTGGGCTAGCGCCTGCACCGCCGGCTCATGCCTTTTTTTGGCCGGCATGCCGCGATAGATGAGCGGAAGCTCCACATTTTCCTGCGCGGTAAGCGCAGGCAGCAAGTAAAAACTCTGAAAAATAAAACCAATCTTCCGGTTGCGAATCTCCGCCAGTTGATTGCCGGATAGCTTGCTTACCTCCTGTCCGTCCAGCCAGTAGGAGCCGCTCGTCGGCGTATCGAGGCAGCCCATCATATTCATGAGCGTCGATTTGCCGGATCCGGACGGGCCGATAATGGCCAGCATCTCGCCTGCATAGACGGTCAGATTCACCTCGTTCAGAGACAACATCTCTTCCCCGCCCATCCGATAAGCCTTGGACATGTTCTCGATATGTATTACAGCCTGCCTGCTCATCATCCGCCTCCTCCAGGCATGCGGATGTTGCCTCCAGGGAATCCGGCGTTCCCCGGGGAGCTTCCGTTTCTTCCGCCGTTGCCGCCGAAGCCGCCCATTCCCCCGAACGAGGATTGCTGGCTGCTGTTCGCGGATGCGCGGACCGTAGGCAAGACGACCATATCCCCTTCCTTCAGGCCGCTCACGATTTCAAAATAGGACTCATTATTGATCCCTGTCTCCACCTCGGTTAACTTGCCGGCGCCTGCACTCGGAACACCAGTCTGTCCCCGGCCTGCCCAAGCGGCGGCTTCTCCGTCAGGACGTGCCCCTCTGGTGGCGCTCTCCGTTCCGCCGGCTTGATTCTGCCCCGCTCCCGGGCCGTCCTGCCGTTCCGGCAGGGCCTGCTGCGGCGCGCTCTTGCCTTCAGCGCCGCCTTGATCCGCCCAGACCGTAACATAAGACTTTCCGTTGCGTTGGGTAACCGCTTCAATTGGCACCAGCAGCACATCCGATTTGCTGTTCACGTCGATCTGGGCCTGGACCGACATCCCGCTTTTGACGCCTTGGCTAGACGACAAGTGAATCGTGACATCGAATACGGATACCCCGCCTGAAGCCGTTCCTTCGTCCGCAATAGCGCTTATTGTTCCTTCGATCGTCTTGTCCGCCAGCGCGTCGAACGTCAATGTGGCCTTTTGCTTCAGCTTGATGCTCGGGATATCCATTTCATCGACTTGGATCACGGCCTGAAGCTGCGTATAATCCACGATCGTGCCTATCGATCCGCTTTGGTTCAATTGCGAGCCTTCACTGAGGTTCAGCGCCGTCAATGTGCCGCTGATCGGAGCCTTGATGGCCTTGTCTTTGGCCTGATCGGCCCGTTTTTGTTCCAATTCCTTTTGCGCCAGGGCAAGATCCAGCTTCATATTCTCAATTTCGACCGCGATGGACGGTCTGGCTTCCTCATCCGCTTCTTTATACTTCGTTTTCAGATTTTCGAACTCCAGCTCCTTCTTCTGAAGCTGAATCTCCTGCTTCTCGATCTCATTCGTCAGATCTTCTTTTTCGAATGTGGCCAGCACCGCTCCTTTCTCGACCCGGTCGCCGACATCGTACAATATTTTATCAATCTTGCCCGTCTCTCCCGACCTCACCTCCGCGGTATAGCGGGGCGAAACCGTACCCGAGCCGCTTACGGTCACCTCCAGATCTCCCTTCGCCACTCTCGCCATTGACGGCAGAGAGGCGGTTTGTTCGGTCTTCGGCTGCTTGTACAACCAATAATATCCCGCCATACATAGCGTGATGACAACGACGGCTGTCAGCAGCAGCTTCCATTTGGATCGCATAGTTCCCCTCTCCTGTCTCCCTTCACATGCGTGCGGCGCGCTTCCGCCGCGTTCCGATTTTGCCGCAAATCTCATTGCCGTATTAGTGTAGCAAAAAACTATGAACAACCTATGAACGCCAAAAAGCCCCCCGATGCCGGGAGACCTGTACAAGTGATGTTCGCGCATGGGAGGCAACAGGCTTATTTATACAGCCTTTTATTCGCGCGTATAATATTTTCAATCAATCCTTTTCCCGGAAAATCCGCGGCAATAATGCCGGTATACTCCACATTGTGAGTTGCTATATAATCGGTTGTCAGCACATTCGTTCCTTCAAATGCAATGGTGCAGATCCCGATGAAGCAATCCGTTCTTGGGAAATCCGGATAGGAATCCGACCAGCCGGGAGTAGTTAATCCCGTAGCCAGCCGGGGAGCCGATGTTCCCGGGCTGCTGTGCCCGCTTGCGACAAAATAGGGATACGCGATATTGCCGCCGCTTAAATAATTGATGAATTTGGTTTGAGAGCCACTTAGACGGCTTTCATTGGCCTTCTGCAATTGTTTTTTGACATCCATCCATTTTTGGTATAAATCCCAATTCGTCGAGACGTTATAATTATCTTGGATATCGAATTGATGAGCATAATCGATACCGATACTCGAACCCGCAACGTTGCGGAGGATGACGATTTTTCCTCTCATTTCTCCTAGTGTCGGGTTTGTTGCCGATCCGTTTTTACTGTCCCAAAAAAAACCGGGATAGCTATTGATATATCTCTGAAGGGTATCATTGAAGACGCGATCGGGAACAGAACTATGTTCTTGTTTGATGCGCATCAGAACCGTTTCGCTCGGATTGCGCTTCAAAAACTCAGCAACCTCATTCAATACGTCCCCGAACATGGCATCTAAATAGTAGGGGCCATGATGAACCGCGAACGAACCGTCAACATACCGGCAGCGAATGTCCAAAAAGCGAATTCCGGAATTTAATTGTGTATTGAGCGTCATCGACTGTGTATACACATGGTCGGTTGCGGGCTGATGAGTTTGGTAAGCCATGCTGTCATGCGTGCCTGGGATGGATAAATCACTTAATCTGGCATCATCCCGAATCAAGCTCATCCAGTTTGGATTTTGATATCCTATTGTGGCGTCATGAGAATATCCAGGATGCCAATGCGCCGCCGCAGGTTGTGCATGAACTCCCAGCAACAAAGCTAGAATCATTGAATACCGAATAATCTTGTTCATTCCCTGTCCCTGTCCTCTCTTCTCGTGGTATAAAAGAGCTTTCACCTTTCGGACTTCCCGATGCTCCCTCAGCAAACTAATTATAGTATGGATGTAGGCATTTCTTGAAATAAGGATAGTTATAATGTGTCTCAATCATGTGAAGAACTTGAACCTCAACCCCAGCCCTGATTGGCCGCATTGTTATGACGAGCTTGACCGCACTATCCGTATGAACAGGATTTTATGCACCGTCTTGAATACTCTGTACAAGAGGTTAAACAGGCGGTTGATCAATTAGGTCTTGGAATGGAGGGCTCCAGGGAATTAGCTCTAAATTGGAGACTTTGGTTACAAAGGATGAGTTTGAGAAAAAATTGAACGGGGCAGATTCAACACCACAACCATTATAGCAGCCGCAATTGCAGCGGTAATTGCAGCGGTAATTGCGGCCGTTAAATCCTTCGTATAAAGGGGCTGTCTCATAAGTAGTTTTTACTCCCTGTAGGATGGCCGTAAAATTCGAAAAAAAGGTCGAGTTAGGGGTTACACTGCTTCCCCTACTCGACCTTTTTGCTTCATCACTGCCCACTTGAGCAAATTAGGGGCAAGGGATAGCCACCCGACCTCGAGGCTTACTTTTGACAGGCCTCGAAGCAGAAAGCGTCTGAATCCTCTGTTGTTTTTCATTTGTCCAAATACACTTTCCGGTTCGACCATTCGTCGAACCGACAGGGCATATCCTTCTTCGCTCCGCAGCTTCTCCCTCGCTTGTTGCTTAGAGCGGAGATACTTCATGCTTACTCGGATTTCTCGATTCCCTTTGGCCTTGGTGCAGGCTGCTTTGAGGGGGCAATTCGAGCAATCCTGACTTCGGTAATGCCTAAGTTTGATTTCATAACCACTCTCTTTTTTTTGCTTGCTCTCATACCGGAAGCCAAGAACTTGTCCGCCCGGACACGTCCATGTATCCGTTTGTTCATTGTATTCCCAATTATCGATTTTGCTGACATCTTGTTTCCATTTCTTTGATTTTCTTGATGATACGTGCTGTATTTCACGATAGCCTCTACGTTTTCTTCCTCCAAATAGGCGTAGTTCTCTTCGCTTCCATAACCCGCGTCTGCTATAATCGTTCCCGGCAGCTTGCCCGGCGCGTTCTTCACTTTCTCTAAATGAGGTTTCATGCAACGGGTGTCCGTAGGCCGCCGATGCAAACGGTATCCGACCACAAACTGATTTTCGGTGCCAATTTGTACATTATAACCAGGCTTGAGCTGTCCATTTTTCATGTGGTCTTTTTACCGCTCGGTCTCGTCTTCACGGCAGGTTGCCCATGCTTTGCCGCAAAATCGCTTTGGCCCGCTTCAAGCGCGTTTTGACCGTACTCTCGTTCGCATTGGTTACGGCGGCAATCTCGGCATTTTTCATATGATGGATATATTTGAGAATGATCACCTTTTGGTATTCCGGCTTCAACTTTTTCAGATAAGTATAGATCTCGTCGACAATGATCTTCAGCTCTACCTTTTGTTCCACCGACAGCTGACTGTCGAAATCTTTGGCCAGCTCGATATCGAGAACCGTGTCTTCAGACGCGATGTCATTCCACCGGCTGCGCTTGCGCAAATAATCGAACGAGGTTCTTGCCGCGATAGATTGTAGCCATGGGCCGAGCTTGCTCTCATCATGCAGTGTATGGATTTGCGCAAAGGCTTTCATAAACGTTTCTTGTGCGATATCTTGAGCCAAATGGCGATCTTTAATAATCATATACGCTGTAGTATAGACGCGCTCATAGAACATTTCGAACATCGAGCGTTGATTTTCTTGCATCAGTGCTTCCGAGGACATTACTGAGCCTCCCGCTATCATTTAATAGAGAACGCAGATTGCTGTTCACTAGTCATCAACGATTCCGTGAAATAACCGCCCCAATTCACCTCCCTGCCATCTCCTATAATCATGCGATATGGAATTCGAAAGCGGAAGTTCTCCTTGGATGGATAACCCAGGATGGATCTATCCTTTCTCCGCATTCGCCGGGTATAACGCATCGGATTTTACGAAAAGCGAGACGATCATGAACTAAAAAACGCTGCTCCCCCACAAGATTATAACAGATGTCGCTCCATTGACGGCATTTCGGAAATATGCGAAAAGCCCTTCCCCTGGAAGGGACTTCAATTTGTAAGCTGCTCTTCGCTGCAAACAAAAGGTTATTAACCCGTATTGCGCCTCATGAATCATCATTTTCTCCGTGAGATGAATAAAAAGCTAGTTCCGAGGAACTAACCTTTCAATGAAAAAAATGAAGGGGGGCTGCGCCATTTCCGCAGCCTCCCTCTCCGTAAGCCAATTTCCCATTCATGAGCCAGATACCACTACCAGGATAAGGATCTCTCGACGAGCACCACGGCCACTTTTTCCAATTGGGCCTTGATGGCAATCGGATCGTAAGGCCGGAAGCGCCGTCTCGAGAGGCATGCGAAGCCACCCAAGTCCTGCAATTCAATGCAGAAGCGGTCAATGTTCGCTTGGACGGTCAATCTCTCAACCGTTCACTGTCTTTGTCACCATCGTGCCAAGCATCGGCTGCAAGCGCTTGGCGCTGCGCTCCATATTCGCTTCTCAGCAGCGAGAAAACAGCGATATCGACATATCTTCCCTTTTCGAACTCATGTTGTCTCATCACGCCTTCCTTTTGAAAACCGAGCCGGAGAAGCAACCGCTCGGAAGCGATGTTTTCCGGATCGATTTTCGCTTCGATACGATTCACGCCCATATCTCGAAAACCGAACGACAGGACGCGCCGCGCTGCCTCCGTCATGACTCCACGCCCCCAATATGGAGGCGCCAGGTCATAGCCGAGCTCGATTCGGCGATGCGTCTTTTCATATTGAAGAAAACCGCATGTTCCGATTACTTTGGCGGAAGATTTATCTTCAATAACCCAGCGCAGTCCGCTCTGTTCCGCAAATATTTCTTGATGCCAATTCCATTCCCGAATGACATCCTGCATCGATCGAAACGGTTCCAGCGGCGTATACCGAACTACTTCCTCCAGCGAGTAGAGATCGAAGAGATCTCGGCAATCCCGTTCCTCCATTGCCCGTAAGAGCAACCGTTCCGTCAGCAAGCGGGGAACTTCCTGAAATGCAAAAACTTCTCTATCCATCCATGCCCCCCCTCCTTACGCTGGTTAATACTCCCTGACTTCCTTCTTCATATCCTCAATGCTCGCGATATGCTCAAGCTTATCGCGAGGCAGAGACAGCACTATCGTCTTTGCCGCCCCTTCGATTCCAGCGTCTCCTGTCAGCTGGTCCCTTTCTCTGCCCCGGATATAAATCTCCACCTCCCAAGGCGCTGCCGCAAGATCCGGCACGACGGCATATAATTCCTGCCACAGCGCTCCGGAGATCGAATCTGTCCTCAGACGCATGTCCAGCGTATATTCATGCTTCGGCTGCAGAGGGATGGCGGCGCCATGGCCATCTGCGGCAGGGTTAGTGCCGCTGTCTATCGGCATCATGGAGTAGGTAGCCGTAACCCCGATGGACTCGATGTCTTCCTGCCCATAGAGCCTCGGATACCGCTTGCGAAGCTCTTCATCGATTCGTTGCTCCCAGTAGACCATACTATAGTTATCTTCCCATGTCTCTACCTTGCCTCGGATCGCTTCATCATACTGCGTATACATTTTCACATCAATCAACCGCTTTTCGGGATCGTGAATGTTGAACACCTTCGCGGTATATTCACGGAATTTAAAGCCGTAAGAGCTCCCGGCAACCTCGACGTCCATATTGTACTTGGTCTTCATATAGGCGGGCGCTTCCTTCTTTACTTGCGCATGCTTCCACGGATATCCATTGAACTCGGCATATGTGTAAAAAGCGCACCACCCCGTGAGACCGAGCATCACGCTTGACAGGATCTGGAGAGTCTTCTTGTTCACGAACCCTTCCTCCTCTGAACTCCAATACATCTTCTTCCGCAGCTAATGACAACGGGAAAACGGTAACCGAAAAATGGGCAGAAACGGATTCCCGTAGCGGCTGCATGGTCCAGAACTAATGAATTAACACTTACGATCTCTTTCTTTATAGAAATGAAGCGGCTCGAACGATTCTCTCCACACTCCTGGGATGGACTTGCCGGAGGGAAGTCGAAGAGCCGCTTTACCATGTCTATTTCCGTACTCTCGCCACTCCCCCTCCGCTTGCGCGCAGCAATTCGGTTACAGCTAGTTTGATTAGGGAATGAGGAGATCCGCCGCCCGTGTATACTGCGTCCTGCTCGGCAACCTTCGGATCGATCAGGAACAACGCATCGAATCCGAACGACGGCACCCCGCCGGCCGGGAACCCTGTCCTCTCCAGCACTTCTCTCTCATTCGCGAGCCGCGGCTTGGCGATGTCCAACGCTTTCCCGACTCTCGTCGTGCTTGCTCTGTCTTCGCCTTTGACAATCGCGACGATGAACCGGTCCTGTTCGTCGATCATGCAAATGTTCTTGACGAATTGATCGGCCGAGCCCCCAACGGCAATGGCCGCCTCCGGAACGGAGTGACAGGATTGCTCCAGGACGAGATGCTCGGCTTGGATATGATGCAGAGTCATATACTCTTTTATTTTCATTTCATACGCATTCATTTCTATCTCTCTCCACTTTCTGATTTAGTCAGGTTGAATCAACTCCACTCGGTTGCCGAATGGATCACGGAATTCGAACCGTTCATACCCCGGAATCGGAACCGATTCCAGAATTGTAATCCCATTGCTTCTTAATCGCTCTCTCATCGCCTCGATGTCCTGGACCTGGTACGCCAGGTGGGCTTTGGTCAGCGAACGATCGACGCCAACTTCGACCCCGATATGCAGCTCCTGCGTGCCGACTTGAATCCAGAATCCTCCTCTTCCGGCTAAAGAGTCGGGCTTGGCGATTTCCTTCAACTGCAGCACGCCGCAATAGAAGGCTTTGGCCTGCTCTTCCTGGCCTCGCGGTATCGTGATCTGAGCATGATGGAAGCGGGTAATCATTGTTATTCCCCCCTCGAATTCGAGCTTGAGTTACCCAAGGTTCTTATCATTTTGAAATAACGAAGGTCTGGGACAACAATTCATAGGTTCCGGGCAAGCCTTCCAATTCGATGCTGTCCTCCCTTTCCAGGAAGTCAATCTTCTGTTCCTTATAGAATTTCTTCCAGAATCGAACGGCGGCTATATTATTTTTTAGCTGCTCCACGCTGTAGCTTCCCGGGAACCGGTTCAACACCTCAATTACCGCTTCGGATGCCAGATTTTTTCCCCGATATTTTTTCAACACAAATAATTCTTGAATCGTGTAATCGATGCCCTTCGGCACAAAGGGCGGCGAACACACCAAAATAAAACCGGCAAGTCTATCATCGTATGTGATGAAATAAGGATGCAGTTCATTCCGTTCAAAATACAGGTGCGTATCATTCCATTCGAATGTCCCGTCTGCCTGAATATCTTCGCCGGTATAGGCGGATAGCTCGTATAGATAGAGATTGTACAAGTTCAAAAAGGTTTCTTTCCGATCCGGATAAATTTCCACGATCCGCAGGCTCATCACGAGAACTCCTTTGCCAAAGCGATATCGATGCCTCCCTAAGCTGCCGCAAACGCATACACCCACTATACCACATTTGGCATGTTCTGGGGGTCATAAGGCAGGCCTGAAAAAAAATCGGTCAACCTGTCACAAAACAGCTTATTGTTGTGTTATTACGAGTGTAAGAGGGGCCCCGCGAAAGGAGTGCTTATGAAACAAGATCAAGCAGACGCACCATTATCCGATGCGGACATTGAACAGATCGTCATGCAGGTCAAAGATGGCCGACAGGAGCCGTTTCGGCTGTTGGTCAAACACTATCAACGCCGGATTCACGTCTATTGCTGGCATATGTTAGGTCATCGGGAAGAAGCCGAGGACGCGGTGCAGGATATTTTTATCAAGTGTTATCAACATATCGCCCGTTACACCAAGACCAGCTCGTTTACCTCGTGGTTATACAAGATCGCCTACAATCACTGCATCAATGCAATGAAAAAGCGTAACACCCGGTACAAGGCGTTCGGCTTCTACCGATGGCAGCAACTCAATGCCGGATGCGAACGGGATTATAGCGATCTCGTCGGGGAGATGCTGAGCCAGCTCTCTTCAGAAGAGAGAAATCTGCTTCTGTTACGGGTGATTGATGAACGAAGCTACGAGGAAATCGGTGAAATCATGAGCTGCAAACCAGCCACCGCACGCAAAAAATATGAGCGGATTAAAAAAAGACTGAGACCGCTTTGGTCTCAACAAGTGGAGGGACTAGCCAATGAAACATAACGATGTATCTGCGGAAGCTGGCATGATCCGCAATATCAAGGATGTTATGGAGATGACAAATCTTCCGGAAAAAGATTTTTCCGATCGCGTGATGAAGCGGATCGCGCACCTGGAAAGAAGAATGCCTGCTTCGCGGAAAGCCCCTGTCTTGACGATCAAAAGACTGGCCGTCGCCGTTTGCAGTATCATCCTTTTGAGCGGCTTTTCTTATGCGGCCCGCGAGTGGTTGCAGTTGCGGGACAAAGCCGGAAATACGGTCATGGAGATCAGAAAGACAGATTCGAAAATTCCGGATTGGCAAACCAAAATACTGAAAGAGGTAGAGACGAGAATCGAGCCAGGCGAGTCAGCCGTCGTCTATTTTGGAAGCAAAGAAGAAATCGCCAAGAAGAATACGGACCAAATATTGTGGACGACTTCACCAATTGAATATACAACTCAAGACGAATGGAAGAGTGCAATCAAAGGACCATTGGCGAACAGCCGCCTTTCCATTCATGTTCCTGACGGTTACCAATTCGAAGCTGGCTATCTATACAAGGACTATCAGCCTCAAGGCCAGGATGAGAGCGTTCTAACGTATGGCAAGACGTTGGAAGGCAAGGAATATGCCTATGCGGTGAGGAAGCCCGGAAGCGGAATCCAGTCTGTGGCGTTGCAATATAAAGCTGGCGACCAGGCAATCAGTTACCGGATCAATTTCCTAAAAGGGGTTGAGCAATCGAAGTTTTTTGATGCCCAGCCCTCAGAAGAGCACATTGTAAATATAAATGGCACAGAAGCCTACTATTATGATCACGCCCTTAACTGGGTGGAAAAGAGCGAAGGAGGCTTCATGGAATACCGTATTTCCGGTGCTGCTGCGAAAGAACGGCTCGTTGAATTTGCACAAGAAGTTCTAACCGGTGAAGAAGCCCATTGATTGAAGCCAGCCTCTTCCGATCTGAGGGAATGCCAGTGAAGTGGCGCTTCACTGCATTCCCCTTCGCAATCGAACTACATTTCTTTTTCCAGAACGTAGAACTCGTCATCCCTGCTCATCGGATTTTTTATTTTTACGATTTTGAATCCGCATTTATTGACATAAAAGTGATGATTTCTTTTGGAGTATCCAGGGGTTTCCGTTATCCACTTTTTCGTGCCGGGGTACTTCTTCTCGATGTATCTCCATATGGCAAGTCCGATTCCGCGATTCTCCACGGATGGATCGACAAACAAGCAACCTAAAACATTTTCGTTGTTTTCATTGATCCACACAATGACAGCTCCTATCAGCTGTTCATCCAACAATACTTTATAAGACTGAGCCGATGAATTTATCGCCCATCGCGTCATAAATTCGCCTGTGTCATATCCATCAGGCCCGCCCTTTTCCCGCCCAAGAAATTGCTTCGTATCCGTGTCAAAAGCGCGGGTCATGATTTCTGTCAGACGGGCCACATCTTCTTCCAGAATAGATTGAAACTGTAACTTCTGATCTGTTTTCATCCTTTACCCCACCATTCTGATTACTGACGGGACACATCCCGGAGATTTTATCGTGACGACTTCCTCTCTCGCATAGCTCCTGATAAAAATCGCAGTTCTCTTGATCAAAGCATACAAATAGAACCGATGCA
Organism: Paenibacillus dendritiformis; assembly: GCF_021654795.1. Taxonomy (NCBI): domain Bacteria; kingdom Bacillati; phylum Bacillota; class Bacilli; order Caryophanales; family Paenibacillaceae; genus Paenibacillus; species Paenibacillus dendritiformis. The sequence goes on from NZ_AP025344.1 coordinate 3,309,186, forward strand.
ATGATAATTGCTTCCGCTCTGCAAAAGCGGAAAAAACAAAAAACCGGTAAACACAACCGGTTTTCGTTCTCTTCTGCTTCTTTTCGATCCGGGCAGCTGCCCGAACGTGCCTTTCCCGGCTTTCCACGCATTCCATCATCGGGACCATCGGCGGCTTTTATCGTGATTCCAGCGCCTTTTCTTTCTTGGGCCAAATAAAATAGGAAGCCGTAATAATCAGATCAATGCCCAATACGGCCGTCCACAGCCGCAGCACCCCACTCAATGCTTCGGTCCGGGCGGCGTCATTGATGAAATAGATGAGCCCGACCAACAGCCCGGCGCCAATCAGATAGGCCAGCACATGCCTGATCCAGCTCTTCAGGTAATGCTTCGCATACTCGATCCCATACCGCTTCAGCGGCTTCGCTCCTTGCTTGGCGACATAGTACCGGAATCGTTCATCCGCCCACGTAACCATCGGCTTGCCGAAGGCGATCGAGACCCCGATATATACCGCAGCGAGGGCATGCGCCGTTGTCGCCGTGGCTCCGCCGTATAAATCGATGCTTGTCGCAACTAACAGGATCAGATCGATGACCGGCGTGAGGGCGAGCAGAATCAGTCCCAGCTTCTGTCTCTTGAGCACATAACGCGCGAAAAGGCCGAGCAGGATAACGACCCAGAAGCCGATTTCGCTGGCTACGATTGCCCATGCCACAAAATTCAACGCAACACCTCCTCTACACATTGGATTGCAAAAACCGATTCATTCCCTTCCGTATACTGGCGGGCCAGCTGCAAGAAAGGCGCACGCGCCAAATCCATAATATGGACGATGAATCCGGAAAGGAATCCTTCAATCAGGCCCATTCTATTGCGCCGATGTAACATGCTTGGGCCCGTCCCACTTCCCTGTCCAACACATCCGTGTCACGGCGGCATCTATCAAGCAATATGGCCTCGAAGCGACGACGCTCCCAACCTCTGCCGCGTGCATCCTGCGAGGCATCGAAAGCAAGCGTGCCAAGTATCGGCCCCCGGGATCGACCAGATGATTGGACAGGACTCTCCAGCCGATCCGTCGGATAGATGCCTGCTTCCCTTCTCGGGGATGTAATCGCCGATCCGCTGCGGCAGCGATAATCTTTTGTGCTCCTGAATAGAGTCTACAGCCCGTCACGTCCAACGTCTCGCCGCCCGCAACGAACTTGCCGGCAACGGTACAGCGGAAATCGAGAAGCGGGCTTGCATCATAGGACCTAATCCGCCGCAGGAGGCGTTCTTCGAGCAGCTTGTCACCGCCATATAAAAAATCGGGAATTAGTATTTAGTATAGGTTCCCGGGCCTGAAGGGTCAGCGGTCTTTTGGCCTATTTTACACCCATTCCAGCACATTATCTATACAATGCTCAATCCGAACCGTCTCGGCTCCTGTACCCGCCCGTTCCTTCCATTCCACCATGCCTTCGGCAATCGACCTGCCAATGACGAGACGCAGCGGCATGCCGAACAGATCCGCATCGGCCAGCTTCACGCCGATCCGTTCCTCGCGGTCGTCGAGCAGCACGGAGATGCCGGCCTGCTGAAGCTCCGCATACAGCCGCTCGGCTGCCTGCCGCTGTGCCTCATCCTTCCATGCCACCGGAATGAGGTGGACCTGGAACGGCGCGATGGCCCGCGGCCAGATGATGCCGCGCTCATCATGGTGCTGCTCGACAATCGCCGCCAGCAGGCGCGAGACCCCGATGCCGTAGCAGCCCATGAGCAGCGGCTGCTCGCGGCCGTTCGGGTCGAGCACGGTGGCGCCGAGCGCGGCACTGTACTTCGTGCCGAGCTTGAACACGTGGCCGACCTCGATGCCGCGGTGGAACTGCAGGCGGCCTTCCCCGCAATGCGGACAGGCTTCCCCTTCCATGACGTTGCGGTAATCGCCGACCGTCTCGAGAGGGATATCGCGGCCGGGGACGACATGCTTCACGTGAGTGTCCTCGGCATTGGCGCCTGCGATGCCTTCGCTCATCGAAGCCACGTCCCGGTCGACGAGCACACGCACATCCGGCCGAAGCCCGATCGGTCCGGCGAAGCCGATCGGCGCGCCCGACACGGCGGCGACCGTCTCCTCGTCCGCCAATTCAACCGCAGCCGCGTCAAGGCAGTTCTTCACCTTGATCTCGTTCACCTCATGGTCGCCCCGCACGAGCACCGCGACCGGCGCACCGTCAACCGTATAGATCAGCGTCTTGATCACAGCGGACGGCTTCAGCCCCAGACCGGAAGCCAGTTCATCGATCGTCCGCATCCCCGGCGTCGGGAAGCGTTCCGGCGCAGGATAATTGCCCTCCCGGCTGCCTTCTCGCCCGCCGGCTCCATTCCCTGCTGCGCTTCCGCTCTCCGCCCGCTCCAGATTGGCCGCATACTCGCATGCCGTGCAGGAGACGACCGTATCTTCGCCGACATCGGCCAGCACCGTGAACTCGTGCGTGGCCCCATCCCCGCCGATGGCTCCCGCGTCCGCCTCGATAGCGCGGTAACGGAGGCCCAAGCGCCGCATAATCCGGTGATAGGCGTCGAACATGGCGCGGTAACTGGCGTCCAATCCGTCCGTATCGATAGCGAATGAATAGGCATCCTTCATCAGGAACTCGCGGCCGCGCAGCAGGCCGAAGCGCGGACGCCGCTCATCGCGGTATTTCGTCTGAATCTGGTACACCGTAAGCGGCACGCGCTTGTAGGATTTTACTTCGTCCCGGATAAGCGCCGTAACGGCTTCTTCATGCGTCGGGCCGAGCGCGAATTCCCGCCCATGGCGATCCTGGAGGCGGATCAGCTCCGGCCCGTACACGCTGTACCGTCCCGACTGCTTCCACAGCTCGGCAGGAAGCAGCGCGGGAAGATGAACCTCCTGGGCCCCGGCCCGGTCCATCTCTTCCCGAATGATGCGCTCCAGCTGCCGCATCACCCTCCAGCCCAGCGGCAGGTACGAATAGACGCCTGACGCCAACGGCCGGATGTACCCTGCCCGCACAAGCAGCTGGTGACTTGCCGCCTCGGCATCCGCCGGAGCCTGCCGCAGCGTTGGAGACAATAATTGAGTTTGACGCATAATGCCATAACCTCCCTTTTCGACAAAAAAAGCATGTCCTGCATCCTCGCCGCAGCACGAAAAAAACGCCCTGGTCCGCTCTTGCTGTGCCTGACCCCTCCCGGGGGATCGAAACGCTGAACGATCGCGGGAAGCGAGTCATCGTTCCGATGACAGGCCGGGAAGACGCAAAAAACGCATCCGCCCCCGAAGGGACGAATGCGCCGTGGTACCACCCTCATTCGAACGCCAGCCGAAGCGGGCGTTCCTCTGCTACGGATAACGGCGTAACCCGGCGGCCGCCGGCGGCTTGCCGGAGTCCGCAGCTGCAAAGAAGGAAGCAGCCACCCGCAAGAGGAGCCTTCCAGCCCGTGGGCCCCCTCTCTGTGCATGCGTTCCGTGGCGCTCATGTCTTTGGTCTTCGCTGTTCCTGCTTTTCATGTCTTCTGCATTGGATTTATCCTGACCATACCGCGATTTCCCGCGGAAGTCAAGAGTGTGCGAAGCGGCGCAAGACAGGGGCCTGACCAGGGCCTGCCGTCATTTCTGTGCGCGGACGCCAGCCCCCCGCTTCAACGCCCTTCTCCCCGCATACCAGCTGTATCCCAGCGGCAGCAGGCCGGCGGCTCCGATCCAAGCGCCCAGACGGAAGATATGCAGATAAGCCTCCAGCGGCTTGGCGGGATCGCCGTCGTCCATCAGCCCCAATCCCAGCGCGGCCCCGAGCACCAAGCCCACGTTGCGCGTCAACGCTATCATGCTGCCGATCGAGCCTGCGTCTCCCTTCACGGCATAGCTCATAATAAAGCTGTTGTTCGGCGAGGCGATCAATCCCATTCCCGAACCGATTAATGCCAGCGTGCAAATGATTCCCCACAGCGGCAGCTCGCCGAATGATCCGGAGAACAGCATGAACCCGCCTGCCATGGCGCACAGCCCAAGACACATCAAGCGCCGCGAGCCTAACCGGTCGGACAGATGCCCCGCGACGGGACCGATCACGGCCAAGAGAAGCGGATACGCGAGCATGACATAACCTGCATCCGCCGCCGATACCGCAGTGGTCTCGAAGATATAGAACGGCATCAGGACTAACGCAATATTGGCCAGCAGGAACGATGCGCAGCTAATCATCAGGCCGCAGGCCACGGCCGGAATGCGGAAGGCCGCCAACGGCAGAAAAGGCTCTTCCTGGCGGGACTGCCACATCCAGCTCAGCGGCCAGATGATGAGCAAGACAACGTACAGCACAAGCATGCTTGGGGAACCCCACCCTAAGTCGCCTCCGTTCACAATGGCGTAGATTCCCGTGCCAATGCCGCCCATGAACAGGATGGCTCCGACCAGATCCAGCGGGGACTCCTTCGTCTCCTCCTTCTGGTCCGCGGGAATATAACGTACAGCCAGCGCCGTGGCCGCTACCGCCACGGGCACATGAATCAGGAACGCCCACTGCCAGCTCAGCCAGGCCGCGGTGAAGCTGCCGGCAACCGGTCCCGACATCCCGCCCAGGGCAACGGCTGTGCTCACGAATCCGAGAGCCCGCCCTCTATGCGCCCCCGGCATATGAAACGTGATGAGCGCCATATTCGTCGCCTGGAACATCGCAGCGCCCGCCGCTTGCAGAATACGCATCGAGAGGAGGACAGGGAGATTCGGCGAGAGCGCGACCAGGACAGAGCTGATCGTGAACAGGGCAATGCCGCAGTTATGGATGGGGCGATGCCCCCAACGGTCGCCTAACCTGCCCATCAAGGGAAGTAGCGACGTAATGGCGAGCAGATACCCCGTCGTCATCCACTGCACGGTCCCGATATCCGAGTGGAACACGGTGATGAACCGGGGAAGCGATACGTTCACGACCCCGGCAGTGAAGTGAGACAAAAATGCGCTGAGGCAGATGGCCATCATCATCCATGCCCGTTGGTTGCCGGCCATTCCGGGCTTGCCGTGTGCGGAAGCGCTCAACAGGCTTCCCTCCCTTCCGGCGCAAGCTCGGATAGACGAAGATCGTATTCGATGTCCGGCCCCGGCTCCTTCAGCATGCTTGCCATACCGGTCAACTGATCGATATGATAGACCCCGGCCGGGCTGGGCGAATCAACCAGCATCGCGGCGGCCGCAGCCGCGACTCGCGCCGTCGCGGCGGATTGATCCCGGCCTTGGAGGAAGCATTCCGCCAAGGCGGGCTTCCCCTCTCTGCTTCTCCCCCAAGCTTCCGCCTTGACGGCGAACCGGTCTCCGCCGAAGCGAAGCGCTCCGAGGCTGCGGATCAACCGCTTGCGGAGCCAGCCCCTTTGCAGCAGGCGGACGGCCCACGTCCTTCGCGCCCCGGCCAACAGTCTGGTGACGATAGGGGAATCGAGGCAGAAGCGCGTCGCGACCGAAGATACGTTCAGTGTTCGCGGAAGGGACTGCTGATCGGAGAATGGAAAGCGGTAGGCCTGACGGCTGCCGATGTCCGCGCCGAAATCGAATGTTTTGCCGTCCGCGAAGCTCTGCGCCTCCACCTGCTTCCCGTTCCGCGTGATGTCGAAGCGGGCGCCGAGATTGTCTGCCATCCATTCGATAGCCGCCTCCCCATGGGCATCACCAAGCCCAAGCATAATCGCGAGATCGATCTCATCCGTCTCGCCTAACATCCGGTGCGCCTCCAGCGCCAGCAGATTGGTCAGGCCGGGAGCCAGCCCGACGCTCAACAGCGCGGTCGCCCCGTAAGCCTCAGCCACTTCCCGGCATTGCTCCACTTGGCGGAGAAAAGTGCCGTTCGCCGAGATATCGATGTAGTGCGTGCCCGCGCGCAAACACTCGCGGACGAAGCCCGTGTCGGCCTGATCCAGGCACATGATAACGAGCTTCACGCCGTCAAACATCGCAGGCGGCTTCGGATTCCGGATATCGATCTCCAGCGGCCTGATTTTGCCTCCGGCGGACTGGCAGAAGCGCTCGGCCCGCTCGCGGCTCCGTCCGGCCGCGAAGACCATGCCAGGGTAACGATCCCCCAGTATCCTGCAAATGTTCCTTCCCACATGCCCGTAACCGCCGATGACAACAATCTCCTCTTTTGCATGCATCTCCATCACCATATCCTGTAGAATTGAGTTATTAAGAAACATTCTCAATTATACAGGATCAGGATAATTTTACCATCCCATATTTCAGGGATTGCAGCGGAATCATGAAGCCCGAATCATCGCCTCGGCGGCATCCGGTATTGCCTTGCATGCCCGCGTACAGTTTCGCGCTGTCATGGGGGGAAACAATTGTTCCCGATTCGTCTTGTGATGGGATATGTTCTTCTCTCTCATCCTTTCTGTCGTCGCGCTGGCCGTCATCTTCTGGGATATGTCGTTCTCCATGGGACTGACCATCCTGCTCGTCTGTGCAGCTATCCAGGCATCGGTGCAGCTGTTCTTGTTCATGCACGCCACGGAAGACAATGAAGCCGTCCAACATGACGAACCTCGTCTATGCGCTGTTCGTCGGTCTGGTCACCGTATTCGGTACGCTGTTCACGATGATCTAGGGTTATCAATAAAGCCAAATATTCACTTGCAACTAAGCCTGCTCCTAGCATGAGAGCAGGCTCGTTTCAGACTGTCGGCAAAGTCCTGTCGACAGTCTTTTTCTTAGGCGGGGCGGGGACGGGGAAGGGAGGACCGTTAGTTCAGGGCAAGCGGGTACGCGCATGGAGCAAGATGGTCTGCGGGTGAAGCGGTACGCGCACGAAGGAAGCTCGCCTCTGTTGTAACAAGCGGGTACGGCAGGACATTGCTGCACAGGCGCAGCATTTTTAGCCTCAAGTGGTTAATTTCCGGGAAAATCCTGTAAAACTGCATTATTTCGCGATTTTGAACGCTATCTGCGCCTTGCCGCGGGATTATTGCTGTATTTTCGCAGTAATCCTATGTTCGCATACTCGTACCAATGAAATTGCTGCATTTTTGCAGTATTGGTGGAGCGGATAGCTAAGTCCATAACATGGTAAAAAGAGAAAATGGCATAAAAGAAGAGCCACAGCCACGCCGCTTGGGCTCTAGCCTCCAAACTATCGACTCTCAAAGAGAATTCTTCCAAACTATCATTGCATCAAGCACCTTTCCATGGTAGAATCCGGGTTATCTCAAAAGAAAGAGGCGAGTACGATGACAGTCAGCTCTTATAACTTAACCCCAACTACAAAAACAGAGATACGGAAGGCATAATTTCGGTTACCTGACCCAATCTTCCGTATCATATGAAACGGAGGACAAAATGAATGTTTAGTTATTACAGTAATCTATGCACGGAAGTATACGATCTTACCAAACCTGTCGGGCATTCCGTCGGAGGCGATATCGAGTATTATCTCGACAGACTCCGATCATGCAGCGGCCGAATTCTAGAAGCGGCCGTAGGCTCAGGACGCATGCTCATCCCGCTTCTTGAAGCCGGACTGTTAGTGGACGGGATTGATTATTCCCCTGCGATGTTGGCTTCCTGCCGCAAGCGTTGCGAGGAGCGGAATTTACGGCCGATGTTGTACGAGGGAGAACTGCAAAATTTAGCCTTGCCGCATAAATACGATGCCATCATTATTCCAACCGGATCTTTCTGTTTGCTTGATAATCGTCAAGAATCCATTAACGCCCTTAAATGTTTTTACGAGCATCTCACTCCTGGAGGACGGATAATTATAGACCTTATTTTGCCCGATCGTATGGAGGTAGGGACGACTTCTACATCAACCTTCCCTTTTCCATCAGGGGATGTCATTACCGTGGAAGATAAACTGGTGGAATTTAGTATGATTGATCAATACTCCGTTTCCTATTTAAAATACGAAAAGTGGCGCGAAGGATCGCTAATTCAATCCGAGCTTCAACGTTTTGCGCTTCGCTGGTACGGCAATGAGGAATTCAAGCTCGTATTAGAAAACATTGGGTTCTCAGACATCGTAGTCTCGAGCGATTATACGCATGGAAAGCAGCCGGCGGAAGGCAATCAAATATTTACTTTTGAAGCGGTTCGAAAATAAAGTTCAAAATTCATCGGGGGCTGTCCCACCCGCAGTATGGAGCTGCGGTGATGGGACAGCCCCCTCATTATCCAAGCTCGGATTGCCGAAATCATGCAAAAATACAGCTTTTCCCTTATGAGGTGTCGCCCATTTGAGAGATTCCTGCAAAACTGCAGGAATCTCAGGCTGTACTATAGATAGAAGGCAAAAATCGGAGAAAATAATGCATTTTTACAGGAGTTTAATCAAATATGGCCACAAGTAGCGAAAAATCCTGCATTCACGCAGGATTTTCATCTCACCAACTCCGCATCACGGCCTCGTCGCAACCCGTCATTCCGCCGCTTTTCCCTCCGCCGTCAAAGCCTGTAACCGGTCGAGCACCTTGCCCACCCATCCTCTCTTCATGACATCTCCCAGGAAGCCTTCCCAGAAACGTTCCTGCCGCACATAAGCCGTCATCAGCTTCCGCAGATCCTCGATATCGGCGCGCTCAATGAAGCGGTCATGGTTATCGACGCTCTGGAGCTGATTTTCTATGATCCAGGTTTTCCAATCGAGACCGGCAATCAGAAATTCAGCCTCGTATAGAACATCAAGAAATTCGTTGACCGCATCGGCATATTTATATGAATGCGATGACGTGATTTCAACATACGGCTGATCCGTGGTGCGGAAATATTCGCCGAAGGACAGCAATCGAGCTCGGGCGGATTTTCCATTTATCATCTGGTTCAGATCCATGTTCAGCCTCGCTCTCCCTTCACTTCTCTATGCACAGTATACCTCAATTTTGAAATGGCCGGTCCCCTTTAAACCGACAACGAAAAAACAACCGCTTCCCGGCAGCGGCTTTTCGGGGAAACGGTTGCGATAGAAGAGGTATTTGCAATGATTCAATTGAGTCTGCGCGGAACGCTGCCGGTTAGAGTCTTCCGGGAATGAAGAAGGACACTGTCGTTCCCTCCCCCTTCACACTTTGAATGATCAACCCATGTCCATACTGCTTCCGCAAGCGCTTGTCCGTATTGAACAGTCCGATGCCCCCGTGCGGGGGCTGTTCACGATGCAGGACTTGCTCCGCTGCCGCCGGATCCATGCCGACCCCGTTGTCCGCTACGATGATATGCGTGCCGTCCGCCTCCGCCGCGACTCGAATATGAATCATGCCGCCTTCGGAGCGGCTTAAGATACCGTGGCGGAGCGCATTCTCGACAAGCGGCTGAATCGTGAGCGGCGGAAGCTGCGCATGAAGGGCGTTCGTCACGTCCCAGATGACATCCAGCCTGTCGCCGAACCGCGTCTTCTCGATTGTCAGATAGGCGCGCACGAGATCCAGCTCATGCTCAAGCGGAACCAGATGCTCCGCGTTCCACTGATCGAAGCTCAGCCGCAAGTATCTGCTGAACGATTCAATGAGCGTACGCATTTTAACCGTATCGAGCTTGCTCAGGGCCACAATGGAATTCAAGGTATTGAACAGGAAATGCGGCTTAATCTGCGCCTGCAGATAGGCCGCTTCCATACGCAGCAGATCCGCGATCGAGCGTCTCAGATCGGTTAACGCCCGCACCCGTGATTTCAGTTCCAAGGCATCGACCGGCTTCGTCACATAGTCGTTCGCTCCGGCCCGGAAGCCGGAATAGATATCTTCGGCCCGGCTTCGAGCCGTGAGGAGCAGGATCGGAAGCTCCGACATGGAGAAGCGCTCGCGAATGGCGCGGGTCAGCTCGTAGCCGGACATATGCGGCGTCATGATATCGGCGATTACGAGGTCCCATCGCTCTTTGGCCACCAGAACCGCGGCTTCCCGGCCGCTTATGGCCGTCGTCACGCTGTACCCTTCGGCGAGCAGCAGGTTGGACAGTACGTTCAGATTCACCGGATCATCATCGACAGCCAATATTTTTATTCTATCTGCCGATGCAGCGACTTCGGCCGAGCTGTCGTCAACGGACAGGGCAGGCCGTTCGCGGTTGTCTGCAGGCTCTATGCCTTCGCTTTCAAGCAGGGGGGGCTCCAGATCATCCCGTTTCCCGGCCGCGCTGGGCGGCGGGGCCAGCGGGAGTGTGAAGGTGAAGACCGATCCGGCCCCTTCCTGCGAATCCGCCTTCAACGTTCCGCCATGCAGCTCGACCAGTTGCTTCGTAATGCTCAACCCGAGGCCGATGCCCCCGACACTCGCGCTCGCTTCCCCCTGCTCATAGGCCTGGAACGCCTTCCGCATCGTCGCTTCATCCATGCCGCGGCCGGTATCGGAGACGCGAATATGCGCATATCCCTTGCGGACATAGGCGTCAATCATGACGATGCCTTCGTCGGTGTATTTGATCGCGTTGTGAAGCAAGTTGAACAAGATTTGGGTGAGCCGATCCTCGTCGGCAAGGACCGGAGGAAGCTCCTTCGGAATATGGATCGCCACCCGAATCGGCTTGCCTTCCGTCAGGAAGGAGAGCATCTCCACGACGCTGTTCGCCACCGGATGAACGGGTATCCGATCGAATTGAAGCCGGAGCTTCTCTTGCTTCAACTGGGAGACATCGAGCAAATCATTCAGCAGATGCGACATCCGTCGCCCGACGGAGACGATCAGCTTCAAGTTTTTGCGGTTCGCCTCTTTCAACGAACGCTGATTCTCCAGCACGCTCTGGGCCATATTAATAATGCCGTGCAGCGGCGTGCGCAATTCATGCGAAGTATTCGCCAGGAAATCATCCTTCACCTTATCCGCCTTGATGAGCTGCATATTCACATCCGCCATCCGGGCCGAAGTCCGGTAGAACTGCTTGAACCAGAAGGCGGCAAAGGCGAGAAACGTGACAAGGAAGTCGATCGGATAATACCCCAGTTCCTTCCACACCGTGTTTTTGACATAGCCCCATATCGTATTTCCGGTTATAGCGGTGGCTGCAATCAGCAGATAGACACTATCGCCTTCCTTCCTCCGCACAACCCATATAATCAGAACCGGCATGACCAAAAAAGGTATAAACATCACAATATCAAATACCGGCATGACATCAAGCGTAAACTGAGGCGGAGCGAGCGATATGATGGCGACAGATGCGGCGTTCAGCACCGTATAACTCCTGAACCATTTGGCTCCGGCGCCTTTCGGGAAGATACACCTGACGAATTGAAGCATGAAGCCTGCCACCAGGAGCATGGAAATGTTCAGCAGCCGGATATTCCAAGCATAATCCAGCTGCAGCCAATCCAGCAGCATCTTGTCGTCATCGGTTAGCGTCGCAAAGATAGCGCTAAGTATGAGCATCGAGAAATAAAACAAGCTCTTGTCCCGAACTCCGAAGCCAAACAAGACAATAGCATAGATAAAGTGCATGATGAGCACGATGCAGACGACAAGCTGCGAACCGATGCTTATTGATGATGCCTGATTCACGCCCTCCGCAGAGCCGAAATAAAGGGGGCGCCATATCCCTCCATCCACGCCGTCAAAATAATTCGCCGCCTGAATGATAATTTCTATCTCTCCGCCGCCGGACACGAAATAACCGGAATAAGGCAGATCACGGGATACGGTCTCCGCCTCGTTCGGGGCAGGCCAGCCGGCATTCGCAAGCAGCTTGCCATTGACATACAGCGCGGAAGAGCTTACCGCTCCTTGTACGCGAAGGGCAAAAGACCGTTCCTGTCCGGGACTTAATAAGATGCGCAGCCGGTATGAGCCATACCCGATCGCGGATCCCGTCACCGTCTTCCAGCTTCCGGGAACTTGAACATAGCTTGGCCCGCGGCCGGATGAAGCATCACCGCGAAACTCATCCATCAGCAGTACCCCCGGAATGAACTCCCACTCCCCATTCAACGGAATTGTGCGTATCGAATCCAGATCCTGTCCCCGCAGATCGAGCAGGCCCTGAACCGGTCTCAAGCCGGAAGCATTCGGCACCAACGAGATAAAACCAAGGCGAATGCCGGATAGCGACAGCACGACAAGCACGATAATGATAATTAGTTTGCGCAGTGACATCATTTGATGCATCTTCCTTGTATTATATTGCGAAGCTTCCTTCGCTGTTGATTGCCGTTCATGCGGTCAAAATGCGCTTGCCAGACGATTGCGCGGGAAAAATTTGTGCGGGTTCGGGGGTGAGATGCCGGGGAAAAGAAAATCATTGAACGAACATAAGATTACCATTGCCGACTATACCAAAACTAAACAATCCCCAAGGCCCATCGCTGACGCATCGTCTTGCTCTCTCATGCGGCCCCGGCCCGGCATTCCTCCCTGGATGCCTTCGACTTTCTCATAGGAAGGGAGCGTGCCATCCAATTGCTGCTCCAGATTGTTGACCCGAGCCTCGGCAAAAGAATGTGATGTGTGTACCTTCTTTCTGCATTGGCGGCGGCGATAAGCCGGATATCCGCTGCGCGCCGCCGTATCGCTCCCATTATACGATCGCAATGTGAAATTCAGATGAATTGTTGGCGGGAAATGGACTTATTTCCTTGTTATTATTTCCCCGGCAACCGCAGAAATTGACAGGAGATTCTCGGCCATGACAGCATTTTGCCGACATGATGAACCAGCTCATGACAAAAAAAGCAATACGGGTACTTCCCCGGTATGGCAGATGCGGATACAACGGCCCAAGCGCAAAAAACAGACCCGGCATCAAGCCGGGCCTGTAACTGCGGCGCTTTCACTCTTTATGCATCTGTTGGCTTTGCCGCAATCCGGTAACAGCATTTGACATCCCCGTCCGCCATGCATTCCAGCCGCTCCACCCGAGCGTCCAGCAGTTCGCGGAACAAGCTCAGCTCGCAATGGCAGGCTTGGCGGTAACGGCACGCTATACGGGCAATGGGGCAATTCGCTTCCTCGAATAGGAACGAACCGTCATCCAGCTTGTCGACCGTGACCATATAGCCTTCCCGGTTCTGAATGGCGGCCAGGCGGGCAACCCGTTCCTCCAGGCTGCCCCCGGTCATCGCGGCGCGATGCTTCTGCTCCAGCTTCTCCTGCCTTCGTTCGAATAGCTCGCCGATGACGGATTCCCCGAACATCTCGCTCATCTCGCCAAGCAAATCGGCGGCCAGCGCATCATATTGATTCGGGAACAGCGCTTCGGCGGAGAGCGTAAGCCGGTATACGTGAATCGGCCTGCCGATCGGCTGGCGCTGCACGGCAGCCTCAATGAACCGCTCCTCCTGCAGCGCATAGAGATGCTTACGAATCGCCATCTCCGTTAACCCGAGACGCTGCGAGATGTCCTGGACACGGATCGAGCCATGCTTCTTCAACAGCAGCAATATTTTCCGTCTCGTCTTCTGTTCCCGTTCAGGAGCTTGATGTTGTCGCATCGGTCTCTCCCTTCTGCAGGCGGAATTAGCGAGCAGCTTCGTTATAGCGGCGGTTCACTTCCTCCCAGTTAACGACATTCCACCAGGAAGACACGAAGTCGGGCCGTCTGTTCTGATACTGCAAATAATAGGCATGCTCCCATACATCGACGACCAGAATCGGGGTCTTGTTCTCCGCCAACGGCGTATCCTGGTTCGGCGTGCTCATGACTTCCAGCTTGTCTCCATTGACGACGAGCCAGCCCCACCCCGAACCGAAGCGGCTTATCGCGGCTTTGGTCAAATCTTCCTTCAGCTGCTCAAAGCATCCGAAGTGCTTCTCGATCCCCTTGGCGATATCCCCCTTAGGCTCTCCGCCGCCCGTCGGGCTCATGATGGACCAATACAGACTGTGCCCGTAATGCCCTCCTCCATGATTGCGGACCGCAGTGCGTATATCTTCCGGCAGATCGTCCAGGTGACTGATCAAATCTTCAACCGTCGCGTTTTTGAACTGAGGGGATTGGCTCAGCGCCTGATTCAAGTTGGCGACATACGCCGCATGATGCTTCTTATGGTGAATTTCCATGGTTCTGGCGTCCAGGTAAGGCTCCAGTTCATCATATCCATAGGACAGTTCCGGCAGAGTGAATTGTTCCATTCGCTTCGTCTCCCTTCCCTAATTAACAGAATTCACCTCTGAATTATATAGCACAGGAAATATTTTGTACATATCTAAATATTTTTACCCGATGCAACTTAATGAGAAAGAGCCTTTCTGTCAACCAGGAGAAGCCGCCTTTATTTTGTCCTAATGAAAAATTTTGTTGTCAAGGAAACACTTTTTAATTATGATGAACTATATTTACGACGAATTGGGAAAAGGAGTTGGATCTATGCTGGATTTGCCGCGCATTCTGATCGAAGGGGCTTTATTATCTGCCGTCTTTTTAGCGGTCCTGCTTCTCTCGCTGGCCTACAACCCGCGGATATGGCTTCAGGATTATCCGCCAGATATTCAACGGGCGGCCCCGCCTCGCACCCCGACGGAGAAAAAGCAGTTGACGGCAGTCGGAACCATCGTCATGCTGCTCATTTTCGTTCCGTTTGTCAGTTCGATTTATGCCTATGGAGACGAGGTTACGTTTTGGGGCGCTTTTCTTCATCTGTACCTTGTCTTCATCATTGTCAGCTTGGCTGACTTGATTATTCTCGACTGGCTTGTTTTTTGCGGCATTACACCGAACTTCATTGTCATACCGGGAACGCGGGGGGCGTCAGGCTATAAAGATTACCGTTTCCATCTCATCGGCTTCCTGAAGGGAGCGGTCATGTCTGCGGTTTTTTGTCTGCTGCTTGCGGGGGTGCGAGTGGCCATAACGTATTTGTAGGCAAGTCAAGGAGCGGCAGGTTATGGTGATGAGGCCTGCCGCTCTACCCATTTCGGAATATGCGGTTCAAAGTAGGTTGCAATTTTTCGCGCCTCGGTCAGAACCAGCTTGATCCCAGCCTCTTCCGCGTACCAGTCCGCCCTGTTCACGCGGGTGCTGTCTTGTTGGACGCAAAAGCGGACGTGTGGCGGAAAGACGGCCTGATACGTCATAAGCGCTCTTCTCGAGAAATACGCTTTGCAGACGAGGATGGCCCGGTTCACCTCCAGCTTGCGCTCCTGAATCACGCTCCAGGAATTCCTCGCGTTGTCGAATGTGTTTTTCGCTTTGTCTTCCCGCAGGATAGCATGAGCGGGAATCCCCAGCGAGACGCCAATCTGCTGCAAATGCTCCCATTCCGTCCGATCCAGCTTCCGGTTATAACCTCCGGATGGCAGCACGTAAGGTGCATATCCCTCGTGATACAATTGCGCGGCGATGGCCATCGGCTGCGTATGACTGCCGCCCGGAACCAGTATGATGTCGGCAGGCTGGGGCTCTTCTTCCGGAACGAAGACAAGCTCGGTGAGACAATCAAACGGATAGGTCAACCAGCGTCACCTCCTGTACGGTCATTTCAATATTTGACGCCATGAGCACGGAAGGCACAGAGGCACAGCAAGTACATCAGATTGGTTGCGCCGAACAACGAAAAAACACCCGGATTCAGCACCATATACATGCTATACGGGAGACTCCAGACGAATGCGATTAGCAGCAGCGAGCTCCGGAGCCGCATCAAGCCTGCCACGCAGAGAACGGCCGGAAGGGCCAGCATGGCCAAGCTGATTCCCGCACTGACTTGATCCATCCCCGCAAAATATGGATCCACCCCTATTAATAGCACCCATAGAATGATAGAAAGCGCGCATGCTCCATAGCCTATCCTTTGCACCTTGGCAATACTCATCTTGTTCATCTTATTCATCACTCGCTTCATCGGGATACGGATGCGTATCCTCCTTGGATTATTTGTGTTGTTCCCGGCATCGCTTGGTTTTATCATACTTCATTTCCATTTCTTCTACGACACTTTGAATGAACAAAAACGGGATCACCCCGATCCCCATTACACCATAACCGAGCCACTTCAACACCTTCATCATCTGCTCCATCTCCTTTTCGCACGGCACCAACCGGAATCTCTGTTCACGGTTTTTCTTCCGGCCTTTCCCCATGCCTTTGCTGTGTTCTTCACCTTATTCAACTGTTGAGAAAAGGTGCAATCCAATCATCAGTCCGTTGAGGAAATCGCAACAGAAGAGGAAGCTGTGCTTGAGCCCGCCCAGGCTGGCCATGAAGGAAAGGCGGCATCTGTTTCATTTTCTTCAACAAAATTTTGAGCAGGCAAGCACTTTTTGCAACAAAGGTGAATTATAATGCTCATAACTGGATGGAAACGATTGGGGGGGTTGAGGAGCATAAAGTAAAAGCCAGTGCCGGCCGATACAGGAAGGGTGTGGTGGGACGAGAATGTAAACCAAGCTTTGCTTTAAGATGACTACATGAAAAAAGGAGCTAACAAAAAAATGACATCATGGCTTATGATTGCGGCGTTGACCTTTTCGTCGAGCATCGATAATTTGGGAGTCGGTTTGTCCTATGGCGTGCGGAATATTCGCATCAGTATGCTCTCGAATCTATTTATCGCAGTGATCTGTTTTCTCTTTAGCATGTGCGGAATCTATTTCGGGATGTTCATTGCCACCGTGCTCCCCGGAATCCTCCCCGTCGTGCTGGGCGCCTTCCTGCTCGTGGTGATCGGTCTGCGCATTATCCTGATGGCCGTTCCGCGCAAAAATCAACAGCCAAACAGCAGCCCCGAGGCGGCGAGTCCCAAGAGCATTGGCTTCGTTGAATCCGCGGTGCTCGGCGTTGCCCTGTCCGCCAATGCATTGACGAATGGCGTCGGGGCCGGCCTGCTCGGTTTTTCCCCGCTGCTGATCTCGATATTGGCGGCGGCCGGAAGCTTTGTCACCGTATGGGCCGGAGTGGCTTTCGGCATCAGACTGACGCATGTCCGCATCGGCAAATTTACCGTCGGGCAATTCGGGACCTTGATTAGCGGGATGCTCTTATTGCTTGTGGCCTGTGGCGCGTTCCTAGACTAGCATTCCCGCTTCAATAAAACAGCCAAAGGCTTTGCGTAACCAAAGCCTTTGGCCCAGATGGGTTCAGCCTTACAATTGAACCTTTTTCCCCGTTTTTCCGGATTGGTATATCGCCGCGACCATTTTCTGCGTCTTCAATGCCTCTTCCCCGGTAATATGCAGCGGAGCGCCGTTAACGACCGCATCGTAGAAATTGCCGATTTGATGAATATGGCTGATGCCCCAATACGATTTGACCCCTTCGCCGTAATCGATCAGGTTGGTGCGATCCGAATCGCGGCTGATTTCCGTGCCGTCTTCATAGCAAATGCTGCCTTTCTCGGCCCGGATATACGCTCTCCCCTTCTCGCAATGCAGCTCAATCTCGACAGGAGCGTCATAGCTGTGATAGTTCATGGCGTAGAAGGAGGCCATGACCCCGTTTTTGAATTGGATCACCCCGTCAGCCACGTCTTCGACGTCAATCTTCTCGTGCGTTCGGTTCTCGATATGAGCGGCAATCGCCGCAATATCGTCGCCAATGAACCATCTCATCAAATCCAGCGTATGAATCGCCTGGTCAATGATGACCCCGCCGCCTTCCTTGTCCCAGGTGCCCTTCCAGTCGCTTAAGCTGTAGTATTCGTCCGTTCGCTTCCATGTAACCGAGCAGCGGGCTCCCAGAACGCGGCCCAGCTTGCCGCTCTCAAGCGCTTCCTTAATCAGCACCGAGCCCGGATTGTACCGGTTCTGGAAGATGACGCCAAAGGTAACGTTGTTCCGGCAGCATGCTTCAATCATCGCTTCCGCATCTTCCACGGTAATGCTCATCGGCTTCTCCGTGATGACATGCTTGCCTTTTTCTGCCGCATAGATCACGACAGGCGCATGCATATGGTGCGGCGTGCACACATGAACAACGTCCAGACCGGCTTCATCGATCATTTGCTTATAGTCCAAATAAGAAACGCAGTTATACTGCTTCGCGGCTTTTTGCGCCCGCTCCTCTTTGATATCGCATACAGCCACGAGTTCAGCATGTTCATTTAACTCCACAGACTTGGCATGCATCGGAAAAATATTGCCGCAACCCACGATGCCAACACGTTTTTTTGTCATGAATCGTCCCTCCATCCTTGTATCGCATTCGACTGAACGCTGCAACCAGATGATTCATCTCTATCATATCTCGCGATGGCGGACCTGCCCATGAATGATATCGGTATTACCTGAACTATTTTGCTGCCCTTGGAAGCGTTCGCTTCTCCTGGCGCAGAAATTCGCTGCATCCTGTCATGCACGCTTCCGCCTGCTCCGGTAGATAGCTCGGGTGAAAAGGATTCATAAACCCATGTCCGGCCGCAATGACCTCAACGCGTGTCCGCTCCGTCTCTCTCAACTGCCGCGCTAATCCGGGCACATCAAATGGCTCCTCGCTTGCGAAGTACAGCAAGGCAGGACAACAAGGCTTGATGTCCGCGTAATTGCGGATTCTTGAGCCGTAGAAGCCGATAATTCCGTCAAGGCCGCCGCTGCCGCTGCACATCCAGGCAACGGTGGCTCCAACACTGAAGCCGGCCAGCAAAATGGCATTATATTGTTGGCGGTTCGCTTCAATCAGGCCTCTCACTTCTCGGGCGGAGGCGTCGAATCCGACTTCATTGATAAAATAGGAATACGCGGCCGCTTCCTCCCCATAGGCAAATGGCGCTCTGCCCAATAGATTCGGCGTCAACACCTCATGGCCTTGCTCTTCAAAACGTTGGCGGTAATAAGCAATATGATCGTTCACCCCGTAAATTTCGTGAAGCAGAATGATAAGCGTTTTTCCCGTCAGCTGTTCCATCATCTCGACCTCATTTTGGGAAGCCTTGTTCGCTCAATTCCATCAGCCACGCTTCCAATGTATCCCGGATATCATGTCTGTCTCGGGAGGAAAACTGTTTATAAATCTCCCATTCTTCATTGGCAATAACCAGCCGGTACTGTCCTTCTCGGCTCGAATCGGGGTACCAGCCCAAATCGATGATGCATTTATCCTCGCTTGGAATCTCCCAACGGCCCTGATGAAGCGCCATTTTGTCAATCTGAAGCAGATCCTCGGTGAAGTACGTCCAGTTGCCGAGCATATCGCTATCCTCCGCCATTTCCGGATCGGCATCATAAAATTTGTTATATCCTACCGCAAAACCTTGAGGTATGCGCAGCGGCATCAGTCTCACCATTCTCATCCCTCTGTTCGCTGATATATTCTTTTCTCATAAATTAATATTTCTTTGTTATTTCCGTTCGTTTTCGAGTCGATCCTTTTGAAGCCATGCCGCATCCAGAAAAGGTGGGCCCGCGTATTTTTCGTCACGACTCCGATTCTGTACTTGCTTATGCCCTGACTTTCCATCAGCTCTTCAAATAATTGCACGGCCTGCGCGCCGTATCCCTGCGATTGCCGATCGCCGCTGATCACGAGGAGCCCCAGCCAAGCGCATTGATCGGCCGGATTCAGCGGCAAATATTCGAGGATGCCGATATAGTCCTCATTCTCCTTGACCAGCATCCGCTTGGCGCCGATGCGATGGGCCTGCTGGATATCTGCCAGCACTTCTTCTCTTGGTATGATCTCTTTATTTCTGGATACCAGATTAAATAAAGGATTGGAATTAATAATAGCTTCTTCGATATCGACTCGCTTCGCCGATGTTATTTCAAACGATAACATGGTTGCCATCCTTTCGAATGCATGCTGTATATCAAATCCCCAACTTCTTCTCGTGTCATGTTTATCCTGCTTTGTTCCCCACCGCGATCCAGCGGCCATCCACATCCTCGAATACGAATTCATGATTGTTGTAGTCCGTCGTTGTCAATGGACGCACGATTTTAATTCCTTTGCCAGCCAGCTCGCGTTCCAATTCCAGTTGGTCATAGGCGATGAAATAGGCGTCATATCCGTATCCGTGAACGATTCGATTAGGGATGACAGCGTCATGTATCGATCGCGTCAACACGATCTCGATACCGTCTCTATACAAGCATACATGCGGCTCTGACGATTCAAGATAATGCACCGCCCTGAAGCCGGCAAGCTCGTAAAATGCCGCTGTCTTCGCCATATCCGGCGTCGGAAAAATTTGCAGGCAATGCGAGAAGCCTCTGCTCATAGTCAACTACTCCTTTTTCGGCCGATTCGGCGGATATCCATATTTATCTCGGTATTGCTTCCGTTCAGCGGTGAAATCCCACCATTGCCTCGAACTATCGCGATGCCGGGCAAAATCAACGATCAGCCGGCATTGATCCTCCACGCATGGGTCGATCTCGAAGCCGTACCGTTGCTCCAGGGCGTCAAATAACTGCGCCCCATCCAGCTGCTTCAGCTCTTCCAGCGAATGGTATCCTAACTCTACCATATCGCGGGCGAATTGCGGACCGATGGATGGAATTCGTTGAAATTCGGCCAAGGCTCGCAGTTCCCTGGCTCTTGGCTGCGACAAACGCAAGCGCGAACAGAGCTCCTCCACGGAATAATCCGCGAGATCGGCGATTTTTATCTTTTGCCGCTTGAACGCCGCCCGCTCCTCCGCCGTCAGCTCAAGCTTGGGCGTTTTTTTGCCGTTCATTTGCATCACCCGCTTTCTCTCAAGTGACCAAAGCTTACTCCATCCTTTTTCGATTCAATTCCCTCATTTTATTTTCGCAAAGGATGGGCGAGTTCCTTTCTAGGCTTCCATTGGAAAGTAAAACGCGTAAATTTAATATACCGCTGCCTCTAATGACCGGAAATGATAAGTTATTGATTTTCTGTTAAGGTCCGGTATGGACGGATTTTCACCAAAAATGATACTTGGCAAGGATCGATTCATATCCGCTTATCGCATCAATGACGGAATGAACGAAGACGGGAGCAATCAGGTTATTCGTTCTCAACCACAGGAAACCCAGGATCAACCCGCCGAATAATCCTTCGGTAAAACAGACCGCAAACGCATGCAGGACATCTCCCGCAAAGCCGGTGTCAAAGAGCCGGAATGGCAGGTGGTAGAGGGCAAATAATAAGGCCGTAATCATCCAGCCGCTTAGTCTCGAGTTCAGCGCCTGGGAAATTCGGGTTCCAATCCCAGCAAGTATTTGCCGCCGGGCGTCGTTATCAGCATCATTCCTCCGAAGCATGCTCCTGACAGAAGAGCGGCTCTCAAATTGCCGAGAAGCGCGCTTGTCGCGAGACCGACATCAGATAGTTTATAGCCTCGTCTCCTTAGCAGAAGCCAGGGAATAACGACGAGACCTAGCCAAAAACTGATTCCATTCGAAAAGAGGATATGCCTGCTGAAGAAAATGTCCCAAAGTCCCACATTAAGGACCAGCCAGACGGCAAAATAAACAAGAAACAGCAGCGCTTCCCGCTTCGGCTGTCGGACAACGGCAGGCGGACTCTTCGCCCTCCACGTAAACAAGGTCATGCAGCCGATCATGGCCGCGATAAAAAGAGCCATCGCCACGCTGTTGGACAAGGCTGCTGTCTGATAAAACGCTTCCAGTGCCCAGGCAGAGCCGAAAAACAGCGCTGCCAGGACATAGAAATATACATTTCTAAAAAGAGATGTCATGCATTTTCCTCCAAATCTCAGGCTGTTGGAAAACCCCTGTTTTTTGTGAAGGGGTGGAGATGCTCCATTTTCCTCATCCAAACTTTGGCTCTCAGAGCGTTTTAAATCGATTTTTCTACCGGGAGAAGAGATCCATCACAGGTGAAAAGTCCCATAGACTGCTCAATGGCCTGGTTTTACGGGATCCAAGCGACCGGGTCGGATGCTGGGGCATCATCGCCTTCAGGAAGCATTATCGGCCTGCTGGAAGCATCGTTGCCTCCTGGGGCTTGGACGTGCGAAGGAAATTGCTGCTATTTTACAGGAATTTAGGCTTAATGAGTCCACATCCCGAGGAATTGCTGCAAATCTACATCATTTTAGGCCCTTTTGCTTCAAGCCGAAGTTAAACGGTGGAAATTCCTGTAATTTTGCAGGATTCCCTTTCTGGTAAAGTCGTCCATATCAAATTGCTGTATTTATGCAGGATTTCGCTTTCTGAACAGGCGTGTCTCGAGAAATCGTGGAGTTTTGCGGATTTCGCCTGCCGGATGGGCGTGTCTAGGGAAATGGTGCAGTTTTAAGTCCGGTAGAAATATCCATTTTCCTGTTCAAAACTTCCTTCTCAACAGCCTGAAAACTGCGTGCTGCGAGAGGCTTCATTCGCTTTCTTCTTTGATGTGACAGGCCCCCCGGTTTGATGCAACTTCGTTATCAACGTATCCCATTTGTTCAAATTTCCGAATCCTGAATGACGCCCGCTTTAACGTACTCGATGATCTTTCTGGCTTCCGCTTCCACTCGCTTCCACTCGCTTCCACTCGCTTCCTCCCGCTGTCATGCTGCCACCAATTATCCCGCCGGGTCGTCTCGTCGTCTACCGGACATAGTGAATACGAGATCCACTGTGGCAGGCATGTCTTCATCGTTAAATGAGTTCGTCTCTGCCAAGGACAAAAATACAATCTCCCGCCTCTTCTAGTCATCGATCCGTGAAGCTTCTCCGAATGTTATCCATCCGATCCCTCTTGCCAATACTTTCACCGGATAGCTTCGCGCTCGCTTCTGATTCGAGAAAAACCATTCCCGGCCTGTCTTGACGACAATGAACAGCCCGTGCTCATCTCCCGCCGGAGTCAGGCCTTCATCATCCGGTCTCCAGTTCGGCACCCCGATTTCATTCAAGGCCCGGACGAAGGGAATGACCTCATTGGCCACAATGCCGATTTCACTGACGCCCTTGATATCGCCGCTCCCGAACGGATGCGAGACCGCATTGGACAAATTGTGCCGGGCGATCAATTCGACAATATTGCCGGAAGGATCTTCAAAATAGACGGAGTGGGCATTCCAAGAGGTAAAAAACACTTCGTCCTCCCCGTCCTCCTGGATCAAACTCACTCGGGATTGAAGCCAGCTTTTGGCTTCGCGGAACTTATTCTCTGGGATGTTCATGGCAAAATGATAAAATGGGCGGGAAAACGCCGTCGTCGTCTGAAACGTTACCCGGGTCGCCCCCGCTTGTACGGCGAAGGAATCGTCCCGCTCCTCGACAAGCTCAAGCTCCAGCACATCGCGATAGAACGATTTCGTTTCCAACGGATTTTCCGTCAATAGGATGACGCGCTCCATAATCATTCCCTTTCCCTCCTTTTATCCAAAAAGTTGTTCTGAATTCTGACGGTCGAAACGGGTATGTATCCTCATCATATGATACCAAATGGATATAGCTTAAAATAGTAACAAAAAGAGCAAGACCAGAACTCAAAATGGTTCCCATTCTTGCTCACGCGATTTACCTGCACTCCGCCAAATACCGAATAAGGTCGCCGCGGCTAATCATTCCCGCCAATACCCCGTTTCTTTCCACGATGACTTTTTGCACCCGCTTATTGCCAAATAACGTGGCCACCTCTTCAATTTTAGAGTCAACGGGCACCGTTGCCACATCGCGAGCGGCAATTTCCATCACATTGCGTCCAGCCAAGCGCTGCCATTTCGAGCCGATCCCTTCCTCATCGATATAGACCGGCAGTGGCATATACATTTGGAACATCCAAAAATTAATGTCAAAATTTCGGATATATTCAATAACGTCCCGCTGACTGATTAACCCGGAGATCTCGTTGCGCTCGTTGACAACAGGCAGCGCGCTGACCCGATAAGCGGCAAATCGCTCGATCGCTTGCTCGACCGTATCGGTTTCCTTTACTTTGATGACCCGCCGAACCATAATATCGGAAGCTAACATCGCCAGCTCCTGCTCCCTTCTACACGTCTGTGCCTTCTATCAGTTTCTGTTCATAATATTCCACCAGGTCCCGCGAAAACCGCTTGATGCAATCTAGCTGTTCTGGCGAATATCGATCAAGAAACCGGAGAAAGCGATTCTCCTCCGCCTCATGCAAATGCTCGTGGAGGTCGAAGAGCCGCCTGCCTTTGGGAGTCAGGCGAAAATAGACTTCTTTTTTGTTGTCTTTGAGCTGGGTGCGCTTGACGAATCCTTCATCGAACAGCTTCGCTGTCATCTTCGTAATGCTTGCCTTCGACAGCTCCATTTTCTCTGCGATTGAAGTCGTATTGATTGGCTCATAACGGCCGATGCAGTCGATGACATGAACCATGGTGAAGTTGTAAGTCCCTTCGCTTAGTCCTTCTTCCATTGCTTTCCTGCGAAAAGTTGCGATTTCCCAGCTTTCTTCTTGCTCAATCAAGTGCATCATCTTCCAACGGAGATCATAAATTTGCTTTTTTGCTTGCTTGGAATGCTCCATTTCTGCAGTCCCCCTTTTCTCTCTATTCTTCTTTATCAAGGACGAAGTCATTTTATTTACCTAGGTAACAATATGGGTTTGCAGTAAAAAAATTGGGACCATGCTGCAAACGAACTTATTATAACTAACTTGATAATGATTATCAATATCATATGAGAAAAAAGGCTCTTTGCTATCCTAAAGAAAACAAAGAGCCCTGTCATATCGCCGACCCGGAAAACACTCCTTTTACCTTGCCGTTGCCGCAGCTTCCCGCATACTGCTCGTATACTTCACGAGGTACTCTATCCTTGCCGCTTCATCGTATTCGATATTCGGATCAATCGGGGTTGTTATTTGCTCGATCAACGAATCCCCGACAAAAATGCAATGGTGATTATAGCATTGCTCCTCATGCAGCACCTGATCGAGACAACTCCGAATATTGGAGGCCACTCCGGCGTTGGCGGGATGCATAATCCACCGGATTTCTTTCCAATCCAGTATTCCTTCCGCTGTTTTTACGGGTGTCGGATATGTATGTTCTTGCGGAATATCGGCCAAATACAAATAAAGCCCGCCAAAATCCCTTTTCTCCCCGGTTGTCCATGTAATTACGCCCTTAAAAGCAATGTCCAGATCTTCAAGCCCTGTTTCTTCCTTGATTTCCCGCAGCATGGAAGACCTTGGTTGTTCATTCTTCTCGATCTTGCCGCCAACTCCATTCCAGCAGCCCATCCATGCCGGATTTTCTCGATTCAGCAGCAATATTCTGCTTCCTTGCCTGATTAAGCATAACGTGTACTTCAGCATACTTTCTCCTCGCTATTGTCTGTCTTGGCCTGGCTCCGTCTATTCCGGACACTTCTGCCCGAATCCGCTTCGCCGGGCGCTGCTGGGTTCGAAGCGTGTGGAATCGCAACTTTCGGTGTGACCCGACAGCTATCCGATAAGCAGCCTTTCCTCCGGGTATCGGAATTTCCCTTTTGAAGATCGCTGCGATATCGCAAAGAATAATGTCAACGGTCCCAGCCTTCCTATGTACATGGTCATAATAATGATGGTTTTGCCAAGCGGAGACAACTCGGAAGTCAGCCCCATGGAAAGCCCTACGGTTCCGAAAGCCGAAGTCGCTTCGAATAGAACCTCCATGAAATCCTTCTGCAGACTGTGTTCGGTCAGAGTAAGCAGGAACGTCGACGTAAGGACGATGCTCAAAGAGACGACGATGACAGCGAGGGCCCGCAATATGAGCTCGTGCGGCAACCTTCTCTTCAAAATATTCAAATCTCCCTTTCCCTTCACGATCATGGCCACACTCAGATAAAGAACCGCGAATGTGCTTGTTTTGATGCCTCCTCCGGTCGAACCGGACGATGCGCCGATAAACATCAAAAAAATGATGAACAATTGTGAGGCGGTCATCATTCCTCCGATATCGATCGTATTGAAGCCGGCCGTTCGGGGAACGACCCCCTGGAAGTATCCTGCCCATAACCGTTCGCTCCACGATAAGTCTCCGAATGTTCGTGGATTGAAGCATTCAATAACGAATACGAACAGAAACCCCGCCAAGGAAAGAAGCCCCGTCGTAATCAAGACCACTTTGGTATTCAAGGACAGCGTTCTCCATCTGCGCTTATTCCAAATGTCCATGATAACCACGAAACCGATTCCGCCAAGAATAAAAAGCAGTGTAATCACAATATTGACAAGCGGATCGCCGACATATCGGGAGAGACTGTCAGACCATAAGGCAAACCCCGCATTATTAAAAGACGAAATGGAGTGGAAAATCCCATAGTAGATGGCGCGCTTCAGCCCCATCTCGCTAGACCACCGGGCAGCAAGCAGAGTGGCGGCGCATGCTTCGATAATAAATGCCGTCGTAAAGATGCCAAGAGATAATCGCACGACCCCTTGCATCGAGATCGAATTGGTGGATTGTTGGATCAGCAATCTTTCTTTAAGACTGATTTTTTTGCCGAGCAAAATAGCAACGAGAACCCCGAACGTCATGAAGCCCAGCCCTCCGATTTGAATCAGAGCCATAAGGACGATCTGTCCGAACAACGAAAAATCCGTACCGGTATCGAGGACCGCCAGCCCGGTTACGCACACTGCCGATGTAGAAGTAAACAGCGCGTCGAGAAAGCCGATGCTTATCCCGCTAGAGGCGGATACAGGCAGCGCCAACAAGATAGCGCCAATAAAAATAATTCCCGCAAAACCAATCATAATAATTCGCGGCGATGTGTATCGGGTATTTTGATTTTTTCCGTGCTCCAATTTCTGCATGTTTTCCCTGCCTTCCATTTTGATGGAATTCGCGCTTGCCCTTAGAGCAACGATGTATCGGCTTCATGCAACTTTTATTCTAGCGAAATTTTGGACAAAAGGAAACCGGCGGGGAAAAAACTGAACGCTGAGCATGAGCGGCAAGCTCGTCCGACAGCCACGAACGGGTGAAGGCATCCGAGTCCGAATCCCGGACGGACAGCCGGTACACATGCCCGCACTGTACTGCAGACGGCGGAAGCTTGATGAGGCGGTGCAGTCCTGCGATAATCAGGCTGTTGGGAAACACCCGTTTTCTTTGGAGGGGTGAAG
Organism: Paenibacillus dendritiformis; assembly: GCF_021654795.1. Classification (NCBI taxonomy): domain Bacteria; kingdom Bacillati; phylum Bacillota; class Bacilli; order Caryophanales; family Paenibacillaceae; genus Paenibacillus; species Paenibacillus dendritiformis. Next base: position 3,336,022 of record NZ_AP025344.1, read on the forward strand.
ACGTCCACTTTCCTCATCGAAACTGGGGACTCAGAGCGTCATCGTCTTCTGGAGGCATCATAACCTCCTGGAGCTTAACGTGTGTGGTTGAATTGCTGCTGTTTTGCACGATTCCCCCTAACTCAGCGGATCTCATAATGGAAAACTGGATTTTATAAAGCATTTTCAGCAAGCTGAGCTTTGGAACGCAGCAGGGGGCTGCCTCGTCGCAGCCGAAATTATGCTACGAATGAGCCCCCCTTCGACTTCTCCTGTTCTTTTAATACGAATCCGTCTCATGTCCTTTGCGTTCGGCTTCCTTCACTGCTTCACCCGTGTGCGTGGAGCCGATCGGACCATGATCGGATGAATTCATGCTGTTCCGCAATCCTTCCGCGACGCGGCGCCCGTAGTCCTCATCACATTTCGTGAACAGCTCGATCATTCGCTCCTGAATATGAGTATTGCAGGTCTTTAACGTATTGACCAGATTCAAGATGAGATCATCGCGCTCGAACTCATCAAATGCCCGATACGTCTCGCCTGCTTGCTTGAAATCATTCGTACGGTCGATGCTGGCCCGCATCAGCTTCCCTTCGACATGCGGCATATACTCCTTATTCGTCCGGGGCGCTTCCTTCAGGCCGTTCAACGAGGACGGCTCATAGTTGATATGCGGGTTTTGGCCGGGAGCAAGATCCACATAATAGGCCATTTGACCGTCGCGCTGATTGGTGCCTACCCGCTTTTTCGGCGCATTGATGGGAAGCTGCAAGTAGTTCGCCCCAATGCGGTAACGCTGCGTGTCGGAATAAGAAAGGGTCCGTCCCTGCAGCATTTTGTCATCCGAGAAATCCATCCCGTCGACGAGCACTCCGGTCCCAAAGGCGGCTTGCTCCACCTCGGCAAAATAGTTCTCCGGGTTTTTATTCAGCACCATCCGCCCGACCGGAAGCCACGGAATTTGCTCCTTCGGCCATATTTTGGTATCATCCAACGGATCGAAGTCCAGCTCGGGATGCTCATCGTCGCTCAATATTTGCACAAACAGCTCCCACTCCGGGTAATCTCCGCGTTCAATCGCCTCATACAGATCCTGCGTGGCGTGGTTGAAATTTTTGGCCTGGATCGCCTCGGCTTCCGCCTGAGTCAAGTTTTTGATTCCCTGCTTCGGTTCCCAATGATATTTGACAAGAACCGCTTCTCCTTCTTGGTTGACCCACTTGTATGTATTGACGCCGGACCCCTGCATTTGACGGTAGTTGGCCGGGATTCCCCAAGGGGAATATACGAACGTGACCATGTGCAGCGTCTCCGGCGAATTGCAGCAGAAATCGAAGAAGCGTTCGCCGTCTTGAATGTTCGTTACCGGATCCGGCTTGAAGGCGTGAATCATATCCGGGAATTTGATCGCATCGCGAATGAAAAAGATTTTCAGATTGTTACCGACGAGATCCCAGTTCCCGTCCTCCGTATAAAATTTGACGGCAAAGCCTCGCGGATCGCGAAGCGTCTCCGGGGAATGTCCGCCATGAATAACCGTAGAGAAGCGTACGAACACGGGCGTTCTCTTCCCCGCCTCTTGAAACAATTTCGCGCGCGTATATTTGGAAATCGGCTCATCTCCGACTTTCCCGTACGCTTCAAAATATCCATGTGCTCCCGCTCCGCGTGCATGCACCACCCGCTCCGGAACGCGCTCGCGATCAAAGTGCGTGATTTTCTCGATGAATTGGTAATTTTCGAGCGTGGCCGGTCCCCGGTTCCCTACCGTCCGGATATTCTGGTTATTCCGAACAGGGTGCCCCTGACGGGTCGTCAGCGTGGAAGCATCCTCTCCGTCCGCCATCCGCGTATCGAGCGCATCCCCTGAGCCCGTGACAGAAGTTCCATGCTCCTTCGCATCTTTTTTCCCGCTGGTGTTCATGTTGTTCTTATCCATCTTCGCTCTCCTTTAGTGCAATTAGTAATTTCAGGTATTTAATCTATTATTGTGATATTACACGATGGATTATTCAGACCGGGACGTGTTCAAACGAAGAAAGATATTATCATGATGAGCTACACGGGGGGAATGTCCATGGAGGCAGATATCAGAGAGCTTCATCGGCTCATGAAAAAAAGGGCTCTCGCCCCCTGTCATTCTATGAACATATTATAACGTTCGGCTCGTCCACCAACTTGGCGCTGAGCCAGAACGACCCGGATACGATGCTTCCCGGGGCGATCTCCTTGTCAAGCGCCAATATCAATGCTTGCCCTGGAGTTCCTTTACATACTTGCTGTGTCCATCCGTGCTGCCTGCGTACTGAAAGCCATTCGCTCTGTAATAATGATTGAGCTTCTCATTGTCGCCTACACAATCCAGCTTTATGTATTTCATATGATCCGGAATTTGCAATCCTTGTTCAATCCAGCGCAAAATCTCCTTGCCCAGATTCCGGCCTGCATGAGATCTCGACAACGCCAATCTATGAATAAAAATCGAATCATCCAGACGCTCGGTTTGCCAAATATGCCGATCCCAAGCTTCCGGCTCCAATAGAACGGATACGGTTCCGATCACATTGCCTTCCTTTTCGATGACAAACGCAGATCCGCTGTTGATACTGATCATGACATCATCCCGCCCGTATCCATCCAGAAAATGTCCCCATTGCCGGATGCCATTGCGGCGGAGCCAAGCCGCGGCTTCAAGAAACAGGTTAAGCAACTCATCAAAGTGCTTCCGCTCTGCCCGTTGAATCGTATAATCATCCAATAGTTGATGCTGTATTATCAACATCTTATCCAAATGATTCACCCCAAAATAGAATATCTCAAATTGCGAACGGGCATTGCCTGAATCTGCGCATCGTACGCCTTCGCCTATCCCTTGCCAAACTGTCGGCGTTCAGCCTTTTGACCGCATTCCCCGGCGCAGCACTCGCGGCGCATGTTTATATGTTACCACATCCTCCCATGCCGGCATAAGAGCGAATAAGTTCAATTCGGGATCCTTGCATCCATTCGATCGGAACATGATTCTCAAGTTATCAGTATTCCCGACTTCTCCTCGATAAAGATTCGGATGCATCTGTATTCATTGCGGGACTACGATTTATCCATCGGGAACAGCTCCTCCACAAATGGCGTGACATCAAGTTCCGGTAATTCATCTAGGGCGATCCAGCGGGCTCCTAACGAATCCTGTCCGTCCCCGCTCGTTCTTAATTCATAGCGGTTATCAAGCAATTCTACATCATAGATGATGCCGATATGATGTAGCTCTTCCAATTGATTTGCGGTATATGGGTAAATAAGCGTATATGAGAGCGCTGATCTAATCTTTCCTGCGATACCGGTAATGCCGGTCTCCTCTTCTATTTCTCTTTGGAGAGCTTCATACGGCTTCTCTCCGAACTCAATGGTTCCGCCGGGAAGATCCCATTTTCCGGTATGAGGGCCTCTTGCTTTTTGAATGAGAAGCAGTTCATTGTTCTTGATAATGACCCCATACACGCCAAGGTGAGTGTATCTCGTCATACTTCCCCTCTTCCCTTATGAACGGTAGTTGTATTTCTTCACCTCATCCGTTAATCTGTTCAGCAATCGCTCTCTTTCGGTCCGGAATGTCTTGTTCTCTTTAAGAAATTCATTGTTCGTTGGACTAGGTATGAGCAACGATATTGACGAGCTTGCCGAACGGGTCGCGGACATAGAAACGCCGAACGCCCCACGGCTCATCAGCCGGCCCGTATTCAATCGGGAACCCGGCGTTCCTCATTCGCTCCAGCGCGGCATCGACATCGTCAACTTCGATCGACAGATCCGGCACAGGCGTCTTCGAGCCTCCCTCCGCGGCAACGCTGAGCTGAACGCTCATTTTCTCTGCCGATCCGTAGGTAACAATCCAGCCATGATCCATCAATAGATCGAGCCCAAGCACGCCACGGTAGAAGCGTTCCGCTTCCGCGATATCCTGCGCGCCAATATTGGCGACAATTCGTCTTACTTTCATTCCCGGTTCTCCCTTGAACTATATTCAAACATTTTCTATATCAGCTCCATCGCATGAATCAATGAAAAACAGAGACATAGCTTCTCCCTGTCATTTTAATGTTTTTTTCTATTATTTCTTTATTTCCTTGCAAAATCTATCCTTCTCCCCATAATCATCGTCCATTGCACATCGAAGTTATCGTCCAAGAGGACGAGATCGGCCTGACAACCGGGAGCGATTCGGCCTGTATGATGAGTCCCGAGGATATCGGCAGGGGTTGTAGCCGCCATTTGCACCGCATCGGTTAACGGGATTCCGAGCTCGACCGTCAATTGCAATGATGGCATGCCGGAAAGGCGAAGTATGCCCTTCCCGGGCTAAAAATTGGATCAGTCTAAGATCTTTTTCATTCAGTTCCTTCGATTCTTTCGCATAGGACACCCTTGCGGCATTCACCACGGTCAGATCGGATCCCATGTGATCGACTAACCTCACATAACCTTTATCCAGCACCTGCTTCATCGTCATCCCGGTTTCTCTCCTTTGTCTTGTTTCAAGAAATTTTTTTGTAGTAACGTTTGAACATCTGATAGGACGGATGCCATCCGTTCAAGGTTCATGACACGCTGCACGAATTCGCTCCATAGTTTATTCTCGGTTCTCAGTTGAAAATCCTGTCAACATGGAGAGGATAAAGCAACTCATGATTCGAATGCCCGAATCCAAAAGGAGCTAGCGTGATGCAGCTGCTCCTTGTAGCGGTTTATCTATTCCATTCTTTACTTACAATATATGTATAGCTGCCATCTCGTTCATACGATACATGGCCATAATAGACCTGGACTCGGAACTCTCTGGAAATGATGCTGCCAATCTCCTCGATGGGCAGATTCATATTTTGTATGATCAAGATAATCGGGCATTCATATAAGCCCTGCTCCCAATTATGTTCCCTCGAAATATTGAAATAAGGTCCTGTTTCATCTTGCTCTTCGGAATCACTTTCACACCACTCCCACGTATCCTCATAGTCCCGCTCATAACGAGGCAAGTTCAGTGCCATTTGAAGCTCTCTTGCAATGTCATGCAGTTCTCTTTCGCAAAAAAACCAGAATTTGTTATGCTGCATCCCTATTCTCCCAACGTAACATTTCAGATATTCATATCCCGAAGATGATCCTTACTTCACCCAATCTGCGAGTCGTTCATTGTCCTTCAAGACATCCCGTTTGTAATAGTACACCTTCTGCCAAGCATAATCGACTTCTCCGGCCGAAATATAGAATCTCGTGTTGAAGCTCACGTCTTTCCCTTCATTGAAAATAGACACTCAGCGAATATTTCTTCTTCTCTATGGGGAAAATCCCATCATTAGGAGGTGTTTTCTAATGGAAATCATGGGCCGGACTCTATTCGCATTTATATCCTTACTTCTATTCAGCCGCCTGCTGGGCAAAAAGCAAATGAGCCATATCACGCTTTTTAATTACATTACCGGCATAACATTCGGATCTATTGCAGCTGCGATGGCGGTAGACAAATTTATTTCCATTCATGAGGGTATTATCAGTTTAGCGGTATGGAGTATTTTAACGATAGGCGTCAGCAAGCTCTCCTTAAAGTTCCCGCGCATCCGTGTGCTGCTCGACGGGGAGCCAACCATCGTCATTAAAAAAGGAAAAATTCTAGAAAAAACGATGGCCGAAACCCATTTAAACATGGATGACTTGAGCATGCTGCTTCGGGAGAAAGACATCTTCTCAATCAAAGATGTTGAATATGCGGTCCTAGAACCGCATGGCAGGATCAGCGTTCTCAAAAAAAAGGAGAAACAAGCTGCCACCAGAGAGGATTTAAAACTGCAGACTGAACCTCTGCAATATATGCCGACTGAGATTATTGTCGATGGATCCGTGGTGACAAAAAATCTTCGTGATCTGAATTTGTCACATGAGTGGCTGGAGAAAGCGCTGCACAAAGCCGGAAGTTCACTCGCTCATATTCAACAAATTTTCTATGCGGAACTCCAAAGCGACGGCACGCTTCATATTGACAAAAGAAGCGACAACGTACGCTGAACTTACCCGCTCAGCCCCGAAACGCTGTTTTTGTATCGTTAGCGTTCAACGGACCTTCTTAAGATGACAGGCTTGCGCTGCCGCGTTCGCCTTCCCGAGTTCGCTCGGATTATAGCCATAGGTTTTGCGGAATAGAGCGGCGAAATGGCTTATATTATGGTAGCCGACCATGAGGGCCGCTTCGCTCACATTGCCTTCTCCTTGCTCCAAAATTTTCCGTGCTTCATTCATTCGCAGCGCTCGCACATAACCGAATACGGTCGTGCCGAACAATTCCTTGAAGCCAAGCTTGAGCTTATAATCATTCAAGCCCGCCAATCTGGCAAGCTCAAGCAAGCTCGGAGGCTTCCTCCAGCAATGGGTCAATATTTCTCGCGCTTCGTGAAGACACCGGATATCCTCGGCGTTCAGCTTGGACAGCTCCGTTCGGACCCGTTCCTCCTTTTGCGCCCCGTCCAGGTGATGGACCAGCAGTTCATTCGCTTTCCCTTCCAGATACAACTTCCGGAGGCTTCCTTGATAAGGGCATTGCGCCATTTGTTCCACGATAGGAGCAATGTGGGGAGAACCCGCCGTCTGTCTGCAGTACGTGGAGTCATCCGTCAGCCGGGCCACATCAGGATGCAGTTCGTGGAACTGGCGCACATCCAGCCGGAGCTCCATATGCCATAACCGTTCCTGCGGATACAGCTCCGCATGCACCTTCGAATCCCGGATGAAGATAAAATTGGACACGCCGGGAGCCAGCCCGTAGCTTGAAGCCCGGCCCCCGGCATCCCAGCATCCTTGGCCCGAAAATGTATACGTAATCTCCAGATGAGGATATTGGATCCCGACATCCATCGTCACCGGCTCGGACAGACTCGCTTCGAACCAATTGAGTTCCATTCCACGCCGCAGCACAATCCGCTGGACACGCCCCGTGCCGCCCAGAATCGGAACAGTGTACCGATATTGTTCTTGCGGATCCGTCGACGGTGATATATCGCTTAACTGCGCAAAGACACCGTCTAAATTTCGTGCATTTAGTTGCAGCTTCAACTTTTCCCCTCTCTTCCTCGCATCACAATTAGGAGGCTCTCCATAAGGAGTTTACACTAAACATACCAACCATATATTGTATGCTTACATTTTTTTTGCTCAAGGAAAACACGACCTCTCAATCCCATATATTACAGCTTACTTGATAATGATTCTCAATGTCAAATATGATCATGCCTCTCCGAACAAAAAATCGCCTTCTGCCCAGCCGTCAATGCGGAGCAGAAGGCGATCCTGCATTATTTATATTCCCGCTACGATGCGTCTGGCCCGGGTGGAAGCCTGACGCAGTACTTCATCCTCGTCGATTGTTACCAGCTGCCGATGCCTCATCAGAACCTTCCCGTTCACGATGGTCGTGTCGACATCCGCTCCGTTCGCGCTGTATGCGAGCAGCGACTCGAGCTGATGGACGGGCTGCAAATGCGGCTTGTTCACATCCACGAGGATCAGGTCGGCGCGCTTGCCGGCTTCGAGCGTCCCTGCTTCGCGATCGATATTCAATAGCTTGGCGCTCTCCCGGGTAGCCATGCGCAGCGCCTGGCCGGCAGACAGCATCGTCGGATCGCCGCAGTCCAGCTTTTGCAGCCAGGCCGCCGCCTTGATCTCCTCGAACATGTCCACCGTGGCGGCGCTGCCGGCGCCGTCGGTTCCCAAGCCAACCACAATCCCTTGGTTCATCATGTCCAAGACCGGCGCAATCCCGCAGCCCAGCTTCAAGTTGCTGACCGGATTATGCGCCACGCCGCCGCGCATGTCTCTCAACAGCCCGATGTCTCCCCGCGTCATATGCACGCCATGCGCCAAGAGAACATGTGCCTTGTCGAACAGGCCGATATTGTATAAGTATTCGGCGGGCGTCACGTTATATTTTTCGCGGATGGACATCACTTCTTCTATCGTCTCAGCCAGGTGGATATGGATCGGAAGGCGCATCTCTTCGGCAAGCCTGACGATGCGCTTCAGCGGTTCGGGCGGACAAGTATATGGCGCATGGGGAGCAAGCATCGTCGTAATTCTGCCGTCCGCCTTTCCGTTCCATCGCTCGATGAGTCCAAGCGCTTCCGTCAATCGCTGGCCCCCGTCGTCCTGCAGAAATACCATTCCTCTGGACAAAGAGGCCCGCATGCCCACTTCGTCCACCGCAGCGGCGATTTCATCCATATGAATGTACATATCTGCAAAAGCGGTCGTGCCCGATTTGATCATTTCCGCCATCGACAGCTTGGCGCCCCAATAAATATCTTCAGGCGTCATGTTCGCTTCGGCGGGCAGCATTTTGCGTTCCAGCCAATCCATTAGCTTGAGGTCATCCGAGAAGCCCCGCAGCAAGCTCATCGGAGTGTGTTGGTGCGCATTAATTAAGCCAGGCATTGCCGCCATTCCTTGGCCATCCCACACTTCGTCGGCATCCACATCCAGGGCAGGCCCGATTTGTTGAATCGTATCCCCTGCGAGATGGATATCACCATGGAACGGGGCGTCCCCCTCTTTCATCGTCACGATGATCACATTTTTGATGAGCGTATTCATCGGCAGTCCTCCTCCACATGCAAGATAACTTGAGGATAGACTATGACGTAACGTAAAGGTCAATCCGGTCGTCTTATTTATCTTCCGGAACGATAACCACTTCGGGCTCGGGAATAAAACCGAAATGCCGGTAAATCCCCTCAGAGATGATATCCTTCAAATAAAGGATGTCGGATGCCGTCGCATCGCGATGGTTCAAAATCATATTGCCATGATACGGCGAAATCATCGCCCCGCCATGAGCGAGTCCTTTTAAGTTCAGCCTATCGACGAGAGCGCCGATCGAGGCGCCTGCCGCGTAGTTATTTTTAAAAAAAGAACCGCAAGATCGGGAAGTAAAATGCCGGTTCCCCGTCCGGTACTTATCGATGTCCGACAGTTGCCCAGGTAAGGCGTGATGTCTAAGCTCAAGCCCCTTCACTTCATTGGAAAAGAAAGAATAAAATTGAGACAGCGACGACAGCTGGCCGCTCCCTTCCTTATATCTCTCCAGGATGCCTCCAAGTTCGCTCTCTGCCGGTTCATCAAGCTCGGGAACCCGAATCTCCGCACCGACGATAATCCATGGTTTCTGCTGAAAAATCGATTGTTTATAGGAGAACTGGCAATCTTCGGCACGGATGACTTGCAGAGACAGCCCCGGGTCGGTAACATCCACATAATAAACCTTCTCTATCTTGTCTCCCATCTGATCATCGTGATACTTCGCATTCATATAAATACCGGCGCCCACGCAGCCCGGCAGCAAATATGTAAAATGAAGCCCGGATGTTCCCCAGATCAAACCTGCGACAGACAGCATCGACAGAGGCAATCCGGAAGAAATAAACCAAGCGGAGCCGTCAATCTGTCTGATCTCGGCAAAGTTCTTCAATGAAATATAGACGGTTCCCTTCCGCGGCCGCTCCGGAAACAGAATGTTCGTCCCCATGCCGAACACGAAATACTCCATCCCGTACGTTTTGCACCCTTCCAAGATGGCCATAAACTGCTCCGCCGTTTCCGGCATCGCAAAATAATCCGCCTCCCCTCCGATTCCATAAGAAGAATGCTCCGCTAACCGCACTTGACGTTTGCACAATGTATGAAAAAGCTGATGGCGATCATTCATCGCTGTGAAATAACCCCTTTCGAACGAGACGCGTTAGATTTACCAATGCAGGTCTTTTTCATTATACATTACAATATTGCAAATCGTTCGCAAGCCCTCTTTCAGCCACTGGGGTGCTGCTGCATCGGGCATTCTCCTTTTCGAGCTAATCAGAACGAGAATCATTCTCCTTTTCTCTTTTCTCCTTCCATGTTCGATTCAAATTCGCCCCCAAGTTTGGCTGCCGCATAAAAACAGCCGATTGCTCATAAAAAACGAACAGGCGACTGTTTTTATTTATTTTCGCCGTTCACCTGAACTTATCCTTGCATCGAGGCAAATGCCCTGCACTCCTGGGCGCAATTCAGACAGATCCTGCTGCACATCTCTCGCCAAATAACATGCCATCGTCGCACAGATCGTCGCGCAATCCCGCAGCAGAAGGATCTGCCTTCTTCTGGCATGAATGTCGGGTGTGCCGAGCATAGCGGTCACCATATGCTCGCACATATTCAAGCAGCCTTCAGGCTGTTGGAAAACCCTTTTTTTCGGAGGGGTGAGTACCTAATCGAAACTTGGCATTCAGAGCGTCATCGCCTTCTGGAGACATCGTAATCTCCTGGGGTTTTAACGTGTGGAGGGAATTGCTGCTATTTTACAGGATTTTCGGCTCAATGAGCCCACATTTCGAGGAATTGCTGCACGGCTACATCATTTTAGGCCCTTTTGAGCTAAGTCGAGGAGAAACGGGTGAATTTGCTGCAGTTTTACAGGATTCCCTTTCTGATGAAGTCGTCCCTACCGAATTGCTGTATTTATGCAGGATTTTGCCTACAGACCGGCAACAATCTCTCCGCTAACATCCTTCAAACATAAATTAACCTCTTCGAGCTCGGCGTTGGGCACGCATTTGGCATTGAACTCAATCAATTTGTGCAGGACATGCTTGGATTCTTCGGGTGTGCTGTGAACAAGCTTAGGGCTGTTTGTCATCTTTCTCCTCCTGTGAAGCCTTTATATGAAATAAAACATGTTCCTTCAGTGGACTTCCTGCCTCGACTTTCGGGTGGTTGAACGATTTAATAAAACTCATGCCGATTTTTTGCATTACGTTTTGCGAAGGCTTATTTATCTTGGCTGTAAAACTGTACACATCGCGAAAACCTAATTCATTAAATCCATATTGCAAACAGGCGGCCGCCCCCTCGGTCGCATATCCTTTTCCCCAAGCCTCTTTTTTCAACCGCCATCCAATTTCTATGCACGGCGTGAAATCAGCCTCGAATGTCGCCCTATGAAATCCTGTCAAACCGATAAACTCTTTATTTTCCTTTACTTCCACGGCATATAGCCCATATCCGCGCTCTGTAAACTCGGCTAAAATCGCATGATAGAACTCCCTGGTTTCTTCGGAGGATAAGGTTTTAGGAAAATACCGCATAACCTGTTCATCCGCATTGAGCCGCTGAAATGGCTCCAAGTCTGTGTCTGCCCAATCGCGCAATTGCAGTCTCGATGTTTCTAAATATATCATTTTACACCTCCGAAGGAAGTACGACGGTTTGTTTTGCAGCTCTCCTGCGCACGTCGCTACTATACCACATCTTGGCTGATTTTCGTAATTCGAAATCTCATGATGATGACATGCCTGCAGACCATCCAATCCATCCCCCGGATCCCCATCCATGTTCAACATATTGCTATTTTTTCGCCAAAGATGAGCGGAGCATTGGCGCAAGCCAAATGGTATGATTAAAGAATTCTGCGAGAACCTCGATCTTACTACAGCAGGCAGGAGGTGAACATGATGCGGATGCCTGATCGCCGCAGCAGCCAGCCTCTCTATCAACAGATAGCGGATGACATTGAACGCAGAATCGCCTATGGCGAGTTCCCGCCAGGCAGTCTGCTGCCCTCCGAACGCAAACTAGCCGCGCAACTGGGCGTGAACCGCAGCACCGTGATTCTGGCTTACGCGGAGCTTCGCGCGTTGGGAATCATCGAGAGCCGCTCGGGAAGCGGAACCCGGGTTAGCAAGTATAAATGGGGAGCGACGCCGAAGCATACCCCCAACTGGCACCGGTATTGCGAGGGCGGAAGCTTTCTGCCGAACGTCGCTTGTCTGCGCCGTATCCGGGAAGCGCTGCAGCAGGACAGCGCATTAATCGATTTTGCGAGCGGCGAGCTGGGTGCGGACCTCTCTCCCGTGGAAGAAATCAATGCGCTGATCGATGAAAATCACTATACCGGGTATCTCGGGTATGACAATCCGCAAGGATTTTTGCCCCTTCGGGAAGCGCTCATCTCTTTTTTGAGCCAATATCGGGGCATTCAGACGACAGAGTCGTCCATCCTCATCACATCCGGATCCCAGCAATCGTTATATTTAATTACCCAATGTCTGCTGGCCCCCGGCGATGCGGTTGCGATCGAAGATCCTTCTTACTGCTACTCGCTGCCCATGTTCCAATCGGCAGGTCTTCGCTTGTTCCGCCTTCCCGTCGGTCGGCATGGAGTCCGGCCCGAGGATGTGCGCACACTCTATAAAAAGCATCGAATCAAGATGGTCTTCCTGAATCCGAATTACCAGAACCCGACAGGCGCCGTCCTCGACGCCGAACGGAGGGCGGAACTGTTCCATGTAACGAGCGAGTTGGGGCTGCCGATTGTCGAGGATGATCCGTTCAGCCTGACGGCCTATGACGGCAACCCGCCGCGGTCCCTCAAGTCCATGGATTCGCTGGGCTCGGTCCTCTATATCGGCTCGTTCTCCAAAATCGCCGCCTCCGGGCTGCGTGTCGGATGGATGGTCGCGCCGCATTCCGTCGTCGAACGGCTGGCCGATGCCAGACAGCAGATGGACTTCGGGCTGAGCGTCGTTCCGCAAAAGGTGGCTGCCCAATTCCTGAAGTCCGCCTATACCCGGCCGCATCTGGACCGGCTGCGCATGAATCTGCTCTACAAGCGGGATGCGGCAATCGAAGCGCTGCAGCGCGAGCTTCCGGGGCTGGTCAGCTTCCCGGTGCCGCAGGGGGGCTTGCACCTATGGTGTAAAATCTTGCCCGAGGTCAATGACGGCAAGCTGCTGGAGGAAGGGATCCGCAACGGAGTCATCTTCGCGCCCGGCAGCGTATACGGCTCCGGTTCCGGCTATGTGCGCTTCACCTATGCAAGGCCGAAGGCGGAAGAGATCGCCCCGGGCCTAGCCGCGTTCGCGGCCTCTCTTCGCTCCGTTCTTGGTTAATAAGCCAAAAAGGTGAATGATTGCGCTGTATAGCTGTCCTATACACGTCAATTCATTCACCTTTTTCAATTAGCTACCGCGAGCCTCCCGGCTTCGCCGGGCCACCCCGGATTCATAGGCTGCCGCGATAACCGCCTGGCTCACTTTGTCCGCCACCTGGGGATGGAAGACGCTTGGAATAATATACTGCTCATTCCGTTCTTCATCGGTAATAACCGAAGCGATCGCTTGGGCCGCGGCAAGCTTCATCGATTCCGTTATCCGGGAAGCCCGGCAATCCAGCACGCCGCGGAACATGCCGGGAAAGCATAATACGTTATTGATCTGACTGGTTCGGGTAATCCGAACGCCCGGTCGCAATGACGCGCGCATGCGGCTCCGCCTCCTCCGGCATAATCTCGGGGAGCGGATTCGCCATCGCAAACACGATCGGGTCTGCCGCCATCCGCTCCACATCCTCCGCCTTCAACACATTCGGACCGGACAGACCGATGAATACGTCAGCTCCCTCAAGCGCTTCGGAGAGGCCGCCTTCCACCTTTCGCGGATTCGTCCGGCCAGCGAACCCGTTCCAGAGCGGATCCGAATAAGCATGTCCGCTTACGAGGGCTCCTTGCCGATCTACGCCGATCAGATCGGCAACCCCGGAGGCCAGCAATATTTTGGCGCAGGCCATCCCCGCCGCCCCCAGGCCGCATACGACCAGATCGCTCCAAAGGCCGCGGACTCATACTCCAACCGCAAAATAACGCTGGTGCTCATTTCCAACGCGTTGTGCATGCGTTGCTTCCCCCTTATCAGATAATTAACTCAGCATATCGTTAATGCTGCAATGCTTTTACGTCATTAATGATTTTGTCGTAGGGCGTATCGATCATCCCGTCGTACTTGGCCACGACCGTGCCGGACGGGTCGACCAAGAAAAACGAAGTCCCATGAATGACTTGATCCGAGGACTCATCCTTGGCAATGGCTGTCTTGAAGGAATCGAGCAAGAAGGTTTTGATCTCGCTCCAGCTTGGTGTTGTGCTCCCACTCCGGCGCATACTTCGCTGTCCGGCCTTCCTTGTCCCGGTAGCGCCACACAATGATCGCCGCCAGAATCAGAACCGGCACGATGACGATAGATGCCAACACGGTGGAGATCACCATGAGATCCCGCTGTTGTTCGGCAATCGGCCCTTTCGGATCGAGCACGATCATATGCTCGGCGCATCCGGTCGTCAGCACGAGCAGCGGCGCGATCATGGATAGGAACGCCAGCCAGCGGAAGGTGTTGGATCTCTTCATTTTTTCATCTCCCTATCGAATGGTGTGATTTATATCACGCCTTACTTTAAAAGGGAACGGTGCAGGTGTCACCATCCACTCGTTAACTGAAAATACCGGCCATGTTCAACAAACGGAAACAATTGGCGCAATAAGCAAAAGACGCCTTCAGCCCCGCCATGACAGCGAGGTTGAAGACGTCTTTGTGAAATTCGTTTTGAGGTCAGTCCTGCCTTAGTGCATGCGATGCTTCCAGGAACGGATGGCGATGTCCGTCAGCACGCCGAACAGCAGCGTGGCCAACACATTATGCAGCAGGCTGGCAAATAAATAAGCATTCTCGTCGGCGATCGTCGCCGTAAGCAGTGCGCCGCTCATAATCTGTGCGATCGCAAGCGCGAGGGCCGTAACGGTGCCGGAGCTCGAATCGGCTCGCCGGTTCCGGAAGGCGCGGCGAACAAGGATATGCAATCCGGCCAGCAGAAGAAGCAGGACCGCCGCTGCGGCGCGATGCGCGAATACAATCCCCGACGCCCCGGACAGGTAGGGGATCAGCTGCCCGTTGCATAGCGGCCAGCCCATGCAGGCCCCTTCGGTCCCGGTATGACGAATGTAGGCGCCCAAATAAACGACGCCATAACAGCAGACCCAGATTCCCCATGCCGCGATATAAACCGACTTCGGAAATTGACGGGAGAAATGCGGCTCTGTCTTGTTATCCGCCCGATAACACCATGCAACAAGCAGCATGCTGCTGGCTACCGCAAGCAGCGATATCCCGAAGTGAAGCGCCATCACGGCCGGCTGTTGCGGCCATTTGACCGCCGCCGCGCCCATCAAGGCCTGGACGATCGTGAACAGCAGCGTTCCGCCGGCATACGCGGCCGCCTCGCGGTGCTGTCTCAGATACCGCCAAGTATACCAGAACGTTAGCACGACAATGATGCCTACGATGCCGGTAACGAAGCGATGAGAATACTCGATGAAGGACTCCACCGTGTAGGCCGGAACGAACTTCCCGTTGCACAGGGGCCAATCGTCCCCGCAGCCCGCCCGGAACCGGTCTTGGTCACGAGAGCTCCCGCCAGCAAGACAAGAAACATGCCGACGAAGGAAGACCATGCCAACAAGCGATAACGAAACGATAACAAAAGACATGACCTCTTCTCTGTGCTGTATTATTCTACGGCCGCAGTAAGCCGGACTGCCGGACTTCCGTGAAGAACTGCTTGAACTCCTCGATATTCATCTGCTGCGCCGCGTCGGATAACGCCGTGGCGGGATCCGGGTGAACCTCGACCATGATGCCGTCTGCCCCCGCGGCCAGCGCTGCCTTGGCGCATGGAGCCATAATATCCTTCCTTCCGGTGGAATGCGTGACATCGACAAGCACCGGAAGATGGCACTCCTGCTTCAGAATCGGCACGGCGGAGATATCGAGCGTGTTCCGGGTCGCCTTCTCATAAGTTCGAATGCCGCGCTCGATCAGCATCACTTGGGCATTTCCCCGCGATACGATGTATTCCGCGGCATGGAGGAATTCATCGATCGTGGCTGCCAGCCCGCGCTTCAACAGGATCGGCGTGCGTACCTCTCCGGCCGCCTTCAGCAGCTCGAAATTTTGCATATTTCTGGCGCCGATCTGGATCACGTCGATATACTCGCAGGCCATCTCGATATGGGACGGGTCCACGATCTCGCTTATCGTCTTCAACCCGAATTCGGTGCCGACTTCCTTCAAAATCTTCAGGCCTTCTACCCCGAGACCCTGGAAATCGTAAGGGGAGGTTCTTGGCTTGAAGGCCCCCCCGCGCATGACCGTAATGCCGGCTTCCTTCAGCGCCGCCGCGACTTGGCGGACCTGCTCATAGCTCTCGACCGAGCACGGCCCGGCGATCATGACGGGCGCTCCTCCTCCGACCGCTATCGAATCCAACGTGACGATAGTATCTTCCTGCTGATTTTTGCGGCTGACCAACAGATGCTTCTTCTGCTCCTCTTGCTGCAGGTTCAGCGACGCTTGAAAAATTTGCTTGAACAGGTGGCGAATCGTTTTGTCATCAAACGGTCCTTTATTACTGGCGACCAGCCTGTCGAGCATTGCTTTTTCCCGCACCGGGTCGAACTTGGGTACGCCCTGCTTCCCTTTCTCATTCCCGATCTCCTGGGTAATGCGGGCCCGTTCCGACAGCAGCTCCAGCAGCTGCGCGTTAATCGCGTCCAATTGCTCCCGCAATTCATCTACATTTCGTTGTGACATGGCGTTCTCTCCTTTTCTCTGTCTGCAAAAAACACGACCCAAGGTCGTGTCTGGCTTAATCCGCCCGAGGCGGCCAAGGGAGGATCCGCATCGAAGCGGAACTGCCTCCCTTTTATTATGACATGCCTGCAGTTCGTACGACTTCTTGTTTTTTATCGTTCGCGATCAATTGAAAGACGTCAGGACGGCTGTAATTCCCGTCACATCGCAATCAAAGCGGCTTCGGGGACACCTACGGAAAGATCGAGGGCCGCCAGGAGCCCCCCCTTCCATGCGCCTTGAATATAACGGAAATGCCTCAACCCGTAACCATCCAATCTGACGATTTCTGCACCATCCACTTGCCTGCGCCCACCGGATTTGGAGACATAGGGAACCCGGATCATCCCAAAGCACGCGGGAACATAGCATCGAACGCCAACAAGCCTCCCCACCGTTCCGGTTCCGGAGGCTGTTCCTTGTTCATCCACTGGAGTATTCTGTCCATTCCGACAGCAGCAATCGGGCCGGGAAGCTTAATTCTCTGCTTTTATGAACGATCATTCCATGCGTTGAGCGGATGTCCGAACCGATGGGAAGCGCGTCGAATTCACCTGCCTCAAGCTCGGCCTGCACCGCAATTTCCGGAAGCAGGGCAAAGCCTGATCCCCATTTCACGGATTGCTTAATCATGTCAAGGCTTGGCAGCTCCAGCGCCTCCTTCACGGCAATGCCCGCCTTCTGCAGGGCCTGGCTCGCCTGCGTATGATACAGGCAGTCGGTTCCGAAGCTGATCAAGACCTCCTGGCTTAACCGCTGAGGCCCTTCCGTCTCCACCGCGCTCATCAGCGCCCGGGAAGCAATAAAGATCAATTTCTCTTCCGCCAACGGATAAAAGACGACGTCATGCCGCTGCGGATCGCGCGGGACCATACCGAAATCAATCGCGTGCTCCAGCACATGATCGAGAATATCCTGATAAAATCCCGCTTCAATCCGCAATTTCACCCCGGGGTACTTAGTCACAAAATACGGCATAAAGGAAGAAAAGCGCGTCAGAAAAAAAGATTCCTGCATGCGAAGATAAACCGTTCCCTTCGGCTGCTCCAGCTCATTCATCGCTTCTTCGATTGAAGATCCGAGATGAACAAATTGATAGGCGTATTTCATCAATTTTTCGCCGGCGGGCGTCGGCTTCACCCCGCGCGGCAAGCGATGGAACAATTTCTGCTTGCACGCCTGCTCCAGGGACTGAATATGGGTGGTTACCGTCGATTGAACATAGCCGAGCCGATCCGCCGCGCGGCTGAAGCTTTTTTCCTCCATCACGGCAATAAAGGTCTTCATGACTCTCCCTTCCAGCAATTCGATCATAGCTCCCCCTCCTGATATCGAAAAATGAAATACGTCATATCGTATATCCTCATGACTGCGATAGCTGATTCCATGATATCATAAATCTCGCAACAATATCATAAATCGATTTCAAAATTCGATAGGAAAGCGAGAGGATGAACCATGAGTAAAAAACAAGGCTTCCGATTGGGTGTCTATATTTTCAAGGATGCCGAGGTCGTCGATTATGCCGCGCCTTATGGCGTGTTTTCGGTAGCGCGCAGACTGGATCCCGGGCTGGACGCCTTTCTGGTCGCCGATGCACTAAGACCCGTCCAGACCCAAGCCGGCCTTACGGTCCACCCCAACTACAGCTT
Organism: Paenibacillus dendritiformis; assembly: GCF_021654795.1. Lineage (NCBI taxonomy): Bacteria > Bacillati > Bacillota > Bacilli > Caryophanales > Paenibacillaceae > Paenibacillus > Paenibacillus dendritiformis. The sequence goes on from NZ_AP025344.1 coordinate 3,354,189, forward strand.
CAACGACATGCCGGATATGGATGCCTTTCTCATCCCCGGCGGGTTCGGAACCCGGCAGGAGACCTACAACAAGCGGCTGCACCACTTTATACGCTCGCTGCCCGAGACGACCTTGCTGACCAGCGTCTGCACCGGCTCCTGGATCTATGGGAACATGGGGCTGCTGGACGGGCTGCCGGCGACCAGCCGCAAAGCACCGGATCGGCTGGAAGCTTCCGCCATGGGCAAGGTGCCCATCGATCGGCTTGCCGAGCTCGCGCCGGCTTGCACGATCAGCCGGGCGCGCATTGTCGATGCCGGCCGAATCATCACCGGGGCAGGCATCGCCTCCGGCATGGAAATGGGCTTCCATCTGTTGCGGCGGGCCGGGTATGACGAAGCCTTCATCTCGGATGTGGCCCGCGTGATGGAATATGCCGAAGCATACAGCATGTATAAAGAGGATATTGAATATTACACTCCGGCCGGAAAATAAAATAGCTGCCCGGCCATCCGATATCCTTCGCGGGCTGACCGTTGACATCAACAGCAACCGCTCCCTGGTTCGAACCGGGGAGCGGTTGGCAATTCCACCTTAAGCTCACCCCAATCACGAATCTGGGTGAATGACCATACAATACACCAGATGAACATCTGGGAGTGAATGAACTTGATGAAACTGACATTGGAAGCCGCGAAAATGCTCCTCGCCGCCGCGGAACGGAAAGCTCGGGAGCTCGCTCTGTCGGAAGTGATCGCTATCGTGGACGAAGGGGCGAACCTTCTTGCGCTGCACCGGATGGATAATGCCCGGATCGCCGCTATCGATATCGCCATCAACAAAGCATGGACGAGTGCAGCGATGAAAATGCCGACATCCAATCTGTCGGAAGCGGCGCTTCCCGGCGGACCGTCCTTCGGAATCAACACGACGAATCAAGGAAGAATCGTGATTTTGGGCGGAGGGATCCCGCTTGTCAAGAAAGGGATCATCGTAGGGGGAGTCGGCGTAAGCGGCGGCACAAGCGCGCAGGACATTGAAGTGGCCAATGCCGCCGTGCAAGCGTTCGAGAGCATCCATGAGCGTGGGGGCTCGCCAATCGCAACTGTACGAATCGGCACGAGCAATTCAACGCATCCCTCGCCTTACTTCATTCGTGAATGAGCAAGTCACTTTTCGCTGAAGGCAATGTGCGCGGCGATAAGCCCCAGCAAAGACCCTTGAATGCAGCTCATTTTTCGAGAAATCGACGGGCTCTTTACTAAAAGGGGACGGAGCTTTTCCGCAAAAAAGCTGATCACGCTAAACAGTATGATGGCCTGGAGTATGAACACAGCTTCCAACACAAGCATTTGCGCCGGGACATGACCGGCGGCCTGATCGACGAACAGAGGCAATAAAGCCAAGAAAAACAAGGATACTTTCGGATCGAGAAGATTCATCAAATTCCTTTTTTGTATAACGCGTCATAGTTTACCGCTGTCTCCTCATTCCAGGCGAGAACCGATCCCTTTTCACGAAACGACTTCCAGGCCAAATACAATAAATAGGCGGTTCCGGCATACTTCACGACCGTAAATGCGAGCGCGGATGGATAAATAATCGCTGAAATCCCGAATGTCGCGGCGGCCACGTGCACGAGCAAGCCTGTACATAGGCCAAGTGCCGTTGCTATGCCTGCTTTTTTGCCCTGGGATATGCTCCTCTGCGCAAGGACAAATACATTGTCAGGGCCAGGCATCAGCGTAAGAAGCACCGCTACTCCCAAAAAGGATAATACGGACATGACGTCCATCCGATCAGCTCCCCTCGTTTCTTATTAAGGGCTTCCCTTCCCGAAGCCATGCGGATTTCTTCGTGCCATCGATATAAATTCCTTAACGTATGGTTCGTATGTTCCGTGCTTGCGCGTACATAAGGCAATCGAATTGACGGGGAGCAGCCCGTCCACATGAACACGGGCCAGCTCTCCCCGATTGACGTACGGACTGGCTGCCAGAGAAGAGATGAAGCTGGCTCCATACCCGGAAGCGACGGCATGAATCGTCTCGTTCAGACCGCTGAACTGGAGCGCGATTTCGGGAGGGCTTGCCATGTACGTCTTGCAGAGGGCGAACAGCCTCTCGCGAATGGCGCTCCCTTCCTCCCTCATAATGAAGGGCTCTGTCATCATTAGACGGAAGGAGATATGCCGGTTCGCATATTTGTGGCCGGGGGCGACGACGAACCACACTTCATCCCGATAGAGCTCCTCCCGCTCCACCTCCCCGGAATGACTCTCTGACTCTCCTCCGCAGATCGCGATATCCGCAGCATAATGGATGAGCTGTTCCAGCGCATCCTGCGTGTTCGCCGTTGTGATCTGCACCTCAATTTCCGGGTGATTGCATTTGAATTGGGCAGCCCATCTTGGAATGAGGCAGCTCGTTGCCAAGTAGGTACCGGCGATACGCAATTTGCCGCCGCGATGGGTGCGGTATTCTTCCGCCATCGCTTCGATTTGACCTTCCAGCGCGAAGAGACGCTTTGCCGGATTCATTATTTTTTGTCCTATGGACGTCAGCGCGACTCCCCTTCCTTTCGGCTCGAACAGGGGGACATCCAGTTCCTTCTCGAATTTCTTGATCTGGGCCGTAATGGCCGGCTGGCTTATTTTCAGCTTCTCCGCCGCTTTCGTTACGCTCCCTGTCAGGGCAACGGTATAACATATTTTGAGGGCATGCAAATTCATGCTTGGCGCTCCCTATTATATATTTTCATTATGAATATCATTCAAAATATATTATTATTCTATATTTTTCAATAGTATACTCGAGACGAGAATGGTAGGTAAAGATGGAGGGCTGCGCCTTGGCAAAGACGACGTTATACTTGACGAGACATGGACAGACGGAATGGAATGTGGAAGAGAGAATGCAGGGACACAAAGATTCGCCTCTTACAAGCTTGGGGGTGCTGCAAGCGGAATGGCTGCAGCAGAGACTGCAGTCGGTGCGGTTGGATGCGGTCTATTCAAGCTCCAGTATGCGGGCATGGAGAACGGCCCGGATCGCCGCAGGCAAGCAGCAGGTCGGCATCAGGCCGATGGATGAATTCATGGAAATCAATATGGGGCTGTGGGAAGGGCAGCATATCGAATTTATCGAGAATCAGTTTGCGCAGCAGTATTTTCATTTTTTCAACCGCCCGGATTTGTATCAGCCAACAGGCTTAGGAGAAACTTATGAGCAATTGATAAGCAGGGTGATCCCCGCTATCGACAGCATCATCTCCAGACACCAGGGCGAGACGGTGCTGATTGTGACTCATCGCATTACCCTGAAGACAATTCTGGGTTACTACGGAAATAAAACATTGCAGGAGCTTGGAAGCCTGCCGGATATCCAATCCGCCAGCCTCAGCAAAATATCGATAGAGAACCGTGTTCCAACCATTGAAATGTACGGGGATACATCTCATTATCAATAGGGAGCGCAGGTCTTGCCGGCGATAACAAACCGCCCCGCCTGCGAGGAGGGGCGGTAAGATTTATTATGTTAACTGGCACAACGATTTGGCATTACCATCTGGCGGCCCATGCTTCGATTTCGACTTTGAGAGAAGGAAGCGCCAGAGCCGGCACATAGGACATCGTCATCGAAGGAGCGGTCCCCCCATGGAACTTCTCCCACACTTCATTGAAGCAGTCCCAGTCCATTTCTTCGGTAGCCAAAATTTTGATTTTAATAATATTATCCGCACATACCGATTCCCCTTCCAAAATGCGCAGAATATTTTGCAGCGTATTATACAGCTGCTCGTTCATATCCGAGGGCAGGTCTCCGTTCATGTCGGTCCCGATTTGTCCGGACAGAACTAACAACTCCGCCCCTCTTGGGACAACGGCAAGATGTGTATAAGGGCCGACGGGAGAGGCAACCGTATTCGGATTGCTGCGCCGAACCTTTTTGGCCTCTTTCCCTTCCTCAGCATCGTCGTCGTTTACGATGGCTAATGTCTGATGATCTTCCCAGCGTCCGTTAATTTTCACATTTTGCTTGGCAAGCCCTTCCTTATGGAACCCGGCCTTGAGCAGCACTTTGATAGAACCTATGTTATGCGGCATGACGCCCGCTTCGATGCGATGAAAATCCAGTTCGTCAAAAGCATACCGGACAACAAGCTGAACCGCTTCGGTCATATAGCCTTTCCCATTGTGATCCTGATCCAGAAAGTACCCAAGCCAACAGCTTTGCAGGTTGTATCTGACGACTTCGGTCAACATCATTTCGCCAATAACCTGGCCGCAATCCCGCAAGCAAATGACAAAAAAGTATGCTTTGTCTTCTTTGCTTTGTTCCACCGCCTCTTTAATTCGCTCCGCCTGGCCTTGGAGCGTATAAAAAGACGCTTCCCGCAACCCCGTGAACGGTTGAAAGAAATCCCTGTTCTTGACTTCGAGAGCGAGCAGCCTATCCGCATCCGACTCCTCGACTGGTCTGACGTACACTTTACTTCCGATCAATTTCATAGTTCTCTTCTCCTTTGGCAAAAATTAAAAAACGCCACAGGAACCCTGTGGCGCTTATCTCAAGCTATGTAACCACAGGAAAGCGGCCTGTGGCATTTTATCCGCTGTCTTCTAGGAACGCAATGCTGCAGGAATAGCCGCTTCTATCCAATTTTGGACACACTTCTCCCGTGATTGTGAAGCATCAAAGAAAACAGCAGTGGAGTGCCCGGTACCTGCAGACAAAGACTTCAAAGCTCTCTTCTTCATACCAATACTCCTCCTTTGCCGTCTCCTCGTTATAAGCGCGAATGTGCGAATGATGGTACAATTCAAGTATCTAACAGACATTCTTCCCGTACAAATCAGATAATTATGTCAATTGTACTTTGAAATATAGACAATTGCAAGCCCGGCCCAGGGTGATGACTGCTCCGCAATGAACGGCTATCTGCCGGCCGCAGCCGCATCACTTTTCCGCAATAAAAGAAGAGGCGCAGCAGCGATTTCAGCATCGCCCGGCGCCTCTTGTTGCTTTCATCTCATTTTGTCCTTGCCTTTACACCAATTTCACCAAATGATATTTCTTCTTTCCTTTGCGGATAATGATGAAGCGTCCTTCAATCGCGTGCTCGGCGCCGACGACGAATTCCAGCTCGCTCACCCGCTCGCCGTTCAACGAAATGGCGCCATTGGCAATATCCTCGCGCGCCTGGCGCTTCGACGGCTCAATGCCTGTATCGACGAGCCACTCGACGATATTCTTGGATTCCTTGGAAGCCTCAAACGTCGGCATTTCCTTGAAGCCTTGCTCAATTTCATCCGCCGTCAATGACCGGATATCGCCGCTGAACAGCGCGGCCGTAATTCGTTTCGCCTGCGCCAGCATCTCTTCGCCGTGAACGAATCTCGTCATTTCTTCGGCCAGCGTAATTTGCGCTTCGCGCTTATGCGGCTCGGTGCGCACTTTCTCGGCCAGCGCTTCAATCGCCTCTTTATCGAGGAAGGTGAAGTATTTCAAATATTTAACGACATCGCGGTCGTCGGTGTTCGCCCAGAACTGGTAGAACTCATACGGCGTCGTCTTCTTCGGATCGAGCCAGATCGCGCCGCCGGCCGTTTTGCCGAACTTCGTGCCGTCCGCTTTCAGCATCAGCGGAATCGTCAGGCCGAACGCCTTGGCCTCAGGGCCTTCCTTTTTGCGAATCAAGTCCAGTCCGCTCGTAATATTTCCCCACTGATCGGAACCGCCGATTTGCAATTGCACGCCCTCTTCCCGGTACAGATGCAGGAAGTCCATAGATTGCAGGATCTGGTAGGAGAATTCCGTGTAGGAGATCCCGCTCTCCAGGCGGCTTGACACAATATCTTTGGCCAGCATCGTATTAATGCTGAAATTTTTCCCGTAGTCGCGCAAAAAGTCAATCACATTCAACTGATGCGTCCAGTCATAGTTGTTCACCATGCGCAGTTGATTGTCTCCGTCGGTCAGGAACAGCTTTTTCATCTGCGCGGTCAGCGCCTCCACATTCGCCTGCACCTGCTCCATCGTCTGCAGCGACCGCTCGGATTGCCGTCCGCTCGGGTCGCCGATCGTTCCGGTCGCGCCGCCGATCAGAATGACGGGCTTGTGCCCGGCCAACTGGAACCGCTTGAGCATCATGAACGGAATGAGATGCCCGATATGCATGCTGTCTCCGGTCGGGTCCACCCCGCAGTACAACGAAATCGACTGCTCCTCCACCAGCTTGCGCAGCCCTTCGGCATCCGTCTGTTGATTAATCGCCTCGCGCCATTCCAGTTCATCAATAATATTCAACATTCTCAGCTCCCTGTCCTTGTGTCTTGGTCTTATATGCCCGAATATACGCGAAAATAAAAAATCGCCCCTCATCTGCACCAGCAGATCCAGGGACGATTGAAGAACCGCGTTACCACCCAACTTGTACAATGACCGGAACAACCGGATCATCATACCGCTCTCAGCCCATTATCGTGAGCTACCCCGCTTGGCATTACCCAAGATACTCCAGAGTGTAATTCGCAAGAAACAGTATGCTGCCAGGTCCCATCAACCCCTGGCTTTCTGTGAACAGTGACTGCCTGCTACTGCGCTCTTTCAACGTATATTCCGTATAAGATTACAAGCCATTATAGTGAATTATGAACCGGTTGTCAAATATAGGAGAGCTAAATTTGTTATTCGTCTGTGATAATGTCACCCTATAACTGTTCTGAGATAATGTCACTATGGGACAGGAGATAATGACATTGACGAAAGCAGAAATGAAGAAGGTACTCGTTGTGGAGAAAATCATAGATGGGCGGATGACGAACAGGGAGGGAGCGGCAGCGCTTGGTTTATCAGAGCGCCAAGTCATTCGAATGAAGAAAAAATACCAATCCGGAGAAGGAGCCCAAGAACTTATACACAAGAATCGAGGAAAAAAGCCTTGTCACGCCCTCCCCAATGAAGTGAAGGAACGAATCGTTGAGCTGTTCACAGCCAAGTATTACGGAAGCAATTGCTGTCACTTCGCTGAAGCAACGGCGTCGCAGTAAAGCCCATCAGCCACGTGAACGCAAACCGCAAGCGGGCATGCTATGGCAGATTGACGCAACTCCTTATCCATGGTTGGAGGATCGGGCATCGTCCTTTACGCTGCATGCTGCTATTGACGATGCAACACAGGTACAGTTGTTGGTGCCGTCTTTCGTCCGAACGAATGCAGAAAAGCCTTTTCCCTTGTCATGTTTAACCTGAAGTCCATTAGCCGCAAGCGGCCTCCTCCGCTCCGCTTCGGCCCCATCGGGGTGACGGCCAGCGTTCTCCGAATATGCATAAATACGCATAAAATGAGCTTGAGAAAACAGCGTTTACCCTAAGAGAAAAAGACATGAGAAAAAGCCGAGCAAAGATCAGAAAATAATTCTAGGTCTGCTCGGCTTCAATGCGACTTTAAGTTCCCCTGAAACAAAATTAATTCCTAAAAAGGGCCTCCCACAGCTTTCTCCGAGACCAACTTCAAGCTCTTTCCCCTCTTCAAGCTCGTTCAATACACGTCTGATTCCATCTTACTATTAACGATTTCATCCACTATCCTTTTGATAATTTTTATGTTTTCTTTAACATATACAGGATGTAATAGCTCATCATGCTTCCCATATCCATTATACTCCTTGTATACTTTCCAAGTATAATCTCTCCATTTTTTCTTATACCTTGTTGTCACTGTTTCAACAACTATGTTATGAAGATTAGCTGACACTTTACCCAGGTTGGTTAGTTGATCCATATAATCTAAATATTTTCTTTTATTGTATTTTAAATCATTTTCCTTTGCTATATCATGCATTAGTTGAGTTGATATCATATGAACTTCTTTGTTCCAAGGTGTTGTATCTATCATGATAATATCCGAGACGCTCATTCCACTCTGCTCCATCGTTTTTGCTACTTCAAATGCTAAATTACCTCCTCCGGAATATCCGCATAGCACATATGGCCCCTCATTCTGTATGCTTGAGATTTCCTTTACATATTCGTATAGCATTGCTTCATAATTTTCAAAATGATCAATAAAGTCTGTAACATTTACTACACACTCTGATTCTAGCAATTTAGCCATCTCCATATAAACTAACCCAATCCCTGGAGGAGGCGGAAAACAGAATATATTAATTTTTCCATATTTATTTAATTGGATGAATGTGTTTTTCTTTTTTACGTTCGTCAAATTGCTTCTTATTAATTGTAATTGCATTGCCATTAATTCAACCGTCGGAGCATAGAAAACAGTTTGGAAATCTATACTAACGCCCATTTTTTTGGTTAGACATTGAACTAATGATAATATTTTAAGAGAATTACCGCCTAAATCAAAGAAGTTGTCCTTTACTCCAACCTTTTTTAAACCGAGCACTTCCTGCCAGATTTCCGTAAGTGTAGCTTCCATAGTATTCCGTGGAGCCACATATTCTGTCCCTGTCTGCAACTTTCCATCGGGTACAGGTAATGCCTTGCGATCTATTTTCCCATTTGCTGTGATTGGCATTTGTTCGAGCTGTACAAAGTAAGACGGAATCATGAACTGAGGCAACTTTTCCGATAATACTCCTTTTATCTCACTTACTGAATATGACTGATTCGCTACAAAGTAGGCACAGAGTGTTTTCTCGCCCTTCTCATCTTGGTGCGCCACGACAGTCGCTTCCTTCACATCGCCCACGCTTAACAATGCCGACTCAACTTCCCCGATTTCAATCCGGTAGCCGCGGATTTTTACTTGATCATCGAGGCGTCCCAGATATTCTATGTTTCCATCAGGTAACCAACGCCCCAAATCACCCGTTCGATACATCCGCTCTCCTGGAGCAAATCGATTACTCACAAACTTCTCTGCGGTCAGTTCCGGACGATTTAAGTAGCCTCTTGCCAATCCGACTCCTCCGATACACAACTCTCCGACCATACCAATCGGAGCTGCATCCCCATTTCCATCTAGTATATAAATTTGGTGATTTTGTATCGGTCTGCCGATTGGAACGGATTTAAGGCCTGTTCCCTCCTCCGTACTTGACCATAATGCCGTAACGATGGACGCTTCCGTCGGTCCATAAGCGTTAAAATACTTTACGTGGTCTTTCCAGGCTTCTACCAATTCCACAGATGAAGCGGAGCCCCCTGTGATCAACTTGGTCAAACTTGGCATATGTTCCGGATTCAAATAGTTTACATAATTCGGTGGCATGATGGATGCGGTGATCTTATGCTTATCCATGAATGCTTCAAATAATGAATAGTCCCGGATCGTTGCAGCAGTCGGTATATATAACGTGGCGCCTAGTAACAATGCCTTATAAATTTCCCAACACGCGGCGTCAAATGACAGGCTTGCAAACTGTACTATTCGATCCTTCTCCGTGATTTGCAATGTTTCCTCAAACATTACATTTAAATTACACAACCCTCGATGCTCCACCATAACCCCTTTGGGCTTTCCGGTTGTTCCCGATGTGTATATCACATATGCTAAATCATTCGATCCCGCGGCAGGTTCAAGATTGGATCCATCTTCATCGTAACTACAGGATTCATCTAAACAAAGTATCGTTCCTTCAAATGCTATACGTCCTTGCAAATGACTTTGGGTCAATAACAAATTCGCTCCGGAATCATCCAGCATATAACAAATACGATCCGCCGGGTATTCCGCATCAATCGGCACATACGCCCCCCCGGCTTTGAGGACGCCAAGGATTCCGACGATCATCTCAAGTGAACGCTCTACCATGATCCCTATGCGTTGGTCAACCGCAACCCCTTCTGCGCGCAGTCTGCGAGCCAAGCGATTAGATCGCTGGTTCAACTCTTTATATGACAATGTCTTCCCTTCGTATACGACCGCAATTTGATCGGGAACTCGCTCTGCTTGTTCTTCGAATAACTCATGGATCGTCTTGTCTTCCGGATATTCCGCTTTCGTATTGTTAAATACATCAAGAATGTCCGCTTTCTCTGACTGTGTAATAATGGATACCTCTGAAAGCTTCTTATGTGGATTACCAATTATTGACTCGATCAATTGCATAAAATGTCTTTCAAAGATAATCATACTCTGTTCTTTAAACAAAGATGTGGCATACTCAAGCATACAATGAAATTGGTCTTCCTTTTCAAATGCAACCAACGTTAAATCAAATTTCGAGATACTATTATTAAACTCATACGGTTCTATTTCCAATCCATGAATGCCTTCAACATTTTGCTCTAGATTTTGGAATGAAAACATTACATCAAAGATTGGATTACGACTTAAATCCCTCGAAACATCCAGTTTCTCTACCAATTCTTCAAATGGATAATCTTTGTTTTCATATGCCTTTAATGCATTTTCCTTCACTTGCCCGAGATACTCAGCAAACGTCTTCTCCCTTGTCGGATAGTTACGCATCGGCAATGTATTAACAAACATCCCGATAACATGCTCTAAATCCGCATGAATTCTGCCTGCAATAGGACTACCGACGATGATGTCATCTTGACCGCTGTATTTTGCTAAAATCGTTGTAAATAAAGCCAACATAACCATGTACATCGTTGATTCTGTTTCTTCTGCCAATTGTTTTAACGCATCACTTCTTTGCTTATCAATAATAAATTTATGTGTGGCTCCTTCGAAGCTTTGTATTGCTGGTCTTACAAAATCGGTTGGTAATTGCAAAACAGGAAGATCTCCTTTTAGTAATTCCACCCAATATTCTTCCTGTTGCCTTTTATGCTCCTGTTGTTTTTCATCTTGCTGCCACACTGCGAAATCCTTATACTGATTGTTTATCGCCGGCAGTTCTCTTCCTTCATACAATTGGAATAACTCGCGAATGAACACATTCATTGAAACACCGTCTGAAATAATGTGATGCATATCGATGAATAAAAGGTGCTCCAGTGGTTCAATCTCCAATAGCTCAACTCTTAAGAGGGGAGCTTCTTTTAAACTAAACGGACGAATAAATTGCCGAGTATATTCGTTTAATTGGCCTTGTGTAACCTTCCGCAGGTTTAATGTAAAGTCAACTACATCGTGAATCCGTTGAACAAGTTCACCTTGTATAATTTCAAAGCTTGTACGCAGTGATTCATGGCGGTCAATCAGCTGCTTGAATACAGAATTTAATTTCTCCAGATCTATAGCTCCCTTTATCCTCAACATGCTAGGTATGTTGTAACTAATATTCGCACCTTCGAGTTGTGTCAGAATATACATCCGTTTTTGCGAAGAAGATACGGGATAAAATTCTCTATGTTCTGCCCTTGGAATTGATACAAAATTCAGTTGATCAAGATTTTGGATAGCTTTCGCTAACTGCTCTATCGTCGGGCTGTTAAACACTTCCCTTAGTGCTATATTAATATTCATTCTTTTATGAATCTTTGCGACTAAGGTTGTTGCTCTTAATGAATGCCCTCCAAGATTAAAGAAGTTATCTTTGATGCCCATCTGTTTTATTCCGAGCACTTCGCGCCAAATTTCGGCTAGTTCTTTTTCGAGGGTATTTCGTGGAGCAACATAATCACTTCCTGCCTGATTCTTTATGTCTATTATAGGCAACGCCTTACGGTCGACTTTTCCATGCGAAGTCAGCGGCATCTGCTCGATTTGGGCAAAGTAAGAAGGAATCATGTAATTCGGCAGTCGGGTTAATAGTCTTTCTTCCATTTCATTTGGTTGATAAATCTGATTTGCAACGAAGTAAGCACATAAAGATTTGTCGCCTTTCTGATCTTCATGGACTGTAACGACGGCTTCTTTTACACCTTCAACGCTTAATAACGCTGTTTCCACTTCTCCAATTTCAATTCGATAGCCGCGGATTTTCACTTGATAGTCGGTTCGTCCTAGAAATTCAATGTTACCATCCAACAACCAACGAGCCAAATCACCCGTTCGATACATTTTCTCTCCTAACATAAACGGGTTCTCCTGGAACTTATCTGCTGTTAGTTCCGGATGATTCAAATATCCGCGTGCTAAGCCATCTCCTCCAATACACAGTTCTCCTATGATTCCTACCGGTTGCAATTGATTTGCGGAATCAACAATATATATTTCCGTATTGCTTATCGGTTGTCCAATTGGAATGTTAACTGCATCAATTGGTACTTCATTAATGTCGTAACATGTAGCAAATACTGTACTCTCCGTTGGACCATAAACGTGTTTTAATTTATTAGGACCGAGAAATTGAAGTGCTTTGCGTACATGTTTAACTGATACTTGCTCTCCGCCGAACAAGATTTTTTGAACATGCTTTAAACAATTTACATCAATATCAACGAGTACATTAAAAAATGCTGTGGTCATAAACATAACAGAAATACGTTTTTCCTCTATCAAGGCAGCTAATTGCCGCACATTTAACATCGTCTCTTTTGGAGCCATAACCAATTGAGCCCCGTTTAACAATGCACCAAAAATATCAAATGTTGAACCATCAAAGGCATAATTGGAAAACTGCAACACTTTGTCGGATTGATTAATCTCTATATAATTTGTATTTTTTACAACCCGTATGATGTTTCGATGTACAGTTAAATTACCTTTTGGTTTTCCAGTAGTTCCCGAAGTATAAATGACGTATGCAAGATTCGATGAACTGCTTAACAACTCTAAATTCGTCCGATCAACATGATAACTATGTTCTTTGTCGATATTCAAAGATATACCGGAAAAAACCTCAGGAATCTTTAAATGACTTTGTGTCAATAACAATTTCGCTTCTGAATCGTCCAACATATAACGAATTCGTTCTTCAGGATAATCTGGATCAATAGGCACATATGCCCCTCCAGATTTAAGTATAGCAATGATTCCGACAATCATTTCGAGAGAACGTTCTACCATGATTCCTATTCTTTGGTCTAACCCTATCCCTATTTCTCGAAGTGTGCGCGCTAACTGATTCGCTCGTTGATTCAACTCTCTATATGTAAGTTGTTGTCCTTCGTATACTACCGCTATTTGGTCGGGTACGCGTTCAGCCTGCTCCTCAAACAACTCATATATTGTTTTATCTCTCGGATACAACGTTTTTGTATTGTTAAATATCTCAAAAATTTCTGTTTTCTCTGCATCTGTAATCACACTCAGATTCTTTATTAGTACATCTGGATTTTGTGATATTTGCCGGAGAAGGTGAACAAAATGCCTACCGATTTTTTCAACGTTTATACGATCATATACGTTCGCATTATATTGAAAGCGGACCTCCATCTTATGTCCCGGTATCACTAAAACATTAAAATTATAATTGGTCTGCTCCTCTACTTTGAGGCTGGTAATCTTTAACTTTGTATTATTAATTTTTTCATTAACCCAATCCTGCTCAAGAGGATAATTTTCAAACACCAAAATATGGTTAATCAAATCTTGTTTCTGCTCCGTTTTTGCATGTATTTCAAACAGCGGGTACGCTTCATATGGTTTAGTAGCAATCATCGATCTTTGGATGTGTTGCATCAACTGGGCAGCAGTCATCCACTTCTCGCTTCTGACACGAACTGGAATGGTATTTATGAACAAGCCAATCATACTTTCGATACCTGGAATTACTTCCGGTCTTCCTGAAACTACAGTACCAAATACAACGTCCTCGCTATTATTGTATTTTTGAAGCAAAATCCCCCACATGGTTTGCATTAACGTACTCATCGTCACTTGATTACGGTTAGCTATCTGGTGCAGTCTATCGGTTAGCGTCATATCCAATTCACAGGCTAGAGTCTCTGTTGAGAATGCTTCCGCGTGGTTTGATTTAAAATATGGAATCACGGTATGCTCCTGGTAGTTGGCTAAATACTCTTTCCAATAGTTAGCTGCTGCAAGGCCATCTTGTTCCGCAAGCCACTCAATATATCGACTGTACGGTGTAATTAATGTATTCTTAGCTGCTTTTTCCCCGATCAATACTTCATAATTGTAAATCCATTCTTTTATTACGAGAGGCATACACCAACCATCCATTATAATATGATGGAAACTCCAAATAACCCGGTACGTATGATTGTCCGTTTGCATGATAGCAATACGTGAGAGCGTATCCTTTTCAAGCTTAAACCCTCTAGCTTTATTAGTTATCATGTACGATGCTAGATGCTTTTCGCGCTCTTCAAAACTTAATGAACGTAAATCCTCGAATAACCATTCACATGCTTTTTGCTTGTAGATAATTTGCAGCGGTGTGTCTTTCCACCCTTGGTACACATTCGAACGTAAGATTGAATGTGTTTTCATTAATGCTTCGTAGCTTTTCACCCATGCTTTTACATTCAACTGTACATGTAGATCAAAGGATAATTGTTCGAAAAACGCACCTGCATGTGAATCCTTCATACTGTGGAAAAGCATTCCTTTTTGCAGCGGAGTTAATTCGTACAAATCCTCAATTTCGCCGATATAAGAAGTTTGTTCAATGACTTGTGTCAGTTCTTCTGTTGTCATCCCTTTTAATGTCAGGTCGCTTGGAGTCAATTCGACTGTTTCTTTACTTGCACAATGATGAATAATATCTTGCAAGCTTTCTTTAATCCAATTAGCAAATTGGTGAATTGTCTCGTTACGGTATTGTTTTAGGCTGTAGTCAATCTTAAAAGTTAACCTTCCGTTTTGTACCAGCCCCGTGATATCCAACATATTCATTCTAATTGTTTTTCCGCTGACTACGGAACCGATTGAATATTCTGATACTTTTAATCCGCTTAATTCAAAATCCTGATCGAATTGACCCAAATAATTAAATCTGATCTCTGGCTTCAAATACTCATGTCTATCCCAACAATTGGATATATAACGCAAAATACCATATCCAATCCCTTTATTAGGGATCGCACGCAATACTTCTTTTACCGTCTTTATGTGACTAGACAAATCATGATTTGGTTTCAATGGCAGCAAAACAGGGTATTGACTCGTAAACCATCCTATTGTACGTGTAACATCTAGATCGGGCATAATCGTTTCTCGACCATGCCCTTCCAAACTCAACAAAATTTCTTCAATCCCTGTCCATTTGTGAACCGCAATAGCAAGAGCTGTCAATAACAAATCATTAATTTCCGTATTATAAGCTTGATTGGAATTTTTTAACAGGCTGGCAGTTTCTTGCTCTGACCATTGTATGGCTATGACATCGCTGCTGTCATAAAATACGACGTTATTTTCGTAATCTTTTGGCAATTTGTGCTGAACGGTCTGCTCAATATGCTCCCAATACATAAGCTCTTTCTTTATTTCAGAACCCTCTGCATATTCAGATAGTCGCTTCGACCACAATTTATAAGAGTCGCTTTTTTGTGGAACTTGAATCGCATTCCCATTCTCAATTTGCCCATACAACGTCGCGAAGTCCTCTAGCAGGATGCGCCAAGAAACCATATCAATAACCAAATGATGAATCACAATCAATAAATGATCACCATGTGCACAACGGAACAGTCCCAATTTCATCATTGGACCTTCGCCTATGTTCATGCTGCTTTGAATCGTATTTGCTGTGATTTCGATTGTGTTTGCAAGATCTTCTTCATTTTGAAAATCAAATACATCAAGTGTATATAAAGTGCCTTCTTCGCTCCCGCGTATGTTCATTTCAACTTTATTATTACGTTCTGCAAACACTGAACGAAGAGCATCGTGATGCTTACTGATATGTGTCATCACATTCCTTAAAAGCGCAATATCAAAACGTCCTTCTTTATAAAGCATCATCGCTTGATTAAAATATTGATCTTCAAAATTTGATTCAAAAAACCACGATTGAATTGGTGTTAGCGGAACTGCTCCTACGATTTCCCCTTGATCTGATACGACTGTCGTGGGTTGAACATACATACTTAACTCAGCAATAGTAGGGTATTTTAATAGGTGTCTCATTTCTACCCCATAACCGGCTTGATACATTCTAGACGATACTTGTATAGATTTTATCGAATCTCCGCCTAAATTATAAAAATTGTCAAAAACACCAATCGGTCTCACGCCCAATACATTTTGCCAAACCTCTACCAGAGCTTGCTCGATGGTTGTCCTTGGGGCAACATAGTGCGTTTCGCTCTTCATGTTTCCTTTTGGAACTGGCAGTGCTTTCCGATCTATTTTTCCGTTTGGTGTTAAAGGAATTTGCTCGATTTGTACAAAATAAGACGGAATCATGTAGCTTGGTAATTGTTTAGATAGAATCTCCTTTAATTCACTTACCGCATAATCCCTCTCAGCTACTATATAAGCGCATAATGCTTTATTTCCGTTCTCGTTCTCGAGTGCTGTAACGACCACACTTTTGACAGTTTCCACTTTAAGCAACGCCGTTTCTATTTCTCCAATTTCGATACGATAACCTCGTATTTTTACTTGGTCATCAATGCGGCCTAGATACTCGATATTACCATCGGGCAACCAACGGGCCAAGTCTCCCGTACGATACATGCGTTTACTTGAATCCAAAACGTTTGGTACAAACCTCTCCGCAGTTAGATCAGGACGATTCCAATACCCTCGCGCCAGCCCTACTCCACTTAAACATAATTCTCCTGTTACACCTATCGGTTGCGGGTGATTTTCAGAATTTAAAATATACGCTTGCATATTCCCAAAGGGCTTACCAATCGGTGTATTAATGAATTCAAGCGTAGATTCACTCGTTGTATATTCTGAGGCATATATTGTGGTCTCTGTTGGTCCGTAGACATTTATTAGTCGTGCTCGTAATCCGCAAGCATAAAATTCCTCTATTGTTCTTATTGGCAGTGCCTCACCCGCTGCAAATACATACTGCAATGATTTCAGGGTTTTCGCATCAGTCGGCTTTATTGAGTGAAGCAACATTTGCAACATTGAGGGGACAAAATTAATGTGGGTTATTTTTTCTTCTAGTATGATGTTCAATAACGCTTCTGGGTTTTTCTCTAAATTAGGCTTCAAAATAACTAATCTTCCTGACCCAAAAAACCATCCAAACAGCTCCGTTACGGATACATCGAATGTATAATTTGTTTTTAACAAAATAGAATCTTCTGTTTTTAGCGGATAGTTTTTTTCTAATTGTGTTAAAGTATTGACTATGGATTGATGTTCTACCATTACACCCTTGGGATTGCCCGTAGTGCCTGATGTGTAGATCACGTATGCCAAATGATTAGGGCCGGCAAAGTTCCCTGGATTTGAGATATCTTGAAGGCTATCATTTTCTTCATCTAAAAACATTACATTCCCTGCAAAATTAAATCGATTTTGAAGATGGCGTTGGGTTAGCAACTGCTTGATATCTGAGTCCTTGATTATATATTGAATCCGTGCTTCCGGATACTCCGGATCAATCGGTACATACGCTCCGCCAGCTTTAAGTATGCCAAGGATCCCAATGACCATCTCAAGAGAACGCTCTACCAGTATTCCTACCAGTTGTTCGGTCTTAATTCCCTCTTTTAGCAATGCATGAGCTAATTGATTTGCTCGTTCATTTAATTGCTTGTATGTTAATTTTTGCCCTTCATAAACAACTGCAATTCGATCTGGAGCAATCTCAACTTGCTCTTCAAATATCGAATGAACCGTCTTGTCCCACTGGTCATACTCTGTTGTATTATTAAATACAGTAAAAATTTCGCTTTCTTCCCTAATTGTTAATAATTTGAGTTGGCCAAAATCAAGGTCAGGTTCAAATAAAATAATAGAGAAGATTCGATCCAAATGTTCTGCAATCTGAATTATAAATTCTTTATCATAAAGAGACTCATCAAAAACTAACTTATAATGAATGCGATGATTCGTAATATAAAATTCAAATCTTACATCCGAAGCTACAGCTTCTATGTAAGAACAATGATGCAACCCATCCAAAGAAATGATTATATTCACTTTCGGCAAGTTATTATGATCGTACAGCAGATTTAAGTTTCCAGTCATCTTCCGAAATGGAATGTGTTGATGTTCAATAGCTTCCTTTATAAACACATTGAGTTGTTTAAACACTGTTCTAAATGAACTGGAACGGTCTACCTTATTTTTAATAATTAATATATCACTTAGTACGGTTTGATCATGGATTGTGGATTTCAGGGAAGGCATCCCAAAAATGATGCTTTCTTTTCCCGTGTATTTATGCAATAAACAATTTACCCCAGCTAATAAAATCATATATATAGCCATTTGTGACTGATTGGCGATCGTAATTACTCTTTCAGAACATTCGGCTGATAACGAAGCTTCAAGTGAAGAATACGTATTATTAAAATCCGCTTCCTTTGAAGCCGGTTTTAAATATGGTAAATAAGTAATTTGATCATCAACATCGAATACACTATTCCAAAAAAGCTCTTGTTTATTAAATATTGTCATATCATCCACCTCCCTGATATATGCCGGGTATTATAAATTCAATTCAAATAATTCAATTGATTTAACATCTTCGTGATCATTTAATTTGATTTCAGACAACTTAATATTTGACTTCCCAACAACGGTGGATAAAATATCCATTAAATGATTGGAGATTAATTTTATCGTATTTCTCTTAAACAATTTTGTACAATACTCAAAAGATCCTGATAAATTCGTTTGACCTACATTGAAAAACAAAGTTAAATCAAATTTAGCAACCCTATGCTCTAGAGCTAAGGGTTTCACGTCTAGGTCCTTCCTCTTAAACTCCAGTTGATCTAAATTTTGAACAGCAAACATCGTATCGAATAAAGGATTACGATTTGCCGCTTTCTTAAAATTGACCTTTTCGACCAATTGTTCAAATGGATAATCTTGATTTTCATAAGCATTTAACATTGTATCTTTAACTTCGTACACATATTCTAAAAATGTCTTCTCGCCAAGGGGATAGCTGCGAATCACCAAGGTATTTACAAAAAAACCTACAATCCCTTTTAAATCGGCATGATTTCGTCCAGCAATTGGTGTTCCCACGATAATATCTTTTTGTCCTGTATATTTCGATAATAATATCGTGTATGCAGCCAACAGTACCATGTACAAGGTACTTCCTGTCTGTTCAACAATTTTCTTCAAACCTTTATATACTTCTTCGTCAATATTAAAATTATGCAAAGCTCCTTCATAGCTTAGTTTAAGAGGTCGTTCAAAGTCCGCAGGCATATCGAGTACTGGGATTTCTCCCTCAAATACGTTCAACCAGTATCCTTCCTGTTTCTTCAAATTGCCGCGATGCTGTTGTTCCAGGTGCCAGTATACATAATCCTTGTACTGAATTCGAAGCTCGGGCAACTGTTCACCTTCATATAGCTTGAAGAATTCATTCACAAAAATATCAATTGTCACGGCATCTGAGATGATATGATGCATATCAATGATCATAATATAATGCTCTTTACCCAACTGTAATAGACTCACTCTTAACAAAGGCGCCTGCGTCAACTGAAAGGGTCGTATAAACTCTCTTAGATAATTCTCTACATCCTCACGCTCCAATTCTATAGTTGTAACACCAAAATTGACATTGTCGTGAACGCGTTGCATCGGTTCACCATTCAAAATTTCGAAACTAGTGCGAAGCGACTCATGACGTTCAATCAATTGCTTCAAGGCAGAATTCACTTTTTCTCGCTTTAGCGGTCCTTCTATTTCCAATATGAACGGTATGTTGTAAGCAACATCAGTGCCTTCCATTTGGCTTAGTATATACATTCTTTTCTGAGCAGATGACAAAGGATAATAGTCCCTCTTTGCCGCAACAGGAATAGGGATATAAAGTTCCTGCTCTTT
The DNA here is from genome assembly GCF_021654795.1 of Paenibacillus dendritiformis. Taxonomy (NCBI): domain Bacteria; kingdom Bacillati; phylum Bacillota; class Bacilli; order Caryophanales; family Paenibacillaceae; genus Paenibacillus; species Paenibacillus dendritiformis. The sequence continues at coordinate 3,373,948 of NZ_AP025344.1, forward strand.
TTCTAAAATAAAAAATGCCATTTGTTCAATCGTCGGATAACTGAATACATCCCTTAACATTGTATTTACATTTATCCCCTTAGAAAGGTTCGCAACTAAATTCATGGCTTTAAGAGAATTACCGCCTAAATCAAAGAAGTTGTCCTTTACTCCAACCTTTTTTAAACCGAGCACTTCCTGCCAGATTTCCGTAAGTGTAGCTTCCATAGTATTCCGTGGAGCCACATATTCTGTCCCTGTCTGCAACTTTCCATCGGGTACAGGTAATGCCTTGCGATCTATTTTCCCATTTGCTGTGATTGGCATTTGTTCGAGCTGTACAAAGTAAGACGGAATCATGAACTGAGGCAATTTTTCCGATAATACTCCTTTTATCTCACTTACTGAATATGACTGATTCGCTACAAAGTAGGCACAGAGTGTTTTCTCGCCCTTCTCATCTTGGTGCGCCACGACAGTCGCTTCCTTCACATCGCCCACGCTTAACAATGCCGACTCAACTTCCCCGATTTCAATCCGGTAGCCGCGGATTTTTACTTGATCATCGAGGCGTCCCAGATATTCTATGTTTCCATCAGGTAACCAACGCCCCAAATCACCCGTTCGATACATCCGCTCTCCTGGAGCAAATCGATTACTCACAAACTTCTCTGCGGTCAGTTCCGGACGATTTAAGTAGCCTCTTGCCAATCCGACTCCTCCGATACACAACTCTCCGACCATACCAATCGGAGCTGCATCCCCATTTCCATCTAGTATATAAATTTGGTGATTTGGTATCGGTCTGCCGATTGGAACGGATTTAAGGCCTGTTCCCTCCTCCGTACTTGACCATAATGCCGTAACGATGGACGCTTCCGTCGGTCCATAAGCGTTAAAATACTTTACGTGGTCTTTCCAGGCTTCTACCAATTCCACAGATGAAGCGGAGCCCCCTGTGATCAACTTGGTCAAACTTGGCATATGTTCCGGATTCAAATAGTTTACATAATTCGGTGGCATGATGGATGCGGTGATCTTATGCTTATCCATGAATGCTTCAAATAATGAATAGTCCCGGATCGTTGCAGCAGTCGGTATATATAACGTGGCGCCTAGTAACAATGCCTTATAAATTTCCCAACACGCGGCGTCAAATGACAGGCTTGCAAACTGTACTATTCGATCCTTCTCCGTGATTTGCAATGTTTCCTCAAACATTACTTTTAAATTACACAACCCTCGATGCTCCACCATAACCCCTTTGGGCTTTCCGGTTGTTCCCGATGTGTATATCACATATGCTAAATCATTCGATCCCGCGGCAGGTTCAAGATTGGATCCATCTTCATCGTAACTACAGGATTCATCTAAACAAAGTATCGTTCCTTCAAATGCTATACGTCCTTGCAAATGACTTTGGGTCAATAACAAATTCGCTCCGGAATCATCCAGCATATAACAAATACGATCCGCCGGGTATTCCGCATCAATCGGCACATACGCCCCCCCGGCTTTGAGGATGCCAAGGATTCCGACGATCATCTCAAGTGAACGCTCTACCATAATCCCTATGCGTTGGTCAACCGCAACCCCTTCTGCGCGCAGTCTGCGAGCCAAGCGATTAGATCGCTGGTTCAACTCTTTATATGACAATGTCTTCCCTTCGTATACGACCGCAATTTGATCGGGAACTCGCTCTGCTTGTTCTTCGAATAACTCATGGATCGTCTTGTCTTTCGGATATTCCGCTTTCGTATTGTTAAATACATCGTTTATTTGGGTTAGCTCTTCTTCCGAAATCAAAAAAACGCTTCCTACCTTCTCTCTGCTATGTTCCAACATATAGTCTGCAATCTTAAGAAAATGATTAATCAATTTATCCATTTGTCGATCATCAAATACGAACGTACGATAGTCAAAATGAATCGTTATGTTTGATTCTTTTAATTTTTCAATGATATGAACGACTAAATCATTCGCCTCATCGCCGCAGAATTGATATTCATATTCAGTTTCCATTCTGTTTAGCTCTATAAAATTAAACGTCCTATACTCCACTGCAATCCCAAAAAGTCGATGTAAATGATTTATATTGTGGATTTTTCTTAACTCTTTAATTAATTCATTATATGGATACTTTTGATGTCTAAGATTTTTAGAATTTTTCATAAAGAGTCGCTGGATAAATGAAATAATTTCCTCTTGAGGATCTACATGCAGCCGTAATGCAACTGTGCTCGTAAACATACCCATGGTGTCTTTTTCTTTTTTGGTAGTTCTGTTCGAATAATTTGTACCTATGACAATATCATGATTATTTGTTGCTTTATACAAATATATAAAAATAATTGCTTGAAAAAACGCAAGCATATTTATTCTATTTTGTTGACAAAATTGTTGTAATCGCTGATAGAGCGCCCCTTTTATTACAAGATTTTTCCTATTTCCTATTGTACTCGTTATTATAGGATTGTATGGTTTCAATTCATAATTATCTGGTATTGTTTGAAACTCACTTAACCAATAATTTCTGTCTATCTGGTACCGCTCTGAGCTTTTATAATCATGCTCGGCATAGATATAATCTATATAGGACGGCATTCGTCGATTTGGATCCACTTTACTCTGAAGCAATAGTGAATAATTCTCATGAATTTGCCGCAACATCATCTCAATCGATACACCATCTGAGATAATATGATGAATTTTTATCGTATATCCGTATTCATTGTTATTCGCTTTGAAAATAATAAATTGAAATAAATTTGAATTTAGCAGTTCCATTGAAGTTTTATTATACCCATGTAAGGTATCGTATATGTGGTTCATGTCTTGCGATTCACTAAAATCTAGAAATTGAAATTTTTGATATGTATATTTCTCCACATATTGATTAATCTCATTATTATGTTGAATTAATCTAATGCGTAAGGCATCATTATTTTGAATAACTAAATTAACTGATTTTTCCAGTATATGTATGTCTATTTTGCCTTTTATCTTTATGGTTCCTGCTAGAAGACATAGTGCTGTATTTGGATAAAGTAGTTCCGTATTCCATATTCTTCGCTGCGCATCAGTTAATGGATTCAGTTGAACTTCCGCTACATTCATATTTATCACCTTTATTATGAGACATTAACTTTTCTGACAAGGACTGAACTCATTCCTCCAAACAAATCAATTGCAGTTAACAACACAGTTTCAATCCCTTCCAATTGTTTGTTCGTTTTATTACAAAAGTTCGTCTTGTTTCTTATCGCATGTAAGGATGCGACTAACTGAAACAAACCTGCCGCACCGCTAGTTTCTCCAATGGTATTTTTGATAGCTAAAATCGGCTTATTGGGGAATTTAGTCATAAAAGCAGTTGATTCAATACGATCATGGCACGGAAGTCCGTTTGCTCCTGATATGATCAAATCAATATTTTCATCTCGAGCAGCATCTGCATGGATCGTTGTATTAATGCATCTAATAAATCCTTGCACTCTTTTCTCTTCATCCTCAACAGGAGCAAAACAAGCATTCCAATTAACGAGTTCTCCTAAGATGGTTGCTTTGCGTTTAATGGCATCTTCATATCTCTCCAACACAACAGCAGCGGAGCCTTCTCCTGGCATAATTCCGTTACTTTCGGGATGAAATGCCCTACCTGAATTCTCTTCATATTCTTTGGGCAATAACCCAGCGTGCTTATAATACCAATTTACCTCATCGTTCCACTCTTCCGTGCCTCCAACAACTACAATATCCGCATTTTTCTGTCTCAGCATACTGATTGCATAACCTAAAGCATCCAATCCTGCGCAAAATCCAGACGCTATTGTAGCATTAAAGGCTCTAGATTGAATTCGTATAGCTAAATAAGATGCCGGTGAATTATCGACTGTATTAGGTGTTTCCATGGGACTAACAAACCTTGGACCTTTAGTAATCGTTGTTTTATCAAATTCAGCGCTCATTTTAAACCCGCTATAATTAGTACTCACAAAAATACCCAATCGATCCGGATCAATCACTGATTTATCTTTAAAGGCATTTTTTAAAGCCATTTCGGAAGCTACTGACAAAAATAATGAACACGGTTTCATAAATAATAACCCTTTTTTTCCCAAAAAATCAGCAGCGTGAAATTGATTGACTCTAACAACCTTGGGTACCTCTTTAGGATTTAATCGTGCTTGAGGAATAACTCCATCTTTAATAGCTGACCATAAAGCATTATCATCAACACCATAGGCAGAGACAGTTCCCATACCGGTAATTACAATACGATCTTCATTGAGGGTCATGATTTACTCCTTTCAGAATGATGGTGGAAATATTCCCTCCAAAAGCAAAAGAATTACTCATTGCAACATTAACTGGTTGATACACAGCTCGATTAGGTACTACATTTTTCACGCATTCTGGATCAAGTTCGGTTACATTCATTGTTGGAGGAATTACAGAATGATATATGGCTAACGTGCAGGCAACTGCTTCAATCGCACTGGCCGCTCCCATGGTATGACCTAACATGGATTTAATAGAACTTATCGGAATCGAATCCGTTTGTTCACCGAAAATCGAATAAATGGCTTTGGATTCGCTGCTATCATTAGCTTTCGTTCCGGTACCATGAGCGCTGATATATGAAATATCCTTTTTAGCTACGTTGGCGTCTTGCATTGCTCTATCCATTGCAAGCACCGCTCCCATCCCTTCAGGATGAGGCGCCGTAAGATGGTATGCATCGCAAGAAAGACCATATCCAGCAAGTTCGGCGTAAATTCTGGCGCCGCGTTCCATTGCCTTCTCCATATCCTCCAACACTAGGCTGCCTGCTCCCTCGCTAACGATCATACCTTTTCTATCTTTAGTAAAAGGTCGAGAAGCTTCCGGTGCGATTGCACCTAATCTATAAAACACGGTATAACATGTCCTTGACATGCAATCTGCGCCGCCTACAACTACAGCGTCAGCCATTCCTTGCTGAATTAAATCCATTCCACGGCTAATAGCATTATTACCGGATGCGCACGCAGTAGAAATCGTTAAGCTGGGACCTTCAAGTCCTAATTCTGCAGACACGGAACCGGCTATTGAAGCCAAAGAATAATTCAAAACATAATTTGGATGAACATCATTTTGCTCGCTTAAACCCATATCATGAATATTTTCTAATATAGAGATATTGCCTATTGTACTACCCATACATACACCAACACGGTAACTTGGGTAACTGCTAGTTGAAATCCCGGCATCATTCCAAGCCATACGAGATGCCGCCACAGCTAAATGTGATGCTCTTCCCAGCATTTCAGGATGTGATTTATGGATAAAAGAAGTCGGTTCAATATCTGTTACTTCCCCTCCAATATTTACACTAAATAATGATGTATCAAAGGCATGAATCTCCTTCGTACCCACATTTCCAGAAATTAAAGCATTCCAGAATTTATCCGTTCCCGATCCGATAGGAGAAAGAACACCAAGACCCGTAACTGCTATTCGTTTTTTCATTGCGAATCTCCTTTATAATCGTTAATTACCCTCCATTATTTCTTGTACAGTGAGAACTGCAGAATTTAAGTCTAAAAACCGATGAACATGGCTTTCTGGAATCGTTATTTTTAATTCCTTTTCTAAACGGAATATAACTTCAATGATCATAACCGAATCGATATGTAATTCATCCACAAAATTAGTATCATCTCCAAAATGATTAACTTCTGCAATTTCAGATACAATATTTTTTACGATTTCTTTTATATTTTGAGTTGTCATATCAATACCTCCAGATATCATTTATCTTTAATATAGTTTAAATTGTCATTCCGCCATCAACTGTTATAACCGTTCCCGTAATATAACTAGACCTTAGTAAAAAACAAATAGCATCTGCTACCTCCGATGGTTGGCCGGCTCTGCCTAAAGGAATTTCTTTAATTATTTTCTCCTTACGACTTTCAGATGCCGGATCCCACATTGGGGTGTCTATTACCCCAGGAGCAACTGCGTTTACCAGAACACCATACTTTGATACTTCCTTAGCTAACGCTTTGACAAAGCCGATTTGCCCGGCTTTTGTGGTAGAATAATTGGTCTGGGCTTCATATCCGCGGAACGCACTTACTGAACTGACGCACACGATGTTGCCGTGTTTTTGTTTAATAAAATCATAAATAACAGCTCGTGTATAGTTATATGTTCCTTTCAAATTTGTTTGCATCGTTAAATCCCAGTCATCTTCACTCATTATGTATAATGGTTTAAAGTTCGCAATTCCCGCATTTATAACTAATCCGTCCAAACCCTTGAAGTATCTTTTTACTGTTTCAACCGTTTCTTTCGCTTGAGAGAAATCCTGAACATCAGCTTGAATCGCTAAAATTTTCTGCTCGTTTCCCAGTTCACGGCAAATTTCTTCGGCAAGTTCTTTATTGCTTTTATAGGTGAAGGCTACATTCGACCCCAATGCGACAAGCGCCTCTACTGTCGCTTTTCCAATTCCTCGTGTTCCGCCTGTAACCAAAAATGTTTTATCTCTCAACACTTACATCTTCCTCTTCCCATAGTAAAGTATAAGTTTAATTTGTTTGATCTATGATGTCTTGGACAGCAAGAGATGATTGATTCAGATTTGTAAATCGGGAAACATACTTTTCCGGCACGGAAATATTAAAGACCTTTTCTACTCGTGAGATAATTTCAATCATTGACAAAGAATCCACGCCTACTCGATCTAGGAAAGCTTCATCGTCCGCGTAATCTTCAATTTCAGTCACTTCCATGACGATGCGTCTTATCTTCTCTTTTTTTTCTTGATCCATCATCTTTTTAAACTCCTAACGTTCATTTTCGTGCAATAAATTAACTTTCTTTAATTGCCCGGAGCGAATTAGCTGGACAACTCTTTGAATATCGCTGTCCAAAGGACGGTCATAGTTTACGAATGAAGTCACTTCTCGAATCATATTGTAGACTTCTGCCGTTTTGGGAGACATCTTATTGTTTCCTCGTAAATCCAATGCCTGGCAAAGTGCAATAAGATGAATTGCTATAACATGTTGCGTGAGTTCGACAATCGTTTTTGCATCCCTTGCCGCTATTGTTCCCATACTCACCTTATCCTGATTGTGCGCCTCTGTAGAGCGGGAAAACACACTAACAGGGTTGCTCGTTTTTAAAATTTCTGCTGTTAGTGCCGAGCAAGCGATTTGCATTCCTTTGAATCCATGATGTAAACCGAGCTCATAGTCTTCTAGGTCATACTTTTGAATTAGATTAGGGGTTAAACCTTTGTTAAACTTCTCATCCACAACGAGCTGTAATTGACGATCCAATAGATCAGCGACGTTGGCCATCGCAATTTTCAACGCGTCCATCGCTTGCGCAATGTGGCCGCCGTAAAAATTGCCACCATTGTAAACTTCGCGAGTATCAACATCAAAAATAGGATTATCGTTGGTCGAATTTATCTCGATCTCTAACCATTGCTTTACCCAAGATAGTGTATCGTATAGAACGCCTGTTACGTGAGGAGCACACCGAATGGAGTATCGATCTTGAATACTCTGCGTGAGCTCCACGAATGATTTGCTGCTAATTTTTTCATTCGTTTTTAGAATTTGAGAATATTCTTTAGATAATTGTGAGCCTTCTAGCAGCTTATATATATGGTTAGCACTCTTCATTTGTCCAGGATGCGGCTTTTGTTTATGGATAAATGAACAAAAATGCCCGCGATTACCTAGCAAAGCTTCTGATGCCATAGCCGTACAAATATCAGCCAGATGGGCAATATCCAAAGCATCTGCGTATGCTAGGCACGCAAATGCCGACATAAAAGAAGTTCCATTTACAAGAGCAAGCCCTTCTTTTGCTTCCAAGGTGATCGGTCTTAGCCCCTCGGCTTCCAAGATTTCACCTATATCGACTACTTTACCCAGATATCTTGCTTTTCCTTGCCCTGTAAGAATTGAGGAAAGATAGCTTAATGGAACCAAGTCACCGCTTGCCCCTACAGAACCTCTTTCAGGGATAACGGGTATAATCCCTCTTTCCAAAAAGGTAAGCAGTTGTTGAATCACTTGCATTCTTACTGCTGAATTCCCTTTAACTAAGCAATTCACTCGAACCAACATGGTCGCCTTTGCCACACTATCCTTTGCCATAGGCATGACTCCACAAGAGAGGAAGTTAATTAAATTACGCTGTAAATCGATTGTTTTCTCAGGTGAAATTTGTCTATTTACACTATCACCGAATCCGGTTGTCACTCCATAAATCGGCTGGTGCCGATTTATGATTTCATGCTTCAAATCGTTACTTTCTACAATCCGTTTTATTGCTTCATCTGAAATTTTAAAGGTGTATGGTATCTGCTCACACCTCGCAACCTTTACAACATCTTCGATGGTAAGATCATTGCCGTTTAACACTAGGAGTTGCGGTAATTCCTCTTGACTCTGAAGCCTTCCTTCAAGTGCTACTTTCGTCAAAATATTCATATCCTTTCAAGTCTAGGTTTATTTAACTAAAACAACTTTGGCAGCTTGATCTGAGCGGAAAGATTGAGGTAATAATTACGGTTAGTTCACTTCTCTGCGGCGAACCTTTCCTGCTGAAGTTTTGGGCAGTTCTTCTCGAAACTCAATTCTTCTAGGCACTTTATAATGAGAAAGTTTTTGATAACAGAATTTGAGAATTTCCTGTTCAGATATGTGCTCCTTTAACACAACGAAAGCAACTGGTATCTCGCCTCTCTTTTCATCAGGTCGCCCCACTACGACAGTCTCTGCAACGGCAGGGTGCTTGCTGAGGATTTCCTCAATCTCATATGGATTAACTTTCTTTCCGTTGACATTGATTGTAATATTTACCCTGCCCGCTATGTTCAACTCATCCCGTTCATTTAAATAAGCTAGATCTCCCGTTCTCCACCATCCATCTTCCAAAAAAAACGAATCCATATCTAGATGTGATTTTAAATACCCTTTGGCAAGTGATGGACTGTTAATTAGTAATTCACCTACTATTTTCCCATCCACCTCTACACTGTTTGACATATCAAACTTTATCTGAACCCCTTCTATAGGTTGACCGACATTACTAGTTAAACCATCAACTATATCATTCCTCTTAATAGATATTCCTCCCGCTTCAGAGGAACCGTAGATATTATGTATAGACAAATTAAGTTTATCCTTACACGCTTGTAATAGCTCCTTTGGCAAAGGAGCTGTTGATGATAAAGCAAACCGGATATGATAGAAAGGTTGTTCAACATGTTGAACTAACAATTTATAATGAACCGGAAGAGCCATGAGGATTGTTGCAGATATATCACGCACCCTGCTTTCCAATGCAGACGGTAGAGTATACGGCCCTACAAACGACACAGCAGCCCCACTCATAAAACTTGCAAAACATCCACATATTAAGCCAAATGCATGATAAACAGGCGCTACGCAAATCACTTGATCAGACGGACCAATCCCAAGTGAGCGTCCGATACGTTCCCCATCCCCAACGACACTTTCCACAGTTTTAACTACCGTAGACGGCACTTTAGTAGACCCAGAGGTAAGGAGAACGATGTAACTATGATTTGATGATTCAATAGAGTATTCACTCCAACATTCTGCAGCCTTACCTCTATTAAGCAATGAAAAGTTATCATTAAAACAACTAAAAGTTAGAACTGCATCACCACAAGATTCCGATGATGATAAACAATTAACAGCCTGTAATTCATAGGTGGTCCGATACATTTCCAAGATTTGTTTCTTCTCTTGTTCTTTTAAATTTGGATCTACTAACATGACCGATACACCTAAGTAGCTTGCAGCAATTACCGCTGCCCAAATCACTTCATTTTTCTCTAGCATAATGGAAAGTGATGTGCCTGGGGACAAACCAAGTTTTTTGAAACCAGCAACAAGCTTATTTACTTCAGCTAAAAAATCTCGATACGTAATTCGCTCATGATCAATTACCAATGCTATCGAATTGGGTTTTGTCTCTGAAATTATTTTCAAACGATTATACAGCATAAAAATTAAGCCCCCTTTAATAGTTATTTATTTCATTACCTTGGGAAGTAAAAGAAATACATTTTTCATGGATTTATGCGTATGTAGGGAAAGGGGGGAGCCTATGATCTTGATGAGTAAGACCAGAAAAGAGATTACAAAAAATAATGTTCATAGTTTCCCGGATCAACCTCAAAATCAGTGCTTGACTGCTAAACCAACATCCGATAGCGATTACATTCGATAAGAATGCCTGCTTTAGAGCGACTTCGTGTGGGCGGGGCTGGAAAGGTTTTATACGATTGTGTCAACCTTCTACGTTTGTCCAGCGGCATTGATGCTAGTTCACGATCTTCTCTTTCCGATTGCGCAACGTCTCGAGAGCGCATCAGACCGTGACATGGTCGATTCGATCGCCCTGCTCGCACCAATGTTCAAGTCCCCTTCTGGTAATGGTAAAGTCCGATATGCAGTTATACCGGATCGTGAAGGCTTCTTTCCACTCTCACACGCTACGAAGCAGAGGGGAGAAAGTAGGTCAGGAGCGATTCCAACCGTTTCTTATTTTCTTCGCTTAGCGACTCGGCTGGCGGGTTCAACAAACGATGATTGGCTTTCAGATTCGCCTTAGCCCGTGATGATAGGGTGTTTTGGACCGTTCTGCGAACTTCCTGTACACTTTCAATCACATAACCGTGAACGTCAAAACGGTCCGCGATGCGAATCGCATTCGGAAAACACTCGCTGATCCTTGGGCATACAACTGCAGTCCTTCCAGCTTTCGACCTGGCAGCAGGTCTAGCATCGTCTCGCCTTTAAGGTTATGAATACCGGTATTATACGCATGACCCTTCTTGTTTGCACAGTCAGCGACGCCTAAAACCAGGTCAGCCGTTTCTTTGGCTTCTTCCCACACTTGCTTACAGATCCGCTCGTGCTCAAGGGCGGGACCGCCTCGTTATGAATGCGTTGTACGGTGCTGACTGGCGCCTGCTGCATACGCGCGTTATGCGCTGCTGTAGAACCGAATGCTAGTCCAACGGTATGGGAGCGAAAAAGCTCCTGTAGCGTCGTACACCATACAAACCCAGCTTTGCAGCGCGTACATAACAGCCGAGCGGACGGTACGTGCAATTAGGTTTTCTTCTCAAACACGGACAGACGAGCCGCATGTTATTGCTTCCCTTGCGAATGACAGGTTAATCCGATCCACAGCAGGGGCAGCATTGTTTGTCGCCTAGCGGTACAGCTTCTATGTGAAAGTCATCGGCATCGATGGACAGAATTTGGTTTATCTTTAGCTCTGGCAAGTTGAGCCTTTGTTCCTTTTGTTGTTTGGTAGGACTTACATCAATACAGGATTAGCAGATGTATTTCCATTTTTTCGCCTTAGCTCAGTTCGTCAAGAACTGATTTTGGTTTTGAGCCAGTTTTCCGACTTCAAATTATAGCCTCAGTTTCTGCTGTTTTACTTAACTCATATTATTGGGAGCAGTTAGGGGTAGATGTGTCCAAAAACGGAAGTTAATTCGTACTCAGAGTTTTAAACCTCAATACGGATTGCATCGATCGAAGATTACCATCCATTCAAGATACAGAACAAGCGAGGAGACATGTAGGAATGAAAACAACCAAAAGAAGCTCAATCGATTGTGCTTCGCTCTTATCATAATCTCACAGGATGTCCTTAAATATAAAAAATACTCTGATGTAATACACCTCAATCGACTTTATCAAATGCGTAAATCTATGTAATATTTTCAACAATTTGTTCAGGTAAAACCTTTGTTATATCCACATCAAAGAAGGGGATGAGAAAAACAGTAGTCCATTGGAATGTATAAGTAGGTCATAATAAAAGAATCAATCATCATTATAGAAAATAATAAGGTCGGTTATGAAGGTTCCCGAAATCGCGGATGCTAACCAAAATCCACCGAGTGCAGCAACAGAATTAGATATAATGATTCCCGGTACAATGCAAAATCATTTATCCGAGCAAACCCATTATTTACTTTACTGATATATAAAAACATATTTTTCTGTGCACTCTTATTATATATGATATACACATTTTTACAAGTTTTTTAAAAAAATTGTGTTAATTGTTTCTCTTAATTCATTAGAATGTATAACTAACATAATCCCAAATTTCGAAAGCCCATAGTATTGAGGCAAGTGGCCGGGTCAATAGTAAATCAGAATGTTAAAATATGGAAATTTCCCGTGTTTGATAGAAACTGGGAGGCGTTGTGAATGGTCTTTCCCCCTCCCCACTGAAGACTTCACCTAAAGGTGATTTGCGTCTAAATCCCAAAGGGCCTTTTTGGATAAAATTGGGTTTAAATGGTTCACCTTCACTTTTCCACTCTAACCTAACGCGATTGCCATCCCAAAGTAGTAAGCCCAACCGCTCCAAAGCGGGTATCCCATCTGACTTGCTGCCAACTCCGAATCGCTTGTGATCCAGTGGGCTAAATCGTCTGCATTCGGCAATACAGCAGATAAAAGTAACATTCTTATTTGATTTTTTAAAGCAAACTCCTTAATATGCGTAAGGAACATTTCATTTTTGATGTATCTTTTCTTCAGCCCCTAACAAGTATCAACAACAATTAACTAGATTTCTTTTTCAAGTCATGATCCGCAACGAATAAGTGCTTTTGCCTTTTCAGGTGTGGCAATAACGACTTGTGATTCATTTATCAGTTCAAAGTCTGTAACATTTGCAGTTAACCTACCATATAACTTCGAAACAGTAATGCCTAGCGGTCCAAATATTCTATTTAAGCTTTGCTCAATTTCAAAAACTAAGGAGCGGAATGGTGCAAGATCCACAAACCTTTGATAATATATGAGGCTGATAAAGCGCTGAAGGCCAAAGGCGCTGAGTTTGGCTAAATTTCTCCGATTATATCTCAGTCGTTATTCTGGAGATTTCCGGTCAATTCGAGCTATATCAGACAGAGATCAACATCCAACGGCTTGTAGTCAAGTTGAACGAGACCTTTCATTACACCCCGCACATGGCGTTTGGTCTTCGTAATCAGGATATTATGCTGACCTTCCTCCCCCAAGCTTGCAGATATCGAGCTGATCAAACATTCTATGGAACGCATGATCAGTTCAGCGAAGTATGTGGTGAATGCAGGAATAGGCACCCCTTATAAAGGCATAATGAACATTCCCAAAAGTAATTCAGAAGCTCAAAAAACACTGCATTATATGCTCAGCAAACATCAATCCGGGTGTATACAATATAAAGACATAGGAACCGTTTATTCTTGGGCCAGGATGTCTCCGAGATCAACCAGTTCGTACTGAACATCCTAGCCCCACTGCAAAGCGCACCGGATCATAACAGCCAATTGGAACAAACTTTACATGCTTACATTTCCGAGGGCATGATTGCTATTAATACCGCAGCAGTACTTGATATTCATATTAATACGCTTTATCAGCGGCCCAAAAAAATTCAACAGGTGTTGAATATCCGGGTAGTTCTTTTGTGATAAAGTCACCCAGAAATGAAGAAGCTACTTTTGTGGAGAAAATCATAGATGGGCGGATGACCAATAGGGAGGGAGCGGCAGCGCTTGGTTTATCAGAGCGCCAAGTCATTCGACTGAAGAAGAAATACCAATCCGGAAAAGGAGCACAAGAACTTATACACAAGAATCGGCGGAAACAACCTCATCACGCCCTTCCCACCGAAGTGAACGAACGTATCGTTGAGCTGTACACAGCCAAGTATTACGGGAGCAATTGCTGTCACTTCGCTGAGCTTCTGCAGAAGCATGAATCGCTGACACTGAGTGCTTCCAGCGTAAGACGCATCCTTCTCGCTAGCGGGCTTAAGCAGGTGAAGCAACGGCGTCGCAGTAAAGCCCATCCGCCACGGGAACGCAAACCGCAAGCCGGCATGCTGTGGCAGATTGACGCAACTCCTTATCCATGGTTGGAGGATCGGGCTCCGTCCTTTACGCTGCATGCTGCGATTGACGATGCAACAGGTACGGTTGTCGGTGCCGTCTTTCGTCCGAACGAATGCCGGGAGGCCTACTCTCTTGTCATGAAGCAAGGGATAGAAAAATACGAGGTTCCCCTTGGGCTTTACCGTGATCGGCATACGATTTTCCGGTCGCATAACGAAAAGCTGACGCTCGAGCAAGAGCTCACTGGATAGACCAAGCCGCTCTCCCACTTCGGCAAAGCGATGGCTGACTTGCATATTGAGCACATTAAGGCGATTACACGGCAAGCCAAGGGACGTGTAGAACGTCTCTGGCAAACGTTTCAGGACTGCTTGGTGATCGAACTGCGGCTTCTTGGCATTCAGACGCTGGAAGAGGCGAACGCGGCTTTGTCCGGCTTATTGGAGAAGCACAATCACAAATTTGGCATAGAGCCTAAAATGACCGATTCGGCTTACCTGAAGCTTGATCCGTCTATCGATTTAAATCATGTGTTCACGCTTCGCAATTATCGGCAACTCGGGACCGGAAAAACCCTTTCGTACAACGGAAAGTATACCCTTGCCCAGCCTGCTTCCCTTCGTCTGATGCAAAAACGACGGTTGAAGTGCGGGAGAGGTTAACAGGGGATGTACTCTTGTGGCACCAAGGTCAGCCCTGGGCACTCAAAAAACATTCTAGCTCTCGCTCCTTTTACAAAACATTTATATCTACTTCACGTTCCGATTACACCTCGTTACCATTCCATTAACAATTCCCTTCCATAATGAAGGAGGTTGAGTACATATTTGGTTGGAGGGATATCAATTGAAATCATTTGTACGCAAATCGCTGGTTGTTGCCCTAGCCCTGCTGATGCTTCCATGCGGCGCATGGCAATCCGATGCGGCGCTGGCCGCGGGAGCGGGACAGCGGCAGCCGGAATCCAAAAACATCATTGTGCTCATCGGCGATGGCATGGGCCCTGCGCAGGTAACCGCAGCACGAATCTACTCCAAAAACAAGCTGAAGAAGCCGTATTTGAACCTGGACAGCATGTACGTCGGTCAAGCTGCGACCTTCGCCGACAAAGGCGAAGACGGAGACACCGTGGTGTCCGGCGAAGTGACGGATTCCGCTTCCGCGGGAACGGCCTTCGCGACCGGACATAAAACCTACAATGCGGCCATCAGCGTCTCGAACGAGGATATTTCCAAGCCATTCGCTTCCGTCATGGAAGCATCCAAAGCGGCCGGCAAGTCGACGGGTCTGGTTACGACGGCACGCATCACGCATGCTACTCCGGCCGTATACGCCGCACATGTCCGCAACCGCGACAACGAAAACGCGATCGCCTCTCAATATTTGGAGTCCGGCGTCGATGTGCTGCTCGGCGGCGGCAAGCGCCATTTCGTCAGCAAGAAGGAGAAAGGCAAGCGTGACGACAAGACAATCATTCCCGATTTCGAGAAAAAAGGCTACAAAGTCGTATACGATAAAAAAGGCTTGGCCGCGTTAACGTCCAAAAATCAAAAAATTCTCGGCTTGTTCCATGACTCACACGTCGATTATGTGCTGGATCGCAAGCCGGAGACCCCGAGTCTTGCCGACATGACGGCCAGGGCGCTCGAGGCTCTGTCCACAAATCCAAAGGGGTTCACGATAATGGTGGAGGGCGGGCGGATTGACCATGCCGCCCACGCGAATGATTTCGGCGCCATGATCCAGGAGACGCTTGATTTCGACGCCGCCGTGAAGGTGGCGCTTGAGTTCGCGAAGAAGGACGGCAACACATCCGTTGTCATTACCGCCGACCACGAGACGGGCGGCCTCTCGCTGTCGCGCGACAACATTTATGAGCTGAATGTAGACGCCTGGGACGCGCAAAACATCTCTTCCGAGCTTCTCGCGCCACAGCTTGCGCAGGCAACGTCGACAGCGGAAATCAAGGAGCTGATCAAGAAGCATACCGGATTTGCAGATATCACGGAAGAAGAAGCGCAATATATTATGGAGGGGGACGGCACCTCATATAAGCAGGAAGGCGCCTTCAATCAAGTGATGGCCAAGCGCTACTTGATCGGCTGGTCCGGACATGGACACTCGGCCGTCGACGTCGGCGTGTGGGCTTACGGTCCGATCGTGAAGCATGTCCAAGGACAGATTGACAACACCGCAATCGCAACCAGCATCGCGCAAGTCGCCGGGCTAGATTTGGAAAAAGCAACAGAAGATCTCGTGGCCAAGCACCTGTACCCGAAATATAAAGTAAACGGGGACGGCACCGTTCTATTCCCGGCGGTCAAGCTTGCAAAAGCGCTGCAAATCAAAGTTACGGACAACAAGGACGCGAAGGTCACGACATTTACGAAAGGCGATGTGACCTTGAAAGTGCTGAACGGAAGCAAAGTGACCATGAACGGCAAAGCCAGCGCGCTTCCGGCCGGGCTTGATGGCAATGTTCTCTATCTGAATCTGGAGGCGTTCAGCCAGTTGACAGGGCAACCTTTGAAGTGGGATGCCTTGTCCGAACGCATCATACTGAAATGATGATGACGGGCGGGATGATGCTTATCATCCTGCCCTTTTTTAATGGGGCCGGCCTGTGAAGCGGCTTGTCCGGCCCTTCTTATCCCGGCTGGACGGTCCAGCACCCTCTAGCATGGACGGCTGTCCAGCGCCTTCCAGAAAGGCTGGCCGCAACTGCGCCTTCTAGCAAGCAGTGATTTACATATTATTCCATTTCAAAGTAACGGAACCCGCTCCTCTAGTCAATGATGGGCCATCCGCGCCTTCCCGACTGGCCCCGCCTCACCGCACGCGGGATGAGCGGCAGCTGGCTGGTCTCGCCTCACCGTCCGGGATGAACAGCAGCTGGCTGGTCTCGCCTCACCGTCCGGGATGAACAGCATCTGGCTGGTCTCCCCCACCGTCCGGGATGAACAGCAGCTGGCTGGTCTCGCCCACCGCGAATCCTGCATAAATGCAGGATTGATCCTGCGGGCAAGCGGACTCGATTCGAATCCTGCAAAATTACATGATTTTTCCTCGTTAATGCTCATTCCGCCCGTCATTTCACGAAAATGCTGCAGCCCTGCAGCATTTTCCTCTTAAAGCACCGGAAACGGCCAAAAATCCTGCACTTTTGCAGCTTTGATCCACATCCACCATCAAGAGTAGCGTTCATCATCAAGAGTCTGGTCCACCGTCAAGAGTAGCGTTCATCATCAAAAGTCTGGTCCGCCATCAAGTGTAGCGTTCATCACGACGATCTTTCGTACCCACTCGTCGCGGCCAATCGTCACTAGATCGAACATCAGCCCCTTGCTTTTCCCATCTTCAAAATTCTCTCCTGAATAATGGCTGGGACGCTCTTTCCAGCCCTGGTCGATCCAGAAGGTGTTCACTAAAATATTTTTCGCTTTTTTATCCATCCCTGCTTTCTTCATTTCAGCATTTAGGTTCAGCCAACCATCCATGCGGGATCTCGATCGTTGTGGCATGTTGGATGTACGTAAATGCATCTTTCTTCAACAAGCCCATCGAGTACCTCATTCCTGCTCTCAAAAGGAAAACTTCACCATTTAGCTGCTCACGAACGAACCAATGGGAAGACTCCAAGCCTTCGAAAATGAATTGGACCAAAAAACGGCTTTAAAACTCTCAGCCCCCGAAATCATGCATGCCAGTCTTCAGGAATTATCGTTTTTCACGGTATAATGGAGTTGAACCATTTGTCCAAAACGCTTGGTGTCAGCCAAAACAAGCTTCAATTCCGGGTTGCCCGGCTTGAACAGCGGAATTCCTTCGCCTAACAGCGTTGGCATCATCGTGATGATAAACTCATCAACGAGTTTTCTTTTCATAAGTACGTCGAGAATTTCGGCTCCGCCGACGATCCAGATTTTGGAACCCTCTCGTTTCTTCAGCTTCTCGATGAACCCAGGCACATCCTCAGTGACAAAGGCAACATGCGGACTCGGCTCTTTCCCGGAACGCGAGAATACATAGCACTCCTTGTCCGGATAAGGAAAATGATCGGCTAATTCAAACGTATGCTCGTATGTTTTGTTCCCCATTAATACGGTGTCAATCGTGTTATAAAATTCACCGTACCCGCCGTCTCCCTCTCCTTCTACTTCATAGAGCCAATCGATCGCTCCATTTTCACGCGCAATATAACCGTCCAGGCTAGTTGCGATGTATAATACGACAGGACGTTTCATTTCTTTTTTCTCCCTTCACATGTGGAATCGTTTGATGCTAGCGGCAGTTCATTGCTTTCTATGATTCAACATAGCATGTAAATAGGTCATCTCTTGTCATATTAAAAATAAATCCGGCATCCGGTGTGCATCTTATCGTCATTTTACATACGGGTTTGTAAGCTTCGGGAAAAAGCAAAGAGCCTTAATCCGCTTGCGCATCGGACTAAGGCTGTTTCTTTAGTTTCTCACAATCAAGCCTTTCCGCCGGCCCATACATCTTTGACGTAACGTCCTTCGGCCTCGAGCCGGGCGAGCCATGCTTGCGCCTCCGCTTCGCCAATGCCGTGAACCGTCTGACAGCTCTGGCGCAAGGCAGCTTCTACCCCCGGAGCCATTCTGCTTCCGTCGCCGCAGACATAGAAGTATCCTCCCCGCTCCAGCAGGCCGATGAGTTCCATTTCCCGCTGCTGGATCAGATGCTGGACATACGTTTTCGGCTGTCCCGGAATCCGTGAAAATGCGGTGTGGACCGCAACAAGCCCCTCTTGCTGGAACTGCTCCAGTTCTTCCCGATAGATATGATCCGCTGCATCGCGGCAGCCGAAATAGAGATGCGCCGGGCCAAGCCGGGCCCCTTCCCGTTTGAGCTCGCGGCGAGCCTGAAGGAACCCGCGGAACGGCGCGATCCCTACCCCCGGTCCGACCATAATCACCGGAGTTCCCGGATCTTCAGGAAGCCGGAAGCCTGACTCTGGCGTGCGGATGAACATGATGACGGAATCTCCCGCCTGCAAGCCGGCAAGATAATTGGATGCGACGCCCCGGTACTCGCCTTGGCCGCTCCAGGCCGGACCTTGCACTACGCTAACCGTAATGCTCGCCTGCCGCGGCTGGACGCGCGGAGAACTGGAGATCGAATAGTATCTCGCTTTTAGCGGAGGCAGCAGCTCCAAAAACTGTTCGAACGGCAGTTCACACGCCGTATACTTTTCCAGCAAATCAAGCATTGATATCCGCTGCTGCAAAATATGGAACTGGTATGCCTCTTCCTCCAGCAAAGCTTCGAGCTCCCGCTTATGGGGCGGGCATGCGGTCCGTGCGGCAAGCTCGCGTATCTGCGCCCGGGTCGCGGCCTCCTGCAATTCCACGCTGCGGCCGAGCAGCTCGTACAGCTTGACAGGACGATCCAGCGGCAGGTGCGCCACACGCAAGCCGGACGTTGTCAGAATGACATGATCGTTGCCATCCAAGCCGAAGCGCTTCAAGACGCGTTCGACCAGCCCCTTCCGATTCTGAGGGAGCACGCCCAAATGGTCGCCCTCTTGATACACGACCCCCTCCGGAAGCGCAATTTCAATATGGCGCGTGCTGCGTCCCCCTCCTGCTTTTTGAAGCTCGCGGTTCGCAACGACCTTGGCATAATGGGCGTTATGCGATTCGGCAAGCGGCGCTTCTATCATGCCCCGGACCACATCCATAGACAGATCGGGACCTGCTTGGCGCCCCATTGCTTGGAAGCTCAGACCTAACGAACTCATCACGGCAGGCCAGAGCCGATCGCGCCAATTCTCCACCTCGGTCTCGAAATCGCCGCCAACATCGCCGCCGTCCAGCGGTACAAGCCGCTGCCCCCCTTTGGCCGCCATCTGCGCGTCAATCCATGTCGGAACGCTCTGAAAGGTGCTGGCCCAGTTGCGATCGCCGCAGCCGAAGACGCAATAGCGAATCCCATCCAATTCGCCGGGACTCACCTCGCCCAGCCACTGCACGAAGCCGCGGGCATTATGGGGCGGCATGCCGTTATAGGACGACGTGACGATATAGATCACGCCCTCCGCAGGCAGCTTCCCGGCATAATCGTCCAGCGGCGCGACCTTGCTCTGGAAGCCCTGGTAACGCGCCGTATCCGCCAGCTCGCGGGCAATCCCCTCGGCCGTGCCCAGATCGGAGCCGTACAGCACGAGCAACGGGGTATCATGGCGCTCCGCCGGATCCAATGCTTCCCGTTCGGCCGCATTTTTCCTCAGCGCTGGCGTCCCGCTCCCGCCGCCTCCGATAATAAAGCCGGTTTGTCTGCCGCGGGGGCGGACTTTTATCGTGAAGCCATCGGGCTTCACCGTCAGCGTTTCCTTCACCTTCAACTCGTAACGGGTATGATCGATGAACTCGAAATGCTTGAGCAGCATTCCCAGCACCAGCGTCGCCTCTTGCAGCGCGAATTGCTGCCCGATGCAGGCCCGCTGCCCGATTCCGAACGGCTTGTACGCATCATGCGGCACCCGGCTCGGGTCCTCGAACCGTTCCGGACGGAACGCCTCCGCATCCTCTCCCCAGGCGGACACGTCCCGATGCAGTTGGGGAATCAGAACAACCATCCGGTCCCCTTGATTCACCGCATATTTTCCCGCGAGCACCGTATCCTGCTTCGCCTGCAATGAAAATCCGGGAGCCGTCGGCCACAGGCGCAGCGCTTCATCGAGAATCATGCGGACGTATTTCAAGTTCTTCACTTGGGCGTAAGTGGGAAGCGGCTCCGTTAACACGCGGTCTACCTCATCGTATCCCTTTTGCATCTTGTCGGGATTGTTCAACAGATAGTAGAGCGCAAAGGATAATAAACCGCTCGTCGTCTCATGACCGGCAATCAGGAACGTAATAATCTGATGCCGAATATTCGTGTCATCCAGCGACTCTCCCGTCTCCGGATCTTGGCCTTTCAGCATGTGTGCCAGCAGGTCATCCTCTTCTTGCTGACCGTGGGCCTTCCGTTCGGCAATAATTTTGTCGACCAGGGAGAACATGAATTCGAGATCATGCCGGAGCTGGCGTCTCGACTTCACCATCAGCATATCTTGAATGCCGAGGCGCTGCGCTTGGCTCATCGTCTCGCTGAGCGCCCGCACCATGCTGGCGACAAATGGATGAGATTGTTCGCGGTAAAAGCTGTTAAACCGGTAATTGAAGCCGCATAGCCCGATCGTATCCAGCGCCAGCCGCGTCATATCTTCCGGCACGTCCACGCTCTCATCCGGATTCAGGCGTGACCACTTCTGCACCAGTTGGATTGCGATCTCCAGCATCTTGTCGAAATATCCGCGCATCGCCGTCCGGCCGAAGCTCGGGAGCAATATATTGTGAGCCTTCCGCCAATTCGGCTCTTCGGTTTCCGAAGTGAACAACCCGTCCCCCAAGATGGCGCGTACCTTTTCCAGCACGGTTTTGTCGACGATTTTGTCAAAGCGGGACGGATCGGTAAGCTCCTTCACCAATTCATAGCCCGACACAATGTGCAAATGTCCAAACGGCAGCTTTAAACGAAAAAATTCACCATACTCTTCCGCCAGCTTCATGAACGACTGAATCGGCATTTCCGTATCGAGCTGGGGCAGGTTGCCAAGCGGCCCATACGTTCTGGGCTGTGGAATCGCAATCGTCATGCTACTACGCCTCCTCACAAAAAATGGAAATACGGAATGAATATTCATTCCGCTTGCGGTATGAAAAACGACCGAGTCAATGGACCCGTATCGCATTCCAACAACATTCCTCCACGCCGGCAAGAAGCTCGTCCGTTTCCTCCAATACCTCCGCCCGGATCGTTTCGAACAGTTTGACGAGAGCGCCGTAAAAAATAGAGATCAAGGCATTCGGCGGCAATGGGGAGATGATTCCTTGCTCCTGCCCTTGGACCAAGAAGTCACGAATAAAATTCATGCCCGATTCAAACGATTTCAGACTTTTCTCGTCCAGCAGTCGGGGATTCAAGTGGGAATCAATGAACGAAAACGCTTCTCTGTTTCCTTTGGCAAAATGGATCGTTTGCACAAAAATGTGATGAAATTGCTGCCGCACGGTTCCGGATGCGGGAAAACCATGAGTTACCGTCTGGAAAAACCTCTCCGCGCATTCTTGAAACAATGAATTCAGCAGGACTTCCTTGTTTTCGAAATACCGGTAAATGGTACCGGCTCCCACATTGGCGCTCTCGGCTATCATCGGCACGGTAGTCGCATCAAAGCCGCGGTCAGTAAATAATTGCAATGCTGCCTGTAAAATATCTTCTCGCTTCGTCGTCGCCACAAAACTCACCTTTCCTACGGAATGAACGTTCATTCCTTAGTATCTTATACCAATAATTTCAATATTTCAAGGGCATAAAATTCAAATTTTTGTGAAAAGCTCGCTTCACGCATTACCTGTCGGGATAAACCGGCACATGTGTGCAGTTGCCTTGCTGATTATTGCTGGCTGTTTTATTTTTCAGGCAACCGCTTTGCCGCCAAGACGATGAGCAGGATGATTCCCAAGTATCCGAACAACGGGTAAAGGTACGTGAGCAAGGAAGTAAAACCTGCTTGGCTGATAATAAAGCAAGCCAGAAGCACAGCCAATACGATAGCGCTTTTCGGAAGCTTATATAGACTTTGAATCTGTCTGGTGACCCCGAATACATTGCCTATCAATGTCGTAAAAATTTCCCCATATATCACCAACAAGAACAGCACATGAACGAATGGGCCCAAGCTTCGAATAATCTCGGCCATCGGAAGTTGGAACTGCAGTATTTCCGGCATTCTGGAGTTGAGCGCAAAATGGCTGATTAACAGCATCATCCCGAGTCCGACTCCCCCCAAGAAGCCGCCCCACTTTATTTCGCTTTCATCCTCTACCTCTCGTCCCAGCGGAACCATAACGGCTTGAGCAAAAGCAAGATTCAATGCGGCGTACATAAACGGACTCAGCATCCATTTCAGGTTGTCCCGTAGCTGTGTGTGCGATCCGGTCACCCCCCATATTCCGTCCATCTCGATAGCTCGAAAGGCAATGAGCACTATAAATACAAGCATCATGGGCACAACAAGAGAGTTTACGGCTAAAATCCCGTTCAGTTCCTTGCTCATAACCAGATAACTCAGCGCAACACTGACCACAATGCCAATCTGGTAAGGAAGCCCAAGCTGCTCCTCGAAAAGGGAACCCGTGCCGGACAGCATAACGGCGGTAACGCCAAATAAGATAAGGAAAGTCAGTGCGTTCGCGACTTTGCCGAACAGATTGCCGAACAGGAAATTGTTAAATTCCTGATAGGAAAATGCCTGGATCCTGCGGGATAAAATCATCATTTTGGTGCCAAGCCATATAAACAGGAATGTGGTTACGGCAATGCTTATTCCTCCGAATGCCCCATACGCCGTGAAAAATTGCATAATCGATTGGCCAGAAGCAAATCCGGCCCCGACTACGGTTCCGATATAGGTTGCGGCAATTTTTAAGATCAAGCTCACTCTCTTTTTCATTGGCTCCCCCGCAAGACAAGTTTTCTCGATTCGATCTATTCTATGTCTGAAATGCTGGTATATTCGAGGTATGTCCACATCTAACCGGATATGAACACAAAGCAGCACCGTATTGCTTTTCCCATATATAAAAAGCTCTTTCCCCCCTTTCAGGGAAAAAGAGCCTTCCATTCGTTCATATGCGCTTCAACCGTCTAGAGCTTCTCCTTCAGTTCGACCCCCGCGGGGAACGCCGCTTGGATCTGGGCCCGGATCGCCTCGGTTCGGTATGCGTCTCCGTCCAGAATCGCGACCCGTCCATAATCAGACGACGTGCGGATCAGCCGTCCGATGCCTTGGCGCAGGCGAAGCAGCATATATGGCATGTCAACCTCGGCGAACGGATCCGCCGCGGCCTCGCGCTTCGCCAGGAATACGGGATCATCCGGCGGATAAGGCAGCGACCAGATAATGACCTTGGTCAGCGCCTCCCCCGGCACGTCGAGACCCTCCCACAGGCTGACGGCGCAGAGCACGCTGTCCGCATCCGCCTGGAAGGCGGCAATAAGGCGGCTGATCTCCTGATCGCCTTCATACAGGAAGCGCGTGCCGGATTCATCGGGATAGCCGGATGTCTCCATCTCCTGCTTGAAGCGCTGCAGCTCCTCCCGCGTCCGGAACAGCATCAGCGCGCCGCCGCGGGTCTGCTCCAGGATGGAGATCGCCATCCCGGTCCTTGCCGCGAAGCTGTCTTGACCGTAAGGAAGGGGCGCCGCCGCCTCCATCACATTCTCATAATCATAGGAAGACGGGACGGAGAACGACAAGTAGTCTCCCATCCCGAGACTGTCCGCCACGTACTTGAAGGAACCGTCCACCGACAGCGTCGCCGAAGAAAAGACGATCGGCATCCGTGCCGTGAAGAGCCGCTCCCCCAAGATCTCCTTGATCGTCTTCGGCATAATAGAGAAGACGAGCCCGTCCCCGCGCTCGGTCGTCCAGCATATCGGCTTGTCCAACCGTTCGAACAGCGCGAGCGCCTTTTGAATCATGTCGAGATGCTCTTCGACGATCCGCAGCTCATAGGCGTTCAGGGTGTACAGCTCGCTCTCATATACGAGCGCTTCCTCGATGTCGTCGATCATTCGCCGGAAGCGGCGCAGCTCCTGCAGCAGCGGTTCGTCGAGCATCACCCGGCTGCGGTCGGAGCCGGCGATAGCCTGACTGCGCTCAGCCAGCGCACGGAACAGATATCCGCTCTGATCAATCGCCTGATCGATTAGCTGCGCCAGGTTCTCCCGCACCTCGCCGTTCAACAGGCGAAGCAGCAGCTCCTCGAAGACATCATGCTTGAGCTTGTAGCTGACTGCCATCAGCGCCGCCGACTCCAGCAGATGGCCTTCATCGAAGACGACCGCGCAATGGTCCGGCAGCAGCGGCAATTGCCCTTCCCGCTTCCGGCTCTCCGCCGTCCACAGATGCTCCATATAATAATCATGCGAGCAAATAATCAGATCGGCAGCCTTGCGGTAATGCTCCCGGGACAGCGTCTGCCCGCAGCGGTGCCGCTTCTCGCACACGAAGCAATCCTGGAACGTATCCCAGTTGATCCGCTCCCACCGGGCATCGTTCAGCTCGGGATACTCGGTCCGGCCCCCGTACGCATGGAACGCTTGCCGGGATTCGGGGCGGCGGACGAAGCTTGGCAGCCCTTCATAGATGGCATCATAGAGCGGCGCGTCCTCGTCCGTCCACTTCGAGCGGGCCTGATCCAGCTTCATCAGGCAGAGGTATTGATCCGGCGATTTGCCGAGTCTGGCATCGATGTCCAGCTTCAGATGCGCCGACAGCTTCGCGATATCGCCTTCCGGCTTCACCAGCTGCTCGATGAGCGACTCATCCGCGCACGCGATGACCGCAGGCTTCCGCATATAGCGGGCATAGCAGATCGCATACAGCAAATAAGCCATCGTCTTGCCCGTCCCTACTCCGGCCTCGGCAAGGATAGCCCGCTTCTCGGCATAAGCGCGCTCCAGTTGAAAAGCCATGTATATCTGCTCATCCCGCACTTCAAAGCCGGCCTCCGGCAGGATGTCATAAAAAACGTCCGCCACCCAGTCGCTTACCTGCGGAATATAGGGGCGGGAGGGATCATAATCAAAGGGGTACCGTTCCAACGTATGTATAGCCTCCATCTTGTTCACGACTTCAAAAGAGGAGCCGAATGGAGCGTTCGCGGCATGCCCGATCTCCGAAGACATGCGCTCTCCCTCGCACCCAGCTCCTCCCGTGATTGAATCATCCCTTATTTTATCGATTTTCGCCCCGTCCATCAATGCCGATGTTGGCCGCGAGTCAACGCGCCGAGAGCAGCGCGGACTCCCGCCTCGGCGCTTCGTTGCGCGTGACGACCGCACCGGAACCGCCGTACATATCGAGCTCGCCGTCGATCTCCAGCTTCAGCACGGTGACGTTCTCGTGGGCATCCTCCGGCCTCATTTGTATCCAGGCCGTTCCCGGTATGTTGAACCACGGCACGCCCCCGTGAATCTCGTGGGTCAGCTCTTTGCCGGAATGAAGCACCGTTATTTTATTGATTTTGTTCGATAAGCCCTTCAGGCATACGCTCTCCTTCGGATTATCGTACACGAACAGATACAATGTCTTGCGGTCCTTCGATACCGTGCTGCCGCCCAGGTAATAGCGGCTATGGATACCTTCGCCGGTGCCGTACACCGCTTCCTCACGGGTGCGGATCCATGCGCCCAATCCGAGCAAAATGTCCTCCTGGCGCTTGTCTATCGTGCGTCTTCTCTCGGCCCGATATCAAGCAGCATATTGCCGCCCATCGTAATGCAGTCGCAGAACATGCGGATAATTTAATTCAAAGATTTATCATGATTGTCTGTCGGCACATATCCCCAGGAACGATTCATCGTCGTGCAGAATTCCCACGGCCCTTCCGGCCGCGTAATCGGAAGTCCCTGTTCCGGCGTCTTGTAGTCGCCAGCCCTTGAAGCCGCAAGTTGACGATCAGTTCAGGGTTGAACGATTTCAGATACGTCTTGAACGCGGGCAGATTCCACTGCTCGGCGCTTCGTTCCCAATCCCCGCCGAACCAATTTTGCACCACACGAAGTCCTCCCTTTGGCATTCTAGCAAAAACCCAACGTTATTATCTCATAGAACAGATGCAAAGACATGCAAGAAATCGTATAATAATCAAGGTGACCCACGGTTCATTTTCATGTTAACATTATGAAACTGTGATGAAATCCACACGTATTGTTAGGTAGTCATTGACACATCGTTAGTACAAGGGAGTGGAACAAAACGTGAGAAACCGATGGATTGCAGGCTGCCTCGTCGCAGCATTGCTCGGAACGGCGCTGGCGGGATGCAGCAGTCCTCCGGCCGAAGAGCCCGCGCAAGGGGCTCAGCAGGAGAAGGAAACCCCTGTTCAGGTGGCCGCTGTAGAGAAAGGCTCTCTCAGCCAGCACAATGAAATTATCGGGACGGCCAACCCGAGCAGAACCGTCGATATCATTCCGAAGCTGAACGGCGAACTGGTACGCTTGAATGTCAAGAAGGGCGACATCGTCTCCAAGGGGGCGACGCTCGGCATCATTGACGCGGATGATCTAGAAGTCCAGCTGAAGCTGGAGCAGTTCAGCCTGGAGCAGGCGCAAGATCAGTACAAGACACTGCATAACGCCCAAGCATCGGATCTTGAGCTGGATCAGGCGAAGCGCAGCATTGAACAGGCTCAGTTGCGCGTCAAGCAGGCCAGCAACAGGGTGGCGGATGCGACCTTGAAAGCCCCGATGAGCGGACAGGTTATTCGCGTGGCGGCGGAAGCGGGAGAATTCGTCACCTCAACCTCCCCGCTGTTCACGATCGTTTCCACCAATCCGGTGACGTTCTCGGCCAATGTCAGCGCGAATCAGATGCTGTTGCTGCAGAACCGGAAAGAGACGAAGGTCGAAGTGCCGGATGTGGGCAAAACCTTCACTGCCCGGATCACGTATCTGTCCCCCGTCGCCAATGAAGGCGGATTCTACGCGCTCGAGACGCAAGCGGACAATGCGAAGGGCGAGATCAAGCCCGGCATGACAGCGAAGTTCATCGTCGAGCAGGAAGTGTTGAAGGATGCCCTCCTCGTTCCTACGGAAGCGATCGTGGAGAAGAACGGCGCATCGTATGTGTTTGTCGTTAAAAATGGACGAGCCGTCGAAGAAGCCGTGGAAGTGCTGGAATCCCAATCCAAAATGACGGCGGTGAAAGGCAATCTCCAGGCGAACGATCAAATCGTCATCAAGGGACAAATGACCTTATCCGACGGCAATAAAGTGAAACTCATCGAGGGGGCGCGCTAACGTGAAAATTATTGACGTCTCCGTTAAGCGTCCGATCGGCGTCATGATGGTCGTGCTTGCGATTATCGCGCTCGGTCTGGTCAGTCTTCGCAACCTCGCGATCGACCTGTTCCCCAAAATCGACCTTCCGATCGCCGTCGTCGCGACCTCCTATCAAGGAGCGGCGCCCGAAGAGATCGAGAAGCTCATATCCAGGCCGATCGAAGCTTCCTTAAGCACGATCCAGGGAATTGATACCGTGTCCTCGCAGTCGGAGGCGAACTCCTCGCTCGTCATGCTGCAGTTCAAGACCGGTACCAACATGGACAATGCCTTGATCGACGTCAGGGAGAAGGTCGATCAGATCAAAGGAATGCTTCCCGAGGATGCCAATGATCCGTCCGTGCTCCGCTTCGACCCGAATCAGATGCCCATCATCACCCTGGGGCTGACGGGCGCTTCTCCGGAGAAGCTGCAGGAGATCGCGGACACGAATATCATTCCGTTCCTGGAACGGGAGAATGGCGTCGCGTCGGTATCCGTCGCCGGCGGCAAGACGCGGGAGATTCTCGTCGAGCTGAACCGGGCGAATCTCGCGCGCTACGGCATCGGGGCGTCGCAGGTCGTCCAGGCGATTAATGCCGAGAACAAATCCGCCGTTGCCGGCTCGGTGCCGAAGGGCGTGCAGGAACTGCACATTCGGGTCAAGGGAGAATATACATCCGTCGAAGATATCGGCCGGACGCTGATTCACCTGCCTGGCGGCGGACAGATTCAAGTCAGCGATATCGCCGATATTAACGATACCTTCAAGAAGCAGAGCTCGCTTACGCTGGTGGATGGAGCGCCTGCGCTCGTCCTGTCGGTGCAGCGCCAGTCGGACGCCAACACCGTCGCCGTCGCCGACAACGTCGACAAGGCGGTCAGCCGGCTTCAGGCGAATCTGCCGCACGGCATCGAGCTCAAGAAGGTCTCCGACACGTCGATATTTATCCGGCAGTCGATCGACAGCGTAGTCAGCAATATGTTGAGCGGCGGATTCCTGGCCGTGTTCATCCTGATTCTGTTCCTGCGCAGCATCCGCTCCACGTTCGTCATCGCGCTGTCGATGCCGATCGCGATTATCTCGACGTTCACGCTGATGTATTTTACAGGCCAGACGCTGAACATCATCTCCATGGGCGGACTCGCCCTTGGCATCGGCATGATGGTCGACAACTCGATCGTCATCCTGGAGAACATCTTCACCTACCGGCAGAAAGGGATGTCGATGAAGGACGCCGCGATCAAGGGCGCCTCCGAGTTGGCCTCGGCCGTTATCGCATCGACGACGACGACATTGGTCGTATTTCTGCCGATTGTATTCGTGCAGGGCTTGACCGCGGATATTTTCCGCCCGCTTGCACTGACGGTCTGCTTCTCGCTGATCGCTTCGCTCGTCGTGGCGATTACGCTGATTCCGACGCTGTCCTCCAAAATCGTGTCGCAGAAGAAAATCGTGCAATCCGAGAAGAAGGGCTGGTATCTCCGCTTCTTCGGCTCGTTCGTCTCCGGATACAAGCGCATTCTGAAGTGGGCGCTGGGACACCGCAAGACGACGGTGTTCGCTACGATCCTTCTGCTCGTGGGCAGCTTCTTCCTTGCTCCGTTCATCGGCATGGAATTCATGCCGGGCGGCGATCAGGGGCAGATTCAGATCAGCGTTCAGACGCCAAGCGGCACGAGTCTGGAGGAGACGAAGAAGGTGGCTGACGATGTGGCGGCCCTGTTGAAGCCGTATGAGAGCATCATCGAGACCGCCTCGGAGTCGATTGGCGGAGGCGGCCCATTCGGGGGCGGCGCCAATTCGGCTACCTTCACAATCCAGCTCATCCGGGCGACCGAACGCGATATGACGACGAAGGCGATGATGCAGGAGCTGACGGATGCGGTAAGCGATATCCCTGGAGCGGAGATTACCGTCTCCGCCATGGAATCCGGCCTCGGCGCGGGCTCGCCGATTCAGATCAAGCTGAATGGGCAGGAACAGGACGTGCTGGAAGAGGTCGCCGCACAGGTCGTCTGGCTCATTTCCGATATACAAGGGGTCTATAATGCGGATTCTTCGGCGGCCGAGGGCAATGCGGAGCTGAACATCTCGATCGACCGCAGCCTGGCCGCAACCTACGGCTTGTCCTATCAGCAGATCATGAACGAGATCTCGCTGGCGATGAACGGTCAGCTTGCGACCCAGTACCGCGAAGGCGGCAATGAATATGACGTGCGCGTCATCCTGCCGGAAGCGGAACGGGACAGCATCTCCGCCTTGAATGCGCTGACGATTCAATCGCAGACGGGCCAGTTAGTGCCGTTGTCCGCCGTCGCCCAATTCCAGCAGCTGCAGGGGCCGGTTATGATTCAACGGGAGAATCAGCAGCGGCAGATCAACGTAACGGCCGATCTGGCCGGAAGAGACTTGGGCAGCGTATCGGTCGAGATCGAACAAGCGCTGCAGAAGATGAACTTCCCGGAAGGATACACCTACTCGATGGGCGGCGAGACCGAAGAAATGATGAATTCATTCGCCGATCTGGCAATCGCGCTCGTCTTCTCCATCTTCCTCGTCTACGTCGTCATGGCGGTGCAGTTCGAATCGCTGCTGTATCCGTTCATTATTATGTTCTCGATGCCGACCATGTTCGTCGGAGTCCTTTTCGGTCTGTTCATTACCGGGACGCCGCTCAGCGTGACGGCCTTAATCGGAGTCATTATGCTGGCCGGGGTTGTCGTGAACAACGCGATCATTCTCGTCGATTATATCAACATCCAGCGCAGATACGGGCTGGATCGGCATGAGGCGATTATGCAGGGAGCCCCGAGCCGGCTGCGTCCGATATTCATGACGACATTGACTACAGTGCTCGGCTTGATACCACTCGCGCTGGGCATCGGGGAAGGCGCGGAGATGCAGGCGCCGCTGGCCATCGTTGTCATCTTCGGCCTCTGCTGCTCGACCATCTTTACCCTGCTGCTGGTGCCGGTCATGTATACGTACTTGGATGATTTCTCGAATTGGATCAAGCGCCTGTTCACGAGAAAGAACAAGACAGAAGCCGCGCATGAAGCAGCCGTATAACGAGAATTAACAAGTTAGCCAAGACACAAGACAGACAGCCTCCGTTCCGCCGCTCGGCAGGACGGAGGCTTTTTGCAGCGAGCCTATACATCAGAGCCGATTCCGCATTATATTATAGAAGCGGCAGGATGTTCATCGCGTGCCGTGGGATTTATTCCGGGATAGCCTCATTCGCGCAGGAGAGCCGATAGATCGGTTCAACGAGAAGAGCTGGACGATAACCGACTGGGGGTAGTGGCGTTGAGTTTTATGGATAAAATGAAGCTTGGCCTCAATCAAGTGAAGGATAAGGCGCAGCAGACCGTGGAGATTACGCGGATCAGCGCGCAGATTGCGGGGAAAAAGAAAGAAAAAACAACTCAGTTCGCCCTGCTCGGCGAACTGGTGCACGAAGCGTATGTCAAGCAGGAGTTGACGGAGCAGATGCCGCGCATCGAGAGCCTCTCGCAAACTATCCAGCGGCTGGAGGGAGACCTCGCCGCCTTGGAGAAGCAGCTGTACAAGGCCAAGGGCGAGAAACTATGCGGCTGCGGGGCCGTCATCGCGCAGGAATCCAGATTCTGCAACCACTGCGGGCAGGCGGTGCCGCTGGAGCCGGACGAGGTTATTCCGGCTTCCCGCCCCAGACGGGACGATCCTCCGATCGCCGTTAATTGCCCGCAGTGCGGAGCGCTGCTGAACGATGAAGCGGAGCGCTGCGTTCTGTGCGGCGAGCCGTCGAAATAGCGAGGCGGCAGGGGCTGCACCATAAGCAGTAGTGAGCTGCAGGGAGACAGCCCCCTGATTCTCAACGCTCAACTTGCCGAAAAGCTGCAATAATGCAGTTTTTCCTTATTACGTTTACTCCGCTACACAAATTCCTGCAAAACCGCATCAATTTCAGCCCGTGCACTAGATAGAAAGCAATAATCGGCGGAAAAGCTGCACTTGTCAGGCTGTTGAGAAAGAAGTTTTGAGTAGGAAAATGGATATTTCTACCACCCTGAAAGCTGAACCATTTCCCTAGACACGCCCATCCGGCAGGCGAAATCCGCAAACTCCACGATTTTTCCAGGGACGCCGATTCGGTAAGCGAAATCCTGCAGAAATACAGCAATTCGATATGGACGACGATTCCAGAAAGGGAATCCTGCAAAATTACAGGAATTTCCCCCGTTTCGCTTCGGTTTGAAGCAAAAGGGCCTAAAATAATGTAGATTTGCAGCAATTCCTCGGGATGGGGACTCATTAAGCCGAAATTCCTGTAAAATAGCAGCAATTTCCTCCGCACGTCCAAGCCCCAGGAGGCAACGATGCTTCCAGCAGGCCGATAATGCTTCCAGCAGGCCGATAGTGCTTCCTGAAGGCGATGATGCCCCCAGCATCCGACGCGGTCGCTTGGATCCCGTAAAATCAGGCCATTGAGTAGTCTATGGGACTTTTCACCTGTGATGTGGATCTCTTCTCCCGGTAGAAAAAAATCGATTTAAAACGCTCTAAGAGCCAAAGTTGGGATGAGGAAAATGGACCTTCTCCACCCCTTCACAAAAAACAGGGGTTTTCCAACAGCCTGAAAACTGCAGGAATCTCATCAAACAGCGGCTTAAATAGTCTAAAATCCTGCATTAACGCAGGATTTCACTCCCTCACCCATCTTCCGCTCCTTTTCCGGCCGCTATGTTCGTTGTTGTCCCGTCTGCCCCTAATCTTTGGGCGCTGCCTATGGGACAGCCTCTTCTTCTATCGTTGTCAGCCGTGCTCTCGAAACACGGTACTGGCCACAGGCTCCAGCGGATTGGCCGCGAAATACTCGCCCAAAAAATCATGCAGGGCTTGCGGGAATACATATTTCCGATGCCGCTTCGAGAAGTAGCTGTGCTCCACGGTGGCGATGACATCGCTGACCGGCAGCCATTCGATCCCGATCTGGGCTTCGTCGCCATGCGCTCCTCCGGGAACGTCCCCCTGCTCCGGAGCCGGCAGTCATAGATGAACTCGACCGCATGGACCTTCTTCGTGATATGCGAATATTCATGGTTCCCCGAAATATACTCCCGCACACAGAGCAGCCGGTGGGCCGCCAGGGCCGCTCCCAACTCTTCCTCGCATTCGCGCCGCAGCGTCTCCTCCAGCGTCTCGTTCGGTTCCTGGGCTCCGCCCGGCAGCACATAATAGACCCCCGCATCCGGCAACTCTTTCTTGATAAATAATATCCGCTCATCAACGACGATCAACGCCCGCACCGCATTGCGGATCTCTCCCATGTTCCACCCTCCCCGAGATTACAAGCCAGCCCGGGATCGCTCGTGCCGCAGGCTGTCTTCCGTGATGCATCGCTATCATATTGCATGCTTCGCCCATTATCGTATGCAGGCACGCATCGCGTATAACATGAGGGGGCATTTTGGGCTTAAACCTCTGAGGCCTCTCAAGCTCTCGGCCAGCAGCCGGCAGGCGTCCGTTCCATCGCCTCGCCTTACCTCAATCCGTCGCCATACCGCAATCCGCCACCGTACCTCAGTCCGTGCCATACCTCAATCCGTCGCCGTACCGCATCTGTTGCCGTACCGGAAAGC
This sequence comes from Paenibacillus dendritiformis, assembly GCF_021654795.1. Taxonomy (NCBI): domain Bacteria; kingdom Bacillati; phylum Bacillota; class Bacilli; order Caryophanales; family Paenibacillaceae; genus Paenibacillus; species Paenibacillus dendritiformis. Next base: position 3,407,414 of record NZ_AP025344.1, read on the forward strand.
CTTGTTGTGCCGGAACCGGACCTGTCCCCTGACCGGCCGTTCATCCTCCAAGGTTCATACGATGAACGAGTTCATCTGGGCCCGCACAGATCCCGAGAAGTGCACCGCGCAATACGCCGGACTCATCGGCTTCTCATCCGATAAGACGCGACGGAATACGGTCCAACGCCTCTTCCCAGCGGCGTCTCATCACTTCCCTCATATAGATGTCCTCCAGCTTCTCCTGGTGCACGGAGACCGTCGTCTTGCCGGCGGTCTTCGAGAGAACGTAGATTTGCAGCGTGGACGGATGCTCCCATCCCTGCGGCTGCCAGGTCAAGCGCAGCTTCTGCCGCGGAATGACGGAGCGAATCTGGCTGCGGGTGCCTTCCTCCGTCATATACTCATGGCGGATTTCGAGGGGCAGGGACGGCATCGTGCCGAGCCACAAGGGCAGCCCTTCGGAGGACAGCAGGAAGGTCCATACCTTATCCTCCGCGACGGGCATCGTCCGCCGCACTCCAATCTGAACCCCCGCCGAAGCCGTCTGGCCGACAGGGACCCGGCCCAGCTTCTGTTCATACAACAAGGCGAGCATATCGCTCCATTCCGGCGTTATGTCATATCCGGCGGCAATGTGCCGGACAATGCGCTCATGGGACCAGGCCGGATCCACTCCCCGATCCAACTGCTGAATCCACTCTTCCCAGGCTCGGCCGGTATTGGCTGCTATCGCTTCTCTGCATTGGGAACCGACCATCACTACCCCTCCCTTTCTGATCAAGCCCAGCGCGCTGGATGCCGTCGCGATGACGAATTTTTGTTCAATGTCGTATGACATTATCGACTCTTCCTTTCCATGCTGCGCCTTGGATGCGCCTTGCGCGGCAACGGAATTATTTCTGCCGGATACGCTTCGGATGCGTCAAGGGACAAGCGAATCTGCTTCTTTGTCGTCACTCCCGATTCGGCGCAACGCCCCAGAGACAGCGAACCGTCTCCTAGATGAATAGATTCCCGGACAGGACAAGAAGAACGCCCCGGTTTTTTCCGCCGTGACGTTCTCCTCTAACCAAATATATGAAAACCACTGTAATCGGTTTCATTTTAGCACATTCCACGCGCCGCCGCCATGGGCCTTGTCCCGGCCGGCCTGACGGCCCAGAGCGCGGGAAAGCTCATGATGTCAATCCAGCTCGGGCCGAACGGGCTCGCGATGCTCCTGTTCCACGACTTCGGTGAACAGATTCTCCTTTGGCTGCTGCTTCTGCTTGCGCGGCTTCCCTTCAAGCTGAGCGAGCATTTTTTCCATCTCTCCGATCGTGACCGGCTTGGCATGCCGCATTAATTCATACCCCATATGGCCCGAACTTTCAAGAGTAGCGTACTTGACGTCACTGATAGAAGCGATACCCGTCGCTCTCAGCTTGGCCTCCAGTTGATCGACCGATAAGCGCAGCTTCTTTAAATTTTCCGTGACAATCTGCCCATCTTTAATAATCAGAGTCGCTTTCCCCATGAACCATTTCTCGACCCAATTGAACCGGAGCGCAAGATATTGGACGACCAGCAGCAGAGAGACAAAGACGCACAGCGTAATGATCGTTCTCCATAAACCGTGGCCCTTCACGGCATGCCCGATCATGGAAGCCATCGCCAACAGCGTTATGATCTCGAGCCCCGTCATTTCCCCTACTGTTTTTTTTCCAAGAATTCGAAGCAATACGAACCCGGTGAACAAGACAAGCAATGCTTCCACGGTGAAATGTAATTGCATGTGATCCTCCCGCCTGTACGCGATGTAATAGTGCCAATCTCCTGCTTATTTCACTTGCACGACGAGGGAAGCATCAACCTCCCGGATGGAACTCTTTCCGGATATCGCCAGCTGCAGCTCGGTCTCTGCAACAAGATGCTCCATGACCTCCCGCACGCCGGTCTCCCCCGCGACAGCCAGGGCATAGGCATAGGGGCGGCCGATGAGCACGGCATCCGCTCCCAGAGCGATAGCTTTCAGAATATCGGCTCCCCTTCGGATCCCGCTATCCAGCAGCACCGGCACCTTGCCTTGAACCGCTTCGCCGATCGCGGGCAGCGAATCCAGCGTGGCGACCGCGCCATCCAGCTGCCTGCCGCCGTGGTTCGAGACGATGATGCCATCAACGCCATGCTCCAGAGCCATGACGGCGTCATCCGGATGCGTAATCCCTTTGATTAGAACGGGCAAACGCGTTTGTTGGCGAATGAAGTCCAATTCCTTCCATGTAAAGCAGGTGTTGTTGCCTTCATCCAGCGCAAGCTTAACAGCCGCTTCCTTATCTTGATCCGGCGGCTCCTTCAACATTGAGCAGAACACGGGATCCGTAAAATAATTGCCCATGCCTTGTCCGGACAAAAACGGAAGATACGCATTGCGCAGATCCGTCTCCCTCCATCCAAGCAGCGTCGAGTCCACCGTTACGACGATAGCGGAGTATCCGGCCGCTTCGGCACGTTCAAGGAAGCTCCGGGTGAGCTCATGATTTTTGGGAGGATAGAGCTGGAACCACCGGACATGGTTCCCCATCGCTTCGGCTACGGTCTCCATCGGGATACTGGACACGTTGCTGAGTATATAAGGAATCCCCAGCTTGGCAGCCGCACGGGCAGGAGCCAGTTCGCCCTCCGGATGCAGAATCGTATTTACCCCGATCGGCGCGAACAGAACGGGGAACGGGAGCTTGGCGCCGAACAGGGAGATGGACATATCCCGCTTCGTAATGTCGCAGCATACCCTCGGCCGGATGCGATATTTCTGGAAGGCCTCGACATTGCTGCGGTTCGTGTCTCCCGCTCCGGCCGCCCCATGAACATAGCCGAACGGAGCCGCGGCCAACAGACTTTTCGCCTTGCTCTCCCACTCATCGAAAGAGACCGGCAGCAGCTTTGCCGCCCCGTCTCCGCTCTCATAGATTTTCATTTGCAGTTTTTCACTATCGAACGTCAAGATACAGATACCTCCAGCCTGAAATGACATGCCCCATTGTCCCCGTCATAAATTTCCCCATTCCGCCCAGCCTTATCCATCGATGTGGAAATGAAAAAAGCACCTCTCGTTCCATTGTGAGAAGGTGCTCTTCTTACTGAGCCGAATCCGGATGGCAGCGGCCTCGATAGCAAGCTCTTCGTCGGGCCGGCAGGCATAATAAACTCCGTCTGAAGGACATCATCATCCCATTTCGCATCTCCTGCCGCCGGTTACTCTCCATCAGCCAAAAAAACGGATATGCTTCACTTTGGTGGCGAGCCGATCCCACGATTTCTTGAACGGCCCTCTCTCATCCGGCAGTATCGGCAGCCCGCATTCGGAAGCGATGCGGGACACAACATCTTCCAACGTCATCGAATCGGTGTCGAGATGCTGGCGGAACACCGGCTGCGACAACCCGTCGATGCATCGGTCTATCTGCCGGGCCGCCCACGACTGCCCTCCCTCGCCGCGGGTCTTCAAGCGCTTCAGGAGCACTTCCTTGGATGCGCATAAGGCAAAATGATGCACGATCGCGCCATCCTCCCGCAGCCTTCCTGCGATCTCGCGGAAATAATCGGCATTCACGATCGTCATCGGCACAATGATAACCCCGCCATACTCGGCGTTCATATGACGAAGCATCGAGTAATTGCACTCCCGCCACATCGGGTAATCTTGAAAATCGCTTCGCGTCATTTCACTGGGCACGTTTTTCCGAATGAAAAAACCTGCGTTCTCCGGGTCATAGACAAAAGAATCCGGAATTCTCCGGTGCAGCTCAAAGGCTGTCGTCGTCTTGCCGGAGCCGAACGCCCCGTTCAACCATACAATCATTCGCTTCACTCCATCGTCTTTGTACAGCCCATAAGTGCGTCAGGCGTTGTATACATAGATGCGCATAGTCATGATCGGCATGATTCCGGCAGTCCGGAGCAGATTCCATTTCTCGTAGAGAATGATGCTCGCGGCGTCCGTCGCCTCCCAAATCGTACTCTCAGTAATATAGACTGCAATCGGCCGGGCGTCAACGTCTCATCAAGAACACAACATAATCCCGGCTGTTCCGCAACGCGGCAAAGCCGCCGAAGAGGGATTCCCTTCCTCGGCGGCATTGAAGATCGATGCCTGCCCGCAAGCGCTGGCCCGGCTAGGCCAGCGCGTTAAGCACATCGTCGATTTTGCGGCTGTGCGCGATGACGCCATAATTCATCCACGCCCAGAAGTCGACCTCATAGACGCGCCGGTTCCGCACGGCCGGAAGCTTGCGCCACACCGATGAATCCAATAGATCCCTTTCCTCTCCGGGCGCTTCGGAATGGCGCTTGTCGAAGGTGATGAACAGATGGTCGGCATCGAGCCTCGCAAGCCATTCAACAGTCAGGGCAGCCTTCCGCGTCCGGCTCGCCAACTGACGCACCAGAGGATGCGGCGTCAAGCCGAGGTCGCGGTACAGAACCGGGCCCGTATACCCAAGCTCAGGACCCCCGTACAAGCTGACGCCCGCAGCCGAGATTCGGAGACACGCGACAGTTCCATTCCGGACGGTGCGCTGCAGCCGGCTTCTCGCCTCTCCTGCCTTGCTCTCATACTTCGCAATAATGTTATCGACCAGATCCGTCTTCCCCAGCAGGACCGACGCCATGCGCAGCGTCGTGCGCCAGTCTTCGCCGGGATGATCCAGCGAATGCACCGGCGCCAAGCCGCCGAACCGTTCCCCTTGAATCCACCGGCTGAAGCCTTCATCGAGCAGGATGATATCGGGTTGGCAGCGGATGAGAGCCCCGATATCGCCTTCCGCGACATCGAAGACCGGCACATGGCCGATCCCTAGATACTCCTGCTGTCCCCACCCGGGATGGGTGCCCTGCATGACGGGGGTCATGCCCAGAGCCACCACGAAATCTTCGAGGAACGGGGCAAAGACGCGAGGCTGCTCGCGATGATTGCGCCGGTAATGCCCAGGCGAGATCCCGACCTCCTGCCGGAATCGGCGGCTGAAATAATATTCATTATTGAAGCCGACATGCTGTCCGATCTCATAGAGCCGATCATTCGTCGTCACCAGCAAGTGTTTCGCCCGTTCGATTCGGATTTTATTCACATACTCAAGCGGGGTAAGACCCGTCATTCTTTTAAATAAGCTGGTATATTTCCAGCGCGCGACCGCCGCCTGCTCCGCCAGCTGCTCTACAGTCAACCGCTCCGTATAATGCTGCTCGATATGCAAAATCGATTTGCGGACGGCATCGGCCTGGCTTGTCCCGCCCGCGGCCGCCTGATTCTGCCCCAGGATGAACCTCAGCAATTGCTGGAACCGGATATGGTTGTCGAAGACCGCCATCGCATCGCTGTCATGCCGCCATCGATAAATGGCTTCCACATGCTCGATACACTGCGAGAACGGATGGCATAATACCTCCCCTCGGCAAGGGAACGGCTCGCCCGCCCCAGGCGGTTCGTTCGTCCCATCGGCAATATCCGTCCGCAATGCGTCGAAGGCCAAGCGGTAACAGCACAAGCCGGCATCCCCGGACACAACGGCGGAGGCCGCGCCGGGAGGCGTGCTGTAGCATTTCCCCTGTTCGAGGCGGAATACCGTCCCGGCCATGTCGATTTTTCCGCTGCCTCTGGTGACGACCCACAGCGAATAAAAACCGTGTTGTTCTTGCTTTGCGTGGCCATTCGCGGCAAGCATGCAGTACCGAATGTCCTTCATTACATATACCCAGGCTGGGCGAGCCGATGATTCGGCTGAATTCCCCTTCATTCCTTATCCCCCTGAACCGATCTGACAAGATGGAAAAAGAAAGCCAATCAGCGCGAGGGCTGAATAGCTTTCCATGACGAATTAGAGCAACCCGCTTACTTCACTTCACTTCACGAACCATTGCAAAAGATCGTCCATTTTCTTCATGTTGGCCGTTATCGCGCCGGACTGCCAATGGGTTCGCTCCGCCTTGTACACCTGTCTCTTCTGAACGGCCGGGAGCGACTTCCATAAGGGACTGTCCAGCAATTGCCCGGCTTCCGTGTTCTCCTCCGTTGACCAGGAGCCGTTCGAAGGGAAGATAATAATATGATCCGCATCGAGTTCCGGCAGCTTCTCCTCGGAGAGAATCGCATGATAACCGGTCATATCCCGCGCGAACGGATGCGGGGTAAGCCCCATATCCCGGTAAATGGTGCCGCTATACCGGTTATTGACGCCGAATCAAGCCATCGTCTTGTCCCCGACATTCAGGCGGATGACGGCAACCGTCTCCCCTTTGGCGGCCTGGGACAGCTTCTCCTTGGCATCGGCTATTTTTTCTTTGTACTGCGCGACGGCGCTCTCGCCTTTGTCCGGAAGTCCAAGCAAATCTCCGATTGTGGTCAATACTTTGGCGGGGTCAGCCAAGATTTCTTCCTTCAGCCGGTAAGTCGGGGCGATTTTGGAATACATCTCATACTTGGCCGCATCGACGCCCCCGTCCCGATGATTACATCGGGATTCGCTTCCAGCAGCGCCTCGATGCTGCCCGTAATATCGAACAGCGGCACGTCCAACCCGAGATAATCCTGCTTCCCCCAGCTCGGATGATACCACTGCACGATCGGCTTCATGCCGAGCGCCATCATATAATCCTCCACATAGATGCCCGCCACCCGCTGCGGATGGGCCGGAATCTTCACCTCCCCGAATTCGTCCGTCACCGTTCGCATGCGGCCCGCTTCGCTCTCCGCCCCGGCGGCTGGCTTATCCTGGCTCTCCGCCGGCCGCGCCGTAGATTTCCTTGAAGCCGGTCTTCAGTTTGTAGTCGTTCAGCCCGATAAGCCGCGACAGATCGAGCAGCGACGGCGGCTCCGCCAACCGCTCCTGCAGAATATCCCTCGCTTCCCGGATTCTCAGCATATCGGTTCGCCCCAGCCTGGAGCGTCCCGGCCGGCCATCCGCCAGGAAGGATCGGAAGGACATCGCCAGCAGCTCCAAGACACTGCATTCGATCTCGCTATTGGTCGCCCTGCCGTTCCGGACATGTTCCATCAGCCGCTTCAGGATGACCGTCGCGGCGGGAAGCGTCGCCTCCTGGAAGCTCCGGAAGGAGCGCCAGCCCATGATCTGTGCAAAGTCGACGCTTCTTGTCCCGTCCGCCGCCTCCATGAAAGGATGAAAGCTGGTCACAGGAATCCCGACGCTTATCACCGAGAACGGTTCCTTCCCGCCGAATTCGAAGCAGTAATCTGCCTGGGTAATGAATCGGAGCGAGCACATCCCCGGGACCATGCTGTATTCCTCGCCGTCGACGCGAATGCCGCGCGCCTCCGGTCCGCATTTATAATGATAATCATTCTCATTTATTATAACGAATTCCTGCATTTCTGGCTATCTATACATGAAAATTAGTGCAATTTTTATTGTTCAAAGGAGCAATTTGCCCGGCGTATACGTACGAATGCGGTTCCGAGAAGACACTCCGGTCTCAATCAGGCTAAATATTAATGCGGTTTAATTAATAAAAATTATAGCCTGAGAATTTGTAAAAAAATATTCAATTCACACACGTTCTTCTTTTTCCTATATGATAGGGATATACAATTTTCCTTATTTTTCTACCTCGCTCGAGCTTCTGTTTCGACGTCTTTCATTTGACCCGCTTTACCTGTTCACCGCTTCGCCGTTTGCCGTTTTAGCCTATTCCGTTGTCCGCTGTTCTTCGGTCTGCCGCAACGCAATGATTCGGTATAAGCTCTATTATCATAGAGTTTATATAATAATAGTCCATAGAAAGGAGAGGATGCCCGGTCTCCCGTCGGATCCTGCAACGTACTGGCAATCTATTAAGGAAGGAGGGTGCGTAGTAAAGTTAAAGGGGTTCAATTCTTGACGAAACGCCGAAATCCAATCCAAAATCGAAGGAGGAAATCATATGAATCAGCTGCGCCTGTCGAATCCATTTCTGTCCAGGCTGCTTCTTACCTGCGGAGTCATGCTGGCCGCCGTCGTCTGTATGGTGCTCTTCGCCGATAAAGCGTTCGGGCACGGCTATGTCGAAGGTCCGGCGAGCCGGGCCGCCTTGTGCAAATCCGGCCAGAACCAGGATTGCGGAGCGATCATCTGGGAGCCGCAAAGTCTGGAAGCTCCGAAGGGCTTCCCGAATGCAGGTCCGGCCGACGGCAAGATTGCCAGCGCCAACGGCGCTTTCCCGAAGCTTGATGAGCAATCGGCTACCCGTTGGGCCAAGGTCAACATTTCGAGCGGACAAAATACGTTCAACTGGAAATTGACCGCCCCCCATGCTACCTCCAGCTGGAAATACTACATCACGAAGCCCGGCTGGAACCCGAATGCCGCGCTTACTCGCGATTCATTCGTCCTGACTCCATTCTGCTCCGTGGACTATAAGGGAGCGCGCCCGCCGTTCACCTACTCGGATACATGCAATGTTCCGGAGCGTACGGGCTACCACGTGATCCTCGCCGTCTGGGAGATTGCCGACACGGCCAATGCCTTCTATAACGTCATCGACGTCAACTTCAGCGGCACCAATCCTGGCGACACCGAGGCGCCGGCCGCGCCGACCGGCCTTGCCGTAACGGGAACGACCGCCACGAGCGTGTCGCTCTCATGGAACGCCTCTTCGGACAACGTAGGCGTGACAGGCTACCGCATCTATAACGGCAGTTCGTTGGCTGCCTCCGTCTCTGGCGCCACATTGAGCTATACGTTGAGCGGGCTCACCTCGAACACCGCCTATACGTTCTCGGTTCGGGCGGTGGATGCCGCGGGCAACGTATCGGCGGCAAGCAATACCGTAAGCGTGACGACTCCGGCCGTGCCTGTTGATACGGAAGCGCCGACCGCGCCGACGGGCCTGCATGTCATGGGAACGCCGACATCCTCCAGCGTCTCGCTGATGTGGAACCCGTCCACGGACAACGTCGGCGTGACAGGGTACCGCATCTACAGCGGCGGCACGCTCGTGGCGACGGTATCCGGCAGCACGACGGACTATGTCGTGACCGGCTTGAGCGCCAATACGGAGTATACGTTCACCGTGCGGGCGTTCGACGCTGCCGGCAATGTATCCGCGGACAGCAATGCCGTAACGGCGAAGACTGCCGACGGCCCGGCCATTGCCGCCTGGGCGCCGAATACCGCCTATGCGGCCGGCGATCAAGTGACATATAACGGGTCGGTCTATGAGTGCAGACAGCCGCATACTTCGCTGAACGGATGGGAGCCGCCGAACGTTCCCGCGTTGTGGACGCTGAAATAATCCGCGAGTCCCCGCAACATGTAAATCGCCCCCTGCTTGGCTTTCCTGGCCAAGTGGAGGGCGATCTTTCTCATGTTCTGCGCAGCGCCAGCGGTCACAGCTGCAAATAAAGCCGGTACAGCATCCGGGCAGCTTCCCCGCGCGTGACCGCCTCGCGGGCTCTAATCCGTTGATCGGAGGGAACATCGATCAAGCGCTGCTTCACAGCCAAGGACATCGTCGGCTTGGCCCAATTGGATATCGTTTCTTTGTCCACGAATTGGTTCAGGTACTTCTCCGGATTCGCGGGGTAAAAATAATGTTTCTTTTCATGCAGGGATCTTGCGCCGATGGCGGTCATTTCTTCCCGGGATATCGTATGATCCGGCTTAAACGTGCCGTCTGGATAACCTTGGACAATATGCTTTTTTTCGGATGAAGCGATGTATGGATGATGCCATTGCGGCGGATGAACGTCTGAGAAACTTTCTGTCGCCGTTTCATCCAAAGCGTAAAAAGCTCTTACAAGCATGGCCGTGAACTCTGCGCGGGTGAGCAGAGAATCAGGTTCAAACTTGCCCTTGTCCTTCCCTTTAACGATTCCTTTGGAGGCCAGAAACTGTATCGCTTGCTTTAGCTCTGGATCCCGATCGTCAACATCCGGGAATGATCTGGAATTCTCGTCCACGAAATACGTTCCGGAACGGTTGATTTCCGCCTCCATGCCGTTTTTGGACGGATTGTACTTCCCGCCGATCGGCTGCGCTTTTTTCCCATTCGTATAGAACATGCTGGCATGTGTCGCGTCTGTCTCATTTGCAGGAAGAATCAGCTTGATGTTGCTTGGCACGTTCGCAAGATCCCGCCCTTGTTCATCTTCAAATTGTATGCGGTATCCGCCGTTATTTTCTTTGACCAGACGAATCACGATTACCTGGAGCGAATGGAACAGGCGATCCGCGGTCGCAACATTCAGCACGATCGTCGCATCCCCTGCATGAACGGTAATATAATCGACATCGTTCCGACCGGCTAAGCCATCCTTATACAGCTTGAACATATATTCATTTTGTGTGGGCAAAGACAGAAGTTCCGCATTCACGATCAGCTCTCTCGCAGGAACAATCTTATTTTCTGACAGCGCCTGCTTTACCGCGGACTTCGCCTTTGACGCATTGCCTGCTAAGCGGTCAATTAATTCGGGTGTTATGACGAGCTGACCGTTAACAGGAATCGGCTTTTCGCTGCTTGCGGCTGTGATCACAAGCTCTCCTGCTTGCGTCAGTCCTTCCACGATAACCGAATTCTGCTTGTCTGCGTCAGGAATGGACCGGACGGCAGTGACATACGTATCGGACAGCATGCTGCCGTCCGCGACATACAACAATAAGTAAGTGGTCTCATCCGGTAACCCGGCCCTGGTTGCCGTTGCCCGCACCATGGTTTGTCCGGCTTTATTCGCGGTTATGACCGGTATGCCATTCACGTTCGCTAAGGTTCCTATGCTCGGATCGTCAATGGTGTACGTTATTTTGGTCCCGGGAAGCACATTGTTTGCGGTAATGAACTGTTGTCCGCCAGGCTGCAGCATCGTAAGAAACGGATAAAGGCTGACTTCCGGTAAAGGCCGTATCACAGGCTGGGCTTTTGTCTCAGGACGATCACGAGTTGGTTTGTCTGTTGACCCAAAACGATCGCGAGTTGGTTTGTCTGCTGTCCCAGGACGATCGCCAGTTGGTTTGTTTGCTGTCCCAGAACGATCGCCAGTTGATTTGTTTCCTTTTCCAGAGCGATGGCCAGATGCCGATTCTGTCGTGAACACAACAAGCTTCGGCAAGGCAGAAACACTGTCTTCCCAGGCCCACAAGGTCTGATCCTTTTTCAATACATAATTTTTAAATACATATTTCCCCTTTTGTCTCCCCTTGTCCTTATGGTGTACGGAAGCAATATTCGAAAGCCCGGGGAACACTCGGCCGTTGTCTATTGACCAGAGTTTATCGTCCTTTCGCAAAGCATAAGTAGTATCGATATTCGAATCTGCCGGCTGTGAGCTAAATTGAACAATACCCCGCGTGCCTGTTGCTTTATGTAACCGGATGGGTATACTTTCGGGTTCGTACATTGGCCAAGACCAGACCGTGCCATCTTTCTTATAGGCATAGTTTGTCAAACCGCCCATCTCTATGTTGACGATATCTGCAAGCCCTTTAATCTGCTTTGGACCTTCGTAATGAAATTGGTTTTGCGGCCAGTACATGTAGGCCTCCCATTGCCATACCGAACCGTCTTTTTTAACCGCGTATACGTGACGGTCCGCAGATTTTATGGATACGACATCATCAAGCAGCTTGTATTGAGCCGTCGACGAACCTTTTCCTAATCGGCCTACCCAACACCAAACCGAACCGTCTGACTTTAATACAAATAAGGTCTTGAATTTTTGGTATCTGCTGGAATAATCGGCGACGAGTGAAGTTACGTGATTCAAATCTTTGATAGGCTTCGGAGCAGTCCTGGAACTATCTCTAAGATAGGTGTTGTTCCTAGCATCCCAAAACCATACGGTTCCGTCTTTTTTTAGCGCAGCGTAGTTCGTCATTAATCTACTTTCCCCGTCGTTGCCCTCGAACGAGAACTGTTTCACATCCTGCAAGCCCGGAATTTGAATCAGCCTGGCTTTATAGAATGGATCGGATTCATGAAGAGGATAACCGAAGATATCCCAATACCATACGGTTCCGTCTTTTTTTGCCAGAAGTATATTCCCGTCAAGAATGTCGAAATCCTCTCCGATACGTGTATATGCCTGCTCGCTAACGGCACTTATGTCATTCCCCTTGGCTAGTGCTAAACCTGAATGAGACGTGAGGATTAACATAAGGCTTAACAGCGCTGCCATCAATCGTTTCATTGTCGCCCTCCACTAGAAATTATCTTTTGAATCTCAATGTTCTGCCTTCCGGGTTCCCAACAGTAAAACGATTGCCTGACTTTCTTTTTCAATTTGGTTTCCCTCTCTTTTTTCTATTCTTTCTCATAATCCTTTCATCGGTTAAAAAGAGTTTCGATTTCACTTTCGCCAAATATTTCATAATATAATCACTTTCCGGGGTCAATAGACCTCATAGCTTTGTCCCGTCTGCGCCCCCTCCGCGCTCTTCCGGTACGCCAGCGCAACCCGCCGCGCGGGAACGGGATCGAAGCCGGGGAAGAACGCCCCATAGACATCCATGGATTCCTGCAGCACATTCGGGCTGACGCTGTTGATGCGGATGCCTCGCGGCATTTCGATAGCCGCCGCCTTGACGAACGCTTGGACGCCGCCGTTGGCCAGGGCGGCCGAGGCCCCTTGAAGAATCGGATCATCCATCATGATGCCCGTCGTCAAGGTGAAGCTGCCGCGGTCGCGAACATAGGGGTGACCGAGAAGCACCAGATTCACCTGCCCCTTGAGCTTGCTCCCGATCGACAACTCGTTCTGTTCGGGCGTCATGTCCGCCAGCGGGCCGAAATACGCGCTTCCGGCCGCGCTGACGACCGCATCCACTTCGCCCGTCGCCTTATACATCGCCAGGATGCTGTCCGTGTCGGTAATATCCACTTGCACATCCGGCCCTCGTCTCCCCGCGCGGATGATGTCATGACGGGCTTCCAGTTCGGCCGCAACAGCGCGCCCGATCGTGCCGCTCGCCCCAACAATCAAGATTTTCATGTCGCTGCCCCTTTCCTTTGCAAAAATATGTACTCCGTCTATTCCTATTGTATCCTGCCGGGGATGCGGAGAACCACGGCAGCCGGCTCACCCCTGGACCTGCTTTAACATGTTCGCAAAATACGAAAAGTTCTGAAAGCCAACGTAATGACCACGATGGTGATCTTCTGCTAACAGGATGGCGACTTGGGGAGAAATGTTGTCAGGGGAAGCCGATGTTGTTCATTGGAAAATTTGCGGTGAAATCAGGAGGGAATCCAGGCTGAGAACCGCCATCCGGGGCTGCGGTTGCACACAGGTACGCCAGGAGAAGAAACGTCTCACCCGTGCTGTCGCATGCAGCCGGATGAGACGCTAAAGCGTTCCGTTATTCTCCTGTGCGGGCGCGATCTCCGTCGAAGGCGGAGCCGGAATGGACCACAGCCTGGCTGCCCTCGTGAACCGAGCTGCCGGACGACTTCTCCTGCCCTCCCACATTGAGCCCGATGACGCCCAGTATAATGAGCAGAATCGAGACGCCTTTCATCAAGGACATCGACTCCTGGAACACGAGGTAGCCGATGACCGCGATCGCGGCCGTGCCAAGACCCGACCAGATCGCGTAGGCGACGCTGACCGGCACCTGCTTCAACGACAAGTTCAAGCTCGAGAACGCCAGGATATAAAAAACAATCATCAAGACGGAAGGCCACAGCCTGGTAAATCCTTGCGACAGCTTCATCGAGACGGTGCCGGCTACTTCAAGCGCAATGGCGAAGAACAAATAGACCCAATGCATGATGCTCACTCCTTTTTTCCACATGGCCATGGCCCTCGCGAACTCCACGGTAATAATGGAACTATAATATATTTTCCGGTACCATTTAGGCAGTATATTATGCGGGTAATCCCGCTGTCAACCGGAAGTTGCCGTCATTGGCTGCAAATCGATGTCATCCTTCAGACGCTGGCGAACGTCGACAGGGCATGCAGCCTCTGCGCCAATGGAAAAAGCGTGAAAAACAGCTGCCCCTGCTGTCTGCGGACAGCCGCTTCCACGCTGCGCTATTCCCTCTTCTCGATGTGAAGCAGACGGCCACGGTCCTCTGGCATGTCCCGCTCCCGTTACTCCTCGAACAGCTTCTCTCCCCGATACAGACGCCACGCGATTCGCGCTGTATGCGGCAGCTCCCGCGCCGTCGGCGAATGCGCGGCCAGATAACGCGTCAAGGCAAGCAGCATCGTCTGCTTGGCCTGTGCAGCCAGCGGGCCGCTCTCGTTCTCCCAGCGTTCATACTCCGCGCTGGCCGCCTCGTACATCTGGTACGAATGGAATTCCGCGTCCTCTCTTAACAAGGCATGGCCGAGCGTGTTGAACAAGGCATCGATGTCCCCGTCTTGGCGCAAATACTGGGCTAGCCACTCGCCGGCTTCCGCCACCTGCTGCTGCCGATCGAACAGCTTGAGCAGCCAGCCCGGATCGGTCGAATTCGGATTCGCTTCCGCGTGCTCTCCGCTAGGCCGGCGGGCGGCCGGAACGTTAAGGAAGCGATCCAGGTAGACGGTGACGGCGGCGTAATAGATGGCCCGCACCGTGAAGACGTTGGCGCTCCGCCGCAGCGTCTCATGGACGGCATGCGCATGCGTGAACGTATGCAGCACCGTAATCCAATCCCCGAACTCGTTCTGGGTATGGAAGCGGGTGATCCGCTCCGCCGCTGCGAGAGCGACGAGTTGGGCCAGCCGCACGGGAGAGCGTCCGGCAAGCAGCGCATTCGTAAGCGCCTCGATCGTCTGCAGCGGCTGCTCGCCCAGAAGCAAGGCCAGAAGCTGCTGTTCCTCTTCTTCGGCCTGCTGCGCCATGCCCCCGGTCGAAGCAGGCGTCTCCGCTGCGGGCCAGGTCAATCCCTCCAGCTCCCGGAAGGCTTTCCGCAGCGGATCGACGAGATTGACCGGCGATTGCCAATGCTGCAGCTCCTCGCTGCGGGTGGCCCGGGCCGGAAGCGGCACGAGCGAGCTGAGGACGCGCACGGTGGAATCGCTGCCGATATGCTGCAGCATTTCGAACGCCTTGTTATGGAAATCAAGCGTATGTCCCCCGTCCATATAGAAGTGATCGGTAACCGCTGTCATCATCATCGACATGAGCTCGTTCGGCTCCATGCCGCTGGCAATCGCGCTAGCCAGCACCCGTTCTGCGCCGCGGATATCGCGAACTTCAATGCATCTCCTGTACCAGGCTGACAGATGCTCTGTCGCCTGCTGCTCCGTCTCCGGCAGCGGCTGCTGCAGGAAGCGCGCCGGCTGTCCGGCGCAGTCCCGCGCCACCCGGGCAAGGCCGTGATACAGGGCAAGAATGCGCCCGTATTTGTCCAGCTTCGGCAGCACGTTCACCATCGCCGCCAAGATGGTCAGCCCCGAGCTCCAGCCGGCAGAACGGTATGTCGTCCCGAATTCGACGCCCACCCTGGCGATGTCCGCCGCAGGCACGCCCGACTCGACAAGCGCGACGACGCTCTTCGCAATCACGAGGGACAGGTTCTGCTCCATCCCCTCCCGCAGGCGCCTAAGCTGCTTCTCCACGCTGCTCGCGGCCTGGGGCCTCGGATCAACCCATACGCTTCCCTGCTCGACCTTGACCCGGTGCACAGGCACATCGTCAGCCCAAGGATCAAGCGTGCCGCCGCTGCATACGTCGAACCGGGCATGATGCCAGTGGCAGGTCAGAATGCCTTCGCAGAGACTGCCCATATGAAGCGGAAATCCCATGTGCGGGCAGCGGTTGTCCACGGCATACACTTCATCGGCATGCACGAACACCGCAATGCCGCCCTTAATGACTTTGGCTCCCTGTTCCTGAAGCTCTTCCCATGTTCCCGCATGTATCCAGTCCGTCATCAATCATCCCTCCTCTGTTCAGTCTACTCTCTCAGCGTTAAGAAATTGCCCTTGATTTGCGGCAGCTTGCCGCGATGAACGCGCTCGCTGCCTTATCTCCTCCTTTCCTTACTCGACATAATAAATATGCCGGGATGGCAGCTCCAGGCAGTTGAGCCGACCTCCGTATACGCAGCCGCCGTCAATGCCGATAATCGAATTGGCTCCAAAATAAACCTCGTCCGAACCATGCAGCAGCTTCGCGGGGGAATGACCGAATATGACCGTCTTCGGGCCGCTGTAGCCCTTATGAAATTCCCCGCGTATCCAGAGCAGCTTATGCGGATCGCAAGCCGCCAACGGCATCCCCGGCTCCACTCCGGCATGGACGAATATATACTCATCCGTCTCATAATAGTAGGGCAGCTTGTCCACGAATGAGATGACATCCAGCAATTCACCGGTCCAGCGAATGGCCGCCGGCCGCCCTGTTGCTTCATCCTCCGCATAGCCGTAGCTCAGCAGCGTCTGCTTTGCCCCGTTGCGGAACCAGCGCTCGACCGCCTTTTCCTTATTGCGGTACGCGTCAAGCATCATTTTCTCATGATTGCCCATCAAGACGATGGCCCCCACTTGCTGCAGTTCCCGCACCTTGGCGATCACTTCTCTTGAATGCGGGCCACGATCAATATAATCGCCCAGCAGCAAAAGCTGATCGCGATTCGCGTCATAACAGGCCATCTCCAGCAGCCGCTCGAACTTCACCAGTTCTCCATGAATATCGCTAATGACAAGCATTCGCTCCATCGTATCGATCCCTTCTTTCTCTTCCCATCGTACCATGAGCGAATATTTCGTATCCAGCCCCTGATCCAGCCTTGCCTGCATCCTAAATCTCCGTTCTTATTCATTGGCTTGTCCCGGATTACGGCTCGGCTCTTCTAAGGAGAACTCTGTCTTCGACCTGCTTACTGGTGAAGCAGCGCGCCGACCTGCGGCTGCATGCTGCCGTGCCGGTATCTCGCCTTCTGGACGAGCACAATGTATTTGTCAAGCCGCTGGCTTTCCCGGATTGTTCTTTCATTCAGCAGATCATTATTTTCCATCGCCAGACGGACCATTCGCGTTCGGATCTGTTCGATTTTGCACATCAGATCTTGTAAATCCGTCTCTTCCGCTTCCGGCTCCAGCCTGCTCACCATCCATTCTCCACCAGGAGCCGACAGCTCATTTCGATGAAGGATCGCTTCCCGTCCCGCCATTCTGCAGGAACCGCCCTTATTCACGTCTTCCATCGCCTACTATTGCCCTCCCTCAAGCAACATGACTTGACAATTCCAATTATAGTTAAAAAAAGTAAAAATGCCGTCGAATCATCACTTTTCATATGAGCCATAAAAAGACACTTCCCAGCAGGGAAGTGCCCAGCCATCCTTTTCAAGCTTGCTTGCCTTGAAAACGTCGTAACTTGCGATCTGCCTCCTGACAATCGAGTGAATGATTCGGCATTTTGCGACATTATTTGTTCAATTTTATACATTTTTCCTTTTTATACTTTATAGTATCATTATTTCATTCCGCTGTAAATGACATTTTTCCATAAAATTCATTCCTTATGCTGAGATTTGAAAGTATTATAGAGTATGTCAATTACAAGATTTCCTTGCTACCATCGATTTGACAGAAAGGGGTTATATTCCGTACCCATGAATTCAGACATCATCATCACGCTTATCATCTTGGCCATGGCCGCAATTCTCTTCATGACGGGAAAGATCCGATCGGATCTGGTCGCCATCTGCTCCTTGATCCTGCTTGTCCTGCTTGGAATATTGACGCCGAACGAAGCGTTGTCCGGCTTTTCCAATTCCGTCGTCATCATGATGATCGGCTTGTTCATCGTCGGAGGCGGGATATTCCAGACGGGGCTCGCCAAAGTGGCCAGCGGCAAGATGCTTCAACTCGCAGGCCACAGCGAGACGCGCCTGTTGATGACCGTTATCCTGGCGACCTCGCTGATCGGCGCCTTCGTCAGCAATACCGGCACCGTCGCCGTCATGCTGCCCATCGTCGTCAGTCTGGCTGCCAGCGCCAACATCAGCCCGGGACGCCTGTTGATGCCGATTGCGTTCGCGAGCAGCATGGGCGGCATGCTGACCTTAATCGGGACGCCGCCCAACCTGGTCATCAGCGAGACGCTCGCCCAAGCGGGATTCGATGAACTGTCCTTCTTCTCCTTCACGCCAATCGGAATCGTATGCCTCCTCCTTGGCACCGGTTTTTTGCTCCTTCTGAGCAGGTTGCTTCCGAAGGGAGAAGGCGAAGGCCGCGGCCGGCGGAACGGGCGATCGCTGCATGAGCTTGCCCGCCAGTATCAGCTGTCTCAGAATCTGTACCGCGTGCAAGCCGGGGAGGAAGCGACGATTGTGTCCCGTTCCCTCCAGGAGCTCGATATTCCGAACCGTTATCAGGTTCATATTATCGAGATTCGCCGCCGGACATCGAACAAGAACCCGTTCTTCAAGACGATCAATCAAGAGATAGCCGGCCCGGCGACCGTCATTCAGGACCGAGATATTTTGTATGTATACGGTCCATTCGAGCGCGTGCAAGACTTCGCCGAAGCATGCGGGCTTCAACTGCTTGACCGTCAGACCGCCGAGATCGATCAAGCCGCCGAGCCGAATACCGAGCGGTACGCTTCAGATCAGATCGGCATCGCCGAGGTGCTGCTGCCGCCGAATTCCCCGCTGCTCAATCAGCAGGTGAAGCAGTTGGGGTTCCGCGAGAAATATCAGCTCAATATATTGGCGATTCAGCGCAAAGGAGAGTACTTGCTGAATCAGCTCAAAGACGAGAAAATCCGATTCGGGGACGCCCTGCTCGTTCAAGGGACGTGGAAGAGCATCGCCCGGCTCTCAAAGGAAGAGTCGGAAGTCGTCGTCGTCGGCCAGCCGCTGGAGACGGCTGCCGAGATGCCGATGAACCATAAAGCGCCGCTCGCGGCCGGCATCATGCTGTTCATGATCGCGCTGCTCATCCTGGAGATATTTCCGGCCGTCATCTCCGTCATGATCGCGGCCGTCCTTATGGTTGCCACGGGGTGTCTTCGCGGTATGGAGTCCGCCTACAAGACGATTAATTGGGAGAGCATCGTCCTCATTGGCGGCATGATTCCGATGTCGATCGCGATCGAGAAGACAGGCGCGGCTGCCTTGCTGTCGCAGAAGCTCGTGCTGACCCTCGGGAGTATCGGACCGTTCGCCTTGCTCGCAGGCATCTATTTTACGACGTCGCTTCTCACGCTGTTCATCAGCAATACCGCCTGCGCTGTCCTGGTCGCTCCGATCGCGATGACGGCCGCGATGCAGTTGGGCGTCAACCCGCATCCGTATCTGTTCGCCGTCGCGATTGCGGCCAGCATGTGCTTCGCCGTCCCGTTCTCGACCCCGCCCAACGCGTTGGTCATGTCGGCCGGCAAATATTCTTTCATGGACTATATCCGGGTCGGATTGCCGCTTCAGCTGCTGCTTGGCATTGCCATGGTGGCGCTGCTGCCGCTCTTTTTTCCGTTTTAAAATCTAGCAAACGGTCTTTCATTTCGACAATCTTCTATTTTCAGCAGCAAAAAAGGATAAATTGTATGTACGTTCCATCTAAAAGATGATAGAATAAAAATAGAATAGATACGCTAAAAATGGATAAATGGCAAACCCTAGCGAAAGCAGGGGACGCAAAGCCACGGGTCTAAGGCATGCACGCATGCGATGATAGCCGGGTTGCCCTAATTGCGACAGCTGTTGCGTCTTTTTGGCGCCGCCTTTAGGGTGGCGCTTTTTTGATTTCCATGAGCGCCCCCGTCTATCATCTCATTCTAGCGTAGATCCAATTCGATATAGAATGGGGAGATAGCTATGGGTACACATCGATATACGACCGAACACAACCCTGACTCAGCCATAATCAGACAACATACACGAACAGCGAGACGGCATGTATCCGCACTCTTCTGCGCTGTAATGGCTATCGGACTCTTCCTGACCCTTTCACTCGCCACTGCGGAAGCGGACAGCATTCCGGCAGCGGACGGGGCGCTGCGCACCGCTCCAGTAGCCGCCGGAGCCAGCGCGATGAGCGGCACGGAATTCAAGCTTCAAGGCATCTCAATCGGGATGAATGAATCGGAGTTGCTCGGTATTCTCGGAGAACCCGCGCGCAAAGATCTTAGCGAATACAATTTCGAATGGTACATATACAATCAGAATTACCAACGTTATATCCAGGTCGGCGTGCAGCAGGGCAAAGTGGTTGCCCTGTATACGAACGCCCAGGACTGGACGTCCGCGAGCGGAATCGGCTTCGGATCGACGAGGCAAGAAGCAGAAGCCGCTTACGGCTCCCCGCTTGCGAGTGTCAAGAAAGGAAATACGATTTATAAGTTCAAGGACAACGGCGGAGAATACACCATGCATCAGGTCGGCGGTGCGTATGCCACACTGTTTTACGATCTGAGCCGAAAAAATACGGTTACCTCGATCCAGGTTATCGATCAGAACGTCGAGTTGTCGCTCAAAGGCTTTTACGGCAAGCCAAGCGAACGATTGCGGGAAAGCTTTGAGCGCGAAGTGCTGGATTTGACCAATGCCGTCCGGGTTCGCGAAGGTAAAAAACCGCTTGAGTGGAACGACAAGATTGCGGTAACGGCGCGAAAGCATAGCGCAGACATGATGAAGCGCAGCTTCTTCTCGCACGACAATCCCGCTGGCCAGTCTCCATTCGATCGGATGAAGCAAGACGGCATCACTTACAAGGCGGCTGGAGAAAATATTGCCGCCGGACAAACAAGCGCCATCTTCGCCCACGAGAACTGGATGAATTCAAGCGGGCACCGCAAAAACATTTTAGGCGATTTCGAGCGCCTTGGCGTCGGAGTCTCCTTCGGCGGTCCGTATCAAGCTTACTATACACAAAACTTCTTCACGCCGAGCCGCTAGGATTACAAGAAAACCGCCGCCTCTTGCACAGGCGGCGGCTAGCATAGCTCTACTCGTTATGTTTCATTCTTTTGCGCGACAGCCACATGACCAATGCGGCAGCGCAGAACAACAGGCCAATCCAAGAAGCCAGCGGCGATTTCTCGCCCGTTGCCGGCAGCATCGGTCCAGCCGAATGATCAGGCTTCTTGCGATCTGCCGGCCGGTTCGCAGGAAGTTCCTTCGAGCCTGGTTGCTCTTCCGTTCCCGGCTCCTCTTCCGTGCCCGGTGTGCCTGGAACGGTTTCTCCCGGTTCGCTTTCACCCGGATCGGTCTCACCGCCGACTACCGTGTCCGGTCCTTCCACGATTGTGCCAGGGACCGTCTCTCTGTTGTCAGGCGGATTCGTGCCCGGAGTGGTACCGCCGGAACCCGGATCTGTCGTTCCGCCACCGTCTGAACCCGGACTTTCCGGATCAGGGCGTTCCGGCTCCGGCTTGCCGCCGGACTTGACCAGACCCGCGTCAATGGTCAGATTCCGCTCCCCGTGACCGAGCATAATAACATCCGTCCAGCCGTCGGCATTGGCTTTGGAATTGCGCGCCGGGTCGTTTCCGGCTCCCTTGATCGTGAACTTGTAACCATCCGGCAGTTCAAAATGAACGATGTAGGTTCCGGCGGACAAGTTGTCGAATAAATAGTAGCCATCATACACGGCCTCGGTTACGGATGGCCCGTATACATCCCCTGTTACCGTGCCCCCGTATGTGGTATCCGTTACCGTCTTGTATACGGATTGGGTCACGGTCGTCGCCAACAGTTCACGGTTGCTGTTGTACAGTTTGACCGTCACGCCGTTCAAGCCAACCTCGTCTTCATCCTGAATGCCGTTGCCATTCTTGTCAATCCAGACATAATCGCCAAGCGCACCCGTTCCTGGCGCTTCCGGCAGCGGGATAAGCCCGGCATCGATATTCTGGTTCTTCTCGCCGTGCGCAAGCTCAATCACATCGGTGCGGCCATCGTCGCGGGTGACGTCGGAATCTTTGCCGCGATCGTCGCCCTGGTGCGGTATCGTCCATTTATGGCCGTTCGGCAGGATGAACTTCACGACATATTTCCCGGCCGGCAGCTCCGTGAACAGATAATATCCTGGCTTGCCGTTTTTGTTGTCCGTCGTGGTGCGTTTTAGCAAGCTGCCGTTGTCATCGTACAGCTCCACCTTCACGCCATTCAGGCCAATCTCGTCTTCATCCTGGATGCCGTTGCCGTTCTTGTCAATCCAGACATAATCCCCGATTTCCCCCGTCTCCGGCATGACCGGCAGCGGGACGAGCCCGGCATCGATGTTGTGATTCTTCTCGCCGTCGCCCAGCACGATTTCATCCGTGTAGCCATCCTCGTTGATCACGTCGGAATCTTTGGCCGGATCATTGCCTTGATGCGGCTTCGTCCAGCTATATCCGTCCGGCAGAATAAACTTCACGACGTATTTGCCGGCAGGCAGATTCGTAAACAGATAGTACCCTGGCTTGCCGTCGAAATTGTCATTCGTGATCGTCTTGTTAAGCAGCTTGCCGTTGCTGTCGTACAGCTCAACCGTTACCCCGTTCTTTCCTTCTTCATCATCATCCTGAATGCCATTGCCGTTTTTGTCGATCCAGACGTAATCGCCGATTTCGCCTTTACGGCTATCTTTAATTTTTACGCCGACTTTTTTCGGCTCCGCCGGCAGCAGCGGACTTCCGTTATCTGCCCGCTTCGCCGTAAAGCCGAACGAGTTCCAGGCAATCTCGTTATCGCCGCTTGGAGCGCCGACCGGCGCGCTCATTTCCCATACGACTTCCTTGCTCTCCCCTGGCATCAGCACCAAGTCGTTATCGAGCACGAATTTGAGCGCCCGGACTGTCGTCAGATCCTCTGGCGGTTCAGCGGACCAGCTTCCGCCTTCCAGCGAGACGGATTCATCCGTGCTGTAATACACCGTCACCGCTTTCGGCGCGGTTACTTTTTCCGTCAAGACCGGACTCCATTTGCTTTCGCGCGGCGTCTTGTCAATGACTCCGGTATCGCCGATTCGAGGAAGGGCGTCCACAATCGTGACGTCTTTG
This sequence comes from Paenibacillus dendritiformis, assembly GCF_021654795.1. Lineage (NCBI taxonomy): Bacteria > Bacillati > Bacillota > Bacilli > Caryophanales > Paenibacillaceae > Paenibacillus > Paenibacillus dendritiformis. Next base: position 3,430,294 of record NZ_AP025344.1, read on the forward strand.
ACCCCAACGGTGCCTTTGTTCGTCACGACGACCTTATACTTGATTTTTCCGCCCGGCGTAACGGTTCCGGTATCCGGATATTTCGTCCAATTGTCTTCGTCCAAATCTCCCTGCACATATTTGACGGATTCGAGATTCGTCGCGGAGTTGACATGGATGTCTGCCCCGTCATATACATACCATTTGCCGTCTTTATAACGCTGCTGGACAAAATTATAGTAATTGTTCAAGTAATCATGTTCATCGGACGTGACTTCCACTTCATTATGAATCGTCCCCGTCGTTACCCCTGCGCTTACTTTCGCCTGGAAAGTCAGCTCGATCCACTGTCCCTTCTTCAGCGTCAGCGGACCATTGTCATCCCAATACCATGTGAGCGAAGTCGTTCCCTCCGGGCCTTGAGAATCCGACTTGAAGCGGGGTGGCGGCGGATTCACTCCTTCGCTGCCCGTTACTTGCACCGAATCGTCCACATACGCAAGCTCTTTCGGCAGCAAGTCGGTCACGATTGGATTGCGAAAATCCACATCGATCAAGTTCGGGTTGGTTACCCGAATCTTATAGGTGGCTGTCTCGCCCGGTTTCAATGCAGTGCTGGACGCCACTTGCTTATCCACCATAATCAGCGGGCGATCCTCAACGGCAAGCACCTTCACTCTGGCGGCGTTTTCCTGCGGCTTGCCATTGAATAGATAGGTCATCACCGCATAGTTGACAATCTGCTTCCGGTCTTTAGGGCTTTTTTCGTTCTCGGGAAGACCATTTAATCTATCAATTTCAGGGAAGTTTCCTTCATACTCCTTGTACGGTATATCGGAAAATTTCCCAAAAACGTAGTCCTCAAGCTGACGATATTCCCCTGTCTTCTTGTACTGGACTTCCAGCTCGCTTTTTTGCTGGAAATCAATCGGAACATCGCCGAACACGAGGCGGATCCCTCTCACATTCTTGCCGTCGGCCTTCAATACTCGCGGCTCGGCATTCGCGGGGATCGTCTCCCACTGCTCCCAATCGCCTTCCGCCGGCTTTTCCTTGGCGGTGTACTGAATAACATACTCATCAATTCCCGCAAATCTCGCTGTTTGAACCTGAACAAATTCGAGGCCCTGCGGCGTCAAATCCTCCAGCTTGGCATTCTCCAGCCTCATATTCGTCTGGTTGGCGATATCTCCGATTCGATAGGAAATGGTTTGCCCCGTGATCAATTCCTTGGCGGAGCCTTCGTTGACGGATTTATAGATCCACAGATTGCCTGTCTGCGGCACATCGACAAACCCGTGCTTCGCTTCCGCCTCATCCGTGACAGGCTCGTTCTCTCCCACTGGCTTGAACGAGACTGCCGCCTGATTCACGACTTCTTTATCAGGCTTATCCTTCAAAATATCCTCGGGATACTTCACTTTCACGAAGATTTCTTTGTAGGACCCGTCTTGGCCCAGCTTGCCGATGTTCCAGGTAAGCTTCCCATTGTCATGAGCCGTATACTCGGGGCGCGTCGACAAGAGCTCGGCTTCCGCCGGCAGCATATCGGTGATCACGACGTCATCCAGATTCAGATTGCCATAGCCGTCCTTTTTCGTATCGGAGAACAGGATCCGGTATTCCACGGTGCCTCCGGGCTGCGGCTTCACATGAGCCACGGGTCGGTACTGTTCCTTTTTCAGCTCCCATGCGGCCGATGCTTCCGCTTTGACAGTCACTTCGTTCGACGGCTTGCCGTCCGGCGTCTGTTCGCTATGGAAGAGCGCCTGCGTCGTTGCCTCCGTCCCGTTCGGCGTCACATAATTCGGGAAGCGGACATTGACCTGCAGCGTTCCCGTCGATCCCGGCTCCAGCGCCTCCGCAAACGTAAACGTAACCGTCCCCGCAGCGGGATCATGCACCGCGGTTGCTCCGCCGCTGTTCACGACACCGGCATATTCGACTTCCTCCGGTATCGGGAGAACAATCTGCGCCCCGTCATACTGTTCCGTCGTGCTTGACACGCTGTATTCAATATCATAAGTAAATAATTGCCCCGATAGCACGGACGGCACGGAACTCTTCAGCACGATCTGGATCGTGTCTCCGCCATTTTCCTCGCCGCCGGGAACGTCATCCGCGAGCGCGGTCATGGGCATCAGCAGGATGTTGCACAACAGCAGGAAAGCCCACACCATGGCTTGAAATCGTATTGACCTTCTCATTTTTCCAGACTCTTCCTTCCCTTGAAATCAATCATTCTTCTTTCCCTTGCGCCTTGATGGAGAAAAACATCCTGTTACTTCTCCAGCTTCATTACATCGCCGGTCTCACGCACAACATCAAGCCGATTGAAGCGGCGTCCGAATGTTCGGCTGCGGTGTCTCGCCACAAAAGAGCGTCTGTCCAGCCAGCCAACCTCTTCGGGTTAACCGCTCCTTGCCGATCTTCAACGAAGATTCCGTGGCTCCCCCCGGAACAGGCTCCCGCATCGGTTGTGCCGACGGCAACCGTGCCGCCTTCCGGGATCCCTTCCGTAGAAAGGTCCGCTTCATCTTATTCTGCTGCAATGGAGATAGGAAAATAGTTGTGGGGGGGAGATGTTCTGGAACCATGATCAAGATCAACCTGACGAGCAATATTAGAAGAGCGGCCGGATTCCAGAGCTTTACGTCGACGCGATTCTGCATTGGATCATTCGTTCACCTCCTCTTGCGCACGGTTCATGCCAGCCATGAGTGCCCTATGTAATAGGCATAAGTATCATATCAAACCTAACTACACCATTTCTCAACAAAAATGGAAGCGTTGTCCGGAGCGATTTATTTCGCCGCCGGAATTTTATTGTTTTTATGGCGGTACATTTTCCGATCAGCGGCATCCAGAATGTCGGTGAGGTTGCGATTTTTATCCGAGTAAACCTCGAATCCGACCGAGAAGGTTACGTTAATGTTCAGTTCTTTGGAGAGAGTTGCCAATTTGTCGGCGAAATAACGCTGCATAATTTTCATGCCGGAGGAACCGTCGCTGAGCATAATCACAATAAACTCATCACCGCCCCATCTCGCTATGTAATGTTTTTTCTCGAAGCCTTTTCTTAAGATTTCGGCCGTTTTTTTCAGGATGAGATCGCCGGTGCCGTGACCATAATGATCATTGATGTATTTGAATTTGTCGATGTCGATAAAAAAGATGGTTATCGTTTGCGATTTGCGTTTCGCTTTCGCTTTTATTTTCGCGAAATTTTTCACGATGAATCTGCGGTTGTATACTTTCGTCAGCGCGTCTCTTTCCGCTTCCCTTTTCACCAGCTCATACTTGCGGCCGAACCACCAGATAAATACGACCTGGATGAGTAAAGAGGCAAATAAGACGAAATCCACATCGCCAATCAAATAGAAGATATAGGCATAGACCGAGGCTAAAATCGTCAGCATGCCAAATCGGATATAAGCGTTCCTTTTGTTGCCCATCACTATCAACCCTTTACTCTGGTAACTCCATATTCAAACGTCCAGTAATAGTTCAATAGAAAATTGCTTGGCGGAACGACGAAAATGACGAGCAGTTGTCCCAGCACATACGGCCATTGCATCCATTCCACCGCAGCGTACATCACCCCCGTATTCATCAGCAGACCGACCGATGAGACGACCGCGTATTTGATAAAAGCCGAACGCCCTCCCCGCGTCTCGCCGAATGTCCACAATAAGTTCAATAGGTAAGACACGATAAGCACAATCAGGAAGCCGATGGCGGAACTAATAATCGGATCAAATCCAAGCCATTCTACCAGCAAGACAAGCACTCCAATATGCAGTAGAGTGCCCAGTACGCCGACGACGCCGTATTTCATCATTTTTTTAACCATAACAGTTCGCCGCCGCTTGCGGGCATCTCCGTTTCTCGAGCCGCGATCCGCTCCCCGATAACATAGCGCGGCCGCCCCTTCGCTTCATTGTAAATCGATGCGATATACTCGCCGATAATGCCGAGGCTGACCATAATGATGCTGCCGATAATGAGCTGCAGCAGAATGACGGTCGTGAAGCCGGTTACCGCTTCGCCGACGACCTTGCGGTACAGCGTCTGCACGCCGAGAATAACCGCCCCGATCAAAAATAGAATCCCCGCCAGCGTCACAAAGCGCAGCGGCAGCGACGAGAAGGAGGTCACGGCTTGGACCGCCAGCTTGACCAGTCCCAGGAAGCTCCAGCGCGTCGTGCTGCCGGCGCGTTCCGGAACTTCGAACTCAATCTGGGTTCTGCTGAAGCCGAGCCAGGCCGTCATGCCGCGAAAGAAAGTTTTGCGCTCGGGCATATTCCGCCAAGCTTCCACAACCTTGCCGTCCAGCAGCTTGAAGTCCGATGCGCCGCGCAGGTCGAAGCCCGACAAGCGGTTCAATATATAATAAAACGACGCAGAGCCCAATTTGTTGCGCAGCGGCTCCTTCCCGCGGCTTCGCTTCACGCATTCGACGATTTCATAGCCTTCTTCCTTCCACAGGCGCACCATTTCCTCCAGGAGCGAAGGCGGATGCTGGAGATCCGCATCCATCACGATGACGGCGCGGCCTCTCGCATGCTCCAGCCCTGCGCATAACGCAAGCTCCTTGCCGAAATTGCGGCTTAAGCGGATCGCGGACAATTCGGCAAAGCGCCGGCAGGTCTCCTCAATCCGCAGCCAGGTCCGATCCGTCGAGCCGTCATCGACGATAAGCATTTCGAAGCTCTCCCCAAGCTGTGCCAACTGTTCGCGAATGATGGCCAACGTTCCATCAATATGAACTTCCTCGTTATACACCGGGACAACGATCGTAATATCCGGTCTCATTGCTCACTCACACCCGCTTTTTTCTTTACTTTGTACAACCGCCACAGACCGCCGTTTTCATCGCCGAACTCCTTGTGGAGCTCGCACCATTCCGCCCCTTTTTCGTAGAAATCAGGGTATAACCGGTTATCTGCGCTGAGAGCGGAGCTGATATTCGGCTTCGGGCTTAGAATATAATCGACGCCCTGCCCTTGCGGATCCGCCAATGCATCGCGGAAATTAAAATCGCTCGTAATAATGTACCGGCCCGGTTTCTCGCTGTTCAGAATGATATAGAAGGCGGAATACGAATCCATTAAAATTTTGTCCTGCCGCAGTTCGCTGTCCAAGTAACGCGCAACCTCGCGGTCCACTTCCTGCAGATTGGCATGCTCTTGCGCATGCAGCATTTTATTCTCATCCGGCGCGATGTCCGGGTTGAACCAGGCCCATGTCAGCACCGCGGCCGACAGTATCAGACTCGCCAGCGCGATCCCCGAATTCCACGGCGACTTCTTCACCTTGCTCAGCTCATAAGGAATCCAGGCGACCGTAATCGGAAATACGTACATAAAATACCGGAACCATCCGAACGAGGTGCCTTTGACAAGAAGCAAATACTGTAAGGCCACAATGGATAACACCATCGCCGCCAAGCCGGCAAGCTCCCATAGATGGGCCCTGCGGTTGATAATGCGAAGCACCACGACGCCGACGAGCGGAATGGAGAAGAACGCCATCTTCTTCAGCACGAAGACCAAACTGTTGAGCGGGTGGCCGATGAGATGCATGAATTGCTGATCGGTAGCCAGCATCGCCGACTGCTCCACGTTCGAATATTCGGAGTTCAAGAAATAGAACGGATTGCCCATAATGAGATAGTTCAGCAAAATCCAGAGCAAGCCCGAATATACAATCGGCGACCATACCAACGTCATGACGCTTTCGATCTGCTCATATTTGTTCCGGAATCCCGTTCTCCCCGCTTCCGGCTTCTTGTCGGCGCGGAACAGCACGGCGAGTATCACGGTCAGACCCAGACCGATGCCGAAGGGCACCGCTTCGTACCGCGTCCAGAACGCCAACGCCAGGGCCAATGACAGCTTCAGCAGGCTGCCGACGTTGCGCTCCTTCAGCCAATAAGTCAGATGAACGACCGAGTACATCGTAAAAAAGATAAACGGCGCGTCGCTCAATCCGTTCATGCCGAACAAAAACATAAACGGGTTGAATGCAAACAAAAGACTTACGGCGACGCTTACCCACCGGGATAAGCCGTGGGAATCCCCGGCCTGCACCAACAGCGCCGCCGTACATCCCGCGAACATGCTGGACATGAACACCCCTGCCAGGCCGGAGGAAGCCAGCGCCGGAAATAATGGATAAAAAGCTAAAAAGGCGATTTCCACCAGGCTGGGCAACGGATTCCACACGAAGCCGATGGCTCCGAGATGGGGATCGCCGCTATACAGCACGTAGAAGGCGTTGGCGACCCGGCTCATCGCGTCCGTATGCACATAGCCGATATGATGGCTGACATAATATCCCGCGATCCATTCGGTCACGAACACAACGGCGAAGACGAGCCAATACACAAGCGGGGACGTGCGCTGTTGGACCGCAGCCGGCAATAAGTCAGGCGAACGATAGGATGCTGCGACTTCCATTTACACTCCAACATCCTTTCCAGTCATTTGTTGAACAACCACATCCGGCTCCGTCAAGCCGTGTGTCGTTTTTTCCCAATAGAACGGCCGGGTAATCAACTGCCACAACGCTTTTAGAACGGCGATGCTCATCAATACCCAATAGATGGGGGTCAAAAAGGCGTATTTGACGATGCCGTAAGAAAACACGCGTTCGTTCTTCCGTTCCATCTCGTCAATCACCCAGTACACCCCGGCCGCGTTGCTTAAGATGAATAAGAAGTTCCCAATCAAAAACTCGATAGCCGCGATGTAGTAAATGATGCCGGGGAAAAATTTCGGCACAAACTCCATTTCCCAGCCGTACCATAGAATGAGCAGCGCCCAGAAGATCGGATTGAGCAGCGGAAGAAGCGGGGCGGACAAGACCATGACCTGAAAACCGAAAAAACCTCTGGGGCCCAATTCCTGCCACAATTTGAGCGGATTGCGCATATGGACAAGCCAGGTCTGCATATACCCCTTAATCCACCGGGAGCGCTGCCGTATCCAATTGCCTACGCGGCTGTTCGCTTCCTCCCATGTTCGCGAATCCACAATGGCCGTCATGTAGCCCTTCTTGTACAAGCGGATGCCCAGATCGGCGTCCTCCGTTACATTATACGGATCCCACGCGTTGAGCTCTTTCAGCACCGAGGTTTTAAAATGGTTGGAGGTTCCGCCGAGCGGAATAGGCAGATTCAGCTTCATAATTCCGGGCAGGAGAAGTTCGAACCACATGCTGTATTCTTGGGTGAACCAACGCGTCATCAAATTTTGATCGCTGTTGAAATAATTCAATTTCGCCTGCACACATACGACATTCGATGGGCTATTGCGGAAAGCCAGAAACACTTTCTTCAATTGATCCGGATCCGGGCGATCCTCCGCGTCATAGATGACGACATAGTCTCCCCGGGCGCGGATCAACCCGTAATTGCATGCCTTCGGTTTTGTTTTCGGCAAGCTATGCGGAACGACAAGCACCGTATAGTAGGCCGGCAGCTTCATTCTGGCCAGAAGCTCCTGCGCTTCGACATCGTCTTCTTCGATCAGCAGCCGGACATCCAGCTTGGATTTCGGGTAATCCAGCCGCTCCAGATTGTCCAGCAAATGCGGAATGACATTGCTCTCTTTGTACATGGGGACGAGAATCGTATAGACAGGCAGTTCTTTCTCGTCTATCGCCAGCAGTTCCTCTTCCGTAAATCGAAGCTGGGCCGTGCTTCTCGTTCCTTTTAACGTAATGACGAACTTGAACACGGACATCGCGAAATAAGCGACCTGGACAATAATATTCAAAACGATCAGCGTGGCGAACCAATTCCACAATAGCCCGGTTACAATCATGACCGCGAGCAGCAATATAAAGATAAGCTGCGGCGTCGTAAACGTCACATGCGCCGAATTTTCCGGGTTTTCCTCCATCAGCTTGTCCGTGCTCGCCTGCATCAGTTCCGCTTCATAGACCGATTTCCAGAAAAACTCCATCTCTTCCCGCGTCGCCAACACTTGCTCGAACGGCCCGTCGATATAGGCCTCCAGTTCGGCAATCTGCGTGTCCGTCAACGGAGAGCCGACCGCGATCAGGTACCGGTTCGCCAGCTTATTGATGATGACGGCGTCATACGCGCGCGCCGCCGCTTCCGGCAGCTTCGTCTCCTGCTCGAAGGAATATTCCGAGCCGATGCGGCCGATTTGCTGCTGAGTGGCGATCGCGCGATAGAGCGGACCGGGCTCTATCATTTGCAGCGACAGCAAAATATCGCCCAAGATACCGCCGCTTTTGCGTTGAAATTCAAGCGCTTGATCCAATTGCTCCTGCGTAATGTCCCCGGACTGCACCAGCATCTCGCCGAGCAGCCCCTTCCCGCCGGTGCGCTTCGTCAATCGTTCGACCGCTTCCGGGCTGACATCGTACAGGGCGACTACGTTATCTCCCAACCTGCCCCCGTATTGCTGCTGATGCTCGAGCGCAGAGCGAAGCTGGCTGGCTGTAATCAAGCCCTCGCTGACCAGCAGGTCTCCAAGTCTTCCCGGGGACGACTTCTCCAGTTTCATTTCCTCCACAACTCCCGATTCTAGCGCTTATATTTGATGTGTATACTCGAACCGTACGATATCCTCTTCTTCAATCGAATCCCCGACCTGGATTTCAATCAAGTCGACCGTCGTGATTGCTTTGATGCCGTGCTTTACTCCAGGCAGAATCCGCACCACATCGCCGGCGCCCGCCGTGAAGCTGAGCCCGTCAATCGTCACTTCCGCCTTGCCTCGCACGATGGTCCACATTTCGCTCCGCTTGTAATGCACTTGATAACTAATCTGCTTGCCGGCGTAAATATGCACCCGCTTCGTCAAGGATTGCTGGTCCTGGGTCGGTTCGCCCAGATGAATAATGCTGTACCAGCCGTACAGCGTCTCCTTGTACATCGGCCGCGTGGATACGGTCTGAACCATCTGCTTGAGGCGGGCGCTTTCCGCCTTGTCGGAGATTAAAATGCCGTCCGGCGAAGCGACGACGACCGCGTTCGAGACCCCGAGCACGACGACGGGGATATCCAGTTCATTAATGACATGCGTATTTTCGCTGTCGCTGCTGACCACGCCTTTTCCGTACAGCTGCTCCTTCATCTGCTCGGTCCAGTCGTTCCAGGTCCCCAGATCGTTCCAGCGGCCCGCGAACGGCTTGACGGCAATCCGTTCTTCTTTCTCGACCACCTCATAATCGAAGCTGTTCTGCGGCAGCAAATGATACTGGCTCGCCAATTCGTCATACCGAAGAGGCCATCCGCCCTGCCGCAGGATCCGCAATATGTATTCCAGCCGGAACGCGAACACGCCGGCATTCCATAGCGCGCCCAATCCGATCCACATCTCCGCTTCCGAGGAGGGCGGTTTCTCGATAAAATGCTGTACCTTGAGCAAATGCTCGCCGGATGCTTGTCCGGGCGCGGGAATGATATAGCCGTATTTCTCGGACGGATTCGTGGGGGCAATGCCCATGAGCACGATTCCTTCTTCCGATTGCGCCGCGATAGCGGCCATCGTTTTGAGCTCCTCATAGTAATCGTCGTCCACATCGACATCGACAGGCATGACGACGATCGCCTCATCCCCGGACATCCCCATCTCGCTGTGCAGATACGTGCAAGCGAGCGCGATGGCGGGGAACGTGTCCCGCCGCTCCGGCTCCAGGACGAGCGGCGCCGCCGCGCCAAGCTGGCTCAATATTAATTCCTCCTGCGTCCCCGCTGCCGCGATAACCGCGGAGTGCTGCAGGCCTGCCCCCTCAATCTGCTGCCAGACTCTCTGCAGCATCGACAACCGGATGCGCTCATCTTCCTCGATGGAACGGTTCACTTTAATGAACTGCTTGGAACGACTGTCATTCGACAGCGGCCATAACCGCTTCCCGCTGCCGCCGGATAACAAAATCAACTTCAACCAATTCTCCTACTTTCATAAAATAATTGATAGTTGACAAAATTCTGTGTGTTTTTACATAGATCCATTGAACCATATCCACCTCCACACTTTCTGAACATTTTCAGAATGTAAAAAAAAGCCGCCTTCCGTCTTCATTTGACGAAAGGCGACCTTGGCATGCGCGAACCGCGCACTCTCACATATCAAGCTTGACTAAAATGTTACCCGCTCATCGGCATCGCCACCCAATGCCCCTTCGCCACCTCGACCAGCTCCGATTGGTCGAGCTGATCGTTGTCCGCTTCGGGCTGCTCCTCCATCAGCACCCGTTTTTTGGCGGCTTCGACCTTCGGATCGGGAACCGGAATCGCCGCCAGCAGCGACCTCGTATACGGGTGCTGGGGATTCGCATACAGCTCCTCGCTCTCGGCCAGCTCGACGATCTTGCCCATATACATCACGGCGACCCGATCGCTGATATGCTTGACCATCGACAGATCATGGGCGATGAACAGATAGGTGAGACCGAGACGCTGCTGGAGCTCCTCCATCAGCTTTACGATCTGAGCCTGAATGGAGACATCAAGCGCGGACAGCGGCTCGTCGCATACGATGAACTTCGGCTCGACCGCCAGGGCGCGCGCGATTCCGATGCGCTGACGCTGGCCGCCGGAGAATTCATGCGGATACCGCATCGCATAGGAAGGATCGAGCCCGACCATATCGAGCAGCTCTTCGACCCGCCTCTTCCGTTCCTGCTTGCTTCCCGCCAGCCGATGGACATCGAGCGCCTCGCCGATAATATCCAGTATTTTGAATCTTGGATTGAGCGAAGCATACGGATCCTGAAAGATCATCTGCATATAGCGCCGCATCGTCTTCATCTCCTTGGCGGACATCCGGTTCACGGCCATTCCTTGATATAAAATATCGCCGCCTGTCGGCTCATGCAGGCGCAGAATGGAGCGTCCGGTCGTCGATTTCCCGCTGCCCGACTCCCCGACGACACCTAGCGTCTCCCCTTCGCTGATATGGAAGCTGATATCATTGACCGCCTTGACGATGTTCCCCTTGCCGAGGTCGAAATATTGCTTGAGCGATCGCACCTCCAGCAGCGGGCGCGCATCGTCCGCATCCTTCTTCACCGTGAGCGTTGCAGGCTTCGGTTTCTTCTTCTCGTCCAGACGCGGGAGCGCGCCAAGCAGCTTGTTCGTATACGGATGCTGCGGGCTGGCGAAAATCTCTTCTGTCGTCCCCGTCTCGACGACAGTCCCGTCCTTCATGACGGCGACCCGATCGCACATGCCGGCGACGACCCCTAGATCATGCGTGATCAGGATGATGGAAGTGCCCAACTGCTGCTGCATATGCTTCATCACATTCAAAATCTGCGCCTGAATCGTCACGTCCAGCGCCGTCGTCGGCTCATCGGCGATGAGAAGGGCAGGCCGGCAAGCGAGCGCAATCGCAATCATGACGCGCTGGCGCATCCCTCCGGAGAATTCATGAGGATACTGATGGTAGCGCCGATCGCTGTTGCGGATGCCGACCAGCTTCAGCATCTCGATCGCCTGCCCCTTCGCGGCGGCGGCCGACAGCTTCCGATGCTTGATCAGACCTTCCTCGATCTGTCTTCCGATCGTCATCGTCGGATTCAACGAGGTCATCGGATCTTGAAAGATCATGCCCATATCCCGGCCACGGATGCTCTCCATTTCCTTGTCCGTGTATTTTTCCACATTTTCTCCCAGGAATATGACTTCGCCTTCTCTCATATACGATACTGAAGAAGGAAGCAAGCGCATAATCGAACGAGCCGTCACGCTCTTGCCGCTTCCCGACTCCCCGACAATTCCGAGCGTCTCTCCCTGATTGAGCTCGAAGCTGACATCGCGAACGGCCTGAATCTCCTTGTCGCGCGTCAGAAAAGTTACCGATAAATTGTTGACCTGTAAAATCGTATCCATTTCACTCACCCGCCTGAACGTCCGTTATCGATTCTACTAGAAATTTGAACATGAGCTTCCATAACCGTGTTGACAAAACCTTAAAATAAAATATACTATATCCATCGGAATTATACAATTTAAAAAAGGAGGCAGCAAGAGTCGCTATGGAGAGTACGCAAGCAGCCAGAAATTCCGGTTCAGCGACCCGCATCGGGAACGCATGCAATAAAATGCTATTGAATCCATCCTATAAATATGCCGTTCTTCTGCTTGGCCTGCCTGTGCATCTCATCGTGTCCATCCTCTATCTCATCCGGCGAAGGCACGATACATACGCCTGTGCCAGAGAGAAGATCGAGAGCGAGCTTCTCGCATCCGGCTACAGGGAACGGCTCCGTGCCGAGATCGAGGATCAGACGCTGCGGAAGCTGGCCTTTTTCGGACGGCAGACGGATAAAGCATCGGCTGCGCGGGAAATCGAGAAATGGACCGAGGCGGAATTCTGCAAGACGGTGACCGAGCGAACGGCTGCGCACTTGAGACAGAGCGGGGGGCGGAAAATCACCTATGCGGACACCTTCGTTTCGCTGCTGGGCCAGCCGCTGTTCTTCGTCTTCTCGATAATTCTCGGTTTTCCCATGTATTTACTCCTATTGTTCTACAGCAATTCTTACCTCAAATACATTTTCGAGCGCCTCGTAATGAGCCTGTTCGTGATTATCGGGGTTGCCGTCCTTGTATTTACGCTGCTGCATCTGTCGCCGATTCATCCGGCCGCCAATATTCTCGGCGAGACCGCAACCGCGGAGCAAATCGCTTCCTTCAATAAGTTGTACGGGCTGGACCAGCCGTATCTCGTGCAGCTGTGGAACACGATGAAGGGAATCGCGACATTCGATCTCGGCAAGTCGTTCGCGGGCAATGAAGAAGTGACGTCAGCCATTGCAGGCAAATTCCCGATCACGCTTCAGTTGACCGTCATCTCGCTGCTGCTTGCCGTAATCATCGCCTTGCCGATCGGAATCATCTCGGCGGCGAGACCGAACTCATTTTTTGATTACACGTTCATTTTTATCGCCTTAATCGGTTTGTCCATTCCGAACTTTTGGCAGGGGCTCATCTTCATCTTGAACTTCTCGATCAAGCTGCAGTGGCTCCCGGCGACCTACAACCCGCAAAATTGGCTGTCCATGATTATGCCGGTCGTCGTGCTGGGGACGGGCTTGACGGCCGCCGTGGCCCGGATGGCCCGCTCGTCCACGCTGGAAGTCATTCACGAGGATTATATTTTGACCGCCCGGGCCAAAGGGCTGAGCGAGCGCCAGGTGCTGCTTCGGCACGCCGTCACGAACGCCCTCATCCCGGTCATTACGGTCATCGGGCTGCAGTTCGGCGGCATGCTGGGAGGAGCCGCCGTGACGGAGAAAGTGTTCAATATAAGCGGGATCGGCAGCTACATCGTGGACAAACAATTTATTCCCGACATTCCGAGCATTATGGGCGGGGTCGTCTACACCGCGATCACCATTTCCCTGGTCAATATGCTGATTGATGTGATGTACGCCTTCTGCGATCCGCGCATCCGTTCGAAGATGAGACAATATTGAAAGGCGCGATCAAAAGCGGCCCCTTGAAGAACCTTTAAAAGCAGGTGTAACCATGACTAAGTTGCAACAACCCAGACAGGAGAAAAAGCGCAAGCTGAGACTCTCCCAGGAGTATACCCACTCGAGCTTCGCCTGGATCGTCTCGGCCGCCTTGTCCGCCGTTCTGTTCCTGAACAGCTATGACTGGGCCGCCAAGACGGTCAACCGGTATACGCTGGCCGCTGCCGTCATCTGCCTGGGCTTCGGCCTCATTCAGTTGATCATCACGGCCATGCTGCGAAGCGATCTGCTCCGGCATGGATCGATTCGCGGACGGACGCGGGCGCTGGCCTGGATCCAGCTCCTCAGCGCCTTGACGGGCAACGTATTCGTCGCAGCTTGCGCGTTCACTCTGATCAAGAAGGAGAAGAGCTCCGAGTATACGATCGCTGTCTATATGCTCCTCACCCAGTTCTATGTTATCGCTATATCGGGCTTGAATATATTCAAGCCTTATGTGGCCGATGCCTTCCCGCTGTCGATGCTGGCCCTAATCGGAATCGCGGTCTTCCAGTTGGCGGCGCTCCTGCTCGTGGCTGCCAAGGTGAAGCGGCATTACGCCCCTTCCTGGATGGCGGCCATTGCCGCAGCGCTCATCCTGACCGCGCTGACCGGGAATCTGTTCGCGCTGCTGCTCGGGTGGAACCTGATCGCGAAGATACGCCGGAACAGCAATCCGGCCGAGGTGAAATGGGAGGAAGTGTGGGAGCGGCTGACCGGAAATGCGACCGCGATGTCCGGCCTGTTCTTCATCGTGTTCCTGTTCTCGATTAGCGTCTGCAGCTTCTTCACCTTCGACTACGGCATGGCGGTCGAGAACAACTACGGCGCGATTCTGCAGGCTCCAAGCCTCGCCTATCCGTTCGGAACGGATAACTTCGGGCGGTGCCTGTTCTCGCGCATCATATTCGGTGCCCGCATCTCGCTCATCGTCGGGTTCCTGTCGACGGCGATACCGGTTATCATCGGCGGAACGCTCGGCGCCATCTCCGGATATTTCGGCCGGCGGACCGACAACATCATCATGCGGCTGCTTGACATTCTGTACGCGATTCCGGGAATCCTGCTGGCCATTGCCATCATCGCCGCATTCGGGGCCAACACGGTCAATCTTATCCTGGCGCTCAGCATCGGGTCGATTCCGACTTACGCGCGAACGATGCGGGCGAACGTCCTGCAGGTGTCGACCTACGAATACGTCGAGGCGGCGCGGGCGTTCGGCTCCAGCCATGCCGCGATTATATTCAAGCATATCGTGCCGAACTCGCTGGCCCCGATGATTGTCAAATCGACGCTCACGATCGGCGGCGCCGTCATCTCGACGAGCAGCTTAAGCTATCTGGGACTCGGCGTAGAGCCGCATATCCCCGAGTGGGGCAATATTTTGAAGCTGGGAAGCGCCTATCTTGAATCCCATGCCTATCTCGCGGTTTACCCCGGCCTGGCGATCATCGCCTTGGTCCTGTCCTTCAACTTTTTGGGAGACGGGTTGCGGGACGCGCTCGATCCGAAGATGGGATAACGATACACATACTTCTTACCCAGGAGGAATCATCATGAAGAAAAGGTCATTATTCATTGTCATGCTTGCCATCGCCCTCGCGGTGACCGGCTGCACGGTGAACACCAAGTCCAATACGGAAGGCCAGAACAAGCCGGCTCCGGATGCGGGCGGCAAGCCGGCGGCCGAGAGCGCCGTCGAAATCGAACTGCTCGGCATGAGCTCGGGGCAGGACGACATCAACATCATCCGCGATCAGCTGACGAAGAACGGCTTCAACGTGAAGCTCAACCTTCAGCCGGATTACGGCAGCTTCAAGGCCCAGGAGGAGGCCGGCAACTTCGACATCTCGCTCGCCGGCTGGACAACGGTGACAGGCAATCCGGACTATGCGGTCCGTTCCCTGTTCAAATCGGGCGGCGACTACAGCATCCTCTCCGATCCGGAGATTGACGAACTGATCGAGAAGGCCGCTTCCGAGACCCCGGATCAATATGCGGACACCTACAAGCAATTCGAGCAGAAGCTCGTATTCGATAAAGCCTATATTGCGCCGCTTTACATTTCCGTCAAGAGCCAGGCGTTCAATAAAGAGGTGTTGAAGGAGAAGTCGGTGCGGCTGTCCAAGTCCCGCTCCTTCGCCTGGGAGGATGTGGACTTCAACGATACGTCCAAGCGGGACACTGATCCGCTGCTGCTGACGCAGACGAACCCGACCTTGACGTCGCTCGATCCGATCAAAGGGAATGACGGCTCGATCAACATGATCAATACAAATATGTACGTCCGGCTCATCAATCTGACCGATGACGACAAAATAACGGCGGACGGTTCACTGTCCCGCGCGTACAGCATTGCCGAAGGCAATTCCGAGTATTACTTCATCCTGCGCGACGATATCAACTTCGCCAAAGTAAGCGACAAAAAGGCGGTCGATTCCGGCGAGCGCGTAGGCGCTGACGATGTCATCTTCTCCTTGAACCGCGCCAAGGACAAAAATTCGGTGCCGGATCACCGCACGTACAGCCTTCATGAACATATTAAAAATGTGGAAATCGTCACGGACGCGGCTGCCCTGGAGCAAGTGAAGGTGTCAGGCGGCAGCGAGACGGTGAAGGAAGCGCTGGAGAAAGAGCTGGATACGAAAATATCGGCTCTCGTAGCGGATAAAAAAGAGGCCAACAATAAGGAAGGAAAATATCAGGTCATTAAGCTGACGACGACGGAGCCCTTCCCTCAGGTGCTCAATTATTTAGCGCATCAGTCGGCGGGCATCGTGTCGAAAAAGCAGGTCGAGAGCATCAATACGTATGATGTCGCCTCCTTCGACGTCAACAAGGATATTCCTTACGGCGATCAAAACACGGTAACCGAAGGCAGCAAATACAACAATACGCTGTATGCAAGCGGACCGTATATTTTGCTGTACAAAAATGATTACGAAGCCAAATTCCAGAAAAACCCGGCCTACATGAAGGGCACCGGCCATGAGCCGAACATAGCCAATGTGACGATGCGCTTCATCAAGGATACGGAGAGCGCCCTCGCGGCACTGCGCAGCGGCGAAGTTCACGTCAACTACGGGGTGCCGGACACGAAATTCGATATCGTGAAGAGCGACAGCAAGCTGAGCCTGCAGACGATTCAGAGCAATGCCGTCTCCTACCTGCTGTTCAATACAAAAAACCGGGACGTGGCAAAGAGCGAGGATCTGCGCAAAGCGGTGCTGTACTCGATTAACCAGGACGAGATTTTGCAATTCTACAATAATAATAAGTTCAAAGCGGCTTCAACGGTCAGCCCGATCGTGCAGACCGGGAACGAACTGAAAGCCGATCCGGCCAAGGTAAAGGAATATTTGGACAAATACAGATCCGCGGCGAAATAACGATCACGAAGGTCCCGGGCATCCTCCATCCGAGAGCCCGGGACCTGGCATATAGGCACGCGTCATGCCCGCCGAGAGGCAAACCTGTCGCAGAAGCTCGTGCCGTCTATCATCCATTGTATGCCGTAATGATCGCTGCCTGGCGGATTCTGGATTATCAGATAAACAAATTCACCCTCCCGTCCGCCGCATCGCCCAGATAGGCGGCCACCCCGCCATATTCAATGCCATCCAAGAGTTCTTCCTGCCGCAGGCCCAGCAAATCCATGGTCATCGTGCAGGCCACCAGCTTCACCCCTTGCTCCTGCGCCAGCTCGATAAGCTGAGGCAGCGACAGCGCTTGATGCTTTTTCATGACATGCTTCATCATTTTCGGGCCCATGCCCAAATAATTCATTTTGGACAACCCCAGCTTGTTCGCGCCTCTCGGCATGAGAAAGCCGAACGCTCTTTCGAGCCATCCCTTCCGTATCTGGACGGCCTCATCCCGCCGCAGCGCGTTCAGCCCCCAGAACGTGAAGAAGATCGTCACTTCATGCTCATAGGCGGCCGCGCCGTTCGCGATGATGAACGCGGCCATCGCCTTGTCCATTTCTCCGCTGAACAGTACAATCGTCGTCTTCGGTGGCGATTGGTTCACTCGCTCCCCTCCTTTCGATTGCGCCCCAGGCAGCCCTGGCCTTGGCTGCGCCGCATCTGCCAAGCCGAAGCGATTGGCAGGCGCCGCTGTGCCGCCTTTCGGCTACCTTTTCCGCACATAAAATTTGAAGACACCCTGTTCCTCTTCCTGTCCGACCATCTCATGGTTTGTCTTTTTTACCCATGCCTGGAAGTCGTTCAGTGAACCTTTATCGGTTGAGATGACCGCCATCACTTCCCCGCTTTCCAGCGCCTCCAGCGCTTTCTTCGCTTGCACGATCGGCATCGGACAGGCCATTCCGCTCGTATCCACCACAGTCGTTACCTTCATCATTTTTCATCTCCCCAATCGATGTTCTTCGCTTACTCGACTTCTCCCATCCACTCATTCATCCCGCCGGACAGATTATGCAGCCCGGTATAGCCGATCGCGGCTAAATATTGGCACGCTCGCATGCTTCTGCCGCCGGCTTGGCATACGACAATCCAGGCCTGCTCCGGATCGAGCTCGCCGATCCGCTCCGGCAATTCACTCAGGGGGACATTCACCGCACCGGGAATATGTCCGTCCGCATATTCTTCCGGCTCGCGGACATCCACGCACCGGGCCTCCTTCGCGTTCAACATCTGTTCCGCCTCGACGGGAAGCACTTCCTTCCATGACATTCCAGCGCACCTCGCCTTCCATATACATATACCTGTATAGGTATATAAACAGTATAATAAGTTCCCTTCCGCTCGTCAAGCGCCGTTGGACAACAGGGAATCCCGCTCTGTCGTGCCCGAGCGGCTCTGGTACGGTTATCCTCGATCTGATAGGATGGAGAGAGGAAAAATAAACGGGGACAAGGAGGATGGCAGGCATATGGAAAACGTGCGCAAAATATTGGAGGAGCAGCGCGTTCCATTCGACATCATCCGGCATAAGCAGCCCATTCGGACGGCCAAGGAAGGCGCTCAGGCCCTCGGGATCGATATCGGTCAGACGGCGCCTGCGTTGGTGCTCAAGGCGGACGGCGAATATGTGGTGCTGATTATATCGGGTGCGCGGGGGCGTATCGATTTGGAGGCCCTAGCTGGCAGGCTCGGGCGCGGCAAGCTGGAGCTTGCCTCACGGCTTGAGGCGCGTGAGGCGACGGGGTATGAGGCGGGGGCGATTCCGCTTGCCGGCCATGCGATGCCCTGCCTCGTAGACAAGCTGCTGTATCGATACCCATGGATCTATGGGGGAACGGGTGAACCGGCAACAACCTTGAAGCTGGACCCGAGAGACCTGAGCAAGGTCAATCACGTCGTGGCTTATCTGGAGGCTGACAGAGCGTGAGGCCGGAATGATGCCGTTCCTCACGCGTTGCGGGTACAGGCCGGGCTTGGGCACGCCGAATCGGCCCGCTGGCCCGGTACTGGTACTGACCGTACCGGGCTCGTTCACCGGGAGCGCTTCTTGTTCGATGCCTGTCCATGCCGTTTGAAAACGGATCTGCCCGTTCAAGCTTTCTTTGGGTCCGCGCCTCCTCCGATTCTTGCGGTCTTACCCCTGATTGCCCCGCAAGGCAACGAATACTTCGATCTCATTGTCCTCCGAGTCGGGCCGGTAGCGCTCATCCCACACCTCAAAGTCATATCCGGCGGGCTCGCGCCCATGTTCCCGCATCCACTGCCCGTACAGCAGATCATAGGTCTGCCCCAGTTCGCATTCTCGCCCGCGGTGCGTCATCGTGACATAGTCGCTTTCCGGAAAGGCGCGCACCGCCATTCCATCCGGCGCCGCCGTAACCTCCGGCACAAGATAGCCGATAATCTGCGTGAACGGGTCAACCTGCGGATTGAAATCCGGCTTCATCGGATAGATCTGCACGAGGTGGATATTATCCGAAACACGCCCCGCCAGTTCGGCCCTGCGGGCAAGCATCGTCTCGCAGGCAAGCTTGCCCATCTTCTTGTCGGCAATCGTCTCGAGATTCGCTTCGAACTCGACTCCGGCGATAGTGAAACCGGGTGCCGTCACAATGGAGGGCTGCCCCTTGCCGCCGACCCGCCCCTGATTCGCGAAGCCGCTTGTCTCGCCATACACTTTCTTGTCCTTGAATGACATATCCCTCATCCCTTCTCTCAAAACTAAAATTAGTTCACCCATATTTCCGAATAGTACGCTTTCATGAACAGATGCAGCTTTTCAAGCACAGCGATTCCTTGCGCCTCCGCCTCCTTGGCTTCGCGCAGCCATTCGATGGCCCGATCGGCCGTTCTCCCATCCTTCGGCTGTCCGCCATCGGGAAAAGGAAACATCAGGCGGAACTCCGCGAAGGCGGCGGCCGCCAGCTCATAATGTCGCGCGGCTTCAGCCGCCATCTGGCGAACTTGACGCTCCACGATATTCGATCCGTCCCAGCGGAACGACAGATCCAGCAGGAAGCGGGCGGCGAACTCGCGGGCATCGGCGATGACCGCCGTATTGAACGCGTTGCCGTGTTCATCTGCGCAGCGACGCTCCATGACCGCGATCCAGGCGTCGTATCCGGCCAGCCCTTGAGCGAACCGCCGCTCGAAAACATGCGTCCACTCCCTGCCCCGGGCATGATCGATAATCATATCAAGCGCCATGCGAAGCATCTCGTATTTGGAATGCGGCAGACTCTCGCTTATCGTCGTCACGAACAGCAGATCGATTTTCGGTTCGGCGAAGCGGGTGTAGGGCAGCGTCCCGTCTTTGGCCTTGTCCTTGCAGTATAGAAGCTGCGCTTCGTCATCATAACCGTAAATCAAGCCGAATTCCGGCGTGAACAAATCGAATGATATTGCCGGCACGCCCCGGTCAATGGAGTCTTGTACAAGCGCAAGCGCGCGCTCCGCCTTCTCCGGCGGAATCGGAGCTGCCGGATCGGCGAGACAGCTCGTGAAGCCGAGATTGCACAGATTGCGGCGGAGAATGTAGCCGCCGGGAAAGGAGGTCGGCCCGGCCGCGTTGATCGCACCCGGATCGATGTTCATGCGGAAGGCATGCCCGGTATATCCCATCACGTCTACCAAGCTCAGATGCTTCTTATCGGTATAGCTTACCGCTCCATGAACCGCCGCGGCAGCGGAGGTCCAGGTCGCGTTCCAGTCCCTGTCCAGTGTCATAAGCATATTCAGCTCCTTGCGAGTCAGATTCGGGGCGGAGTCAAAATGTTGCGCCGGGGCAAGCCAAGCTCCCCTCTTCTCTGCACATACATCTGGATGGAAATCCGGGTTCGCTCTCTATGAAGCTTCGCCCGGGAACGCGACAACAGATTGTAGACATTGGCGGTAGTCATCTGAAATAACGCCGCAATCTCGTGCGGAGGCAGCTCTCCAAAAAAACGGGCCTCGAATATGTCCCGCTCCCGCTTGGTTAAACAGTGAATCAGCAGACGGATGCTCTCCAGCGTTTCTTTGCGGATCAGGCAGTCCTCCGGATGATGCCTCCTCGAAGCTTCTTCAGCGGCACGAGTGGCCAGCCGGGCCATAATCTGATCGAGATCGCCCCAGTCGGTCGGCTCCAGTCCATATCCGGCCGCCGCAGCTTGCTTCTCCCGCGGCCCCAGCGAAGCGTACGGCTGCTCCTTGCCGAAGGGGCCGCCCCGGCGCAGCTTCATATACGCCTGGTTGCGCACGATGCGCCGCAGCCACGGCGTGAACCGGTCTGAATTCGCGAGCGTGCCCATATGCAAGAACGCGCGAAGCAACGCTTCCTGGACGATATCCTCGGCGAGATGGGAATCGCCCGTCAGCCGTCCAGCCCAGCCCAACGCCTTCGCCCGGTTCCTCCGCACCAGCTCGCCGAACGCTTCCTGATCGCCGGCGCGCGCCTGTTCGACCAATACATGATCGGGGCTCTCCTGACCCGGCGTCCGAGGCTGCGAATCCGCCCGTTCAATCGCCGTCTTATCCAACTATATCCCCCCCTGTATTCTTGATGCCGTACGCGTGAGTTGTCTATCATGGTTCCGAAAAAATTTGACTTTCTTCCTCATTTCACTTCAATGGCACACAACGACGAAATCCCGCCGTCCCCTCCCCCTCCGATAGCTGTTGAACTTGCTCCAATATATCCATCAACGCCCCGGTAAATCTCGTCTTCTGATCCAGCATCGTGGCATGCCCTGCCTCCGGAATGGAATAGAACTGCTTCCGCGGCGCCTCTATCGCGGAGAAAAAATCCAGGGCCAACGGATAAGGGGTCTGCCAATCCTGCTCCCCATGGATATAAAAGACGGGAATGCGATATGCCGTTCCGAGCGCGCGCAGATCAAAGGATTCAACCAAGTATTTCCAAAGGTGACGCTGCGCTTCTCCCATCGCTTTGGCTTTGAAAAAAATGCGGGTATCCCGCAACGAATAAAACGGGGAACATAAGGCGCTTGCGACCAGTTCGAAGGATGGGCCTGCCGCGAGCTTATATTTGGCCTGGTACTTGCGCAGCTTCATCATGGCCTTATACCATTCATCCGTGAATTCAACCAGCGGGTATGGCTCCATGCGAAGAAGCGCTTCCGCGTCTGTCCGGTTGCCCGCCGCTTGCGCCGCTGCCAGCGCTTTGTCGAAGCCGATGCGTTCATTGTCGAGCATATTGACCACCTGACCGACACCGATATAGGCCTTCACCATCTCGGGATAGGCTTGGACGAACTGGCTGCCCAGCACCGAACCCCAGGAGTGGCCCATGATAATAATTTTCGACTGACCGTACTTTTTTTGCAAATACGCCACGACTTGGCGCGTATCCTCAACCATTCGCTCCACAGTCGTTGTCGGCGTAACCTGGGCCGGATCGTTGCTGAGGTATGTTTTTCCGCTGCTTCTCTGATCCCAGTGGACGACGGTCACCCGCTTCTCCCACGGCAGCTGGAACTCCTGGGCGAAGGGCAGCATCGGCGATCCCGGGCCGCCATGCAGGAACAGCAGGACCGGATTGTCCGCGCTCTCGCCGCGGTGATGCAAATATTGCGGGATGCCGCCAATCGTGACGAACTCCCTGCAATCAATGCCTTTGCCCGCGGAAGAAATTCGGATCCGGTCAGCGTTCCTTTTTTTCTTCCAAGCCACGAATCCAGCCACTCCGGCAAGCAATGCCGTTATTACACTTATCGCGATCCATATAATCCGCATATGCGCCTCCTTTTGGCCTGCCTGACTTTCTATATCGAAGGTGCGTCTGTCTTCCTTAAGACTCATTTCAGACGGGCAGATGAATTCCTCTTGTGATAGGGAATATTTACCTTCGAATTTAGACGCTGGAATGGATAGCTCCCCCTTCGGCAGGCTGTTGAGGGGAGACGCCGCTGCGAGAGCTGGCAACATCATAACTTCCCCTTCCATCTTTTACAAGAAAAAAAACAAGCCGCTTCTGCCCCGCTCTCTATGCCGCGTCTAAAGCCATCTGTCCGCAGACAGACTATTGACAGCACCTTATGCACTGTAATATGATGGGTGACAAATTCAAAGCGATGATCTGGAGCAGTAGCGTGAAGCTGGAGCCGACAGAGAGCTGTCCCTTGGCTGGAAGGATGGCGGCTGCAATTGCGTGAACGACACCAGAGAGCGCCGCCTGAACGCAGATGCCAGTAGGAGCGGACGGTCTCCCGCCGTTATTGGGCAAGAGTGATCGCTATATGCGATAATTAGGGTGGTACCGCGTGAATCCGACCTCGTCCCTTTTCGGGACGGGGTTTTTTGCATTTCGGAAAAGGGGGTGATCACATGGACGACGGCGATGATGATGACAACAACAATATCTTCAACTTACGGAACAATCGAATAAGGAGGATGTTACGATGTCTATTAATAAGGAATCCGAAGTCCGTGTGCTCTGCTCCACGGTATCCCGTTGCGAAGGCCGGGAAGTCACAATCCAAGGATGGGTGCACGGCGTTCGTCATCTGGGGCAGGTGGCCTTCATGGATGTCCGCGACCGCAGCGGCATCGTTCAATGTGTGCTGGAGGGAGAATGGCTTGACCTGTCCTTGACGCTGGAATCGGTCGTTGCCGTCCATGGCCGGGCCGTCGCGGCAGCGAAGGCGGCGAACGGCATTGAAATCCATGCCGATCGGGTGGAAGTGCTGAATCGGGCCGCGTCCCCGCTTCCGTTCGATCTGAACAAGAAGCATTTGAAGGTCAGACTGGATACGATGCTGGACCATCGCGTGCTGTCCCTGAGGCATAGAAAGGCCCACTCGATATTTACGATTCAATCGGCCCTTGCCGGCGCCTTCCGGGAATACTTGACCCGGCACGGCTTTACCCAGATTTTTACGCCCAAAATCGTAGCCTCCGGCACGGAGGGCGGGTCCAATCTGTTCCCGATCAATTATTTCGAGCATACCGCTTATCTCGCCCAATCTCCCCAATTCTACAAGCAAATGATGGTGGGCGCCGGGTATGAGCGGGTGTTCGAGATAGGGCCGGTCTACCGGGCCGAGGAGCATAATACGTCCCGGCACTTGAACGAATATATTTCATTGGATGCCGAAGCCGGATTTATTCAGTCCGAGGATGAGCTGATGGACCTGGAGCAGGAGCTGTTGAAGCATATGTTCGATGCCGTCGCGCGCCAGTGCGAAGGCGAGTTCAACCTGCTTGAAGTCGACCCCCTTGCGCTGACCGGGGACATTCCGCGCATGACCGTTGCCGAGGCCCATCGCATTTTGGAACGGAAATACGGCAAGCTCTCGCCCACAGGCGATCTCGATCCGGAAGGGGAACGCCTCCTCTGCCAATACGTTGCGGAGAACAACCGGCCGGGCTTCGTCTTCCTGACCCGCTACCCGAGAGAGAGCCGTCCGCTGTACGCGATGCAAGCAGAGGATGAGCCGGAATTGACGGCATCCTTCGACCTGCTGATGGGCGGTCTGGAGATTACGACCGGAGGCCAGCGGATTCATGAGCTGGATCAGCTCATCGCCTCGATCCGGAGCCGGGGCATGAACCCGGAACACTTCCAGAGCTACCTGGAGCTATTCCGGTACGGCATGCCGCCGCATGGCGGCTTCGCCATCGGGCTGGAGCGGCTGACCTCGCGGCTGCTCGGCCTGGGCAACGTGCGGGAAGCTTCCGCTTTCCCGCGGGATCGCAACCGGCTGACCCCATGATGCCGGAAGGAGGGACAAAGGCAAAGGGTTTCCGCTATGGGAGCCCTTTGTCTGTTCTTACGGCAGCGCGGCTCCTGCAAGGATGCGTAAAGCGATGCGATGTGCCGTCTTCCGCCGGGTAGACCGCATGCGCTTTCCCTATCCGGGGATTGCGGCGGCAATCGCGCGGCACGCCCCCCTACTCGCGCGCTTCCTCCCGCAGCGGCTTGATATGCGCCGGAATGGCGGCATGCCGCGTGTCGATGAACCGGGCCCGAAACGTTCCCCGGTAGGAAAACACAGGGCCAATCAGCGGATTCGTCACCTCCACCGAGATCCGGTACAACTCCTCATCCTCGTCGTACCATTCGCATACATCAGCCGTACCAGTGAACCGGCGCGGGATGCGGAACTGCAACAGGCCTTCATAGAAACGCTGATCTCCCGAACGGATGCGCAGCCCGCCATTCGCAGCCGCGGACAAAGCCAGATCGACCGCCAAATGCTGCTTGTTCCCCAAATAATCGACCACGCCGCCCCGGTCACGGCTAAAGATCATCGTCGCGTCGAAGCGGCGCGTCCGGTTCGGGAACTGGAAGCTTCGAATCCAGGAGACCGTCTCCCGTCCGTACCGATCCCGGTACGCATAGTTTTCAATCGTGAACGGCACACGGCAGCCTGACTGCGGAAACATAATGTGCCGGAACGTGCCGATATGGAGCGGAACGGCGGCCCACCGGGAATACCATATTCGCTCCATTACGCCTCGGCCAATCGAGGCGATCCCGTCTCGGCTGGAGAAGCCGAAGCGCTCCCGAATGTGCGGATGAAGCTTGGCGAACTCGGGGCCCAGCGCCCGTTCATAAATCGACGCCGCCATTGTCCTTCCCTCCCTTCGCGGCCCCCCGGCCCGGCGTGCGCGCGCAGCGGCTTGCCTGCGGCAGATCCCGTCCGGAGACCGCGGCGATGACGCCGAGTCCGATCATGGCCGCGCTGAGCGTCACCGGGCTGAAGGGCGCCTGGATCGATTCCGGGCTGCCGGCGAGTGCCGCCCATACGAGCAGCAGCACCACGACGGTATGCCCGCGCCACGTCCATGTCTTCCGATGGCAGGCGGCCGTCATCAAGCCGATCCCGATTTCGGCGAAGCCGAGCAGGGCCAGCGCCTCCCTCTCCCATCCCGGGAGCAGGCCGGAAGCCTGCAGCAGCGCCAGCTCGCCGCCTTCGGGATACAGCAGCTTCGGCACCAGCCCCTGCCAGCACCAGAGCAGCGTCAGCAGCAGCACGCTGGCATAATGAACCATGGCCCGCCCGATGCTCGCGGCGGGCGGAATGCCGCGCTCCAGCCAGATTCGGAGCGCGTCGAAGCTCCACGCGGTCGCCCAGCCGAACAACGGGCGGAATACCGCCCGGTCGAACCATCGGCCCGGCCGGCCACAGCGCGTCTCGTAATCATACAGCGTCTCGAAGGAGATCCTGTCTCCGAACAGAGTATATTTCCAATAGCCCCTGCCCTTGCGAATGAGCGACAACGCCTGATCGGAGCCGAAGACAAGAGTGGATATCCTGTCCCCGTCCTCCAAGCGGCTCGCCTTCGTCAAGCCCGTCCCTGCGATCGCGAGGCCGAATCCGATCCGCGTCTCATAGCGGAACCGCTGCGGCTGCCCCTCTGGCTCGCAGGGTAAATACGTAATCCGGCTAAAACGCAAATCCCACTGTTCATGCAGCTCCGGCGTCTGCGTATAGGCCCAGAGCGTATCCATGTCCGTGCGGATATCAAGCTTCACGTAAATCGGCTTCCTTCGCATTCGCATCGCGGGCCGCCTCCTCTGCTGTCTCGATCCAGCGGCCGCACCAGCCCGCGCGCTCCAGCGCATACCGACCCGCTTCGGATCGAAGCGCCGCGAACCGGAATCGTCTCTTCGCCTCCCGCTTGAACACGAAGCGGGCAAGGCCGTGGCAGAGCAGGCACTCTCCGTCCATCAGCAGAATCGGTTGTGTCGAATTACTCGCTCTGCTTGTCATGCGACTCCCTCCCTTTCCCCTCTTATTGTAAGGAGAAGGAGCCGCTCCGATAAGTTCCAACTCTGGTAGTACGGCATGACAAAAGGGTACCACATTACGTAGTACCCTGAGTCTCCATTCCTATCCATTGCAAGGAATGCAGTTGCGCCTGATTTCCGGGCTAATCTCCGTCTCCGAGGAACAGCCCTTTCCGCTTCACTTTTTTTACCGCCTCTTTACTGCTGCGCACACCGAGCTTCTTCAATATTTTATTGACCTGATTCTTCAAGGTGCTCTCGGCTTTGTACAGCTTTTGCTCGATCTGTGGGTGCGTATAGCCCGCTTCGATGAGATCGAATACTTCCCGCTCCGCCGCGGTCAGCCGCTTCAGCTGTTCCTCCCGCTTCAGGCGGGCGTAATCCTTCAGCAGCGCTTCCATCGGCCCGGGATGGAAGTGAGCGCTCCGGATCGCATGCGGGAGCGCTTCGAAATTGCTCTTCTCGATATAATTGACCGCTCCCGCCGTGAAGGACTGCGTCATGACGGATTCATCGGCGACAGAGGTCAGCATCATAATTCTGGCCTCGCTGACCTCATGAATCTCCACCGCGGCGTAGACGCCCCCCAGCGGCTTGTCGCCGAGCTGGATATCCATCAGCACGACGTCGCAGGCCAGCGTCCGGGCGAGCCGAATGGCCTCTTCGGCCTCTGTGGCGGCCCCGATAACGAGAATGTCCTCTTCCTGATTAAGGTACGAGGTCATCGCTTTAATCCAATCGGGGTCATCCTCGACCAGTAGCACCTTAATCGGATTCATGACGGTTCCCTCCATTCCTGCTGATGGTTGCGCGGCGCGGAAATTGCAGCGTCACGCAAGTGCCGCCGCCTTCCTTGCTCGCGATATTCACCTCTCCCCCGCTTTTCTGCATCACATTGTATACATAGGACAGACCAAGGCCGAAATTGTCCCTCCGCCCCTTCGTGCTGTAAAACGGTTCAAAGCCGCGTGCAAGCTGCTCCGGGCTCATGCCTGTTCCGGTATCCTGAACCGACAAGCGCACTCCCTTCGGGCTGTCCTCGATCTTGATGCGGATCGCTCCGCCGTCCGGCATCGCCTCGACAGCGTTCCGCAGCAGGTTCCCAAGCGCCTCTGTCATATGAACGGCATCGCAGAGCACCAGGGGACGGCACACATAGTCCGCATCGGCTGCGATATGACGGCTCGGGAACAGCAGCTCATGCTGCGCCAGGCTTGCCTCAGCCAGCCGATCAAGTTGGCAGGGCTCCTCCCGCAGCACGACATCCTTCATCTGGCTGTGAATCCGCGTCACCATTGCCTGCATATGATCCGCCGCGCGGGAGATAATCTCCAGATGCTGCCGCGACGGCTCGTCCCCTTCCGGCAGCGCGCGTCTCAAGTTTTCCGAGCTGATGGCGATCTTTCCGATCTCATTCTTGATCGTATGATTCAACAGCGCCGCGCCCGAACTGACCGCCTTCATCGTATTCTCCAGCGGGTCCCGTTCAAAGCGAAGCTTGACGCCCAGCACGCCATACAGGAAGGAACAGAGCAGCCCCAACCCCAACGAATAGATGATGAACACCGAGATATAACGAAAAAAGTCAATCTCCAGCGCGAACGCATTCGCTCCATTGATAAATACGAGAACCGCCAAGAGCGTCGGCACGACGATGAGCGTCACGATCAGGCGGCTGCGCTTTTTCCTCCGATCCGTCTCATTCCACAAAGAAGCGACAAGCCAATAGCAGGACAGTAAATAATAAGGTCCGGTCCAGACAAGCAGCAGACGGAAGTCCAGCGCCGGCACCGGATGGAAAGGCGTGACCGCCAGCATGACCGCGACGGGCAGGAGAAGCAGCCATTTCATCAGCCGGCGCGTCTCGGCCTGCGGGAACCGCTCCGCGTACACCATGCTGAACACGAGCACTCCGTAAGGGGTGAGCGTCTGATTCAGGAACTGCAGCGGGCCCGACCAGCCGGGTAGCCCATTCTTCGCCAGCAGCTCCGCCAGCCCGCCGATGGACGCGCTGCTCAGGAAGAGAGCGGCCCAGCGATTCGTCTCCTTGCGCGGGTGAGTCCCTAAGAGGATGATCGCCGCCGTCAGCAGCGACAAAAAATAATACAGCATAGCATCCCGTCCCATATCCTTCTGTTCGAGCATGCGCCGGACAAGCGCCGGGCGATAGACAATGATTAAGACCGTCCCGAAAATGCTTTTGTAAATCGACACGCTCTCCTTCCATACATCGAACGAATCTAATGTACTGCCCACTTGCAAGGCATGGTTCCCGTTCGGGACCGGAAGAGCCGCATCTGCTCCAATCCGGCAACCGCCTGCGCGATCTCGCTGCTGAGAACCGTATCCGCGGTCCCATAAATGACGGCTCCGCGGGAGCGTTGGATGTACGGAACCGTAACATCCAGCGGCGTAAGATAGATGTGCCGGATCGCATCACTGTTGATACGCTCGGCCACTTGACCGGCCATGATGGTGCCCAAGCTTTTGCTGACGAAGATGAGTCGATCATAAATGCCGCGGAAGTGGCCGATCGCCGCCTAAGTAAAATATTGTACGACCGTCCCTTGTCCCTCTGCTGCTTCGACCGCGGCATATGCCCCGTTAATGAATGTCATCTGCGGCGGAACATGTCCGCAATCGATATCATACACAACCGGAATCTGAAGCTCCTCGGACAGCTCGCGGTATACATCTTCCGCCGTATAGTTCTCGACCGGGTGATTGGCGGCGGTTCGGCCGAACAGGATGCCGGAACAGTGATCGAACCAGCCGGCCAACTTCATCTGAACGAGAGAACGACGCAAATCCGCTGTTGACAACTCGCAATTTTCCAAATACCACATGACCGGATCGCCGCTCGCATACTGATTTCTGAAGCGATGGACATCGCCATAGGGCGTGCCAATCAGATGCCGGATAACATCAATACAACCGCCGAGCAAGCGGCCTTCCATTTTTTCTTCCCGGTTCGAGACGGTTCTCCAAGCCGTAGGCTCGGTCAAATGAAACACGCATGGCGTCGGGTTGGCATGATCCCACTTTGCCTGATAGGAAGCAGAAGAACGCTGGCGGACAGAGGCTCCGGCCGGCGTCGATAAGACGGACTGCCACATGGCGGTCGTGTCGTCGGAATATTCCCCCCGCATATCTACCAGATTCGGGCCATGCGCCGTAGCGATCCCGGTTCGCAGCGTCAGGGCCAGCAGCAGCACGCTCGTATCCGAGTAACCAAGCACCCATTTGGCCTTCGCCTGGTCATAATCAATCTGATCGACAATCTCGATGAGCAGCTCGCCGCCCCAAGGCGGAAGGATGATCCCGATCTCGTCGTACTTCATCATCCGGTTGAACTCCTCGGCCCGCTGCCGGGCTGGGGCCGATTTGGCTTTGTCCTGGGTCCATACCGTATCTCCCCATACGACCCGATAGCCTTGCTTCTCCATACGGGCCTGCGCTTGATGAAGCAGTTCATGCAGCGCTGCCGGCACGCCTGAAGAAGGTGCCGTTACGCCAATCGTGCTTTTGTCCCTCAATGACGGATATGTAATCATTTCATTTCCCCCTGTCTATGAATGGCCTTAGACATCAGGCCATGTTCACGCCGCTGGGCTGGCTGCAATAAAGACGATCATTCGTTTCGAATCCGTACTTGCAAGCGACGCAGCGTCATTTTGTATCATTATCTGTGATTGGAAAATAGAGGAGTGGATCATGATGAAGAAATTATACGCCATTGTGCTGGTCTTGGCTATCTTGGGGTTAGCCGGATGCGGACATCGAAATGGAGAAGAAGGGGATCGGCATGCCGCTGATCTCGCGGGCATCGAAGTGATTGAGATTAATCACGGGAGCACGGCTCTGCATCTGGAGTCTGCGGATACCGATTCGCTGGAGGCGTCGCTGCTTCGTTACGACAACGGTCCGGGCATCACCCTCAACAAAGGCAAGCGCAGCCTGTCGATCGGTCTCCAGAGCAGCTTCTTTCGAATTTTCAACCCCGGCATGCTGCCGCAGCTTAAGGTCCGAATTCCGAACGGATATGCTGGCAAAATTATCATCCAGGGAACATCGGGCAACGTCCACGCCAGCAGCTTGAATACCGAGGACCTCCGGATTGCCGGTAAAAGCGGCAGCATTACGCTTGATTTTGCGGATTTCCACAGCAATGTCAGCGTATCGACCGGGAGCGGCAATGTGAGCCTGATTGTGAATTCCCCGGAGCCTGACCTCCGTCTCAAGCTGCGTTCGGGCAGCGGAAGTCATTCTGTCGCGATCCCGCTTCTTGAGCACCGGCAGAGCAAAGGCATGACCGAGGGAACCGCGGGAAGCGGGGCTCATGAGATAAGCATTAAGACGGGTTCAGGCCATATTTCCGTCCAATAAATGCAGCGAAGCCCTTCCGCGCATACGATGACTCGCGGCTTCCTTGTCCGAGTCCTTGCACAGAGGGGCTTCTTTATATCGTTTTTTTCCTATTACTTCTCATCCCCCAACAATTTTTTCAGATGGCGCTCGTTAATCCCTCGCTGCATGAATTGGAAGTGTAATCCGCTTATTCGCTGTGCGCGGTCGATGATCTGCCCAAGATGGTATCCGGTATGCTCCACCAAGTGATAGACGTCCGCCATATCCAGCCGTTCCACAGCGACTTCCCCCGCCAGATGCCGGGATATAAGCCGTTTCCACTCGCCGAACGTCTCCGCCGTCCGGCTCCTTAGTATATTTACTTCGATGCACTCATCCGGAAAAAAATTCTCTATCCCGCCAGCGGCAGCATGACCGTGAATCGAATACCGATCAATATGGCGCCGGATATGCTCGCCAATATGAAGCACGATGCCGCCGATCGAATTCGCCTGCCCGGATTCCTTACGCCACACATCTTCGGAGCTTAGCGATTCCAAAGCCATATCCAGCTTCGGGGCATAATGATCGCACATGCGATGCACTGATATGCGAATAAAGCGGCGATAGGCATCCTCCATCGGAACCTCTCCTCTCGATATATACGGATTAAGTGCGCTCGTCGTCCCTCATGACCTTCTCGCTCTTCCGCTAGCGATGCAATCACCGGAAGCAGCCATGAGTTCAGCCGTTACCCAGGTGAAGCCGATGCAAATTGCTGCGAAAATAGTTGAATCCGGAATAGACTGTCATGCCAACCGCTGCGGCCATCACGCCATAATCGATTGCCCCGTGAAACGGGAAAGGGAACGGCATTCGGCTGTCCACCATGACGATAACAATCGCGGCAACCTGCAGCACCAGCTTCCATTTGCCGAATCGATCCGCAGCAAGAGCAATGCCTTGTGCCGAAGCGACGAGGCGAAGCCCGGTCACCATGATCTCCCGCCCTATGATGATGACCGCCATCCAGGACGGAATCAGATGATGCTGAACCAGCATAATGAGCGCGGCCGAGATGAGCAGCTTATCCGCCAGCGGATCCAGCAGCTTGCCGAGATTCGTAATCTGATTGTATTTCCGCGCCACATACCCATCCAATTTGTCCGTCGCCGATGCGAGCACGAATAGCAGCACAGCCACCTCGGCTCCATATTCATTGGCGAAGCGGAGCATAGGGGCTTCAGCAACGATCCAATCGGGGTAAGTCTGATAGAACAGCAGAAACAGCGGAATCAAACCTATTCTTGCCAGCGTAATCCAATTGGCCACGTTCATCGGGTTCCCCTCGCCTTTCACTGCATGGAATCGCTCAATCTGCGGATGCCATCCTCTTTACCGGATGACTCCCAACAATTTTTGTTCAATATCGAATTGTTCAGGGTCGCTTTTGATATACACGATGCGTATATTGCTGGCGCCAATCTTCATTGGAGGACTCATCATCTCGATCTCATTCAGCGCATTATGCAAATCCGGGGCAGCCTTGTTCGCGGCCCGATCATCTTCATACTCAAAGAGATAGACCACATCATCGCTGTCTACTATGCGAAAAGCCTCTTGGTTGACGGCCCCCTTCGATATCAACGGATCGGGAAGGTCAATCGGCTGCAAGGACAATCCTTCCGCATCCATGTTGTTCTTGACCTGGTCGATCGTATGAAAGGGTACGGCGCTCTCCTGGACGCTGCAGCCTGATAGCTGGATCAGAAGGAGAACGGCCCCGACGATATAACCTAAAGCCCTCATCGCTTTTCCCTCTCTTCACTTTGTTTATTCTACCCGTTCCCCGCGCTAAGAAACTGCACAAGTCCAATCAGGAACATCAACCCACAAATCCCGACAATGATCCAGAGTGCGTAATGCCCCCTTTTCGCGGCCGTCGCTTCAGTTGGGTTTCCACATCGGTAAGCCTGCGCTTCAACTCTTCGATTTCCTTATCGACTTTCATCGTTCTTCCTCCTCTCCATTGACTCCCGCGCCTATTCCTGCAGGCCTTCCCGCAGAGTCTCAATGCCCTTCAGCTTATGCTGCCGATTCCCTTCGTCGTTCCGCTTCTCTCTCGGGGATGCCGCATTACAGGGCGGAGCGGTTCGACCTAGCGGCGAAGGCCTGCATCCATTCATAGCGCGGCACCATCGATGGAGGAAATGATGTGATGTATCCTCAATTATAAAAATAGTACACCGGTTCAATTTGCATTCGCCGGCGCTGCACCGTCCGTATAGTGTGAACGAAAGCAATGTAATCCTGCCCGCTCTTCCCATGACATCATCTCTCCATCCTGTTCTGCTCCTTCCGGCTACATATTGCGATCAAGCTGCAATGGTAAATACGCCCAAACTGCCGAATTGGTTCCAATCTTTTTCCATTTCAACGAAAAAGCGCCTTGCCTGCACTCCTATCCGCTTCCCGTTCCGCACAACCTGCGACTCAGAGTGAACCTTCCGCTTCTGTTCTTTGCGACACTCTCCCATTAACTCAGAGTGTTCTGGTGCGCTCGTTCCTTGCGACACTCTCCATTCAAATCAGTCTGCCCCTTGATCATCCCTTTTGATCATCATTTGCAAGTCTGTTAAATACAACAAACAAGAGCGCTTCTATGATTCAGCCCTACATTTGCTTCATTTTGCACTTGACTGTTCCGATATTTCCTGATTCACGGGGAGATTGTTTAAAAGAACCTGCAAAACACCCGCCTCCTGAGGTACGGGGAGATTGCTTATAAGGAACACAAAGCGCTAGGCCCCTGACTGACACGGCGGGCATAATCATGAGGCAATCCGTACAAGATTCCCTGACCCAAGGGGAGATTCGTTATAAGACAAGCTGGCCCTAATAATCCTCCATACGAAGAGACACTCCACTCCGCAGACGCAGGAAGACCCTGAACAACGGTTATTCGTTATTCAGGGTCTTTTTCCGCCGAATCATTCAACTGTTTACGAAGGCAACGGTTATGCCTCAAGCCATTTTCTCTGGAGAGAGGCGATCGCCTCGTATTCTTCCTCCAGCTTGCGGAAGAGAGATATATAAATCGGCAGCAATTCGTGATAAATTGCGGCATTCTCAGGGATGGGCTGATGCTTGTGCGTGGACCCGACCATGCCGGACACCACCCCCAAGGAATCGGTCCTTCCGGTCGCATATAAGCCGAGGACGGCAGCGCCGAGACAAGAGCTCTCGAAGCTCTCGGGCACGACGACCTCCTGATCGAATATATCCGCCATCATCTGCCGCCACAGGGCCGAGCGGGCGAAGCCGCCGGTCGCATGGATTTTGCTCGGGCGCCCTATCTGCTCTTCCATCGCCAGCAGCACGGTATACAGGTTGAAAATAACGCCTTCGAGGACGGCCCGGATCATATGCTCCTTCCGGTGATGCATCGTCAAGCCGAAGAAGGAGCCGCGCGCATTCGGGTTCCAGAGCGGCGCCCGCTCTCCCGTAAGATACGGGTGGAAGAGCAAGCCGTCCGCCCCCGGTCTTACTTGCTCCGCTATCTTCGTCAGCAGATCATAGGAATCGATGCCAAGCCGCTTCGCGGCCTCGACCTCCGAAGCGGCCAACTCATCCCGCACCCAGCGGAACAGCATTCCGCCATTGTTGACCGGCCCTCCGATTACCCAATGCTTGTCCGTCAAGGCGTAACAAAAAATTCTTCCCTTCGGATCGGTTACCGGACGATCGACGACCGTGCGAATCGCGCCGCTCGTGCCGATCGTCGCCGCGACGACGCCCGGCTCAATGGCATTGACCCCCAAATTGGAGAGGACGCCGTCGCTCGCTCCCACGATTCCGGGCGTAGAGGCGGCAATTCCC
This sequence comes from Paenibacillus dendritiformis, assembly GCF_021654795.1. Taxonomy (NCBI): domain Bacteria; kingdom Bacillati; phylum Bacillota; class Bacilli; order Caryophanales; family Paenibacillaceae; genus Paenibacillus; species Paenibacillus dendritiformis. The sequence goes on from NZ_AP025344.1 coordinate 3,465,160, forward strand.
ATGGCATCCGCATAGGCCGCATTCAAGTTCGTCAACGGATAGGTTGTCGGCACGAGCGTCGACAGCTTTGCCGGGGAGATGCCTGCTAGCTGCAGCGCCTCTTCGTCCCAGTCCAGCCGTTCCAGGTTGAGCATGCCGGTGGCCGAAGCAATCGAATAGTCGACCACATATTCGCCGAACAGCTTGGCGATGACATACTCTTTAATGGAGATAAATTTATAGGTTTTGCCGAACAGCTCCGGCTCTTCATGACGCATCCACATGAGCTTCGTAAGCGGAGACATCGGATGAATCGGCGTTCCCGTGCGCAAGTACAAGTCATGTCCGACCTGCTCCCGCTTCAGCCGCGCGGCATATTTGCCGCTCCGGTTATCCGCCCACGTAATGCAGGGGGTAAGCGGTCTGCCTTCGGCATCGACCGCGATCACGCTATGCATCGCCGAACTGAAGGAGAGGAACAGGATGTCGTCCGGCCCGGCTCCGCTCTCGGACATCGCCTGGCGGACGGACCGAAGGACCCCCTGGAAGATTCGCTCCGGATCCTGCTCGGCGATCGTGGAATTCGGCGTGTACAGCGGGTATTCCTCGCTGCCCCTGGCAACCGCTTGGCCGTTCTCCTCGAACAAGACCGCCTTGGTGCTCGTCGTTCCCATATCGATGCCGATCATGTACTTTTTACTGCTCATAGGTACTACCTTCTTTCCCGTCATTCTCCTTCTCTTATACCACTGTACTGAGGAGGAGTATAAAAATCAATCCGACCACTGACAGCACGGTCTCCATCACGGTCCATGACTTCAGCGTCTGCGGAACGGACATGTTGAAGAACTCCTTGACCATCCAGAAGCCGGCGTCATTCACGTGGGACAGCACAATCGAACCTGCCCCGGTCGCCAGCACGACCAGCTCCACATTCACGCCCGGATTCAGCGCCAACACGGGCGCGACGATACCGGCCGCCGTCGTCATCGCGACGGTCGCCGATCCGGTGGCCACGCGGATAAGCGCGGCTACGAACCAGGAGAACAAAATGATGTTGATGTTGGCCTGAGTGGCAATGGCAGCGATTGCATCCCCGACGCCGCTATTGATCAGGACTTGCTTGAAGGCCCCGCCCCCGCCGATGATCAGAATAATTGTCGCCGTCGGCGCCAGACATTCGCTCGTGAAGCGAGAGATATCCTCTTTCTTGAAGCCTCTCGCGAAGCCAAGCGAGAAGAACGAAAAGACGACCGAAATCAGCAAGGCGATAATCTCATGGCCAATGAACTCGCAGAATACGGTCCAGCCGCTAACCCCTTCCGGATCGACTATATTGGCAATCGACCCGATCAGCATCAAAATAACCGGAAGCAGGATAGTAAAGAGCGTAATGCCGAAGCCGGGAAGCTGACGCTCATTGTTCAGCGCGAATTGCTCGGCCAGCTTGGCCGGCGGCTCGACCTGGATACGCTTACCGATGTATTTGCCGAATACAGGGCCTGCAATGATTGCCGTCGGCAATCCAATCAGCAGCGAGTACAGAATCGTCTTTCCGAGATCGGCCTGATAGGCATCAATCGCGATCATCGGCGCCGGATGCGGCGGAACAAGCCCATGCACCGTCGACAGGCCGGCCAGAATCGGAATCCCGATTTGCAGAAGCGACATTTTCGTTTTGCGTGCCACGGTGAACACGATCGGAATCAGCAGAATGACCCCGACCTCGAAGAACACCGGGATCCCGACAATAAATCCGACGAGCATCATCGCCCAATGGACGCGCTTCTCCCCGAACTTGTCAACCAGCGTGGACGCAATCTGTTCCGCGCCCCCGGATTCCGCCATCATTTTGCCAAGCATCGTCCCGAGAGCAATAACAATCGCGATCGTTCCCAGCGTTCCGCCCAAGCCGCTCGTGATGGCCTTGACCACTTCGAGCGGCTGCATGCCGGTCAGCAGTCCAAGGAGCAGCGCAGACAAAAGCAGGGTGACAAAGGGATTCCATTTGAATTTGGCAATGAACACTATAAGAAACACGATCGCAACCAGCGTCCATAAAAGCAGGGTTACGTTGTGGCTTAAGCCGAATAGCGTACTCATGTTGCAGAACCCTCCCTTAACCTTCCTATCCTTATTAACATACCCAAATAATAATTGTATACTTGTCGACAACTAAGGCGGGAAGAAGCCCGGTATCGGCTTCCTGCTCCCTATTGCGGCAAGCTAATATGAAGCGTCCGGCGCGAATCCGCGAAATAAGCTTGAACCACCTGCTGTATTTTGTTCGCGTCTTTGGATTCAAGGCCCTGCACAATGGTCCGGTGCTTCTCGATGACCGTACGAAGCTTGTCCTCGCCTTCGGAGAAGATCTCCTCGGTCGTGATAAGCATGACCGTCATCACAATCTGGCGGATGCTAGTCCACAGATGCATAATACGGTTATGCTCCGCCGCCGCGATAATCGCCTCGTGAAAAGACAGGTCCTGAAAAGCGAAATCGGTGACATCGCGATACTTCACAGCCAGTTCCATCTTATCGATGATCTGGTTCAGCTTCACGATAAGCCGCTCCTGATCCGCTCTGGCCAGCCTCAGCTGTACGAAGCTCTCGATCAGGAACCGGACATCATACAGCTCCTCGACATCCTTCATGCTGAGGCCGAGCACGACCGCTCCCATCCGTTCCAGCCGGATAAGGCCCTCGTTAGACAACGTTTTCAACGCTTCCCGAACCGGCGAGCGGCTCGTACCGAAGTCGGCAGCGATTCGGTTCTCCGAGATGATCTCGCCGGGCTTTACTGTTCCATTTATAATGTGCAGACGCAGCTCGCAGGCAATCGACTCCCCGAGGGAAGCGCCCTGCAGCCATTCTTGTGGATAATGCATCGAGCTCCAACTCTCCTAATGAAATAAATGGTATTCCCAATGAACAAAGCAGTTCTTCTCAAATTCTATCATACATTCACCGGAATATTCCATTAGGTTGATGCTCGCGCAGGGTTGTTCAGCCGTTTTTCTCCACCTGATGTCCGCCAAATTCATTCCGCAGCGCAGCGACCACCTTGCCGTGGAACGTATCCGACTCGAGCGAACGGTATCTCATGAAGAGAGACATCGCGATAACCGGCGCGCTTGCCTGCAGATCCAAGGCCGTCTCGACCGTCCATTTGCCTTCGCCCGAGCTCTGCATCACGCCGCGAATGCCTTCAAGGCGAGGATCCTTCGAGAACGCATTCTGTGTCAGGTCCATCAGCCAACTGCGGATAACCGATCCGTTCGACCATACGCGCGCAACCGATTCATAGTCGAATTCATAATCGCTCTTCTCCAACAGCTCGAATCCTTCGGCGATCGATTGCATCATTCCGTACTCGATCCCGTTGTGGACCATTTTCAGAAAATGACCGCTGCCGCTCTTGCCTGCATACAGATAGCCTTTTTCAACCGCGATATCCCGGAATAATGGCTCAAGCAGCTGGAATACCTCTTCCTTGCCGCCAATCATGAAGCATCCGCCCTGGGCAGCGCCTTCGGTGCCCCCCGATGTGCCTACATCCATATAATGAATGCCATGCTGCTGCAGCTTCTCTCCGCGGGCGACCGATTGCTTATAATGTGAATTCCCTCCGTCAATGACGATATCCCCCTCGGTCAGGAGCGGAATAAGCGTCGCGATGACATTATCCACGATTCCGCCGGCCGGTACCATCATCCACACGATCTTCGGCGAAGGCAGCTTGGCTACAAGCTCTTCAATCGAATCCGCCGCCATCGCTCCCAATTCCGCTGCCTTCTGCCGCGGCTCCGGATTCACGTCATATGCCGCAACCTGGTGCCCATGCCGAAGCATGTTGCTGACCAGATTGAATCCCATTTTACCGAGTCCTATCATGCCTATATTCATGCTGTCTCTTCACTCCTTGAATTACACTACAAGTATACTTGTATACAACTTTTTCATTTCCTATCTTACCTTGTTCCCTGGAATCTGTAAAGAAGAAGTTTGAAAGCGATTTCGATATACATACTTTGACCGAATCGGCCACCGAGTATACCGCCAGCGGTAATGACATTGCTTATCCGGAAGATAAGCCTCAATACTGCCCGGCAAGGCAGGTAGAATTTTCAATGCCCTGCTAGGGAGACGAATCCCATGACGGGAGGGAAAGAGTATTACCGCATCACGGAAAAAGGCAAGCGCACTTGGGAACACAATCAGTAAAACGAAGCATGGCGAGGCCAAAGCCTAAGGACTCTGCATCACGGAAGATGCCGACGATGTCACGGTTTCACGAAGAGCCACGGCATAACATAAGGCCTCTTTCGCTGTAAGAGAAAGAGGCCTTTCTTGGTCTTGTCCCGACTACCAGTCACCTGCGGCCACAGAAGCGGGCCCCGGGGCCGGGGGATGGCCCTTGGCCAATGCGCTAGGCTACAGCCGCTCCGCCGCCTGTGCCAGACGCTCCATCGCTTCCTCGATCACCGCCCGGCGCGAGGTCATATTGAGCCGCATAAATCCGCTGCCTTCCTTCCCGAAAGCATAGCCTTCACTTAACCAAACCTTTGCTTCCTTCAACGCCCAATCATTCAGTTCGGTGTCCGTCATGCCGAAGCTACGCCAATCGAGCCACTTCAAATAGGTCCCTTCCTGGGCGAATGTCTTTACTTGCGGAATACGCTCGGCGAGAAACTGCTCAATATAACGGCTGTTCCCTTCAATGTATTTCAGAGCTTCGTCGAACCATGCCTCCCCGTGCGCATATCCGGCAATCGTCGCCTCAATGGCGCCGAGATCGAGTTCAGCGACTCCGGCGCTTTCTACCGCCTTCCGGAATTTCTGGCGCAGCCCTTCTTCTTCAATGAAAATATTGCCCATTTTGAAGCTCGCGATACTGAACGTCTTGCTCGGAGAGGTCGCCGTAATCGTCCGTGCCGCCACATCCGGGGACAGCGTCGCAATCGGAATATATTGATGCTCGCCATAGGTGAAGTCATGATGGATATCATCCGAGAAAATAATGACGTCATGCTGCAGGCACAGGTCAGCCAATCTCTGCAGTTCGTCCCGCTTCCATACGCGTCCAACCGGATTATGAGGGTTGCAGAGGAAGAACATTTTGAGCGCCGGATCCTTCACTTTCTGTTCGAAATCCTCGAAGTCGATCTCATATCGGCCATCAACCAGCTTGAGCGGGTTCGTAACGAGCGTCGCCCCGTTGAATTGAATCATTTTAGCGAATTGAGGATAGACCGGGGTCTGAATCATCACCCTGTCTCCCGGTACCGTCATAGCCCGGACGGCGAACGCCATGGCAGGCACGACGCCCGGCGTCAGCACGAACCATTCCTTCGCGATATCCCATTGATGGCGGCGCTTCATCCAGTCGATGACGGCGGAATAGTACCGATCCATGCATAAGGTATATCCGTAGCTAGGCTTGCTCATGCGGGCGACAAGCGCCTCCTGGATCGCCGGTGCCGCCGGGAAATCCATATCCGCCACCCACAGCGGGATGCATCCTTCCTTGGACGGGTGGGAAGGCACTGCTTTGAGGGCGTCCAATGCCCCCCGATCGATGGTTTGCTCGAAATCGTACATATTTCATCCTCCTTATCGTGATTAACCTAACAAGCCACTGGCCGATGCCAACGCATCAATGTCTCTGCCAGGCAGCGGCTGCGCCCGTCTTCGCATACCGGCGCTCCATAATGGCCAGCCGCGTGAAGAGGCAGATGGCCCCGGCCGCCAGACCGCTGATGAGCCCGATCCAATACCCATAGGCGGCAAGCGAGGTGAACTTGGCCAGCATGAAGCCGACCGGAAGCCCGATAACCCAATAAGACATCAGAGCGATCAAAAAGACCGCATTCACATCCTTATATCCCCGCAGCACGCCTTGGACCGGGGCCGCCACCGCATCGGACAGTTGAAAAAATATCGCATAGATGAGGAACGACTCGGTCAGCAGGCGCACATCCGGTTCATCGGAGTACATGCCGGCGACCTTGTGGTTGAACAGGAACAACAGCACGGCGAACAAGGAAGCCAGGGTTACGGCCGAGAGAATTCCGATGCGGGTATACTGCTTCGCATCGCTGAACCGCTTCGCTCCCGCCTCGAAGCCGACCACGATCGTCAACCCCATCGCGATGCTCATCGGCAGCATATAGAGGAGCGACGAGAAATTCAATGCAGCCTGATGTGCCGCGATCGTATTCGTGTCATATTCGCTCATGAACAGCGTGACCGCCGCAAAGATGCTGACCTCGAAAAAGATCGACAGCCCGATTGGCGTGCCGATGCGAAGAATCTCTTTCCAGCGGGAGAAGGAAATGCCCCCCCATTGCCTAAGCATGCCCATCGATTGCATCATCGCGTTGCCGCGCAGGAACAGAAAAGCGACAATGGCAATGATGAGATATGTAATCGCGGTAGCGATCCCGGCGCCGACGCCTCCCATTTCCGGAAGTCCAAATTTCCCGAAAATAAAGAGATAGTTGAGGGTGACATTGACGGGGAAGGACAGCAGCGTAATGAACATCGTAACCCGGGTCTGACCCAGTCCGTCAATGCTTGCCCGGAAGACCGTATAGAGAAATGCCGGAATGACGCCGAAGCCGAGCGCGATAAGATAATCCTTCGCCACCCGATGAACCTCATCCTCCAATCTCATGGCCGACAGAATCGGATCGAGAACGAATGAGCCAATCAGAACGACGGCGGCTCCGACGATGACAGACAGATAAGCTGCCTGGGTCACGCTCGGCGCCACTTCTCCCTTCCGGCCCGCTCCCATATGATGGGCGATGATCGGGGTGACGGCAAGGAAGATGCCGCTAATGCCGGTATAGACGGGAGCCCAGATGCTGCCGCCAATCGCGACGCCGGCAAGATGGGTGGCGCTGTAGTTCCCGGACATGACCGTATCGAAAAAGGACATCAACTGCATCGCAACCTGGGTAACGAAGATCGGCACTAAAATATGCAGCAGTTGAACGATTTTTTGTTGCAGCGTAAACGTTTGCTTCATGATGTTGCCTGCTCCTTATCTGTCATATGGTGTCAGCTCGCATCAGGCCGATACCGGCCGCTCTGCCCCGTCGACAAGGAGAAGATGGCATGCGTCTAGAACACCTCACCCATTGTAACATCAAACGGAAAGTTTTGCTTGGGAACGCAGGTTCGGTTACAATATAGATGAAAGAAAGGAGTACTGGACCGATGATGACAATTCAGAAAGCGAAGGATCGGGCGGCGCTGGAAGCGAAGCTGCCCGGCTTGCCATGGTACATCCAGCAATTTATCGAATATAAGCTGCCGGATCTGTCCCCTTCATCGCTGCTGGAATATGTGCGGGATTACGAGATTTTTTTGGGGTGGCTGGTGGCAGAGCGCCTCACCGAAGCGGAGCAGACGCGGGATGTGACGCTTTCCGATCTGGAGCAGCTTCGGATGGAGCATATTACGTCCTTCCGCATTTATTTGACCACATACAAAGAAGCGTCCAATTCGAGAGTGACGGTATCCCGGAAGCTGTCCTCGCTTCGCTCGCTGTTCCATTATTTAAGCCAGATTGCGGAGGACGATCAATTTTACCCGTTGTTGAAGCGGAACGTCATGGCGAAGATCGAGATCAAGCGCGTACATAAGCCCAAGGACACGGCAGCGAAGCTGAAGGGCAAGCTGCTGGAAGAGCAGGAACTGGATGAATTTGTCGAATATGTCCGTACCGGATACGCCCATGATGTCGCCGACAATAAGCAGGCTACCCATGCCCATGCGCTCAATGCGGTGCGCGATGCCGCAATCGTCAGCCTGATCTTGAATTCAGGGCTTCGGGTAAGCGAGGTCGTCAATTTGAATATGGACGATGTCGATATGAACCGGAAGCTGGTCAATGTCTACCGCAAAGGCCATAATGACGACACCTTCAAGACCCCGGTCTATTTTCGGGACAGCGCCAAGCAGCATCTGCAGGATTATATTGACCTCAGATCCGAGCGCTATGCGGCCCCGAAGAAGGAACGCGCCTTCTTCCTCGCCATCAAGAACGGAGAGAAGGAAGGCAAGCGGATGACGAAGCGGGCCATGCAGCAGATGATTCTCAAATACGCGAAGGGGTTCGGGAAGCCGGCTCTGACCGTTCATAAGCTGCGGCATTCCTTCGCTACGGACTATTATTTGCATAATGATATATACAAGACGAAGGAGCAGCTCGGCCATGCTTCCACAGAGACGACGGAGATCTATGCCCATCTGACGGACAAGACAATGTCCGAAGCGATCGAGCGCCGGGGAGAGAACTAGGCATCGGGCTGTGGCGCTTCATCCAACGCACAACACCCCTTCATCGCATGCAAACGCCGCCTCTCCCGTGGAGCGACAGGATGGGCGGCGCTGCTTATCTTCGCCGGAAGATGCTGCCCGAGCGGCTTCGCGTCTTCGGCGGTTTATATTTCTTCACCCTCGGCGGGGTATATTTTGACGACTTGTCGTACTCGTTTTTATTCCTGGTGATCGAGCCCCGCGTATTGCTGTCCGACGGCGTACGCTTGAAGATGCTCCCTCCGCTACCGACCGTCGAGTCGTTGCTGCTCGTGCCGCGGCGGAAGATCGAACCCTTCCGCTCGACGGTAAGCGGAGGAATCTTCTTCTTCTCCTCGGTCGTCGGCGCCCGGTATGGCTTAGCTGGCTTATAATCTCCGCGATCCGTATATCCCCGGTAGCCCCCCGCTCCCCGGAGCGAGTCGAACAGCGTATCCAACAGCCGATATTGGAGGTACATCTCCAGGAAGCTGCGATCGTAATTGTTCTTCACATATTCCTTGGAATCGACTTCGATCAGGCTGTCTTCCGGTTTCTCCGGATCCTGCTGAATCTGAATCAGCTGATCGCGGTAGACCAGGAACATTCGCTCGGTACTCGTCTCCGATATCTGCTCCGGCCTGCGCTGCTCCGCAATCGCCTCGGCCGCCTCCGGCACCGGCGTATTCTCGGCGCGATAGATATAGGAGGTGCTGCTTCCATCCCTCGCCACCGATTCCAACGGATACGATGCGGACAGATCGATCCGGCCGCAGGCCGCCAGCAACGGAAAGAGAAGGCTGGCGATAATGATCCATTTGACGGCGTTCCAACCCCTTGTATTCATGGCGGGGCTCCTCATGATCGGCGGATGATGCGCACATCCGCCGCGATGACCGCTTCGCCTTCATACAACTGGAAGCGCCCATCCTGCCATTCAATGCGGAGCAGCTTCCGGTCGTCGGACTGGTATTGCCACACATACTGCTCCCCGGCTCCGCCGAAGGGCGTCTGGCCGGTGCAGGTCACTCTGCCGTCATATTGATCCTCCAGATAGAACCATTTTCCGTCGAGATCGATCTCGGTCGGAACCTCCTCCACCGAATCAAGCCGTCCGTCAATCCCCTGATATAAGCTGTAATAAGGCTGTTCCCGCTGTTCCACATGCAAATACCGTATATTCGCCCCGTCGCGCAGGGTCACCCAGGTTCCCGGGCGAATCCGCCAATCGGTCCGGCCGACGACTTCATAGCTGATCAAAGAGACTTCGCAAATGTCTCCCGGCTCCAGCATGGACGGTTTTCTTTCCGGCTTCGGCGCTTCGGGCTTGGCCACTATGTTTTTGATTCGTTTCCACAAGCTCATCCGTATCTCTCCTTCCGTTGCCCTCTGTCCGTTACAGACAAGCGGCGATGATGAGCGCGCCTACGATATGCATCGAACCAGCCACGAGGGCGTATGACATGCGCCCTTCCTTCGTGCCTTCCTCCAAATTCATGGCGAACACGCTCCGGAACAACAGGCGGAGAATGAATTCCAAAATGAGGAGGATAACGAAGGAGACGGCCAACATGAACAGCGCCTCGCCCAGACTATAGGCAACCTTAATCGAACTCGACAGGATGAATCCTTGCGAGAAGAGCTTCATCACGAAGCGGGTTGTCACGGCAACGTTCCCTGCCCGCATTTCTTGAATATCATTGTAACCCGTGAACAGCGAATCCACGAACATAAGCAAGAACAGGAGCAGGGCTCCTGTTGCCGTCCATATCGCGATCCCGGCAATATTGTCGAGAATCATGTTATCCTGCACTCCCCTTACCGTTCGATGAGATCTCCGTACCTATTGGTTAAGAAGGACGCTTGCCCTTGCGGCAAGCGTCCCTGATCTTACTCTGCGGACTTATTGTATTTTTGCATAATGGCCGCGAGTTCGTCCTCGACATCCTTGTTCTTGCCCAGCTTGGCGAACTCATCGTCAAGCGATTTGGAAGAACCGTTCATCTCGTTCGAGGCCTCGGCTTGAGCTTCCATCGCCAGCATTTTGTCTTCCATCCGCTTCAATCCGGACATGGCCGTATCGGAGCTGAAGCCTGCCATCGCCTTGTTGATTTCCGTCTGGGCCTTCGCCGCGTTATAGCGCGCCACGAGCGTCTCGCGCTTGTTCTTCATGTCGGAATACTGCTTCCGCATCTCGTCCAGCTTCGCGCGAAGATTGTCGGCGGATGCCTTGTTCTGCTCGTAGCTCGCCTTGAATTCATTCATCTTCTCCTCGGCGGCTTTTTTCTCCTCCAGCGCCCGGCGGGCAAGATCCAGATTATCGGCCTGCACGGCGATATGGGCCTGCTCCTCGCGCTTCTTCACCAGCGCGGCCTGCTCCTCGTACGATTGCTTGAAGCGCTTCTCGATCGCGATCTGCTGAGCTACTGCACGTTCTGCCTCCTCCAGATCCTCTTGCATGTCGCGCAAGTATTGATCGGTCATCTTGATCGGATCTTCGGCTTTCTCAATCAGCGCATAAATGTTGGACATGGTTACATCACGCAAGCGTTTGAATAATGACATGGACAGTTCCTCCCTATGCAGTCTTATTCCTCAGAGTATCCGGGTAGCCTTGGATTCCTGGGCATGTTGTTAATCCGTCTTTATACCCATACATACGAATGGAATCCGACGTTGTTTCACTTTTTTTTCTTTTCCTATTTTAGCATGCGCAGCAGAAGAAAAATAGCGGTCGCCGGAGGTGTCCGACAAAAAGAAAATGCCGGGGCCGTCACGGCGGCCTCGGCATAATTATCACACTTCCCGGCGAACCCGGTCCAATTCGGCGGTGAATTGCCGCCATGCCTGCTCCACGACCAGCGGGATATGTTCCTTCCTCAGCTGGTCGTAATGAATGCCGGCGGCGACGGTTACGGTCGTCCCCAGCGCTTCCGAGGCGCGGAGGGCCATGGCGGCGGCAAGCTCGTCCTCACGATGCCCGGGAACGGCATGTGTGGCGGCCTTCCACTGTCCCGCCGCATTCCATGAGGTCGATACGGCGCCAATATGCGCCTCCCCCCCGGTCAGGAGGAACAGCCAATCCCGGCCTTGCCGTATCGCCTGTACCCGAATATCGGCCCCAGGGAGAGCCGCTTCCTTAGAGCCCCCGCTCATCATATAATTCCCCGAATTTCATCCAAACTATGAATATTCTCTTTTTCCATAAAGGCCGTCAGACCGTTCAGCAGATCTTCGCCTGCCCGCAGATTCATGAAATTGTACGTACCGATCTGGACCACTTCGGCTCCCGCCATAATAAATTCAATGATATCTTCCGAAGAGGAAATGCCGCCCATTCCCATAACGGGAATCGTGACCGCCTGCGCGACTTGATGAACCATGCGCAGCGCAATCGGCTTGATAGCCGGGCCCGACAGCCCCGCATACGTATTTTGGAACACACTGCGACGCTGGTGGATATCTATTTTCATGCCGGAGAAAGTATTGACGAGCGACACGCATTCCGCTCCCTCTTCCTCGCACATGACCGCCATATCGACCACATTCTCCGCATTCGGCGACAGCTTCACCGCCAGCGGCAGCGAGGTGACCTGACGGACTTCGCGAATCACATCCCGGGCGACCTCGGTTCGGATTCCGAAGGCCATGCCGCCCTCCTTCACATTGGGGCATGATATATTCAATTCGATCATGTCGACTGCAGGCCGGCTTAATTTGCGGCGGTCCTCGGCATCCTTTGTAATTTTCAGCGCGCCTAGCAGATAATCCTCGATCGTGCTTCCGCCAAGATTAGCGATTTTGACCGGTTCTATCTTTTCCCAGAACTTCATCTCCTCCTGAAGAAACGCATCGACGCCCGGATTTTCCAACCCGACGCTATTCAGTATGCCGCTTGCGGTTTCCCAGATGCGCGTGCCCTCGTTCCCTGGACGCGGTTGTAAGGTCAGTCCTTTGGAGGCGATGCCGCCAAGCTGATTGATATCATAGTATCGGGCATATTCCTGCCCGAAGCCGAATGTGCCGGAAGCCATGACAAGCGGGTTTTTGAATTCAATTCCCGCCACATTACACGCTAAGCTTCTCATGCCACGCCACCTCCTGTGCCTGAAATACAGGTCCGTCTGAGCAGACCTTGCGGTTGCCGCTTGCCGTTCTCACGGAGCACCCGTAGCAGGCTCCAATGCCGCAAGCCATTCTCTTCTCCAGTGAGACGAACAGCTTCGTCTCCAACCCTTCCGCCATGCGGGCAGCCGCCTCCATCATTCTTAGCGGCCCGCATACAAAAATATTGTCGTATTGCTTCATATCGACTTCAAGAAGCATATTCGCATCGACCCGGACGACAAGCTCGCTCGCATAGGGAACGAACGCTTCCGTCATATAAGAAGCCCCCCGGAATCCGAGATAAATATCCGGCTTGTCCAGCTGTCTCGCCGTGTACAGCAGGGGCGCGATGCCGATGCCTCCGCCGAGTAACGCGGTCTTTCCCTCCACTTCGGGAAAACCGTTGCCAAACGGCCCCTCAAGCTGAATCGAATCGCCCGGGCGAAGGCTGGCGAACCGGGCCGTTCCTTCGCCGCCGGCTTTGTAGAGAAATTGGATAGAGCCCGGCTCCAAATTGTGAATACTTATCGGGCGTGACAGAACTGGATAATGGTTCCATGCCCGGAGCATATAGAATTGCCCCATCCGCCCCGCAAAAGCGCCTTCTACTGTCATGAGATAAACATCTTGAGCTATCTGATTGTTGGTAAGAATCTTATGCACGTGTTTGCTCCTTTGTTCACCTTTAGCAATTCTACTATGCCTGTAACGGCGCCATTCCTCTGTGACGCAGGTCACGTTCGGCATAAATCGGGCCCAGAACGGACATAACAAGAAGACAGGTGCAATCGGGAAAGGAGGAAGATCATTGCGGACAAAACAGATATGCTGCCTGCTGGTATGCCTGGTAGTGGTGGCCGGCTGCTTTCCGCGTTCCCACCAGGCGGCCCCGGATCCGAAGCTGAATTCATTGGAAACGGACCAGCCACCTTCAGAGATGGCACGACAGCCAAGCCAGGAAGCGGCGCAACGAGCTGAGACAGGCCAGCGCACGATCTCCTTCGTCCTGCAGGACAAGCCGCATCCTCTGCCGCATCAGCCCCTGCCTTTGCCCAAGTTCCACTTGACAATGAAGGGAGCTGCCAAAACGGAAGGCGCTAAGGAAAAAGTCGAATCCGACTCCTTGGTACGGAAGAGTGCAGTACAGAATTCCGCCATGAAACAAAAGGAGCCACCGATCCCGGAGCCAGCTCAATCCGCTTCGCAGAACACTAAATCCGGAATAAGCCAGCACCATTTGAGCCTGGCGCAACTCCGAATGAAATACCCGCATATTTTCAAGCTTCATGGCTCTAAGCGCGGACTGCGCCGGGTAGCCCTTACCTTCGATGATGTCCCTGATAACCGGATAACCCCGCTTGTGCTCGACATTTTGCGGGAGCATAACATTCGCGCTACCTTCTTCCTCGTGGGCTCTCGGGCCAAAGCCCATCCCGACCTGGTTCGGCGAATCGTCCGGGAAGGCCATATTATCGGCAATCATTCTTACAGCCATCCCTTGATGACCAAGCTGTCACTTCCTGCCTTCGAGCAGCAAGTGAAGGATGCGGAACGGGTAATTGAAGAGATAATTGGTTACAAGCCAAGATTTTATCGCCCTCCCTTCGGGGAAATCAATGAAGAGCAGTTAAAGTGGGCAGGGGATCACGGCTATCTGGTCGTCAATTGGGACGTCGATTCCAACGACTGGCGGGGCTTGAACGCCAGAGAAGTATATAACAACGTAATCAACGCCGTCAGACCCGGCTCAATCGTCCTTCAACATGCCGGGGGAAGCAAGCAAAACGGTTACTTGCAAGGAACGGTCAAAGCCCTGCCCTCCATCATCAAGGAATTGAAGAAGCAGCGTTACCGTTTTGTCACCGTGCCCGAGCTGCTCCAGGACCGGAAAGATAAAAAAGACAATTGAAGCCCTGAAATGCAAAAACAACCCCTGCCACAAGATGGACAGGGGTTGAATGATGTTGATATGAATTATGAAATTATATATACTTCGACATTCTGAATGCCGAAAGTGCTGCCGGTCTTCTTGCTGACAGGCACGAAAATATCAAGCCGGTTGCCATTGATGGCGCCGCCGATATCGCGAGCTTCCGCGATGAATCCGCCTTGCGGCAGATGCTTGAACTGATAGCCGGTAATGAACAGCTTTGTTCCCAATGGAATCTTCTTCGGATCCACGGCTACCGTCCCCAGCTTCAATGGGTTGCCGAAGTAATCGACTGCGCCCCATTTTCCGTTTTCACTCGCATGGGCCGTATATGCCGTGGCCTTCATGTTCAATTTCTTTTTATAGGTCATCTCCTTGCCGGAGACGGTAAGTACGTTATTCTTAGCAGCTTGCGGAGCCTGCTTCGCTTTCTCCTGCACTTGCTCCTTAACCGCCGATGCCTTTTCCGCAGCAGCTGCCGGCTCGTCCGCTGCTGCTGCAGCCTTACCCGCTGCCGATGCGGTCTCATCCATGTCCGCTTCTATCAAAGCAGCGTTCTGATCTTCCACCGCAAGACCTTGCAAGGTCTTTTTCGGAAGCTCCAGCTTCAACCCTCCATAAATATTCCGAGCATCGATGTTCGGGTTCGCCTTCATCAAGACGTCCAGATCAATATTATGCTTCTTCGCTAGAGAGTAAAAAGTGTCCCCGTCTTGGGCGATGTAAGGCTCAGCATATGCCGGCATGATTTGAAATACAAGATTTAATCCCAGCACTGCCGCTGCAAGCTTTAATGTCGTTCTTTTCCGCATATGGTGTATGTTCCTCCTTAAGCTAGCCTGCGAGGTTAGTTGTCGGATTCGGGTCAAGGAGTACCCTACATGCTGGCCACCCGCCAGTTCTGATTCACCCCAAGGCGCTCATCCCGTTGTGAAATGAACACCGGTCAATCATCCCCCGTACTATGTTCGGCTCGAATTGCAGCATATCACAATTTTGTAACCTGTGCGCATGCAGTTAATGGAAATTAAGCCACAACATGCTTCAGAATCCTATGAACTGGGCCAAAATGACTTATGAAATCGCTTCATTCCGTCCATAAGGAATCAGGTATGTAACAAAATTGTAACCAGCGATTACTACTATATCATAGATTACAAATTTGTAAACAGTTTTGCCCCTTCCTCATATTGGTGATGTCTAATTTCCTGTTGGCACGCGGCTTGCTCGTACTGTCCCCCTCTGTCGGCAGTTCGCTGCCTTAGGGACATTCTCCCGTTGCGTCAGGTAGCTCGCTGTCTTTGGGACACTCTCCCGTTGCGTCAAGTAATTGGCTACCTTTAGACCACTCTCCCATTCCATGAGGCAGCTCGCTGCCTTTGGACCACTCTCCCATTCCATCATCTCCCATTCCGTCAGGTAGCTCACAACCTTTGTTGCCCTGGCCCGTCAGGAGATACGATGATTTTGAAGCGGCTTCTGAAGAATAGCCGAGCTGGCATGAAACAGAGCGCCTTTAACTTCAATCCCAGCTTAGGTGCGATACTGCTTATAAGGAACCAACACGCACTATTCCACTGCCTGCTCCATGGGGATACTGCCCATAAGGAATCTACACGCACTATTCCGCTGCCTGCTCCATGGGGATACTGCTCGTAAGGAGCCAACACTCACTAATCCACTGCCTGCTCCATGGAGATACTGCTCATAAGGAACCAACACGCACTATTACCTACCTGCTCCATAGGGATACTGCTCATAAGGAACCAACAAGCACTATTACGCTGCCTGCTCCATGGGGATATTGCCCATAAGGAACCAACACGCATTATTCCACTGCCTGCTCCATGGGGATACTGCTCATAAGGAACCAACACGTACTATTACGCTGCCTGCTCCATGGGGATACTTCTCGTAAGGAGCAGCACGCAATCTCCTGATTGTCTGGCATCAGGATAGTGTTCTTAAGAGAAAGGGATTTTTTGACTGTGGAAAAAGGGGATTATGGGCGGCGCTTCATTTTCAGATGAGAGGAACGTACTTTCTGCATTTCCGGCGCACGTGCAAAAGCCAGCCGGAAGCACCGGCTGGCTCTGTTTTGGAGGGTCAATGGGTAACCGGCTCCATTGATTTTTTAGTTGTGTCTTTTCGCGTGCATCGTGCATTTAAAGAACCTGTCCGAGGAATTCCTGTGTGCGGGGGTGCTGCGGCGCAGCGAACAATTGCTGCGGCGGTCCCTGCTCGACGATATGCCCCCCATCCATGAACACGATGCGATCTCCGACCTCGCGAGCGAACCCCATCTCATGCGTTACGATCACCATCGTCATCCCGTCACGGGCGAGCGACTTCATTACTTCCAGCACTTCGCCGACCATCTCGGGATCCAGGGCGGATGTCGGCTCGTCGAAGAGCATGACATGCGGCTCCATCGCCAATGCCCGGGCAATGGCAATCCGCTGCTTCTGTCCGCCGGACAACTGGTCTGGGTAAGCAGATGCCTTGTCCGCCAATCCGACCTTCTTCAAAAGCTCCATCGCGGTCGCCTCTGCTTGCGCCTTGCTCTTCCCTTTCACTTTAATGGGAGCCAGCGTAATGTTGTCCATCACCGACATATGCGGGAACAGATTGAAGGATTGAAATACCATGCCCATTTTGGTGCGCGTTGCGTTAATATCATGCTTTTTGTCATTAATTTTTAGGCCTTCGAACAGAATATCGCCCGCGGTCGGCGTCTCCAGCAAATTGAGACAGCGGAGAAAGGTGCTCTTGCCCGAGCCGCTCGGCCCGATCACAACGACGACTTCCCCTTGCTCGATCGTCATGTTCAAGCCATTCAAAATGCTCAGCTCTCCGTACGATTTATGCAGGTCACGAATTTCGATCATTCTTTTTCAACTTCCTTTCCAGAAGGCCGATTGCCTTAGACAATGGAATCGTCAGCACGAGGTACATCATAGCTGCTCCAAGGAGGGGTCCCATAGCCGTATACGTCTTGCTGCGGATAATATCTGTCTGGAACATAATGTCCATGATTCCGATCAGGCTGACAATCGAGCTCTCCTTGATAATGGTGACGAACTCGTTCCCAATTGCCGGAATGACTGTACGGAATGCCTGCGGCAAAATAATATAGCGCATCGTCATGCCTTTGGTCATGCCAAGCGAACGTGCCGCTTCGGCCTGCCCTCGATCCACCGCCTGGATGCCCGAACGGAAAATCTCCGCCAAATAAGCCGAGCTGTTAATGGAGACGGCGATCGCGCCGGAAGTGAATTTGCTGAACTCGATACCGAACTGAGCCAGTCCGAAATGAATAATAAACAATTGCACCAGAAGCGGAGTTCCGCGAAGCAGCTCGATATAGACGACTGCGAACCAATTCAGCGGCTTGAATGGCCCAATCCTCATCAGCACAATAATAACGCCAAGCACGAAGCCGGCGAGCACCGCTACCAGCGAGAGCAGCACCGTAATCTGGGCTCCGGATAAATAGTCCCATTTATAATCCCATAGCATAGAGAGCCAGTCCAACAACAGCCTCTTCCCCTTTCCAATCTCTGCCTGTCATGTGATAGAACGAAAAAGAGCGGCTTGCGCCGCCTCTTTCTCCCCGGGTGTAACGGGCATTTATTGCTCTTCCGCCATCTGGGTCGCTTTCGTAATGAACTCGTCCAGCTTCCCTTCCGATTTCAGGCGGGCAATTGTCTTGTTTGCGGCTTCGACCATCTTTGGACTGCCTTTGCGGAAGCCGATGACATAGCCATCGCTCGCTGGCTGCAGCACGGCATCCGACATCTCCAGTTCAGGACGGTTCGCGGCATAGGCCTTCGCGACCGGTTTCTCGACGATGACCGCCTCGATCCGGTTCGACTCCAGCGCCAAGACCAGATCGCTTACCTTGGCCAGCAATTCAGGCTGTGCTTCCGGAATCTGGGAGATGACATTCTCAAAAGTCGATCCTTTCTGAACCCCGATCTTCATCCCTTTCAAATCTTCCGGCGTCTTGTACTTGTCCTTGTCGGCCGCACGCACGATCACGCCAGCCTCAGCCAGGTAGTACGGATCGGAGAAATCTACCGCCTTGGCCCGCTCCGGGGTTGGATCCATACCGGAGATAACCATGTCCAGCTTGTCCGAGTTCAGCGCTTCAATTAAGGATTCGAACTTCATATCATCGACTTTTAGTTCAACGCCCAGATCCTTTGCAATCTCGTTCGCCAAGTCGATGTCGAACCCGACAATTTCATCTTTGCCGTTTATCGTCTTGTGGAACTCAAATGGAGGATAATCGGCGCTGACGCCGACAATGAGCGTCTTTTTGCTTGTAATATGGTCATAACTATCTCCTTTGGCTCCGCAGCCAACCAGGATGGCCATTAATAGCGTACATACCGCTAGAATCTTCATTGTTCTCACTATACTTCATCCCCACTTCTCTGATTATCCTTCCTTCCCATGATAGGAGGATTTCGGTCGTTCCCAATTATACATGATGATGTATAGATATACAATGGTTTAGAACAAAAAAGATGCTGGAACGGCTGTGTTACCGGGAGAATTCACCAATTGCAGAAAAAACACCGGTCAATGGTCATAAGGCAACCGCTTTATTACTAAAATGTGCACATTTTCAGTTTTTCATCCAACCGCCTTGCTGAACAGGCAATTCCCTATTATATTCATTTCCAAAACAAAAAAATACTAATTTTTGGTACAACTTCGACAGGCACGCCATCTGTATTCGCGGGTATTAGATGCATCAACCCTTTCCTTTGCTGCTTTCGATCTATTTTGGGGAGTATTCCTTCTATTCCGAAGATTATGCGACAGCACGCTCCAATATGTATAATTATGTATATTTTTCACGCGTACAACGACGGGAAGAACAGGTCATTGAACACGCACTTCCCGCCGCCCCTTCACTGAACAGGTTCAGGCTTCTCTGGAATGAGCGGAAACCGGATATGTATGAGCGTCTTGCCCGGAACGGAGGAGATTTCCATGCTTCCCCGATGACGATGCACGATACGATAGCAGATGGACAGCCCCAAGCCGGTTCCGCCCGCTTTCGTGGTCAGGAAAGGGGTTCCCGCCGACTGCAATACGGCGGAATCGAAGCCGGGTCCTTCATCCTCAACCTCAAGATGTACCGCCCGCTCATCATTCCAGGTCCGAACGGTCAGCGTCTGATTTGCTTCCATCGCCTCCAACCCGTTGCGGATCAGATTGTGCAGCAGCTGGCGAATTTCTTTTTCATCCATCTCGAATTCCGGCACCGGATTGAGCTCCAGCCGGATCTCCTGACAATCCGTCGTCGCCGCCGCCTGCACGAGCGGATAAATATGAGTTATCACCTCGTTCAATGATTGCTTGCGGAATTCCGCGACTTTGTGCTGAGCCAACGTCAAATATTCCGTAATGATGGAGTTCGCACGCTCGATCTCTTCCATCATCGTCTCGAAATAAACGTGCTCCTTGGCATGCTCCGGCTTGCTGCGGAGCAGCTGCAGAAATCCTTTGACCGTCGTCAACGGATTGCGTATCTCATGGCTGATGGCCGCCGCCATCTCGCCCACAACCTTCAAGGCGCCCATCCGCTTCATCTCCTGCTCAAGCTGAACTTGCTTGTGAAGCGAATCGGTCATCCGGTTCATATGCTCGCCAAGCAGCCGGAATTCATTATGCTGATCCAGCTCCACCCGCACATTGTAATCCCCTCTCGCCAGCCGGGACGAGGCATCGACCAGACGCCGCAAAGGCCGATGGATGAGGCGGCGGATCCACATATGCAGAAGCAGTGCGACGACAACCGCAACCAGCGTGAAGGTGCCGAATGTCACCCAAGCGACCCGGTAAAGAACGGAGTCGATTACCGCGGCCGGGAGCATAATCATCGCAATCCACTCCGCTTCTTTCAAGCCGACCGTAAACACAATCATATTCGTGTCCTGATATGTCGTCATCGATGTCGTCTCTGCGGTCTGCGTAATATCTTTTTTGACCTGCTCGAATATCGGAATGAGATCTTCGTCGAAGTCCCGATACAGATTGGCGAAGATCGTATGCCGCTTATCCGGGTCATACAGCAGATCCCCGTCTCTCGTAATGAGCAAGGTCTTGCTTTCCGGATGGAAACTGAGCCGCAAGCCGACCTGCTGCAAATCGTTATAATGGACGTCAATGCCGGCCACGCCCAGCAGCTGATCCTCCCCGTCATATACGGGGGTGCTGATGGACAGCATCGGCTGATGTGTTAATGGATCGATAAAAGGGGCGGTAATATGTGTTCCCCCGCTCTTGACGGCTCCATGATAGTAATCGAAGCGCGGATCGCTGGCATAGACGGGCGACGAGGCATCGATATGCTGTCCGCTCTTAATTTCGACAGGCCTCCCATTTTTGTCATAGCCGTACCAGATAGAATGCTTCCCCTGGCTGCGATAATTCGAGTGCGCCGTGAACCAGTAGCCGTTGACGAATTTGTTAGGGCTGCCCGCAAAGAGCCTCGTTGCGCTCCTGACGTCGGCCTGCACATCATCCGACAACCGGTATAGCTCGCGAATAAAACGGGAAAATGTTTCTACCGATTTCTTGTGATGAAGGAGTGCCGAATCCACCTCGTTCGCAGCCAGCTTCACCTGATTCAAATAATTCTCTGTCATGTTGCGCTGAATGATTGATTGTACCGCCTGGTGGGAGAAAAATGAAATGACAGCAAGTGCGGCAATAACGGTCACGATGATGCGGACCATCATCTGCCGGTGAATCGTCCGTAACATAACAGCCTCCGTTTGGCTCGGCGGCTCTCATTTCTGTCTCGCCAGAGCCCAGTCTCTACATACTAACGGATTTCAATCTTCGCCAATGACATGAAGCGATGGTTTGCGACATTTCCTGCGATCAAGTTCGATCTCATTATAGTAGGTTTTGTCGAACATAGATATCATATCTTCCATTTTCCATAAAAAAAGACTTTTGTATATGTTCATATATACAAAAGCCTTGTCCTTTTATACAAAAGTCATAGGGTCACTGTTTCTCGTCCTCCGGTTCGCTAGCGGCCGGCTGATGAATCGGAAGCGTCACAATCACCGTCGTGCCTACATCCGGCTTGCTGTCGATGCTCATATCGCCATGATGCGCCTTCACCAGCTCATACGTAATGGCCAAGCCCAAGCCCGTGCCCCCATGGCTCGGGTTCACCTGATAGAACTTATCCATGACCTTGGCCAAATGCTCTTTGCTGATGCCAATGCCCTGATCCACGATGCGCACGACTACTTTGTCCTCGTCCCAAGTCGAATGGACCGTAATGACCGATTCATTCGGCGAGAACTTGACCGCATTGTCGATCAGATTGAGGAACACCTGTTTCAACCGGTTCGCATCGCCAGAGATAGGCTGCTCCGCGCCGCGGGAACGCACCTCAATATGAATCTGCTTCTGCTCGGCCTTCATTTTTACCTGCAGCACCGTGTCTTCCAATATTCCCGACAGGCAGACCGGCGACCAGTTGAATTGCAGCTTGTTCTCCTGCAGCTTCGAGAAGTCAAGCAGTTCCTCGACCAGACCGATGAGCCGATCAGTCTCCTTCAGGATGACGTTCATCCCCAGCTTGCTCTCTTCTTCCTCGAACTGCCCGGAGAGAAGCGTCTCGCTCCACCCCTTAATCCCGGTCAGCGGCGTTCGCAGCTCATGCGAGATCGAGGAGACGAAGTCATTCTTGAGCTGATTGCTGCGGACGATCTCATGAGCCATGAAGTTGAGCGTCCGGGCCAGCTCGCCGATCTCATATTTGTATTCTTCTTTGATGCGAACATCGAAGCGCCCCTTCGCCATCTGCGCGGAAGCGCTCGTAATCTCATTAATCGGCTTCACGATGGAATTCGCCAGGCCGATGCTGATGATGAGCACGACGATGAGAACCGCGATCGCAATAACAACAGACAGCAGCACAATGCTGTTAATGCGGGCATTGACCAAATCCAGCGAAGTCACCAGACGGACGATGTAGACGATATCTCCCTTCGCATAGATCGGTGACGCGATCGACATCACCGCCTCTCCCGTCCCCGGCTGCTTGCCAATCCATTGCCCCATCGTGCCGCTCTGGGCACTGAGAACGTCGGCCGTGGCGACCGGCTTGTCCACCCGGAAATAGCTGGACGATATCAGCACCTCGCCCTGGGGGTTGAGAATCTGCACTTCCGCTTTCTTCATATTGTATTGCTTCAGCAGCACGGGGAGCCAGCTCCGGTCTTCCGTATTGACCCCCGCGTTGCCTTGCTGGTAGAGCGATGTAGTGACACTCAAATGAGACGACATATGGTTAGAAATCGAATCATAATAATAGGAGCGGACAGCGATAAGAAATATCGCCTCCAAAATAAGCATCGTCAAAAACACGACGATAAAATAGTGCATTACCACGGAACGCCGTATACCCGGCTTTAGCATGAAGAGGAACCTTTCCATTTGTATCCATGTCCCCAGACTGTTTCCAAATATTTAGGCGACGAAGGCTCGTCCTCGATTTTCTGCCGCAGGCGGCGGATATTGACATCGACAATCTTCGGATCGCCCATATAATCTTTGCCCCATACATAATCAAGCAGCACATCGCGGCTTAATGTCATATCTTCCTTCTCCATGAAGAACTGCACCAGCGAGAACTCCGTCGGAGTCAGATCAATCGATTGATTATGCTTCGTGAACCGCTTCGCAATCAGATCGAGCGTGAACGGCCCCGAATGATAGACGACTTTCTGCGCAGGCTGCTGATAAGCGTTGACCCGGCGCAGGAGAGACTGAATGCGGGCCACCAGCTCCGTCGGGCTGAACGGCTTGCTCACGTGATCGTCGGCGCCGACCGACAACGCGTATACCTTGTCCTGCTCCTGAACCTTGGCCGTCAGGAAAATGATGCCCATCCGTTCATTGAACTGACGGACCCGGCGGCAAACCTCAAAGCCGTCAATGCCCGGAACCATCACGTCGAGCAGGGCAATATCAATCGTCGTGTCATTAACTAGAATCTGGTAGGCATCGTTGCCGTTAGCGGCCTCCACCACATCGAATCCGTTGCGCTTCAGGTTGATGACAATAAAGCTGCGAATGGATTCTTCATCTTCCAGAATGAGTATCTTCGTCATCTCTTTCCGTCTCCTTCGTTCATTCATTGCTTTCCCGGTTAATATCCGGCAGCTTCGGAGTTCCTTTGTTCAGCATCAGCGGCTCCTTGCTGAATACGCCGATAATGGTATCTCCATACGAGCTGAGATAGGTCCACTTCTCTTTGTACGTCTCCCACATTTCCGGATTGAAAAACTTAATCTCGGCCAGCGTCTCATTCGTATGCATGTCCATAAACCGGATATATTCATCCTTCTTCGACTTCGTATCAATCGTGACCCGGCCATACCACGAATTCGGCAGCTTCAGCTGGAACCGCTCCTCATAGTCGCGGTACTGCTTCTCGACCAGCTTCAACCCTTTCTTCTCGTCCCACTGATAGTAGCTCGTGAAGTACGGAATCGCGTACGACGCATAAATATCCCAGCCCGGCGGCATCTCGGGGATCGCAATCTCGATGATGCCGTCTCCGTTCATGTCACCGCTGGCTACGTTGTAGGGCTTGATCGCCATCTCTTCCGGCAGGACGGAGACGAGCTGATTATCGGGTGTCAACTTGATAATGTCCGTCACGCCGTAATTGGCGCCAGCCAATGCGTCAAGCACGATTCCTTTTTGGTTTGTGCTTATATGTCCTGAAATCATGTTCGTATACGTGCTTACGTTTTTGTCCAGCGTCAATTCATTCTGCTTGGACATCTTCCCGTCCTTGAAATCGTACATGGCCAGCACCGGCGGCATGTCGCGGCGGTTATTGACGATATACAACTGATTCTTCCCGTCCCCGTTCAGATCATCGATGACGAACTGGGAATAGGGCTGCTCGAATATTTTGACAATGCCGTCCTGCGTGAACGAGTAGACGACCAATCCTTTGTTCAAGTCCTTGTCGCTGCCCCCATATCCGACGACGAGATCCAGCTTGTTGTCATGGGTCAAGTCCACGAGCTCCACCCGATCCAAGCTGACGCCTACCCCGTCGAACTCGACTACCTTGTTCCACGTCTCTCCGTCGCTATGGAAGACGAGTCCGTGCAGGCGCACATCCTTGTCCGGCGTCTCGTAAAAGACGATGGCCGTATCCGCCCGCCCGTCATTGTTCAGATCGGCGAGCCGTATGGCGCTGGCATCCTCGGTATTGGTCGGGCGCACGATATTGTTAACTCCCTTCGGCATCTGCGAGGCGATGATCGTCATAATCTTCGCTTTATCTTCCGGAAGCCGAGGCATGCTCATTAACGACTTCGGATCCTGCAGCCATTCGCACCCGGTCAGCAGGAAGCACCCGAGGAGAAGAAGCGACACGCTTCGTATCCATCGCATTGTCATTCCGCTTATCACTCTTTCATCAGTTCAGATTTATCCTGATTATGATTATATCTTAACAGAATACATACTCCATCATTATAAAAAAAAACTGTCACCGAAAGGTGACAATACCATGACAAACCCCGTCCTAATACCATAGCGCGTCGATCATTCCATTCTCCGCCTTGATATCCTGCAGCGTATAGATGGAGATCGGGAAATATTGAAAGCCGTAGGCGTATGGAGCCAGCTCATACAAGCCGAAGAAGAGGACAAGCTCCTTGTCCGTCATATAAAAATCTTGATCCGGCCGAATCTCGGTGAACGGCTCCAATACGGGAATGTCGCGCGCCTTAATCTGGGCGGCTACATGGTCCGACAGCACCTTCACATAAGGGGCTCCCGGCTTGAAAAGATCCGCCAGCTTCAGCTCCCGCCCGTTCCGGACATCCATCGTCATTCCGGCCTGATACGTCATCCCGTGCGCGGCATGAGCCGTATATCCATAGACGATGAGAGTGAGGCTGAGATAATGGCGTTCATTCAGCTTGGTCTCATAGGAGCCCGTTACCTCCGTCTCCGGCGCTTCTCCGTACCCGGTCATCCGGATGAGCCGGACCGCCTGGCGGCGAATCGCCACATTGATGCGGGATACCGCTTCGACCCCGTCACGGCCCCGAATCTGAGGCACGTAGACGGTCAGCTTCGGTCTGCGGATGACATACGTATCCACCTGGACCGGCAGCGGATACATCGTCGTGGCATCCGCTTCCGTTGATGTGGTCATCTCTATCCCCTCGCTTCATCCTGGGTCATAATCCCAATATATGCGAGGAGAGGCGCGGCGTGACATTCGCCTAAGCGGCATTCCGCACTCCACTACTGGATAAGCGACTTCTCCGATTGGAGCAGGCGGCGTCCCTTCACGTCGACCGCGATCCGTCCTTCCTTCATTCCCCAGATGCGGGTCGCATACTTCTCGGCCAGCTCGGCTTGATGGAATACGGCGATTACGATCTTCCGCTCCCGCTGACACAAGCCGCGGAACGTCTCCAGCACCGACTCGGCGGCCTTCGGATCCAGGCCGAGGACCGGCTCGTCCGCCAAGAGGACGTTGGCCCCGTGCACGAGGGCCCTCGCGATGGCGACACGCTGGCGCTCCCCGCCGCTGAGCTTGCTTGTCTCCTCATGCGCCTTGTCCAATAAGCCGAGCATCTCAAGCGTGTCCATCGCGCCCATATAATCATCCGAACGAACGATGCCGAGAGCCATCCGCCAGAGCGGCGTCTGATGGAAGCGCCCGATAAGCACATTCTTCAGCACTTTTCGATTCAGATTGAGGACCGGATTCTGTTCCAGATAAGCGAACTCGCGCATCACCTTGCGCTTGCCGTTGACCTGATTCTCGAAAATATTGACACCGTCGACGTTATACTTGCCGCTCGTCCAGCTCTCGCGCATCGCGATGCATTTGAGCAGCGTCGATTTGCCGCTGCCGCTTGGACCGATGACGCCGACGAACTCGCCAGGCTCGAGCTCGAAGCTCAGCCGATCCAATATCGGCGGGGCCGGCGGATACCGCTTGACCAGACGTTCTACTTTAATCATGGCATTGACTCCTCTCTATCCGTAAAAGGCATTCCGTTTCTCTTTCCTCTCGACCTGTTCCCAAAATCGGCTTGCACCATATGAGCATATATTTATTAGTGTAGGAAGATGAGACCTAACTTGCAAGCGTTTTTGCCTGCCGCTTGAAGATGAAGCCGAGCAGCGAGAAGCCGATGTACCAGAGGCCAAGCAGGTAGAACATGCTGCCCATCGACACGTACTGCAGCCCCAAGCCGGCCAGGTTCGGCCCGATAATACTGCCCAGGCTGAAGTGTACGGATGCGATCACATTCGCGGAAGGCAAGTATGCCTTCGGCAAAATATCCGCGGCATAGGCCAAGCCTAGCGAGAAGAAGGAGCCGACCAATCCGCCGACCAACAGGAATAGAATCAAAATTCCCCAGACGCTCGTTCCGGCGAACGGGATGAGGAGGAATCCCGCTCCTCCGGTCAGGCCGCACGCCATCAATACCTTTTTGCGGTCGAACTTGTCGCTCAGTATGCCGAGCGGAAGCTGAAGGATAAGGCCCCCGATGCCGAAAAACGGCAGCAGGAAGGAGATCCAATGCTCCTCCAGGCCGATGCGCAGCGCATAGATCGGGAAGTTGCTGTTCATCGATGCTTCCATATAGCCGTACAAGAAGGCGGGCAGCAGCGCGAACCAGGCCCATTGATATGAACGGGCATACCGCTTCTCGGGACGGGCGCCTTCATGCAAGCCTTCCACCGGCTGGTTCGGCAGCACGAACATCACGAGCCCGATGACGACGAGGAACAGCGCGGCCATTACCAGGAACGGCGCGGAATCATGCACCCGGAGCAGATTAATGCCGAGCGGACCGAAGCTGAAGCCAAGCCCATAGGCCATCCCGTACAGCGAAATATTCCGTCCCCGCCGGTGAGCCGGGCTGACGGAGACCGCCCACAGCTGGGTCGCGTAATGCAGGGCGCTGTCCCCCAGGCCGACAATCATCCGCAGCGCGAACCAGACATAGATATTGGGCAGCAGCGGGAAGAGCACGATGGCCGCCGTGACGACGATGAGCCCGCCGAGAAGCATCCGCTTGTATCCTACCCGGAGCAGGATTCGCTCGACAGCGAACATCATGGCGAAGACGCCGACGTACAAAGCTGTCGCATTCAGCGCGTTCAGATCGGAAGGGACGCCCATCCGCTCCAGAAAGATCGTTAAGAGCGGGAGCAGCATTCCTTGACTCAATCCGGTAAATGTGACCACAATAATAAGAATGAAAAATTGCATGCTTGGAGAACTCGTAGTGAAACGCCTTGCTGACATGGACTTTCCTCCGCAAAACTATGATTTGAACGCTTGAAGCGGCGGCATCCGGCCGCCCCCGCAAGCTTCATTTGACACCAACATTTCAACATTATAGTAGACAATAGGATGCAACACAATTCATAATGATAGAGTAACGCAATGTTATCCAAGGGGGCTCCGTAAGGCATGACCTACCATGTTCGTATCGACTACTCATCGGTATATGAACTTATTGGAAGCTTTATGTTGTTCGTTCACCGGAAGTGGATCCGCAACGTAGAGAACGGAATGGAATGGGCGCGCGGCATCGAGCAGCAGCTCCCTCCGCAGTGGAATGCGTACAGCGAGAAGATGCGGAAGCATTCGTTAAGCGACTTCGACATGCTCTACGCGCTGGCGCTGGAGCGGAACCATAACGATATTCCTTCCTATCTCGAGCAGCTGGAACGGCTGACACCGGACGAGTGGGACAGGGTCAGACAAGAGAATGGGCTGCGCCTGCACTCCTTCCGGCTGGAACGCTGCCTGGAGCTGTATGTTCCGGCGCTCCGATTCTGGTATGAACACTATATCCGTCGCTCGCTCCCGGAATGGGAACCGATACTTCTGCATGACGCGGAAGAGAAGCGGCGGTTGTTGGACAAAATACAGCCTCAGGATCTCATCGAGCTGGCCACGAACGGCGTCGTCATTCCGGAGCACGAGTCGGTTGACGAAGTGATTCTTGCCCCGATGTGGCACTATCGTCCGATTAATAATAACTGTACGTTCCGAAGACGGATTCTCGTCCTCTACCCGGTGGACAAGCCGGAACCGGATCTGATGATTCCGTCGCACAACCTGCGCCGCATGACCGAAGCATTGGCTGACGAGAAGCGGCTGCGCATCTTGCGTCTGGTCGGACAGAAGCCGTATACATTCGAGGAGATCCAGGAGTATATACCGCTGTCGACGGGGGCGCTCAAGCATCATCTGGCGGTCCTGCGCTCCGCGGGCTATATCCGGACGTACTGGAACGGCAAGGTGCAGCGGATCGCGCTGCGGCCGGAAGGGCTTGCGGATTTATCCGCTTTTCTCGAGGCCTACATACATTCATGACAACAAGCCTGATTGCAGCCTCTTGCGCTGTTGCGGCTCTGATAGCGTCAAGGAGGTGGTTCGGCATGACCGTGATGCCGAGACAGACGATATTATTCGATCTGGACGATACGCTCGTCCATTGCAACAAATATTTTGACATCGTCATCCAACAATTTCTCGATACGATGATGACGTGGTTCGCGCCGTGGAAGCTGCCGGCCGAGGATATCCGCGCGGTGCAGGTCCGCATCGATATTGCCGGCGTGCAGGACAACGGCTTTCAGAGCGAGCATTTCCCTCGCTCGTTCATCCAGACCTACGATCACTTCACTGCGTTGACCGGACGAGCCTCGTCCGCCGACGAGTCCGAGCTGCTCTGGAAGCTGGGGATGAGCGTCTACGAATTCGAGATCGAGCCTTATCCCGGCATGATCGAGACGCTCGATCGGCTGCGGGATGACGGGCATGAACTCTTCCTGTATACCGGCGGGGAACAAGTGATTCAAGAGCGCAAAATCGCGCAAATGAAGCTGTCCGACTATTTCGGAGATCGGATATTCATTCGCCGGCATAAGACAGCGGACGCGCTGTCCTCCATCGTGCGGGAACAAGGCTTCCCGGCCGAGAGCACCTGGATGATCGGCAATTCGCTGCGAACCGACGTGATTCCCGCCCTGCGGAGCGGCCTGAATGCCATTTACTTGAAGCAGGCGAACGAATGGGCATTTAACATTGTCGATATCGATGCCGAGCCGAACGGCGCTTTTGAGACCATCGAGCAATTGACTGACGTGCCTCGCGTCATTCGCAACTGGATATTGACCCCGCGGTAAGAGGACAGGCCGGCTTCGAGAGAGCCGGCCTTCTGTTATAGTTGCATTACCCTCCCATCGCTCGGCATGATCGCCCTCGTCCCGCCTGCGCATGCCGCATGACTCCCCAGGCTATGCCTATGCCTCTGCCGTTAACTTCCCGGTCTCCGCGCTCGCCAGAACGATGCGGGCTTGCGTCTCGGAGCCGTCCGGCAGGACCAGCTTCATCCTCGCGGTCTTGCCCTTCTCGATCAGCGCCCTCACCTGCGTATCGGTAAGCTTGCGGCCGAAGCTTTCCTTCCAGATGACGAAGCCGCAGCCCTGCTTGTAATTCGAGCAGCCATACCCTTTGCGCCCCATAAATATGACGCCTCCGCATCCGGGGCGCGGACAAGTCCCGACAATGGACGGCCCCTCGCCCCGCTGCGTATCCGCCGTCTTGACCGCGGCGCTCCGCTTGGAAGATGGGCGGCTCCCGGCCGCTGCCGGACGGCCCTGCGCGGAATGCGCCGCCTCGGACGCTTGTCCGGCTGCGCTCTTGCGCCGGCGCGAGCTCTTCTGCTTCGGTTCGGCGCTCTCGAAGGAGTTCTTCGCCGCCCGCGCCTGCAGCCTTACTTTGTCTACAATCATCGTTGCGAATTTTTTGACATTTTCCATAAATTGAACATCGGAAGCCGCGCCCCGGGAAATTTCCGTCAGCCGCCGCTCCCATTGCCCGGTCATCTCCGGCGATGTCAACAGATCAATGCCTGCCGCCCGGATAAGCTCGACCGCCGTGCGGCCTTTTTGGGTCACCTGGATCGTCTTGCCCTTCATCTCGATATAGCCCACTTTTTTGAGACGCTCGATCGTGGCGGCCCGAGTGGCCGGCGTGCCCAGACCGGAATCCTTCATCGCATCGCGCAGCTCCTCGTCTTCAATCTGCTTGCCCGCGCTCTCCATCGCCTTGAGCAGCGTGCCCTCCGTATAGGGCTTGGGCGGCTGGGTTTCCTTATCCTTGACCACGGCGCGGACACAATGAGCCGCCTCGTCGGGATTGACCCGGAACGGCTCCTCGACCTCGATCTCTTCCGCTTCTTCCTCCTTGCTCTTCCCTCTGCCGGACTTGGGCTTCTCCTTCTTCAGATCGGCGTAGATGGCTTTCCAGCCGATATGGAGCAGCTCTTTGACCGAGGTTTTGAAGGTCTCTCGTTCGACCTCCGTCATGACCGTATGGACCTTGTATTCCGCGGCCGGATAGAACTGGGAGAGGAAGCGGCGCACGATAAGATCGTACAGCTTCTGTTCATCGGGAGACAGACCCGAGGCCTTCCGCTGGGTCGGCAGAATCGCATGGTGATCCTCGACCTTGGCCGGATTGCATATGTATTTGTTCCCTTTATGAACGAGAGCCCGGTTCGCTCCCTTCGCCCACTCGTCATATGCCGTCCCCTGGAGCACGGACAGCGCTTTGTGCATCTCCGGAATATTCTGTTCCGTCACATAGTTCGAATTCGTCCGCGGATATGAGATGACCTTATGCTTCTCGTACAGCGACTGGGCGATATCCAACGTTTTCTTCGCCGAGAACCCGTAGCGGCTGTTCGCTTCCCGCTGCAGCAAGGTCAGATCATACAGACGGAAAGGATATTCCTTCGTCTCCTTCGCTTGGTAGGAGGCGATCCGTCCCGTCTTCCCCTGCACCTTCGCCGCCAAGGCCTCGGCCCGCGCCCGGTCGGTGATCCGCTCGCCCTGCCATAGACCCTGGTATGTGCCATCCCCTTGCGAGAAATGGCCTTCGACCTCGAAATATTTCAACGAAGTAAAGGCTTCAATCTGCTTCTGCCGCTCATAAATAAGCGCGAGCACAGGCGTCTGCACTCGGCCTACGGACAGCAGAACGTTATGCTTCGTCGTGAAGGCGCGAGACCCGTTCATCCCTATCAGCCAATCCGCTTCGCTCCGGGCGCTTGCCGCCTTGGTCAGATTATCATACTCCGATCCGTCCTTCAGCTCGGCGAAGCCCCGCCGAATCGTCTCCGGGGTCAGATCGGATATCCAGAGCCGCTTCACCGGATGCTTTAATTTCAAATAACGCTGGATGAGCGAAAAGATATATTGTCCTTCCCTTCCGGCGTCGCAAGCGTTGACCAGCAGATTGCTGCGCTTGGCCAGCTCTGCGATGACCTTCAGTTGATCCTTCGTCTTGCGGTATGCGATCAGCTTGAAGTCGCCGGGTATAATCGGAAGGTCGTTGATATTCCATTTCTTATACTTCATATCATAAGCTTCCGGCTCGGCGAGTCCGACCAAATGCCCGATTGCCCATGTAATGATATAGGTGTCCCCTTCCAGATAGGAACGGTGATTTCTCGCCTTCGGTTCTATGGCGGCAGCGATATTCCGTCCCATATCCGGCTTCTCCGCAATAATCAGCGTCTTCATCTGCTCCCCCCGTCTCTCTGGCGAACGACAGAAAGCCGCGCTATGGATAGCGCAGCTTCTTGCAGCGTTCTCTTCTCTTTATTATTCCTCATTCCGGGCAGGATGACAAGTGATCCGCGAGATACCTGTTCACTTCGCGGGCGGCTTCCCGTCCCTCGTGGATGGCCCAGACGACCAAGCTCTGTCCGCGCCGCATATCTCCGGCGGCAAAGACATTGCTGATTTTCGTCCCGTATTTGCCTCTGACCGCCTTCACATTGGTATGCCGATCCGTATCCAGCTCGAGCTGATCGATGAGCGTCGCCTCCGGTCCGTCGAAGCCGACCGCGATAATCACGAGCTGCGCCGGATAGACCCGCTCCGTTCCCGGGATTGGCCGATACGTCTTCCGTCCCTGCTCGTCGACGATCCGCTCAATCTCAACCGTGTGCAGCTCCTTCACGCGCCCTTCCCCATCGCCGACGAAGCGCGTCGTCATGATGGAAAATTCGCGCGGATCGCGTCCGTACAAGGCCTTCGCTTCCTGGTGCGCATAATCGAGCGTATACACATTCGGGAACTGCGGCCAAGGATTGGCGGCCTCGTCGCGCACGGCCGGAGCCTGTGGACGCGTGCCGAATTGCGTAATGCTGCGGCAGCCGTGGCGCAGCGCGGTCGCTACGCAGTCGGTCCCCGTGTCGCCGCCGCCGATGACGATGACATCCTTGCCTGCCGCCGACAGGTAGCTGCCGTCCTCCAGGCCGGAGTTCAGATAACTCTTAATCGTTCCGTTCAAATAGTCCATCGCATAGTGAATGCCTTCGAGTTGGCTGCCTTCGATGACGAACTCGCGCGGCTTCGTCGCCCCGGCGCACAGCACGACGGCATCATACTGCTCGACCAGCTCGCGGGCCGGAATATCGGTTCCGATCTCGATATTCGTCACGAAGCGGATCCCTTCCTCGGCGAGCAGCCGCACCCGCCGATCCACCACTTCCTTGTCCAGCTTCATCGTCGGAATGCCGTACGTAAGCAGACCCCCGATCCGATCGTCACGCTCGTATACCGTGACGGAATGCCCGGCCTGATTGAGCTCATCCGCGCAGGCCAATCCCGCCGGTCCCGATCCGACGACCGCGACCCGCTTGCCGGACCGGCGCTGCGGAGGCTTCGCCGTCACCCAGCCTTCGCGGAAGCCGCGTTCGATAATCTCTTCCTCGATGGACTTGATCGTGACCGGCTCGCCGATGAGCCCTACCGTACACGACCCTTCGCATGGCGCCGGACAAACCCTTCCCGTAAATTCGGGGAAGTTATTCGTGGCCTGAAGCCGTTCGAGCGCTTCCCGCCATAGCCCGCGGTACACGAGATGATTCCACTCCGGAATCAGATTGTTCACCGGGCAGCCGGAGGTGCCGGACGCCAGCTCCATCCCCGTATGGCAGTAGGGCGTGCCGCAATCCATGCAGCGGGACGCCTGGGTCCGCAGTTCCTCTTCGGACAAGCGAAGATGGAATTCCTTCCAATCCAGCACCCGTTCAGCCGGGTCCCGTTCCGCTTGTATTTGTCGAGAATATTCCATAAATCCGTTCGGCGTTGACATGCTGACTCCTCCATCCGTTCGCGTAGCAATCGCGAAGCCTTTTTCGCAATTGTGCCGATTGATGACATGTCCGGACATCGGACGTTCCGGCATGTGTGTGCCAATGATCGTACCTTAAACGCTGTCCCGGAACATATGGAGTCGATCACGAATGATTTGCATTTCAATACATATGGAAATGGTCACTGCCCGCTCGCTGAGCTGGTCTCGCGTCACGCTTCCTTCCGAACGTAGGTCTGAAAACGGTGCGGATACCGGTTCTTCTCGTCGACCGGTCCCTCGGCCTCCCCCGCCAGTTCCCAGAGCGACTCGTCATAAGCCGGAAAATATTCGTCCCCCTCGAATTCGGCGTCGATCCGCGTCACCAGCAGCTTGTCCGCATAAGGAAGGAACTCGCGGTATATTTGGGCGCCGCCCATCACCATCATTTCCTCCTCCGCCGCCAGCGGCAGCACGGACCCGATATGATGCATGACTTCCGCATCGGGCACGGTCCAATCCGGGTTGCGGGTCAGCACAATATTGCGCCGGTTCGGCAGCGCCTTCCCCAGCGACTCATACGTCTTGCGCCCCATGACGACCGTCTTCCCCTGCGTCATCGCCTTGAAATAAGCCATATCGCTCGGCAGCCGCCATGGCATCCCGTTGTCCTTGCCAATAAGACGGCGCTTGTCCATCGCCCAGATCATCGTTACCGGCATCGCGGTGCGTCTCCCTTCTGTCTCTTTTATTCCATAATAAAGGCTCCCGATACTATCTTCTATAGTCCCCGTCGTCATTCGCGTCTTGAGCTGCTGTTCAAAGCCTATACCGCAACCGTCGCCTTAATCGTCGGATGATGCTGGTAGTCCACGAATTCGAAATCGTCGAACCGGTAATCGAAGATCGTATCCGGCTTGCGCTTGATGACCAGCTTCGGAAGCGGCAGCGGCTCCCGCTCCAACTGGGTCTTCACCTGCTCCATATGGTTCGAATAAATGTGAACGTCGCCGCCGCTCCAGATGAATTCTCCAACCTCCAGATCGCATTGCTGGGCCACCATATGCGTAAGCAGCGAATAGCTGGCAATGTTGAACGGCAGTCCGAGGAACGTATCCACCGAACGCATGTTAAGCAGGCAGCTCAGCTTGCCGCCGGCGACATAAAATTGGAACGAGTAATGACATGGCGGCAGCTTCATCTGATCGATCTCGCCGACATTCCAGGCAGAGACCAGCAGCCGGCGCGAATCCGGATTCGTCTTAATCTGCTCGATCACGTTCGCAATCTGGTCGATCGTCCGTCCGTCCTTGGTCTCCCAGGCGCGCCACTGCGATCCGTATACCGGACCCAGGTCGCCATGCTCATCCGCCCATTCGTCCCAGATGCGGACCCCGTTTTCCTTCAAATAACGAATATTCGTTTCTCCGCTCAAAAACCAGAGCAATTCATGAACGATCGATCTCAGATGCAGCCGCTTCGTCGTGACAAGCGGAAAGCCTTCGGCCAGATCGAAGCGAAGCTGACGCCCGAACACGGACAAGGTGCCTGTTCCGGTCCGATCCTCCTTTTTCACCCCGTGATCCAAAATGTCCTGCAATAACGCCAGATATGACTTCATTTTCAACCACTCTCTTTCTACCGTGCTGATGTGTATCCTTCATAGTGTACCATCCCCTCATAACGTCGGCAATCCAGTTCGCGAAATCAAAACTCGGTTCGAAGTTGATCAAAATAGGGAGAACCATAGGGGGGATGAGGCAAGGAAGACAGGCGCTGAAATGATATAATGGAAGAAATTGATTTTGAAGAAATCAGAAAAGGTGAGGTTCATGCATATCGTAACTTCGGCAGAAATGCGCGCTCTCGATGAGTACGCCATACATACCATCGGCATTCCAGCGGCGGTGCTTATGGAAAATGCGGGCCGGGCCGTTGCGGAGGAGGTTGCCAAGCTGTCATCGGAGCCGGGAACGAACAAGCCATGGCTGGTCCTCGTCGGCAAAGGCAACAACGGCGGCGACGGCATCGTCGCGGCGCGTCATCTCAAGGAAATGGGCGTGGCAGCCGAGCTGCTGTATGCCCTGGATCCGGCGAAGCTGACATCCGGCGCCGGGATGCAGCGCGATATTGCGGCCAGGCTGGGCATCGCTGCTTCCGTCTATGGGAAGGACTGCATCCGGTGGGAGGAGTATGCGGGGATTATCGATGCGCTCCTCGGCACGGGAACGGCCGGGGCTCCACGGGAGCCGTACGCCTCGTTAATCCGGGAAGCGAACGCGAGCGGCCTTCCGATCGTCGCCATCGATATTCCGAGCGGAATCGATGCGGATACGGGAGAGGCGCATGATCCATGCATTCATGCGGAACGGACCGTAGCCCTCGCCTTTCTCAAGCGCGGGCTGACGCAATATCCGGGGGCGGAACAGGCAGGACGCGTCGTCGTCCGCTTGATCGGCATCCCGGAAGAATTGGCGGAGAAGGAAAATATTCGGACCTTTTGGACCAATGAAGCGTTATTCCTGCGGCGCTTCGGGCTGACGCTCCCGCTGAATCGCAAGGCGGATACGCATAAGGGCACGTATGGCCATGTGCTGGTGGCGGCCGGATCCCGGCAATATAGCGGCGCCGGACTGCTGGCCTCCGCCGCGGCGCTCCGTTCCGGAGCCGGACTGGTGAGCTGGGCGCTGCCGGAACGGCTGCTGGAGCCGATGATCGGGCGGCTTCCGGAAGCGATGCTGCACGGCATGCCCGACGGCGGGCGCGGCGATTGGGCGGCCGTGCCGCCCGAGGCGGTGCTGCGGCTCGCCGCCGGCAAGAAGGCGCTGGCGATCGGCCCGGGCCTGGGCCGCTTCCCCGGCGACGGCGCCTGGCTGCGCGAGATCTGGGCGGGCGCGCCATGCCCGCTCGTCGCCGATGCGGATGCGCTCAACATGATCGCGGAGGCGGGCGGCCTCGATGCATGGCCGCAGCGGGACGGGGCCGCGATCCTGACGCCGCATCCGGGCGAGATGGCGCGCCTGACGGGCCTCGACGCGCGCGAAGTGCAGCGCGACCGCATCGGCCTGGCGCGCCGTTATGCCGTCCAGCACGGCGTGACGCTCGTGCTGAAGGGCGCCCGCACCGTAACCGCCACCCCCGCCGGGGACGTGTACGTGAACGCGTCCGGCAACCCGGGAATGGCGGCCGGAGGTGCGGGCGATGCGCTGGCAGGCCTGATCGCCGGCCTGCTCGCGCAAGGCTGCGACGCCGGCCTCGCCGCGGCCCTCGGCGTCTATCTTCACGGCCTGGCCGGCGACCGCGCCGCCGCAAGCCGTTCCTTCCCCGGCTCGCTGATCGCCGGGGATATCATCAGCTTCCTGTAGACACGACGACGTTCCCCCGTTTGAACACGGTATGAACATGATTGATTCCGAAATGATACGGCAAGTAGGCCAGGTTATCGGCCTTGAAAATAACGAGGTCCGCCTGCTTGCCGGCTTCCAGGCTCCCTGCGGTATCGGCTCTTCCGATGGCATGAGCCGCATTGATGGTCACGGCCGTCAGCACTTCCTCGGGGGTCATGCCCAAGTTCAGACAGCCCAAGGTCATGACAAGCTGGATGGATTCCGTAGGAGAGCTTCCCGGATTATAATCCGTGGACAGGGCTACCGCGAGCCCCCTCTCGATCATGGCGCGGGCCCGGGCATGATGCGTCAGCCGCAGGTTGAAGGAAGTGGCAGGCAGACAGACGGCCACGACGCCCGCCTGCCGCATCGCTTCCAAGCCTTCATCCGAGGCGGCAATCAGATGCTCGGCGGAGATGCAGCCCAGCTTGCCGGCCAACTGCGCGCCTCCAATCGGCTCGATTTCATCCGCATGAATTTTGAGGCCGAAGCCCAGTTCCTTGGCGGCAAGCAGAATTTGTTCCGATTCTTCCACGGAAAAGACGCCTTGCTCGCAGAACACATCGCAAAATTCGGCCAGCCCTTGCCGCTTTACCTCCGGCAGCATCTGTTCGATAACCACCTTCACAAAGTCTCCGGAGCGGCCTTTATATTCTTCCGGCACCACATGGGCTCCCATAAACGTGGATACCAAATCAACGGGATGCTCCCGGTTCAACCGGTCAGCGACCCGGAGCTGCTTCAATTCGTCTTCCAGCGTCAGCCCGTAGCCGCTCTTCGCTTCCGCCGTCGTCACCCCGAAGGACAGCATCATATCCAGGCTCGCCTTCGCCTTGGCGTACAGTTCCTCTTCCGTCGCCTGGCGGGTGGCTCGAACCGTGCTCAAAATTCCGCCGCCCTGAGCCAATATTTCCAAATAGGACATGCCTTTCAGCTTCAGCGCCAGCTCATGCTCGCGGGATCCGCCGTGAACGAGGTGGGTGTGCGGGTCAATAAGACCCGGCGTTACCAGCAACCCCTGAGCGTCATGCATGCGCATGATCGGCAGGCCGGCGATATGCGCCATCACCTCGTCTTCCGGTCCAGCCGCCACGATGATGCCATCCCGGATCGCGACAGCGCCACCGCGCACGGCGCCCACTTCTGACATGTCACGGCCCGTGCGCGGTCCCCGGCTTCCTTGCATGGTGATGAGCGTTCCAATGTTATGGATCAACAGGTCGATACCATTCCGTTCCATCCTGCTCCCCCTCTCGAAAGCAGCAAGCCCGGCCGGGCTTGCTGCGCGTCATCGTTATATGCCCAGCATCGGCACGCGGACTCCAAGATTCTTCGCCGTCTGAATCGCAAGCTCATAACCGGCGTCGGCATGACGGATAATGCCCATGCCCGGGTCTGTATTCAAGACGCGGGACAGCTTCTCGTCCGCTTCGGCTGAACCGTCCGCGACGACGACCATGCCCGCATGCAGGGAATATCCCATGCCGACGCCGCCGCCGTGATGAACGGATACCCAGCTCGCGCCGGAAGCCGTATTCACCAGGGCGTTCAATATCGCCCAGTCGGCGACCGCATCGCTGCCGTCCTTCATCGCTTCCGTCTCGCGGTTCGGCGAAGCGACGGACCCGCAGTCCAGATGATCCCGGCCGATGACGATGGGCGCGGAAATATCTCCATTGCGCACCATCTCGTTGATGGCCAAGCCCATCTTGGCCCGTTCTCCATAGCCGAGCCAGCAAATGCGGGCCGGCAAGCCCTGGAAAGCGACCTTCTCCCTGGCCATCTTGATCCACTTGCACAGATGGGTATTTTCCGGGAACAGCTTCAAGACAAGCTCATCCGTCTTATAAATATCATCCGGATTGCCGGACAAGGCCGCCCAGCGGAACGGACCCTTCCCCTCGCAGAAGAGCGGCCGAATATAGGCCGGAACGAAGCCTGGGAACTGAAACGCTTCCTTCACCCCTTCATCGAAGGCCGCTTGGCGGATATTATTGCCGTAATCGAAGACAATCGCGCCCATCTTCTGGAGATCGAGCATGGCCTGGACGTGAACCGCCATCGACTTTTTGGACAACTTCACATATTGCGCCGGATCGGCCGCACGCAGGTCGGCTGCCGCTTCCAGTGAATAGCCTGCCGGCACATAGCCGTTAAGCGGATCGTGAGCCGACGTCTGATCGGTGACGAAATCGGGTCGAATCCCCCGCCGCACCAATTCCGGGAACACCTCCGCCGCATTGCCCACCAAGCCGATCGAGAGCGCTCTTCCCTCCGCCATCGCAGCCTCCGCCAGCTTCAACGCCTCATCCAGATCGCGAACCATGATATCGCAATATTTCGTATCGATTCTCCGCTGGATCCGGGACGGATCGACCTCCACTCCAATCATGACGCCCTCGTTCATCGTTACGGCGAGCGGCTGGGCACCTCCCATGCCGCCGAGTCCGGCCGTTAAGGTCAGCGTTCCTCTCAGCGTGCCTCCTCTATGCTGGCGGGCCGCCTCGGCGAACGTCTCATACGTTCCTTGCAGAATGCCCTGCGTCCCGATATAAATCCAGCTTCCGGCCGTCATTTGCCCGTACATCATCAATCCCTGCTTATCCAGCTCGTGGAATGTATCCCAATTGGCATAGGCCGGCACGATCACCGAGTTGGAGATGAGAACCCGCGGCGCATGCGTGTGCGTCCGGAACACGCCGACCGGCTTGCCTGATTGCACAAGCAGCGTTTCATCCGCTTCCAGATTCGTCAGACATTCCACGATTTTGTCGAAGCATTCCCAATTCCTTGCCGCCTTGCCGATGCCGCCATAGACGACCAGATCGTCCGGCCGTTCGGCCACGTCGGGATCCAGATTGTTCATAAGCATCCGCAGGACCGCTTCCTGCTGCCAGCCTTTCGCCGTCAGTACCGTTCCATGTTCCGCTCTGATGATACGCTTGGTCGTTTGCTTCACAACTAGCCACTCCTTTATAATCGGATTGACAAAACATAGCAAAGCCCGCTTCCCTGTCTTAAAAACGTAGTCGATTGAAAAGCGTCTGACTGACTATCCCCCAGCGTGCGCCCAAGCTGCATGTTATCGAGGTGACGCCGCAAGATGACGCTGCCTTATATATGGTTATATCCGAACCCGAGCACATCGTGCTCAAATCCTTTTTTCGGAGCGCCAATCGTGCCGTACACGCAGACGCTTAACCATTCCTCGGAATACCCCGAAATGTCGACGGTCCCTCTCGCAATGCAAAACGTTAAGCCAACCGTTCGCAAAATATCCCCGAATTGAACCGTTCCTCTTCCAATCCCCTGCAGCGCTTCGATGATGGCATGATATAAGGAATGAACTTCCCGATACGAGTTCGGGTCGATTACCTTATTCGATTTAGCGCTCGTTTCTATCGCGGTCACGACTTTGACCAGTTCCATGGCGCCAACCTTGCCGATCGTATAGCGGTAGCCTCTCTTTTTCATTTCCTGCTCAATGTCGGCGCCCGCTTCTTCGTTATGCAGCATGACCAACAGCGAGGTCAGCTTGCCCATCGTATAATTGCCGCAGTCGAACCGCTCTCCTTCATTCACGTTACTCATAGCCAACCTCCCTTCTTGATCAATAGCCCCGTATTTTGAAAAAATGGTGCCCATCTACTACCAAACTTGGGCCAGTTAAAGAAATGGAGCGCTGCATGAACTTGATTCCATGTCCTCCTATTGAAGCTTGACTACGTCCGCAATGCTCGCGGCGGCATCCGTCCCCCTCATCCAATCCGCCACCTTCTGAAAATCATCGGCAAGCACGCGATCCGTCTCGACGGCAGGGACAAGCTGACGGCATTGGTCATACAGCCATTTGGTCCCGAGCCCAAGCCCCCGCGGGCCGCGGAAATCAGCCGCTTGCGCCCCGCACAGCAGCTCAATGGCAAGCACGGCGTAAGCGTTCTCAACGATCTGCTTCGCTTTGCGGGCGGCGATGGTTCCCATGCTGACATGGTCCTCTTGGTTGCCCGAGGACGGTATGGAATCGACGCTGGCCGGATGAGCAAGCGCCTTATTCTCGGACACGACGGACGCGGCTGCATACTGCGCGATCATGAAGCCGGATTGAAGCCCCCCCTTATTCGTCAGAAAAGGCGGCAGGTGCTCATTCAAGTGAGGGTTGACCAGCCTTTCGATACGACGTTCGGAAATATTGGCCAGTTCCGCCGCGCTGATGGACAAGTGGTCCATCACCAGGGCAATCGGCTGCCCATGGAAATTCCCGCCCGAGATCACCCGCTCCTCCTCCACGAAAATAAGAGGATTATCCGTTGCCGAATTCATTTCAATCTCCAGCTTGCCCGCAATATAGGCCAGCGCATCCCGGCTTGCCCCGTGAACCTGCGGCGCGCAGCGCAAGGAATAGGCATCCTGCACCCTCCGCTCCCCCTGGCTTGTTATGAAGGTGCTTCCGGAGGTCAATCGAATAACATTTTCGGCGGTTTGCCGCTGTCCTCGATGCGGGCGAATGAGGTGAGTCAACGGATCGAAGGCGTCCCGGACGGCGAAGAGCGCTTCACAAGTCAATGCAAGCGCGCAGTCGGCCCAGTTCGCCAGATTCATGGCATCGTGGCAAGCCAACGCGCCTGCCGCCGTCATCGCCTGCGTCCCGTTGATGAGGGCAAGCCCTTCCTTCGCCTCGAGCGTGACGGGAACAAGCCCGGCAAGCTGCATCGCCTGTCCGCCCGGCATCCGCCTGCCCTGATAATAAGCTTCGCCTTCGCCGACGAGCACGAGCGCCAAATGGGATAGC
The DNA here is from genome assembly GCF_021654795.1 of Paenibacillus dendritiformis. NCBI lineage: Bacteria > Bacillati > Bacillota > Bacilli > Caryophanales > Paenibacillaceae > Paenibacillus > Paenibacillus dendritiformis. The sequence goes on from NZ_AP025344.1 coordinate 3,506,865, forward strand.
GGCGCCAAATCTCCGCTTGCGCCGAGCGAGCCTTTTTCCGGGATGACCGGCGTCACCCCTTCGTTCAGCATGTTAACCATCAATTGAACTACTTCCGGACGGATGCCGGAGTAGCCAAGCGCGAGCGCATTGACACGAAGCAGCATCATCGCCCGCGCGATTTCAATCGAGAACGGCTCGCCAATCCCGCACGCGTGGCTTCGAATCAGATTCAATTGCAGCGCAGTGACATCCTCGCCGGAAATATACGTATCGCAAAACTTCCCGAAGCCGGTTGTCAAGCCGTACACCACTTTTTTCTCCCGGAGCAGCGTTTCCACATAAGCCCTGCTCTTCGCCATGCCGCGAATGCTCTCTTCGCGCAGCTCCACTCGGGCATGGAAGCGGGCGACCTGAACGACTTCCCCGATCGTTAATGTCCCGCCGCCCACGAACACGGCGTGATGATCTTCCTTTTGTTCCGCTATCTGCATTTCCGCACCTGCTTTACTAAAAATAGTAGTAACGGTAGCGGCTTCTAATGACTAATCGCTAAACGCCATTGCTCCATCCTGTTATGACACTCGTTTCCGCCTACTGGTTAAAGACCCAAATCTGCATGTGAACTACCTTTAAAAACAAAAAGAATGCAGTTCGATAAGGAAACCCGCTTCTTCCCTCATTCAAAGCTACATTCTATTCACTAATGACTATATCGAGCTTACATTTAATTTACAACGTTGGAGATGGTTAGTCAATAACGAGTTGCGGTACGGGGAAAGTAATCTCTTGAGCTCCTCCTAAAAAAATCCCCCGCAGCATCACGCTGCGAGGGCACAAAGAAAATGTTTATCGAATAGAACCGTAACAGAAAGAATACAGAACGCTCCTGGAGCAGGAGTACTGCATGATGAACAAATTACAACGTCACTCTTACTTCGCTACCGTGTGGATCGGATGTCCAAGCACGACTTCCGCCGCTTCCATCACGATTTCGCCAAGCGTTGGGTGAGCATGGATCGTCAGCGCCAGGTCTTCCAGCGTTGCCGCCATTTCTACAGCCAAGCCCATTTCCGCGATCAGGTTGGATGCTTCCGCGCCGACGATTTGGGAACCGAGCACGACGCCCGTATCCGCGTCAGCCACGATCTTCACGAAGCCTTCCGCGTTGCCGCCGAGGGACAGCGCGCGTCCGTTCCCCGCATATGGGAATTTGCCGGCCTTGACGTTGTAGCCTTTTTCCTTCGCTTCCGATTCAGACAAGCCTACGCTTGCGCACTCCGGATCGGTGAAGCATACGGCTGGGATGCACTTGTAGTCAACCACGCTAGGCATGCCCGCGATGGCTTCCGCCGCAACCTTGCCTTCGTAAGAAGCTTTATGCGCCAGAGCTGGACCGGCAACGATATCGCCAATTGCGAAGATGTGAGGAATGCTTGTGCGTCCTTGGTGGTCGACTTCGACCAAGCCGCGATCGGTCATTTTGACGCCGATCATGTCGAGACCAAGCTCGCCATCGGTGTTCGGGCGGCGGCCAACCGTTACAAGCAGGTATTCCGCAGTAACTTCTTTGGTTTCGCCTTTTACGGTGAATTTGACGGTAACGTCTTTATCCGTTTGCGTTGCGCTCTCCGCTTTCGCGCCCGTGAAGATTTCCACATTGGATTTCTTCATGTTTTTCGCGACAAGCTGCGTCATATCTTTATCGAAGCCTGGCAGCACCATGTCCGCGCCCTCGATAATCGTTACTTTCGTGCCGAACTTGGAGTACATTTGGCCAAGCTCCGCGCCGATGTATCCGCCGCCGATGACGATCATCGACTTCGGAATTTCTTGAAGCTCGAGAGCTTCCGTCGAGGATAGAATGCGTCCGCCGAACGGGAAAGCCTTCAATTCGATTGGACGGGAGCCCGTTGCGATGATGCAGTTTTTGAACTTATAGCGCGGCGCTTCCTGGTCGTTGAATACCCGCGCTTCATTTTCGTTGATGAACATGCACTCGCCGTTGAACACCTGCACCTTGTTCGCCTTCAGCAAGCCGCTAACGCCGCCGGTCAGTTTTTTCACGACGCCGCCCTTGAATTCTTGCACTTTTTTGAAGTCGACTTTTACATTTTCAGCCGTGATGCCGATGGCGGAAGCATGCTGAGTGACTTCATATTGATGCGCTGCGCTGATCAAGGCTTTGGAAGGAATGCAGCCGCGGTTCAGACACACGCCGCCGACAGCCGATTTATCTACGATAAGCACGCTTTGGCCGAGTTGGGCAGCACGAATCGCTGCCACATAACCGCCCGGGCCTGCTCCAATAACCAGAGTATCAATGTTCAAAGATGCGTCTCCTACTACCATGTCCGGTTACACCTCCATGACAAGCAGCTCTGGATTAGCAAGCAGCTGCTTGATATAGTTCATAAAGTTTTGAGCCGTTGCGCCGTCGATCAGACGGTGGTCGAAGCTGAGAGACAAGGCCATGACTGGCGCTGCCACGATTTCGCCGTTCTTCACGACAGGCTTTTCCGTAATCCGGCCGGTACCCAAAATCGCAACTTCCGGGAAGTTGATGATTGGAGTGAAGAACATGCCGCCTGCGGATCCGATGTTCGTAATCGTGATCGTGCTGCCTTTCAATTCGTTCGGGCCGAGCTTGCCTTCGCGTCCGCGGGCAGCCAGATCCTTGATGCTGTCGGCGATCATCCAGATGCTGCGGCGATCCGCATCATTGATAACCGGAACGATCAGACCGTTGTCCGTGTCGGTAGCGATACCGATATTGTAATACTTTTTGTACACAATCTCGTTGTTCGCTTCGTCGATCATCGCGTTCATGGCCGGGAACTGACGGCAAGCCGCAACGAGCGCTTTGACGATGAACGGAAGGTAGGTTACTTTCGTGCCTTTCTTCTCCATCATTGGCTTCAAGCGGGTACGGAATGCAACCAGCTCCGTAACGTCCACTTCGTCCATGATCGTAACATGCGGCGCCGTGTAAGCCGATTTGACCATCGCATTGGAGATGGCTTTGCGGATGCCCTTGAACGGCACGCGCTCTTCTTCGGCTTCGCGGCCGGTAGCGGCTGGAGCGGCAGGCGCCGCTTTCGCTTCGGCAGCGGCTTGAGGCGCTTCCGCCTTCGCGGCTGGCGCTCCGCCATTGGCGAATGCTTCCACATCTTCGCGCGTAACTTTGCCGTTTTTGCCGGTTGGAGGCACTTCGCCGATGTTGACGCCCATTTCGCGCGCCAGCTTGCGCACGCTTGGCGTAGCCAGCACTTCGTGGTTAGGCGCCGCAGCCGTGCCTTCCGCTTTTGGAGCTTCCGCCGCAGGCGCTGCTGCCGGTTCTTCCTTAGCCTCTTCGGCCGGCTCCGCTTGTTCCGGAATATCCCCTTCTGCGTCGATGATGGCCACGACTTCGCCCATATGGCATACTTGGCCATCCTTCGCCAGCACTTCCAGCACCGTACCGTTTACCGGACAAGGCACTTCAACGACGGCTTTATCGTTCTGTACTTCCATGATGATGTCGTCGTCGGTAACTTTGTCACCCGGTTTGATGTGCATTTTAATAATTTCGCCTTCATGCAGCCCTTCCCCCAGCTCTGGGAAGCGATATTCAAATTTAGCCACAAGAACAACCTCCTTCAAATCTGTTCGGTTCTAACTTAGAAGTCCAATACTTTTTTGACGCCGGCTACGATGCGGGCCGGTGTAGGAAGCCAAGTATCCTCGATTTGGGCAAACGGATAAACGGTGTCCGGACCGGTGACGCGCAGCACTGGCGCTTCCAGATGAAGAATCGCCTTTTCATTGATTTGCGCAATGACTTCCGCAGCGACGCCGGAAGTTTTTTGCGCCTCTTGAACGACGATGGCGCGGTTCGTTTTCTTGATCGAAGCCACGATTGTATCGATATCCAATGGAATCAGCGTACGCAGGTCGATGATTTCCGCTTGAATGCCTTCCTTCTCCAGTTCGGCCGCCGCTTTCATCGCCGTATGAACCATCAAGCCGTAAGCGATGATCGTAACGTCCTTGCCCTCGCGAACAACCTTCGCTTCGCCGAGCGGAACCGTGTAGTCTTCTTCAGGCACCTCTTCGCGGTAAGCATGGTACAGGTTCAAGTGTTCCATAAAGAATACAGGATCGTTGTCGCGGATCGCCGAGATCAGCAATCCTTTCGCATCATATGGATTCGAAGGAACAACCACTTTAATACCCGGTGTCTGCACGAGCAAGCCTTCCAGCGAGTCCGTATGCAGCTCAGCCGCTTTTACCCCGCCGCCGAACGGCGTACGGAATACGATTGGGGCGTTGTAGCGTCCGCCGGAACGGTAACGCATGCGCGCGGCTTGAACGCAAATTTGGTCAAGGGCTTCATAGATGAAGCCGACAAACTGAATTTCCGCGATAGGACGGAAGCCTTGGATGCCGAGGCCGACAGCCATCCCGCCGATTGCGGATTCAGCCAGCGGCGTATCGAAGACGCGCTCGTCGCCAAACTCTTTCTGCAGACCTTCCGTAGCGCGGAACACGCCGCCGACATGGCCGACGTCTTCCCCAAATACCAACACGTTCGGATCCCGCTTCAATTCCACGCGCATTGCGTCGCGAATTGCTTCTTTCATATTCATTTGTGCCATTGCATCGTATCCTCCTTACGTTATCACACTGCCTGATTCGGTCTGGTTCGCATTGTCATGCGATTACTGACTTCTATCGATAACCGGATGTCATGTCTGCTTACCCGGTTCAATGTCGTTCTGCTATTTATTGAAAATCGGCTTTTTGCTCTTCCAAATATTTCGGCGTCGTCTCGAACATGCTGTCGATCAGACCGGCAACCGTCATTTTTTCCGTTTTTTCCGCACGCTTGATTTCTTCGTTCACTTTCGCTTTCGCTTCGTCCTTCACGCGGGCCGTATCTTCTTCTGTCCACAGACCCTTTTTCTCCAAATATTTGCCGAAGCGCACGATCGGATCTTTGATTGCCCATTCCGCTTCTTCGTCTTTCGTGCGGTATTTGGTGGTGTCGTCGGCCATGGAGTGAGGACGGAAACGGTATGTCAAGGACTCGATCAGCGTTGCGCCTTCTCCCTTGCGTCCGCGTTCTGCCGCGATTTGCACCGCTTTGATGACCGCGAGCACGTCCATGCCGTCAACCTGCATGCCGTGAATTCCCGCCGCTACCGCTTTGTGAGCGATCGATTTCGCTGCCGTCTGCTTCGTGAACGGCGTCGTAATTGCATAACCGTTGTTCTGTACGAAGAAAATAACCGGCAGGTTGTACGCGCCAGCGAAGTTAAGGCCTTCATAGAAGTCGCCCTCGGAAGATCCGCCGTCGCCGGTATAAGTAATGGCTACGTTAGGTTGTTTTTTCAACTTGAAGCCTTTTGCAATCCCCATCGCGTGCAGGATTTGCGCGCCGATGATGATTTGCGGCATTAATACGTTGACGCCTTCCGGAATTTGTCCGCCATGCTGATGTCCGCGGGAATACAGGAAAGCTTGGTACAATGGCAATCCATGCCATACGATTTGCGGCATGTCGCGGTACGCCGGCACGACGAAGTCTTCCTTCTCCAGCGGGTACACGCTGCCTACCATGGAAGCTTCTTGACCGGATACCGGCGCGTAGAAGCCGAGGCGGCCTTGGCGGCCCAAGTTGATGGCACGCTCGTCCCATGTCCGCGTGAACACCATGCGGTACATGATTTCCTTCAATTGTTCGTCGGTAAGCTCCGGCATGAGATCCGGGTTCACGATTTCTCCTTCTGGAGACAAGACGGACAATGGCTGAACATCTTCCGTCTGAACTTCAAATGGATACTTGCTCATTGTTTTCACCTCAATAAAAGTTTGAAGATTTTGTTTAGCTGTTATAGAATGATTATACACCTGTTTTACTCGATTGGTCAAAAGAAAACGCGAAAAAAGTGAACATTTTGTTATGGTGTTGTTATAACAGGTCTAGTTTTTCACTATAACAGGCTGTTACAAAATTGTGAACTTAAGCACAAGGCGGTCCTTTGCCTTAGGGACGCGACGTCTATTTCCTCAGCGAGCGGATCGCTGTATTTCTAGTAGGACATTGTTGGCCAATCAGAGATATTATTCACCAATAAAAGCTAAATTTTGCACAAGGCGGTGTAAGTGATGTCCGATTCATCCATTCTCAAACGAACGATCCACAAGCATGTCATTCCAAGCAGCCTGCTGAGCGCCGATCGCCATGTTCGCGTGTATCTGCCGCCAGGCTACCAGGAGATGCTGAGCTATCCGGTCGTCTACTGCCAGGATGGCGAAGACTTCTTCAACTTCGGCCGCATCGCGACCTATGCGAACAAGCTCAGTATAGAAGAGGATATGGAGCCTTTCATTATCGTCGGCGTAGACGTGGACAAAAAAATACGTACATCTGAATATTCCCCGGACGGAGAACGGTTCGAATCATATACCCGCGCGTTCGTCGAAGAGATTGTTCCCTTCATCGAGCAGCATTATCCGGTGCGGACCGATTGGACCGAGACCGTGCTGGCGGGCGACTCGCTGGGCGGAACGGTCTCCCTGCATCTGGCGCTGCGCCATCCGGAACGCTTCCGCCAAGTCATCTCGCTGTCGGGTGCATACTATCCCTATTCGCAGGAGCTGATAGCCCAAGAGCCGGACCTGTCCTGGCTGCATTTGTTCATGATCGTCGGACTGCAGGAGACCGCTTTCAAGACGGACCGGGGCGTGTTCGATTTTGTCGCTTTGAACCGGTCGGCGAAGCAGCTCCTGGAGGGCAGAGGCGCCCATATCCAGTACAGCGAGCATGACGGCCAGCATCAGTGGGGCTTCTGGCAGCAGCATATCCCGGATGCGCTCCGCTTTTTCCTTCAATAGTCCCCTTGACCTGTATCGTCAAAAAAGGACACCTAAAAAAGTAGTGGCATACAGAACGGTATGTCACTACTTTTGCGTTGATCGGCCCTGATCCAGACCCTGTTCCCGGACGATCTTGTCCAGCAGCCGGACACAGCCCGCCTGAATCAGCCGGTATACTTCATCAAAATTGCCGGTATAGTACGGATCAGGCACGTCTTCAGCCTGTTCCTCCGGGAGCAGCGTCATAAAGCGCATCACTTGCGCCCGTCTTGCTTCGGCCCCTTCCCAAGCCAATACATTCTGTTCATTGCTTCTGTCCATGCATACAATATATGTAAACTCATTGAAATCATCAGGTCTTACTTGTCTGCCCAGCATGCCTTCATATGAAACGCGGCGCTCATCCAGTATCGCTCGCGTGCCTTGGTGAGGCGGCTGGCCGATATGCCAATCTCCCGTACCTGCGGAATCGACGGCAATCGCGTGCTCCAGACCCGCTCTCTTCACCTCGTGTCGAAATAGCGCCTCTGCCATCGGTGAACGGCAAATGTTGCCGAGACAGACGAACAATACGTTCACCACTGCGGTGCACCTCCTTTCAGCTTCGGTTGGGTTAGGGCTCTTCACCTGTAAATATACCTATCTCGACAACAAATAACAAGCCCGGGTTCCAGGAAGGCCGGTTAGGGATTGGTCTCGCGGCGACAATCGGATATACTTAGTACGCATACATCATCTTTAATTCGGGACTTTCTGCGCTGGAAGGTCTTATAAAGGAAGGATAACCATGTACATAGCTCCCCCTGTTCCCCGCCCTCGGCATGTCGTTATTTGCGCCGGCGGAATCATCGATGCCTCCCTGCTCTCCGTATGCAATGAGGCGGATGTCGTGATCGGCGCAGATCGGGGCGCATTGACTTTGGCCAATCATGGAATCTGTCCGGACGTGGCGATCGGAGATTTCGATTCCGTCACAGAGGACGAACGGAACCGGATACGAAGCTGCAGCAAACATTATTTAGATTTCGACGCAATCGACAAAGATTATACCGATACCGAACTGGCCTTCCATACGGCAATCGCGTGGAAACCCGCCCGGATTACGCTGCTGGGCGCAACCGGCACCAGACTGGATCATACGCTCGGCAATATCCATCTGCTGCGGGTCGGACTTGACCAGGGCATACCATGCCAAATTATCGATGGTCATAATATTATCCGGCTCACCAATTCCAAGTTGACTCTCCCGCGGCAGCCCTATCCTTATATATCGCTGCTCCCGCTCAGCATGACGGTCACCGGCATTACGCTCAAAGGCTTCGCTTATCCTCTGACCGATGCCACGCTGCATATCGGGCAATCGCTCGCGATAAGCAACCAATTCGCCGAGGAGGAAGGAACCATCACGATTCGGGACGGTTACCTGCTCGTCATCTGCAGCCGCGACTAGGAGCGAGCCAGTCAGCTTCCGGCGGCGCGGTTCTCTTCCCGTGCAGACAACCGAATGACCCGCAAGCCGGCATAGGGACGGTACCGGGTCTGGAAAACCAGGCCGCTGCCGTCCCTTGCTTTTCGCTTATAAACTTGCTTATAGCCAGACCGCGCCGCATAAAGCCGAGACCAGCACGACCGACCAGGGCGGGAGCTTCCATGCCATCAGCAGCAGGGAGCCGATCAGAACAATGACAAAGTGGATCGGACCCTGTACGGAAGTCGTCCATACCGGCTGATACAGCGCCGCCAGCAGGAGCCCGGCCACGGCGGCATTGATCCCGCCAAGAGCGGCCCTTACTCCGCTCCAGGCCCGCAGCCGCTCGGCAAAAGGCAGCGCCGCCGCGATAAGCAAATATCCGGGCAGGAAAATTAAGACGAGCGCCACGATGCCATAGACCGTACCGGGCCATCCCGGCGCCAGCGAGGCGCCGACGAAGCCCGCGAAGGTGAACAGCGGGCCGGGAACGGCCTGCGCGGCTCCGTATCCCGCCAGCAAGGCGGACTCGCCCATAATGCCTCCCCCGCTCAATTCCTCCGCCAGCAGCGGGAGCATCACATGACCCCCACCGAACACGAGCGAGCCGGTGCGGAACATCATGTCCGCCAGCTTGGTTGCCGGGCCGGGCAGCGCCGCCGCAAGCCAGGGAAGCAGGATGCAGCCGGCTCCGAACAGGAGCAGCATCGCCAGCGAGAAGCGGACCGGCAGCGGCGCTTCCGGCGCCGCCCCGCTTTCCGCGGGCTCCGCCTCTGGGCGGGGAGCCTTGGGCAGCAGCAGCCAGCCGGCGGCAGCGGACAGCCCGATTATCGCGAGCTGGCTATACGTGCCGGGTACTGTTAATACGCCAACGGCTGCGGCCGCCGCAATCGTCTTGCGCAGCGGATCCGGCGCAAGCTGGGCCGCCATGCCGCGCAAGGCGTGAATAATGACGGGAATCGCCACCAGCTTCAGCCCCTGCAGCCAGCCCGGAACCTGCTCTGGCAGCCAGCCGATCCCGAAGGCGAATAATATCAAGAGACAAGCCGACGGCAGCGTGAATCCCGCCCAGGCCGCAATCCCGCCCAGCCATCCGGCTCGCTTCATTCCTATGGCCATGCCCAATTGGCTGCTCGAAGGGCCGGGCAGAAGCTGGCTTAACGCGTTCATATCCGCGAACTGCTCATCTCGAACCCATCGCAGCTTGGCGACATACGTATCCCGGAAATAACCGATATGCGCGGCGGGACCTCCGAACGAGGTGAGCCCTAATTTTAACGCCGTCCAAAACACTTCCCATAGCCGTCCGTGACTTGACATCGCTGCCTCCTGAATCATTGACATGGTGGGCTGCCGTAGATCCATAACGAGAATGGAACGGCAGCTAAGCATACCTCTGTCCGATTTCCTTATTGATACCACGCGCCTTATATGGGGCGCAACCGCTTTACAACAATTTAACATAGGGGCCTCGGCGCTTATGGCGTCCCGTTCGGGCATGGCCGCGGAAAGTATCCTTGCGCCGCCGCCTCCTTCTCGCTCGCGAAAGTCTCTTCAATAGCATCTCGTTTCCCGCACCGCGATCGGTAGTAGACACGGATGCCGTCCCGAATCGCTCCATAGACTACGGGGCGCTTGACTAGGCGTCCTCCTCCGAACGCGTAATTGTTATAGTGATGTTTTCCCATCGGAAGCCCCTGAATAAATGTGATGAACCCGATGTCATCGACCGTGTTGTTCCACTCCTCCTGCCCGATCAACGGAAGCGTAAACATATAGGTAACCCCCAGCTTGCGGGCCTGCGTATTGTGAAGGTTGATGTAGTAGGCCAGATCGGTCTGAAGCGCGTGGACGATAGTCGCCCGGCGCACCTGCTCGAACTGGTCTGCATCCGCGAGAAGAGGAATGCGCTGGCCCGCAGCTTCATTGACCCGTTCCCGCTTGCCCTCGTGCCAGCGCGCTGTCGCCGCGTCGAACGCATGGACATAATCATCCAGGGTGAAGGACACGCTGTTCCCGGACTCATCCGCATAGGCATACGGCTTTTTGGCATGCCACAGCGGTTTGGATTCCAGTTCGCCGGCGCTGGTGCGAATCTCGCCGTATGCATGGATCCAATACCCGTCATAATCGACCACGGCGATAACGGGAATATGTCCGAGCAGCGCCTGCTGCCCGACGGGATCGGCGGATACGTCGAAATTGGTGAACAGCGTCTCGTAAAATTGCTCTAGTGCCCGTTCTTTATTGGCGCGGAAATATTTGATCGAGTCATACCCCGCTTCATATTTCTGATATTCATTCCTATGAAGCGCGAACGCCGCGTCCTGCACCGCGGCATGAACAGCCCCGTCATACATGCGCGTCAGCTCCATTGCGCCAGCCCGCTCCGCAATCCGCCAATCCTGCAGCAGTATCGCCGGAAAGAAAATGGCGGCGAAAAAAAGGGCCAGGCCGATGAAATAACTGGAATTAATAGTCTTCATTCCTCACCATCCCCCCGTACGGGATATAGATACGCGCCATGTCATCAGGAAGCGAGCGGGTAAGGAAACCGCGGATGAGGGCCCCATTGGTTTGATTCACATTTTTGGCGACGATGCGAAACATATCTCCCGCCTTCAAATAGTAGATCCGGTCCGGATCGGTTAACGGCGCTGCGGTATCCGGGAACAGAATGCGGTTCAGATCATCCGTATAATGCCAATCATAATAGACCTCGAAGCGCGCTTGGAAGGTTCCGGCATCTGCCGGATCCGTATAAACGGGATTATATTTCTTGACGCCATGCTCCATCTCGATATCGAATACATGGCCGGTTCGCGCCAATTGGCCGTTCAGTTCATTGACCATGACCGGCGTAATTAAGCCTTTGTCGCGCACGGCATCGACAAAGCCGGTAACGGACGAATAGGCCAGCATATAAGCGAGCTGCTCCTGCTGCTGGTACGAAGCGCCAAGCGGATACAGGATCATCAAATAACATGCAATGACCGCGGCGAACAATGATAAGATCCCTTTGGCCACACCGCTCTCTCCTTCCTATATCGGATCGAAAACCACCTTCTCCAGGCTTCCGTCCGGACGCCATACCTGCTTCATGCGATACAAGCCGTTCAGCCGGACTCCGGAAGCATCAATACGGGACCTGTCCATATCGCGTCCATATTCTCTTGAACCGACATGAATCTCAACATCGATCGCATGATAAATGGATTGCAGCACGGCCGCTCCCCCGACCGTATAGGTCTCAGGGATGAGCAGCCTGGATGCGAGATTCGGGTCCCGCTCATCGAGAACAAGATCCGCTTCGTCCAGCAGCAGATTGCGTGAGGTTATCGCATCATGCGAGAACGAGAGCGCGGCCGCGAAAAGAATAAAGGCCACCGATAGGGATATCATGCGCGCGGCATTTTCCATATCGCGATCGCCCCGCCTACTGCTGCTCGAACACGATGCCGCGTGTCACATTGCTCTGATCCACGATGACGCGGGCTTTAAATTTGCCGCTCGGGTTGACGTAGCTGTCGAGCGACTCCAGCGTAGCGAGTTCCAGATTTTCGTTGCGCTTCCCGCTGGAGAAGGTCCCGTTGTCAAGCACATCCGACCCGTAGTAGGTTCCTTCCGCATTTCCATTCGATTTGTTTTTCCCCGTAATGACGCGGACGCCGAACTGATCCTGCTTATAAAATTTACGGATGGCATTCACAACCTGAGAACCGCTTACCGTGGTGTTGTCATACACCGTGAATGATGCTTTGCTGAGCTCCGTCTGTATGGACGAAAACTCATTTTGCGCCGTCTTTGTCGCCTCCTGGGCGCTGACGAACAGCAATACGACAATCGTAATCAACGCAATGGTCAAAAAGATTCCGGCCGCTACCTTCAGCGCGGATTGAGCATTATTCATCGCAACACACCTTCTCCTTTTCCCCATTCTTGTGTTAGGAAAGTGCTGATTGACATGCCTTGCTGCGGCAAGCCCGCTGAAGGGACCCGCGCTACAGCTGGCGGATTTGTTCAAAAGACGAGCGCATTTGCTCCGCGCTCATCCAGACGAGCGGAATGACCAGATATAAAAACACGAGCGCGTACATCGGCGCGAATCCGAACCATTGTCCCCAGACCGCTTTGGCATCAATGCTCTTCTCATAATGCTGCTTAATCATCTCCTGCTCATAGAGCCAGTCCTGCTCTACGTCATCGAAGGCTTGATGAAGCGGAATCAGATCGAAGGCCAATTCGATTTTTTCGACGAAGCGGACAAAGTCCGGATAAGGAGCATCCCGCTTCAACTGCCGCAGCGCCTCCTCGGCCCCGCTCTCCCAATTCATGAGGCATGCGTGCAGCGGCTTCCTGAAGTAAATCGAGCTTCGCCCCATCCAGGCCACGATCTGTTCAGCCGTCATGCGGTCGAAGGCTCTCAGCAGCAAGATCAGCGACTGGAATTGACATATCTCGGTCCTCATGTCGATATGCTGCAGCCGGATCCGGATATGAAGGAAGAGGACCGGGCAGGCATAAGCGGCAAGACTTGCGGCAAGGACCAGCAGGACCTCCCACCACTGAATGCGGCTCCCTTGCAGCCGATCGGCATAATCGGAAAAGAAGCTGTCTGCCTGCTTGGATTTCCGTTCGCTGCCTAACGAAGACGGAGCAAGGAATTGTCGCTTCCATGCCTCAAGCGCTCCCCGCGACGGCTGCCCGGCGGCGCTGCTTCCTGGTACAGGCGGCATCTCCAGCCCGAGCGCCGCCATCTGCCGATGCAGTTGGTTCCACGCTCCGGAAGCCGCGGTGGACTGCAGCAGGAACAGCAGGCAGACGCCGCAGCACAGCGTGAGCGCAGCCAAGGCCCAGCGCCTGGCATAGAATTGATCCGCCGGCATGTCGTCGTTCGCCTTTCTCAAGAGCCGCTGAATCCGGCGGATCGCCGCGGGCGGCGTACGGGCCATTAATCGGCCTGCGAGGCGCTTGACGGCAGGGCGGGTCCAGAGGCGGCGCTCCCATGTCCGCCGGGCTTCGGGTTCAGTTCGGTCTGCCCGCCAATGCAGTTGAAGCAGCAGCTTGTGGCAAATAAGAACCGTAAGGAACACCGCCAGTTGAAGCACCCAGCCGAGCTTGCTCTCATAAAATTGCTGCATTAACGGGAAATAGGCCTTGGCCCAGCGGGCGAGCGGGTCAGCGAACAACACCGGCACGACCGCAATCGCCTGAAGCCCGCTCAGCAAATATTCCAGCCGGGAACGCATCGTCAATTCCAGTTGCATCTCCCTCACGAGCATCGAGAGGCCTTGAAGGTAGGAGGAGCCTTGCCGCTGAGGCGGATCTCCGTATTCGACAACGAAGCGCGACAAGCCGGCGAACAGCTTGAAGTAACGGTTCGGAGCCGCCTCTTCATATGCAGCCAGAGCCGCTTCCGGCTCCTGCTCCTCCATCATCTCCAGCATTCGCTTCATATGAGGCTCTACCATCGGGTGCCCGCTCTCCGCCGCCTCGGCGATCGCCCCATCGACCATGCGATGGCGATGATAGGCTTGTCTCACACTGGCGAAGGCCCCGGCCCCAAGCTTCAGCAGCTTGCGTTCCGCGCGCTGGACGGTCGCGTCCCGATACAGCCCTTCCGCGACGCTCAACACGAGCAGAAGCATGAGCCAAGACAGCGCATCCTGATCGAACGACAGGAATACGATCGCCGCCAGCGCAGCCGTCGCGGCGCTGCCGAGCAACACGGCGGCCGTCTTCCGGCGAAGCAGCCATTCATCATACGAATAGAAGGGGCTTAGGCATTGCCGGATTGCACGGGCACGCCCCTTCAACAGCGGCATCCTTGCAGCGATGACATAGAAGCGCTGCAGCCCGTGATGCCATGCGGATCGGATAGGAGAGCCCCAAGACTCGCTCTGTCTAGGGAAGATTCGGGCTTGCCCGGCCTCAAGCCTCCGGCTGACCCGCCAGAGCAGAATACCGGCGGCCGCCGAGAAGACGGCCAGCGCCATCAACACCGTACTAACCGGCAAGCTCCATCCCTCCTTCCCGGTTCAGCCATTCGCGGAACCGGCGCTTGTCCTCGGCAGTCATTTCCCGCTCCATTGCTTCGGCCTGCCGATCGGAGAGCGGGTGAACGAGGCAGTACCGGCCGTGCCGGTATTCCACGATATTGCGGAATTCGAATGCGCGCGCACGGCCAAGCCGGCGGTGCAGCTTCTCCGATGACAGGATATAGCGCTCCCAGGATACACCTGCGCTCCCGCTCTCCATGGACTGCGGCATGTCCCACGGCTCCGGCTCCGCCGCCGGGATGCACTCGGTTATCCGTTCGATATACCGTTTGCCGTCCGCGTCCCTTGCAAGATGCACATCAAAATGGAGAACGCCGCTGACTTGCTGCTCCGCAATCGCTTCATTATGGAAGATCCCGCATTTAAGCAGCGAATTGCGAAGCGAGAAAATCAAATCGGGGAACGTTTTCGCATGGTGCGTGAATACGGTAAACAAGCTTGCGACCTGCGCCATTTGAATCATCCAGGCCGCTACCGGATCGGCAGCGACTTCCCCGAGTATATGCACCGTGCCGTCCGTTTTCTTCTGCACGTCCAGCCCGGCCTGTCCGGAAATGCGCTCGGTCTCCCGAAGCGAGACAATATTCCGCTCCGGGTACAGGCGCCGCAAATGGAGCTCGAATGCCTGCTCCTGCACGCGAAGCGGATAGAACGGATAGATGGATTGGACAAGCGCCATCAATAGCGTCGTCTTTCCCGATCCTTGCGCCCCGGTAACGGCCGTCACCCGGGCCCCTTTCATTAAAAACGTAAGCAGGGCGATGGGCAGGTCCGCGTTCTTGTCCGTAATCAGCTGCGGAAGGGCGACCCGGCTCGTATCGAATTTGCGGATGAAGAAGCACCAGGATTCCGCAAACGGCGGGCGAAGAACGACAACCCGCGAGCCGTCCTTCATATGATTGACCCGGTAGCCGTCCGCTTCGGTCAGGGGGCCGGGCGATTGATGTTTGTAAATGTTGTGGCAGACTCGTCGCAGCTCCGCATCGCTGCCAAAGGAAAGAAACGCGAGCCGGATCGATTTCCCTTTATAAAAGATCCACACGCTGTCGCAGGCGCGAATCCCCTCCTTGCCGGACTCCCCTGATTCCGGCTGCTTCCGCTCGGCGTACGGCGAACCGGACAGCACGTCAGGTACTCCGTTAATGCCGCCGGAGACGCCGTCAATGCGCATATCGCGCATCTCGTCAACGACCGAGAATCCTTTATACCGCTGATACAGCCGCTGAGCTATAATCCGAATCCGATCGCCACGCGAGAATTTCAATTGCTCCGCGCGGAACGCCGCATCGACCTCCTTGCTCGTGACGACATAGCCGGGTTCGTCCTCCCCAGACGGAGGAGTTCGTAATTCATCCCACTTGTACGCCCGTATCAGCTCATCCAATGCGCCATACCCGTAAAGCTGCTTGTACCCATACAGCAGCAAGTCGAACTTGTCCTGAGCCGTGAGCAGATCCGGGCGATTGAATGGGATAAGCCCATCCTGTTCATCCGCCGCGAGCTTGATATGCCGTTCGATAATATCGGCTATCCACTCTTTTATATATTCCTTGGCCGCAGGCTCGCCGCTGTTGCATGCTTTCAGCGCCTTTTTGAGCGCCAGTCTCCGCGCCGTCTCGCGCCGGAATTCCTCTTCATTGGCATGCAGATCCATCAGAATATCGGACGTCCACGATATAAAATACTGCTTCACGGCGGTCTCTAGATTTTCCCATGTCCATTCCTGACGCTTGCCCGAACGGACCGCCTCTCTTCCCCTGCCGAGCAGGCGCATCCCCAATGCGGCAAGCGATCCAGCGGCAATTGCCGCGATGAGAATCCCGTTCCAGAACACGCGCTCACCCCGCTCTCTCTGGCCCGGAACGCGCAATCGCGCCCGACTCGGACATAAGCCAATCCGCCAGCTTGCTGTGATAATCGGCAAATCCATTTCGCGGCAGCCTTATGAGCTGTTGAATGTACCAGGAAAGGAGCTTCCCCTCGTCAGCGGCATTGCGGAAGCCGGCAGAGTACGGAACAAGGAACAGCGGCGCCATCGGCTTGTAGTGACGGCGAACCCGGACATCGTTTTGCCGGATTGCACCATCATACATGCCTAATATAAAGGCGGAGGCCGGCGATCCCTCATATCGGAACGCGGCCTCCAGCGAAGACCGCTGCTGGCTGGCGACGACCAGGGTCCCATGGGCCCGCCCCCCGACAACCTGCCCCATATCTTCGCCCGCGTCCCACAGCACGATGTCATACCGCTTCTCCGCCAGTTCCATGATTCTTGGTATCCATTGGCCCAGCTTGAGTCCCCCATATGAACGTACATGGTCATCGTCGAAGCCTGGCAGCAGATCGAGATTGCGCATGACGGGCGCTGTGAAGGATACGAACATATCATCCTCCGCTTGCTGGTGCTCCAGCATGCGGACCAGATTGCTCCAACCGTTCGGCGTGGCGCGATAGCGTATCGAAGACGCCGCCTCCGGCTTCGGCAGGATCGCCTCCAGCCCCCTTCCCCGCTGCTCTGCATGTATGAGGAGCACCCGCAGCCGGCTGCGCCAGGCGAGCGTCATGCCCAAGCATGCCGTTAATGAGGTGCCTCCGCACATTCCCCGTCCCGCCGAACGTATCATCCAATGCTTGCATAGCGGCATTTTTGCATTACCGTCCTTTCGTCTTGGCCTTCAGACATCTTCTCCATTCTCTGTCCCCCAGAGGTCCCGCAATCTGCTCGAGGAGCTGGCGCCATGCTCTCTTCGTTCCGCGCGCATAGGCCTGAAGACGGAGCGTTCCCCCATGCTCCTGCTCCATCTTCGCCGCCCAATTCCGTTCGTCTTCGGGAATGACGACCCCTGCCTCCGACCAGCGCTGCCCGAATTCGGAATGATATAAATCTTTTACAAATGCCAGCTCAGACTCCGGCTCAACGGAACGGAACAGGACCGGAATGAATGCGAGCGGTTCCCCTTCCTGCTTGCGCTGAAAGGCAGCCAGCCACTCTTTGTTCTTCGCGATATGATAGCGCTCCGCAGTCTGGCATAGGAAACGGCAATCCGCTTCCGCCCATTGCGCGGGAGCAAAAAATGCCGCTGAGTCCGTATCAACGAGGACATGATCATAGCCCGGCGCCGCCTCATGTTCCCGTTCCAGGGTCCGGAACGCGTCCATCCAATTCGAGCATCCGGTCAATACATCGAAGCCGTTCCAATTCATCAGCTTCATGGACGAGGCCGGGCCCGCAATCCGGTACGCGCTCCATTGTTCCCGGGTCCCGTCAATCAGCAGCACTTTGCGCTGCAGCCGGGCCAGTATGGTGGATACCGCAAAGAGATGATCGCTCTTATCCACGCTTCCGATAAATATCGCGGTCGTCAATCGTATTCCCCCTCTTCTTCACTTCCGCCGCTAGCGGCGGTCAGGCTCGGAAAAGATAGCCTCGCGCACTGCCGCATCTTCTGCCTCATTTCCGGGGCCGCCAGTCCTTAGCTGCGAGACGTCCTCCGAGATGGAATGATCGGATCTATCCGTATGCAACGGCTCCTCAGGCCGTCCAGCCGGCTCTTTCTCTGTTCCCGCGCCCTCGGGTACCGTATGCGGCAATGGCCGCAGCCTATCCTGGACTAACGGTTCTGCGTACGCGCCTCCCTTGGGACCGACGAACGGAGAATCCCTCACCGCCTCCGGCGATCTCCCCGTCAGCGGAGACGCTTCGGCTGCCTGGGCGGGAAGAGGCTTACGAGCGGCCTGACTCTTCTCCACAGGGCTCATTCTTCCTCCGCCGCTCTCGTCCCTCCCGGCAGGCCATGCCTTTTCGAGCTGTTGGCGAAGGCGAGCCATTAGCCCCGCATTGGCCTGCTTCACGATATTCGGGTTCGATTCCATCAGCTTCAGCACCTGTTCATTGGGAGGATAGTTGACTGCCGCATCCTTTTGCAGATGAGGCTCGATATACCGCAATGCATAAATTTGCCCCCCGTGCAAATAAGCGTCCACGCAGGCGCTGGAGAACGATAATCGTTCACGCTCATCCATCTGCAGCCAGACGACAGGGTCCTGCAGATCATGGATCGCCTTGCGGGACAGAATGACATAATCTTGGCCATCTGGGAACCGGATGCGGACATCAATCGCGTCCCGCTTGCTCAGCAGCAGCGGCAGTTGAATGACCGCCGTCTCCACCCATCGCATATCATCCGCCAACCGCGCCTCTTCATAGAGCAGCGAGGCCAGGACAGGAGTTTTTGCCGATACGTCAATTTTCAGCACCTTCCCGATTGCGTCGCTGGCCTCCTGCACCCGGCCGACCGGCGCAGCCGATACTGCGGTCTCCTCTCTCTTCAGATCGGCTAGACTGACTCGGGTCCCGGCCGGGAGCGGCCGCTCGAACACCCATATTGCGGCCTGCCGCTTCCGCTGTTCCGCAGCCAGCCGCTCCAGCCGCTCGATTTCCTGCTTATATTCCGCTTCCACAGACGAGCGCAGCGCAAATAATTGCCGGTCGGACCACCATAGGCCGCCCCCGAACAACATGCCTGCCGCCGCCGCGCCGCACAGCGCGGACCACGCCATCTGCTTGCTTCTCCGCGTCCAACGTCTCAACTTCGCACCACTCCTCTGGCAAGTCTCTTCTCCTTCATCCAACGCCAGAGCCGATTCAGCCAGCTCCCGCCGGATGCCACTCCCCCTGCGAGTTCTTCCGACCATCGCCGTCCGTCCTCGCTCCACTCGAACGGATTCGGCCGGTAAGGCAGAGTCATGACGCCCCTGCATTGCCCGCGCAACCAAGGCGGCCGCCAGGCTGGATAGGCGTCCGCATGCGAAATGGCTGCGTACCAGTGCATGCATTGGTTCGCCTCTAGCCTCCGGGCCGCCTCGCGCAGCTCTTCCCGGCGCCAGGGAGCGGCGCTGCCGACGAGCACCGGAATCTGGGCCCGTTCGAATTCCGCACTCCGGTCTCCCGCCGGGCCCGCACCCATATCAAGCACGACGTAATCGTACCGGCCAAGCAAATACGGCAGGAGATTGCTCCGCGTCCAGCGGTAACAGGTCACGCCATGCAGCCGGGTTCCTCCGTCTGCGGCCGGATCTCCCGCCGCCTTCCCGCGTACTCGAAGGTTGCCCATCGCATCCGGCTCCTCGCCTTCATAATCCGCCTCCAAGGAGCGAATGACCGCACCGTCCCCCTCTTCATGGGCATCGACATAGGCCGTCCTGCCCAGTTTCCCTGCCTGCAGATGATACGCGCACATCAACGCCGCATGCGTCGTCCCTATTCCGGGGGAGGTTCCGGAAAAAGCAATCACTACTCCCGCGCCTATCCTCCCGGCTGCATATTGAGGCGAGTTCGACTCCTCCATAGAAAATCTGGCGTCCCCTGCGGCGAACGGCTTCAAGACTTCAAGCAGTTCCTGCGCCGTCTGATGGCGATCATCAGGACGGTCGGCCAAAAGCTTGACGAGGATCGGAAAGAAATCGGCCGGAACGTCATCGGCCAGACATCGCGGCGACAGCGGAATCTCGCCCTTCCAGCGGCCCGCCGACAGGATATGGGCCAGCAAAGCGCCCAGTCCGTATAGATCTGTGCGCGCATCGCTCTGCTTGCCACCGTACTGCTCCGGCGCGGCGAACCCGACCGTGCCGAGCTTCACCGTATCGTGCTCCTTGTCTGCAAGGACGCTGCGGGCGATTCCGAAATCAATCAGCTTCACCTGGCCCTGCCGGGTCACCATAATGTTCGACGGCTTCATATCTCGGAATACGATAGGCGGATGCCGGCTATGCAAATAAGACAAAGCTTCGCAAATTGGCACCGCGTACCCGATGGCCTCGGCGAACGGAATCGGCCGCTCCCGCATTCGTTCCCCCAATGTCGCCCCCTCGATATATTCCATGACGAGATAAGACCTTCCCGAGGCGTCGGGCGGATAAAAATCAACAATGAGAGGGAGATGCGGATGGCGCAGAGCCGTCAACAGCCTCGCTTCATGCACGAGCTGATCCATATCCCGAGCGGCGGGCTTGGAAACCTTAATGGCCCACGGCTTCCCGGCCAGCCGCTCGTCTTCCGCCAAATAGACGGAGCTCATCCCTCCGCTTCCAAGCAATCGGACAATGCGGTACCTGCCGTGCAGCAGTTGGCCCGGCCGCAGGTTATATCCATGTTCCGGCAATGCAATCCCCCCATGGCAACGCAAAAAAGCACCCTGAAAACGAACCATCGTTCGTAATCAGGGTGCTTCCCTGTGTGCACGCTATGTTTTGATGCTAGTGTATCGCAGTTCCGCCGGCTTGTCCAGCCTCATTTTGAAAAAAATCCGAGCCTCAATAATTCATTCCATTAATATTTCATCATATAAAGCGTTATCTCATCCCGATTGTGGAACAACTGCTTTGCACGGATGATTTGGGCATGCTCGGCATACATGGCCGTCACATCGCGAATCGTCTGCAGGGGCTTTTTGTGCATTAATTTTACGGTGACGAGAATCGTGCCTCCGGCAATCACCCCGTCCAGCAAGCGGATAACCATCTCCGCGGTCGCTTTGGGGCTCCAGCTCATATCGCAGACGAGCAGATCGAACTCGTTCGGCTCCACCGGAACATCCGCAGCATTTCGCTTCACATACGTCAACTGAGGGTGCCCCAGCAAGCTAGGATGCATATTGGCCGGGTCAATCGCGGTCACATGCACCCCCCGCTCCAGCAAGAGGCTTGTCCAGCCTCCCGGCGCGGCGCCGACGTCCAGCGCATGCCGATAAGCCGAGTAATCGAGGCCGAATGTCCGCTCCGCTTCCAGGAGCTTGAACTTGGCGCGGGAGATTTGCCCTTCCTCCCTCTGGAACCGCATCGCTCCGCCCGGCCAATCGGAGCCCGCTTCCGCGGGAGTCATCATTCCGGCATACACTGCCTCCTCGCCAACCACGATGGATACGATAACGTCCGGTTCGGAGAGTACCGTCTCTCCTCCAACCCGTTCGATTGCGGAGAGGAACGCCTCCCGGATCGCCTTATCTTCCTCTGTGCGAGCGCCGCCGGACCGAACATGGACAGCGACTCGCTTGCCGCCGTCAACCTGGAGACCGGAGCATGCGTTCAACTTCTCCAGGCACGAGGCGCACATCGCCTCCAGTTGTGGCGCCGGACCGCTCGCCAGCCCCTCCCCGCGCTTAACCGCCAGGTGCACCGGCTGAATATGCCTGCCAAAGATCGGCGGATCATGCTGCCAGCGTTCGATTGCATCAGCGGAACCGGTCGGAAGCTCCATCAAGGCCATTTCGCCGGGAACGAGCATGCGGCTCTTCAACTGGCCGAAGCTTCTGCGCAGTTCCTCCTGCGCATATGAGATATAACCGTGATTGGAGGTGACGATCCAATGAGATGACGGTGTAAAATGAGAGTCAAGAATCAATTCTTGTACGGATTCCACGTGGGCAAACCTCCAGCTTTGTTTCGAATCAATCGCTATATTGAACATTTCAGTGTAGATAATTTATCAAAAATACGCGGCTCAAGGGACCCGAATCCATGGCCGATCATTCGTCCAGTCTACCTGGACGCCCATATCGAAGGTCTTCGAGAGCAGCTCCGGCGTCATGACCTCGCGCTTCGATCCGGACGCGATCATCCGTCCCTCATGAAGCAGCGCGACATGGGTGAACAGCGGAATGATTTCTTCCGAATGATGCGTCACATAGACAATCCCGAGATCGCGCCCCGAGAGCAGCGCCATATCTTGAAGCAGCTTCTCCCGCTCATAAATATCGAGGCCCGAGCAAGGCTCGTCCATAATCAGCAGCTCGGGATCGCTCATCAGCGCCCGGGCAAGCATAATTTTCTTGTGCTCCCCTTGCGAGCAGACGGCAAGCGGCTGATCAGCCAGACGGCCGAGATGAAATTCCTCCAGCAATTGATGAGCCCTCTCCTTCACCTCGTCCGGAATCTCCTGGTAAAAGCGCAGCCAAGCGAAGGCGCCGGTCGCCACGACTTCCCACACCGGGTCGCGCAGCGTTAATTTTTCGACGAGCGACTGGCTGATATAGCCGATCCGCTGTCTGACTTGTCTCACGTCGCACTGACCATATGTATGACCGAGCACGCGGACGGTTCCGCTTGAAGGAAATTGGTAGGCGGTTATCAGTTCAAGCAGCGTCGTCTTCCCGGATCCGTTCCGTCCGAGCAGGACCCAGTGCTCACCCGGGTTGACGCTCCAATTGACGTCATTCAAAATGGTTCGTTCTTCCCTCTGGAACCTGATGTGTTCTAGCTGTATCACAGCAATCCCCCGCCTTTCAATCGTTCATACATATAAGTTACCGAATGAAATGCATATACTTTCTCGGGCCGGTTGTCCCGCCCCGGTGTCTCATCTCCCCAGAGCATAAGGCAAGGGACGCTCTCGATGCGATGCGCCTGCACCAGCTCGGCGGCCTCCAGCACATTGACCGAAGCGATCTGGAGCTGCGGATAAGACTGCTCCAATAGAGCCAGCATACGTTCAGCAAGCCGGCACGTCCCGCACAAGGGGCTGTACACATAGAGGGCCCGCGGGGTTTCCGCAGCCGCGGACAGACGGCCTGGCATAAATGCCTGGAGGTCTTGACCGTGAACCGGCTTCACTGCGTCTCCAGCCTAACCCGCTCCAGCGTATCCCAGCCCATGGGCCCGTTATGGAGCTTCACGGAGTCCGGCTTATGCTTATAAAGCTGCTGGTACATCCGTTGCCTCCCTTCCGGACAGGAAGTATGGAGGTAGATTTCCTTCTCCGGATAGAGCCCGCGGCGCACCATTTCCATCACCAGCTCCGTTCCCGTCGGCTCATCCGGCCCCAGATCATGATCAAGCGACAGAATACCGACGCGCTCCTCTTCCAGAAGCAGCAGACATTCCGCCATATTCCTCGCCAGCACGAATCCGTCCGGGCAGCGCCGCCAGTCGTCCAGGTAGACATGAATCATCGCATTCCCTCTTTTCCTTCACCAAAAAATTTGTTGTCGGCCCGGACTGCCTCCTTCAGCCTGTTCCACTCGGGAATATGTCCGTATTGGCTGCTTCCCGGCGTCTCCAGAATGAGCGGTTTCCCGCGGATCCCTTCAGCCACGGCCAAGCGGGCCAACTCCTTAATGCCGATATGCCCGTCTCCCAGATTGGCGTGGCGATCCTGACGCGAAGCATAGGCTTCTCTGGAATCGTTGAGGTGAATGACCTGCATATGCCGCCAATAACCGAGCTCATGCCCCTTCGCGACCAATTCGTCGGTCTTGGACGGGTCCCATAAGCCGCTCACGAACGCATGGCATGTATCGAAGCAATAGCCGATTTTATCAGGATACCGGCTTAACTGCCTGATCTGGATGAGCTCCTCCATCGTCACGCCAAGGCCGCCATGACTGCCCGCCTGATTCTCCAGCAACAGCAGGGCTCGCCCGTTCCAGACGGCAAGCACCGTGTCGATCGTGCGAATTATGTTCCCGTAGGTACGCAGCAAAAGCTGCTCCCCGCCGTCCCTGCCCTTGAAAATGCCAAAATGGACGACAGCTCCAATCGAGCCGCAGGCTTCCGCGATCATCAAATCATTCAACAGCGATTGAACCGTCGCTTGGAAACGCTCTGGCGCCTGTTCGGCATCCACCGCCAAATTCGTCGGATACGGCGTATGGACGACCGTGTGAATCCCGTGCCGTTCACATAGTTCCCGAGCCGCCTCCGCCTCGTCCTCGTAACCTTCCTTGACGGACAAGCCCCTCGGGTTCTTGCTGAAATATTGATAGCAGCCCAGGCCGAACGCCTCCTGCAATCGTACGGCGTCGCGCGCAGCATGACTGTAGCCGCCCCGCAGCGACAGATGACAACCGTATTGCAGCACGGAGCCGCCTTCTCCCCTCCCCGGGAGGTTAGGATTCAACCGCTGGCGGCAGCGGTTGGCACTGCGGACAGTAATACGCAGGCTTCCGCTGGATCATCATTTCTTCAATCGGCGTGCCGCAGCGCGGGCAAGGCTCCCCTGTCTTGCCTGCGATTCCCCATTCGTATGAAGCTCCGCTGCCGTCAGCTGCCGATCCGTCCCCATCCTGCCGCTCGATCGCATCCTGAAGCACATGAATCATCGATAGATACAATCGGTCAAGGTCTTCTTCCTGCAGCTGATCAACCCGCACGGACGGAGGAAGTCCGGCAGCAAACGCGATGTTATCCGCATACCGGCTGTCAATTCCGGCCAATAGAGCCGGATTCATCAAGGCCGCCTTCAACGTGGAGCGCCGCTTCGCGAACCGCTGGCGGAACCGCTCTGCCGTCAAGTGGCGGGACAACGGATCAGGCCCTTGCTCCCGCTGTAGTTGATCCAGTTCCTTCGCCGACAGCAGCAAGAGCTGAAGCGACCTGGACTTGGCCACGATTACCGCCACGCTGTCCACACGAAGCGAAAAGGCCGGCTTCCCGGCGCTTGCGGCCGCGGTCGGTTCCTCTTCCTCCGGCCCGGCTTCGAGCCTGTCAATCTGAAGTTCATCCTCCTGGCCCAACCGAAGCACCAGCCGCTGACCATTATCCAGATGAAAAATTAGATCGGCTCCTCTTCGCTCCACAAATAAAATTAGTCGGCCCAGTGTCAAATCGTGAATACGTTCCATTTCCACGTTCAGCCCGGATTGGCGCTGCATATCCAAGCGGCGGATCCGCTGGCCTACCGTATCCTGATCCAGCCGTTTCCGGTAACCTTCGATCTCGGGAATTCCCGGCATCGAGCATCTTCCTTCCTATGTCTATAAATTAATGGCGTTAATGACGCTTATTCATTATTATGCGCTTGTTCCATGAACCATTGACGCAATTCGTCCAGCGTCTCGCATATCATGTCGGGATTGACTCCCGAGCGCTTCTGATAATCCATGCGGTTGGCCGCCGTCGTAATGCCTGTCAAGACAAGCGCCGTACGGCAGCCCGCCTGATGGCCTGCCAGCATGTCCGTCATCATATTGTCGCCGATGACGATGGCTTCCTCCGCGCGGCAGCCCAGCCTCTCCAGAGCAGCGTCCATAATGATGCGGCTCGGCTTCCCGATCACGACGGGTTCAACCCCCGAGGCCGCCTGGATCGCAGCCCCGATCGAACCGGCTCCAGGCGAGAATCCCCGGTCTGAAGGAAGCATCAGATCGGGATTCGTCAGAATCGAGAGCGCCCCCTTGCGGACTGCGGCTGCGGCCGCTTCGAGCTTCGCATAGCTCAAGCTCCGGTCGATTCCCTGGACGACGATATCGACCTCTTCATTCCATACCGCTTCCACATCCGCCGTCCATTGAACACCGGCGTCCGTCAAGGCTTGCTCCAGTCCCCTTTCCCCGATCATAAATACATGGCGGCCGGGAAATTTTTTCAGAATATACGATGCAGCAGCTTGAGCCGACGTCAGCACATCCTGACTTTTCGCATTGATTCCGAGCCTGTTCAGCATATCCGCGACTTCTTCCGGCGTGCGCGACGAGTTATTTGTCACGAACTGATACGGGATTCGGAGCTGCTGCAATGTCGAGATCAGCGCATCCGCGCCTTCAATCATCGCCGATCCGTGATACATCGTTCCATCCAGATCGATGCAAGCATGCCATTTTGTGTCCATCATGATGCTTCCCCATTCCTTTCTGCCTCATGCCGCAAGCCGTCACGGCTAGGCCTGCCGCTCCCGGCCGGTGCGAATGATATGATCCACCCACTGCTCCACCGCATTGCCGTCCGCCAAGGTCGGAACGATATCCGCCCAGCGTTCGTCCCCGGACAATCGCAAAATGAAGTGATGAAGCGCCGCAAAGTGGCTGTCCTGAAAGACGCCCATCGTCGCCTTTTCGTCCGGAAGCAAGTACAGGCTGTCCGGTTCGGGGAGCGCAGGCTGTTGTCCGCTCAATAAGTGAAGGGCCGGCATCTTATCCCGTTCCAGATCGCATGTGATGCTTCCCTTCGTACCGACGATGTCGATCCGGAACGCATCTGCGCCATAAGCAATCCGGGACACTTCCACCATCCCGTGGACGCCGCTTGCTGTTCTATAAGTCATGACGGCCCAATCATCAACAAGGACCGGGACGCGCTCTTCCGAACCAGCCGCCTTCGGCCGCTCCGGCACAAACGTATGTACATGGCCATCCACACTCGCAAAATCGCCGAACCAGTGCCGGATTAAATCAAGCGCATGCACGCCGATATCCGTGACAGCTCCTCCGCCGGACAGCGAGTCGCTCAGCCTCCAGCTAAAAGGCCTCGATTCGCTCAAATATCCGGAGCGGAGATAAGCGATTTTGCACTGCAGGACCTCGCCGACAAGTCCCGCTTCCAGCCAGGAACGGATGCGCATGACAGCCGGGTGATAACGAAAGACAAAGGCGAGCTGCTGCGGGTATTGTGCAGGTATCTCTTCCACCAAATCTTTCGTGGCCTGCGCATTATCCGTTACCGGCTTCTCGCAATAAACAGCCTGCCGGTATTCAATGGCTGTTCGGACCTGCTCCGCGTGGAGCGCATTCGGCGTACAAATGCTTACCGCATCGGAACCCTCAATCTGAAGCGCCTCTTCCAACGAATTTGTAATATGGGCAAATCCGATTCGCCGTGCCTGGTCTCCTACTTCTTCGGGCCTTCTCGTCACCAACGCGTGGAGAGCCGGCTCCACAGGCAGCGGCTTCACAATCGGCAGCGTTCTCAGTGCGATCATATGGGTTTTGGCAATTGTGCCGAACCCGACTATAGAGAAACCAAGCTTCTGCATGGAGGATTCCACCTTTCCTTCTTCCCTGCCTTCGCTGACGACAGCCAGCAGCGGGGAAATACTCAACTTTGATCCATTGTAAAGAACCGCAACTCCGCTTGCAAGGCCGGATATGATAATGATCCGTCCAATTTCGACGGGACGCTGCGTCGACTGGCGTCGAAACCCCATCCCTTTCCCTCGTACCTGCTCGGATGACGCTTCCTTTGTCAACTTGTGCGCTTTCCCGGAAAATAATCAGCCGGCTCAACGCCTCCCGCCGTCCAGTTGGCGCCCGGGAAACAAGCTTCCCATAGGCCGGCTGCTGTCGGACTATCGTTCCGGTTCCATCGCCAACGGAACTGCGAGCAGATCGTCGGCTAGCACCGTTGCGGGAAAAATAGCCCTCGCCTCGGCCAGCAATCGGGCCAGCGTTTCCTCCTCTTTGTAGCGCGAGCTGAAGTGGGTGAGCACCAGCTTGCCAGCGCCGGCTTTCAGGGCGATCGCTGCTGCATCCGCGGCGGTGCTATGGCCGTACTCATGCGCATTGCTGCGTTTGTCCTCCATGAACGTAGCTTCATGCACAAGAACATCCGCCCCATCCGCCAATCTCACCGCATTCTCGCATGGCCGCGTATCGCCTAATATCGCAATCGATTTTCCCGGTATTGGCTCTCCCACTACGGCCGCTGCAGCAATGCGCCGCCCATCCGGCAGCATGACATCCTCCCCGCGCTTCAGCTTTCCGTAGACCGGACCGGGTTCGATGCCCATCCTCTCGAGCACCTCGAGACGAAGTTTGCCCGGACGGTCAAGCTCCTGAATCCGATAGCCATAGGAAAGCACACGATGCTCCAGCGGGAGCGCGGTCACGCGGAAGCTGTCATCGGACCAGATGTCGCCCGGCTCGATCTCCTGGATATGCAGCTCATAGGGCAAATGAGTATCACTTACGCGAAACGCGGTCTCCATGAATTCGCGCAGCCCGGCCGGTCCGAACACGGTCAACGGATCAACCCCGCCTTGATACGCCCTGCTGGACAGAAGCCCCGGCAGCCCGAACAAATGATCTCCATGCAAATGCGTAATAAAGATGTACTCGCACTTGCCAAGCCTCAATGGAGAGCGGAGAACTTGATGCTGAGTCCCTTCCCCGCAATCGAACATCCAGAACGTTCCCCGTTCTTCTTGCAAGCGCAGCACGAGGCTGCTTACATTGCGCCGGGTAGTCGGCATGCCGGCCCCGGTGCCGAGAAAATAAAGATCCATAGCCCTGTCTCCCCCTTTACTTAATGATATAAAATAATTGCGGTTCCTGATAGTGCATTCGTAGTAAGCTATACCCAACTCCGCTTCGTTCGATTCTGCCCTTGCCCTGCAAAAAGAAAACCTCCGCACCTGCCAATAGAGGAAGCGGCGCGGAGGTGCGGAGTCGTTATTTGGTATCAAGTATGCTGACAGCCTTGTTAGGCCTTATCCACATTGAAGTATGTTGCTTGCGGATGAGCGAACACCATCGCGGTGACAGAGGCTTCCGGCTCCATCATGAAGCCTTCGGTCAAGTGCACGCCAATATCCTCGGGCTCCATGAGGCGGAACAGCGGCTCCTGATCCTCCAGGTTCGGGCAGGCCGGGTAACCGAACGACACCCGAATGCCCTGGTATCTGGCGCCGAACCGTTCCTTCCTCGTCATCTCGGCCGGATCGGGGATGCCCCATACTTCCCGCATCATATGATGAATCCGCTCGGCCAGACCTTCCGCCAGTTCCAGCGCCACCGACTGCAGCGCGTGGGAACGCAAATACTCTCCCTGCTGCTTGAATTCATCCGATCGCTCGCGGACTCCCTTCCCGGCCGTCACGACCAGGAAGCCGACGTAATCCATTACGCCGCTCTCCTTCGAGCGCAAGAAATCGGCCAGACACATAAAAGGCTCGACCTGCTGCCGCGGGAACGTGAAGGTATGCAGGACTTCATCCTGCCGCTCCGGATTATAGATATGGATGGAATCCCCTTCCGACTGGGCCGGGAAGAAACGGTACATCGCGTTCGCCTGCAGCACGCCGCTCTCCGCTTCCTCATGCAAAATCCGGTCGACGGTCTCCTTCAGTTCGAACGTCTTCGGATCGCGCTCCTTCAAGCGCTGCTCGACAGACCCGCGCATGCCGAGATGATGCCCGAGCAGCATCTGCATATTGACGTACGGAATGACTTGCGGCACAGGAATATTGCGCAGCACGTGACGCTCCAGGTCCGGCGGAAGATGGACGGGCGCTTCCTTAATCGCCGAGCGGACCGCACGAGTCAGCTTCGGCAGCTTCTGCTCCGCTTCCTCTTCCTTGGCGAGCCGCTCCTTATGCGCGCGCAGCTCGTCTACGAGGAGCTGCCGTTCTTCGGCATTCATCAGCTTGTTCGCCAGATCCAGCCCCTCCATCGCATCCTTCGCATAGAGAACAAGCCCGTCATATTCCGGAATGATCCGGGTTTTCGTAAATTTGCGCGTCAGCGCCGCCCCCCCGACCATGATCGGCACATCGATCCCGGCGCTCCGCAGATCTTGTGCGGTCACCACCATCTGTTGGGCCGATTTGACGAGCAGTCCGGATAAGCCGATCGCATCCGGCTTTTCTTTGCGGTATGCTTCAATTAACTGTTCAGGAGGAACCTTGATCCCAAGATTTATAATTTCATAGCCGTTATTGGACAGAATGATTTCAACCAGGTTTTTCCCAATATCATGGACGTCGCCCTTTACGGTGGCGAGCAATATTTTTCCTTTGACCGCTGTTTCGTTCTTCTCCATATGCGGCTCAAGGAACGCAACGGATGCCTTCATCACCTCGGCGCTCTGCAGCACCTCGGCAACGATAAGCTCATTATTGTTGAACAAGCGTCCTACCTCTTCCATTCCTTTCATCAGCGGCCCGTTAATAATGTCGAGCGGCGGATATTTTTCCAGGGCGAGCGTCAGATCCGGAATGAGTCCTTCCTTTGTCCCTTCCACTATATAGGAAGCAAGACGCTCCTCCAATGGAAGATCGTTTGTCTTCACCTTCTTTTCTACCGTACGGTTGCGGAAGGCGGCGACAAACTCGGCCAGCGTCTCGTCATTCGTGTCGTAGAGGAGCGCTTCGGACAGCTTCCGCTCATGCTCCGGTATGGAGGCATATCTCTCCAGCTTTTCTGTATTCACAATCGCATAATCGAGCCCCGCCTTCGTACACTCGTACAGGAAAACCGAGTTCAGCACTTCCCGGCCGGCTTCCGGCAAGCCGAACGAAATATTGCTGATGCCAAGTATCGTCTGGCAGCGCGGCATCGCCTCTTTGATGAGGCGGATCCCTTCGATAGTTTCCTTCGCCGAGCCGATATATTGCTCATCGCCCGTTCCGACCGGGAACACCAGCGGATCGAAAATAATGTTTTCCGGCTCAATGTCGGAGTCTCTGACGAGGATGTCAAAGGATCGCTTGGCGACCGCCAGCTTCTCCTCCCGGGCAATCGCCTGCCCGCGCTCATCGATCGTGCCGACGACGAGCGATGCCCCATAGCGATGAACTAAGGGAACGACGTTCTCGAATTTTTCCAGCCCGTCCTCGAGGTTAACCGAGTTAATAATCGCCTTGCCTTGCGTATATTTTAATGCGAGCTCCAAGACTTCCGAATCGGTCGTGTCAATGACGAGCGGGACTTTGACCTTCTTTACCACTTCTTGCAAAAACGCGCGCATATCTTCCGCTTCATCCCGATCCGGGTCCTGTAGACACACATCGATGACATGGGCTCCGTTCTTCACTTGCGCACGCGCTATCTCTGCCGCTTCTTCAATCTTGCCTTCCCGGATTAAGCGCTTGAACTTGCGTGAACCGAGTACGTTCGTCCGTTCGCCGACCATGTACGGACGGCTCTCATTCTCGATGTATACCGTCTCGATCCCGGATACAGCCGGCGGATGGCTTCCGGCTTGCCGCCGAGGTTCGTATTGATCCAATTCCTCTTTGAGCACACGGATATGCTCCGGCGTCGTCCCGCAGCAACCGCCTGCGATATTCAACCAGCCCCGCTCGGCGAAGGCGGCGATTTTGCGAGCAAGCGATTCCGGGGATTCATGATAATGTCCGTTCTCGTCAGGCAGGCCCGCATTCGGGTAACAGCTGATCGCCGCCCGGCTTATCGCAGCGAGCGAACGCAAATGATCGCGCATAAATTCCGGACCGGTCGCACAGTTCAAGCCGATCGACACCGGATTCAGGTGCTCGAGGGAAATATAGAAGGATTCAATATTTTGTCCGGCAAGGGTCGTTCCCATCGGCTCGATCGTGCCTGAAATCATTAACGGCAGCTTCTGTCCCATCGCCTCCATCGCCCGTTGAATAGCAATCGAACCTGCCTTCACGTTCAACGTGTCTTGAGACGTCTCCAGCAGCAGGGCGTCGACACCCGCTTCAATAAGCGCCAGCGCCTGTTCGTAATAACTATCAACCAGTTGATCGAAGGTAACCCCGCCGGTGACCGACAGAGTTTTTGTTGTAGGGCCCATCGCTCCGGCGACATAGCGCGGCCATTCCGCCGTGCTGAACTTCTTCGCGGCCTCTACCGCCAGCTTCGCGGCCGCGAGATTTAATTCCCTGGCCCGTTCTTGGAGATCGTACTCCGCGAGCACAATGCTGGTGGCCCCGAAGGTGTTCGTCTCCAGTATGTCGGCCCCGGCTTCAAGGTATTGTTCGTGTATACGTGAAATGACGTCGGGACGAGTCAGTACAAGCATTTCGTTGCATCCGTCCAAATGTTCGCCTCCGAAATCTTCCGGCGATAAATCCGCCTGCTGAATCATCGTCCCCATCGCACCGTCGAGAATGAGAATGCGTTCTTGAAGTCGTTCTTCTAATGTTGGTTTCTTCATCCTTCTACCCACCCTCTGTCAAACGTTTAGAACTTAGTTTAACAGAAGTGCAACGTTTAGGAAAGACTTGTGATCTTTTCACTCGATAAGCTCTTGCCCATTCATTTCCTGTGTACTATAATACAATCACAATTATTCTGATTATGAAAGTAGGGATTGGCGTATGGCAGAGATTCGGATTCGAAACACGAATGAAAAAATTACGGGAGAAGAGAATGTTCGTGATTTCCTGGAGAGGCAAGGCGTGCTGTATGAGCACTGGAATCCGAACAAATTAGCCGCTTCCCTGCAAGACAAATTTGTGCTGACGGATGACGAGAAGCAAGCGATTCTTGATGCATTCGATGAGGAAATCCGTGATCTGGCCGTGCGCCGAGGGTACCGGACATGGGATATTATCGCACTCTCCGACGCAACGCCGAATATCGAGGAGCTTCTGAAAAAATTCGAGCAAGTACACACCCACACCGAAGACGAGGTGAGAGCGATTACGGCCGGCAATGGGATCTTTGTGATTAAAGGATCCGATGACGTCGGCTACATGGATGTCATTCTGTCCGCCGGCGATGTCATCTCCGTTCCGGAGAACAAGCCGCACTATTTTACCTTAATGGACAACCGCAAAATCGTAGCTGTTCGCCTATTCATCGAGACGGAAGGCTGGATCGCCCATCCGTATGCAGATCCGTCTTTCAAAAAAGCGTAACGGAAAAAATAGACGAAAGCCCTGTCGCCATGACAGGGCTTCCTATTTTATCATTTCACTTCGAATTGCTTCTTCGGCATCGAATGCATATCGCGTGCCGTTACATGGGAGATCACATTGTAAGTGCCCGCTTTGTCAAACGTATGCTCGAATTGATATGTACCATCCTGGGTGAAGGAGCCCGCGGCGCGCTCGTGCTGTTCTTCCCCTTCCAGCCAATACTCGAACTCCACGGTATCCGCATCATCCACCGCTTGGTCGTTCTGCGTAACACGCGCGGTTATCGTGACAGGCTCATTTACTTTCACTTCCGCAGGAACCTGCAGGTCTACTTTAATCAGGTCTGGGATCGCCCCATCTTGTCCGTGCTCTGCGTGCCCGCTGTGATCAATGGAGCCATTGTGGCTCGCATGCTCGCCGCCATTGCTGCTGCCATTGCCGCAGCCTGCAGCGAAAATAAGCATCATGCAAAGCGACAGCGCCAACATTGCCTTCTTCATCATGCCCATTCACTCCTTAACTATTTCCAACCACTCTATGTATTCATTATAAACAACATCACTCCGCAAGATATGACTCGATCGGGCTAGATTCTGAACGGTTATGTGACGGTTGTGTGACATTCGTCACATCAGCAACTTGACATGCCGGCGCCTCGGCCGGATGGTTTGCTCCCATTAAGCAAGAAAGCCCGCCTTGCAAGGCAAGCTTTCCTTCATTTTCAGGTTTATTTGAGCGCCGCTTGATTTATCGCTTCAATCACGTTGGTCAATTCCATCAAGTTGGTTATTTGGTGTTCAGGCCTGATCTTGCCGGTCAATGTCACGCCCTTGCGATTGAGCCAGGCGTGATGCATCCCGACATTCTGGGCCCCTAATATATCAGTAGTCAGCTTGTCTCCAACCATCAGTCCTTCATGAGGGCCGATAGCCAACAAGGACATAGCATGGCGGAACAGGCTTGGCGCAGGCTTCCCTTCCGGATGATCGCCGGAGATGACGATATGATCGAAGAACGGAATGATATCCGGGATGCCATCAAGCTTCTCCTGCTGCAAATCCGGCGCCCCGTTCGTCAAAAGGAGCAGCTGATAATGAGGCTTCAACGTTCGCAAAATATCGTAAGTCTCTTCATAAACGTAAGAACGCGCCCGCCGTTCGCTCATGAATCGCTCCGCCAGCTCTGCTCCCAACGACTCATCCTCGCAACCCGAATGGCGAAGACCGGTCGTCCAGGAGGCAGTGCGGTAAGATGGCGCCAACTGCTGGAGGTAACGGAATTGCTCATGTTCTCCCCCGGTAAAGCGGCCCCACAATGCCTCGAACGGATTGATGCCAATGTTGGTCGTGAAGGCGTAGGTTTCATAGCTTTCATATAAAGCTCTTGCCGCGTTTCGCACTTCCGTCTCCAATTGTTCCGCATCAACCCCCGCTTTCGAGTGTGCGTATTGGCACACGGCGGAAAAGGCTTCTTCCACACACCGCTCATCCCACAGCAGCGTATCATCAAGATCGAATAATACGGCACGAATGGCCATTGCGACTCCCCCTTGTCCCACTCCGGCAAACCTACTTCTTCGGCTTCACGAAGACAACCTTGTCCGACTGATCCGTCTCGTTGGCCTTGCCGTTCTTGTCTTCTTTTGAATTCTCTTCGTACGCTATCCGGTTCTGAGCGGCGAACTGCTGCAGCCGCGCATTCATCGCTTCGATGTCATAGCGGTTCATCATGCGGGAGAATACCCAGTTCGAGCCTTTGCCGTTCTTTTCAATAACGATAAAGCCTGGCTGGTACGTTATTTTTTTGATATCTTCCACTTTGAGCGTACGCAGCCGATTCCATTTTGTCGTGCTTAGTTCGTCTTTCGCGACCCGCAAAAAAGGCCGGCGCAAAAACAGCATCAATGCCAATGCCAAATAACAAATAACAGTTACCCAGTACAGCGTCGGGGACGGCAGACTCGTACCGACACTGCCAAGCAGCGCATAAATGATCGTAAACCCGGTCAATATCAAAGGAAGAATAAAATTCCGGCCCTTGAATTCATCGAACGCAACCGTATGGGAAGCGATCCCCGGCTTGCCCTGCTTTTTGCGTTGTTTGTTCAACTGAGCGCTGTTGCGCCGTACTTGGCGTTCCCAACTACGCGACATCCATCCAGACCTCCTATATGTTACACACTCTAATGAACGATGTTTCCCGATTGATTGTTCTGTTCGCCTTCTTCGTCTTCGACATAGCGAATGCTGTCCAACTTGTTGCGGACCTGCTGACGGAACAATTCAAGGTACTGCTCTCTTAGCGCGGCCCGTTCTGCAAGTTCCTCCGAGTTCAGCCCTGCGCTCTTATGCTTGCGGGCCAGTTCATTGATGCGAGCGATTAATTTATCCATATTCATCTTGTACCCTCCATACCATGGTGCATATCTTCTACTTTGACATGCTGCATCAGCCTTGTCAAGCAAGCTGACAGCGATGGAATACAAGAAGCGGCTCCTTCGGCCTCAGCCGGTGAGAAGAGCGGTGCTGCGAGAACAATGATCCCGGCCTCAGCCGAATTATGGTCAAGAAAGTATCGGCACGACAAGGACGATGCCGGATTGCAGCGTATGTCCCCTTAAGTCATTCAACTGAATGATCTTGTATATGTACTCCCGGGTATCCATCCCGTTCGGTTTGTATTCCGTCGCGATTTCCCACAGGCTATCCCCAGGCTGAACAAGCACTCGCTCCGTACTTACAGAAGGCTGCCCGGATACTGCGTCGTCATCCCCCCATGCTTGTACGATTCCCGCGCACAAAAGGAACAGCAGGCCGGAGAGCAGTACCGCCCGAATCAATTTTCTTCTATTATAAGGCTTTGGCTTTACAGGCTGACGCAGCGTTGATCTTGCTTCCGTTCGATATGCGTAACTCCGTCTCGGGCTATATACCATTTCACTCATGTCCGCTCACTCCCCAAACACTTGTTCTATTCTTAATGTCCATAATGTAACACGAACATACGTTCAGGTCAACCGTTTTTGAGGAACGTGCGTTCTCTTTTTTTGTTCCCCAAATCCGAATATGGGGCATGCGTTGAAAGAAAACGAATAAACCGCATAAAATCAAGGATTTTTTAGAACTTACGTTTGTGCGAACGGAGGTTCTATGGTATAATTTTGACAAAAGAGCATTCATTGGAGTTGATATCTTTGTCTAAAATATCAAGTCGACAACAAGCGATCCTTGATTTTATACGCGATGAAGTCCGCACCAAGGGCTATCCTCCTTCCGTAAGAGAGATCGGGGAAGCTGTCGGCCTCGCATCGAGTTCCACGGTGCACGGTCATCTCGATCGGCTGGAGAAGAAAGGCTTTATCCGCCGGGACCCGACGAAGCCAAGAGCGATCGAACTGCTAAGCGAACAGTCGGATCGCCATTCAGAGTTCAGCCATGCCGTAGCACGCGTTCCCGTCATCGGGAAGGTAACGGCCGGCGAGCCGATTACGGCGACCGAGAACATCGAAGATTATTTTCCTCTCCCGGTGCATATGGTGGGAGACGACGAGAACATCTTCATGCTATCCGTTGTCGGCGACAGCATGATTGAAGCCGGTATACATAACGGAGACTATGTTATCGTCCGCCAGCAGCAGACCGCGAACAACGGCGATATCGTCGTGGCCATGACCGAGGAGAACGAGGCAACGGTGAAGACCTTCTACAAGGAACGCGATCATATCCGGCTTCAGCCGGAGAATCCAACTTTTGAGCCGATCCGGTTGAAGCATGTGACGATCCTGGGCAAAGTGATTGGATTGTTCCGTGATTTTCATTAATCCTTGCTGCATGGGTGCAAATGTGGAGAAAGCCGCTTTGAGTACAGGCATTTCTGTATTCGAAAGCGGCTTTTTGACGTGTCAGGGCGGTATAACGTGATTAATTCCGGGAACGATGTGGTAAGTTACGTTACATGACGAACTTCGAAAAATCCAATCGAGAGGTGAAGCATCATGACATCCCATCAGCAGATGAAGCAGACCCTGCCCGCCCAGCATCAGAACCGCCAACCAGGCCTCGAGACGGACATGAATCCGCGTCCGCAATTCGAATGCCATTCCTATTCCGCTGCGGGCAAGCTGAAGAACAAGGTTGCGCTGATTACCGGCGGCGACAGCGGCATTGGCCGCTCGGTCGCCGTGGCGTTCGCCAAGGAAGGCGCCGACATCGCCATCGTGTATTTGAATGAGCATGACGATGCCAAGGAAGCGAAGCGGCATGTCGAGGAGACAGGACGCCGCTGCCTGCTTATCGACGGTGACATCGGAGAAGAATCGTTCTGCGAGCGAGCGGTGGAACAGACTGTGAAGGAGCTCGGGAAGCTGGACATATTAGTCAATAATGCCGGTGAGCAGCATCCGCAGGGGCGCATAGAAGACATTACAGACGCACAGCTTCAACGTACATTCAAGACCAACATATTTGCGATGTTCTATCTGACGAAGGCGGCAATGTCCCAATTGAAACGGCATACTGGCGTTATCATTAACACCGCCTCCGTCACCGCGTATCGGGGAAGCGCAAATTTGTTGGATTATTCCGCCACCAAGGGCGCGATAGTCGCCTTCACCCGCTCCTTGTCAGCGAATCTGGCACCGGACGGCATCCGGGTGAACGGCGTGGCGCCCGGCCCGATCTGGACGCCGCTCATTCCGTCCACATTCGATGCGAATCAGGTCAGTCAATTCGGCGGGGACACGCCGATGCAGCGACCTGGACAGCCTCAAGAGCTCGCTCCCAGCTACGTGTATCTAGCCAGCGCGGATTCCTCTTACGTCACCGGACAGATCCTGCATGTCAACGGCGGCGAAATCATTAATGGCTGACGCATTAAAAGCTTAGGCCATTACTTAGGGAAGCACTCGATTTCGCGCGTTAACCTTTATGCCACCAAGACTCGACGATTTGATGAGCGACAGCCGGATTATATCCTCTCCCAATCAGATATGATACGGCTGCCGCTTCACGGAGCGCATGCTCAACGGATATTGTTTGCGCTTCTTTTAGTCCGTTAATCACCCATGGCTCAACGATCTGCAGTGTTTCAATCTTCAAATTTTGCGTCTCCGGATAATAATGCGGACAGAACTGCGAAGAAGAATAAGGATGAATGTGTGGCCCCGGGTAAACATTCATGGGGTATGGCTGGTATTGGTAACTCACGGAAAAACGTCTCCCTTCATATGTCATACCCCTAACATATGCCTATCGCTCGAATGTGCTCCTGGACATGAGGAGAAACGTGCAGCTTGTGCTCAAAAGCCGGACATAAAAAACAGCCCTGCTGACTAAGCAGGGCCTCGAACAGAAGGGGGCCTTTGCGCGCACATGCGCAAGGCACTGTCTCATCAGGACCTATTAATAAATAAATGCGCGGGAAACGATGACAAGCAGAATAAACAACACCAAAATTACGCCTGTCGAGGTCCAGAGCCCTCCAACGCCACAAGTAACTCCACTCATTTGAGTTACCTCCTTTCTCTTGGTACTCCCATGATATTAGAATTACGGACGGTTTGACTTGGCTATAACCCATAGGCATAAATTTGGGCCGATCGTACGAACCATGCTCCCAAAAGAGCGACCTGCTCTCTCCCCAATACCCAAGTGTCTCGCCTAAATTATTCATGTTAATTTTCTTGGAGCTATAGCACAGTCATTTAAAGCATTGGCTCATATTGTAGTATGGAAAGGAGGTGGCTTGAATGAGACGTCATCGCAAAGCAATCACGGTCATTCTTAAGGAAGGGCAGAAAGTGTTGGTCGTGTGCAAAAAACGGAGAAGACATTTCTGGTAATCTCATTTTTTGGAGCGCCGTTGATCCTTAGCGTTGGTGCTCCATCCCCCTTCCGCTGACGGCCTGTTCCAGCCTTTCGGCGTCTTGATTGAAATGCAGTTTTGCTGCTTTTGGGGCACCTCCCCGTGTATATCCGCAAGAAAAAAGTCTCGGCGTATCCCAATGTCATTGAGTTTAGCTCAAAGACAAGAGCCGAAAACATAGGAATCTGAAACGGCCTTGGAAAAGACCCTGTGCCGTTTCTTTTTTTGTATACAAGCAAGGAAAAAGCGTACAGCAAACAAAGCGGACGGAAGATCCGCTTAAAAAGTGTTCATATGAAACGAATTATGCTACTCTATAGACGAAGCTAACAACTGATTTGCAGCGTATTTTGCGCGTATTCTGCTGCCCTGGGCGAACGGGTCGAATCGGCAAAATGTTTTTGCGGATCAGTGCTTCAACATCGGGCGGGGGTTCATCGTGCCGTACAAACGTGGACGGCAACCGTGAAGTTGACTTGGTATGGGTGCCGTTTATCCATTTGGGAAATGACGACGTGCGAGGTCCTCATTTCAGCGAAATTGTACATGATCATTCTTGCGAAAATCTCTTGGGTGATGGACTCTCGTCTCTTTGCGTGAAAATTCGTCAGACGGACAGTATACTTTAATGCCCGGAAAGAGGTTTCAATGCCCCATCGCCTGTTATACATAGACTTGATTTCAACGGGTGGGAAATCAGCGGCAGAATGATTCGTAATGACGGTCTCATAAGCGCCATGAGGCAGGACGAAACGAACCACCCGAAAGGAAATCGGGTAAAACAAGTTCTCATGCAAATCCAAAAAATCAAAGGTTGACGTGGAAGGAACGAACTTGTACATCTCGGGATTAGCCTTGACCTCTTTGGTTTGTTTTTTGGTGAGTGTCAGTTAAACATCCCTATCAAACTTTCCGCTAGAGGGCAAACGCAAGCCCGAAAGAATACCATTGGAATCCAAATCCTTTACCCGTATAACATAGTTCCACCCTTTGCGCTCCAGATGCGCGAAATTGTTGTAACTTTCATAACCTCTATCGGCAATCACAATGGTTTTGCCCTTGATGGGAGAACGGTCGACCATCGCAGCCAGCGCCCTTCCCTCGTTGCACAACCTTCGTGGTTGAACAAGGGCATCCACGTACAGTCTGTTGCACAAGTCATAGGCAGCGTTCAAATGCAGAAGGTTATAGCCTTTCGTGTTCGGTTGACGCTGTTGCCCCCCATGGAGATCAGGAGTTGTATCACCGTTTCAAAAGAAAGCTTTTTCTTTCGGGTAAAATCTTTTTCAGGGTTTTTGACATAAGGTGCTGGTGCGGCTGCCATTTCTCGTATGAGGGATGGCAGCGTTTCTTTTAGCGAATTCGCGTACTCATTCATTGGCGTAACCTCCTCGTTTTTTTAAGGGGCTTCGCCACACATATCCATCTACCTGTTAAGTCTTGATTTTTTTTGAAACAAAAAAAAGAGCGGGCTATCTTTTCGATAACCTGCTCTTGTGCTTGATTATGCTTTCCGCGCCTTATCTTAATGACATTGCGGCGTATCCGGCGCTTTTTGTTTTTCTCGGAACAGCATTCCGAACCAACGGGGAGAGAGCCATGCTCCATCCATGCGGTCAATCCCCCATATGGTAATGCGGAGTTTGAGTCGATTCATCCAATTCTAGTCGGTGAATTAAAAGCCATCGATATGGTCATTAACGAATT
The DNA here is from genome assembly GCF_021654795.1 of Paenibacillus dendritiformis. Classification (NCBI taxonomy): domain Bacteria; kingdom Bacillati; phylum Bacillota; class Bacilli; order Caryophanales; family Paenibacillaceae; genus Paenibacillus; species Paenibacillus dendritiformis. Next base: position 3,547,132 of record NZ_AP025344.1, read on the forward strand.
TATTCAATTATTTGAAATACACATAAGTGAAGCCGTGGAAGCGTCCAGGATAAACAGTGGAGAAACAGAAGCTTTTCCCCCGGCAGGCAAAGATTCTAAATCTGATGCTGAGAAAGGACGGGAATGTGATGAAACACATAAACAGTTATATCGATTCCGTATTTTCTAGCCAAGATGATCTTTTGGAAGAAGTTATTTCATCAATACGGGAAAACGGAATGCCTTCTATTTCGGTATCTCCTTCCTCCGGAAAACTCCTAACGATGCTTGTTTCTATTTCAGGGGCTAAAAATGTGCTGGAAATAGGGGCTTTGGGCGGCTATAGCGGAATTTGTCTAGCGCGAGGCTTCGATGGAGAAGGAAAATTAACTTCTCTTGAATTAGAGGAGAGTTACGCAAAATTAGCCTGCAATAATCTTGCTAAAGCAGGCTTTGGCAATCAAGTCACCTATTTTACCGGACCCGCTTTGCAAAGTCTTGAAAAATTAGTTGCCGAGAATAAAAGGTTTGACTTTTTCTTTATTGATGCTGACAAGGAAAATTATGATCCTTACTTGAACTATTGCATTCAACTCGCTGAACCCGGCGCTGTAATCGTGGCTGATAATGTTCTGGCAGGCGGCAGTGTAGCGGATCAGGACGCGCTTCCGAAGCGTTATACTGAATTAATGAAGAAATTCAATGAAACCGTAGCCCATCATCCTCAATTAGATTCGCTGCTCATTCCGCTAGGCGATGGACTGACCGTCGCAAAAGTAAGGAAATAAAAAATACATCATACTGCATGCGATATATTGACAAGAGCCTCGGAGGAATCCGGGGTTTTCTTAATTTCGTCTAATTTAAGGTATGGCATATATGAATATATGGTCATATAATTAAGTCGGAGGGGGCGGAATTTTGAAGAAATTAAGTGCATTATTTTTGGTGTGTTTGTTGGTCTTGGCAGGCTGCGGGGGCGGGGGACAGTCAAAAGACGACGGGCTGGTCCTCGACTATCTCAACACGTTCGTGAATGGAACCGATGTGGATGCCAAGAAGAAGTTTGTCGAAGAGAAGGTTCATCCGGACATCAAGCCTCTATTTGCATTAGGGCAAAATAATGTGACCGACGAGAGCAAGATGTACAAAGATCCGAAAGTTATGGAGTCAATTGATTACGAGGAAGCCGGAAAGAAAGGAACACTCGTACTGGCACGAGGAACCGTTGACGGGAATGAAAAAGAAATCATCGTGCTGGTTATGGAAGGGAAAATCGCCTTCGGATTTACCCCTGACGGCGAAGGAGATGTCAAGGCAGGATACGATGAAATGCGCGCCAAATTTAAAACAGAAGCCTTGAAGTAACCGCTAAGCCCCGGACCACTCCGGGGCTTCTCTCTTCCCAAACGCCGTATATTATTGTCTGACATCTCATAAAGAACATGAAGCGAATTTTTTGGGGGCGTTTTGTGGGCATCGACCCTAACGCCGCTATCATTCTCTTCAGGCCCCACAATAAAAATCCCCAGAAGCCTTGCGGCTCTAGGGATGAAATAATTAATACAAGGTCATATATTGATCGCGTTCCCACTGATGAACCTGTGTTCGATACATATCCCACTCGATTTCCTTCAACTCCATGAAGTGCTGCAGCGCATGCTCGCCGAGCGCATCGCAAATGGTCTCGTCGCGGAGCAAAGCCTCCAGCGCTTCCTTGAGGCTGGATGGCAAGCTCGGGATGCCTTCCGCTTCGCGCTCTTCGTCCGTCATCACGTAGATGTTCCGGTCGGTCGGCGAAGGCAGAGCGGATTTTTTCTTGATGCCGTCCAAACCCGCTTTCAGAATGGCGGCCAACGCCAAATACGGGTTCGCAGACGGATCCGGGTTGCGGACCTCGACGCGCGTGCTGAGACCGCGGGATGCCGGAATGCGGACCATCGGGCTGCGGTTGCTCGCGGACCAAGCGACGTAGCATGGAGCCTCGTATCCCGGAACGAGCCGCTTGTAGGAGTTGACCGTCGGATTCGTAATGGCCGCGAAGCCGCGGGCATGCTTCAGGACCCCGGCCATGAAGCGGCGCGCATCGTCGCTCAGGCCCAGCTTATCCTTCTCGTCATAGAACGCATTCTCCTTGCCTTGGAACAGGGAGATGTTGCAGTGCATGCCGGAACCGTTCACGCCGAACAGCGGCTTCGCCATGAAAGTGGCGTGCAGGCCATGCTGGCGCGCGATGGTCTTCACGACGAGCTTGAAGGTCTGAATCTGGTCGGCCGCCTTGATGGCGTCCGCGTACTTGAAATCAATCTCATGCTGTCCCGGCGCCACTTCATGGTGGGAAGCTTCGATTTCAAAGCCCATTTCCTCCAGCTTCAAAACGATCTCGCGGCGGCAGTTCTCCCCGAGATCCGTCGGGGCCAGGTCGAAATATCCGCCCTGGTCGTTCAGCTCCATCGTCGGGTTGCCCTTCTCATCCGTCTTGAACAGGAAGAACTCCGGCTCCGGTCCGACATTCATCGCCGTATAGCCCATTTCTTCCGCTTCCTTCAGCGCCCGCTTCAAAATGCCGCGCGGACATCCGGCGAACGGAACTCCATCAGTTGTATATACGTCACAAATCAACCGAGCTACACGATCTTCCGTTACCCATGGGAATACCACCCAAGTATCCAGATCAGGCACCAGATACATATCTGATTCTTCAATCCGCACATAACCTTCGATAGAAGAGCCGTCAAACATCATTTTGTTGTCCAGCGCCTTATTCAATTGGCTTACCGGGATCTCCACATTCTTGATGGTCCCCAGCAAATCCGTAAATTGAAGCCGGATAAATCGTACATTTTGTTCTTCCGCAATGCGTACAATGTCTTCTCTGGTGTAACCCACAGGGTAACATCTCCTTCTTGTGAACCTGGAATAGAGGCGTGATCACTTGGTAAAGAACCGAGACAGTTCACCTTGAATCAATGACACTTGGCCTGGTCTGTTTCCGGAAATGAGCTGCTGCTTCAGCATTCGATGCAGTTGAGTCTCCGACAGTTCCTTGCATTTGCTTTCCGAATCATCGCTTAGCACGGTCGCCTCCTCGGATTCCTTGGAGACCGGTTGCAGCACTTGCTTGATCCCGGCGATGTTCACGCCCTTCTCAATAAGCGCCTTAATCTCCAACAGCCGCTCCACGTCATTGAACGAAAAGAGACGCTGGTTGCCGGACGTGCGTGCAGGCATAATCAATTCATGCTGCTCGTAATAACGAATCTGCCTTGCGGTCAAATCCGTCAGCTTCATTACGATGCCGATTGGAAACAAAGCCATATTTCTGCGAATTTCATCCCCCACCGCTCATCAACCTTCCTCTGGTGATCCCTTGCTCCCCTTCATTGTAGCTCCCGTTCAAATAGGTGTCAACAGATGTCAGAAAAACTGACAGAAAAATCAGGACAGCTTCAAGAGCCCCCGTTCCACCATGGCGGACAATGCGGTCATCGCTCCCAGCTTCGCATGGGCATACGTCAATCCGCCCTGCATATATGCCGTATACGGCTCCCGTATCGGCGCATCCGCCGACAGCTCCAGGCTCCCGCCCTGGATGAAGGTGCCGGCCGCCATGATGACCGGGTGCTCGTAGCCGGGCATATCCCATGGCACCGGCACGACATGGGCGTCGACGGCGGATGCCTTTTGGATGCCTTGCACGAAGGCGATAAGATGCTCGGCGGAATCGAAGCGGATCGCCTGGATCAGATCCGTACGCGGCGCCGACCAGTGCGGGGATGATCGGAACCCAAGCTCTTCGAACATGGCCGCCGCGAAGACGCTGCCGCGCACGGCTTGTCCCACGATGCTCGGCGCGAGGAACAGCCCCTGATACATGGCGCGCGTCATGCCGAGCATCGCCCCGACTTCGCCGCCGATGCCCGGGGCGGCCAGACGTGCCGCTGCAGCTTCCACCAAGCGGCGCTTGCCGGCGATGTAGCCTCCGGTCTCGGCGATGCCGCCGCCCGGATTTTTGATGAGCGAGCCGGCAATCAGATCCGCTCCGGCCTCTGTCGGCTCTAGCCGTTCCGTAAACTCGCCGTAGCAGTTATCGACGAACACGATCGCATCCGGCAGCAGCCGCTTGACTCGGGTAACCATGTCCGCGATCTCATCGACGCGGAACGAAGTCCGCCAAGCGTAGCCGCGCGAGCGCTGAATGCCGATTACCTTCGTGCGCGGCGAGATCCTCCGCTCGACCTCCGCCCAATCGACCCGGCCTTCATTCGTCAGCTCCACCTCGCCATAGTGAATGCCCCAGTCGCGAAGCGATCCGCTGCCATCGCCTTCCTGTCCAATCACCTTGTGCAGCGTATCATAAGGTGTTCCCGTAATATACAGCAGCTCATCGCCCGGGCGGAGCACCGCGAACAGAGCGGTCGCGATCGTATGCGTCCCCGAGACGAAATGAGGGCGCACCAGCGCCGCCTCCGCGCCGAATACGTCGGCATAGACCTCGTCCAGCACTTCTCTGCCCCGATCATTGTAGCCGTAGCCCGTCGAACCGGCAAAATGAAAGTCGCTGACCTGATGCCGTTGAAAGGCCTGAATGACCTTCCACTGGTTCTGTTCCGCAATCGACTCGATCTCCCGGACCCGATCCTTGATTTTCTCCTCTACCCGTTCTGCCAGCTTCATCATCTCATCTGTAAACTGCATGTTTCATTGATTCCCCTTGTCCTCGACAACGCACTTCCCAACAAGCTCCCGTTGTACTTATGATTGAAATGGCTCCAGCTTGTAGCTATAGAGCTCTGCCTCCGCCCGATCCAGCCGAACGGTCAGCCGCACATCCTCGCCGTCCGCTTCCTGTTCCAGCACTTCGCCGATGCGATGGGCAAGCGCGATCAGATCCCCCCGCGCGCCCGGCAGCCGATAAGTCACCGTGCGGCCCGACAGATGCGCCTGGACGGCAAGACGCACCTGCTCAAGATCGGCTTCGTCGTATGCGCTGATCAAGAAATGGCTCTCACCCAAAGGCAGCATCTGGCGCTGCTCCCCGGTGCACATATCCTTCTTATTATACAGCACAATCTGCGGCTTCGCTCCGGCGCCCAGTTGCTGCAAGATATCGTCGACGACCCGCATCTGCTCCTCCCGCATCAGAGAAGAGGCATCGACGACATGCAGAATAAGGTCCGCCTCATTCACTTCCTCAAGCGTCGCGCGGAACGAAGCGACAAGTTCATGGGGCAAATGCTGAATGAACCCGACCGTATCCGTCAAAATCGTCGATTTGCCGTTCGGCAGCTCCCACTGCCGTGAGGTCGGATCCAGCGTGGCGAACAGCTGATTCTCCACGTAGACATCCGCTTCCGTCAATTGGCGCAGCAGCGTCGATTTGCCCGCGTTCGTATAGCCGACGAGCGCCACCTGAATCGCGCCGCTCTTCTTCCGGCGCTCGCGGTAGACGCCGCGGTGCCGGACCACCTCTTCGAGCTGCCGCTTCAGATCGGAGATGCGCCGCCGGATATGGCGCCGATCGGTCTCCAGCTTCGTCTCCCCCGGCCCGCGCGTTCCGATGCCGCCCCCTAATCGGGACAAATTGCGCCCGTGGCCCGACAACCGCGGCAGCAGGTAAGACAGCTGAGCAAGCTCGACTTGAATTATCCCCTCTCTCGTCTTCGCGCGCTGCGCGAAAATGTCCAGAATCAGCTGAGTGCGGTCAATAATTTTCACATCGAGCGCTTCTTCCAGATTGCGCACCTGGGCGCCGGACAGTTCCTGATCGAAGATGGCGGTCGTCGCGTCAAGCTCCGCGATGACCGCTCTCAGTTCGGCAACCTTGCCTTTGCCGATGAACCACTTCGGATCGGCGTTCTCCCGCTGCTGCATCATGACCGACAGCACGGCAACGCCGGCCGTCTCCGCGAGCTTCACCAATTCCTGCAAAGAATCTTCCGGACGAACCCGGCTCCGCCGGATATCATCCGTTATTAAGGTCACGAGGACCGCCCGGTCCTGCAACTCCGTGGATGTCTCATAGAACGTTCTTCGCATGCATTGAAGGTCTCCTTCATGTCATAGTCGCCGCCCTGCCGCTTCTGTACCCCAGTATACCTCATTTGCGGTCCCATTTTAAATCTTCCGGCCGCAGCGTCATCAGCTCCAGCTTGCCCGGCGACTGTTCCGGATAAGTCTGAAGCAAGCGCACCGCTTGGTTCCGCATCGCCTTCTCCATCACATTCCGCACGAAGCGCGCATTGCTGAACAAGTTGGCGGACATTATCTTCTCGTCCAGAATGACGTTCTTCAGCTGGGCAAGCGATTGAGGCATCAGCACATAATCCTGCTCCTTGGCAATGGATTCCGCAATCTTCAGGAGCTGATCGACCGTATAATCGGGGAACTCGACTTGAATCGGAAAGCGGGAGGGCAGCCCGGAATTGGTCTGCATCAACCAGTCCATTTCTTCCGAATAGCCTGCCAAGATCAGAACGAACTGGTTCTTCTGATCTTCCATCGCCTTTACTAGTGTATCCACCGCTTCCTTGCCGAAATCTTTCTCCCCGCCGCGGGCCAGGCTGTACGCTTCGTCAATGAATAAGACGCCGCCTATCGCCTTCTTGATTAAATCACGCGTCTTTTGCGCGGTATGCCCAATGTATTCCCCGACGAGATCCGCCCGTTCCACCTCAAGCAGATGGCCTTTGCTCAGCAATCCAAGCTGCTGGAACATTTTCGCCATAATCCGGGCGACCGTCGTCTTGCCTGTCCCCGGGTTTCCTTTGAAAATCATATGATACACATGCGGCTGGCACGTGAGGCCCGCTTCCTGGCGGCGGCGGTTCATTTGCAGGATGGCATAGAGCTCAAACGCGATTTCCTTCATATGCTCCAGACCGACGAGCCGGTCCAGCTCCTTGCGGATATCGGCAAAAGGCCCTTCCGCCGGCATGGCGGACTTATCCTGACCGGCCGCCCGGGCCTGCTCCTGTTGAGCCGCGGACTCGGCCGGTGTGTCCACCGGACGGATGACGACATTAATTTGACGCGAAGGTCTTGCTTCTGCGTGTGAGCCGGCCGCTTTAAGTCGTACGTTCATATGCGTCACCCTTTCGACGTTCAACTCCCGATCCTGCCATCCCGAGGCAGAATCGTCTATAGTGTTCAATATATTCTAGCGTCGAACAGGTTATTAGAAGTTTACGGAATCCACAACTCGTCCCATTTCCATTTCGTATACGCAAGCGATTCGCGGCCCCGATGCCATAGCGGAGACAGGACCTCGCTGCTCACGGTCACGATCTGCGGCTGCTCATAGCGGAGCGCCTGCGCGATCTCCAATGCGCGCATGCCATGGAAATCATGCGTCACGATGGTGGCCGACGCCCAGCCCCGCTCCTTCATCATGCGCTGGCTGAAGCGGAGATTTTCCAGCGTGCTCGTCGATTCGCCTTCCAGCACGACGCGATCTTCGCTTACTCCATGATCAATTAAGTATTTGGCCATGCCTTCGGCTTCCGTAAAGTTCGCATCCGGACGATCCAATCCCCCGGATACGATAATATAATCGAATCGCCCTTCCTTGTACAGCTCGAGCGCCTTGTTCAACCGTTCCCGCAAGCCCGGACTCGGCTCGTCTCCCCAGAGCGAGGCCCCCAGCACGATGCCGATCTCCGTGCGGACAGACGGAGCCGCTTCGGGCACCGACGCAATCTTCCACTGCGTATAAGCGAGCCACAGGAGGCCTGCGAACAGCAGCGTTCCCGCAAGAGACAGCAGTTTGGCACGCCATCTGCCCTTATTCATATGTACGCCAAGCTCTTTTCCTTGGTTCATGGATCACCTTCTCCTCCCCTTCAAAAGAAAAGCGCGCAATTCTTCATTGCGCGCTTCCTCTGCTGCGTAAATATGCGTTACCCATTTCCGTTGCCGTTATTGCCGTTGCGGCCAAAGCCATGGCCGCCGCCCTCTCCGTTATTGTCCGGAACGGCCTGATCCTGCCCCGTATCGGATTCTTCGAAGCTGTCGTTCTGGTCCGGCGGAGCAGGCGGCTCCGGCTGATCCGGCACCACGGTTCCCGGCACCGTGCCGGTATCATCCCAGCCGCCGGACGGATCGGAACCGTCCGGGTCTGGAGGAAACGGATCAACCGATCCGTCAGGATCTCCCCCCTGATCCGGAGGATCCACGTTCGGCGGTTCCGGCGTTTCTGGCGTCTCCGGTATTTGGATTTCTTCTTCCTCGATCTTGACCGTAGCGGCATTGGAACGAGCGGATTCATCGTCCCCGCTTACCGCCGTGACCACATAGGAATACGTCTCCCCGGCGAATACGCCGATATCTTCCGCATTCGTTACCTTAAGTCCGGCCAGCAATTTCGTATAATCCTGCTCGGCCGAAGACTTCCGGTACAGATTGTAGACGATATTATCCCCCTGCACCGGCTGCCAGCTCAGCGACACCGTCTTCGTCGTCTCCGAGTAGGAAGCCGTCAGGCCGCTAACCTTTTGCACCGGATCAGGCTGCTTCTCGACATGGTCGGGCTTGTTGAAGGAACCGGACTTCCGATCCTTCAGCGCCTTGCCCACCACCTCGCTGAACATGCGCGAAGGCACCCGGCTGCTCTCATGCAGCACATGATCCCGGTCCGTCTTGTCATAACCCATCCATACCGCGGCCGACCACTCCGGCGTATAGCCGACGAACCACGCATCCCGGTCGCCCGGCCCGTCATAGCCCGGAACCGAATGCTGCGTCGTGCCGGTCTTGCCCGCTACCTGGCGGCCGCTGATCTGGGCCTGGGTGCCGGTGCCGCTCTTCACGACATCCGTAAGCATCTCCGTCATATAATATGCGGACTGCTCGCTCATGACCTTCACCGGCTTCGGCACATGATACGTGAAATAATCATGCCCCTTGCGGTCCACAATCTTCGCCACAGCGTAAGAAGGATAATAATTGCCTCCATTGGCGAATGCGTTATATGCGGTGGCCATGTCAATTGGCGTCACGCCGTGCGTCATCCCGCCCAGCGCGATCGACAGGTTCAAATCGTCGTTCGTTAACGGGATGCCCAGGCTCTTGGCAAATTCAAAGCCGGTCTTCAATTTGATCTCGTTCAGCAGCCAGACGGCCGGAATATTGATCGAGCGTCTGACCGCTTCCTTCATATCGACGCTGGTCGTATAACCGCCCAGGTTGGTCGGGCAGTAGCCGTTGAAGCATTGCTTCTCGTTGCTCAGCTTCGACCACGGGAACCATTTGCCGGTCTCCAGAGCCGGGGCGTAGGACACGATCGGCTTGAAGGCCGACCCCGGCTGCCGCTTGATGGTCGCCCGGTTCAGTCCTTTGCGGGCATAATCCCGTCCGCCCATCATCGCCAGGATCGCGCCGGTCTTATGATCCGTAATGACCATCGCGCCCTGCACCTTCGTCTCGTCCTTGCTCTTCTCGAACATCTCGTCATTATTGAAGGCATCGTACATAATGCGCTGCGCATTCGAGTCCAATGTCGTATAGATTTGGTACCCGCCGCGGAACAGCTGGTCTTCGGTAAGACCGGTCCGTTCCACGATCTCCTCTACCATATAATCGAGATAAGAATAATACGGTTCTTCGTTGTTATTGTTGGCGGCCCCTTCATCCTTGGACTCCACCGGCACGTAATCGACCGCGGACGCTTCATCCCGTTCCTGCGCCGTAATATAGCCCTGCTCATACATCAATTGGAGGACGACCTGGCGCCGCTCCTTCGAGCGTTCCGGATTATTAATCGGGTTGTAATGGGTCGGCGCCTTCGGAATGGCAGCCAGCGTGGCAATCTGCCACAATTCAAGCTTATTCAGATCCTCCGTGCCGAAGTAAGTTTTCGATGCGGCGATAATGCCATAGGCCCGTTTTCCGAAGAAAATACGGTTCAAATACATCGTTAAAATTTCGTCTTTCGTAAAATGGTTCTCCAACGCCAGCGCGATGGATACCTCGGTCGCTTTGCGGAAGATGGTCTTATCGCTGGTCAAGAACATGTTCTTCGCCAGCTGCTGGGTGATGGTGCTGCCGCCCTCCGCCAAGCTTCGCGACACGATATCCTTCACCATGGCGCGGCCGATGGACCATAGATCGACCCCTCGGTGCTCATTGAAGCGCCGGTCCTCCGTCGCGATGAACGCATCGCGGACGCGCTGCGGAATATCTTCCGGCTCGGCAATCTCCCGATGTTCAATTCCTTTGCCCAGATGAGCGATAACATTATTATTGCTGTCATATACGGTGGAGATTTCAGCCATCTCGAACATGTCGGCATCCTTGTACTCGCGCATCAGACGCTCGCCGTTCAGCAAGATGAACAGATAACCGCCCACCGCGATAAAAGCGGCGAACGCAGCCATAAAGAACGACAGCCAGAAGGTTTTGCGCCAACTCCATTTGCCGCGTTTCTTGGGAGGTTTCCCCTTCCCTTTCCCCTTGGTCGGCACCGGTGTGCGCGTGCGTGTACGCTGGGGAGGTTGCTTCTCTCTCGTCATTATAACCGACTCCCTTTTGTTCACAGAAATGAGTTCTCTACTCTATCTCCTACGATTTGCATGCTATCCAGCACCTGATGGGACGTTGAATGAAAAGAACAACCCTTCAGGGTTGTTCGGCAGCGGACTATACCATTAGACGCAAAACAGGGGCGAAAAGTTGCATCGCTTCCCTTCGGCCCCCGTTGAAGCTTATTGCGTGTCGTTCTGATGATCCTGCATCAGGGATACGTTACGCTGCGGCGTGAACGTGGAAATGGCGTGCTTATACACCATTTGCTGGCGGCCGTCGCTGTCTATGACGATGGTAAAGTTGTCAAATGCGCGGATTACCCCGCGAATCTGGAACCCGTTCGTTAAATACACCGTCACCGGGATGCTCTCCTTGCGCAATTGGTTCAAAAACGTGTCCTGGATATTAATAGATTTATTCATCGTCCGTACCCCCATAATCATAAGGTTGTGTTGAAATATATTCAACCTCTTACCGAAACTTTCCTGCTATGATTTTACAAATTCGATCGAAATGTTCGTCCGCACGCTCCGGTTCGCTTACATCCACCCATTCAATATCCTGCATCCGGCGGAACCAGGAGAGCTGACGCTTCGCAAAACGGCGCGTATCGCGCTTCAACCGTTCGACGGCGGCCTCCAGCGACATTTCATTCTCCAAATACGCAGCGATTTCCTTATACCCCAGCCCCTGCATGGAGACGAGCTGACGGGAGTAGCCTGCGTCCAGCAAGCGGCGCACTTCCTCAATCAGTCCATCCCGGAGCATGACGTCGATTCGATCCTCAATACGTTTATATAGCATCTGCCGGTCCATTGTCAAACCGATTAAGCACAGGTCGTACGGAGATGCCTTCTGTTGGCCTTCCAGCTGCGACGATAGCGTCTGCCCGGTCAGATGGTAAATCTCCAATGCCCGCACGACCCGCCGCTGATCATTCGGGTGCAGCCGATTCGCCGTGACCGGGTCGACCGCCTGCAGCTTGGCGTGCAGCGCCTCGGGGCCATGGGCGAGCGCAAATTCCTTCATCTCCTGGCGAAAAGCCTCGTCCGAACCGGCATCGCTGAACTCGAAGCTGTAGCAGACCGATTCCACATACAAGCCGGTCCCTCCGACAATGAACGGCAGCCGCTCCCGCGCGCTGATAGCGTCAATCAGCTGGCGGCATCGTTCCTGGAACTCGGCGACGGAGAAGGCATAATCGGGATCATGGATATCCAGCAGATGATGAGGTATCCCCCTTCTCTCGTCCGGCGGAAGCTTCGCGGTGCCGATATCCATCCCGCGGTACACCTGCATGCTGTCGCCGGAAATAATCTCGCACTCGAAGGCATGAGCCACATCCAGACTCAGCTTCGTCTTGCCAACTGCCGTAGGACCGACGAGCACGAGCAGCCTTGGCCTAGTTGGTGACGTTGTTGCCGGCAATGTCAATCACTCCATATGCTAATTTCGTTCCGGTATGCACGATCCGTTCGAATCCGAGCCGCGCGAATTCCCCGCTGCCCCGCAATTCCTTCATGACGACCGTCTTCCTGGCCACGCGGCAAGCTTCGCGAACCGCTTCCGGCAGCACGGCTCCCGGATGGGCCAAGGCCCGCAGCGGGTCGATCGATGCCGATTCCTTCACCGGTTCGCGGAACATCGGATCGAAATAGACGACGTCCACTGCACGGTCAGGAAGGCCGCGCAGCCATTCCAGATGATCGGCCTGCTTCACTTCGATGCGGCGCATCGCTTCATTGACGGCTTCAATGCTGCTCTCATACAAGAGAAGCCCTTCATGCAGCAGGGTAAAAAGCGCCTGCTGGCTCTCCAGGGCCGTCACGCGGCCCGCTTCGCCAACGGCATGGGAGAAGACGAGCGCATCGGACCCGAGTCCGGCCGTGCAGTCCAGCACCGCATCGCCCGGTTGGGCGCGGCTGGCCGTAATCATCGTGTCCCCTTCGCCGGCCAGCAGCCGCTTGATGCGGACATAGGCCATGCTGGGGTGATAGATCAGCTCGGTGACTCCCAGCTTCATGTATCGTACATCTTTATTCCGGTAGACGAGGAATTCATCGTCCCCATACCGGTTCCGAAGAGCGGGCAGCGTATATTTCTGTCGCTCGACGAACCGGTGGCCGAACATCTCGGCCATCTTCCGGGCGCGTTCCCTTATGTGCGGGGAGGTCTTGTCCCCCGTAGTTACAATCATGAGCTCCTCCTCATTATATACGCTTCAGAAAGGGAAACACAAATGCGGCACCCGCATTACATGACCCGCTTGAACATTTTTTCTAAATCATAGGTCGTGAATTTGACGACGATCGGACGCCCGTGCGGGCAAGTATACGGCTGGCGGCATGCGGCCAGCCGGGCCAGCAGCGCCTCCGCTTCCGCCTCGGTCAAGCGCTGGTTCGCCTTGATCGAAGCTTTGCAGGAGCACATAATCGCCGAGGCCTCTCTCAGCTTGGCGATCTCCGGCACCTTCTCGCGCAGCACCCAATCCGTCATCTCCCGCACCAGATCGGCTTCCTCCCCGTTCGGGAACCAGTGCGGATACGAGCGGACGAGGAAGGTCTGCCCCCCGAACGGCTCCAGCCGGATGCCGGCCTGCTCCAGCAGGTGCATCCGCTCCCGGATGCGCTCGGCCTCCGCCGTCGTGAATTCCAGCGTCAACGGCAGCAGCAGCTCTTGCGACGCCTCCTCGGGATGTCCGAAGCGTTCGTAATAATATTCATAATTGATGCGTTCGTGGGCGGCATGCTGATCGATCAGATACAGACCCTCGGCATTGGATGCGATGAGATACGTTCCGTGCAGCTGCCCGATAAGCTCGACGGCCGGGAACGGCGGCAGCTCCGCCTCTGCCGGCTGGCCTGCGCCGGCTTGCCATGCCGCCTGGACGCCCGCCTGGCGGGAGACGAACGTCGCCCGGTCCGGAGCCCGGTCCGGAGCCCGGTCCGGCGGTTGCGCCGGCGCGGCGGAACCGGATCGCGAGCCGCCGTTCGTGCCGGCATAGCTTCCGCGGAGCTCGCGGACCGCATCCGGCTCCCGCATTGACCCGCCAGCCGGTTCAGGCGCCCGCTTCGCTTGGGCCGCATCCCGGCGGCCATAGTCCGCCTCCAGCAGGGTTGCCTGAGCGCTATCCGCCGGCACCTCCGCCGGCACCTCCGCTGCACCGGAGCTCCCCTGCGCGCCATCAGCAGCCTGTACGCCGGCACGCGCTGGCTCAGCCCCGGCCGGTTCCGATTCCGGGACGGGCGCTTCGCTCTCGGGCGGCACCGGCGCCAGATCCGGCTCCTTCGCCGGAACGAGCGCGCCCATCGGCTTGAGCCGGGGCTCGTCCCGGCCGCCGCCGAGCGACGCGGCAGCCCACTGCCATTCCGTCTGCTCGACATAGGTGCGCACCTTCGCCTTCTCCGGCGCCGCCTGCGGGATGAGCGCCTGCCGCAGCAGAATCTCGCGCAGCGTGGACGCGATGAATTCGGACAGCTCCGGCTCCTTGCTGAAGCGGACCTCCAGCTTGGCCGGATGCACATTGACATCGACCAGCGTCGGGTGCATTCGCGCATGGAGGACAATCATCGGGAAGCGATTGATCGGCAGCAGCGTATGGTACGCCTTCAGCACCGCCTGGTTCAAGGGGAAGCTGCGCACATAGCGCCCGTTCACGAACCAGGACATCGCGTTGCGGTTCGAGCGGGTCAGCTCCGGCTTCCCGATAAATCCCTCCAGCTTGTAATCCAGCTGCTCCGCCTCCACCGGCAGCATGCTCTTCGCCGTCTGCACGCCGTAGACCGCGGCGATCACCTGCTGCAAATCGCCGTTGCCGATCGTCTGCAGAAGCAGATTGTCATTATGCTTCAGCGTGAACGCAATCTGCGGATAGGCGAGCGCCAGGCGGTATATGTAGTCGGAGATATGCCCGAGCTCGGTCTGCACCGTCTTCATATATTTCAAGCGGGCCGGCGTATTGTAGAACAAATCGCGGACGGCGATATCCGTCCCCTGCATCGACTGCGCCGGCTCGGACGCTTTTACGGTGCCTCCTTCTATCGTCAGCTTCCGCCCCAGGCCGCTGTCATCCGCGGAGCTGGTGAGCTCCACCCGCGCCACGGCGGCGATGCTGGGCAATGCCTCCCCGCGGAAGCCGAGGCTGCGGATCGCGAACAGATCTTTGCCGGAAGCGATCTTGCTGGTGGCGTGCCGCTGGAAGGCGTTCTCCATATCGTCTTCCCCGATGCCGGATCCGTTGTCCTTGACCCGGATCAACTGGAGCCCGCCCTCCTCGACGGTCACGTCTATCCGGGTGCTCCCGGCGTCGATCGAATTTTCCACCAATTCCTTGACGACGGAGGAAGGCCGTTCCACGACCTCGCCAGCCGCGATCTGATTGGCGATATGCTCGTCCAATATATGAATGACGGCCATCTCGGATTCCCCCTTATTCGTTCTTCAGTCCGCGCGCCCGCTTCATGAACGCGTGCAAGGCGTTCATCGCCTCCAGCGGCGTGAGCGAGAGCACGTCGACCTCCCGCAGCTCGGCGATCAGCTCGTCGGCCTGCCGGTTCCGCCGCTGCTCCTCCTTCGCGGGCGGAGCGGCGTGTGCAGTTGGGGCAGCAGAAGCTGCGGATTCCTCCCAGCCGAAGAGCGACAGCTGCTCGACGGCCCCGCTTGCGGCCGTTCCCGCTTCCGCAACCGGCGCCGCAGCCAGCCCCTCAGCCAGGCCCTCCTCTTCTGCCGCCGCCGGCTCGGCCTGCTCCCGCACCCGATCCCGCTGCCGTTCCTGCCGCTCCGGAACCGTACGGCCGTTGTCTCCCGGATCGGGTTCCGCGCCAGTCTCCCGCAGCGCCCCCGTCTCATAGGTTTTCAACAGATCATAGGAGCGGCGGATAATCGAATCCGGCAGCCCGGCCAGCTTCGCGCAGTAGATGCCGTAGCTGGTGCTCGCCGCTCCCGGAATCAGCTTCCGCAGGAAGGTCACCTGATTCCCGCTCTCCTGAACCGCCATGCAGACGTTCCGCAGTCCGCCGAGCCGTTCCTCCAGATGGGCCAGCTCGTGGAAATGGGTCGATACGAGCGCCTTGCAGCCGATCTCGTCGTGGACGAACTCGATCACGGCTTGCGCAATCGACATCCCTTCGCTCGTCGACGTTCCCCGCCCGAGCTCGTCGATAATGACCAGACTCCGGCGCGTCGCCTTCGCGGTCATCACCTGGATATCCATCATCTCCACCATGAACGTGCTCTGGCCGCCGATCAGATCATCCGCGGCGCCGATGCGGGTGAAGATCCGATCGACAATCGGCATGACGGCCCGGTCGGCCGGGACGAAGGAGCCCATCTGGGTCAAAATCGACATCAGCGCGACCTGGCGCATATAGGTGCTCTTCCCGGCCATGTTCGGACCGGTAATGAGAAGCATGCCAGCGGCCTGCTCCTCCAGCGCGGTATCGTTCGCCATGAACGAGCCGCTCTCCATGACCGCTTCCACCACCGGATGACGGCCCCCCTCGATATGCATATCATAACCGTCGGTAACCTCCGGGCGGACGAAGCGGTGCGCCGCGGCGACCGCCGCAAGCGATTGATAGACGTCGATCTCCGCGATCGCCTCGGCCAGCGTCTGCAGCCTCCGGATCTGCTCGCCGATGCGCTGGCGGAGCTGGCTGAACAGCTCATATTCCAGCCCGATCATTTTATCCTCCGCTTCCAGGATGAGCGCTTCCTTCTCCTTCAGCTCCGCCGTAATGAACCGCTCGGCGTTCGCCAAGGTCTGCTTCCGCTCGTAGCGCCCCTCCGGCAGCGCCTGCAGATTCGATCGGGTCACCTCGATATAATATCCGAACACTTTGTTGTAGCCGACCTTCAGCGACTTGATGCCCGTCTCTTCCCGCTCGCGGCGTTCCAGCTCCGCGATCCACTGCTTGCCGTTCACGCTCGCTTCCCGCAGCTTGTCCAAATACGCGTCATAGCCCGCCTTGATAATGCCGCCGTCGCGTACCGACACGGGCGGCTCGTCGACGATGGCCCGAGCGATCCATTCCACGATATCCTGGCAGTCGTCCAGGCCGGACACCCGCTCGCGCAGCGTCGCCGAATCAGTCTCCGCGCAGCACCGCTTCAAGCCGGGCACGCGCTCCAAGGAATGCTTCAGGGCGATCAGATCGCGGCCGTTCGCCGTGCCGAACGCGATCCGGCTCACGAGACGCTCCAGATCGTAGACCTGATGCAGCTGCTCCCGGATATCCTCGCGCCAGATCATATGATGGTACAACGTATCCACCGCTTCGAGCCGCGCCTCGATCGTCCGCCTGTTCATCAGCGGCTTGTCGATCCAGCGGCGCAGCAGCCGGCCTCCCATCGACGTCTGCGTCCGATCGAGCAGCCAGAGCAGGGAGCCTTTCTTCGCCCGCTCGCGCACCGTCTCCGTCAGCTCCAGATTGCGGCGGGTGAACGGATCGAGGACCAGATATTGATCCGGCTCATACGTCCGCACCTGCGTCAATTGGGACAAGGAGCGCTTCTGCGTCTCGGCCAAATACGACATCAGCAGCGCGAGCGCCTGGCGGCGTTCCGGATCGAGCCGCATCCACGCCGCCTCGCCGAATTGCCGCTGGGCGAGCGCCTCGTCCCGCTTCGTCCAAGGGGTGAACAGAACCGGCTTGCTCCACGCCTTCGTCACCGGGCGCGCCTCGTCCAGCACCCGCTCCATGCCGATAATCTCGGTCGGCGCATACACGTTCAGCTCGTCCAGCAGCCACGACTGGCCGGCCGGGGCGGAAGTGGCCGTCACTTCGCCCGTGGACAGATCGCAGGCGGCCAGCGCGTACATGCCTTCATGCTCCGTCAGACAGAGCAAATAATGATTGGCCTTCTCGTCAATCATCTTCCCTTCCATAATCGTGCCCGGGGTAATGATGCGGACGATCTCGCGGCGCACGACCCCTTTCGCGGCCGACGGATCTTCCATCTGCTCGCAGATGGCCACCCGATAGCCCTTCTCGATCAGCCGCTGTATGTAACTGTCGGCGGAATGATACGGAACGCCGCACATCGGGATCCGGTCTTCCGTCCCGCTGCTGCCCCGTCCGGTGAGCGTAATCTCCAGCTCCTTGGCCGCCACAATCGCGTCGTCATTGAACATTTCATAGAAATCGCCGAGGCGGAAAAACAAAATCGCGTCCTCCGCCTGCTGCTTAATCGCCAAATATTGCTCCATCATCGGCGTCATCTTCGCCATTAAACACCCTCCGATACCTGACCTTGAATCGTCCTCATTATATCAAAAAAAGAGCGCGGACTCACGCCTTCGCCAAGCCTTCCTTCCGGATGGCCCATGCGTGGCGGATATCTTCGCGCTCATTCCAGCGCCAGCCCGAATCGATGCGGCGGGCGAAGGAGCGGATAAGGCGCAGCTCCTCCCCGCTTCCCGTTGGCGCTCCGGCCGAGACGGCTTCAAATTCCAGCGCGGCCATCAGTCCCTGCACCGCCGCCCGGGCAACCGGCAGCAGCTCCTCCGCCGGCCGGCCGGCATGATAGGCGCGGATGACCGGATCGCGCAGACTGTCGCGCCGCTTCAAGCGATGCTGGAGCCTGGCGGCCGCGTGCAACAGGGCCAGCACTTCCCGCGCCAGCTCGGGCGAGAACAGGAAGCTGGGGAGCGTCCGGTATTCGAAGCCGCCGGCCCCGCCGTACTCTTGGAGGCGGACGTCGCCGAACGTTCCGTAGCGGGGTCGCCGCGGCGCGCCGGACGGATCCTCCAGCGCCGCGACCGGCAAGGCGACATACGTGTCCAGCACCCGCGCGAACTCGGACGTGAGCGGGAGCCCGCTCAGATGGATATGCCCGCCGAGCGGGAAGCGGCCCAGCGGCAAGCCGCCGGCAAGCCACTCCAGCGCGGCGCCGTCCTCCGACGCTTCGAGACAGAGACGGGCCTCTTCCATCGCGGCGGCGATATGATGCACGAGCTCCTCCGGGCCCGGGGCCGGATCGGGGCGCAGCTCCATCAGCGGGAAGCGCACCCTGCCCCCGATGCGCACCGCATCGCAGCCCGCCCGGCCGCCCCGGGGCAGGTAGCGGCTCGCCGCAATCAGCTTGCGCCGGCGCGCGTCATGCAGCACGAGCTCCGCGTCGAGCCCGATCAGGAGCTTGCCGGGCCGGGCGCGGGCGGATTGCTGTTCGGCGGCCGCCTTGGCCCAGGAAGCGGCATAGCTCTCCAGCACCCATGCCGGCAGCGGCGCCGGAACGGGCTCCACCCGCTCGATGGCGTCGCCGGGACGCGGCTCCTCCAGGACGCCGGCGGGCCCGTCGGTCTCGTCCGCCGCGCGGCGGCAGCGAAGCGTGACCGCTCCCGTGTCGCGGCCGAGCGCATAGACCGCCCGCACCGCCAGCCGGGCCAGCCGCAAATAGGGCGGCCTCGTCCAGCCTTCCAGCGGACGGTAGAAATAGCCGCCCGTCGGCGACTGGAAGCAATGCGCCGCGGCGACCGCCTCAAGCTGGCTGACCCAGAAGCAGACCGTGCGCACGAAGCCGGCGCCGTCCGGGCCGCTCCCCGGCTCCGCGCCCCAGGCGGCCCGGTCGAGCACGGGCAGGCCCCACAGCCGCAGCCGCTCCCGCATCGCTGGCCCGCTCCACCGCCCGGCGTGGCGGTTCAAAATCATCCGCCCGCCGCCTGCGGAGCCAATCCCCGCTGCCGTGTCCGGCTGACGCGCAGCCTCGGGCGCCTGCAGCCAGAGGACATCGACGCCAGGCTGCGCTCCGGCGGCTTCCGGACGCTGCGGCGCGGCGTAACGCCGCCATTGACGGTATCCGGCGGCATGATCGGTGTACAGGCGGACACCGCCGCCCAATTCCAGACGCTGCATCGCCTTGTCCCCCGTTCATCGTGGTGCTCGTGATTGCCGATTGGCGGCAATCCGGCAAATTTTTCAAAAAAAAGGAGGGCTCCCGCCCTCTTCGATGATGCTGCTGCTGCATATGCATAAGTATGAAGTTCAACGGATGAGGGCTTCAGGATGTTATCCGGGATATCTCCGCAGGCGGTGAGGGTCTGCGGACCTAATCACAACTCCTCATCCGTTAAATCCGGATCCAGATCGTCGAACTCTTCGTCCTGGATGCCGAAATCAAAATCCTTGTCTGCGAAATCGTTGCAACCGTTCGGGCAGACGCGCACACATACCTTCGTCTCCGCTACCATCTCTACCGCGAATTCACGCTCCACGCGAATCGTAACCCCTGTCCCGGACGAGGAGACGCTGGCCTCGACGCAGTTCGGCTCCTGGATCGCCTCAGCCGATACCTCTTCCGTCGTGCGGCGATGCTTCGGATCGATATAAGACAATCCGACGAGCTCGACGTAGGATACCGTCTCCTTGGCTACATCCGTCTGGGAGTTGTTGTCGTACGAATACCAGATGTTGATGTCGTACGTGCCGATGACCTCAATTCCATCTCCGGCTCTCACCGATTCATATTGATGGTTGATAATCCAGGCTCCCAAAATACTGGTCGGATGATGAGGCGGAGTGACGGTATGTGTAACGACGGAGAACTTGCGACCTTTGCCGCAAACTGCTTTCGTGATTATCTCACGGCAGTGGTGTTTATCTGAAATTGCCATCGTGTGGACCTCCTCCATACAATCATTCAATAAAGTGTATGCAGGACGTGGGCGAATGTTGAATAGACAGATTTAAATATAGAGAAAAAAGATATATGCTTCGGAATCCGGCTTCTATTCCGAAGCGGCGCGGGCGCTGCGCCTGCGGTCTTTATCATGATGCCGCGCCGGTGATATGCGGCTCGCGGCCGCCGCGCTTCTCCTTGTTGCCGCAAGAGATTCTAGCGATGCGGCATTTCCGGGAGCCGCTGTTTCTATCGCGCCTGCACTTCTTCCGCTACTCCATCTTATTGGCAACACAGCGAACAAGAAAGAGAGAGTCCGTTCCGCACCGTCATACATAGTCTATCTTTATGATGGAAGAGGCTGTCCGCATGCCATCTGGCTGGCCGTTTCAGACGGCCAGTTGTTTTTTTTGCTTGTCCTTTTTCGCGATCTTCAGGAAGCTGTGCAGTTCCCGTATCAGCTGCAGCACCGCGGAGCGCACCTCGAATTCCCGCCGCGTCGCCGGCAGTTCCATCGCCCGGAACAGATCCTCCAGTTCCAGCAGCAGCTGCTCGGTCTTGCCCGTATAGTGCGGCTCCTTCACGTCGCGGCTGAGCTGATCGAACAGCTTGGCCACCAACAGACACTGCGGAAGCTGCTCATATACTTGCGAGATAAGCTGCAGCATATTTTGAACATGGTCAAGCTGCGTCTTGCGCATATAGAAATAGACCAGCCACCGTTCATCCTCCCGCACGTCATCGGAACGAAGCAGCAAATTTTCGAGCGCCCGGGAAGCGAGCCGGATGCCTTCATCCGCCAAAGCGTTCGCCTCGATAATCTCGCGTCCGTCCCATGCGTAAGACGGATCGCGCAGACAGCGGCCAATCTGCTGAAAAATGCGGGAGAAGCGCTCATCGACATCGCTTCGGATGCGAACGAGCTTGTCCTCCTCGCTCGGCATATAAATGAGATTGACCAGAGAAGCGGAGCCGAGGCCGACGAGCAGCAGCAAGACTTCATTGAGCACCCCTTGCAGCGATACAGCGCCGGCGCCATAAATATGGAAGGTGACGACCGAGCTCGTGACAATGCCTTCCTTGAAATTGAGCCGCACGATGACCGGAAAAGCCACCAATATGTATAAAGCCAGCACCCAAAGATGAAAGCCGAGCAGGCCGAACAGAAGCGACGCCATAAGCAGTCCGACGAGCGAGGCGAAAAAGCGGGCCGAGACGGTCTGGATGCTCCGCTTCCGCGTGACATCGACCCCCAATATAGCCAACAGGCCCGCGCCGAGCGGGTTGGGACTTCCCAGCAGCCCCGCTGCAATGATCGCGCAGATCGAAGCGATTGCCGTCTTGATGACACGAATGCCGACAAATCGGAAAATCATAGAATTGCTCCTTGCTGTAGAGGGATTGTGTAGACTTTTATTATAATCCACAATCCCCTTGCACACCAAACATTTTGCGGCAGCCGGCTTCCCTGCCGGAGAGGGCGGCAGCGTGTTCCCTGCCGGAGAGGGCGGCAGCGTGTTCCGGGCTCGCCTGCCGCCCTGCGGCTTACGATCGCTTCAACCATGCCCGCTCCAGATAGGCGACTCCCTGGTACATCAAGGTCGCGACGACCGCAATAATGACGAGGGATGCCATGACCAGCGTGAAATTGAACACCTGGAAGCCATAAATAATCAAATAGCCAAGCCCGATCTTGGAGACAAGAAATTCACCGACGATAACGCCGACCCAGGCCAAGCCGACATTCACCTTCAGCGTCGAGACGATCGCCGGGAAGGAGGCCGGCAGGATAACTTTGCGGAAAATGACGCTTTTGCCTCCGCCGAACACACGTACGACCTTAACATAATTCGGGTCGACCTCCCGGAAGCTGTTGAATACCACGATCGTCGTGATGATGACCGTGATCGATAACGTCGTGGCGACGATGGCCGCGAAGCCGGCTCCGAAGCCGACGATGAAGAGCGGACCGAGCGCCACCTTCGGCATGCTGTTGAACACGACCATGTACGGATCCAGCACCCGCGCCAGGAAGTCCGACCACCAGATGAAGACCGCCAGCAGCGTGCCGAGCAGCGTCCCCAGCACAAATCCGGCCACCGTCTCCCCGACCGTCATCCCAAGATGCGGCCAGATCGATCCGTCGGCAAAGTCCT
This sequence comes from Paenibacillus dendritiformis, assembly GCF_021654795.1. NCBI lineage: Bacteria > Bacillati > Bacillota > Bacilli > Caryophanales > Paenibacillaceae > Paenibacillus > Paenibacillus dendritiformis. Next base: position 3,569,403 of record NZ_AP025344.1, read on the forward strand.
TCACGATTTGCTGCCATACTTTGCTTGGATAACTGAACAGCAGCACATCGATCCATTTCAGGCGGCCGGCCAGCTCCCACAGCCCGACGCAAGCGATGAGGATGGCAACTTGGGTTAGCGACACGATCCAGGCCCTCTTCCGCCTTGAGGCCCGATAGCGCGAATACGTCTGTTCCAGCAGCCGGCGGGATTCCTCCGCCCCGCTGTTCGCGTCAGTTTGGCCCACCATGTTCGCCCTCCTTTCCGTCCGAAGCCTCCAGCTCTTTCCACAGCTCGTGGAACATCCCGTTGAAGCCGGGCCGCTCTCTGGCATAGAAGGGCTGCGCCTCCCGTATCGCATCCGGGATGGCGAAGGCCTTGCGCAGGGTGCCGGGATCGCGGTTGAGCACGATCACCCGATCGCTCACCGCGATGGCCTCCGACAGATCGTGCGTCACCAGCACGGCGGTCTTCCGCCGGGCCTTCAATGTATCGACGACCAGATCCTCCAGCTGCAGCTTCGTCTGATAGTCGAGCGCGGAGAACGGTTCATCCAGCAAGAGCAGCTCGGGCGAGGTCGCCAGCGTCCGCACTAACGCGACCCGCTGCCGCATGCCGCCGGACAGCTGATGCGGATACAAGGCTTCCGTGCCGCCCAGCCCCATCCCGTTCAGCAAATCCCGCACCCGCTCCTCGGATTCCCGGTTCCACTGCTTCGTCAATTCCAGGCCGAGGCTCGCATTTTCCAAAATCGTGCGCCATGGATATAAATAGTCGCTCTGCAGCATATAACCGACCCGCGGCGAAGGCCCGGCGACCGCATCGCCATAGACGCGGACGCTGCCGTGCGTCGGCTCCAGCAGCCCTGCGATAATGGAGAGGATCGTCGTCTTGCCGCAGCCGCTCGGGCCGACCAGACTGACGAATTCCCCCGGCATAATCGTGACGGACAGCCGCTCGATTGCAAGCTTCGCTTCGCGTTCCGTCACATAGACATGGGTAACTTGAGACATTTCTACCGCTGGGATCACGCGTCCGCCTCCTTCTATTTCTTCCGCCGCCTACTTCACCTGCCGCTTGGCTTCCTCCGCAAATTCATTACTGACGATCCGGCCGTGCTCGATCCGCTCCTTCAATTCGCCGGCCGAATCCAGCACATCGAGCAGATTGCTCCATTCCTTGTCGTCCAGAACCGGATCGGATGCGTAAGAGCCCTGTTCCTTATACCGCTTCACCGAGCTGGCGACGATCTCCCGATCCGTATCCTTGAAGAACGGCATCAGCACATCGGCGATCGCTTCCGGCGATTCCGACTCCACCCACTTTTGCGCCTTATAGACCGCGTTGGTGAACTTCTGAACCGTTTCCTTGTTCTTCGTCAGGTAGCTTTGCTTCGCCATGAAGACCGTATACGGGAGCAATCCGCTCTCCACGCCGAACGAAGCGACGACCGCCCCTTTGCCTTCCTTCTCGAAAATGGACGCCTGCGGCTCGAACAGCTGCACGTACTCGCCCGTGCCCGAAGCGAATGCGGAAGCGACATTGGCAAAATCAATATTTTGAATCAACTCCAGATCGCCGTGCGGATCGATGCCGTGCTTTTTCAGCGTGAACTCGCCGGCCATTTGCGGCATCCCGCCTTTACGCTGTCCTAGAAATACCTTGCCCTTCAGATCATCCCAAGCGAATGCGCCGTCGGACTGGCGAGCCATCAGGAAGGTGCCGTCCGTCTGGGTAAGCTGCGCGAAGTTGATGACCGGATCCTCCGATCCCTGCTGCGCGACATAGACCGACGTCTCCGAGCCGACCAGCGCGACATCGATCGCCCCGGAGAGCAGCGCCGTCATCGTCTTGTCCCCGCCGAACGTCGTCTGGAGCTCCACCTCCAATCCCTCTTCCTCGAAAAACCCTTTGCCTATCGCGACATACTCGGGCGCATAAAAGATCGACCGGGTCACTTCCCCGACCTTCACCTTCACTTGGGCGCCTTTGTCTCCGCACGCCCCCAGCACTGCCGAGCACAGCAGCAGCACGGCGAGCACGGTGAAGCCTAACCGTCTACGCTTCATCGAATAACCCTCCTCTGCGGGAAAAATAAAAACCGTTGCTCCGCTCCTGCTCCCGCTGTCCTTCCAGCCGCGCCGGCCCGGCCCTGGAGATCATGTTCACGGATATTGCATCGTATGCAGGCGGCGAAAAAATGGTTATTCGCACAGCGCGAAGAAGCCGCATCCTTCCCTTCCGGGGCGACGCGGCTTCTCCTCGATTCATCTTTATACGCGTTTACAGGCTGTAGACATCCTTCATTTTGGCGGTCAAGTAATCGACCAAGTATTGCGGGTTCAGCATTTCCCCCGTCACCTGCATCACAATTTCGGCAGGCGTAAGCAGCTTGCCATGCTGATATATCCGCTCGGTAAGCCACTCCTTAATCGCCAGCAGCTCGCCGCGGGCGATACGGTTATCCACGTCCGGCATGCCCTGACGCAGCGCATGCATGAACTGAGCCGCATACATATTGCCGAGCGAGTAAGACGGGAAGTAGCCGAAGCCGCCGCCCGACCAATGGACATCCTGAAGCACGCCTTCTCCCGCATGCTTCGGACGGACGCCGAGATAGGACTCATATTTTTCGTTCCATACATCCGGAAGATCGTCCACGGACAAGCCTTCATTGAACAGCATCTTCTCGATTTCATAGCGGATTATGATATGTAGGTTATAGGTGACCTCGTCCGCTTCAATGCGTATCAGCGACGGCTCCACCCGGTTCACCGCCCGGTACACCATCTCGCCGGTCACCTTTCCGAGCTGGGACGGGAAGGCTTGCTGCACCTGTCCGTAATATCTCGACCAGAAGGAGCGGCTCCGTCCGATCAGGTTCTCCCAGAAGCGCGACTGGGATTCATGGATCCCCATCGAGGTGCCGGACGCAAGCGGAGTGCCCGCATATTTGGCGCTAATATTTTGCTCGTACAGCGCATGACCGCCTTCGTGAAGCGAGCTGAAGATGGCGTCCGCCATATCATGCGTCTTGTAATGCGTCGTAATCCGCACATCGCCCGGGTTAAGCCCGATCGCGAACGGATGAACGCTCTCGTCGAGACGGCCGGCGTCGAAATCGTAGCCAATCTCCTTCAGCAGGAATTGGCTGACTGCCTTTTGCCCTTCAATCGGGAATTCCTGGTACAGGAATTCGGCCGGCGGCTGGTTGCCCGAGGCCTGGACCGACTGCACGAGCGGTACGAGTTGATCGCGGAGCTGCCCGAATATCGAGTCGAGCTTCGCGACGGTCATGTCCGGCTCATAAGCGTCCAACAGCGTATCATAGCGCGTATCCCGCACGCCCCAGTAATCGATGAATTGCTGCGTCTTCGCCACGATGTCCCGCAAGTACGGCTTGAACGACTCGTAATCTCCGTTCTTCTTCGCGTCCTCCCACAGCGTCTCGGCATGAGAGGTCAGCACGACATACTCTTGATGAAGCTTCGGCGGGATCAGCCGGCTGCGGTTATATTCCTTGCGGGCGTCCTTCACCATTTTGCGATCCGCTTGACTCAGCGAATCGAATACGCCGGGCTGCTCCAATTCGTCCAGACATTGCCCCATCTCCGGAGAGACGGACAGCGAGAACAGGTCCGCCGACAGCGAACCGATGGCATGGGCCCGCTGCTCCGCCCCTTTGCGCGGGGCGCCTGTCCGCAGATCCCATTGCATCAGGCCCAGCGCTTCCTCATAACTTTTCATTTTCGTCAACATATCGCGAAATTTCTGCAATACCGGCTGTTCATTTGTGCTCATACGAGAACTCACCTCATTTTTCTTGAATCTTCGGGCGATCCTGATGTCCGTGTTCGCTCACCTCTTGATGATACGTGGTGTTCAGGATATAATCAACTTTCAAAAGCGGCAGTCGCGCTGAGGCTCTGGAGAGGAGTTGAGAGAATGTCAGTCAGCATCGAAGTCACGCCGGTAGCGGCCGAAGCGTTGAGACGGAAGCTGGACGGGCCGTCCGGCGAAGCAGGATATGTCAAGCTCATCTATGATACAGACGGATGCGGGTGCGCGGTGAACGGGGTTCCCGCCCTATGGCTGGTCAAGGAACGGAGCGCCTTTGACGAGGAACTGCCGAACAACGCAAGCCTGCCCATGCTGATCGACCGCCACCAGACCGTGTTTTATGAAGAGCGCATGAAGCTCGATGCCGGCGCGGTTCCCGGCTCCTTCGTGCTCAGCAGTCCGCAGCAGATTTATTCGACACATGTCGTCTGTTCGGATCGCCGCCAGGCTTCCGAGGCAGCTTCTGAGGAGGAATAACGATGAAGAACAACATGGAATCCATTTTGGAATTCAACAAGGAATTCGTGGACAAGCGGGAGTACGAGCAATTTTTGACGAACAAGTTCCCGGACAAAAAGATGGCCATTATCACCTGCATGGACACCCGGCTCGTCGAGCTGCTCCCCCGGGCGATGAATCTGCGCAACGGAGACGCCAAAATCATTAAAAACGCGGGCGCCATTATTTCTCAGCCGTTCGGCAGCGTTGTGCGCAGCGTGCTCGTCGCCATCTATGAGCTGGGAGCGAACGAAGTCGTCGTCGTCGGCCATTATGGATGCGGCATGACCGGGCTCAATTCCGAGGGTATTATCGAGAAGGCGAAGGCAAGAGGAGTTCAGGATGTCGTCCTGGACACGCTCACCAATTCGGGCATCAAGCTGCACCATTGGCTGCGCGGCTTCGACGACGTCCACGAAGGCGTGCTGAACAGCGTGCGCATTTTGCGCAAGCACCCGCTGCTGCCGAACGATATCCCGGTGCATGGCATGGTTATACATCCGGATACCGGCGCGCTGGAATGGATAGCGGACGGATACCGTTACCTGGAGGATCTCCAATCCGATCCGGGACTGGCGGACAAAGAGACGCATACCCCTTCGGCCACCCGTTGATCTAACGGCGAAAGCTCCTGGCACAGAACATTCGGTTCTGCGCCAGGAGCTTTCGTGGTTATTGGCATATAACGCGGAAGGAACGCTCCAGCTCGGCGACATCCATCTGCTCGCCGATCATGACGATGACATCCTCCACTTCGCCCTGCGGCGTAATAGGGACGAACTCGGTCGCCCGGTAGGCGTACTGGAACATATAGCGCTTCGTCGTATCGGTGAAGGTGACGATTCCCTTCGCCCGGTATACGTTCGAGGGCTGTCCGAGCAGCCACCGCTCGAACCGCTCGCTATCGACCGCTCGCGGAATGGCGCGCGTCCATACGGTAACCTTGTCGTGCGCGTGAGGCCCTGAAGCGCAGCCAGGCTTCCGCTCTTGCCCGGCGGGAGAAGCGCCCGTCCGAATCGCGTCCAGCCAACGCGAACGGTCGATGGCTGCCCGCTCGGTGACGAGCAAGCCGGCCTCGGCATTCCACGTGCGAAGATGGCGCTGCACCGCTTCCAGCTGCGCCTCATTCACCCGGTCGGCCTTGTTCACGAGGATAAGCTGAGCCGCCCGGACTTGCTCCTGCAGCAGATTCATCAGCTTCCGGTTCGGCGTGTCCCCTTCCAGGAGCGCGGCCAGATGAGCTGCATCGGCCAAGGTCACAATATGATTCAATACGACACCGGAGTAAAGCGATATCTCCGTAATCGAGTCGACCAGCTCCATCGGCTGGGCGATGCCGGTGCATTCCACATAGATGATGTCGGGACGTTCGGACTGAACCAGCTCGTACAGCTTGAGGCTGAAGTCGCCCCGCATGGAGCAGCAGATGCATCCGTTCAGCAGTTCCGTCATAGCCACATCCTCGGGCAGCAGCTTCCCGTCAAGATTCACCTCGCCCACCTCGTTCATGACGACCGCGGGCTTCATGCCGGCCTCAAGGCTCCACTGCAGCCATTGCTGAAGGAGCGTCGTCTTGCCGCTTCCGAGGAAGCCGGCCAGGATGACGACGGGAATTTTTGGCCTGTTGTCTGATATTTTGTTCGTCATTACGTACTCTACCCCATTTCCACTTGCCTGAACTCGCAGCAACCGCATTGCGGGTTGATGACGATAAAGCTTGCATCTATGTAATCAATTACATATAATGGAATATGAAATGGTCTGTGCGAATCCGCCCGGAGGCGGGATGCAGACCCATTCCTGTATTGGAGGTTACCCCCGTGCTTAATACATTATCTTACGGACTACTCGGACTTCTTGCAAGCGAGTCTTGCTCCGGTTATGATCTGATGCTTCGCATCCAGCCGTTCTGGCAGGCGAAGCACAGCCAGATCTACCCGCTGCTGGCCAAGCTGGAGCGGGAAGGTTACGTGCAATATGTGCGCATTGAACAGAAGGACAAGCCGGATAAGAAGGTCTATTCGCTGACGGAACAGGGGAAGCAGGCGGTATTGGACTGGTTGGGCGAGCCGCCGGCGGAGCAGTTGTCCCGCGACGAGCTCAGCCTGAAGGCCAAGTGCATCTGGATGATTGACCGCGAACTCGCCATCCCGTTGTTCTTGACGCGCAAGAAGCAGCTGGAGACGAAGATCGCATACCATGAAAAGCTGCTGCAGCGCATACCCGAGGACGAACGCCATGTCCGCTCCAAAAAGTTCGGAAGCTACATTTTGCTGCACCGCGCGATCTCGCTCGCGACGGCCCAGATCGAATGGTGCCGCTGGGTCGTCCGCATGCTGGAGGAAGAAGACTCGACCTCCTGAATGGAACGGATGCGGACTGAGGCGCCTCTCCCGGCGGAACGGGAGCTTACGTATGCCCCTGCTTCCGGTTCCGCCCCTTCAGGCGCTGGGCTTCCCTTCGCGCTTCCATGACCGGCTCGCGGTCCCTCAGCTTATGGCGGTGAAGAATGCTCTCGTCTTGCTCGCTGCCCGTGCTGCACCACGGCCAGCCCCGGGCGAGACAACGGGCCTCGCAGAGAGCCGCCAGCCCGGGATCGGCAAGGGGGAAGTTCCACTCGGCATATGTCCTGTCCCGAAGACCCCCATGACGATATGCCTCCACCCGCTCCGTCAATTGAGAGACAAGCTCCTTCCCATTGATCCCCAGCTCCGCCCATGCAACCGATGGAGCGTGGGCCAGCGCGCTGCGCAGCATTTTGCCGGCCCCCGCCAGATTGCCTCTGCGCTCATGGTACAAGCCGACCGCGATCTGGACGAGCGTCAGCCACCAGACTTTGCGTTCGGCCGATGACTCCGCCTTCCATTGTTCCTCCATAATCTCGTGGCATTCGAACCAATCCCTTGTGCCGTGGAATTCCAGCATATATTCGATGTACGCGGTCGGATACTCCATTCGGCTCCCCCTCTCATCTATCCGGATTCGGCAATCCCGCGAAGCGCGGATGGTAAACCGTAACAAATCCACCTCAACCGTCCGTTTTTTTATGATTTGCAGCACAGACAATTTCATTGTAGCAAGTTCAATATTTTTTTGAAACCTCTTTCGGGACGGCCCGTATTAGTATCGGATACATCTATTCTACTGGAGGAGGCAGTTCATGCGTAAATGGATTATCGTGATGATGGCGTTCCTGCTCGTGTTTGCGGTGACAACGCCATCGCTGGTGGATGCCAAGCGGGGGGGATCATTCCGTTCGGGCGTGAAGAAGTATCAACCCGCTCCGAAGAAGGCGGAGACGAACAACCAGGTGAATCGTTCGGACTCGACCGGCAATACCAAGACAACCGGCACGAATACGACCGCGAACCGAGGATTTTTCAGCGGCGGCAGCTTCATGAAGGGCCTGATGATCGGCGGATTGGCCGGTATGCTGTTCGGAGGATTGTTCGGCAACATGGGCTTCTTCGGAGAAATTTTGGGATTGCTGGTGAATCTCATGGCGCTCTTCGCCCTGTTCATGCTCGTCGTCATGGTCTTCCGCAAATTCAAGGATCGGCGCAAGCCGCCGCGGCCGGAAAGCGGGCGGTGGGACTAAATGCAGCTTCGCATCAGCATGGATGAGATCGTGAATGCCGTGTGCTTGCACCTGGCGATGCGCAGACAGGTTCAACCGACGGATATTGAAGTCGAGCTCTGTTGGGATGAGGAACACGGATTCACCGCCGAGGTGTGGGTGAACGGCCGGCATCAATACTTGGTCGAGACGAACCTGCTGGAAGCGATCGAGCAATACGTCTACAAGGAATACGGGCAGCGTGCCTTCCGGCACCAGATTCGCCTGGAAGTAGATGATGAGATCTGGGCTCAAGTCGATACCAGCCTATAATTGTTGCGGACAGGGAGGGCAGCCCGAGCTTGCCTTCCCTGCCCTGGCATCACATTCATACATGCAGGCGGCAGACAGAAAAACGAATACGTTTTTCACGTTTCGCCGTTTTTTTTCATTATTTTCTGCCTCCATTTCATGCCTTGCGTAACATTTTTTTTCGATTTGTAACAACATTGTCTTATGATTTTAATGTTCATTTAATGTTCCTTTCGTAGAATGACTATAACGGAAATAATCAGAAGTTGAAGGAGGTCCGTTACTATGAAAACTGTCTATATCGATTTTCAGGAGCGTAAAATTCCCGTGTTTTGCACAAATATATCGCACAAAAATACATTCACGCTGCTAATGGAAGCATTGAACACGAAGGTGCGTACAGGCAAGAAAGCCATCAAGACCTGCCTCGAATCCTTGATCAGCATCGAGATCATCGGGTCGGAGGCGATCCTGCACTCCAAGCGGGAGATGGACTCGCTCGCGCTGTCACTGTATTGAGTCGGCTTGGACATGTCCTCCGCCTCGAATCGAATAGGGAACTTCGCCTGAACCTGAACGCGGCGTCTGTCCTTACATCGGACAGGCGCCGTTTTATGTCGGAACGCCCCTATCCTGCTTGGGGCGCGTGCAAGAGGCCACTCTCATTCACTTCCTCCTATGAAAACCCAGGTATAGATTGTCATCATCTGACAACATTCGCTATAATGGGAAGAAGAGCGGAGGGGATGACCGGTAATGAAGGACGTACGGATATTAATCGTTGATGACGAATGGGAAATCACCGAGCTTATCTCGTTGTATTTGAGGCGTGAAGGGTATCAGGTCTTCGTGGCGGATAACGGATATTCTGCCTTGCACATGGTCAAGGAGACCAATCCGGATCTCATCATTCTCGATATTTTGCTGAAGTCGCTGGATGGCTACGAAGTGTGCAAGGAAATACGCAAAACATCCTCCGTCCCGATCCTGTTTATCAGCTGCAAAAGCGAGGACATGGATATTATTATGGGTCTGACTGTAGGCGGCGATGATTATATCACGAAGCCGTTCAGCCCCGGCCAGCTGGTGGCCAGAGTCAAGGCTCACTTGCGCAGAACGCAGCAGTCCTATTCGATCCTGCCTGCACCATCTGCTCACCACTTGCAATATGGCGAACTAGAGATCAATCTGCTCAGCCACGACGTGAAGGTCGGCGGCAGGACCGTCTCGCTGTCTGCGAAGGAATTCGATCTGTTGACCTATCTCGCCAAATCCCCGAACAAAGTATTCAAGCTCGAACAGCTGTATCAGCATATATGGAATTCCGAGAGCTTCGGCGACACGCGCACGCTGATGGTGCACATTAGCAATCTGAGGAAAAAAATCGAGCGCGATCCCGCCCACCCCCGTTATATCGTCACCGTTCGAGGCGTAGGCTACAAGTTTCAATATGAGTAAGACCGGCGCGACTGCCCGTATGAAGCCAATGATGCCATGCGGGCATGTTTGCATGCGGATTTTCTGGCGCCCGCCGTTCGGTTATAGTACAATAACGCTTAGTGACTGAAGTCAGAAAGGAAGTAGTGCACGATATGTATATGGCAAAAGATTGGCAAGATTACGAAGTCATCGATACCGGGAGCGGCGAGAAATTGGAACGCTGGGGCGATGTCATCCTGCGCCGCCCGGATCCGCAAATTATATGGCCTATCGACCGGGAGACGAAGCATTGGCACCAGGTTCACGGCCACTACCACCGCAGCTCTTCGGGAGGCGGCAGCTGGGAGATGAAGAAGCCGGTTCCGGAACGCTGGTCGATACAGTACCGAGACTTGAAGTTCCATATCCGTCCGACCAACTTCAAGCATACCGGGCTTTTTCCGGAGCAAGCGGTGAACTGGGCCTGGATGATGGAGAAAATATCGCAGGCGAACCGCCCGATCAAAGTGCTGAATCTGTTCGCCTATACGGGCGGAGCAACCGTCGCATGCGCTTATGCGGGCGCGGAAGTATGCCATGTGGACGCGGCCAAAGGGATGGTGCAGTGGGCCAAAGAAAATGTGCAGTTGTCCGGCCTCGGTTCCCGGCCGGTTCGCTTCATAACGGATGATGTGTTCAAATTCGTGCAGCGCGAGGAGCGCCGCGGCAATAAGTACGACGCCATTATCATGGACCCTCCATCCTATGGCAGAGGTCCCGGCGGCGAAACGTGGAAGCTGGAGCAGAGCTTGTACCCGTTCCTCGCCTCCTGCTTGAAAATCATGTCGGACAACCCGCTGTTCCTGCTTATCAACTCCTATACGACCGGGCTCTCCCCCTCCGTGCTGAGCAATTTGCTCAGCATGACGATGAAGAAGCGGTATGGAGGAAAAATTACGAGCGGCGAGATCGGACTGCCGATCACGCAATCGGGACTGGTGCTTCCATGCGGCATCCTGGGACGCTGGGAGGCATGACTCCCGTGCCGAACATAGACATCCTGCATGAAGACAACCATGTGATCGTCGCCGTCAAGCCGCCGAACCTGCTGTCTCAGGCCGATGATACGGGGGATATGGATATGCTTACGGCGATTAAGCAGGATTTGAAGATACGCCATAACAAGCCGGGCAATGTATACCTTGGCCTCGTTCACCGGCTGGATCGCCCCGTCGGCGGCGCGATGGTGTTTGCGAAGACCTCGAAGTCGGCCTCGCGGCTGTCGGATACGGTCCGCAAGCGGGAGCTGGGCAAGGAATATATCGCCGTCGTGCATGGCGTTCCCGCCTCTCCGCACGGCACCCTGAAGCATACGCTGCTCAAGGATGCCCGGACCAATACGGTCCGCGTCGTCCCTGCCGGAACGGCGGGAGGCAAGGAAGCGGTGCTCGACTATGACGTGCTCGGGAGCGCCGAAGGCATGTCGCTTGTGCGGATTGCGCTGCACACCGGGAGACCCCATCAGATTCGCGTCCAGATGAAGGAATTGGGCTGCCCGCTGTACGGAGATCAGAAATACGGGGCCGAGTTGAATCGGCCGGGCCAGCAGCTTGCGCTCTGGTCGCGGCGGTTGACCTTCCCCCATCCAGTTACGAAGATGGAGATGGAGTTCTATTCCGCCCCGCCTCATGAATACCCTTGGACCATATGGAAGGACAGCATCCTTGGCTGATGCCGCCTTCGTCTCAAGGGAAGGGAGTTGCACACGTTGAACAAGTATCGATGGATAGACGGCAAGAGATTCATTTGCGCCATGCTGGTCATTCTGCTGCTGACGGCCTGCGGATCCCTCGCCCCCAAGCCTCATGCGCATCAGGGGCAGGCAGCCGCGCTGGAGGCGGGAGAGGAGCAACAGGCGGCCCCGGACACTGCCGGGGAGGCGGTGCCGGCATCGACAGACGAGACTGACGCCGCAGCGGAAGCCGAAGAGCCCCCTGCTGAAGCCGAACCGTATACGCTGAGCGGCAGGCTTCTGGCCGTGGGCGATATTATGATGCATTCGCCGCAGTTCCCGGCTTATTTGAATCCGAAGACCGGCAAGTATGATTTCCGCGGGTTCTTCGCGAACGTGAAGCCGATTTTGCATGAAGCCGACTGGTGCTGGGCGAATCTGGAGACCCCTTTGCTTGGGGGCGAGAAGGTGTATACGGGCTACCCGATGTTCAATGCGCCGCCGGAGCTGGCCGACGCATTGAAGGACGCCGGCTTCAACATCGTCACCGCCGCGAACAATCATACATTGGACCGGCGCGAGCGCGGGGCGCTGCGAACGAGAGAAGTGCTGCAGGATCGCGGATTCGTCACGAAGGGCATCTCGGCTTCCCTGTGGGAATCCAAACAGCCGACATTGTTGGAGAAGAACGGGATATCGATGGGGATTCTCGCTTATACATACGGGACGAACGGAATCCCGCTTCCCAAGGATAAGCCCTACCTCGTCTCCCTTATTGACGAAAAGCGCATGATCGAGGATATTCGGAAGACCCGCTCGGCGGGAGCCGATGTCGTGGTCATCGCCCTGCATTTCGGAACCGAGTACGAGCCGAAGCCGAACAAGGAACAGATCCGGCTGGCGCGCAAGCTCGTCCAAGCCGGAGCGGATGTCATTCTTGGCTCGCACCCGCATGTGCTGCAGCCTTATGAGCGCTTGACCGTCAAGGAGAAAGACGGCCAGACGCGGGATGGACTTATTATTTATTCATTGGGTAACTTTATATCGAATCAACGAGGAGACGGCACAGATGTCGGTGTCATCTTCGGCGTCACGATCGAAAAGCAGATGCCGGAAGGGACGATCGAGCTGAAGGATATTTCGGCGGAGCCCACTTGGGTGCACATTCATGGGCCGCATGAAAAACGCAAATATAGCGTCATTCCTCTATCCCCGGTCTTGAAGGATAAGAAGGATACACGGTTCACCAAGCAGCAGCGGGAGCAGATGTCCAACATGAAGCAGCGGGCGGCCAGCCACATCGCCTCCATGTCCGAAGTGCCGGTGCTGCTTCAGGCACTGCCGGCCCGCTAACGAGAACGGCCCCGGCATCACGAGGATTAACGCTTCGTCCCGGCCGCGACCGCCTCTGCATCGGGCGCAGGGGCGGCCGGCTTGTTCGCCAGCTTGCCCAGCAGCAGAATGAGCAGCTGCTGATTATGGGTGGAGATGCGATGCAGCGTATCATTCCAATACGATTCCCGAATCTCGATGCCGCGCCGCATCTCTTGTTCTCCGAACGGGGTAGCCTGAATCCACACGATTCGCCGATCGGCCGAGTCGCGTTCACGCATAATGAGCGCGTTCTTCTCCATCCGATCGAGCAATGTCGTAATCGCTGCCGGAGTCGTCGCCAGATGAGGCAGCAGATCGGAAGGCTTCACCTTGCCGTACTCCGCCACGAGCTCAAGAACGACGAGCTGGCTTTCGGTCAGACTAGGCGCCAGAGCTTCATCCATTACCCCCTTGTAATCCTTCGACAACTTCGACCATAGCTTGGCAAATTCGGTTGCATGCATGTCCGCTGCTTCCCCCTTTTCTCCGTGCCGAGTTCAATTACGCCAATATCCGATTCCCAAAAACAAGTAAATTATACCACATGATCCACGCGCGGTCATCATGTCTGCCGCGCTCTCGTACTTTGTTCCCCTCTCCCGCCTCGGCTCCGGGCCGGATTTGCACGCCGCGGGCCTGGTGCGCATACGATAAGACATAGGCGAATGTCCCGATTGATTTCCATACCGAATAGCGAGGAGGAATGCTGATGAAGTTCACCGATGACGAGCTTATCCATAAGGCCGTGAAGGCCGGGTTCCTGCAGCAAGACCCGCAGTGGGTCGACCGGCTCGATGAACCGGTGCCCCTGCGGGTCCTGTTAGAATGGATAATCCGAATGCATGATGATCTGCATCCTCCGCACAAGCCGTATGATTAATCGCCCCGCGGGACGATCACGACCGCCGCTGTAATTTCTTCCCCTTTGTCCATAGGCACGAGGGAGCGGCCTTGCGCCTTCCGGTCCATCAATGGCGCTTGTTCGGTCAGCAGCGTATGGGCATGTCCCGCATCGGTAATAAACGTAATCGGATAGGCGGTCTTGCTGAAGAAGGCGCCGATCAGGCGGGTTCCATTCGGTTTCACCCGCTTCCCCTCTTTGAACTCGAAGGTAGCGATCCCTTTGCCGCCGCGTCCTTGAGTCGGATAGTCGAGCAGCAGCGAACGCTTGCCCCATCCGAGATCCGATATGACCGTAATTTCTCCTTCGTCTCCCATGACTTGAAGCGCCGCAGCGACATCATCGTCTTCCTTCAGTTGAATGCCGCGCACGCCGCCGGCGGCCCGTCCCATCAGGCTTACCTCTTCTTCGGCGAAGCGGATGGACATCCCCAGCTTCGTGACAAGCATGAGATCGTGCGAACCGTCGCTTGGCAGCACCGTCATCACTTCATCGGACTTGGCGACCTTGCAGGCCGCGATCGCCCCGGAACGGTTCGTCTCGTACTCCTTGAGCAAGGTGCGCTTCACCTGGCCCCGCTTGGTGACGAACAGCAGGGAGGAGTGCTCGTCGGCGAACGATTTGACCGGAATCACGCTCACGATCCGATCTTCCTTCCCGATCGGAATCACATTCACGATCGCCGTGCCGTTGTCCTTCCATTTGAATTCGGGCAGCAGATGAACCGGCAGGGAGAAATATTGCCCCCGCTGCGTGAACAGCAGCAGCCGATCCAGCGTATTGACCTCGAACACTTGGCGGATATAGTCGCCTTCCTTCACGCCGGAGCCTTCCCACTCCCCGCCCGAACGGGTGAACGAGAGCAGACTCGTCCGTTTGATGTAGCCTTCGTTCGATAAGGTCACGATGACATCCTCGGCATTGACGATCACTTCCAGGTTGACCTTGATCTCCTCGACCTCTCCCTGAATGACCGACCGTCTGTCGATGCCGTACTTATTGCGAATCTCGTTCAGTTCCTTCTTAATCACGGAGAGCAGCTTGCGCTCATTGTCCAGTATCGCGCGGAACTCCGTAATTTTTTTCTGGATGTCGTCCAGTTCCTTCGTCAGGGCCGTCAGCTCCAGATTGGTCAGACGGTATAATTGCAGCGTCAGGATGGCATCGGCTTGCCGCTCCGTGAAGCCGTACTTGTCCATCAGATTGGCTTGCGCATCCTGACGGTTCTTGGAGCCCTTGATCGTCGCGATGACATCGTCCAAAATATCCAATGCTTTGACCAAGCCTTCCAGGACATGGGCCCGGTCCTCCAGTTTGTTCAGATCGTAACGGGTGCGATTCGTAACGACTTCCTTCTGATGGCTGATGTACTGCTCCAGCATCGGCTTGAGGCCGAGCTGCTGCGGCGCCTTGTTCACGATCGCGACCATATTGAAGTTGTAGACGATCTGGAGATCCGTCTTTTTCAGCAAATAATTCAGAATTCCGTTCGCATCCGCATCCTTCTTCAGCTCGACGACGATACGCAGGCCGTCCCGGCCGCTCTCGTCCCGAACCTCCGCAATGCCGTCCACCTTCTTCTCCAGCCGGATGTTCTCCATGGAGGTGACGAGCCGCGCTTTAACGACTTGATACGGAATCTCGGTAATGACGATCTGCTGCTTGCCGCCGCGGATATCCTCGATTTCCGTCTTCGCCCGAATGTAAATCCGGCCCCGTCCGGTCCGATACGCATCGCGAATGCCGTCTTCCCCCATAATAATCCCGCCCGTCGGGAAATCGGGCCCATGCACGATCTGCATCAGATCGTCCAACTCCATCCCCGGCTTGTCGATCAGCGCGGTGCAAGCATCGATGATCTCGCGCAAATTGTGGGTAGGAATCTCGGTGGCGAAGCCGGAAGAAATCCCGCTGACCCCGTTCACAAGCAGATTCGGAAAGCGTGCGGGCAGAACGGAGGGCTCCTTATCCGTATTATCGAAATTCGGACGGAATTGGACCGTATCCTTCTCAATATCTCTCAGCAGCTCCATCGCTATCGAAGACAGCCGCGCTTCCGTATACCGCATCGCCGCTGCCGGATCGTCATCCTGCGAGCCCCAGTTGCCGTGCCCGTCTACGAGCACATGTCCCATCTTCCAAGGCTGGGCCATGCGCACCATGCCGTCATAAATTGACGCATCCCCGTGCGGATGGTAGTTCCCCATGACGTCCCCGACGGTCTTCGCCGACTTGCGGTACGGCTTGTCCGGGGTATTGCCGGATTCATACATCGCATACAGAATGCGGCGCTGGACCGGCTTGAGGCCGTCCCTGACATCGGGAATCGCACGATCCTGGATAATATATTTGGAGTACCGGCCGAACCGGTCGCCGACAACATCTTCCAGAAACGCTGGTTTGAATTGTTCCGATACGCTCATCAGTTTCTCACCTTTCTATTCCTCGAACTCCGCAAAATCCACATTCTCCACGATCCAGCGCTTGCGCGGCTCCACCTTGTCGCCCATCAGCGTCGACACTCTGCGCTCCGCCTTGGCCGCATCCTCGATGCGAACCTGCAGCAGCGTGCGGGTCTCCGGATCCATCGTCGTCTCCCAGAGCTGGTCCGGATTCATTTCCCCGAGCCCCTTGTACCGCTGAATCTCGGCGCTCGATCCGTACTGCTTCATATAGTTGCTTAGCTGTTCATCGGACCAGGCGTAGCGTACCGACACATGCTTGCCCTTTTTATGCGTAATTTTATATAAAGGCGGCTGTGCTATATACACCTTGCCTTGATCGATCAGCGGCTTCATATAGCGGTAGAAGAACGTCAGCAGCAGCACCTGAATATGCGCGCCGTCGGTATCGGCATCGGTCATGATGATGATCTTGGCATAGTTGCTCTCTTCCGCCTCGAATTCCGTGCCGATGCCCGCTCCGATCGCGTGAATGATCGTGCGGTACTCGTCATTCTTCAAAATGTCGGCCAGTTTGGCTTTTTCCGGATTCAACGGCTTGCCCTTCAGCGGCAAAATCGCCTGGAAGCGCGAATCCCTGCCCTGCTTCGCCGATCCGCCCGCCGAGTCCCCTTCGACGATGAAGAGCTCATTGCGCGTATAATCCTTCGATTGGGCCGGCGTCAGCTTCCCGTTCAGGTTCGAGCTTTCGCTCCGCTTCTTGCCGCTGCGCACATCTTCTCTCGCCTTGCGGGCCGCCTCGCGCGCCTTGGAGGCCTGGATGGCCTTTTTGACAAGCATCTGGGCTACCTGCGGATTTTCCTCCAGGAAGATGCTCATATGCTCGGACACGACCGTATCGACCGCGCTCCGCGCAGACGCGCTGCCCAGTTGATCCTTCGTCTGTCCGACGAATTCGACATCCGACATTTTCACGTTGATGACCGCCATCATGCCTTCGCGCAGGTCGTTGCCGTCGAGATTTTTATCCTTCTCCTTGAGAAGGCTGTTCTTGCGCGCATATTCATTCATCACGCGCGTGTAAGCGGTCTTGAAGCCCGTCTCGTGCGTGCCCCCGCCGCGCGTCGGAATCGAGTTGACGAACGAAGCGATCGTCTCCGTATAGCCGTCATTATACTGAAGTGCGACCTCCACTTCCGTATCGTCCTTCTCTGCCGCGAAATGAACGACTTCACTCAGCACATTTTTGCCTTCATTTAAAAAGCGGACAAATTCGCTTGCCCCGCCTTCATAGTAGAAGGTATCCTCCTTGCCGGTGCGCTCGTCCTTCAGCGTGACCTTTAGGCCTGAGTTAAGGAAGGCGATCTCCTGCAGCCGCTCGGCCAGATTGTCGTAGCTCAAATGAATGTTCCCATGGAACACTTTGGCATCCGGCTTAAAGGTTACCTTCGTGCCGGTCTTGTTCGTATTGCCGATAATCTCGAGACCGGTCACCGGCTCCCCGACATGCTCCGTCCCGTTCTCCTCCGTCCACGATTCGAAGCGCTGTCTATGAATATGCCCATCCCGGAAAATCTCCACCTCGAGCCACTCCGAGAGCGCGTTCGTTACCGAAGCGCCGACTCCGTGCAAGCCGCCTGACTTCTTATACCCTGCGCCGCCGAACTTGCCCCCTGCGTGCAGCACCGTATAGACGACCTGCGGCGTCGGCACGCCCGTCTTATGCATGCCTGTCGGGATGCCGCGCCCGTTGTCGCGTACCGTCACCGACTGGTCCTTATGAATCGTTACATCGATCTGAGAACAGAACTTGGCCAAATGCTCGTCCACGGCATTGTCCACAATCTCCCATACCAGATGATGCAGACCCGAGGAACTCGTACTGCCTATGTACATGCCCGGCCGCTTGCGAACCGCGACAAGCCCTTCCAGGACCTGTATATCGTCCGCTCCATAGTCCCCGTTCCGGTTCTCCGATGCTCCCTCGTTGCCCGGCAGCTGTTTGAACAAATCGATTTGCTCGACCATTCCAGCTCCTCCTTCAATCCTTCATTCAAATGTATCTGTCATAATCAAAAGAAAATCTGTCGCATCCGTAGGACAGGAGAACACTCCCACCATGTATATCGTCCGGATGCAAACAGATGTTTCGCATTCTTGATAAGTTTGTCCGAAAATCTATACGAACAAGGAAAACAAGTACTTGTATATTCTAATTCAATATATCCTGTTTCGTAAAGACGCGGAATGCGACAATCAATCCGGCGGCTCCCCATACCGTTAATACGGCGAGGGAGAAAGGCAGCGTCATCCCTTCCACGGGAGCCGGGGTTCCCGCCAAATAATCCGTCAGCTTCAAGTTAATCATGAATAAATATTTCGCTGTCGGCCAGGAAGAGGCCATATTATATAGAATCGATCCGGCGATCAAGGTGGCCATCAGCGTCACGATGCTGGCTGCCGTGCTGCGGACAAGCACTGAAATCATGAAGCCGAGCGCTGCGACGACAATGCTCGAGAACCAGACCAGTCCGAGCTGCATCAACATATAGAGCCAGGAAGGCACCGTATGCACCGCCTCGAAATTGACATCCGTTCCGCTTAAAGAAAAACCGGTGAAAATCGGATAGGTCCAGCCGCCGTAACCGAAGATGAGCCCGGAGATAAGATAGGACAGCAGCGCGGTCAACAATACGATGATGCCGGTGAACATCATGAGCACGATCCATTTGCTGAGCAGCACCTTCCAGCGCCGGATCGGCCGGGTGAGCAGCATCTTGATCGTGCCCGTCGAACGTTCGGAGGACACGATGTCGCTCGCGATCGCCATGACAAGCAACGGAATGAACAGCGTGACGGCATTGTCCAAAAAGGTACGGGTAAAGGTAACCCCGTTCGGGTCGCTCGGATTGATATTGTGATCGAGATTATATTGAAGCTGCTGCAGGACGATGCGCCGGTACTTCTTCCATTCCTCCGGCACCCGGTCGCTGCCGAGCGAGTTCTGGATGTCCGTAATCCGCTGCTGCAGCTCAAGACGCCAGTCTTGCTGGAATTTTTCGCGGTTGTTTTCCGCGATTTTCATTTGCGCATAAGTGAAGACCGGAATAATGATGAGGAGGATAAGCAGGATGACATAGAAGCGGTTCTTCCTCAACACTTTGATCGTCTCGTTCTGAACCAAAGGCAACAGGCTACTCAATGCGCTCCCCCTCCGTTATCTCCAAAAATAGCTGTTCCAGGGTCGGCATGATGCGTTGGATTCCTTCGACTTCGATACCCGCATCCAGCAAGCTTCGGTTCAGCCCCGCAATCCGATCCGGAGCCGTCTCCGTCAATATCGCGTCCTCCGGCAGCCCGACAAGCGCCGCGGCGTCGATAACGCCCTCTTCCCGGCTGTAGAACCGGACCGCTCCGCTGCGCTCCAGAATCTCCCTCGCCTTGGCGGCCGGCTGCGCCTGCCAGATGACGAATTGATTTCTTCCGGTCAGCAGCCGCTCGACATCATCGACAGCCAGCACTCTCCCGCGGCTAATTATCGCGACGCGATCGCACATCAACTGAATCTCGCTCAGCAAATGGCTGGAGACGAACACCGCCATGCCGCTGTCGGCCAACTCGCGAATAAAGGCGCGAAGCTCCTTGATGCCGAGCGGATCCAGCCCGTTCGTCGGCTCATCCAGAATAAGCAGCTTCGGCCGCCCGAGCAGCGCCTGCGCGATGCCGAGACGCTGCCGCATGCCGAGAGAATAAGTCTTGACCCGGTCATGGATCCGGTTCGACAGGCCGACGATGTCGACGACCTCCTGAATTCGTTCGGGTCCCAGCTCCGGCATCATGCGGGCGAAATGTTCTAAATTTTCCCACCCGGTCAAAAAGTTATACATCTCCGGGTTCTCGACAATCGAGCCAACATAGCGCAAGGCCCGCTCCGGCTCGCGATTCACATCGAATCCGCACACTTGAATGCGCCCGGTTGTCGGCTTAATGAGATCGACCAGCATGCGGATAGTCGTCGTCTTGCCCGACCCGTTCGGGCCGAGAAAGCCGAAGATTTCCCCTGCCCGCACGTCGAAAGTGACATCGTTAATGATGGACTTGCGGCCGATTCGCTTGACGACTTGCTGCACCGACAGTACGATGGATGAATCCATGCTCATAAGCTTCCTCCTCTCACGCGCTCCTTACCGGATGCTCTGGACGATGCGCTCCGCGATCGCCTGGTAGCCTTCCCCGTTCGGGTGAAAATGATCCGAAGACAAATAACTTCCGATATTTTGCTGGAACAAGTCAAACGTCGGGACGAGCAGCATATTCCCGTCCTGATTGATGATGCGGAACGCCTCATCGTTCCATTTCTGAACGACCGTATTTCCGATCTGCTTCATTTCCTTCAGATCCGCGAACGGATTGTAGAGCCCGACATAGACGATCAGCGCATCCTGATTCCAACGGCGGATGCCTTCCAAAACGCGCTTCAGATCGGCCGTCCCCTTCTCGGTCTTCGCCAGCAGCGCGCGCTCATCCAAAGCGGATGGACTCATTTGCTCGCTCTGCGCGCTCTGGAACAAATCATTGCCTCCAATCGTCAGCAGAATAACATTCGCCTTCTTCAGCACATAGCCGATGCTCTCCTGCTCAACGCGTTCGGCTAGCTGCTCCGCCCTCAAGCCGTTGATCCCCATATTATTAAGCAGCGTGACCGGCTTATCGGTATCTTCCTTCAGCAATGACACCGTCCGGCGCACATAGCCCTCGCCTGTGCCGTCACCGGTTCCTCTCGTCAGCGAATCGCCGAGCGACGCAATCAATAGCTCCTTCGAACGGCTCGTCTCCTCCACCGGAGGCAGCTTCATCTCCGGCTTATCCGTGAACGGAACGGACGCCGGCCGCAAAATATCCGCTACCCCGAAGCCAAAACCGATGACGAGCAGAACCGTAGACAAACATCCGAATATAACAATCCAGCTCCATAATTGCGAGATCGGTCTGCGATGCATAGCCATCCTCCCTCAACATCATTGCCCGAGCAACCGGAACATCCTCTGCAAATGGCCGACTCGTTACGTATACTGCCATGCGACTGACAATACATACTTATTTTATTAGAATACCTGTTCGCGTACCGTTTTGCAAACGAGCCCCCCCGCTCCGCAATAAAAAAACCCTCTGGGACAAGCGGGCTCGTTCATTGACTCCCAAGCCGCAGCAAGTGAGCGGCCGGCATTCTCATTCTCCCAGCCTTTGACTGCTCTTTTCATCATTCTCCCTTTCCGTCAGGTTCATTTCGCAGTCAAACTGGTCCATTCTCTTTTGCAACCTCTCCCGTCTCGTCAGGAGAGGTTGTCTTCCATTTGCGCGCTCAGGCCACTTTGTTCTCCTTGATGCGCTGTCCCTTCAGTCGGGCCACTTTGTTCTCCTTGATGCGCTCTCCCTTCTAATCAGGCCGTTCTACCTCTTTGATCCGCGGACCCGCGCTGCCTTCGCGTCACGCTACTCGGCCCGCTATTGGCCTTATCCCTTTTGTTCAGGCACGCCCCGATATGCCGCCTGCATGTCCTTTGCGTACTCTCCCTTTTAATCAGGCAGCGCATGGTAGTCGTCTCCATCTCCATGGTTGGGATGCTTCAGTGTCTTAATGAAGAATTATGAACCCTTCCACTCTGCACCACTACTTTTTCTCGACTGGCGTAATCATAGACAGCAATATTGATCATGGGAATAAAATACCGTGTGATAGCCGGCATTCTGAGCGATAGGGAGAGTATGTATAAGGGGGTAAGACAGACGCAATCACCTGCCTCCTGAATGGAGGGGAGAGTGCTTGTAAGCGGCTCATAGCTCCCCTTCTCCGATGTCGCACCAAAAAAGCTCCACTCGCGGAACCTCCCCGATCCGCAGTGCGCGGTTCAGGTCGATCCCGAACGAATGGAGCCATCTTCATTCCGCTTACATATATTTGTATTGGGCGGCGACAAGGCCATAGTAAGTTCCTTGCTTCGCCATCAGCTCTTGATGCGTGCCCTGCTCTTGAATCACCCCATGATCCAAGACGATGATGTTATCGCAGTGGCGAATGGTTGACAGCCTGTGGGCAATGATGAATGAAGTCCGGCCCTGCAGCAGCGTTTTCAGCGCCTCCTGAATTTTCAGCTCGGTCTCGGTGTCAATGCTCGCCGTCGCCTCGTCCAGAATGAGAATGCGCGGATTCGCCAGCAGCGCCCGGGCGAACGAAAGCAATTGCCGCTGTCCCATGGAGAGCAGATTGCCCCGCTCCTGCACCTCGGTATCATACCCGTCCTTCAGGTGGACGATGAAGTCATGCGCGAATACCGCCTTGGCGGCTGCCTCGACTTCCGCATCTGTCGCATCGAGCCGCCCGAAGCGGATGTTGTCGCGAATCGTCCCCGAGAAGATAAATGTATCCTGCAGCACGATGCCAATCTGGGAGCGGAGACTTTCCAGCGTCACATCCCGAATATCGATGCCGTCAACGAGCACGCGGCCTTCCGTCGGATCGTAGAACCGGCTGAGCAGGCTGATGATGGTGCTTTTCCCGGATCCGGTATGGCCGACGAGGGCAATCGATTCCCCTGCCTGGGCGGACAGGGAGATGTTGCGCAGCGCCGGGCGGCCTTTCTCGTATTCGAACACGATGTTTTCGAAGCTCACGTCGCCGCGCACTTCCGGCATCGTGCGCGCAAGCTCCTTCTCCGCGATGGTCGGGCGCTCATCCATGAATTCGAAGATGCGCTCCGACGAAGCCATTGCAATCAGCATTTGCGAATACATCTGGCCTAGCCGGTTGATCGGTTCCCAGAAGTTCCCGATATACTGCGCAAAGGCGAACAAAACGCCGACCGTAATCGCCTCGGTCTGCACGAGATGCGAACCGAGCATGAAGAGGATAAACGCCCCGGCAGCGCTCGTAATCTCGATGACCGGGCCGAACGTCTGGTTCATGGCGGACGCCCGATCCCATGATTTTTTGTTGACTTGGTTCATGTGCTCGAAATATTCCATGTTTGCTTGCTCTTGCGCATAAGCCTGCGTTACCCGGATCCCTTGAATCGCTTCGTTCAAATGAGAGTTGATGCGCGACTGCTTGATGCGCACATCCTGCCAGGCAAAACGGATCTTTTTGCGCAGCTTGGTCGAGATCAGGAACATAATCGGCACGGTAATCATGACCGCTACCGCCAACTGCACGTTCAGGAACAGCAAAATGATAATGATCCCGAGCAGCTGCAGGCAGTCAACGAGCGTATTGACAGCGCCGTTCGTGAACAGATCCTGCAGCGAGTTGACATCGTTGGTAATCCGCACAAGCACGGAACCCGCCGGACGCTTGTCATAGAAATGAAAAGACAGCTTCTGAATGTGCTTGAACAGGTCCGCCCGGAGATCGTAAATGATCCGCTGACCGATCACGTTCATGAACTTGATGCGGAACGCGTTGGCCGCCCACTGCACAAGGTACAGGCCAAATACCGTTCCGGCGATAATATAGAGCAGCCGTGTCGACGGATCCCCGACCGCCGGCTGTATCGCATGGTCAATCGCATAGCTGATAAGGAACGGGATTGCCAGCTTCGTAATGGTGCCCAATACCATCATGACGATAAGGACAGGGAGCAGCTGCTTGCGGTAGGGCTTCATATAGACGAGCAAGCGGCGCATCTGGGCCCAGTTGAACGGTTTTTCAATGATCTCGTCATCCTGGTAGACGAACCGGGAGCGTGTCTGTGACGGATCCGGCGAATTGTCCCGCCCCTTCCGGCCGGCGGCAGCCGCATCATTCATCGCGCTCATGCTCTCACCTGCTCTCTCATGCCTGCCGCAGCGCCCTGCAGCTGGTCTGCATATTGAATCCGGTAAATATCCTGATATGTGCCCGGCACCTGAATCAATTCATCATGCGTGCCTCGTTGAATTATCTCGCCCTTGTCCAGGACAATAATCTCATCCGCATGACGCAGAGACGAAATGCGGTGCGCAATGATGAAGACCGTACGCCCTTTCATTACTTCCTGGAAGCCGGCCTGAATCTCATGCTCGGTCTCCATATCTACGGCGCTGGTCGCATCATCGAGAATAAGAATCTTCGGATCCTTCAGCAATGCGCGAGCGAGCGCGATGCGCTGCTTCTGACCTCCGGAGAGCCCGAGTCCGCGCTCTCCGACAATGGTATCGTAGCCAAGCGGAAGCTCCGTGATGAAGTCATGCGCCTTGGACAGCTTGGCTACCCGAATGACATCTTCCATCGTTACGTCATCACGCCCATAAGCAATATTATTATAAATGGAAGAAGAGAACAGGAACGTCTCCTGGAAGACGGTCGCCATCTGGCTCCGCAGACTCTGGATATCCAGGTTGCGGATGTCCTGTCCATCCAACATAATGCTGCCCTGCTTCACGTCATACGCCCGCATCAGCAGTTGGATAATCGTCGTCTTCCCGGAGCCGGTTCCGCCAAGCAGGCCGATGACCTTGCCGGGCTCCGCATCGATTGTCACCTTGCGGATGGCGTCGACATCGCCTTCATAGCGGAAGGTTACGTCGTTGAACTGGACGTGGCCTCTGACTTGGCTGTCATCGAGCACAATCGCATCCTTCCGGTTCTGAACGTCGATCGGCGTGTCCAGCAGCTCCAGCACCCGTTCTCCGGACGCCTTCGACTGCGTATAGTTGTTGATGTGGAAGCCAACGCCCCACATTGGCCCGATAATGTACCAGATCATGCTGAAGAAGGATACCAGTTCGCCCAGAGACATTGAGCCGTTTATGACCTTCGTTCCCCCAACCGCGATGAGGAGGACGATACAGAAGCAGGCCAGCATTTCCATTAACGGAAAATAGCGCCCCCACAAGGTCGATGCATAGATTTGGTTGGCCTTGTACGCTTCGTTCCGATCGGAGAACTTGTCGACTTCATGGCTCTCCCGGGCGAATGATTTGACGGTGCGCACGCCGGTAATGTTCTCCTGAACCGCCGTCGTCAATTGGCTGAACGCAATTCGCATTTCCCGAAATGCCGGATGAATCTTCGATTCGAAGCGGAAGGCGACAAAAACGAGCAGCGGAATGGAGACAAGGGTAGTTAGCGTTAACCCCCAATCGATCGAGAACATCATCGCGGCGCCGAATACGACCATGAGCACCATGTTCAGGATCTGGGCGAACCCGAACCCGATGAAGTTGCGAATCGCTTCCAAATCAGCCGTCAAGCGAGACATCAGGTCGCCTGTTCTTGCTTTGTCATAATACCGGAATGATAAAAATTGCAGCTTGCGGTAGCAGGCGCCCCTCATTTCATAGGCCACATGATTTCCCAGGCGTCCGCCAAAAAATCCGTGCAAAAATTGCAAAGTGCCTTTGATACTGACAACGACAACGACCGTTATTGCCAGCCAAGGCACCGATTCGAACCGCTTTTTTGCTATCACGTCGTCGATAAGGATGCGCAGCAGATTGGGATAAACCAATCCGAGCGCCGTCGCAACAATCAAGCAAAACACCGATGCGAACAGCAGGCCTCGTTTGGGCCAGTAGAACGAGCCGAGCTGTTTGAAGACGTTCATCGGACTTCTCCTCCCCATAACTGTCTTTCGTCGTGGCTGCTCAAATGATCTGTCCCCGCCGATGCGGCACACCGGAACGAACCGGAAGGCACATATTTTGAACGCGCACTCATTAGATGTATTGCAGTTTATCATCGGCCCCATTCAACGGCAAAACGGCAATTCGCTCATAATTCCGGGTATGACTTCCTATTTCGAGAATTCAGAGAACGAATCCGATGATCTCTTTTAAATCATCGGATTTCCTTCGATCCTAGCCGCAATAGACGCAATAACGCTTACCCCGTTCATACGTGGTAAGCGTTATCTTCGAATTGATGCCTTTTTGATATAGAAACCCGTTCAACTCATCTCAGCTCAACGTGCTCCGCACCGCTTCGATCGCTTCGCGCAGCGGCTCCGCGTCATAATCTGTCCGCGATGCCTCGTCCAGACGCTCGGCATGGGTGCGAAGCGCAGCCTCCCATTGCCCGCGCAGCTGCCGGACGGTCTGGTCCATCTGCTGCAGCGCATGCTCCGCGAAGGCGTCGCGATGGTCGCGTACCGTCCTTTGAATCGCTTGCGATGCTTTTTCTTCAAGCGCCCGCCGCAGCTCCTCGCGTCCGCCTCCTTCGAAGAACGCTTTGGCGCTGCGGAAATAAGAGCGCAGCCAACGGACCGATGCATCCGCCGGCTCGGCTGGCTCCTGTACCTCCGGAGTCGGCCATGATTCCAGCGGTTCCGCCGCCAAGGCGAAGCCTGGAAGATGCTGCTCGCAATACTCGGTGAGACGCGCGCGCTGATTCTGTATGATTCGCTTCGCCGCCTGCTCCAAGCGGAGGGATGTCGCATACAGCTCGTTGGACAGCTCCTTACGGAACAGGCGCAGCCATTCGCGATAGCACCGTTCCAGCGCCGCATCGCCGCCGCGGGCGTCCTGCCGCAGGGAGGCCGGATTGAACGCGTACGCGAAGCTGTCGTTGAACCGGTATAGCATCCGCTGCCGAACGTGGTACAACAGCTCGTCGGCTTCCTGCTCCAGCCGGGCGCGCTCGTCGGCATGCAGCCATTCGCGGACGCGCGCCTCGCATTCGGCGGCAGCCAGCCGGATATGCTCCGCCTGGCGCGCCCGCTCCGATGCGTCCGCATGCGCGGCGTCCCACATCGCCTGCAGCTGCGACAACACTCTGCGCAGCTCCTGGCGGGATACTTCCGCGCTCAGGCCGGCCAGATCATCCGAGGCGAAGCGGAGGAACTGCTCTTCGAAAGCGGCAAGGCCGGAAGCCTGCCATTCTTCCGGATTGCCCGAGAGCCGAGCTTCCAGTCCCCGCAGGCTCGAGACCGGGAACAAGCGCGGACGGCGGATGCCGAATTCCGTCAGCCGATCCGAGACGTAGCTTACCACTCCATCCAACTCCTCCTCGGATGCAGCCAGATCCGAAGCATTGACGAGGAAGAACATTTTATCCAGCTCGAAAGCGTCTTTCACCCGGCCGAGTTGGGTCAGGAACTGGCGATCCGCTTGGGAAAAGGCATGGTTGTAATAGGTCACGAACAGGATGATATCCGCATTTTTCATATAATTGAAGGACACGCCGGTATGACGGGCATTGATGGAGTCAGCGCCCGGCGTATCGACGAGCACGAACCCTTCCCGGGTAAGCGGGCTGTCCAGATACAGATCGATCCGCTCGACGAAAGCGGATTTCCATTCATCCTTGACATAGGCGCGGTATTCCTCCCAGCCGACATCAAGCGCCGCTCCGAGATGCGGGCGCGCGTCGTCATATCCGCGCTTGACCGCCTGAATGAAGCTGTAATGCGGACGCCCGGTCGGATGCAGCGTCTCCGGCGAATGCCGTTCCAGCGCCTTGAGCGCCTCATCCATTTCCATGGCGGCAGCCTCGCGCTCCCCCATGCTCTCCAGTGCGAAGCGGACATCATCGAGCAGCTTCGCCGCGCTCTTCATCGTAATGCGCGCCGTGCCATGCGGATGCTCTCCGGCCGGCGCCGCGATTGTATTGATCGCAGCCGTCGTCGGATTCGGCGACACCGGAAGCGCGTCCTGGCCCATCAGGGCGTTGGCGAACGACGATTTCCCGGCGCTGAACGCCCCGAACAAGGCGACCGTGAACCGGTTCGCCTCAAGCCGGGCGGCCTTGTCGCGCAGCCCTTGCGCGAGCGGGCGCAACGCCGGCAGCGGCTCCAGCGCCTGCGCGGCCCGGGTCAGCCGATGCGCCGCATCGCGCAGCAGCCGGCGCGCCCCGGCGGCTTGCACAGCCGCGCCCGCTGGCGCTTCCGCTGCGGCCGGCTTCGGCCTGCGCAGCGCGGGCGGCGCCGCCTCCGCCGCCGCGGAGGACTCCGCCGGCGGACGGCGCGTCTGCAGCCGCTCCACCGGCGGCAGCAAGCGCTGCGGGTCGTCCGCTTCAATGGAACGGACAGACTCCCACGAGGCGAGCAGCGCGGCGCGCTCTTCCGCGAGCGCCTGCTCCTGCCCGGCCAGCCGCATATCTTCCGCCAGCTCGGCGCTCAACTCGCCGGCCTGCACCCGCTCCGCCTCCGCTTCCCGCTCCAGCCGGGCCCGCTGCGCAGCGAGGTACGGCTCCGCCTGAGCCAGGACGGCGCGGCGTATCAGCGAGCGCGCATCGTCGGCGAGCGCGCGGCAATAATTGAGCGTATACTCCGACGGGGCCCCTGCCCCGGGCTGAACCGCTTGCGCCAGCCACGGGCCATCCAGCGCCGGCAGCGCCGCTTCCATCTCCGCGGCCGCCTTCCCCTCGTCCAAGCCGGCGGCGCGAGCCGCATCCCGGATCATGCGCAGCACATGGACCTCCACATTGGCGCGGATTCCTTCCCGCCAAGCGTCCGCGAAGGCGGCGAGGCGCCGCTCGCGCTCCTGCTCGGTCTTCGCGGCGGAGAAGAACAGCCCGACACGGAAGCCGGGCATGCGCGCCTCCAAATACGATTGAGCCAGGTCGCGTGTCGCCGCCGGCGTAATGTTCGCATCGCGCAGCAGCTTCTGCAGCGCCTCCTGGAAGGCCGAAGACACGGATTGCGCTTCGGCCTCTGCGGCGCGCACGGCTGCCTGCCGCGCCTCCCAGCGCTCCTTCAGCGCCTGTGCCGCTTCCGTGCCGCCCAGCGCTTCCATCCATGCCTGCCGCGCCTGCTCGATCGGCCTGATACGCATCGCGATATGCGAGACGGCCAGTTCCCTCGCGGCCCGCTCCACGCCGAACCGGATCAACTCCTCCTTGTCTTCAACGATGCGGAGCATGTATCGCTCCAATGCCGTCCATTCATTAAGCGGGTGATCCGGCTCCTTCAAGCTGACATAGAAGATGGCAGCCGGCTTGAGCTGCCAGGCATCCAACGCCCGCTTCACGTCATCCCGGTAAGTGTCGAACGCGATCTCGCGCTCGCGGTGCTTGTCTATCTGGTTCACGATCCAGATGAGCGGCTTGCCGGCATCGGCCACTTCCTTCGCGAACGCAAAATTATATTCGGATTGAACATGATTGTAATCGGTCACATAGAATACGACATCAGCCAAGTGCATGGCCGCTTCCGTCGCTTCCCGATGGGCCGGATCGGCCGAATCGACTCCGGGCGTATCGAGCAGAGCCGCCCCGGGCTTCAGCCACTCGGCTTCATTGTACAGATAGACCCGTTCCACGTTCTCTCCGTCGCGGCATACCTCCGCCAGTTGTTCAACCGGCACGGAGACGACGATCGATTGTTCCCCGTCTCTGCGCACAATGTCGGCCCGCCGCTTGCCATAGCGGACGGTCACCACGTTCGCGCTCGTCGGAATCGGACTGGACGGCAGCAGCTCCGCTCCGCACAGCCGATTGATAACCGTCGATTTGCCGGCGGAAAAATGCCCGCAGAACGCCAAAATGATAGTGCCGTCCCGCCATTTGCCGAGCAAATCAAGCATTTGCCGGCTCCGGGCGGAATCTCCTGTCTCGCGGAACCGTTCCGCCGTATGTTCGAGCCACGCTTCCATGGAGCTAAGTCCTGCTGTCGTTGCTGCGGCCGTTTGCTTTGCATTCAAGTCCAGCATCTACATGTCCTCCGGTCTAGGAAAATAAGGCATGACATAATGAAAACCGAGCCTGGGCGGCATCCGCCTTAGACTCGGTTTCTAGTTTACCATATTTTATTGTTCCGGGAGGATAATTTCAAATTGCTCGCCGTGCTGCAATATCGTGATGCCCAAATCCTTCACCTTCATCACGACGACCCCCCGCTTCTGGCGCATGCGATCCACATATTGCGCAGGCACCTCGCCAGCTCCGTATATCGTGACGCCTTCCACTTCCTTCTCTTCATCCTCCTGCGGCGGAGTCTGAATGATGGCCTCATAGATATCGGAAAACTGCTCAAAATCATTCGTATAGACAGAAATGCATTTCATCGCGACCGCTCCTATTCACGTTCTTTTATTTTCCAGTCTTTCTTGGTTTGGTCGCTTTCATACGTGCTTTTCCCACGCGGCAGCAATCGATGAGAGGACAGATCTCGCACCGGGGCGACTGCGCTTTGCAATGATAACGTCCAAAAAATATAAGCCGATGATGCGTAAGCGTCCATTCGTCCCGCGGAACTTTGCGCATCAGCTTCTTCTCCACTTCCAGTACGCTGTCCTGTTCATCGGCCAGCTTCAAGCGCTTGGCTACCCGCTCCACATGCGTATCGACCGCGATCGCGGGCACGCCGAACGCATTGGAGACGACGACGTTCGCCGTCTTGCGCCCGACGCCGGGAAGCTCGGTCAATTGGGCATGCTCCCGCGGCACCTCGCCGTCATACTTGTCGAGCAGCATGCGGCACAGCTTCTGGATATTGCTTGCCTTGTTCCGGTAGAGCCCGATGCGCCGGATGTCCTGCTGCAGCTCCTCCAGAGGCACCGCCAAATAATCCTCGGGGCGCTTATACTTCCGGAACAAGTCCGCGGTTACCTTATTGACGGTCTCGTCCGTGCATTGGGCCGACAACAGGACGGCAATCGTCAATTCGAACGGATTGGAGTGGATCAACTCGCAATGCGCATCCGGATACATGCTGGCGATCGTATCCAATATTCGGCGTACTCGTGCACTGGTTGCCAATTCGCTCCCTCCATTCCTCAGGTAAAAACCGTCTCATCCCTGTGCGGGAATGAGACGGTCTATTACAACCCTACTGTATTTTAAGACAATCTTTCGATTTCAACAACCTTGTTTTTCACGAGATAGACCATAATTTCAGTGTCTTCCTTAATCGTGGACAGTGAAATTTTGTCGCCTTTGGAATGAACATACACATTTGGCTCCATGTTGAAGATATAGTTGTTCTCCGCAAGCGAACGCTTGACGTAAAGCTGATCTCCGCTTACTTTCCAGTAGCTCCGCTTCGTGCCGGTGATCAGATTGATGGTGGTCAGGCCGTCGGCGTTCTTGCGCACAAAGACCCGATCGCCGGTTTTGAGCGCATTGATGCTGCTTGTGGAAGAAGAATCATCCACTTGAACAACCGGATTTTTGCCGAGCTGATGTACGGATGCGCTGCCCTGATTATCACGAACCTGCATCACCCCGGTAGAGGCGTCAATCGATTCGATGCGTCCATAGGTCACTTGCACCTTGCTGGCTTCGACAAAGTTGCGGCCGTCCATCACCACATTGAGATATTCGTTCGGCTTGATATCGGCCAGCTTGATTCTCTTGCCTTCCAGATCATAGAAGGACGTGCTGCCAACGCTGAACTCCTCTACCTTCGAGCCGGACGTGCGCAGACGGATGCGGTTCCGCGACGTATCGACGGATTCAACCTCGAACTGCTCGATGGTGCGCAGCGCCAGAGAGTTGACGGTTGTCTGATCGTCCGTCAAGTAGGCAACGATATAATCGCCGCTGCGGAGATCGGCCACCGTCGCGCTCGACTTATCGAATCTCTCCACATACAAAGTGCTGCTTTTATAAGGGAGCGTCACGGGAACGCCGTTATCCAGCTTCACAGTCACTGTCTTGGCGGTGCTGCTTACTGAAATGAACGTGCCTTCGAACCTGTTGACGAATTGAACCAGCAGCGCTTGGTTGGCGGTATGCTGAATATTCGCTTTCTTCTTGCCCTCCCGCAGGTCGCTTACGATATCATCGATGTACACGCTATCGCCGTTGCGCTCGAAGCGCGTCTCGTTGGTCAATTTCAAGGCGTAAGGCACTTTGTTCGCGTCCATGACGGTCAACAGATTGTTCGTTCGGTCATAGTTGATAACCGTTACCCCGATCAGCGTCTCCAGCTTCCGATCGAGCACTTTGATCTTCGTGACCAGATCATCGCTGTTCAACGTCAGCTCTACCCGATCGCCGAATTCTCCGGCAACCAGATCATCGAATGTCGGAACCTTGATGCCTTCCATAATGATCTCCACGTTCGGCGCAAGCATCTTCGCTTCCAGCTTGTCATTCTCCTTGCGGATCGTCAAGCTCGTCTTCGCGGCCCCCTTCTCGTACAGGCGGCCCGTCACCGTCATCTCCGTCAATTGAGTCAGTTCAATCGACTGCACGATACTGTTCTTGACGACATAGGAGATGGTCGAATCCGGCTTCAAATCTTTGATGCCGTTCATCAGTTGATCCTTGTAGCGCACAACCGCGTCCTCGGCAACGGTGAAGGTCTCCTCGCTTCCGCTCTCCGGCTTAATCGTAATGGAGCGGTTAGTCGCGTCAACGGCCACAACTGTGCCTTTATCCGATTTGTTTACAGGGCCGGACTTCACTTGAATCTCGATCACTTTGCGATCGGAGGAGAAGGTTTCCCGTTTAATCTCCAGCACGCTGTCCTCCGTCAGCTGCGAAGCCTGGATCGAATTCCCGCTTGCGTCTTTCAGGACTGTCGACGAATCATAGAAAATCTCACTCAAATCCGCTGTGCCGTCACGCTTCACATACAGCTTGTTCTCCGAGCCGACGGCATATTTCAGCGTCGCCTGAGAGGTTTCCACCTGCGGCGTATTGTCCAGCAGCTCGACGAAAGCGCCGGCCCCGCCGCTGCCAAGGACGCGCACCTTCGTGTACAGCGCAAGATCGGATGCCTTGATCGCTTTGTCCGAATCGGCCTGGTAATACAGCGTCTTGTCGTCAAGTCGGAACGCCGAAGCCTGGCCGTCCTCTCCGTACAAGCGGATTTCCTTATCCGTGAGCGCCATAATATACCCAACCGATTCATTGGCGCGCTTGACGTCCGCTATCTTCTCCCCGCGGCTGAAAAAGGTCGCAAGCTGCGCGCGCGTCACCTTGCCCTGCGGGTCGAATTTGTTGCCGTTCAGACCGGCTGCCAGCTTCAAATCGACGGCCGTATTGACATACCCGAGTGCGGACGGGGTGATTTTGCTGTTATCCGCGAAAGAGGTCTGCTTGTTTTTCGCCTGCTTGGCGTCCGCTTCCTTCCCGACGGCGCGAACGAGGATTTTCGTAATCCATTCGCGAGTCGCCTTCTTCTCGCCCCAGCTATTCTTTGGATCCGGATTGGCCATCTCCTCGTTCTTGTCGATAAGCCCCTTCTGGAAAGCCAGCACGACATACGGCTTGAAAATTTCGCCCACCTTGAAATCGGCTGGCAAAGCAACCGAATCGGATGAATTCAGTTCTCCCTGCAGACCCATAAAACGGATCGCCATCGTGATTGCCTCTTGCTGGGTAACGTCGTCATTCGGACGGAATTTGCCGTTGTTGCCTTTCAAAATATCCAAGGCTGCAAGCTTATGTATATGCTTCTCAGCCCAGAATCCCAGATTAACATCGCTGAACATCGGGCTGACTCCCGCGGATGCAGACGGTTTCTGCGCCTCCTGCCCGGACTCTGCCGCCATAACGGCCATTGGCACGGAAGTGAGCGTGAGCGAGACGGCCAGCAGCGCGCTGCCAAGCGTACGGAACTTGCGCTTTGGTTGTGTATCATTCGATTGCATATGTAATCCCCTTCCCCAAATAATCCATAAAAAATGCTATAAGTAGTTCCACTTCGACAAGAACAGGGGCAATTCCTGCCCCTGTTCCCAAAAAGTTCGTATTATTGCCGGCGAATCGGATGCTCCAGGGTGACATGCCCCATCATGCTCTCCTCGGCTTGGCCGTCTACGAGCAAATCAATCGCTTTGATCTCGTCGAACTGGAACAGTGTCTTCGTCAACGCTTCGATAGCGAACGACTCGCCGCCGGCGCCGAGACGGGCATCTTCCGGAATATGAATATCAACGGTCAATGTGCCGTCGCTCAGCTTCACCGACTTGAATTCGATTTTTTTCCATAGCGGATTGTCTTCCGGGTTGTCAGACGTCTGGAGCGCCTTCAGCGCTTCTCTATATTTCTCTTCGTCATCCGCAAATTGAATCTTGGCGGAGTACGATTTCAATTCCATCAGATCGCTATCGGACACATAAGCCGTAATCGACAGCTCCTGCTTCTCCGGCTCTTGGTTCGCAGGCTCTTCCTTATTCGGTTCGCCCTGATTCGATTCCGAGGGGGTCTGCTCTTGAACGGCCCCGTTTTCCGTCTTCGTCTCGGACGGAGGAACCTCCGGCTGACCGGCATTCGTCGTCGGCTTGGCGCCGCAAGCGGCAACCAAAGAGATCGACAGGACGATTGCTGCTAATCCCCACCACTTTTTATTTTTCATCAGTAATGACCTCCTTTACACCGTACCTGACGCAATGCGAAGCGAAAAGTTGCGCTTTTCATCCTCAGGACAAGCCCAAATAGTCAAGAATCCCCTTGACGATATGCTCTGCGACGCGCTGTTGGAACTGTTCGTCAAAAAGCTGGGCTTCTTCGGCGGCATTGGTCAAAAACCCGATTTCAAGCAAAATGGCCGGCATTTTCGTCTCTCTCGTAACATGATGATTCGCCTTGCGGACACCGCGGTCTTTGAATTGCGTTCCTTCCATCAGCTGCTTGTGCATCGCCTCGGCGAACGCCTTGCTCTCCGCCCGCCAGTAATAGGTCTCCGTGCCCGACACGTGAGGCATATTGTCTACGCTGTTCGCATGAATCGACACGAACAGATCGGCATTCATACTGTTCGCCAGCTGCGCTCGTTCACTTAACTCCAGGAACGTGTCATCCTCGCGTGACAGCACCGTGTTGAACCGGTCGTCTTGACTCAAAATCTCGCCAACCTTCAGAGCAAGCGACAGATTGAAGTCCTTTTCGTACCGTTTTTTCACGCTGACCGCCCCGGAATCGTGATCGCCGTGTCCGGCGTCGATAACGACCGTATACTTGCCGTCCGTCTTAATCGGAGGCTTCGGTTGAGAGGTGTCTTTGCCCGGAACAAGCTCGACCGTCGTCAGTCCCGATTCATTATAGGTAATCTTCCCGTGGTACGGGGTGTCCAAGTCAATGACGAAGCGGACCGTATTCGGGTTGTCGCTGAACATCGCAAAGCGGATTCGCTGTACGTCAGGGTAGTCCGTAATTTCCATTTCCCCTTGACTGCCGGCGTCGAAACGGAATTTCTCAAAAAATTCCTCGGAAAATACGGCCTTCGGGAAGTCGATAACGACCCGATCCGGGGAGTCCATCGTCATAATGCTCGGAAGGACATTGCTGGAAGCAGCGATATGTAACTTGTTATCAATGAATGAAAAACCTGTGATTAGGGCATCAGGGTCGACTACACCGCCAACGCTCCCATCGGAATTTCCGTCTTCCGAATTCGATCCGCTCCCATTGGCGTCCTCGCCGCTCGGGGTACCCGGCGTTGGCGGGACGGCTTCGGAGGACTCGTCAGCCGTGAACAGATAGACAGACTTGGTCTCCTTGTCCCAATCTACCGTCAATCCCATATTCTCGCCAATGAACCTCAGCGGCACAAGTGTGGTGCCCTTTTGAAGCATCGGCGCTACGTCCAGCTTGACTTCCTTGTCATCTACCGTTGCCGTCTTCTGATCGACGGCCATAGTCAATCGTTTGCTGTCATTATATATGGCTACCGTCTTCGCCTTCGGGTCCCAATCGACCTTATACCCTAACTGTTCCGACACGACGCGAACCGGAATCATAGTGACCGAATGAACTAACGTAATCTTTTCCGGCAATGAAATGGAATTGCCATCCAGGTACAAGGCTCCTGTCGGAGCGGCTTGTCCCAATTGAGGAAACAGCATGAACAACCACATGAGCATCAGAGCTACACCAAATTTTTTTCCTTTTTTCATCTTCACCTCTACATCCTTTCATATTGTTCCGGCCTATTTGTCTATGTGTTCAGACCGGACGATATATTAGACGGAAAACATGAACAAAAGTTGCGTGTTTTCAACATTTTTCGGGCATATTTTGCCTTTACTTATTAAGGTAATGGAACTGGAAGGCCATGGCAAGAAAAACTTTTAAAAAAAGGTTGACGCTATGTAAACAGAGGAATATACTATGAATTACTTTTTATTTTAGTTGGTAAACTATTTAACTTGTATACATTATAATTTGTATAAATTATAGCAACTAAAGGAGGTTGAATAATGGCGGGAGATGAGGATCTCATTCAGTTCGAGCGGCTGTTCTGGCGGGTATCCCGCAAGATTCAGTGCCTGCGGAAGAAGAAGTTCCACGATCGCTTGTCGGATTCACAGACTTATATCCTCGTGAAGCTGGCGACCGAAGGACCGCAGAAGGTGTCCGGCCTGGCGGAGTCGATCGGCATTACGCCGGGCGGCGTCACCAGCATTTCCGATAAGCTGATCGCGAACGGTTATGCCCAGCGGAAGCGCGACGAGGAGGATCGCAGAGTCGTCTTCCTGGAGATTACCGACAAAGGCATGGATGTGATGCGAGAGCTTCACCGGGAGCGGCTGGAGATCATCCGTTATCTGTTCAATAACTTGCCGCCAGACGACCTGCAGCATCTCAACCGTACCTATGAGAAGCTGCTGGAGAACCTGGACAAATATGAGCTAGAAATGATGGAAGAGTAAGGGAGTAAGACAAGGAGTGGATTTATGGAACATTTATCGGAAAAACGAAAACTAACAATCATGATCGCGATTATGGCAGCCATGTTCTTCTCGGCCATCAATCAGACGATCATCGGGGTCGCCATGCCGCGCATTATCGCAAAGCTCGGCGGGATGGACTATTATACATGGGCGATTACGATCTATCTGCTGACCTCGACGGTCGCTACCGTGCTGGTCGGCAAATTGTCCGACATTTACGGACGCAAGCCCTTTATCCTGGCAGGTATCGCGCTGTTCATGCTGGGCGCCTTCCTGAGCGGCTTCTCCGCCGACATTTTTCAATTGATTGCCTTCCGCGGCATCCAGGGGATGGGCGCCGGCATCATTATGTCTACCGCATTTACGGCGGTCGGCGATCTATACGCTCCGCGGGAGCGGGCGAAATGGATGGGCGTCATGAGCGGCGTGTTCGGCTTGTCCAGCGTTTTGGGACCGCCGCTGGGGGGTTATCTGGTCGATCACCTGGATTGGAGATGGGTCTTCTGGATGTTCCTTCCGCTGGGCATTATCGCCTTCTTCATGATTATCGCCCTGTTCCCGAAAGTGGAGCGCAAAGAAGGGGAGAAGATCGATTATTGGGGCTCTGTGTTCCTGACGACTACGATTGTGCCCCTGCTGCTCGCCTTCTCCTGGGCGGGAGACGGCGCGGGCAAATACCCTTGGGGTTCATGGCAAATCATCGGGTTGTTCTCGGCAACAATCGTTTCCCTCATTATATTCATTCTGGTGGAAATGAAGGTCAAATCTCCGGTGCTGCCGTTGTCGCTGTTCCGCAATGGCATCGTCACCGTGTCGAACCTGGCCGGATTCGTATTGAATGCCGGCATGATGGGGGCCATCATTTATGTTCCGTTCTTTGTGCAAGGGGTTAAGGGCATCTCCCCGACCTATTCGGGTTATGTCACGATGCCGATGTCCGTGGTCATGATTTTGTGCACGGCATTTATCGGCCAGTTCATCTCGAAGACCGGAAAATATAAAAAGATGGCCATCGCCGGCCTGCTCATTATGACCTTCGGCATGGTGCTGCTGCACTTCATGACTCCGGAGACGGCGATTTATATTACCGTTATCTATATGTGCATCGTCGGCCTCGGGCTCGGGATCAGCATGCCCGTCTTCTCTCTGACGATTCAGAATGCGGTTGAGCCGCAGCAGCTCGGCGTCGCGACCGCATCGTCGCAGCTGTTCCGTTCTTTGGGCGGAACGATCGGCATCGCCGTAATGGGAACGGTCATGAGCTCGCATATGACCAGCAAAATGACCGAGCTCGGCGCGGCATCCGGCGCTTCCGGCGGCCAGATGCAGATCGATCCGAAATACGCGGAATCGATCAAGGAAGTGATGAACCCGCAGACGCTGCTCGATCAGCCGAAGCTGGAAGGCATCATGAACCAGCTTCCGCCCGAACTGCAGACGATGGTCGACAATCTCGTTCATATGGTGCGCGAAGCGCTCAGCTACGGCGTGACCAGCACCTTCCTGACTGGCGCTATCGTCACGGCCGTAGCCGTGGTCCTGACCTTCTTCCTGAAGGAAATCCCGCTTCGCTCGGCGAAGGATGTCAAGGCGAAGCAAGGGGACCATGCAGGAGAAGCCAGACAGCAAGTCATTGTCAATTCCAAATCATGATATGCGCATCAAAACGAACGAACCGCCTTACCCTTTCGGATAAGGCGGTTATTTGCAATCAATCCATTCCATTATTAGCCATATCATCGTATAATAGATGCCGATGGAATAATTAGTAAAGGGGGCGCTATCTATGTACATCCGCATCCTATGGGGATTGATCATCATAGGAGTTACGGGAATCTACGCGATGGTTACGAGCAATCTGTACCACATGTTCCTCATCAACGGCTTCGTCGGGCTCGGACTATGGGCATTCGCCGGCTTGCTGTCCGGCACGTTCCGGGATCATAGACATTGGCAATTCAATTATGCACTGAACTCGGAGGATGATACGCGCCGGCAGACAAGCTTCAGCGCTACGCTGCTCTTGCTCGGTCTGCCAAGCGTGCTTGCTTCGCTTCTCCTATACATCTTCGTATATCGTTAACCGGCATTTCCCGCCATTTTGCCATTCAGGCGGGCGTCTCTGCATCGCTGGCCGATGCCGCCAGTCCCTGCGTCATCGTCTCTGCCATCAATTCTACGGCTTGCTGCAGCGTACAGGACGAGCGCATCAGAAATTCCGGATCGAACAAGGCGGCCGAAGCTCCGATCATCATCTGCACGACGCTCGGCACATGGACAGGCCGTATTTCCCCGGCGGCAATGCCTTCTTCAATAATCTGGCTCACGGTAGACCAGCCGCATTCTTCCTGCAAATAATTGTTGATTTTACTCCATTCATTAGGAGCAAACCGCTTCATCTCCGCCAGCAGCCGCTGATCGCTCAGCTTCAGCCCGCTCGGCACGATGGAGAGCACCCGCTTCAGTTTCTCCAGACTGCTCCAGTCGGGATTCTCGTAAATCCCTTTTTCAAGCAGAATAACTTCACCGATCGATTGGTCGACGATCGAGCCGATCAATTCTTCCTTCGAGGCGAAATGCTCATAAATGGTTCGCTTGCTTATCCCCATCTCCCTGGCCAGATCGCTCATCGTAAATTTGAGTCCCTGTACCGACATCAAGTCCAGGGCAGCTTGCATCAGCCGCTCTCTCATGGAATTTCCCCCTCTTGAGCAACAAGGTAAGCCCTTTTTCGGATCTTGCGCATTATCATGCCGAGTATATGCCACGCTCCATGGAGAGTCAAGCCGCGATAACGGCTAAAACTCCCTCTGCGAAGAAGATTCTTCACAGGAGGGAGTCTAATTGCTTGGGAGATTCAGTTGTCAGGACGCGGAAGACGCCAGACGCTCCGCATGCTTCGCCTCATAAGCGGCAATCGCATCTTCATGCTGGAGAGTCAACCCGATATCATCAAGCCCCTGAAGCAAAAATTGGCGGCGGTGCTCATCCAGGTCGAATGAGCAGGACAAGCCGTAATCATCGGTTAACCGCTTGTTCTCCAGGTCAATGTGAAGCTTGTAGCCTTCGCGGCCCGCCGTCCGCCGGAACAGGTCCTCCACCTGCTCCTCCGACAGCTTGATAGGCAGAATGCCGTTCTTGAAGCAGTTATTATAGAAAATATCCGCAAAGGAAGGCGCAATCACACAGCGGAAGCCATAATCAAGTATCGCCCAAGGCGCGTGCTCGCGCGAGGAGCCGCAGCCAAAATTGGCCCGCGACAGCAGCACGGACGCTCCGCTGTATTGCGGCTGATTGAGGGAGAAGGAAGGAATCTCCTTCCCTTCCTCGTCAAACCGCCATTCGTAAAACAAAAACTGCCCGAATCCGCTGCGCTCGATACGCTTCAAAAATTGCTTCGGAATGATGGCGTCCGTATCTACGTTCACCCGATCCACCGGCGCCACCAATCCCGTCATCGTTGTAAATGGTTGCATCGTCCGTTCCCTCCTAGTTCAATACTTCCGATTTAAATTCCCAATTGCGCACATCGACGAAGTGCCCCTTGATGGCAGCGGCCGCAGCCATCGCCGGCGAGACGAGGTGAGTCCGTCCACCGCGGCCCTGGCGTCCTTCGAAGTTCCGGTTCGAGGTCGATGCGCAGCGCTGTCCCGGCTGCAGGACGTCCGGATTCATCGCGAGGCACATGCTGCACCCGGCATCGCGCCATTCGAAGCCCGCTTCCTTGAACACGGCATCCAGCCCTTCGCGCTCGGCCTGCAATTTGACGCGGCCCGATCCAGGCACCACGATTGCGGTGACCTTGTCGCTCACTTTATGTCCTCTGGCCACTTCCGCGGCCGCCCGCAAGTCTTCAATCCGTCCGTTCGTGCAAGATCCGATAAATACATAATCGATGTGAATCTCCGTCATCGGCGTTCCCGGCGCAAGCCCCATATATTCAAGCGCCTTCTCCGCGGCCTTGCGCTCATTCTCGGTCTTGAAATCTGCCGGATTCGGCACCGCGGCCGTAATATCCGTTCCCATGCCCGGGCTCGTGCCCCAGGTGACCTGCGGAATGAGACGGTCCATATCGACTTCCACGATCATGTCATAGGCGGCGCCTTCATCGGTGGCAAGCTGCTTCCAGCGTTCGATCGCCTTCTCGAAGGCCGCGCCCTGAGGAACATACTGGCGTCCGCGCAAATACTCGAAGGTCGTCTCGTCCGGCGCGATGAGTCCGGCACGCGCCCCCGCTTCAATCGACATGTTGCAGACCGTCATCCGCTCTTCCATCGTCAGCTCGCGAATCGCTTCGCCCGTATATTCGATGACATATCCGGTCGCGAAGTCCGTTCCGTATTGGGCGATGAAGCCGAGAATCATGTCCTTGGCGGTGACGCCCGGCTTCCGCTTGCCGACGAAGCGCACTTCCATCGTCTTCGATTTGGCTTGCTGCAGACATTGGGTAGCCAGCACATGCTCGACCTCGCTTGTCCCGATACCGAAGGCAAGCGCTCCGAACGCCCCATGGGTCGACGTATGGCTGTCTCCGCATACAATGGTCTTCCCCGGATGGGTCAGACCGAGCTCAGGGCCCATGACGTGCACGACCCCTTGATCGATACTGTTCAGATCGAACAACGTCACCCCGAACTCCGCGCAGTTTTTGGACAGCGTATCGATCTGCTGCTTCGAGATCGGGTCGGTAATATTGAAGCGATCTTTCGTCGGCACATTGTGATCCATCGTAGCGAACGTCAATTCCGGTCTGCGCACCTTGCGGCCGCTCAGGCGCAGCCCTTCGAACGCCTGCGGGGATGTCACTTCATGCACGAGGTGCAGATCAATGTACAAAATCCCCGGTTTTCCTTCCTCTTGAACGATAACGTGATCATCCCAAATTTTTTCATACATCGTTTTCTTAGCAGCCATTCGTTCTTCACCTCTCCGCATATTGCGCTTTACTGTTAGAATGAATATAGCATTTGCATCTTCATTGATCCAAGATATAATATCTATAATAATGATAGGTTCAACCTATAACCCTTCTCTCCATCATCAAATGATCTATACTCATACCTTAGGAGGACGCACTATGGAATTCCGGCAACTACAATATGCGGTTCAGATTGCCCAGGAGCGCAATTTCTCGCGGGCAGCCGAGAAGCTGCATATCGCCCAGCCCTCGCTTAGCCAGCAGCTGTCCAAGCTGGAGAAGGAAATCGGCGTGCTGCTGTTCCGCCGCACGACCAATTCGGTCGAGCTAACGCATGCCGGCGAGATTTTCGTCGATCGCGCTCAGAAAATATGGGACGCGATGGAGCAATTAAAAAGCGAAATGGCCGATATCAGCCAGACGAAAAAAGGCAAGGTCGTCATCGGGACGATGCCGATTACGGGCTCGCACCTGCTCCCTCACGTCCTTCCTTCGTTCCATTCCATCTACCCGGATATCGAGCTCGTGCTCGTGGAGGATACATCGACCTCCAACCTGGAGCGGATGACGGCTCAAGGAAAAAACGATCTTTGCCTGCTCTCGCTGCCGTTGACCGATCCGGCCCTCACCTGCGAGCCGCTCGTCGACGAGGAGATTCTGCTTGCCGTCCCGAACGATCATCCCCTTCTGCCCAAGAGCGGAGCTCCCGCCGACGCCGTTCCGCTCGCTTCCCTGCAGGATGAGCCGTTCATCCTGTTGAAGCGGGGACAGGGCTTCCGGCAGCTGACGATGGATCTGTGCGAGCAGGCCGGATTCCGGCCGAATGCCGTATTCGAGAGCAGCAATATCGAGACCGTGCAATCGCTGGTCGCCGCCGGAATGGGCGTCGCGCTCGTCCCCGCCTTCATCGCGCGGGCGCCGCGGATCGAATTCGTCCCCGCCTACCTGCCGCTGGCCGGACGTCCCGCCCGCACCCTTGTCATCGCCTATCGCGAAGGGCGCTATATGTCGCATGCGGCATCGGCCTTCATGCAGACCTTGAAGACGGCGGTGGCCGAACGGTTCGGCAGCCGTTCCGAAGCGCGGTAAATGAAGAACAGCCCCGAGACCGCTAGTGACGGTTCGGGGCTGTATGTCTGTCTGTGGCAGCGCGACCGGCAGCTTGCCTGAGGGCGGTTCGGCGGAGAACAGCGCCTGGACGCCGGCGCGGAGATTGCTGGGCGTCGTCCCGTAGACGGCGATCCCGAGCGGGATATCCGGCAGTTCGGTCATATCGTACGGAGTTCCGACGGACAGTACGGCGGCCGCAATGCCGTGCTCCCCAGCGGCCTGGAACCAGCTGCTTGCCTTCTCCGCGCTGTCCCGATCATGATGCAGGTCCTGCGCCACCCAGACCGCGATCGCCCCGTCCGGCCATTGCCGCGGCGATGGAGCGTCCGCCGGCGCCCGTGCGTCAACCCGGATGCTGCCCCCTGACATGGAGGAAGCGGCTGCTACGATCTCGCGCTGAACGCGTTCCAGCGCCGTCCGGTTATCTCCGATAAGGATGATGCGGCGGCCGTCTCCGCGAAGCAGCGGCAAATTCTTCTTCACTGCCGTCCCCCACACGGTTGCCGCTTCGGACGCGATGCGATCGGCCGTCTCTTCCGCCGAGCCGGATTGGAAATACGCCTCGGCCTCCTGGATTGCGTCCTCCAGCGCGCCGGGCGGGGAGGCGGTGTCGGGAAGCAGGCCGTACTTCCGCTTCATTCGCAATATTCGGCGGACGCTGTCGTCAATCCGGGCAGGCTCAAGCTCGCCGGCGTCCACCGCCCGGTGTATCGCGTCCACCGCCGCGGCCGGCTCCGGCGGCATCAGAAGCATGTCCGCCCCTGCCTTTACCGCCATGACCGCCGCTTCCTCGCTCCCGAAGTGATCGGCGATGGCCTTCATATTGAGCGCATCCGTTACGATGACCCCCTGGAACCCAAGCTGTTCGCGGAGCACGCCGGTCAAGATGCGCGGCGACAAAGTCGCCGGAAGCGTAATCGGCTTCCCATCCAGCTTCGAGACGGCTGCCGCCGCTTCCAGCTGCGGTACTTGAATATGCGCGCTCATAATGGCATCGACGCCTCCCGCTATCGCGGCCCGGAACGGCACCCATTCGACGGACTCGAAGCGAGAGAGACCGTAATCGAGCTTCGGCAGCCCGATATGCGAATCGGTCGCTCGTGGCCGGGGAAATGCTTGGCTACCGCAGGCAGCCCGGCGGAATGCATGCCGCCGATGAACGAGGTGACGAAGTCCGCAACCTGCTCCGGATCCGATCCGAATGAGCGGAGGCCAATGACCGGATTGTCCGGATTGCTGTTGATGTCGGCGACCGGCGCGAAGTCGAGATTGATGTCCAGCTTGGCGAGCATCTCGCCGAGAGTCGACCCGGTCTCCGCGGCCGCTTCCGCACGCCCCGTCGCGCCGATTGCCATATTCCCGTTCAATGGGGAGGCGAAGGGCAGCCGCGTGACGATGCCGCCTTCCTGATCGGTGCTGATCCATAGCGGGATGGCGGCCGTCTGCTGCAAGCGGCGGTTCAGCGCCAGTACCGTGGAGATGTCCGGCATATCGGGGCGGAAGAGAATGATCCCGCCAGGCCGGAGCTGCCGCACCGCTTCCTCCAGTTGGACGCTGCCGGCTTCCCGTTCGACCGCCTCCAAATCCACCATCAGCATTTGGCTAATCCGCTCATCGAGCGACATGCCAGACAGCGTCTGTTCAATGAATGCCTTCTCCTGCTCCCTCTCCTTCTCCTGTCGGGCGGCTGCTCCATCGTTCCCTCCTCCCTTCCCCCCCGGAGACGAAGGGCCGCCGGAACCTGTATCGGGCCCTCCCGCCGTTCCTGCCTGAGGCTGAAGGGCGATCCAGGCTCCGATCCCGACGGCGGCCGCAAGCAGCGCCGAGGCCAGGATGATGAGCGTCCGCCGGGCCCCGCCCTGGCGCTTCCCGCCATGCCGGCTTGAGCGCGGGGGCGTGCTCATGTCCGCTCCTCGGCGGACACGGGCTGCCCGCTTCCGCGGTATAAGGCTTCACGCCGATCCGCGAATACCGGTATGCGGCGGCGAACATCCTGGACGGATGACAGCGGGATATCCGCGTAAATATCCGTCTCTTCTTCTCCCGCTCCCGCGATGGTCTCTCCCCAAGGATCAAGCACGACCGAATGGCCGAAGAAGGCGGATTCGGTTCCGTCCGCTCCT
Source organism: Paenibacillus dendritiformis (assembly GCF_021654795.1). NCBI lineage: Bacteria > Bacillati > Bacillota > Bacilli > Caryophanales > Paenibacillaceae > Paenibacillus > Paenibacillus dendritiformis. The sequence continues at coordinate 3,614,105 of NZ_AP025344.1, forward strand.
GTGCTCGCGCCCACCCGATTGCAGGCGGCGACGAACATCTGATTCTCGATCGCCCGGGCCGTCAGCAGCGTGCGCCAATGGTGAAGCCGCGGATGCGGCCACTGGGCGGGCACGAACAGCACCTCCGCGCCATCGAGAGCCAACGTGCGCGCCAGCTCGGGGAAGCGCAGATCATAGCAAATGATGGCGCCGCACGCCACGCCGTCCAATTCAAAGCGGCCCGGCATGTCTCCCGCAGTCAGATACGAATGCTCATCCATCAAGCGGAACAGATGAGTCTTGTCGTAGTGAGCCGCAACCCGGCCCTGGCGGTCCGTTACATACAGCCGGTTATAGAAGCGGCTTCCTTCGCGCACCGACACGGATCCGCCGATAATATTCACTTCATGCCGGGCCGATAATGCCGACAGGAGCTCCCGCGCCGCTTCCCCTCCCGGATCGGCCAATTGATCGAGCTTTTCCAACGCATAGCCGGTATTCCACATCTCCGGGAGGACGATGACGTCAGGCGGGCCGCCCGAACGGTTCATCACTTGCTCGATGCGGCGCTTTACGCGATCCGCGTTGCGCTCCGGCTCTCCGATGCTGACATCCATTTGAATGAGGCATATTCTCCATTCATCCGGCTTCATTCGATTGACACGCTCCTTCGCTCTGACCTGTTTTTCCACACTTTCCTTCATGATACCTTTTCATGGAATGGAGTCAAGCCGGACACACTATAGAAGGTCTATAAGTTCGTGTTCACACAGGACTTTCCGAACTACCCGATTATGGCATCAAAAAGAAAGGAGTTTTCCTTATGATAAGACAAGCACTTCAAGCCGCGGCGGCCGCGCTCCTGATCGGGGCGTTCGCTTGGGCCGGCGTCACCGGCGCATTTCCTGCCCAATTCGAGACCGGGAACACCGCCCCGTCAACGAAGGTTCCTCCAGTCCAGCTGTTCGACATGCAGCAGGAACGCATTATTAAGACGATTCCGAACCAGGAAGAACATCAGGCGGCCGCCCGGGAATGGCTCCAGTCGGTTACGGGGCCCGCTCCCCAGTTAACCATCGACAGCCGCTGCGGATATATCGTCCGGATCCCGCTCGAAGCGCCCGTTGCGATCAAGCTTGCGTCCGCTGAACTGAAGACGAAAGATATTTTCTTAATCTATTGCCCGGACAAGGACCCGCTGCTTCTTGTCTTCTCCGAGCAGCGCAAGCCGTTCCTGCTGCGCATCTCGGCCAACGTGAAGCCGTTCATGCAGAAACTGCTTGCCCCGGCGTCCCCGCGGCAAGTGACGCCATCCAGCAATTGACCCCCGGGACGGCCGATTCCTGTTCTTCGATCAAAAAGAGGTATACACTTCCGGCAAAACATGCTAAATTATCGTTAATCTTCGCGCTTGGCGATATATGTGTCTGGAGTGAATTCCGATGAAGTCTAATATACCTGCAATCGTGCCGGCCGACCGGATGAACGGTCTGCCGAAGCAGTTCTTCGCCGCTCTGGTAGCGCGGGCTCAAGCGAGAATCGCCGCCGGTCATGACGTGATTAATCTCGGGCAAGGCAATCCCGATCTGCCGACGGCTTCGCATATCGTCGCCGCCCTGCAGGAAGCGGCCGCCAATCCGTTATATCATCGCTATCCCCCGTTCCAGGGCTACCGCTTCCTCAAGGAGGCGGTCGCCGAGCGGTACTTGGCCGATTACGGCGTCGACCTGGACCCGGATTCCGAGGTCGCCGTTCTGTTCGGCGGCAAGACCGGGCTCGTGGAAATCAGCCAAATTCTGCTCAACCCGGGCGACGTATGTCTTGTTCCGGATCCCGGCTATCCGGATTACTGGTCCGGCGTAGCCTTGGCCGGCGCCGAGATGGTTATGATGCCGCTGCTTGAGGAGAACGGGTATTTGCCGGACTATGAGCGGGTTGACGCCGCCGGTCTGGAACGGGCGAAGCTGATGTTCCTCAATTACCCGAACAACCCGACATCCGCTGTCGCGGATCGCCCGTTCTACGAAGAGACGATTCGCTTCGCCGAGCGGAACGGGATTATCGTGGCGAGCGATTTCGCCTATGGCGCGATCGGCTTCGGCGGCCGCCGGCCGATCAGCTTCCTGGAAGTGCCGGGAGCGAAGGATGTCGGTGTCGAATTCTATACGATGTCCAAAACCTACAATATGGCCGGCTGGCGCGTCGCTTTCGCCGTGGGCAACGCCGAGATCATCCGGCTCATCAATCTGATGCAGGACCATATGTACGTCAGCCTGTTCGGCGCGGTGCAGGCCGCGGCGGCAGCCGCACTGACCGGACCGCAGGACTGCGTCAGGGAACTGTGCGCTGCCTATGAAGCGCGGCGCAATGCGCTCTACGCGGAGCTGCACCGCATCGGCTGGATCGCGCAGCCGCCAGCCGGCTCCTTTTTCTGTTGGCTCCCGGTGCCTGCCGGATTTACGTCGGCATCGTTCGCCGATCTGCTGCTGGAGCAGGCGAATGTCGTCACAGCGCCGGGGATCGGCTTCGGCGGGCACGGCGAAGGCTATGTCCGGCTCGGCCTGCTGGCGCCGGAGGAACGGCTGATCGAGGCGGCAGAGCGCATCGGATCGCTTGGTCTGTTCGGCGGCTGAGACGGCTTCCGAACTCATGTGGTGGACACGACTCCGCCCGGCGGTGACATTCCGGTGCTATCCCCCGCTTTACACGTCTCGGAATCGCATGGTATTCTAAGGGTAACCGCGCCGCCGCATGGACGGCAGGCGCCGGATACATGGAACGCGATGACAGGACCAGTACGTAACCAAGTCATGCCCAGAGAGCGGATGCCCCGGCTGCAAGCACCGCCGTTGACCGTTGCGGAACCTATCCTTGAGCGGTCAGCGTAAGCGATGCGTCGCGAAGCTGAACGGCAGCCCCGTTATCGGCAGGAAGCAGGAAGCGGAGGAATCCCGCGGAAGGCCATTGAGCAGCGGCAGCGTCTGGCTGCGCTGGCTGTCAGCCGCAGGAGACACATCCGTCTTCAACAAAGGTGGTACCGCGGAAGATCGACTTTCGTCCTTTATAGGACGGAAGTTTTTTTTATTCCGCAGCAAAAGCATAAAGCACGCAGTATAACGGCAGGAAGTGATTGAATTGCAACGCATCGTAATGAAAATCGGAAGCAGTTCCCTTACGTCGGACAATGGCGGCCTCGATCGCGATCGGGTCTCCTTCTACGTCCAAGAGATCATTGCCATGCGCCAACGCGGCGCTCAGGTGGTGCTGGTCACCTCCGGAGCGGTGGCGGCCGGCTTCCGGCATATCGGCTACCGGGAGCGGCCCAAGCAGCTTCATGAGAAGCAGGCGGCCGCTGCGGTCGGGCAAGCTCTGCTGATGCAGGCATACCAAGAGGAGCTGCAGATGCATGGAGTGCCTGCGGCACAAATTTTGCTCACCCGTTCCGACTTCGCGAACCGCCGCCGGGGGCATAATGCGTATATGACGCTCCAGGAATTGCTGGCCCGGGATGTTGTCCCGATTATTAATGAGAATGATACCGTGTCGGTCGAGGAACTCAAATTCGGCGATAACGACACGCTCTCCGCGCTCGTCGCCAATCTGGTTCACGCGGACCGGCTCATCATCGTCACCGACACGGACGGCTTGTATACCGCCGACCCGCGGACCAATCCCGGAGCGACCCGCTTCGACCGGGTCGAGGAAATTAATGAGGATCTGTACGCGTATGCCGGAGGGGCCGGCTCTTCCGTTGGCACGGGCGGCATGCGCTCCAAGCTGGACGCGGCGCGCATCGCCATGCGCGGGGGCGTCCCCGCCTTCGTCGGCAAGGTGAATGAACCGGGCGATCTTCCGCGCGCGGTGGACGGTGACGGAAAGGGAACTTATTTCGACACCCATTTCCACGCGCTGCCGATGAAGAAGCAGTGGCTCGGCTTCCATTCGACGGCGCATGGCCGCATCGGCGTCGATGCCGGGGCGGAGGAGGCGCTGCTGGCCAGAGGGTCCAGCCTGCTGCCCGCCGGCGTTCGTTCAATCGAGGGCGAATTCCATTCCGGAGACGTCGTCGAAGTCACCGGCCCCGATGAGCGGCTAATCGGCAGAGGCATCGTCAATTACGATTCCGATCAGCTGCGGACGGCGGCCGGCTGGTCAAGCGATGAAGTGATGAAGCGCATGGAGGTGCACCGGATCGAGGTCATTCACCGCGACGAATGGGTTACGTTGCGTTCCTGATGTTCCGGCAAAGCTGATTTTGATAAGGAGGAACTACGATGAGTGAAGTGCGTAACAAAGCCGGTCTGGCGAAGCAAGCGGCCCAGATCATGAACCGGCTGACCACGGAGGAGAAAAATGCCGCGCTGCTGCAAATGGCGGATAAGCTGCGGGAGCAAGAGCGCTCCATTATCGAAGCCAATGCGAAGGACGTGGAGAACGGCCGGCAGCAAGGCACCTCCCCTTCCCTGCTCGATCGGCTGGCGCTGAACAGCGACCGGATCGAAGCGATGGCGGAAGGTCTGCGCCAGATTGCCGCCCTGCCCGATCCTGTGGGCGACGTGCTGGAGACGTTTACCCGTCCGAATGGCCTCCGGATTGAGAAAATACGGGTCCCGCTCGGCGTCATCGGCATGATCTATGAAGCGCGACCGAATGTCACGGTCGATGCGGCCGGTCTTTGTCTGAAGACCGGGAACGCGGTGGTCCTGCGGGGCGGCTCGGCCGCGATGGAATCGAACAAGCGCATCGTCGCCGTCCTGCACGAGGCGCTGGCCGCGACGGCGCTGCCGGCGGATGCGCTGCAATTGATCGAGAGTCCGGACCGATCCTCGGTAGATGAGATGCTGAAATTGAACGGACTGCTCGACGTCGTCATCCCGCGCGGGGGCGCTTCGCTGATTCAGAATGTTGTGCAAAATGCCACCGTGCCGGTAATCGAGACGGGTGCCGGCATCTGCCATACGTACATCGATGAGTCGGCCCGTACGGAGATGGCCGAAGCGATTGCCGTCAATGCGAAGGCTCAGCGTCCATCCGTATGCAACGCCATGGAGACGCTGCTCGTGCATCAGGCGTATGCGGAGCGCCATCTGCGTGCGCTACTGGACCAGATGCGCGCCCGGGATGTAGAGCTGCGGGGCTGCGAGCGCACGCAAGCCCTGGATCCATCGGTGAAGTCAGCCGCCGAAGCGGATTATGCGACTGAATACAACGATTACATCCTCAATGTGCGTATCGTTGATTCCCTCGATGCCGCGCTGGAGCATATTGCGCGATACGGCACGATGCATTCCGAGTGCATCGTCACGGAAAATGCTAAGCAGGCCGAGCGATTCCTGCAGGAGGTGGACGCTGCGGCCGTCTATCATAACGCATCGACCCGCTTCACCGACGGATTCGAATTCGGCTTCGGCGCCGAGATCGGCATCAGCACCCAGAAGCTGCATGCCCGCGGTCCGATGGGATTGCCGGCACTCACCTCTAGCAAGTACCGGATCTACGGAACAGGACAAATTCGCTCTTAAAAGAGACAAACATTGCGAATCGATAGGGATAGGAAGAGAGAGGAATGATACTGATGGAAAATAGACATACACAAATAACCGACTCGTTCCGCTCGCTTCGCATCGGCATTTACGGAGCCGGTTCCATGGCGGAAGCGATTATTCGCGGCCTGACGGAGAAGCGGCTGATTGCGCCGGACCGGATCGCGGTCGTGAACCGGAGCAATACCGATCGGCTGGAGGAGCTGCGGCGGCGCTACGGCGTCGCTGCCGATAACTCCCCGCTGGGCAAAACGGGTATTCTGCGGGCGGCCGATATCGTCCTGCTCGCCGTCAAGCCAAAAGATGCCGCGGGCGCGCTCGCCGAGCTGAAGACCTGCCTCCGGCCGGGCGCCCTCCTGCTCTCCGTCGTCGCCGGACTCCCGATCGCCACGATGCAGCGCATCGCAGGGCCGATTCCCGTCGTGCGTACGATGCCGAATACATCCAGCTCGATCGGTCTCGGCGCGACCGGTGTCTGCTGGTCGGATGAGACGTCCGCGGAACATCAAGAAGCCGCGCTCCATCTGCTGCAGGCCATAGGCTATGCCACCGTGGTGGCCGAGCATGATATGAATATCATTACCGGGCTATCCGGAAGCGGACCGGCCTATGTATACTATTTAATGGAAGCGATGATCGCGGCGGGCGTTGACGGCGGGCTATCCGAGGAGCAAGCGCGCGAGTTGACCGTGCAGACCGTCCGGGGCGCGGCCGAGATGGTCCGCCTGACCGGAGAAGAGCCGGCTGAGCTGCGGCGCAAGGTGACCTCTCCCGGAGGGACGACCGCTGCAGCGATCGAGACGCTGGAGAAGCACCAATTCCGGCAGGCGCTTCGTTCCGCCATACACCGCGCGGAGTCCCGCGCGCAAGAGATGGGAGAACAAATTGGGAGGGAGACATTTTGAAAGCACATTGCACCGCCACGTATCGCATTTATGACGATCGGGCCGATTTCGCCAGCAAGGCGGAAAGCATCGCCGTCGGCATGACGGTCGGCAGCTGGACCGAGCTGCCGGAAGCGCAAAAAGCCGATATGGCCAAGCATCTGGGACAAGTCCTCTCTGTCGTGCCGGTCGAATCCGACATTCCGGGCGAGCGGTATGCGGATATTACAATCGCCTATCCCGACGTCAATTACAGCCGGGATCTGCCTGCCTTGCTCGTGACGCTGTTCGGCAAGCTGTCCATGGATGGACGCATCAAGCTGATGGACATCGAATGGTCCGATGCGTTCAAGCACGCGTTCCCCGGACCGAAGTTCGGCCTCGACGGGATCCGGAAGCTGGTCGATGTGCATGATCGGCCGCTTCTTATGAGCATTTTCAAATCGGTCATCGGCTATGATCTGCCCGCTCTTGCGGAACAATTCCGGCAGCAGGCGCTGGGCGGAGTCAATATTATTAAAGACGACGAGATCCTGTTTGAAAATCCGCTCACGCCCATCGAGCGCCGGGTCAAGGCCTGCATCGAGACGGCCGATGCCGTCGGCCAGCAGACCGGCCGGAAGCTGCTGTATGCGGTCAATCTGACCGGCCCGACGTTCAAGCTGCGCGATCAGGCGCTTCGCGCCATCGAAGCCGGAGCCAACGCCTTCCTGTTCAATGTACTGGCCTATGGCTTCGATGTGCTGCACGCCCTCAGCTCGGATCCGGATATATCCGTGCCGATCGCCGCCCATCCGGCGATGGCGGGCAGCATGTATCCATCGCCGCATCATGGCATCGCGGCCCAACTCCTGCTCGGCAAGCTAATGCGGCTCGCCGGAGCGGATCTGGTGCTGTTTCCGTCGCCATACGCCTCCGTTACGATGCCGGCCGAGGAGACTTTCGCCATCCGCGATGCGCTCACCCGGCAAGATTTGGCGCTTCAGCGCAGCTTCCCGGTTCCGTCCGCAGGCATCCACCCAGGCATCGTGCCGCTTATCATTCGCGACTTCGGCACCGATGTGGTCGTCAATGCAGGCGGAGGCATCCATGGGCATCCGCTCGGGACCGCTGCCGGAGGGCGCGCATTCATGCAAGCGATTGACGCCGTCATGCAAGGGAACACCCTGGAGAGCCGCGCGTCTGATCAGGAAGAGCTGCGGGCCGCGATTCAAGCTTGGGGGGTGAAGCAGTGAACCAGAGCCGCCGACGGATCATTTTCTGCGATTTTGACGGCACGATTACCGTAAACGACAACATTATCGCCATTATCCGCCACTTCAACCCCCCGGGCTGGGAACCAATTGTCCAGGATGTGTTGGAGGAGCGAATTTCCATTTCCGAAGGCGTCGGGCAAATGTTCGCTCTGCTGCCGTCGTCGATGCGGGATGAAGTCATCCGGTTCGCTCTCGGACAAGCCGTGATCCGGCCGGGATTCGAGGAATTCGTCCGCTTCTGCCGGGACAGCGAAATCGAGCTGTACGTCACGAGCGGCGGCATCGATTTCTTCGTCTACCCGCTCCTTGAGCCGTTCGGCATTCCTTCCAGTCATATTTATTGCAACGGCAGCGACTTCAGCGGAGAATCGATTCGGATCACCTGGCCTCATCCTTGCCGGGAGCCATGCCGGAACCAGTGCGGAATGTGCAAGGCGACCATCGTCCGCCGCTTTCCGCAGGAACAATATGAGCGGATCGTTATCGGGGACAGCGTGACGGACTTCGCGGCAGCGAAGCTGGTCGAGTTCGTCTATGCGCGGGCCCAGCTTATCAGCAAATGCGAAGAGCTGCATCTTCCTTATGCGCCGTTCGAGACGTTTTATGATATTATCGAGCATCTGGGAGGTTCGGCTTCATGATAGATATCCGGTTAACAATGGAGGAAAAACAGCACGCCCTTGCCGAGCTGCGCAGCATCAAGGAGCAATTCGCCGCGCGTCATTGGTTTCCCGGGACGAGCGGAAATCTGTCCGTCCGCACAGGGGATATGGAGGAAGGGCGTTTTCACTTCGCGATTACGGCCAGCGGCATGGATAAGTCCGTACATACGCCAGAGGACTTCCTGTTCGTGGATGAAGCCGGACAGCCGTGTGAGGCGACCCGGCGGCGCCCAAGCGCGGAGACGCTTATCCATTGCGAGATTTACCGGTTAACCGGGGCAGGCGCCATTTTTCACATTCATACGGTTTTTAACAATATCGTGTCCGAGATGTATGGGGAGGAAGGGTATATTCCCGTTCAAGGCGTGGAGCTTATCAAAGCGTTCAACATCTGGGAGGAAAATGCGCGAATCGACATCCCGGTCGTTCCGAACTACGCTCATATTCCGAGCATCGTCCCCTGCATTACGGCCAAGCTCAATCCGGCGATTCCGGGCATCGTGCTGCGCAACCACGGCATTTACGCCTGGGGAGCCAACTGCTTCGAGGCGAAGCGCCATCTCGAGGCGTTCGAGTTTCTGTTCGAGCATGTGTATCGAATGAAAGCAGTGGGATTATAGCGCTTCACCTGCGATCGCTTTGCAAGACGGCTCTTTCAAAGCGATCGTCTCTTTATCCGGATGCCGCTGCGGAAGATCTCCGCATGAGATGCCGATCACGCGTTGGCGGACGGTTGCATGGTCCTTTGCACCATTCTCCCCTTCGGTCAGGTCCGTGAACGGAATCTTGCGATCATCTTGCCGCTCTGCTATCCCCCTCTCATCAAAGCCTCCTCTCCTGTGCCCATAGCGCATAGACCAAAATGATAAATGCGGTAAACGTATTTTATTTCGGCTCGCGTTTTCCTTACCCTGGTTTACTTTTCTTCTCTCATTATGTATCATATTAACATACCCATGAGTATGTTGTTGTTATATTCTCTGGAAAGGACGCGATCCCTATGAGCTCTTACGATCATATCGTGCGAACAGCGCGAAAACTGGCTGCGGAACGATCTGCCGAGCGGCTGACGTATGCGGATATTGCCGCGGCTGCCGGTGTCCATTGGACGACGGTGCGCAGACATTTGGGCGACAAGCGGAAGATGATGGAGCTCCTGACGGAGGATGCTGGAACGAGGCATGCGGAGCGGACGAAGCCGGAGACGCGGCAGCGGATTCTGGACAGCGCCCGGCACATCTTTGCCGGGCACGGCTATGCCAACGCGAATCTCGACATCATCGCGGCGGAGGCAGGCTTGACGAAGGGGGCTGTCTATTGGCATTTCAGCAGCAAGCAGGATCTGTTCTTCGGCTTGCTCCAAGCCGAGCTGGAACGGATGCAAGCGCTTCTTCCGCGCGAAGCCCGGCAATTGACGGACACCGCCTGCGATCCGGCGGATGCGGCTGCCCGGATGCTCCGGTCCCGCTTTCCCGCCCAGGAAAGCGGCACCGGTTCCGCGTACCTGTTCTTTGAATTCCTGACCGCGTCGCGAGATCCTGAAGTGAAGCGGCGCCTGCAAGCCGCATATACGCGAATCTGGGATCTGGCCCAAGCCCATATCGAGCAGCTTCAAGAGGGCGGAATCATCGCCTCCGATGCCCCGGCAGACAAGCTCGCGATTCTTCTTCAGTCACTCATCCACGGCCTGATGATCTCCTGGATTATCGATCCGAAGCGAATTGATTTTGACCGAGTCGTACCGGACATGGTCCGGATATTGTGGCACGGCATCGGCGGACCAGGAACGGCGCAGGGAGGTGCAAAGGCGTGACGATGACAGTGTATCGGTCAGCCCCGATTTATGACATCATGAATATAAATGGCATGCAGGTGCACTACCGGAGGGAAGGGAGCGGCCGCCCCGTCGTCCTGCTTCACGGCGGCATATTGTCGCTCCATGATTACGACGCTGTCGTTCCGCTCCTGCGCGGGCGTTACGATGTCATCGCGCTGGATCGCCCGGGCTACGGTTACAGCCAACGGGAGCCCGGCGTGGCGATGACGCCGGCACGGCAATCGGAATGGCTTCATCAGGTGCTGACAGCGCTGCGGGCGGAGAAGCCAATCATCGTAGGCCATTCCTGGAGCGGTCTGATGACGCTTGCCTATGCCTTGAACCATCCCGGCGAAGCGGCTGGCATCGTGCTTCTCGCCCCGGCAGCCTATGGCGGGAAGGCCTATCCGGCCGGCCGGCTTGACGCGCTTCTGTACCGGGGAATCCGCTCCCTCGTCATAGGCGATATCCTTATGCGCGGGCTGCTGATGCCTCTCTCCCGTCCCCTCGCGGCCCTGTCGGCGAAGGGAGCCTTCGCGCCTGCGCCGGTTCCCGCCGCCTATATGGAACGCGCGTACGATCTGTGGTGCCGTCCGTCACAGATTCGCGCCAATCGCGAGGATGTCTTTTCCTTTTCGCAGACTGCCGAGGACCTGTCTTCCCGGTATCCGGCCCTGACCGTTCCGACCGTCATCGCGGTCGGAGACAAGGAGCCGTACCGGCCGGAGCTGCAGTCGCTGCGCTTGCACCGCGACATCCCGCACTCGGCGCTCCTGACCGTGCGCGGCGCGCACCATATGCTGCCGGTGACCCATCCTGAAGCGGTCGCGGAAGCGCTCGCGCTGCTGGAGGAGCGGATTGACATCGGCCATCGCTAGCCTGGGCTGCGGCTTTCCCCAACATCAATACCCCCGGCGCCAACGAGTCTTCCTCATTGGCGCCGGGGGTTCGGGTGAAGCTGCTCTTGGCTGCGGTTCATGGTCAACTGTCGGAAGGGATGCGCACCTTCCCGCTGGAACGGAACCGCTGCGTGTACGCCTTGGCATCTTCGATGGTGCGGACGCGGTTGCGGCTCCACTCGAGCAAAATCCGATCGATGTAGCGGAAATACACTTTGCCGGCGAATACCGCTTCCTTCAGCGCCAGCAGTATCAGCTCTTCCGGATAGCGGTCTTCGTCAATCCAGCCGGCGATCGTCTCGCACTCCATCGGGGAGAGAGGCCGTCCGAATTCCTTCTCGAATATATTGAACAGATTCGGCGGCTCCGCATCCGACAGCGGTGCCGCCGCCCGCAGCCGCTGCCGCTCCGCCCGTATTTCCTCCGCGGCGGCCAAGGCGAGCTTTTCCCATAATCCGCTCAAATTGTACTGCTCATACTGAACATCCGTCGCCGGATCGATGTTGTCGTCTATGCTCAAAAAACCTTCTTTCATCAGCTTCTGCAGCGATTTGATAACCGCATCAGGAGCTGCTCCCATTCGTTCCTGCAGTTCGTCGATTGTCGGGAACTCCTTCATCTCCTGCTGCTTGAAGCCGATGAGGTGAATGAGCAGCATCACATCCGAATCGCTCAACTTCCATTGCTTGTAATAACGCAGCAAATGATACGGCACGCTAATGCTGCCCGATTGCAGGCCTAGCGCCAACCCTTTGGCGAAGGTCCGGAATCCGTCTACACTCACCAAGGTACCTCCTCTTCCCAACATACTCTCCTTATTGTCGCACAAACGAACGCATTTGGTAAGGCTTACATTGATAATGTTTCCAAAAAATTCATGAACTTATCTAAGAGTAATCCCGTATCACCGAAGCGATACGGGATCATGTGCTAGCTATCAGGCCGCGCATCCCGGCACACGGGGAGCTGGCCATGGTTCAGGCCTCTATGGATAAAGACGGTACAACAGGCGCGGGAACGGAATTGTCTCCCGAACATGCTCAAGCCCGCAAATCCACGCCACCGTGCGCTCCAGTCCTAGACCGAAGCCGGAATGAGGCACGGAACCGTATTTTCTCAAGTCAAGATACCACTGATACGCTTCATCGGACAGTTCATGCTCGCGGAAGCGCTCCTTCATGAGCTCCGGATCGTCGATCCGCTGCGAGCCGCCGATAATCTCGCCATAGCCTTCCGGCGCGATCATGTCGGCGCAGAGCACGACTTCCGGACGGTTCGGATCCGGCTTCATATAGAACGCCTTGATCGAGGTCGGGTAATGAGTAATGAACACCGGCGTCTCGTATTTCTCCGCGATCGCCGTCTCATGCGGCGCACCGAAGTCTTCGCCCCACGGAATGTCATGGCCTTGCTCCTGCAAAAATTGAATCGCTTCGTCATACGTGATGCGCGGGAACGGAGCTGTCACCTTCTCTAGCTTCGAGACATCACGTCCGAGCGTATCGAGCTCGGCGCGGCAGTTCTTCAGCACGGACTGCACGATATGAGCTACGAATTGCTCCTGCACCCGCAGATTCTCTTCATGATCCACGAAGGCCATCTCCGGCTCGATCATCCAGAACTCGATCAGGTGGCGCCGGGTTTTCGATTTCTCGGCGCGGAAGGTCGGTCCGAAGGAGTACACCTTGTTCAGCGCCATCGCGGCAGCTTCCATATAGAGCTGACCGCTCTGGGTCAGGAACGCGTCTTCTTCGAAATATTTCGTATGGAACAGCTCCGTCGTGCCTTCGCAAGAGGAAGGCGTCAGGATCGGAGGATCGACCAGCGTAAAGCCATGCTCGTCGAAAAATTGCTGCACCGCGCGAATAATCTCGGCGCGAATCGTCAGGATGGCGCGCTGTCTTGGCGCCCGCAGCCACAGATGGCGGTGATCCATCAGGAAGTCGACCCCATGCTCCTTCGGCGTAATCGGATAGTCCTGCGTCAATTGGATGATCTCGACTCCGGTTACCGTCATTTCATAGCCGGATTTGGAGCGCGGCTCTTCCCGTACGATCCCTGTAAAATATAAAGAGCTCTCCTGCGTCAAGCTCTTGGCCGCTTCCCATACCTCTTCCGGCACTTCGCTCTTCACGACGACACCTTGGATGAACCCGGTGCCGTCCCGCAGCTGCAGAAATTGAATCTTGCCGCTGGAACGTTTGTTATGCAGCCAGCCGCCGATGCGGACTTCTTCGCCCACATGGCGGTTGACTTCACGGATGACACATGTGGTCGCCATCATTCGTCTCTCCCTTACGATTGTTTGGATTGTTGAACCAATCGATACGTATCGCGGGCAATCATCAGCTCTTCATTGGTCGGAATGACGAATACGTCCACCTTCGAAGCCGGCGTCGAGATGCGGCGCGGTTCCTTCGAACGCACCTTGTTCAGTTCCCGATCAAGCTCTACGCCGAGGAACGTCAGCTTCTCGCAGACATGCTGGCGGATAACGACCGAGTTCTCGCCTACGCCGGCGGTAAACACGATCGCATCGACGCCGTCCATCGCGGCCGCATAGGCCCCGATATACTTGCGCATGCGGTATGTGTACATTTCGAACGCCAGCGTCGAGTTCGGTTCGCCAGCTTCCATTCCGTCCGTAATCTCGCGCATATCGCTGGATACGCCGGAGATTGCGAGCAGCCCGCTGTGCTTGTTCAGCATCGAATTGACTTCATTGACCGTCAGGTCTTCCTTCATCATCGTGAACGGAACGACCGCAGGGTCTAGGTCGCCGCTGCGCGTACCCATCATCAGACCTTCAAGCGGCGTCATCCCCATCGACGTATCGACCGAGATGCCTCCGTCGACCGCCGTCAGGCTGGCCCCGTTCCCGATATGGCACGTGATGATTTTCAGCTCTTCGATCGGGCGCTCCATCAGTTCGGCCGCGCGCTTGCTGACATAATCATGCGATGTGCCGTGGAAGCCGTAGCGGCGGATTTTGTGCTTTTTGTACAGCACTTTTGGAATGGCGTACATATATGCTTTCTCAGGCATCGTCTGGTGGAAAGCCGTATCGAACACAACGGATTGCGGCACGTTCGGCATATTCGCCTCCACGGCCTTGATCCCCATCATATGGGCGGGATTATGCAGCGGCGCCAGATCGAACAAGCGGCGAATCTCGGCTTTGACCTCGGAATCGACCAATACCGAGTTTTTGAACGATTCGCCCCCGTGCACGACGCGATGGCCGACCGCATCGATCTCGCCGGTCGACTTCAGAACGCCGACTTCGGCGTCGGTCAGCTTGTCCAAGACTTTGCGGATGGCCGTCGTATGGTCCAGAATCTCGCTGACTTCCGTGATCTCTTCCGTATGGTGCGGCTCATGCACGAGGATGGAAGAATCCATCCCGATGCGCTCTACCCGGCCTGCGGCCAACACCGACTCGTCCGTCATATCGTACAGTTGGTATTTAAGCGAGGAGCTTCCCGCGTTGATTACAAGTATTTTCATAGTCGATCCCCATCCTTATCATACTTGAAAAATCCGACGCCCGTCTTCACACCAAGGTGGCCGGCTCGCACCATCTTTTTCAACAATACGGACGGACGATATTTGATATCGCCGAACTCGCGGAACATGCGTTCCAAGGCCGCCAATACCGAATCCAGACCGAAGCGGTCCGCCATTTCCAAAGGCCCATATTGGAAATTGTATCCGATACGCATCGCGTTGTCGATATCTTCCGCCGAAGCGACCCCTTCCTGCAGCACATGAAGAGCCTCGTTGATGAGAATGCAGCTCACGCGCGTCGTCACGAATCCCGGGGATTCATAGACCATGACGCCTTTCTTCTGCACAACCTCTTCGACGAAGCGCTTCGTTTCGTTAAATGTAGCGTCCGAAGTCTTCAGCCCGCGGATAATCTCCACAAGCTCGACCTTCGCGACGGGATAAATAAAGTGCATGCCGATAACCCGATCCGGATATTTCGTCGAGCTGGCCAGTTCGGTTAGAGACAATGTGGATGTATTGCTTGCCAAAATAATATTGCTTGGGCAAACGCGATCCAGTTCCGCAAATACTTGCTTTTTCGCTTCCAAATCCTCCGAGATCGTCTCGATGACCAATTCGCATCCTCCGAGTTCCGCCAAATGCGTCACCTTATGTATGCGGGACAGGATCAGTTTTTTCTCCGCCTGGGTGATGGCCCATTTCTCCAATTGTTTGTCCAGACTCGCTTCAATCATCGAGTAGGCATGATCCAGCTTCTCTGTCGACTTTTCCACCAACAGCACGTCCAAGCCTTTGACAGCAAGCATTTCCGCAATGCCTTGGCCCATTGTACCGCCGCCGATGACGCCGATTTTCTTGAAAAACATGGTTTCTTCCACCTTTCCTCCATCTATGCTCTGTATAGTGTACCCGATAACAGGCATTCGTTATCAGTGCACAGGGATCTTAATCTATCATAACATGAATCCTGAAATTAAAAAGAAAAACCCAGCGTGTTTTCACGCTGGGAATTCCTGCCTGTCACATAATAGACACCGAAATTGCTCTCCGCTCAGGTTTTCCTCGCGCAGAAGCTGGTGCAAAACGCGATCAAAGGCAGGCTTGCGCTCAGACAGCAGCGCATGCGTACGCTGAAAGAGCTCCTCCATGATAGCTTGCGTCTGCCGGGTTACCGCTTCCGGCGGCAGCTGCTTCAAGCGGACGATGCCCAACTCCGTGAGCCCGGCATTGATCATCGAGTCGACAATGTTCAGCGCGTGATCGAAGTCGCCCTGCGAGCCGGTGCTCCGGTTCCCGTAAAAGATCTCCTCGGCCGCCGCGCCGCCGAGCGCGATCATAATCTGTTCCTCCAGGAAAGGCTTCGTGTACAAATAACGCTCCTCCAGCGGCTGATGGCGGACATATCCGAGCGCTTGTCCCCGCGGGCTGAGCGCCACCTGGGATACGCTTCCGGGGCGGACTACTTCCGCCATAATCGCATGCCCCAGCTCGTGGATGGCGACACGCCGCCGTTCTTCCTGGTTTGTCTCCCGGTCGATCTTCTCGCCCATCATCACTTTATCGATCGCCTGGGACAGATGATTCGTCGTAATGACATTCGACTCGTCCCGCATCGCGTAGATCGCTCCTTCGTTCAGGACGCTCTCCAGCTGCGCGCCGGAGAAGCCGAAGGTCTCGTCGGCAATGCGCTCCAGATCGATGTCGTCGGCGAGCGGCTTATTGTTGGCGTGCAGCTTCAAAATGTGAAGCCGGCCCTTTTTATCGGGGAGATCGACCTGAATATGACGGTCAAACCGTCCCGGACGCAGGAGAGCGCTATCCAGCATCTCCTTGCGGTTCGTCGCGGCCATGACGAGAATGCGCGGACTCATGTCGGCATACAGCCCGTCCATCTCCGTCAGAAGCTGGTTCAGCGTCTGATCGTATTCCCGCTGCTGGCCGCCTTCCCGCTTCCCGCCGATGACATCGATCTCGTCGATGAAGATGACGGCGTTCTGCTTTTTCTCCTTCGCCGCGCGCTGCCGCGCCTGCTTGAACAGCTCGCGTACGCGGCCCGCGCCGACGCCGACGAACATTTCCACGAACTCGCTGCCCGCGACGCCGATGAAGAC
This sequence comes from Paenibacillus dendritiformis, assembly GCF_021654795.1. Classification (NCBI taxonomy): domain Bacteria; kingdom Bacillati; phylum Bacillota; class Bacilli; order Caryophanales; family Paenibacillaceae; genus Paenibacillus; species Paenibacillus dendritiformis. The sequence goes on from NZ_AP025344.1 coordinate 3,630,765, forward strand.
GGCATCGGCATAGTGGGCCGCCGCTTTGGCCATCAGCGTTTTCCCCGTGCCCGGAGGACCGGTCAGCAGGATGCCCTTGAGCGGACGGATCCCGAACTTCCGAATCGCATCCGGGCGAACCAAGAAATCGAGCGCTTCAATCAATTCATTTTTCGCCCGCTCCTGCCCACCAATCTGCTCGAAGCTGAGCGGAGCGACGGACGACTTCCGCGAATCGCTGCGGGAGCCTCCGGTCGTCACGCCGGCGCCTCCGCGCCGCTGGACGACGAAAGAGAGCGCGATCAACACGACGGCTGCCAACACGATCGGAAGGATATTCACGCCGCGAAAGGCGAGAAAAACAACAATCGCGATCGCGGCTCCGATTGCCGCCTCAGGCCAGCGGATGGACAGTCTGTTCTTCATGCGGCCACACCCCCATTGCGGTTCCGTCCAGCGGCAAGAGCATCGTCTTGCTGCCTTGCTCGTCCTTCAGTTGGATATAGACATACTGGTTATCCATTTCCGTCACGACTTCAACGCCTGGCTGATTCGCCTGAAGCTCCTTAAGCTTCTTCGGAATATCGCTATAATTCCGGTGAACCATCGCCTCGGCTACATCGAACATCGCCTGCGACCACCATTGGTCAATCGATGGCGTACTGTTCTCATTGATATATTCAATCAGCACTTTGTTGCCCTTGGCATACTGTACAATCTCGGCATTGAGCTTCTGCACCACTTCACGAATATCGGCGTCCGGATCGGCCTGAATTTGAATGTTCAGCGTGTCCGAATGCCAGTCTACCTGGTACTTCGTAATCTCGGCATGCTGCCGCATGACGCGATCTACGGGCTGTTGCACATACTTCGTCTGATATACGGCCCACCCGCCGAATAAAATACCGCCGGTCAGCAGCATAATAAGCAGGGTCGGCGCAATGCGAATGTTCTTCGTCATGCCACAAAAACCCCTTTCTATTCCTGTATATCGCGGAAAGTGCAATTTGAGACAAGTTGCAAGCTTGCAAATAAGAGATCTGCTTCGCTGACATACGGTGCTAAAATTGTGTTTTTATCTATCAAAACACGATATACAAAAGTATATCATATCTGATATACGAATACGGAATGTAAAGTGTTCCATGACTGCCAAGACAGCAAAAAACACCGCCTCCCTTCAGCGGCGGTATGACGCTGAAGCGAAGCGGTGCGGCAGAAGAGGGCCGCTGTTCCAAGCCCCCTTGGCTATTCTATTGGTTGGGCAGGCCATAGATCTCGCCCACCGGAGAACCGTCGTAGAAAGAATAAAACTGATAAAAATACCGGCGCGTTCCTTTCTCGTCCTTGCGCTGGACGAAGGCCTGCCACACATATTGATTGTCCTTATATCCGGGCAGCAGGCGGACGATGCGGGCATCGGGATGCGCCTGTTGAATCGCGGCCTTCACCGAAGCCTTATCCGCGCTGTCGGCTGCCGGGATCGAGGCGACCCGATCGGGGAATACCCATACCCAGACGGCCTTCCCTTCCTGATTAACCCCATTTATGACATAGACGACTTCATCCCATATGCTCTTCTCGATGCCGTTCACTTCGGTCAACGGCGCCTCTTGCTGGGCGCGCTGCAAGATGTCTGCTTCCTTCATGCGCTCGTCGGAATAAATGTAGTTGACATACATCACCAAGGCGACAATGAGCAGGATAAGCACGACGAACGCCAGCGCGGCGATGAACCACCGGTTGCGGCGGCGGCGACTGCGGCTTCTGGCCATGCGTTCCTCCCGTCAGCGCTCAAGCAGGCGCTCGAAGCACCGCCCGGCTTCATAGAGAATGCGCTCTTCGTCCAAGGTGAGGCATTGGCCGTCCTTGATCACTTGGCGCCCGTCGACCCATACATGGGCGACATCTTTAGCGGAAGCGGAATAGATCATATGCGAGACGAAGTCGGTATGCGGCACGAAATGCGGCTGGTTCACATTCACCGCTACGATATCCGCCTTCATGCCGGCTTCCAGCAGCCCCAGCTTCTCCGCCCGGATCGTCCGGGCTCCGTACAGCGTGCCCATGCGCATCGCTTCAGCTGCCGGAACGGCCGTCGGATCGCCGGATACGCCCTTATGAATCAGGGCCGCCAGGCGCATCTCTTCGAACATATCCAGATTGTTGTTGCTTGCCGGCCCGTCCGTTCCGAGCGATACGGTTACGCCCGCGCGAAGCAGCTCGGGCACCCGGGCGACGCCGGAAGCCAGCTTCAGATTGCTGCCGGGATTATGAGAGACCGCTACATCGTGACGAGCCAGTACTTCGATCTCCTCATCGGTCAGATGCACGCCGTGCGCCACGAAGGAAGGCCGGGAGAAGAAGCCGAGCTTCTCCAGATGAGCGACGGGACGAAGCCCGTAGTCCGCGACATTCTGGGCGACTTCCGCCGCGGTCTCCGACATGTGCGTATGCAGCGGAAGATCGAGATCATGCGCCGCCTGCACGAACTTCTCGATGAAGCCCGGAGGACATGTATACGGAGCGTGCGGAGCCAGCATCGCCGTGATGCGCCCGTCCGCCTTCCCGTGCCAATCCTGGGCGAATTGAACGGCTTCCCGGAGCTTCGCTTCCTGCACGTCTTCCGGGCATAAGCCGATGGCGCCGCGCATCAGGCAGGCGCGCATGCCGGACTCCTCGACGACCTTGGCCACCTCATCCATATGGTCGTACATATCCACGAATGTCGTCGTCCCGCCTTTCAGCATTTCCAGGACCGAGAGCGCCGTTCCCCAGCGGACATCCTCCGCGGTGAATTTCGCTTCCATCGGCCACATCTTCTCCTGCAGCCACGTCTGGAGCACCATGTCGTCTCCATATCCGCGCAGCAGCGACATCGCCGCATGGCCGTGCGTGTTGATGAGCCCTGGCATGAAGAACAGCCCTTTGCCGTCGATCCGCGCCGCTTCGGAAGTGTCATGCTCCTGCGGCAGCTGTTCTCCCACATATACAATCATGTCATCTTCAATGACCATCGCGCCTGTAACGGCCGTGCGCTCCGCGCCTGGGCGGAGCGAAGCAAAGGTCCCGTTCTCAATAATCATTTTCGTCATTCTACCGGAGCTTCCTTTCTATCATCGGATAAATAATAGGCCAGACTGAACATGTCCGTCGTAAAATCGGCCGTATGCACCCGGACATGAGCCGGGACGCGAAGGATGACCGGCGCGAAGTTCAAGATCGCCTCGACGCCCGCCTCGACGAACTGTTCCGCGACATGCTGCGCCTCCGAGGCGGGCACGGTAATGATGCCGATGCGGATTTTCTGCTCGCGCACGGTGTCCGCCAACTCGCTCATCGGCTGCACCCGCAGATTATTGATCTCGGTGCCTACCTTCGACTCCAGCGCGTCGAATACGGCCACAATCCGCATATTATCCTTCATATAAGCCGTATAGTTGCACAATGCATGGCCCAGCTTCCCCGCGCCGACGAGACCGACATGAATAATCTGATCCAGCTTCAGTATATGACGGATTTGTTGAATCAGGTAAGAGACGTCATACCCGATTCCTTTGCGTCCAAAATCGCCGAAATATGCCAAGTCTTTGCGAATCTGGGCGGGATTGAGGTCCAGCTTCTGCCCCAAATCCTGTGAAGAAACCGTCAGAACCTCTCGCTGCTTCAGTTCCATCAGATGACGTAAATAAACCGGCAGTCTGCGAACGACAGCTTCTGATATTTTCAACGTTTTCATATCTATTTCGTTGCCCCCTCATCGCTCTTACACGCCTATTTTTCGTGCTCGCTTAACCACGCTTCGATTCTGGGCACCAGCTGCACATTGGCCATGTGCTCCATCTTCGGCCCAGGAAGCGAATATAAGAAATGTTTGCCGTAGCTCGTCTCGATTACCCGCGTATCGTACACGATGACGATGCCTTTGTCCTGAGCGGTCCGCACAAGGCGTCCGAAGCCCTGCTTGAAGCGGATGACCGCCTGCGGAACCGAATATTTCCGGAACGGGTTCTGCTTCTGGCGCTTCAGCCGATCGCATTTGGCTTCGACGAGCGGATGGTTCGGCGGCTGGAAGGGCAGCCGGACAATGGCGAGACAGGTAAGCGCGTCGCCGGGAATGTCGACGCCTTCCCAGAAGCTGCTCGTACCGAGCAGCACGGAGGCCGGCTGCTCCCGGAAGCGGCGAGTCAGCTTGCTGCGGTTCCCGCTGTCGATGCCTTGGCCCAGCACCTGGATGCCGCTTGCGCTCAACGCTTCCTTCAGCGGGTCGTACACATCCCGGAGCATGCGGTACGAAGTGAACAGGACGAGCATCCTGCCGCGCGTGACGAGCGCCACATCCCCGATCGATTTCGCGAGCGTCTGATTGAAGACTGCGTCGGACGAGCCTTTGACGCTGGGGAAATCCCGCGGGATTACGACCAGCGCCTGCTCCCGGTAATTGAACGGGGAAGGCAGAATCACCGTATGCAGCCTGCCGTCATTGGCGGCTTCCGCAAGGCCGATCTGTTCCTGCACGAACTGAAAGGACTTGTCGACGGACAGCGTCGCCGAAGTGAGGATGACGCTCTTTTTCGGTTCGAAGAAATACCGGTTCAGCGCGTCGCTCACATCAACCGGCACGGCATACATTTGCAGCGACTTGAATTTGAACTGCGTATTGCCCTCCATCCAGTAGACCGTCTCCGGATCCGATCCTTGCATGAACAGGCGGAAATCGTCGCGCACCTGTCCTACATCCTTCAGCAGCCCGCTAATATCGACGATGACGCCTTCGAGTTCTTCGTCATCGGCCTCTTTCCACTCATTGACCAGCTTTTCGCCCGAGCGCACGATGTCGCTGAGCCGGGTGTGGATCGATTTTTCCAGCTCCACCGCTTCGGGCCACTCTTCCGGACGCTCGCCGGCCGGGAGACGAAGCACCGTCTGTCCGCCCTCGAATTGACCGGCTTCCCCCGAAGGAAGCAGCTGATACAGCATATCATGCAGCCGATCCCATTGCTCCTTGACGTCGACGATCTGCTGGAGCAGCTTATCGATCCCTTCGGCCCAGATAAGCGCTTTCTCATGGCCTGACAACCGGAGGCGCTGTTGAAGCACGACAAGAGCGCCGCTCTTGCTGTCTTTGAACAGCCGGGTCAGCGGGTGAATGAGTGAAAAATATTGCAAATTCGTCCCCAAGTGCTTGCCGGCCGTCTCCTCGAAATGATGGGCCTCGTCAATGACGAGATGCTCATAGCTTGGCAGCAGACGATGGTCGGCCATCACGTCGGTAAACAATAACGAGTGGTTCGTAATGACGATATCGGAGAGATTCGCGTTATTTTTGGCCCGGTGATAGAAGCAGCGGCGGAACCAAGGACAGGAACGGTTCAGGCAGGAATCGCTGTCGCTCGAGACCGAATCCCAGAACTCGGGCCCTTTATGCACGAGATGCAGCTCCTCGTCATCTCCATGTTCCGTCCGGCTGAGCCATACGAGCAGCTGCGCCGCTGTAATGCTGTCATCTCTTGCGTGAACGAACTCTCTGTTACTTATTTTATGTTCAAATTTACGCAAACACAAATAGTGACTGCGTCCTTTTAAGATCGAAACCTTGAATGAAAAAGGAACAATCTGCTCCAATAGCGGCACATCGCGCTGTCTCAGCTGCTCCTGCAGGTTGATCGTATGGGTGCTGACCACAACCTTCTTCTCGTGAAGAACGCTGTGATACAGGGACGGCAGCAAGTAGCCGAGCGACTTGCCCGTTCCCGTTCCGGCTTCGATCAGCAGATGCTTATTCTCATCGAGGCACTCCATCACTTCGTTGAACATCTGCTCCTGGGAGGCCCGAGGCTCGTAGTGATCCAGCATCGCTTCCATCCGCTGCTTCACTTCATCGAGAAAGTGGCGGAATGATTTGCCGGCCAGCGGATTGTCCGCGGACGCGTCGCGAGGCGGCGGCGTATCGGTCCAATCGTCGTGCTTGAGCATCAATTGGCGGTAAGGGAAGTAGCCTTCCTCCTCCCAGCTTGCCATATTCCGCTCCCGTTCGCTCAGCTTCTCCGCCAGCAGCCACTTCAAATCGCGTTCTTCGTGATCCCCGAACACATCCACGACGCCTTGCAGCGTAAGCAATGGCAAGTCGTCAATGGCTTCCATGCACCGGCGGAAGATCTCGGCCGTCGCAAGCGCATCGCTGTCCGCCTGATGAGGCCGATCATGCGCAATGCCGAAATCATGAGCTACGGAACCTAGCTGATAAGAAGGAAGCGAAGGGAACAAAATGCGAAGCAGCTCGATCGTGTCCAATATCCGGCCGGTGAACGGCAAGTAACCCGTCTGCTCCAGGGCCTGCCGCAAATATTGGTAATCGAAGCCGACGTTGTGGCCGACCAGGATCACGTCGCTCAGCAGCGGGACCATCCCGGTCATGGCCTCGTCCAGTTCTGGCGCATCCTGAACATCGTTATCGGAAATCCCCGTAAGATTCGTGATAAATTCGGGTATGCTAACCGTCGGACGGACCAGGGTGTGATATTGTTGCTCTACGTTCAGATCATGCCCCAGAACGACAAGGCCAATCTGTATAATTTCATCGCTGGGCTGATTGCCCGTCGTCTCAAAATCCAACACAGCAAATCTCATTATCTGTTAATTCCTCTCACCGATTTCTGTTCTTAGCATAACAGATGATCGGCTATTTGGAAATGCACAGAGGGAAACATCTGTGCGTATTTTTTACGAACAGGTTTCCCTCTCTGGTTACGGCATGTGAATCCACTCACCGCCATATTGCAAATGATCGCCATCCGACAGACACGCTTTCAAGTTCAAAACAGGCTCTGGCAGTGAAGGATCAAGCAGATGCGCTTTGCTGAAGTATTCCTTCGCTTTGGAAAGATCCCGCTGCTCGGCGCTGATGCACCCCAAGGCATTGTAAGCGATCGCTTTGAGGCATTTGCTCTCGGTCAGAGGAATGATGAGCTGAAAATGATGTCCCGCTTCCTGATTCCGGCCCAGATGCAAATAACTCATGGCCAAATAAATACGGCTGTCGATATGGTCCGGCCTTATCGATGCCGCCGCTTCCAAATGCTTGACGGCTTCATCATACATCATCAGCATGTAGTATCCCTGACCTCGCTGGAACGGATCCGTAAAATCGGGCAACGCCGGCTGCGGCTGCGCCTCGATCCCGTCATTGGAACTGTGAGGACGCAGCGCGGCGAGCTTCTCCTCGAACCGAAGCCACTCCTCCACGATGTAATCGCTCATGGTGGACAGCACCTTCAATTGCCGGTCCAGTTCCTGCTTGCGCTCTCCCGCCGCTTGGGGATACTGGCGAATTAATTCATCCAGCACTTCATTCATCGTCGCGAATACTTGTTGCAGCACGATTCCATCCCACCTTTACGAGTGATGCGTATCGTCGATAACGGATCTACGTTCATTGTGTGTTAAGGGGGTGGATTTCATTCCGCGCTCCAACGTTTCCCCAACGGAGCCTGGCGCTGTCAAGGGCTTGGCCTTAGCTGGGGGAGACGTGCATGCGCCCGCCGTGAGAGCGGCCATTGGATCGTATTATTTAATCGTCGCGTGAGCTTCCGTTCCGGCCAGCAATTCCACCGGCTTGTTCTCCCCATCGACGAACACGATTTTGGGCTGATAGGAACGCGCTTCTTCGTCGGTCATCGCGGCATAGGAAATAATAATGACGTTGTCTCCGGGCTGCACAAGCCGCGCTGCCGCTCCGTTCAGGCAGATGACCCCGGAATGGCGCGGACCCGGAATGACGTAAGTTTCCAGACGGGCGCCGTTGTAATTGTTGACAATCTGCACTTTCTCATTGGCCCAAATGTCGGCGCATTCCATCAGATGCTCATCGATCGTGATGCTGCCCACATAATTTAAGTTGGCCTCCGTCACCGTCGCGCGGTGAATTTTCGATTTCATCATTTCACGGAACATAAGCGTCCTCCTTGACGGCTGAACAGCCGGTTGTCGATTAAGCGGGTCCGACCGAAGCGGACCGCCAGCGCGATAAGCACGTCGCTCCCCGCCTGGCCGAGCGGTTCCCCGGAAGGCAGCGCCTGCAGCGCCGGGAACGTCAGGATGTCAACGTAATCAATATCCGCCAGCGGCGCTTCCTCGATAACCTGACGGATGCGGGACTTTACTTCTTCCGCCGTAAGCCCGGGTTCCTGCTCCAGCCATTCCTCCGCCATGCGGAGCGAGCGCGATAAGCCGAGCGCCTGCTTCCGTTCCTCCCCGCTCAGGTACACATTCCGGGAGCTGAGCGCGAGCCCGTCCGCTTCCCGCACGATAGGGCAAGGCACGATCGCGACGTCGAAGTTCAGGTCGGCCACCATCTGTTGAATGACGGCCACCTGCTGCGCATCCTTCATTCCGAAGTATGCGCGATCGGGCTTGACGATATGGAACAGCTTGGCGACGACGGTCGTGACGCCGTCGAAATGGCCCGGGCGGGACGCCCCGCACAGCGGCTCGGTCACTTCCCGCACATGTATCGTCGTCTTCGTCGGCTGCGGATACATTTCTTCCGGAGACGGCAGAAAGACGATATCGATGCCAAGCGAAGCCGCGAGCTTCAGATCCCGCTCCTCGTCGCGAGGATATCGGGCCAGATCCTCGTTCGGCCCGAATTGGATCGGATTGACGAAGATGCTCAGCACGGTGACCGCGCAGTGCTCCTTCGCCTGCCGCATCAGACTGGCATGGCCTTCATGAAGATAGCCCATCGTCGGGACGAATCCGACCTCCGCCGGCCCCGATTGCCGTTCCGCTTCCTGCCGCAGCCTGCGGACCTCGGTCCGCAACTCGGGGATGGTCCGTACGATGATCATCGGCCATCCCCCTCTTCCTGGCCCGCATGCCCGTACAATTGGACCTGCACTTCTTCGTCTGCCGCGAACGAATGGCCTTCCGCCGGGAAGGCTCCCGCTTTTACCTCACGAACGTAGGCCCCGATTCCCTCTTCAATTATGGCGCCGATATCGGCATAGGTTTTGACGAACCGCTTCTCGCGGTAATCCGCCGTATAGCGCAGCAGATCGTGGAATACGAGCACCTGTCCGTCGCAGCCCGCTCCCGCCCCGATCCCGATCGTCGGAATCGAAAGCCGTTCCGTAATATAAGCCGCCACCTGCGCCGTCACCAGTTCCAGCACAATCGCGAAGGCGCCGGCCTTCTCCAGCGCCAGGGCATCCTCCAGCAGGCGGTTCGCATCCTCGGCCGTCTTCCCTTGAATGCGGTAGCCGCCGATCTGATGCACCGACTGCGGCGTCAAGCCGATATGGCCCAGGACGGGCACCCCTGCCTGCACGCACGCTTCGACCGTACCCGCGATCTCTCTGCCGCCCTCCATTTTGACCGCATGGGCATGGCCTTCCTGCATAATGCGGCGGACGCCGGCCAGCGTGTCCGACATGCTGCCGTGATAGGTCATGAACGGCATATCTGTCACGATGAAGGTGCGGGGCGCTCCCCGGCGCACGGCCCGCGAATGATACACCATATCGTCGAGCGTGACCGGCAGCGTCGAGTCATAGCCGAGCACGACATTGCCCAGGGAATCGCCGACGAGTATCAGATCGACGCCGGCCGCTTCCGCGAGCTGGGCCGACGGATAATCATACGCCGTAACCATGGCCAGCTTCTCCCCGCGCCCCTTCATCGCTTTCATTTTCACAATGCTTAACGGTTGTGTTGCCATCTCGTACATCCATCTCCTTTTGCAGAGGCTGTTCAAAAAGTCCGCTGCATCGCGAAACCTTTGTGAACCCGGACCGTTTGGGGCCGGCCTCCTTTTGTTGTTCGGCCTCGGTTCTTCTCTTTAGTGTGCGCAAAACAAAAAAACCTTTCAGCATCTCCTGCTAAAAAGGTCACCAAAGAGAAAAAGAGGTCGCATGCGGACGTCCTTCTGTCTCGGTCCCTTCGGCTCAGAGCAGATACGTGCATCACGTTCGTCAAGGAATATGTACTTGTCGGCACGATGTTCCTTGCTTACCCGGGTGAGTGCGATTCTCTGCCGAGATACCGCCTCACCGACTACAGTATAGCAGATCCTTGGATCGGTTTCACCCGGAAAAATGCACATCCCCGGAAAAAACTTTTTGCACCGCTCCCGTCTTGTCCCTGACCAGAAGAGCGCCGGATTCATCCAGTCCCACCGCTACGCCCTCCAGCGGCCCCTGCGGGGTCTCGACGGTCATCCGGCGGCCGAGCGTGATGCTCTGCGCCTCCCACAACGTGCGGATGGGCCCGAACCCTTCCTCCTCGTACAAGCGGTACAACTGCTCGAGCTCCTGCAGGCAGGCCGCCACCAGCGACGCCCGGTCGATTTCCTGGCCTGTCACGATCTTCAACGACGTCGCCCGGTCTTGCAGCTCCTCCGGGAAGTCCGCGGCCTCCAGGTTGACGCTAATGCCGATGCCGGCAATCACATAGAGCAGCCGCTCGTCCTCGGCGGCCGACTCAAGCAGGATGCCGGCCACTTTTTTGCCGTCGGCCAAGATGTCGTTCGGCCATTTGATCCCGAGCGGGGCCGACGTCAGCTTCTTCATCGCCCGGAACATCGCGACCGCCGAGAGCAAGGTCAGATGCGGCGTATACGGCAGCGGAATGCGGGGGCGCAGGACGATGCTCATCCAGACGCCCTTGCCTGCCGGCGAATGCCAGACATGCCCCTGGCGGCCCCGGCCGCCCGTCTGTTCCTCCGCCAGCACGACCGCCCCCTCTGGCACGCCTTCCTTCGCCCAGGCGGCCGCTTCGTTCTGCGTTGACTCCGTCTTTTCCAGGATGCGCAGCCGGTTGCCGAAGGCGCCCGGCGCCAGCTTGCCGAGGAGGGCCGCCTCATCGAGCCGGGTCGGCTGGGTCACGAGCCGGTACCCGAGCTTCGGCACGGCGTCGAAGGCGTAGCCCTTGGCGCGGAGGACGTTGATCTGCTTCCAGACGGCCGTCCGCGTAATCTGGAGCCGGCGGCTCAATTCCTCGCCGGAAATATATTGATCCGGGTGTTCCCGGAACCAGTCCAGTAGTTTTTGATTCATTCTTTGTTCCACTCTTTCTCCACGTATTTCCTGAGCGCGTCGCGCTCGTTCGGCACGTCGCCGAGCGCGACCGCAAGCCAGGCGGCTTCGAGCGCCTCGCGAAGCCACGGCCCGGCCGGCCGTTCCGCCGTTTGGAGCAGATCCCCGCCCGTCAGGGCGATATCCGGCAAGCGGCGGACGGCGATGCGCTGGAGCGAGGCTTCGCCGTCCCGCAGGAACGGCGCAAGCCGCTCCTCCGGCACGCCGGCCAGCGCCGTGCGGCAGGCGTGCCATCCGCGGAGCGCGTCCTCGCCGCAGGCGTAGAGCGCTTCCGCGTAGGCCCGGCGCCAGGCGCGCTCGCCGCCGGGCCCGGCCAGGGCGGCCTCGCCTCCGGCCGCCAGCCGCTCCTCCGCGCGCAGGACGCCGAGCACTGCGTCCTGCTGCGCGCCCGAGAAGCGAAGCGCCTGCACGATGCGCTTCGCTTCCGCCTCGCCGGCCGCCAGGCCGAGCAGCAGCGCGGCGAAGCGCAGCTCGGGTCCATCCACCGCTCCGAGCGCGCACAAGAGCCGCGGCCAGCCGTCCGGCGCGGGGCCCGCCAGCGCGCCGAGCGGCTCCTTCGCATAGCGCAGGAGCCCGCTGCGCGCCAGCATGGCCCACCCGCGGGCCGGATCAGATCCCGCGGTCAGCTTCCACAGCTCGTCGCGCACCCGTTCCATCGCGACATAGCGCAGCGTCTCCCGCTGGCGGAGAAGCGCCCGCCACGTCGACTTGGCGATGCGTCCGCCCAGCAGCGACGCGAACCGGACGCCCCGCAGCATCCGCAGGGCGTCCTCGCGGAAGCGCGTCTCGGGATCGCCGACGCAGCGGATAAGGCGCCGTTCCAAATCGTCCCGGCCGCCAAACGGATCGCGAAGGCGCCCTTCGATATCAAGCGCCATCGCGTTGATGGTAAAATCGCGGCGGCGGAGATCCTCCTCCAGATCGCCGATGAACTCGACCTCTTCGGGCCGCCGATGATCCTCATAGGCCGATTCCTTGCGGAACGTCGTCACCTCATAGGTATAATGAGCCGTGACGACCGTTACCGTCCCATGCGCGAGTCCCGTGGGCACGACGCGCCGGAACAACGCCGTCACCTGCTCCGGCAGAGCGGAGGTGGCGATATCGATGTCGCCGATCGGCCTGCCAAGCAGCCTGTCCCGCACGGAGCCTCCGACAATATAAGCTTCATGCCCCGCGTCCAGCAAGCGGCGCATCACTTCCCGAGCCTCCGCGTACAGCAATTCTTCTTCAAGATTTCCTTTCATCCCTGGGTCACCCCTTTACATGCAAGCGCGCGCAATGGCAGCCATTGCGCGCAATAGATTCCGGCTCTACGTTAACAGACGGGCTTCGGAATGCCTGCCTCTTGGCCGAGCACCCGGTAATAAATTTTTTCATACTCCCATGTAATCAGATCGTTACAGAAATCGTGGCGTGCCCGATGCAGACACGCATCGCGCATCGTCTCGGCGAGCCGCGGCTGGCTCAGCAGCTGAATGGCGTAATCGGCCATCGCTTCCGTATCTCCGATCGGGGCAAGGAATCCGGTCTCTCCATGCTTCACCAGCTCCGGAATTCCTCCGGCCTCCGAACCGATTGTCGGCACGCCGCAAGCCATCGCTTCAAGGGCAACCAGACCGAAGCTCTCTTTCTCCGAGGGAAGCAGCAAGCAATCGGCCATCGAGATGACTTGGGCGATTTCATCCTGCTTGCCGAGAAAGTGAACCCGGTCCTCCAACCCCATCTCCCGGATTTTGCACTGCACCTTCGGCATATCCGGCCCTTCGCCGACGAACACGAGACGGGCAGCCACTTCCTGTTGCACGCGATAAAAGATATCCACGACATCCGCCACCCGCTTCACCGGTCGGAAATTTGAAATATGCATCAAAATTTTTTCAAACGGATAAGCGAATTCAGCGCGGAGCTGAGCGACATCCCGCGGATAATAGACGCGCTTGTCAACGAAGTTATAGGTCAAATCGATCGGACGGGCGATATCCAACAGCTCCCGTGTTTCTTTGATCAGATCTTGGGAAACGGCAGTAACCGCATCGCTCTCATTGATAGCGAACCGAATCATATCCTTGAGCGATTCATCCTGGGCGAGAACGGTAATATCCGTCCCGTGCAGCGTCGTGACGACCTTCAGATTCGGATGAGACATCTGCTTGGCCAGGTAGGCGCACACCGCATGCGGCACGGCATAATGAACATGCAGGACGTCCAGCTGCTGCATATTGGCTACCTGCGCCATTTTATTCGCCAGCGACAAATCATAGGGCGGATAGCGAAAGACATAATAATCGTTGACATCCACTTCATGATAGTAGATATTCTTCAAGAACCCGGATCCGAGGCGGAATGGTATATTGTGGGTAATAAAGTGCACTTGATGGCCGCGCTCCGCCAGAAGCTTCCCCAGCTCGGTCGCAACGACGCCGGAGCCTCCGAGAGACGGATAGCAGGTAATTCCGATTTTTAGTCCTTCCTTCAAGCCGATTCCCTCCTGTCTGTTCGAAAATGCTTCGTTGCATGGCATCCATCATGCCCTGAACGGATATTTATAAAAAGGCGGAAACGGCATATGGCCCCTTCATCGCAAATCCTTCGGCCATGGCAAAGCCTCTGGCCTGCCCAAGCAAGGCGTCTCGCGCCTCGACCCGTTCCACATACCCTTGATTAAGCGGCGTCAGGACGACATCATCCGTCCCGCTCGGACGGATGAATTGAGAAGAATAGGCCTGCAGCGCCTTGCGCTTCTCTTCATAGACATCCGTCACATCGAGCAGAATCTGGGCAGGAGCGATATCATTAATGAAATAATAAAAAACCTGCTCTACCTGATGCGCTGGCATATCGGGCATATAGCGGCGAAGCTTCGCATTGAAAACCGCTTCCTGCACAATGCGGCTGCATTGAATATGATCAGGGTGGCGATCCTCCCAGTATGGCATAAATACGATGCGCGGACGATAGCGGCGGATCGCGCGCACGACCGCATCGATATGCTCGCGCCGGAGCTCTAGCCCCCGGTCAGGCAGCTTCAGATTGTCTCGAACCGTCAGGCCAAGAATGTCGCTTGCCTGCTGCGCCTCGCCGCGCCGCCGCTCCACCGTGCCATTCGAGGACATCTCCGCCTCCGTCAGATCGCAGATGCCGACACGAAAGCCGAGCCTCGTATGCTTGGCGATTGTGCCCGCCATCCCGATCTCCACATCGTCCGCATGCGCGCCGAAGGCAAGGATATCCAGCTCTTGCATTACTCTTCCACTCCCGGCTTGTATTTATGAGACAATTCCCGCCATGCAAAATCGCCGCGCTGCAGCGCCTTAACCAAAATTTCCGCCGTCGCGACATTCGTCGCCACCGGAATGCCCTGTACGTCGCATAGACGAAGCAGCGCGATAATATCTGGCTCATGCGGCTGGGCCATTAACGGATCACGCAGGAAAATAATCAGATCCATTTCATTTTCGGCCACAAGTGCGCCAATCTGTTGATCGCCGCCGAGCGGCCCCGATTGGAAGCGATGGATGTCCAAATCGGTTTGCTCCATAATGCGAAGCCCCGTCGTGCCCGTCGAGTATAACTGGTGGCCGCGGAACACACTCTCATACGCCGTCACGAAGTTGACCATCTCGTCTTTTTTGCGGTCATGTGCGATAAATGCGATTTTGTACATGTCGTAACCCTCCGTTGCGATATCCCCTGTAAAAAACGGGCTTAGTCGTCCAGCAGATGTTCAAATCCGTAAACCAGCTCTTGAAGCTCCATCACTTTCTTCACCGCGACGTTGACGCCCGGCATATAGCCGGCCCGTTCATAAGAATCATGGCGAATTTTCAAGGTTTGTCCATAACCGCCGAAAATAACCTCCTGCTGCGCAAACACCCCGGGAAGCCGTACGCTATGGATGCGGAACCCATTATAGTACCCTCCGCGCGCGCCTTCCAGCTTTTCTTCTTCGTTCGGATTGCCCTGGCGCTTCTCTTCTCTCGTCTCCGAAATGAGCTCGGCCGTCTTAATCGCCGTCCCCGAAGGCGCGTCCAGCTTTTGATCCCCGTGATATTCAATAATCTCAACATCCGGGAAATATTTGGCCGCCTGCTGCGCGAAGCGCATCATCAAGATCGCTCCAATCGAGAAGTTCGGCGCGATGAGGCCCCCGATTCCTTGATTCTTGCACATTTCGCCCAAGCGTTCAATATCTTCCGGAGCGAATCCCGTCGTTCCGATCACCGGGCGAACCCCGTATTGGATCGCCAGCTCGGTATGCTGCAGGACGGCCTGCGGCGTCGTGAAATCAACCATCACATCCGGCGCGCTCGCTTCCAGCGCCTTCTCAAGATCGGACTCGACGATGACGCCGCAGGGCGGCAATCCGGCCAGCGAACCGGCGTCGACAGGTCCGGCTGAACGGTCGACAGCGGCTACGAGGCGAAGCTTGTCATCTCCCAGCACCATTTTTACGACTTCCCGGCCCATTCGTCCTCCTGCTCCGACTACGGCTACTTTGATTTGTTCCATCCTCGCCCTTCCTTTCCTTATCGTACCCGCTAAGCGTCTGGATCTTTCTCGATCCGAGTCCACCGATCAGCGTCTCTCGTGGTGAATTTGTGCATGACGTCGTCATGCGCCTTCGTCAAGTCAATGCCAAGCGAATTGGCAAAGCACAATAGAATGAACAGGATATCCCCGAGCTCCAGTTCGATGGAATTGTCCGCTTCCGAAGCCTTTTTCGGCTTCTCGCCATACGAATGATTCACTTCTCGGGCCAATTCGCCGACCTCTTCCGACAAACGCGCCAACAAGGCAAGCGGGCTGAAATATCCTTCCTTGAACTGCGATATGTAACGGTCCACTTCGCGCTGCATTTCCGCCAACGGCTTCTCGCGCAGCGACGACAAGAGCACCTTCAAATCCGAATTTGTCGCCATGCCATCCCCTTCTTCGTCAGCTGTTTCATGTTTCATTTCTGCTACTATGTTAACGTATACCCGGCTGGAAAACAAATGCTTTTTATATGTAACTTATTTCGATATACTAAGAATGCGCCGCTGAGGCGCGAAGTTTATCTTCACTAAAAAAGGAGCCTTGCCACACGTGAATTCGACCTGGCTGAAGCGCATATGGCAGACCTACCTGCCAATAACGATCGGAACCGCCGTGTACGCGTTCGGTCTGATTTACTTCATTCTTCCCAACCAGCTTATGGAAGGCGGCGTCACCGGGATTACGGTGCTGCTGAACTATGCCGCAGGCATTCAGCCGTCCATTTCCACGCTTTTGCTGAACATCCCGCTTTTTGCAATCGGGTGGAGAGCGTTGGGAACCCGGCAGTTAATATACAGCATCTATGGCGTTCTGTCCCTTACCTTTTTTTTGTGGCTGTTCGAACGGGGCGTGGCCCAACATTGGATCCTCCCGTTCCAGACCGAACATGATTTCATCCTTGCTCCCCTGTATGCGGGGGTTACGTTAGGGGCCGGCCTTGGCATCGTGTTCCGCTTCGGCGGCACGACCGGAGGCGTAGACATCCTGGCCCGCATCGCGAACCGAAGGTTCGGGATCAGCATGGGGCAGTTCATTTTGCTGCTCGATATCTTCATCATCGGCTCCGCCTTATTCTACATCCCGAAGGAAAAAATACTGTACACTCTCGTAACCGTTTTCATCTCTTCCCGAATCATCGATTTTATTCAGGAAGGGGCGTATGCGGCCAAAGCCTTCACCGTCATCACCGACCATGCCGAAGCGATCTCGCAGGCGATAACCGGCGAGATGGAACGAGGGGTAACGCTCATTCCAGTCATTGGAGCCTATTCCCGTGAACAAAAGCAAATGGTGTACTGCGTCGTCAGCCGCACCGAAATGCGACGTTTCAAAACGCTCGTCAAACAAAACGACCCGCGCGCTTTCATCGTCGTCAGCGATGTTCATGACGTGCTGGGAGAAGGCTTCCGCGAAGACTGACCGCAATGAAATATATCGGGGATGAAGACTCGTAACATTTTGAAGCCGCCGGGGGCTCACGCTTCCGGTTTTTGTTTGCTTGCTTTTTAAAGGGAACGAACGATGAATGGCTGGCCATTCACGTCATGCATGAGCGGATAAGTCGGGAAATAGACCGTCTCATGTAATTATCGCATGCTTCATGAGGGAATACCCGGTCCGGCAACTGGAGCGCCTCGGTAACGCATGTATTCCCTCTGGAAGGCGAGATTTGCTCCAAATAGCATAGGATCTGCATGTCATGTAATCCAGTGTGATTCATGGCTGTCAGCGCTCTTTTCACTACTCTCCCGTTGCGTCAGGCAGCCTATGCTATACGATTCTTCAATAATTCCCCTCGTCCCGCCCAGGCCTCCTTCCGCCACTTTATCCTGATATCCCGTTCATTCAGAAAAACCGATCTATCTCGATGCAAAAGGGGGAATGTCTTGAAGTAAGAGGCCCCCATCACGAAAAAAATTGCTGCGCTAACATGCCTCCCTTCATTTTTCCAGCAACGATTATGTCATTCCAGTTATAGGGCAGTTACAGATGATCTGCAAATAACATTGGCTTCCGCTTTGCCTGACTCGAAGGGAGAGTGAAAAGAAGTAGGGAGATAGAAAACAAATCGTTTGAACCCGTTTTTTTGGAAAGAAAGGGTTGAAACCGGAATATATGTTCGCTATAATCGAATCAGGGAACGTTAGTTCGCATAAAACAGGATAGTCTGGAGGGGATGCAAGTGGAGGAGCTGGACAAGATCGGGACATTAGAGGAGCTGTGGAACACATTCGCGACTGAGGCAGATTGCGCCGCTTATTTGGAGAGAGTCAAATGGCCGGAAGGCTTCATTTGTCCGCGCTGCGAGCATCGCCGGGCTTATGTCATCAGGACACGCCGGCTGCCTCTGTATGAATGCCGCTCCTGCCGTCACCAGACTTCCCTTATCGCCGGCACGATTATGGAAGGCAGCAGAACCTCTCTTCGGAAGTGGCTTGCGGCAATTTGGCTCGTCTCGCTACAGGAGCGGGGAATCAATGCCGTTCAGCTGCAAGCCGTGCTCCGAGTAACATACAAGACGTCCTGGCTCATTTTACATAAAATTCGAGGCGCAATACATTACTATGATACCAAGAATCGTTTGAAAGGAGATGTTAAGGGCATTATCGTATTCTATGGGCGCCCGTTCAGTTCGCCGATCGTGATGCATAACAAGGAGACGGCGATTATCGCTGCGGAGGCTCTCTCGTTCTCCGCACACGGACCGGCTCGGCAATTCAAGATGAAACTTATCGGCAGGGAGCATCTGTCGGGCAAGCTGCTGCTTCCTTCGGGATGTCAGCACTTCCAAGATCATCATGTCGCGAAAGACGATAACTATGAGACCGAGATTAACCGCTACATTTTCCGCATCCGCCGGGACAGCCGGCTGTATACGATGTATCGGCAGGCTCGTCAATGGTTGAACCGAACCTTCCACGGAATCGGCCCTAAGTACCTGCAGCGCTATCTGGATGAATTCACCTTCCGGCTCAATGCGCCATGCGCTTCCGTCGCCTCTCAATTACTCCAACTATGTCTTATCCAAGCGTCGCCGGTTAGTTTAACACCTAGGAGAGAAGCGCTTCCTTCATCCCGGGCGGCATCTTGCGCGGCGTAGACAGCCTGTATTCGCGCCCGAATTCACATCTTTCGCGGCGTCTACGGTCTAGCTCCCCTGGATAGCATCTTTCACGGTGTCTACAGTCTAGATCCGCTGAATAGCATCTTTTGCGACGTCTTCGGTCTGGATCCGCTGAATAGCATCTTTTGCGACGTCTACAGTCTGGATCCGCTGAATAGCGTCTTCGCCGCGTCTAGGGTCGGTTTTCGCGCCCGGCTCTGGTGAATAGCATCTTTCGCAGCTTAAGGCGGTGCATGTTTTAATATGTCGGGCCGCATCACGCATTGCCGCGTGATTGCTTTCTTTCGATTGCAAGAGACTTCTATTTCGCTTTTTAGATCGGCGTCTTCAACACCGAGAGACGATGTTTCTTCTCTTCTCTATGAATACCGGTCATATGCGGCAAAGGTGGCGGTTTCTTGTGATTCCTTCAGTGTCCCTGACCTGTATTGATCGGGTGGTCAATCATTCTTCGCCTTTAGCCTGCGCGCTCCCGTCCGATACCCGTCGTGCGGAAGGGCAGGGACGAAACCAATTTTAGGCCGGGAGAGGCGCGATTGAGGAGGCGGCTGCGGTTCGTGTCCATCGTTCCTGAGCCAAGGGGAGAATATTCATAAGGACGTAAAAACCCTTGCCAGCCTTCCATGCAAATCCTCCCCCCACAATGAGGGGTCACTAAGCTAAAGCAGTGCCCCCCCGGGACGGCAGCCGCTTCGTGCGGGAACTCACATCCATATCCCAAATGTTTGGGTTGTGCATTACTTACGGAACCGGCCAGGGCGAATCGAATCATGCTCGTACCGGTATTTCTGCAATGCGACATAGAACAGGACGGAGCAGATGATGAACGTAAATAGCAAAGTCCATTGAATCGGCAGCGCCCCGGTATCTTCTTGGCCGAAGGTCGGAGCGTCTTTGGTCTTGCCGAACAGTTGGCGAAGCCATTCATCCCCTTGCCGGTTCAACGCCTGATTGACCTCGGCAAGAGATGTCTTCTTGGCCACGGCGCGCTCGACAAGCCGGACGAGGGATTCGATGACCTCCATCGTCTCCGGACTGCGCTGAATGGCCGCTGCAGGCCGGATGCGGTCTACATGCAACAGCCACTGCTTGGCGCTGGACAACCACTCTGCTTCTTGCGTAACCTGCTTCATTCGATTCATTTCGTCACGCAGCATTTGTTCATATTGCAGCCACATCGCTTGTTTTTTATGGATTAACGCATCGGACGCCAGCCGCAAGCGGGCCGCCGCATGCATCAGACGCTCCTCATTCAGTTCTATCGCAGGCAACGCGCGCTTTACTTGAACGATCGCGTCGCTAAGCGCCCGCACCCCTTCGACACCCGTCGCGCCGTAAAATGAAGTGTCGGTCATTGCTTCTCCCATCTGTTGCACAAGCTGCCGCGCCTGTTCGAGCTCTTGCTTCTTCACGGCCTGATATATGGCTTCCGCTTGCCGGTCCAGCTTCTGCCATCGTTCCTCCGGCTTGCCGGCTATGCCGTTCGGCTCTGATGCGGCAGCGGCCGGCGCCAGACCAAGTGTACACATGCCAATAATTCCGAGCACAATTGCTAGCCAACGTGAACGCCTAATAAGCATGTACATCCCTCCCCCATCATCGTATGGGGAGATGTCCAAATTTATGCCTCCGCTAACCGCTTCGTCTTGCCTGCTTCATCGCTGCCCAGCTTAACGCAACGCTAGCCCCCGTCAAGGCAAACGTGAACACGCATACCTCCAATAAATACGGATGGAGGGTACGGGGAAGCCACGGAAACACGCCGGCGCTATAATCAACGGTATCATTGAGCCATGTCCAGCAGGCCGCGACCGTTAAGCTGGCACTGCCAAACCGAAATAAGCGTACATACAGCAGCGCTTCTACCGCCATTGCCAGATGGGAACTGATCAGCATCCAATCCTGCCATACCATCGGGTTACCTAGGGCGGCCCCGGCAAGTATCATGGCACATGCCCATATTCCGTATTTGATGGAAGTGACTACCGCCAGGGCTTCAATGAGCTTGGCGATGACGCTTCCCCATACGGAACGGGGTTCCGGACGTATTAATAGAAGGAAAATGCTGATTGTAAAAAATAAGCTGGCCGTCGGGCTGTCCGGGACAAATGGAAGTTGCCATCCCGGATGGTTGTTCCACGTATAGATCAATTGATCTTTATACCAATAATATCCGTACACCGTGCCAAGCAGATTGCACCAAAATAACGTCCACAGCACCCAACGACGGCTTAAAAAAGGACGGCTGAATAAAGCTGTCAGCTTCATATGTACTCTACCTTCTTCCGCTCCGATCCTGCAGGACATCGCGAACGCGCCCGCTTGCCGCGGGGCAGGGATCGAATGAACTAATATTTATCTACAAAACGAGCCTGACCGTCATAACGGTCAGGCTCGAGTCTCTACTTATTTTACTTCTCTGCTTTCTGTTTCGCAAGCCATTCGGCGATATGATTCAGTTCCTCTTCGCTTGCTGCATCCTTCATTGGCGGCATGTTGCCCTTTCCGTTATGGAGGATGTCGAGGATATCATCTTTGGTTAACGTATCGCCGATGCCCCGGAGCGAAGGACCGGATTGACCCTTCAGGTCAGTGGCGTGGCAGCTCAAGCATCCCGCTTTTTTCATATAATCCATAGCAGGATCATCCTTGTCAACCAGGGCGATCTCCTTGTTCGGCTTCGGCTGTCCCGTAGGCTTGCCGGCCATCGCAGCTTCGCGGGCTTTCTCTAACCGGACCTCATGCTCCGGTCTAATGTTCAGCTCTGCCAACTCGGCCTCATAACCCAGCCAAGCGACGCGAGTCAAATAGAAACAAGCGATCAAGCTCACAATCATGAGCGCCGAAGCTACAGGGCGCTTATAGAAGCGGCGTTCCTTCCCTTTGTCCAGGAACGGCGCCAACATTAATCCGCCGAACATGATACCCGGTATGAGCACCGTGCCGATTACGACATAGCTGCCGGACGCATATGGATATTTCAAGAACTGATACAAGAACAAAAAGTACCAGTCAGGAATGGGAACGAACGCTGTATTGTTCGGGTCTGCCGGATAACCTAGCGGAGCAG
Source organism: Paenibacillus dendritiformis (assembly GCF_021654795.1). NCBI lineage: Bacteria > Bacillati > Bacillota > Bacilli > Caryophanales > Paenibacillaceae > Paenibacillus > Paenibacillus dendritiformis. The sequence continues at coordinate 3,652,570 of NZ_AP025344.1, forward strand.
GCTCCGCAATCGTTAGCACGAAAATCCCTACCAAAGCTACGACGCCGACCATCCATTCTTTCAATAAGAAGTACGGAATGAACGCTTCGGACTTCCCTGGGAATGCGGTATAATCCGGCGGAATCGCTCTCTCGCTTTTTCTCTTGATGCGTGAATCACCGACATATACGATTTTCTCAGTATTCGACGACTTATCGTGTGCCAATTGGTCTCTCCTCCTCTCTTATAGCGGTCCAGAAATACCTTGACGGCGAATCATCAGGAAGTGAGCACCTATCAAGGCCAGTAGAGCCGCCGGCAAGAAGAAGACGTGAATGGCGAAGAATCGCGTAAGCGTCTGCGCTCCGACGATCGTGCCGCCCTGCAGCAATTCCTTGACGTACGGTCCGATATATGGAACGGTATCGGCGATCTCCATACCGACCTTGGTTGCGAAGTATGCCTTGTTATCCCATGGAAGCAGGTATCCCGTGAACCCGAGACCGATCATAATCAAGAGAATCAATACGCCCACGACCCAGTTCATTTCGCGCGGCGATTTGTAAGAGCCGGTGAAGAACACCCGCAACGTATGTAGGAGCATCATTACGATGACGAGACTCGCGCCCCAATGGTGCATTCCGCGTACAATCTGGCCGAAGGCAACCTTGGTCTGCAAATACTCAACGCTGTAGTAAGCGTTGACAATGTCCGGAACATAATACATCGTCAAGAACATACCGGACAAAATCTGAATCACGGTGATAAAGAACGTCAACCCACCGAAGCAGTACACGAACGCGGAAAAATGGTGCGCCGGATTCACGTGTTCCGGAACTTCGTGATCCGCCACGTCGCGCCATATCGGCGTGATATCCAGACGTTCGTCAATCCAGTTGTAAACCCCTTTAAACATCTGACACTACGCCTCCTTGTTACTGCACGTGTTGGTTCGGAATCTTGTCACCAAGATATACAAAACCGTTTTCAATTTTCACTTTGTACTCGTCCAGCGGCGCGCGAGCTACAGCCAGTTGCTTGCCTTCCTTCGTGTAATGCGCTCCATGGCACATGCAGAAATACTGATCTTTGTACTTCGGATTCGAATTCCAGTTAACCGTGCATCCCAAGTGCTTGCATACCGGTGACAACGCAAAAATATCGCCGTTCTCGTCCTTGCTGATCCAGGCAACCAATTGAGGCTTGCTCTCATACCAACCGTCGATTTGCGTTACGTCGAATGTAAATTCCTGAGGTTCATTGGTAATCTTGCTAACTTCCGCGACTTTTATGTAGTTCCCCTCTGTCTTCTTCTGCAGAAGCGGATCCACGGCGAACCGTACCATGGGAATAGCTGGACCGACGAACATGAAAGCGCTCGCTCCACCCAATGTGTAAGAAAGAAATTGTCTACGAGACATTTCTTTGCGAGGTTGGTGAGGTTTCTGCTCGTTATTTTGCGGTTTGCTCATTACTGTCTTACCCCCTTTACACAACCGTTCTCGCAGCTTGCTATGATGAGAATCACAATCTAACTAGGACATCATTATAATATCCCAGTGCCATGAAAGCGTCAAGAATTTACCAGCCGAAATGCAAATGGGAACACGATTCGCGCCAAAAAATGTTGAGATTTTGTCACAATTGCTCTTCAAATTGTGATGCGTACCACATTTTTTGAATTTTGTCTTTCATCAATTCCTTGACAGTGTTCGCATTTTCTGTGCCAAGCTCTGCCGGCGTAAACACAGCATCTGCTTGAGACACCTGTCCCTGGCGGAGCCGGATGGCATGGGAGACGATGATAATATAGGAAAATCCTTGTTCTCTAAGACGCCCGCATACCTTGTCCAACAGCGCGATATCTTCCGGCTGCGGCTCGCTCCCTCCCGCAAAATGGTAAGCCGGATACGTTACGGTGCGCCCGTGGAACGGGATCTCGACCCCGTCCAGCCAATCGCGCAGCCGTTCGAGCCGTTCCGCCGCTTCGACCGGCGACTCCAGCCCCGTCAAGCCGGTCACCGGCAGGATGCAAGTGTCTAGATAAGGCCCCCATTCCTCCCATTGTTCTGCAGTCAACTCGCTGAATTTCATGCTGCTCCCCCTTTTTTCCAGTTACTCCTCCCCCATATTATAACCCGTTGTACAAAAAAATGAAGAATCGCTCAAAGCGCTTCTTCATTAGGGGTTACTGCAACGTCTTCAATTCTTCCGTCAAGGATCGGAACGTGGTCTCATCCCCTGCTGCCAACGCTTTATCAATTTCTTCATAGATTCGTTCCGTCCGGTATTTCCGTATCGCGTCGTCCCAGATCATTTCCGCAGTCAAACTTAACATCGCTTCATACGTCACTTTCATTTTATCCATAGGATGCACCTCCAACCTAACGATTAAGAGATCCTATATTCCTTTCCTTTCACCACATAGCTATCCGTTGTTCTCTTCATGCGCTGCAAATCTTCGTCTGTCAACTCCCGTATGACTCTTGCGGGTGAACCGAGAGAAAGAGTATAGGCCGGTAATTTTTTATTCTCAGTGACGACGGAACCAGCTCCTACTAAAGCATATTCACCAATTTCCGCTCCGTTCAGTACAATGGCCCCCATGCCAATCAATGTACCTGTGCCTATCCGGCAGCCGTGCACGATCGCGCCATGTCCAATCGAGACGCGATCCGCGATGATCAATGGCTGATCCGTGTTGACATGGCCGATAACGCCGTCTTGCAGGTTCACTTCCCGTCCGATCCGAATCGGCGCGAGATCGCCGCGCAGCACGGCGTTGAACCATACGGTGGACAAGGGACCGACGGTTACGTCACCGATGAGCTTCGCTCCTTCCGCTACATACACGGAGGGATCGATGCTCGGTTGAACGCCTTTGTAAGAAATCATCATATGTTCGCACACCTCCGAGACACCTATTTATCGTTGCCATCCTATGGGATAAAAGGTGGTCTCATCGTATCAATGGGCATGCGGCTTGTCAACGTTCAGTTGAATCCTGTCTTCATGGGCCACATACACGCCCTGGATGATTTGCTGCCCTTTCTTCGTCATCTGCAGCACTTGCACTTCATGTCCGGTCTCCCCCAGCCGAAGCAGACCGAGATGGAGCATCATCATGATGACGCGCTGCCGAAATACGGATTCGGATGTGTCGAAGTAGAACGGCCGGATGTAAGGAAGCAGCGTCCGTTCCAGCGACTCCAGCGTCGTCCATTTGGATGTGCAGAGCTGGATCCAGTGAACGACGGACAGCAAATTCGGAATGGCGTTCTTGTACAGTTTCAACCAGAAACGGTAGAGCGAGGCCGTCGGCTCGGTTCCTCTGCTGCTCCGCCTCTCCTCGCCCGCCGGGGAGAGACGCAGCCGCCCGTCTCCTTCCTCCAGCCAGCCTTGGTAGAAGGCGTAGTCATAAATGAAAGAGAACCGGTTCGGATAATCATGGAACCGCCGGCCGTAACCGAATCGCCATTCCCCTTTGCCTATCGGCGCTTCCCGAATCGCGAACGCATCGAGAAGCTGCTGCTGTGCCCGCTTGTACATTACCCCTTCCGAATTCAGAGGCGGACATTCCGTCGCGGCGAAATCAAGGAGCTGCAAAATGTCATCTCCGATTCTCCCATCCTCGTCGCGGTAGGCATGCGGTTCAGCGGTAAGCTGCAATTGGCTGGCGAAGGATTGGTACAGCACATCTTTGAAACGCTGCTTCAAATCGGCCGGAATCTGGAACAAATACTTGGTCTGCGGGTTGCATCCGTTGAACAGCCAGCCGCTATGCTTGAACTTCGCAATCGTATCCCGAGGTTGGGGCCCGTTCGGAGCAGGATCCGACTTGCCAGGCACCACGGTATCGAACTTCGTCTGCTGCACTCGGGCCACCAGTTCCTCCAGGCTGAAGGAAGACCGCTTATCGAACAGAATGGAATTGAGAAAACGCCGTTCCTCCAGCGACATCTCATTCACATGACGTTCGAACACATCCCTGCTGCCAAGAGCCAGCAGAATCGATTGGATCAATTCATGCTTGGAGCGTTCATTGCATACGCAGCCGTACCGCTTAGCAATCCGGGCGAGCTGCCCGATATCCGCATAACTGAGCATATCTGCCAGATTCATGCCGAACCTCCGTTCTTTGTAACTTCATTCCTTGACCGAGTCCTTGTTACATTAACCATTATTGGAAAAAGTCCGGCATTTATTCAGGAAAAGAAAAATAAACAGGCCCCGGTTCACCCATAGGAACCAAGGCCTGCTTCTATCTGCCGCGGTGAATCGTGACCGCATCAGACGGTTGGATATGTTTGGTGCAATTATACAATACAGGATGCCACTCGGCGCCTTGCCGCTCAAGAATCGAGTACGACAAGTTGCCGATATGGCCCTGCGACATTTGTCCGAACAAAGCAATGAACAGTTGGGCCAGCCAGCTGCCATGCGTCACGGCCAGAAGGTTCCGCCCTTCATGGCGGCCCGCGAGGGATTCCAGCGTCTTGACGGCCCGGTCGCGCAGCGCGTCATCCCGCTCTTGACCGAGATCAAGCTGGCGCCAGTCAGCGCCCCAGCGCTGCTCCCGTTCCTCAGGCGTCGTTCCTTCCACCTGCCCGTAAGCACGCTCCACTAATCCCGGCTCCGGCTCGAGCAGCGGAATATTCAGCGCCTCCGCAAGGATAGCCCCCGTCTCGTCAGCCCGGCGAAGGCCGCTTGAGATGACGGCGTCAAATGCGATATCTTCCTTCTTCAAACGCTCGGCAAGCAGCGCCGCTTGCTTCCGGCCGGTATCGTTCAGCGGAATGTCCGTCCGTCCTTGAATCTTCCCCTGCGCATTCCAATCGGTAATCCCGTGTCTAACCAATCCGATATATTGGGCCATTGCTTCTCCTTCTGTACCGTATAAATATGTGGATAACCTCTATTAAAATTAACGACGCACCCGCGTCAGCCAATTCAGCAGCAATAATGCAAACGTAATTCCGAACAAGGATAACGCTATCCAATAATGAGGAATCGTAGGCACCACTTGCAAAATGACCGGATCGCTGATGCTCGCCACCGGGACGCCTATCGTCATTTTCCCCCAGCCCGATTGTTCCCCGCCGGCCACCACCGTCGGGATTACCCCGCTGATATCTTCGATATTCGATTGCTCTCTGCGGACAAGCAGCACTATGAGCGCGCACAAAAATATCCCCATACAAAAAGCAACAATCCCTGCAAGCATATTGCGAGATCGCAGGGACCATGTCTGTGAACGTTGATGAACCGGAACGAGCCAGTCTTGTTCTTCGTAAATCATATTCATAACCCGTGCCGTGGAAAACCCGGAACCGGATGCCTCTTGAACGATTATGTCCGAATCGCCGACCATCCATTCCTCGCTTGCAGCCCATACGCTGTACTGCTCTGCGCAGGATTCGCATTCGCTTAAATGCTTCTCAATCGCCAGCCGCTGCGGATCGTCTTCAGGCAATTCGGAATAGACTGACATCCAATCTAGCGCTTCCGCGCATTTCATCATTAATTCATCCCCTCAACTCCCGGCTCGGTAATGTAGGCCTCCAACTGAGACTTCACACTCGCACGAGCGCGGAACAGCAGCGATTTCACGGAGCTTACCGTCTGCCCCAAGGCATGGGCAATCTCTTGGTAATCCAGTTGGTCATACTCGCGCAGGATGAGGGCCGAACGCTGCTTCTCCGGCAGACGGTTAATGGCGTCGCGCACCAAAGATACCTTCTCGTTCCGCAGCAACGCATATTCCGGTGCCGCCTCGCGCGGCGCTTCCGGAACGATACTGTAGTCATCGTCCAACGATACTTGCACGCTGCGCTGCTTCCGCAGCTCGCTTAGTACCGTATTGCGGGCAATCGTATATAGCCAGGTCGAAAAAGAGGCCTCTGCCTCACGGAACGTATTCAGGCTCCGATATGCCTTGAAGAACGTCTCGGCACATAAATCCTCGGCAAGCAATTCCAACTGGGAGCTCTTTAACATATGAAAAATAAATGATAGCAGTTTTCGTTGATAACGATTCATCAATTCCGCGAACAACTCGACGTTGCCGTCTTTTATTTCGCGGATGATCTGGGAATCGGTCATGGACTCAAGTTCCTCCTTGCTTTCCATATCCTTCCCGATGCGCTACCTGTTAAGGTATACTCTCGAAGTATAGAAAAGTTGCGGATCGGAGTTCAAATTACGTCATTCTCTCATTCACCTATAAAGCGTATGTAAGAGTATTCTTCAAAATGTTAAATAATTTCCTCACATATAGTCGTATTTTAGCATACAAAAGTCGAATAATGATTAAAAATTTTTAAGGTATTTGGCAACCAAGCTTACGTTTCCGTAAGGTTACATCCATATGGTATGCCGTTTCCTTCCAAAAAGTGCTCGGGCTAGCTTCCATTGCAAGAAAACCGGCTTGTCCCCGGACAGATACGGTTTCCCGAAGCATTTCCGATGTAAAGAATGACGCAGAAAAAAATAGGCAAAAAAAAACGCCACCGAAGTGGCGCCGTGCTTACTTATGAGCACTTAGATATTGGATAGGAGTGGAGAGAAACCATACTGTGCCTTTATTATAATGTATCCGTTTTCATTCCGTCAATAGGTTTTCTAAAATTATTTACTTCATTTCACAGATTTTTCCGTAGCACCGAAAATCAGGGCTTTTCCCCATAATTATTGCTCCGCCCCTTCTCAAATTCAAATTGCTCCAACCGCCGAATATACTCGGGGATTCGCTTCTTCACGGCAGCCCGGTCGCCGACCCGCAGCCGGATTCCCTCGCTCCATTCCTCGTCCATCAGCCCCGCATGATGGCAGGCCAGATCAAGCAGCATCAGAAATTCCTCCACCTTTACGGAATATTCAACGTTCTCGTCTCCTTCGGCATAACCGGCAAGAAATCCGTCGGCGAATCCGTTAAGCTGGGACCGGAAGCTGCTGAAGCGGTGCTTCGCATAACGAGGTGAACTGTCGTACGAAGGAAATAGCGTGTTAAAGTTGTTGAGGAGATTTCCGGCAAACACATGATCATCATACTGCAGCGGAAGCGGATCGATGAGCCGGAGCCGCCCGTTGTCAACGATAATGTTCTCGGGGGATATATCCCGGTTCGTCAGCGATAGCCGGGGCGTTCTCCCAAGCCGGTAACGGAGCGCCTCTTCCAGCTTGTCCCGGATTATGTCTTCTTGCAGCGGAATCCCGGCTTGAAGGAGCTCCTTGAATTGCTCCCGGTACTCATTCGCTTCTTCATGCCAGTAGATCTGCAGGTCCCCCTGGATTTCTCCGGCGAGACCTTCCTCCTGCCAACCGAGGAAGCCAAAGCCGCGCAGCGGAGCCTCCCCCCGGCTCATGGCCGCCATAAATTGTCCGCACTGCCGTCCGAGCTCGACCGCATCCGACCGGGTTGTGTCTTGCAGCGACAGCGTGGGCCCGCAATACGACTCAATCGTAAAGGTAAGCCCCGGCTCTGCATGAGAGGCAAAAAAATCAGGACAAACTCCCGGCAGCGCCCGATTCGCATGTTCGTAATACAGCCCCCGAGCCGCGTATTCCCCCAGCATTTCTTGCTCGTTATCTCCAAAGGGAGCGCCGTATACGACCGGCTTCGGAACGCGGAGGACAAGAGCTTCATGTTCGCGGGTGCTCAGCAAATAAGCGGTATGCCATGCCCCCTCGCCGAGATAAGAGGCCGAGAGGCCCTTCGTGCTCAAGCCAATCCGGCCAAGCGCCTCCTCGAACGGGAATTGCATTGATGACGTGCCTCCTTCGGTAATGGTTTGATTTGCTTTATCGGTTCTCGAGTTCCTGACGCACTCTGCCGGTTTACTCTTTCTACATCCACCGTAAAATTTCCTGTCCGTTCGGCTCCAGAGATTGCCAACCTGTCATGGAGCTCGGGCAGCGCGCAAAAGCCAACGGGCCGGTCAAGGTTGCCCCTCGACTGGCCCGTTGTCACCCGTATATGCTGCACGCTGCCCTGCCAAGGAATAGAAGAATGCGCTCTGGGACATTCCCTTCACACATAGATCTGGTACCCGCTGCCGGTCAGCAGCTCATTGGCCCGATCCGCATCCTCCTGCTGCCGGAAGGAGAGGCGAAGGACCCCCGGCACGTCTTCCCGGCTCTCAATAATTTGAAGATTGCTTAAATTAATATGATGGTTGCCGAGCTCGGTCGCGATTTTTCCGATAATGCCCGGCGTGTCCGGGACATCCATATACAGATCGTGAAGCCCGAGCAGCACGCCTTTGCGCCGCTCCGGCATCCGGCTGCGGAACTCGCCAGCCATCGCGAATTGGCGCATAATCCCTTCGCCGTCTCGCTGCTGCAATAGATTGATGAATTGCTCCGTGTTCGCTTTCCAGTCCTGAAGCATTTGGAGAAGGATATCCCGATTATTTAACAAAATATCCCGCCAAATCACCGGATCGCTCGATGCGATGCGCGTAATATCGCGGAATCCGCCGGCGGCCAGCACCTCGTGGAGACTATTGTCCTCGTTGTACTGTTGAACTTGATTGACCAAGGCTACGGCGACGATATGCGGAAGATGACTGATGGCGCCTACGACCGCATCATGCTCCTCCGGATTCATGCGGATAATATGGGCCTTCGTGCAGCGAAGCAAGGAGACCAGCCTGCTGTACGCAGCTTCATCGGCATCCTCATCCGGAGTCAAGACATAATAAGCGTTCTCGAACAGCAGCGTCGAAGCCGCCTCCACGCCGGAACGCTCCGATCCGGCCATTGGATGGCCGCCGATAAAATGCACTCCGCTCCAAGCCAGCTCGCGGGCGCAGCGGGCAACCGACGCCTTCGTGCTCCCGACATCGGTGACGATGCAGCCTGGCTTCACATCCAGCTGGTGGAGGCTTCGGAGCATCGACTCCAGCATCCCTACCGGAGAGCATACAAAAATATAATCCGCATCCCGCACCGCGTCCTGCAGCGAGGTCGTGGCTTCGTCGACGACCCCGCGCTTGACATACTTTTCGGTTGAAGCGGGATTCGGCGAGTATCCGATAACATGAATCCCTGGGTTATTCTTGAAGCACAGGGCGAGCGAACCGCCAATCAGTCCTACGCCCAGAATCGCGATTCTCGTGCTCATATGCCCACCTTGAATTCCGCCAATGTCGCTTCCAACGCTTCGATCATCGCTTCATTCTGCTCGCGGGAGCCGATCGTGATGCGGATATGTGTCGGATACTTCTTATGGCCTGCCCGCGTTATAATTCCTTTGCGCATGAGCGCTTCGAACACCTGCTGCCCCGGATGGCCGACGTCTACCATGATGAAGTTGCCATGGGCCGGGAAGCTGGACAATTGCAATCTGGCGAATTGCTCCTGTACATAGCGGATCCCTTCCGCATTCAGACGGCGGCACTCCTCGATGAATGCGTGATCCTGAACGGCAGCCAGGGCGGCCGCTTGCGCGAAGCGCGACGTGTTGAACGGCTCCCGCACCTGATTGATTAGGCGGATGACGTCGGGATGCCCGATGCCGTATCCGATCCGGAGCGAGGCCAATCCATAGATTTTGGAGAAGGTCCGCAGCGTGATCAAGTTTTTATATTGAGGCAAATAGTCGAGACCGTCCGGGTAAGACTCGTCTGTGACATACTCGCAATAGGCTTCGTCCAGCACGACGAGCACCCGCTCCGGGACGCGCTCCATGAACCGCTCCAACTCGGCGCGGCCGATAATCGTCCCCGTCGGATTGTTCGGGTTGCAGATCCAGATGATCTTCGTCCGCTCCGTGACGGCGGAGAGCATCGCGTCCAGATCATGGGTCCCTTCCTTCAGCGGAACCTCGACCGTGACCGCGCCTTCGATATCCCCGTTGTGCTTATATTGCGGGAAGGTCTGATCGGCGGTAATCTGCTCGTCGCCCGCCACCAAGAACGCCCGGCACAGCATCAGAATCACTTCATCGGAGCCGGCGCCGAACACGATTTGGTCCGGGCCGACATTGAACTTCTCGGCGATCGCGGCCGTCAGCGCCACCGCGGCCCCGTCCGGATAAATGCTGGCATTTTCAATTTCCTGTCTCATCGCTTCTTTGGCCTGAGGAGAGCATCCGAACGGATTCTCGTTGGACGCCAGCTTAATGATGCGGTCCAAGCCCAGTTCCCGCTTTACCTCATCGACCGATTTCCCTGGCTGATAGACAGGGAGATGTACAATACTGCTCTTCGGTTGCATCCGGTTACCACCTTTCCTTACATGGGAAGTCGCTGCAAAGCGTTAATTTCTTAATTGTCGCACAAAATCGCAAATTTGCAAGATCCCATCTTCAAAAGTGGCCTCATCGGACAACAATGGTTGAGCTTCTTCAATTTTCCGCACGATAGCGCTGCCGACAATCACGCCGTCGCAGTACGCCGAAAATTGCTTCACGTGAGCTGGCGTCGAGATCCCGAACCCGACGCAGACAGGGAGCGGGGTCGTTGCCTGTACCTGCCGGATGAACCGCTCGACCTCGTCATCGAAGCTGTCTCTTACCCCGGTCACGCCCAGCGAGGATACGCAGTAAATGAAGCCCCGGCCTTGCGCCGTGATGCGGCTGATCCGCTCCTCCGAGGTCGGCGCGACGAGCGGAACGAGGTGAATGCCGCAAGCATCCGCCGCTTCCCGCACCGGCCCGCTCTCTTCGTAGGGCAGATCGGGGATGATGGCCCCGCTGAAGCCCGCCTCCGCCGCGGTCCGGAAGAAGCGCTCGATTCCGTACTGCATGACCGGATTATAATAGGTGAACAAAACATAAGGAATACGCGCTCCCTGCTCCCGGGCCCGTCTCGCTACCCGGAAGCTGTCCTCCAAGGTCACGCCGCCGCGAAGCGCCCGCTCCGCCGCCCGCTGAATGACGGGTCCGTCCGCCAGCGGGTCGGAATACGGCACGCCCAGTTCGATCACGTCCGCGCCCGCTTCCTCCAAGCGGAGCAGCAGCTTCAAGGTCGTCCCGCGATCCGGATCGCCCAATGTAATGAACGGCATCAACGCCGCCCTTCCTTCCGCGCGGCAGCGCGTGAACATATCATCCAGCCGGTTCGTTGCCTGTGCAGCCATGTCGCTCATCCTTCTTCTCCCCCCAGCGTCTCCATAATCTGATTGACGTCTTTGTCGCCGCGGCCGGACAGGCAGATGACCAGTATCGAGTCCCGAGTCATCGACGGCGCTTCCTTGATTGCCTGCGCTACGGCATGAGCCGATTCCAGCGCCGGAATAATTCCTTCCGTCCGGCTCAGCAATTGAAGCGCGTTCAGCGCCTCGGCATCCGTGATCGGCACGTATTTCGCCCGCTTGCTGTCCTTCAGGTACGCGTGCTCCGGACCGACGCCCGGGTAATCCAATCCGGCCGATATCGAGTGCGCCGGCTGTACCTGGCCGAATTCATCCTGCAGCACATAGCTGAGCGAGCCTTGGAACACTCCGCGGGACCCCTTCGTCATCGTGGCGGCATGGAAGGGCGTGTCGATTCCTTTGCCGGCGGCTTCGACGCCGAGCAGCGCCACCGATTCATCCTGAAGGAACGGGTAGAACATGCCTATCGAATTGCTGCCCCCGCCGACGGCGGCGATGACGAGATCGGGCAGGCGCCCTTCCTTCTCCAATATCTGCTTGCGGGTCTCGTCCCCGATAATGCGTTGGAAGTCCCGCACCATCATCGGATAAGGATGAGGACCGGTCACCGACCCGAGTATATAGAAGGTGTCATCGACATGGCTGACCCAGTAGCGCAGTGTCTCGTTGCAGGCATCCTTCAGCGTGCGGGTTCCCGACAGGACGGGAACGACCTCCGCCCCGAGCAGCTGCATGCGGAATACGTTCAGCCGCTGCCGCTTCATATCCTCCTCGCCCATGAACACCTTGCACTCCATGCCGAGCAGGGCCGCCACGGTTGCCGTCGCTACGCCATGCTGCCCCGCTCCCGTCTCGGCGATGACCTTTTTCTTGCCCATCCGCTTGGCCAGAAGCGCCTGGCCGATCGTGTTGTTGATTTTGTGGGCGCCGGTATGATTGAGGTCTTCCCGTTTCAAATAAATTTTGGCTCCGCCCAACGTCTCGCTCAACCGCTCCGCATAATAGAGCGAGGTCGGCCGGCCGGAATATTCCCGCAGAAGCTGGATGAGCTCTGCCTGGAACTCCGGCTCCTTCGTATATTTATGATAAGCTTTTTCCAGCTCGAGAAGCGCGTTCATCAACGTCTCCGGCACGTATCTGCCGCCGAAGTCGCCGAAGCGGCCATGAGCGTCAGGCAGCGCCGCCGCCGTTCTCTTCGTCTCTGTCTGTTCCATATGCTCTCACCCTTTCGATAAATGCGGTTACTTTACGAATATCTTTTACCCCTTCGGTCTCGACCCCGCTTGATACATCGACGCCATCGAGGCGGCCGCCGGCAAGCAGCCTTCCAACATTGTCCGGACTTAGCCCGCCCGCCGCGTACAGGGGAAGGCCAAGCTCTTCCGCAAGCGACCGATAGCCCGGAATCACGGTCCAATCGAAAGTGCGGCCAGAGCCGCCCCCTTGCGACGGATCATGCGTATCCAGCAGAATGGCGTCAATGGAATGCCGCATGCGGCGCAGCATCGCTTCCCCCTCAGCCATGCGGTTCCCGCCCGGCTCCGCGCCGGCAATCGGCACCGTCAGCCAGACCTGAACCTTGTGCCGGCCCTTCAGCCAGGCCGGAAGGTCCGGATCATGGCCGGCGATCAACTGCACCGCGTCGAGGGGAGCCTCCGTCAGCACCGCGTCCACATCCTCCCGCCGCGGGCGGGCGAACACCCCGACTGTGAGCGGAAGCTTCGCGCCCTCTTCCTCCAAGCGGGCCAACCAGCCGCGCACATCGGCAGGCGAGACGCGGCGCCGGCTTGGCGCGAATACGAACCCGATGCAGTCCGGCCCGGCTCCCACGATCTCCCGGGCCATCTCCAATCCGGCCACCCCGCATATTTTCACGCTCGGCGCCTGATTATGACCGCCGCCGACCCGCTTCATCCCCGCTTCCTCCGCCATTCCCGGCATCACACACTCTCTCCTTCCGTCATACCGCGGCCCGCGGCAGACCGCCCATTAATTGCGCTACGGCCTCTTCCACATCTGGCTGCCGCATCAGATGCTCGCCGACGAGCGCGGCATCGATTCCCGTCTCCGCCAGCCGGTTCATATGCTCCGGCTTATGAATTCCGCTCTCGCTGACCAGCGTCCGATCGGCCGGTACGAGCGCGCGAAGCCGTTCGGTCTGCTCCAGATCCGTGACGAAGGTATGCAAATTCCGGTTGTTGATTCCGATGAGCGGCGCATCGTCAAGCGCCAGCACCCGCTGCAGCTCATCCTCATCATGAACTTCAATCAGCGTCTCCATGCCCAGATCAAGAGCGCAGCGGTTCAGCCGAGCCAGCTCGCTGTCATTCAATATCGCCGCGATGAGCAGCACCGCATCGGCGCCGATGAGACGGGCTTCCAGGAGCTGCAGCTCATCGATGATGAATTCCTTGCGCAGCACCGGCAGCTCCGTCCGGCTGCGCACCTCGCGCAAAATATCGTTGCCGCCTTGAAAATAAACGCGATCCGTCAGCACCGACAACGCGTCGGCCCCGGCGGCTTCATAGCCCCGGGCGATGGCCGCCGGATCAAAGTCTTGGCGGATTAGCCCTTTGGAAGGGGATGCCTTCTTCACTTCCGCAATCAAGCCGACGGAACGCCGTTTCCCGGCCGTCAGCGCGTATCTCAGCGAGCGGCACGGCGGCAGCTGCCCAATCGCACGCTCGGCCTCCCGGCGATTCATCGCCGCGGCCAGCTCCGCCGCCTCCTGCCGCTTCGTCCCTACAATCCGTTCAAGAAACATGACTCCATCCCCCTGTCGCTTCTCTCCATTGCTCCAGCTTGCGGAGCGTCTTCCCGCTGTCAATCGCGGCGGCCGCGATCCGGACGCCTTCGGCGATACTCTCCGCCTGCCCGGCCACATAGATGCAGGCTCCGGCATTCGCGAGCACGATGTCGCGGTGCGGTCCCTGTTCCCCGTGCAGGATGCGGCCGATTATGGCCGCGTTCGTCGCGGCATCGCCGCCCAGCACGCTGGACAGCGGCTGCGTCTGCAGTCCGAGCTGCTCCGGCGTAATCTCATATGTCCTTATTTCTCCGTCCTTCAGCTCGCTAATCCGGGTCGGGGCGGACAGGCTGATCTCGTCGAGCCCGTCTGCGCTCGCGACGACGAGCGCCCGCTTCAAGCCCAGCTCGCGGAGCACCGCCGCGATCGTCCCGGTGCGGCTGCGGTCATAGATCCCCAGCACCTGGCGATCCGCTCCCGCCGGATTGGTCAGCGGTCCGAGCATATTGAACACCGTGCGCACGCCCAGCTCCCGGCGGGGCGCAGCCGCATGCTTCATCGCGGGGTGGAACACCTGCGCGAACATGAAGCAGATGCCGACGCGGTCGAGGCATTCCGCGGCCTGCTCGCTCGTCAGATGGATATTGATGCCGAGCGCTTCAAGCACGTCGGCGCTGCCAGAGCGGCTTGAGGCGGAACGGTTGCCGTGCTTCGCGACCCGCACGGAGGCGGAAGCCGCGATAATGGCCGACACCGTCGAAATGTTCAGCTTGTGGATCCCGGATCCGCCGGTCCCGCATGTATCAAGCAGGCGATCCTGCGCGGTGATGACGTGCCGGGCACGGCTGCGCATCGCCTCGGCGAACCCGACAATTTCGTCCACCGTCTCGCCCTTCAGGCGCAAGCAGGCCAGCAAAGCGCCGATCTGGGCGGCAGAGGCATGGCCGTCCATCACGTCGGACATGACCTCCCGCGCTTCTTCCCGGCTCAGATGACCGCCGGCCATCACTTGGGCCAGCGCTTGCTTCGTCAAGACGCTGTCTGGAACCGTGTAAGTACTCATTGCGATACGCTCCTCTCTGCCGTAGGCTTCTTCTCCGGTTGGACAGCCGCGTAATAGTCCCAATTGACCGGGAGCGCGGCCGGCTTCGCGGCCTGGACGGATAGACGGCCTTCCTTCGGCGCTTCGATGGATGCAGCCGAGCATTCGAACATCTCCTCCGCCGTCTGAATGGCGAGCAGCAGCGCCTTCGCCTTGTTGACCGTCTCCTCGTATTCCTTCTCGGGAACCGAATCCCATACAATGCCGGCGCCGGCCTGAACATAGGCGGTGCCGCCCTTGAAAATAATCGTCCGAATCGTAATGCAGGTATCCATATTGCCGTTGAAGCCCAAGTAACCGATGGCGCCGGCGTAGGCTCCGCGCGCTTCCTGCTCCAGCTCCGCGATAATCTCCATCGCCCGCAGCTTCGGCGCGCCGGATACCGTCCCGGCCGGCAGACAGGACAGAAAGGCATCGAAGAAATCTTTGTCCCGGCGCAGCGTGCCGGATACATTCGATACAATGTGCATCACATGGGAATAGCGCTCAATGCCCATATACGTATCGCAGCGGACCGTGCCGAATTCGCAGACCCGGCCGAGATCATTGCGCCCGAGGTCGACCAGCATCACATGCTCGGCCCGCTCCTTCTCATCCTTCAGCAGCTCTTCCTCCAACGCCATATCCTCTTCCTCCGTCCGTCCGCGCGGACGGGTGCCGGCGATCGGCCGCGTCTCCACCCGCTCCCCGTTGACCCGGATAAGCGCCTCGGGCGAGGTGCCGACGAGCGTTTCGTCGTTCATTTTCAGAATGTACATGTATGGGGAAGGATTCGTCATTCGCAGCACCCGGTACACATCAAGCGGATCGACGGCCGTCTGCCGCTCGAACCGCTGCGAGAGGACGACCTGGAAGATGTCGCCGCCGCGAATGTATTCCTTCGCGCGCTCCACCTTATCCATAAAAGACGCCCGCGTCTCATTCGAACGGTACGGCCTCAGCTCGGAGGCGCTTCCTCCCGGGAGGTAGCGGCCGCTCTGCAGTCCGGTGGCCGGAGCGGCCAACAGCTTCTCCTGCAGCCGTCTCAGCTTCTCTCTCGCCTGATCGTATTGCGCCCGGATATGCTCCTCCGTCTCGTCCCTGTCCAGATGCAGATTGACGATGAAGTGCATCTGCTGCTTGACGTGGTCGAAGACGATCAGCTGATCGCAGAACATGAATTGAATATCATTCATCAGCAGATCGTCCCGCCGATGGCGCGGAAGACGCTCATACTGCTGCACCAGATCATAGCCGAAAAATCCGATCGCTCCGCCCGTGAGCGGCGGCATGCCTGCCAGAGTCGGGCTTTCATACTTGCGCAGCAGCTTCTTTACGGCGGTTAGCGGACGCTCGTGAATCTCGGTGACGTCATCGCGCTCGGTAATGCGAAGCGTGCCGTTCTTGCCCTGCAAAATCAAAAAGGGATCGGTGCCGATAAAGGAGTAGCGGGCCCATTGGACTCCGCCCTCCACGCTTTCCAGCAAAAAAGCATAAGACTCATGCTTCAGTCTTTGAAACAATCGTATCGGGGTCTCTGTATCTGCCGTAATGGTCTCGGAGACCGGAATAACCGGATAAGTGCGGGATAATCGCAAGACTTCATCCACATGAGGATGCATGACATCCACTCCTTTCGAATTCGGGTGATTCGGATGGAAGCAAGATACAAAAAAACCTCTACCGCAAGGTAGAGGTTCGTTGGTTCGATCATGACATTGTGGATGAGCAAGCTCAGGATATATCTAAAGAAGATTGGATCGCCAAAGAAAGATCAGCTTCGCCAAATATCTCCCCGGTTGCGGCGCAAAAAGGGAGAAAGGGCTCTACACCTATGGCGAAGGCTTCCGCCTATGACGTTATCCATGCTCTCGGCTCGACTCAACTCAATCTCATCTCAACTAACTCTACTCAACTATGCTTCTTCACATCATACCCGCAAATGAACGATGCGTCAACACCCGAACGGAAGCACGGCATCTCCGTTTCTTTCTTCCGCACGGGAACGCTTATATCCGGGGACGCTTCTCCGCTATGAAGTAGCCAAGTCCGGGCGCAGCTGGGAAGCCTCGTTCAAGTACACGTGGCGCATTTCCCGCTGCGATTTGTCTGTATTGACGGTCACCATCAGGCGGATGCACAGCGGCAGGCTGCCTGCGACGGGCACCTCCACGGCGCACATTAACGGCACCCATTCCCAGCCCGGCATCGCGCGAATGGCCTGTGCCGGGAAGGAAGCGTTCAGATCCTGGGTCATCGTAATCCATATGCTGACGATGTCCTCCGGAACGATCTGATTCTCGGCCACGATATGTTCAAGCAGGACGGTCGTCTCGCGCCGTATTTCATCCGCATCATTGCGCTGGACGGTGGTCGCTCCGCGTATTCCCCTTGCATACATGCTTAATTCGTCTCCCCTTTCAACTCTTCGATGATGTTCCGCACCAGTTCGACCGGCACATCGCGCCGGATCTCCACCTTGCCGATAGCGGTCGGGAGCACAAATACCGTCCGGCCCTCCTTGAACTTCTTGTCATGCATCATCGCATCCAGAATCGCCTCGGTCGAATAGCCGGCCGGAATCGATACTGGCAGGCCGAACTGGCGCATCAACGCTTCCGTCCGCGCCGCGACATCCGCCGCCGCCCCGATCCGCTCTGCCAGACGAGCCGAACCTACCATTCCGATCGCGATCGCTTCGCCATGCAGCAGTTCGCCATAGCCGGCCACCGCCTCCAGGGCATGGCCGATCGTATGGCCCAGATTCAGAATCGCCCGGAGCCCGTTCTCGCGCTCGTCCCGGGATACGACGGCGGTCTTGACGGCGCAGCCTTGCGCCAACCCATAGGCCAGCGCTTCCTCATCCTTGGCCAGCAGCTTCGCGGCATTCGCTTCGCACCAATCGACGAAGCCGGCGTCCCAGATCAAGCCGTGCTTCACCATCTCCGCCAGACCGGAACGAACATCCCGATCAGGCAGCGATTGCAGGGTGGCTGTGTCATAGAGCACGAACTCGGGTTGATGGAAGGCGCCGATGATGTTTTTGGCCAGCGGATGATTCACCGCAACCTTGCCCCCGACGCTGCTGTCATGGGCCAGAATCGTGGTCGGCACCTGAATGAAGCGGACGCCGCGCATATACGAGGCCGCCACGAAGCCGGCCAGGTCGCCGACGACGCCGCCGCCCAGCGCCACGACCGTCGACATCCGATCGCAGCCCGCCTCCAGCGCGGCCCGGATGCAGTCCTCGAAGACGGCCAGCGATTTGGATTGTTCCCCTGGCGGCACAGTAAGCGCCGCGGTACGGTAACCGGCCGCGTGCAGCGATTGCTCGGCCCGGTTCAGATAACGGCGGCCCACATGCTCATCGGTGATCACGAGAATCGGGCTTCCCGCAGGAATATCCGCCTGCCGGCTCGCCTCGCCAAGCCGGTCCAGCAGTCCGCTCCCGATCCAGATCGGGTAAGAGCGTTCGCCAAGATCGACTCTCAGCTCGACGGCTTGCATCGCTTCCTTGTTCTCCATGACGCTCCCTCCTAGTACCGGGCCACTTGCTGCAAGTATTGCTCGTAGTTGGCGCGAATCTCCTCCATCGAATCTCCGCCGAATTTCTCCAGGAACGCCTTCGCGACTTCCCATGCGACGACATGCTCCAAGACGACGCTGGCCGCAGGCACGGCACATGCGTCGGATCGCTCCACTTGAGCCGTAAAGGCCTCCTTCGTGTCGATATCCACGCTGCGAAGCGGCTTATACAGCGTCGGAATCGGCTTCATCACGCCGCGAACGACGATCGGCATTCCGTTCGTCATGCCGCCCTCGAAGCCGCCGAGGCGGTTGGAAGCGCGCGTATAGCCCTTCTCTTCGTCATAGAGAATCTCGTCGTGGACCTGCGACCCGCGCAGGCGGCCGGCTTCGAAGCCGATGCCGATCTCGACGCCTTTGAACGCGTTGATGGACATCACTGCCTGCGCGATGCGCCCGTCCAGCTTCCGATCATATTGCACATGGCTTCCCAATCCGACAGGAACGCCTTCGACGACGCATTCCACGATGCCGCCGATCGAATCGCCCTCTGCCTTGATTTTATCGATATAGGCCTCCATCGCCTTCTCGGTTGCGGGATCAACGACCCGAACCGAAGATTGCTCGGTCCGCTCGATCATCTCATCCAGCGGGAGAGAATGCGGCGGCGCCTCGATCTCCCCGATACGGATAACCTGTCCACCTATTTTGATGCCGAACGCTTCCAGCAGCTGACGGGCGACCGCGCCTACCGCGACGCGGGCCGCGGTCTCTCGAGCGCTGGAGCGCTCCAGCACGTTGCGCAGATCGGTCAATTGATACTTCAAGCCGCCGTTCAGATCGGCATGTCCCGGACGGGGACGATGGACCCGGCGCTTTTCTTCGTCGGAGCCTTCGATCGGCTCGACATTCATAATATTCCGCCAATGCTTCCAATCCTTATTCTCGACTACCAATGCGATAGGAGCTCCGGTCGTATAACCATGACGCACCCCGCCGACGATTGCGGCCGTATCCGTCTCAATCTGCATCCGCCGTCCGCGGCCGTACCCTTTCTGGCGGCGCTGAAGCTGAAAGTTCAGCTGTTCAAAGTCAATCGCCAGGTTGCTGGGCATCCCTTCAACGATAGCGGTCAATTGCGGTCCGTGGGTCTCTCCTGCTGTCAAATAACGTAGACTCACCGTTGCTCCCCCTTTAAGCTGTATTGCTGTAAATGGCTAAAATCCTTAACTCTTTTGCTCATTATAGTATAGGAGGCAACGTTTGACAAGAAAACAAAAACACGCTCCGGGGCGTTTGCCGCCGGAGCGTGTCATGACCTGTCCGCATCGGTAACTCGCGCCGCCCCTCGGCAGCGGATTCCATGGGAAGGGAACGGGAGCGGATCATCCCCCCGCTATCTCCATACGGATGCGCGCTTCGCAGCCGCCCGCAGCTCCCCGGGAGCCGTTCCCGCCCGTCCCTCTTCCGCCAACAGGGGCAGCCAGTTTTTCAAGGTCGCTTCCACTCCGATAATTTGGGCGCATTCATGTATCGTTAATTCTCCTCGGTGGTAAGCCGCGATGACCGTCCTCTTGTCCATGATCGTTGCACGTCCCTCCGTCCTCGTCGTCATCCTTGAGGGTGTTCATCCCCTTCTGCGTAAGTCTAGTATCGGAAGAAGGGAAACGGATTATACGCTAGATGCCATTTTCCGGTAAAAGAACGTCTCTATCGTGTCCAAGCCGTATTGGCTCGGATTGAAGATCTGTTCCGTGCTTCCCACGAATAGAACCCCGCCTGGCTTTAGCGCATCGGCGAATTTGCGGTACAATTGGAATTTGGCTTCCTCCGTGAAATATATCATGACATTGCGGCAAATGATCAGATCATGCGAAGAGTCGAACGCGTCCTCCAGCAGATTCTGCTTCCGGAACCGTATCGCGCTCTTCAACGACTCGACAATCCGGTATCCTTCCGGCGCCTGCTGAAAATATTTCTGCCGGTACGCATCCGGGACATCCTTGAGCGAACGCTCCACGTAGCACGCTTCCTTCGCCTTCATCAAGACGTTCTCGTCAATATCGGTAGCGGTAATCTGGGAGCGCTGCAGCAGGCCAGACTCATTTAATATCATGGCCAGGGTGTACGGTTCCTCGCCGGTAGAGCAGGCAGCGCTCCAGCAGCGCAGCTGCTTCGCATTGGCAGCCAACGCCGGAAGCACGCTGTCTCTCAGCGTGACCCACCGGTTCGGATTGCGCCAGAATTCGGAGACATTAATCGTCATCCGGTCCAAAAATTCATCCAGCAAGCCCGGGTTCTGCCGGATCGCTTCGAAAAAACTGCGGAAGGTTGTGTACCCGTTCTTCATGCGCAGCGTCGTCAACCGCCGCTTCATTTGCGCTTCCTTGTACTGCAGCAGATCAATGCCTGTCAGGCGCTTGATCTCCGTCACGAAATGCCGGTAATCCTCATCCTCATGTCCCGCAGCTGCGGAAGAGGCTCCGCTTTCGGCTGTCGCTTGACCGAAAGGATAGGACGATAGGGCAGGCTGCCGCTTCGATTCATGCATCATCATTCACTCTCCACCACTTCATCATGGGAGCCGTTCTTCACAACAGCAAAGAACACGGCTGAACAGTTTCCTATTCGCCGTGTTGCGATGTTTTTCCTGCTTTATGTAAGCTCTTTCAACAATTATTAGGCCGGTAATGCAGGAGAACCTTCAACTTGCGGGCTATCATCAGATCCAGCACTCTACCGCGCGATCGTAGCTGAGAATGTCGCTGTCGGCGAACAGATTCGCGATCTCTCTGGCAGCGCTTTCTTGCGAATCGGACCCGTGCACCAGATTGAGCGGGGTGTGGGAAGCATAGTCGCCGCGAATCGTTCCCGGCTGCGCCTCTCCTACCTTCGTCTTGCCAATCATCAAGCGCGACAAGCTGATAATCTCATCACCTTCCCAGATCATGGCGAACACGGGACCGGAAGTAATGAAATCAACCAATTCGCCAAAAAACGGCTTTTCTGCATGCTCTGCATAATGGCGTTCCGCTTGTTCGCGCGTAATCATCATTAATTTCCCGGATACAAGCTTCCATCCTTTGCGTTCAAAGCGGCTTACGATTTCCCCGATGAGTCCTCTTTGCACGCCGTCAGGTTTGACCATGATGAATGTGCGTTCCATAGGTTCACTCCTCAATTTATTGTGAAAGTAGTCCAGCGAACCAAGTATACCAAATATTTCATCATTTCGCACCTTGACTTTTTATATCCGGATCAATGGGATCGATTGGCAATAAAATAGGCGATATCCCGCAGGTTTTTGCGCGCGCGGATATCTGGCAGCTGTTCCAGGGCATGAACCGCTTTCTTGATATAGCGTTCGGCGAGCTGTTCCGCGCGCCGGATCCCCGAACTCTCCCGTATCATATGTAAGATCGAAGACACATCCGTATTTCCGTTCATGCGCCGGATGCGTTCAATGTCCCGGAGCAGCGCCTGCCGCAGTCCGGCCTCTTCCAACGCATAAATGACAGGCAGCGTCAAATTGCCCTGCCGGATGTCATTGCCCGGAGGCTTCCCCAATTGCGCTTCGGTGCCGGTCAAATCAAGCACGTCATCGCGAATCTGGAACGCCATCCCGACATTGTAGCCGAAGCGGTATAACTGGCGCCCGATGGCGGCCGATGCGCCGGCAGCGATAGCCCCCAGCTGGCAGCTGATCGCGATCAGAAGCGCGGTCTTCCGCCGGATCCGCAGCAGGTACTGCCGCTCGGATTGGGACGTATTGAAGAAATCCCGAATCTGTTCCATCTCCCCGATGCACATTTGAACCATCGCTTTCGACAGAATGCGGTGAATTTGCGGGTCCTGCAGCTCGGTGGCCAGCACCAGCGCCTGCCCGTAGATGTAGTCTCCGGTATACATGGCAACCCGGTTGTCCCATTTGGCTTTGACGGTCAGCTGTCCCCGCCGCGTATCGGCATCGTCGATCACGTCGTCGTGAACGAGCGAAGCCATATGAATCAGCTCCAGAGGGACGGCTACATATTTGAGTCTCTCCAGATCATAGGTCCCGAATTTGCCGGCCAAGAGAACGAAGACCGGGCGGATGCGCTTGCCCCCTGCCTTAAGCAGCTGCAGCGAAGCGTCATTCAGCGTCCGGTGATCGTTCGCTATCGATCGTTCCAGCTGCTCCTCGATATACGATACATCCTGCTTCATTGTCGCGTAAATGTCCCACAATTTCATGCCTTCACCTAACCAACCGTATTTTCCGACCAGAGTTCAAGCCGAACTTCATGATCAATGAGCCCTAGCTCGTACGCATATTGGAAATAGCATTGAAGCCCTTCCTGCTGCGGACGATCGAAATCGTAATTCAAATTGGTAAAATACTTCATCCAATAGTCAACCGTACCGCCGATCGTACGTACGGCCTCCTGTGCCAGCGGGCGCGGATCGAGAAGGCTCTTCCGTTTGCTCGCTTCGAATGCTTCCATAATGATCTTGATATCGTCCCCATGCTGGCGGATGACGTCCCGGTTGACCGCCCATACGGCGAAGGTCATCCAATGCCCTGTCCATCGGCGCCACAGCTCGCCGAGATCGATCACTTCATATCCGGGGTTATTCCAGGAAGCCCGGATGGCATGATCGCCGATCAGTACGGCGCCGTCCGCTTCAGCCATCATCGCGTCCAGATCCGGATCCATCGGAATGTAGTCCGGACAGGCATGGTAGAACTTCGCGGCAATAATTTTGAATAGATTGGTCGACGTAGCCGACGTTGTCGTTAATGCGATCTTGCCCCGGAGCGCTTCCTCCAGCGGCTTTTTCAAAAAGAGAAAAATGGAATTGACGCGGCCGTGCGCGCTCACCGACAAATTCGGAAACAGCGTGTACTGCTCCGAGGAAATCCCGTAAGCAAACGCCGAAATCGGACCCATATCAATCCGGCCCTCCCGCATCGCTTGATTCAGCCCGGCAGGAACGGCCGGGATCATATCCAACACGGCCCGGGTATTCTTCGGTTGAAAATGATAAAAGATCGGCCATACGTTCGTATAGTCGATGCGGCCGATGCGAATATGGGACGGGTTATTGTTCGTGTCTTGCTGCAGTGCCATCTGGTTCCCCCCACCTTCTAAACAATTGATGCTCGATGCCGAGCGTATCCAGTACCTTGCCGACCAGGAAGTTCACGATGTCGTCCAACGTCTTCGGATGATAATAGAACGCCGGCATCGCCGGCACGATGCGCACGCCCATATGCGCCAGCTTGAGCATGTTTTCCAGATGGATCGCATGCACCGGCGTCTCGCGCGGCACGACGATGAGCGGGCGCCCTTCCTTCATCATCACGTCGGCAGCCCGCCCCATCAGGTTGTCCGAGGAGCCGTGGGCCAAGGAGGACAGCGTCCCCATGGAGCAAGGCATGATGATCATGCCTTGGACACGGTAGGAGCCGCTGGCGATGCTGGCCCCGATATCCTGGATCGGATGGTACACGATGCGTCCGGCTTGCTCGCCGAACGCCCGCCCGATCGCCTCCTGGCGCCGGGTCGCTTCCCAACCCAGCTCTTCCTTGAGCACCCGCCACCCGGCATCGGAGACGAGCAGATGCACGATGCATCCCGCTTGCAGCAGGCATTCCGCGAGCCGGATGCCGTAAATCGCTCCGCTCGCTCCGGTAATGCCGACGACATAACGTTTGTTCTCCGCTGTCATGAGCTCACCGCCAAATCCAGCAAGGTGAAGGCGAATACGACAATGCTCAAAATGCCGTTCAGCGTGAAGAATGCGGTGTTCGTCCGGCTCAAATCATACGGCTTGACCAGCATATGCTCATAAATGAGCAAGCCGGAGGCGATGATCGTGCCGATAATATACCACCAGCTCAACTGCGTGAGGAACAGCAGCAGCAGGAACCCCATCGCCGTCACAATGTGAAACCCGCGCGCTATCCACAATGCCTTCGCAATGCCGAACCGGGCGGGAATCGATTTCAAGCCTTCCTTGCGATCGAATTCGTAATCCTGGCAAGCATAGATGATATCAAAGCCCGTCGTCCAGCAAGCCACGGTCAAATAAAAAATAATAGAAGTCCAGTTCACCTCATTCGTGACCGCAACCCAGCCCCCTAGCGGAGCGAGAGCGATCGTCAAGCCAAGAATAAAGTGGCACAGCCATGTAAACCGCTTCGTGAATGAATAAAAGACAAGCATAAAGACGGCAATCGGCAATAAATAAACAGCCAGCGGCTGCAAATTGGCGGCTGCCCAGAACAGCAATCCGAACGATACGGCCGTGAATAGTATCACTTCCCCCGCCTTAAGCAGGCCCGCCGGAATGGCGCGGTTAGCCGTGCGCGGATTTTTGGCGTCGATGGCGGCGTCGATGAGCCGGTTCAACGCCATCGCCGCGCTTCGCGCTCCGACCATGGCCATCAGAATCCAACCCCATTCGGCCAGCGTAGGGAAGCGGTTATCCATAACCATGGAACCGAGGATGGCGCCCATGAACGCAAACGGCAGCGCGAATAACGTATGTTCGATTTTTATCATTTCCAGGAAAATACGCACTTTTTTAAACATGTCCATTCCCCTTCGTGCCGATGTGCAGCGCGGCAATTCCTCCAGTCAGCGCCTTCGCTTCCACCTGCTCCAGGCCGGCGGCGCGGAACATGTCGGCCAGTTCCTGGCGGCCCGGGAACGATGCCAATGATTCCGGCAGCCATTTGTACTGCTCGTAGCGCTTGGCAATCAATTTCCCCTGCAGCGGAAGGAGCCGTTCGAAATAAAAATAGTACAGCCCTTTGAACGGCTGCCAGGTCGGCTTGCTCAGCTCCAGGCAGACGACACGCCCCCCGGGCTTGACCACTCTCCGCATCTCCCGAATCACCTGATCATAGTCGGGGACATTGCGGAGCCCGAAGCCGATCGTCACATAATCGAAGCTGTTGTCCGGGAACGGGAGATCCATCGCATTGCCTTCCACAAGCCGGATTTGATCCTGCAAGCCCAATTTTTCTATCTTGCGCTGCCCGACGGACAGCATCTTCGGACTGAAGTCCAGACCGATCATCTGTCCCGTGCGGCTGGCCTGCGCGAGCTGGATCGTCCAGTCGCATGTCCCGCAGCACAAGTCGAGCGCGGTCTCCCCGGGCTGAACATTCATCCGGCGCATCGTATAATTCCGCCACGCTTTATGGCGCCGAAAGCTCATTATATCGTTCATGATATCGTACTTATGAGCAATGTTCTCGAACACATCATGCACATATTCTTCCTTGGACTTCCCCGTCTTTGGCGAGTGAGTCTCCATGTTATGCGTCACCTTGCCCTTCACCTCAATCCGGTATGTTAACTGCGTTGAGCCGCAGCATTGGTCGGAGAAGACGGCAGCACGAGCGGGCTGAGCAATTGGACGACCCGTCCTGTCGTCACGGCGTCCAGCGACATCGCGGACGTGATGGTCTGCAGCTTGTCCTGAATGACCCGAATCTGGTGCGCCAACTGCTGTCTCGCTTCATACTTCGCCATCATCGCGTTCCAAAACGCGGTGTCGTAGGCGCGCTGCTTCATCTTCCTTCTCTCTTCTTCCGTGCCTTGCTGCCATACATGCCAATAAGACCAACTGCCTTCGAAGCGCTGGAACTGCTCGGAGCGTTCCTGTTCCTGCTTCATCACTTCGAGTTCGGCGACTTGGTCGAGCAGCTGCTCCCATACTCCTACGTCCTGGGCAGCCATACGATGGTTGAAAGACTGGAACAGCGTCTTGCGCAGGGACACGCAAGCGCGCAAATATTCCTCCGCCGTCATCGCCCACTGCTTCATCTTGTCTAGCGTGGACATCTTGAGCTGATTGACGGCGCAGACCGCCTGGCTCAGCGCCCGGATCGCATCGATCTGTCCGGCCTGGGCGAGCAGATGATAGAAGCGGCTGCTGAAATAATCGCCCGCCAGCACCTTAAGCTGACGGGAACGCAGATTGCGGTCGCTCTCCTCCTTGGTCGCCATTTCAATCATGTCGTGGGTGTCAAGACCGACTTGCACGAGCGAGGTCACCAGCGCAATCAGCTCGCTATGCTCCGCACCCTTCTTGCTGCGGTTTAAAAAGGCGAACATCAGCTCCACCCGCGTGTGTGGGAACGCAGGCAGGTCAGTGTACGCCTGTATCATGTCATGTTCTACGTACCGTTTTGCCAATTGCGAAATGTGGTTTACTTCCATTATGAGTCCTCCGACAATAAGCGGTTAGTCATCCTGGCGGGATGTCGCAATCTAAATCATTATATCATAGGTTCCATATGAACGGGCATATTTTCTTGCTTTCCCGCCGGGCCGATCATCCCTTCTATCTGTCTCCGGGAAAAGTCCGCTCCCATAGCGGCGTATAAATAAAGCGAAGCGCCTGTTCCGTATCGGGCGTGACGATGCCCTCGCGAATCGCCTTCAACCGTTCCGGCGCGGCTTCCTGCTTGCGCGCGTCCAGCGACAGCAGGACATAATTTTTCTTCAAGCGCTCGTCCTGTATGACGATCCGCAGCAGCAGCCGGTTCACATTATCCGTTCGGGTAAAGCTGTACTGCAGCATCTCGTATATATCATGATAGATCGCATCCGGCCTCGCGATGGTGGAGGCGACCTTCATGTCAATCGTCAGCCCGTCTCCATTCCATGCCGCACGGCTCAGTCTGAGCTGCAGCGGAATATCCGATAAGTAGTCGACCAGCCGCGCATCGGTGACGGAGATCGTCTGCGGCGATGCCGTTACGGCAGCCGCCTCCCGCGGCGCGTTCCCGTCCGCACGATGAGCGGCGGACAGCCAGCCAAGCCCCGCCGTCAGCAGGATGGTCGCCATCGCCGTCAGCATCGCCGGCCCCCAGCGTTGAACCCGGTTCATCATACCCGCTCCCCTACTGTACATGTTGGAGACATCCGCTTGAAGCCCTATTTCCAGTCTCGACCCAGAAGAGGATGTCCATACCTCATCATACAGTGAAATTGTGCGGGGTATGACAGCAATTCCGAAGCAGATCAACCGCGGCAGCCTTGCCGGGCGCCGCAAAAAAACCGCCCCGCAGCATGGCGGAGCAGCTCGCCTTAATCCGTATCGGTATGGACCTCGCCATGCTTCGTCAGGATGACGGCCTTGCCGCGCACCTTGACCGCAGACGTATGTTCGGTGAACTGGGCAATCAGCACTTCATTCTTATCCAGCTTCTCGATATGATGGAAGCGGGTATCTTGGCCCCGGGTCAGTCCGAATACTTGAACGCCTTGATCCTTCGCCTTGATCACGATATAGTCGGTCTGGTTCTCCAACAGAACTCCCTCCTCTTCTCTCGCTATTATAACATGGTTGGGCCGCTTGCCCATAGCCCGTCACGAACGGATAGACACGGCTCCCGGACAAGAGAAAGCCGCGACGGAATCCCGTCGCGGCTTCACTGAGCTCGCGTTCCCCATGGTCACTAGAGTATGTAAGTTCACTTATTTGATGCCGTCTTTAAGTGCTTTACCCGGTTTGAACGCAGGGATCTTGCTCGCAGGAATTTCGATTTCTTCGCCCGTTTGCGGGTTCCGGCCTTTGCGGGCGGAACGCTCGCGCACCTCGAAGTTGCCGAAGCCTACCAATTGGACCTTGTCACCGTTCTGCAGTGCGTTGGAAATCGCTTCGAAGACGGCGTCTACCACTTTCGTCACGTCTTTCTTGGACAATTCCGTGGACTCTGCAACCTCGGTAATCAATTCGGATTTGTTCATTGTCAGTTCACCTCCCGATGAAATATGTCCTGTTATCCCTTTTTTTCACTGTTTCCTATGAAAATATACATCATCAACCCTAAAAACGTCAGATATAGCTTGGCTCTGCCGTCTTTCATGGTCGAGGAACAAATTTATAGTAATATACCGCTATCACAAATGCAAGGGGGTAAAATCGGCGCTGCGCCGCGAAACAAACAAAAATAGCTCAATCCGCCCCCTGTTCCCGAGAGAACAAGGAGCGCCTGAGCTATGCTCCGTATCCGGTATGAACGTCCTGTCACAGGATGATGGCAATCAGGCCGCCCGACCCTTCGTTGATGATGCGGCCCAGCGTCTCCTGCAGCTTGTAGCGGGCATTGTCCGGCATCATCGCGATCTTGCCCTGAATGCCTTCCCTTACGATGGAATGGAGGGAACGGCCGAAGATATCGGATTCCCAGATCTTCGTCGGGTCGTTCTCGAAGTCCTGCATCAGATAACGCATCAATTCCTCGCTCTGCTTCTCCGTGCCGATAATCGGCGCGAATTCGGATTCGACATCGACCCGGATCATATGAATGGACGGGGCCGTCGCTTTCAGCCTCACGCCGAAGCGCGATCCTTGACGGATAAGCTCTGGCTCGTCGAGAGCCATCTCGCTTAACGTCGGAGCCGCGATGCCGTAGCCCGTCGTCTTCACCATCTCCAGCGCATCGGCGAACCGGTCATATTCCCGCTTCGCATGGGAGAATTCCTGCATCAGCTGAAGCAAATGATCCTTGCCCCGTATTTCAACGCCGACGACCTCCATCAAAATCTGATCATACAGTTCATCCGGCGCGTACAAGTCGATTTCGGCAACGCCTTGCCCCATATCCATCCCGCTAAGTCCGGCGCGGGCGATGAATTCATAGTCCATGAACTGCTGCACGACGCGGTCGACATCGCGCAGACGGCGGATATCTTTCACTGTATCGCGAACCGAGTTCTCATAGCTGGTGCGCAGCCAATGGTTGTCATGAAGCACCATGACCCAGCTCGGCAGATTGACATTGACTTCATGAACCGGGAATTCGTACAATACTTCCCGCAGCACGCCCATCACGTCATCTTCGCTCATCGTAGCGACGCTGAGGGCCATGACCGGGATGTCATATTTCTCCTGCAGCTCGTTGCGCAGTGCAATGGTTTCATCACTCTTCGGACGCGTCGAGTTGATGACGAGCACGAACGGCTTGCCGACTTCCTTCAATTCGTTGATGACCCGTTCTTCGGAGTCGACATACGAATGGCGCGGAATCTCGGCGATCGAACCATCGGTCGTGACGACGACGCCGAGGGTGGAATGCTCCTGAATCACCTTCCGCGTGCCAATCTCCGCCGCTTCCTGGAACGGAATCGGATCCTCGAACCAAGGTGTATTGATCATCCGCGGCCCGTTCTCGTCTTCATAGCCTTTGGCGCCTTCCACGGCGTAACCGACGCAATCCACCAGGCGGACGTTCACTTCCAGTCCTTCCGCCACCTTAATCTGAACCGCATTGTTCGGGACGAACTTCGGCTCCGTCGTCATGATGGTCTTGCCCGCAGCGCTCTGCGGAAGTTCGTCGACGGCACGAATGCGGTCGGATTCATTTGTAATATTCGGGAGAACGACCGTCTCCATGAAGCGTTTGATAAAAGTCGATTTCCCCGTGCGGACCGCACCGACGACCCCGAGGTAAATATCCCCGCCGGTACGCTCGGCAATGTCCTTAAAGATGTCCACTTTTTCCAATGATATCCCCTCCTCAAAATGTTCCGACGGACAAGAGGCTTTCGTCCGCCTCTCGTCCTTCTGAAACGATTGGCACCGTTGCTAGGATTGAGCTGTTGCCGTTGTCGCCAGTGTTCTCCGCCGAGACTTCACGTTGTACAAGGGCAGTGCGACGCAACTCGTACATGTTTTTGGACTAGTACCATCTTATTTCGCACCTATCGCAAATATGACCCTGATAGCAACATTTTTCTTCGCCGGGCGCACTCACGCCTTCCAAATCAGTTATATGAAAGTCATAGAAAAGTATGACAACGCAAACAAGACCGTACGGGAAAATTTCCATACGGTCTTGTTTTTGCTCACGCCTGTGCCGGCGAATCGCTTATGATTCGGTGTCAACTTGCGGCCACGGTGCGCCATCCTTCCAAATGTACGGGACGGATTTGACCGGGACATAGAATGAATTCTTGGTCAGCAGCGGGCGCAGATCGGCTCCATCCCCGGCGGGCGGCTTGTCCCCTCCCTCGATGATCTGCATCAGCTCCATCGCGTAATCGGCATAGACGCGTCCCTGTTCATCCATGATCAGTGCCAACGGTTCTCCGCTGAACGGATTTCTGACGTTCGACGGCTTGAGACCGGCGGCGGCTTCATCAATGCGGTAGAAGCCGGGGTAGGCCTCTTCCTTCGAAGGCAGGCGTCCTTGCTTGCGCTTGTAGGAATCGACGGCACGGGCGGCATCGTTCACATATTGCGCCACCGTCAAATCCATGATGCGGACCTTCGGCTCCGTCTCTTCGTCGATAATCAGATACGCTCCGGTGCCGCCCGCCTCGAACGCGCTGGCCGGCGTGGCGCTCAGCTTGCCGCTGCGCTTCAGCGCCTCGAAGTCAACGCGGAACTTCTCATACCGGGGAACATCCTCTTCGCTGTTCTGTATCGGGAGCAGTCCGGTATCCTTCAAATATTCATCCACCGCGCTCTGTACGAGCAGCACGCCCTCGCGGGCGGACTGCTGATTCTCCTTCCGCAGTTCCTGCGGATACATGCATCCTTGCAGCAGCGCCAGCAATAGAGCGGTTACAGCGACGATGCCGGCCCCTCGTTGTCGGTTCACTATCATTCCCTCCAGCCTGTTTCTATTAGAGGTTGTTCAAAAAGCCCGCTTTGGATCACGAAGGAATTCGAGAAGCAACGCGGCATCGAATCTTGCATTCGCTCTTGAAAAGCGCATGCTTTCGCAGCATGTTTCCTGCGGAAACACGATAGCTGCTCAAGTCGTCTGACCTACACTCCGCTGCTCCTTCCAAGTATTGCGAAGCAAAACTCGCATCGAAAGCATATGCTTCGAGTTTTTGCAACCTTCCCGGTGCTGAAATCCGGCTTTTTGAACATCTATTTTTCACCCTGCTACCACAGCCCGTCCTCGCCCCGCTGTTCCTCCAGCTTGCGGCGCACGAGCGCTTTCAACGGATCTTCCGGCACTTCGACAGTGACGCTTCCCGATCTGCCGCTCACCCTGACCTGGCACGCCAGACGAGGGCCCAGCGTCTCCTCCATCCCCATCTTCCGCGCCTCGGGCGGCGTCGGAGCCGTGACCGCATGCGCATCGCCGGATACATTCACCTTGCACAGGAGGCAGCCCGCTTTGCCGCCGCAGCGCGTTCTCACGGCCACTCCGGCCTGTCGGGCGGCCGCCAGCAGCGTCGTCGGACGGACGACATCAATCATTTTGCCGGCCGGCATGAATGTCACGCGCGTTCCCACAGCGCTCCTCCCTTTCCCTGCAACCATCTCGGCGCCGCTAACCGCCTGGCCGCATCCTTATTCTTCCTCCGCTTCGCGAACGGTCCGGTTCGGGTTGATGCCCGCCATCACCTGCGGGCATAGCGCGCACAACCGCTCCGTAAAGCGCGAGCTGGCACGGCAGCGATCCCATACCGCCCGCATGGCCTCAACATGCTTGTCCGGCTCCCGGTTCATGACGCGCACGATGGCCTCCGTGCGATCCTCCCGCTCCCGGAGCAGATTGAATACCAGCTCATGCGCCAACGGCATCAGCCGGATGATGCGGCGGCCGATCTCATGCTCTGGCCCGACGGGCCATAACCCTCCAACAATCACCGTCTCATAGCGGCATTCCGGGGTCGTCACCGTGAAGCTTCCGACCAGCTCGGCCGTTACCCGGTCATGACGGTAATGGCTTAGCAGCGATCGATAACGGCCGGTGACGCTCCATACCGGCTCATCCGCCGACCAAGCGCCCCAGGCGCGGTGCAAGGCATCCGCCTCCGCTTCATCAGCGTACAGATCAATATCGCGCGGCTCGCGCTCGATATCCACGCCTTGGAGGACCAAGCCGCAGCTTCCGCCCAGCATCCATGGCAGCGTTCCCGGCGTGCAGGCCTCCGTCATAAGGGCGATACAATTTTCTAGCGAATGAGACAATGAGTGTTGGTTCATGCGGCGCGCTCCATTTCTTCTGTGAATCTCGACGCGGAGCGATAGGCATAGAGCCCGTCACCACGCGTGCAATTGATGTACCGTCCATCATGATGGACAGCGAACAGACGCAGCGGCGTCATCCAAAATACGGCTTATGTATGACTTCCACCTGACCGTCCTTCACCACCGTCGTCTGACAGGCGAGCCGGTAGCCTTGATGGAATTCGTCCTCCTCCATCCGGTTCCATTCCGCGTCGGTGACATCGCCCAGGTTGTCATAGCCGGAGACGATCCGACACCGGCAGCGGGCGCAGGTACCCCGCGTGCAGGAATAAGACCAGTCCACCTTGGCCTGGATGGCGGCTTCAAGGAGCGTCGTCCCGACTTGCACCGTCACGGCAGCCTCCCGTTCGCGTCCCCGCAGCTTAATCTCTGCCATATTCCGTTGTTCCTCCCGAGTATTGTGATTACATAATGGAAATCAGGCCGTACAGCATGCCAGCCAACAACATAATGAATGCGACAAACGATAGAATGCCTTTCACCCAACCCTTGGTTTTCGTGCGGGCGAACATGATTAAAAAAGCGGAAAAAGCCATTAGGCCGATTCCGATAAACGATACCCACATCTTCGTCATACCATCCATAGTCTCTGATTCTCCCATTCCTCACAAACTGCTCCCATTATACCATTCGTATCCGCATAAGAAAACGAGAGTGGATAATTCTCCTTCGCAAGCTGTGCAAGCCACGGCTTATCCGGTCCGTCATACAAAAAAGCAGCGCAAGCATTCGCCTACGCTGCCGGCCGGTTCGGGTCGGGAAACGCTACTTTTTCATCATCATTTTCATCAACGCTTCCATGTTGTTCGGATTCATGCCGCTCTTCTTCACGGCGCTGACAATATCATTTATTGTAGACTCCGTCACGGGAAGCTTCGCCACCGCAGCGACCTGCTTGATGAGCTGGCGCAGTTGGGCCTCGCTCTGAAGCGTGGAAGGCTTAACCGCTCCGGCAAGCTTTTTGATTTGGTTTTCGGTTATGTTTTTGCCGGCTTTTTTGTTGATTTTGTTCAAGGCTTCCTTCGGGAATTTGTTGCTCGACATATATTCCCTCCTCAAGTCTGTTTACCTTCAATGTATGAACAGATTCCAGGAGAGGTGATAGATGGAGCTACATTTCCGCACTCAGCCCTGAGCGGTCAGGACCAGGCAGCCACTTCTTCGATCTCATGCTTGCGGACGCGGCCCATCAAATATTCTACCGCCGTCTTCGCTTCCCTGCCTTCGAACAGGACACGGTGCAGCTGCTCGGTAATCGGCATCTGCACCCCGTATTGCCGGGAGAGACGGTAGGCTGCCTTCGTCGTGCGTATGCCTTCGACGACCATCCCCATTCGGGACAACACCTCGTCCACCGCCATGCCTTGCCCGATCATCGAACCGGCGCGCCAATTGCGGCTATGCTGGCTCGTGCAAGTGACGACAAGGTCGCCGACGCCGGCCAAGCCCGCAAACGTAAGCGCATTGGCGCCCATCTTCGTGCCGAGCCGCGCTATCTCGGCCAGACCTCGCGTCAGCAAGGCCGCTTTGGCGTTATCGCCGAATCCGAGGCCGTCGGACAGGCCTGCGCCAAGCGCGATAATATTTTTCAGCGATCCGGCCAACTCGACGCCAAGCACATCGGGATTCGTATACACCCGGAAGAAGGTGTCATTCATGAACAGGTCCTGCGCCTGCTCCGCCGTCTCCAATCCGGCGGAAGCGACGACTACCGTCGTCGGACACTGCAAGACCACCTCCTCCGCATGACTCGGCCCCGACAGGACCGCGATTCGCTCCATGCCGCATTCGAGCTCTGAAGCCAATACTTCCGACATGCGGGCGAGCGATTCGGTCTCAAAGCCTTTCGTCGCATGGACGATAATCATCTCTTCCGTAACGTACGGCTTCATCTGCCCCGCCACTTGGCGCATCGCAGAAGAAGGCGCCACGACCACGCACGCCGAGGCCCCCTCCATCGCTTCCTGCATGCTGCAAGTCGCCTTCAAGCCAGGATGAAGCACGACATCCGGCAAATATTTTCCGTTGCGATGCTTCTCATTAATTTCTTCCGCTTGGTCGCAGTGGCGTGTCCATAAATACACGTCATGCCCATTCTGCGCAAGCACCTCAGCAAGTGCCGTCCCCCAGCTTCCGGCGACGAGCACGGCAACTTTAGCGGACACGCGGCACCTCTCCTTTCTTCGAGCCGAGGCGGTTCTCCGTGCCTCGCCACAGCTTCATAATATTGCTTCGGTGACGATAGAAGGCGAACGCGCAAATCAGCAGGCTGCCCCAAAATATCGGCCAATCATATCGATAAATCAAAATAAAGACCGGTGTCAGAAGCGTAAAAATAAGCGAGCCGAGGGACACATACCGCTTCCAGACAATCGAGGCGATGGCCAGCACGCCTGCCGTGAAGGCAGGCCAAAACGCCAGCATCGCCAGGACGCCAATCGTCGTCGCGATCCCTTTGCCGCCGCGAAAACGGAAGTATACCGGCCAGTTATGACCGACGATCGCCGCGATGCCGCACCCGACCATCAACCAAGCATTATCGGTCATCCACCATCCAAGCAGCACGGCAATAATTCCTTTGACCACATCCAGCAGCAGCACGCAGATCGCCGGTCCCTTGCCCAGCACGCGCAGCGTATTGGTCGCGCCGGCATTGCCGCTCCCGTGCTGCCGGATATCGATTCCGCGCAGCAATTTGGCGAACAGCAGGCTGAAGCTGATTGAACCGATTAAGTAACTTGCCACAATGGCAATGATTGAATATACCAATTCCGAACTCCCCTAACCTTCATCGGATTTGCGGCGGGTGAACAGCCGTATCGGCGTGCCCTCGAAGTCGAACGACGTCCGGATCCGGTTCTCCAAATAGCGCTCGTAGGAGAAATGCATCAGCTCCGGATCGTTGACGAAGATAACAATCGTCGGCGGCTTCACCGCGACCTGCGTCGCATAATTAATGCGCAGACGTCTGCCTTTATCCGTTGGCGGAGGGTTGTAGGCGACCGCATCGCTGACAACATCGTTGAGCAGATGGGTCGGGATTCGCTTCGCATGCTGCTCTGCAACATGCTCGACGACCGGCAGGAGCTTGTGAAGCCGCTGCTTCGTCTTGGCGGACAGGAAGACGATGGGCGCATAAGGCATGAACAGGAAATGATCGCGAATCTTCGTCTCGAATTCATGCATCGTGCGATCGTTCTTCTCGACGACATCCCATTTATTGACGACAAACAGCGCCGCCTTGCCGGCCTCATGGGCATAGCCTGCAATATGCTTGTCTTGCTCGATGATGCCTTCCTCGCCGTTGATGACGATCAGGACGACATCGGCCCGCTCGATGGCTTTCATGGAGCGCATGACGCTGTACTTCTCGGTCGTCTCATACACCTTGCCGCGCTTGCGCATTCCGGCCGTATCGATCAGCACGAACCGCTGGCCGTCCTTCTCGAACGGAGTATCGATCGCGTCGCGCGTCGTGCCGGCAATATCGCTCACAATGACGCGATCCTCGCCCAATATGGCATTGACAAGCGATGACTTGCCTACGTTCGGTCTGCCGATCAAGGCGACCCGGATGACATCTTCATCGTATTCTTCCTCGGTCGTGTCCGGAAAGCGGTGGACCACTTCATCCAATAAGTCGCCAAGTCCCGTGCCGTGCGAACCGGAGATGGGCACCGGATCCCCGAATCCAAGACTGTAAAATTCATAAACATCGTCCATGCGTTGCAAGTTGTCTACTTTGTTAATCGCAAGAACTACCGGCTTCCCGGAACGGAACAAAATCTCAGCCACTTCCTCGTCCGCTTGGGTTACGCCGCTCTTCGCTTCACACATGAATACAATGACATCCGCTTCCTCAATGGCCAACTCGGCCTGCACACGGATGGAGCGGAGCATCTCGTCTTCGCCGTACACTTCGATTCCGCCCGTGTCAATAATGTTGAACGGCTTGCCGTTCCATTCGCCCGTTCCGTAAATACGGTCGCGTGTCACGCCAGGCTTGTCCTCCACGATGGCCAAACGGTCGCCGATGACTCGGTTAAAAATGGTGGACTTGCCGACATTCGGCCGCCCGACAATGGCAACAACGGGTTTTGCCATGCAGTTCACTCCTCATCTCTAATGCAACATCTACACGTAGTTCATCATATCAAAAAATCAGCACCTTGGCTAACCAATTTGCAGAAGACCTGGCTAATTTGCAGGTCGGCTTGTCCCTCGCGGACCAGGCGCCGCCGGCTTATTGCCAGCGCGTCTGCCACCATCTGTGCCGGGACCATTCAATGACGGCGGACAGCAGCCGGACGGTCACGAACAGGAGCCACCATGCATCCTGCACGGCGCTGCCGCCGAATTCCGCGGCAGGGGACAGCTTCAATTGGATCAGCCACTCCCCCGAGGTAAGCCCCAGCGTCAGCATAATCCACTGATGCGTCCAGTCCCGGGAACACAGCAGCACAATCGCGATAATCGTTAAATAGGCGGCACTGTGCGCCGGGAGAAGCGGGAGCGGCCACACCGCCGATTGGGACAGCAGCGCCGTCCACAGCCAGACCGCGCCGATCATGACAATGCGGCCGGCCAGGACGAACGTGAACCAGCCGGAGGCCTGAGCCTGCAGGCCGGCCAGAATTCCCGCGATCATGCACCACAGCAGCCATGCCGGCTGAATCCCGCGTCCTTCCGGGAGCAGCCCGATGCCGGCATCGTGATAGAACAGCCAGAACAGGCCGACCAGGAGCAGGGCCGATCGGGGAGTTCCTCGCAGCAGCACATCCCTCCATCCCGTCGCCATCAAGATGGCACAGCAGAGCCACAAAATGAATGACAGCATCCCCGGCAACACATCGCTTCAACTCCGATTCCTTTTTTGCTTATTATTTGAAGGAATCTGCAAAAATAAACGGCGGGCTCCTGGGGAGCCCGCCGAAGGACACGGATGCGATTATTTTTTGAATTTGTTGAGCATGTCGCCGAAGCGCTCACCCAAAGTGACGCTCATCCCCTGATTGTTCAAGGAAACATTCGGGTTATTGTTCAGCTCTTCCTTCATCACTTTCTTCTCGGCTTTTGGCGCAGGAGCCGGCGCTTCTTCGGTCTCCTTGATGCTCAGGCTGACACGCTTCTCGGCCGGATTGAAGTCAAGCACCTTCACCTGGACAGTCTGTCCTTGCTTCAGCACTTCGGACGGCGTCGCGATGTGGCGGTGCGCGATTTGGGAAATGTGAACCAAGCCTTCCACGCCAGGCGCCACCTCAACAAAGGCGCCGAAGTCGACGAGACGCTTCACTTCGCCAGTCAAGATATCGCCAGTCTTGATCTTGTCGGCAGCTTGCTCCCAAGGACCTGGCTGCGTCGCTTTCATGCTCAGGCTGATTTTGCCGTTAGCCGGATCGACTTTCAATACTTTAACGTTGACTTTTTGTCCTTCCTGAACAAGATCCGACGGTTTGTCGACATGATGCCAAGCCATCTCGGACACGTGCACGAGACCGTCCACGCCGCCCACGTCAACGAATGCGCCGAATTGAGTCAGGCGCTGTACGGTTCCTTCCAGCTCTTGACCTTCGCTCAGGCTTTCCATGACGCGCTTCTTGTTCGCTTCGAACTCTTCGTCAAGCACTTCTTTTTGGGACAGAATGAGCTTGTTGTTCTCGCGATCGATTTCCTTGACCTTTACGCGCAGCGTGCGGCCTTTGTAATCGCTGAAGTCTTCCACGAAGTGACGTTCTACCATGGATGCAGGAATAAATGCGCGGACACCGACATCGGCTACGACGCCGCCCTTCACGACATCAACAACCGTAACCTCAAATACTTCATTGTTGTCGAAATGCTGCTGCATGACATCCCATGCATTCTCGCTGTCTACTTGGCGCTTGGACAGAACCATGCGCTCCTTGTCATCGTCGATGCTGACAACCTTGCATTCGACTTCTTGCCCTACCTGGACAACATCCGCGATATTGTCTACGGAAACGGAAGACAATTCGCGGACGGGAATGACACCGTCATATTTATATCCAATGCTAACGACCGCTTGGTTGTCGTCGATTTTGACAATCGTGCCTTTGACGGTATCCCCTTTTTTGACGGACACGATGTTTTCCATCACTTCCTGGTTTGCCGTTTCGGCTGTTTCGTTGACTTTTGTTTCTTCAGACATGTGAACTACCTCCTCAATTGAAACCCCATTTATTGAACCCCGCCTTAGAGGCGGACTTCGCAAGGACTCTTCCGTGCCCTTCTGCAGCTGGCACCGCTGGCGCGAATGCCATAATATGCGAATCCGTCCGCGTCCGCAGGCCGTTCGAACAGCCGCTCCGCATCGGGATGTCGTAACATTGTCGAATATAACCTGTAAATAATACCTGTAGTATCTGACGTTAGCGGAAATTCATGCACGCTGGCCTCCGGAATCGTCAAGCTTCCCGCTTAAGCCGATGGATATGGTCCATAATGCGCTCGGTTGCCGTCTCCAGAACGTCGCTTCCCTTCTGTTCCGACAGATCCGACATATCGATGGGCGGACCATAGACGACCCGGGTCTTGCGGAACAGCTTATAGCTGCCGACAATCGCCACCGGAACGACAGCCGCGCCGCTGCGGAGCGCAATCATCGCCGCTCCCTTCTTCGCTGCGGCCCCTTGGCCGGTATTGCGCGTGCCTTCAGGGAATATACCCATAATATCCCCGTCCTGAAGCAATTGAAACGCGGTGCGGATCGTTTCTTTGCCAACGCCGCCCCGCTTGACGGGAAAGGCGCCCAGCGCCTTGATGGCCGCTCCGAATACCGGGATGTTGAACAGCTCGGCCTTCGCCATAAAGCGAATGCGCCGCTTCAGCAATATTCCTATCGCCGGAGGGTCCAGCAGGCTGATATGGTTAGAGCAGAGGACAACGCCGCCATCCTTCGGCACATGCTCTGTCCCGGATGCCTCCAACCGGAAAAGAAGCCGGTAAATCAGGCGAAGCAGCGCCCTCATCATCTTATAAAACATAATTGATTACCGTTCCCCATCTCTGCATAATAATTTGGCCTGATCCACGATGACGCGAACGACCTCATCGATCGTCATGCGCGTCGTATCGAGCAGAACGGCGTCTTCCGCCTGCCGCAGCGGAGCTACGTCCCTCGTCTCGTCCTGCTTGTCGCGAGCCGCAATCTCCCGCATGAACTGCTCTACGGTGGCGCCGTCAACGCCGCTCGATTCGGCGTAACGCCGGCGCGCGCGCTCTTCTACGGACGCGGTAACGAACCACTTCTGTTCGGCATCGGGAAGAACATGCGTGCCAATATCGCGGCCATCCATGACGACTCCCTTGCGGGCAGCCATGCCGCGCTGAAGTTGGACAAGCCTCTCCCTAACGGCGGATGACCGGGCATACGAGGAAGCGAGCCGGCTAATCTCCGGCGTCCGGATCTCGTCCGTTACGTCGGTTCCGTTCAACAGAACGGCTTGCCTGGAATCCAGCGGGATCAGTTCAACCGCGACATCCTTCATCGCTTCTTGAATGGCATCCCCGTCCTCAGGATCAATGCCCAATCGTAACATATGTAACGCTACCGCCCGGTACATCGCACCGGTATCGATATACGTATAACCCAATTCGCGGGCGACGAGGCGGGCCACTGTGCTCTTCCCTGCTCCTGCAGGCCCGTCGATAGCGATATTCAAACGAAGCGCAGGAGCGTTGGACTGTACTGTCAACGAGTCTGACTCCTTCCTGGAACAATCACCGTGTATAGAGATATCACTAAAAAAGCAGGCGTTGCCTGCGACGTCAAAATTATACCACACTTCATGAGGGGATGCAAAACAGGCAATGTGAGGGAATGCCCTTCCCCCAAGCCGGATTCACGGCTTCCCCCGCGGGCCGGCCGCCGGATACGGCACGCCTTCCAGCCTCTCCACCTTGCAGAGCAAGCTTCGTACCCCGCCGTGCATAAGCAGCAGCTGCACCGCAAGAAGCGCCGCGGCGAAGGCCAGCCCAATCCGGATCATCCACCTGAATATCCGTTCCCACCAATCCATAAGCGCCATTTCC
Organism: Paenibacillus dendritiformis; assembly: GCF_021654795.1. Lineage (NCBI taxonomy): Bacteria > Bacillati > Bacillota > Bacilli > Caryophanales > Paenibacillaceae > Paenibacillus > Paenibacillus dendritiformis. The sequence continues at coordinate 3,693,051 of NZ_AP025344.1, forward strand.
CGATCATGCACCGGCTCCCGCTCCTCCTTGTTTTTGAGGAATATTATGGCTGGACCTCCATCAGATTATGCACTGCCGATTTAGCGCTGAAGTGTCTCATAAGCATTGCAAAATGATTGAGGTGACGACTCAACATAGAATGTGGATGCCGGAAAAACGGCGACATGCAAACCGTTCGAACGTAAGGATGAATCCGTGAAATGCTGCGTGGCTGCAGCAATTTCTGCTCTTTAAGCCGCTATTTGATGAAATTCCTGCAAAAGTCAGGCTGTTGAGAAAGAAGTTATGAGTAGGAAAATGGATAATTCCACCGGCCTGAAAACGGCGCCATTTCCTGAGACACGCCGATTCGGTAAGCGAATCCTGCATAAATACAGCAATTCGATAGGGACGACTTTTCCAGAAAGGGAATCCTGCAAAATTACAGGAATTTCCCCCGTTTCGCTTCGGTTTGAAGCAAAAGGGCCTAGAATGATGTAGATTTGCAGCAATTCCTCGGGATGGGGACTCATTAAGCCGAAATTCCTGTAAAATAGCAGCAATTTCCTCCGCACGTCCAAGCCCCAGGAGGCAACGATGCTTCCAGCAGGCCGATAGTGCTTCCAGCAGGCCGATAATGCTTCCTGAAGGCGATGATCCTGATGATACCCCCCAGCATTCGACGCGGTCGCTTGGATCCCGTAAAATCAGGGCATTGAGCAGTTTATGGGACTCTTTACCTGCGATGGATCTATTCTCCCGGTAAAAAACGATTTAAGACGCGCTTTTTGGCCCCCCGTATGTATGATGCGTTCGGAGACAAGACTCATTTCCTCGCCTCAATTTGGCGTTCGAAGCAGAACCGGATCAGCTTCTGCTGGTCCAATTCGGCAACCTGCCCGAATTTCATCATGATCAGGTTCCGCTCCTCATGCAGCGGACGAACCCGCACGATTTCCCCGGTGAACGGGATATGCTCGATCGTTCCGTTGCGGAACGGAACCGCAAGCCAGCATTGCAGCAGCTGGCCTTCGCGAAGGCCCCATTTCGGCGCGGCCGTAAGCGAGACCCCGCCGCCGCTGACATCCTCCGTGCACGCCAAAAATTGAACGCCGTCCAGCGTCGACACCGCCGTCTCCAGTTGAGCCTGGACCCGCAAATAATTGCGGCGCTGCATTTTGGTCATACCGTCAGGGTTCGGCTTGCGGATGGACAGCATTCGAATCGCCTCGTTGCGCTTGCCCTCGACTCTGGATCGGAAATGCCATCTTATCCCGTCGTTCCGGGAGTAAAAGACATCCAGCTCATCTCCGATGGCGAACAATCCGAATTTGCCGGTCTCCTCGCAGAGCGGAACCTCCATCCAGATGAACTCGTCATCCAATTCGGTCACCCTCGCTTTATAGGTCCCCGGAGAACGCTCCAGTTGCATATACAGCATATCATTGATATTCGGTAACATAAGCTCCCCCCTGTGGGCAATTATACCACGGGATGCTGAGGTCCAACAGCACAAAGCGCCGGCAAGCATCCTCCCGTCTCCAGGATAGACGCCCTGCCGGCGCTTCTGCGGCGCAAGGTTATTCTTGCACGGCAGTCATTTCTTCGATGTGCTCTTCTTCGCCATTGTCGGCGTTAATATAGATGCGGTACGTTGTGCCGTTGATCTTGCCGCCGAATTCATAGCACAGCACTTCTTCCCCTTCGTCATTCTTAATCAGGGACAGCCGATCGAACAGGACCTCCATTTCCGGATGCAGCATCTTCTGAGCTTCCTGCTTCGTGAGCTTCGGCTTGCCGATGCTCCGATCCTTGTGCTCATATACATAGTCCGTCGCCTGAAGCCCGGTCACTTCCCCATTGTCAAGCGCCACGCGCACGCCGACTTGCTTCGGATAGAGATAGACGCCGTTCTCGACAGGGACGAAGGTGAAGCTGCCGACACGGTTTCGTTCATTGTATTTGACGGCCTCCATGTCGGGATAGCCGTGTTTCTTCAAAAACTGCTTCGCGGATTGGGAAGCCTGCTTCATCGACACCCGCTTCTCCTTGATTTCGCGGGCGTCCATATACGCCATCAGCATGCCTTGTTTGGTGAAATCGATCGTGACCGTTCCCTTTCCGTCATTGCCGTAATCAGCGAACGCCGTATAGGATTCATGCTCCGTTCCTTTGCCGTTCTCTCTGACTTCGATCTTATTGTACTTTTTGTTGCCCAAAAATTGCTCCGCCTTCTGGCGGATTTGCTGTGCGCTTAGCGGCTGGCCCTTCAGCATCTTGACGGAACGCTTCGTATAGATGTTGGCGATGGTAGGTCCCCAGTTCAATTCTGGATAGTCGCCGACCTTTTTGTCGACCGTTTTGAAGCCGTCGATAATCGTGTTGTCCATCGTTTGTTGCTCGGAGGCCATCGCGGTCTCCACATCCATCCAGCGCAAATTGTTGGCGATGACTTTATGCTGCACCTGCTGCAAATCCTTTGAAATATCGCCCGCATTCTTATACAGCGTCTTCAGGGTCTTCACTTCATCATCCGACAACGGCTTTTTGCTCAGATCGCGAATCGAAGTGCGGTAAGCGAAATTGGAGATGCGGGACAGAAAATCCTCTGTCTTGTTGAACGGCAGCAGCGTCAGCGGAAGCTGGTTGATCTCGTTTTGCGCTTGGCTCGTAATGCGCCATACATTGGCGAGCCCTTTGCGGTGCATGGCCTGCGAGGTCGAGTTCACCGCGAGGGTGCGTCCCAGTTCGCTATGCAGCCTGTCCACATGATACGTTAAATCATGGAAAGCCCTTTGATACTGGTTTTCGGCCTTGATCAAGATTGAATTTTTCTCCTGATGCTCTTGATAGCCCCACACGATCGCTCCAATAAAAAAGAGCGTAACGATGGGAAACATGACAGCACTAAATCGTTTATACATGGTACAAACGTCTCCCTTCACAGCAACTTGTACATGGATTTGTCCATAGTTTGCTGGAACAGCGGAAGGTTTATGCATCGTTTCCTATGTTACGCTCTTTATGATGGCAACTTGCCAGTTCAAAGCGGTTCTTCTTCGACTTCAAAATTTTCGCGGTTGTCGCACAGGCATTGCTTGAAACCCGTTTCTACACGGCCTTTTTCCCTCTTGCCGCGCAGCACGAACTTCTCGCCGCACCGGTTGCAGCGAATGGTTACTTTTACCCGCACACGCTCACTCCTCCATCAAGGAACATTACTATGTGCCAGTATTGCCCAACGGCTTACATATTAATCTCTTCCTCGCGCTTCACCAGGTGGAGAGGCGAGCGGGCATTCGCCCGGCGCACCTTGCCCATGCCGTAGTACCATAGAAAAATCATCAACGGTACGACAAACCATATCCAGTAACGTGTCACCGTCAACAATATCAGATCATAAATGCCATGCCAGAAAATAGGGAACAGCAGGGAGTAGGCCAGGTAGCGCCTGGTCCGTCCGCCATTGTCCTGGGTGAACTTCGCTTTGCCCATATAATATCCCATCATTACGCCGAACATCGCATGCCCCGATACCGGCAGCAGCGCCCGCAGGAGCAAATGCGAGAAGGAAGAATGATTAATCCAGGCATACAAGACGTTCTCGATGGTGGCAAAGCCGAGAGACACTGCAACGGCATATAAAATTCCGTCGTAATGCTCGTCGAACTCAACATGATTATAGATCATATGATATAGCACGAACCATTTGACCGCCTCTTCCACCCCGGCCGAAATGGCAAAGGAGGAGACGAGCGGGTTGTCGCCCCACCACAGCACGAGCCCGTGCTGTACGATCAAGATCGGGAAGACAATCAAAAATCCAAGCAGGAACACGCGCACGACCATATGAATCGGTTCATAATCATACCGGTCCTTCAGATAGAAGTACACCAACAGCGCAATGCCGGGGGCTATCGCGGCCGTCAGCAAAGGCAGTATCGGCGTCGTTGATTCCATCGTCTGCACGGCCGTATCTGAAGTGCTGGCGGCTATCGCTGTGATAGCCGGTACTATGCCCACACTTACACCCACCCCCGGTAGCGCGCCGCTTCAGCCGTCTTGCGCACGCCGACCATGTATGCGGCCAGCCGCATGTCCACTTGCTTCAACTGATGCGTCTCGTATACTTTGTTGAAGCCCTGCGTCATCAGCTTCTGGAGCTTCTGCATAACTTCTTCCTCACTCCAGTAGTAGCCTTGGTTGTTTTGGACCCACTCGAAATAAGATACGATGACGCCGCCGGCGCTGGCCAATACATCCGGTACGAGCAGGATGCCCCGATCCGTGACAATCTTGGTCGCTTCAATCGTCGTCGGGCCGTTGGCCGCTTCGACGATGATGCTCGCCTGAATCTGGTGAGCGTTGTCCTCGGTAATCTGATTCTCGATCGCGGCCGGAACGAGGATATCGCAAGGCTGCACGAGCAGTTCTTCATTCGTAATCGTATTCTTGAACAGGTTGGTGACGGTGCCGAAGGAATCCCGGCGGTCCAGCAAATCCGGGATATCGAGACCTTCCGGATCATAAAGCGCGCCGTTGACGTCGGAGATACCGACAACCTTCGCTCCCGCTTCATGCATGAACTTGGACAGATAGCTGCCCGCGTTCCCGAAGCCCTGAACGATGACGCGCGCATCCTTGAGCGGAATGCCGCGCACCTTGAGCGCTTCGAAAATCATCATGACGACGCCCTGCGCCGTAGCGGTCTCGCGTCCTCTCGATCCTCCGAGCACAAGCGGCTTGCCCGTAATAAAGCCCGGGGAGTCGAACTCCCGAATATGGCTATACTCATCGACCATCCATGCCATCACTTGCGAGTTCGTCATGACGTCCGGCGCCGGGATATCCTTGTTCGGACCGACCATCTGGCTGATCGCGCGGACATATCCGCGGCTCAACCGCTCCAGTTCGCCGAATGACATCCGCCGGGGGTCGCAAATAATTCCGCCTTTGCCGCCGCCGTACGGCAAATCGGCAATTCCGCATTTCAAGCTCATCCAAATGGACAGGGCTTTGACCTCTTCCTCTGTCACGCCAGGATGAAAGCGCACGCCTCCCTTGGTTGGACCGACTGCATCGTTATGCTGGGCGCGGAAGCCGGTGAACACCTGAACACTGCCGTCATCCATGCGCACCGGTATACGAACCGTCAGCATGCGAAGCGGCTCCTTCATCAGGTCCACCATATCTTGTCCATAACCCAGACGCTGCAAAGCCTGTTCAATTACGAGCTGAGTGGAAGCAAGCAGGGAGTTGTGATCATTAGCGGTCATCATTATTCACCTCATAGGTTTATAGTAGATATACTCATTGAACCCGGGTGTCTGGACATTGCTGTGTCCAATGAGAGCAAGCTTGAATATACTGACTGACATATGATGACAAATGAAAACAGGGGACTCGCTCCGTTCCGAAGCGGGCGCTCCCTGTTAATCAACAGAAACCATTTAAGCGTGCCGAGGAGGGAAATGACTGCAGATGACAGCAATCGCATTCTCCGGGAGAATGCAGGTTCCGTACTCCTCCAGAACCGCGGCAGTTACGGATGCGGCTTCCCCGTATTCAGCAAGAATAGAGACCAGACCTTGCAGACGGTGAGAGTCGAGATCCTCCGGTTCCGCATAGAATATCCACTGATTATTATATTGGTATAGCGCGCCAGAGACGGTATAATTGGTATTCACCGTATGGGCGGCCTCGATGAAATGCTCAAAATCGCGGAAAGCGAAAACGATGGTGTCGCTCTCTTCGAGCGTCACTTCCATTTCATACACATCATCCAGCTCGTCTTCATCCGCGCCGCTCGCATGATGCCCCGCGCTATCCCAGCGGGTCCGGGTTACAATGACGACCATGCCTTGCGCAGGCATTGCGAACACTTCTACGGCAAGCGGTCCCGTCGCGTCGAATCCGAGTTCAGTGTAAGCCTGGTCCATCATTTCCGCGAACAGCTCCTGCAGCTTCGTCATCTCGCGCCAGAGATCTTCGCGTTGGATCCCGCGCTCCGACAAATCGTCGAACGTAAGGAAAACACGGATTTTGTCTTGGCTCAGACGTTCGATTTTCATGGACAGGACCCTCCTTTGCAACTTCGGTTATAACAGATTATGAAGCAACATATAATATGTGCTGAAAATGGTTCCTTGTAACCTCATGTTATCATTAATTCAAATGTTTTGCACTACATAAAATGGCCTGTCCGGATCTTCTTAGGTATGTATGGAAAATACCCAAAAAAGCCGTCGATGAACGCTCGACGGCTCTTGTTGCCGGTTGCTCGATCAAGACGGCCCGAATCGGCTGCATGATCTCGCAGCCATTGCTAGCTATTTCATTAGTGGCGGGCGGGCTGCTGCATGTCCGCTTTGGTCTCCAGCGTTTGAACCGCAGTCTTCATTGCGTCCTGGGCGCTGATCGCAGCAGCCGAAGAATTCATGGATGAAGGCAGCGGAGCCAGTCCGTTCTCGCGCAGAATCGCATCAACCTTGCGTTTGACTTCCGGATCGCTATCGATAAGCTGCTTTACTTTGTCCAGGCTGAACTCGTTCGGATTCGCTTGGCTGGCCGCTTTGGACAAGGCGTTGCCCATATTGGCAAGCGTCATCGCAGAGTCCATCACTTTGTTTTTCGCTTGGCCCATCACGTCCTGCATCACGTTGCCAGCCACCTGAAGCTTGGACTGCAGGTTCGCAAGCGAGCGGCGATCGGCCATATACATGCCGGCGATTACGCCGAGAGCCGTACCGGTAAAAAACGCCCTCATATTCACTGCTGATCCCTCCTTGGTTATTCGGATTCAGTAGTTAGTGTGGTCGCCGCTCACCCGAACCATGCGCAATAAATTCAGGAAACAATGGGGCATCCATCGCAGGGACTGGAATGCGAGGATTTTGTTTTTTAGCGTGCCCGGAGCGTAATGAAATGAACCTCCGGCGGGCTGCACAGCCGCACAGGGGCATGCGAGGTCCCATATCCCCTGCTGATGAACAGCCGTGTGCAATGTCCATTCTTGTCCGCGAACGGATACCAGCCTGCCAAGTATTGGCGGTAAAACTTGCCTGTGCGGACAGGTCCGAGGCCAGGCAAGCAAATTTGGCCGCCATGCGTATGCCCTGACAGGACCAGATCGATCCCGTCCAAATTCTCGCCCCGCAGGGACAGCGGATCGTGAGTGACGACAATAGTGCAGCCCGGCTCCTGCTTGACGTCAAGCATGCTGAGCTTGGCGTTCGTTCTTCCCGTGCTGAAGTCATCCCAGCCGACGAGCCATATCCAGGCTCCGTCCCGCTCCAGCCGGACAGCTTCATTGTCCAGCACCTTCACGCCCAATTCCCTCAGCATATCGTCAAGCTTGCGGATATCGGCCCTGTAATCATGATTCCCATGAACGGCCATGACCGGGCCAAGGCGCGACAGCATCCGTATGTTATGTCTGCAACGTTCGAGCGGAACGCCGGCTTCCGTCATATCCCCGCCTATAATGACAAGATGCGGCTTGTCGTGCTGCATCAGAGCCGCGAGCTCCCGATCGTCAATGGTCCGCCGGTGAATATCGGAAATAAAAAACAAGCGGGTGCCGTCAAATGATGACGGCAGCCGCCTTAACGACACTTCTTCCTCCACAATGTTACATCCGCTCGCTTCCCGCAGCATGTAGCCCGCCACGGCACAGAAGCCCAATACAACAAGACCGATCACAGCAATCATGGCGATTTATCCTCCCAACGCCATCTTATGCCGCCCCCACAAAAAGAGCGCGATTAACAGCCCGATAAACAGCAAAAACAATATATTGTAAAACCATTGCGTAAGTTTCGCGTAATTGGAAGGATACAATTCTTTGCGGGGCGGCAAATAACGATCATCATCCTCTTCCCCATCAAGAAGAGCCTCCGCATGTTCCCCGGGCTCGTCTTCCTGGCGATTCGATGCTGTTGTCTTGGTGTCTGGATGGGACCCGGCCGCTTCCATCCCTTGGGCCGAAGCCTTGGATGCCGAATCTTCCCGCAGCCGGCGCAGCGCAGCGAGCGCCGGGCTGTCTTCCATGTCGGGGGCCGCGGTTCTGCGTGTGAACCCGCGAAATGACGGGTCAGGCCGCTTCTCGCTCATAATTCCCTCCGAAAGCGTAAAATAAGTCCCATAATCAAATCAATGAAAAAGTGAGCCGCAATCGGCGCCCACAAAGTCCCCGTCCATTCGTAGACGGTTCCGAGCGCATAACTGATTAGAAAGACCATCAGTGTAGGCAGCCAATGGCGCAAATAGCGGACATGGATCGCGGCGAACAGTATGCTGGTCCAGTACGGGCCAAAAGCATGCTGGACGGCCCCCCTGAACAGCAGCTCTTCGCAGATGCCCACGATGAGACAAATCACGACAATATGCCACACCGGCCGCTTGCCGAACAGCTTCTCGTTCATGCCCCCGTCGTCTGTCATGTCCTCCGGCGCGAATTGCGACACGGCGATGTCGACGAGCACGACGACGACGGCCAATCCGGCGCTCCACCACAACCACTGCCAGGCTTCCGGCACGGCCAGAAGAGCGAACGGATTTCTGCCCTGCAGCCAAATCCATATCAATCCCGCCAGCAGGGTGAGGCCTTGAGTCAGGTACAAGTTAAGAAGCAGGAGGCGATCGTCCAGCTCGTGAACACGAACCTGCCGTTGTTTAAATTGGTTCCATTTCTGTTTCATTCGATCCCTGCCTTACCGATATATACACACACATGCAAGTAAAGTTGCGATGAACCGACAGATGAATCATATCAGAAAAAATGGCTCCGATACAACCTCCGCCGCTGCGATTCGCCCTGCGTTTCCTATGCAATTAGGTCTTTTTTCTCCCTATTGACACCGATCAGGATGCGTGATACATTAAATAAAATTTCATGATGTAATACGGTGAAGGAAAAGAACAGATGCGAAGCCCTGCAGAGAGCCGATGGTTGGTGGGAATCGGCGGCGGACCATCATGTTCCAGCGTTCCGGAGTTGTTGTGCTGAAGCTTGCCGGCGGCAAGTGCGTAGGTCCAACCGGCTAGAGCCCGTTAACGCTCGGCATCTCGTTGCGAGATGGTCAAGGTCTGGCGCGCAAGCGCCGGGCGAAGAAGGGTGGCACCACGGAAGAAGACTCTCGTCCCTTACTACGGTCGTAGTATGCGGACGGGAGTTTTTTTATAGATAACTATGATTTAGATATTGGGAGGAGATTTCCATGTTCAAAGTACTCGTATCGGATCCGATCAGCGATTTCGGCATCCAGCAGCTCGTCGACGCGCAGGATGTGACCGTCCTGAAAAAGACAGGATTGTCTGAAGACGAGCTGATCGACATCATCGGCGATGTCGACGCCCTGCTTGTCCGCAGCCAGACGCGGGTGACGGCGCGCATCATGGAAGCCGCCAAGCAGCTCAAGGTGATCGGACGCGCGGGTGTCGGGGTGGACAACATCGATCTGGAAGCCGCGACGAAGCGGGGAATCATCGTCATCAATGCGCCGGACGGCAACACGATTACGACCTGCGAGCATGCCTTCGCCATGATGATGGCCCTGTCGCGCCATATTCCGCAAGCGTACGTGAAGACGATTGGCGGCGTATGGGATCGCAAGTCGTTCCTTGGCGTCGAATTGATGAACAAGACGCTGGGCGTGCTCGGCATGGGACGCATCGGGAGCGAGGTCGCGAAGCGCGCCAAGGCGTTCGGCATGGAAGTCATCGGCTACGATCCGTTCATGACGGACGAACGGGCGGAGAAGCTTGGCGTCAAGCTTGGAACGGTTGACGAGATAATCCGCGCCGCCGATTTCATCACGGTGCATACGCCGCTTACCGACGAGACGCGCCATATGATCTCCCGGCCGCAGTTCGAAGTGATGAAGCGGGGAATGCGCATTATCAACTGCGCCCGCGGCGGGATTATCGATGAACGGGCGCTAATCGAGGCGATCGACGAGGGCATCGTAGCCGGGGCGGCCTTCGACGTGTTCGAGGCGGAACCGCCTGCAGCGGATCATCCGTTCTTGCATCATCCGAACATTATTGTCACCCCTCACCTCGGCGCATCGACGGTCGAAGCGCAAGAAAACGTGGCGGTAGACGTCTCCGAGCAGGTGCTTCATATTTTGCGGAACGAACCGTTCAAAAATGCGGTGAATATGCCTCCGGTCGCGCCAAGCGTGCTGAAGAAGATCCAGCCTTACTTCAAGCTCGCCGAGAAGCTGGGGCAATTCGCCGGCCAAATGGCCAAAAGCCCTGTCCTCGAGATCGTCGTCAATTACTGCGGCGACCTGGCCGAGGTGGACACTCAGCCGATTACGCGCTACATCGTGAAAGGCGTGCTGTCCCGCCACCTTGGCTCCGATGTGAACGAGGTGAATTCGATGCATCTGGCCAAGGTTCGCGACATCAATATTTTGGTGGAAAAATCCCATATCGCCAAAGGCTTCACCAACCTGCTGACGGTCAAGCTGCGCACGAGCACCGAGGAACGGCTCGTGGCCGGCACGCTCTTGAACGGATACGGAGAGCGAATCGTTCAGATCGATAAATATACGGTCGATCTGGTGCCGGAAGGCTATCTCCTTCTGATCTCGCATCATGACAAGCCGGGCGTCATCGGACTGGTCGGCTCCCTGCTCGGGAACAACGGCGTGAACATCGCGACGATGCAGGTGGGACGCAAGATCGCGGGCGGAGACGCGATTATGGTGCTATCCGTGGACAAGTCGGTGCCGCAGGATGTGCTCGCGGAGCTGAAAGCCCATGCGGATATCAATAAAGCGAAAGTCATCGTCTTATAACGAAAAGGCGCCGATAACAAGCAAAGCCATGCGCCTTGTTCCACGGGCAACAAGATTTTGGTAAAAAATCCGTCCTGCTCTGACATGATTAGCGAATCGCCGCATGACACAAAACTCCCTTCTCCGCCAAGCGGAAAAGGGAGTTTTCCCGTTTCGTCAACCGTTCTCTTTTTGCGACACCGGGATCGGGAGCTGAATGGTGAATGTTGTCCCTTCGCCCTGCACGCTGTGAACCTGGATCGAGCCCTTGTGGGCCTCCACAATATTTTTGACGATGGCGAGGCCCAATCCGGTCCCGCCGGTCGCTTCCCGCTTGCGGGCCTTGTCGGCCTTGTAGAAGCGGTCGAAAATATAGGGGAGATCCTCAGACGGTATGCCCTGGCCATGGTCCCGAACGACGATGCTCAGCGTCTCGCCGCCGTCTGCGGACATGCCGCGGCACGTGCCGATGCTGATTTCCTCCCCCGCCGACGAATGCCGCAGGGCATTGTCCAGCAGATTGGTCAGCACCTGCTCCAGCCGATCCTCGTCGGCGGCGGGCAGCACCGGATCGTGCGCTTCGAGCTTCAGCACGATCGGGATCTGCTGCTCCTTCGCGAGCACCGTATACTTGCGGAATACGCGGTAAATCAGTTCATTTACGTCGGTCTCATTCCAATGCATCTGCATATGGCCGGATTCCATCTTGGCCAAGTCCAGCAGATCTTTGACGAGACGCCCCATGCGCAGCGATTCGTCATGAATGACCTGGACCAGTTCCTGCCGCTCCTCGGGGGAAGCGGCGATATCATCCATCAGCGCCTCGCTATAACCTTGCAGCATGGAGAGCGGAGTTCGAATCTCATGGGACACATTGGCGACGAAATCCGTCCGGAGCTTCTCCAGCTTGACTTCCTCGGAAATATCCCGCAGCACGGCCACCGCCCCGCGCACGCGGCTGTCGGCATGGAGCGGGCCCATCACGACCGACCATACTTCCTTCTGCACATGAACCCGCGCGGTGACTTCCTTCCCTTCCTTCACGACCTTGTCGAAATAAGGCTTCAACGGATCGGGAACCGCCGAAGATTCGGCTCCCTCCTCTTGAATGTTCCACTCCATCTGATTCCAGGTGTTCAGAATCGCTTCGCCCTGCGGATTCGTGAGAAGCATCTGGCCGGCGGCGTCGAACGTAATCACCGCATCGGTCATGCTTCGCAGCACGCTGGCCAGGTGCTCCTTCTCATGCTGCAAATCCTGAATCGTCAGCTTCAGCTCTTCGGCCATATGGTTGAACGTGCGGGACAGCTCGCCGATCTCGTCGGAAGAGCGTATCGTCACCTTCGTGGAATAGTCTCCTTGCCGGATCGTGTCGGCCGCCTCCTTCAGCTTGCGCAGCGGCTGCGTAATCTTCGTGAAGAGGAACAGCGCAAAGAACGTCGTCAGCGAGAAGCCGGTGATGGCGGTATAAACGAACAATTGCTTAATGTCATTCGGATGCGCGAAGTTGCTGTCAATGTAAGGCAGCAGATATACGCCCAACGTAGCCATGACGAAGGCGACAAGACCGATAATGGTCATCCATAGCTTTCCGACAATGCTTCGCCAAAATTTCACGTTATTTAGGCACCTCTAGCTTGTAACCGACGCCCCATACGGTCGTAATCATAGCCGCCGCCTCCGGCGATACCTTGTTGAGCTTTTCGCGCAGACGCTTCACATGGGTATCCACGGTCCGCAGATCTCCGAAAAATTCGTAGTTCCAAACATCCTTCAACAATTCTTCGCGCGAGAATACTTTGTCCGGAGATATTGCCAGATAGTGCAGCAGCTCATACTCTTTCGGCGTCAGACTCACTTCCTGGCCTCCGGCCGTGACGCGGTGGGCATCATGCTCGATAACCAAATGCGGGAATACGATATTGTTGCTCGTCTTCGGATCGTTGGTCAAGAACGCCGTCGCCGACGAACGGCGAAGCACCGCCTTGACCCGGTAGATCACTTCGCGCGGGCTGAACGGCTTGACGACATAGTCATCCGCTCCCACCTCGAACCCTTGCACCCGGTTCATTTCTTCGCCTTTGGCGGTAAGCATGATGACCGGCGTAGCCTTGACCTGCCGCAGCCGCGTGCACACTTCAATGCCGTCCATTCCCGGCAGCATTACGTCGAGCAGGATCAAATCATAATCCTCGCTTACCGCTTTGCGGAGCGCCACTTCTCCATCTTCCGCCTCATCGATCGCGTATCCCTCTTTTTCCAGATACATTTTGAGCAGGCGGCGAATGCGTTCTTCATCATCGACCACCAGTATGCGATTCACATGTTCAGACATATACGACTCCCCTTCCAATGGTTATACGCGTAACTGGACAGAACGTGGTCCTGTCCAGTCGCATGCGCAGCTGCCCGGATTATACTCCGGCATAGGAATGCAGCCCGGAGATAATGAGATTGACTCCGACCAAGGTAAACATAACGATCAAAAAGCCAATGACGGCAAGCCAGGACGATTTGGTCCCGATCCAGCTTCGCGACAGGCGCAAATGCAGATAGGCGCTATAAAACAGCCACGTGATGAGCGCCCAGACCTCCTTCGGATCCCACGCCCAGAAGCGGGACCAGGCAATCTGCGCCCAGATCATCGCGAAGATAAGCCCGCCCAGCGTAAACACCGGGAACCCCAGAGCGATGGAGCGGTAGCTGATCTCATCGGCCAGCTCCGGATCGACGCCGCGGACAAACGGTTGAATCGACTTCGCGATCGGCTTGCGGATAATCAAGCGAATGAGACCGTAGAGCACCAGTCCGGTCAGCAGCGACCAGATGACGGTGTTCAGCTTCCGCCCTGCCTGCACGCCCTTCATCCAGCTTGGAGCTTCCATCAGCGGAAGCGAAATCCCGATGAAGCTCGGCACCTTCTCCAAGGAAGCCGAGTCGCTGTTGTACGGAGCGACCAGCGGCGGCATTTGATACGTAACCTTTTCCAATCTCGTCTCGATTTGACCGTTCTTGACGCTCTCCACCTTCTGGTCGATGATGATCTCATATCCGGCTCCCCGGAAAATAAACACGATCGAGATAAAGCCGATGACGATAACGATGCTGGCCATCGTGAATTCGAGCCATCGCTGCGGCCTGCGCGGCGCCCCGGCATCCCAGCGAATCGAGCGCAGCAGATGAAGCAGGCCGGCCAGGAACCCGACCGCGAAGAACGCGTAGCCGAGCGCGACCATCGTGACATGGATATAGAGCCAGATCGAGTCCAGCTGCGGGATGAGCGGCTGAACTTCACTCGGAAAAACCGAGGCATAGCCCATGATGATCACGGCCAGCGGCACCCCGAAGACGCCGAGCACCGTCGAACGGTATATCAGATACACCACGACGAAAGCGGCAATAATCATCATCGCCAGGAAGGACATAAATTCGTACATATTGCTGACCGGAATATGCCCCGCCCCGATCCACCGCGTGAAGAAGTAGGCGGCCTGCGCCAAGAAGCCGATGATCGTCACGGCGAACGCAATCTTCCCCCACTTCCGTTCCCGGCGGCCGTAGTCCTGGGACTTGCCGCCCCCCAAGGCGAATACGAACAGAATGAACGCGATGCAGAACAAGAAAAATGCGACTAAATAGGCGTCCTGGCTAAATTGCAGCAAATTCAAGCCTTATTCCCCCCACGATCTATCATTTTCGAATCCACCTGCACATCGGCGGCCGCCAATGCGCGCGCCACTTCATTGCGCAAGCCGAACCAATTTTTGTTCGTATGCGCTCCCAATGCCAGATTCTGCCCGTCCAGCCGCAGCCATACGCGGCGGTGCTGCCAGTAGAAGCCCATGACAAGGCCGATCATGCTGATCGCGGCCCCGACCCAGATGAACGGCATCGCCGTATCCTTGCGCACGGTCAGGAAGCTTGTCGACTCGGACATCGTCACATCTTCCATCGAGGACACGCGGACCTCGAACCGCTCCGCCATCTTGCCGTTAATGACATCCTGCTGGAAGCGGACCTTATCTTTTTGCAGCGGGAAATAGAGATAAGGCTCTCCCTCATCCGATAAACCAGGCCCCTTAATCAGGAAAATAAAAGCGGGAGCATTCGGCTCCTGCGACAGATTCGTCGGCTCGCCCTTGCTGTTCAAGCCAAAATCCATGAATTTGCTCGTTAATTCCAACGTATACGGCCCTACCTTATACTCCCGTTCCGTCCGGTTCACTTTCAGCTCGAATTGCCCGTATACTTCGCCCGTGGCCGGATTCCGCAGCTCAGGCTTGACCGCCACGAGCTTCGGCTTCAGATCGAAATCGAACTGATACGCCGAGATTCCGTCGTATTCCATCGGTTCATTGACACGGATATCATGCTGGTGAACCTTCTCGAGCACCGGCTCGGCCACCGGATCGTCGCACTTGTCGACACAGCGGAACAGGGTCGCCTTCGTCTCGAACAGCTTCGGGAATACCCGCCCTTCCTTGACGAATTGCTCCGGCATCTCGTCTTCCGAATAATATTCCACCCTAAAATGATCATTTTGCAAATAGTACGGCGTATTCGGAATTTCCCGCGGCTCTCCCTGCGGGAATCCGGCATAGTACTCCAGATGCCATCCCGGAATGCTTCTTGCCAGCACCGCCAGCAGGAAGACGATGAGGCCGATATGGTTGATATAAGGCCCCCAGCGGCTGAAGCGGTTCTTCTCCGCCAGCAGCGCCCCGTCGTCGCGGATAATGCGGTAGCCGCGTTTTTTGAGGGCGTCCGACATTTTGTCCAGCCACGCCTCCGGCTCCTCCTTGATGTCCCCTTGATAGACAACGCGCTGCCGCGTAATGAATTGCTCATGCTTGCGAACCTTTTGCTTATGTAAGGCGCGGTACAGCGGAAGGACCCGATCCAGACTGCATATGACGAGCGAGGCCCCGATCATGACGAGCAGCGTAATGAACCACCATGATTCATACGTATGGGACAAGCCGAGCAAATAATAGATATGCCCGAGCGTGCCGTAGGTCTGCTTGTAGTAGGTCGCGGCGTCAATCGAGATGAAATTGCTTTCCTGCGGATATATCGTCCCGAGAGAAGCACCGATCAGCGTGATGATAATGATGATGATCGCGATTTTGACCGACGAGAAAAAATTCCAGATCCGGTCAATCCATGAAGGATTCGCTTTTTGCGACTTGCGGGCGACGCCGTCATATCTCATTTCGAGCACCGCATCGGAACCGGAATCCTCGTTCTGCGGTTTGCCGCAGGCTTCGCACAGCACCGTTCCTACGGCGTTCTGATGCCCGCATTCACACTTCGTGTTGACAAACGCCACGTCATTGCCCTCCTTCCATCCCGGTTAGCTGCCTGTAATCTGCTGAAGATAAGCATTCAGCTGATCACGGGATAATTCTCCGATATGGATGGCGTGGACCTTGCCGTTCGGCTTAATGAAGAACGTGGTCGGCATCGGCCCGATGCCGAACGCCTTGATCGCCTTCTTCTTCTGATCAAGCAGCATCGTGAAGCCGACGTTCACTTTTTTCATATAGTTCTCGACGACCAGCGCATCTTCCCCCGCATTGACGCCGACAACCTCGACCCCCCGTTCCTTCCAATCATCGGCCGTGCTCTGCAAGGCAGGCATTTCCCGCTCGCACGGCTCGCACCAGGATCCCCAGAAATTCAGGACCACCGTCTTGTCCCGGTAATCGCTTAACTGAACCAGATCCCCCTGCACGCTCTGCAAGGTCAGGTTCGGGATCGCATCCCCGGCTTTTGGCGTCTCCGGCTTCTTGAAGGCGGAACTGACAGCGAAGCCGCCAAGGAGAAGGATGCCCGCTAAAATAATGATTTGCACTGTCTTATTGCGTTTCCCCATTATCTTCGCCCCTTCCAGAGGTTGTTCATCATCCGGTTTTGATCAAGCCCCTTCTAAACTTCTGAAAACCGGACTGTCTGAACGCTCGTTTCTATGACGTTTTTCACAACCAGACAGAGGAGTTGCTACAATTTCCGCACACCATCCACGATCATTATAAGTCATTGGCGGAGTACCCCCTCTTCCTTAATATGAAAATTATGTGTCATAGCAACGGGAAACAAACCCCACGCCTGCCGGGTTCGTTCCGACCGATTCGAGAATCGGTTCAGGCCTCTGTGCGGTTCGCCTTGATCGCCATCTTCAATTCGTTGACCTCGGATTTGGTCAGGTGCCGGAATTTGCCCCGCGGAATCCCTTGCAGGAAGATGCTGCCGAATTGAACCCGCTTCAGCTTCACGACAGGATGCCCGATCGCTTCGAACATCCGGCGGACTTGGCGGTTCCGCCCTTCGTAGATCGTGATGCTGATCGTGGCCGATTGGCGCTCCATATCCACATCATGATATTCCACCTCAGCTGGCTGCGTCATACCGTCATCGAGTTGAATGCCCTCTCTCAGCTTGTCCAGCACATCGCCGTGCGGAATGCCCTTGACCGTCGCGTGATACGTCTTGGCCACGTGATGGCGCGGATGCATGAGCATGTTCGCCAGATCGCCGTCATTGGTCAGAAGCAGCAGCCCTTCCGTATCATAATCGAGCCGCCCTACCGGATACACCCGCGCTCCGATTCCTTTGACGAAATCCAGGACCGTTTTGCGCCCTTCCGGGTCCGACATGCTCGTAATGACCCCTTTCGGCTTGTGAAAGGCGGCATATACTTTGTTGGCATTCGCGGTAATCGGCTTGCCGTTCACGGTAATGATGTCAGTTGCCGGATCCGCCTTGACCCCTAACGCGGTCACGACCTCTCCGTTCACCTCCACCTTCCCGTCCAGTATCAATTGTTCACATTTGCGGCGCGACGCAACCCCTGCGTTTGCCATTATTTTTTGCAATCGTTCTTCCATCGATGTCTGTCACCTCAAACCTATGATATCCTTTTGTGAACAAGACCACAAGCCGGAGGTTCAAAATATTGTCGAATTCCATGACAAAGAGAGGGTGTCCCAAAAGTAGAATTCAACTACATTGAGACAGCCCCCGATTCTCAAAGCTCGACTCTCCGAAAAAACGGCCAAAAAACTTTTCTTTATGAAGAGCACTCCGTAATAGGGAATCCTGCAAAACGGCATTAATTTCCGGCTATTCAATCTAGAAAAGTGAAAAAGCGATGAACATCATCTACTTCTCAGGCTGTTGAGAAAGTCCAGGGGAAATTTCGGCACTTCATTTTTTATGTGGCGGATCTCGTCTCTCTGTAGAAAAAAATCGATTTAAAATGGGTGCCAAGTTTCGAGAGGAAAATGGACATCTCCACCGGCCTGAAAACTGCACCATTTCCCTGGACACGCCCATCCCATCCGGCAGGCGATATCCGTCAAACCCGAGGATTTCTCCAGATACGCCCATCCGGCAGGCGAAGTCAGCAAAACACCACGATTTCTCCAGATACGCCTATTCGGCAAGCGAAATCCTGCGTAAATACAGCAATTCGATATGGACGACTTTGCCAGAAAGGGAATCCTGCAAAATTACAGGAATTTCACCCGCTTCGGCCTTGAAGCAAAAGGGCCTAAAATGATGCAGATTTGCAGCAATTCCTTGGGAGGTGGACTCATTAAGCCGAACTTCCTGTAAAATAGCAGCAATTTCCTCCGCATGTCCAAGCCCCAGGAGGCAACGATGCTTCCAGCAGGCCGATAATGCTTCCTGAAGGCGATGATCCTCCCAGAAGGCGATGATACCCCCCCAGCATCCGACGCGGTCGCTTGGATCCCGTAAATCAGGCCATTGCGTAGTCGACATCTTCCCCCGTTTTGCGCGCCGTCATTTTCGCTCTGTACCGTCGCTATGGAGCTTCTCCGTTTTTTCCGCATCCACATTCGCTGTTGACTCGTCACCTCAATCTTTTTGCAATGCTGATGAGACGCTTCCTTCCCATGATTCGATTCCGCCATCTCACCCGAATACGAGCAGGCAGACGATAATGGCGGCCACAAAGCCGACCAAATCGGAGAACAGGCCCACCTTGAGCGCATAGCGTCCCTTGCGGATGCCGATCGCTCCGAAATAGACCATCAACACATACAGCGTCGTATCGGTGCTGCCCTGAATCGTGGAAGCCATGCGTCCGATCATGGAATCGGCGCCGTAGGTCTTAATCAGATCGGTCGTAAAAGCAAGCGAACCCGCACCCGTAATCGGCCGCAGGAACGCCAGCGGCAGCACCTCGCTCGGCACGCCGAACCAGCTGAGAAGCGGCGCGAACCAGCCGACGATCCATTCCATCGCCCCGGAGGCCCGGAACACGCTGATGGCAACCATCATCCCCACAAGCGTCGGAATGATGTTGATCGAGGTCTGGAAGCCATCCTTCGCCCCTTCCACGAACGATTCATAGACGGGGATCCGCTTGAAATACGCATATAAAGGAATGAAGACGATAATGGCCGGGATCGCCCAGGCCGAAATAAGCGACACTACAGCGTACATGCGCAGCCGTCCTTTCCGAACGAGTGATGAAGTCCCTCTTCAGCCAATGGCGCGTGGCCGAATGACCGGCCTGCCGGGTCTTAGTCGGGCATCGGCGGGACGCCAAGACCGTCCTGGCCCGTTCCGGCCGTCTTATTCGGCGGACGTACCGAAGCCCGGTTGCGGCACCACCGGTCGGCAGCAATCGCGGCGAGCGTCGCCACCATCGTGGCCAGCAGCGTCGTGCCGACGATCTCGGCCGGATTGGCCGAGCCGAAGTTCATCCGAATCGCGATGAGCGTCGTCGGAATCAACGTAATACTGGACGTATTAATGGCGAGCAACGTGCACATCGCCGGCGTCGCCGACTCTTTGTCCGGATTCAGCTTTTGAAGCTCTTGCATCGCCCGTATCCCCATCGGCGTCGCCGCGTTCCCCAGGCCGAGCAGATTCGCGCTCATATTGGACATGATGTACCCGAGCGCCGGATGATTCGGCGGCACGTCCGGGAACAAAAAACGGACGATCGGGCCAAGCGCCTTCGCGACCTTGGCCAACAGGCCGCCGTCTTCCGCGATACGCATCATCCCCAGCCAGAATACCATCACGCTAATTAGGCCAAAGCTGACCGTGACTCCGGTCTTCGCGCCGTCAAAAACCGCCTCCGTCACCGCGTCAATCCGTCCTTGGGCGGCGGCTGAGATAAAACCGACCAGCAGCATGAACATCCAGATTGCATTGACCATTATTCTCCCCCCTTATCCCTTCCGGCGCTCCCTCCCCGCTGCGATTAACTCGCATCGAATAACGCGCCGACCGCGGTCCGCAGCCCGTCGAACCATCTGGCCGCGGGGGAATCCCCCTTGCCTGGCCCGTCGCCGCCTGCCGCAGCCTCCTCCAACGGGACCGCGATGAGCGGCTGGCCATCCAACTCATAGCGTATCGTGCCGCGGTAGCCTAACCGGTAATCGAGACTTCCCGCCGGAACAAGCCGGACGGACGCCTTCACCTGGCCGCGCTCATCCTCACCGAGCGGGTAGGCGGCCGAGACCGAAGCTTGCAGATGCTCATAGCCTTGGATCTTGTCGCCCTTGGCGATGAGCGGCACCGCCGGAAAGGCGGAAAACCCGTAATCAAGCAAGCGCGTATGATCGAGCCAGTCGTTGCCGTCGTTGAGGGTCACGACCGCTAGCTGCTGGCCGTGTCTCGTCGCCGAGCTGACGAGACAGCGAAGCGCTTTGGACGTATATCCGGTCTTCACCCCGTCGGCTCCCTCGTACAGCTGCAGCATTTTGTTTTTATTCGTCCATTTATAATCCCAATTCGCATTCGGATTCGGCACGGTTTTCACCTTCGTGCGGACGATCTCCTGAAAGGTCGGATTGTGAAGCGCATAAGCGGACAGCCGCGCCAGATCGTTCGCCGTCGTATAGTGCCCGTCGGCGTCAAGCCCATGCGGGTTGCGGAACTGCGTCTTTTCCAGGCCAAGCATTTCCGCTTTCTGGTTCATCATGTACACGAACCCTTCCTCGGACCCGCCGACATGCTCCGCAATCGCGACGGCGGCATCGTTGCCGGAGCGAAGCATCAACCCGTACAGCAGATGATGGAGGCTCATTTCCTCCCCTCTGCGAAGGTACAAGGAGGATCCTTCCTTGGCAAATGCCCGCTTGCTCGTCTTCACGACATCGCTCAGCTTGCCGGATTCAATCGCCACGATGGCCGTCATAATCTTCGTGGTGCTCGCCATCGGCAGCGGCTCTTCGCCGTTCCGGCTGTACAGAATTCTCCCGCTGGCGACATCAATGAGCGCCGCCGCCTTGGCATGGATGGCCGGGGGCTTTAACCGCTCGGCCCGGCGCCCGGGCTCGCGTTCGGGTTCCGCTTGCGCCACCTGGACGGAGCTATCGGAAAGCCCCGTGCTTCCGTTGCCCGCCTCGCTGAACGAGCTAAAGACAAGAAGCACGGAGCTTATAAGCAGCAGCTTTTTGGTGAATCCCGCGTTGGTGAATCGGATCATAGGGTCCTCCTTTTGATGATGCCAGTCCAATTGTTACCATGTGTATGCTTGTCTTCTTCCAGGTATGCGGAAGCAGACGAGAAAACATGCGAAAGAAGACGCCGTCGCTCGCGCATGACAAACAGCGCCAAGCCCGCTCCTCCTTCGCACATCGCTTAGCGGACGGGGAAGGCAGGCGAACTTGACGCTTCTGCGTGTAAGAGCATTACGATATCACGCCTCTTCTTCATTCGGTCCGTCGTAGCGGTCGCGCGTGAACATCGCTTCGATCCGGTCAAGCACGCTCGGGGTCACGTCGATAATGCGTTCGAGCAGATGGGTCTGATTATCGAGCGAGACGACATTAATGCCCTGCTGGCCCACGACAAGGAACGCAATCGGGGTCAAACAGACGCCGCCGCCGCTTCCTCCCCCAAAGGGCAGGGCAGGAGCCCCTTTCCGATCCTCATGCCCGTTCCCGGATCCGCCGCGACGAGGATCAATCCGGAAGTCGCTCCCTCCCGCAGCGAAGCCGAAAGCGACTCGGCTGATCGGAAGAATAACGCTGCCGTCCGGGGTCTGAACCGGATCGCCAACGATCGCGTTCACATCGACCATGGCTTTGATATTCTCGAACGCAGCTTGCATCAATCCTGCGACAGGATGTTCTGCCATTGCCTTGAGTCCTCCTCCGCGTATATAAAATAGTGCCGTTCCAAAAGCCGAAAACCGGCTTTACCACACCTATCCCCACATCAGGTATTGCCTGCACGTGGATAGCTTGCGCACAAATAAAGCGTAGTATGTATAGGCTATCCCTGCACTTTCCGCGCATTGGCGTCCGCCAGCGTCCGCCGCCAGATGCCGATCCCGCCTTCGGCACGCATAATGCGGAAGATAAGACGGGCCAGCGCGCGAACGACATGGCCGAATCGGATCTCGGCAATACAGACGAGGCGGGTGGAGAAGCAAGGATGATGATATTGAGGGGTAATTTCCAGTTTCGGATAATCCTGAAAGCGAAGCGCGTAGCTAAGCTTGCCGACAAGCCATGACTTGAGAGACCAGGTCGTGCCTGTGGCGATGGCGGTTCCGGCCGGATCGCTAAGTCCGATCTCCGTCTCCCAGATGAACAGGCTGCACTTCATCTTGTCCATCGTCTCCTCGATCCACTGGACGATGCCTCTTGTATGGCGGGCCAGCCGCTTGATCCGTCTGATGTACCGGGCGACGGTCTCCCGGTTCACCTGTCGCCTCGTTCTATCCTGACTGCTCCCGCCGAAGTTCTCCTTCTTCTTCTGCTTCAGATTGAAGCCTTCCTCCATATTGATGAAGCGGATGGAACGCCATTCGTACCGCCAGCGAATCCATCCGTAGAAGGCCCGGATCATCAGGAATACCCGCTCATGCTTATCCGCTTTGTGAATGACCAACTTGCATTCGACGGTCGAGAAGAGAATCAGGAAGAGCAGCATGGCGATGACCGCTGCGATGCCTGCCATTATCCATATCCCCATAGTCTGCCTCCATCCGGATGATTTCCTGAACTAACCGTATTATGGCCTTTTATCCAATTATACATGCAGGATGTTCCATCGCTTCCTGGCCGAAGGGGACGGCGAGGCACGGCAAAGCCCGCCGCAGATCGACTCGTGTCGTCCGCTGGCGGGCTTGTTCATTGCTGCAACTTTCAGCTTATATCCGCTTTATTTCATTCGCTGCGTTCTCCGGGCTTGCTCCCGCCCATGCCAGCACAGGTCAGCCAAGCTCCAATTCATCGGTGTCAAGCGTTTGTCCCGGGGCCAGTTCCACGCCCTGAATGCCGATCACCTTCAGTTGGGACACGAAGGCCGCGCCGTCCTGTTCAATCGGCGGGAACGTATTGTAGTGAATCGGGATGACGACCTTCGCCTTGATCCATTGCGCGGCCAGGAGCGCATCCTCCGGATCCATCGTGAAGAAGCTGCCAATGGGCAGGAAAGCGATATCCGGCTTATACCGCTCGCCAATCAGCTTCATATCGCTGAACAGGGCCGTGTCTCCCGCGTGATATACCGTCAACCCGTCCATCTGAAGCACGATTCCCGCCGGGTTGCCCAAATATTGCGCCTGCCCGTCTACCGTGACCGATGAGCTGTGGAGAGCATTGACCCATTTGATCGAGCCGAAGTCGAACGTGCCTCCTCCGCCCAGATTCATGCCGATGGCGCGCGCTCCCAGCCGTTCCATGTAGTCGGCCAGCTCCACAATGGCCAGGATCGTGGCATCATTCCGCTTCGCAATATCCGCCGCGTCGGCGATATGATCGCCATGACCGTGGGTTAGCAGCACGTAATCCGCCTGAATTTGTTCCGGGGCGGCCTTCGCGGCCGGATTCCCCGTCAAGAACGGATCGATGATAAGCCGATGCTTCCCGGTATCGATTGCGACGCATGCATGACCATGAAACTGAATTCGCATTTTAACGTTCTCCTCCTTCTTCGTTCACATCCTCAATCGTAAGCTGCCGTCCTTCTAATTTCTCGAACAAGAGCTGCGTTTCCTCCTCCAAGCCTTCACTTTGTTCAAAGGCCGCCGCTTCGGGCAACTCGGACAAGCTGCCCAACCCGAAATAATCAAGAAACGCGCGTGTCGTGCCATACAGTATCGGCCTTCCGATCGCTTCGGCTCTGCCCGTTTCCTCGATCAGATCCTTATTCACCAGCGTCTGAATGGCCCGATCCGACTTGACGCCGCGAATCTCTTCAATCTCCACGCGAGTGATCGGCTGGCGGTAGGCCACGATAGCCAGCGTCTCGAGCGCTGCCTGGGACAGCGAGGACCGGGAAGGAGAATAGGCCATCCGTTCAAAATAAGGCGCATGATCCGGCAAAGTCGCCAATTGATACATGCCCGCAATGGCCACGATCTGGATGCCGCGCTTCGAACGCTCCATGTCCGCCTGCAAATCATGCAAGGCCTCCATGACGATTTCCTGCCGCTGTTCCGTAATTTCTGCGATTTGCTTACTATTTAAACCTTCATCTCCCGCCATAAACAGGAGCCCTTCAATAATCGACTTCAACGTCTGAAAGTCCATCGTCTTCCCCATCCCCTTGCCACTGAATCACGATTTCATCGAACACCCGGTCTTGAAAACATCGAATCTGTCTCAGCTTCATTAATTCCAGCACCGCAAGAAACGTCACAACCACCTCGTGGCGGGTCAATTGCTCGCTCAGCAGCTTGGAGAACAGCAGCTTGCCTCCCCTTCCCACCGGCCGCAGCACCGTAACGATATCGCGGATCCGATCCTTCACGGAAATTTCGTCGCGGTGAATCGTGGCGACCATCGTGCGCCGGGATGCTTTGCGAAGCGCCTTCTGAAAGGCGGCAATCAAATCCGACACATGGAGTCCTTCCACCGGATTCGACGGCTTCGATGGCATGAACGGAGTCAGATCCTCCGGCTCCTTCGTGAACAGCAGGCTTCGCTCCGCTTCCTTTTCCCGCAAATGCTCGGCGATTCCTTTATATTTCCGGTATTCTACCAGCTTGCGGATCAGCTCCGCGCGAGGATCCAGTTCCTCTTCTTCGTAGTCCATCAGGTCGTCGTCCCATTCCATGACAGGCGGTTTCGGCAAGAGCTGCTGGGATTTCATCGCTAACAGGGTCGCTGCCATAACGAGAAACTCGCTCGTAATATCCAATTCCAATTCCTTCATGCTATGTAAATAATCCATATATTGATCGGTGATCTCGCTGATCGAGATATCCTGAATGGCAATTTCCGCTTGATCGATAAGGTGAAGCAGCAGATCAAGCGGCCCTTCGAACAGCTCCAGCTTGTAAGTGACGGACACGAACGTTCCTCCTGTAAAAAACAAATGTAGCGCCCGATTATAAAGGGTGTACCTCTATAAAGGGCACTACATTAAATAAGCACTATTTCAGCTGATTCGTCAAGTTAGCCATCTCGATTGCCGTCGCGGCGGCTTCCCAACCCTTGTTGCCGGCCTTCGTGCCTGCGCGCTCGATCGCTTGCTCGATCGAATCCGTCGTCAGCACGCCGAACACGGTCGGGACGCCTGTTTTCATATTGACTTGAGCCACCCCTTTGGCCGTCTCGCTGCACACATAATCGAAATGCGGCGTAAATCCGCGAATCACGGCGCCCAACGTGATCACCGCGTCATACTTGCCGCTTTCCGCCATTTTCTGGGCGATAAGCGGAATCTCGAATGCGCCGGGAACCC
This sequence comes from Paenibacillus dendritiformis, assembly GCF_021654795.1. NCBI lineage: Bacteria > Bacillati > Bacillota > Bacilli > Caryophanales > Paenibacillaceae > Paenibacillus > Paenibacillus dendritiformis. The sequence goes on from NZ_AP025344.1 coordinate 3,718,499, forward strand.
AGGCGACCGAGATCTCCTCATCCTTCACGCCGTGGCGCTTCAGCGCGTCCAGCGCGCCGGACAGCAGCTTGGAGACGATGAATTCATTGAAGCGCCCGGCAACGATCCCGTATTTTAAACCTTCAGATACTAAATGACCCTCAAATACATGTGGCATTGGTAAAACCTCCCGATGGAATATAGTCTGCTCTGAAGCTTCCAAATAGTGAATCAGGATTCGATATGTTCGTTCTGCTCGATATCGTCGAATACGAGCATATGCCCGAGCTTCGCCGCTTTCGTATGCAGATAACGGGTATTGTCTTCATTTTCCTGCATCTGAATCGGCACGCGCTCGACAATCTCCAGGCCGTAGCCTTCCAACCCTTTGATTTTGCGGGGATTGTTCGTCATCAGCCGGATCTGGCGGACGCCGAGATCCTTCAAAATCTGCGCGCCGATGCCGTAGTCCCGCAGATCCGCCGGAAACCCGAGCTTCAGGTTCGCGTCGACCGTATCCAGGCCCTGTTCCTGAAGCTTGTACGCCTTCAGCTTGTTGATGAGGCCGATTCCCCGGCCTTCCTGCCGCATATAGAGGAGCACGCCGTTCCCTTCCCGCTCAATGGCGCGCAAAGCGGCAGCGAACTGAGGACCGCAATCGCAGCGGTGCGAATGGAAGACATCGCCGGTCAGGCATTCGGAATGAACCCGGACCAGCACTGGCTTCGAGCTGTCGATTTCGCCCTTCACCAGAGCGACATGCTCCTTGTTATCCACCTCGTTCGTGTAAGCGATCGCCCGGAACACGCCGAAATCTGTCGGCATGTTCACTTCCACTTCGCGCCGGACCAGATTCTCCTTCTCGTTGCGATAATGAATGAGATCTTTGATGCAAATGAGCTTCAAGCCGTGTTTCTGCTTGATCTCGATCAGGTCTGGCAGCCGTGCCATCGTCCCGTCTTCCTTGATGACTTCGCAAATGACCCCGGCCGGGGATGCCCCGCATAAGCGAGCCAAGTCGACGGCCGCTTCGGTGTGGCCTGCGCGGCGCAGCACGCCGCCCCGCTTCGCGATCAGCGGGAAGATGTGGCCCGGACGGCGGAAGTCTGCCGCTTGCGCCTTCGGATCAAGCATCTTCCGAATCGTCAGCGAGCGTTCATGGGCCGAGATGCCCGTCGACGTCTCGATGTGGTCGATCGACACTGTGAAGGCCGTCCCGTGATTGTCGGTGTTATGCGTAACCATCGGCGGCAGATCCAGTTCTTCTGCCCGCTCGGGCGTAATCGGCACGCAGACGAGCCCGCGGCCCTCGGTAATCATGAAGTTGATCGCTTCCGGCGTCGCCTTGTCAGCCAGCGCCAGGAAGTCGCCTTCGTTCTCTCGATCCTCGTCATCGACGACGATGATCACTTTGCCTTCCATTAAGTCGCGGATGGCATCCTCTATCGTATCGAACGAAAATTGTTCACTCATCGCTCTTCCCCCTTTGCATGATGTCACATGAAGCCGTGTTCCGCCAAAAAGGCGCTGCTGATGCGGGAGTTTCCGCTCGCGGCGGAGCGGCTGCCGCAGGCCAGCAAATGATCGACATATTTGGCCAGCACGTCGCATTCGATATTGACTGTGTCTCCCGGCTGCTTGCCCTGGAGCGCCGTCTCGGCGAGCGTATGCGGAATGATCGATACGGCGAACATCCCCTTCTCCGCCCGGGTCAGGGTGAGGCTCATGCCATCCACGGTAACCGATCCGCGCGGGATCATATACTTGGCCATGCCCGGATCTTCGGCGAGGAACTCGAACACGACCGCATTCGCCTGCGCCGTCCGGCGCATAATGCGCGCCAGCCCATCGACATGGCCCTGTACGATATGTCCGCCAAAACGGCCGTCCGCCGCCATCGCCCGTTCCAGATTGACCGGAGCGCCCGGCTGCAAATCCTTCAGATTCGTATGCCGGAATGTCTCGGGCATGACATCCGCCATGAAGGAGCCGGAGTCATGGGAGACCGCCGTCAGGCATACTCCGTTCACCGCGATGCTGTCGCCGATCTTCATCCCTTCCAGCACTTTCGCGGCCCGGATATGCAGCACCATCGCTTCTCCGCGCTTCGTCACGGCCTGCAGCCGTCCGACTTCTTCAACGAGTCCCGTGAACATCGTCGCTTCCTCCCTTCTCATTCAGCGTGGCGGCTATCCTTTCAAATACGGTGCCGAACGGATAACCGCTGATGCAGACATTGTCTCCCAGCGTCTCGACCCGCGTATGCCGGAGCCGGTAAGCGTCGTTCATCCGGCTTACGCCATCGAAGGCGAAGTTGGGCGGCGACGACGCGCCGCCGACAATCGTCGGCGCGTAGAACAGCACGACCCGATCCACCCAGCGGCCCTCCAGCAGCGCCCCGTTCAGACGGCCGCCTCCCTCCAGCAGGATCGAGCCGATCTCCTGGCTTCCGCACCATTCCATCACGCGCCGCAGATCGACCCGGGGCCCGTCGCCCGCGGCGATAACCTCTACGCCGCGCGCCTCCAGCGCTTCACGCTTCCCGGCATCCGCCCGGGAAGTCGTGAACACGATCGTCGGCGCGGAGCGATCGGCGACGACCTTCGCCTCCAGCGGCAGCCGCAACCGTGAATCGACGATAAGCCGCGTCGGATGCAGGCCCGGTACGGCAAGCCGCGTCGTCAGGGACGGATTGTCGGCCAGCACCGTGCCGATTCCGGCCATAATCGCCTGATGGCGGTGGCGCATCGCTTGCACCCGTTCCCGGGCCTGCTCGTTGGAGATCCAACGGCTGTCGCCCGTATGCGTCGCGATGCGGCCGTCCAGGGTGCTCGCCGTCTTGAGCGTCACATACGGCAGGCCGGTCGTGATGTACTTGGCGAACATCTCGATGAGCGACTCGGCTTGGGACTGGAGCACGCCTGCCGTCACTTCGACGCCCTGCTCGCGCAGCAACTGGGCCCCCCGGCCGCTGACCGCCGGGTTCGGATCCAGGCAGCCGATGACGACGCGCTTGATTCCGGCTTCCAGCAGGCGAAGGCTGCAAGGGGGCGTCTTGCCGTAATGGCTGCAAGGCTCAAGCGTCACATAGGCGGCAGCGCCGCGCGCGTCTTCGCCGGCCATCTGCAGCGCATGCACCTCCGCATGGCCTTCGCCGCGCCGCAGATGCGCACCCAGTCCGACGACCCGGCCTTCGCGGACGATGACGCAGCCGACGGCCGGATTGATTCCGGTCTGCCCCATGGCCCGTTCCGCCACATCAAGCGCCAACTGCATGTAGAACTCGTCATTGATTACCGGATGCACCAGAGCGTCCCTCCTTCTTTTTACAGCTTGCCCCATCGCAGCAAAAAACCCTTCGGAATCCTCCGAAGGGCTAGGTTGTTGAGCTTACAGGTATGTACTCTTTTTCATCATAGCACAGTCAAATAAACAGTCCGGCATCTTCGCAAAAATGAGACGGAACGCAACCGCCTTCCCGCGTACGACAAATAAACCGGCTGAATCGGCAACTGAAAAAACTATGTGAAAAAAAGAACTAAAAGAGTTAAAAAGAAAACTCTTCTCCTGACGCCCTTCTCCCATCCAGACTATACTGTCGGTTCTGGATTTGCACCAGATCCACCGTTCGAACGAAGTTCGCCCGGGTCACGGACTAAGGAAGGCGGTAGCCGTCAACAGCGCTACCCTTCCATCACCGCCGGTCGGGAATTGCACCCTGCCCTGAAGGTTCAGCAGATATCATATTAAGTAACCGCCATGCGATTACGTAACGGATCTTATCACTTCGCGCGGAAAAAGGCAAGGCCATACCTCACCTTCTCCGCCGGACCGCACTCACGAGTACATAGGCAGCCAATACGAGCGCCACTCCGATCGAGTCGACCGCCACGTCGGCGAGATGCCCGGTCCGCCCGGGCACGAAGGTCTGGTGCCACTCATCGGAACAGGCGTATAAGATGGCAATCAGGCCGCTCCCCGCCGCTATCAGGCCCTTCGAACGGACGCGGGCCGAGAACGTCAAGATAAGCAGAAGCGTCAGCAAGGCGAATTCGGTGACGTGACCGAATTTGCGAATAAAAAATTCAATGAAATGATAAGGCTCCCGCCACGACACAAGACTCCCGTCGTACAGAAATTCCCAGCGCGGAAGATAGCGAAGCAGCTTCTCTTCCGGCATGAAGGAGCCAAGCGCCGGCTTCATGTCCTGGACTGAATACGGCTCGGCCGATTTCATAAATATAAATCCCATCCAAGCGATGGTTAATATGAACCATAGGAGGCCTAACCGGCTTCTCTGGCGCATAGATTCGCGTGCCCCTTTCTACATATAGAGTCCGGCCCGTTTTAATTCGCCTGTCTCGCGCGCTGGATTCTCATCGTCTGAGCCGGCTTCTGCAGCTTCGGGGAAGCCGTCTTCACCCCCGGCTTCTGCGGGGCCGCCTTGGCGGCCTGGGCGGCCTTGGCCGCTTCGCGCTTATACAGGGCCTTCGTATTCAGCACTCTTTTCGTATAGGCGCTGTCCAGCGTGCCTTTATCCTGAATCCAGCGCTTGGAGCCGTATCTGCCTCGATTATAAGCGAGGAGCATCGCTTTTTCCAGGTCATCTCCCTTATAATCGTCCTGCCAGTAAGCGCGGCATTCCAGCAATTCCGCCAAGCCGAGCAGAATATTGTCTTTCGGCTCGAACATATCAAGATTCGGGCGTCCGATCGCTTTGGACAGCCGCGATACGTTGACGGAGTTCATCTGTACGAGCCCGTAATCCTCCGTACCGTTCGGATTGCTGTGCACCAGCTCGGCATTGAAGTTGCTCTCCACTTTGATCAGAGCCAAAAAGGTCATGTAATCAATATTTTTTTTGCTCGTTTCCTTCCAGATCACATCAAGCACTTCTTCCGGCAGCTTAACCGACGGAATGCGAGGGCGAACGGGCGCCTCGCTCTTCTCGGACGCCGATTGAATGCGAACCTCTTTTTCTCTTCCGCTCGTCTTATGCCAACCCGCTTGCCGGGCCTGACGCTCCATTTCCAGTTCAAATACGAGCGGCACCCGATCCAAATACTCCTGATACGTGGCCGTCTCTCTGTTCAGACCATCCAGGCTGCAGGATGTAAGGACAATGGCTGCGCCTACGACGGTTATGACACCTTTCTTCATGTTCATCTCCTCTTAATGACCCTACCCCGACATCGCCGGTCCCATTATCCGGCTTCGTTTCTCTCTATCTCTACTTATTCAATCTTGGTTAGCTTGAAACAAATCATGGTATTTCCGATTCTCATAGGGGAGAGTGAGATATACGGGAAGGCGGAAATGATAGAAGCGATATCAAACGGAAGCAATGGATGGGATTGATTCATGAGGTGTTCAAATGGGGAATCAGTGCAAAATAAATCGTCGCTTGCCCGGCATCGAACCATTCCGGGAGCAGATTACCTATTCGCTTCAACCTGATTTGTTGTCAATAGCTTCGGGTCTGTTCTGATATGGCACAAGCCGCCTGCTTGCGTTGCCGCTGCCGGCCGGCTGGACTGCCATGGTTGCTAGGGAACGCATGTTCGTTCTTTCCATAGCATTTTATCATCTTCTATGATTATACGCAATATTTTTTTCTTGTCTAATGTTTCTGAATGTAAAAAAAAACCTGCTCCGCAGTTGCCGGGAGCAGGGAGGCGAACTTTATCCTTCTACGACGCGAACTTCCTTCATTTTGTCGCCTTGCTTGATTTGGTCGACAACTTCCATTCCTTCCACAACTTTACCAAAAACCGTATGCACGCCATCCAAATGCGGGAATGCGTCATACGTGATGTAAAATTGGGAGCCGCCGGTATCCTTGCCGGCATGCGCCATCGCGAGCACGCCGCGAACATGCTTGTGCGGATTGCCTTGCGTCTCGCACTTGATCGTATACCCCGGCCCGCCCATTCCGGTTCCTTGCGGGCATCCGCCTTGGGCGACGAATCCCGGAATGACGCGGTGGAAGGTCAACCCGTTATAGAAGCCCTCATTTGCCAGCTTCTCGAAGTTGGCTACGGTTCCCGGCGCTTCTTTCTCATGCAGTTCGATTTTGACGGCTCCGCCCTTTTCCATCTCGATTTGTGCAAATTTGCTCATTATGTATGAACTCCTCTCATTACTCGTTGTGGGATATAACTATCGTTAACGATTATACGTTATTTGGGCGCAAAAAGAAAACGGCCCCGCTCCGCCAATGCGCAGGCGAATTGCGGGGCGCGGAATTTATCGGCCAAGCGGCTGCGATTCGCGCTTTTCCAATCGTGCAGGAATCAGATCGCAGCGGACAATATCTTCACGGGTTTCGCGGCGGACCACCAAGTCCGCTTCCCCGTCCCGGACAAAGACCACAGCCGGGCGCGGAATCCGGTTATAGTTGCTGGCCATGGAATAGTTATAAGCTCCCGTGCAAGAGACGGCCAGCAAATCTCCGGCCGACACGGATGGCAGCGCCACATCCCAGATGAGCATATCGCCGCTCTCGCAGCATTTGCCCGCAATCGAGACCACTTCACGGACCGCGTCCTTCGCACGGTTGGCAACAAGCGCCTCATATTTTGATTCATACAGCGCCGGACGCGGATTGTCAGTCATGCCCCCATCGACCGCAACATACTTGCGAACCCCGGGGATATCCTTAATCGAACCGATGGTGTACAGCGTCGTTCCGGCTTCCCCGACGATGCTCCGGCCCGGCTCGACCCAGATCTCCGGCAGCTCGCTGTAAATCTTCCCGAAATGCGTGCGAACCGCTTCCGTTATCGCCTTCACGTAATCCCGCACAGCCAACGGCGTATCGCCTTCAACATAGCGAATGCCGAAGCCGCCGCCCAGGTTCACGACGGGGAAGACAACATTCATCTGGCTGAGCACGTTGGCCGCGAACTCCGCGACGCGCTGTACCGCCATCTGGAATCCTTCCGTCTCGAAAATTTGCGATCCGATATGGGAGTGAACGCCGAGCAGTTGCAAGCCTTCCGCATCGGATGCTTGCGCGACCGCCCGGAGCGCCGTCCCGTTCCCGATATCGAAGCCGAACTTGGAATCCGTCTGCCCGGTCGAGATATATTCATGGGTATGCGCTTCGACGCCGGGCGTAACGCGCAAGAGCACCGCGACCCGCTGACGCCGCATTTTGGCGATCGCATTCAGCAGGTGCAGCTCTGCGAAGCTGTCAACGACGAAGCATCCGATGCCGGCATCAAGCGCCATCTCGATCTCGGCCGGGGTCTTGTTATTGCCATGGAAATGAATCCGTTCGGCAGGAAAGCCTGCCTGCAGCGCCGTATGCAGTTCCCCTTCAGATACGACATCGAGGGACAAGCCCTCCTCGTCCGCGATGCGGCACATTGCCATTACGCAGAATGCCTTGCTCGCGTAGGCAACCTGGAAGTTCAGCCCCGATTCGCGAAACGCTTCCATATATTCGCGGGAGCGGGTACGAATGAGCGCCTCATCCATGATGTACAGCGGTGTTCCGAACTGATTTTTCAAGGTGGTTACATCGCAGCCGCCGATTTCGAGGTGGCCGGATTCATTGACAGTACTTGTTCCATGTAAGTGCATCGTTCTCTTCTCCCCATTTCCTCATCCATACACTGGATCTCCCAGCACCATGAAAAATATTACATCGAGTATACCAGTCCATTCTATATGGAAGAATGGACTTTTGTACATAACGTTTGCATTATATCTTTATCGCGACACCGTGCTACGTCTGCAGCTCGCCGTCATTCCGACCGGAAGAGCGATCCGGGGGCATCTTCGTGTTATCGCGGGTCTTGTTGAAGCTCGGCCGGGTTTTCATGTTCAGGACCGGTTGACGGAACAGAATGTTGAACATCGCCTTCGCATTGAATGGAATGAACGGCCACAGATATGACGAATTGTAGGAGCGGTGCAGCGATAGCCATATAATAAACACCGTAACGCCGATGACCAATCCCGGCACTTTGAACAAAGCGACCGCCACCAGCAAAAGGAGCCGGATGATCCGATTGGCGAGTGCCAGCTCATAGCTAGGCGTAGCGAACATTCCGACCGCCGTAACGGCCAAATACAAGATGACTTCATTCACGAAGACGCCGGTCTTCACCGCGATGTCGCCAATCAGGACCGCCGCCACGAGACCAAGTGCTGTCGCTAGCGGGGACGGCGTATGGACAGCCGCCATGCGCATCAGATCGATGCCGATCTCAGCCAGCAAAAACTGCAGGAAAATAGGGAGCTTCGCCATTTTATGCGGACCGATAATCTGCAAGGCGGCCGGCTTAAGGCCTGGATCGATCACCAACAGCATCCAGAGCGGAAGCAGGAACAAGGAACAAAATATGCCGATGAACCGAATCCATCGCATATAGGTCCCCATAAAGGGCGTCTGGCGGTTCTCTTCGGCATGCTGGCACAGATCGAAAAAAGTCGTCGGCAGGATCATGACGGAAGGCGACGTATCGACGAAAATGACGACATTTCCGTTGAGCAAATGGGCCGCCACCACGTCCGGTCTCTCGGAATACCGCACGAGAGGATACGGATTCCAGCCTTTGTTGACAATAACCTCCTCCAGTTGCTTATCGGCGAGCGGCAGTCCTTCCAGATTGGCAGCTTTAATCTTCCTGCGGACGGCCTCCACCTGCGACATGTCGGCGATATCATCAATATATGCAATGCAGACATCGGTTCGCGTCCGTCTTCCGACCTGAATGATCTCATATTTCAAGCCCGGATCGCGAAGCCGCCGCCGCACGAGCGTAACGTTCGTAAGCAGCGTTTCGGTAAATCCGTCGCGAGCCCCGCGCACGACCTTTTCCAGCGATGGCTCCTCCGGTCCCCGGGACGGGAATGTCTTGACATCCGTCACAATCGCTTCCGATTCATGCTCGATGAAGAAGGCGCTGCCGCCAGCGAGCACCTTGTTGATTACCTCGCTGAACTTGTTTACCTTTTCCACCTGAATATGCGGGATATAGCAATCAAAAAATGCCTTAAGCGCGTTCGGGGTCAGCGATTTTTTGTCCAGGAAGGTAAGACGCGTCAAAATGATCGTCATAACCTCATCCTTGGCGAAGCCATTCAAATAAAAGAGGCCGACACGCCGCCCGCCGAATGTCATTTCCCGAAAAATGACATCAAACGAATCGGTAAAACCGACGACCTCCTTCAATGTCTTCTTCGTATCCTCAAGCCGTTTCGGAATATCATCATCGCCACTCCAATACGCGATCGCCTCTTCAATCGTATTGGAGACTTCAACCTGCCCCTGCATGCCATTGCCATTCCGCGCATTTCTTTTGCCCCGCTTATGGCCCTTTCCTTTCTGTATGGCTCCACTCTGCTGGCACGCATCCGCTAATCCTCGCCCCCGCTCATTCTCCTGAGCTCCGGATTCATGCGAACCGTCCGCAGAAAGCAGAGGCTGCAGCTCTCCTTCCGGCTGGCCCGGCTCATGCGTCTGCTGCTCCTTCATCGCGAAAAACCTCCTGTCGCCATGTAATATATATCTTTAGTATGGTTGAGTTCCATTGCATTATGAGGAAAGAACCGGGTAGGAAACATTTGCATCCGTTGGCGTCATGCCTCGCCCTCCTCCATCCTCCATACCCCCGGTTCCCTACTGGCCGCTCTCCTCTCCGAAGCTTGAGCGTTACTCTCCCCTTCGGTCAGGATATTGGCAGCGGGACTCCCTCGATATACGGCGAGCCTTAGGAAGATTATCCCATTCGTTCAGATCAATGCGATGAGCTGGCAAGGCCTCTTACTTGCAATCTCCCTTTCGGCCAGGAGGCCGGCAAGACAAGAGCCTTTGCAGGCCTATCCCTGCGAATCAGGGCCGAGCGATTGCGATCAGGTTCCTTATGAGCATTCTCCCTTTCAGTCAGGGCGGGTCGGCATACAAGCTGCTCCCTGCAAGCACTATCCCTTACAGTCACGTCTTTAAGAGCTTACCAGCACTATCCCTTACAGTCAGGGCGTGCAGCATGGATTTAGGAGCTTACAGCACGATCCCATTTCGTCAGAATGGTTCGAGGCCTTATAGAGGATAGATTGTCCCGGTACATCAGGCCGGGCATGAGGCAGGGCAATTCCGCAGCGGGAAGTGCTCGGTCTTTTCGGATGGAAAATTCCGCTCCCTGACCCGATGGGAGAGTGCCGCAAAGAGATTGGGGACGATCCCCTCCCATTCGACACAAGCAAAAGCACAAGCACAAGATCTGCCCGCTACGCCAAATGAGTGCATCCGGCGAAACACCGGGCATCAGCGGGCCATAACAGATCAGGACGGGCAACCGATCATCAATTTTAGCACCGCCCAAATGCATGCGCCTGGCCTAAGGGGATAATGAGAATAAGCGGCTTGCTCCGTGCCTCGCGCCCTTCCCCAGATAAGAGACAAACAGCCTGCGGGCCTCCCTAACACACCAAATGAAAAGACACCGCAGGAATACTCCTTGCGGTGTCCGCTTTATTGTGCGATTTGCGCCTTGATGGATTGCAATATTTTTTTCTCCAGACGGGAGACTTGCACCTGGGAGATGCCGAGCCGGCCGGCAACCTCCGATTGCGTCTGATCGCGGAAATAGCGTAAATAGACGATAAGCCGTTCCCGTTCGCTCAAGCCTTCAATCGCTTCATTCAGCGCCAGCTTGTCGAACCAGCGGTCCTGGGAATCATCCGCGATCTGATCCATCAAGGTGATCGGGTCCCCATCGTTCTCGAAGACAGTCTCGTGAATCGAGCTTGGCGGCTTGTTCGCCTCCTGGGCGAAGACTACATCCTCCGGCGAGATGCCCAACTCGTCCGCGACCTCCTTAATGGTAGGAAGACGATCGAGCCGCTTCGAGAGCTCGTCCTTCATTTTGCGGACCTTGTTCGCCATTTCCTTCAAGGAACGGCTCACCTTGATCGTCCCGTCATCGCGCAGAAAGCGCTGAATTTCTCCGATTATCATCGGCACGGCATAGGTAGAGAATTTGACGTCGTAGGTCAAATCGAATTTGTCGACCGATTTGAGCAAGCCGATGCAGCCGATTTGGAACAAATCATCCGGTTCGTACCCGCGGTTGATAAAGCGCTGCACGACCGACCATACAAGCCGGATGTTGCAATTGACCAGCGTTTCGCGAGCCACGGCATCACCCGCTTGGCTCAGCGCTATCAGACGTTTCACTTCTGCGTCGTCCAAATAACTTTGCGACGATTGTTTCACATCAGCTTTCATGGCTTCAACCCCTAATTGTAGAGCGCTTTTTTGGATTCGATCCGCTTTTTCATACGGATGGTGGTACCGGCGCCCAATTCGGTTGTCACTTCAAATTCATCCATGAAGTTCTCCATAATGGTGAAGCCCATGCCCGAGCGTTCCATGTCCGGCTTGGATGTGAACAGCGGTTGTCTGGCCAGTTCGACATCTTCAATGCCACGGCCCCGGTCGGAGACCGTCAGCATAATCTGATCTCCCTCAATCTCAGCCGTAATCGATACGATGCCTTCCGGATTGTTGTCATATCCATGAATGATGCTGTTCGTGACCGCCTCGGAGATTACGGTCTTCAAATCCGTCAGCTCTTCCAGAGTCGGATCCAGCTGCGCTACGAAGGCCGCCACGGCGACGCGCGCGAAGGCTTCATTTTCCGAGCGGCTGGAAAATTCCAATGACATTTTGTTCGAATGTCCACTCATGATACGTCCTCCAATCCAAGGAGCGCCTGGCGCTCGTTATCGTAGACATGCATGATTTTGAACAAGCCCGACAGCTCGAACAACCGCCGTACGGCAGGGTTCAGATCACAGACGGCCATTTTTCCGCCTCTGCCCTTAATCTGCTTGTATCTGCCGAGAATGACCCCCAGACCGGAACTGTCCATAAAGGTCAATTCGCTCAAGCTTAACACCACATGGTTCACCTGTCCGCGCTGAATCGCTTCATCCAACTGCATGCGTACAATTTCCGATGTATGATGATCCAGCTCTCCCCTCAGACGGGTGATCAGTACATTGCGCCGGTGTTCCAATTCCACCTGCAAGTTCATGCGAATCACTCTCCTCCCATGTTGCCGATCCCATTCGTCGCCGCCAAACCCAATTCCTGCCTGGCGACAAAACTAGAAGAAGCACGCTGTTATTTGACAAAAAACAACTTTCCGCACGTCCGCTTGAACAACGTCCACCAGCCAGCTTTCGCTATGGACTCGGTTGCTTCGACAGGGTATTCACGGATCGCTTTATCCCCTTGATACACGATAATCTTGCCAAGCGACTGGCCTTTTTCGATCGGCGCTTTGATGGAATCCGGAGACTCCAGCTTGAAATGGACGTTCTCCTTGGAACCGCCCTTTTTGAGCAGTACATGGTATGGGCGCTGGGCCACCAGATCAAGCGACTCGACCATTCCTTTTTCCACACGAATGCTGCCGATGGCATCGCCCTTCTTCAGAATCGGAACATTCATGTATTGGGCAAACGCGTAATCGAACATTTGCGTCACTTCCGCATTGCGCGTCTTCGTATTCGGTTCGCCCAGCACGACCGCGATTACGCGCAAATTTTCCCGCTTGGCTGTGGCAGACAGGCAGAACTTCGCTTCCGAAGTATATCCCGTTTTCAATCCGTCCGCCCCCTGATAGAACCGGACCAGCTTGTTCGTGTTGACAAGCCAGAACTTTTTGGCGGTGTTCTGACGCAAATAATCTTCGTAAGCCCCCGTATATTTGGTGACGCCCGGGTATTGAAGCAAGGCTTGAGACATCAGAGCGATGTCATACGCGGATGTATAATGATTGTCCGCAGGAAGACCGTTGCTATTCTCGAAGTGGGTATCCTTCATGCCGAGTTCTTTGGCCTTCTCATTCATCATTTGCACGAATGCTTTTTCCGATCCCGCGACCTTCTCCGCCATGGCGACCGATGCATCGTTGCCTGAAGCCATTGCAATTCCCTTCATCATTTCATCGACCGTCATTTCTTCGCCCGGCTCGAGGAAGATTTGTGATCCGCCCATTGATGCCGCATACTCACTGGTCGTAACTTTATCCGTCGGCTTCAGCTTGCCTTCATCTATTGCTTCCATCACAAGCAGCATCGTCATGATTTTCGTAATGCTGGCCGGCGGCAGCCGATCATGGCTGTTTTTCTGAAAAATGATGGTACCCGTATCCGCATCCATCAGTATGGCCGAGCGTGCATGTTCCGCCAGCTGCACTTCTGCTGCGCCCGTTGATGAAGTGGCCTGACTAGGCTCTTCCGTTCCGGTCCATGGCGGCACGTCGGCGAACGCTGCAGCGGCGCCGGTCGTCATCAGGCTTGCGCTCAGCAATGCGGAACATGCCATTCTATATAGCCTATTCTTCAAAGCAGTTCCCCTCCTACAAGAGTTGTGCACAACAGAATGGACGGGTCTATCCTCCGCCAGATGTGCTTAATTTCAGTCTTGTCTGATCGCAAGCAAAATATTCCACTTTTCCGGACATAAAAAAAGTTTCTAGCAAAACCAAAGGTTTCGCTAGAAACGGTATCCCTCATGGGTTGCCGCGGAGGGAACGGCTTCCTGTGGAACTCTGAGCAGAGAGGCATGCTCAGACAAATCTCTCTACGCCATCCTTCGTGACGATCGCATAGACAAGAGGCGCCTCGGCTCTCGCTTCGGAAGTAATCCGGTATGCCTGGATAATCTTCTGCGCCGCTTCCTGCAGACGCGAAGCGTCGTTGACATGGAGCACGGCGAGCACATCGCCTGCATTCACGGCATCTCCCACCTTGGCGCGGAGATCGATGCCAACGCTCAGATCGATAACGGAATCCTTCGTCTCCCTTCCGGCTCCAAGCAGCATCGCGGCAATGCCGATCTCTTCGGCTTGAATGGCCGATACCGTGCCGCCGGCTTCCGCTTTCACCTCGAAGCGTTCCCGGGCATGCGGCAGCCGTTCCGGATGATCCACGACCGACGCGTCTCCGCCCTGGGCCGCAATGAGCTCCTTCAGCTTCTCAAGCGCCGACCCGTCCGCAATCAATTGCTCCAGACGCGCTTCCGCTTCCGTCGCATCGCGGGCGATCCCGCCCAGCACGAGCATATGGGAGCCGAGCACGATACAGAGACGATACAAGTCGCGCGGACCTTCGCCGCGCAGCGTCTGTATCGCTTCCTCAACTTCTAATGAATTTCCGATCAGGCGGCCGAGCGGCTGATCCATATCCGAGATGACCGCAATCGTGTGGCGTCCCGTATCCGTGCCGATATCGACCATGGCCTGCGCGAGGGCAATCGAGTCATCCAGCGTCTTCATGAAAGCGCCGCTTCCCGTCTTCACATCGAGCACGATCGCGTCGGCTCCAGCCGCAATCTTCTTGCTCATGACCGAGCTGGCAATGAGCGGGATGGATTCGACCGTGGCCGTTACGTCGCGCAGAGCGTACAGCTTTTTGTCCGCAGGAGTAATATTGCCGGTCTGCCCGATAAGAGAGACGCCTATCTCGTTCACTTGCTTGAAAAATTGCTCCCTCTCCAATTCGACCCGGAAGCCAGGAATCGACTCCAGCTTGTCAATCGTTCCGCCCGTATGGCCCAGACCGCGCCCGGACATCTTCGCGACGGGCACTCCTGCCGCGGCGACGAGCGGCGCGAGAATTAAGGATGTCTTGTCCCCGACGCCCCCGGTGGAATGCTTGTCCACCTTGATGCCGCTGATCGAGCTCAGGTCGATCTGATCGCCCGAGCGCGCCATCTCCAGCGTGAGACTCGCCGTCTCGCTCGCGGTCATGCCCTGGAAATAAACAGCCATCGCCCAAGCGGCAATCTGATAATCCGGCACCTCGCCGCTGCTGTAGCCCTGAATGAGAAAACGAATTTCTTCGGCGGTCAGTTCGTGACCTTCCCGTTTTTTGTGAATGATGTCGACTGCCCTCATCTTCGCTCCTCCTAATCGGATGCTGTAATCAAGCTTACATTTTCGGAATCAGTGCCAGTACCAGCTTCAAGAAGGCGTCCTTCACTTTATCCGCCGTCTCCATCACCTCGTCATGGGACAATGGCTGATCGAGAATTCCCGCCGCCATATTGCTGATGCAGGAGATGCCCAGCACCTCAAGGCCCGCATGACTGGCGACAATGACTTCCGAGACGGTGGACATGCCTACCGCGTCCGCTCCCATCATGCGCAGCATGCGGATCTCGGCCGGCGTCTCATAGTTCGGGCCGAGCAGCCCGGCGTAGACCCCTTCGCGGAGCGTGAACCCCTGCTCCTCCGCCGTGGCCTTCGCCAGCTGGCGCAGCCGTGGGCTGTATGCCTGGGACATATCCGGGAAGCGGACGCCGAGACGGTTGTCGTTCGCCCCGATGAGCGGATTGCGGCCTGTCAAGTTGAGATGGTCGCTAATGACCATCAGATCGCCCGGCTCATAGTTCGTATTGATCCCGCCGGCCGCATTCGTGACAAGGATCTTCTCCGCGCCGATCGCCTTCATGACCCGCACCGGGAACGCCGTCACTTCCGGGCCATAGCCTTCATACATATGGAAGCGCCCTTTCATCATGACGACCGTTCGTCCTTCAATCGTGCCGATCAGCAGGTCGCCCGCATGGCCTTCGACGGTGGATACCGGGAAATGCGGAATCTCATGGTACGGAATCGTGACAGGATTCTCGACCAGTTCGGCCAGAACGCCTAGACCCGAGCCGAGAATCAACCCGATCTCCGGACGGGCGCTGGTACGGCTCTGAATATAGGATGCCGCTTCTTGGATGTGTTCATAAGCTTGATTCATTGTTTTTCCTCCCCGAATGATGATGTTCTGGCGCGCGGATGCGCGTGCGTGTAGACGTCCTTCATGCTTGTTCTTGACATTTGCGCGATATACCGCTGCGTCGTCGCTAATTCGGTATGGCCAAGCATCTCCTGCACCGCGCGGACGTCGGCTCCGTTCTGCAGCAGATGCACCGCGAACGAGTGGCGCAGTGTATGCGGCGTAAGCGCAAACGGGAGTTCCAGGCGCTCCGCATATTTCTTCATGGTCTTCCAAAACCCTTGGCGGGACATACGCTGTCCGCGCACATTGAGAAATAACGCCTCTTCCCCCATCTCCGCTCCGGTTCCATTCCGTGGCCTCTCGTCTCCGCTGGCAGGCCCGTCGCCTCCGTCGCCGAGCAGCCGGGGCCGCGCTTCCTCCAAGTACCGCTGAACCGCCTCGGCCGCAGCCTGTCCGAGCGGGATCACCCGCTCACGGTTCGCGGAAGAGCAGCGCACGAAGCCCAATTTGGGCTGCACGTCTCCGACATTCATCGCCATGAGCTCGGACACGCGCATGCCGGTCGCATACAGCGTCTCCAGCATGGCGCGATCGCGGATTCCTTGCTCGGTGGCCAGATCCGGAAGGCGGAGCAGCCGTTCGGTGTCCTCCGGCGACAAAATCTCGGGAGGCTTCGCTTCCGGCTTCGGCCGCTCCAGCCCGAGCGTCGGATCCAGATCCAGCCATCCCTCGCGGATGCAGTAATGGCAGAAAGAGCGAACCGAAGCGACGAGGCGGGAAATGCTCGCTGCGGCCCGCCCCTCCCGCTTCAGCTGAAATACATATTGATTTACATGAAAAGGCCGGAGCGCCCCGATCGAATCCAGTCCGCTCATCGTGTCCGCCCCCAGGAACGCGCGAATATCCCGCAGATACGCGGCTCGGGTATGGACAGACATTCGCCGCTCCTGTGTTACATGCTGTTCATAACGTTCGATGCACTCTTCTATCGGATGCTGCATGTTAAATCTCCTTGCTGCGTCTTTCTCCCACTATAGAGGCGCCAGACATGAGTAGTTTCCTTTTATGCTTTCCACTTATACTTTCCACGCTGGTTCCGCATCTTCCTGCTTCGCAACGTGTGTCTGATGCGTGAATGCCGAACTTATTCCCCCAGCCAATAGAACAGGCGAAGCCGCTCCTTGAACGTATGAGGCTCCATGTCAGCCATTCCCTCTGTCTGGAATACCTTCACCGCTTTGCCCTGCGGCTCTCGATATTTATCCACGGGAGAGATCCAGTCGGATACGCTTCCGAGCAGATGAGCCATCACATATGTCAAGAGCAAAAAAAGCGCGGCGAACTTGAGCCGGTCCAATACTTTGCGAAGCGACACGATCATTCCCTTACGTCCCCCTTACCGGAATTGCCCCCATTACTCGTAACGTATGAGACAAGCGGACGGGTTATGCCATCGGGATGAAGGGCGCTAGGCGGACGGGAACGGCTCCGGACGCGCTTCGTAGCCAAGCGCTTCCGCGACGACCCGGTGTACGATCCCGCCTTCGTATGTCGTGAGGCCGCCTCTCAGTTCAGGCGCCCGTTGAATTGCTCCTTCGAGCCCCAAGGCAGCCAGCTTCCGCACATACGGGAGCGTCGCATGCGCCAGGGCGAGCGTGGACGTGCGCGGGACGGCCCCCGGCATATTGGCGACCGCATAATGGATGACGCCATGCTTCACGAAGGTCGGGTTCTCGTGTGTCGTGACGCGATCCATCGTCGCGATCGAACCGCCCTGATCGATGGCGACATCGACGATGACGGATCCGGGCTTCATCTGCTTGACCATATCCTCGGACACGATGCGAGGCGCCTTCGCCCCCGGTACGAGAACGGCTCCGACCAGCAGATCGGCATGGCGGACCGCTTCTTCCACATAGAACGGCTGGGAGACTACGGTCGTGACTCGCCCTTCGAACAAATCGTCCAGTTCGCGCAGCCGGTCGATGTTCAGGTCGAGAATCGTTACCCGAGCCCCCATGCCAAGCGCGATTTTGGCCGCATTCGTGCCGACGGCCCCGCCGCCGATAACAACGACTTCTCCTGGCGGAACGCCCGGCACGCCGCCGAGCAGCACGCCCCGGCCCCCTACATAGGATTCGAGCAGATGGCTGCCGATCTGTACCGACATTTTGCCGGCGATCTCGCTCATTGGGGTGAGCAGAGGCAGCTTGCCGTTCGGGAGCTGGACAGTCTCATACGCGAGCGAGCACATCCCGGATTGGACCAAGGCCTCAGCCAGGTAAGGAGCGGCGGCCAGATGGAGATACGTGAACAGCGTCTGATTGGCCCGGAAAAAGGCGGTCTCCTCCGGCAGCGGTTCCTTGACCTTCACGATCAAATCCGATTCGCCCCATACCGCGGCCGCATCCGGCGCAACCGCAGCGCCTACCCGTACATATTCTTCATCCTCAAATCCGCTGCCAACGCCGGCTCCGCGCTCCACGATGACCTGATGACCGTCCTGCACAAGCGCGTGAACTCCCGAAGGGGTCAAGGCGACGCGGCGCTCATTCGTTTTGATTTCTTTAGGCACTCCAATTTTCATACAGAATCCTCCCAATGACAATAATGGTCTTTAATAAGTCTTCCCTTGGGCAGGCGCTCCAATTGCCATCGCGACAAATGCATCGCGGAGGCTCACCGTCTCTCGTTCGTTCCCATACTCTAAACGTGTGCCCCTTATACGAAGGCACAACGGAACCTATCCTGAATGGAACGGGAGGACGGTATGGCATGCGCAACTTACCCCGCATGTTACAAGCCGTCGTGCACGGGAAGCCTGCCCGGCACACGGTACGGAAAATCATCGTGCTGAAAGATCGAAAAAGCTTCAATGCGTGCGTTCGCGAGTTGAAAAAGCAGGGCATCGTTCCCGTGAAGCAGGTGAAATCGGCCTGCATGCTATGCTGTCATGTTCATCCTCATGCCAAGCTGGCCGAATTAAGGAAGCATCCCAGCGTGCGCCGAATCGAAAACGATGCCCGCGTGCGGGCTCATGCGGTTGGTCGGGGTCTGCGTTCTTCTTCCGCTAGAGTGCGTTCCATGAAGCAGAACCATTCTACAGCCAAAAGTCAAGCGGCTCCTATGCAGCAGATACCATGGGGTATAAAACGGATTCAGGCGCCCAAAGTGTGGCCGGCAACCCGAGGCAAGGGAATTCGGATCGCGATTGTCGATACAGGGATCTCGCCCCATCCGGATCTTTGCATCTCCGGCGGGATCAACACGATTCGCCCAGGGGAATCCTATGACGACGACCACGGTCACGGCACCCATGTGGCAGGCACCGCCGCCGCGCTCGGCAGAGGGGAACTCCTGTACGGCACAGCTCCCGAAGCGGAGCTGTATGCAGTGAAGGCTCTGGATGAAAATGGCGAAGGTTATGTATCCGATATCGTAGAAGGCGTGGAATGGTGTATTCGGAACCGGATGGATGTGATCAATCTAAGCCTGGGTCTGAACGGTCCCAGCAAGCTGCTGCACAGCATGATCCGCCGCGCTCACCGCCGAGGGATCGCCATCGTCGCTTCGGCCGGCAACAACGGCAAGGATGCGGAAGCCATTGATGAGCCAGCCAGTTATCCGGAGGTGATCGCGGTGGCCGCGACCGACCGGCTCAACTGCATTGCCGACTTCAGCAGCCGCGGCGCCGGGATCGATGTCTCGGCCCCAGGCTCGGATATTGTCTCAACGAGCAATAAGGGCGGCTTCGCCTTAGATTCAGGGACCTCGATGGCAGCCCCGCATGTCGCGGGCGCGGCGGCATTGATGGCGGCGGCTTGTCCCGGCATACAGCCGGAACAGATTCGCGCCGCCTTGGTTCATACGTCCCACCGCTTGCAAGGGGAAGCGATGACCGCCCAAGGCGCGGGGCTAATCAATGCGCACGGGGCGCTCGCGTACACGGAGAAGGCTAAGCGCCACGCGACAAAAATGTGCAGCCCCGCGCTGCCGGCAGCGCTTACGGCAGGCGTGGCAAGCAAGAATCCGTCTCCTTCGCGTTCACGGCCGCCCGCTCCATCCGCGGCGCCAGCAGATGTGCCGGGCTCACGCCAGAAGGCGGCAAGGACCGCCTCGCGCAAGCAGCGTTCGGCAGATCTGTCAAGAAACTCCATCCGTCACAGATTAAATAAGCCTCGACGTCATTGACATCGAGGCTGTATGTTATGATTCATCGTTCGATGAAGATTCTCTGCGAAGGCGCTCCTTCTCCTGGCACTCCCGGCATATGCCTTGGAAGTCAAGCCGATGGTCGACGACGTGGAATTGAAATTCCTTCTCCAGTCGCTCTTCCAGCGGGCCCAGCCAGTCTTCCTGTATCTCTTGCATCGAACCGCATTGGACGCAGATCAAATGATGATGGTGATGCTTGTTGTTGTCGCCGCGCAAATCATAACGGGCTACACCATCCCCGAAGTTCAATTTTTCCACCACGTGCAGCTCATTCAGCAGTTCCAATGTCCGGTACACGGTGGCAAGACCGATTTCAGGGGCCTTTTCCTTCACTAGCATGAATACATCTTCCGCGCTGAGGTGATCCTCTTCGTTCTCGAGAAGAACGCGAACGGTTGCTTCACGCTGGGGTGTCAGCTTGTACCCTTGGGATTGCAGTTGTTGTTTGATCTTCTCAATACGCGCTTCCATGATCTCCCCCCTTGCCCGCCAATCCGCAATTCTATTCGCTTCTATCATTATAGGGGGAGAATGCAATAAGTGTCAAATCATTTACGCAAATGAAAAAGGGTCTCATCCTCCGGATACCGCTCCGGCCAGCAGCGGGGCGGCCAGCTTCATGAGAGAGGGCGATATCCAGGTCATGACGGCGGCCACGACGGCCATCCCGGCGGCTGCCGACGTCTGAACGAGAACGAAGCGGCCTAGCGGTTCGCGCAGCGACTGAACCTTGGGCATGAAGACCCGGTTCTTCAAGATATACGTGGCGAACGTAATCGATGCGACGCTGGCGATCAGGATGAGCGGTATGGCCAGCAAGTTATGAGGGGCGACCGAAGCGAAAGCGAACAGCATCCCCTTCCACCCGTATTGGCCAATCAGCGTGCCCACCGCGAAGCCGATGAAGATCCCTTTGGCAAAGACAAGCGCAAGGATAAGCGGAAACCCAATGATCGAAAAGCCCAGCAGCGCGATCAGCGCAATCCATTTGCCGTATAGCAAGGCGGATTCGGCGAACATCCCGGCCCGGTCCGGCGCCGGACTATCGCCGTCCAGCATGACGAAGAAGTGGCCCAGATGGCTGCCCAGATCCTGCTGCTGCTCCAGCGTCAGCGCGTTGACCAGCAGCGCCCCG
This sequence comes from Paenibacillus dendritiformis, assembly GCF_021654795.1. Lineage (NCBI taxonomy): Bacteria > Bacillati > Bacillota > Bacilli > Caryophanales > Paenibacillaceae > Paenibacillus > Paenibacillus dendritiformis. The sequence goes on from NZ_AP025344.1 coordinate 3,739,587, forward strand.
AACACGACGCCAACCAAAAACAAAATCGAGACAAAAAGGTACAAATGAAGTTGCGCGCGAAGCGAATGCGATGGCGGCTTCATGCGGGGAACGGCTCCTTTCCCATACGTTGGACTCACAGCGGCTCTGTGTCATTCCATTGTATGCGGCGGCTCGTCCGAATATGAACGCCGGGGCTGTCGTTCCGCCCGGCGGGCTTCGCCGTTACGCGAGGACTTTGCCGTAGGTTCCTCCCCCGCCGCTCGCCAGGACCAGCTCTCCGCTTCGCGCCTTGACGATATATTCCGCCGTCTTCTCGCCGACCGTCTCCGCGAGCTGCTCCGGGGTCGCCTGATGCAGCACCGCCATCTCGGTGCCGAACCGATCAAGGAGCTTGTTCAGCGTGCGGGGCCCGACGCCCGGAATGAACTCCAGCGGAATCTGCATAATATACGGCGGCCGATGAGCGGGAACCTGGCTGCCATCCCGATCCGAGATGGCGTTAATGCGGTCGAGCACGCCCTGCACCATTTTGCCGCTGCCGCAGGCGGGGCATGCCGCGGGAAGCTGAGCCGGCTCAGGCACGGCTCCGCAATCCGCGCAGCGCGAGCGATGATACTTGCCCAGGCTCGGGTTCAGTCCGTAATTGGCGTTGACGCGCCGGCCATCCCGGTTCTGAAGCGCCAACGCCCATTCCTTGAAGCTGGGCTCGGCGACCGTCAATTGGTTGTACTCCCGGGCAATCTTGCGCAGCGAATGGGCATCCGAATTCGTGAGGAGCGTATACCGGTCCAGTTCCGAGATGAGACCGGCCATCTCGGTGTCGGCGCTAAGGCCCAGCTCCACCGCATCGATCAGCTCCATGTCCAATACATCCGCCATGCGATCGGAGCAGTTCCCGTAGATGCTCTTGAACGGCGTGAAGACATGCGCCGGGATAAATAGGCCCCCATGCGCTGCGGTCTGCTCCTGCAGGGCCCGGGCCGAGACGTATACCCGCTGGGAAGACAGATTCATATTGGTCACGTAAGGCGACAGCCAGGCCGAAAAATGGCGCATCGCATCGAAGCTGGGAAGATAGCACAGCACATGCGCCATTCCGAGCCCTTCCGCCCGGATCTCAAGCTCGGCTCCTAGAAGCAGCGTCGTGTTCCGGTAGCGGATGCCGCCGTCGGCCAGCTCCTCCATCTCTCCCCGCTCCAGCAAGTCGGCGATATCCTCCTGCACGCCTGGCGCATGCGCGTCGATAATCCCAATCAGCTGCAAGCCCTTGCGCTCCGACGCTTCCTTCGCAATCGCTTCGAACGTTAGATCCCGGCTTGCGCTCATCTTGCACGGTGCGCCGCGGGACGTGCTGCCGATATGGATATGGAAATCTCCGAAGACGCGCATGCCGGCGAACATCAATCCTTCCTCTCGCGCGGCTATACCGGCCATGAGCCCGTCATCTCGTATATTTTCCATGCATAGAGCGCTTGTATCGTCTTCGCATCGCCGATTCGGCCCTGGCGCATCGCCTCGAACGCTTCGTCCATCGTGAGCGCGCTCACCTCGAGGAACTCGTCCTCGTCCGGCTTCATCGTGCCTTCCTCCAAATCGACCGCCGCATACAGGTAGATAATCTCGTCCGCGAAGCCCGGAGAGGTCGAGAACGCCCCGAGCGGAATCAAGGACCGTGCCCGGAAGCCTGTCTCCTCCTCCAGCTCCCGCTTGGCCGCATCCTCCGGACGCTCCCCCGCGTCCAGCTTGCCTGCCGGAATCTCGACCTGTGTCCGCTCCAGCGGCTTGCGGTACTGTTCGACGACGAGCATGCGCCCGTCCTTGATCGCCAGCACCGCGACCGCGCCCGGATGGCGGACAATTTCGCGAGTTGCTTTTGTCCCATCGGGTAAAGTAACAGTAACGACCTGAAGATCGATAATTTTCCCTTCGAAAATGGTAGACGTATCGACCGTCACTTCTTCGAGCGACGGGCGGTTGTTGGCTTGATTGACATCATCGTGCACGCTCATCTCGTGGCCACTCCCTTATAATAAATGGTTGGCTCGTCCTTCCGGGGCTGTCCGCCCCCGAAGCGAGCCGCCGCTATGCATACATAATTCCGGCCGATGCAACATACCTATTATACCAAAACGGCTCGTCCGAACGAAATGAGGTAGTGACGTGAAACAATATTATTCCAAGCAGGATCTGCTGTTCGTCGGCAAAAGCTATGAAATTCGCGCCGAGCTGAGAAGGCTCATGATTCGCGAAGGACGTACCGCCACGCTGTCCATGACGCTCCAAAAGCAGCAAAGCCGGGCCAAAAAGTAGAGACGCATCGCATTGCGGCCTGTCCTCAAAAAAAGGGTACGTTCCAAGGCAGTCGTCGCCTTGTACGTACCCTAGTCTTACTTGGCGGAATGACTCGCCCGTGATGCTTCCGAACACTTCGTCACCGCTTCCCAAATGCCGTTCAGGTAGACGGCGCCGAGTGCCCGATCATACAGTCCGTAGCCGGGACGCCCCTGCTCTCCCCAGATCATGCGCCCGTGATCGGAGCGCAGCGGGCCGGTGTAGCCGATGTCCGCCAGCGCGCGCATCACCGCGGTCATGTCGACGGAACCGGAGGAGGACAGATGGGCCGTCTCCTGGAACGAGCGGCGTCCGGTCACCCGCACATTGCGGGCGTGCACGAAATGAATCCGCCCCATGCTGCCGAACTGCCGGATCATTTGCGGCAAATCATTGGCCGGATCAGAGCCGAGCGAGCCGGTGCAGAAGCACATGCCGTGGGCGGGATGATCGAACAGCGACAAATAGCGGGCGAACTGCTCCTCGCGGCCCAGGATTCGCGGCAAGCCGAATATCGGCCACGGCGGATCGTCCGGATGAACCGCCATCCTTATCCCCAGTTCCGCCGCCTCCGGCATGACCCGCTGGACGAAATAAGCGATATTCTCCCAATACTGCTCCTCGCCGATCGAACGGTACCGTTCGAACAGGCGGCCGGCTTCCCCGTCAAGATAGCTCGTATCCCAGCCGGGCAGACGCAGCGTTCCGGATGCCGGATCCATCTGCTGGATGACGTCATCCTCATAGATAAGCGTCGTGGAACCGTCCGGCAAGACATGATCGAGCTTCGATCGGGTCCAATCGAACACCGGCATGACGTTGTAGCATACCGTCCGGATCCCTTCGGCCGCCAGATTGCGAAGCGTCGCGACGTAATTGTCGATATACCGGTCCCGCCCGGCCAGCCCCAGCTTGATATCTTCATGCACCGGGACGCTCTCGATGACGGCGAGCCGCAAGCCGTGCGCCTCCACCGTCTCCTTCAGGCCGCGAATCCGTTCGCGGCTCCATGATTCGCCGACCGGAACATCATAGACGGCCGAGACGATGCCCCGCATCCCCGGAATCTGGCGAATATAGTCAAGCCGGACCGGGTCATCCGCGCCGTACCAGCGGAACGTTAATTCCAAGTTCTCCGCCTCCTTTGCCTGAAGGATTCGGAATGACGACCGCATTCGCTTGCGCCGCCAGCGCCAGCTCGGCCGCCTTGAACGCATGCCGCTGCGTCATCGCCCGTTCCGTGCGATGAAGGCAATCGGCAATCAGCTCCCCGAAGAAGGGAAATCCGACCCGGCCGGACACCGGGATATAGCGTTCGCCCTCATGGTTCACGAGGTACACATGATCAGGGGTGTTGGAACGGGCGATATCGATATATTTGCGCAGCTCGATATAGCCGTCCGTGCCCAGGATGACGGTGCGTCCGTCCCCCCATGTGCCGAGTCCGTCCGGCGTGAACCAGTCGACGCGGAAATAATTGGTGGCGCCGTTGTCTCCCAGCAGCATGGCGTCCCCGAAATCCTCGAGCTCCGGATATTCGGGATGGGCGTAATTGGCCACCTTGCTGTGCAGCACTTGCGCGTCGCGGCAGCCCGCATAGTACAGAAATTGCTCGGCCTGATGACTGCCGATGTCGCATAATATCCCGCCGTAGCGCTCCTTCTCGAAAAACCAGGCCGGACGCTGCTGCGCCTGCAGCCGATGCGGTCCCGTTCCCATGACCTGCAGCACTCTGCCGATGGCGCCGTCCTGAATCAACTGCCCGGCATACACCGCGCTCTCCGAATGCAGCCGTTCGCTGTAGTAGACCATATACTTGCGCTTCGTCCCGGCCACGGCGCGGCGAGCCGCTTCCAGCTGCTCGATCGACGTGAACGGCGTCTTGTCCGTAAAGTAATCTTTGCCGTGCTCCATCGCCCGGAGCCCGAGCGCGCACCGGTCCGCCGGTACGGCGGCCGCGGCGATCAGCCGCACCTCGGGATCCTCCAAGACCTCCGCCTCCGAACGGGCTGCCCGAACGCCGGGATAGCGGGTCTGGAACGCCTCCACCTTGGCGGGGTCGGGATCGTAGACCCATTTCAAGGTCGCTCCCGCTTCCACCAAGCCGTTGCACATGCCGTAAATATGCCCATGCTCCAGCGCCATCGCCGCAAATACGAATTCCCCCGGCCCGCATACCGGGTTCGGCTTCCCTTCCGGTGCGTACCGCATGCCGTCAGCCCGGCTCATCGCGAACTCCCCCCGGCGCTTCCGGCTTCCTGACGGGCAGCGGCGCCATGCGCAAGCTCCTTCATCAGCGAGACGAAGCCGCGCAGCATATCGCCTGAGGAATGGACGCCGCTGAAATCCTCCACCCCGCAATAACCGTCATAACCGATTGCGTTCAAGTCCTCCATCACCTGCTGCCAGCGGACGAATCCACGCTCCAGCGGCGACCATTCGAGCTTCGGGCCGTTATGTTCCCGCGCGGCCGCGACATCCGCATTTTTGACATGAACATGCGCCAGGTAAGGCCCCAGTATTTCCAGGCCCATGCGGTGGTTCTCATACCCTTCGAACGCCATATTGCCCGGGTCGAACAGCACGCCGATATGCTCCGGGTCGAAGGAAGACGCGATCCGGTAGGCCGCGCTGGCGCTGGGCGCGATCGTCATATGATGCGTCTCGATCAGCCCCCGGATGCCATACTGCTTCAGCAGCGGCACGAGCTTCGCCACATATTTCATCTGCTCGTCATACAGCTCGCCGTAAGGCCGGCTCCGGTTATAGCCATGGACGCCGATCCGCATCATCGGCGCTCCCAGCGCCCGGGCGATACGCATCACTTCTTCCGCCGCCTCCATATCTCCGACCTTCAAGTAGGGCATGACGGCGGCGCTGTCGAGGCCATGCTCGCGCATCTGCTGGCGCAGGCCCCGAAGCGCTTCCGGAGCGGTTCCGGGCTCGATGGTGCACCGATTATTGCCCCAGAAGGATGGGGGCTGGCTCTCCGCCTCCGCCGGCCTCGAGGCGCAGCGCCATTCGATTCCGTGAAGCCCGGCAGCGGCTGCTTCCGGAATGACTTGTTCCACCGACAGATCGGGAACGGCTACGGTAAAGACAGACCATTTCATTGATGCGTCCTCCTTTATATCAAAACAATTAGTAAAAATTCCAGGAACTTCTGTGGAAAAATCACTTGCGGACACTAGATCGTCATCGCTCCGAAACCGCCATCGACACGGATCAATGCGCCGGTCACAAAGCCCGAAGCCCGCTCGGACGCCAGCCACACGGCAGTCCCTTGCAGCTCCTCGGGGCTGCCGAACCTCCCCATCGGCGTATGCCGCATAATCGCATCCACCCGCTCCGGGGACAGAATCGCCCGGTTCTGCTCCGCCGGGAAGAAGCCGGGGATGATCGCGTTGACCCTGACGCCGTGGGGAGCGAACTCCCGGGCCAAATATTGGGTCATGCTGTTCAGGGCCGCCTTCGACATGGAGTAGGAAAACACGCGGGATAACGGCGGATCCGAGGAGACGGAGGAGATGAGAATAATGGAGCCTCCGCGGCCGCCTTCGATCATCGACTTCCCGAATTGCTGGCACATCCGGATGGCGCCCTTCACATTGACGTTCATAATATGATCCCATTCTTCCATCTCCAGCTCGAAAAACGGCGTCGCGCTGTTCACTCCGGGGCAATACAGCAGCACATCGGCTTGGCCGCAGCACTGCATTACTTCGGCGTGAACGCGCTCGATATCGCGCTCGTCCGTCATATCGCCCAGAAACGCCTGGGCGCTCCCTCCCGCCGCGGCCAGCCGCTCTACCACTTCAGCGGCGGCATCCGGCCTGCGCCCGATAATGGCGACCTGGGCGCCATGCGCAGCCAGCGCCTCGGCCATCGATCGGCCGAGCGTGCTCGTTCCACCGGCAATCACCGCGGTCTTGCCTCGCAAATCAAACCACTGCGACATAATCATCCTCCTCGCTCATCCTGACGATCCGGCCGGCGCGATGCCGGCGAACGTCCGGAATTGACGGTTGAACCATTCATCCGCATCCCGTTCCATCTCTTCCCGCGTTACCGTCCATCCCGCCCGTGCGAGGCGAATATATTGATGAGCCAGCACATCGGCAATCGTGCGGCGGGAATAGTCCCATTTCGTAATCAACTGCTCCAGCACCCGGCAATCCGAATGCTGCGGAATGAAGGAGGTGCCAAGCAGTTCGGTCCGCATCCGGGTCATCTCCGCAATCATCGATTCGGTATGCAGGAACCACCAGCAGCCGAAAGGCAGCAGATTGCGGAACTTGCGGGCGAGCACCGCCAGCTCGTGCTGATTCTCGCGGGCAAGCAGGGTGGCCATGAAGCGCTGGGATGGATGGCGGACAAGCAGCCGCTCCAGCATGCCGATGTCGGTCCGCTCCCCGCGGTCTCCCGCCAGGCGCAAGGCCGGATTGACTTGACGCTTGACGCCGATCATGAGCGCGAGCGGCAGGTTCAGCTCCTGGCAGACGGGGATGACCGCTTCGTCAAGCATGCGGCTGCTCCATCCGTGATCCGGGTACCGGAACGTTCCGGGCAGCGATGCGGCAATATAGACCGCCTTCATACGCACCGCCCATTCCTTCAGGAACCGTCTCGCTTCGCGGGCATTCTGCTCCCCGTTCTGCCCGTCCCAGTCGGCTGCAACCGCAAACCCTTCCGCCTGCAGCTTCGGACAGGCCGATTCCCAGTCCAGCAGCAAGGAATCGATCCGGAGCGCCGCCAGGAACCGGGAATCCCGCACGCCGCCGCTGTGCCATACCGCACGCTCCAGCGGATCGAACGGGTCGTTGGTCATCGCGACCTGCTTCACATTCGCCAAGCGGAAAATATGATCGATATGCTCCGATAAGCTGACCGTCGCCCACGCTTCCCGCAGCGCCTCGATGCTGCGGCTTGCGATCGGCATGCCGAGGCGCTGGCATATGCCGACGACCGCGATCGCCGCTTCGCTGACGGGAGTACGTTCGACGAATAAGGTCTGGAACACGTGATTTGCCTGCCGCTCCTTGTTCCAGCCCCAGAACGTCTCCTCCGGAACGTCGGAATGCCTGAACATCTCGGCAATCAGATAATGGTAAGTCAACAGCTCGTCGATCCCCCAGAGCAACAGGGAACCGAAGTTCTCCGCATACAGATGGGTGTGCATATCGGTGACGGCGCATTGCTTCACGACCTCATGCGCCATCTGCCGAATCGCCTGTTCTTCCTGGTTCATCCACCCTCAACCTCCTTCTCCCCGTTTTTCGCCGCTGTATCCGGACGAGCCTGCACCCAGCCTGCCCTCCGGCAGACGGCGGCTACGAACCGAACGAACGGCTCATATCCGCCGGAGCCCGCGCCTCTTCCGGCGCAGCGGGCGAATAGCGGGACTGGGCAATCCGCTTCTGGAGCTCCGCATGGAACAGATCCTCGTCCAGCGGGAACGTGACCCAGTTGTCCGTCCAGGCCGACAGCAGCATCGCATTCGACAGCGTCAGACCGTGTATGCCCTCCTCGCCCGGCGCCAGGAGCGGAGCCCCTGTCCGGATCGCGTCGGTCCAATTCTGAATAATGCAGCGGTGCTCGCCGCCCTGTCCATGGACCGGAATGTCGCATTTCCAGCATTCAGGCTGTCCGAACATGCCTTCATATTGCCGGTTGAACTCCGGCTCCGGCACCCTCAGCCGCCAAAATGTCAGCTTCCCGTGCTCAATGACGACTTTGCCCCGATCCCCGGTAATCTCGAAGCGGTTCGTGCCCGGCGCCTCGCCGGTCGTCGTGACGAATACGCCGCTCGCTCCATTTTCATATTCCACATAAGCGGTAACATCGTCCTCGACCTCGATGTCCCGGTAATGCCCGAAGCGGCAAAACGCCCGCATCCGCTTCGGCACAAGGCCGGTCGTCCACTGCCACAGATCTAGCTGGTGGGGATCCTGATTGATGAGCACGCCGCCGCCTTCGCCCGCCCAAGTCGCGCGCCAGCCGCCTGAATTATAGTAGCTCTGCGGCCGGTACCAGTTCGTAATAATCCAGTTCGTCCGCCGAATCTCGCCCAGTTCTCCCGATTGAATCAGATCGCGGAGCTTCTGATAGATCGGCTGGCTGCGCTGATTGTACATGATGCCGAACACTTTGCCGCTTCGCGCCGCCCGTTCGTTCATCTCCCGGACCTGCTTCGTATAGACCCCTGCCGGCTTTTCGATTAGGACATGAAGCCCACGCCCGAATGCGTTGATCGCCGATTGCGGGTGATGGTAATGAGGGGTCGCGATCAGTACGGCATCGATTTTCCCGGAAGCCAGCATCTCCTCCTCTGTCGAATAAAACGGGATATGCTCCCCCAATTCGGACTCCGCCCACTCCCGGCGGCCGGGAACGCTGTCGCAGACAGCAGCCAGTACCGCCCCGATGATCTCGCCGCGCGCGATGCACTTCGCATGCGCGCTCCCCATATTTCCTAATCCGATGACGCCGATTCGTACGGTATCCACTCGCGTCTCCTCCTTAACTGACGAATGATGAGATGGAACGCAGCCGGAACGGTTGCATTTGTACGTAGCGTATCACAAGACGGGCTGAGTGCGCTTTCATCGGATTAAGCGTTTCCGGGACGCATTTAACTGTGGTTGGCATTCGGAAGAGCGAGCAGCCGCAGCCGGTGGAAAAAACCTTGCCTTGTTCCGTCCGTTCAGCCAAAAAAAGCTTCCGGTCAGGTTACCCCGACTCGGAAGCTTGAAGCTGCTTGCGGTATTGATCCGGCGAACAGCCGACCATTTGCTTGAACAAGCGGGAGAAATGCGATAGATGCTTGAACCCCGCCCGCATCGCCACCTCGGTCACCGACCAATCCGGTTCGGTTAAAAACCAAATCTTCGCCTGATTGATGCGGCGATGGTACAGATACGTAAAGACCGTGGTACCGGTCACTTCTTTGAACACTTTGCTGAGATAATGCTTGTTCATATGCAGGCGGCTGGCGATGTCCTCCAGCGTCATCTCCTCATGATAGCAGCCTTCGATGACCTGTATCGCTTCCTGCACCCGGATCTCGGGCTCCCCTTCCGCCGACCGTTCCGCGAGCGGCTCCTGGCACCAATCATAGATGCAGTACAGCAATTCGAGAAAGGCAAGGCGCTGCCGCTGAATGCCGACGAAGTCCCCGCGTTCCCCCATCAGGCTCATGCGGCCGAGCAGCCGCATCGCTTCGTCGACCTGGCCTTCGGACAGCCGCAAGCGCGCGTATTTCAAGGACCGGAACGGACGCAGCAGCTCCTGCGCGGCATCGCCTGCCGCATGGATCGCCTCTACATAGCGCGGATCGAAGTGAATGATGGAGCGAATATACGGATAACGGGTGTCAATATTCGGCCGGTGCAGGGTCAAGCCGTGCATCAGAATCAAATCTCCCGGCTGAAGGAGATAGATCTGATCGCCGATCAAATAATGAACATGGCCGGAATGGAACAGATAGATCTCATAGTTGGCATGAGAATGGAAATACGGCGTCTCGTAAGGCGCCGTATTGCGATATTGAAAATCGAACATCGAGGAATGATGAATGAAGGACAACCGCATCTCCTCCTTCAGGCAGCAGGGGAACGGCCCGAGCCCGGCTAACCGGCGCGGAACGGATCGCTCCCGGCCCGGTCCGCACGTACAGGCTTCCATCGAACCGCCCGGCCCGGCCCTTACGCCTTCGCCGCTTCTTCGATCAAGGCTACGACCAGTTCGCTCGTGCGTACCAGATCGGACACGTGAATGCGTTCGCTCGTCGTATGAATATCTTCATAGCCTACGGCCAGATTGACCGTCGGCACGCCCATGCCGTTAAAGATATTGGCGTCGCTGCCGCCGCCGGAATGGAACAGGCGGGAGACGGAGCCGATGCGCTCGATGGCGCGCTGCGCCAGCTGCACGACTTCATCCTTTTCCGTGAAATTGAACGCCGGATAGACGATCTCGCTCTTGAATTCCGCCCGGGCGCCGTATTCGGCTGCCGCGCTCTCCAGCGCTTCCTTCATCTTCTCCGCCTGGGCTTCGACCTTGCTCTGCACGATGCTGCGCGCTTCGGCGTCCAGCTTCACATAATCGCAGACGATATTCGTGGCGCCGCCGCCCTCGAAGCGGCCGATGTTGGCCGTCGTCTCGTGATCGATCCGTCCCAGCGGCATGCGCGCGATCGCCTTGCTGGCAACCTGAATCGCGCTGATGCCATCCTCCGGATTCACGCCGGCATGGGCCGACTTCCCGAAAATCTCCATCGAAATCTTCGCTTGGGTCGGCGCCGCCACCGCGATAGCGCCGACCTCTCCGTTCGAGTCGAGCGCGTAGCCGAGATCGGCCTGCAAATGATCGGCCGACATGGCGCGGGCGCCGACGAGGCCCGATTCTTCGCCTACCGTAATCACGAATTGAACCTGGCCATGCGGGCGATTCGTCTCCGTGATGACGCGAATGGCTTCGAACATGGCCGCCAGACCGGCCTTGTCGTCCGATCCGAGAATCGTGGTGCCGTCGCTCCGTATGTAGCCGTCCTCGCCGAGCTGCGGACGGATGCCGTTGCCCGGCTTCACCGTATCCATATGGGAAGTGAAGAACAAGCGGGTGCTGCCTTCCTGTCCCGGCGTCGCCGGCCAGTTCACGATCAGGTTGCCTGCTCCATGCCCCGTCGTCTGAGCCGTATCGTCCTCGATCACCTGCAGACCGAGCGCTTCGAACCGCTGCTTGAGCACGTCGCAGATCGCGCGCTCGTTTTTCGTCTCGCTGTCCACCTGCACCAATTCCATGAAATGCTTCACTACTCTATCCTGTTGAACCATATTCGCTTTCCTCCTGACGAATTGTTCGTTACAATAAGGGTAATGATCTGAAATTCAGCATTCGCTGAAGAAAGGAGCTTACCCGTTACATGCAATCCAAAAAGTGGTTCAAAATCATCGTCTATCTGATGCTGGCGGCCATGCTCGTATCGACCGCGCTCGTGCTGATCGAGCCATTGTTGTACGGCTGACCGCCCCCATCCGGAATGGGAGGGACAAGCTGTTCCCGCAAGACGCCTGTCCTCCCGCTATCCCCAAAGCAGCCTTCGTTCCGCGCCATACATGACCTTTTCGCCATGCCGAGGCGGGAACTCCTGCCGCAGAAGCCGCCGCTATCTGCTCAGCTCTGCCAATGGCTCGACGATCGCCTGATCGTACTCCAGCACCTCGGCCAAGTAAGGCAGCAGCAGCCTGCCGACATCCTCCACCGTAAACTCCCTGCCTGTGCAGTCCTCCAGGGAAGTGACGCCATACTCGCTGATTCCGCACGGCACAATGCCGCTGAAGCCCCCTGCCTGGATGCCGCTCTTGACGTTCAGGGCGAAGCCGTGGCTCGTCACGAAGCCACGGTGCCGGCGGCATTTATTGAACTTGACGCCGATCGCCGCCAGCTTCACGTCGCCGACCCAGACGCCCGTATACTCCGGCTTGCGGCTTCCCTCGACCCCGAACGAAGCGAGGAGCCGAATGATCGCTTCCTCCAGGGAGCGCAAGTAGCCGTGCAGGTCGATCCGCTTCCCTTCGAGCAGCAGTATCGGGTAGCCGACAAGCTGCCCCGGGCCGTGGTAGGTGATGTCCCCGCCGCGATCGATCTGGTAGACGGCGATGCCTCGCTCCTTCAATTGCTCGGGAGAGAGCAGCAAATGCTCCGGATGCCGCTGCGATCCGATCGTATAGGTCGGCGGATGCTCCAGCAGCAGCAGCGTATCGTCCCGTGCGCCGCTATCGACCTGCTTCACGATGCTTTTTTGCAGTTCCCACGCTTCGCCGTAGCCGGTGAAGCCCAGATGATGAACACGAAGCCTTCTCCCGCCTTGTGCCGATTCTGCCGTTCCATTCATCCTGATATCGCCTTCTTCTATAAAAAGTCTTCTCTCGTTCCGCTCATGCCGCGTCTAGCTCTCAATACACCTTGGTATCGAGGGTGTAACCTTCCAAATTCTCCTTCACCCGCTGCAGGAAGCGCCCGCAGATAACGCCGTCCAAAATGCGGTGATCGAGCGACAAGCACATGTTCGCCATCGAGCGGACCGCGATCATGTCGTTGATGACGACCGGCTTCTTGACGATCGATTCGAACGTCAGAATCGCCGCCTGCGGGTAGTTGATGATCGGGTAGGACAAAATCGAGCCGAATGACCCCGTATTATTCACGGTGAAGGTTCCGCCCTGCATATCATCGGGTCTGAGCCGCCCTTCGCGCGTTTTGCGCGCCAGCTCGTCGATTTCCCGGGCGAGGCCCGCAATGTTTTTCTGATCCGCGTGCTTGATGACCGGGGTCAGGACCGAGTCTTCGGTGCCGACCGCCAGCGACAGGTTGATGTCCCGCTTGACGATAATCTTGTCGACGGCCCAGACCGAGTTCATGATCGGGTAATCCTTGATCGCGTTGACGACCGCCTTCAGCACGAACGCGAGATAGGTCAGGTTGAAGCCTTCCTTGCGCATGAATTCGTCCTTGACCTTGTTGCGCAGCAGCACGAGATTCGTCACGTCGACTTCTATCATCGTCCACGCATGCGGAATCTCGGAGACGCTTTGCCGCATCCGGCTGGCGATGGTATGGCGGATAGGCGTCACGTCAATGAACGTCTCCCCGCGGCCGGCCTCCTCTACTTCGATGGTTGGTATGCGCGGCGAATCCGCCAGATGGAGCCCTGAATGGCGCACCGGCACCTGAGCCGCATCCTGCAGCGGATCGGATGAAGCCGCTGGCGCAGCCGTGCCGCGCTGGGCCGGCTGCTCTGCTTGGCGAGGCGTCTGCGCGCCCGCACCGGCTCCTCCGGCAGAGGCGGAAGCGCCCGATTCGACGGCCGCCAGCACGTCCTTCCGCGTTATCCGTCCGCCCAAGCCTGAACCCTTCAAGCGGGTCAGATCGATGCCGTGCTCGAACGCCAGGCGTTGGACCGCAGGCGAGTAGCGCCCGCTCATATCTTGCCCGGCGGAAGCTGGCGCCTGACCGCTGTCCTGAGCGGCGGCCGGCTTGTTCGCCTGCTCTGCGTTCGCCGGCTCCGCGCCCCCTTCGGTCCGGACGCGGCAGATGACGGCGCCGACGGCGACCGTCTCCCCTTCCTGCGCGATAATCTGTTCCATGACGCCCGCTTCGGTAGCCGGCAGCTCGGCGACGACTTTATCGGTAATGACCTCGCAGATAGGCTCATAGGCCTCGAACGAATCCCCGGGCTGCTTCAGCCATTTGCCGATCGTGGCCTGCACGAGCGATTCGGCCAACTGCGGCATCGTGATTTCTTTCCCGTTAACATCAGACATTGAATCTCACTCCCGTTCTTGACAACCGGCCGGACCCCGCGGATTTGCGCGGCGCGCCTATGCGCAGCGCCGGCGTTCCGCCTGTCCGGCCGGTTCCCGTCCTTAGAACAACGCCAGCTCGCGCATGGCATCCTTGACCTTATCCTTGTTCAGCATAAAGAACTTCTCCAGCGGAGGGCTGTACGGTCCTGCAGGAATGTCCGGGCCGCACAGTCTCTTGATCGGGGCGTCCAGATCGAACAGGAGCTCTTCCGCGATAATGGCGGATACCTCCGCGCCGACGCCACCCGACTTGTTGTCTTCATGAATGATCAACACTTTGCCCGTCTTCGCCGCCGCTTCGAGAATCGCTTCCCGATCCAGCGGCTGTATCGTGCGCAGATCAAGAATATGCGCGCTGATTCCTTCCTTGGCCAGTTCATCCGCAGCCTGCATCGCCATATGAACCGGCAGGCTGTAAGCGATGACGGTAATATCCGTTCCTTCCCGCACGACATTTGCTTTTCCGATCGGAACGACATAATCGCCTTCCGGCACTTCCCCGCTTATCATGCGGTAGCATTTTTTATTCTCGAAGTATAATACCGGGTCCGGATCGCGGATGGAGGCGATGAGAAGGCCCTTCGCGTCATAAGGCGTAGCCGGAGCGACGATCTTCAAGCCGGGCGTTCCGAAAAAGACCGATTCGGGACATTGCGAATGGTACAGTCCGCCGGCCACTCCGCCGCCGATCGGAGCGCGAATGACAACCGGACAGGACCAGTCATTATTGGAGCGGTAGCGTATTCTCGCCGCTTCGCTGATGATCTGGTTCGTCGCCGGGAACATGAAGTCCGAATACTGCATTTCCGCGATCGGCTTCATCCCGACCATCGCGGCGCCGATCGCGACGCCCGCGATCGCCGATTCGGCCAGCGGCGTATCGAGCGAGCGCGCTTCGCCGAATTGCTCATACAGCCCCTTCGTCGTCGTGAACACGCCGCCCTTGACGCCGACATCCTCGCCCAGCACGAATACGTCCGCATCCCGTTCCATCTCTTCCTTCATTGCCGTTCGTATTGCGTCAATATAATCGATTACCGCCATGTGCCTGCTTCCTCCTCCGCATAGACGTGCCGCAGCGCCTCTTCTCCAGCCGGGAAGGCCGCCTGCTCGGCGTAGGCAAGCTCGCGGTCCATCAACGATTTGATGTCCGCGGCGAGCTTCGCGTCCGCTTCCTCCGACCAGAGGCCGCATTCCATCAAGTACGCCTTATAGCGAGGCAGCGCATCGTTCTTCCAGTTCTCTGCCACTTCTTCCTTCGTCCGGTAGACCATATCGTTGTCCGAAGTCGAATGCGGAGTCAGCCGGTACATGACCGCTTCGATAAGGGTAGGCCCTTCGCCGCGGATCGCCCGCTCGCGCGCCTCCTTGACGGCGCGGTACACCTCCAGCACATCGCAGCCGTCGACGCGCACGCCCGGGAAGCCGTAGCCCAAGGCCCGGTCGCTGATGCGGCCCGCGACCTGCTTGTCCAGAGGAACGGAGATGGCATATTGGTTGTTCTCCACCATCACAATCATCGGCAGCTTATGCACGCCTGCGAAATTGCAGCCCTCGTGGAAATCCCCCTGGTTGCTCGAACCGTCGCCCAGCGTGACGAAGGAGACCGCTTCCTCGTTCCGCATCTTCGCCGCCAGCGCAATCCCTACGGCATGCGGCACTTGCGTCGCCACCGGACTGGACCCGGTTACGATGCGAAGACGCTTGCTGCCGAAATGGCCCGGCAGCTGCCGGCCGCCGCTGTTCGGATCCTCGGCCTTGGCAAAAATGGCCAGCATCAATTCTCGTATTGTCATACCGACGGAGAGGACGAATCCGTAGTCGCGGTAATAAGGCAAAAAATAGTCCTTTTCTTTATCCAATGCAAATGCCGCACCGATCTGGGCAGCTTCCTGACCGATGCCGGACACGTGAAAATTGATTTTTCCTGCTCGCTGCAGCAGCAGCGCCCGTTCATCGTACATGCGGGCAAGCCGCATCTTCCGGTACATGTCAACCGCTTGTTCATCCGAGAGCCCGAGGGACTCATGCCTCGTCTTCTGACGAGTATTCGCTTCCGGCGTCATGAAGCAGACCTCCTTCTTCATTCAAGTCTGTGCGAGTATAATACCAGGTACTAAGACTTGACTCTAAACATATTATACTCCCATCGTTCTCAAAAAGAAAACATCAGCTATGGTCAAGCTTCCGCGGCCGGACGCGTCAAATATGAATCGCTTTGCCTTCGATGCCCAGCATCGCTTCGGTCAATATCTCGGAGAGCGACGGATGCGGCCGGATCACCTGTCCCATCTCCCATGCGGTCGCGTTCAGCAGCATGGCTGCCGAAGCTTCCCCGATCAGCTCGGTCGCATGCGGACCGACAAGATGGATGCCGAGCAGATCGCGGGATCCGGCGTCCGCAATCACTTTGGCGAATCCTTCCGGCTCTCCGTGCACCAATGACTTGCCGACCGCATGCAGCGGCACGCGGCTTACCTTCACGTCGTAGCCTGCGGCTCTTGCCTCGCGCTCCGTCCAGCCGATCGAAGCCGCTTCCGGACGCGAGTAGATTGCCCGCGGAATGCTCCGCGCGTCATACCCAACCGACTTATCGCCGCATAGATGGCGCACGGCGGTCAGCCCTTCGGCCGCCGCGGCATGGGCGAGCTGCAAGCCGCCGATGACATCGCCAATCGCATAAATATGGGATTCGTTCGTCTGCATCCACTCATTGACGCGGATAAACCCTTTCTCTGTCTCCAAGCCGACATTTTCCAAGCCAATATTCTCGATATTCGCCTGTCTCCCTATAGATACGAGCAGCTTGTCCGCTTTTATGCTTACGCTATCCCCGTTTTCTTCAAGGATAAGATGAACTTCTCCCCGCTCTTCATCCTTATGTACTGCCTCCGGCTGAAGCGCCGCCTTCGTATGGAAGCGGACGCCCCGCTTCGCCAACTGCCGCTCGAGCTCGCGCGCCGTATCATCCTCTTCCATCGGGACAATCCGTTCCCCCGCTTCGATCACATCGACTTCCACCCCGAAGTCGGCAAGCATCGATGCCCATTCGACGCCAATGACGCCGCCTCCCAGAATGGCGACGCGCTCCGGAAGCTGGTCCCATTCCAACGCCTGATCCGTCGTCACGATAAGTTCTCCGTCCGCCTCCAATCCCGGCAGCATCCGCGGACGGGATCCGGTCGCGATAATGAGATGCTTCGGCACAATCGTATCGGCTTCCTTGTCCGGATACTCGACCGCCACCGAGCCGCTCTTCGGCGAAAAAATCGATGGTCCCATGACCCTGCCGGTGCCATAAATCACTTCAATCGCATGCTTCCGCATCAGCAGCGAGACCCCTTGATGCAGCTTCTCGACAACATCCCGCTTGCGGGCCTGCACGCGGTCGAACCGCAGCTTCACACCCTCGGCCTCGATGCCGTAGGCCGAGCAGTTCACCGCCTCCTGATACACTTCCGCGCTGCGCAGCAGCGCCTTGCTCGGAATGCACCCGCGGTGCAAGCACGTTCCGCCCAGCTTCTCCCGTTCAATGACCACGACCGATTTGCCGGCCTGCGCCGCGGCGATGGCAGCGACATATCCGCCCGTTCCTCCGCCCAAAATGGCTACATCGACTTGCTTTGTCATACCAAGCACTCCTTTATCGTCCGAATCCAATGGTTCTATTGTACTCCCTTTTTTCGGCGCCGCAAACCTGAATCTGTCATCGGCCCTGCCGTCCCAAGGGGGCGTTCCGATTAGACAATCCCACGAATTCAAGGTAAGATAAAACGTAGGTTATGATGAACATATTTCGACAGGTGATCATTTCATGAGACAGGATACGCATGTGATAACCCGCTTTATTGCCATATTGCTGCTTGTTATTCCGGGCCTGCTCGCGACCTTCGGCTTTCTGACGATGAAGAACGTCATCTTCGATTACATCGCCGACCATGGGAATGACAATCTCGCCGCCCCAGCCTTCGGCTGGCTTCCTTTCCTCGGGGGCTTCGTCATGTTCGCCATCGGAGTCGCCTTTATCGGCGGCTGGGTGTTCTACCGCGACCGCAAGCGGAATTATGTCGCCCCCCGCTTCCGCAAGAAGAAGGGGCCGCGGCCGGCCTCGTTCAAGCCAATGGCTCCGCAGCAGGCAGATGCCCGCGACAATTCGTCTTCCGAACCGCCTGCCTCTTCATAGCACAAAACGGTCTCCCCGCCCTTTCGGACGGCCGGAGACCGTTTTTGCTTTTCCTCTATTTGTCGGACCGGTCTTGCTCCAGCTTGGCGCGAAGCCGCGCCAATTCCTTCTCTACCTGCTCCTCCCGGCTCCATTCCTTCGCTTCGCCTTCGGCGGACGCACCTTCCTGCTTCGCCCCTGCATCGGGCTCGCCAGAGACAGCATCCCGAGGCTCTGCAGGCTCATCGGAAGACTGCTCCTTCTCCGGCTCCGCCACGGCATCCCCCCGAATAATGAGCTTCGATCCATCCTGGAACTCCATCGTACGGCGGACGGGCGGATTCTCTTCGGCATCCTCCTTCGTCTCTTGCGGGTCGGCCGTTCCCGCGTAAGGCAGCATCCGGTCCGGGATCGTGATGGCGTTGCGGGTTTTGCTCATTTTTTCATAGAAGAGACGCTTATCGCGACGGAAAATATGCAGCAGGACATGCAGACCCACGAACGCATTGAAGACGAGCCATAGAATGATGACGATCCACGCGAATCGGCCCAGTTCCAGGATGGAGCCGGAATTCATCACATAGAAAAATACATAATTGATCCCGCCGATGCCGAAATACAGCAAGCCGTACCGGATAAGCAGACCTTTGAAAGAAAGCTTGTTCGTCCGCTCCGGATCCTCTGCTAAGCGGTCATCGATCAGATGAATGCGCGTCACCCATTTGCCGAACGTCTTCCCTTCCGTCCACAACGGCATCAGCATGAAATAGACAAAAACCGTGGCCGCCAGCACCCAACCGTTGGACTGCAAATAATCCAGGAAGCGATCCACGTCGTTGCCGTTGGCCGCGACCATGAATATGGCGATTATCCAATAAATAAAGCCGATGCACAAATAGTCGAGCCATAGCGCGATGGCCCGGCGAATGAAGCCGACCGGCCTGCGCGTGAGATCCACGTCCGCATCCAGCTGGCTGCTGTGCGGCAGGAAATACGTAATCAAGGGAGCCAGCAAAAATCCAAGCATCCCGCCGACCGTATTGAGAAGCAAATCATCGACATCGAACAGCCGGTATGGGCAGGCATACAGCCCGTACAAGCCCGTGCGCTGCGTCGTCTCAAAGAAGAGGGACACGATAAAGGCAATGAGCGTCGTCCCAAGGAACGATTTCCGGAAATAATAACGCAAATATACCCCGAGCGGCAGCGTTAGAGCGACGTTAAAAGCCGCCTGCCAAAAGGCCCGTTCCCCTAATATCTGCACATAGGTCGAAGGCTGTGACCAGACGACATTCGTCTCCTTCATAATGTCACGGATGAATGTAAATGGAATCCACTGCGAAAATACCCCGCTCCCGCCAGGCACGCAGTTGTCGCGATTGGCCGGCAGAGGCAGAATGACGAGATAGTATGCGGAAATAAAATACAGCAGCATCGAGTACAGCACCAATGATCGTACCTTGTTCACATAGCCGTATTTGCGGTACTGCACGATTAAAAACGGGAGCGTCAGAAAAAACGCCGCGATCGGAAACGTAATCAACGCGATTTTGATCGGAAAGATATAAGCATTCATCGTTGCTGGCTTACCCCTTTGTTGCACAGTCATGTATTGTATTTATAGCGGATGGCTGCCGCACACGGAAGTCTTATTTTCGACGAAGACGTATACGGCTATTCCTTCAACGCTCGTCTATTTTACCGTATTTCGCCGAATTCTCCAATAAAAATCGTGCAGCGCACATCCCATCCCGGCGACCCGGATCGATTTCCAGAACCTGGTTATTCAAAATTTGTTCTTATTTTATAGCCCTTATTCGTCATGTTTTTCAATCCACAGCCTGATAAAATGGCAGCATGCAAGAGCCAATTGGGATAAAGGAGGAATCAACGAGCCATGATTCATGTAGGAATTTTACTGTATAACGACGTAGAGGTACTTGATTTCGCAGGGCCATTTGAAGTATTCGCCGTAACGGAGCATTCGGCTAACCCTGCAGCCAGACCTTTTCTCGTCCAAACCGTATCGGAAGCCGGCCAACTGGTAACCGCGCGGAACGGGTTGAAAGTACAGCCCGATTACAGCTATGACAATGCGCCTCGCTTCGATATTCTCATCGTTCCGGGCGGCCCGGGAAGCCGGACGGAAATGTACAACAAGACGACGACTCAATGGGTTAAGAGCCGCATGGATGAAGTAAGCATCATGGCCTCCGTCTGCACCGGAGCCTTAATCTTGGCCGAAGCCGGATTGCTCGACGGCAAGACCGTGACCACCCATTGGAATTCCTACGACCGCTTGGAAAAGGACTACCCTAACCTGACGGTAAAGCGGGACGTCAAATATGTCGATGAAGGCAACATCGTCACCTCCGGGGGCATCTCGGCGGGCATCAATATGTCCTTCCATCTTGTCAGCCGGCTGCTGGGCCGGGACGTTGCCGAACGCACGGCCAAAAGAATGGAATACGATATCGATTTATCGAATGAGCCGGAATAAAGACTTTTGGATTGCGGTTACATATTGGAAAAAGCCCCCGGCGGGAAATGTCCGCTTGCGGGGCTTTGCCTTCACAGCATGCTTATATTCATGAGAGCAACTCCCTGGAGACCAAGTAAATGCATACGCGCTAACCTTTATTCGCACTCTCCCCATCAGTCAGGACAGACGCATATGGGTTTATCCCGCCTTATAATCATTCTCCCCATGCTTCAGGAGCGCAGATAAGTATGTGAGGCGTCGAATATCAGTTAAATCCCGTTTTATTCAACAGGGCCTTTTTCATATGACTTGCGGTCAGATACGCCAAGATACGTTTTCAATCCATCCTGAAGAATCCGTGAAAAATTAACATTCGCCTCTTCCGCAGCGTCGTTAAGCCATTTCGGAATGGTCAACGTTTTCTTCACAGCCTTCTCCGCCATATAGTCACGGAAGGGCGGCATCCATACGTCGATGAGAACGGCGGACTCGTTAGCGCCGAGTCTAAGGTCAAGCGTACGGGTTGGTTCCGGAATCTCTTCTCCGTCTTGTTCTATTCCGTACAAATGCAACGCAAGACATTCTTTTGCCATGCGAAACGCCTCTTCGTCGGTCTCCCCGCAAGAAAATGCTCCGGGTAAGTCCGGGAACCTCACGGAAATACCATCATCTGCATAATCGAAGATCGCAGGAAAGATGTATCGGTCTTTCATATTTTCAACTCCCTTCATGTTCTTTGGCTACGCGAGCAATTGGTGTTACATGAACTTTGATAATTTATGTTTATCCTTTACAGAGAGGCTATTTCAGCCCCGCCTGTTTCAGAATACTCTCCACTGTTTTACGCGGCAAGTCTTTATTCGGATGAGGTATTGTTACCTTGCCCTTCTTAGTTGGATGTTTATATTGATGATGACTTCCTGCCGTATGTAGCAAAAACCACCCGTCAGCTTCGATCAGCCTGATTAACTCCCTCGAAGAGTTACTCGGCATCTCTTCACCTCCCTATGCGATCATTATAATACGTATATTAATACGTGTAAATAAGGGACTGTATGTCGGTCTTGCGTCCAACCTTTGTGATAGAACGCTCGGCAAAAGTTCTTACTTTGTACATCTTTTATGAAGATACCTCTACCATATCGGAAGGGGGTTGTTTTTAATAAAAGAAACTCCATTTCGGTAATCAAAATGGAGTTTGCGGGTAGCTTAAACAATTTATAGCTGGGATACCTTGATCATTGTTAGCCTAGGCAAATCTATATTTAATCCAGTACAGCCGGGATAATGCCTTCCTTAATGAGTGTCCATCGATCACGCGGATTCATGCTGAATTCGGATGCAATGGCAACGACCAGTTCCTTTTCCGGAATGCAGCAAATGACATTACCGCCATCGCCTAGTGCCGAGTAGGCAAAAACTCCGTCCTCTTCGCGCAACCACCATAGATACCCGTAATGATTGGGGTTCATCTCCGTTGACTGGTCAATCCATGTTCCCGAAATCACCTGGTGATGGTCCCACATGCCACGGTGCAGATACAAAACGCCAAACCGTGCCATATCCCGGGCAGTTAACGTAAGTCCCCACCCTCCCGTGGAGTTGCCTTGAGGATCCGTAACCCATCCTTTCACGTTTTTCCCGAATAAGTCGTCGAAGCCGAATGATTTCATTTCGAAATTCGGGATTTCTCTCATGCCGATCGGCTTACATAAATGTTCGTCGGCAAACTCCCAGGCGCTTTTTCCTGTGCTGCGAGTGATAATGGCTGAAAGCAGGTGCGCCCCGGCGGTGGAATATTTGAAAGCTCCGATACTCCCTTTTTGACCCAGTATATCCAGCGTATACTTTACCCAATCGGGCTGCATGCACAGCTTGTCCAGCGGTTCATGCCAATCCTCAAATGGATAAGGAGCCGTCATCGTGAGAAGATGGCGAATCGTGATGTCCCGCTTCTGCCCAACAGCGTCGGCGGCCACATACTCGGGGAAAAAATCAAGAACCTTCTGATTCACATTTTGAATATATCCTGCATCTATGGCAATCCCAATGAGGGCTGATAGGATGCTTTTCGTTACCGACGCCACGTGGTGCGCGGCATCCGGGCCATACCCATGATAATATCTTTCATAAGCAATGTATCCTTTTCTTACAACCACAATACCGTTAATATTGCTGTATTCGCCTTTTATCGCAGGTTCAAGCTCTAACAGCTTGTCAGCGTCCATTTCTAAAGCTGCCGGGTCTGCGGCTTGCCATTCTGTCGTTGGCCAGTAACTTCTTTGCATGATAGGCACCTCTCTACAAGACGTTATTTTTTCTTTACAGGAAAATATACCTCGGTAACGATGTCTTCAGGAACGGCCGCTTGATTGGGGTCGGTGATATACACTTCATAGGGTGACTTTATCAATTCATAGCCTTCATTTTCTATCCATTCCCTCAGCCTGGCATATACCGATGTCAATTCGGAATATGAACCATGCAGCACAGATTTCGCACAGAGGCCTCCGGGAAAATCTCTCGTTCCCTTTACCGCTTCCGCTACCGGGATGGCAAACTCTGTGTCGTTGCCGGCCGGATTGTATTCCGGGCTGTGATAAATCGTCATCGACGCACCAAGCAGGGTGAGTTTTTCAGTAACAATCTTTGCATAGAGCCCGCTAAAATACATTCCATAGCCTGCAGCATAGTCATCACTGCTCAGCATCTGCCGCATAGAAAGGATATTCATTGGCCCGGTTTCAACAAGCTGCACCTCTATATGGTCAAGGTGTGCCATCATTGGCATGCCCTTCTCCAAATTCGAAATATCCCGGTTCATTTGATTGAGGGCATAGGCGAAAGCATCGATCTTTTCCTGTACTTCCCTTCGCTTGCGGTTCAGGGCAGAACGAAGCTTCTCTTCTGCTTGATCCTCTTCCCATTCCAAAATGTCTTTAATTTCTTCCAGAGAAAAAGAATAAGATTTCAGACGGTTAATCAGGAGCATCTTTTTGAGTTGCATGATGGAATAATACCGATAACCGTTTTCCGGATTAATCTCATCCGGATGGATTAGTCCGATTTCAGCATAATATCGAAGCGTTTTTGTAGACACTCCGCATATCTTTGAGAATTCTCCAATCGAAAGCAAGAGGTCACCTCCATTCTTCATTTTTTAACGGGGGAAAGGCTTTGCATTTCAATACGGTGTTCCATTCAACCGTACACTTTACCGTAAGGGCAATGTCAACGGCAGAATAAAAAAAAGAAACCCGACGTTCTATGAAAACGCGGGTGCCATGCAATGTGAAGCCTGCACTGGCAATACTTCGTATTGGTAATACTCTAGACCTGCCAAAACCACGCAAGCCACTGTCACATCGAAAAGAACGTTATTAATTGACGGCTTCGACAAATTGAAAATTGTAGTCCATCGTCCAGTCATGATGATATCGAAGAAAATCGTAAAATGATAAATTCCGAAGAAAGTCGAGAACTCGTAATATGAGCGCCTGTTCGTCGGCATCTTTGCGTTTTAACTGCCCGAGCCATAATCCGGCCTTTGTGCTGGTATATACGTCGCCTTCGACCTTCTCGCTCACATGATACATCCACATCACATTATTCTCGATAGCGACTAGGTAATCGTCTGTGACTAGATACCCGTTCAGATGGATGATCTCATAGCCGAGATCCAGTTCTATGACCGCCTGTTTCATGCCGCGCTTACCTGCTCTATAATGAAACCGAGCTTCAACATTTGGTCGTATGTCACCGTAACTACTCCGGCGACCTCGTCGGCCAATGTCTGCGGCGCGATACTATGTATGACGCCCGGAAGGAATACCGCCCGTTTAACGCGACTCTTATCGAAGCTGGATTTTACCGGGTCGATCCACGATACCTCGTAGTTCCCCGTCCGGCAGTTGCGATAATACCCGATTTCGTAGCCGTAAACCTCACGCGCGCGGCTGCGCTTGCGCCAGATTCGACGGACGAAACGGACATACCCTAAGCCTCTAGCAATGTCGCGTTCCAGGTCGTCCAAATATCCCCGCGTAGGATTTACTTCGCACAAGGTAATCGCGCTACGAATCATTACCGCGTCGCATTCTGCATCTTGGTACTCGTCCGCGTCTACTTCGAGAACTTCGGCCAGCAATTCCAATGTGCGAGCTGCTTTCGCGAGAAGTTGTGTGTACCGTTGTTTCGTTACCATATCCATCGTTTTCATATCGTTAATCCCTCCATAATGTTGATTTCGCCGACAACGTCGGTAATGGTCATTGTTACGTTCAAGCTACGTCTGATTTCGTCGCTTTTCTCAGCCAGAGACAGGTACCGCTGATTCAGCTTGTTCACTGACGAATCGAGTGCGAGCTTTACCGCCTGAATCCGAACGAACTCGTCCTTAACAACGCGACGGCGTTTCAATACGTCCTGTAGCCGTTGCATCAATTGATGCTCGCGATAGAGGTCAAGTGTCGCCGCCTCGATTTCGTGATAGACCTCGCTCAACTCCTTGTCCACCATCGACTGCATCCGGTTAAGCCCTTCGTATGTAGCCGTAACACTTCGGTTCAGCTTGTTAAGCTGATCGACATAGCTTTGCGCCATGCACATGCGGTTCACCTCCATTTTTGGCAATAGGAAACTAGCAGAAAAGTGTATACTTTTCCGAATATAGGTGGTATATTGGGAATATACCGATATCGTGATATCTATCATCATAATATACCGATATCGTGATATTGTCAACAGTCTTTCTACAAATTATTTTTTGGGGGTAATTAAGGTGTTAAGATTAGCGATTAAACTTAAAGAGGTTTTAAAAGAACGGGGAATCACTCAAAAACAACTAGAAGTATTGTCAGGGGTCCCACAATCAAAGATCTCGGTTATGTGCAATAATAAGCTTCAAGAATTAAACATGGGGAACATCGAGAAAATCGCCCATGCCTTAGACATCAAAGATATATCTGCTCTATTGCAATTTGAGGAAGCAGAATCGAACGATTAGAGCAGATGCCAAATAAAACACATCATAATTTTCGTCGTATATTGCGCGCGTTGCTATGTAATCCTTTAGAACAATAATTCACGTGCTCTCGCTTAAAATAAGCGGCAAATTAGGCGTTTTACTAACGAGGGAGTACAAAAGTGAGGGAGTCTAACGTATTACAAACGAACATTTAGAGCACTTGCCAAATAAAGTAGACGTATAAAAACTGCTATGTTATCATATAAATAGAAAAAGGAGCCGTGCTCGAACACGACTCCAGTGCAATAGCCGCTTCAAAGGCGGTGGCTTCGAAGGTGTTGGAAATAGACCGTTAACCTTATCCGGGGGCGGTCTATTTCTTTGTGTGCATGTATATCAGCAGCGTCACGACAAAAGTCAACAACGCGAGTATCCATATCCCGAATTGGAACATAACGGACATTGCTTCGTATACGCTCACTGGCGTCACCTCCCTTCCGGGAGACTAGCCGACCGCCCATAAAGCCATTCTATTGCATGGCAATTATACCCTATTTATTGGACGAAAGTAAACTAGAGTTATCATGTGCATGGACAGGAAAGAAGATCTGAATATAAGTCAATTGCGCATTTTCTTAGGCAAGGCAGGTTCTTTCATATCAATATGTTCAACTTTAATTTCCTTTCCGTACAAAAATTCTTTTTTCTGAATGATATACACACTGTACTTTGATATAATTTTCTCGTTACTTAGAACGATATCACCCTCACTGGTTATCTTATGAATGAATATTTTTTGACCGTTTTCAATTAAGTAGTAGGATTCTTTTCCACTAAATCGACTGTTAAGAATAATGTCTACTATAAGCATTCCAATGAACGGAAAAGTTCCAATAAGTAGATTTGTATAAAAACTGAACTCATCTATCACCTCTAAACTTACCACAAGTAATATTCCGAGAATAATTGCTGGGAAAAGTGACTCAAGAAATCCGCTAATCATCTTCTTTGTATCATTCATAAGATGTCGCTCAAATGGAGTTACTTGCGCGAGACTGATTCCCTTAAATAGATAGGTTAACAATAAAAAAATAGACGGTATTCCGATGAACGAGGCCACTTTTATAATCATATCCAAGTCAATATCTATCATTTCCCCACCGCCCGGTCGTTTTATGATTATTATAGCGCATTTAAGGGAAGGAATGCGTTAGCTCTAACGGGATATTTACCGCAAAATAGGCGTTTTCTAGCGGAGATGGACGTTTGATACTCAGAAGAGAGAAGACGGCTAAAATGGCGGGAATATTGCGTGTGTGTGGAGCGGAGGGAGTCGGGTATTAACGGGACATTCGCGCGAGTCTGTATAGACTAACGGTAATGTAAAGAGAAAAGGCCATTGTGCTGCGCACAAGCCTTCGCGCCCATGCGCTCGGCAATGTATCCTTACTATAGAGGATTCGCGCATCTTTTCTTCCGCGAAGAATAGTTGTTGTATTACTTCTGCGCGCGAGGAATAGTGCTTTTCTATTCCGATGCGCTATGTTTTTAGATCTTATTAGTAAGTCTTATTTACCGGAAAATTCTACCGGTGCGTTACGGTAAAAATTATCGGTACGTACCGGAAAATACTGCCGTAACAAAGAAACGGCCCCACCAGCTACGGCAGGGCTTTTTCGCATGAATTTCCGAAGATAATCCGAACAATCGCGACCGACCGGCTTGAAATGCGCAATCTTGTAAATCTTAACGATTATCGCGCATATGGGAGGAATCATTCGTGTTTTTACGTTGAAAAACGCCCACTTCCGAAAACTTATCGGATAAGCGGGCGTTTCGATTTACGCTTCAAACAACAATGGAAGCATCAATTGGTCGCGAAATCCTTGTACACTAACCCTTGCGTCGGCCTTCGATCTACGCTACACTGGCGCTAAGTCAACGCCGACAAGTTCGCGCAGGAAACGGAGGTGAATCGCTCAAGTTTATCGGAATGTTCTCGAAAAGTTTATCGGAACGTTTTGACGGGACGCCGATAAGTTTACGGGAACGAACGTTCTCCCTAACGTCGGCAACCCTTACGGCTCTAAGCTTCACGACACCTTATGCTCAATCCGCAGCTTATCTGCGACCATCGCGATGAATTCGCTATTGGTTGGCTTCGACTTGCTGATGTTGATGGTGTAGCCGAACAGGCGGCTGATGCTGTCGATGTTGCCGCGGGTCCAGGCCACCTCGATGGCATGGCGAATCGCGCGCTCGACGCGGCTCGGCGTCGTTTTGTATTTCTCCGCAATGGCCGGATAGAGCGTTTTTGTGATCGAGCCGAGAATTTCGATGTTGTTGTACACCATCGTAATCGCTTCGCGCAAGTACTGATATCCTTTAATATGCGCCGGAACGCCGATTTCATGTATGATGGACGTAATATTTGCATCCAAATTTTTCGTCTTGCCCAATTGGACGACATTCGACTTGGAGGAGGTCATGTAGCTGCCGGCACTGGAGCTGCCGACCGATGGAGTCGAAGCGATGCCAGCCAGCTGCCGGATCCGGTTCGCCAGGATATCCATGTCGAACGGCTTCAGGATGTAATAGGACGCGCCGAGCTGCACGGCACGCTGCGTAATGCTCTCCTGACCGAATGCGGTCAGCATGATGATCTTCGGTTGCGGGGACAGATTCATACTGCGTAAACGTTCTAACACGCCCAGACCGTCCAGGTGAGGCATAATTATATCGAGAATGAGCACATCAGGCACCGCTCTCGTCTGTTCCAGGAATTGAAGCACCTCTTCGCCATTGTAGGCGACACCGGTGACAACCATGTCTTCCTGTTCTGATAAGAAATCAGCTAATAAATTCGTGAACTCTCGGTTGTCGTCCGCTAACAGTATTTCGATCTTTTGCAACTTCTGATCCTCCCTTGTCAAAGTTTAGCATTCCCGAGCATTGATGTCGTTGGCTTTCCTCTACAAGAATAACTTATTCGACACCAAGAATGAAATTCCTTCTGTCGAAAACTTTTTTTCTTTATTTTTTTAGGAACATGATTTATAATGTATAGTTATTCATTTTTTCTACATCATTCGCATTCCTTCGACACGCTAAAGGCGAATCAGGTCATAAAAAAAGGCTCACGCAGCATGTGAGCCTTCTTTGCTGGAGGTCGGGGGTGGCGAGAGCACCACACCCGCATCCTGCAGCATCCATTCAATGAAGCAACCGTAGCCGGAGCTCGGATCATTGACGAACACGTGAGTAACGGCGCCAATGAGCTTGCCATTCTGTATGATGGGACTTCCGCTCATCCCTTGGACAATGCCCCCGGTCTTTTGCAGCAATCTAGGGTCTGTAATGCGGATGACCATCCCTTTGGTGGCCGGTGACGTCTGCTTCGTCACATGAACCACTTCCAGCTTGAATCGCTCCACCTGCTGGCCGTTGACGACCGTAAGCATCTCTGCGGGGCCTTCCTGAACTTCCTCGCTGAAAGCGACGGGAATCGGCTCCTTGTAAAGACTGTGCTCCGGTTGATTCGTCATTTTGCCGAAAATGCCAAACGGTGTATTGCGTTCAATATTCCCCAAGACGCGGCCTTCCTTCAAGAAATGAGCCCGTTTCTCGCCAGGCTCGCCATTCTGGCTTTTGGAGATGGAGGTTACATTGGACTGAACAATTTCGCCCTGGCCTACCGTGATGGGGGTCTGCGTATCCATGTCGGTGATGACATGGCCAAGCGCTCCGTACACCCCTTGATCTGGGGCGTAAAAAGTAAGAGTGCCGACGCCCGCGGCGGAATCCCGGATATATAATCCAAGCCGCCAGGTCTTGTCCTCCACATCATAGGCCGGCTTCAGCTTCGTCTTCATCTCGGTGTCGCCCCGTTGAATGACCAGCTCAATCGCCTGCTTCTTCTCGCCGGCTTCGCGAACGATATCCGCCACCTTGGTCACATCGTTAAGGCGGGTTCCGTTCATGCTCATAATCATGTCGCCTAACCGGACGCCTGCTTCTTCACCCGGCGATATTTTGCGCTCAGGTCCGACATGAACAAGATGGTGCCCGACGACGAGAATCCCGGACGATTTGACTTTGACGCCGATTGTCTGTCCCCCGGGAACGACCCGCAGGTTAGGAACGACATTGACCTTCAACGTCTTCAACGGAATGCCGCCGAACAGCTTCAGCTTCAATTCAGCCTGTCCGGTCTGGGAAGATTGCAGCGAGATCGGCTTCTGCAGCGATAAGCGGAAGGAGGTCTCGCTCTGCCCGTTCACCTTCAGAATATCGGGCCTATCCACGGTAGCCTGCGCTTGCACCGGCATGACCAGATTCAGTTGCTTGTGTTCTCCTTCAAAAAGACGCAGATGATTCGGCAAAGCCGCGTAGGTGCGGAAAGGGGCTGTGGTGCAGCATAAACAAACAATAATGGCTAGCATAAGACCGAGCAGCCGTTTTGCGTTGGGGTTCAAAGGTGTCACACTCCTTTGTTGACGGAAGCTTTGACGAAAAAGGGCGTGCCCGTTTCGTAACATTAAGGTAACCTTGACCCCAGTGTTTTATGAGTGAAAATGATTCCTCAAGCCCTTGAATTACGCACCTTTTTGACGTTCAGCCAACTTCAGCATTTCTTGAGCATGATGCAGGGTTCTTTCCGTTACTTCCACGCCGCCAAGCATCCGAGCCAGTTCGGCCACGCGTCCTTGTTCCTGCAATTCCGTTACCTGGGTTGATGTGCGTTCGTCCCGCACGAGTTTTTCTATGTAATAATGATGATCCGCCATGCAGGCCACTTGGGGAAGATGGGTAATCGCGAACACTTGACCGCTGCGGGACACTTCGGCCAGCTTCTCGGCGATCGCCTGGGCCGCCCGGCCGCTTACTCCGGTGTCCACCTCGTCGAAGACGAGCACCGGAATGCGATCCATCTCGGCGAATATCGTCTTCAACGCCAGCATAATCCGCGACAGCTCCCCGCCGGATGCGATCTTGTGCAAAGGCCGCAGCGGTTCGCCCGGATTCGGCGAAATCAGAAATTCCGCATCGTCCCACCCGTTCTTCGTGAAGCGGACATTCACTCCGTTCACATCGAAGCCTTGTCCGTCTTGAAGCCGTTCCAGACGGACATCGAGCCGGGTGCGTTCCATATGAAGATGCTGCAGCTGCTTCTCGATCCGCTTTGTCAGCTTATCGGCCAATTCCCGTCTGGCATCGCTTAATGCCTGCGCCCGTCTGGCCAGCTTCGCCAGCCGCTCTTGGCTCTCCTTCTCCAGCGCGGCAATCCGCTCGTCCTTGTGCTCGATTTTGTCCGCCTCGGCCTGTATCCGTTCGCCATAAGCGATCATTTCTTCCACGGTCGCCCCATATTTCCGCTTCAATCCATTCAACTGCTCCAGTCGATCCTCGATCTGCTCCAGCCGCTCCGGATTGAATTCGATATTCTCCCGGTAGTCGCGCAGCTGGTATGCCGCATCCTCCAACTGGTAATAGGCGGTCTGCAGCTGTTCCACCATCGGCTGGAACTTGGCGGGATCATACGGCATCACATCTTCGAGCTTGGCGATGGCCACGCTGACCGCATCCATCGCGCCTTGGCCATACAACCGCTCATAAGCATGATTGACATGATCCATCAGCTTCTCGGCATTTGCTAGTTTGCGCTTTTCTTCCGCCAATAATTCATCCTCGCCCACCTGGAGTCCGGCATTGTGAAGTTCTTCAATCTGAAAACGGTACAAATCCAGCATCTGATAGGCTTGCTGGCTCGTCTGCTTCAACTGGTTCAGTTCATGCTGCAGCGCCATGAAGCAGCCGAACTCTTCACGATACCGCTTCTTGAGCGCCGCCAGCTCCTCCCCGCCGTACGCATCAAGCCAATCCAGATGCCGCTCTACCTTCAGTAAGGATTGATGCTCGTGCTGGCCGTGGATATTGATGAGCAGTTCCCCCACTTCCCGAAGCATCGTCAGATTGACCATCTGGCCGTTAATCCGGCACATGCTCTTGCCGTTGGCCGTCAACTCCCTGCGAATAATAAGCAATTCTTCCGCATCCGCCTGAACCCCCAGCTTCGCAATCGCCTCCCAGGCAGGATGATCGGCGGGCAGATCGAAGGACGCCTCCACTTCCGCCCGATCGCAGCCATAGCGCACGAACTCCGAGGAACCCCGGGCTCCCCCGATCAAGCCCAGCGCATCGATAATGATCGATTTGCCGGCGCCCGTCTCCCCGGTCAGAACGTGAAATCCTTGGTGAAATTGAAGCTGTACGGATTCAATGACGGCCAGATTCGTAATGGATAATGCGATTAACATGGACTCCCCTCCCAGGATGCCGTTTACGAAATATACTCTTCAATTTGCGCCACGACTTCGTCGCTTTCCTTCTTGGTGCGGCAAATGATAAGTATCGTGTCGTCTCCGCAAACTGTGCCCATAATCTCCGGCCATTCGATGTTATCCATCAGGACGGCGATGGCGTTCGCCGTTCCGGGCAGACATTTAATCACGACGAGATTCTCCGTGCTGTCAATGCTGATGAAGTTATCCAGCAGCGCCCGCTTCAGCTTCTGCGCCGGGTTGAAGCGCTGGTCGACCGGCAGCGAATATTTGTACCGCCCGTCTTTCATGGGAACTTTGATCAAATGCAGCTCCTTCATGTCCCTGGACACGGTAGCCTGCGTCACGTGGTAGCCTGCGCTCCGTAAGGCATCGACTAATTCATCCTGGGTTTCGATCTCGTTGTTCATTATGATTTCCCTAATTTTGATATGTCGTTGACCTTTCATGTGAGCCCTCCGTTTTTGTTCCTTCTACTCATGGCCTATGGCCGCAGCAAGCGAGACGGGGTGTTGCTTATCTTAGTATTGCCTTAATCCCCGTGGACATAGGCTTCCCCCCAGTCCATACGAATCAGCCGCACCCGGCGTTCCAGCCTATCCACGACTAGCAGGCCGGCCGTGTCGGGATAGGCGGCGAAATAAGGCATCCACTGCCGCTTCATGCCGCTGCCGTCCCAATCGAGCTGCATCCGTTCGCGTGCGATACGAACAATATACCATTGATTGTCGCGTTTGGCGATCATGTCAATCCGGATGCGGGCATCGATGTCCTCCCCGTCTACCGTAAAGTGCAAAGGCATGCAGAACTTGCCCCCGATGACCTCATACCCGGCATCCTCGACGAGTTGTATCGCCTCCTCATCCTCCGGAAACCGGTCGCTCAGGCAAACATCCTCCATCGGCTCGGGTGAATGGGCGTACCTCCGCACGCCGAAGCCGATCCACATCAGTATGCCGATAACAATCAATCCCATGACCCAGATATCGCTCAATGGAATCACCACCCCGCTATGATGGAAAGGGCACCGCCGGCGCCAAACACAAAGCAAGCTCATCCGTCGGATGTCTGTCCCGGATGAGCTTCAGCGGATGGAATCGAACGAAGGATTAAGAGGTCGATCGGAACACCGAATTGGCTTCCTCCACAACTGCGTGAATCTGCTCGCGGGAAGCCGCAGGCTCCGGCGATCCGCCTTCCGGCACGCTCCAATAAGCCAAAAATTCGATATTGCCTTCTCCTCCCGTAATGGGGGAATAAGTCAACCCCTCCAGGCGGAAGCCCAACGATGCGGCAAAGTCCAGTATCTCCCTCAGCACCTGTTCATGCGTCGCCGGATCGCGGATGACGCCCGATTTGCCGACCTTCTCTCTTCCCGCTTCGAATTGAGGCTTAATCAGCGCGATGACCCGGCCCGGCTTGCCGATAAGGGCTTGAAGCGGCGGCAAAATCAGCTTCAACGAGATAAAGGACACATCGATGGTCGCGATATCCGGAACCGGGCCTTCCAGATGCTCCGGCTCCGTATAGCGGAAGTTGGTCCGTTCCATGACATGAACCCGCTCGTCATTGCGAAGCGACCAATCAAGCTGGTTATAGCCGACATCGATGGCATATACGTAGCGCGCGCCGTGCTGTAGGGCGCAATCGGTAAATCCGCCTGTCGAAGCGCCGATATCAAGCATGACGGCCTCCGTCATCGAGAGGCCGAAGTGGCGAATTGCCTTCTCCAGCTTCAAGCCGCCCCGGCTTACATAAGGATGGACGGCGCCCTTCACCGTAATCGTTCCGTCCCGGGGGACCTTCGTCCCCGCCTTCTCAATCCGTTCCTCGTTCACATATACCAAGCCGGCCATTATGGCGGCTTTCGCTTTTTCACGACTGTCGTAATAGGCCTGCTCCACGAGCAGAACATCAATCCGTTCCTTCGGTATGGACATGCTGTACTCCTGTCTGTCAGTGGGTATTCGGGCTAGGCCCGGCTCATCCGGTTATCGCCATGGGCGAAGAGCATCGTATGCACTTCCTTCACCAGTTGCTCGGCGGTCAGGCCCGCCTCCTGGCGCTGCTCCTTGATGCTGCCGTGCTCCACGAAGCAATCCGGGACCCCGATAGGCTTCACCTTGATGCCGAATACATGATGCTGGGCATAATGCTCCATGATGGCGCTGCCCAGGCCGCCCGCGACGGAGCCCTCCTCCAGCACGATCATCGGCAGCTGCTCTCTGGCGAGCAGAGTCAGCATCGCCTCGTCGAGCGGCTTCATGAAGCGCGCGTTGATGACGCGCAGCCGAATGCCTTCGCGCCGCAGCTGCTCCGCCGCTTCCTCGGCCACCTGAACCATCGGGCCGATCGCGAGTACGGCGGCATGATCGCCGGAGCGAACGATTTCCCATGTCCCGATCGGAATCGGGAGGAGCTCGGCGTCCAGTTCGGCCCCCACCCCGTTGACGCGGGGGTACCGCACCGCAATCGGTCCCTCATCGTAATCGAGCGCTGTCTTCAGCATATGGCGCAGCTCGTTCTCGTCCTTCGGCATCATCAGCACGATATTCGGAATATGGCGCATAAAAGCGATATCGTATACGCCTTGATGGGTCTCCCCGTCCGGTCCGACGAACCCGGCGCGATCGATGGCGAAGATCACGTTCGCGCTCTGGCGGCAAATGTCATGCACCACCTGGTCGTACGCCCGCTGCAGGAAGGTGGAATATACCGCAAATACCGGCTTCATCCCTTCCATAGCCAATGCGGCGCACATGGTGGCGGCATGCTGTTCGGCGATGCCGACATCGATCATGCGGCCCGGGAAGCGCTCCGCGAACCCGAGCAGTCCGGAACCTCCCGGCATGGCCGGCGTCACGGCCACGACGCGATCGTCCTGCTCCGCCAGCTCCACGAGCGTCTTGCCGAATACCTCGGTGTACATCGGATTGCCTACCGCTTTCAGCACTTGCCCGGATTCAATCTTGTACGGCGAGATGCCGTGCCATTTATGCGAGTCGGCTTCCGCCGGCGTATATCCTTTGCCTTTGCGGGTAACGACATGAATAAGCACCGGGCCGTTCACGCGGCTCGCTTGCTGAAAAATATCGATCAGCTTGTCAATGTCGTGCCCGTCGACAGGTCCGAAATATTTCAGGCCGAACTCTTCGAACAGCATGCCGGACACGACCAAATATTTGAAGCCGTCCTTCACCCGCTCCGCCGTCTTGGCCAGCTTGCCGCCAATCGCCGGGATCTTTTTGAGCAGCTGCTCCACTTCTTCTTTCGCTTTTAAATAGTTCCGATCGGAGCGTATTTTGCACAAATAATTATGTAGCGCTCCGACATTCGGGGCAATCGACATCTCGTTGTCGTTGAGCACGACCATCAGATTCTTCTTCTCATGCCCGATATGGTTGAGCGCCTCGAGCGCCATGCCTCCCGTTAGCGCGCCGTCGCCGATGACCGCGATGACCTTGTTGCTCTCGCCCTTGAAATCGCGGGAGAGCGCCATTCCCATCGCCGCGGACAGCGAGGTGCTGCTATGCCCGGCTTCCCATACGTCATGCTCGCTCTCCGCGCGCTTGACGAAGCCGCACAGCCCCTTGTACTGGCGCAGCGTATCGAACCGGTCCTTGCGTCCGGTTAATATTTTATGAACGTATGCCTGATGGCCCACGTCGAATATCATTTTGTCCCGGGGACTGTCATATAAATAATGCAAGACAAGCGTAAGCTCGACGACGCCCAGGTTCGATGCCAGATGTCCTCCGGTCACCGCCAGCTTCTCAATGAGAAATTGTCGAATTTCTTCCGCCAGGATCGGCAGTTCTTCCTTCGTCAACCGCTTCAGATCGCTAGGTTGGTTAATCTGTTCGAGCAGCACGGGAATTCCCTCGCTTTCGTTGTTTCGATTTGCCGCGTTTTTTGGTGAACAGGCGGATATGAAGCTTGCTCTCCAAAAAATGGAAACATTTGCCAATCAGCAACACAATCGGTGTGGAGTAATGAATCGCAAATGACTTCCCCAACGCTTTGCCTCCGACGGTTAATGCGGATACGAGGCCGGTGAAGGCAACGCTTACCGCCGTCGTCATCCATACGCTCTCGGCATTCATGGACCATAGCAAATTCGTCACTACGATCGCCGTGGCCGAACCGCTGATAACCCCTGTCATGTCACCAATCACGTCATTGCAGAAGTTCGAGAAACGATCCGCGTTGCGCACGATATAGATCGCTTGCTTGGCTCCGCGCACTCTCTCCGCCGCCATCGCGTGGAACGGAGTCTCTTTCGCGGCAGCCGCAGCTAAGCCCATAATATCAAAAAACACTCCAATAAGCACGAGCATCAACACGATCACCATACCGACGCCCCAGCCCGCTTTCCCCAGCATTGACGTGGAGGCAACAGACAATATGACGGCCATCGCGAAGGTGACGAAAAAAATGAATATGCTCCACTTGACGGAATGTTTGAATGAAAACTTCATTATCGTTGTCAACTCATCCTTTTATGAGATGTTCCCGCGAACGAACTCATTCTTATGTGTCTTGATAACCAAAGATGGTTGGAGTGGCAGCTTTCTGGATAAACGCTGTGGCTTAGGTCCAGTAGGTTTTCCCAGACGCCCGCCTCCCCGTCGCCGGGCAGGCCGTTTCCAATTAAGGGCGTCTTGACGCCGTCGCCGGACGTCAGACTGGATTACCACTTAGACCACACTATAATCCCCACAAAGCCTCACATTGTGAACAGTCTAGGAGTTTTCCTCGAGCAGCCCTGAACCGACCCTTAGCCTCTTTTGCAAATCAGATTTCAAGCGGCATCCGATAGGCAGGTCTTTGGCCGAAGACCGTCATATCTACACATCCGCTATCCCTGCAGACTCACTCAAGGCAGGCTACGCTACATACAAGCCACCTTCACGGAACGATCCGGCAAGCCGGAGAGCGTTCCGCGTGACTCGCAATATAGGTTCATACCCCAAGCCGTAATGCGGCGCGCGAGGACGCCGTACCACGCACTTGGGCCTCCGCGGAAGCGGGGTCAACGCCCACATGCCATTGTGGATCGCCCCACAACCTTAACTCCCAGCATCAGCCCACGACTGGGCGTCGCAAGCCAACACCAGGAACTTCATCGATGTGCCCTTTGGCGAATTTTTAGGCCCGCCTTCGGTGTCGGGAGGCCGACTAGAATACTGCACCACTCTATGTAGTCTCTATTATATCACAAAACGGGAAAGCGAATCATGAAATATCATTTCCATGGAAGCGCCCCCCTGGAATCCGCCGGCCGCAGACCCGGCGGCGGAATCAGAATTGGCGTTCCATTAAATAATCCGCCAGCTCGTAGAGGCGCGCCGGATAAGGGAATCCGGCCTGCCGAACCGCTTGCTTCGCTTCCTCCGTCAGACGGGCGACCTCCTGCTTCGATGCCTCGAGCCCGATAAAATACGGGTAGGTCACCTTCCCGCTCTTCTCATCGCTCCCTTTCGGCTTGCCGAGCAGCGCTTCTTCGCCCGTAATATCCAGGATATCGTCCTGAATCTGGAAGGCGAGGCCAAGCTTCGTCCCGAACTCGGTCAACGCGTCCAACTGCGCTTCGTTCGCCCCCGCGAGATGGGCTCCGGCGCGAAGCGCGAACACGATCAGATCGCTCGTCTTGTGGAGATGAATATATTTGAGCTGGTCCAGCGTCGTCATTCCCTGTTCGCCCAGCATGTCCGCGGTCTGGCCGCCCACCATCCCCCGCATGCCGGCATAGACGGACAGCTCCTCGGCGATGGTCAGGGCGATCTGGGCCGGGATGCCGTGACGGCGCGAGCATTGCGCGACCGTGTAGAAGGCGTGGGTGAGAAGCGCATCCCCCGCCAATATGGCAAGAGCTTCCCCGTACACCTTATGGTTGGTCGGCTTCCCCCGGCGGTAATCATCGTTATCCATCGCCGGAAGATCGTCATGGACGAGGGAGTATGTATGTATCATCTCGATGGCGCAGGCCACCGGATCGGCGGCTTCCAGCGGGCCGTTCAGGCTCTCGCATGCGATGACAACACAGAGCGGCCGCAGGCGCTTGCCCCCGGCCATCAGCGAGTACAGCATCGATTCCTTCAATTCGGCAGGGACCTGCCAGCCGGCGGGGAATTGAGCCGGCAGCAGCCGCTCAATCCGCGCGACGTGACGCTCCAGATAAGAAGCGAACGTTTCTTCCGCTCCAGCGCTATTCAATCCGATCACCCGCTTCTTCCGACGGGAACGGCTGCCGCTTCAGCTCGCCATTCTGCTCCGACAAGACCTCGATTTTGCGCTCAACCTGCTCCAATTTGCGGGCGCACAGACCGGACAGGCCCATCCCTTCCTGGAAAAGCTCGATAGCCTGCTCCAGCGGCACATCTCCGCTCTCCAACTGCTCGACGATATACTCCAGCTTCTCCATTGCCGTCTCGAAGCTCATTTCCTGAGTGATAGCTTTTTCTTGATTATCCATCGATCAATCGCTGTCTCCTTTCATCGACCAGACGTGGCAATCGAGCTGCCCGTCGTTCAGCTTCACGCGCACGACGTCTCCCAGTTGCACATCTCTAATCGTGCGGATAATGTTCTCCTCCCGCTCATCATACACGAGGCTGTACCCGCGCGCCATTATCTTCAACGGGCTCAAGGCGTCGAGATGCTTCAGATGGGCGCCGAGCTTCAGCCGCCGCTCATTCATCTGCATCGCCATCGCGCGGTGAAGCTGGCGTTCGATGCCATTCAGCCGCTCCCGCGCGGAACGCACCTGATGCACCGGCGTCTGCTCCCGCAGCCGTCCGCGCAGCTCCCTCCACCGCTCGTCCGCTTGCTTGAAGCGGCTGCGCGACCGGTATGCGAGCCGCTCCCGCAGCCGTTCATACCGCTCCTGATGCTTCGCCGTCAGCAGTTCGGGCTTGCGAAGCACGGGCGAGCGCTGAGCGCGCAGCAGCCGCTCCTGGCTCTGCTGCACCGTTCGCCGCATGCCGTGCCGCATCCGCTCCGCCACATGCTGAAGATGCTGGCGCAGTTCCTCCTGATGCGTCACCGCCAATTCGGCGGCCGCCGTCGGCGTCGGCGCACGCAGGTCGGCGGCGAAGTCCGCAATCGTGAAATCCGTCTCATGCCCGACGGCCGAAATAATCGGGATGGCCGATTGGGCGATGGCGCGAGCCACGATTTCTTCGTTGAAGGCCCACAGTTCCTCCAGCGATCCGCCCCCGCGCCCCACAATCAGCACATCGGCTTCCTGGTGGCGGTTCATCGCTTCGATGGCCGCCGCGATTGAGGCAGCGGCCTGGTTGCCCTGCACCAGCACCGGATACAGTACGATATGGACGCCGGGCTGGCGCCGCTGCAGCGTAATGATAATATCGCGCACCGCGGCGCCCGTCTGCGACGTGATGACCCCGATTTTCTTCGGATAACGGGGCAGCGGCCGCTTCCGCTCGGCCGCGAACAGCCCTTCCGCTCCGAGGCGCTCCTTCAGCTGCTCAAACGCCGCATACAGGCTGCCGATGCCGTCGGGCTGCATATGCTGCGCATAGAATTGATACTGGCCGTCGCGCTCATACACCGTCACGTTGCCGCGGGCGATGACGCGCGCCCCTTCCTTCGGCCGGAAGGGAAGCCGTTGATTATAGGACGCGAACATAATCGTCCGGAGACGGCTGTCCGCATCCTTCAGCGTGAAATACATATGGCCGCTGGAATGGTGGGTGAAGTTCGAGATTTCGCCTCTCACCCAGACATCCTGCAGCCGGGCATCCCCATCCAGCTTCATTCGTATATAACGGTTCAGATCCTTAACGGACAGAACCCGTGCCTGATTCGCCATTCCGCAGCCTCCTCCCCCGAGACATTCCTGCCCTATGAACATTGGCGGCCGCAGCGGTGCGGCGGCTTCTGATGGAGCCGTCCTCCGGTTCGCGGACCGCAACCCGCCGCCTGGTTCCCGCCTGCCGCCGGCTACGCCTGAAGCGAACCGTGCGCCAAGCGGTGGAACCGTTCGGCCGACTTCAACGTATTGGACATCAGCATCGTAATCGTCATCGGACCGACGCCGCGCGGCACCGGTGTAATCCAGGAGCACAGCTCCTTCACGTCATCGGTATCTACATCGCCGACGAGCTTGCCGTTCTCCAGCCGGTTCATGCCGACATCGATCACGACGGCTCCCGGCTTAATGAAGGAACGGTTCACGAAATGCGCCTTGCCGATGGCGACGACGAGAATATCCGCCATTCGGGAGAGCTCTTCGATATGCTGCGTTCGCGAATGGCACATCGTCACCGTCGCATGCTCGCGCTGCAGGAGCAGCGAGATCGGCTTGCCGACGATATTGCTGCGGCCGATGACGACGGCATGCTTCCCGGCAATCGGAATGTCGTTGCGCTTAAGCATTTCCATGATGCCGGCCGGCGTACAAGGAAGGAGGGACTCGTCGCCAAGCACCATATTGCCGACGCTGACCGGATGGAAGCCGTCGACATCCTTTTCGACCGCAATCGCGTCAATAACCGCCTTCTCATCGATATGAGACGGCAGCGGGAGCTGGACGAGAATGCCGTGAATCGCCGCTTGCCCGTTCAGCCGGGCCACCAGCTCCAGAAGCTCTTTTTGGGAGGTCTGTTCCGCCAGACGGTGCACTTCCGAATAGAACCCCAATTCGAGACAGGCTTTATGCTTGCTGTTCACATATACATGGGAAGCCGGGTCGTCGCCCACGATGATGACCGCCAATCCGGGGCGGGTTCCTTGCTCGATCAGCCGTGCCGCCTGCTGCTTGATTTCTTCGCGTATCGTCTGTGATAATGCTTGTCCATTCAAAAGTTGCGCTGTCATGGTCTCTCCTCCATTCGTTCATATAAGCTCGCCCTAGGCAGCCGATTATCCCCGCAAGTCGCTCTCCATCGCGGTTCCATCCGCCGGCTCATCGTCATTGCGATGAAGGCTTCCGCCTGCTCCCGCATCCGCTCCGCCCTGCTGGCCGCCGCGATCGCGGAGCATCTGGCCGAGCACGCCGTTCACGAATTTGCCCGATTCCTCGGTGCCGAAATGCTTGGCCAAAATAATCGCTTCGTTGATGGCCACCTTCGGCGGCACATCGGTGCGAAACGCCATCTCATAGCAGGCGAGGCGCAGCACCTGACGATCGACCCGCGAGAGCCGGTCGACCTGCCAGCCCTTCAAATAACGGGCCAGGATCGTATCGATCTCGTCCCGCTTCTTCCACGTCTCGCGCACCCATTCCAGCACATGCGTATGCATCGCGTGCGCATGCTCCGGCTTCAGCCCGATTTCATTCTCTTCTTGATTCGATTCCGAAACGATCATGTCCACCGCTTGCTCAGGCGTCACGTCCGTCATTTCCAGCTGATACAAGCTTTGAACTGCCATCTCTCTGGCAATGCGTCTCTTCATGAAAAATACTCCTCCTGCATCTATATAGCATCCGAATCGCCACTTCGCACTCCCGTCCGAAGGTGGCTCCTTCTCTCTAGGCTGCCATGGCCCACCCGGAATCATGCCCAGTCCAAAAAATCCTATGACCGCCCCGATTGTTGTTCCGTCGGTAAGAGACCGGCGGTCAAGCAGTCGTTCGGAGCGTCC
Source organism: Paenibacillus dendritiformis (assembly GCF_021654795.1). Lineage (NCBI taxonomy): Bacteria > Bacillati > Bacillota > Bacilli > Caryophanales > Paenibacillaceae > Paenibacillus > Paenibacillus dendritiformis. Next base: position 3,780,826 of record NZ_AP025344.1, read on the forward strand.
ATAGGACTACTTAAACCTATCAAACCGTTCTGACAGCCATAATCCGATTCGCCGCCACGGGAACATGGGGCCCAGATTCAAATCTTTCTGCCTGCCTACATTGTATCCGATGAAGACGAGCAGCGCAAAAAATAACATATCCCAAAATCCGGCGATCAAATAAATGATACCGAACAATATCCCAGCCGCGATGCCGATGATGCGATTCCTGTGACTCTCCCACCATTCATTCCACATCCGGAAAGCTCACCACCTATTCCACTCGCGCTTTGAAGGTCTGCGTCTGGACCACATTCGCCACATACACGGATACGTATGAGACCGGAATCCCCGTAATTTGCTGCACATAGTCGCGAACCTGGCGCTGGACCTCCTCCGTCAGCTCGGGTATCGATGTCTCGCCGTCTACGACCGTCCGGATCACAATGTCCAGCCCGGCATCGTTCGTGCGAATGCGGGCCTTCAAATCCTTGACTCCCCGTATCCTTCCAGCCGCCTTAAGCGCCAGGTTCTCTATCGTCTCCATCGAGATCTTGATATCGCCAATCTCTGTCCGCTGATCGATCGAAGGCAGCGCAGCACGCTCTCTCCGGATAGACACATAGAAAAAACGGATGCTCAACAAAAACAATACGGCGGCGGTCGCGATGACCGCCGACTGCAGCCAGAACGGCTCCGTCAACCGTATCGGTTGGGCGATGAAGCCTGTAGCGGCAAGAATGACAGCTATGGCAATCGTGCCGATCGCGAAGCTGTATATAAACAGGAAGAACCTGTCCACAATTTTGCTCACGCTAGCCTGCCTCCTTTGAACAATTTCGTATTGAATGGCAGTAAACCCCCTCTTGGAGGGGGTTCCATATCGCTCTTATTTAACTCGTGCCGGATCCGTCTCTTCCACCTTCTCTTGCGCCTTGAAATGGACGTCATGCACATGCACGTTCACTTCCACGACATGAAGCCCGGTCATCATCTCGATCGAGCGCTTGACATTTTGCTGAATCTCGCTGGCTACGGTAGGAATGCGATGGCCGTATTCAATAATAATGTTGACATCGACAGCCGCTTCGCGCTGTCCTACTTCTACCTTTACGCCTTTGGACAAGTTCTTCCGTCCGAGCATCTCCGCGATGCCGCCGGCGAATCCTCCGCTCATGCCTTCTACGCCTTCAACCTCGATTGTCGCGAGACCGGCGATAACTGCAATGACCTCCGGCGCAATCTGGATGTTGCCCAAATCCGTGCGCTCAAATTCCGATGCGATTGCCTGATTCATCCGTCACACTCTCCTCGTCTTTTTGTACTAGAGGCAGTTCCTGTCCATAATTAACCTAACTATACCATTTGCTCATGTACAAGACAAACGGCGCCGGCCGAACTAGGACTTCCAGACCTCGTATTCTTCCAAAAACTTAATGTCAAAATCGCCCTTGATGAACTTCGGGTGCTCAAGCAGGCGAATATGGAACGGTATTGTCGTATGAATGCCCTCGATGGCGAACTCGGCCAACGCCCGCTTCATGCGGTCGATCGCCTCATCGCGCGTCGGCGCCCATACAATGAGCTTGGCAATCATCGAATCATAGTGCGGCGAGATCAGGCAGCCTGGGTAGGCGGCGCTGTCGACGCGAACGCCAAATCCGCCCGGCGGCAGATAAAAACCGATCTGGCCGGCCGAAGGCATGAAGTTCCGCGCCGGATCCTCCGCGTTAATGCGGCACTCTATAGCCCATCCGTCAATGACGACATCCTCTTGACGGAAGGATAAAGGTTCGCCTTGAGCCACGCGAATCATCTCCTGAATGAGATCGATTCCCGTAATCATCTCCGTTACCGGGTGCTCAACTTGAATCCGGGTATTCATTTCCATAAAGTAAAAGCTGCCGTCCGGCCCGAGCAGAAACTCCAACGTGCCGGCACCGGAGTAATCGACAGCAAGCGCGGCGCGAACAGCCGCTTCTCCCATCCGCTCGCGGACGTCGGGCGTCAAGACCGGGCATGGCGCTTCCTCGACCAGCTTCTGGCGGCGGCGCTGCACGGAACAGTCGCGCTCGCCCAGGTGAACGGCATGGCCATGCTTGTCGGCAATGATCTGAATCTCCACATGCTTCATTCCGGTTAAATATTTCTCCAGATACACGCCCGCATTGCCGAACGCTTTCTCGGCTTCCTGCTGAGCGGCCGTCATCTGCTTAATCAGGGCTTCTTCGTCCTCCGCGATGCGGATTCCTTTGCCTCCGCCGCCCGCGGTAGCCTTGATAATGACAGGATATCCGATATCACGCGCTATCATAAGCGCCTGATCCAGATCCTCGACCAATCCGTCCGATCCGGGAATAACCGGAACGCCGGCGTCTTTCATCGTCTGTTTGGCGACGGATTTGTCGCCCATGCGCTCGATGGCGTCGGCAGACGGGCCGATAAATGTAATGCCGCACGATTCGCAGATCTCCGCGAAGTCCGCATTTTCCGCCAGGAACCCGTACCCCGGATGTACGGCGTCGCATTCCGTCAACGTGGCGACACTCATCAGATTCGTAAAGTTCAAATAGCTGTCCTTGGACGCGGTGGGCCCGATGCAATAAGCTTCGTCGGCAAGACGCACATGCAGCGCTTCCCTGTCCGCTTCCGAATAGACAGCGACCGTCGCAATGCCGAGCTCGCGGCAGGCGCGAATGATGCGAACGGCTATCTCGCCGCGGTTAGCGATTAAAATCTTATGGAACTTCATCCTTGGACCTCCTTGGCTGGGCATCGTAATGGAATGACGGAACACGTCATTCTGGCTTCACCAGGAATAACGGCTGGCCGAATTCGACCAATTGGCCGTTCGTGGCTAGCACCTCGACAATCTCGCCCTTGACCTCGGCTTCCAGCTCGTTCATCAATTTCATCGCTTCCAGAATGCACACAACCGATTTCTCGTTGATCTTGTCGCCCACCTTGACATACGGCGGCGATTCCGGCGAAGGCGCGCTGTAGAAGGTGCCGACCATCGGGGAGACGATGCGGACCAAGCCCGCTTGCTCTTCCTTCTTCTCCGGCTGAGGCTCAGCCGCTGGAGCCGCCGCTTCCGATGGAGCAGCCGCCGCTGCCGGGGCCGGAGCTGGGTATGCAAGCGGCGCGGCCGATGTCTGTACATTGAACACCTCAGTCTTGCCAGGCTTCCGGATCGCGATGCGGCAGCCTTCGTTCTCTATTTCCAGTTCATGTACGGATGTCTGGTCCAGGAGCTTGATCAGTTCCTTGATTTCGCTTATTTTGAACAACTTGAATCACTCCTTGAGACGATATGTATGAGCAAGTAGATTATGTTATCAGGCGGACAATCTACGACGTATGTATTATATCATAATCGTCTCAAATGGAAAGAGCCCAGTTTTAGACCGGGCCAGTTCCGACAACGCCGCATTATTCGGAGACGTACTGCACGCTTACCTTGTCCTGCGTTACATTCAGCTCTTTCATCATTTTCGATATGATGTCCACCGCTTCGGACACCTCCATCTTGTTGCTTTGCACGACGACGGTGAACCGGTCGTCCTCCTGGGTGATGACCGCGTTGTTGTAGTTCTTTTGCAGCTCGGTTTCCAGATTGGATATTTTTACCTCACGCTCTTCCAATTGGTTCATATCTTCATAGGCTTGCGCCAGCTTATCGCCCGTCGTCTTGCCGTCATTGATCATGCCCATCAGCTTTTCCAGCTCCTGCTGGTATTGCTCGTTGCGCTCCATCTGCTTCTGCTCGATCGCGCTTCGCTTCATGACGCCTTCGGCCACGACTTGATCGAGCATCGCCTGCTCTTTCTCCTCCGGAGTCGCCTCTGGCGCCGCCGCATCCTGACCTGGCTGTCCGCCCTCGGCGTTGACCGCAGAGCCGGCCCCTTGCTGTCCTTGCTCCGAGGCGGGCGCTCCGTTCCCTGCCGCCTTGGCCTGCGCGTCCTCCCCTACGGACACTTCGGTCACTTCCACTTGCGGGAGCTGGGCCGCTTCCGTCGCATCGCCCTTCAGCTGCTGCTGCTCGGCCGCCATTTCAGGGGCTTTCGGCGTGTCCTCCGTGAACAAATAATAAGCGGACAGCACCACCATCAAGCTAAGCATCGATACCAGCCATATCGTTTGTCTTTTCGTATTCATCGTCTTTTTCTCCTCCTTCACGATTCATGCATTATGCAGGTTGATTTGCTACTCGGCGATTTTGCGCGGCACGACGGAGATTCGATAGGCCGGCACATTCAGCCCTTTCTCGACCGCATCGACGATGAGCGACTTGACGACGGCGTTCTCCGCCCCTTTGGCGACGACGACAACGCCGCGAACCTTCGGCTTGATGCGCTTGGTCACAATCGGCGTCTTGCCCCCGGAAGATTCGTACATCACAATCTCTCCATCCCGGGTATGCTGCGTCGTATGCCGCTTGCCCCCGTTCGCGTCGGTCTCGTCCGTCAACTGCTGGTTGTCCTTGTAATTGCGCTGGATGACAATCTCTTCCGTCGAGTCAATCGTGACCAACACATCGACTTGTCCTACCCCGACAATTTCCTCCAAAATGGACTTGACCCGGGCTTCGAATGTCATCTCCACCGACTCGAAGGAGCCCGGCGCAGCCGAAGCAGCGGCCGCATTCTGCTCCGCGCCGTCAAAGACGCCTACCGCCGGCGGTTCGCGGCCGACATTGCTTGTGCCCTTCGGCCATCCCCCGCCCCCGGACTGGAACGTGCCGTACAAGAGGAGCGCCGCGCCGGTCAAGCCGAGAAGAAGCAGCCAGCGGAACGCTTTGATTCGCTTGGAACCGTTCGAGCCCTTGCCGATCCACTGTTCAATCTGCTGCAACCATTTCGCCAACGCTATCGACCGCCTTTGCGTAGTATGGACCTGCTCTCACTTGTCCTATTTTCACCTATACGCGCGTGCGGCGATTTTATGACGGTTTGTCCGCATTTTTTTTGCGCGGGCTGGTTCCCGTTTATCTTTTGTAGGCGCCGGCCGGGAAGGGGCGCTCCCGCGACCATGACACCGCAATCTGCTCGGGCTTCACGAGCCAGGCGGAGGTCAGCGCTCCGACGGCGGCTGCCTCCATGCGCAGGAGCTCCCCGCTTCCCGTGCCGGAGACCGGCGCGCCGTCCGGCGCCTCCGGCGGCGGACTTCCGGCCCCGATCGGCTCGATCCGAACCGGCTCGACAGCCGCGACCGGAGCCGGATCGAGCGGGCCGCCGCTCTCAGGGGCTTCCGGCCGCGCGGTCGCCGGCGCCTCCTCCAGGGTAAGCGCGATTCGCTCAATCGCTGGCGGCCCCTGTCTGGCGTCATGCGTCAGCGTAACCTGCACGGCCGCCACCTGCACGGCCGCGCCCCCGTTGGAGCCGGCGGCCTCCGCCTGGAGCAGCGCCCGGTTAATCTGCTCCTTCATGCTGGCTTCCATCTGCGCTCCGGCCAGCCGGAGCGCCTCCCGCTCGCGTGCGCGGGCCAGCCGCTCCCCTTCCCGCCGGATCTGCTCCAGCGACTTCCCTTCGGGACGGTTGGCGGAGGAAGCGGTCAGCAGCGTATCCCATTCGCGGGCAAGCTCCGCCGTCACGTTGGAGTCGAACAGGCGCAGTACCGGAGACAGCAGGGTGAGCAGAATAATCAGGCTGAGCATCAGCTTGACGTAGCGCTGCATCGAACGGTTCGGCAGCAGCAGGTCGATGAAGGCGGCCAGCAAAATCACCATGATGATCTCTTTAAGCCATTGACTGAACCATTGCATACCCCTGCCTCCCTTCTCTCGCGGTCTACCTCATCATGACGGCGACATTGCCTGCCGTCAGCAGTATCGTAATGGCCAGGAAGAACATCAGGCCGACGGCCGCAAGCGCCGCGAAGACGTAGATCATGCTTTTGCCGACCGTCTTGAGGCATTCGGCTGCCGGCGTGTCGCCAAGCGGTTGCATGATGGCGGAGGAGACGTTGTAAATGAGCGCCAGCGTCACGATCTTCAGCGCCGGGAACGCGCAGATGAACAGCAGGATCACGACCCCGCTCAAGCCGACCGCGTTCTTGACGAGCAGCGAGGCGGATATAACCGTATCGGCGGCATCCGAGAAAACGCGTCCGACGACAGGCACGAAATTGCCCGTAATATACTTCGCCGTCCGGACCGTCACCCCGTCGGTAACCGAGCTTGTGGCGCCCTGCACGGAGATGACACCCAGGAAGACGGTCAGGAGGACGCCCAGCAGGCCGATGCTGATATTGCGCAGCAGATTGGCCAGTTGAGTGACTTTGTACTTGTCCGACAAGGCGCTTACGATATGCAGCAGGGTAGAGAAGAACAGCAGCGGAAAGACGCCGGTATAGATGAGCGTTCCGATCAGATGCACCATGAAGACGATGAGCGGATGCATGACCGAGACGGTAACGAGATTCCCCATCGAAGCCAGCAGCGTGAACAGAAGCGGCACCATCGCCATCATGAAATGAATCATGCTCGATATCGCTTCCTTCGCATAGCCGATCGCCACATGGAAGCTGTTGATGGCCAAAATAATGATGACCATATAAGAGACGGCATAGGCGATCTTGCTGACCGCATTCCGTTCGAACGCCGATTGCAGCGTCTCCAGCACCATGCTGAATACGGCCAGAATGACGATGGTCAGAATGAGCTTGCCGTTCAGGATCACTTCCTGCAGCAGGAACTTGCCGAGCGCCTGCAGCACCGCCCCGGTCGTGAGCTTCTCTCCTCCGGGCAGCAGCAGATCGGCGAAGTCGGGCAGCGAGTCTCTCGGAAAAAAGCCGCTGTATTTCCCCAGCAGTTCGTTCCAATAGCGCTCGACATCCCCCGTATCGAGCTTGTCCGCCTGCTCGCGGCCCCACTGCTCGGTCACCGCCTGCACGCGGGAATTCCCCGTATCCCCTTGAAGGGACTCGGGGGACGCGTACCCGGACCCGATGAAGGCGAACAGGAAGCACAGCAGGGCCGGGGCCCAGATGCGCATTCTCTTCCGCGGCGGCTTGTCTATCCGTCGTAATCGATTCATTCCCTCTCCACCTTATGTTGGCAGCAATCTCATTACGGTCTCGATAATGACGCTAATGATCGGAACCGCCAGCACCATGATGAGCACCTTGCCCCCCAGCTCTATCTTCGAGGCGATGCCCTCCTGGCCGGCGTCCCTCACCACCTGGGCGCCGAATTCGGCTATATAAGCGATTCCGATAATCTTCAGAATCGTCTTCAGGTAGACCGGCTGAATCCCGGATCGATCCGCCAGATCCTCCAGCACGTGAATGACGATATCGATTTTGCCGATAAGAAATATGAAAATAATAACTCCGGTCACGGCCGAGATCAGAAAGGCGAACATCGGCTTCTGTTCTTTGACCACCAGCACAAGGATGGCGGCAATCAAGCCGAGACCGACCACCTGTATGATTTCCACGGCAACCACCTACCCGGATAATGCGGACTTGCCGCGCTAGTCAACTTCAATCATTGGAACAAAAAGATGGTCCGAATCTCTTGAAAGAGATGATCCAGCAGACGGACGACCATGAACAGGACAACGACGAAGCCGATGACCGTCACCCAGTGCGCCATGTCCTCCTTGCCCATTTGCTTGAGCACGGTATGTATCATGGCCACGATAATGCCGATCCCGGCGATTTGGAAAATGGCGCTGACATCCACATTCATTTCCTGGCACCTCAATACATCAAGATAACGGCCAACAAGCCGCTCAATACGCCGAGACTGCGGCACATCGTGCCATACCGCTGGTATTCCTCGCGGGCCACGAATTCTTCCTGCTCCAGCTGCTTGATCGCATGGCGGATATGCTTGCGCTGATCGTCGCGATCGCTGATGCCGAGGCTGTAGCCCAATTCAAGCAGAATGCGCAGGTCTTCGTTCGCCAGCGCCGCATTCCCGCGATGCCGCTCCCAAGACAGCTGCCACGCTTCGCGGGCGGTGAGCGGGACCGCATCCGCGGCGTCCATCGCTTGCGCCGCATCGGCGAAGACCGCGCGCAGCGGAGGCGGCAGCTGACGGCTAATCTCGGCGAAGGCCGCCGCAAGCGGCGTATGGCCGTACATGATGGCCGTCTCAAGCCGTTGAAGCGCATGGTTGAGCAGGCGGAGCTGCTTCGGCCGCGCTGCGTAGGAAGCGGCCTTGAGCCAGCCGATGCTGGCTGCGGCGGCGATCAGGAGTGCCGATCCGAGGAGCTTGAACATTCCGGCCGCCTCCCTTCCGCCGGCAGCACGGGCTTCTGCAGCACTCTGCCCTTCTCGTCGTATACTTTGCGCTGCCATTCCCTTTTGACCCGCCGGAGCGTGACGATGCGGCGGAAGGCCCCTTCCTCGAGCAGCTGCCGGATGCCGGGGCGGCGCAGCAGATCGTCCATATCCTCCGCATGCGCGGTGGCCATCAGGCGAACGCCGGCATGCATCGCCTCCCTCATCGCCTGCACATCCTCCTCCCGTCCCATCTCGTCCACGGCAAGCACGTCGGGCGACATGGAACGGATGAACATCATCATCCCTTCCGCCTTGGGGCACCCGTCCATTACGTCGGTCCGATAGCCGAGATCATAGCTCGGCACGCCCTTGATGCACCCGGCAATCTCGGACCGCTCATCTACGACGCCTACCTTGAGCGCCTTCCACCTCGCTTCGGGATGATGCCAGCACCCGCTGCCAATCGCCCGCACCAGGTCGCGCAGCAGCGTCGTCTTGCCCTGCTGCGGAGGCGACACGATCAGCGTATGATGAACATGCGCATGCTTGAAATCAAGCAGCATCGGCATTACCGAAGCCGCGATGCCGTGCACCTCCCGCGCAATCCTCAGATTGAAGCCCGTTATCTCCCGCAGATGGCTTACCCGGCCTTGCGCAAGCACCGTGCGGCCGGCGAGGCCAATCCGGTGTCCGCCCGGAATCGTGACGAATCCGCGGCGCAATTCTTCCTCCATCGTGTACAATGAATGATTCGTTATCAGATCGAGCAGCTGATGCCCATCCTCCCGGCTAGGGCGATAGGCAGCGTTCGGATTATCCGTACGCTCCCCCCGCTCCGTCACGAGCTGGAAGTCGCCCATGATGCCGATTTCCAGCGGGCGTCCTACGCGGATACGAATTTCCTCCAGCTCCCGATATGTGCCGGCGGGCAGCCCCATCAGGATTGACTTGAGCATCGGCGGCAGCACCGCCGACCAGCTTAGCGCTTCCATTGGCATTCCCTCCCGTGTCATCATTCGACAGCCGGACAACCTGGGCTTGTATCCCTATATGTATGGCGCCACGCCGCTTTTTATGCCCCCGCCGGGCCCGGCGCCCCGAATGCCCGGTTCCTACTTCTTCAAAATGCCGACAAGCAGGCAGGATACTCCGGCCGCAATCCAGACCATCTTGCTCCAGTTCAGCTTGTCTGCGATGCCGATGAGACCGATGGTCGTCGTCGCGATGAGAACGAGCGGACCGACAAGCGCAAGCAGTGAATTGACGGCCAGCGCCTTCTCCGGTTCATTCAGCTTGAGCATAATGAGAGCCGCGGTAACTTCCAGGCACCCCGATATAATGCGGAGGCCTGACATACTGGCGACAAATTTATCAACGGACAATTTCGCACCTCCTTTCGCTCCGAGGGAATCGTATGGGCGGATCCGGATTCACCGTGATCTCCGGCACACGCAGGCATGATGCAGCCTGTCCTTTTCCGTATATTGACCATTGTATGCGCGGAACCGTACCATTCATGCTCGTCCCTTCGATTCTTCGATACCTTGACCACCTCCTCCCCAATCGCAGTCTCCCCGCCCTGGTAGGCACCTGTCGGCAGGCGGGCGCATATATTGCTTGCATGATTCGACTAATCTGGGGACATGAAGGGGATTATGCGATGAGTCTATCCGAACCTCAAATCGAACAATGGCCTAGAGCCATGGTGGATCCGAGCGGAGTACGAACCCGCAAGCCGAGAACAACCGGATTGACGATGGTAATGGACAAAGGCTTGGGAGCAAACGCATTTGCCGATCTGCTCTCTTCAGCTCATGAGCATATCGATATCATTAAGCTGGGCTTTGGCACGGCTGCGGTTACGCCGGCCCCGATATTGTTATGGAAGCTTGACACGGCGCGGCAGTATGAGATTACGGTGATGCCAGGGGGAACATTTCTCGAATATGCCGTCGCCAAAGGCATGGTCGAACCATTTTTTCATATGATGAAAGAAATGGGCTTCACTGGAATCGAAGTATCCGACGGGACGATCGCGCTGCCCCGGGAGAAGCGGAATGACCTGATCCAGCGCGCCCGCGACGAAGGGTTCTTCGTCTGCTCCGAATACGGGAAGAAAGCGGCCGGCTCCACCTTCATCTGGGACGACGTGCTGGAAGCGTTCAATGAAGATATTGCGCATGGCGCCGAATGGATGACGCTTGAAGGCAGGGAATCGGGAGCAGGCGTTGGCGTATATGACGAACGCGGGGGCTGCGATACGGAAATGGTGTTGATGATTGCCGAAGCGGTTCATTCTCCGCACCGGCTCATGTGGGAGGCTCCGCGGAAGGATCAGCAGACCGCGATTCTCCAAACGCTCGGACCGCAAGCCAATCTCGGCAATATCGCGCCGGATGACATTATCGCTTGCGAGGCGCTGCGGCGGGGATTGCGTTCCGATACGATGGGCCATTTGCTGGACACGGTGAAGTAGAGCCGTGTTCTAACGGCATCGCCGAGGCGAAGCCGGAGAGAGAGTAAGGGGGGAGCAACGATGCAGGTCGATGTCATAGCTAGCGTCAATGAAGCCAGATCGATTGAGCTGGCGAACCGGACGGTCATCGTCATCGACGTGCTCCGAGCGACAAGCACCATCATTACGGCGCTGGCGCATGGGGCATCCGGCATCCTGCCGGTCGAGACGGTGCAGCAGGCCAAGCAGGCTGCCCGTGACGGGGATATTACGGGAGGGGAGCGCAATTGCAAAAAAATACCGGGATTCGATGCCGGCAATTCTCCGTTCGAATATATTGGCGAGAACGTGTACGGGAAGCGTGTCGTGCTGACGACGTCGAACGGAACGCGGGCGATCCATAAGGCGGCAAAGGCGGACGTTATTTTGGCCGGAGCCTTTCTGAATGCGTCGGAATGCGCGCGAATTGCCTACCAGCTTCGCAAGGACATTGCGTTATTATGCGCCGGTATGCAGGATGAATTCGCCTTCGAGGACGGCCTGTGCGCCGGTCTTATCGTCGCCGAACTGTTCCGGCTTGGCAGCCAGGAACAGGAGATGCGCACAAATGACCTGGGAAGCATTCTCGTCAGCGCCTATCGACACCATGCAGGAGACATTACGTCCGCGCTGCTCGGCTGCTCCGGCGGGATGCGTCTTGCCAAGCTGGGATATGCCAAGGATGTCGAATACTGCGCCGGCATCGACACGGTATCGGTCGTTCCGGTGTGGGTTCAGCAGATGATGCTTCCGTTCGCAACATAGGGCTCCCAGACTCATCATGATAAGCAACGTTCATTGTTCTAAACAGAGAAGGCTTGTTCATACAGTAAATAGAGGATGTTCACGACGTCCCCTTTTGATCAATTGGACGGACAAACTTTTCTTGTCGAGGAGCAATAATCATGAATGGCGAATTGGTACTGGTTGTACTCATTGTTGTCGGACTGGTCAGCCGTTCCCCGATCATTACGACGGCTGCATGCATCCTGCTTATCGTCAAGCTCGTACATCTGGAACGGTATCTGCCTGCCATCGAGCGGAGAGGGCTCGAATTGGGACTGCTGTTCCTGACGATAGCCGTCCTTGTCCCTTTCGCTGCCGAGCGGATCACGGCCGAACATCTATGGAGCACGCTCACATCTTGGCCAGGAATTATCGCGTTGGCCGGCGGGGCCATCGCCACATCCATGAACGGCCGGGGCCTGGAGCTGCTGAAAAATGATCCTCAGATGATCGTCGGCCTCGTGGCCGGTTCTCTGGTCGGGATCGTTCTCTTGCGGGGCGTGCCGGTGGGGCCGCTAATGGCGGCCGGAATAACGGCTTTGCTCTTGACCATCAGCCGATGGATTATCGATAAGTTCTAGCCGCTTCTCCCAACCCCTTGCGACAAATGACAACAAGCCGGCCCATCGGACCGGCTTATCTTGTTCATATCTTCCTTTTTTTATCTTCGTTCCTTTGGCCCGCCGACGAACGCTTCCTCGACGGCATCCAGCCCATATGAAGTGTGAAGCGCAGTAATAATATCGTTCAGCTTGGCATTCGACACGACGCAGGAGACTTTGATTTCGGACGTGCTCACCATTTTAATGCTGACGCCCGTCTCCGAGATGACGCGGAACATTTGCGCCGCGACGCCAGGGTGGCTGACCATGCCTGCGCCGACGATCGAGATTTTGACCAGGTCGGCCTCAGAGGTCACTTCACGGTAAGGAACCTCGCATCGGATGTTCTCCAGCACCTGAACAGCGCGGTCACGATCATGCAGGGCGGTGGTGAACGAGAAATCGGCTTCCCCGTTCGTTACCCCGCTCTGAACGATGATATCCACATCAATCTGTTCATCGGCAAGCGCGCCGAACATGCGGGCGAGAACCCCCGGAAGATCGGCTACGCCGAGAACACTGATGCGTGCCACATTTTTGTCATAGGCGATGCCGCTAACGACCACCCCTTGCTCCATCTTCGCTTCCTCCTTCACATAGGTCCCTTCATTGTAATTGAAGCTCGATCGCACGACGAGACAGACCCTGTTATGCTTCGCATATTCTACAGCCCGGGGGTGGAGAACCGCCGCCCCAAGGTTGGCCAGCTCCAGCATTTCATCGTATGAGATCTCCTTCAGTTTGCGCGCGCGGCGCACGATTCTCGGATCAGTAGAATAAATCCCGTCGACATCCGTATAGATTTCGCATACATCGGCTTCGATTGCCGCAGCCAGCGCGACTGCCGTCGTATCGGATCCGCCGCGGCCGAGGGTCGTAATCTCTCCCTCCTCGGTCATGCCTTGGAAGCCGGCGACGATGACAATGTTCCCCGCTTTCAGCGCCGCATGCACACGTTCAGGAGCAATGTCCTTAATTCGCGCCTTTCCATGCATGTCGTCCGTCCGGAAGCCCGCTTGCCATCCGGTCATGGACATGGACGCATGGCCCAGCTTCTGGATGGCCATCGACAGCAGGGATACCGAAATTTGCTCTCCCGTAGTCAGCAGCATATCCATCTCGCGGGCCGGCAGTTGATCGTTTACGCTTTTCGCTTGGTCAATCAAGTCATCCGTCGTATCCCCCATGGCAGATACAACGACAACACATTGGTGGCCTTCTAATTTTTTCTCTACGATCCGTTCGGCAACCCGCTTCATCCGTTCGACCGTGCCGACGGAGCTGCCTCCGAACTTCATAACGTATAGTGCCACGCTGACTCACTCCCACCCTCAATGGACTGTATCAATCATTAATTGCATATTATAGCACGTTTTTGGGCCGATGGAAGAAAAAAATACAACAATCACGGACGACTTGATGCCCTCTACCCTCCTTCGTTCGGATCGAGACAAACGATAAGAAAAATGCTCCATACATTCAGCATACTTCTACATGCTTATAGGGAGTCTCCCCTCTGCTCAGGAAGCTGGAATTTCCATACTCAAGTCGGACAGATGCCAAGGAAGCCAGACTTTCCTTACTCGAGTCACATAGATCTCAGGAAGCTCGAATTTCCTCACTCGAGTCGCATAGATGCTCAGGAAGCTCGAATTTCCTCACTCGAGTCGCATAGATGCTCAGGAAGCTCGAATTTCCTCACTCGAGTCGCATAGATGCTCAGGAAGCTAGAATATTGTCACTCAAGTCGCAGTGATTCTCCGGGAGCTCAATATGCTTGGGTGAAGCGCCCGATTATACAGTTCAGCTCCAGCCCTCCAGTTGCCCATACCGCGAATTTCAAAGGTGCTGAGGCAAGCTTGCGGCATCCATTATACGGAGGTGCCCGTCGTTTCTGTTCCCACTTTCAGCCTTATGCTCGATATCCCCGCCACTCAGGGGTCTCCGCTTCCTATTAAGGTATCTCCCATGCGCTCAGGTCCTTTCAAACGTAAAACCATTCGTTCAGATCGTTTTCATGCCTAAAAATTTCATTTCCTTATAAAGAGTCGGTGATCCCATAAAATTGAAGTGGTCATCCCGCAGTTAAATTCCGCATTTTTTGGGAAACTTCCGGAACCAACATCCCATTTACACGCTTGATATGGAAACATATGTTTGGTATAATTCAGAATAGGAACATTTGTTTGCATTCATTTATAGGGGAGGCTGCCGTGATGGTAGGCTGGTCGAATGTTGGAGGGTTACAAGAATTAATGAAGCAATTCCCTACAGAAGAATCATGCATACCTGCCCTGTTTGGGCTGAAATGGCCACGCGGCTTTCGTTGTCCGAACTGCCGGCATACCCATGCGTATACGATCCGGACGCGGAGGCTTCCTCTCTATGAATGCAGCGACTGCCAGCATCAGACGTCCCTGACTGCCGGTACGATCATGGAAGGAAGCAGAACTTCCCTTCGGAAATGGATAGCTGCGATATGGCTTGTCTCTTGTCCCGCAGCAGGAATAAATGCTGTTCGGTTGAGCTCCATTATTCAAGTGACCTACAAAACGGCATGGGCGATGCTCCAAAAAATTCGAACGGCAATTTGTTGTGCCGATGAACAAGAGCGGCTTGATCAGCGTGTGTTTGGCTTTATTGCCTTTAACGGCCCGCGCCAATATCCCAATATCGATCTCGGCCCGCGCGAGCAGCCGCTAATTGTGGCTGCCTCACTTGATTCAAATGGAGAGGAACGGCAATATAAAATGAAGCAGGTCAACCGGAAGCATATGTCCGGCAAGCTGCTGCTTCCTTGCGGCCGCGATCACTTTATCACCGAACACGTCTCCGCTCCGGAGTCCATGATCTCTATCATCCGCCAGCGCTTTCGGGTTAAGCGGAATAGTCCGGTCTATACTGTGTTCCGGCGTGCGCAGCGTTGGTTATGCGATACGTTCCGCGGGATAAGCGGCAAGTATCTGCAGAATTATCTGGATGAATTTTGTTACCGCGAAAATGCTGTCGCCCGCCATACGACAGGCTGGGAGCCATTGGCGGCAATTTGCTGTGCCGACAATGGAGCAAGACGCCGCTACTTGTGGAGAGCTGCCTCGTCTATAAGCCCCAACGGCTATTTTATAGCAGCCTAGATAGGAATTTGGATGGGTTATGCCTGACGGGAAGCAACCGAAGCAGATAGCTCCATTTTTTGGTACCGTGGCTTATCCCAACATCTAGGCTTTCAGTTACGGAGCCTTCCTGAGTAATGGGGATAGCGGGACCAAGTAGAGGGTCTAGCGCACGGTAAAAACCCCGGTTCCTGAGGAGCGGGGATATTGAGCATAAGGGACTGAGTGTAAGGGACTGAGTGTAAGGGACTGAAGATAGGAGAAGGAAGCAGAAGGCAGCGAATTCCATCATCTCAGCACCGTTCATGGCAATGAATGAGGGATTTTGGGGCCTTCTCAGGCGTTAGTTAGCGGTGATGTTTTTCATATTTTAGTTAACCCGGTAATCTTTTACCTCAATGCTAGGTAGAAGCCGCGACTGACTTACTGAATTCCTGAGCTACCGGGATACTCATCATAAGACTGCGAAGGATTGTACTAACCTGCGAATGAATGGCACGCCCAAGGTGACGCCTCTCCCAAGGCATATAAATAGCCCCGGAAGCGGCAGGCTTTCGGGGCTGTGCGGATTCGATTCGGGAATCCGGTATTTAGGCGCGGGAAATGTACTTGCCTTCGCGCGTGTCGATCAGAAGGACGTCGCCTTCGTTGATGAACAGCGGCACTTGAACGTTGAGGCCCGTTTCCAGGGTCGCGTTTTTCGTTGCGCCTGTTGCGGTGTTGCCTTTAACGCCTGGCTCTGTCTCGACGACTTTCAGCTCAACGCTGTTCGGGAGATTGATGCCGATAATTTCGCCTTGGTAGCTGACGATATGAACGATCATGTTATCTTTGAGGAAGTTCAGTTCCCATTCGAGTTGTTCCTTCGTCAGGTTGAACTGATCGTAGGTCTCATTATCCATGAACGTATATTCATCGCCGCTATTGTACAGGTACTGTACTTCGCGGTTATCGATTTGCGCCCTCGAGAGCGTCTCGCCCGCGCGGAATGTTTTTTCCACTGTGTTGCCGTTACGAAGGTTTTTCAGCTTGGAACGCACAAAAGCGGCGCCCTTACCCGGCTTCACATGCTGGAAATCGAGGACCGTAAAAATATCTCCGTCCACTTCAACTGTCAATCCTGTCTTAAAATCGTTAACTGATATCATTCGCTTGATTCCCTCCTACAATTATGCAACCCAGATTCCTTGGACGGAGCAGATCCTTGCAGCTAGCTCTCAATCCTGTCCGACTACATGTCCAATACGAGCAGTTCCTTGGTCGAATGAGTAATAATCTCGATTCCGCTGTCCGTAATGACAATATCATCCTCAATGCGCACCCCGCCGAAGCCTGGCAAATAGATGCCCGGCTCGACCGTTACGGTCATGCCCGGGGTAAGCACATCATCGGACGAAGAGGCAAGACGGGGCATTTCATGAATTTCCATGCCTACGCCGTGCCCGGTGCTGTGCCCGAACTGATCGCCATATCCATGGCGCTTGATAATATCGCGCGCCAACGCGTCGGCTTCCCGTCCCGTCATCCCTGGACGGATGTGAGCCAGCGCATTCAGCTGCGCTTCCAGTACAATATTATAAATGTCCCGGTGTTTATCCGACGGAGTGCCGAGTACGACGGTCCGTGTCAGATCGGAACAGTAGCCGTTATACAATGCGCCGAAATCAAATTTGATGAATTCGTTGCCTTGAATGACCCGTTCGCTCGCCACGCCGTGCGGAAGCGCCGAACGCTCCCCGGAAGCGACGATCGTATCGAACGAGCTGGATGTGGCCCCATGCTTGCGCATGAAGAATTCCATTTCCAATGCGAGATCCTTCTCCCGCACGCCCGGCTTGATGAAGCCCAGAATGTGACTGAAGGTTTTGTCGGCCAGCTGGGCCGCTTCCCTCATTACCGCCAATTCCTCCGCGTCCTTGATCATCCGCAGATCTTCGACGAGTCTGCCGACCGGAACCATCCCGATCCCTTGGAGCTGCTCGCTGTAGGCGGCATAGGTGGAATAGGTCACGTGCTCCTGCTCGAAGCCGATTCGGGTCAAGCCGGCCTCCGACAGCAGCTGCTTCAGCGTGTCTGTCATTCTCGGCGCGTGCTCCACCACTTCCATATGCTTCGCCTGATCCGCCGCTTGCGTCGTGTAACGGAAATCCGTCATTAGAACCGCCCGCTCGGCTGAAATGAAGACATAGCCTGAAGATCCGGTAAATCCGGTCAAATAGGTCCGGTTAACCGCACTGGTCACAAGCAGTGCTTCCAAGCCGCGAGCTTCCATCGCTTCTCTTAACCGAGTAATGCGGTGTTGACTCATTCTCATCATCTCCTGACATGGACTATTGTCAATCCGTTATTCCGGCCCGCCCGATTATTCCCGCTTCACATCGCTTACGGCCTGATGAAGCGCCATTAGGCCCAACTCGTAGGACCTCGATCCGAATCCCGCAATCTGACCGAGGACAACCGGTGCGGTTACCGACACATGCCGGAAGGCTTCCCTTTTATGTATGTTCGACATATGGACTTCAACTGTCGGGATGTTCACGGCGCTAATGGCGTCACGGAGCGCATAGCTATAATGCGTCAGAGCGCCCGGATTAATCAGAATGCCGTCATGCGTACCGTAAGCGGCATGGATGCGATCGATCAGCTCGCCTTCATGATTGCTCTGGAAGGTCTCCAGCCGGACGCCCCATTCCTCCGCCATTCTCGTCAGCCTGCCCTCGATCGCCGCCAACGATTCGTCGCCATAGACGCCGGGCTCGCGAATGCCGAGCATGTTCAGATTCGGTCCGTTCAATAACAGATAGGAAGCCAAGCCGCACACCCCTTTCCCCGTACACGATTACATGAGAATCCTCACGTATTTTAACATACGAAGCGGCAAATGAGAAGCGTAACCGCAAAGGAGAAGCTTACTTTCGGCCTGCTTGGGGATTACATGACAGGCTGAGGCTGCCCGCGGTCGTCGGGTGCATCTCCGCCGCCGTCATTTTCTCCATTCCCCGGCGAATCCTGCGGTTCTCCTGACGCACCGGATTGATCTGCATCTTCGGGCTCTCGCTCCCGCTCCTCATTGAATTCCGTCGCCACGGTGTAGCCGATGAACAGTCCCCACAGCAGCATCGTGCATGATTCTGTCCATATCGTATTCCATGTCGTGTGACGTACCGGCGGAACCAATCCCAGCAGCGGCCCGGGAGCGACGAACAGGATCACCCACCACACCAGGCCGAAGATGACGCCCGCCCAAGGACCGGGCACTTTGCGGAGCAGAAGCACGTACAGCAGCGCCGCCAGAATCGAGAAAACGATGAATGAGCCCAGGCCGAGAAGCTGGCCGTACCCCGTGGTCAAATAGGCATGCTTAAAATACGGCTCGACCAAAAAACCGGGCACGATTATCGTAAAGTGAAAAATATAGCTTAGCCAATGCAATCCTCCCCATATCAATCCGGCAAAAAAACCGGTCAGCACGCCGAACGTGAACGGATTCGTACGCTTTTGCTGCTTGCGGGTCTGACGTTCGTTCATAGCGATTGCTCTCCTTTCCTGAGACGACATATATGCGCTAGTATGCACCAATCGAGGAAGGGAGATTACAGAGTTCCGCAAAATCATGATGTGGAAAACGGTGTTGAAATTCGTTACAATAATATAACATTCCTATACATTAGTACTGACTGCACAACCGTTTTTGAATACATGAGGATGGTGAAAAAATTTGTCTGAACAGCAAAACCGGTCAATTTACGGCGGACAGGCCGTGATCGAAGGCGTCATGTTCGCTGGCAAGCATGTCAATGTGACAGCGGTCCGCCGTAAAAATAAGGAAATTACGTTTTATGAAATTCCGCGCGAAGACAAGCCGTGGCTTACCGCTTTGAAGAAGATACCCTTTATCCGCGGGTTCGTCAGTCTGTTGGATGCGAGCGGCAAGGGATACCAGCATTTGACTTACGCGGCGGAGAAGTATGCCGAGGACGAGGAAGGCGAGGATGCGGCCGAACAAGGCAAAGACGATGGCAAATGGAATCTCGTCATGATTATCGGGGTCGCAGCCGTCGGCGTTCTGTCGCTTATTTTCAGCAAAGTCATCTTTACCGCCGTTCCCGTCGTCATCGAGCAATTTTTATTCGGAAAAGCATTCGATAATCGGGTCATTCATACGCTGATTGAAGGCATTATTAAAATCATTTTCCTGCTTGCCTACTTGTGGCTGATCGCCAAGACGCCGATTATCCGAAGACTTTTCCAATATCATGGCGCGGAACACAAGGTGATCAGCGCCTATGAAGCCGGGCTGGAGCTGACGGTGCAGAACGTGCAGAAATTCAGCACGCTTCATTACCGCTGCGGAAGCAGCTTTATCATTTTATCGGTCATCGTGGGTGTCGTCATTTACTCCTTCATCCCATATGATAATTTATGGGAACGGATATATCCCCGGCTCCTGCTTATCCCTGTCGTCATGGGCGTCGCTTATGAATTCCTCCGCCTGACCAATGCGCTGAGAGATGTTCCCGTGCTGCGCTGGCTCGGCTACCCTGGCCTGTGGCTTCAGCTGCTGACGACGAAGCAGCCGACCGACGATCAAGTGGAAGTATCCATCGCTTCGTTCAACCGCATGCGCGAACTGGATCAGGAGCTGTCTGCGAAGAAAGCGGCCTCCTGAGCAGCATCGGCTTCTGCGGTAGAAGACACCAGGCGAAAGGAATGATAAATATGGGCGTATTTCCAAGATGGGCTCTGGCTGTCATCCTGGCGTTGGCCGGGATCGGCGTATTGTACTCCGCCCTGCAAAGAGGCATCGAATCGTTGCTCATTCCCGCCGTGCTGATTGCAGCGGTATTCCTTCTGTATAAACTGGGACCGAAAAAAACGGCCGCCCCCAAAATCAAGAAGTCGGCCCAAACGGAAGCCAAGGCCAAGGCCAAGGGCAACGCGAACCGGCAGCCTAAGCGGATCCGGCCCCGCTCGCAGGCCAACCTGCGAGTCATTGAAGGAAGCAAACCGAAGGATAACAAGAAGAATACGAAGTAGCGGAACGGAAGCGCTCGCCATGGCGCTTCCTTTTTTATTTCTTAACATTTCATTAATATTCCATTAAATTAAGTGTCGAATTGATGCATTGCCGTTCGTCTCCCTGTACAATCAGACCATAACACTTCTTTTTTTCTTCATTCCGCGCGGCTCCCCTCCTTCGCTGCATAAGCGCTCAATTGGATGCGCAACTTTTTTCCTTAAATGTACGTAAAAGGCTCTGGACTAATTATTTAACAATTATCCAACACGCATTTTACCCCCTAAGAGAGAAGGAGTGTTCTTGATGAAACGCAACAAATCAGGTAGTGTAAAACTTATCGTAGTCAGTACGGTTCTGGCTTGGCAGCTCTTATTTCCATTCGCTGCGGCACAAGCTGCCGAAGCAAGCCATGTGCTTGCTTTAACAGCCGATAAAGCCAAGATGTCTCATAATGGGCAAGAGCTCATCGCCGATCAGCCCGTGGTCGACAAGGACAACGTGGCTTATATTCCGCTGAAAAGCGTGGCGATCCTCTATGGATTCTCGGTAACCTATGATGCCGATACCAAAGAAACGGTAGCCAGCAAAGAAGAGATGACGCTTCGCTTCAAAGCCGGGGCAAAAACGATTAGCGTAAACGGAACAGAAGTGGAAGCGGCAGGTGAGATTTTTAGCCAAAAAGGCAGTCTGATGGTGCCGCTGCGCACCTGGGCCGACATCACGGAGAGCCAATTGAACGTTAACGGCTCGAAGTATACGCTGGCATGGAAAGAAGTCATCGCCGAGCCCTCCCCTCCGGTCGCCAACTTCAAAACGGACAAGTCCGTCTATCGAATGGGCGAAAATATCCGGTACGAGGATCTGAGCGAGGACGAGCACAGCGAGATCGTGAAGCGGACCTGGACAGGCAAAGCGTCCGCTTTCTTCGAACCCGGGGAGCATGAAGTGACGCTTCGGGTCGAGAACGAGCACGGCAAGAGCGATACGATAACTCAGAAGATTACCGTAACCGATGAGTCTCTGTATACCCCGACGGAGCACGGGCTTCTCTACGCTGATCCGGGAAGCAAATTCCCGGTTGACCGCAATGACGTGCTTGTCTATGAACCGGTCGCTTATACGACCACGACCAGTCCAATGACCTTCGTCCGCAGCAATAGCCCCGAGCATCTGTATGGGGAGGAAGGCATCGGTTATCAGGATACGCTCTCGGGAAGCTTCCGGATCAATATCCACAATCAGAACCGTTCGCAGCAAGATATATCCGTATATTTGCTGGCGACGAATCATGGCACCTCCGATGCCAATGTCACGCTCAACGCCTTCGGGATGGGCGGTCCGACCAAGTATGTATCGACCAGCGGAAAAACCGCTGTGTCGCGGTTCCTGGACTCTCTCGCCAAGTCCGAACCTATCCGGACGATGAAGGTGCCGGCCGGCGAGACGGTCGTAGTGCTGCCCGAGATTAGCAAATCTCCGATGAAGGGCGGACTGACGATGACCTCCTATTCCGAAATTCACACGGACCAGGAGCTTGAATTCTCGGTTGTCATCCTGGATCCGGACAAGGATCCGATCGAAGCGCTGCCTGAGCTTCCAAAGCTGGATCGGGACGGCAAGCATGTGCGCGGAACATTCCCCGAAGGGAACCGCACGTTCCATGTCAATCAGGTGCTTGGCGCCAAGCCGCAGCGGATGATTATCGGGGATAACGATCTCGACACGTTCGTTACAGGGGCCGATCAGGTCACTGGCCTGGAAGAGATCAATATCGGGAACACCGGGGTACTCTATGATATGGAATTGCAGGTCGCCCCGCACACCGTCATCGGGCTGAACGCCCGCGGCGGACATTATGCTGGCGCCTTCCTGGTGAACGGCAAAGTCGTCAATATGGTGGACGGAAGCATACTTATCAATCCGGAAGAAGTCGGCGTTCTGCATCGGACAGGCGATCAGGAGGAGAAGGTTCATCTGACCTTCGTCCTGGCCTCCGGAAGCAATCTTCCGATTCACATGCTCTTCCTGCCGATGCCGGAAGCCAAAGAATAGGGTTGCGTTCTTGCGCAGTTACGCGCATCCTATATAGAGAGAAAAAAATTCGGTTGATTGGCGCGATCAAGACGCTGCCGGGCGGCATGCCCGGGGCGTCTTGAATCATGTCCCGCCGCTTCTCTTCCAGCGGACATGCCACATCTCGCACAATCGTACCTACACTGCAAAGGAGTCAGTCTGATGCCGAAAGAGACCATTCTATTGGTAGACGATGAAAAAGAAATTATTGAGCTTATGGAGATCTATTTAAAAAATGAAGGATATGAGCTGCTAAAAGCGCCAAACGGTCTGGTCGCGCTCGAATTGCTGCAAAACCATAAGGTCGATCTGATTATATTGGATGTCATGATGCCGAAGATGGACGGGATTCAGGCCTGCATGAAGATCAGGGAGCAGAACAACACCCCGATTATTATGCTGTCGGCCAAGAGCCAGGATATCGATAAAATCGCCGGCCTCAGCATCGGCGCCGACGATTATGTCACGAAGCCATTCAATCCGCTCGTCCTCATTGCGCGGGTCAAATCCCAGCTCCGCCGCTACAAGCAATTCAATACGGTGCGGCCGGCGGACGAGAATGAGATCCAGATTGACGATCTCGTGATTAACTTTGCCACTCACTCGGTGACCGTGGATGATGTTCCCGTGAAGCTGACTCCGCGGGAGTTCGCGATCCTGAAGCTGCTGGCGGTGAATCGGGGAATTGTGCTGAGCATGGAAAAAATATATCAGGAAGTATGGAACGAGCCGTTCATGGAATCCAAAAACACCGTCATGGTCCATATTCGTAAAATTCGCGAGAAAATCGAAAAAGACAGTCAAAATCCGAGATTCATCAAGACCGTATGGGGCATTGGCTACAAGATGGAGTCCCTATAAAACTGGTTCCGATAGGAGTGTCTTGAATGGGAAAACCGAAAAGCGCCAACCTCATCCGTACCGTCCGCTGGAAGTTCCTCCTCGTGTTCCTGGGGAGCGTGAGCCTGACCGCATTCATCATGCTGCTTGGCCGCTTGCTGGCCGGCTATTTGCTGTCGGAGCCGCCCTATAACGGACTGCTCATCTGGACGGTGAACAATATCGGCTCCAAGCCGATTATGGTCGTTACCGGAATCGTGTCGTTCATTTTGTTTTATTTTCTGTTCAGCCGCCCCATCATCCGCTATCTGAATGAGATAACAGATGGACTTCAAGAGATTGCCAAGGGACAATTCGATTATGTCATACCGGTCAAGTCGTCGGATGAAATCGGATCGATCGCCTATCGGATCAACGCGTTGTCTGAAGAATTGAACAGCTACTTGCAAGAGATTACGTTCGGACTGCAGGAGATTGCCAAGGGGCAATTCGAGCACGTGATTCCGGTCAAGCCTGCGAACGATCTCGGTCTGGTAGCCGAGAGCATCAATCATATGAGCGCCCAGCTGTACCACTCGATCCAGGAAGAGCGCAATGCCGAGAAGACGAAAAATGACCTCATTACGGGCGTCTCGCATGACCTGCGCACCCCGCTGACGTCGATTCTCGGCTTCCTTGAGCTGATCGAGAACGACCGGTATCACGATGAAGTGGAGCTGCGGTACTATGTCAATATCGCCTATGAGAAAGCGTTAAGCTTAAAGTATTTGATCGACGATCTGTTCGAATTTACGCGCATCAACAATGGACTTCCTCTCGAATTGACCGAGCTGGACATGACCAACTTCATCCGGCAGCTGGCGGAGGAATTCGTGCCGAGTCTGGAGAAAGCCGGCATGATGTGCCGCATCAACGCCCCTTCCGAGCCGCTGTACATTATGGCGGATGGAGACCGGCTCGTCCGATCGTATGAGAATCTGATCTCGAATGCGATCCAGTACGGGAAGTCCGGCAAGTATGTCGATATCGAGCTCGGCAAAGAAGAGGATCAGATTTATGTCAAAGTAACGAATTACGGCGAGCCGATCTCCGAGAGAGATCTGCCGTATATTTTCGACCGCTTCTATCGGGCGGAGCAGTCCCGTTCCAAGGAGACCGGCGGAACCGGCTTGGGGCTGGCGATTACGAAGAGCATTATTGAAGTTCACGGCGGGAAGATCTCGGCCGCAAGCGATCGCAACAAGACGACATTCATGACTCGCTTCCCAAGCGCCTGACCCGCCGGCGCTTTCTCTTAAGAAAATAATAAGGGTTTCCGATCCCTTTTCATAAGATACATATTTTATAGTCGGTAATAGGGAATGTTCCACAGCATCTGCTACATGGGACTGCTTGAACATCTTCTTATAGATATTTCGCATGGGAGGTATGACATCATGGCAACCGGACGTGAAAAGCTGTCCGAAGTGCAGTTGGTACGCGCGATGGCGATTATCGGAGTCCTGTCCGTTCACTCGACGTCATTTGCGACGCTGCAGATGAAGGATTCCAACTTTTACTGGATGTACAGCTTCATGAATATATTTATGAAGATTGGCACACCGACATTTTTATTTCTGAGCAGCTTCGTACTTTTCTACAATTACTTTTCGAGGCCATTGGACTCGCAGCTCATCGGCAACTTCTACAAAAAAAGGCTGAAGTACATTATCATTCCGTATTGTTTATTTTCGGTATTTTACTTTGTCATCCTGCATTTTACTCATTACCGGGACCGTGCCCTGGATGAAACGCTAATCAAATTTTTCACCCAGTTGGCTACGGGCAAGGCGTATACGCATCTATACTTCGTCTTCATCAGCATCCAATTCTATCTGCTGTTCCCGATTTGCCTGTGGCTGTTCAAGCGGAAGCCATCCATCGTCAAGTGGAGCATTCCACTCGGGTTAGCCATTCAATGGGGCTTTATCCTGCTTAATAAATACGCGCTTCAAGTTCCTAACAAAGGGAGCTGGTCGCTCGCGTATATGTCCTACTTCATGCTGGGAGCCTTTCTGGGCATCTACTATCCAAAGCTGAAGAACTGGCTCATCATCAGCCGGGAAAACGCGACCGCGCCGCGTATCGTATCCTGGATTGCCCTGTGGACGGTCGGGCTATGCGCCGGACTCGGACATGTGTACATCTGGCATACGACACGGCTGTATGGCGCAAGTTACAATTCGCTCTTGTATGAATTGATGTGGAACGTTCACACCTATACGTTCGCGATTATGGCATTTCAGATTGCGTTTCTGCTTCGGCGCCATGCTTGGCCGTGGCTCGTTAACGGAATGCATCGGCTTGGGGAAATCTCATTCGGCATTTATTTGATTCATCCGTTCTTTTTATTCATCTATCGCAACTTCCCGCCGCATACATCGAAATCGCCGCTATTTCATATGTGGTATGCCGGCGGGTTCTTGTCGGCGCTTATCTTGTCCTGGATTACGGTCTCCCTGACGGTGCGCTTCGTGCCCCAATCCTGGGTTATCTTCGGGAGCACGCCTCCGCGGAAAAAGAGCAAGCCTGCGCAGGGAGTGGCTGCGAGCGGCTGACCTTGATACTCCGTCCCGATCTTATGCGGAACGGAGTTTTTGCTTAAGGAATCCTTAAGGAAGATCGCAATTACTTTGCGATTGATAAGCATTCGTTAAGCTTTAACGAACAAGATCATTAAGATCCTCCATCTACAATCTCGATATGAGATGAACGAAGGAGGATTTTTTGATGAAAGACCGCTTATTATACCCTGCCAAAATCGCACTTGCGCTTCTGTCTTTGTTCATGGTGCTGCAAGGCTGCGGCCTGAACCGAACCGTGAAGGAGGTTGCGTTCATTATAAATGAACAAAAGCTGGAGAAACCCGTCTCCGTTGTCGTGGACGACGGAACGCTGATGGTTCGGGCTTCCTCAGATCAAATCTGGAATGAATTGGGGATGACAATCGAGGAATATTCCCCGCCGTCCTCATCTTCCGTCTACTATTCGAACCAGGTTGCCGTGTTGATGTACCATCAGCTCGTCGATCAACCGGATAAGAAAAAGCCTCACTTGCTGCCGGTCGATCAATTCGAGGAGCAGATGAAGCTGCTTAAGGAACGGGGATTCCATGTCATCAGCATGGATGAATACGTTGATTTTATGACGGCGGGATCCGCGATTCCGGATAATGCCGTGCTGCTTACCTTCGATGACGGCTATGAGACGTTCTATACTCACGCCTTTCCGATCTTGCAGAAATTCGGTTACACCGCCACGAACTTCGTCATTGTCTCCAGTATCGACAACCAGACCGGCAAGCCGAAGCTGTCGTGGGATCAGATGCGCGAAATGAAGAAAGCCGGCATGAGCTTCTATAGTCATACATACAACTCCCATCGCCATGGCCCGATTAATGCCACAGGCAAGGAGAAGCCGATGCTGAGCCGCCATCTGTACTTGAAGGACCGGGATCGAGTCGAGACCGACGAGGAATATATCGGCCGCATTACCGGCGACCTGGCCACCGCCGAGAAACGGCTCCGGGAAGAGCTGGGCAACACGCGCAGCATCGTCGCGTTCCCTTACGGAGCTTATAACCAGGATGTGCTTGGTGTTCTCAAGAAGCTGAATATTGAGCTCTCCTTCACCATTAAGCCGGGAATGACCGGCCGGGAAGACCGCAACGCCTTCCGCTTCAATGCGGGAACGATCAAGCAGACGCCCGAGGAGTTGATCAAGCTACTTAGCGAGGGCGGGTATGCCCAGAAGAAGAAGAAAAATGAGGTTTATGTCCAGATCAACGGCAAAAATGTCAATTTTAAAAAAAAACA
Source organism: Paenibacillus dendritiformis (assembly GCF_021654795.1). Taxonomy (NCBI): domain Bacteria; kingdom Bacillati; phylum Bacillota; class Bacilli; order Caryophanales; family Paenibacillaceae; genus Paenibacillus; species Paenibacillus dendritiformis. The sequence goes on from NZ_AP025344.1 coordinate 3,807,819, forward strand.
GCCCCTGTTAGAGGAGGGGGACATCTTGATTCCTCTCCGGGAGCTGTGCCAAATGTATAACATTGAGCTCATCTGGAACGGCTCGCAAAATACCGTTTCATTGAAAACCAATCCCGGGCTGGTTGAAACTTCTGCCGATCCCGGCAACGATGACGTCTCTTCCCCATGACGTAACCATTTATCGGCAACCTTCTTTTTCGCCAGTACCCCGCTTGCCTGAATTCAAGACCGATCCACAAATAGCGCTGCCGCCTATCCCGCGGGGCGCTATTTGTCTATATTTTATGAACCAGGCTGTGAAAAGCTTGAAACATCTCTTTATATTTTCCGAAATCCCAGTTCTTAAAGTACTCGGTGCCCGCTTCCAGACCGGAGGCGAACAACGCCATGCTCTGCTCCAGCGTGAGATCGAAATCGGTCGTGCCGATGCCAAGCGTTGGGATTTTGATGGTCCGGTACTGGTTATGCTTCTCGATATACCGCTGATCATGCGCGGACATCATCGTGCCGAAAATCGCTTGCAGCATCGATAGCAGGCCGCAAATCCGGTGAGGGTGGCTCTCCTTCTTCCCTACCATCTGAAATCCGATCGTCGGAATGCAGTTATTGCCCCCGCCCGCCGCATCCTCATCGAACAGCCATAGCGGAAAGTTGCTCAATAAGCCTCCATCGACGATGTAGGAGAACTGCTGGTTGAACGGCTTGCTTTTGCGGACGGCAGACTGGAAGGATTGACGGATGATGACCGGATCAAAAAAATACGGAATGCTGGTGCTCATCCGCACGGCCCGGCTTACGGGAAACCGGTTCGGATCGACCCCGTACTGCTTAATATCGTCGGGAAGCACGAGCAGCCGGCCATTGGAAATATCCGAGGCGATGATGCGCAGCCGACCGGGCTTGACGTCTCCGAAGGTGCGAACCCCTTTTTCCAGCAGCCGCTGATGGATCCAGTATTCGAGCCGTTCCCCGGAATACAAGCCTTTTTTCAGCAACAGCCGCATGGCCGGTCCAATCCATTTGACTTGAAAAATGGGAGCCCGCTGCAAAAAGGAGGAAAATGGCATATCCATCATAAGCTGGCGCATCTCTTCCGCCGAATAGCCTGCAGCGATGAGCGCGGCCACGACGGAACCCGAAGAAGTTCCAGCCACGCGATGGAAGGAAAATCCGTAGTTTTCGGCGGCCTGTACCGCTCCGGCCAACGAAATGCCTTTGACGCCGCCGCCTTCAAAAACAGCATTGATTTTCATAGAGGGAATACCCCCTTCCGGCGCATACGCGGATCGTATTACTGTTATGTATGCGCGGAAGAGGGCGGTTATGATGGGTTACATAAGTCCACTGCGGTTATTGTTCATAATATTGCTTCAGCCGCGCAGCCACGTCCTTCGTATTGTTCAGCAAATCCTTGGCGCTGAAGAAGATGCTGCCGGCCAAGCTGTCATATTGCTTGTTGTAGTCCAGTTGGCGGATAAGCACATCGGCGCTGGACCAATCCTTCTCCTTCGCGTCCGCCAGCTTGTAGGCGGCATGCCCGATGTAGAGGTCGACGCCGGTGCCTGCCGTCTCCTTCACCCACCAGTCGACCAGCGTATCATAAGAAGCCGCTTTGTGGCCGATATGCCAATAGACTTGCGGAGCGATGTAGTCGATCCAGCCGTTCTTGATCCAGGTGCGCACATCGGCGTACAGATCGTCGTAGCTGTTGTAACCCGCCTGGGTCAACGAGCCCGTCGGATCGAGCGTCGAATTGCGCCATACCCCGAACGGGCTGACCCCGAAGCGGATATCCGCCTTGCTCGCCTTAATCTCTCCATTCAATTGCTGAATGAACTGATTGACGTTGTTGCGCCGCCAATCGCCTTTGTTGCTGAATACTTTGTTATACGCTTTATAGGAAGCGTCGTCACGGAATGGCTCGGCAGCTTGTCCGTACGGATAGAAGTAGTCATCCAGGTGGACCCCGTCGATATCGTATCCGTTCACCACTTCCATAATCGTATCGATAATGAACTGGCGCGCTTCCGGCACGCCCGGATCATACATCAGCTTGCCGCCGTGCTTGACGACCCAATCCGGATGCTGCTTCGCCGGATGATCGGCGGCCAGCTTGGCGATGTCTCCCTGGACGCTGATCCGGAACGGATTGAACCAGGCATGGAACTCCATTCCCCGCCGGTGCGTCTCCTCGATCATATACGCGAGCGGATCATACCCCGGGTCCTGCCCCTGCTTGCCTGTCAGCCATTCCGACCACGGAAGAAGCTTCGAAGGGAAGAAGGCGTCGGATGTCGGTCTCACCTGAACGAAGACCGCATTGAGCCCCATGCCTTGCAGCTTGTCCAGCATACCCGAATACTGTTTCTTCTGCTGCTCCGGGTTGGCCCCTTTGCGGGGATCGGCCGGCCAGTCAATGTTGTATACGGTGGAAATCCAAGTGCCTCTCAGGCCCTCGGTATGTACTTCTGCTTCCGCTCCTGCATTGCCTTGCGAGCCTGTATGGCCATTTGATCCGGTGTTGCCCTGCGAGCCTGCCTCGCTCGTGAGCAGGTTCACCCTGCGGTCCTGCTGATCCCACTTTACAGTGAGGCCCGTGTTCTCCCCGATGAACCGCAGCGGCACCATCGTACGGCTGTCCCGCATCTGCGCTCCCGCGTCCAGCGCCACCTTCTCCCCGTTCACGAGCGCCGTGTCGCTGCCAATCTTGAGCTGGATGACCGTGTCATCCTTGCGGAACTCCACCTCCTGCTTGCTCTTGTTCCAGCCTACCGTCGCACCGACCGCTTCCCCGACGGCCCGGAACGGAAGCATCGTTACGTTCTTCCCCGGCACCAGGTAAGGCGCCACGTCCGTGACGAGCCTCTCCTGATCGAGATAAATGGAAATGTCATTCGCCGCTGCCTGTGCAGGCGCCGCCAATCCGGCCCCGAACAGCAGCGCCGCCATCGTCCCCGACAGGAGGCGTCTCCAGATTCTCATCAATCCTCTCTCTCCCTTGCATCTGTTATTTCAGACTTGATCAATTATTCAAGTCCTACTCTATTAGACGCACAAAACAAAACATCTGTTTCTCTCGAAACAGATGTTTTTACGAAGATTCGTTCTCCAATTCGCCGCGTACGCCGGCGAGATCCTTAATGCGCTCGGGGTCACGCTTGAAATATTCGACAAGCGCTTCGATGCACGTAATGGAATCCCAGCTCAAGTGATGCTCGATTCCTTCCACATCCGTGTAGATGTTCTCATGCTGCACGCCGATCATCTCCAGGAATTCCTCGAGCAGATGATGGCGGTCCATAAGCCGTTTGCCGATTTTTTTGCCCTTGCTCGTCAGCACGAGCCCGCGGTATTTCTCATAAATCAGATATTGATCCTTATCCAGCTTCTGAATCATCTTCGTGACGGAAGATGGATGTACCTCCAGCCCTTCCGCAATATCCGATACACGGGCGTACCCTTTCTCATCAATCAGCTTATAAATGCGTTCCAAATAATCTTCCATGCTTGGCGTAGGCATCAAGCGTCCCTCATTTCATCCACGATCGCTAACAATATCCATAAGATAGTGTACCATGTTCATGTAAGCAAGTTCAACCATAGCAGGGAAATACGGCTTTTTCCAAGCGGTTCTGCCTGAAAATGACGCATACTTCGCCTGCGCGCTTCATGCCCCGATCCCCATTCCGGATACAGCAAGGGAATCGCTTCTTTCGTTTGAGAGGTGCGGCAGCAGCCGCATTTCTTTTATCTTAAGGCTAACCTACATGTTCCCCAGGTCAAGCAAAACCTCTTGTGTCGAGCCGCTATACCTGTCCTTCTCCCCCGTAAAGTACTCATCTACCAGCTTTTGCAAATGCTTGTAGTTGGCAATTTCTGCCTTGATTGCAATGATTCCTTGGTTGTCGATCAGCATCGCAGCAGGAATTCCTTTAATGTTATATATGGTAAATGCTTCAATGGAATGAATAAATTCTAGTGTCCCGCCATTTTGTTTTTCTTGCATCTTCTCCTCAACCGCAGTAAAAACTATGACTCTCATAAAGGGGTATCGGGCAGTCATTTTTGATAGATTCGCTAATACGGATTCACAGAAAGGACATCCATTCGCAATAAATAAGGCCAAAACAGGTAAGCCCACTCCACCTGGAAACTCCTCGGGTTCTCCGTTCAAACTATTGTAATGGATTGGCGGAGCCTTGTCCCCCACCTGAAACCCTCTATTTTTTTCGTGTGCTTCTTTAATCTGTAATTTATTCAGGAACCGGGCTATCAATTTGGTCAACATGAAAATAACAATGAACTGCAGGAGAACGAATACCCACAGGGCAATGATTGACCAATGCATAAAAGACTCCATTTCTCCAACCCCTTCACATCTTATCTCAAGGCATTCTGCCCAGCAATTCCCGAATTCTCTTATGTACAGCGATTAAATGTTGAAAGATAGAATACAGCAGTGCGGATAACAAGGCACTTCCTAGTATGACCCAATACTCCTTGCCAAAGATGCTGCCAACATCTTCCCCTTTGATGACTAAAATGAGGCTTCCATATTGGGACTCCACTTGATTGACCCATAGACACATTGCCATCAAAAGTAGATTTCGCAAGACGAGCGTCCATGACAATGAATGGTTCCCTACAATCCCCCCACATCCACAAGAAATTTCTCTAGTGCCACGCAGCAAGTTAATCATAATGGCGATACTATAAATGAGAAGTAATCCGCTTCCGGTTATTGCAGCTGAAGAACTGTAGCTTCCCCAGAAGAGAAGCATACCAACCAGCCATTTTACGGAGTGTTCAAGAACGGCGAACCATTTGACCAACGCCTCAGGCAAAAGGTCGTAGTCTTTTATAATCCCGATATGGGCATGCCATTGACGAAGTGTCGAGACACAAGAACTGATAAATATTAACGCCAAGAGTAGTCGACAAAAAACGGATAGCGCTTCCACCTCTGCACCTTCTTTCTGCTGCTCACACATACCATTGTGCTTGCGATTCATACATCTGGGCATACTTTCCATTCAATGCCATAAGTTCCTTGTGTGTTCCTGACTCTGTGATTGTCCCCTTCTCCATCACGATTATTCGGTCTGCCATTCTGGCAGCAGCCATGCGATGCGAAATAAATATCGCCGTTTTATTTTCCGTTAAATCTCGCACCAGCTTGTATACCTCCAATTCGGTCAACGGGTCAAGCGCTGCCGTCGGTTCGTCCAAAATTATGATGTCACTCTGCCGAAACAGTGCGCGAGCAAGGGCAATTTTTTGCCATTGTCCTCCGGAGAGATCCTCTCCTTCCTGCAAATAGCGACCCAAATAGGTGGCATATTCCTCCTTTAACCCCCGTGCTATAGCGTCTACTCCTGTTGTTGCCGCAACTTCTCTCATCCACTCCATATCTTCCAACCGGGTAACATCACCGAATCCAATATTATCGCGCAGGGTGTACGAGTATTTTAAAAAATCTTGAAAAATAGCCGTTATATTTTTGTGGAGCTGGTCCGGATCCAGTTGGTCGATGCTCACGTCATCGAATCGAATTTCTCCTTTTGTCACGGGATACAACCCCATCAAGCATTTAACCAATGTGGATTTGCCCGATCCGTTTTCTCCGACAATAGCGACTTTTTCCCCAGGTTCAATATGCAGTTGAATGTTTTTCAATACGGAGGTTGTCGTGTCCACATAAGAAAAAGAGACATTATCTATCGTTATCCCTTTCTGTAGGGGTGCCGAAAATGCAACATTTCCTCTCCCTTGTTTCTCTGCCTCTGGGTGACTATAGTTCAAAAAACGGAAAAAATCGTTTACATAAAGCATTTCCTCAAATACTTTTGCCAGCAAGGTCGATAGTTGATTGGTCAGCCCTTGGGTACCCTGAACCGCTTGTCCAATCGCGACAAATTGTCCAATCTGAATAGGCGTAGTACGAATCAGCCAAATAATGATTGCCGCAGCCCCGGAATAAAACAAGGCAGTAAGCCCGTCCATCCCGATTTCCGCCCGTTGTCGTTTCCGCAGCATCCTCAAGGTCTCCTTGAGTTGATGCAAGAAAGCACTCGACCACCTGTTATACAATAAAGAACTTAAGCCAAACAAACGGATTTCTTTGGCAGATTGCCGGTCCTTCAATAAAAAACGAGTATACTCCATGTCACGAACTAAAGGGGTTAATGCAAACTTTAGCGCGAAATTCTTTTTCCCATACTTCTTTTGAACCAAAAACATGGGAGCGGCCGCTAACAAACTGAGAAGGACCAAACTCCAATGAACCGTAAGCAAAAATAGCAAATAGCCGAAAATTGTAATGAATATTCTACATATCTCCATTATTTTACTCAAAGGGGATAATAAACGATCACCTGGACTATTGCTCACTCGTTCTAAATGATTGTAAAAGTCAGGGAGATCAAAATAGAAAAGAGGCACATTGGTTACTTTTTGAATCACGGATGATTGCGAAGCATGCTCCAACATGTTAGTTAATTTCCCGTTCAGATATTCCTGGATATTCATAAAAATTGAAGTGAGCATCGTAATCAAGAACTGAAGCAACAGCAGAAACAAGATCTTGTTATAATTTTCTGATTGATGCTGAATCAATCGGGCTACTTCGTTAATGGTCTCCTTAGACAGCCAAAGAATGACCACGGGCATGATTGCTATGAAAATCGTTATGATGGAAGTAACCACAAGCAAGACCTTCCCATATTTCCACACAAAGTGAAACAGAGTTCCAAATGCGTTTCCCATCATCAGCTGCACCTTTCCATTTGCTTAGGCAATCTGATATTGCTTCATTTTCCGTTTGTCCTGCAACACACTTACCACTTCTTTCATAAGATGACCCGGATATCTAATAATCCCGTACGAGTCTACAACAAAGAAAGTAGGAAAATTTGAAATTTGCAAGTCTGCCAACCTTTCTTTGCTAACAGGAATTAATGGGACTTGATGTTCAAATTCATGAATAAATCTTTCATATTTATGATCTTCCCGTTCAACAAAACAAAATAATGGAGGACAGGCGCCTGTTTTGTGCTTCTGCACAAGAAACTTCTCTAATTCTTTATGACAAACATCGCAGGAGGGAGAAGCAAACATCACAATGGCAGGAGCTTTGCCGATGCCGGACGGAAACGGGAAATATTCACTCAGGTTCACGCCAATAAAAGATTTCAGGGAGAGAAAGCCCAATGAAACGACTTGATCAGCGAAATGATCCACCGCATTTTTAGACGTGTGATAGGACATAAGCTGCAAAAAAAATAGAGAGAGTGCTAGAACTACAAAAATAAATACCATATAACCCCACCTTTTCCTAAACAAAATAATCATAATACAAAACCTCATTTGATACAAGTATTTACATTTTTAAGAAATCATTCTATACTCTTGTTGCAATATATTTTAACAAAATTTGGAGGTGGCTAGAATGCTCGATAAATTCTCTAAACTTATTGGCGTTGAGTCGAAAGCATCCGAAGGCATGGCAGCATCGCAAGGAGTGGATCTCGATCTTTGCTACACCTTTGCAGCATGTCTTCTCGAGGGAGTAACAAAAGCTAGATTAGATCCGACGAGTCCGCTTGGAGTTCGATGCTGCAAATGATGAGCGCGAGAGGCTAGTCTTTTTCGAAGCATCATGCATGAATTGTAACCGGATATTATTTTTGATTCAGACCCTAGCTTCACCAAAAAGAAGGATAGGACCACAGGTTCTATCCTTCTTTTTTCCCTGGCGAAAAAAAACGAACCGGGCCTGCCTTCACTCTCTCCAGCGAAGACATACCCGGTTCTCGTATGGCACCCCATCGATTCCCCAATTCAATGCGTATCCTTATGTAAGCCGCTTGAGCCAATCCGGCGTGATCTGCTGCAGCCATATATTGATCTGGTTCAAATGATCCGTAAAAAGCAGCACCCCCATAATAATCATCACCGCGCCGCCGAACTTCATCATGGCGTTCGAATAGCGGAGCAGCCAGCGCGTCGATCCGATGAAGAACGACAAAATGAAAAACGGCAGCCCGAACCCGATGCAGTAGGCGGTCGTCATCACGATGCCAAGACTCGGCTGAGAAGCCGACAAGGTGAAGATTGCGCCGAGAATCGGCCCCACGCAGGGGGACCATCCGGCCGAGAAGCCCATCCCGAACAAAAACGATCCGAGGTAGCCTCCCTTGCGCGACACGTCGAACTTCCATTCCTTCATCAGCAACTGCGGGCGGAAGACGCCCATGATCACCAGGCCCATCGCGATGATGATAATCGCCGACACTTGACGAACCGTATCCCGATATTCCGCCAGAAATGATCCGAGAAAGGTCGCGCTTAACCCCAGCGTATAAAATACGACGCTGACCCCAAGAATGAAAAACAGTGTATGCGTCATCGTCTTCCAACGAACGACACGCTTATTGCGCTCTTCTTTCAATTGATTGACGGACATGCCCGTAATAATTGAAAGGAATGTGGGATACAACGGCAAGCAGCACGGGGAAATAAATGATATGACTCCCGCCCAAAAGGCAACCCAGACCGTTACATCCGACATGTTGACCGCCTCCTCCCTAGTTCACACACCGGGGTGGAACGGCTGCATGCCCTGGAAGAGCCGCCATCCGACAGCCCTATACCTTTACCCCCCGGCGTATCACTAAGGTTAATATTAACATGGCAATCAATAGTAGTACAATCGTCGCACCGGGAGCCAGATTCCACACCCCTGCCATGAGCAGCCCTGCGATGACGGCGGATTCCGAGACGAGCACGGAGACGATGACCGCCCTTTTGAAGCTCTTGGCGAGGAGCAGGCTGGTCGCGACCGGAATCGTCAAGAGCGCCGATACGAGCAAGGCGCCGACGATTTTAATCGCCACGCTGATGACCAGCGCCGTCAGCACGGTCACGGCAATATTCAACCAGCGGACCGGGAGCCCGTTCACCGCGGCCGCATCCTCATCGAAGGTCAGCATGAACATTTCCTTGAAAAAAATCAGCATAAACACAACGACGATGATCGTAACGGCTCCGACCACCGTTAAATCGGTGCCGTTCAGCGTGTAGATGCTGCCGAATAAATAATTGGTCACGTTCGCATTGAAGCTTCGTCCCAGCGTGAAAAAGAGTGAGGCCAACGCAACGCCGCCTGACATGATGACGGCTATCGACAGCTCCGCATACGTCTTGTACGCCTTGCGGAGCCGCTCAATCGCCACCGCCCCCAGCAGGGCGAAGACGACACCCATCGCGAGCGGATAAATGCCGAGCAAAAAGCCGAGCGCCACCCCGGCAATCGTGACATGGGCCAAGGTGTCCCCGATCATGGACAGCCGGCGCAGCACGAGAAACATCCCCATCAGCGGTCCGGTAATCCCGATAAACAGACCGCCGATAAGGGCTCTCTGGAAAAATTCCGAAAATATAATATCCAATCTATACCGACCCCTTCACATCATTTGCTAGCCGCATCCCGCAGCGGCATTCAGACATTGACGCCATGCGTCAAACCCGGCTCCAGACATTCCGCCTCATGAGAGTGCTTCACATAGAAGTGGAACTTCCCGCAGGTGCCGGCCGGCTCGTCGCCAAGCCAAGAATTCACCAGGTCCAGATCGTGGGAGACCATGACGAAGGTCATCCGGTGATGCTCATGCAAATGCTGCAGCAGGCTGAAAAATTCCTTCTGGGTGCCGGCATCGATGCCGACGGTCGGTTCGTCCAAAATCATCAGCTCCGGCTTGTTCACCATCGCCCGGGCCAAAAAGACGCGCTGCTGCTGTCCCCCGGACAGCTGCCCGATTCTTTTGTGAGCCAGATCCTCGATCCGCATCGCGGCCATGGCATCGATGCACTGGCTGATTTCCGGCTTCGACAGCCTGCGGAACAGGCGTCTCCGATTATACATCCCGGACTTCACCACCTCCATCACCGTGGCGGGGAACAGCGGATTGAACGAATTTTTTTGCGGAACATAACCTACGCGTTCCCACTGCTTGAACCGCTGAATCGGCGTGCCGAACAGCCTTACTTCCCCGGCGGTCGGCCGGAGCAGGCCTACCATCAAGCGTAGCAGCGTCGTCTTGCCTGCCCCGTTCGCCCCGATGACCCCGACGAAGTCCCGCTCTCGCACCGTGAAGTTCACATTCTCGAAGACCTTCTGTCCTTCGTAGTCAAAACCGACATGATCCAACGTGATGACCTGCCCGTGGCAGGGATCGGTTACGTGCATTGTTCTAGTCATCTCTCTTCCTTATCCTCCCGGCCGGCTCGCCGTCCGCCCCGGAATGTATCCTTCTTATTGTAACGCCAGAAGGAGATTTTGCAAGTTGCGTTCCATCAGCGTCAAATAATTATCGCCCGCCGCTTCCTGCTCCTGCGTCAAGCCTTCCAGCGGATTCAAGACGAGCGTGTCGACCTTCGCTTCGGATGCCAGCGTCTGGGCCAATTGATCCGATACCAGTTCCTCGAAAAATACATATTTCAATTGCTTCTCCTGCACCAGCTTCGCCAGATTCAGCAAATCCTGGGCACGCGGCTCCGCATCCGGGGAAATGCCCATGATCGCATGCTGGCGCAGATCATAATCCCGGGCCAAGTAACCGAAGGCTTGGTGCGACACGACGATATCGCGCTTGGTCGCATTCTTCAGCTTCGACATATATTCCTCATCGATCGAAGCCAGCTTCGCTTTCAATTGCTTATAGTTCTTCTCATAGTCGGCGCGATGCTCCGGATCGGCATCCACGAGCGCGTTCTTCACATTCTCAATCATAACGAGCGCAGACTTGGGACTGATCCACGTATGCGGATCGATATCGCCATGGTTATGCCCATGTTCGTCCTCATGACCATGCTCTTCCTCGTGATGCGCTTCTTCTCCGTGCTCTTCCTCTTCGCTCGCCTTTATCAGCGCTATCCCCTTGCTGACCTCGACGGTCTTCACCTTCGAGTCCGCTTCGAGCCCCTTTTGGAAATCCGGCAGCCAGCCTTCGAATCCGGCTCCGTTCACGAGCAGCAGCTGCGCGTTGGACGCATTCTGCAAATCCCGGCTCTTCGGCGTCCAGTCATGCGGATCGACTCCCGTCGGGATCAGATTGGTTACCTGAGCATGCTCTCCTCCAATCTCGCTTGCCATGAAATAAATCGGATAAAAGCTTGTTATCACATTCACCTTGCCGTTGGCCGCTCCTTCCACAGCCGAATCGTTATTCGCACATGCATTCAGCAGCAGAAGGCCGCAAGCGGCCAGCGCCAGCATGATGAACCGCAGCGGCAGACGTCGTTTCCCAAGATTCATATTCCAACTCCCTTTCCTGTCCTTGTTCTTTCTATTTCGTAATTATTACTATTAAGATTATAGCAGGGTCAAAACACATGTCAATCCCCTCTTTACGGAAAAATAACAGTTTCATGTTTTGACATCCCTCGACACCGATCATAAGATGATAGAGGGCCATCTGACGTCTGCATCCCGCGGCGAACCTATTTTTATAAGGAGTGAAGAGTTTGGAATGGATTGACTGGCTGAAATACGCCATCCTCGGCCTGGTGCAAGGGATTACGGAGCCCATCCCGGTATCCTCGAGCGGACATCTTGTCATCGTTGAAAAATTATTCGGCTTACATATCGAAGGGCTTGGATTTGAAGTATTCGTCAATTTCGCCTCTCTATTGGCTATTCTGCTCATTTACCGCCAAGATATTGCGCGGCTGGCCGTCAACACCTGCCGCTTTCTGTTCCGCCGCGACCCGGCGGCGAAGAGCGACTTCATGTTTGTCGTCTACCTGGTCCTGGCGACGATTCCGGCCGGCGTCATTGGCGTCCTGTTCAAGGATGCGATCGCGGACACCTTCAAGGGACTGAAAGTCATCGGGGCGACGCTGCTGGTCACGGCGCTGGCCCTGTGGCTCATTCGCAACCTGCGCGGCCGCAAAGGCGACAAAGATTTGTCGTTCGGCGAGACGTTCCTGGTCGGCCTGGCCCAATCGGTCGCCTTGATTCCCGGCATCAGCCGATCCGGCGCGACCATCGTCGCCGCGATGGCGCTCGGCTGGAAGCAGGAGACGGCGCTGCGATTCTCCTTCTTCCTGTATATTCCCGTCAGCTTGGGCGGCATGATTCTCGAAGGGAAGGATATGTTGAAGGATCCGACGCTCGGGCAGTTCATCGGCCCGTATTTGCTGGCCTTCGTCTGTTCCCTGATCGCCTCCTACTTCGCGCTCCGCTGGTTCATGGGGCTGATGGCGCGAGGCAATCTGAAATGGTTCTCCCTGTACTGCGTGGCAGCCGGCCTTTTCGTGCTGTTGTTCCTGAATTGATCCGTACGGACGAACCCAAAAAGCAATACGCAAAAAGCTTGGCTTATCGCCAAGCTTTTTGTATTATAGCGCGGGTTTAACCGAGCTGCTTCACCTTTTCTTCCAACCTAACTTTCGCATCTTCATCCCAGACGACAGAGATTTCAAATGTCCCCTCTTCGAAATATAGAGGAAATCTGCGCTTGAACCAAGGCTGCATTGGCAATTCCAGCGCTTCTTGTATGTTAACCCAGACCAGCTCTCCTTCGGGCGGGTTTTGCAGCAGCTCCCCTTCATACCGCTTCGCGAGATAATTAAACACCATATACCGGTATTTCGTCTGAGGCACGACGTACTCATCAATTCCTTTAAAGATCAAATCCTCCGGTTTTACGCGCAGTCCGGTTTCCTCCCACAGCTCTCGCACCGCGCCTTCTGCAATGCTTTCGGGAATTTCAACCTTGCCCCCAGGACCAAGATAGCCTGGAAATCCAAGCTTATCGGGGCGATTCACCAACAGCACCCGGTCTTCATCCTGCACAAGACACATCGTATATAACCCGCACTCCACCTTTTGCAATCCAGACATATTGCCCTCCCCATTGTCCCATGGATCATTTCCCCATCTTTCTTCAACTATACCACAAACAAATGTTCGTTGATACAAGCCCAAAAATGGCGTTCAAATTGATTTCCAATCTGAACGCCATTTTGCATGCTATCCTACTTCACGACCGCCCCATTCGGCATGCTGTCCGGCACGGTAGCGACCGTCAGCTGCCCGTCCTTGGACGCGGCCAGTATCATGCCTTGCGACAAGACGCCGCGCAGCTTGACCGGCTTCAGGTTCGCGACCACAATCACTTTGCGGCCGATAAGCTCCTCCGGCTTGTAATATTGCGCGATGCCGGAGACGACTTGGCGCTGCTCGTAGCCGAGGTCAAGCTCCAGACGAAGCAATTTGTCCGCTTTTGGCACCGGCTCGCAATGCGTCACTTGACCGACGCGGAGCTCGACCTTGCCGAAATCGTCGATATTGATTTCTTCCTTGGCATCGGCAGGGGGCCCTGCCGCAGGCTGCGCTTCCGCCGGCGCAGACGCTGCCGCAGGCGCCTCGGCTGGAGCGGACGCGGCTGCCCCGCCGCTCATGCTCTCCGCGATGAATGCCGTCTCTACGGCAGCCTCCAGGCGCGGGAAGATCGGCGCGGCCTTGACGACGCGCGTGCCTTCCGGAATGACGCCGAACGTGCGAGCCGAATCCCAGTCGGCGCATGTCTCAGGCTTCAATCCGAGCTGCTCCCAGATCAGGGCAGGCGCCTTTGTCAGGAACGGCTGCAGCAGAATCGAAGCGACACGCAGGCTCTCCGCCAGATGCGTCATCACCGAAGCCAGTTCGTCGCGTCGCGCTTCGTCCTTCGCGAGCGCCCATGGCTGCGTCTCATCGATATATTTGTTCGTCCGGCTGATGAACTGCCAGATTGCGCTGAGCGCGACGGAGAACTCCATCTTCTCCATAGCCGCTTCCACCTTATCCACCGTCTGGCCTGCCATCGAAGCCAATTCGCCGTCGAACGGAGTGACCTGACCCTGGAATGCCGGAATGACGCCGTCGAAATATTTTTCGATCATCGCCACCGTCCGGTTCAGCAAGTTGCCCAAATCATTCGCCAAATCGTAATTGATGCGCTCCACGAAGCCCTCCGGCGTAAATGTGCCGTCGGAACCGAACGGCACCTCGCGCAGCAAATAGTAGCGGAGCGCGTCGAGGCCATAACGGTCGATCAGCATGACCGGATCGACGACATTGCCTTTCGATTTGGACATTTTGCCGTCCTTCATCAGCAGCCAGCCGTGGCCGAACACCTTTTTCGGGAGCGGGAGTCCGAGCGCCATCAGCATAATCGGCCAATAGATCGTGTGGAAGCGGATGATCTCCTTCCCGACGAGATGCACATCGGCCGGCCAAAACTTCTCATACAGCTCCGAATTGTCGGATCCGTAGCCTAGCGCCGTAATATAGTTCGTCAAGGCATCGATCCAGACATAGACGACATGCTTCGGATCGCCGGCCACCTTGATTCCCCAGTCGAACGACGTGCGGGAGACCGCCAGATCCTCAAGGCCCGGCTTGATGAAGTTGTTGATCATCTCGTTCTTGCGCGATTCAGGCTGAATGAAGTCCGGATGCTCTTCATAGTAAGCCAGCAGTTGATCGACATATTTGCTCATGCGGAAGAAATAGCTTTCCTCCTTCACGAGCTCCACCGGGCGTCCGCAGTCCGGACAGTTGCCGTTGTTCAATTGACGCTCGGTAAAGAACGCTTCGCACGGCGTACAGTACCAGCCTTCATAGGTTCCCTTGTAAATGTCGCCCTGCTGAACCAGCTGATCGAAAATTTGCTGGACGACCTTCTTGTGGCGCTCCTCCGTCGTGCGGATAAAGTCGTCGTAGGAAATATCGAGCTTCTTCCACAGCTCTTTAATCCCGACGACGATATCGTCCACGAATTGCTGCGGCGTCTTCCCTGATTCCGCCGCCTTGCGCTCAATCTTTTGCCCATGCTCGTCCGTTCCCGTCAAGTAGCGGACATCGAAGCCGCGCAGCCGCTTGTAGCGGGCCATCGCATCTCCGGCTACCGTCGTATACGCATGCCCGATATGGAGCTTGTCGCTCGGGTAATAGATCGGGGTCGTGATGTAAAAGGTTTTGTTATTATTGGCCATCATGCCCATCCTCCTTCATATTCGCTTGCAGCCGCTGGTGTGAACCCGGAATGCACGCAAAAAAGCTCTCATCCTCTTGGGACGAGAGCTGAACTCACGCGGTACCACCCAAATTCCTGGCGCCTACCCTTGTTCTTCCGCAGGGCAGAGGCGACAGCTTCATTGCGGCCGATTCAACCGGCCTGGAACATTCGTTAACGGGAATGAGCCGCCGCAGGCTTGCCTTCCCACGCGATTCGCGCGCAGAAGCTCGCAAGCGGTTCCTCCGGGACCATGTTCGGAAGGGGTCACATACCGGTTCGCAGCAATCCCGGCTCTCTGCGATGCTCATCGCTTCCTACTTATCCGTTCATCGGATGCTATATATGCACTATTTTCTCCAGCTTACCTCCAAATATATCCCAGCCCTCTGCCACATGTCAAGAGCGCTTCAGCGGAACCGGATCGTAACCGCCCGGATGGAACGGATGGCAGCGGCCGATCCGCTTGATTGCGAGCCAGCTTCCCTTGATCGGACCGTGAACCTCGAGCGCTTCCAGCGCATAAGCCGAACAGGTCGGATAGAAGCGGCATGTCGGGGGCTTCAACGGGGAGATGAATTTGCGGTAAAATCTCACCGGCCCCTGCAGCGTCCGCACCGCCCGCGACGGGCGTGAAGCGGTCTGCCAGCCCGCATCCTCGGGCGAGCTCATGGCCGGGCACCGTCCTTATTCGAACCGGTTCCCGCCTCGGATCCGGCTGCATGAGAACAGGCTTCGCAATAGCCGAACACTTCGAATTTATGCTTCACGACCTGGAACTTATCGGGCACATCGGTCAACGGCATCGGACAAAAGTGTATCGGGTACGTCTTCTCGCACTGCAGGCAGATCATATGATGATGATGATGCGCCTCCGCGCAGTGAACCCGGAACTTGACTCCGTCCTCGAAGACGATCTGCTCCAGCACGCCCAATTCATGCATGACGCGGAGATTGCGGTATACCGTATCGAAGCTCAGCCCCGAATACCGCTTCCCCATAAAATCATAGACATCCTTCGGCGTCAGGAAACCGTCCGTATCCGCGAATAATTTGGCTAGCGTGCGACGCTGTTCCGTAATCCGCAGTCCTTGCGCCGCCATTTTGTCCAATATTTGATCTGTGGTCAGCATCGGTGTCCCTCCCGTAGATTCCGAACCTCTCCTATAATAATGAGCCATTGTCCTTCCGTAGTCAAACCTTCTCCCCGCAACCCGCTGTCCAAGTCAGTCCCCTGCTCACCCAGGCAGTCATCCCTCTGCTCCAACCAGCCCCCCCCCGTGGCGGAACAGCTTATCTCCTTGATGCGTCAAGAATGGCCGCAAGCCTTTGAAGACGAGGAGATACGCTAGCCCGACAACCCGGACACCAATCCGGTATCATTTGTATACGTGTCCCACAGCCGCGTTATAAGCCACGTCGCCGTTCAGAACAAGAAGCTCCATCATCGGGGCCAAGCGTACCGCGCTTTCGGACTCAGCGAAGTCCTCACCCGTCCCTCCAGCCGGGGCCTTGGTTTCGGCACGAAGCTGATTCAGGAGGCGGCAGCCTATATCCAGACGCAGGAGCCGGATATTTCCGTGTTCACGTGCAAGCCCGAGCTGACGTCATTCTATGCCCGGGGCGGCTGGAAATACATCGAGGGCGCTTGTCTGGTCGGCGGCACAAAACGCAAGCCGTTCCGCAGTGATTCGCTGGGGCAGGCCGTCATGCTCCGCCTGCATTCGGCCGCAGCGCGGAAGCGCCGGCAAGATTTCGAGCGGGCGGATCTTTATCTTGAGCTGGGCGAGAATATGTTGTGGTAGCGTGATCTCTGGCCGGAATCATCTTCCGCCCTCCCATCCATCCGTTCCTCACGTAGCCGCTTCCCCACAGCCGCTGCCTCATGCTCCCTAACTAACAGCCACTGCTTCGGGCCGCTGCCTCACAGCAGAAGAAGCTGACCCTGCCATGCCTTCCGGCATGCGGGACAGCCTCTTTGAAGTGAAGCGATTATTTCTCCAAATGATACTGCTTGTACAAATCATCGAGCATCAGGTTCGCTGCGCGCACGCCGCCGGCCGTATTCCAGATGGCGTCATCGACGCGGAAGACCTGATTGTTCTTGACGACGTTCAGGTTTTGCCACAGCTTGTCCTTCGTCCATTCTTCCTCCAGCTTCGACGCTTCCTGATTCCCTGTCTCATAGACGAAGTAGAACATCAAGTCGCCGTCCATTTCCGGTATCCGTTCCTTGGAGACGTCATCCGCGAAAGCGTCCTTTTGCTGAGCCTCCGGACGCTTGATGCCGATCTGGTCGAGAATAATGCCGGAGAACGTCTGCTTGTAGTAAATTCGAACCTTGCCTGGCATGAATCGGACAATCGAGACTTCCTTGTTGAGCTGATCGCCGGCCTTCGCCCGGAAATCTTCAACCCGCTTGTCGAAGTTCTGAATCAATTGCTCGCCCTCTGCCTTCTTGTTGACGGCATCGGCCCACAGCAGCAAATTCTCTTTCCATTCCCCGCGCAACGTCTCCGAGAAGACCGTTGGGGCAATATCGCTTAACTGCTGATAGAGCGCTTCGTGACGCATTTTCGTTCCAAGAATCAGATCCGGCTGCAGACTCAGAATCGCCTCCAGATTCGGCTGTCCTTCCTCGCCGAGATCGACGACGCCTTCCATGTCCGCTTTAATATGCTCATACCAAGGCTCCCCGGTCCAGGACTTCACGGCTCCCACCGGCTTGATGCCAAGCTCGAGCAGCGCTTCCGTCCCTTCGTTCGTCAGCACGACAACGCGCTTCGGATGCGCCGGAACGTTCGATGTCCCCATCGCGTGCTTGACGGCCCGAGTCTGAGCCTCGCCATCTCCTTCCGCTTTCCCGGCGCCTTCCGTCGTACCGCCTGCCCCGCCATTCGAATTACCGCCGCAGGCCGACAGCACCAGACCAATCACCAGCACGAGAGACAGCAATGATGTCCACTTCTTCATCGAGTATTTGCCCCTTTCACATCGCCAGAGCCATCAATCGGCTCTTCCTTAGAATCATTCCAAACATTCAAAAAACGTTCAAAATTAGATAAAAAATAATTGTTGCAATTGAATCGGCCAGTCCTGATAATGATTATCAGTCGCCGAACAAGCTAATCGTATAGAATGTGCTGCGATTTGTCAACAATTGATTTTTATATCATTTACGTTAAAGAAAGGAATACGCCGCATGAGAACTTCTTGGCTGTCATCCTCGTCCGCCAAATGGATTGGCTGCATCGTCGGCATCTTCGTCCTGCTCGGATGCATTTGGGCTAGCATCGTCTACGGCGTATTCGATACGAAGCTTCATCACGTATGGGAAGCGCTAACCGATTATCAGCAGTATGCGGGAAGCAATGAGCATATCGTCATCCGCGAAGTCCGGATTCCGCGCGCGCTCATTGCCGCAGCGGTCGGAGCCAGCCTCGGCATCTCCGGCGTCATTTTGCAATCGCTGACGAAGAACCCGCTGGCCGATGCCGGGATTTTTGGAATCAACGCGAGCAGTTCCCTGTTTGTCGTGTTCGGATTCATCTTTTTCCAGTTGAACTCGCTGCAATCCTTCACTTGGCTCGCGCTCGCCGGCGCTTGCGCCGGCTGCCTGCTCGTCTTCCTTCTCGGTTCATCGGGCGGAAGACAGATTCATCCGATTCGCATGACGCTGGCCGGCTCGGCCATCGCCGCGCTCAGCAGCTCGCTGACCAACGGACTTCTTATCTCCAACCATCGGGCCATGGAGGAAGTGCTGTTCTGGATTGCCGGCTCGGTCGAAGGAAGGAAGCTGGAGGTTCTGGTTGACGTACTCCCATACATGGCCATCGCCTGGATTGGGGCCTGGGTGCTGGCCAAGCCGATGGATACGCTGAACCTCGGGGATGATGTCGCCGTCAGCCTCGGACTGAAGGTCGCCTATATCAAATGGGGCATGGGACTGCTCATCGTCATGCTTGCCGGATCTTCGGTCGCCGTGGCGGGACCGATCGGATTCCTCGGTCTCGTCGTCCCGCATATCGCCCGCAGCCTGGTCGGCATCGGCATGCGCTGGCTCGTCGTATACAGCGGCTTGATCGGCGCGATCGTGCTCCTGCTTGCAGATATCGGCGCCCGCTTCATCGCCGAGCCGAAAGAGATTCCGATCGGTGTCATGACCGCGATCATCGGGGTGCCGTTCTTCGTATACGCCGCACGCAAGGGGGTTAGAGGATGAGACAGAATAACAGACACCGGCAATTTCGCTCCCGCTCGGGCCGCGTCTCCTTCCTGATCGAACGAAAAGGATGGATTGCGGTGGCCCTGCTCTTCCTGCTGCTCCTGATATGCATGATCCTCAGCGCCGGAATCGGCACGCTGCGCATCGCTCCGCTCGACGCGCTTCTGGCCTCATTCGGCTACGGCGAGCCCATAGAGGTAATGACCGTGCAGAAGCTGCGCATGCCGCGCATCGTGACAGGCGCCTTCGTCGGCGCATCATTGGCCGCCTCCGGCGCCATCATGCAAGGGCTAATCCGCAATCCGCTCGCATCGCCGGATATCATCGGCATTACGGGCGGAGCCTCAGTCGCCGCCACGGCACTGCTGACACTGGCTCCGTCTGCAAGCATCGCCTGGCTGCCTCCGACAGCATTCGCTGGCGCAGCGCTCATGACCTTCATTGTCTACGGGCTTGCCTGGAAGCAAGGCGTGAAGCCGGCGACGCTCGTACTCATCGGGGTCGGCGTCGGCGCCGCCGCCCAGGCGGTCAACACGATGCTGGTCGTCATGAGTCCGATGTACGTCACCGCCAAGGCATACAATTGGCTGCTCGGCAGTATCTACGGCGCCGGCTGGCCCCAAGCCAAACAAATAGTGGTCTGGTTCGCCATCACCGGCCTGATCGCCTTCATCCTGTCGCGGCGCATCAACCTGCTCCAGCTCGGGGACGATGTCGCCCAAGCCGCCGGAAGCAGCGTGCAGCGCGACCGCTTCCTGCTGCTGGGCACCGCGGCCGTCCTTGCCGGGGCCGGAGTGGCCATCGGCGGTCCTATCGGCTTCATCGCCCTGATGGCGCCGCATATCGCCCGCCGCTTCGCCGGCTCAACCTATGGCCTGCTCATACCAATGAGCGCGCTTGTGGGCGCCATCCTTATCGTCATCGCCGATACGGCCGCCCGCACCGTGATGAGTCCGCTCGATATCCCGGTCGGCGTCTTCACCGCCGCCATCGGAGCTCCCTTCTTCATCATCTTGCTGCTCCGGAAGAAGCGGAGCGACGGCTAGCCCCCCAACTGTAACGGATGGCCCGCCCTGCGCGGGCCACCGAAGCCGGGGCACAGGTCGGACATTGGACAAATCACTTACTTCCTCTTACGCTCGCTATCCCCTTCACGAAGGTTGGACAAGTCACCTTCTGACTCTTACGCTCGCTATCCCCTTCACGCAGGTTGGACAAGTCACCTTCTGACTCTTACGTTCGCTATCCCCTTCACGCAGGTTGGACAAGACACCTTCTGGCTTCTTACGTTCGCTATCCCCTTCACGCAGGTTGGACAAGTCACCTTCTGGCTTCTTACGTTCGCTATCCCCTTCACGCAGGTTGGACAAGTCACCTTCTGACTCTTACGTTCGGTATCCCCTTCACGCAGGTTGGGCAAGTCTCCTTCTGGCTTCTTACGTTCGCTATCCCCTTCACGCAGGTTGGACAAGTCACCTTCTGACTCTTACGTTCGGTATCCCCTTCACGCAGGTTGGGCAAGTCTCCTTCTGGCTTCTTACGTTCGCTATCCCCTTCACGCAGGTTGGATAAGTCACCTTCTAGCTTCTTACGTTCGCTATCCCTTTTACGCAGGTTGGACAAGTCACGTACTGACTCTTATGCCCGCTATCCCCTTCACGCAGGTTGGATTTGTTATTGTCCAACTCTTTGGTGAAAGTCCCCCTGACCAGGTGGGGACTCTGTGAAAGTAGCCAAAACATGATTCGTGAAACCTGACCCGCGGGGATAGTGGTTATAAGGAGTCAGCGCGGGAAATCATCCGTAACACACCTGAGGCGGCGGGATATTGAGCATAAGGAATCAGTACAAGGATATCAGCCGTGAAAACCTGACCAGTGGGGATATTGGTTATAAGGAGTCAGTGCGGAACATCAACCGTAACACACCTAGGCGGCGGGATATTGAGCATAAGGAGTCAGTATAAGGATATCAGCCGTGAAAACCTGACCCGTGGGGATATTGAGCATAAGGAGTCAGTACAAGGATATCAGCCGTAACATCTGAGGCGTGGGGATATTGGTCGTAAGGAGTCAATGGGCAATCCAGTCGCTCCAAAAAAAGAGAGGGCCCTTTGTGGGAACCCTCTCTGTCTAGTGTTGTAATGAGTATAGAATGATGGCTTATTCTGCTGGTTTTTCTTTTGGCAATGGGATGAACAGCAGATTGACCGGCATATTGCTGCCCGCGGCCGGGGTGAACAGAATCTCTACCGTCTCCTCGTAAGCTCCGGTCCGGTAGACGACGCTGGCTTCGCCCGTACTGCTCAATCTTCCGTTATTCGGGGTGGTCACGGTCTGTCCATTCACATACAAACCGCCCGAGTAGGAGCCGCCGCGAGAGTTGAAGGCGATCAACGTGTGCGGCGCCACATTTTCGAGCTTGACACGGTACAATACGCCATAGTTGCCGGCGTTCACCTGTTTCTCATAGGTCATCATATCCGAACCTTCAATGTACGTGTCATTTGTCTTGTCGGCAAAGACGAGACGGGAGGCGGTTTCTCCTACCCGCTCGCCGATCGTGAAGACGCGATCCGCATTGTTGAACGTGCCTCGGATATGCTTGCCATCTGGCTTAAGCTCTTTCAGCTTGTTGAGTTCCTTCATAACATCCTTCGAATCTTCCAGGGCTATGACCGAATATTCTAACGTATTGTCGCCGAAGAAATCGGCGTACATCGTATAGATATCCCCTGGTCTCATCGCACGCTCGTTCAATTGCGGTGTCAGTACCCGGGTCTCGTTCGGCTGAAGCACCAACTCATTGATTTCTCCTGTCTTCTCGAACGATTCCATGTAGCGAACCGATGCGAGCTTCCCGGTCTGCTGCGGATACGGATTCGGTCCAGCTTGGCCGTAATGCTCCACATAGACGGTAGCCGGATCATCGGATATGTTTTTCGCAACCACATAGAGCTGCATCTTCTTGTCGGTTCCATTTTTGTGATGGAGGAAAATGCGGGCGCCGCCAGCAACGCGATCTTTGTACACGATTCCTTCCTCAAGCACGGTCTCCGGAGAATTCGTGCGGTACAGTGTCCGTCGCTCTTCCTTCACTTCCGGCTGAAGCAGCTTCATATCCAATACGGAACGAGCGCCAAGCGGGAACACTTCCCCGTACGGAGTGTAGAGCAGGTTGAACTCGTCGAAGGTGTACAGTGTTTCATCCGAGATCATGATGGTCTGGGAATACTCATCCGTCAGCCCGAACTTATTTGTCACCTTGAGCGTAATCGTCTGCGGCCCCGGTTGGAAAAACGCCGGCTCATTGTTCGTCCATACCCGTTCCGTGATGGAATCCTCTTTGTCCGTGCTCAAATCTTCGTAACGGATGTACTCCCCCATTTTATAGGTGGTCTTAGGCGTCTGGAAGTGCGCCTTCGGCGGTTCCTTCGCCGGCTGGACTGTAATATTGACAGAGTACGGTTCGCTTATGTTGCCGCGCTCGTCGACGACCCGAAGGGTAATCGTATAAACGCCAGGCTCATCATAATACTCCTGAAGCCCTTCCCACTGTTCATCGACTATCTTCAACCCGGTTGGGCTCGTGGATTCGTTCTTGACCGTCACGCGGGTCTGCGTCGCGAAAATCTCCTCTTCATTTACGCTGAATTTGGCAATCGGTTGCGTGTTCAACTGAATCACGATCCGCTTGTTCTTGCTGTCCCATGTATATGGATAGCCAAAGGCCTGCATTGCGGACGTTACCGGCACCATGAACGTGTTTTTGACAATATAAGATTCCCCGCTCATCTTGGTCGGGGAACCGTTCACCCGGTATTGATCGCTGCCCGCTTTATAGCGCAATTCCTTGTCTCCGTTCGTAATAATCGTTTCCTTGGTCTTATTGTCGAATCGGGTCTGCAATCCGAACCGATCCACCAAGGACCGGAGAGCTATATAAGAAACGCCCTTTTTGACGGTAATCGGCTGTGGAGAGGTATATTTAACGCCGTTATGATACATCACATTGCTGTTCGCCATCAGGATGAGCTCATCCATGCCGGCAATGCCGGCTGCGGGATCCGGGGTAACCGTGTCCTGCTCCGTCATCTCCGGGTCCGCTGTATCCGGGTTCTCCCCGCTTCCATCTCCGTCCGGCTCTTCAGCTGTAATGTCGCCTTGCTGTTGGGATTCGACGGCCGCTTCCGTTCCTCCTACTGCGCTGCCGTCTCCTTCTGCCGCAGCCAAGACGGGAACCATCGTGATAAGTTGTATTGCTGCCAAGCAAGTAACAAATAGCTTTTTCCAAGATTTCATTTCTATGCTTTCTCCTCACCCATCGTAATCATTCGTGCTCATATCGAATCCTGGCTCCTTCATGTGAACATAATCTTAGACGCAAAAGATTACAAAAAGTTTCATTTTTCGTAACCATCTTCACAGAAAGCCAGCATAGAAAAGAATTCCGGTGATTAACGAAGAAAAAAGGCGAAATAGAAACCAAGTAAACGATGATCCATCATTTGATCTCCCGAACGGGCAGCAGGCGAACCCCAGGATTGCACTCTTAACAAAACAATGTTACGATATCAACGTAACACTGTTACACAATAACCAAGGAGGCTTCCGCTTGGCATGGACGAACAATTGATTTCAAAAAAAGAATTGCTCGATCTGACCGGGATCTCTTATGGGCAGCTGTACCGGTGGAAGCGCAAAAATCTGATACCGGAAGCGTGGTTCATCCGGAAGTCTACCCACACCGGCCAAGAGACTTTTTTTCCAAAAGACAAAATATTGGAGCGCATCGATAAAATCATCAATATGAAAGAGGATTTGTCGCTAGATGAATTGGCAGACATGTTCTCGCCGCATGTCGCCAGCACTGCACTCAGCAAGGCCGAAATTATCGGCCGCGGTCTCGTGACGCCGATGGCGCTTCAGGTGTACACCGAGCAATTGGGCGATGCCGAAGCTTTTTCATTTGAAAAGCTGCTGCACATCTACGTGCTCGATCGGATGCTCCAATCTGGCGATATGAGTCTGGAGGAAGGCATGCTGCTGCTTCAGCTGCTGCAGGAGCATTATGGCAAGTTCGAAGGGAAGGATTGCGATCTAGTACTGATCCGCAAAATGGGCATTAGCACACTGCTCCTCGTCTCCAGCCCGGATGATATCTGCGTGGATGGCGGAGCAAAGCTCGTGACCCGCCTATCTCTCTCCAGCTGCTTGCAAGAATTGAAACTCAAACTTACGTAATGGGAGGAACCTCTTATGTCTCAAGCAACGGGAGATCTTATGATTTCAGGTCTCGGAAGCTCGTCCGGCGGCACCTATCAGCGTGTTCGGATAGATGGAATGGGCAGTATCGATGGAGATCTCGTCTGCTCATCCTTTGCCTCCAACGGGAAAGGCAAAGTAACAGGCAATCTGGAGGCGGATACGATGGAGGTTCGCGGGATGCTTACTCTCCAAGGAAACCTTCAATCGGATCATAGCCGCATCGATGGGACGGCCCGGCTGGATGGTCATTGGTCGGGCGACGAGATCGAGCTCAACGGCACCGCCACAGTCGCTTACGACTGCCAGGCCGAACGTTTCGTCTCCCGCGGCGCCTTCCATATTGGCGGATTGCTCAACGCAGGCACGATCAATGTCAAAATGGCTGGC
The DNA here is from genome assembly GCF_021654795.1 of Paenibacillus dendritiformis. Taxonomy (NCBI): domain Bacteria; kingdom Bacillati; phylum Bacillota; class Bacilli; order Caryophanales; family Paenibacillaceae; genus Paenibacillus; species Paenibacillus dendritiformis. The sequence goes on from NZ_AP025344.1 coordinate 3,832,757, forward strand.
GGCTGCCGGGCGCGAGAAATTGGCTGTGAGCGGATTCTGGTTCGACAAGGCGCCGCGTTATCGATCTTCAACAAGCTGTTCTCCTCCTTCACCAACCGTCCTAAATTGGAGGCGGACACGATCGAGGGGGATATCGTCGATCTGGAGTATACGCGTGCCCGCGTCGTGCGCGGCAATCATGTCACCATCGGTCCCGGCTGCCAGATCGATCAGGTTGAATACCGGCAGTCCGTACAACTGCATGAAGAGGCTCAAGTGAATAGCCGCCGGAAGCTGTAATGAAACAGGATGCGGTCTGTCTGGGATTTATCCCTTGCGGCACCGGCAAGCCTGAATAAGGAGGAATCGGATACAATATGGAACAGCGGCGCGATCTGAAAATTATGGGCTCCTCACGCGCGGGCGGGGGAGTATACGACAAAGTAAGCATCATGGGAGACGGCTCTGTGCACGGCGATGTGGACTGCCGCCAGTTCAGCTGCGCGGGCTCCGCCCATATCGAGGGCAGCGTGAAGGCCGGGGAAATGAAAATTCGGGGAACCTCTCAAGTCAACGGAAACGTGAATGTGAACAAGCTCTCTATCCAGGGGAACGGCGAGATTCACGGCAGCCTGCGCGCCGGGGAGGCCAATATCGGCGGGATGGCAACCATCAGCCGCAATCTGCAGGGCGAGCGGCTGAGCCTGAGAGGCTCCGCGACGGTTCAGGGCGATTGCGAATTCGAATCCATCACTGCCAGCGGTTCGCTCCAGGTCGAAGGCCTGCTCAATGCGGGCAGCCTGGACCTACGTCTTCAATGGCCCTGTCATGCCCGCGAGATCGGCGGAGACACGATCAAGATCCGCCGCGGCAGCGGACTTGGCAATCTGCTCGCCATCCTTCCCGGCCTGTTCCATTTGGCGCCGGATGCGCGTATGAGCGCCGAGCTCATCGAAGGCGATCATATTGAATTGGAGCATACGACGGCACGCATCGTCCGCGGGAACGATGTCATCATCGGCCCCGGCTGCGAGATCGGGCAGGTTGAGTACCGCCGGCAGCTGCACTGTCACCCGGATTCCAACGTTCATCATATTGCCCAAATATAACTGCGGCTTACAGCCCCGGGGACCGGATTCGGTTGTGTCTAATTCTTCACAGCAATGATTGTCGCCTTAGACAGTACGCGGAACAGCGGTAAGAGCATCCTTTGGATGAGGATGCTCTCTTACCGTTGTTCGATGTTCTATTGTGCGGATGATCCCATCTGGCTGCCCGGCAATATCGTACCGCCTGTGCCAACGATAATGAACGGCTTGCCGTCCCTGCGCCGCTGACGGATGTCCTTTTTTTACTGGCCCCGCACCCCATAGCGGCGGCGCAGTTCGGCTGCGGCCATACGAACCTCGTCCGGATCCGGAAGCCGCAGTCTCGCCGCCCCGGCCGCGATTCCCTGCTCCGTCTGCCGCTCGCGGACAACCCGCTTCACGGCGGCGGTGAAGGCCTCGGCCGCATCGCCTTCCCGGCCAAGCCCAGCCGCTTCCTCGAGGCTGGCCGTGCTCTCTTCCGTCACGCGCGGATAATCCCGCTCCGTGCCGCCGGCGGCCGCGCGAGCGTAGAATTCCCGCACGAGCCCGGCGCTGTCGCGGCCGGAGCCGCCGGCGATGACGAACGCCTGCACGATGAAGGCGTTCGCCTGCCGGCGCTGGGCGATGCCGCAAAATTTGCGGCCGCCAATGCTCAGGTCGAAGTCGCCGGGGCAGTAGGCCCCTTCGACCTCGCCTTTGTCGACGCGGCAGCCGGTATGCTGCAGCGCGCGCCGAATCAAGCGGTACATCCGCTCGAAATCGCCGTGAAAATGCTTGTCGCCCCCCTCCTGCTTCGGCAGGATGAGCGACAGGTTGACGACGCCGGAATCGAGCGGCACCGCCGCGCCGCCGGTATTGCGAACCGCCGTCGCATAGCCCAGCGACTCCAGCCACCGCAGCGCCTCGGCGGCTTGGGGCAGCCTGCTGTCGCGCTGCCCGAGGATGAAGGCCCGCGGATGGCGCCACAGATGGCAGAGCGGCGGGCCCCCGCGGCCGGTCTCTCTGCACAGCAGTTCATCCAGCGCGAACGGATAGAGCGGATCCGGCTCCGTCCAATCGTTCGTGCGATCCAGCAGCAGCACGTCATTCAACTGGCCGAGTACAAGCTCATCAAGGACCTCGTCCTCCGGCTGCCGCCCGCGGCGTTCCGTCTCTGTTCGGTGAGTCATTTCGCTGCCTCCTGCACGGAAAGGGGGCGAGAGCGCCCCCTTTCCTTTTTTTCTATATTTTCCACTCGCGAAGGTTCAGATGCCGAACCCCTTCCACGACATACGGATCGTTCTCCGCCAGCTGGCGCGCTTCTTCCATGGAATCCGCCACATAAATGACCATGCCGCCCGATCCGTCGCCGAAGGGGCCTTTGGCGAACACCTTGCCCTGCTCTTTCAACTTGTCCAAATAATTCAGGTGCGCCTGACGATACGTTTGATTTTTAGAGGCATCCTTCATTTCCAATAAAGCCGCAAAATGAGCCATGTCGATTATCTCCTTTTCCCTGAACGGGTAGTAAATACGGCAATCCCCGGGCAAAACGGCTCCTGGCGCCGTTAGACAGCCTACCGGCGGATCGCACCCCCTGCGATCCGATGCCGTCTTGGCCAGGCGCCGGAGGCAAGCTTCCGCGGGGCATATGCCAAGCTCTTCCTTTCTAGCGTACAACAGAAGGCTTCATCTGAAAAGCCGCAACCGGCGAGCGGCTCTCTGTTCGCAAGGGCTGCAGGGGCCGTGAGAGCCCTGCCGGGATAACCCGCGAAGCAAGCGGGCGCCCAATCGCTACCGCTTGGGCAGCAGCTGGACATACTCATCCGACAGCTTCATTAACGATAAAATATACTCATAATCGCGGCGGTAAGGCTCAAGATCAAGCACCGGCTCCAGCGTCCGGAGCGAGATCGCCTCGCCGTCTTCGAAGCCCGTTCCCGGCACGAACAAAATCTCATTCGTAAAAAACGACCCGGTCGGCAAATAATAGCGCATGCCGATGACATTGCGATCCGTATTCAGCAGGTCGCGGCCGAACGCGGTGAACTGCTGCTCCTTCAACGAGATGCCAAGCAAGTTGGCCAGCGTCGGCATAATGTCGACTTGGCCCCCGGTAAGCTCCACCGTCTTGCCGCTCTTCTGCCCTGGCACGTGAATAATGAGCGGAATATTGAAGCGGCTTACCTTATTATCATAGGGGATGCCCAATTGGGCGGCAATCTCCTTCCCGTCGGTCTCCGCCGGGTTGACGCCCGAATGATCCCCATAGGCGACAAGCACCGTGTTATCCCAGATGCCGTCGGCTTTGAGCTGATCGATGAAGCGGCCCAACGCATAATCGGTGTAGTGGATGGCCGTCAAATAATGCCCAAGCTGCGTATTTTCCATCTCTGGAGGCAGCTTCAGCCTGCGCCGATCCGGCGGAATCACGAACGGTGCGTGGCTGGACGCGGTCACGAACTGGGCATAGAACGGTTGGCCGGCTGCGGCCATCTCCGTCAGCTTCTCGCCCCCGACGCGGTATAATTCCTCGTCCGAAGCCCCGAAATCATTGAAATGATCGTTCTCGTAATAAGGCTGGTCGAAATACCGATCGAATCCGACGCCGGGATATAACAGATGGCGGCTCCAGAATTGGACTTCATTCACATGGAACGTCGCCGATTGGTAGTGAAGCTTGTTCAACAGGCGCGGCAGGCTGGGCAGCTCCCGGTCCCCGAAGCCCGTCGACATCGCTACCGTGCCGGTCGGGTAAATCGACGTGTTGGACATAAATTCCGCGTCCGAAGTATTGCCTTGGCCGATCTGCTGATAGACATGAGGAAAATAATAGCCTTCTTTCGCTAGCCGGTTCAGGACCGGAGTCACCTCTTGACCGCCGAGCTTCAAGTGAATCGGAAAGTTCTGAAATGCTTCCATCTGCACGACGATGACGTTCATGCCCTTCGCTTCGCCGAAATGAGCCGGCTTGGCGTCCTTCTTGTCTTCCTTACGATAAGGATATGTCGCTTGCAGCTCGTTCACCCGCCGGATCGTGTCCTGCAGGTTGCCGCGGGCAATCAGATCATTCTCCCGCTTGTTCTTGATGGCCGACGCGACCTGATAGTTCAGGAAGCCGAGGCGCTCCGCCTGCACCAGTTCATTGTCAATGCGGCTGCCTTCGGCAATGAACTGCAGGGAGACCGCCGCGCTGGCGACGAGGACGAGAGCGGCCGCGATTTTGCCCCGCAGCGTGCCGGTTCGCAGCGGCCGCTGCCGCTCTCCGAGCGTCGCCGCGAGTTCACGCGCGGAAGCGCGGTTGAACAAGCGCACCGCTCCGATCGCGAGGGCGATCGCCATATCCGCAAAAAAGAGAAAATGATAGGGCTGAATCAAAACCGTAATGCTCCCCCGGATTTGCGGCACTTGCCCCAACCCGCCAAGCGCCGTATACGTCGGCACCGTATTGAAATGAATCCGGTACAAGACGGCGGCGAAGAGCATCAACGAAAAAACGGCGTTGATCGCCCAATAGACGCCGCGCTTCCCGCGGCGCGGCAGGGCCAGCTCCAACAAGCTCATCATGGCAAGCAAGGACAAGGCGTCGCTGAGCAGCCCCAGACCCGTAATCTCGCCGAACAAGAAAACACGAAGCAAGGCCAGCTTCGCCAGCAGCAGGAGACAGATGCCCGCGAGAGGCGACAGTCGAACATGTTGCTTCCGCATTCCTATTTTCATGAAAAATCACTTTCTTTCTCTTCAATCTGTTCCATGAGTCTTCCCTTCAAAGCTGGGCCCCTACGACGGAATGGAAGCCGAGCCGATCTGGATATAGACCTGCTGGATCGTATCCAGCGCGGCCGCATGGGCAATGATGTTGTGGACCAGAGTGGCCGCCGCGCAGGCGACGATAACTCCGGTCAATAGCCCGCGAGCGCGCCCGCCGCAGCGGTGGACCCCCCACGCGCTTAACAGGAACAAGGCAAATAAATAATGACCGGCATACAGATACATATCATATTGAAATGCCGCCAAGCCGAAGCCGACGACAATATGCAGCAGCAGCGCGAACAGCGGATAGACGGCGAGAGACAGCACCTCGGTCGACCGGAACCCCCTGACGAGAGCCAGCAAGGCCAGAGCGATGACAACGATGCCGATAAGATGCCCATACAGCGGGAACGGGTTCGACAGGTTCGTGACGAACGCCATCACCGAGTCGTCGATCATGGCCAAGCGCGGCGTTACAATCGGGCTCTCGATCATCGAATACAAGGCTTTCCAGTGATGGGCAAAAGAAAATGGCGCTACATAGCTGAATCCGCCGGCTTCGATATTGTGCTGCCACGTCGCAATCCAGGAGTTGCCGGGAAATAGAACGAACTGCACACCCGTAAGCAGAGCGACGAGCAGCAAGGAGACGCCCGCGATTTTGAGGCAGGCGATCACGTATGTTCGGCTCTTGCGCACCGTGCTGATGAAGAGCGTGCCGACGGCTGTCGCGACGTTGGTCACGGTCACACCGAAGTTCAGCGTCAGCAGGATCGAGGCCGGCCATACTCCAAGCTTCCGATGGTCGCGGCAGTACTGCGCGTACAGCACCGTGAGCAAAATGAGCAGCACCGCGTACGGATAAGAATCCGGGATTAACGCCGAAAAAATCTGATAGGAGCTTGCCCCGAAAAATACGGCAGTTCCGATCGACAAGGCGTTGCCGAAGGAATTGCGGCGCAAATAATAATACATGAGGACGACGCCGCACGCATTCATGGCGCTCTGTATGCCCAGAAACAGGCCGTTGCCCCAGGTCATGGCGGCCGCCTGCTTCAACGGCGCCGACAAGAAATTAATAAACGGATGAATCACGGAAGATTGCGGCGCATAATAAAGCGACGGATCGAAATTGAACAGATTCAGTGTGAACGGCGCCCCATAAAACGGGCTGTGCTCAATCAGCACTGCCTGATTCCGCTCCATATACGCAATAAACGGAAGATTCAGCCAAAAATAGAATAGTAAGAAGCCCAAAAACAGCAGCAGCGCTTTGCGGTTATCCTGTTTCACGCCAAAAACCGATTTCCAAAACTGCATGACCCCATGCCTCCATACGATAATTTCTATATCTCATCCATCATCCTGCGAGAAGCAGCATACCCGCAAAAATAAAAGCAATGCCTGCCGCCTTCGGCAAGCCAATCGATTCCTTGAATATCCATCTCGCCAGCACCATCGTCCAGATGAAGGTCAGCGCATTCGCCGGAAGAACGACGGTATAAGGCAAGAACCGCAGCAAATAAATATTGAGCAAGGCCCCCGCTCCATAGCACAGGAAGCCGAGAAAAAGCATGCTCCGCTGCTGGCGCGCGGACGACAACTTGAAGCAGGCGCTCCCGAGCGACCCGAACCACGTCATTACTACGAGGAGGAGCCACAACCATTCATTTCTCATAGCTAATGCACGCGACGCCGATAATGAGCAGCAGGACGGCGATTCCTTTCTGCAGAGTGACCGTCTCGCCCAAGAGAAGACCGCCGTACAGCAGGGCAAAAATATAGCTGCATGCCATGAGCGGGTAAGCGACGGACAGCTTCTCCAGCGACAGCGACTTGATCATTAGCACGGCCCCGATGCCATAGAACACAAAGCCAATCCCCAAGTAGAGCAGATTCGCGATGCCCCATTTCCAGAACAACTGACCCGTCGCGGTGCACCAGGCCGACAAAATCATGAGCGCCTTGCCGGCGTGCCTCGACTTCAAGAGCTCCATCTCATGACCTCCAGACCCTCCTGCTTGATCGGGGCGTTCCGGATCAAATACCGCTGCCCCGCTAGCTCCAGCATCGGCAGATCGCTCATGCAATCGGAATACGCGCAGGAGGCCTCGAAATCGATCTCAAGCTGATGCCGCTCCAGATAGTCGCGGATGCGCGCTACCTTCTCTTCCGCTTTGCAATTCTTGCCCTCGATCCGGTGCGTATAGCGGCCGTTCCGCCGCTGCAGCTCCGTTCCCAGCACCTCGTCCACGCACGCCAGCTTCTTGAAATATTTCATATAGGCGACGGGAGAAGCCGTCACGAGAAGGACGCGATAGCCCAGCTTCTTGCGGCTGCGCATCTCGGCGAGCGCATCCTGGTACATCTCCGGCGCCAGGACCCGGTCGTAAAAAGCCTCCAGGTCGGTCTCGTCCATATAAGCAATGGATCGAAAAAAGTACTGCTTGGCCTTTTCGGCCGGCACGATCCCAAGCTTATACAGCAGGAGGTTCCAGGCCAGAGCGGGCAAATGGATGCAAGACCGCGGCTTCGCCGCAAGACCGTACTTCAAGAACAAGAACATGGAATCGCGACGAATAATCGTTTTGTCGATATCGAAAAGCGCTACTTTGGCCAACATGATGTCTGACGTCCTCCTTTTTCCCTATTCAAACAGGATGAATATCGCCAGCACGCTAATCACGTACAAAATGACGGTAACGAAAATATGCTTGTCTTCAAAAAGCAGCCTGTCGGGCGCTCCGCCCTTCTTCTCCACATGGATCAAGTATAAATAACGGAAAATGCCGTATATGACAAAAGGAATCGTCCACATCAAATGCGTCGTCCGCCCGGCGGTAAAAGTAAACAGCGAATAGCTGATGATGGTCGCCGTAGCCACGATGCTGATCAATTGATCCAGCAGCGCGAATGAATAGTTCTCGAGCACCTTGCGGTGCGTCCCTTTCTGATCAGCCAGCAAAAACAGTTCATGCCTCCGCTTGCCTATCGCCAGAAAAAGAGAGAGCAGCATCGTGCAGAGCAGAAACCATGGCGTCAACTGAACATGAATGGCTAATCCGCCCGCGATGGCCCGCAGCACGAACCCGGCGGCAATCGTCATGATATCAAGAATGACGACATGCTTCAATCTGAACGAGTAAGCCACATTCAAGACAAAATAAACCGCCAGCACCGCCGTTAACAGCGGATGGATGAAGTAAGAAGCCGCCAGCGAGCCGGCCAGCAGCACCGCGCCGGTTCCGAGAGCGACAGCCGGATTCAACGCCCCGGATGCCATCGGCCGATGCCGCTTCACCGGATGGACGCGATCCGCTTCCCGGTCCGAATAATCATTAATGATGTATACGCAGCCGGATACGAAACAAAAAAGAAAAAAAACGGTCAACGAATGATATACCGCCGACAGATCCACCCGCTTCAACGAGAAGAGAAGCGCGGCGAACACGAGCAGATTTTTGGTCCACTGCTTCGGGCGAAGCTGTCTCCACATCAGCGCGACCACATGACCGGTGCTTGCTGCGGCCGCGGCAGGCTGCGGCGTGTGCTTAAGTTTCAGATTCACGATTGAAAATCCCCCTAGTAACCTGGAAATAAAATGTGTATTCAAAATCTATCTTTCTATCGTTCCATTTCTATTATTTAGCTTCTTCGGCGCCGAATCCAATGATAGATCGCCAAGGCCGTCTCGGCAAGTACTCCGCAGCCATAACCGAGAGCGAATACATACAAAAAAACGAGGACGCCAATCAGATCCTCCCATCCGCCATGCCCCCGACCAAAAGTAACGATGAACAGCGCCGCCAGGCCGACCGCCGCGCCGATGCTGCCCAACAGCCAGATCCAGCGCCCGCCCAGCCAGCCGGACAGGGTGAGAATCGTCGCGAGCGCCACGGCGGCCGCCGCCATTCGCATCGCGGTATCCCATGCGGGCTCCGCTCCCGCCGCCACATAGCGGACGCCCCACAATCCGAGCGTCAGCACGAGCGCATGACACAGCTCCCATCGAATCCATTTGCGGCTCCAACGTTCCGGTATCCAGCGCACGGCTTACAGCCTCCTCTATCATCCGAATCAGGATGACAAAAAATAGAGGCTGACGCTCAGCCTCTATTTCTCAATATATTCGACTCTCTTCTGATCCACAAGTACTTCACTTATTTTTCCAAGCTCGACCTCTTCGCCTAAAGACACAATCGCTTGAAAGGTTCGCTGTTGACCCGGCGTGGCCGCCCCCCCGCCGGCCGGCGGCTCGGCTTCTCCAGGGGGCGTATCTTCTGGAGAAGCGCCACCCGAAGGCGTGTCTCCCGGCGGCGTGTCTCCCGGAGAGATGCCTTCCCCCGCCATGTCCGGCGGCGCGCTCTCCCCTTCTCCCGCCGATCCTGCCTTGCTCTCCGAAGAGTCTGCTGCTTCTTCGCTCCCGCCGCGATTCTGATCCGGCTGCCCGGCGCTTGTGGAGGAAGTATCCGCACCGTCTGTTCCTGCCGAGCCCGCGGATCCGGCGGAGCCGCTTCCTGCTCCGTCAGAGCCGTTCGGCGGCGTTCCTTGTGAACCGGCCCCCGAAGAACAGAGATGCTGCACGGGACGATCCTTATACGTCTGCTCGGCGCCGCCTTCCAGCTTCAATGTAATCGTACCCGCCTGAAATGCGGCGCATTCCGCCTCCGTCCCGAATTCGAACACAAGCTCGGTCGCCGGCTTCAATTCGCCGTCCACGAAATCCTCGACTTGTCTCGCGAAGACTTGCGGTTCGGGCTTAGCGGCCGGCTCCACCTGCCGAGGCGGCTCCGGATCGGACCCGGTGTTCTCCGCCGCCGCGGGCTTGCCGCTGTCGAAGATGCCGGAGGCCGCCAATCCCCCGGCAATGCCGCCGATGACCACGATAATGGCCAAGAGCCACACCATCGCTTGCCGGTTGCGCCGCAGCCATCTGAGGATGGGCGGCGACAGCTCGCTGCGGGCCTTGTCGTATACGGCTTGAAGCGGAGCGCCCGCCTGCTCGAAATAGAGCCTGCGGTTCATCCGGTTTTTGAACGCGTCCTGGTCGTATTTTTTGAAATACGCGACCACCGCCGCGGCGTACCCCGGCTCGAGCTTCCTCCCCCGCGCGAAAAAGCGCTGCTTCTCGGACCAGTTCATGAACTGGTATACGGTCTCCCTGTCCGGTGCATGCTGATGCAAATAATGGAGCAGCGCTCCGTATTCGATCACGCCTTTGTCGGCATCCCGGCAGAACGCCAGCACCAGCTGGCCGAACCGCGCCGGCCCCAGATCCTTCTGCAGCCAGCGGCGCCCAAGCTGCTGCAGCCGATCCAGTTCGGCAGGCGATAAACCGGCGAAAATCGATTCATCCGGATCGTCGTCCTGGAACCAGCGGTAAGCAGCCAGCATGACATTTGCCGTGGACCGCACTTGAGGCGGATAGCGGGCGGCCCATTCCCTCACCTCGTCCGGATGCGCGAGGAATCCGATCTGCAGAAACGCTTCCTGGCGGGTCTGCTCCAGATTCAGATCCGTCAGCAGGAATTCATTCGCCGCATACGACAACTGCTCCATAAAAAGAAGCATGTCTTCGGCGGGCCGCCCTTCCTCCGCGAGCAAGCGTTCGACCGTGCCCAGCACCGCGTTCACGGCGGACACCGGCTCCGCATCATGCCGCAGCTTCTCGGCGAGCTGCCCGGCGGCCATTTCGGTGAACTCGGCCTTCCGCAGCAGTACCGGATGCCGGCTGGACCAATGATGAGCCAGCTTCACCAACTCCTCGGCCCGGACAGTCTCTTGGAATTTCCGCCGCATGTACGGGAAGAAGAGGTCTACCGTCTTGCCGCCCCGCAGCAATGCCTCGAAGAAGGGCCGGCTGACGCTGTCGCTGCCCTCGATGAGCGCATAATAGGCTTCCATTCGCTCGCTGCCCTTCGCCAGATTGGCTTCGTACAAGCTCCGGATCAAATACCCGATCAGATCAGTGCCTAGTGCCGTTCCGGCAAGAGCTTCATATTCCATAAAACATTTTACGATAGCCGGATCGGGGAGTTCACCCTGCTGGACCCGCTCATACTCGCGCTGGAAGCAGCCGCGGAACAGCTCTCCCAGCCGCCGCTTCGACTGAACAGCCCCTTCCGGAGCCAAGTAATCGAGCATCGATCGCAGCGCCCCGACCCGGTTCTGCATATAGAGGGATTCCCTGCCTTCCTCGATCTGGAACAAGACAGCCAGCTCATGGCAGCTCGCGATCGCGGTATGCCGCTGCGTGTCCATGCCTTCCAGCATCTGCTCCGCGAAAGCAAAGAAGGCTTCCGCTCGCTCCGGCTGCTCCAGATTGCTCCAGGCGAAGCTCAAGTAGGGCTGCTTCCCCAGGTCAATATCGACATTCGTCACCCGCTTGGACGCAAGATCGAAGGTATAGTCTTTGTCGATGTTCCGATCATTCGGGCGCAAGCTTCCTCGCTCGACGAACGTCAGATGAATGCCCTTCCGGTTCAACGGCTCCTTCGAGAAGGTCAGGAAGCCGAGCGCGCGGCGGTACGCATGCGGCAGGCATCCGTACAGCACGCCGACCAGCTGCAAGGCGTTCTTCGACAACTCCTCCACCGCGACATCGAGCGCCACGAACACTTTGCGTCTCGTGACAATGGACGACATGACGGCGAACAGCAGCTGCTTGAACATCTTCTCGTCGATGCCGAGACTGTCGAGGAGGGCTATCGGCGAAGCCGGACGGCGCGCTTCCGCCGCGGCCGGAATCCGCTCCAGCTCGGGCAGTTCCGTTCCCTGCTCGATATCATAGCTGACGGCGAAGTCCGCGTTCAGCAGCGACGGATAGTCCTTCACCGCTTCGGCCGCCCGGTCGGCGGGCACGACATAGTTGTGGGTGAAGAAGGCGCTGCGCAAGCCCGTGAAATCCGCCGCCTGATAGATGCTGCGCCCGAGGACGAGCTGTCCCATATCGGCGTGGAACAGGTGCAGCGCTTGCGGATAGCGGGCCTCGTCCTTCTCCCCGCGCGAGGCCAGCTCTGCCGGGGAATCATAAACGCAGAACGGATGCAGCACTTTTTTGATAAATCCGTGATCCAGCCCGGCAGATGCCGCGACCGTGTCGAAGCCTTCGTTGGGGCGGAATATGCCGCGCCGCTCCCGCGTATACATTTGCTGCTGGATGCGAGAGGAACTGTTCGATGTCAATGCTGCTCTCTCCCCTCGATATAATTCAATTGATACAACAGCCAGATGAACGGCTCATCCACCCGGATCGGACTGACAACCCCCTGCAGCTTCTGATTCACCGGGTTGCTGCCCAATGCCGATACGGCGAAGTAGGCCGTGTTAGAGAAATAAACATCCATCGTTCCTTTGAACGGTCGGTCCACCTTCTCGATAAAGCGCCGTATCTCGCCGTCGATATTATGGAACTCCGTCAGATCCAGATACTTACGGTGAACCATATTATGAAAAATGTTGCTGTTCGGCTTGATATAGTCGCCATCCTCATCCTTCAGCGCATGCAGCATGTCGCTCTTCGTCAGCACGACCGCCGTCGGAATGTCGGTTTTGTTCTTATCCTGGTAAGCGATGAAGTCCCCGAACAGCGTCAGCACGACATCGCGCGGCTCGTCATATTGCGGCACCCACTCGTCGGAAGCGCCTCCGTATTGCATGCGGATTTTTTCACGAATCGAGCGAATTTGCAGGGGATCGATCATGAACAGAATGCCCGCCGAATTTTTGATATGCTGTCCGTGGAGGCCGAGATAATCCTGATCGACCATTCCTTCTCCCGCGACATCAAAAAACACCAGCGTAAGCGGCGGCTTCGTCTCATCCTTGAAGACGAATTGAAAGATGAACGGCTCCTGCATCTTCTCCTTCTGCGTCGACGCGAGCAGATCGCCGCGTTCGAACAGCGGCTCCTCGTACATCGTGCGGAACTTGCGGCTGATCTCCGCATTGAGCGGCATGCAGGCAGCGTCGAAATGATCGGCCGTCGTATGCTGAAGCGTATGGATCAGCGAGGTCATGTAGACCGATTTGCCGACCTGGGAAGCCCCGATAATGGAAATAATATTGCTCGGCACCTTCCCCGCCGTCACGGGCAGCTCGTTATGGCAGTGCGGACACAGCCTTCTGCGCGTGACGACGCCATAACGGTCATTGAGACCGATAAGCACGTTATCCGAATAGAGATGATGCTCTTCGGGAATATCGCGCGGATCGATGACCGCCTCCATATCATAGACGGTATCGAGGCCGAAGCGATCCCGGTATTTATTCAGCTTCTCATCCTCCTGCAGCGCATAATTCTCGTCATCCTCGCGGTGATGCGCCGCGCGGAACACGACCTCCTCGGGCGAGAATTTGCTGAAGCAGTAAGGGCATACGATATCATAGAACAGCGGCCGTTGCGCCGGCTGCGGCTTGCGCTTCAGAAAATCAAAAATCCCCAATGTCTTCCCCTCCTCATTCCGGTATCAGCTCGTACAGCTGGCCGTATTGGCGGCCGTCGGTGAAGAAGAGCCGAATGTAATCGTCCTTCCCGATCTCGATCTCCGGCAGCATGTTCCGGCCCGGGGCGAACGGCTCGACGAACGGGTAGACCGTGCCGTCGTCTTTGCTGGCGGGATAGCCGCCATGCTTCTTCACATAGCACAGCGCCTCCGCAGGCAGCGGCACCTCTGCCGTCACCTGGATTTGCGCCGTTTTGAATTTCTTGAACCAGCCGCCTTTGTAGCGGATCGAATAGTAGATTCTCGCCCGGCCGGTGCTCAGCGCGATCCGGTTCCCGCCATCCGGCTGGATGACGAGCTGCCGCTGTCCGTCCTCCCGCGGCAGACAGGCGTAGATGGTATAGACGAACCGCCCGATCCCTTGAATCCAGTCATGGTAGCCGTTGTTGGCTTTGTATTCGTCTCTTGTGTACAGCTTCAGCTCCGCGGCCGGCGGACGCTCGGCCGCCGGCCGATCCGCAGCCGCCTTGTGCACATAGACGGCCTGAATCGTATCGGGCCACAGCCAGCGCAGCGTACACCGCTCCTCGTCAATACTATGTGTCAGTCCGCGGATGACCGGCGTCTCCGGACCCGCTTCCGTATAATGCATCTGTCATGGCCTCCCCACACTAGAATCCGCGGCTGCTCCGATCGGGCTGCCGTCCGGACAGGCTGCTGCCTTCGCTCTCCGCCGATCCTCTCCGCCGGCGGCCTTCCCGCGGCCGCTGGTTCTCCTGCACGGGGACGACCAGCGAGAACAGCGCGATGACGCCCGCCAACACCAGATCGGCGCCCAGGCGCACGGCTCCGTCCGTCAGCGGACGTCCGGACAAGCCGGCCTCCAGCAGAAGACCGGCAAGCAGCCCCGCGGCCGCGCCGCCTATAGCGAAGCTCTTGGCGAGATAGCGATTGTCGAACACGAGGCCGAGCGACAAGCCGAGCGCCGTACCGATCAGCGCCAAGGCGATGACATGCAGCGCCATATAGTAGCCGCTGTCTTGAAGCGGCCCGGAACGCTCCGTCACCAATGTCCGATCGCCGATGCTGCTGTATATTTTTTCGAAGACGAACGACAGCTCGTTCGCCTTGGACACATCGTAATACTGGCCGCCGGTCTCGTCCGCGATCCGGCGCAGCAGGCCCGAGCCTTCCGCGTCGACCAGACTAAGGCCAATCGTGTGAACGGCGATATGCCGCGCTTTATAATCGGCAAGCGCTTCGTTCGTATTCACCTCGCTGAAGCCGTCCGACAGCAGGACGACCATCGTGCCGCGCGAGTCATCCCGGTTGTCCTTGATATGCTTCATCGCTTCGGATAGAGACAGGCCGATATCCGTACCGCCCTCTGTCGGCTGGAGCGCATCGATCTTGGCGAACAGCTCGTCCTTGACTGCCTGATCCTTCACTTGCACGAAAGGCTGAAGCAGGTCCACGCTGTCGTTGAATACGAACACAGCTACCCGCTTGTCCCGATCCATCTCTTCGATCATCCGCTTGGCCGCTTCATACCGATCCTGGTTCGGATCCGTCTGCTCCATGCTGCCCGAATTATCGATGACGAGCACGATATTTTTGACCGTCTTCGCGCCGCCCGCCTCGATCTGGTAGACCGCTTCAAGCGCCAGGCCCGCGATGAACAGCATGACGAGCGTCGCCGGCACGAGCACCAGCCAGGATGTGCCCGCATACCGCTGCCGCCATGACGGGCCATTCAGCCGGGGCGAGATCATTTCGGCCGTCAGGCAGCCCAGGCCGATGAAAAGGGCGATAACCCCGAAATAAAGCCCGCTCACCACGACATCCGGCCAGTCTCCGAACAGGCTGCCCAACAGCCACTCCCCGGCGGCCCACCCGACGGCGCCTCCGATCAGGCTGAACAGCACCATGAGCCAATTCACTTTTCGCTGCATAGATATAGCATCCTCTCACATAATATACGCGGCCCGGCATCATCCGGCCGGACGCCAACGACGCGGCGGGCCACCCGTTGTCCTGCCGGCAGGCAAGCCCGCCGCTTCCCGCAAGCCGTTCGAAAAGCAGCCCCCTACGGAATGTCCGCCATGCGCCGTGGGCTTCCAAGCCGCGGGAATGCCCGCCGGCCGCCGTGCGCTTCCTCGACGGAGGCCCGGGAACGGCCGTAATCCGTACAGAGCCCTGTAGCATTCGGCCGCGATCCCGTCTTTCTCCCGGCGCGTATTCAACCGTAACGGTCTTGCCGGTCTAACGGACAGGCGGAAGCCGTTCGGGATCGATCCCATGGAATGAATAACCGTTCTCCACATAGCTCTCATAGTACATTTTGCCGTTCCGGTAATACATAAGATCCTCGACGCGGAAGCCTCCCATAATGTTCAGCTTCTCGACCCCGCTGCTTCGCTTCTCGTGCACGCAGCCGAGCTTGTAGATGCGGGACGTCTCCTCTTCGTTCAGCGCATACCGCATAAATTCGCTCGTCGCGTCGCCGAAGAAATATTTCTCCTCGTAACGGTGCTTGTGCGTATAATCGAGCAGGCGGATATGAATGCCGGCATGCTCCTCCAGCGTGCGGTACAGCTTCTTGAACAGCTCGTCCCGCGACAGCACCTCCCGGTTGCTGTAGTCGATCGTCACGTTCGCCCGCTGCAGCAGCTCTTCCTCGAACGTCTGCTTGAACGGAGCCGCGGTCAAAATATGAGCCCGGCACACCTCGCACAGCCGTGCGGCCAGCGCTTCCGTGCCCTGCTCCAGCAGGCGGGAGACGCTGCCCATATACCGCTCTTCGCCGAAGGCGCCCGGCCCCCGCTTCGCCTCGATATCCCGCATGACATCCGCCGTCACCCGTTCGTAATATTCCATAATATTTTGGCCGATATAGTCATCGGCCTGGCGGATGCTGGCGAGCGCCGCTTCCCGGAGCGTCCGCTCCAAGGACTCCATCTGCTGCACGTACTGCTTGTAGATCGCATGCAGCCGCTCCAGCTCCGCTTCGTATTTCCGGTACAGCCGCAGCTCCGTCTCCAGCCGCAGCACCTCCAGCTTCTGACGGTAGACGGTGTCGAAGAAGGCGCGGATGAAGCTGCGCACATTGTGCTTGTCCATCAGCGGCAGCCGCTGGAACGATTGCTCCTCCACCGTCTCGCCGTACTTCCGCTCCAGCTCCGCCCGCGCCGCTTCGAGCGCTCTTCCCGCCTCGCGGATGCGGCCGTGCAGAAGCGGCCAGACACTGTCCGCTTCCTCCGCCTCGTTCGTCCAGGCGTACACCTGATAGAAACCGGCGTCCGCCTGGGCGGCCAGACGCTGCCGGACCGTATATTGCAGCTCGTCGTCCGGCAGCTGCCGGATCGCGCTCTCCGCGGCACGCTCGTAATTATCACGGAAAAAAGCGATGCAGCCGCTGCCGAACAGCGCTTCCTCGGCCTCGCGCAGCGTCATGCGCTTCAATTGGCCGAAGCTGACGCCATGCGTCATAATGCCGTTCATGTCGCCGAGACGCTCCTCGTCCGGCACCGCTTGATCGACCCGGGCCTCGATCGCTTCCGGGTTCAGCCCGAACCAGGCCAGCTTCTCCGCCGCCGTCCGTTCGGGTCCGCCCCTCATCCGCTCCGTCAGCTCCCGGCAGAAATGGTACAGCACGGCGAGCGCTATCGAATGATTCGGGCGCTTCACCTTCGAGAATCCCGCCGAGACGAACCCGATCCGGCCGGATTCGGTCATCAGATTGTTGCGCAGGGAGGTGTTGTTGTAGTTGTCCATTCCATGCGCCCCGGCCGAGTCGGTCCGCTTCCGGTTTTTCAACAGATTCATATGGCAAATGATTTCGTAATTATCTTCTTCATCGAAGGACGACATGCCGCGTTCATTTTTGTCCGTCAGCACATAGACGAGATCGAATAACGGCGAAGCGGGATGCGTCACCTCGATCGCAATCCCGTCTTCCGTCACATGCAGCGGGGCCGAGAACGAATAGTCCGCACTCTGCATATAATCAAGCTCGCGCAGGAACGCGACTCCCGCCGAGCTGGCATAGCCGAACGCTTCGGCCTGCTCCCGCTCGCTGATTAGCGCATACAAGTCCGTCTGCACCGACTTGAACGACTGCTGGAAAATCGCTTCCGCCAGCAGCGTTATTTCCGGCACCAGCACGTTGAGCGGATCATCGGCCCGCGTAATGACCGCCAGATGAATCCGGTCGAAGGAGGCATAGAGGCGGCCGTACTCCGCGATATCGCTGCTCACCTTCCGCAAGATGCGGTTAAGCTCCAGCAGGCCGCGCTTCTCCTCGTAGAACCGTCGGTGCGCATCGCGGCGAATCGTCTTGCGGCTGTCGCTGCCGCCGACGCCGCCGATAGGAAGCACGAGCCGGGCGACTCTGCCGCCGGGTTCCCCGCCATTCCGTGCGGAAGCGGCGCCGCCCCCGGCAGAACCGCCCGCGTCAGCGCCGGAAGCTTCCGCTCCTTCTCCTTCGCCCCGGGCCGTCGCGTGCACGTACATGACGCCGGCGCTGTTATCCCATTTCCGCTCGTTGATGCGGATCATCGGCCCGATGGCCTCCCCCGCCTTGTCGCCGATAAAGAGAAACACCGTCGGATAATGAATGCTGCTCTGGTTGTCGTCCCGGCCGGTGAGCCGATCCTCGCCGCGCGCATACTCGGTTGCGAACCTTTCCACCATGGTGTGCGTCATCATCTTATTTCAACTTTCTCCGAATGGCGTTCAGCTTGGTTGTCAACTGCTTGTAGAACTGGTACGCATCCTCGCCGTTCGCCAGCTCGATTTTTTCGTATTCCAGCCGCTCGCGCGCATCCAGGAACGCGGCGTACAGCTCATCCAGCTTCGCCAGGAGCGGAGCGACATCCTCTGTCGCCGTCATCTCGGCGGCGCGGCGGGCCGATTTGCGCAGCAGCGTGCCGCGGTGCTTCTCATCCAGGCCGCGGAAATGCTCATATACCTCGTATTCGACATAATCCCGGCTCTTCATCAGATTGGCGAACGGCTCCCAGGCTTCCTCTTCCTCATCGCGGTCATAGACGTAAAGCGCGCCTTTTTTGCAGATCGTTCCGGTGTACAGCGCTTCAATGAATTGATCCTGCCACTTCTCCTCATCCTGATGCTGATTGAGGATCTGCTCGAATTCCGCCACCTTCGCCTCGATCGCTTCATACTTGGCCAACTCCTCGCGCAGACGCGCGATCAGCTCAGGCGAACGGATCAGATTCTCCTTCGCCAGACCCTCGTTGATGCTGCCGAAAATATCTTTGGTCTCCACCGGCTCGAGCCCTTCTTCCAGCAGCCGCTTCAGATCCAGGTAAGCGCGCTTCACTTCCCCCAGATTCGGCTTCGCGGCCTGCAGCTGCAGATCGTAGCCTTTGAGCATGTCGTCGAGGTTGAACGGCTTCGTGAAGACCACCGCATAGCGGTTGCTCGTATTCTCGTCCATCCCCTTCTCGATGACGGTCTTGTAACGCGCGCCCCGCTCGAATTCGGCCCGGACGCGGGCGTTGTAGTTCCGCACCCGTTCGTTCCGGTACGTATCTCCCCACGCTTGCTCCGGAATCGGGGAAGGAAGATAAGTCCAGTTCGCCTTGTCGGTCTGCACGAGATGGCGGCCGATGCCCTCCTTGTCGAGAATCGTGCGCTCGTAGCTCTCCTCGTAGACCTTGAGCGGCGTATAGACGAACAGAGGCACCCCGTTATGCGTATTCAGCCAGAAGATGCGGTTCTTCACCTCGCTCTCCTTGACGGTGAAGTTCGACTTGCCGACGGCGTTGTTCTGATAATTGCGGATCCCTTTGAGAATGCTCGGCGCCTTGACGGGCACCGAGACGAAGCCCCAGCGCGGAAAATGCAAATTGCCCGAGCTGTTGCTCAGATGGAACACCGGAACCGCCTCGTCGTCCAGCTTGCTCGCGATCTGGCGCTCGACGAACTTGTCGATCGACTCGTCGTTGCCGAACTTCATGACGAGGAATTCCTCCATCGATTGCGTAATCAGATCGCCGAACTTGTCCGACAGGAAATCCGAGATCGAGCTGACGATATCGAGCTCCTGCTCCTTGATCCACTGGTTCGAGTGATTCAGCAGCTCCAGCGAGAAGTCGCGGATCAGGTCGTCGACCTCCTTCTGATCCATGATGTTGCTGATGACTTTCGAGATGTCCGGGACGCTGACAATATTCCAGTAATAGGTCCGGTTCCCTTTATGGTCGGCCTGCTCCTCGCCGTTGATTAGAATGTCGCCGTTCTTCTCGAAGATCGAGTTGAGCGCGTTCAATATTTCCGTAAATACGCTATAAATTCGGTTGTTCTCCTGGTTCAGCAGCTGATACAGATCCTCGTAGAACTCGATCATCTGCTCGGTGCGCTCCACATCGGCATGCAGCCAATATTCCTGGATTTTGGCTTCGATGTACATATTTTTCTTTTTGTCCTTGGAAATAAAGGCGCTCTTCGCATCGCCGAGACGCTCGTTCGCCTGCTCCTGCGCCGCTTCGATGTCGCGCGGAATATGATGCAGGTTCTCGCGCAGCGTCTCGATGTAGGAGAGCAGCATTTTCAGCAGGCAGAAGCCCTTCTCCGTGTAGATCAGACGGGACACGTAGAACGGCCCCTGCTCCGGATGAAGGAACATCCGCCGGATCTGATCGGTGAAGCTGCCGACGATCTCGCCGGGAAGCTGCTTCTTCGCCTTGATGTATTCCTCGCGCGCCCGCGCCAGGAACGTCTGCTCCAGCTCCGTATCCATATTGACGACTTGCATTTTGATGACATTGTTATAACTCAGTCGCTCACTGTTCTCGTAGCCCGGCAGCGGCTCGGGCACGCGCGATTCGAACGTCTTCACCATCGTGTCGAGATCGACCCCCAGCTTGCGGGCGAACTTCTCGACCTCCTCCTGGCTCGGCGCCTTCTGGAACATCTTCTCCATCTTCTGGAACAGGCGGTATCCGAGATAGGTCGTCATCTCTTCGATCGGCAGGACGGCCGAAGAAGCGCCGATGATGTTGTATTCGTAATTGGCCGGATAGGCCCGGTTCATCTGGGCGATATTCGTGCGGATGTTGCTGATGTAATCGTGAATCGCGAATTCCTCGCCCGACTGCTTTTCCTCGCTCGCCATGAAGTTCGTGATGTTCTCCGCCGTCACGTTCATGCAGTAGTCGTAGGCATTCTCCAGCAGCTTCCCTTCCGTGTTCGTCGCCGAGATCAGATGACACAGATTGAACGGCGGCAGGGGTGAATTGACCGCCAAAATATTGCCGTACTTCTGCCGGAAGCGCTCGCCGCGGCTGTCGACGTTCATCCAGTAATCGAGCTCCTTGAGCGCGGCGTATCCGTTCTTCTTGATATATTCGCGCGTATGCTCGCTCAGGCTCTTGTTCGACAGGTTCACGTCCGGCGTGAACAGATAGCCGAGCGTATTGACGCGGTCGATGCCCGCCGAGCCGTAATCCCGCTCGATAATGCCCCGCACGATGTAGGCGATGTCCAGGAAGCAGCCGCTTCCGGTTCCGCCGGACAAGCCGGACAGCAGAAATACCATCAGCTTCTTGTTCGTGCCGACGGACAGCGTCTTCATCTTCTTGTCAATCGCCTGCACGACCTGATTGATCTTGGTGAACAGCAGCAGGCGTCCCGCCTGGCGCACGCCGGCGGCGCCGTTCATCCCGTCGGTGATGCTCAGCTCGGGAGACAGCCACTCCGTAATGTATGGCTCCAGGATGCTGCGGTTCTGCAGCAGTCCGCCGATCTCGGCGTTCGACAGCAGCACGAATTCATTGAGCGGATCGAGCCCGATGCCGCGGTATTTTTTGTTGCGATCCTGTTCATTCGTCTCGAAGGCCAGGAACTCCACATTGTCCGGCTTCTCGCGCTTCTTCTTCGAGATCGGATCCTCCGGCAGCTTGAAGCGGCGGTTGATCTGGTACTTCAAGCGCAGCAGCGCGTCGATGCCGGTCCCTCCCAAGCCGATAATCAGGATCGGATTGTCGATTGTGTCGACGCGGATCTTATCGCTGACGATGCCTCCGCCCAGCGATACGTCCAATTGCTGAATATGTTCTCTGACGATTGGTTTCATAAATGGATGTTCCTCCCTATCAATTCGAGTTCAAAAACGGGCGTGCGGAACGGGTCTATACAATGTATTCAATCCAGACCGTTTTATCAACCTGCTGCAGCGGCACCGTAATCCGATCGCCGCTCTTCAGCTCCAGCCCTCGGCTCGCATCGACGGCGCGGCCCGATTTCTCCACCGTTCCGGCCGAGCCGTTCTTGAGCAGGATGCGGTCGTTCTTGCCCGGCATAAAGACCATCTTCTCGGTTTCCTTGAACTCGGGCGCCAGCTGCAGCAGCTGATGGAGCGTAAATTTGCCCCTGAAGGCAGTCAGCTTTTTATATTGCGGGTAGGTCTTCTCTCCCGTATTCTCGTCGCGAATCTCGATAACCATCTGCCCGACGAAGCCGCGGTTCGCCTTCTTCCATGCCGCGAGCAGGAATCCGGCGGCCAGAGCGGCGGCAATCAGCCCAATGGCCGCGTAGACGATCCACATCGGGAACGGCTTGTCCGCATCGCCTTCGCCTGCCCCCGCCTGAGCGGACGCTCCGGCACCCGCCGGCTTGGCGCTTATCTTGACCGGCTCCGTCTCCCGGTAGAAGCTCTTCTCCTCGGCTCTTACTTTGATCTCGTAATCATGCTTGTCCTTCACCTCGAAATCCCCTTCGAAGCGGTCGCCCGCCTGAAGGAGGGGCAGTTCGGCCGTATCGCCGGTGTCGAGGTCCTTGACATTCAGCACGGCGCTCATGTTCCGGTACAGCGCATCGTTCTGCAGCGGCTGGCCATTGCTGGTCAAATAGGCGCCGATTTTGATTATGTCGCCTTTTTTATATGTTTTCGCCGGAATCGGGTCCATCGTCAGCTCCAGATCGTAGTTGAAGACGAGGTTAATATCGATCTTGTCCTTGTCCGCCCCCTTGACCTGCAGCTTCCAGTCCCCCTGGCCCGGTTGAAGCAGCTTCAGGAGCGAATAGCTCTTCGAACGGGACAGCTGGATATCATCCGAAGGAATCGCGACCTCCTTGCCGGACGGGTCATACAGCTTTAATTCGACCGGCTTCGAGGACATGATGGAAATATTGGCCTCCATGACGTTCGCGTTCGGCACGTTCACCGTCACGTCCTGATAGCTCCCGTTCCCGGTGATCGACTGGATCGGAACGATTTTGAGCTTTTGGTGGCTGGCGAAAATTTCGCTCAATATTTGCGGCAGATCGTCCGCGGATGAGGTGACGAACGATTTGCCGTTCGTCTGTTTCGACAATTCCGCCAAGGCTTCTTTATTGAGCTGGCCGTCGGCGTTCAGCCCGATCGTATAGATCGGGATGCCCTTTTGCTTCGCTTCTTCGACCGCCGCGTTCAGCTCTTGATCCGACTCCTCCTGCGTGCGGCCGCCGTTCTTGTTCAAATAGTTGTTGCCGTCGGCCAGCAGCACGATCATCGGTTCATGCGCCGGGTCGGCTCCCTGCTGCAGCACCTTGACGGCTTCCTTCACCCCGACCGCAATGTCGGTATAGGCCCCGCGGTTCAATTGGTCGATGAACTGCTTCAGATCCTCCTTGTCCGTTTGGGACCGGATCTCCAGCAGCGCTTTCTCGCGTTCGATTCTATCGGTATAAGCGACAATGCCGACTTTGTCTCCCGAGGAAGACAGCATATCGACGAACATCTTCATCGCTTCGTTGCCGATCTTGTCTTTATCGCTCGTATCCATCGAATTGCTCACATCGATGACAAGCATGGCATCGATCTTCGAAGCCGCCTGGGCAGCCTGCGCCGCGGGCATCTCCCCGATCCAGGGCAGCAAGCCGAATGCCAGAGTGAACAACATCATGTAAGCAGCTAGTTTTCTCCGAAGCATAGTTGTACTCCTTTATCATAAAATGATAGGTTAATGGCAGGCACACAAGCGCCACAGAAGACGGCACTATATTGTTATACCTTATAGTTCTTAAGATTAGATGAAAATTTTCTGAATTTCCTTTGCTCCCCGCCGCGATATTGTCTAAAATGACAATCTATTTACTGATTCTACCACCAATCTGTCATTATGATATAATCAGTGACTGTAAAGTTCAACCTCATTCGACACAATGCAATAGGGACAAAGTCATCGGAATGAAGGATATCGTTGTCGAATCTTGTCTAATCTCTAGGCGATACAAGCTCATGCCGCCTTGGCAGCTTGCTTGCTCCGGGTTGCGGAGCATATCCCGTTGCTCTAGTAACTTAGTTTGCAATTAAAGGAAGGGACTCTCTATGTTAGCATACGGTTGCATCGCAGTTTTGTTTCTGTTTGTCGCCAGCCAGGCCGTCCTCTATTGGGTTCGGCGGAAGTCGACGCCTTCGGCGGCGGATCTAGACGCCCGGCTTGTCTCGATAGTGAACGGCGAGAGCGTGAGAACGCCATGAAAAAAATACCTGTCTATTTCAGACCGTACCGCAAGCCGAAGCAGCTGTATCATCTCGTGCATCGATGCGCTTCGTGCCAGGCCTTCACCGTGCTGGAGGAACAAGTCTGCCCTGTCTGCGGCAAGACCTCGCTGCGCCCAATCGAACGGCACGCGGCCTCGCGGGTGAGACGATCGATGCAGACGAAGCGGCTGTTCGCCCTGCTGCTCGGGCTCGTCGGCATCCTGCTCAGCGACACCTTCGGACAGATGGCGCTCTGCGCCGCGGCGTCCATCCTCTTGATCGGCCTCCTCTGGTTCGTTCAGCGGAAGGCGATGCCCGCCGAAGCCAGCCGCGAGCTGGGCCAGCTGCTGCAGCGCGAGGAGGAGCGGCTTGCCCAGGACATCTACCGCGACTGGGAGCATGCCTTCTCCCATTGGGATGAAGACAAGCAGCTCACCTACGAGCTGCTGCGCGAGCTGAGGCCGCTGATCCGCAACGATACGATTCGGCTGCAGCAGTTGGCGCTCCTTCATTACTTCGCGCTGCGCAAAGATATGGAGCTGGAGCTGGAGCCGCTTCTGCTGCAGCAATATGATCCGCTGCTGGCCGATTACATCGGCGAGATCGCCAAAATCAAGCGCGATCTGATTAAGGACCGCACGTTCCGGTACGTCATTCATTACGAGCCGGAAATACTCGGCCTGGAGAACGGCCAGGACATACTGGCCGGCGTGGCCGGCGCGGCCGTGCGCATGAAGCGGTACGTGCTCGCCTATCCCGGATTGGTCCGGCGCTATGCCCGCCGTCTGCCGAAGGAGCGCTTGCTCCGGCTGCACCGGATGATCCGGCAGCACCCGCATGAGAATTGGGACCGCGTCGCCGACGAGGTGAACCGGATTGTGCGCGAGACCTACGAATGGGATCCTGACTTTCAGGACTCGGCCGGGAGAGGCTGATGGATATGACGATCCGAGACGTCCTGAACCCGCGGAATTTGATGATCTTGTTATGCGCCGTCGCGGTGGTAATGATTGGATTCAAGGGGATTCATATTATTGAAAAAATCGATGCCGTCAAGGAAGCGGACCGGCTGTATGCCGCTCATGATCTCGTCGCCGCGGAAGAAGCGTACCGTCAAGCCCAAGACAATCGCTCGATTCGGTATGAAGAAGACAAGCTTGCCGAGCGGCTGCGCGAGTTGGCGCCGATTACCGGGATGAAGCGCCAGCTGAACGAGGTGATGTCGGAGGCGGACGCCGCGGCGGCATCGTTTCGCTTTGAGGCGTTCCTGAAAATACATAGCCGATACCAGCAATTGCGTTCGGCTTATTTGAAGGCGGGCGGCTCATATGCCGCTGAGTTCAAGGAGATGCTGGCCGCCATGCGGGCCGCAGACCGGATGAAGGAGCATTTCGGCCGGTTCAAGGCTCGTTTCGAGGCAGAGCTGGAGGACGGCAAGCGGGAAGGCGGAGGAGACGAATCGTTCAAGGCGAATCTGCTCGCCATTCCGGCCTCGCTCTTCGGCGGGGCTGACGAGAAAGCCGGGCACTTGACGCGCCTGTTCCGCTCCTATGACGAAGCCAAGCTGGCCCGCCTGGCCGGCCAGGGAGAGTTCCGGCTAATGCTGGACGAGGTTCTGGCCATGCGTGAAGCGTACCGGAAGCTTGGCATCGAGGCCGCATGGCTGCAGAGCAAGTCGGAGGAGCTTGCCGAGGCGATGCTGCGGAAGGATGTCGAGCAGAACAATGCGAAGGCGTTCGCCCTTCACGCTTCCGCCATTGCGGCCTATGTGGACGCTTCCGGCATCCCTTCGCGGCTAAGCGGCTACCTGGAGCGCGAGATGGAGAACTGGGTGCGGAAGGCGGACCGCCATGTGGCGGCCGGGGAGTACGAAGCGGCGATCGGCCTCTATGAGGCGCTGTCCGGCTTCCGCGACACGTCCGCGAACGTCGAGGCCGTCCGCCTCGCCTGGGCTGCGGCGGATCCGTCCCTCCTGCTGCCGGATGGGGACTATCCGCTCGTAAGCGGCGGCCGGGACCGGTTCGGCGCCAAAGTGTACGCGCTCGCGCTCGATTCGAAGCGGCGCGTCTACTATGCGGCTTGGGACGGCCATGCGCGACCGACGGTGCTGCGCAGCCAGCCGCTTCCGACCGGAAACGCCGTGCGGAGCCTGACCGTCGAGGAACGGTTGAGCAGCAGCGATCAGCCTGTCCTGCTCGTCGAAGCCGATTCACATTCCCGCGCAGCCTTGTACATCGCCTATACCGCCGCGAATAACCAGCTCCAGCCGTTGTTCGCGTTCGAGGCGGACGGCTACGAGGCCGGAGGCGGAGCGACCTTGATCGTACGTAACCCGACCGTAGCGGGAGCCGAGGGCAGAGCGGCCACCTACGAGCGTCAAGGCGACAGCTACCAATTTGCGGGAGTTATTCCAGGTTCGGATTATATCGATATCCGCGTGGAGCAGCTGCCGGAGCATCCGCGCGAGAAGGTCCGCTTCACCTGCGAGATCACCGCTGTCAGCGAAATAGGAGCTTACGCCCGTATGGAAGACCGCTATATTCTGCTGAAGGGCGATTTCTCCTTCGAGGAAGGCCCGGTTACGGTCATTGGCGCCTATTATTACTATACGAACTTAGATATCGGCAGCGAGGACGAGACCGCTCCGGTCTTCATGGTCGAAGCTGTCGAATAGCGGGGTCATGACCGGGGCCTTTCCCCGCTTCCCTACGCCTGCTTGGGAACCGGGCAGGAGGGGGCTCCTCGCCCCTTCCCGCTCCCATCAACGTACATGCCATTCCTTACCGTTCGATGCCGTTCGATTACACGGTACCAAATTCGTCCCTGTTCAGGCTGGACAGCATATGTCAGCCGGACGGGACTTCTGCCTTGATTGGCCGAAGGCGCGCCGTGAAATGCCGCAATATCGGCGGTTCATACGTGAATTCCAATCCCTTCAACGTGCTTGCCCGGTCCTTGATTGCAATCAGGGCATCCGCAATGACATCCATATGGTTGTTCGTATAGACGCGTCGCGGAATCGTCAAGCGCAGCAATTCAAGCTTGCTCTCCAACTGCTCGCCCGTCGCAGCGTCGCGTCCCAGCAGAAAGGAACCGATCTCAACCCCTCGTATCCCCGCTTCAAGATACAACTCATTGGCCAACACTTGAGCCGGGAACTGGGCCGCGGGAATATGCGGCAGCATCTTCTTCGCGTCGACGAATACGGCATGGCCGCCCGTCGGCGTCTGGAATGGGATTCCTCCCTCCTCGAGCCGTCTGCCGAGATATTCGATCTGGCCGATGCGATAGGCAAGATACTGCTCGTCGATGCCCTCGAACAGCCCGCGGGCAAGCGCTTCCATATCGCGGCCGGTCAAGCCTCCGTAAGTCGGAAAGCCCTCCATCGGCACCGTCATCGAACGCGCTTGCGTAAATAACGCTTCATCCTCTTTAAAGGCCAGCAAGCCGCCGATATTGACTAGCCCGTCCTTTTTGGCGCTCATCGTGAACCCTTCGCCATAAGAGAACATCTCACGGACGATATCGATGATTTCTTTATTCTCATAGCCTGGTTCGCGCTTCTTGATAAAGTACGCATTCTCGGCATAACGCGCGGCATCGAAAAAAACGCGAATCCCGTGCCGCTTCGCAATGGAAGACACCTCGCGAATATTTTCCATGGAGACGGGCTGGCCGCCGGCGCTGTTGTTCGTCACGGTAATGAGGATAAATGCGATGTTTTCCGTTCCTTTTTCCGCGATCGCATGGCGCAGCTTATCCGTATCGAAGTTCCCTTTGAACGGATAAGGCGTCGTCGTGTCATAGGCTTGTTCGGTCACGAGATCAACCGCTGTCCCTTCCGCCAGATCGACATGGGCGCGCGTTGTATCGAAATGCCAATTGCTCAGGACATACTGCCCTTTTTGAATAAGCAGCGGAAACAGCACCTTCTCGGCGCCCCGCCCCTGATGCATCGGAATGACATGCTTATAACCTGTAATGTGCTGCACCGTGTCGCACAGATGATAATAATTGAGGCTGCCCGCATACGACTCGTCGCCCAGCATCATGCCCGCCCATTGGTTGTCGCTCATCGCGCTTGTGCCGCTGTCTGTCAACAGATCGATATAGACTTCATCACCGCGCAGCAGAAATGGATTATATCCCGCCCGTTCAAGCGCCTTCTCCCGTTCTTCCCGCGAGATTATGCGCAGCGGCTCCACCATTTTGATTTTAAAAGGCTCTGCGAATCGCGCCATTCCAACACCCCCGTTATTTGTTAAAAGTTTGCAACCCCCAACCTTTAAAGTAATTCCTTGGAGATCCAATATTTTGAAGGCGACTTCATTATACTGGAAAAATATAACGGTTTCAATAAAGGGTTCGGCACGATGCGGGCAATCGCGGCGGAAAATCCTGCCGCAAAGAAAGCCGAACCTCCGGTCAGGAAATTCGGCTTCGTCCGATCAGTCAAGCTCCCGCGCCGGCTGGACCATACTTGATTAAAATCAATCCAGCCCAGCGAGTTAAGCCAGGCGGTATTCCTTCCGCCACTCCGCGGACGGCGCCTCGATTGGCTGCTGATGACTGATGAGCACATGTCCGCCGCTCCCGCCGTATTCCTGCATGGCGGACATATCCTCATGCAGCACCCGGATATCGATGCGGTCCAGGTGGGCCCGGCCGAGAAAATAATCGTCGAACGCTTCCAAACGGCAGTGATATTCATCGGCATGCCGCACCCGGTACGGACCGGTTCCGACCGGAACCGAGAGTCCCGCTCCGTGCTCGCCGCCATAATGATTCTCCGGCACCATGGCTGCTCGGTATAATCATCATTCTCGACCCAGTGGTGGGCGATATGCGGCACGATACATCCCTGCTTTGCGTCATAGCGAACGAGGGTATCGAAAATTTGCCGTACAAGGTGTTCATCAATGGCGTACAGCGCCTCAAGCGGATCTAGCGTCGTAATCGTGCGGAAAACCGGGAATCTCAGCGCATCCCACTTCGTCCCGTTATCGCGCACCTCCTCATAGCCGAACATGCCGGACATCCACTCGGCAACGAACGCCTTCGTCCCGCCGCTCACGCCCGGCAGCTGCAGCAGCTCCATCGCCCCCTTCCAGTTGCCGCGTCCGAGCGCTGCCTTCAGCCCGCTAATCAACAGCTCGTCTGCCGAGGCTAACAGCGCAATGCTGGAGCGTCTGCCCCGACGTCCACGCGATCCAACCCGCTTGCTCCATCTTCTTGATGATGAACCGTACGTTGCGAACCGAGCAATGCAGCAGTTCTGCCAACTCCTCGAGCGTTACCGGTATGCCGTCCCGCTGTCCGCCCTGCGGGAGCATCATGCACAACGTATGATAGTAAATGAGCTGCTGCAAATATTGATATGACGGGACCTCAAAAACCAAGCAACCTTCTCGGTTGAACCCATACCCATAGGGCCATAAAAGAGGAAACCGGCGCCAAAACCGTACCCTTTTTCCCTTTTTTCACACATGATACGTTCGTATTACCAGAAACGTTGAAGATACAAGGGGCGTTGCCAGATGACGATTCACGAATGGTATGTTATGGAAAAACTAAGGGAATTTCGCCGCCAAGAGCCGATGAAGCATCGGCTCCTGACCTGGCCTGCCTGCCTCGCCAGCGCCGCCTCTTCCGTCCGCTTAGCTCCAGCCGCACACATTCTATATTCATTTACCGCATCGCAGCATTCCGGAAAAAAATACGGGCTACTCAGGGGCAGCCTGATTCTTCACCTTCACCGCCTGCAGGCGCGCGAGGATAGCCCGTTTGCGGTACAAATATTGTCCGGTCTCCGCCATATCCTGGATCAAAGAGCGGTTGCTGATGGAGCCGAACACCATGCCGACGACCGGAATCGTCTGGAACAGCTTCTTCCAGCCGAAGCTGTCGGCGAGGGAAGCCATCGTCTCCCGCCAGCCCTGCATCTCCGACAGTCCCGCCCGTTCGCGCTCCGGATTGTCATAATCGGACACATCCTTCAGGATCGCCTGCTTCCCCACGACATCCGAGGTCGTGAACTGCATGCATTTGACGATGAAGACCCGCTCGCGCGGATCATCCGGATCGAAGCCGTAGCAGATGGCGGTCTCCTGCAACACCTTCAAGGCCAAGCCGAGCACGGCCGGGATATCGGCCGCCAGCGTGAACAATCCGCCGAATCCCGTCGTCGCGCCTTGGGCGAACGCCATCTTCTTGTTCGCTTCCATAACATCGGCCGCGACAGCGTCGCAGACGGCAAGCGGCAGCGATTGGGCCAGCGCAGGATCCGGTCCGGCCCGCTTCGCCTGGAGCTTGCTCAGCACATGCTTTTTCTGAACCAAATATTTGCCGCCTGTTTGCAGATATGCTCCCAGTTCATCCAGCAGCTCGGATATTTTGCGCTGGAGCCCCGCAGGCGTGAAGCGCTCGAGCAGGGTGAAGGGCAGGCGGCCGATTTTGTCGAAGAGGGATAGATCCTTCTGCTCCCGCTCCCACTTCTCGATTTCCTGCAGCGCCTGCTCCAGCTCGGCATCGTGTTCCTGATTCCTCATCCACCCGCCTCCCTTATTTGCCGTATCGCCGTGATGCTGTCCTTGCCCCGAATGCGAAGGCAGCCATGCCATCGCGGGAGCTATAGCGGCTTGCCGTAGATCAGTTCCTTCAACGACTGCGCGTCCGCCTTCTCCCGTTCGTCGAGCAGACCGTCGAATTCATAGACGTAAGAGCCGTTATCGGCGATTTTCAGAATAGCCGCCTTCTCTTTCACGAAATGCTCCAGTAAAGCGCGCGCCTTCTGCACGTCGATGCGGGCATCCATCGCCAGTTCGGCTGCCGTCAAGCGCCCGCCCTTCCGGGCAGCGATCGACAACGCCGCATTTTCCAGCTCCGCCAGCTTGCGCTTTCTCTTTCTTTTCCAGGACAAATAGCACAGCCAGCATCCCGCCGCAATCGGCAGAAGGGAGAGCAGCGCCAACAGAGCAAAATCGTTCTCTCCCGAGGACTGTTGCTTCTCTGACGCCAGATAGCCAGCCATCATCACCAAGCCGAACAAGCCGGCGACGATTCCGGCCGCCATGAACAGCGTTTCCGTAATAACCTTGCCGTAACGGGCCGAAGGCACATTCTCTCTCATAAGCAGCCTCTCTCCTAATCGGAACGATTCTTATTCCAATATAGCCGGATCCGCCTCATAAATCCATCGGATATTTTCACTGCGGCGGAACCGCGCGCATCAAGTAAAAAGGCCGTTCCCCTCGTCATGATAGACGGCCGGGGAACAGCCTTCATATGCAAGCATCGGCCCGAATACCCCGCCGATGCGATAGAATTCTACGCCTGATGCCCGAACGGATATTCCGGCGATATCGTGACCGGCAGCTTGCCGCGCGCTTCCTGCTTGCCTGCCAGCACGGCCGCGAGCGCCTTCATCGTCGCCGGACGATTCTCGTAGCAGCACAGATAGACCGGCGCATCCGGGAACTGGTTCAGATCATACGGATTGCGCGACGAGGCCACGATAACCTGCGCATCCGGGCGGCCAATCAGGCCCCGTACAACCTCGACCTGGCCGGGATGGAGCGTGGATACCGCATTATAGGTCAGGACGACAATCTGCTTGAAGGATGCGGCCTTCTCCAAGGTCGCCTTCACTTCGTCCCCTTCCGGATACGTGCCGATCCGCCATTCCTCCACATGGTCTACGTAAGGGGACAGCGCGGTCGCCAATGTGTAGGACTGTTCGATCGGCTCATCGACCTCGGTGCGCTGGCGCACTTCCGGCCAGATGACGAGCGTCGGCTCCTCCTTGCGCAGCGGAATGGACCCGCCTTCATTTTTGACCAGCGTAATGCTGTTCTCGCAAATGCGGTCGACGACGGCCTTGGAAGCGCCGGAACCGAACTGCGCCGCGAATTGAGGCGACACTTCCGGCAGGGCGTCCATGCTGCGCTTCGTCTTGAGCGCCAGCAGCCGATCGACAGATTCGTCGATCTGCGACTCCGGAATCCGGCCGCTGCGCACCGCCTCGACCAGCGCCTCGATCGCCGCGACCTGCTCTTCGTACGTATGGCTCACGAGCACCAGATCGGCGCCGGCTTCCACCGAGCGCACGGCTCCTTCAGGGATGCCGAATTCTTTGGAAATCGCATGCATCTCCAGGCAATCGGTGACGATGACGCCGTTATAGCCGAGCCGCTTGCGCAGCAGATTCGTCAGCACGTTGCGCGACAGCGTCGCCGGAATCGGATTCGGCTCGAAGGCCGGGAACATGACATGTGCGGTCATGATCAGATCCACACCTTCGCGAATGGCGCGAATGAACGGCGCCAGCTCGATCGCGAGCAGCCGCTCCTCGTCATGGTTGACCGCTGCGAGCCCGTGGTGGGAATCGACCGCCGTGTCGCCATGACCCGGGAAATGCTTCGCCGTCGCCGCGACGTTCGCTTCCTGCAGCCCGCGGATCTGGGCCGCTCCAAGCTCGGCCACGAGATCCGGGCGCTCGCCGTACGAACGCACCCCGATGACCGGATTCATGGCATTGTTGTTCACGTCCACGCTTGGCGCGAAATTCATGTTGATGCCCATATGGAGCAGCTCTTCGCCGCAGATTCGGGCCGCCTCATACGCGTCTTCGGCGCTGCGCGCCGCCCCGATCGCCATATTGCCGGGAATGAGCGTAATATCGTCCCAATCGATGCGGGCGACCATGCCCCCTTCCTGGTCGATACAGATAAAGAGCGGAATATCGGTGTGCTTGCGCGAAATGAGCTGCAGCTCCCGGGACAGCCCGCATACCTGCTCCTTGCTCTGCACGTTGCGGCGGAAATAAATAATGCCGCCGACATGATGCTTCTCAATCAGCGTGCGGATATTGTCGTTGACAACCGGGCCGTGGAAGCCGCACATGACCATTTGGCCGATTTTCTGTTCCAATGTCAGTTGCTGTTTACCCATGCCTCTCGTCCATCCTCTCTGTCGTAAAAATTGAGCGCGGATACCGCCGCGCTCTCTATTCGGCCGTGACCCGGGACTCCCGGTATTCGGAAGGAGTCATGCCCGTATACTTCTGGAATACTCTCGAGAAGTACCGGCGCTCGGTATAGCCGACGAGCATGCCGATCTGCGCGATGCTCTTGTCCGTCATGCGCAGCATCGACATCGCGAGCTCCATGCGCTGTCTTGTGACGTATTCAACGAACGTCTCCCCGAAATAATTTTTGAACAGCATGCTGAAGTAGCTGCAGCTGATGCCGAGGTAATCGGCGAGCTCTTCGATGCCGATATCGGAGCCCAGATGCCGATGAATGTAATCTTTCGCCGAAATCATGAGCAATTCGCCCGATTTCTTGTTCATGGCGTGTTCCTTCGTATTGCCGACCAGGTCCGTGATGACGTTCATCAGGTCCTTCACGGTCAAGCTGTGCTGCAGCTTGTTCCACACTTCCTCCTCCTGCTGCGCCTGAATGAATTCCAGTTCCCGCATTTCACGCAGCAGATGGATCACGACATAATGCAGGAACTTCTCGACCCGCATGATCGACTGCTCCGACATGCAGGACAGGCTCGTCTGCAAGGAATGAAGCCCCTGCTCGACGTAGCGCTTGTCGTTCTGCTTCATCCCGGACACGATCTCTTCGACGAGATGCCATTCCGAGACCGACGCGACTTGGCGGGCCATCGAGCCTTCATCGACCGAGAGCAGCTGCTCGTCTTCCGATGCCCATATGAGCACGCGCTGCAGCCGTTTGTAAGTGTGGGAGAGCGCGGCCATCGGCACCGGTCCCTCATCCCAGGCGAGGCTAACGGTCATTTTGACATGGTCCCGCACCGCCTGCTGAATATCTTGTGCCCAGCACACCATCTCCGAAGTCGTCGCCTCCGCCCGATCCGGGCCGAACTGAATGAGCACCGCCCATTCCCCCTCCCGCATTTGCAGGACGGCATAGGTCAGTCCCTCCTCCTGGATGGCATCCTGGAGCACATTGCGAACGGCGAAGTTCCACAGCTTGCGCTCGCTATCTTCCCATGATACGGTACGCTGAGCATATCCGTCCAGATCGACGAGCAGGACCGCATAGGTCAACCGCTCGGCCGGAACGTCCCCTTCCTGCATCACCAGCGGGGAAGGACCGGATGAGAAGCCCATCAGCACATCGAAGAGCATTTTCTCGAAGGCAAGTCGGATAACCTTCCCCCAGCGCCGCTCCTCCTGTTTTTTCTTCTGCTTGCGGGTGCGGACCTCGTCCGCCAGCTTGCTTACGGTCCGCTGCAGCTCTTCATAATTAATCGGCTTCACGATATAATCCCGCACCCCGTGCTGCAGGGCGATGCGGGCATATTCGAATTCCTGGTAGCCCGTCAGCATCAGCACCTCCGCTTCGACGCCCATTTTACGGATTTCCCGCAAAAATTCCATACCGTCCATCACAGGCATGCGGATATCGCACAAAATAATATCGGGTTCATGCGCGCGCACCATATCGAGCCCTTCGGCCCCGTTGCGCGCGGTCCCGACGATATCGATCTGCATCTCATTCCAGGGGATGACGATCTTCAGATTATTCACAATCGGCGCTTCATCATCGATGAGCAACACCTTCACGTTCATTTCGCTTCCCCCTGTTCATATTTGGGTATCGTTATCTGGATCACCGTTCCCGCCTGCGGCGCGGAGCAGATGAACAAGCCGTAGCGCGGGCCGTAGCGGATGCGGACCCGGTCGGCTACGCTGCGCACGCCGAGACCCCGGCGCTCGGTATTATAGCTGTCGGGGAGCTCCGGGTTCGGCGGCTGCCGCTCATCAGACTGCATATACTGGAAGCGGCCGAGCTGCTCGTTCGACATCCCGACTCCGTTATCCTTCACCCGCAAATAAATGCAATCGGCATCCTCGGAGGCGGTAATCCGGATAACCCCGGGATGCATAATGCCGTCGAAGCCGTGCTGAATGCAGTTCTCGACAAGCGGCTGCAGGGTGAGCTTCAATATTTTCGCGTTCATGATGTCATCCGGAACGCTGATCTCGAAATTGAACACATCCTCGAAGCGGAACTTCTGAATTTCCAAATAACTTCGCGTATACTCCAGTTCCTCGCGGATCGTAATCTCTTCCTTGTCCTGGATGCTCGTGCGAAGTATATTGCCTAGCCTGATCACCATTTGGCTTACTTTGCGCCCCTCGTTCTGCACGGCAAGCACATTGATCGATTCCAGCGTATTGAACAGGAAATGCGGCTTGATCTGCGCTTCGAGCACCCGCATCTCCGCCTTGTTCTTCTGCTGCTGTTCCCGCTTGACCTGCTGCAGGAGCACGCATACCTGATCGATAAGGCGGTTGAAGCCGACAGCGAGCGCCCCCAGTTCATCCCGATCCTTCTCGTCGACCCGCGCGTTCATCTCGCCGGATTCCACCCGGCGCATGAAACGGACGATTCGGTTGATGGAATGTGTGATCCGGTTCACGAACAGCAGATTGAACAGCACGGCGGCGGCCACGCAAATAAGCAAAATAACGGCGACCCACATGCCGAAGCTGATCATCTCTTTGGTCAGCATTTTCCAGGAAGTCACCGAGACGATATGCCAATCATAATCCTTCAGTTTATACATCGAGACGATGCTCTCTTGCCCGTTGAACGATGTCTTGAAGCTCTGATACCGCGAGGTATCCGACAGCTTGGCGGAATCGATCATCCCGGTCAGCGAAGCCCCGTTCGCCAGCTTGTCGCTGTCATACAGAATCATGCCCGCATCATTGACGAGGAGGAAGCGGGTGTCATCCTCCTCCTCCCCTTGGTTGCGGCGGAAATCATTAAATATCGATTCGATCTCCCAGTTCTTGATCTGCACGACGAGAATCCCGATATTGCGCAGGCTGCTTAATTCCTTGACCATCCGAATCTGGGTAAAAACCGGTTCCTGGCCGGTAACCTCCGGGTATTCATACGGGCCGACCCATTTCGGGGCGCCGTTCAGCTTCAGGACTTGCTCGTAGAGCGGGTGCTTTTTGAACTGATCGAACGGAAGCGCCATAAAGCCTTCTTTATTAAAAATCGAGATGACTTGATTTTGCGGCAATGTGCTCCGGTAATTATAAAGAAATGCGTATCCGATAGACGGATGGCTGTATAACAGCAAGCGGAAGTTACGCTGATTCTCGTTCAGCTGCAAATAATTCGCATTCGCCAAATTTTCGCTCGATCCGGCCGTCAGCGCGTTCTGGAAAACGGAGCTGCTAATGCCGGTGTCCGTCACTCGGTTCATTTCCGAGAAAAAATAACTGACGCTCTGCCCGATCGCTTTGAGCGAGAATTCCGCCTGCTCGCTGTACTTTTGGGCGAACAATTGAAAGGTAATATAGAACACCAGCGACCCCAGCAACAGGAGGGGGATGATGATTAACGTTACGAATCCAGCCAACATTTTAAACCGCAAATTCATGCCCGTTCCCAGCTCCGTCCGTATATATTGCGCCAACGCAAGGAACATCCCTTATCTCATGGCCATGTTCGCTTCGTCCTGGACCTTCTGCACGGCGGCCAGCATTTCGGCCGGCTTGACATCGCCTTCCATGACGCGCTGAATGCCGATGCGCAGCTCGGTATCGACCTCGGCCTGGATTAGCGCATCGAACGCCGGCCATCGGTAACGCACTTCATTGGTGCGCTTAATAATCTCTAGAATAAGGCCGCTGTCGACCACCTGCTCCATCTTCGACT
Source organism: Paenibacillus dendritiformis (assembly GCF_021654795.1). Classification (NCBI taxonomy): domain Bacteria; kingdom Bacillati; phylum Bacillota; class Bacilli; order Caryophanales; family Paenibacillaceae; genus Paenibacillus; species Paenibacillus dendritiformis. Next base: position 3,869,202 of record NZ_AP025344.1, read on the forward strand.
GCTCCATCTTGAGCGATGGCAGCACGCCGTCTTCCATCAGGCCCCGCAATTGTATCTCTTCATTATAAAAATTGCGGATGAACGACTTGACCGCCTCCAGCTTGCGCGGATCTTCCGCTACCTTGGCGGAGAACGCATACCCGTTGTTCGTGTCCACCATCGCGCTTATTCCGTCCCCCTCCTTGAGCGGAGGCATCAGGAAGAAGCCGAATTTGCTCTTGCCGTCAGCCGTCTTCTCGTCTGTCAGTCCGGAAGATCCCCAAGTTCCGTCGAACATCATAATCGCTTCTCCAGTCAGAAGCTGTGTGCGCTGGTTCGCATACTCCAACCCGAGCTCGCCGCGCTTGAAGTAACCTTTATTCACCCATTCCTGATGCTTCGATATCGCTTCCGCCATTCGCGGATCGGTCCACTTCGATTCCCCGGTTTTGAAGCCTGCGGTGAAATGAGGACCGGTATAGTAAGACCACAGATTGTTAATCGTCATGAGCGGAACCCAGGCATCCTTGGAGGCCCGGGCGAACGGGATTTTGCCGTCGGCTTTGATCTGGTCCGCAATCGCTTCCAGATCGGCCAGTGTCTTCGGCAGCTCCAGCCCCTTTTCCGTAAAATACTGCTTATTATAAAAATAGCCTTCGATGGATCCGCCGTTCGGCAAGCCATAAATTTTCCCGTCATGCGTCCACGGCTCCAGGTTGAGGAACTTGTCCTTCAAACCGAGCTCCTCCAGAATCGGCGCGATATCCAGCACAAGGCCTTCTTTGGCATACAGACCGACGTCCGGGCTGCCGAATGTATCGAAAATATCCGGCGGATTGCCGGCCGCCATCTCGCTTCTCAGCTTGTCCTTGCGGTTCACCTCGCTGTCTACCCCATCCAGCCGGATCGTAAGACCGGGATGCTGATCCTGCGTCTTCTTCACGACCGCTTCGAGACGAGCGAGGCGGTTCTTATTCGCGTCTCCGAGCTGTATATGCCGCAGCTTCAGATCGAACGGCTCACTATTTTGTGATTGACCGGACTTGGAACCGTCTGCGCCGCCAATCATGCCGCAGGCGCCAATCACCGTCGCCGCCGCCACGATCAGCGTGAGAAGAACAACAACCTTTCTTCTCATGGCAAGACCTCCCCAAGGAAAATAATAGTGTAATGCATTCCCATACATAATCAATTATAGGTCTATCGTCCGTATCCGTTAAGGACGAAAATCTACGATCGGGGGATAAAATCCTCTACTCCCGATTATACGATTATATCCCTTACAATTTGGGGACAAGCCTAACCTCAGAAGGTACATCCGATCGTCCCACCTCTCCGTCGCACCTCAGCCTTTTGCGGTACATAATTCGGATACGCCCCGTCGCAAGTCCTTCAGGCCAATATCCCATTCCGTCAGGCGCTCCCTCTCCCAACCTGCTGCCCAATGCACCATTCTCCCATTGGGTCAGGCAGAGCCAGGCGCACCTTGCGTGCCCTTTTGACCAACATCCCATTCCGTCAGGCATTCCACTCCCAACCTGCTGCCCATTGCACCGTTCTCCCATTGAGTCAGGCAGAGCCAGGAGCACCCCTTGCGTGCCCTTTTGACCAACATCCCATTCCGTCAGGCATTCCACTCTCAACTTTCTGCCCATTGCACCATTCTCCCAATAAGACAGGCAGAGCCAGGCGCACCTTGCGTGCCCTTTTGACCAACATCCCATTCCGTCAGGCATTCCACTCCCAACCTGCTGCCCATTGCACCGTTCTCCCATTGAGTCAGGCAGAGCCAGGCGCACCCCTTGCGTGCCCTTTTGACCAACATCCCATTCCGTCAGGCACTCCCTCTCCCAACCTGCTGCCCATTGCACCATTCTCCCATTGGGTCAGGCAGAGCCAGGGGCACCCTTGCGTGCCCTTTTGACCAATATCCCATTCCGTCAGGCATTCCACTCTCAACTTTCTGCCCATTGCACCATTCTCCCAATAACACAGGTAGAGCCAGGTGCACCTCTCACGAGTTCATTTGGCGGTCATGCCGCTCAATCAGCCCCTGTCATATCCAAACATATCAAAGACTCCTGAACAAATTCTTCACATGGCATCAAAGTATAGGCAGCTCCTGCATGAGTCAATTTTCAAAAGTACATAGTTGGTGGTTTGGTGTTTGAACGAAAGAGGATCGGACACATATTGGCCTACCTGAGTGACGGGGAGATTGTTCATAAGAGACCGCACATATATTGTGGCCTACCTGATTGGCGGGGAGTTGCTCTTAAGAGACAGGCATACATAATAGCCGTCCTGATTGGCGGGGAGTTGCTCTTAAGAGACCAGGCATACATATTGGCCTTCCTGAGTGACGGGGAGATTGCTCTTAAGAGACCGTACATACATAGTGGCCTTTCTGAGTGACGCAAACCACGAAAGCCCAGGACAGTTCAAAAAAACTATCCGGGATAGCACCCGGATAGTTTCTTTTCTAAGCTTTGGCGATAGGAAAATGAAGGCGTGACCATGCATGCGGTTTATTTTTTGCTGTCGTAGGCGGTCTGGTAAATCTCCAGGAAGCGCGGCAGGTTCATCCCTTCGAGGGTCTGGAGATAGGTATCCCAATCTTTATCCAGATCCGCATCGCCGATGACGAAGCGGGCCATCATCTCGTCGACATAGTCGTTGATTGTCTTCGACAGGTCGGACAGCTCGGCGGCCTGTTCATCGGTGAAGAACAGCTGCGGCACGGCCATATCCGCGCTTGGCTTATATGGATCGTAGTTATTTTTCGTTTCATTATAGAGAATCACTTCGAGGCTCGGCTCGCCGTTATTAGGAACGGCCGAGCTCAAGCGAAGCTCGTTCGAGCGGTTCGTCGGGGCCGTCTGCTCCCAGTGGACATTCTGGATTTGCCCGTATTCCTTCAGCTTCGCCCACTTAGCCGGCTTGCCGTTGATGCCGATTTCGCCTTCCTTCGCTTCGCGCCACTCCTCGCCCGGACGTCCAATCGTTGTGCGCAGCGATACTTCTTCATCATAGAAGCCGTCCGCCCAACGGAAGGCGACATCCGGGTGCTTCGCGTTTTTCGTAATGAGGTACGATCCGACCGAGTACCCGAATGGGTCATAGGCGGCATACTGGACGCCGTTCGGTCCCTTCAATGGCGGCACGGTCACATAGTCGAGCCAGCGGCCGCTCTCCCCTGCGATCTGGGTGAAGACGCCCTGGTGTCCGCCGAAGGCCGCTCCGACGATCGGATCGCCGGACGACTCACCCAGCTTCAGCAGTTGATCGCTGTCCTGCGTGAAGATTTGCGGATCGATTAAGCCTTCCTTGTACAGCTTGTTCATATAGGCGAGACCGTCGCGCCAGCCCGGCTTGTCGAAGGCGACTTGGATGCGCCCGTCTTCCACGTACATATGACTGCGCGATTCGCTGAATACCGGGTTCAACACGAAGGAGTTCATCAGGAACGCGTCGATAGACGAATACCACCCGCTCCCGCGCGGAGCTCCCGTCAGCGGCACCTCATCGGCCTTGCCGTTGCCGTTCGGGTCCTTTTCCTTGAACGCCTTCAAGACGGTGTACAGCTCATCCGTCGTCTTCGGCACATCCAGGCCCAGCTTGTCGAGCCACGGCTTGTAAATCCACATCTTCTGCGCCATCGAGCAATGGTAGCAGTCGTTGATGCTCGGCAGCGCATAGATGTTGCCGTCCGGCGCCGTAATCGCGGTGGCGAGCCCCTCATTGCTGTCCAATACCTTCTTGAAGTTGTCGCCATACTGCTCGATCAGGTCATTGAGCGGCAGGAACACGCCCTGCTTGCCATAGATCATCTGCTGCGCCGGCGTGACGCCGAATCGCATGATGACGTCCGGATAATCGCCCGAAGCGAGCATCAGATTCAGCTTCTCGCTGGCGCTCTGCTGCGGGACGACGATCCATTCGACATGCACGTTGGTCTTCTCTTCATACCATTTCGTGAACTCGTTCGTCTCGAAATTTTCGACCAGCGCCTCCGATGGAACCATGACCTTCAGCGTCACCTTCTCTTCTACGATCGGGTACGTGCCCTTGGCCGTCACGATTGATTCGCTGGCCTGACCGCCGTCATTCGTTCCGCTCGCATTGCCGCCGCTGCCCGAGCAGGCGGTCAGAAGGAGCGAGAGCGTCATCACCGCCGCCAGACATGCCGAACTCCAACGCTTCCATCTCATTACGAATTCCCCCTTTTTGTCCTGTTCACAGCCATCTTGCCTTCTATGCCTAATGAAGCAGTCGCTCCAAAAAGCCGATCCCGAACCTTGCAAAACCTTGCACCTTTTTTATGACTTATCCTTTGATCGAGCCAATCATCATGCCCTTCACGAAATATTTCTGCACGAACGGATAGATAGCCAGCAGCGGCACGGAAGAGACGACGATGAGCGAGTATTTCAACAGCTCCCGCAATCCTTGCCGCGCAGCGGCCGTCTTCGCGTCCCCGAGCGTCTCCTGGCTGACCTGGTTCTGGACGAGGATATCCCGGAGAACGAGTTGAAGCGGGAACAATTTCTCTGATTTGAGGAAAATCAAAGCATTGAAATACTGATTCCACTGATCCACTGCGTAGAACAAGGTGACAACGGCGATAATCGGCCCCGATAATGGAAGCACGATTCGCAGCAGGAAGGTGAAGTCGTTGCAGCCGTCCATCTGCGCCGATTCCAGGAGCTCCAGCGGAATGCTGGTGCGGAAATACGTCATCATGATCATGACATTCCAGACGGACAGGGCCGCCGGAACAATCATAGCCCAGGCGGTATCCAGCATGCCGAGCTCCTTCACGAGCAGATAAGTCGGAATAAGCCCGCCGTTGAACATCATCGTGAAGACGAACAGCAGCGTGAAGCCTCGTCTTCCCTTGAAATCGTTCCGGGACAACGGATACGCCGCCAGCACGGTGACCGCCACGCTGATCAAGGTGCCGGCGAACGTATAGAGGAGCGTGTTCTGCAGGCCGGTCCATACCATCCGGTGCCGGAAGACGGCTTCGTAGCCGTCGAGCGAGAACTCGACCGGCCACAGCCATACTTTGCCGGAAATGACGGCGCTCGCGGAGCTGAAGGAAGCGCTTACGACATACAACAGCGGATACAGCACGATAAGGAGAAATACGCCAAGCGCCGCATTGTTCACGATATGGAAGATACGATCGCTTTTATCATGAGCCAGTGAATCCATCTATGTCCTCCCCTCCGTCACCATAAGCTCTCCTGCCCGGTCTTGCGGGCGGCAGAATTGACCATCGCGATTAGCAAAAGCGAGATTACCGACTTGAACAGGCCGATCGCCGTCGCGTACGAGAAATTCATCGCTTGGGACAGCAATCCGATTTTGTACACGTAGGTGTCAATCACTTCCGATGTCTTTAGGTTCAGCGGATTCTGCATCAAATAAATTTTCTCGAACCCGGTCTCCAGCAGCTGGCCCGTATTCAAGATGAGCAGAATCATGGCAATCGGGAGCACGGCCGGCATATCGATATGCCAGATTCGCTTCATCCGCCCGGCTCCGTCCAGGACGGCGGCTTCATGCAGGGCGGGATCGACGGCAGAGAGCGCCGCGAGATAGATAATGCAGGAGAACCCGATATGCTGCCAGATGCCGGACCAGACGAAGATCGATTTGAAAAACTGCATTTCCCCCATAAAATGTATCGGCTCTACTCCGAAAATCCCCAAAAACTGGTTAATCATGCCGGAGCGGGGATCGAGGAACTGCAGAAGCAGGCCGACCATGACGACGGTAGAGATGAAATGGGGCGCGTAGCTGACCATTTGCACCGTATTTTTGAACCACCGTATCCGCACCGCATTCAAGCTCAATGCAAGCAGCACAGGCAACGGCGTGCTGACCGCAAGGGAATACAGGCTGATAATGAGCGTGTTCTGCATAATGCGCCAGAAATCATAGGAATTGAAAAAGCGCGCAAAATGCTTGAATCCGGCCCAGTCGCTCCCCCATATGCCCTTGATGACGTTGTAGTCCTTGAAGGCGATCTGAGCGCCGACCATCGGACCGTACTTAAATAAGATGACATAGAGCAGCGGAAGGGCGAACAGCGCGTACAGCTGCCATGATCGCTTCAAATAGGATCCGAACGCGGGCTTGCGCCCCGGTATCGCCGCCGCTGCCGGAATCGATGTTCTTGCCTCTGGCTGCCATTGTTCCGACAAAAGCACACCTCCTGTTCCCGGTCGTGACCGTTATATTGGCGCAGCGATGATGACGCTTACATCTCTCGCTTCGCCGATGGCTGGCGGGCTTGCCCTGCCAGCCGTTCGCTGTGTGCTCACAGTGTATAACGGGATCCCGGAACGGGAAAAGAAGCCGTTTTTAACGGTTGTGCGATTTTTATGAAGAGCCATTATTCCTTTTTTGTTCGTTTAACCATTTTCGATATTCGGTGGCGCTCATCCCGTGCGCACGCTTGAATGCGCGGCTGAACGAGTTCAAGGAATTGTAGCCGACCCGCTCGGCAATCGAGGTCAAGGCGTCCCCTTCCAGCATTAACTGCTTGGCATGCTCCAGCCTTAGCTCCTCCACATACTCCGAGAAATTGCGGCCGGTCTGCTCCTTGAAAAACGCGGACACATAGGCTTCCGACACCTGCAGGCGATCGGAGATGACGGTAAGAGACAGCGATGAATCTACATAGCCCTCGCGAATGCAGGCCATCATATCCTCCAGCAGCGCCGCGTTGCGGCTGCGCTTGCGTTCATTCACCGTCCGGCTCAATTGTACGAATTCGTTCCGGACAAGCGGGAACAGCTTGTGCAGCTCCGATCCTTTCTTTAATACCTTTTGCTGAAAGGCCGCGCTGTCGGTCTGCAGCGGCAGATCGAGCGACTGCGCCAGCTTCATCGCCGCGGCATACATTTCCATCAGCAGCCATCGCTCCATCGGACAGGTCAGCGGCCGCTTCTCCCAATTATCCTGCCAGACGGTCAGGCATAATCTCGCCACCTCTTCCTCGTCCCCGCCGCGGACCGCATGCGTAAGGCGGTTCTCCATCTCGGCGTTGAACCGATACATTCCCGCATCCGCATGGTCCTCCTCGCTCCACCAGATCAAATCCCGGTTGCCGTCGGACATTCCGTAGAGCTGCTGCGCCTGTTCCAGCGACCGCGGCACATCCATCCGATCAGCGACAATGCCGCCGATCGTATACATCGGCAAAATATGCACGCTCTTCAGGCGCTCGTTCAACTCCATCAATGTCTGTTCAATCAAGGCCGCGAAGCGTATGGCCGCATCGCCGCCCGCTTCCGTCCCCGCCTCGGTGCCGTAGAACAGCAAGGCGACCTGATCCTGGCCTACCTCGTGAAGATCGAAGGGAACCGGTTCCAAGCCGGACGCCTCCTCCTTCACGACCAGCATCTTCAGCCCCATCTCATCGAGGACCGGGGCGCTCCAGTCGTCGCCATGCCACCCGAGATGCAGCACCGCGACCGCATACATGGTGGCGCTCCGCTGCAATCCCGCATGCGCCAACGAGGACTCGAGCTGCTGTTCGGTGGCGTACCCCCCGCGCAGCCAGCGATCGAACACCGCTATGCGGGCATATTCCTGCCGCTCGCTCAGCTTTTGATCCAGCGTCTTCGCCGTCTCGAGCAGTTCCGTGAATGCATCGCGCAAATAGGCGAAGATGTCGGATTTGCGGCTCCGCTGCCCCATTCCCGGCTTCGCGTTCGTATGCACGTAGGAGTACAGCCCTTCCAAGGGCCTGCTGTTCCGGCGGGAGAGCCAGAGCGCCAGCAGGATGATGACGACGAGCGACAGCCCTGTCAGCGTGAAGGTCGTCCGCTTCATCGCATGGACGCTCTCCAGCACTTCGTCGGCCGGCTGCGCGGCGACATAGGTCCAGCCCGTCTTCGGGGACGTCGTCTTCGAGACGAGCATGTCCCTCCCGTTCAGCTCGGTCCGGTAATGAGTATTCGGCCGTTCCAGGATGGCCGCGAGATCATCCCCTCCACCCGGCTGTCCGCTCCCGGCTTCATCCCCGGCCCGGCCAAGGAGCTGGCCGTTCTTGTCCAGCACGCGAACCCATCCCCCGGTCTGCACATTGATGCCGCTGAGCAGCTTGCCCACTTCCGTATGCGGGATGAGCGCCACGACCGCACCCTGGTAGTAACCGGGATACCCGAGCGAGCGAATGTACGTGATCATCTCCTCCTCGGTTGATCCGTATTTCACGGGATGGAGTCCGATGAAATCTTTGGAGTGATACGTCTCCAGCGTCTGCTCGCGCCATTCGGCCATATCCCAGTCCCGATAGCGGAGAACGTCGCCGTAGAATTCATTCAGCGCCTCTACCCGATGCGGGGAGATGACGAGCGAGCTGCTGCGGAAGACGACAAAATAATCCTTCAAAAACCGGTTGCTGATGCTGTAATCATCAAGCGCCTTTTGCGTGTTCATGACCTTGTACGTGTTCGTGCCGGCAAAAGGCTTCTGCACGACCTGAAAGCCTCTGACCTTCGGGTGATCGGCTACCTGCTGCACGATGGACTCCACTTCCGCAATCCGGGTCTCCAGCAGCGTCTGGGCTTGATGCAGCGCCTTGTCGTTCCGTTCCAGCACTTCCCGCTCCAGCACGGCGATCGTCTCCTGATACGCGATCCAGCCGGCCGTTAAGGTTAGGATCAGAAACAACAAATAAGGAAGCAGAAACCGGAACCAGAGCTTCCCCATCCATTTGCGGGTCCAGAAGGTAACCATTCGCCCTTTTATGAATTCGCTTACATAATGATTCGGCTTCGGCGCCGGACTGTTCATTCGAGCCCCCCCTTTTTTGTCTAATTTGTGATATTAAACATACCAGAAAATAAGGCGCTCGAACATCCTGTTTGTCGGATTTTGTCGGTTGGAATGGCACAGGGGGGGATTGCGGCCTTCGGGGACAGCCGCATTATGGCTTGCGGCACGGGGGGCGGCCATGGATAAATTATCCCCTGGGACGGCAAAAAGCTCCTGCAGTCAGAACGGGCACGTTCCGGTGCAGGAGCTTTTCATCCTATTTCATCTGTTCAATTGGCCAGGATGGCGGCGACATCCTGCAGCGCCTGTCTGCCGGCCATGCTGATGCCGGCAAGCTGAAAGAAGCCGTGATTCACCCCAAGATACCTCTTGCATTGCGCCTCAACGCCGGCTTCCAACAGACGGCGGTAGAACGCCTCGCCCTCGTCTACTAGCGGGTCGAATTCCGCAGTTATGATATGAGTTGGCGGGAGGCCTTCCAAATCATTGCGGTGGAGCGGGCTCGCTTCCGGGTGATGGGGAGGCAGTTCGGACAAATAAGCCTCAAACCCGCTCAGCAAAGCGTCCCGCGTAACGACATAATCGTCGCCGAATTTTTGATAGCTGTCGCTTGCGCCCGTGGCATCCAGCATCGGATAAATGAGAACTTGCCGCCGTGGCATCCACTGCCCTTGTTCTTTCAAACGAAGACAGGTCACCAGCGCGAGATGTCCGCCTGCGCTATCCCCGGCAATCGTGATGTTTGCGGGGTCGCCGCCCCAAGCGAAGGCATGCCGGCGAATGAGATGAGAGGCTGCCAACGCATCATCATGCGCGGCCGGATACACATGCTCCGGAGCCAAGCGGTACTCGACGGCGATCACCAATGCGTTGCCCAGATTCGCTAACAGGCGCATTTGCCGATCGTGGGTGTCGAAATCCCCGCTGACAAAACAGCCGCCATGATAATAAATCATCACCGGAAGATTGCTCTGTTCCGATGGCTTATAGATGCGAAGCCGGATGCCGTCAATCGTTTGTTCAAATATATGACGGACCGGGACCGCTTCTCCGGCCAAGTGGACCGTATCCAGGTATCCTTGCCTGCGCTCCCGGATACTTTGCTTTCTTGCCGACGGACGCCCGCTCTCGATAAATTGGGACGCCAATTTGCGAATACCCGGTTCAAGACCGCTGATATCTGCCATTTTTCATTCACTCTCCAAAATTTCACAATAGTATGATCCAGCATAACCGCAGCTTTCAGGTTTTTATTACTGCAAAACATTTTATCATACTTTGTCTTTGTATTGCGGGAGAGCCGTGACAAAATACGGTTGATTCAGAGCATACAGGAGCCGCGCTCACAGAACCGTGGGCAAACGCAAAACGTGCAGCATCCCCGTTCGCCGGGCGACACTGCACGTTCATTAGCGATATGCGGTTATTTTTGAGCCGCGGCTTCGGCCCGGCCCTGTTCAATCAGCCGCTGCGCCCGTTCCGTTTCTTCCGCCGTCGGCGACGGAATGCCTTCCAGCGGGTATTTCTCGCCGAGCTGCTCCCATTTATAGACTCCCATCTGGTGGTATGGAAGCACATCCACCTTCTCGACGCCCTGTAGCGTGCCCAGAAAGCGGCCTAGATTCAGCAAATCCTGCTCGTCATCGTTAATCGTCGGGACCAGCACGTGCCGGATCCACATCTTCTTGCCGTGGTCTGACAGCCAACGGGCCGTCTCCAGGGTGCGCGTATTCGGCACCCCGGTCAAGGCCAGATGCTTCTCATTGTCGATATGCTTGATATCGAGCAGCACCAAATCGGTCAGGTCATACAGCTCGGTCAGCTTCGTGACATCGTTGACGCCGTTCGTATCGAGCGCCGTCGGCAAGTTCCAGCGCTCCTTCACCTGCTTGAACAGTTCCTTCACGAAGGGAGCCTGCAGGGTAGGCTCCCCGCCCGATACGGTCAAGCCGCCGCCGGAGCTGCGATAATACGGAAGGTAGGACTCGATTTCCGAGAGCGCTTCTTCTACGGACATCTCGGTGCCGCCGTGCAGATCCCAGGTATCCCGGTTGTGGCAATATTTGCACTTCAGGGCGCAGCCCTGCATGAATAATATGAATCGGATACCCGGCCCATCTACCGTGCCGAATGTTTCTACGGAGTGTATGCGTCCAATCATGTCGCTCACGGTCCCTTCTCTTCCGGCGAACATGTCTGATTACATGCTGCCGTGGAATGTGCGGTTGATAACATCGAGCTGCTGCTCGCGCGTCAGCTTGATGAAGTTGACCGCATATCCGGATACGCGAATCGTCAATTGCGGATAGTTTTCCGGATGTTCCATCGCGTCAAGCAACTGCTCGCGGTCGAATACGTTGACGTTCAGGTGATGCCCTTTGCTGCTGAAGTAGCCGTCCAGCATCGACGTCAAGTTCGACTTGCGCGACTCGAGCTCCTTGCCGAGCGCCTTCGGCACGATGGAGAACGTGTTCGAGATGCCGTCAAGGCTGTGCTCATAAGGCAGCTTCGCGACGGAGCTCAGCGAAGCGAGCGCTCCTTTGCGGTCGCGGCCGTGCATTGGGTTCGCTCCGGGAGCGAACGGTTCGCCCGCTTTGCGTCCATCCGGCGTCGTACCGGTCTTCTTACCATAGACGACGTTCGACGTAATCGTCAATACGGATTGAGTTGGGAGCGCATTGCGGTATGCATGATGCTTCCGAATCATATTCATGAACGATTCAACCAGGTCGATCGCGATGCTGTCTACGCGGTCATCATTGTTGCCGTAGCAAGGATATTCGCCTTCCGTCTCGAAGTCCACCGCGATGCCTTGCTCGTTGCGAATCGGTCTGACCTTCGCGTACTTGATGGCGCTGAGCGAGTCGGCTGCGACCGACAGGCCCGCGATGCCGCATGCCATCGTCCGCAAAATTTCACGGTCATGCAGCGCCATTTCAATCCGCTCGTAGCTGTATTTATCATGCATATAGTGGATGACATTCAGCGCGTTCATGTACAGCTTCGCCAGCCACTCCATCATCTGCTTGAACCGCTTGACGACTTCATCGTAATCAAGCACTTCGCTCGTAATCGGAGGCAGCTCCGGTCCGACCTGCACGCCCAGTTTTTCGTCCTTGCCGCCATTGATAGCGTACAGCAGACATTTCGCCAGGTTGGCGCGGGCGCCAAAGAACTGCATCTGCTTGCCGATGCGCATCGCGGATACGCAGCAGGCGATACCGTAATCATCGCCATAGATCGGACGCATCAGATCATCGTTCTCGTACTGAATCGAGCTCGTCTCGATCGAAACTTTGGAGCAATATTTTTTGAAGGCTTCCGGAAGCTTCGTCGACCACAGCACCGTCAGGTTCGGCTCTGGAGCCGGTCCGAGGTTGTACAGGGTGTGGAGGAAGCGGAAGCTGTTTTTCGTGACGCGGGTCGTGCCGTCGACGGCCATGCCGCCGATCGATTCGGTTACCCATGTAGGGTCGCCGCTGAACAATTCATTGTAGTCCGGCGTACGCAGGAATTTGACGATCCGCAGCTTCATGACGAAGTGGTCGACCAGTTCCTGGGCTTCTTCTTCGGTCAGCGCTCCCTCTTCCAGATCCCGTTCGATATAAATATCGAGGAAGGACGACACGCGTCCGAGCGACATCGCCGCACCATTCTGTTCCTTGATTGCCGCCAAATAACCGAAGTATACCCATTGGAAAGCTTCCTTCGCGTTTTGCGCCGGCTTGGAAATATCGAAGCCGTGCATTTCGGCCAGTTGCTTCAATTCCGTCAGCGCCCGGATCTGCTCGGACAGCTCCTCGCGGTCGCGGATAACGTCATCGGTCATCACGTCAACTTCCAGGTCCTTCAGATCTTTCTGCTTCATCTTAATGAGGAAATCAACGCCGTACAATGCAACGCGGCGGTAGTCGCCGATAATGCGCCCGCGCCCGTACGCGTCCGGCAAGCCTGTAATGATGCCGGCTTTGCGGGCCATGCGCATTTCGGAAGTATATGCGTCAAATACGCCTTGGTTATGCGTCTTGCGAATATCCGTGAACATCTTGATGATTTCATCAGGCATTTCGAAGCCATACGCTTTGCAGGCGTCAATCATCATCCGGATGCCGCCGAACGGCTGGATGGAACGGCGGAATGGAGCGTCGGTTTGCACGCCGACCACTTTCTCCTTATCTTTGTCCAAATAGCCCGGCTTATGCGATGTAATCGTCGATGGCGTATTGACATCGACATCCCATACGCCGCCGCGTTCGCGCTCTTCCTTCGACAATTGGCTTACGATATCCCATAGATCTTTCGTGTTCTGGGTCGGTCCGACCAAGAAAGATTCATCACCATGATAAGGCCGGATGTTGTTCTCCAGGAAGTTCGGCACATCCACGTGATTTTGCCATTTTCCCGTTTTGAATCCACGCCATCCTTTTGCTTCTGTGTTATTACGTTCCATCACCGACATCGTAATCCCTCCATACCGTTTTACTTTTCGTATGTGCTTGCAACAGAAGGCGCCACCCGACATGGTTCTCTCTAGCCCTAACCTTACCAAGTTGTGATGAATTTCACGTTTAAGGGTATGCGGCCGTTATGTTCCGCCTTCTACTTCGATAACCGCCCGCTTTTTTCCTGCCTGAGTGGCTAATGCAACGTCGCCGCCGCCCTGCAGCCTTTATCCTTGCTGCACCTTAATTGTACCTCCTTTCACGTAGTTTCGTTGTGATTTACATCACAAAGAGACAAGTTTTTGTGAAAATAATCACATTAAATAGATAAAAGTCCGTTTATTTCACCGCCTCTTCCCCGTAAATAGAAAAGCAGCGAAGAGCCGCTGCTCTCCGCTGCCTGTTCATGTGCTCGTTGATGTGCTAATGAAGTGCTTATTGATGTGCTAGTTGATGCAATATCTTATTCGAAGCGGCCATAGAAAGCGTCGCGGTATACTTCCGCCAGTTCGGTCACGAGCGGCAGCTTCGGATTTGCGGTCGTGCATTGGTCTTCGAAGGCGCGATCCGCCAGATAGTCGACGCGGGATTCGAAATCCTTCGCATCGAAGCCCAGCTCCTGGAACGACTCCGGAATGCCCAGCTCGCGGTTCAGGCCGCGGATGGCTTCGATAAGGCTCTTCACGCCTTCTTCCGTCGTGCGAGCCGGCAACCCGAGAATACGGGCGATCTCGGCATAGCGCACATCGGCGACGAAATGGTCATATTTCGGGAAGGAAGCGAACTTCGTCGGCTTCTTCGCGTTATAGCGGATGACATGCGGCATCAAAATCGCATTCGTGCGTCCGTGCGCCGTATGATACTGCGCTCCCCACTTATGCGCCAAGCTGTGATTGATGCCAAGGAACGCATTGGCGAACGCCATTCCCGCCAGGGTCGAGGCGTTATGCATTTTTTCACGCGCTTTCGGGCATGCTTCCCGGTAAGACTTCACCAGGTTCTCGAAGACGAGCTGGATAGCTTTAATCGCCAGTCCGTCCGTATAATCGCTCGCCATGACGGAGACGTAAGCTTCAATCGCATGCGTCAGCACGTCCATGCCGGTGTCGGCCACGGCCGTCTTCGGCAAGCTGTAGACGAACTCAGGGTCGATGATAGCGACGTCCGGCGTCAGCTCATAGTCTGCCAGCGGGTATTTCGTGTTGCCCTTCTCTTTGTCCGTGATGACCGCGAACGAGGTGACCTCGGATCCGGTACCGGACGTTGTCGGAATGGCCACGAATTTCGCCTTCTGGCCAAGGCGCGGATATTTAAATGTGCGCTTGCGGATATCCAGGAACTTCTGCTTCAGATTGTCGAAGTCGGTGTCCGGATATTCGTAGAACAGCCACATGCCCTTCGCCGCGTCCATCGGCGAGCCGCCGCCCAAGGCGATGATGCAGTCGGGCTCGAAGCTCCGCATCATTTCCGCCCCGCGCTCTACCGTCTTCGTGGACGGATCCGGCTCGACATCGGAGAAGACTTCGATCGCGACCGGCGTCCGGCGCTGGCGCAGATAGTATTCCAGCTTCTCGACGTAGCCTAGCTTCACCATCATGGCGTCGGTAACGATCATCACCCGGTGGATGTCCGGCATTTTGGCCAAATATTGCGTTGCGCCCTTTTCAAAATAAATCTTGTTCGGCACTTTAAACCATTGCATATTCACAGTTCGCTTCGCCACCCGTTTAATATTGAGCAGATTGACGGCCGTTACGTTCGAAGATGTCGAGTTGCGTCCGTACGAGCCGCAGCCCAAGGTCAACGAAGGGAGATTGGTGTTGTATATATCCCCGATTGCGCCGTGCGTCGACGGCGAGTTGACGAGAATCCGTCCGGTCTGCAGGCGGTCCGCGAAGCGGCGAATCACGTCGTCGTCATGGGAATGAATGACAGAGGAGTGACCCATGCCGCCGAAGGCGACGACCTCGGCCGCCCGATCGATGCCTTCCTGCGCACTCTTCACCTTGTAGCAGGCGAGCACCGGACTCAGCTTCTCGGCGGACAGCGGGTATTTCGGTCCGACGCCGTCCAGCTCGGCCACCAGAATCTTGGTATCGTCCGGCACCGAGATGCCGGCCATTTCCGCAATCTGCTTCGCCGATTGACCGACGATGGCCGGATTGACGGCGCAGGATTCGGCCTTCATCGCCATGCCCTGCAGCTTGCCGGTCTCTTCCTTCGTCAGGAAGCGGCAGCCTTTGGCCTGCATCAGCTTTTTCACTTCGGCGAAGACCGGTTCTTCGATAATGACCGCCTGCTCGGAAGCGCAGATCATGCCGTTGTCGAACGTTTTGGACAGAATCAGGTCAGTGACCGCCTGCTCCAGATCCGCCGTCTTGTCAATGAAGCACGGCACGTTGCCCGGGCCTACGCCGAGCGCCGGCTTGCCGCAGCTGTACGCCGCCCGGACCATGCCCGCCCCGCCTGTCGCGAGGATGAGCGCCACGTCTGGATGATTCATCAACGCATTGGTCGCGTCCATGGACGGATATTCAATCCATTGGATGCAGTGCTCGGGAGCGCCGTATTTGACCGCTGCGTCGTGCAAAATGCGAGCTGCTTCCGCGCTGCATTTCTGGGCCGACGGATGGAACCCGAAAATAATAGGGTTGCGCGTCTTAATGGAAATAAGCGCCTTGAACATCGTCGTGGATGTCGGGTTCGTCACCGGGGTAATCCCCATCACGATGCCGACCGGCTCCGCAATTTTCATATACGCGCCATTCGGATTGTCCTCGATGACGCCGACGGTCTTCTCGTATTTAATCGAGTTGAAGATGTATTCCGTGGCAAAAATATTTTTCGTGATCTTGTCTTCATACACGCCGCGGCCCGTTTCTTCCACTGCCATTTTCGCCAAATGCATATGCTTGTCGAGACCGGCCAACGCCATTTGTTGCACAATCGTGTCAATCTGTTCCTGCGTCATGTCCATAAAAGCCGCTTGAGCCTTCTTGGCGCGCGCCACCAATTGATCAATATGCTCTGCTGCATTCGGGACATTTTTCTTTTCCATT
This sequence comes from Paenibacillus dendritiformis, assembly GCF_021654795.1. Lineage (NCBI taxonomy): Bacteria > Bacillati > Bacillota > Bacilli > Caryophanales > Paenibacillaceae > Paenibacillus > Paenibacillus dendritiformis. The sequence goes on from NZ_AP025344.1 coordinate 3,885,478, forward strand.
GCCGTTGCTTTCGGTTGTGCTGCCATCTTCTCCGCCTCCGCTCCGTAGACCAAGTCAACCCGGGGTTCCGCTTCTCTGTCGGTTTGCTTTCTATTTATCATGCTGCGGACTTCATCCGATGTTCCTCGGTTTTTTATTTGTGAATCTTTTCACAATCCTAGTGTAGCTTATTGCGGCTAAGCTGTATGTGATTTATGTCACGCGATGATTCTTTTTTTCGTCTATCTTTTACAGCCCGTCCAGACTTTGTGACACTCGTCACAATCTGTCGCTAATTTGTAAAAAATTTAAACATTTCTAAATTGACAAGACTCGCTGGAACGTCCATGATAGTAGTATCGAAGGATTTAGTGAAACATGTCACATGATATATCATAAAACCCAATAAATAACATTTGGAAATAGACAATTGGAGGCGAATGGAGTGGCCAACATGATGGAACAACTCGGCGAACACTGCAACTTATCGTGTTTTTCGGAGCAGAACCGACAGCGGCTGTTGGAGATTGCGAAGGATCGGACCTACCCCGAGAACTCGCATCTATTCTGGGAAGGCGACGTGTCCGACAAGCTCTTCATTCTGAAGAGCGGCCGCGTCAAAATCACGAAATCGACGGATGAAGGCAAGGAATTGATTCTCTATATGTATCAAGCCGGAGACATGATCGGGCAGGTCGACCCGTTCAACAGCACGAAGCACAGCTTCACGGCGGAAGTGATCGAGGAAGCCGAGCTCGGCCTGATCGATCAGAAAGATATTGAGATTTTAATCTGTCAATACTGCGATTTTTCAATCGATTTCATGAAATGGATGGGAATCCACCATCGTCTGACGCAGACGAAATTCCGCGATCTGATGATGTACGGCAAGCCGGGCGCGCTGTGCTCGACGTTGATCCGCCTGTCCAACACGTATGGAGAGGAACTGGATGACGGCGGCGTGCTCATCAACAAAAAGATTACGCACACCGATCTGTCCAACATGATTGGCGCTACCCGCGAGAGCGTGAACCGGATGCTGAGCGATCTCCGCAAGAAGGGCGTGCTCGAATACGAGAGCGGCATGATTGTCATCCGCGAGTTGGATCATCTGCGGGACGTCTGCCGGTGCGAGATGTGTCCGAAGGAGATCTGCCGGATCTAAATATCCGACTATGATGGCCCCTTCGTTCCCCATCCAATCGCATAGCGAAGCCAGCCGCTTGATGCCGCTGGCTTTTTTTGCATGCTCTGGCATGCGCAGTCGCAATCCTCCGCCTCTGCCCGGTTGCCTTCACAGGTGCTCTGTTCCATCCGCAGGTGCTCTGTTCCATCTACAGGTGCTCGGTTTCCATCCGCAGGTGCTCTGTCTCACCACAATACTGCAATAATACATTATTTTTCGCCACTTCAGCTTAACTTTGTAAAAATTCCTGCGCTAGAGCATTATTTTGGCTGATTTTACCTCATATTTCTCGCGATCTCATTAAATTGATGTAATTCTGCAGGAATTCCAATTCGGGTAAGAAGCAGCTCTCCGAACGCTGCACTTTTGCAGCATTTTGGAGGAAGTCGAGCCGAAAAAAGAGCATGAAGCCGTTAAAAGAAGCACAGCAGGGCATCAAATTCCGTTATAGAAAAAGCCCAAAACGGGATGCTTGCTCCCGCTTCAGGCTCTCCTTGGTTCCTGCATATCGCATGACGCGCTTGTGTGTAAATGTAATGTTGCTGGACTGGCGATCATCAAAAATGTGCCGCACGACGGAGTGCCCGGTTATTGCCGCCTCCCGACCGGGCTGATGAACCAATAGGCCATGCCGACGAAAATGGCGCCGCCGACCATATTGCCCGCCGTCACGGGGATCATGTTATGCAGCCATCCCGCGATCGTCACGGTCTCCGGATGCTGAGGCAGCAGCAAAGCCGTCGTCAGCAGCGACATATTGGCCACGCTGTGCTCGAACCCGGTGGCGATGAACGCGTACAGCATCCACCAGATCAAGACCAGCTTGGCGATATCTTCCTTGGCCCGCATCGCCGTCCAGATCGCGAGGCAGACGAGCCAGTTGCACAGGATGCCGCGGAAGAAAAGCTGATCGATCGGCAGCTTCATCTTCGCGGCCGCTGCCGTGAACAACAGATGATCGGCCGGCGCGGCGGCGAATACGCCCGATCCTCGAATGAGCAGACTGAACAGAACCGCCCCGAGCAGATTGCCGAGGAAGACGATGCACCAGTTCGCCCATGTCGTCCGCCAAGGCGTTCTTCCCGACAGGGAGCTGACGGTGAACAGCATATTATTCCCCGTGAACAGCTCGGAGCCGGCGAATATGACCAGGGTGAGGGCAATGCCGAAAGACATGCCCATCACCAGCGGCACGGCAGGAGAGCCTGCCGCCTTGAAGCTTCCGCCGACCGTAAAAATAAGCATAATGCCGAAGCCGACATAGGCGCCTGCCAGCATCGCCGACACGATATACCGCGACAGCCCCGATTGCATCAGCCTCTTCTTCGCCTCTACCGCTTCATTGACGGCTTCCAGGGATCCCTTGAACATCGCGTCTCCTCTCCTCTCTTCTCTTCTCTATCCCGCCAACCGGATCTTTTCTCTACATGCTGCCGTCCCGGCCTGCCCCGCCTGGCGCAATCTTCACGATGCCGCCCTCCGCCTTGATCGGATAGGTCTGTACCTGCCCGCTGTCAGGCGCCTGGACGCGGCCGTCGCGAAGATCGATCTTCCAGTCATACAACGGATCGTACAAATAATGTCCCGATACGATTCCTTCGCTGAGCGGGCCGCCCTTCGGGTGCGGGCTCCGATCCTCCAGCGCATACCATCCGTCTTCCGTGCGGAAGACCGCGACCGCTTCGCCATTTATTCGCACGACGCGGCCCACTCGGGGCAAAAACTGCTCCATCTCCCCCACGGGCACAAACGCTCCGTCCACTGATTTGGCCATCCTCGTCTCCTCCTCTCCGCTATTGCTCCAACGTCACGGCCTCGAACAGCTTGCTCCGCAAATCCGGCTGATCCAAGACTTGCTTCCAAGGGTCTTCCGCCTGGGCCAGGGCAATGTCGATCCGTTCGACGAGCCGTTGGCGCTCTTCGCTCTCTTCCACCACGGTACGCCGGATCGCATCCAATCCAATTCGTTCTACCCATTCCGACGTCCGCTCCAAATAGTTGGCCGTCTCGCGGTAATATTGAATGGCGGCCGCCGTCATCTCGACAAGCTCTTCATCCGTCTTGACCTTGCACAGCAGATCCGCCAGCCGCGGCTTGATGCCGCCGTTGCCGCCGATATAGATCTCCCAGCCGCCGTCATTGCCGACGATGCCGATATCCTTCGTGCAGGATTCGGCGCAGTTGCGCGGGCATCCGTTCACCGCCATTTTGAACTTGGCCGGGTAATCGATCCGCTCGAACTTGCGCTCCAGCAGCGCGCCCATGGCCAGCGAATCCTGGGTGCCGAAGCGGCAGTATCGGGAGCCGACGCAGGTCTTGACCGTGCGCAGCGATTTGGCGTATGCATAGCCAGACGGCATATCGAGCGCCTCCCACACTTTCGGCACATCTTCTTTTTTGACGCCGATCAGATCAATCCGTTGTCCCCCTGTCATTTTGACGAGCTGGACGTTATATTGGAGCGAGACGTCCGCGATCTTTTTCAGTTCCTCCGGCGATGTCATGCCCCCGTACATGCGCGGCACGACCGTGTAGGTGCCGTCCTTTTGAATGTTGGCGTTCATCCGCTCGTTCACGAAGCGCGACGCTTTGTCGTCCCGGTAGCTCTCCGGCCAGATCATGCCGAGATAGTAGTTCAGCGCGGGACGGCATTTCGAGCAGCCCTCCGGCTGCTTCCATTCCAGCGCAGCCATCACTTCGAGAACCGTGTGAAGCCCCTGCTCCCGAATCGCGGCGACAATCTCCTCGCGCGGGTGCTCGGTGCAGCCGCAGATGCCTTGCTTGCCGGAGCCCGCCTCGAAGCCGTCGCCGAGAGCATGCTGGAGCAGTTGCTCCACCAGCGGCTTGCAGCCGCCGCAGGAGCGCGAAGCGCCGGTGCAAGCTTTGACCTCGTCCAGCGTCGTCAGGCCGTTATCCGCGATGGCGTCCAAAATCATCTTTTTGGTTACGCCATTGCAGCCGCAGACGATATCGTCATCCGCCAGATCGGCAGCCGCATTCGTCTTCGAGCCGCAGCAGCCTCCCGTACCCGTCAACTCCTGGTACAGCTCGTCGGTCATGGCCGCCCCCTGCTTCACGAGGCGTTCCAGCTTGGCGGCATCATCCGTGTCGCCGAACAGCACGGCGCCGACGATGATATTGTCCCGGAGCACGATTTTCCGGTACGTGCGCTTCCACCCGTCATGGAAGGTCAGGGTGGTGCATTCCGGCGTCTCCAGGAAGATCCCTGTCGAGAAGACGTCGACGCCGGACACTTTGAGCTTGGTCGAGCAGACTGAGCCTTCATACGGCTTCGTCTCCACGCCGGCGAGCGCCTTGGCAAGCACCGCGCCCTGCTCGAACAGCGGAGCGACGAGCCCGTAGCAGACGCCGCGATGCTCCGTGCACTCCCCGACGGCATAGACGTCTTCGGCGGAGGTCCGCATCCAGTCGTCCACCACGATGCCCCGGTTCACGCTGAGGCCGCTCGCCTGGCCGATGCCGACATTCGGACGAATGCCGACCGCCATGACGACGAACTCCGCCTTCAATCCCGTCCCGTCGCTGAAGCGAAGGCCTTCCACGCATTCGCCGCCCGTAATCTCCACCGTCTGCTTGCCGAGCGCGAACCGGATGCCTTGCCGCTCCAGTTCCTGTTCTAGCAGGCGCGCCGCGGTCATATCGAGCTGGCGCTCCATCACATAGTCGGGCAGATGGACCACTGTCACGTCCATGCCCAGCTGAACCAGCCCCTTGGCCGCCTCGAGCCCGAGCAGACCTCCGCCGATGACGGCTGCCGTCTTATGCGTTCCCGCTGCGGCAATCATGCGATCGCAATCCTCGATGCTGCGGAAGCCGATGACGCCTTCCTTGTCCGCGCCGGGCACAGGCAGCCGGAATGGCGTCGAGCCGGTCGCGATGATGACCCGATCATACGGCACCTCGCGGCCCTTATCGGTCAGGACGACGCGGCGTTCGGTGTCGATCCGCTCTCCCTTTTCGCCCGCCAGCAGCGTAATGCCGGCCGCTTCGTACCACGAATACGGGTTCAAGACGATATCATCCAGCCTCTTGCTGCCCTCCAGCACGTAAGACAGCAGAATCCGGTTATAGTTCGGATGCGGTTCCTCCCCAATCACCGTAATGTCGTAACGGTCGGTCAGCTTCAACAGCTGCTCCACCGTATTGATGCCTGCCATGCCGTTGCCGACGACGACCAGCCGCCATTTTCGTTCCATGGTGGTCCCTCCTTCTCACAATCCAAAATCCTCATTCATGTATTGTTACTTTTTTCACATACATTTATATTTGTATTTTACCTCTAACTGGAAGCAAGACGAGTGATTCTACGCACATCAAATGTGTCAATTTTCTCTCGGATTTGTTCACATTTGGCTCAAACCGCTCCGTTCGCGCTCCGGGGTTTTTGCCGCTGCACTGGCCATCGAACCTCAGCCTCAACCGCGAGACGGGAATTTCTTATAAAGACAGTCCTTTCGACTTCCCCTATAATGAGAACAGCGTCAACTCAATAATTTCAAATGAACAGTTGCTTCGAAAAGCCTGTTGCGGCCTTTTGAACACGCACTTAAAGGAGCTGCTTCAATGACTACTTCTTATGTATGCTTATATGATCCAACCTTCCCCTCCGCCGGCGGCGCACTCTCTTCCGGCATGAGAGAACGCCTCGCCGCCGAATGGAATATCGTGCAAGCGGATCAGCTTGCCGAGGCGCTTGACGCCCAGCAAGGCGGCGTATTTATCAACCTGCACGCCCCGTACTTCCCGAAGAGCGCGTGGACGTCCATCGCCGCGTTCCTCGAACGGGGCGGACATCTGCTCAGCGCCGGCGGCTCCCCCTTCCGCATTCCCGTCTACCGCGACGGCAGCGGCTGGACACCGGAGCCGGAGCAGACGGCCTATCACCAGCGCCTTCGCATCCACGAGTGCATGCCGGTGCAGGCGGGCCGGTTCGAGCGCTTCGCCGCCAACGCGGAGCGCCCACTGTTCGAGCAGGCGGCGCCGCTGTGGCCGGCCTCGCCGACCTGCAGCTTCGTGCTCTGGGTGACCCGGCACGACGACTGTCCCGGGGAGCATGGTTCCGCCGGCCCGATGGATGCGCATATCATTCCGCTCGTGATCGCGCTGGATCGCGATGGCCGGGAAGTCGGGGCGCCCGTCGTGCTCCTCGAGAACACGAAGGGCGAGTTCGCCGGCACCCGCTGGCTGTTCGTGAACCAGCCGCTGACGGCGGAGTTCCTCGAGCAGGCGGGAGCGGAGGCGCTCCTGTCCTGGGCCCGCTATTGCTCGTACGGCGTCAGCGATTGGTGGCTGAAGCCGGGTCTGGCCTGCTATGAGCCGGGCGATCGTCCGAAGCTGACCCTGCAGACGCAGCTCCTGCCCGCGGCCCGGGCCAGCTACGGCGCCGGCGGACCGCTGGCCGCTTCGCGGCGCAGCGCGGCCGACGCCGCGGAAGTCGTCTGGCAGGCAAGCGTCGAGCTGACAGCGGACGACGGCGAGGTGCTGTGGCGCAGCGAACTCGCCGTGCGCTGCGGGCGGGAGCTGGAGCGGCTGACCTTGAAGCCGGACACCGTGCTCGCTCCGGGGATGTACCGGGTGAATGCCCGGCTCGTGAGCGGCACTGGCGAGGTCCGCCTGCTGCGGCAGGGCTTCTGGTGCCGCGACGAAGATCTGCTGCGCAGCGGCTCCTTCCTGAAGGCGGGCCGGGATTACTTCGAGCGCGACGGCGTTCCCGTTCCTATCGTCGGCATGACGTATATGTCGAGCGATGTGGCGCGCAAGTTCGTCTTCCTGCCGAACGCGGCGGTATGGGATCGCGACATGGCCCAGATGAAGAAGGCCGGAATCAATCTGATCCGCACCGGCATCTGGACCGCCTACCGCCACATCATGTATGTGGACGGGCATCCGTCGGAGGATGTGCTGTGCGCCCTGGACGCCTTCTTCCTGACCGCGAAGAAGCACGGCATCGAAGTATGCTTCAACTTCTTCTCCTTCGCTCCGGAGCTGTGGGAAGGATCGAATCCTTATCTCGATCCGCGCAGCATCGAGGCGCAGAAGCGCTTTATCGGGGCGGTCGTCGAGCGGCACCGCCACTCGTCGTTCGTCCATTGGGATCTCATTAACGAGCCGTCCCTGTTCGACCCGAAGCGGGTATTCGCCGGACCGCGCAGCGCGAAGGACAAGTATGAGATCGCGGCCTTCCGGGAATGGCTGCAGGAACGCTGCGCCGGCGATATCCGCCTGCTTCAGGAGCGCTGGGGCATGACGCCGGAGGAGGTGCCGGGGTTCCATGCGATTATGCCGCCGGAGCCGCAGGAGATTAACTTCGATGCCCAGGATATGATTAAGGAGAAAAAGGGCACGCGCTGGCTCGATTATTCGCTATTCACGATGGAGATGCTCAACCGGTGGGTGGAGGCGATGCGCGGCACGATTTCGTTCCATCAGCCGGAGCAGCTCGTATGCGTCGGCCAGGATGAGGCGCTGGCGGCGCAGCGGCCAAGCCCGTTCTTCTATGAAGCGTCCGTCGACTATACGTCCAACCATTCGTGGTGGCTGTATGATCAGCTTATTTGGGACGGCGTGTTCACGAAAACGCCGTACAAGCCGAATCTCATCCAGGAGACGGGCATCATGTACGGCATGACGCCCGACGGCTTCGCCCTGCGGACGGAGGAGCAGCTGCGCAACATTTTGGAACGGAAATACGCCTATGCGTTCGCGACCGGCTGCGCCGGAGCGGTGCAGTGGATCTGGAACACGAATGTCTACATGAACAATGTGAATGAATCCAATATCGGCGCGCTGCGGGCGGACGGCACGGAGAAGCCGGAAGCCGATGTCTCCTATGACTTCGGCGCATTCATGCAGGCGGCAGCCCCGCTCTTCCGGGATCGCGAGTTGGAGCCAATCGTCGTCGTCTACCCGGAAGCAAACGATCTGTCGAACCGGCGGATGGCGGCCGAAGCGACGTCAACGGCGGCGCGAGTGCTCGCCTATCATTTGAAGGCTCCATTCCGGGCGATGGGTGAATACCAGCTTGAAGCGCTGGATGATATGCCGCCCCGGCTCATTATCGTGCCGTCTCCGCATCATTTGACCGATGCGGCTCTCGGGCGCCTGCTCTCCTTCACGGAGCGCTCCGGCGCGACCTTGCTCATTACCGGCCCGCTCGGACGCAATGAATATTGGCAGGCGACCGCGCGAATGGATGGCCTGCTCGGCCCGCGGCGCCTCGTCAGCGTCGTGCGCGAAGAGCGCTTCCTCCTCGCAGGGCGGGAGATTCCGCTCTCATTCGGCGGCCGCAAGATCAAGCAGGTGTTCAAAGAAGCGAATGCCGACGGCAGCCCGCCCGCGCTCGTGGAGCGGCCGATCGGACGCGGCAAGCTGCTCTGGATCGGCCTCCCGATCGAATGGAACGATCGGCATTCCGCCGTCGCCGAGCTGTACGCGCATGCCATCCAGACCGCTTCCATCGAGCCTGATCTTCGCTGGGAGGAAGGCGGCAGCCGCCCGGGAGTGTACGGACGATGCCTCGCCTTCGCGGAAGGCCGGCTCTATCTGTTCGTGTCCGAATCGGGGCAGGACGAGACCGTACGCATCGTCCAGCCGGATAACGGAACCACATACGCGTTCAAGCTGGCCAGCGAGCGCACCGTCATGTTCGCTGCCGATCGCCAAGGCGAACTGATCGCCGTGTACCGGCCGCGGGAAGTCGAGATCGAGGTCATCAAGTAAACGGCTAGGCTAGTCAAGACCGCATACGTCCGAATAACGTCAACAAGCCCTTGCGCCGCAATCGTTCATTGCGTCGCAAGGGCTTGTCCCGTCTGTACCCCATTTATTTATGGTGTAATCTTGAGTTCGATCTCGTCATCAGGCTTCAGCTTCCGCTTGGCATCCTGACTGTAGTTCAGCTTCTTGTCATTCAGCTTCAAGGTGAGAACCGCGGTGGCCTCCGGTTCCTTCTCGCCGATGCGAAGGACATGCTTCTGATCCTCGTCCAGACGGATCTGGGCGAAGTCCTGAACCAGCTCCTGGAGCGTCAATTCCTCCGTCCAACGGACAAGATAGGAATTCGTAATGTTCGGCGCAACCGTACCGCCATCGATGCGAAGCGTAACGCCGGGAGCCGCCACATGGTTCGTGCGGACCTCCAGCTTCTTGATGAAGACCCCGACCACATCGTCAGGCTTCAGCTGCTTCTCCATCGCGAATGGCAGCACATATTCCTTCCCGTTCAGCAGCAGGCCCCATTCCATCTTCGGATCGAGGGCCACGTCGCCGACCGAGACGATGGTGGACTTGTCATCCGATACTTTGACGGTTCCGGATTGCTTCAGCGCGTCGACGAGCTTCATCGATGGCTGATAGCTGACAACGATGCGCTCCGACAAGGTTGGAACGAATGTGCCTCCGTCAATCGAGACGGTGACTTCCTTCCCGGGAGGCTGCGGATCGTCTTGCTCTCCCCGATGGGAGACGCTTGATGCGCATGCTGAAGACACCAAAAAGAGAACGCCCAGCAGAAGCAGTTCCAAGCCGAGCCAGCTGCCCCTCCTGAAGCTGACATGATGTTTCCCCATTGCCGTCCACTCACTTTCCCGCCTTCAAGGTTAACCGCATTCACTGAGACACTCTGCCTCTATTATGCATGAAAGATGGCGAGAAAAAGTATCAATCCAGTAACAATAACAACGGGGTTATCCATGATTCGACACGGATGGAAGATCGCGTCAAGCTAGACGACGGCCTCCTCCAAAATCTTGCCCATATAAGCGCGCCGCGCCATCAAAAAATAGAGCGTCTGCATGAGAAGGAACAGGCCGACCACGGTGATGCCGTAGCCCATCACATTGATGCTCATCAGATTGGTCAAGGTCTTCATCGCGAACAGCGTATGGATGCTGCCGACGATGCATGGGGCGTAGAAGATGAGCCCCACCTGGAAGGTCACGACGCGGCGAATCTCCGCGACCGACAGACCGATGCGGGTCAGCGCCCGGAAATGCGCCTGATCATCCTGCAGCTCCGTGAACAGCTTGAAGTAGATGACGCTTCCGCTGGCGATGAAGAACAGCAGACTGATGAACAAGCCGATGAACAGGACGAGCGAGGAAGACTGCCGGGTCTCGTTCCAGTCCTCGGTCCGGCTGTATATGCCGAATTCCGAAGCCGGATCCCGCATTTCCCGTATCCGTTCCATCAGCGGCATCGCATCCTCCCAGTCGGTCCAGTTCATGGCATACAGCGTCTGCGCCTGATCCGCCGGCGCCTGCCGATACAGCCGGTCCAACAGGGCATCGGGAACGACGAACAAAGTGTAACTGACGCTCCTCGTCAATACGATCTGGCTCGAACGCACCTCCTGAATCTCAAGCTGAAACGGCTTTGCTTGACCTTCGACCCGGACGGAAAGGCGATCTCCTTCCTGCATGTCCAAGGATAAATACTCATTAAACAGCATATCGCGCTGATCGACCAGAACCCCTTTGCCTTCCTGAATCCGGACAGGATCATACCCCAGCTCCCCGGCAAGCCGGTTGAAGTCCGATTCTCCGACCAATGCGCTATAACGCTCCAGCCGGGCATCCTTCACCTTCGAATCGACGACGCGGGCCTTGCCGGAGAAGGTGACATGATGCTTCATTTGCTCCGCCAGACGCTCAATGCGCTCCGGCGCGACCGGCGGTTGATCCGCCTTGCCGGCGGACATCGTCAAGACGAACGGATTATTGAGTCTGACCGAGATTCTCATCCCTTGATCGAAGGCATATACGGTGGCGGTGGCGGTAAGCACGACGGCGCAGAGGATCGACACGTTGAACAGCACGCGGGCATTATCCTTCATTTTGAAGGCCGCTTGCGAGACATTCAGGAGATGGGTGCCCCGGTAATAGAACCGCTTATTCTTCTGAAGCCCTCGAATAATCGCCACGCTGAGCTGCGTGAACAAAAAATACGTGCCCAGCACAGTCAGCCCGATAATCGGCATTGCCGACAAAATGAACAATCTCAGATCGGTCACAAAAGCGAGTCCATAGCCGCTTCCGAGCGTAAGCACCGACAGGAACACGAGGAACCAGGAAAACTTGGGAGGCGACTTCGGCTCCTTGTCCGCCCGTATCAGATGGATAATCTCGACCCGGCTTACATGGCGCAACGAGAAGAGCGTAATGAAGGCGAACAGCAGCAGATAGCCGATGGATGTCAGCCCGATCGCGGACGGACTTATATAGAAGCTCAGCGGCTCGTCCACCCGCAGCAGCCGGGACATCGCCATCAGGAACAGCTTCAGCAGCACCATGCCGCTTCCGATGCCTACGACGATCGCCATAATGGAGATCACCATATTTTCATAAAATACGAGCATCCGAAGCTGCCCTTTGGTCGAGCCGAACAGCGACAGCAGGCCAAGCTCTTTTTGCCGGGATTTCAGAAAAGCTGAGCTTGAGTACAGAATGAAAAAAAACGAGAACATCATGATGAGAACTTCGCATACAATCATCAGCTGGCGCACATAGTCGCTTTCCTGGATCTTGCCGTCCGCCACCTCCGGATGGTAAATCATCGACGCGTATACGAAAAAGATCATGACGGCGAAGACGCAGCTCAGAAAATACGCGCCGTACCGGTGCCAACTGCCTTTAATATTATTGATAGCGAGCTGTCGGTACGTCATCGAATTGGCCCCCTAACAGACTGAGCGAGTCTAAAATGTGCTGGAAGAACGTCTGCCGGTTCGAGCCGCGGCGCAGCTCGGAAAAGATTTGTCCGTCCTTGATGAATAAAATCCGCTTGCAGTAGCTGGCTGCGAACGGATCATGCGTCACCATAAGAATGGTGCGGTTCTGGTTCTCATTCAGATCTTGAAGCGCGTTCATCACTTCCTTCGCCGCCTTCGAATCGAGATTCCCGGTCAGTTCGTCCGCCAGCAGCAGGGACGGCTGATGAATCACCGCACGCGCAATGGCCGTCCGCTGCTTCTGTCCCCCCGATACCTCGTACGTCCGTTTGTCCAGAATCGGTTCGATGCCAAGCCAGCGAATCGTATCGGCCAGCCGCTGCTCGATATCGCGCGCCGAGATTTGATCCAGCGCCAGCGGCAGGATGATATTCTCCTTAATGCTGAGCGTATCCAGCAGATTGAAATCCTGGAACACGAATCCGAGCTCCCGGCGGCGGAAATGGGCCAGCTTCTTGTTGCTCAGCTTCGTCGGATCCGTTCCGTTAATCCAGAGCTTGCCGGAAGTCGGTTTGTCTATAGTCGCGAGAATATTGAGCAGCGTCGTCTTCCCGCTCCCCGACGGACCCATAATGCCGACGAATTCTCCCTCATCCACATGCAGATGAATGTCCTTCAGCGCCGTGTACGTCATTTTTCCTTTGGTGCCGTATACTTTGGACAGCTGCTCCGCTCTTAGAACCTCCATACTTCTATCCCCTTTCCCGTCATGCCGGCGAATCATCCCGTTCGTTTCTTTTCTTCAGTATAACCGTTTTCGGGCGGGCCCGACATGGAAAAGCCTTTCGCCAGCTTACAAACTTGTCATCTAAAGCAGCCGAACCGCTGCCCGCGCCCGCAGCGCAGCCAAACACAAACAACGCATGCATGGCAGCCGGCTGCCATGCACGCGTTGCAAGCGTTGATTGGAACGAGGCGGGTGCATGTCCCTCCAGGCTCATATGCGGTGGATGCCGTCGGAATGGAAGCCCAACGTGAAGGTCGTGCCCGCCTGCGGCTCCGACTCGACGCTGATCGTATGACCGAGCCTGCCGCACACCTGCTTGACCAGATAGAGCCCCATTCCGGTGGCATCTCCTTCCCTTCGTCCATTCTCCCCGGTGAAGAAGGCATCGAAGATGCGCGGGATATCATGCGGCTCGATGCCGACACCCTCATCCTGCACCCGGAGCTGCACGGCGCCGTCCGTCTGCTGCACCGTGAACTGAAGCGACTTGGCCCCTTCCTTATCCTTCATATATTTGATCGCGTTCGTGACCAGTTGGGTCAGAATGAACGCCAGCCACTTCTCATCGCTCTCGACCATCGTGTCGCCGGGCGTGACCTTCGGATAGATCTGATGCCGAATGAGTGCTTTCTTATTCTGGTTGATGACCTGCCGGATGACATGCTGCAGCGAGAGTCCCGTCACATGCAGATCGAGGTCGAACTTCTCCATGCGGGCCGTATGCAGCATCATGTCGAGCCCGCGCGCGAGCCGATCCGTCTCTTCCGCGATGCTTCGAAGCAGCTGCTCCGTCTCTTCCAGCGACAGCGGCTGAGGCGTCTGCTGCGAGATCAGATGAAGAACCGATACCGGCGTCTTCATGTGATGAACCCACTGATTCGTAAAATGAAGATGCTGCTCGCGGTTCTTCTGCATCGTCAGCAGCTCGTCCATATAGGCGCTGTACTGGCGGCTGATCAAGCCGTGAACCCGCTCCTGCTCCTGCGTCTGCGGATGCTGCAGGCAGAGCGTGAAATCATTGCTGCTCGCATTCTCCTCCGCGTTCTTCATCTCGCGGAACCAGCGCCGCTGCCGCGAATAGTCGTAGATTAACCCAAGGAGGATAACGGCTCCGCCCAGCACGAATATATAGGTCAGGCTCCCGCCGTAGACATATCGCTGCCCGATCCCGAGGTCCAACCATACGACAAGCAGGGCGACGAACAGAGCGGCGAAGCAGGCGAGCACCAGGAGCAGCCGATCCTTCATGAAACGCCAAAAGGTCATGCCCAATCCCCGTCTTCCGTCCACGAGGCTTGCAAGCGGTATCCCTGTCCGCGCATCGTCTCGATCGCTTTATGAATGCCGATCTCCTCCAGCTTCTTGCGCACGCGGGTCACATTCACGGTCAGCGTGTTATCGTCCACGAAGTCGACATCATCCCACAGCGTCTCCAGCAGCGTCTCCCGGGATACGATATGGCCGGCGCGTTCCATGAGCACGGCGAGCAGCAGCGCCTCGTTCTTCGTCAGATCGACGCGGTTCCCCTTCCATTCCAGCGTATTCCGGGAACGGTGGAGGCTCAGGCCATGCACGACCAGTTCCTCCCCGCCGCTGTTGGAAGCGTACTCTCCGTAGGTCCGGCGCAGGACGCCCTTCACCTTCGCCAGCAGCACATCAAGATGGAACGGCTTCGTAATGAAATCGTCGCCCCCGTTCTCGATGGCCATCACCTGATCCATCTCTCCGGTGCGCGCGGATACGAAAATAATCGGGGCATTGGTGACCATCCGGAACTGCCGGCACCAATAGAATCCGTCATAGGCCGGCAAATGAATATCGAGCAAAATCAAATCCGGATTTATCGCAAGCAGTTCTTCCTTCAGCGCCTTGAAATCGGTCGCCCGCGTCACTTTGTAATCATACTTCTCCAGTGACGATTGCAGAATGGAAGCAATCTTGTCATCATCTTCAACGATCATAATCCGATACATGGTTCTCATCCCCCCCACTCTGTCTCTATTCCGATAAGCAGCATATTTTTCATCATATCACAAACCGCCCGCCGGACAAACAGCCGGATTTTTTACTTGATTCCGGGAAATGTTTGACGATTTGGTGAACGGATTATATAATAGAAAACAGTCATCGCGGCCATACGAACGAACCGTTATTTCGAAAGGGGTGTAAGCGTTTACTTTTCCTGTTATAGACTCGTTATCCTGAAATGGCAATGCAAGTCTGAACCCTTGTTCGGAGGTGTAACGCTTCCTATGAAGCATGAACGCGTAAATTACGGCCAGATGGCCAAGTCGTCCCGGTTTCACACGTTAATCCAGAGCAAGAAGCGATTTATTATCCCGTTGACCGTCTTCTTTTTCCTCTTCTATTTCGCCCTGCCGATCCTGACTTCCTACACCACGATCTTGAACCGGCCCGCGGTTGGCGCGATCTCCTGGGCCTGGCTATTCGCCTTCGCCCAATTCATCATGACATGGGTCCTATGTGTCCTCTACGCCCGCAGAGCGGCCAAATTCGATAAACTGGTGGCCGAAATCAATCAGGAATGGAGTGGGGAACGCGAATGAGCACAACGGCGTTCATTTTGTTCTTGGCCATCGTGATGCTGACCATGGTCATTACATATATCGCGGCGAAGAAGACGCGCAGCGCATCGGATTTCTATACGGCTGGCGGCGGCCTGAAGGGCTGGCAGAACGGGTTGGCCATCGCGGGAGATTATATGTCCGCGGCCTCGTTCCTCGGCATCGCCGGTTCGATCGCTCTCGTCGGCTTCGACGGCTTCTTCTATTCGATCGGCTTCCTCGTCGCCTATCTCGTCGTCCTGTATCTTGTCGCGGAGCCTCTGCGCAATCTCGGCAAGTTCACCTTGGCCGACATGATTGCCGCCCGCTTCAATAATATGAAAATCCGGGGCGTAGCCGCCCTGAACACAGTCACCATCTCCACCTTCTACATGATCGCCCAGCTCGTCGGGGCCGGCGCGCTTATCAAGCTGCTCCTCGGCATCGATTATGTATGGGCCGTCCTCATCGTCGGCTGCCTGATGACGCTGTACGTCGTCTTCGGCGGAATGCATGCCACCTCGTGGGTGCAGATCATCAAGGCGATCCTGCTCATGGGCGGGACCTTCCTGCTCTCCATCCTCGTCTTCTCCAAGTTCAACTTCAGTCTGACCGGCATGTTCGAGCAGATGAAGACGGCGACGCCGCTAGGGGAAGCCTTTCTCAATCCGGGCAACAAGTATACCAATCCGCTGGATACGCTATCGCTCAATCTCGGACTGGTGCTCGGAACCGCCGGGCTGCCGCATATTCTGATCCGCTTCTTCACCGTGAAGGACGCGCCGACGGCCCGTTCCTCGGTCGTCTATGCCACCTGGGTGATCGGCCTGTTCTACATCCTGACCATCTTCCTCGGCTTCGGCGCCGCCGCCTTCGTCGGGAACGAAGCGATACTCGCGGCGGACAAGGGCGGCAACATGGCCGCGCCGCTTCTGGCCCAGGCGCTCGGCGGCGATTTCTTCTTCGCGCTGATCTCGGCTGTCGCGTTCGCGACCATTCTCGCTGTCGTCACCGGCCTCGTCCTCTCGGCCGCCTCCGCGTTCGCGCATGA
Source organism: Paenibacillus dendritiformis (assembly GCF_021654795.1). NCBI lineage: Bacteria > Bacillati > Bacillota > Bacilli > Caryophanales > Paenibacillaceae > Paenibacillus > Paenibacillus dendritiformis. The sequence goes on from NZ_AP025344.1 coordinate 3,901,732, forward strand.
TTTCTACAACCATATCCTGCGCAAGGGCAAGGCCAATGAACGCGAGCAGATGAAGGCCGCCCGCTTCGCCTCCATCGGCGTATCGGCGCTGTCAATCGCGCTGGCGCTCCTCGCCTCGAAGCTGAATGTCGCCTTCCTGGTCGGCCTTGCCTTCGCTGTCGCGGCCAGCGCGAACCTTCCGGTCATTCTGTTCACGATCTTCTGGCGCCGCTTCAATACGACGGGGGCGATCAGCGGCATGCTCACCGGATTGCTGTCGGCGATTGCGCTGGTCGCCGTCTCCCCAAGCATCTGGGATCCGTCCGGCAAAGCAATCTTCATCGGCGAGCCGCTTATCACGCTCACGAACCCGGGCATCATCTCGATCCCGCTCGGCTTCATCGGCGCCTGGATCGGTACGATCGTGTCGTCCCGCAGCAAGGATGCGGACGCGAAGTTCGATGAGGTGCTGGTCAAAGCCAATACCGGCATTCATATGTAACCGGCCGCGCAGCCCTTCCACGCGAAGCAGCCCCCGGCGTCTTTGATTGACGCGGGGGCTGTCCTCCGTCCTGTGTCGATTGCTCGATATCCGTTACCCGGCAATGCGCGGGAACAGCACATTATTTTCCAAATGAACATGCTCGAAGGTCATCGACTCCAGCTCCTCCAGCCGCGCATAGGCGACGCGGTAGGTCGTGCAGGCGCCTTCCGGCGGCGTGAAATCCGAGGTCGCCTCCCGCAGCCGCTTGAGCAGGGCCCCGGCCCCGTCATGCTCCCCGGCCAGCTCCGCTACGACGGCCCGCGCTTCCGCCGCAGTTCCTTCCGCATCGTCCTCATACCGGAGGATAAGCGGGAAATGAGACTCTTCTTCCTTCGCGATATGCGCCTCCAGCTCCATCTTCAACTGCATGAACGTCTCATGCACCTTGGCAAGATGGGGTTGATCTCCCCCATGCACATGATACACCCGCGCCACATTCGCCGTGATGGCCGGGAGCTGATCGCGCAAGTAACGATGATGCTTATTCACGATATATTCAATCAGCGAACGGGAAGACATGAACTGCCAGTCGACGCCCGTTCCCGTCGCAGGAGCCGCTTCGCGCATCCGGTTCAACTCGCTGATAACCTCTTCTGCCGCATATCCCCGTTCCGCGGCGGCTTCGCGTATCGGCCGGTTGCCCCCGCAGCAGAAATCGATTTTCAACCGTTTAAATAAATCGCTCGCCGCCGGATAACGCAGCACGGCATCGCGTACCGTCATCTCCTCCGTAAACATGTGACACCTCTCCCTTCCTCGTCCAGCGCTTCGGTACGGCTTCATCGCCGCCAAGCTTGCGCCGTAACCCGATCATACGCCCGGCCACGGGACAGGAGAGTGATTGCGATCACCGGAAAATAGACAAATCTACGACAGTGCAGGCGCCTCCTGATAAGAAATGAGGACGCCGCCCTCACCGGCATAGGTTCCGATTACCGGCCCCATATTGACGAACAGCACCTGATCGAACGGATACTTGTCCATTAAATCGCGGAGAAACGCTTTGGCGCGCTCCTCGCAGTTGGAATGAGCGAGCGCAATCCAGTTTTTGTCGACCTGATGCCATGCGTCGCCCACCTTGTCGATCAGCCGCCGCAGCGTCTTCTGGGTGCCGCGGATTTTTTCCAGCACTTCAATCGAGCCTTCTTCGCTTGCCTCCATCAGCAGCTTAATATTCAGCATTGAAGCGACCGTCCCCTTAATCCGGCTCAACCGGCCGCCGCGGATGACATTTTCCAGCGTATCCAATGTAAAATAAGTCCGTGTATGCTTAATAAAATGAACCATCTTCGCCATCAGGTCCTGCAGCTCTTCCCCCGCCCGGGCCAATTGGGCCGCCCGCACGGCCAGCAGTCCAAGCCCCATCGACGCCGTCTTCGTATCCAGCACCTCGATCCGGTTCGGATGCCCTTCTTCTTCATACATCGTCTTGGCCATCAGCGCGTGATGGTAGGTGCTGCTCAGTTGAGAGGTCAGCGACAACACGAGAATGTCCTTGTCGGTTCCAAGAGACCGATACATATGATAAAAGTCGGCAGGCGAAGGACTCGCTGTACTCGGCAGCTCGTGCTCCTCCCGCATCCGTTCATAGAAAGAATCCGTATTCATATCGGATGTCAATACGTCTTGCCCGAATCGAACGTACAGCGGAACGACGTGGATGCCGTACTGCTCCACCAGCTCCGGCGTCAGGTCTGAGCTTCCGTCCGTGATGATGTGAATGGTCATGTCAGTCTCCTGTCTCATAGTGAAATGTGGTTGTTATTGCCTCTTAAATTTACCCCTTGTCATTCCGCTTAATTATAAGGGCTCAAGGAAAGGTTGACAACGGTAAAAAGGGGCGCCTTCCCGCAGCGCCCCTCCTCCATAAAAAAAGCGGGTAGAACTCCTTCGGAGCCGCGCCCGCCGTGCCGCCCGGCGAGGGCATTCGCCCGCAAGCCGCCTACCGCTTGCCCTGCTTCCCGCTCACGCGGTCCGCAAGCCACCATAAGTACGTTGATAACCGATTGATATATTGCAATACGACCTTCGAGGCGATCTCATCACGCATCAAGGTGACGATTCGCCGTTCTGCCCGCCGGCATACGCCGCGGCACACCATCAGCTTGGCAGACAGGGGGCTATCCGGGTAGCCGGATTGAAGCGGCTGCGCCGGGGGATGCTCCTCCATGCGCCGTTCCAATTGTTCGACCGCCTCCGTCGCAAGCCGGTAGGGCCGGAATTCGGGAGAGACGACGGCCAGATCATGGCTGCAATCGAACAGATATTGCTGGATGCCCGTCAATTCGGCCGCTAGCCCGGGTTCTCCAACGCTCTCCGCCTGGCGGATGGCCGAGCTTATGAAGGTGTTCAATTCGTCGACCGTGCCGTAAGCTTCCACCCGTGCATGATCCTTGTCCACCCGCCCGCGAATGACACTCGTCTTGCCGCCGTCTCCCGTCCTTGTGTAAATACCCAATCATCATTCTCCTTTGCGTGATAAAACCGTTAGTCGTGGCTACATTCCTTAGTAATACGATGCCTTGGGCATGATGGCGATTGACGCGCCTCCGTCAGGGCCCGCTCTTCCCGGCATAGCGGCAAGCGCCGCTTCATTCATGTCAAGAATCGCCCGAATCGGACTCCGCGGATTCATCCGGCGCCCCGCAGTCTGACGGTTCGCTCACCCATGTCTCGGCCCAATGTTGGATGGCTTCCATGACCGGCTGCAGCGCCAGCCCCTTGTCGGTCAGCTCGTACTCAATGCGCACCGGCGTCTCCGGATACACATTGCGCACGACAATGCCGGCTGCCTCCAAATCCTTCATTCGCTCGCTTAGCATCTTGTCGCTCATCGCAGGAATGAGCGCGGAAATATCTTTGAACCGCTTCGGCCCGCTGAGCAGAACCTGAATAAGAAGCCCGTTCCAGCGCTTGCCTAATACACAGAATGCGGATTCAAAACGGGGACACATCCCCAAATGATGGGATTCCATATCATCATCCCTCCTTCATAGCTTACAAAATGTAAGCAAGTTTATTTTACCATAGCGTTTTCAAAAAGAAAATGGGGAAGACTCAAGTCAAATAACAAAATTTATAGTATATTGCAAATATTTTGAAACTTATTTCCGGATGTTAACGAATATAATGAAAGCGGTGAAATGACTTTTTATACATAGGAGGTGCCCATTGAGCACATTTCGGGAATCACGCCGCGAGCGCCATCGGCGGCTGAAGCAGCGCCGCAGGCGAAAATGGACAGCGGCGCTCGCGAGCGCCGCCGCCGCCCTGCTGGTCTCCGCCGGCATCCTCCTCCACGCGATGGATGGAGCGCGGCTGGATCGCGGAGAGCAGGCGTCAGCCGCTCCGTACGGGCCCCCGCCCGCGACAGGCAAGACCGGCGAGACCGGGAAGACGGGGGAGACGGGGGAGTACGGTAAAGGTGCGCCCCTGCCCCCGGTTAACGTCTCCGGACCCGGCGAGACGCCCATTGACGCGTCAGACGGGCCGATTCGTCTCGTGTTCGCGGGCGACGCGCTTATGGACTGGTCGGTCAAGGAGACGATTCGCAAGAAAGGCCCGGACTATCCGTTCGTGCATGTAGCCGAGGAGATTCAAGAAGCCGACTTCGCCATCGTCAACCTGGAGACCGCGGTCACCTTCCATGACCAAAAAGATGCGAACCAGCTGTTCAATTTCAAATCGGACCCGATCTCCCTGGAAGGATTGAAAAATGCCGGCTTCGATCTCGTCTCGATCGCCAACAATCATACGCTCGACTTCAAGCAGAAAGGCTTTCTCGATACGCTCGCCAATCTGGAGCATTACGAGCTGCCCTATATGGGCGGCGGCAAAAACCGCGAGGAGGCCTATCGCGCCCATGAAGTGACGATCAAAGGGAAGCGCATCAAATTCCTCGCCTTCTCCCGCTTCATTCCCCAGACGTACTGGTTCGCCGCGGATGAACGGCCGGGCATCGCGGAGGCGTACAACAAATCGAGCGTGCTGCCCGTCATTCGCCGGGAGAGCCGGGATTGCGATTATTTATTCGTCTACATGCATTGGGGCGTCGAGAAGAATAACAAGCCCGAGCCTTGGCAGCGCACGTATGCCCGCGAGATGATAGACGCCGGAGCCGACGGCATCGTCGGCAGCCATGTGCACGTGCTGCAAGGCTTTGAATGGTACAACGGCAAGCCGATTGCCTACTCGATAGGCAACTTTCTTTTCCCGGACTACGTGAAGGGGAAAAATGCGGATACGGGCCTGCTCACGCTGACGATTGAGAATGGCGAGATTCGAATGTCCTTCAGTCCGTATCAAATCTATAAGGATCAGATCATCAAGAAGGATGACGCCTACGTGAAGCGGCAGTTGAAGTATTTGGAGTCTATCTCCTATGGCGTGGCCATTGGCGGCGACCGGGCGATCGAGGCGATACAGGCGAAGCCTCCGGCTCCCGGCAAGCGTTAAGCAGTCATACCGTATTCGGAAAAAAGAGCGGAGCATGCGGCGCGGGGGCATGCTCCGCTTTTTGCCGTCGAGGCCGGCGCCATCCCATGCGAAGTCCGGCGGAGGTCTCCCGCCAGCCGGGCGGCCGTCCGCTCGTCCTCGCCAAGATCCTCCGGCATTCCCGGCCGCGCCCAGGCTTACAGCTTCCACAGCCATGCGCAGCGGAGGGGAATTATGTCTTTTTTATGTCCAATTTGCCATCAAGTAGGTATCTTGCCTCCCCCATCGAAATAAAGTAAGAGCCAGAGGCAAAAAACGGATCCATCCCGTATGCCATTCCCGCCTCCGGAATTGACTAACCCGCAACCCGATAAGGAGGAGTACCATGGAACAAATACGAATGCTGCAGCCGCTCGATTACGAGCAGGCGGTGCAATTGTCGGACAAGGTGTTCCGCAACAGCCGGCAAATCTCAATGGAACACGGCTTCCCATACTTGTTCTCGCCCGTGTATGCCCATTCCTACGGCGTATTCCGGGACGATAAGCTTATCGCCCATATGGGGCTCCTGCCTGCCAAGCTGCGCATCGGCACGGCCCGCCTGCCCGTCTTCTCGCTCGGTTCCGTCTGCACCGAGCCGGAAGCCCGGGGCAGCGGAGTCGCGACCGAGCTGCTGCATCGCGTCATGCGCCATGTCGACGATATGGGGGCGGCGATGCTCTTCATCTCGGGCGGCCGTTCCCTGTACCGCCGGAACCGCTGTTATTCGTTCGGCCGCTTGACTGCGTATACATTGAATGCCGGGGCGAACCGGGACGCCGCCATGCGGAAGTCGAAAGAAGCGGCGGGCGATGCTTGCCTTCGCGAGATCTCCAGCTTCGACTGCTTCGCCTTCCATGACTTGACGCTGCGGCATACGGCGGCCTTCGATATGAGCGTGTGGGATCTGGCCGGCCTGAAGGATGCCGCCGCCTACGCGTCGTGCCGGGAGATGAAGCCGAAGCTCTACGGGCTGGAACGCGGCGGGGCGCTTACGGCGTATGCTTACGTGCTGAAGCCCAAGCCTTCTCAGACCGATCGGCTGCCGATCGTGCTCGAATACGGCGGATCCGACGCTCCGCAGATCGTGCGTTTGCTGCAGGCTATGCCGGCCTTCGAGCGGCTGGAGGTCATCGTTCCATGGCAGGACGATGCCATGCGCCGCGAGCTGTCCCCCTGCCCGGCCCAGATCCGCCCCAATGACGGCACGGTATATGTTCCGTCCATGGAGCGGCTCATCCGTCAGCTTCGGGACTGGTGGCAGTCGGCCGGATCGCCTGCCGCCCGCATCGAAGCGGATGATCTCGGAGACGGCCAGGTCCGCCTTCGCTACCCGGATGCGGAAGCAGCCGTATTGTCCGAGGAAGAGACAATACGGCTGCTGTTCGAGCCGAAGGCGGACGTTCCGCTGCCGGAATCATGGCCGCGCGATCTCCGCATAACGGTTCCGCTGCCGCCGCTGACCGGCTTATATTATATCTGAATCCGCACTCCCCGCCGGCCGCCGCTACGTGCCCGACGATGTCACAATGACGACACCCACCACACCCGGGCCGTGAACGCCGATCGTGAGATCATTCTCGATATCGGCGCTGCGGCTCGGCCCCGTGATCAGATTCAGCGAGGCCGGCAGGCCGCCTTCCCGGGCCGCCTTCCCGTTCACCCGCTCGAAGGCCTCGCCCATCCGGGCCACGATCCGCCCGGCCGGCAGTATGGCGAGCAGCATGCCCGGCAGCAGGCTGACCGAGCGGCCTTGCCGCCCGGCGGACCATACCGCCAGCGTGCCGGTGTTGGCGATTGCGGCCGCGGGCGCGACGATGCCGAGCTGGCACCGCTCGGCGGCGCGCAGCAGCGGGCTTCGCGCCTGCCACTTCGCGCCGGCGAGCGCTCCCGCTTCGCCGGGCCCGGGCAGGCCCAATTGCTCCAGCTCGGCTTCATTGTCTTGATCTTCCGTCCAAGGAACCCCGCTCAAGCCCTGCTCCTGCAGCACCCGCGGCACGCCGTACCCGCGCAGCTCCTCCGTGTCCGCATAGAGCACGCGCTCCAGCGGGCCCCGCTGCCGGAAGCGGGCCAGCATCTCCCCGATGCCCGCCGCCGCTTCCTCCCTCGGCACGATGACCGCTTCGCCGGTGAGCGCCGTCCAGTTGCTGACGAACAGCTTCAGGCGCTCATCGGCGTTCAGTCTTCCCATCCGTTCCCGATATTCCCCCGGCACGCCCCGGTACAGATGGGCCGGCGCTTCCGTCAACGGTCCGGAACGGCCGAGCCGGGACGCAATCGCGGCGAGAAACGCATGACGCTCCATTACGAATCCCTCCCTTGCTCGCGGTCCGCCCGGGCCAACTCCGCCTTCAGCTCCTCCCAGCGGTCGCGGAACGACTGCTTCGGTATCGCCGGGAACGTCCGCGAGGCCGTCCAGCCGCCGAGCGGGCCCGGTCCTTTGCGGATTACCCCGCCCCGCAAGAGCGGCTTCTGGCCGTAATAAGCGGCTTTGCCCGCCATCCGGTACCATTTCACATGGCTGAACACTTTGCCGAACAGCCGGAACCCGAGCCGCTCGGCCTGCGGCGTATAACCTTCTTTTACTTTGCGGGCACGCAGATGCACGAGCATGTCGTGGAGCGGAATTTTGACCGGGCAAGCTTCATAGCATGCCCCGCATAGCGATGACGCGTAGGCGAGCGTTCCCGCCTCCTTCATATCCTGCTGCAGCAGCGGTGTCAGCACCGCTCCGATCGGCCCGCTGTAGACCGAGCCGTACGTATGGCCGCCCACATGCCGGTAGACCGGGCATACATTGAGGCAAGCGGCGCACCGGATGCAGTGCAGCACCTGCTGGAACTGCGGATCGCCAAGCTGCGCCGATCGCCCGTTGTCAAGAATAATAATGTGCAGCTCCTCCGGGCCGTCCAGATCGCCTGGCTGGCGGGGACCGGTGATGAACGACGTATAGGTCGTCAGCTTCTGCCCGGTCGCGCTCCGGGCCAGCAGGTTCAGCATCACCTCGACATCGTCGAAGGTCGGGACGAGCCGCTCCATCCCCATGACGACGACATGCGTCTTGGGCAAAGTCGTCACCATGCGCCCATTGCCTTCGTTCGAGACGATCGTCACCGTGCCGGACTCGGCGATGCCGAAGTTGCAGCCCGACAGTCCGATATCCGCTTCGAGGAAAAATTGGCGCAGCTTCCGCTTGGCGAACGCGGCCAGCTCCCTCGTCTCCGGCGGAAGCGGCTTGCCGGCCTCCTTCGTGAAGAGCTCGGCAATCTGGGACTTGTTCTTATGGATGGCCGGGATGATCAGATGGGACGGCGTCTCCTTCGCCAACTGCAAAATATATTCGCCCAAGTCGGTCTCGATCGCGTCGATGCCCTGTTCGCGCAGCCGCTCGTTCAGATGCATCTCTTCCGACACCATCGACTTGCCCTTGGCCACCAGCGTCGCCTGCTTTTCCTTCGCGATCGCCAGGAAGGCCTGCACCGCTTCGTCTCCCGTCGCGCAGAAATGAACCCGCGCGCCGCGCCCTTCCGCCTGCTCGGCGAATTGGCCCAAATAATAGTCCAAATGCTCGATCGTATGCTGCCGAATCGCCTGGCCGCGGCTGCGCCACGTCTCCCAATCGCCGAATTCTTCGGCAGCGCTCAAGCGGCCGGTGCGGAGCTTGTTCGTCGTGAACGCCACGGCTTGGCGCAGGAAGGCGTCCTGAAGAACCGCCTTCGTGCGCTCCTTCAGGCCGCTGCCGATGCCGCCTTGAGCAGAGGATATCTCCGTGCTCATGCCCCCTTCACTCCTTCCTCCAGCAGTTGGGCGAGATGCATGACGCGGATCGGCTTGCCGGCCTGGTTGAGCCGCCCGCCAATATTCATCAGGCAGCCCATATCCGTCCCGATCAGAATGTCCGCTTGCGTCGAGACGACATGCTCTGCCTTCTCCGTAACCATCGCGCCGGACATCTCCGGCATCTTCACGGCGAATGTTCCGCCGAAGCCGCAGCAGTCCTCCCGATGCGGCAGATCGACGAGCTTCAGCCCCTTCACATGGCGCAGCAGCGTCATCGGTTCGTCGCCGATGCCGAGCAGCCGCATGCCGTGGCAGGACGGATGGTAGGTGGCCGTCCCTTCGTAGACGGCCCCGAGATCGGCGCGTCCCAACACCTTCACGATGAATTGGGACAGCTCATAGGTGCGCTCCGCCGCGCGCTCGGCCCGGGCCTGCCATTCCGGCTCCTCCCGGAACAAATCCCCGTAATAATGGCAAGCCATGCCGGCACAGGAGCCGGACGGCGTCACAATGCAGTCGCTGTGCTCGAACGCCCGGAGCCACTGCCGCGCGACCTCCCGCGCGTCGTCATGATATCCGCTGTTGAACGCCGGCTGCCCGCAGCACGTCTGGAGCCGGGGGAAATCAACGTCGCAGCCGAGACGGTGGAGCAGCCGGACCGCGCTCTCCGCCACGCCGGGAAAGCAAGTATCCGCCAGACAAGTGACAAATAAAGATACGCGCATCGAAGTCCCTTCTTTCTTCTCGGATCGAATCACACAAATAGCCGCTTCTTGCCTGCCCAAAAAGCGCTTGAAGGAGCTGCCCCCTTCAAGCGCCGTCGAATCTACCGTTCGGCCACCATCCGGTTCGTCAAAGCGCCGAGCTTCTCGATTTCAATCGTGACCAGGTCGCCGTCCTTCAAGTAGATGCGTTCGGCTTCCGGCAACCCCAACACGACCCCTTCCGGCGTGCCCGTCAAAATGAGATCGCCCGGAAGCAGCGTCAAATGACGCGATATATAGCTGATAATCTCCTTGCAGGTAAAGATCATGTCCGCCGTATTCGAATGCTGGCGCGTCTCTCCATTGACGATGCAACGGATATCGAGCTGGTTCGGATCGCCCACCTCATCCGCCGTCACGAGATACGGCCCGAGCGGACTGAAGCCGTCGCAGATTTTGCCGAGCATCCATTGAGGCGTGCGCATCTGCAGATCGCGGGCCGACAGGTCGTTCACGTTGCAGTAGCCGAACACATAGTCCAGCGCTTCCTCCTCCGTTACATCCTTGGCAGACTTGCCGATGACGATGACCAGCTCGGCCTCGTAGTCTACGGCTTGGCTGACGCGCGGGAGCGCGATATCATGGCCGTGGCCGGTCAGCGTATTGTTGAATTTGTTGAATAGAATCGGAACTTCCGGAATTGGAGCATTCGTCTCCTCCGCATGCTTCCGGTAGTTCAGTCCGACACAAATGATCTTCTGCGGATCCGTGACGCATGGCCCGTAGGTCAAATCCTTCTCGTCGAGCACATCGTCCGCGCCGGCGGCGTAAGCTTCGACCTCCCGCAGGACATCCCGGCCTCCCGAGATCACCTCATGAATTGTATATTTGCCGCTGATGTCGACGATGCCTCGATCCGTCTTGACGCCCGCGCGCAGCTGTTGATCGTGATCATAGAACGTGATAAATTTCACCGTAAATTCCTCCCTTGCTGGATATAATGGGCACTAGACAGGCAGAGGCCGGCGGTACCGGGTCCGCGTCAGCCGCGGATTTAAGCATTTTTGCCGAAGACGACGCCGCCGTCTACGTACAACGGGGAGCCCATAATGAATTTGGCTTCGTCCGAAGCCAGGAACAGCGCCGCTTCCGCCACATCCTCAGGCAGGCCGAGTTCGCCGCTCAGCTGCCGGGACTTGATGGAAGCAATCGCCTGCTCCGGATCATCATAAGAATTGCGCAGATACTGCTCGACGAACGGGGTGTAGATCGTTCCCGGCAACAGCGCATTCACCCGAATATTGTACGGGGCGTAGTCCACCTGCATCGATTTGGTCAAGGACAGCACCGCGCCCTTCGTTGCCGCGTAGGACGCGCGGTTCGCCAGCCCCATCTCCGCGATGCAGGAGGACATGTTGATAATCGCGCCGCTCTGCTGCTCGATCATATAAGGAATGACATACTTGCTTGGCAGGAAGACGCCGCGAATATTAATGGCAATCACCCGATCCCATGCCTCGGGTTCAATCTCATGCAGTCTTCCGATGCCGCTGACCCCCGCATTGTTGAACAGAACGTCAATGCGCCCATACTGCCGCATCACCGTATCGGCCATGGCTTGAGCTTGCTCCGGAACGGTGACGTCCACCTGCACGAACGAGGCGGCTCCGCCCTGTTCCGTGATTAGCTTAACGGTCTCCCGCCCCGCATCCGGCTGGATGTCGGCTACGACGACCACCGCTCCCTCGCTCGCGAAGCGCAGCGCCGAGCTGCGGCCGATGCCGGAGCCCGCGCCTGTAATGATGCATACTTTTCCCTGTAAACGCATGCCGATGACCCCTTCCCTCGATATCCGCTTTCACATATTTCATTTTTCATAAAAGTACATAAAAGTTCATCAACGAAGCGTTCCTGATGGAAGCCTTCACAACGAATGCCGGCGATAAGCTTACTTACAGGGGAACAGGCTTGTGACGGCCCGCTCCCTCATCCCGCGCTGCAGCTGCTAAGGCCGGTGCAGGACCGGCCTCCTCGCCGCGCCATCATCCGGATACGATAATCAGATTCGCATACGGGGTCGTGTCCCCTGTCCGGATGACCGCTCTCGACTCCGTGCACAGCTGCTTGAACTGTACGTGCGGCAGCACCTTCCACCGCACATCCGGGATCAATTCCTTCAGCAGGCCGACCCGCTCCGGACTGAAGGCTTGCATTTCCTCGGTAATGATAATGCAATCGATTACGAATTCGCCGGCGATGGCCTTCAGCGCGTCCGTGACGGCCGGCAGGTCGTCGGTCAAGGCCAGATCGACCCGCTCCACCCCGACAGGTACCGGGAAGCCGCGATCGCAGATCGTCAGCATATCGGTATGACCCATCTCGGCCAGGATCCGGTTCAGTTGGGGATGAAGCACTCCGCCTTTTTTCATGACTCCTCCCCCTCCCGGCCGCGGGCTTCCGCCATCCTGGCCACTTCTTCGCGTTGATCAAGCGTAATCAGCTCCCGGAACGTCGGGCCCGGCCGCTTCAGGTACATCTGCTCGATGCCGTCGACCACCGTCACCGCCACGAGCTCCCAGCCGGATTGGCCCAGTTCATTCAATGCGGCCGCATCATGCTCGATTCGATACTCCCACGTGACGAGACTCATAAGCGAGCCTCCCACTGGATGGCGACAATCCGCGCAGGCGCTCCGCTCGAATCCCGTATCTTCAGCGGCATCGCCATCACATGCCAGTCACCCTCCCGAAGCGCGGGATCATCGAGCTGCAGTCCTTCGGCGACCCACATATCCGCGCCGAGCACGATACGGTGCGTCTCCTCATTCTCTTCGCCCGTTCCGCCGATGCTGAAATGATCGATGCCGACCGCCTTCACGCCGCACTCGGCCAAGTAACGGGCGCCCTCATTGGACAGATACGGAGATTCATATATCCATTCCTTCGTCCAGCCGCGCTTCTCGCCCCAGCCGGTATATAGCAGCACGACCGCGTCGCTGCTCATCTGTTCGGCGTACGGCTCCAGATCCGATCGCCCAATCGGATAACCGTTGCCCCGATTCTGAAGCGGAACGAAGACCATCCGCCCCTGAAAAGCGTCGACCGGAAATTGATCCAGGGTCTTGCTATAATCGCCCAAATGCGCCGGCGCATCCATATGAGTGCCGGTATGCAGGTTCATCGTCACCTGCTCCAGCTTCCAGCCGTCCCGCGGCCCGACGCAGATATAATCCATTTTGGGCGGTTCGAAATCCGGCAGCACCGGGCACAAATGGTAAAGCTCCTGCGAGAGATCCACCATCCGGGTAATGTTCAGCATCCCGCTCACCTACCGTTCCATATGATCGTCCGGCTGCGCCGCCTTCACCGTCAGGCCGCCGTCCACCATCAGCAAGTGCCCGTTGACCTGCATCGCTTCCTCGGAAGCGAGGAAGACGACCGCATCGCCAATCTGGCGCGCGGTGCCGAGCCGCTTCATCGGGTTGGCCTGCTCTTCCTTCTCCCGCATGCCGGGCGCAGCCAGGAATTCCGTGCACATATCGGTATCGACCGTGCTCGGGCCGACCGCATTTACGTTGATATTGAATTTGCCGAGCTCGATCGCCATCCCCTTCGTCAGCATATGCGCTGCCGCCTTGGAGGACTGGTAATGCGGGATGACCGGACTGGTCACCACAAGGCTGGCTGTCGAGAGCACGTTGACGATTTTGCCGAAACGATTGTCGATCATATGCTTCGCCGCCCGCTGCGAACACATAAAGATGGATTTCACGTTCGTATTATAAGTGCGATCCCATGTCTCTTCCGTCACCTTCATGAACGGCTCGAACGGGGCGATGCCCGCATTGTTCACCAGCACATCGACATAGCCCAGCTTCGCCTCGACTTCGTCGAACATGCGGTTCACTTCCTCCTTGCTGCCGACATCCGCCTGCACGACAATCGCCTTGCGTCCAAGCTGCTCCACCTGCTGCTGGACCTTGACCGCCTTATCGTAAGAAGCCTCCGACATATAATTAATCGCGATATCCGCTCCTTCCTCCGCCAAGCGAATGACGATAGCTTCGCCGATGCCGCGGCTTCCTCCTGTTACCAGTGCGATTCGTCCTGTTAAACGACCCATGTTGGCACGTCCCCTCTCTTTTTCCCATTGTTTTTCCCGATGCAAATTAGTTCCTGCCCGTCATCCGGTACTCAGCCCGCTCAGTTGCCCGGATGGCTGCTGCTCTTCCTTACAGGCTCGGACCGATGCGGTTAATGCTGAACTCCGTATGGCCAAGCACTTCGGCCGTCGTCAGCTTGCCGCTGCTGACCGCCCGAATCTCGTCCCAGATCCGCCCGCCCGCTTCCTGAAGCGAATACTCCCCTTCAAGCAGGCCGCTGACATCGATGTCCATATTGTCGGCCATCCGCTCCGCACACAGGCGGTTGCCGGTAATCTTGATAACCGGAATGACGGCCGACCCGGTCGGCGTGCCGCGCCCCGTCGTGAAGCAGACCAGATGGACGCCGCCTGCGGCCATGCCCGACACGCACTCGATATCATTGCCGGGAGAATCCATAAAATAAAGCCCGCCGCGAGGCACCTGCTCCGCATACTCGATAATGCCTTCGATCGGGGCGGTGCCGCATTTGCTGATGCAGCCGAGCGATTTCTCCTCGATCGTGCTGAGGCCGCCCGCGATATTGCCCGGGCTTGGGTTGCCGCCGCGCATATCCGCCCCCATCCGCTCGACCTCCTTCTCGAAGCGATCGACGATGCGGTACAGATTGTCCGCGATCTCCGGCGTCCGGCACCGTCCGGCCAGCACATGCTCGGCCCCGATAATCTCCGTCGTCTCGCCGATCACAATCGTGCCGCCTTCCCCGATTAGCACATCCGCCGCGACGCCCAGCGCCGGGTTGGAGGCAAGACCGCTCGTCGCATCCGAACCGCCGCATTTAACGCCGACCTTCAACTCGGACAGCGGGATCTCCACCTTCTCCATCGCATCAAGCTGGGCCCGCATCTTGCCGGCCATCTCGACGCCATGCTGGATCGCCTTGACCGAGCCGCCTACGCTCTGGATGTCGAACACCTCGACCGGCTTCCCGGTCTTGCGAATCTCTTCGCCGAGCTGCACCGGATCCACGACCTCGCAGCCAAGGCTGACGATGAGCACTCCGCCGACGTTTGGATTTTTCCCCGTGCCGGCCAGCACATCGAACGTGCGCTCCTTGTCGGCCCCGATCTGGCTGCATCCATGCTGATGCGGGATAGCGACCGTGTTCGGAACAAGCTGCTGAATGCGGTTGCACACTTGATTGGCGCAAATGACCGTTGGGATGATTAGCAGATGATTGCGAATGCCTACCTCGCCATTCGGACGCCGGTAGCCTTGGAATGTCATGCTCATTTATCCGATTCCCCTTCCCTAAGTTGACAAGCTGTCACCACTAAGACGCTCTTACTTGGCTGTTGCCGCCTGATCCCCTCTTCCGCGGATGCCTTCGATGTTGTGCACATGCACATGGCTGCCGACGGGAATGCCGCAGGTCGCCCGGCCGATCACTTCTCCATATTTGCGGACTTGGTCGCCTTCCGCTATTGGAACGATGGCCACCTTATGTCCGAAGGGAATCGTCTGACTGACCGCAATCGCACGAGTCGCTCCCGCAACCTCGCAAGTGACCCCTTCACCCGGCTGCAGTTCCCGCAGCGCCGTCGCCACATGATCGCGTTCATCCATGACGATAACGCTTACACCTTTTTGCATGACCTTCTCGCTCACGCCTGATCCCTCCTAATTTATCCCGATAAGATGACTATAACTGGAAATGTTATCGTTAACTCAACAATATCATGGGGTCCCTCTTGATGTCAATGTTCTCTATAGCATAAAATATAATCGGTATAATTCGGTAGAATCTATTTTTAACTTATGGTGAAAATGGTATAATTAGGTTTACCAGGGGGCGGAAGACTCTTCACAGGACAAGTTCCTCTTAGGATTCCTAACGAAAAGCGGACTTCGTGAGCCGCATTTTATTGGGAAAATGGACATGCTTCTTCCGTCTCGCTGCGTCGGTGATTCCCGCCGCAGCTGTCACCCGGCCCGCGAGAGTTCTCTGTCCCGCTTCAGCCCCGGGCGCCGCTTTCCCGCGGCCTTCCCTGAACGACGGCTGCAGCATGTGCCGCCGGTGCCCATAAAATCATAGTAGGAGATAACGCCAATGGCTACCATTTATGATATTGCGAAGAAAGCCAATGTCTCGGCGATGACCGTATCCCGAGTCATCAACAATACCGGAAGAGTGAGCGAAAAGACCCGCGACAAGGTCAAGCAGGTGATGGAGGAAATGCGGTACATCCCGAACTCGGTCGCCCGCTGCCTCGTCACGCAAGAGAGCAAAATCGTATCGCTTCTCATTACGGATATTACGAACCCGTTCTTTACGACGATGGCGCGGGGCGCCGAGGATGCCGCCATGCGTCATGGCTATCGGCTCATGTTCGGAAATAGCGACGAGAGCTTCTCGAAAGAAAAAGATTATGTTGAAATGATTCTGTCGATGCGCGTGGATGGCGTGCTGTTCGCGCCGAGCGGAGATCAGTCCAAGGAACATCTGGAGTGGCTCCAGCGCCAAAATGTGCCCTTCGTGCTGCTGGACCGCGAGGTTCCCGGCATTGTCTGCGATGCCGTGCTCGGCGACAGCCGCGACGGGGCGAAGCGGATGGTAGCGGAGATGATCCGGTACGGACACCGCCGCATCGCCCTCGTGAACGGCGCTCAGGACGTCTCTACCGCCCGCGAGCGCCAAGCCGGCTATGTCGAGGCCTTGCAGGAAGCCGGAATCGAATTCGACGAATCGCTGGTCATGCAGACGAGCTATTCGCGCGAGCAGGACTTATCCGTCGCACACTGGATGGAGCTCGCACCGGAGGCGCGGCCGACGGCCATCTTCGCGGCCAACAATATGCTGGCCCTCACCGTGCTCCAATCCGTCCGCAGCCTGGGCCTGCGCGTGCCGGAGGATCTGTCGATTGCCTGCTTCGACGACTTCGGGTGGGTGGAAGAAGCGAATCCATTCTTCTCCGTCGCCTCCCAGCCGGCTTACGAATTCGGGGAACAAGGCATGCAGCTTCTCTTGGACCGGATCAAAAACCGGGAAGAAAAACCGCGCCAGATCGTGCTCCCTTGCGACATATTGATGCGGCAATCCGTGGGGAAAATATAGCTTTATCACAAATGTACTGCACCAGGACATTGGGAAGAAGGCAGGTTATTACTTAGTTCGCGGCACAACGCCCAGCAACGCCCTTGAACCGATATAGCCATATGTCTATCGCTACACTTGTTATTTACCCGGAAGGGATGGCCTCTGTCCCTTCCTTTCCTTCATTTTGACGAAGCGGACACACATCGTTCTCGGCCCCGTTTGGCCGCAAATACCTTAACACTACGCTGTATCTTTTACTAAGCGAATAACTGTGGTGCATACTCCCCATCATACGCCGCCAGCGGCGCATTGGCACACCTTTCAGTGCGTGTTCCCGCATGTGGAAAAACCTCTTATAGATCAAATAGCCCCCTCTCGCCTTATGCTCGCTCTCCCGTTCAGTCAGGTGCTTCAGCGCCTTATGTTCGCTCTCCCGTCCAGTCAGGCGCTTCGGCTCGCATTATGCTCAGTCTCCCGTCCAGTCAGGCGCTTCGGCTCGCCTTATGCTCAGTCTCCCGTTCAGTCAGGCGCTTCGGCTCGCCTTATGCTCAGTCTCCCGTCCAGTCAGGCGCTTCGGCTCGCCTTATGCTCGCTCTCCCGTTCAGTCAGGTGCTTCGGCTCGCCTTATGCTCAGTCTCCCGTTCAGTCAGGCGCTTCGGCTCGCCTTATGCTCGCTCTCCCGTTCAGTCAGGTCCTTCGACTCGCCTTATGCTCAGTCTCCCGTTCAGTCACGCGCTTCGGCTCGTCTTATGCTCAGTCTCCCGTCCAGTCAGGTGCTTTGGCTCGTCTTATGTTCGCTCTCCCGTCCAGTCAGGTCCTTCGACTCGCCTTAGGCTTACTCTCCCATCTTGTCAGGAAAGTAACGCGGACTCCCTACCAGTTATAATTGTCTACCTGTTCATAGGCGTGGTAGAGACGCATTCTCGGGTAGATCCTGTGCTGCGGGGTTATTGTGCGTAAACAAGAAAAGAAACGGAGCGACCATTCCTGCTTTAAAGGGATAAGACTCATAGGCGGTAGAGACGGATTCTCGGGTAGGTCCTGGGCTGCGGGGATATTGTGCGTAAACAAGAAAAGATATGGAGCGACACCGTTCCTGCTTCAAAGGGATAATACTCATAGGCGTGGTAGAGACGCATTCTCGGGTAGGTCCTGTGCTGCGGGGATATTGTGCGTAAAGACAAGAAAAGAAACGGAGCGACCGTTCCTGCTTCAAAGGGATAATACTCATAGGCATGGTAGAGACAGATTCTTGAGGAGTTCCTGTGCTGCGGGGATATTGTGCGTAAGCAAGAAAAGAAACAGAGCGATACCGTTCCTGCTTCAAAGGGATAAGACTCATAGGCGGTAGAGACGGATTCTCGGGTAGGTCCTGGGCTGCGGGGATATTGTGCGTAAACAAGAAAAGAAACGGAGCGACCGTTCCTGCTTCAAAGGGATAATACTCATAGGCATGGTAGAGACAGATTCTTGAGGAGCTCCTGTGCTGCGGGGATATTGTGCGTAAACAAGAAAAGAAACGGAGCGACCATTCCTGCTCCAAAGGGATAATACTCATAGGCGTGGTAGAGACGGATTCTCGGGTAGGTCCTGTCCCACAGGGTTTGTTGAAAGGCATTGGAGAGGATGTTTCTCATCTACGTGGTAGAGAATGGGATGTTTCTCATATGTGTGGCAGAGGATGGTTCCCGTAGGCGCAGAAGGTACAGGCTCATCTCGTTTTCCTGCGCCAGGACTACTTGTTCATAAGCTGGGAGGACCCAAGTTCGCGTTAATGAGTTAAGCCGGCAACCTTTGGAGCCCAATAGAGCTGCTTTTGTCGGTGCCGGCTTTCTGTTGTGTTCTCGAGGTGTAGGCCCTGATGTCGCTTCTCGGCCTCCGAACGCTTCAGTTCGTCCGTTTTTTGCAGCTCTCCTGTTGATACCGAGTTTTTTCAGCTGCAAGGGTCCCTCGCATTCTATCCACGCTTCGCTTATCCTTTGACGGCGCCTGCGGCCATCCCTTTCATGACCTGTTCCTGGAAAATGATGTAGATCGCGATCGTAGGCAGCGCCGCCATGCCGAGGGCGGCCATCGTCAGTTTGTAGTCTGTCGAGTAGCCTGTGGCGAAGACGGACAGGCTGAGCGGCAGCGTCTTGAGCCCCGGGCTGTTAATAAAGACGAGCGCGAACGCGAAGTCGTTCCAGAAGCGAAGAAAGCCGAGTATCGCCACGGTTGAGAGCGCCGGGAGCGATACGGGAAGCATAATCCGCGCAAAGATTCCCATGTATCCGCAGCCGTCCACATGCGCCGCTTCTTCCATTTCTTTAGGCATATTGGCCAGATAGGCAGCCACGATGAAAATGGCAATCGGCAGCTCAAAGGCGGTATAAGGGAATATGAGCGCCGCATGCGTGTTCAGGATGCCCAGCTTGTTCATCATGATGAAGAGCGGGACAAGCGTGCTATGAACCGGAATCAGCATGCCAAGCACGAACAAGCCCTGCAGCAGGCTGCGCCCCTTGAACCGGAACCGGGCCAAAATGTAAGCCGCCAGCGCCCCAAGGAGCAAGGTGGCCGCCAATGATACCGCCGTGACGAACAAGGAGTTCCACATGGAGCGTCCCATCCCCGACACTTCCCATGCCCGCGCGAAATTATCCCACTGCCATGAGGTCGGCAGCCCGAAGGGATGGGCAAAAAACTCCTCGTTCGTCTTAAAGGCGCTGAGATAGAGCCAGATAAGCGGATAGAGCGTGACGAGCGCATAAATGGCCAAGCCGGCGTGTACGAGGAGCCGGAGCGCCCGCGACCCTTCCCGCGAGCCTGCGGCGCGGACCGTGTCCCCTCTTGCAGATGCGGTTATCAATGATGCCAATTCGATTCCTCCTTCCTGTCCATGGCCCGGATGCTAATGCGCTTCCCGGCGCATCAGCCGCTGCGAACCGGCGACGAGCAGCAAGCTGATGATGACGATGAGGGTAGAGACCGAGCTGCCGTATCCGAAGCGGTAGACGGTGAAGGTGCTGTTATACATATACGACGCGAGCAATTCCGTGGCATGAGCCGGCCCCCCGTTGGTCATGACATAGATCAGGTCGAATGCCTTCAGGCTGCCGGAGATGCACAGCACGATCGCCACCTTGAGCGTGTCCCAGATCATGGGCAGCGTCAGGGATGCCAGCTTGCGCATCCCCCGGGCTCCGTCCAGTTCGGCCGCATCGTCCAGCTCGGACGGGATGCTGTGCAGGGCGGCAAGGAACATAATGAGATACGGCCCGATATAGTTCCAAATGACGGGTATCGCGATCATCCAGATGGCGATGCCCGGCTCCGACAGCCAGGCCCGCTTCCAATCGGACAGGCCGATCGCATCGAGCGCCGCATTCATCAGCCCGGTCTGCGGATGATAGATATTTGTCCAAATAATCCCGATGACGACCGAGGACAGCACCATCGGCATGAATACCGCCGAGCGGACGAAGCGCTGGAACCAGGTTCCCCGCTTCAGCAGCAGAGCGAGCAGCAATGCGATCGGGACTTGGCCAAAGACGGAAGCCCCTACGATAATCATGTTGTTGCGGAACGAGAGCCAGAACACCGGATCCCGCAGCGCCTCGCTGAAGTTGGCGATGCCGATGAAGCTCATCTCGCCGATTCCTTTCCAATCAAAAAATCCGTAGTAAGCGGACCAGAATATCGGCACAATGACGAACAAGGCGTAAATGAGAAGCGACGGCGCCAGCCCCGCCGCAATAAATATCCGCTTGCTTGCCCCCGCATGCGCGCGCATTCGGCTCAGCCTCCTCTCTTCGATGTTGAAGCCGCCGCCCGCCCTGCCTGGCCTGAACGGTCAGGGGCATGGAGGTGCGGCAGCATACGGCATGTCAACGGCCGAGCGATTTCGCCTGAGCCTCTTGAATCTTACGGGCGATCTCCTCCGGATTGCCGCCCATCAGCAATTCCTGCAGCCCGTTATTGACGGCGTCGGCGCCTGCGCTTGTCATGACGGCGTCATAGACCGGCGTCCGCTTCACTTCATTCACGAGCCGATAAACTTTGGCGAACAGCGGCGATACGGAACTCTCATCGAGATCCAGCTTGTAGCTGACCAATTGATTCGCTTCCAATGTGCGCTTTTGCGCCTCCGGCCCGGATAAGGCGTAGATCAGCTCGCAGGCGGCTTCTTTGCGCTGGCCGTCGACCTTGGCGCTCAGACCGAGCCCGACGCCGACGACCCCGGAGGTCGAATTCGGATCGCCCTTGCCATCGGGAACCGAAGGCAGCACCGTGGCGCCCATGCTCTTCAGCGCTTCCGGCGACGCATTGGCCGACAGATTCGTCAAGGCCCAGCCGCCGTCGATCATCATCGCGGCCTGGCCTTGCGCGAACATCATTTCCATCTGCGTGTTGTCGATGCTGTTGAAGCCGATTTGGAACGCTCCTGCCTGCTGCAGCTGTTGGAGCAGCTCGAGCGCCCGCACGAATTCCGGATCCGTGAACTTGGCTCCATCCTGGTTGGCGGCCTTCAGGAACCATTCCGTGCCGGTCACCCGATCCGCGAACGAGCTGAGAATGCTCGACTGGGCGAGCCAGGCCGCTTTGTTGCCGAGCGCAATCGGCGTTACCTTGTTCTCATTCAGCGTCTTCACGGCGGCAAGCAGCTCATCCCACGTTTTCGGAACTTGCAGGCCGTAGCGGCTCAATATCTCCTCGTTGTAGTAAAGTATCGAAGTCGGCGACAATCCCATCGGAGCGCTGTAGATACGGCCGTCGATCGTAAAATCGTCGAAAGACCCCGGCAGGAAGCCCTCCTTCCACTCCGTCTTGCTGTTCAACAGATCGTCAATCGGCTGAATCAAGCCTCCGCCATGGAATTCTTTGGTCATCATCCCCGGCCACATCAGGAAGACATCCGGCATCTCATTGGCGGCCGCCACCGTTTTGAGGCGCGTTTTGTAGCCGTCCGGCGGAATGGCTTGGATATCGAGCGTGATTTCCGGATGGTCCTGCTGGTATGTCTCGATAATGTCGCGCATCGCTTTGGCGCGAAGATCGTCTCCCGTGAAGTTATGCCATAAAGAGAGCTTCACCTTCCCGGCCGCTCCCTCTTCCTTCGCTTCGCCGCCTGGACGGTTCTGGCCCGCATTCGAGCCTCCCGACGCGCATGCGGAGAGCAGGGAGACAGCCAGCAGCGCGACGAGCATCGTCATCCATCGTGTACGCATAGAACAACCCCTCCAATTCTCTATCATGTTGCGTAATTCAATCGCATTAAGACCAGCAGAGGGAGTGGCTTCCGCCCCGACCGCTCCGCGTACATCCAGTATACGAAAGCGCTTCCTTCCCCAGTGAGGGAAGAAATTAAGCGGCAAGGGGGAATGTTTTCACCGATTTTCGCTAAGCCGGGCGTTCGGCTGCGCTCAGCCGGGAAAAGAATCCTGTGCCGCGCAGCCGTCACCCTTGAAGGGAGGTGTCCGGTGTGTCGGCGTTGGCCGCCGATCATCGGGCCGGGGCGCTGTTCGGGGCGCTGTTCGGGACGCCCGCCGATCAGCCGCTCCGGCTGCTCCGGAATTCGGAGGGGGTGCAGCCCATATGCTTTTTGAACAGCTGGGAAAAATATTTCAAATCCTCGTACCCCACCATCCGGGCGATATCCGACACCAGCGCCGAGCCGTCCTGCAACAGGCGGCATGCCCGGGCGATGCGAGCCTGGGTAACGTACTCGATATAGTTCATGCCTGTCTCCTGCTTGAACTTATCGCTCAGATGATTCGGGTGAACCTTCACCACGCTGGCGACATGCTGCAGCGTCAGGCTTCCGTCGGCAGTCTCCCGGATATAGCGCATCGCTTGGGAGACATATGGGACCGCGTCGTCCGCATACCGGTCCCGATAGATTTGCATCGCCTCCTGCAGCGCGGCGAAGAGCGAGCCTTCCCATTGCTCCGGCTCGGCAGCCGCGGGGTCGGCG
Source organism: Paenibacillus dendritiformis (assembly GCF_021654795.1). Lineage (NCBI taxonomy): Bacteria > Bacillati > Bacillota > Bacilli > Caryophanales > Paenibacillaceae > Paenibacillus > Paenibacillus dendritiformis. Next base: position 3,924,364 of record NZ_AP025344.1, read on the forward strand.
AGCGAATGCGGCTGCCAGCTCCAGCCGTCCCACGCCTCGGCGGCCGGCCGGGTCAGCGGCGCAGCGGCTTGGGCGCACCGCTCCAACGCTCCGCCGCGATCAAGGCGGATTGCCCATAGGAGCGGACAGACTCCGGCGTCGCGTGCGGATGCGCGATCAGTTCCTTCACCCGCTCCCCAATCCAGCGGCGCAATCGCTCCGGCCGGCCGGAGGACAGCGCCTGCAGCAGGCCGTCCTCCTCCTGGGCCGAGCAGATCGACGGGCGGCCTTCGCGCGCAGCCGTCTCCTCATAATGAAGCAGGCGGCGGCCGGCCGCGAACCAGCGGAAGCGGCCGGCACTGCACGCTTCCCGGAAGGAGCGGCCGATGTCCGCGGCATCCGCGGCGGCTCCGCCGATCCCGGCGAAGAGACGGCACTTGAGGAGCCGCTCCGTCCGGCGGAGCGCTTCGTCCCAGCCGCAGGGCAGATGGCCGGGGATCGGCTCCGTCCGGCGAATCGCCAGCAGCCGCTGCTCGTGCCGGACGACCGGGCCGCCTAACAGCTCGGCCAACAGATTGGCGGCCGCGAACAGCAGCAGCCCGTGCCGGGCTTCGCCCCAGCCGTCCGCCTCGATGACGGCCGCCTCATACGAAGCCGCATCGCTTCCGCTTCCCAGCGGGGCGCCGACGCGGCGGAACAATTCGGCGGCGATCCGGCGGCAATCTTCGGCTGGCAGCGGCTCGGCCAACAGCTTCAGCACCTGCCGCTCCCGGTGGGACGCCTCCTTCGCCGAATCATGCACCGCCGCATCCTGCTTCTCCAAGATGCGCGCCTTCGCCCGCAGCGCCGCCTTCACGATGTCGTCCGGGCGGCTCGTCTTCAGCAAATAATCGCAAACCCCTTCTCGCAGCGCCCGCTGGGCGTAATGGAAATCGTCGTAGCCGGTCAAAATCAGCGTCTCCGTTCGCGGGCTGACCTCCCGGATATAGGCCGCCAGGTCGATCCCGTCAGCGCCGGTCATCCGGATGTCCGTCAGCACGAGATGCGGCTTCTCCGCCCCGATCACTTCCATGGCCTCCTCGGCGGAGGCGCAGGGCGGCAGCACCTCGAAGCCGAGCTCGTTCCACGGAATGACCTGGGCCAGCCCCGTCCGGATGATCACCTCATCATCAACAATCAATATTTTCACGGATATCTCCCCCTTGCGCGTAGTTCATCCAGTGCCTCGGTCCGCCGGAATGGAAAAGGAGACCGCAGTCCCTTCCCCTAGCCGGCTCTCCATGCGCAGCTCCGATCCGGTTCCGTAATGGAGAAGCAGGCGGCGCTGAACGTTGAACAGTCCGTAACCGCTGCCTCCCGAGCGGGATGTCTCGGCATTCGCCGCGGCCGGCTCCGGGGCGCTCAGCCGTTCCCTGACCCGCTCCAGCTCCTCCGGGCCGAGACCTCCGCCGTTATCCTGTACCATAAAGCGGATTCGGCCATTGTCGATCATGTCAATGTCGATGATCAGACGGCCTCCCGATCCCGGATAAGCCGGGAGCAGCCCATGCGTGAGAGCGTTTTCAACGAGCGGCTGCAGCAGCAGCTTCAGCATCGCAAATTCTTTCAGCTCCTCCGGCAAATGAATGCGGTAATCGAATCGCCCGGGGTAACGCACCGATTGAATCTCCAAGTAATTCGCCACATGCTCGGTCTCCTGCTCCAGCGAGCAGGTCTCCAGCCCCCGGTTCAGGCTGAAGCGCAGGAAATCGCCCAGCGCGCCGACGAGGCTGGCAATGCGCCCGTTCCCCTCCATATAGGCCATCCATTGAACCGATGACAGGGTGTTGTACAAAAAATGCGGATGAATTTGCGCCTGGAGGGCCAGCAGATCCGCCTCCTTTTTCCGGGCCTCGTTCTCCTTCACCTGCTCCGTCAGGCGGCGGATATTGTCGCTTAACTGGTTGTAGCTGTGCACGAGCATGCCGACTTCGTCGCTGGACGTGAGCGGCAGCGGCCGGAACGGCCGATCCGGCTGCACGGCGCCGATCGATCGGGCGAGCCGGACGAGCGGCTTCGTCACCCGCTTGACGACATAAGCGGCCACGGCGGCAATCACCGCGATGACGACCGCGACCGTCACGGCCGTGAATTGGAGCAGATAGCCGTTCTGGGCGCTGAAGGTCTGATAGGGGATGAGCGCGTAGACGCTCCACGGGGCAATCGGCACGGACATCGACACGACAATGTGGCGATCGCGGCCCTCCCCGATCTCCGAAAAGCGCGCGGCTCCGGCAGACGACTCTTGCCCGGCAAGGACTCTCAGCTTCGCGGACCATTGCTCAGCGGTGTCCGGATCGGCGTTGGCGGCGACGATATGGCCGGTTGCATCCAGCAAGAACAGGCTGCCTCCGCCATCCACCGCCGCCTCGCGCAGCCGTTCGGCCAGCGCGTCCCCGTCAATGCCGATCGACAGCATGCCGAGCATGTCGAACGTATTCATGTTGCGGATCGGGCGCACGAGCGAGACGGTCCGCTTCTGGCCCAGCGTCGTGTCGCTGAGCGTCGGCGGCGACCACCAGACCGGGTGCTCCTGCCAATACGCCTCGTCGGACGGGGCCTGCCCGAACAGATGGGAGGACAGCAGCGTCGTATTGGACAGCTCCGGGTTGCCGTTCAGCGGAATAATGCGGATGTCTGCGATGTAGCTTTTGGAAAAGGCAAGGTTCGTCAAAAAACCGACCATGCGCAAATAATCGTTGGCGCTTGCCCGGTCTTTGGCCAAATATTGCTGGACATCATGCTGTCCGATCAAAAATATCGACATGTTCTCCACGTCCTGAGCGATCGTCTCCAAAATGGCGCTGATCTGGCGCAGCGTGTTGAGGCTGGCCTGCTTGCTCTTCTCCTCGCTAATCGACCATGCCGTCCGGTAGGAGACGTAGCCGAGCAGCAGCACAGGGATGATGATGAAGGCGATAAGCAGGGTCGATAATTTGCGGTGCAGCGAACGGGTCATCCAGCGCATAACGTTCCCCCTCTCTCGGGTAAGTTCAGCAATAGATGTGGTTCACAGCTGCAATCAGTGTGGGATGAATTTCAATGTGAGATATGGAAAAGCATCTGCCCATCCTGAATTGTTGTAAGTTGCACCACACAACAAATGGAGAGGCAGATGCCCGTTCAGTATATCAACGAATTGATAGATTTTCCAGAACTAAATAACTGTTCCCGATCCCGGAGTCATGGGGACGAGCAGTGAATGACGCCCAGCTTGCGGGGCCCAATTGACATGAAGGCCGACACACAGGGGCAGCTACATCGATTGCTCCAAAAAGCTGGTTGGAGAGTGCCCGATGTATTTCTTAAATACTTGACTAAAATATTTATAATCTTGGAAGCCCACCCGTTCCGCGATTTCATAGATTAAGAGATCCCCTTGCTTCAGCAATTCAATGGCCTTGATCATCCTGTATCGGTTAAGAAAATCATTGAACGTATAAGTTGTTTCCTCTTTAAATTTGGAGTATAGATACACCGTTGAAATGTGAAGGCTGGCGCTAAGATCATTGATAGAAATTTTTTGTGAATAATGTTGCTTGATATATTCAATCAGGCTGTCTACATATTTCGTTTTATTGCTTCGAACTTCAAGGTATTGAATATCCAATAATTCATTGTACAAATGTAGCTCTTCAAAGGACTTTTTCTCGTGATGGCGCTGTCGTTTTAATTGTATTTTGGCGATGATCTTGACCATCGCCGCATTTAATTTGTCAAAGTCAATCGGCTTCAACAGATATTCGCTTACAGATAGCGATATCGCTTGCCGGGCATATTCGAACTCGCTATATCCGGAAATAATGATCGCTTCATAGTCATGCTCTGCTTTGCTTTGCTTTAACATTTGGATTCCATCTTGAAAAGGCATTCTCACGTCGGTAATGACAATATCAGGCTGCAGCTCCTTGATTTTGGCCAAGCCCTCGATTCCATCTTCCGCTCTTCCCACGACGATACAATTCAGCTTCGGCCAGTCCACCATATAGGCCAGACCATTTCGAATAATATCCTCATCTTCTACGATTAATACCTTATACATTGTTCACGTCTCCTATATAAGGGATTCCCGCTATCACTGTTGTCCCGGCACCGTGTTTGCTTTGTATGGAAAGCCCGTAAGCCGGTCCGTATAAAAGCTGCATCACTCTATGGGAGTTGTATAATCCGACATGCTCCGGCATGGCATCCTTATCGTCTAATAACTTTCGGATATAATCGAGCCTTTCCTCCTCCATCCCTTGTCCGTTATCCTCGACTGCGATTTGAATGTCATCCCCGACTTGTCTAATCGTAATCCGGATCAATAAATGCTTCGTATACTCAAGTCCATGCTTGATGCTGTTTTCAATGATGGGCTGCAATAATAATTTCGGTATTTTATAGTCCAGAAGGGCCGGATCGATATCCATCTCATAATCTAATCTTGTGTTAAATCTCATTTTTTGCAGCCGCAAATAGTCTTCCATGTAGCCTATATCGGTGTGGAGCGCGACCTCTCCATTGCCGTAATGAATATAATATCTCATTAAATTAGCAAACATCACCACAATATTCGATGCGTTCCTGGCATCGAGTAACATCTCATACCTTAGCATTTCCAACACATTAAACACAAAATGCGGATTAAACTGATTTTCTAAATGCTTAATCTCCATTTTTCTCTTTCTTTCCGCGATTTCATCATTATGCTTCATCAGCAGCTGTATTTTGGACATCATGTTATTGAATTCATCATAAATGGTCTGAAATTCATCGAAGGTTCTCGCTTCAAGCCTGTAGTCCATGTTCCCCTGCTTATATTGATCCACGGCGGAGATGAAGGAATCAAAGGATTGCAGATTGCGCTTCATGAGCTTCGGCACGACTAAATGGATCAAGGCGAGCAGAATCAGGCCTGAACCCAATAAAATGACGATTCCTATCACTAGAAACTGCTTGAAACTGTTCATGGAGGTCATCGTCAGAATATGAAAGTTCCCATTCCCTGTTTCATTCGCCGTCATATAGTAATAGGAATCATGAAAAGCGATTATTTTTTGATCGGTCCGGTACGGAATCGTTGATTTGCCCATGCCGTTTCTTAGCGAGTCATGAGAGGTGTAGATAATGTTGTCGAAGCGATCCGCCACCACCACCATATCGGCATCCCGGGTATGAATGCAGGCGCCCAGGTCAGCGAGAAACAACAGGAGATAACCGCGTACTTCATTTCCGCTGGTTATCGGCTTGGCCAACACGTACGGTGATTTCCGAAACTGCCCGAAGGATATTTTATTGATGCCGCCATAAACTCCCTTTTCCTGTTCCTGAAGCTTCAACAACAAATCCTTGAGCACATAACTATTGGATAAAGTCTCTTGGTCGCTCTGATAAAAATTCGTGGAGACGATATGCTGCTTGCGATCCAAAAGAACAAAGCTTGCTTTTATTTTTCTATCATTGACAAACCGGTAAAGCAGTTGATTCACTTCAATGGATACGTTTTTATTATCGAAAACAGCCCGTACCGTTGGGTCCTCAGCCAGCCTGTCCAGTCCCTCCGAGTAGTGCTGAACCTCTTTCTCTATGAGCCGGCTAAGCCCCGCATTATACGATCGATTCGTCTGAACGATGGTTTCTCTAAACGTGAGAAGCAAGGAAAGGATAAACAATGCAAAAATCAATAACACAAGAATGGCCCCGGAACGAACAAACGTCTTCCTGATATAGTCTTTGAACTTATTGGATTTTTGCATCATTCACATCACCTGACGTTTCTTAGAATGATAATTTCTCTCCACCTATCTGCTCTATGGCTTGCTTGTGACAGAAACGTAAAGGCTGCCCCCGCTCTACTCCATAGCTGAATCTCATCCATCGAAATGCGGTGCCGCACATCCTGTGCAGTCGCCAGCAACTGGGAGACTTGCATTCTTCGCGCCAGCCTATGGAGTAAAGCGAAGAGCCTCGGAACGGGCTTACTTGGGCTGCTAAACACTAATGTCTTTCTTTCCTGTCAGCTTAAAGAACGGGATTAGCGAGAGGATCGAGGTCAGCGTTAAGATGGTCGAATAAGCTGATGCGTTTCCATAGTTACCTCGAATCACCTCTGTATAGACCGACACCGTTAACGTTTGGGTCTTGCTCGTGTACAGAATGATCGATGCGCTTAATTCACTAATGACGGTAATCCAGCTCATGATGGCTCCGGCAATAACGCCTGGCATCATCATCGGCACAATCACTCTTGTAAACGCTTTCGTCTCTGACGCGCCCAAGCTGATGGCCGCTTCTTCAATACTGGGGCTGATCTGGCTGATAATCGCCGTACTTGAACGAATCGTATACGGCATTCTCCGAATCGCAAAAGCCATAATCATAATGATCATCGTACCGCTTAACAGAAGCGGGGCTTGACTAAACGCAAAGAGAAAGGCAATACCCAGGACCGACCCCGGAATGATAAACGGAAACATGGAGATCGTATCCAAGGTGGATGTAAGAGCATTTCTTTTTCTTACGGTCAAATAGGAAATCAATATGCCGCATGCCACAATAATCACGATCGCCGCGATACCAATCAGGTACGTATTGAAAATTGCCGAAGTATCTTTGTTAAATAAGATGTCCCGGTAGCTGTTCAACGAAAATCCGGACGTAAATACCTGGCCTCCCCGCGTTGCCAGGAAGGATGTAAAGATAACCACGCATTGAGGCAGGATGGCCAAGAGAACCGTAAAGTAGACCGCTCCGTGCGCTGCTATATTTTTCATCCCTTTACTTCGCTCGGGAACCATGGGCTTTAATGCGCTCATCGAATAGGAGTAGTATCTTGCAAGGATACGCTGAACCATAAATAGGCAAATGGTTAACAAGATAATAATGACACACAGCGCGGCGGCAAATCCGTCATCTCCCCCCACCTCGCTCATAAATTGAGTATAGATGAGGACAGGCATGGTCCTGAATCCTTCGCCGATCAGCATCGGCGTCCCGAAGTCCGCAATCACGCGCATGAAGACCAATAACGCGCTCGCCAAGACCGTAGGCATAATTAAGGGAAGAATAATTTTAAACACGCGCTGTACCGCCGAATACCCGAGACTCTCAGCGGCTTCATTCAGCGAATTGTCCAGATTCTGCAAGGCCCCCGAAATATAAATATAAATCAAAGGAAAGGATTGCAGCGTCATGACTAACACAATTCCCGGAAATCCGTAAATTCCATTCAGTTGAGTATGAAACAAATCATTAATGAATTGCGTAATCACGCCATTCCTGCCGAGCAATTGAATCCAGGCGTAAGCCCCGATAAATGGCGGCGACAGATATGAAATAATAATTAAGATTTGGAGATATTTACTTCCCCTAATCTTCACTTTCCTCATGACATAGGCGACGGGCAAGCCGATGGCTACCGACAGCGCGGTCGTTACCAGCGTGACTTTAAAGCTGTTCACTAAGGTGATCCAATAAAATTTTCGTTCAAAAAATTTGCTAAAGTAACTGAGAGTCAGTTCACCCGTGTAAGGGTCGAAAATGCTTTTTTTCAGGACCAGGACCAGCGGAAACAGAATAAAGAGAAGGAAAATAGCTAGGATAAGGATGGAAGAAAGGTTCCAGACGCTAAATAACCGCTTCTTATTTGCAGTCATGTTCGCCACCCGCTTTGATCAAACTCTCCTGTTTTTCGAGATCAAAAATATTGATTTTGTTCGCTTTCACGCGCAAACAGATTTCGCTTCCATTCGGAATCATGTCCGAACTATCGGCATCCTGGATCACTTCTACCGTCTCTCCGTCCAACAGTTCGGCAAAATAATGCGTATTTACACCCAAAAACATGCTGCTTTGCACAACCGCTTTGATACCATGCCGATCCGAACCGATAACAAACTCCTGTGGTCTTACGGATACGAACACCGGGGTTCCGTCCGCCAGATGATCGGATAGATTATTCATGCTCTCCCTATAGCTGTTTCCGAAGTTGATCCATTTTTGCCCGTTCTCTATTTCTACCTTTGCCTTTATTAGATTGGAAGTCCCGATGAATTTCGATACAAACACATTGGCCGGACGTTCATAGATCTGTTTCGGAGTGCCGATTTGCTGAATCACGCCGCCGTTCATCACCGCGATTCGATCCGAGATCGCCAAGGCTTCTTCCTGATCATGGGTAACGTATACCGTGGTAATGCCTACCCGCTGCTGGATGCTTTTGATCGCGTTTCTCATTTCAATTCTTAATTTGGCATCCAGATTGGACAGCGGTTCGTCCATAAGCAATACTTGAGGATGAATGACCAAGGCTCTGGCTAAAGCCACTCGCTGCTGCTGCCCGCCAGACAGCTTGTCCGGCATTCTGTCTTTATATTCTTCTATTTTGACCACATTTAATATATCCTGAATTCTATTCTCGATTTCAGCCTTGGGCAGCTTCCTATGCTTCAAGCCAAAAGCGACATTGTCCTTCACAGACATATGCGGAAAGATGGCATAATTTTGAAAAACCATTCCCATGTTGCGCTTATTGACGGGGATATCGTTTATCGCCTGGTCCTCAATTTTAATGACCCCGTCATCAATCGAGTTAAAGCCGATAATCATGCGGAGCAACGTTGTTTTCCCGCACCCCGAGGGTCCCAACAGGGTAAAGAGTTCGCCTCGTTGTATTTTGAGCGATAAGCCGTCTATGATGGTTCTATCCTCAAATCGTTTGACCACGTTTTCAACCTGAATTGCAACGCTCAATCCGCTTCCCTCCTTTATTCATGAAAGGGAGACAGCTCAACGATGTCCTTTACAGAGCCGGTAAGCTATCCCCTTGAACACTAGTTAATCCAGGGACATTTCGAGCAACTCGTTGAACTTAGCCGTAATCTCATCCTTATGATCGGACACCCAGCTTTCATCATAATTTTTGGCTAAGACAATCTGTTCTGTCGGCACCATGTAAGAAGCAAGCTCTGCTCCTTCTCTGAGCGGTCTGACCGTAAGCTCGCTGCCTACTAAATTTTGTATTTTTTCCGACAGCATATAGTCCACAAATTTTTTGGCGTTTTCAAGATTCCTCGCCCCTTTGATAATCTGGACCGATTCACCCGGGAACACAGCCCCTTCCTTCGGGAAGACAATATCCACGGGCGCCCCATTCTTCATGTAACTGGCCACCGGATCCTCCCATGTCAAGCCGATTGGATACTCGCCATCAGCCACACTTTTGTGCAGTTGTCCGGAGCTGGAAGACATTTTTCCGTCCAAATTGGCAATAAACCTTTCAACAAATTCCCAAGCTTGATCAGACATCGGATCGCCATCTCCCATGGCGTATAGCATCGCTGTCAGCGACTGGAAAGCAGAGCTGGAAGCCGCCGGATCGCCGAATGCGATTTTCCCCTTCAGCTCGGGATTCAGTAAATCTTTAAACCCTTCAACCTTGATATCCCCAATTAAGTTGGTATTCACGATAAAAACGGTTGGATCGGCAAATGCGGGCGAAAAATAACCGGTCTTGTTTCTGAACTCCTCCATCATATTCTTATCCTCGGGAGAAACGTATTGCTCGAACAAGTCCGCTTTACTTTTGAGCATCGTTTCATCCGCCGCCCACAAAATATCGCCCACCGGATTATTTTTCTCTGACTCGACACGCTTCACTAATTCTCCTGTACCTGCCACGATGACTTCGACTTTAATCCCGGTATCTTGTTCAAAGTTAGGGATGACGGCATTGTTCAAACTCTCACTGCGCGCCGTATATACGGTCAACACATTTCCGTCTTTCTCTTTGGCAGAGTCTTTGCCAGAGCCTTCCTGTGACGAGCATCCGGCAAAAATACTTACCAATAGAGCCGCCGCAGCAACGATAGTAACCGCTTTCATTTTTTTCATTCGTTTCTTTCCCCCTCTTGTCATGATGAGAATAGTTGTAATTCGTATCATCATTATAGGAGCTATCCGGTGCTTCGGGTATCCAATAATCCTAAATATATATCCTAAAATACTCAACCTCCGGAATAGAAAAGCATCTGCTAATCCTCTTTTTTTGCAAGCGCGAACAATAGTCAGGAGGAATTGACAGATGCAGCCTCAGTATAGCAATCAAATAATCAACCTGCCAGTTGTAAGAGTATGCCAAATTTTGCTGCAAACCAAGTCCAAATTATTTGTTTGGACACCAAACTTTTTGTGTGAATATGGAATAAATTATGCTACGATAGAGGCAGCCTCGTGAACCGTTTTCAGCGGGGTGATGCTTGGAAGGAGGAGCGATGTGGAGTCGGTAGGAGACGAATTTCCTTTTTTGCAAATGCTGGTCAAGGGCCTTGCCGCCCAATTCGGCGATCAGTGCGAGGTCGTGCTGCACGATCTGACGCTGCCCTATGACCGGACCATCGTCGCGATCGAGAACGGGCACATCACCGGACGGAAGGTCGGCGATCCCGGCACCAACCTCGGCCTGGAGCTGCTGCGCGGCAGCACCGAGGACGGGAATAAGATCAATTACATTACGCAGACCCGGGACGGCCGCCTGCTGCGGTCAACGTCGCTATATATGCGCAACCGCGAAGGGCGCGTCATCGGCTCGCTCTGCATCAATTATGATATTACGGATTTGACATTGGCGGAGAAAGCGCTGAAGTCGCTTACGATGACCGGACTCCAGGCGGAAGTGAAGGAGTCGTTCGTCTCCAATGTGAATGATCTGCTCGATACGCTGATCCAGGAGGCGCAGGAACGCATTGACAAGCCGGTGGCCGTCATGACGAAGGAGGACAAAATGCGCATGATCGCTCTGCTGGAAGAGAAGGGCGCCTTCCTCATCAAAAAGTCGGGCGAGAAAATTTGCGCTTATTTGGGCATCTCGAAGTATACGCTGTATAACTATTTAGATGAAGTGAAGAAATCATCGAACTAACGTGCCGTAAGGAGGCTAGCACGCATGTCCAATGAGATTACACGCCGCGAACGGCGAATTCCCTCCGCCTGGAGCGCCCGTGCCGGAGAGCTTCGCGAGGCGGAAACGCCCTTTCTGCTCATCGACGCGGAACGGACGAACCGGAACATCCGCCATATGGCGGACATCGCGGCCAAGAACGGCGTCCAGCTGCGTCCCCATGCCAAGACGCACAAAATGCCGCACATCGCCCGTCTGCAGCAGCGGCATGGCGCCGTCGGCATTACGGTGGCCAAGGTATCCGAGGCGGAAGCGATGGTGAAGCACGGGATTCGCGATGTTTTCATCGCCTATCCTCTTGTCGTGCCGTCCAAAATTCGGCGCGCCCTCGCCTTGACGGCCGACGCCCGCATGATTGCGGGCGTGGACAGCGCGGCCGGCGCGCGCGCCCTGGAGGCGGAGGCGCGGCAATTCGGCGGCGTCCTGGAGGTGCGGCTGGAGATCGACACCGGGCTCAAGCGGTCCGGGGTGCGCACGGCGGATGTCAAGGCGGTGGCGGAAGCGATCGCCGGGTGTCCGCACTTGCGCTTGACCGGCATTTATACGTTCCGCGGCGCGCTGATTCACGGGGAGGCGACGCTGGATGTCCGCAGCGCCGGACTCGACGAAGGCATGCGGATGGCCGGCATCGCCGAGGGGCTGCGCGAAGCCGGCTATGACATTCAGGATGTCAGCGTCGGCTCGACCCCGACGGGCGCGTATGCGGCAGCCGTTCCGGGCGTAACGGAGATTCGGCCGGGCACCTACGTGTTCCAGGATCGGATGCAGGTCGCCTTCGGCGGCTGCAGTCTCAAGGATTGCGCGGGAGTCGTCGTCGTCACGGTCGTGAGCTGTCCCGAGGAGGACACCGTCATCGTCGACGGCGGCAGCAAAGCGTTCGCGACCGATGTTCAGCCGCACACCGCGCCCCTCTATCTGCGCGGCTTCGGGCATGTGCTCGAAGCGCCCGAGGCGGTGCTGGAGCGGCTGTCGGAAGAGCATGGCATGATAAGGATCGCGCCGGGACACGGCCTGGAGGTCGGGGATCGGCTGCACATCGTGCCGAATCATATTTGCAGCACGTTGAACTTATACAATTCGGTCCAGTATCTCACTCCGGACGGGGTGACGCCGGTGTCTGTCGAGGCGCGCGGCTGCAACTGGTAAATGAAGGAGCAATGAACCTATGGGACAAATCGAACAACGTTTGCAGCAATTGGGGATTGAACTCCCGGAAGTCGGAGAGCCGAAGTTCTCCTATATTCCATCCCGGCGCACGGGCAATCTTGTCTATACGTCCGGCATGGACTGCCGGATTAACGGCGTCTTGATGTACGAGGGCAAGCTCGGATCCGACCTGACGATCGAGCAGGGCCGGGAAGCGGCGCGTCAAGTCATTATCAATGCGCTTGCCGTCATCAAGCATGAGTTGGGCACGCTGGACAATGTCTCGAAGGTGGTCAAAATGCTCGCCTTCGTGAACAGCGCCCCGGGCTTCGCGGATCAGCCCTATGTCATTAACGGCGCTTCCGACCTGCTGATCGAAGTATTCGGCGATGCGGGCCGCCATGCCCGCTCCGCGATCGGAACGAGCGATTTGCCGTTCCATACGCCGGTGGAGATCGAGCTTATCGTCGAGGTGAAGGACGGAGCTTAATCGGGATAGAGACCTAAGATAAGCAGCGCGTTCCCCGGAACGCGCTCAGATTAAAGACAAACTCCCGCGAAATACGGCAACCGCGGGAGTTCTTTACGTTTTTATCCCTAGTTACAAATAGGAAAGAGAACTTAGGAGAGGTGCGATCGGTCTTCCAGAGCCAGGCCGCACTTTTTTTGAGATTCATGGCAGCAAAAACAAGCACCGCTTGCGCAGACCTGCTTATTAACCCGCGTAAGGTCGTCCACCGCATACCCTGCTTCTCCTATAAATCAGCAAAAACTCGCTCTATTGTTTCTTCTGTATGGGGAAAGTGATCCGCCTCGTCCTCATCGTATAGTATCATCTCATCGGCGTACTCTCCCGCCACTCTAGTCATCTGCTCCACCAAAGCTGCAGTAGCTCCCCGCGACTCTAGTCATCTGCTCCACCAAAGCTGCAGTAGCTCCCCGCCACTCTGGTCATCTGCTCCACCAAAGCTGCAGTAGCTCCCGCCACTCTAGTCATCTGCTCCACCAAAGCTGCAGTAGCTCCCCGCGACTCTAGTCATCTGCTCCACCAAAGCTGCAGTAGCTCCCCGCCACTCTGGTCATCTGCTCCACCAAAGCTGCAGTAGCTCCCCGCCATTCTTCCACCAAAGCTGCAGTAGCTCCCCGCCACTCTAGTCATCTGCTCCACCAATACTGCAGTATCTCCCCGCCATTCTAGTCATCTGCTCCACCAAACCTGGAGTATCTCCCCGCCACTCTAGTCATCTGCTCCACCAAAGCTGCAGTATCTCCCCGCCATTCTAGTCATCTGCTCCACCAATACTGCAGTAGCTCCCCGCTACTCTATTCACCTGCTCCACCAAACCTGGAGTATCTCCCCGCCACTCTAGTCATCTGCTCCCCCAAAGCTGCAGGATCTCCCCGCCATTCTATTCACCTGCTCCACCAATACTGCAAAAATACAGCAATTTCATTGACACGAGGTTGCGAAAATACGATTACTGCAAAAATACAGCAATTACCGTGCGGCGAGGCATAAATAGCGTTCAAAATGGCGAAATAATGTAATTTTGCAGGATTTTCTCGGAATTTAGCCTATTGAGGTTAAAAATGCTGCGCCTGTGCAGCATTTTCATACGCGGGGATAGCTTGCTGCTCTAGCTTCATGCGGTGACCAGCTTGCTTTCTGCGGGGACTAGCTTGCTTCATGCGGGGACCAGCTTGCTTCATGCGGGGACTAGCTTGCTTCATGGCGGACCAGCTTGCCCTAACCTAACCTGTTCTGCCTTCCCCGGCCCCGCCCTCCTAAGGAAAAAGACTGTCGACCAGACTTTGTCGACAGTCTGAGCGCGTTCCCCGGAACGCGCTAGTTTGCCAAGCCCCGCACACTCGTTCTTGCCTCCGGCAATCTCAGTCGATCGCGCTCGTTCTTGTCACTGGACTCGACCTCCGTCGATCTATCGCTAATTCCTGCCGCTGGCAGTAAATTCCCTTGACCATCCGGATAACCCCCGATAAAGTAGACTATGTACTATTATTTTGCTTTATCGCGGTCAAGCGTGTAAGCGTCCCTGCAAAAATGCGTTCTCGCGCGACAATTCCGCGGAGCTTGCAAGCCGACGGTCATGCCTTCGGCTTGTTCCGCTTATCAAATAAGGAGATGTCAGTCATGAAGTCATCAACAAGTCCAGCCGAGCAGAGCATGCTTCGGTTCGGGCAGAGCGTTACGATTTTTATTGCCATTCTGCTCATTCTTATTATTCCGATTCTCGGATGGCGGGTCGAACCGCATATTCCGCTGATCGGCGCCTCGGTGGCGGCCGGCGGACTCCTGCTGCTGTTCGGCCGGTCCTGGAGCGAGGTGGAACAAGCCTTCGTCCGCGGCTTGCAGGCATCGGTCCAGCCTGCGCTCCTGCTGACGCTGATCGGCATACTCATCGGGGTCTGGATGATGAGCGGAACGGTGGCGACCTTGCTCTACTACGGCACGTCCCTGTTCCAGCCGCAATGGTTCACCTTGAGCGCGCTGGTGCTCACCGTGATCGTCTCGATGTTCGTCGGCAGCTCGCTTACGACGGTCGGCACATTCGGCGTCGCCCTTGTCGGCATGGCCGCCTCGATGGGCGTCCATCCCGCGATCGCGGCGGGAGCGGTCGTGTCGGGCGCCTGCTTCGGAGACAAAATGTCTCCATTGTCCGACACGACCAACTTCGCCTCGGCCGTGGCCCGGGTATCGATCCCCGATCATATCCGCAATATGACAAAGACAACGGTGCCGGCATTCGTTCTGACCTGTATCGCCTTCGCCTTCATCGGCTCCTCGTCCGCGCCGGATATGAAGGCGTTGGAAGCATTGCAGCGCGATATCGGGCAGAGCTTCCATATTACGCCATGGGCGCTGCTCCCCCTGGCCGTCGTGCTCTTCTCCGCGTTCAAGCGTCTCCCGGTCGCGCTGACGATGCTGTTCGGCATCGGATCCGGCCTGGCGGTGGCGGCGCTTCTCCAAGGGGCGCATGATATCCGGCAGTGGATCAGCGTCATGCACTATGGATTCTCGGGCAGCTTCGCCCTGGAGGATACGGCCCGCATTATGAACCGGGGCGGCCTGCAGTCGATGGCCGGCACGATCGCGCTTATCGCCATCGCTTTCGGCATGGGCGGGCTGCTGCAGCATGGCGGCGTCATTCCGGCCTTGTTCCGGCGCCTCATCGCTCCCATCCGGAAGAAGGAGTCGCTCGTCGTTGCAAGCGGCCTGAGCTCTATCGGCGTCAATATCCTTACCGGAGAGCAGTACATGTCCATCCTGCTCCCAGGCCAGCTGTTTGCCGACGAATATGACAAGCGGAGCATTCCGCGGAAGACGCTGTCCCGAACGCTGGAGGATTGCGGCACGCTGGTCAACCCGTTAATCCCGTGGGGCGTCAGCGGCGCGATGATGACCGGCGCCCTCGGCTTGCCGGTGCTGGATTACGCGCCTTTTGCGTTCTTTCTCTGGCTGTCGCCGCTCGTTACCTTCGCCTTCGTGCTGCTGCCGGGGCTGAAGCGCGGCGCGCTCGGCCTCGGGTCTGCCTCATCGGCGCCCGGAGATGCCAAGAATGCCGGACTGTAGGCCGCATGTTGTCCCTTCCATGACAATATGGTAATCTCATAGCAGAGATCGGCCCGGGTCCATACGAAGGTGGCGGGGCAAGGAGAGGAGGACGGCAGTGATTCACCATAAGTACCCATCGTGGATCCGCTATGCAGTTATCTTCATCTCGGTAATCGCCCTGCTCGCCTCTTCCCTGTTGCCCTCCGCGCCCGAGGAACCTTTGCAGTCGGATGAGAGAAGCGCCTATTATCAGCATGATCGGCATTACCAGTCCGTTGTCGGCTCTCTTCATCATTACGTGGTGAAGATCCATACGTTCATGACGTGGAAGATTCTGTTCATGTTCTACCTGCTTCTTCTCGCCAGAAGCGGCGTTCCGCGCTTCCGGTTCCGCGTGCCGTATCTGATTTTGCGCCGCAGGCTTCTCTTGCGGCCTTTGAAGTACACCTCGCGCTTCGTCTTCGCCGAATAGATTGCGAGCGTCCGAACCCGGACCTGCAGCCTAAGCGGCGAGGAGGTGTGGCAGATGAAGGCAACCGGTCCAGATCAAGCCAAGCCTGCGGCGAACAGCGGCAAGCAAGGCCAGCCAATGAAGACCGATATGAAGGTCATTAATCGGGATATCCGCAATATCCTGATCTTCACGGCGGCATCGATCGTGATTATTGTCGCCCTATACTATTTGATGTAGTTGGCCGTAGCGGCCCTAATGCCTTTGCCCACACGGGGTTCATCCCCTCCGGGCAAAGGTATTTTTATGCCTGCGTTCTATTCGAGGTTCATTTTTTCTAAAACGAACATACAATTCACGATAAAATAAACCCATATGAACATTTAATTGAACATAAATGAACATTGAGCTATACTATGAACGAGAGCATTCATCATTTACTTGTCCGAAGGAGGAAACCGCATCATGGAAATCCGTTACGCTTGTCATCCCGAAGGCGCGAAGGGCTATGATACTTCCCGTCTCCGCGAGGAGTTTCTGATTGAGAGGCTGTTCGTGGACAATGAGCTTCTTATGGTGTACAGTCACGTTGACAGGTTCATTACCGGAGGCGTCCTGCCGACGACGAAGACGGTGAAGCTGGAAGCGGACGCGAAGGAAATGGGCGCCGATTATTTCCTGGAACGGCGGGAGATCGGAATAATTAATGTCGGCGGAGAAGGCGTCGTCACCGTGGACGGAGTCGCCTATGACATGGAGCCGCGCGATTGTCTCTATGTCGGCATGGGAAGCAAGGATGTGACGTTCGCGAGCAAGGAGGCGGCCCGCCCGGCGCGCTTCTATTTCAACTCGACGCCGGCGCACAAGACGCACCCGACGGAGAAGGTGGCCATCAGCAAGGCCACGCCGCAGCATCTCGGCAGTCTGTCGAGCTCCAACGAGCGCACGATTTATAAATATATCCACAAAGGCGGGGTGCAAAGCTGCCAGCTCGTCATGGGGATGACGCTGCTGAAGCCGAACAATATGTGGAATACGATGCCTTGCCATACCCATAACCGCCGCTCTGAAGTCTATTTCTATTTCGACATGCCGGAGGACGGCGTCGTCTTCCATCTGATGGGCGAGCCGCAAGAGACGCGCCACGTCGTCGTCCGGAACGAGCAAGCGATTATTTCCCCTAGCTGGTCGATACATAGCGGCGTCGGCACGAGCAATTATACGTTCATCTGGGGCATGGCCGGAGAGAACCAGACATTCGAAGATATGGATATGGTCGATATGAAGGATTTGAAGTAAAGGATTGAACGATATGTCCAATGTAAAACGCCATCAACAAATCATGGAGCTTCTCATTCAACAAGGGGAGGTCAAAGTGAACGAGCTGAGCGAGCGGCTGGAAGTGACCGGCAAGACGATCCGCGCCGATCTCGAGGCGCTCGAAGCGCAAGGCCTGCTTGCCCGCGTTCACGGCGGCGCCGTGTTGAAAAATATGTCCGATCTCGGCATGCTTCCCGTGCAGGCGCCGAACAGCCGGAACCTAAACGAGAAGGCCGAGATCGCGGAGAAAGCCGTACGCCTCATCGAACCTGACGACATCATTGCGCTTGATGGCGGAAGCACGACGCTGGAAATGGCGAAGCGTCTGGATCATGAGTCGTTAACGGTCGTAACCAACGACCTGTTCATCATCGCCGAGTTGACACGGAAGCCCCACATCCGCCTCGTCGTCCCCGGCGGGTACCGCAACCGCAATCTGCTCGTCAGCTGCGAGGCGGTCCAGCTCGTGCGCAAGCTCAATATCCAGAAGGCGTTCGTCTCTTCCACCGGAATCCATACCGAGAACGGTCTGACGATCTATACGAGCGAGCTGTATGATCTGAAGCGCGCCTGGATCGAGACGGCCAAGCATTCCTACGGAGTCGTCGACCATACGAAGTTCGGCAAATCCGCGCTTTTGACCTTCGCCTCCTTGTCCGAGATGACCTCCGTCATCACAGACAGCGGCTTGAGCGAGGAAGCGAGGTCGACTTATATCGCGGCAGGAATCCCGGCCATCTTGTAAGCCGGCGTGCGGGACCTGCCCTCTGTTCAATCCTCGAATACAACAGTTATTAAGGAGGAAAAGGGTTATGCAATCCATCTTCGATTTGCGGGGCCGCACCGCCGTCGTGACGGGCGGAGGCGCCGGTCTCGGCTACGGCATCGCCGAGGGTCTGGCCCGGGCAGGCGCCGACCTGATTCTCGTCTCTCACAACGTTCGCAAGGAGCCGCTGCAGAAGCTGCAGGCTCTGGGCGTCAAGACGGCCTATATCCAGGCCGATCTGAAAGAATTGGACGGAATTGAAAGCGTTGTCGGACAATGCCTGGAAGCGGCCGGAGGCCAGGTTGATATCTTGGTGAACAATTCCGGCATCATCCGCCGGACGCCCGCAGCGGATCATCCCTTGCCGGACTGGCATGAGGTGCTGCAATTGAATCTGCATGCCGTCTTCTACTTGTGCCAGTCCTTCGGCAAGACGATGATTGAGCGCGGATCCGGCAAAATCATCAACATCGCCTCGATGCTCTCCTTCCAGGGCGGCATCAATGTGCCCGGCTATACCGCGGCGAAGCATGGCGTCGCCGGCATCACGAAGGCGCTCGCGAATGAATGGGCGAAACACGGCGTCAATGTCAACGCCATCGCGCCTGGTTATATGGCGACCGACAACACGCAGCAGCTCCGCGACGACGAGAAGCGCAGCGCGGAGATTCTGGGCCGGATTCCGGCGGGACGCTGGGGGACGCCGGAGGACTTGGCTGGTCCTGCCGTATTCCTCGCCTCCTCCGCCTCGGATTACGTGAATGGTCATATTTTGTGCGTGGACGGCGGCTGGATGAACCGCTAATAGAGGTTGTTCAATAAGCCCGCTTGCTACCTTCCCGGTGCGAAAACCGGTCACTTGAACACGTTCCAATATAGAGAAAGGGGCAGTGTACGATGAAAACGCTATGGGCGCAAGCCATTGAAGACGCGGTCTCGAAGACGAGAGCGAATATGGAGCGCTTCGGGAATCGGTTCCCCCATGTCGGCCGGGATGGCGGGGCGTATCTTCTGAACGACAACACCGACTGGACCGACGGCTTTTGGAGCGGCATCTTATGGCTGTGCTATGAGTATACGAAGGAGGAAGCCTTCGCCGAGGCGGCCCGCCGCACGGTCAGAAGCTTCGATGAGCGGCTGCAAAGGGATGTCGCGCTTGATCATCACGACATCGGATTCCTGTACTCGCTCTCTTCCAAGGCGCAGTGGATTATCGAGCAGGAACCGGCGGCGCGCGACTTGACGCTGCGCGCGGCGGATAAGCTCATGAACCGCTGGCGAGAGAAGGGACGCTATATTCAGGCGTGGGGGCCGAAGGGCGATCCGA
Source organism: Paenibacillus dendritiformis (assembly GCF_021654795.1). NCBI lineage: Bacteria > Bacillati > Bacillota > Bacilli > Caryophanales > Paenibacillaceae > Paenibacillus > Paenibacillus dendritiformis. Next base: position 3,943,902 of record NZ_AP025344.1, read on the forward strand.
AGAACGGCGGCCGCATTATCATTGATTGCCTGATGAATCTGCCGCTCCTGTTCTGGGCCACGGAAATGACCGGAGACCACCGGTATGCCGAAGTGGCGCGCATTCATGCCGAGCTGAGCAGACGCTATCTCGTACGCGGCGACGATTCCTCGTACCATACGTTTCATATCGAGCCAGAGAGCGGCCTGCCAATCGGCGGATCGACCCATCAAGGGTATACGAACGGATCGACCTGGACGCGCGGCCAGGCCTGGGGCATATACGGGTTCGCCCTCGCCTACCGCTACACGCGCGACGATCATTTCCTGGAGACGTCCCGGCGCATGGCCCGCTACTTCCTGGAACGGCTCCCGGAGGATCATGTCGTCTACTGGGATTTCGATGTGACCGCGGAAGACTCGACCCCGAGAGACAGCTCCGCCTCCGCGATTACGGCCGCCGGGCTGCAGGAGCTGCTGGCGCATCTGCCGTCCGATCATCCGGAGCGCGAGTGGCTGAAGAGCGGCATGGAGAAGATGCTCGATTCGCTCGTCCGACGTTACTCGACGATGCAGTTCCCGGAAGAAGACGGCTTGCTGCGGCGAGGTTCCTATGCCGTGCGGCTCGGCCACAGCCCGGACGACTATGTCATCTGGGGCGACTATTATTATTTGGAGGCCTTGATGCGCCTCGAACGAGGGGTGCCCGGCTACTGGTACAACCGCGCCTGACGGACTTATGCGACAGCCCCTGTCCCACGATGCAGATTGGACTGCATCCCGGACAGGGGCTGCGTTAGTTTACCGGTAAGCGCATTCGGTGACCTGGTTTCTCTGCATTTCCGCGCGGTGGGCGGTTGGGGAGCGCTTGTACCATTTTTTATACAGCTTCGAAAAATACAACGCATCCTCATAGCCGACGGAAGCGGCTATCTGCTCCATCGTCAGCTTCGTTGTCAGCAGCAGCGTCCGGGCCCGCTCCATCCGGATGCGCAGCAGAAACTGCATCGGGGATTCCCCCATCTGCTTGCGGAACATTTTCGATAAATAGGTCCGGTGGTAGCCGAGCTTCTGCGCCAGCTCGTCGATCGATATCGATTTGTCATGCTGCAGCGTCAGCCATCTGGCCGCCTGTTCCACCTGCCGTTCGATATCGGTTCGGGTGTCCTCCTTCCCGGAGCGCAGCGCTGCGCCCGCGGCCCGCGCATATTCAGACAGGATCAGCCGAAAATAACCCTCCGCCTCCATATCTCCCGCATGGCCGCCGCGGTGAAGCGCTTTCGTTAAACTGCGAAGCATCGCGTTCAACCGATGGTGACGGTAACCCTGCAAGACGGGAACATGCGGCCCGACCCCGATCTTGGCCAGAATCCGGTCGGCGTCTTGTCCGCGGAATCCGACCCAGCTATACTGCCACGGCTCCTCGCCGTCGGACTCATACCGCACCATTTCCCCCGGAAAAATAAAGAAGCTGTCGCCGCTGCGAAGCTGGAACTCCTGCCCGCGAATGACGAAGGTGCCCTTGCCTGACAAAATGCTGTGCACCAAATAATAATCATGCACCGTGGGCCCAATGCGGTGATGGGGTTCGGTCTTCGCCTGACCGCTGAAAAGAATCGTCAATTCCCCGCGGGACGGGTATTCGTTAATCGCGATATGCGCTGTCTCCGCCATCGGCCTATCCTCCTCATCGGGATACAATATTCCATACTGTCGACCAAAATAACCATACTCTTCTCTTGTCAAATCAGATACATTGATTGTAACGCATCTGAGTGCAAGTTGCATCAGACCATGCAATATATTTTTTAAGATTTTATTCCTGTCCAGCGAAAGGATGATCTTGCTATGGGTAAAATTACGTTTCTCGGTGCCGGAAGCACGGTATTTGCCAAAAATGTATTGGGCGACTGCATGCTGACGCCTGCGCTGCAATCGTTCGAGCTGGCGCTGTTCGACATCGATCGTGAACGCCTCCGGGATTCCGAACGGATGTTGAATCATCTCGTCGCATCGACGGGCAGCACATGCCGGGTCGTCGCTTACCACGACCGCAAGGAGGCGCTGCGCGGCGCCAAGTATATCGTCAACGCGATTCAAGTCGGCGGCTATGATCCTTGCACGATGACCGATTTCGAGGTTCCGAAAAAATACGGCTTGCGCCAAACGATCGCCGATACGGTCGGCATCGGCGGAATTTTCCGCAATCTGCGCACCATCCCGGTCATGCTCGACTTCGCGAGAGACATCCAGGAGGTCTGTCCGGGTGCGTGGTTCCTCAACTATACGAACCCGATGGCGGTATTGACCAACGTCATGATTACGCATGGCGGCGTGAAGACGGTCGGCTTATGCCACAGCGTGCAGGTGTGTATGCCTTGGCTGTTCAATGACCTCGGGATGGATTCCACGGGCGTGCAGACGAAAATCGCCGGCATCAACCATATGGCCTGGCTGCTGGAAGTGACGAAGGACGGTCAAGATCTGTATCCGGAGATTAAGCGCCGGGCGGCGGAGAAGCAGAAGGAGAAGCATCATGATATGGTGCGCTACGAGCTGATGTTCAAGTTCGGCTATTATGTCACCGAGTCGTCCGAGCATAATGCCGAGTATCATCCTTATTTCATCAAGCGGGCCTATCCGGAATTGATCGACAAGCTGAACATTCCGCTGGATGAATATCCGCGCCGCTGCGTCAATCAGATTGCTTCCTGGAAGGAGATGCGCGAGAAGCTGGTGAATGATGCCCGGCTGGAGCATGCCCGCTCGCATGAGTATGCTTCCTATATTTTCGAGGCAATGGAGACGGGGGAGCCGTTCAAGATTGGCGGCAACGTCATGAACACGGGGCTGATTCCGAATCTTCCGGCGGAAGCCTGCGTCGAGGTGCCGTGCCTCGTCGACCGCAGCGGCGTGACGCCAACCTTTGTCGGCAATCTGCCGCCGCAGCTGGCTGCGCTGAACCGGACCAATATCAACACGCAGCTCCTCACGATCGAAGCGGCCATCACCGGCAAAAAAGAGCATATCTACCATGCGGCGATGCTTGATCCGCATACATCCGCCGAGCTCAGCCTCGACGACATCGTATCGCTGTGCGACGATATGATTGAGGCGCATGGCAGCTGGCTGCCGGCGTTCCGCTAAGCTGCGGCCGGTCTGTATCAGCGGTCAGCGCATACGAACAGACAGACCGCATCCCCTTCCACATCGAGGAGATACGGTCTGTCTTCTTCTATTATCGCTTATCCCCTTGCCAGAGACTTGGCCGGCATAAGCCCGATCCTCACGTCGGCCCAGGTGCCGGCTTCATTCCCGTGCGGCGAAGCCGCCTCCGGGATGCCGCCGTTCGCCGCAGACTCCTTAGGCCAACCCAAGCAGGTGAACCAGGGCGAAGCCAAGGCCGGACAGCAGCACCGAGCCGATAAGCCCCGCCGCGAATGAGGTCAGGCCCAGCCGGCGGAACGCGACGAGATCGACGTTCAGGCCTAGACCGGCCATCGCCATCGCGATCAGCATGTAAGCCAGCGTCACAATCCCGGTCGCGATCTCGGCGGAAATGATCCCCAACGAATTGATGCCGCTCACGACCAGGAAGCCGAGAATGAACCACGGAATCGGCAGCGTGCGCCAAGACAGCTTCGAGCGGGTTCCCTTCTCCCGTTGCTCGGCCCGGCTGGACCAAATGCCGATAAGAATCGCTACCGGCACGAGAAGCGCCACCCGGGTCAGCTTCACGATGACCGCCATATCGACCGCGCCATCGCCTCCGGGCGCCGCGGCCGCAATGACGTGGGCGATCTCATGCAGCGTGGCGCCGGCGAAGATGCCGTATCCGTCCTGCGTCAATCCGAGCACCGGATACAAAAAGGTATAGACCAACGTAAAAATTGTGCCCAGTATCGCGACCATGGCTGCGCCAATGGCCGTCTCCTCGTCCTTGGCTTTAATCTGCGGCGAAATCGCGACAACCGCAGCCGCGCCGCAAATGGCCGTGCCGCATGCCGTCAGGATGCCAAGCCGCTTCTGTACCTTGAACAGTCTTGACAAGCCATAGACGACACTAATAGCGAATATAATGACGATGACCGCAATCAGAAATACTTTCGGGCCCGCATGAACAATATCCATCAAATTCAGCCTCATCCCTAGCAGGATAATCCCGAGCCGAAGCAGCTTTTTGCTTGAAAAATTGGTGCCTGCCACAATCTGATCAGGCACGCCGATCATGGCACGCCACAGAATGCCGATCAAGATAGCGATAACAAGCTGACCCATAATGCTAAGGAACGGAAGCCCGGCCAAATACTTGGCCGCCAGCGCGATGACAAGCGTCAATCCGATTCCAAGCGCAAAACCAAGGCCATTCCGCTGCCTGCGGGCATTGGTTGCGCCAAGTCCTTCTCCCTGACTCATGTTTTTCCCCCAATTCTGTCTGGTTGCACTTTCACATTGCAGCATTGCGGCAACAAAGCAACGATCGCGCAGCGCATTCCGGCGCTTTCCCAGGCTCCCGGGCGCCTTCCTGCACCTCCCGAGGCAGAAAGATGCCGCTTATCGGTGCCTGCTCCCCTGCTCCATCCCGGCAGCTTACGGGCTCATTCCCCACCTGCATGTGAACCCTGATTCCATAATCAACTATAAGCCGAAGAACACGGAATGTGAAATACCAATAAGCTATCCGAACGATTAGGAAAACTTATGCTTGCCCGGATGACCGCATCCGGATTGTTCCATTCGGGAGAAAGGGATACAATGGGAAGGGATACAAGCAAGCGATTCCATCAGCGGGATGGATTATTCAGCTAGATGGATACCGGAGGATTCGAACATGATTGTCGATACATTGAAAGTGTATGTTACCGTCGTAGAGCAGTGCAATTTTTCGAGAGCCGCCAAATTACTGAATCTGTCTCAGCCCGGCGTCAGCATGCATATCCGGAACCTGGAGAACGAATTCGGGATCAAGCTGATTCACCGCTCTCCCCGGCATGTGAAGACGACGGACGCAGGGCATATCCTGTACCAGCGGGCCAAGCAAATGCTTGCTCTATACGAGAACGCCAAGGAAGAAATCCATCTGCTGCGGGACGAAGTGACGGGTACGCTGAAGGTGGGAGCCAGCTTTACGATCGGGGAATATATTTTGCCGCGTCTGATCGCGGATTTTGCCCGCCAATATCCGCAGGTCGATATCCAGGCGATGATCGCCAATACAGAAGAGATCGCGCAAGCCGTGCGGGCGAATGAGCTCGATGTCGGGCTCGTCGAAGGGAAGATTGAGTATGCCGATATTTTGGTGGATCACCCGTTCATGGAGGACGAGATGATCCTCGTCGCCCCCCCGGATCACGAGCTGACGGCGATGCCGAAGCTCGATCCGTCCATGCTGCAGAATCAGATTTGGATTCTGCGGGAGAGCGGTTCGGGAACCCGTTCCTACAGCGAGCAATTTATTCGGGATCTCGGCGTGGAGCCGAAGCGCACTTATGTGTTCAACAGCAGCCAAGGAGTGAAGGAGGCCGTTCTCGCCGGCCTTGGCATCGCACTGCTCTCCCGTTGGGTTATCCACAAGGAATTGGAAGCGGGCGAGCTGCGACGCATTCATGTCAAGGGAGGCCGCGTCATTCGGCCCTTCTTTATTTTACAGGATACGAAGGCAGTGCCGACGATGGCGATGAAAATGCTGATACAGCAGATACGGCAGCTCTCTTGACCGGTTCTTACGGGAAAAATGGCACCAATCGGCCGCTCCCTTCATAGGATGATACCAATGGACACTCTGTATAGGGATACAGGCATCACTCCCTATCGCGGATCTCCGTGTATGTTCCTTCATGGCAAAAGCCGAAGGCGATGCCTTCGGCTGGAGTCATGCCGGGCGGTTACTCGCCCTGCGCACGATGGTGATGAAGTTCCGGATGATCGTCCGCTTCCTGGGCCCGCTGCGCCCGTTTCCGCTTCAGGCTAAGTCCGATGGCCACGGCACCCAGCACGACGATCGCTTCGAATCCGTATTTGATGACCGGATTGGTGAAGTAAGGGGCGATAAACTTTTCGGCCACGAGCATTTTCGAGGCGGTCCAGGCGAGCACGGCGGAGCCGAGCAGGATAATAACCGGATACCGCTCGATAAACTTGAGCACAATCGTGCTTCCCCAGACGACAATCGGAAGCGAGATCATCAATCCGAGAATGACCAGGAACGGATGTCCCTTGGCGGCCCCCGCCACAGCCAGCACGTTATCGAGCCCCATGGCGGCGTCAGCGACGATGATCGTGCCGACGGCCGCGCCGATGCTGGTGCCGGCCTTGATGTTATGCTCCTTCTCTTCAATCATCAGCTTCACTGCGATCCAGAGCAAGAGAAGACCGCCGAACAATTGAAGTCCGGGAACCATCAGCAGGTAGACGACGAGCAAGGTGGCGATCGCACGGATGATAATCGCTCCGGCCGTCCCCAAAATAATCACTTTTTTCTGGTCCTGCTTCGGAACATTGCGGGCGGCCAGGCCAATGACGATCGCATTGTCTCCTGCCAGCACCAGGTCGATCACCACGATCGACAACAATGCCGTCCAGAATTCAATTGAAAATAGTTCCACAATGACTTCCTCCCATACTGTAGTATGCTTGATACTACGAAAAATAAAACAAGCCGTCACCACGAGGCGACGGCTCTAAACGATCAAAAAAGACCTTCACCATCGCAACCCGTGGCAAAGGTCTCGCAAACAACGTGTACGTTGCCAGTACCGCCGGGGACGAGGCGACTCGATCCCGTAATGACGACGAATACTGTGCTAGCTACTCCCCTTTGTGGAGTATCGTTTTCGATATATTCATACTAGCACGGATCGGCAGCATATACAACCCTCATCTTTCGGCGGGGCCGCCCATTTTTGCGTGCGGCCTTTGTTGTCTCGCGGCCTCCATTTGGTTATGATATGGCTATGCAAAGGAGTTGATATCCAATGAGCGACCATACTCAACCTTCTCTGGAAAAAGCGACATTCGCGGGCGGATGCTTCTGGTGCATGGTGACTCCGTTCGAGGAGCTTCCCGGCATCCGCTCCATCGTCTCCGGCTATACCGGCGGGCATACGGAAAATCCGACCTATGAAGAGGTGTGCACCGACCGAACCGGACACGCGGAGGCCGTGCAGATTACGTTCGATCCGGCCGTATTTCCTTATAAGAAGCTGCTGGAGCTGTTCTGGCAGCAGATCGATCCGACCGATCCGGGCGGCCAATTCCACGATCGTGGCTCCTCCTACCGAACAGCGATCTTCTATCATAACGAGAAGCAGCGGGAGGAAGCGGAGGAATCCAAGCGGGAGCTGGAGCGCAGCGGGCGCTTCGACAAGCCGATCGCGACCGAGATTGTCCCGGTATCCGCCTTCTATCCGGCGGAGGAATACCACCAGGACTATCATCGCAAGCAGCCGGCCCATTACAAACGTTACCGCACCGGGTCCGGGCGCGACGCCTTTATCGCCAAGCATTGGGGCGTAACGGGGCCGGACAAAGCCCGGCTGAAGGAAAGTCTCACCCCGATGCAGTTCCATGTCACGCAAAATAACGGAACAGAGCCTCCGTTCCAGAATGAATTCTGGGATCATTCGGGAGACGGCATCTATGTAGACATCGTCTCGGGAGAACCGCTGTTCAGCTCGCGCGACAAATATGATGCGGGGTGCGGATGGCCAAGCTTCACGAGACCGCTCCGGTCTTACCATATCGAAGAGAAGCTTGACCTGTCCCACGGCATGGTGCGCACCGAGGTGCGCAGCCGTTACGGCGACTCTCATCTCGGGCATGTCTTCGACGACGGTCCCGGCCCGAACGGACTGCGTTACTGCATCAACTCGGCGGCTCTTCGCTTCATCCCGAAGGAGAAGCTGGAAGAGGAAGGCTACGGCGAATATGCCGTCTTATTTGCCGATTGATGGTCTGGCCGGCCCTTGGTCCAGCGCCGCAGCGCGCTTCGGATCAAGGGCCGGTTGGCGTGTGGCCGAAGCGGCGGCCCCCGCTTTGGAGCATGGCACCGCTTTACGATTCGGTGCTATTCCGGACGTTGATCCCGGCCATGATGCTGGATGCCCGCATAGTGCTCCGGCCCGGGGTTCAGATCGAGCACATGCCGCATCGGCGCCGCCAAAGCAAGCTGGTGCTCGCAGTGCCAGCGGATCTCCTCCGAGCCGACCGTCTCGCCGTCCTGGATAATATCCCCGTGCTCGTACAAGTAGTACGCGATATCACCGACCCACGACGCCACTTCATTCGGCTCCAACCCGCGGAAATGACACTGCACATCCGGCAATCCGATCGCGGCCAGGCCGCAAGTATCCATAATCATCTCGTCTCTGCCATGCACGTTATAGAAACGGAGATTCATCGCCCCGTATAAGCGCTGGCCGGCTTCGACCGCGGCCGCATAAGCTTGGGGATGGACGATCTTGTCGCTGGCCTGGAAGTAGACGGCTTCGCAAGGCGCCGTCTCCAGCAGAGCCCGGAGCGCACCGCTAATGAGCTTCAGGCGCTCCTTATATTCCAGGCCGCGCGCGAAGAAATCGGTCAGCATCAGCGAGTGACGGCAGCCCGCAACGGCCGCTCTCGCTTCCGGCCAATGCCAGGCTTGCTGCAGCGCCGTCTCGAAGGCTTCCTCCTCCACCGGCTTGTCCGAAGGCATGATGCATGTCTGCGCGGGAAGCGCTCCCTGCTGGAACTCAATCATATGATTGAGATGGAAGAAGTGCATGACCTCGCCCGCTTCCGCAGCTTCGCTCTCACTGGACTCCCATACCGCCAGCGACTCGCCAGTCTCCTCCGCTTCCTCCGCATCCTCCGCGCAGTGTATCTCTCCGGTATATTGCTGCATTTTTCCATACAGCGCCTCCCGGTCCAGCACCGGCTTGTCCTTGTACAGCAATTGAATGACGTACACATCGGCGAATCCGGATTGATCTGGCTCATGCTGCTCTTCTTGCTGTTGTTGCTGTTCTTGCTGTTCTTGCTGTTCTTGCCCTTCTTGCTGATGTTGCCCTTCTTGCCGTTGCTGCTCTTCTTGCCGTTGCTGCTCTTCTTGCCGTTGCTGCTCTTCTTGCTTATGTTGAGCATAATTCTCTTGTTGTTCGGATTGCTTCCCAAGCCCATTCCCGGCTTTTTCGTTCTCGGTCTCTCCCTTGTTGGTCATGCTCCACACTCCCTATGTCATTGAATGGGGCTTTGTCAGGCTCGATTTGTCCTCTCCTCAGGGATGTCCCATGTCCCGGGACACCCCCTTACGTCTCCCCGCAGGCAGCGTATTCCTGGATCAGCGGAGCAATCCGCACCGTCGCTTGACGGCGGGAGCTCTCCATGGCCCCGAACACCATCGCCATGCTCTTCACATTGTCGGCGGCGCAAGTCTCCGCCGGCCGTCCTTCCGCCATCGCGGCGAAGATCTCGTCGAGGCAACCGGCATGCCCCTCCCGGCCGTTCCAATCCATCGGGGCCTCCGTCCGTACCGCTTCCCCGGCATCATTGAATGATTCGGCCTCGATCCGGTCCTCTCCATCCCAGATCGCGGTGCCTCGGCTGCCGGCGACGCGCCAAGCCGCCTCCCATGATGTCGGGAACCCCTGAGCGCTCCAGGAGCCGCGGTAATTGAAGACCGACCCGTCATTCATCTCAAAGGTGCAAACGGCGCTGGCATGACCTTTGTACCAGGAACCGGGAAGATTCCACTCCTGGCAGGTCACGGATATCGGATCCGCCCCCGTGATGAAGCGGGCTTGATCGAACGTATGGATAGCCATATCCAGAATAAGCGGACTGGCCATCTGCTCGCGGAAGCCCCCGAACCGGGGCGCGAGGAAGAAATCCGCCCCGACGAAGCCAAGCCGGCCGATGACGCCCGATTGGACCAAGCCGCGGAATGCCCGAACCCGGCGCAAGTAACGGCGGTTCTGCATAATGGACAGGGACATCCCCGTCTTCCGCGACAGCTCCGCCAACTCGATCGCCGCGGACAGGCTGGATGCCATCGGTTTTTCCGCAATCACATGACAGCCCATCTCCATTGCGGTCCCCGATGTTGCGCGATGCGCGTTCGGCGTCGTCACGTCGAAGACGAGATTGGCTCCGCTGCGCCGTATCGCTTCCCGCAGATCCGAATAGAGCCCGCATGACAGACCATGCCTTTCCGCCATCTGCAAGGCGGCTTCCGGCCGGATATCGACGAGGCCGACAATCGCCGTATCCTCGCGCTGCCTGGCATACTCCATCCACGTATTGGCCATTTGGCCGCATCCGGCCACGACGACTTTCCATGTTGTCATGATGCGACACGCTCCTTACTCCATAGGATTTGATAAGATTATACCCCAATCCTGTTCCGCAGCGAATAGATTCATGGATCCGTTATCGCTGCACTATCGTCAAAATGTGCAAACCGTCCTGGCGTGGCCGACGTTCAAATGCCAAGTGTGCAAACCGCCCTGGCGCGTCCAGCGTTCAAATGCCAAGTGTGTAAACCGCCCCCAAGTCCCCTCTACTGGTGTTTCTTCGCCATGCAATGGTTCCTGCCCCGCGGTGGTTCTATCCCTCGGCATGGAGAGCGGATTGTTCGCCGCAGCGCCGAAGATTACTGCAAATCTGCAGTATTTCTCCAGAGCTGCTTATGGCGAAAAGCCAATCCTGCAAAAATGCAGGAATTTCGCTCTTGATCCCCCAAAAAAAAGGAAAATTAGGCGAAAATGATGCACTTTTGCAGGAATTATACCGCAGATCCGCCATTGGATCGAAAATTACTGCACCCGTGCAGGATTTTTTCTTTGAGGGTGCCCCAGCGCCTCTTGCGCCTCCTCCTGCTCCTTGCAGCCAGACGAGGAAGCCGCTCCTCCGGCCCGAGCTCGCCGGCGGCCATAGAGCCCCGCCAGCCTTGGGCACATCGTCAGGCCCCTCCATAGGCTGCGGGATCACCGCGGGCTTGCCCCTGCCAGCGAGCCTTGCCGGCCCTCATTAACAACAAAAGACAGGCGAAACTCTTCGCCTGTCTTTAACCTCCCGCGGCCGGGTGCGCCGCAAGCGCCCCGGCCTCATTCCCTTGTTATGCCATGCTTCCGCCCATCGCATCCGTTCGCTTGGCCGCCTGCCCGAACAAGCCCATCAGCATGATGACGACAATAATATAGAGCAGGAAGAACGGCACGGCCATCGCGTCGAACAGCATCGGCGACGCCAGGGCAAAGCCGATCATGCTCAACGAGCATCCGAGCGCGACAATGAAATAGATGAGCCGCCTGCGGGCCATATGCGCGAGCGCGGGCTGTCCGTTCCGCAGCAGGAACGAGCGCAGCCCGCCGCACAGCAGGGCCATCAGCGCGATATTCAACCCGGTCTCGAGCACGGATCGCCCGACTCCGTACCAGGCCAATATCCCCCGGGGGATGGCTTGAATGAAGAACGGCTGCAAAATTTCGATAACGGCCAACGCCATCAGCGGGATAACCACGGCCTTCGCGCGCCGGAACGGAGGCTCGACCCCTTCCAGATCGCGAATCGCCGTATAGATGAGGAACAAGCCGACGATATCCGGCAGCAGATCTACGCCTCCCGCCGTGTAATCAATAAAAAACAGCAATCCCCATTGGATTCGTCTAAACGCTTTCTTCTCTGTCAACATCGTGGTGAATTCGATTCCTTTCACTGCTCCGTCCCGGAAGGGACAGCGCCTTAGTTCATCGTGTTCAAGTATAGCGCGCAGCCTTCCGGCATGCAACTTGAGGAAGCGACGGACCTATAACGGGAGTGTGAGTATGCGAACGACCACGAATGCGCTGACTTGCCGAAGCGGGCTTCGACGCGCTTCCAGACATGCCCGCCCGGACATGAAGAAGCGGGGAACAACCGCTCCCCGCTTCTGCTCCCTGCTACCACCAAGGCCATACTTTGCATTCGACCTTGCCTTCCAGATACTCCAGCGGAACAGGCCCGTAGGTCCGGCTGTCTATGCTGACGGCCCGGTTGTCTCCCATCACGAATACATGCCCTTCCGGCACGACAATCGGCAGGTCCAGCTGCTTCGGCAGGGTGCTGCCCTCTGCGAACGGCTCGTCGACGACCCGGCCGTTCACTTCCAGCTTCCCGTCGCGGGTATCGATCGTGTCGCCCGCCACGCCGACGACGCGCTTGATATACCGTTCTCCCTGGAACGCCGGATCGATGATGACGACATCGCCGTAGGCGGGCTCGAACCAATGGTACACCCATTTGTTCTCGATGAGCCGATCCCCGGGATTATACGTATGCTGCATGGAATGCTGCTGCACGACGACCTGCGCATAGGCGACCTGCTGGATTAACAGGCTGATGCCGAACGCGATGATCATCGGAATAACATAACCTTTGATAATATGAGACATTCGCATCATTCAATTCCTCCTTCGAAGGCGTACATTCGCCATTGTCGGCGTCGTCCCCGTTCACGATGAGGACGAGCGCGTGAAGTAGCGGGTCAGTCCGCCGGCCCCAATCGCCAGACAGAGACCGAGCAGCATCTTCACAATGACTTGCACGAAATTCGCGCTTAATTCGCGCTGCATATGATCCGGGTACATGTGCGTATCGACATAGGTAATCGTCATCAACATATGTATGAAGTCCGGGATGCCGTTAATGAGCAGGATCAGGCCGGAGATGCCGAGGCCCGTCTGAAGCAGCGGCTTGGTCAGGGATGCCAGTTCCTGCGCCCTCGATCGCCGCGGAAGCTCTCCTTGGCCCGCCGCCTCTGCCGCCGCAGCTTCCTCCCGCGGCTGGGCGGCCGGGGCCAACAGTCCGGAGATGCGGTAAGCTGCCGTCCATAGTACGAAGGCGCTAAGCAGCATAATGATGGACGGGAGCAGGACCACCACCAACAGCACAATCTGATCCGGCCCGCTGGCGGCTGCATCCTTGATAGACATCAGATTCGGCAAGCTGACCTGCACCACGTTAGACACATGGACGATCGCGGTAATGAAAAAATACAGCGCCAGCAACCGCACCGCCACATAGGCCAGCGATCGGGTATTCAATCCAGTTCCCCCCACTCCGATTCAGAAATACAAAATCTATGAATGCGTATAGTGCAACCTCTATTATACAAGATTAGGGGGTTCGTGGGAATCAGCTATGCTTCGCCGGGATCCGGATGGATATCGAGGTCCCGATCCCGAGCCGGCTGTGGATGCTCACGCCGTATTCCGGTCCGTATTGCAGCTTGATGCGCTGATCGACGTTGCGTATGCCATAGCCCGCATTCACATGATCCCGGCCATGGAAAATATCGATCACGCGCTCCGGGGCCATTCCGACCCCGTCATCGATGACGCGGAATAAGAGATTTTCCCCTTCTTTGGACGCCACGACGCGAATGTGAATCCGATCACCGCACCAGGCATGCTCCAGGACGTTCTCAATAAATGGCTGCAAAATCAGCTTGACAGTGCTGTACGGCCAAATGACGGGGTCGATATCGAACATCACCTCAAGCCGTTCCCCGTATTTGATCTTCTGGATATCGACATACGCCTGTGCCTGCTCCAGCTCTTGCGGAACCCGGATCATCAGCTTGCCGTTGTTCAGAGCCAGGCGGTAAAATTTGGCCAGCCCCATCACCATTTGCTGCAGCTTGTCATTTTCGCCGAATTTGGCGAGGCGGCTGATCGAGGACAGGGTGTTATAGAGAAAATGCGGATTCATTTGCGACTGAAGCATTTCCAGCTCCGCTTCCTTCTTCTGCAGCTGGGTCAAGTACACTTCCTTGATTAGAGACTCGATATTCTCGCCCATATTGTTGAGCGCGGTCGCAATCTGCGAGAATTCGTCATTGCCCCGGTAGGAGATGCGCTTATGCAGATCTCCTTCGCGAAATGCATTCAGCACGGAGACAAACTTATGTATCCGAACCGAGAAGAACCGGGATATAAAGCCGCCTGCGAAAGAGAGGACAACCACGCAAATCAGACAAGCGAAAATGATAAAAATCCTGACCTTGAGCGCATCCTGCTGGATCAGCGCGACCGGCACGAGCGCGGCCAGCTTCCACGATTGCCGGCCGACCGTCTCCTGGATCGTCAAAAAATCCTTGTCCAACTGCTCCTGGCCTTCCGAGTAGGCGGCCGGAAGCTCGCCTGATTGATACATGATCCGCCCGGACTCATCCTGAATATAGAGGACGCTTCCGCTTCCAATTTTGGAGTAATCCAGACTGTCGAACAACTCCTGAATGGCCACGTTGATCCGGAGGAATCCGACTTCCTGCAGCTGATTCGGATTGTAGGTGTCAATCAGTCTCCGCAGCAGGGAAATCCGCTGAAGGTCGCGGTCATTTTCGATCTGGCTCCACTGCATCGTGAAGCCATACTTTTCAGGCGGGAAGTGCTTGTACCATTCCTTGTCCGTAATGCGGCTAAGATGATAAATATCATACGACCAGTTACTCTCCTCGATCCTATTCTTATATACTTCATAAATCGATTCATTGCGGAAGTAGACCGAGGTCCACAGCTTCATGCCGGTCGACTTGGTGGCGGCTTCTATTTTGGGCAGAACGTCCTTCGTCATGCGGTCATAGTTGTCCCACCCCTCCTCATAGCTTCGCAGATGCCGGTACAATTCATAATCGTCATAGAGAAGGGAGGAAATGCGGATGACATCCTGCATCTTATATTCGATATTATCGCGCATCTGCAGCAAGGTTCCCTGAACATTCATCCTGGTGTGCTTCCGGATCGATTCGTCGTACATGGAGTGGGACACATAGCCGATGACAGATACGGCACTCACGATGAACAGCATATAAGTAAGCATTAATTTATATCCAATCGGCAAGTACCTTCGCCTCGCCTGTTGTGCTTTCATATCCGCCATCCCCTGTCACGTTTCTCGCTTGCGGTACTCCATCGGCGTCATGCCGTAAGCTTCCTTGAATTGTCTGCTGAAATACGGCAGGTAACGGTAACCGACCTGATTCGCGATTTCATAGATCTTCATCGAAGGATCGTGCAGCAATTCGCGCGCCCGCTCCATCCGCAGTTGAATCAACACTTCGCTGAACGACTTGCCCGTCTCTTCCTTGAACATATAGCCGAGATAGTTGGGAGAAAAAGAAAATTGATGCGCCACATCCTTAAGGGTGATATTGTCATTCATTCGATCCTTCATCATTTGAATCATTTCCCGGATCAGCTTATTGTTCTTGGAGCTTGATTTGCTTCGCAAGTGCTCGGATATTTCGAACGTTTTGCGCACGAGCCAGGAACGAATATCGCTAATCGTATCGAACTTCAGCAAGATATCCAGATTATGAAGCTCCATCCCAAGCATATCGAACAAGTTCTCGCCTCTTGCCTTCAGTTGCTGATCCAGCTTCCATATAATAAACATGGCCAGATTATGCACCGTGAATTTGGATCTCAGCATGCTTACGGATTCGAACAATCGCTCGATCTCGTCATAGATACGGACAAGATCGTATTTGGTCAGCGCATGAAATAAGGCTTCCACGCGCGTATCGAGCGTCCGGGCATCGACCATTCCCGGTTCCCGGCTCACTTCTTCATACATGATTAGCTTGCCTTTGCCCAAAAACATTTTGCCGTCCACGGCTTCCATGGCCTGCTTGCACGATACGTGAAGCTGTACGAGCGCATGCACCGGCTCGCCGACCCCCACTGTCATCGTAAACGGGAAGTTGGCTTGAACCGCCGCGTACAAGTCATGAATCAGCGCCTCCATCCGCTGGCCGTCAATCAACAGCGCGATCCGGTGCGAGGACAGCTTGCAGACATGGCGCATGCCGTGCTTGTGCCCGATCTCGCTTACTTCAAAGAGGAAGTTCTTCGACATCATCTGCTGGGACAGGCTGACGGCCTCCTGCGCCCAATTCATGTCATCCAGCTCCATAACGGCGGCACGCACGGGCCATTCCAACTGATCCAGCCCGTTGGACTGAATCACCTTCCTCATTTCCTGCAAATAATCTTGATCGCATTCCCCTTCCAGCAACCTGGCCAACAGGTCGTTCTTGGCCATCGGAATCATGCGCTGGTACGCCTCTTCCACGTCACGGCGCTTCCGCTCGTTCTCCAGATCCTGCTTCACCTTCTGCAGCGCCGCGATCAGCTCGTTATCATCCATCGGCTTCAGCACATAACTATAAGCCTTCAGTGACAATGCCTGCTTCACATAGCTGAAGTCCTGGTAACCGCTTACAAAAATGACACGAATGTCCGCCTTTTTTTCGATTGCTCTCCGGGCCAATTCCAATCCCGACATATTGGGCATATTGATGTCGCTAACCATAATGTCTATTGGAAGCTGTTCGATAATCTCGCATGCGTCAAAGGCGTTGTTCACCGCCGCTGCCACTTTCATGCCTAAAGCTTCCCATGGAATAAATTGCTTCATCCCTTCGAGATCAAGCATCTCGTCATCCACCAATAACACGTTGTACATGAAAGATCTCCCTTCAGGACATGCGGTCAATCGTTACCTGCAGCCTAACTATTTCCATCCCAAGTATAGCAATGAACCATCCCGTTTGAACAGTATGCGGCTGCCAGTTCCGCCCCTGCGGCAGCGAACAAAAACGAAGGCCCGCCGGTACAGCGAGCCTTCGTTGCGATATCCTTATTTGCCCAACGCTTTTTTGTTTTCCGTCCACACGTTGGTTACATGCTCAAGGAATTTATCATAGCCCAGCTTCATCGAGTCTTCGTGAGCCTTATCCAGAATTTGCAGTGCTTCCTCGTCGGACTTGGCATACATCGATTTCGCTCTCGCGGTCAGCCAAATATCTCGGATGCTCTGTCTAATGATGCCGACTTCGCTGTCAGGAGCAGGCTCCCAGCCGAGGAACTCCGTGAAATCGCCCTGCGTGCCCCATGTAATTTCCATTTGCCAACGGTTGCTGAAGTCGACTTGATCGGCCGGAACGTTGGACAACATTTGCTTCTTCGTGTTATCGAGGAACATCGTGTTGCCCACCCATACCAGGTCGCCGGCTTTACCGTTAATTTCCGCAAGCGTATCCGGGTCATTCAAATATTTTTCCTTGTTGAATTTCGGCGTCACGCCGTCCGCCTCGAAGCCGTCCCAATATCCGTCCGTTCCCGGAGGGCCCCAGTTCAGCACCATGCTGCCTTCCGGCCCGGTCATCCAGTCGAGAAGCGCGAAGACGGCTTCCGGATTTTTGGCATTCTTCGTAATGAGAGCCACGTTCCAGCCTAATTGATTATAGGTTCCCGGGTAGATTTTGGCGCGATCGAGACCCTCCTTGGCGATCGGCTGAATGAACATGTATCCGTCTTCCGGATCCTTCTTCTTCAGTTCGGCGTCCGCGGTCGCCAGCATCTTCATCGGGTCAAAGGTGGCAATAACGGCAAATTTGCCATTCATCGCTTTCTCTCTTACTTGGTCCTCGGTCTGCGTATTCGCATCCTGCGTCATCAGCTTCTCGCGCATCAGCTTCGCCGTGAAGACGACGGATTCGCGGAATCCCGGATCTTTATAGATGGATACGATTTTGTCGCCGTCAGGGACGCCGAAGAAACGCGTGAAGGACAGGTTGTTTTCCTTGAAGGAAGAGAAAATCTGGTCAATGCCATGTCCGTCTTTGGCCAATCCCGTCTCGAACGGAATGACATCCGGGAATTTTTCTTTGACCGCTTTCAGATAAGCGTACAAGTCGTCGGTCGTCTCCAGCTTCGGAGAGCCGAGCGCTTTATAGATCTTTTTATTGATTGCATATCCAGCGTTGCCGTTCGGTTGCTGCGTATAATAGTTCGGAAGCTGATAGATTTTGCCGTCCGGGGACCGGAGCAGCGCCAGATGCTGTTCGGACAGAGACTTTTTGAAGTTTGGATATTTCTCGATGTATTCGTCCAGCGGCACAAGCATGCCTGCTTCGCGGAGCCGCTCGACATCCGGGCCTCTGTCTGTCCAAATAATATCCGGCAGCTCATCGCCGGCGATCATCGTCTGCAGCTTCTGCGCGTTGTTCCCGCCCGAGCTGACGGCCGTGACCGTTACCTTGAGGTTGTCCTGAATCCATTTGGAAGCGGGATCCTTGCCCCATTTCGGCATCTGGTACCAGCCATAGTTGCCATAGAACGAGACATTCAGCTCTTCCTTGCCCAACTCGTAGAGATCGCTTTTCGGTGATTCACCGGAAGGTTCTTGCCCGGCTCCGCCCCCTTCCTGCTTAGCCGGTTCTTTGGCTGGGGGCGCGCTTGTGTTCCCGCCGCCGGCGCACCCGACCACCAAGGTGAACACCATAAAGACAGAGAGCACGCTAAGAAGGAGGTTTCTCTTGTTCTTCACTGGATATTTTCCCCTTTCAATTTGTATTCTATGTTTAAAGCAAAGATGCTCTAAACGCCAGCGAATTTTCCCGTATTGCTCCAGGTCACTACTCTTTCAGCGATCCAATCAATACGCCCTTGACGAAATATTTCTGCAGGAACGGGTAGACGCATACGATAGGAACCGTCGCAACCATAATCGTCGCCATCGTCAAGGCCTTGGACGTAATTTTTTTGGCGGCATTCATATGCGCAATCGCGCTCATATCGACATTGGCCATCTGTTCCGAGGCGATATTCGAGAACAGAATTTGACGCAGCACCGTCTGGATAGGCAGCAGATCTTCATTCGTGATATAGATACTGGCCACGAACCATTCGTTCCAGTGCGCCACGGCCGTGAACAGCGACAGCGTGGCCACGACGGGGCCGGATAAAGGCAGCACAATTCGGAAGAACGTTCCCCAGTTGCCGCAGCCATCGATTTTGGCCGATTCCTCCAAGCCTGCCGGGAGCCCCTGGAAGAACGTGCGGAAGATAATCATGTTCCATACGCTGATCAGGGCTGGAATAATGAAAACCCAGAACGAGTTGAACAAGCCAAGGCTGCGGATAAGCATATAGGTCGGAATGAGCCCGCCGCCAAAATACATCGTAATAATACACATAATCATGTAATATTTGCGGCCCATCAGCTCTCGCTTGGACATGCCATAGGCAAATATGGACGTTGCTAATATCGCGGATAAGGTGCCGATAACCGTCCGCAGAGCGGCAATGACGAAGCCGTTCATTAACCGCGAGTCCTCGAATACGATGCGGTAGTTCTCCAGCGTGAATTCCCGCGGCCAGAACGTAATCCCGCCCTTCGCGGTATCCAACCCTTCATTGAAGGAAATGACGAGCGAGTTCCAAAACGGATAAAAGGTGGAAAACGCCAGCACAGTTAGAAATACATAGATAAAGGCGACAAATATGCGGTCTCCTATACTGTCTCGTATCATCGTTCAGTCCTCCTGTATTGGGAATGATTCATCACCACAAGCTATTGCCCGTTTTTCTGGCGATGAAGTTCGCTAATGTAAGCAACGTGACGCTAACCACGGCCTTGAACAGACCGATTGCCGTCGCATAGGAGTACCTGTAGTTGTCGATACCGACCCGGACCACGTATACATCCAGTGAATCCGACACCTCGCGCAAGGCCGGATTGGAGGCCAGAATCAAAATATCTTCGAAGCCGGCATTCGTCAGATTGCCGATCGCCAATATCATAAAAATGATGACGACAGGCATAATGCACGGAAGCGTAATCAACCACATCTGCTTGAACCGGCTGGCGCCATCGATGGATGCCGCCTCGTATAAATGAGGATCGATCCCGGCAATCGCCGCCAAATAAACAATAGACTGGAATCCTATTTCTTTCCACACATTGGTCGTGATGAGAATCGTCCAGAAATATTCCGACAATGACAGGAAATTGACAGGTTCATCGATAAGTTTCAATTTCTCGAGCAGCATATTGACACTGCCGTTGTCGACAGAGAGCAGCGATGTCACCATCGACCCGATGACGACCCAAGACAAGAAGTGCGGCAAATACGTTACGGTCTGTACCACCCGTTTGAAGAACATTTTGCGCACTTCATTCAGCATGAGCGCCAGAAGAATCGGCGCCGGGAACCCAAAAATGAACTTCAAAAAGCTGATGACAATCGTGTTGCGCATGACGGGATAAAATTCCGGAGCATTGAAAAAAGCGACAAAGTGCTTAAAGCCGACCCAATTGTTGTTCAATAAGTTCGAACCCATCTTGTAGTCCTGAAAAGCGATCAGAACGCCATACATGGGAATATAGGAAAAAATAAAGATGAACACGAGCGCAGGCAGTACCATCAGTTGAATATCTATTTGCATGAAAAACCGTTTAAACGCGCTTTTACGATGCTTATCGAGATTCAAGCGTGATTCCGTGTCCGGCCCGGCAGATGCTTTCGCCATATGTGAATCCCTCCTCCTTGCCTAATGCCGCCAAATGTAAAGCGGTTTAATTTATAGCGGCAGAGCGGATGCTCCGCCTCGCATCAGCTCTCTATATCTGGCTTGATGCCGTGTCCTCCTCCATGTTCTCCCTCCATATTGTCTTTTCCTTCATTCTATATTCGAAACGCTTTCACGAATATATGACAAAACAACGATTATTTATACTTTAAGATGTTCTTCTATTCACCCCTTTTTCCCTTTAAGCGGTATATCTTTGTGCTTGCGAGGTGAACATTTGCGCGTACTCGCCTTCCCTGCGGATTAACTCCTCATGGCTTCCTTCCTCAATAATTCTGCCGTCCCGCAGCACAATGATCCGATCGGCATGGCGGCAGCTGCTCAGACGATGAGAGATCATGATAGTCGTCTTCCCCTCGTACAATCTCGTGAAGTTATCATACACCTCGGCTTCTGCTTTCGGATCAAGAGACGCCGTCGGCTCATCCAAAATGACAATCTGCGCATCCTTCAAAAAAGCTCGGCTCAAAGCAATTTTTTGCCACTGCCCTCCCGAGAGTTCGTAACCATGGTCGAACAGAGATCCGAGCTCCGTGTCCATGTCTTGCGGCAGCCGCCGGAGCAATTCGCCCGCCCCCGCTTTGTCCGCCGCTTCCCGGATCGCGCCGTCATCCTTGATTTTGCTTACCTGCCCCATGGCAATATTTTCTCGCGCCGTAAGCTGGTAGCTCATGAAGTCTTGAAATACGGCAGATATATTGGATCTCATACTGTTCTGGTCCATGTCCCGCAGATCGATGCCGTCGAATCGAATGGTTCCTCTGTCCGGACTATACAGGCCCAGCAGACATTTTACAAGCGTGCTTTTCCCCGCCCCGTTTTCGCCGACGATGGCGATCTTCTCTCCGGGCCGGATGCGCAAACTTACGCCCTTCAACACCGGCGGCGACTGGTCGGTATACGCAAAGGCAAGATCCGAGACCTCAATTCCATCGCGCAAAGGCTCCGGGAACTTGATATGGTTCTCCCCCGGCTCCTCCGTCTCTAATTCCAGATAGGTCAACACTTCATTGACGAATAAGGACTCTTCATAGATTCCAGCGATATTTCTGCCCAATCCGGAGATGATGCCCTCGATTTGCACCAGTGCCTGAGTTAACGAAACATAATGCCCTACTGTGAGGGAGCCTTGATAGCCAAGCCATACCAGCAATCCAAATGTACCTATGTTCAAAAGCGAGTGCGAAGCATCCACGATCAGGGATCTCCAGCCTGCTGTCTTTTCCAATTGATAGCGTTCATCGGTCGTCTTCCAGAATAATCGCTGCCATTTCGCAATTAAGTAAGGCGCATTTTGGTACACTCTCACTTCTTTGGCCGCATTTCTGCTGTGCAGAAGCTGAAGCAAATAATGTGTTTTCCGCTGCGCCGGCGTATGCAGTATCATCTGCATGTACTTCCGCTGGCCGAAGAAGGCGCTCACCCACAGATTCGGCACGATCATAATCGAGACCGCAAGCGCCAAAACCCAATGAAAGGAAATCAATATATACACCATTCCGATAAGGGAAATGCAGTTGCGCACCATATTCATGAACAAGACGAAAATATTGAACCCTTTGATATCCATGCCGAGAGCCGCTCGCTCCAGCTGATCAAAATAATCGGGACGATCAAAATACCGCAGCGGCAATTTTGCTGATTTTTGCAGCAGCAGCATTTCGAAATGATATTTGAGATGTTGTTGCGATCGATATCCGACGAGCTGTTCGACAAATTGCACGAGCTTATCGAGCAGCAACAGAACGCCTTGCATGCCCAGCAACATAAAAACAAAGGAAAGCGAACGGGTCTGCTGCCCAAATACTTCCGTAATTTCATCGATAGTCTCTTTGACCAAATAAAGTTGCGCGACCGGTATTAATGAAGAAACCAGCTTACATGCTATTAACAGCAAGGTCATCCCGGGAATGACCTTGATTAATAACGGCATAAAGCGGAACAGCACATTTTTCACGATAAGCCCTTTTTGTTTAAAGCTGATCTTCGCCTGGTTAGCAGATGGGTTATCCATTGATTTTCACCCTATTACTCTAAAATAAGGCCTGCGGCCGACCATGTGGTTGAGGCAGAGAAGAGTCGTGCTCTCTTCTCTGCCCGCACGCGGCTTTAACAAGTGCAATAGTAAGTCGTCGTGGAAGATCCAGCGCACACATAGACGCTTTCATACACGAACTTCTCTTGCGGATAGTGAGCGCATTTCGAGGAAGTGCAACCGCCGGTCGTGAAGCAGCCTGAGCTCATGCGTAATGCCTCCTTTCGCGTTTTCTATTTATAGTCAAAGGCAATGCCCTTGCTACCTCAATTCATATTTCGTGATTCCTATTTTTTCGCTGTTCACACCGCAACCTTTAACTGTCCCTGCTTGACCAAGAGGTTCAGCTGCTCCTCGAAATTAATAATGCTCTTCGTCTGAACCACCGCTGAAGCCGATAAATAATAGATGAATGGATAGTAGCCGGTCTGAAGTCTGGCCATATCTTCAAGCAGAATGGGCACGACTGGCATCGTCATCTCCCACTGATGGACGACATGTTGAATCTCGTCCGGACTGCCTTGCATCAGCATAATAATCTGAATATCTTGCCTGGCCTGTTGGAAGCGCTTCAGGATGGGATAGACGAGCTTGCACTGATCGCAGCCCACGGAGGTGAACGCGATAAGAAAGCCGGTTTTCTTCATTTGCGCGATATCGATAAACCCATGATTGATCGTGTCAAACTGGAGTTGAGGAAAGGTGGCGCCTGCAGGCACTCCATGATGCTCATGAACCAAGGTTGGACCTTGCTGCGGATTCGCCTGCTGAACCTGTTTCCGCCTGCCGATTTGAACGATATAATAGGTCTGCAGAGCGACGACAACCCAGAGCAACAAATAAGATACCTCAAACATGTTCATCATTTCCCTTTCACCTCGGCAAAAAAGTGACGGTTTTTCCACAACGCGTACAGATTGATTATCGCTATTGTCATTCCGGCGGTGCTGATCCAGTCGATAGGTTGATTCGCAGTCAATGAAGTCGGGGATTGCAGGCTGACGCATAGAGTAGAGGCGATAAATAACGGAGTAATCTTCATGATGGTGGCCCAGCCCAATTCCTCTTCGGTGGACTTGCCAAAGCAGTTGCAGACAACCTTCATTTTCTTCTTTATTGCTTTGCCGGCCGCGGCGCAGAATGCGCAGAACAGGAGCAGCGAACCGATCTCGCCAATAAAGTGCGTGGTGTCGAAGAGCAGCAGAAGCGCGATGGCCAGTTCCGCGGCAATGACTCCCCATGCAAAAAAAGGGGGATAATTCAGTTGAAGAATCGTGCGGGCAAAATCGCGGTAGCCGGCTATTTTGGCTATCGAAGAGTAGACAAGAACGGTGCAAAGAATAGCGGTCAAGAACGATTCAAGATTCATAGCCTCTCCCTTTCAGCAATATTCTTTTCTTCTTTATAGCAATCTTTGATAATTCAATTTTCATATAAAAATTATAATCGGAATGCAACTAGGTGAATATAGGAGTAAACAACGATGTTTGATACTTTTCCACGCTCGTTGAATACAAAAAAGGATGCCCCGTCATCATCCGATAACCGCAGGGACATCCCGTGAATAAAGTTTATTGTCCTATCTCATGCAAAGGCGGAGGCCGATTTCGTTCTGCCGCGAGCGGACAAGGCCTGTTCACTCACATTGCCGAAGGCATCGATCGCGTGAACTTCGATGGAATAGCCATGTTCCGGCTCCAGTTCCGTCAATGTCAGTTGAAGCTTCTCCGGCATCGGGTGAAGATAGAATTCCGAATAAGCGAAGCACTGCGCAAGCTGTGTTCCGGTCTCTTCATCCGACAGCGTAATCCGGTAGGAATGAACCAGTTCATTATCTTGTGCCTGGTCGAACACGATCGCGATCGAATCCGAGGCCGCAAGCTCCTCTTTGATATGAATTTCCGCATCCGCCGGGAAACAGGGCGCTTCCCGATCGCGCTCATCCGTATACGCGAAAGCCTCCGGAATTACTGGCACCGGCACCACCCAAGCGTCTCCGATCTCCCGTTGATGCGCAAAGTCAAGCCGCGAAATCGCAACCTTGTCCTCGTGCACTTCAACCAGACAACCTTGGCTGAACTTCTCATGTCCCGGCGGCAGATTGCCTTGAAGCTTGCCGCGCTCTACTTCCATATAGCTAATTGAAGCGGTGCCCACGGACGTGAAGCGCTTCTGATGGATGCTGCGCGGATCGTTCAACGGGTAATGAGAATGCCCGGAGAACGTAATGACCTGAGGATATGGATCCAGCGCGGCCATCAGCTCGCCGATATTTTCCAGGATGCCCCATTCCTGGCTGCCGTACACCGTGTCCTTCAGATGCTGATGAAGGAAGACGAAGATCGGCCGTTCAGGCGCATCGGCGGCCGCTTCCTCCAGCTGCCGCTTGAGCCATTCGATCTGTTCGAGGGAGAAGTAGCCATGGGTCGGCTTATCCTCTGTCGCCAGCACGATAAAATGATAGCCCTGGATAACGCGGTGATAGTACATCGCCTCCATGCCTGTCATATCCAGAAAGCGCGCTTGCGCTTCCTTCGCCGGCAGATCGTTCCAATAATCATGATTTCCGATCGCAATAAGCAATTCCGCTCCGTCCTGCTTATGCTTGCGAAGCGTATCCATATGGCGCTCATATTCCTCAATGGTGCCATTGTTCGTCAGGTCGCCCACGATGACGAAGGCGTCCTGCTGCGGCGCGCGCGCATTCAAGTACCGCAGCGCTTGCTCGTACCTATGGATAGACTCGTCGCCCGTCGGCGCGATATGCACATCGCTTATGACCGGGAAGACGAGACGAGGGGTAGATTGAACAGCTGCCATCAGACGTTCAGCTCCTTTTTGTTCAACGCTGGTTCAGCTTCAGTCTACTCCTTTCTTGTCCCGTTGAATATGGATTTTTGCTGCCTAACGCATAGAAATTCGGAACTCCCTGTGCCGTGCGGCTGCAAAAAAGGTAGCTGCCCCATAGGCAGCGCGCAACGGTGAGGGGCAAGAAGGACGGCAGAGAATATAAAGACGGGAAAAGCGGCGGAATATGGACAAGGCAGTGAAACGAGGCACTGGGATGAGGCACTGCGACGAGCTAGTTAAATAAAATCCTGCGTGAATACAGTAATTTACGCTTTTTAAACCGATATTTTAGAAATTGCTGCAAAAACCAGGCTGTTGAGAAACCACTGTTTTTTACGAAGGGGTGGAGATGGTCCATTTTCCTCATCCAGACATTGGCTCTCAGCGCGTCTTAAATCGAGTTTTTTACCGGGAGAAGAGATCCATCGCAGGTGAAAAGTCCCATAAACTGCTCATTGCCCTGATTGGATGCTGGGGGGTATCATCGCCTTCAGGAAGCATTATCGGCCTGCTGGAAGCATCGTTGCCTCCTGGGGCTTGGACGTGCGGAGGAAATTGCTGCTATTTTACAGGAATTTCGGCTTCATGAGTCCACCTCCCGGGGAAATGCTGCAAATCTACATCATTTTAGGCCTTTTTGCTTCAAGCCGATGCGAAACCGGGGAAATTCCTGTCATTTTGCAGGATTCCCTTTCTGGAAAAGTCGTCCCTATCGAATTGCTGTATTTATGCAGGATTTCGCTTACCGAATCGGCGTGTCCCAGGAAATGGCGCCGTTTTCAGGCCGGTGGAATTATCCATTTTCCTACTCATAACTTCTTTCTCAACAGCCTGAAAAACGCCTTATTTTCGCCGTTTTTTGCTTTGCCTCCATTGTAAAGGTGAAAATTGATGCCGTTGTGCAGGATTTTCGGCAACGAACGAAACGCCGTTAGGGAATATTGTAATTTTGCAGTTTCTCGGCAAGTCGAGCTTGGAGAATGAGAGGGGCTGTCTCACTCTAGCTAAAAATAACTTCGGAGACAGCCCCTTGCGGATCGGGTTAGATGACTTTTTTGAGCTTGCGCACATAGTTCGCGCGGATAAAGATGAAGTAGATCACTTGAATCGCCAGGAACGAACCAAGGACAATCGCGGATTCCTTCACCAGACTCATGCCGAACGTGTTCTGCAGCGAGTTCAGCGCGACAGCGCCGTGTACGATAGCGACGACAATCGGAACGAAGAACAACAGCCCAATCTGGGTGGACACAATCTTCGACAGTTCCCCTTCCGTCAGTCCCAGCTTGCTGATGGCCCGGTACTGCACCGTATCCTGATCCAGATCGGAATACAAGCGCAAGTACAGGAAGCTGCCGGCGGCGACGAAAAATACCGCCCCGATGAACAGTCCGGATAAATAAATCTGGCCGAAGCCCTGGTTCACATCGTTCAGCATCAGCGCTCTGGAACTGAATAAATAATTGCCGGCCGGGTCGCCCAATTGCTTCTTCAGCTGCTTCGCCACGGCCAGCGTCGATTGCCAGTCCTCAATCAGATACGTATAAATCATGTCATCTCTCTCGGATGCCGGCAAGCTCTGGAACGCCGCGTCGGACAAGACGATGACTTTGCGCCCGCCCGCATTTTGGGTGATCGCTTCCGGCATCGCTTCATTGGCCGTCACCGCGAACGTCTGGTCCGCACCGAATGCAACCGACGTTTCCTCGCTTTTCTCCTGCTCGATGTTCATCGGATTGACCTGATAGAACAGATGCGCTTCCTCGTCGCGCAGGGCGAGATTTGTCTTCATCAGCTGATTATAGTCGGACACGCGAATCACCTGATAGGACTTCTCCGTTTTCGTATCCTCGGCGAACTTCGCCGGGAAGACGACAGCCTCGTAGCTGATTCCCGCCTTGTTCAACGACTGCTCGATCAGCTCGGCATGCTTCGCCTCCAGCTTGTTGCCCGAATGCGATTCGTATCTCATGACCGGAGATCCGGATGTCGCCATATTGGTGAACACGGCCTTCAGGCCGACGAGCGTGCCGATCGCCGTGAAGGCGACCGTCGAGATAATGGCGACGAGGAAGAACATGCGGGCATTGTCCTTCATTCGGTAAGCCAGATCCGACAATGTAATCAGATTGGTGCCGCGGCGGTACAATTTTTTGGTCTTCAATCGGTTAATCATGTACACGCTAAGCTGCGTGAACAGGAAGTACGTCCCGATACTGACGACCGTGGCGACAGGCAGCAGCGCGAAAATGACGAGTACGCCTTTGACCCACATGGCAACGCCGTAGCCTAACGCCAGCAGGAAGACCGCGAGGAACGCAAGCCAGCGGGACGCCTTCGGCTCCGGCTTCGGCTTCATCGTTCCCTTCAGCAGGTCGATAAGCGAGCTGCTGCGCAGAATCGTCGCGGTGAACAGCGAGATGATCAGGAACAGCAGCACGAATGCCCCGCCCGACAGCGCGATCGCCTTCACCGGGAAGTAGAACGGGAGCGGCTGTTCCAGGTTCAGAACCGAGGAGCTCATCAGGAGCAGCCATTTCGACAAGGCGAGACCCGCTCCGATGCCGGATAGGGTTGCGCCCAGGCCGATTACAATATTTTCCGTAAAGACGAGCCGTCTCAGCTGCATATCGGACATGCCGTGCATGATGCAGATGCCGAATTCTTTTTTGCGGGATTTCAAGAACGAACTCATCGAATATAAAATGAAGAAAAACGTAAACAGATAGATGATATATTGGGCGACATCCATTCCCGCTTGCGCGCCCGCGCCGTAATTGCCGTTGCCGCTGAAATCGAGCGCCGGATGAAGCGCCAGCATCGAATAGACGAAAAAGATCATGACGGAGAACGCGCAGCTGAAGAAATAGCCCGCGTACAGCCGTTTGTTGCGAAATACGTTTTTAAGCGCGAACTGGCGAATATTCATCCCGCGTGCCTCCTATTGATGACAAGATATCCATGATGCCCTGGAAAAAGATCTGGCGGCTTCCCGTCTTGTGCAGTTCCTGATACAGCGTGCCGTCCTTGATGAAGATGACCCGGTCGCAGTAGCTTGCCGCCTGCGCGTCATGCGTAACCATCATCATCGTCACGCCCTCTTCCTTGTTCAATCTTTCCAGCGTCTGCAGCACGTCCTGGGCGGATTTGGAATCGAGGTTCCCTGTCGGCTCGTCGGCCAGAATCAGCTTCGGCTGGTGGATGACCGCCCGCGCGATCGCCGTGCGCTGGCATTGGCCGCCGGAGATCTCGTACGTCCGCTTGTTGAGGATGCTCGTAATCCCGAGCTTCTCCGCAATCGCGTTCACCCGTGCATCCTGCTCCTTGATGCCGATGCCGTCCAGGGCAAGCGGGAAAATAATGTTCTCCTTGACCGTCAGCGTCTGCAGCAGGTTGAAATCCTGGAACACGAAGCCGAGCTCGCGCCGGCGGAACAGCGCCAGCTTCCGCTTGCTCAGCTTGTTCATCTGCTCATTGCCGACATAGACTTCGCCGGAGGTCGGCTTGTCTATCGTGGAGACGACGTTCATCAGCGTCGTCTTGCCGCTCCCGGACGGCCCCATCACGCCGACGAATTCCCCCGTGTTCACCTTCAGATTCAAATTGGTCAGCGCCTGATAGGACTGCTTGCCTTCATATACTTTGGATACGTTCCTAACTTCCAGCATGGGTAACTTGCACGCTCCTTCGCAATCGTTTTGTTGCTTTTACTGTAAGCCGAAACGGGGAATCGAGCCATTCTTCTTCCTTACGCCAAGCTTTCGTTATTGTAACAATTCCCTGTCACCCTATTTCTTCAACAAAAAAGAGCATGTCTCTCGCATGGACATGCTCCTTCTGGCAAGGATATTTGCGCCTCGTCGAGGAAGAGCCGCTCTTTATCTGTCCTTCCGCTTCGATCGGGTGAGCGACAAGCCGCCGAATCCGCCGAGCAGGGCAAGGTAGAAGCCGAGATCATACCACCACCCGGTATTGTTCCCTTCATAGATGCGATATTCGCCGTTGATCGCACCGAGGATCAGCGAGATTGGAGCAATCCAGCCGTGCCAGATGCCCCAGAAGAAGCCTGCCGGCTTCGCGGGCGTATAGGTCCCGTCTCCCGGCACGCACCCGCTCAGCATGCCCGTCAGGAGCAAGAGCAGGACAACCGTTCCCACGGCTCTTCCTGCGCTTCTTCTCCCCGCTGCCCGGCGCAGCCGGCTCGTCTGCCGCCCTGCCTGTTCTGATGCTTTCATCATTCATTCCTCCCGTCGCATCATCATGCTTATGTTCCTCTCTTTATTCTTATGTTCCCCTTTCGGGCCGCAGCCGAATCAACGGCATGGGAGTGCCTTCTGCCCTCGAGTCAGACGGCCGGGAACCGGGGGGCCGCACATCGCCAATCCAAAAACCGTTCCAGTCATTGCTTTTGCTCCTAGCGTGTGGTATGCTAGGTTCCCATTTTCCAGCAATATGATCATTCTTAGGAGGTAACTGAAAGTGACTGACACGTTTCAAAGTGCCTATCAAGAAGAGCAGCACCATCTTGATGCGACACTCCGGGAGATCCGGAAGCAGTATGAAGCACTGCGGCAAGTTCCCGTCTATAAGGGAGATGACTTTACCGAGCAAGTATTGGAAGACAATCGCGAGCAGCGCCGGCAGAAGCTGCAGCGGGCTGCCCGCGAGCCTTATTTCGGGCGCCTCGACGTCCGCGAAGGAAGCCGCGAACAGGTGATTCCGCTCTACATCGGGAAGCAGGGAGTCGACGCCGGCGAGAGGCGGGAGCAGGAAGCCTCCACGCCGGGCGCGGATTCCTATCCGCTCGTCATCGATTGGCGCGCTCCCGTCGCCAGCCTGTTCTACTCCTTCACGGGCGGATTGGAGCCCGCATCCTATGAGGCGCCGGAGGGGACGATGACGGCGGAGGTTCACTTGAAGCGGAATCTTGTCATCCGCAACGAACAGCTCCTGCGGGTAGTCGATACGTTCGACCGCGAGCAGGGAGAGGAGAGCGTGACCGACGAATTCCTCGTCTACCGCTTGGGCGAGAACAAGGATAACAAGCTGCGCGACATTGTCTCGACCATTCAATCCGAGCAGGATGCGATTATCCGCGCGCCGAAGAACAAGGCGCTATTCATCCAAGGGGTCGCGGGCAGCGGCAAGACGACCGTCGCCCTGCATCGGCTCGCCTACTTGCTCTATCAGTATCAGGATCAGATTCATGCCGAGCGCATGATTATTTTTGCGCCGAACCGCATGTTCCTCGACTATATCGGGGAAGTGCTGCCCGAACTGGGCGTCGGCAATATCCAGCAGCGCACCTTCGCCGATTGGGCGCTGGAGCTGATCGGGCTGGAGGAACGCGTGCAGCTCGCCTCGCCGATGGACGAGATCGAACAATGGTACGGCTCCCTCGCGGAGCGGCCGCTCGACAGCAGCGGCAGCCCGGGACGCTTCAAGGGCTCGCTGGAATGGATGCGGCGGCTGGACGAGTTCGTCCGGCATTGGGTGGAGCGGGCGATACCGGAAGAAGACTTCATCCCATGGGAAGGCGGCTTGCTTCCGCACGCGACGATCGCGCACTGGTTCCGGCAGGAGTACCGCTCCTATGAACCGGCCAAGCGGCTGGAGCGCGTGGCGGCCCGCATGCAGCGCTGGCTGGAGATGGAGCTGAAGCAGGAGCCGATCAGATCCCGCCAGCAGGAGAAGAAGCGCAAAGGCTCCGCCAAATTGAAAGCGTATCTGAAGCGCTGGTCCAAAGCGGAGGTCATGGAAGTGTACAAGCAGCTCCTCCAGGACGATGCGTATGCCGGCCACCTCCCGTCCGCCGTAAGGAAGCAGACGCTGGCGAGCTTGAAGCGCGGCATCGTAAGGCAGGAGGATGTGGCTACGCTCGTCTGTCTCCACCTGCTGCTTCATGGCGTGAGTTCCGGCCAGCGGTTCGATCACGTCGTCATCGACGAAGCGCAGGACTTCTCTCCGCTTCAGGTCGCCCTGCTCGACCGGCTCGCGAAGAGCCACTCGTTCACGATCTTGGGCGACCTGTCCCAGGGCATTCACGCCTATGCCGGCATCGAAGACTGGCAGGAGATGCGCAGCGCCTTCGCCGGCGAAGATACGGCCTATCACGCCTTGACGCGAAGCTACCGTTCCACGATGGAGATTATCCACTTCGCCAACGCCATCCTGAAGCGCGGCGTGAAGACGACCATGCTCGCCGAGCCGGTATTCCGCAGCGGGAACAAGGTCCGCATACGGCATATGGCCCCCGGGCAGACCGCTTCCTGGGCGGCCGGCGAACTGGAGCGCCACCGGGAGCAGGGCTACCAGACGACGGCGATTCTGACCCGCACGACGGAGGAAGCGCGCGAATGGCACGAGCGGCTGCGGACGCTGGGTGCCGAAGCGCATCTCATCGACGGCCGGCAGCAGCAATATTCGGGCGGCATCTCGGTCCTTCCGGTCTATCTGTCGAAAGGGCTTGAGTTCGATGCCGTCATTCTGCTCCATGCCAATGACACCCATTACGGCATGAGCCCGTTGGAAGCGCGGCTGATGTATGTCGGCTGCACGCGCGCGCTCCATCAGCTGACCCTGTGCGTGGATGGCGTCATCAGCCCGCTGCTTCCGCAGTCGGATGATGAATGGACCATGCATGAGCATTCGTAATCAAGCGCAGAGGCCGCACCGCAAGGAGACGGTTGCGCGCTCGCGGGCCGGCCTTAGACAGCCAAGAGCTATCCAACGCTCTTGGCTGTTCTGCATTAGCCGGGCATGCTATCGGCGGCTACCGGAACAGCCTCACCTGCTTGAACTGCAGCACGCAGGTCGTCCCTTCATCCGGCCGGCTGTAGTAGGATACTTTGCCGTTCATCGCCTTCATCAATCCGATGACGACCATCAGCCCCAAGCCGGTCCCCTTCTCCTTCGTCGTATAGAACGGCATGCCGATGCGCTTGATCTGACTCTCGCTCATGCCGACCCCGGTATCCTTGATGTGAATGTGGACGCCTTCGTTGTCGGACCATGTCGTCACGGTCAGCTCGCCGCCGCTTGGCATCGATTCGACGGCATTCTTCATAATGTTCAGCAGACATTGCTGCAGCTTTTTCGATTCTCCCGACACATAGCGCGGGCATTTGGTCAGATGCTGGGTGTTCACCTTCACCTCGGACAAGGCGCACAGCGGCGCGATCATGGCGACGACATCATCCACCTCCTTCTGAACGTGAAGCGGCCGCGCCAGCTCGACGACAGGCTTGGCGTAGTTCAAATAATCGGTGATGATCGCATTTGCCTGCTCGATTCCCGCTACGGCGTGGCGGTGATAGTTCTCGAATTGCTCGGGGGTGAGATTCTCCTTCGTCATCAGTTGGAGAAAGCCTTGGGATGTGGTAAGAGGGTTGCGAATCTCATGGGAGATGGATGCGGCGAGCTGGCCCACGACCTGATACTTCTCGGCGCGGAACAGCTCTTCCCGCATTTTTTCCTGATTTTTGACATGATGATAAATATAGCTGACGTACATGGCCGACAAATACGTGCCGACCACCGCCACTCCCGCATCGACGCCGGTCAGGTGCCGCCACTGCGTGAAGCATAGCAAATACCCGAGCAAATAGGTCGTCGTCAAGGTGACGGCCAGCAGGCAAATCTGCCAATAGGTGCTTTGAAGCACATGACGGTAGTGAAAATAAAGGCCCATCACGAGCAGCAGCGTCGAGCCGACGGCGGTCGCCAGCACATTCTCTCCCAGCAGCAGCACGGTGCACAGATTGAAGGCAAGCCAAGTGACGATCCCCGGCAAAAACCCTTCGAACAGCGCCGCCAGCGTCAGCGAGATCGGCGTAAGGTGAACGCCGTACACGAACGGATGAATCTTCTCATAGCGAATATAGAAATACGTAAGCACCAGTAAAATGCCGATGAACAGCATCTTTCTCCGATAATTGGCAAACATGAACTGCGGGGTGATCAGCAAAAACATCAGACAGGCGGACATAATATACAGCAGTCCCCTGAATTCCTGGGATAGTATCGAATCGATCAAAGTTAACCGTTCCTTTCCGAACGTAGTAGCCATTCGCCGTACACGCGAAAAGCGAGTTAACCGATTATTTTCCCGTTCCAGGGCAAGCCTTTGTGGAATCGGGCCCGATCGTTGGAACGCCAAGCCGACAGGATCGGATAATCATACATGTCCCATATTTTGCATGGGGGCGCATCGGAGCCGGCGCGCTCCAGAATGCAGTTGACGGCCCGGCGGGCGGCTTCGTTCGCGCTCTCCATCGTGGCCAGATCCGTATTCGTCCGGACATAGTCGGAGGCCAGGAACAAATTCGGAATCGCCGTGTAAGCGTTCGGCCGCAGGTTCCAGGTGTTCACGTGGTTCACGAGCAGCGGCTCCGCATTGGTCGCCCGTCCCTCTTCGAATTGAATATCTTCATCCAGATTCCACTCCACGAGCATGTCGTCGGACAGCACGATCTTGTCCTGATTCAGACTGCGCTTGATCTGTTCCCACACCTCGGCCTTAATCTCTTCCCTAGTGCATTCCATCGCCGGCTTCCCGTACAAAATGCCCGGCACCTTCCAATCGGATACATCAATGGAGATAATCCCCCTCACCTGGCCGTTGCCATAGTCGCTTAACCGGAATTCGGGCCAGAACTGGGCCTGCGAGACCGAGGTCAACGCCCAAGGGCTGTCCATGTAAATGACATGTCCATGAATGATCGGCACATCCACCTTCAGATAAAATTGGACACCGTTCATCCACTCGACATTCTTGGCCAGCTCAATTAATCCCCCCAGCAGCGGATCGCCGGCAAGCAGCCCGTCATTCAGCAATTCAGCCATCACTTCCACCGGCAGCGCCGCAAGGTAATAGTCCGCGGTCACCCGTCGGGACTGGCCGTTCTCGGTTACCGTTACCCCTCGGATCCGGCCGTCCTCGCAGTGAATATGCTCGACCTTGGCGCCGAAGCGGTAATCGACGCCCCCCTGCCGCAAGTAGTTCAGCCACGGGTTAATCCATACATCGTTCGTCGGCCCGTTCAAAAGCCGATCGGCGCTGCCTCCCGGCAGCACCATGTCCAGCATGATCGTCGCTCCGACCGTGCCGACCGTGCAAGCGTTTACTTCTCTGGCTCTGGCTGCGACAAGAATGCGCGTCAAGCCGGTAAAGATGTGCCGGAATTCGGGGGACTGCTTCTCCGCCTGCAGGAAATCCCACCAGGAGACGCGCTGATAATCGAGCAATCTGCGCTCGTCACAGCTCGTCAACACCTTCCATAGGGCAGACACATAGTGGTCGATATCATGCTCGCTGAGTCTGAGATTGTTCCTGAAGAGAGATTTGAGCAAGGTTCTCCATCCGCTGATGGATTGGGGGAATTCGGTTAGAAAAGGCTGCATCGGGCGGTCGAAAAACGCAAGTCCCAGATTCGTGCCTTCGATGAGATTATCATACACGCTGCGCCGTCCCCCCTGATAAGGGATGCGCTTCATCGTGTCCGTGACATGCTTGTAGAACTTCGGGAAAAAGCGAAATCCGTGCTCAGCCGGCAAATCCCGCCGTCCCTCTGTTCCCGTCCCCGGCACAGGCATGCTGCGCGCCTTCCCTCCGGGAATGCGGCGCGACTCCAAAACCGTAACGTGAAATCCGCGCTCCATCAGCTCCTGCGCGGCACTCATGCCGGCGATTCCGCCGCCCAGCACGACAACTGAAGGATGAACTGATGCTACCATCTCAGCGCCTGCACTCCTGTTCTCTATGAAGTTTAGGAAAAAACAACTAATATCATCTTACTATAGAAAGCTTATTTTTCAACATATTTCCACATTATTGCTAGAGTAAAAGGCTTAAATAAATACTGCTCCGGCGTTGGGTGCCGCCGAAAGAAGCGCCGCTCCTCTTCCATCAGCGGAAGCGGGCGGCGCCATAGCATAATGATGCAGCGAACCGGCTAACCATACACGAGTCCTAATCTCGTTTTTTTGCTCAACATGATGAAGAGAAAAAATAGATCCCGGGAAGCATGTGCATGCCGCACCCTGCCGGACGAGTCGAACCCGCTCGCACAAATTGGATAGAGCTGCTATAAAGTGTCCTCTGTTCCGCCAAGAACAATTTGGTGCCCGAACCTCCTGCTCTTCGTTCTCTTATTGCTCTGCTGATAAGCTTGTGTCACATGTTAGCCGGGGACGCGCCGAAGGTATGCGCATGCAACCGCCTAACGGCGAAGAGCACGGCATAATAAATGGCTGCAATGATAGCCAGCACCAAAACAAATGTATAAATACTGTAGATCAATGGAATAAAATCGTTCGTGTTAAGCGAAACCAAGTTGAGTATATATCTCACAACCAATAAAGAGATCGGCGTGAACACGCAATATGAAACGATCACAATCGCCATATATATATTCAACAACATATTGGCTATCTCCCTCTCGCTGTACCCGATTATGCGGAGTATGGCCATGTTATTTTTGTTCTCTTCTACCGTTATCAAAGCGACGAGCCACACCATGATGACCGCGATGACACCGCCGATGACCTGATTCAGGACGGCGCTCAGCTGCGAGGAGGACGCCTGATCCTGCATCTCCTTGCGCATGTTCTCGGTGGATATGACTTTGCTGCCCGCTCCCTGCCGCGCATCAGCCCCAAGCGAATTCGTGAACGAAGCGTTGTAAATATCCGGTGAAATGCCGAGAGCCTTCGTCAACTGCAGCTTATCCATATAAACGGCCGCCGGATCTCCATTAGAACAGAAGGCTGCAATCGGAACGGCAACTTCCTTGCCGCCGATAAGGAGCTTGATGGTCGAGCCGATTTGCAAGCCGTATAAGTGCGCCTTGGACACGTGCACGATGGCTCCTTCCTTCAGCTTGGCATTTATCTCCCGTCCGCTTCCGTCCGACAATGTCAGCCACTGTTCGTCGCCATCGAATGCCAGCAGATTGACCGTCGCTCCCGCCCGCTTGCCGCTGCCCTCGTCCCACGCCATGCGCTTGTTCTTCTGCATATAATAATCATTGCGGCTCTCATCATGCTGAGAAATCCTTGCTTCCGCATATTGAATATCGTATTGGTAGTTAACTCCGCGAAATCTCTGTTCCGCCGCAATGGAGCTGGACTGATTCAATGACAAGCCCATAATAAACAGGATCGACGACAGCAGTACCGTAATGCCGAGCATAACGATCATTTTCAGACTTCGAACAGACATTTGCAATTTAACCCGCCAGATGAAAGGCAGACCAGCCGTTGCGCCGCTTACCCGCCTGGTAAGGAAATTAACGTGTTCCTGCTTCTGCCGGGCGTGAAGCATCGCAGCCGCGTCGCCGTTCATAATCCGGGCCACCATCCAATAGGAAGACGCATTGAATCCGATCATGATGACAAGCACGCCCGTCAGCAAGGAAGAAGCGTCAAGCTTCTTCGGAAAAGCGGGCATCACATATTGGGCCTGAAACTGCTGGAGAAGCAAATCGCTGGCAAAATAAGCGAGAAGCAGACCCAGAATAACGCCAGCCGCACATAGCGCCGCATGAATGGCGACGTAGGCCTTACGGAGCTGGGCGCGCGGATAGCCTAACGCAATGAGACATCCCAGTGATTTCTGTTGCTGCCGCAGGCGGCGATTCAGAAAGATGAGAAATACCCCTGTGCATAACAACGTCAAGATTATCAGAAACAGGAGCGCCATCCCGGAATTGGAAGCCGCGCCCTTCGCCAGTTCCGTCGCCCCGGGATTGTCTTGAGCAGGCAGGAAGGAAGCAAAGCGTACGTCCTGTGCCATTTGACGGATTGCATCTTCCTTATATACTCCATCTCGGAAACGTCCGCTAAAATAGTGAAATTCCTTGCCGTTAATCCCTTCATATTGCTTCGCGGACACGATAATATCGAAAGGTCGTTCCGCGTCAGCGGCATATCGCCGCATTTGTTCGGGAAGTATGACCGTTCCAGTAATGGCGTATGCCTGATCCCCGATTGTCAGCCGATCGCCGACCTTCCACGGCTGCCCCGTATCGGCATGTAAGGCAACGGCAATTTCGCCGTTGTCTGCGGGCAGCCGCCCTTCGACGACGTGAATCCGATTTACGCTCCGCCCGCTGGCATCATCGTACCAGCGATAGAGCATTCCTTGCTCGACGTTCTCTTTATATTTCATCTCGTCCGCATGGAATCGATATTCCTCGCTCAAGCGCGCGGCCGCCGCAGCTTCTTCATCCGGCAGCCGCAGCATGCCGGTATCGATCAGGTTCTCCAGTCCAAGCGAGTCTAGATCTTGCTGAGATATGGATTCCCTCCGCGCGAGCTGCCGCAGCTTCTCTTCCTCCAGCAGGACGGCCAGATTCGGGCGGAAAGCAAAATGCTCCTGGCCGCTCGCTTCGGCAAAGCGCTCGTATTCCGTGAGGATTCCGTCCGAAGCATATTGAATAAAGAAATAAATAAAGGATGTAGCCACGATGAGGAGAAGCATAAGCCATACCTGCAGCCGATGCTTCAACAAATCGCGCCACACAAACCTCATTACGTTTCTCATGAATACACATCCCCTGCAATGAAGTTATCCCCAACTGATTTCCTCGGCCGCAAGCGGATGCTCGTTCACTTCTTGGGCAACCAGCCGGCCGCTATTCAGCCTGATAATGTGCCGGGCCATTTTCGCGATTCCGAGATGATGCGTGACGAATACAATCGTAATGCCGTATTTTTGCTGCATATTTTGCAGGCAGTTCAGCACCTGCTTTCCGTTCGCTTCATCCAGAGCGCCTGTCGCTTCGTCGCAGAAAAGCACCTCGGGCTTCTTGATCAATGCCCTTGCAATCGCTACCCGCT
The DNA here is from genome assembly GCF_021654795.1 of Paenibacillus dendritiformis. Classification (NCBI taxonomy): domain Bacteria; kingdom Bacillati; phylum Bacillota; class Bacilli; order Caryophanales; family Paenibacillaceae; genus Paenibacillus; species Paenibacillus dendritiformis. The sequence continues at coordinate 3,981,998 of NZ_AP025344.1, forward strand.
GCTGCTGGCCCCCGGATAGTTCATACGGGAACCGGCTTTTCAGATGATGGATATTCAATTCCTTCATGAGTTCATCCAAGTTGAGGCTATCCGCGTTCAGATATTGCCCGATCTCGATATTTTCTTGAACCGTCAAGTTCGAAATCAAATGATACTGCTGAAAAATATACCCTGTATGCTTCCGTCGAAATTCGACCAATTGCTTATCCCCATACCGGGAAATAGGTTGGTCGGCAAAATAAATTTCTCCCGCATCCGCCTTCTCCAAACCGGACATCACGTTGAGCAAAGTAGACTTGCCGGAGCCGCTCGGACCAAGCAATGCGACAAAATCGCCTTTTGCAATGCGGACGGTAATCCCGTCGAGCGCGCAAACCCGGCTTTCCTTTTCGCCATATATCTTGCTTACATTGTTGACTCTTATTAAGTCCATCTGATTATCCCCCTTCGTAACCGTCGACCGCCGCGTGCTTCGTCTTGCTGTCTGTCAGGTACAACGCCACAAGAGCCGCGCTCGTCAATACGAGCAGGCCGCTAACGACGAAGAAAATGGGGAACACGCCGTATAAGTCGATCAACACCCCGCCCATCAAAGGGCCGACGATCGTGGCAAATGTGCTGAGGCTGCCGATAACTCCGAACACGCGGCTCGTATAAGATTCCGGCGTCAGCTTCTGAGCCATCGACTGGAAAGGAACGAATACGAGCGCCGCAAAACAACCGCCAAACAGTCCTAACGCAGGATACCATATCCACTTCCCTGACATTTCCCATTGGGTAAACAAGGTAATCAACACAAAAGCGACGCCTGCCCCGAGGCACCCCAGGGACATATAGGCGATTGCGCCGTTTATTTTCGCTTTGGACAAGTAAGCGGCGACCGCCAACGTTCCGAGCCCGATCGCTCCCATGACGACGCCGAACAAGGATGGCGGAACGTCGGACATTTCGCGCATCAGCACCACGAGCTGGGTATCCGTCAAGGTCAGCACAAGCATGGCGACGCTGAATGCAATCGAGCTATATAACAGAGCCGGCGTGTTCCGTATGAACGTTAATCCGTTTTTGAACAAGGAGACGAACGACTCCTCGCCCTTCCCGTCCTGTTCCTGATCTTCCGGGATCGACCGCTTTGATAGTCCCAGCAGCAGCAAGGCCGAAATGAGGAAAGACGCGGCGTCAATATAAAAGGCAAGCTTCACGCCCGCCGCCGCCACCAGCACTCCTCCGACCGCAGGCCCGATAATTTTGGATCCGTAGTCGATGATCGTCGTGATGCCGACCACCTGATCCATCTGCTCGTTCGGGACATATTCCTTCACCTTTCCGTTCTTGGCCGGAGTAAACATCGATTCGAAGGTTCCTTTCAGGAAGAACAAGCCGTACAGCAGCCAGATTTGGTCCGTGAAGGCAATCGCGAGCATGATGACGCAGCGAGCAATATCCGAGAATATCATGATTTTCTTGCGGTCGAATTTATCTGCCAACACGCCCGTGAGAGGACCGAAGAGAACAAATGGAAGCCCTAATGACAACGTGACATATGCCATTTCCATCGGGGAGGCTTCCATTTGAAAGCCGAACAAGGCCAGTATAGCGAGCAGGGATATTCCGTCTCCCAAAGCGGAAAATAGCTGTGCGGATAATAAATACACTACATTTTTATTGCCGAACAAACTCTGTTTCGCTGCTTCCATGCAGACCGCTTCCCCCCTTTTCTCATTTCGCTTCCTTCACTGGATGGGATGAGCGCTGGGCCGATTTGCGCAGCTTTGCCAGAATCGCGGCATACCCCGCACTGGCCGCAAGGCCGAAAACAAGGATGCACGCTCCCGCCCACAAGAACGTCGCGCCGATTCCGAGCCATGCCACGCCCAATCCTCCGAAGAGGGGCCCCAAAATATACGTAAGCGCCATGACCGTCCCGAATTGCACCATTTTTGCGCGAGCGGCAGCCAATTGACCGAGCTTTTTCAGATAAAGGGAGAAGCCGATTTGCCAGCATATGCCGCCGGCAAAAAACAGTCCCAATAGCCAGGCTACGTCCATGTGCCGGCTCATGGCCCACGTAACGGCAAGAAATACGAGCGCCAACCCTGCCGAGGACAGGCTTATCGCCTTGAAGGAGGGCTGGCCTCCGGATGATTCCACCCGCATCCGAACCAACAGCGTGCCGAGACCTGCGGCAGCCATCACATAAGCCACGATCGCGGCATTGTCCCACTGGTAGATGTCGCGGAACAACACGACCAATTGTGAATCGCCGACCGTGACGAAGAAGGACATCGCCGCAAGGATAATGAGCCCCGACATCAGGTATGCGCGAACGGATGCGTCCGGCGCCTCGCCTGGATGCCGCACGTTCCCGTTGTCCTGGGCCGGCTCCTCCCTGCTCGCCTCTCCCGCTCGCGCAGGTCTGGACAGAAAGGCTGCGGGAATGGCAGTAACGGCATAGGTAACGGCGGCTATCCACACGGTCACCTGCGGTTGCCATACCATCACGCTCAATCCGGCAGCCAGCGGCCCGGCGCACTTGACGATCGCCACCAGCCATTCGAACCGCTTGTCAAGCGCTTCATATAGCTGCGGAGAGGTCATCCTCCGCAGCAATACCTCCTGTCCGTTAACAAAGCATCCGATGAGCAAGCCTTTGATGAGGATCAGTCCGATTGCCGCGGCAAAAGACGCCACGGACAAATGAAGCACCATGATCATCCCGCTCCCCAAAGCAGCTCCCATCATAGCCAGTACATTCCGCTTCTGAATCCGTCCGCTTCCCATTGCTGTCGCCAGGGCCATGGAACCCGAAAAGCTCATGACGAGAACCCCGAGCTGGATGGGCGTGGCCGCATGGTAAAAGCCCCAGTAATTCAGCATCGCCACCAGATCGATCCACACGGCCACGTTAAAGACAACAGCCGACCAGAACAGGATGCGGGCAACGGCAGACGGCGTATCCTTTATTCCCATATAGACACGCTCCCCTTCTACGAGTTAGGTCTGACACCACAGACGGCCATCATGATGAGCATGGCGTATGGGTGCTCGCTGGCGAGAAAGGAAGAGACGCCTTTCTGCACGGCTGCCACTTCTTCTTCCGTCGCAAATCCGCTCTCCACCATCGTTCGCATCTCCTCGGCATCGACTTGCGGCAGGAAGGCTTCGATGCCGAGCTCGTCGCTATGTGAGGCGAGCAGCTTCAGCTGCAAATCGGCATAGCCGGCCTGCTGCAGCATATGCCAGAGCCGGCGGCCAATGAACCGGTTTCCTCCTTGCGAAGCCTGCTCCTTGGCATGCTGATTCAACACATGCATCAGCTCCGGAATAACCGGATCGACCATGCCCCAGATGGCGTCGTCCACATCCAAAATAATCAGCTTTCCTCCCGGCTTCAGCAGATCGAATATGTTCCTTGCGGCTTGGGCCGGATCCGGCAAATGCTGAAACACAAGTCTGGCGATGGCGACATCGAAATGAGCGAGCGGAAGGCCATGTTCCAGAATGTCTCCATGCACGACGCTTACCCGTCCATCATTTCCGGGCGCAATGCGCTGCCGTGCATATTGGACGTAATAATCTTCGATTTCAATAGAAGTAATGCGGCTCGAAGGGAACATTCGCGAGAGCTGCTCCGTCACGAATCCGGGACCGCTGCCAACCTCCAGAATGGAATCGCCATCCTTGACGCCGAACTGTCCGAGAACCTGTTCTTCCTTGGACCAACTGATGTTCATTTGCCCTTTCATCCGCTCTAACAACCGCTTCAGCTTTCCTTCATCCATCATCAGCTTGTTCATGTTCTTCCTCCTCTTTACACGGAAATTGGTTCGAAATAACCGCTGGCAGCAAAATAATCGATATACATGGCCAATCTGTCTGCATCCATTTGCGGGCAGTCTAGCTTGCGTTCTTTCAGGAAGGAGAACACTTTGTCCGCGTTAAAGACAGGTGTCTCGCCTTCACTGATGGACATTTCCTCAATGAACGGCACGATCGAGATGTCGAGCCCGCCCGCATTGCCTGCATCATTGCCTGCTTCCAGGCTCTGCGACACTCTCGCCTTCCAATCCATCCAGGGCAGGTACGCAAATGAATATCCTCGCTTCGCGAGTATGCGGGTGATATCCTTGAATGAGCAATCGTGATCATTCATCACGTGAAATGTCTGATTCGAGAATCTGGAGGAGGCTAGCCGAACGATGATGTCTGCGGCAAAGTCGGCCGGAATCAAGTTGAATCGGAAATCGATATCCGGGAATGCGCCAAGCTGGAGACAGAAGCGGATGATTTTCCAGAAGAAGTCACTGTCTTGGCACGCCCCGGTTCGGCTGTCGCCCGAAATCCGGCCAAGACGATACATGCTGACGGGGATTCCGCGTCTTCTGCCTTCCCGCATTACTCCTTCCGCCACCCATTTGCTTTGTGTGTACCCCAATTTTAAAGCATCGCTACAAACAGGCACATCATCCTCTAGAATGATTTTCTTGATTTTGGCATCTTTTTCAGAGAATACATATAATGTGGAGATATAATGGATCGGCTTCACGGCTCCGGCCGCGGCAAACCGCAATATCTCCTCGCACCCCTTGACATTGACAGCCTCCAATGCCAAATAAGGTTGGGCAAAATTCACGACGGCTCCGTTGTGAAAAATGGACGTGATCTCCTTGGTCAAGAATTCGTATGCCTTCTCGTCCAGCCCTAGACGCGCTGCGCCCAAATCCCCGGTTACCGCCGTCACCCGCGTCTCGTACTCGTCCTTCCATAGCCCATACTTTCTCATCCCCTCGGCGATCCTGCGCATGCCTGTCTCCCGGTCCGCAGCGCGTACCAGACAATAGACGTGCCGGGAGGAATCGGAGTGCAATAACTCATGCAGCAGGAACGCCCCGAAGAATCCCGTGCCTCCCGTCAGAAGCACGGCTTCATCCTCTGCCATGCTCACCGCTTGCGGGATATCCGCAGCCTGAATGGCCGGATCGAGCACGATCCTGCTTGCCAAGTCCAGTCCGTCCCCAGCTTCTTCCTGCGCCAACACCCTCTCGATTTGCGAGGCAATGCTCTTGATCGTCGGCTCTTGCATCAACTGTACTAGCGGAATCTGAACCTGGAACTTCTTCCGAATCTGGAACATCATCCGGCTGATTAGAAGCGAGTGGCCGCCCATATCGAAAAAGCTATCCTCTAATCCGATATGCTCCGCATCAAGCAAGCCTAGCCACATCTCGCGCAGCGCCAGCTCCGTATCCGTGAAGTGCTGCGCGCCATCTAACGCCGTCTCCTTATCCGCCAAGTGCCTGCCGGGCTTCAGCTCGCGCAATTTTGCGCGTTCGATCTTGCCGTTGGCCGTAAGCGGGAATTGCTCCAGAACCACGAATTGGGACGGAATCATGAAGTCCGGCAGCCGTTGCTTCAGCTCTTCTCGAATGCTGGCGGCCAGCCTTCCTTCCACCTCCTGCTGCATCGGAATGCTTGCCAGCTCCAATGAAGCCTTGGGTGCACCCGTGTATCTGCAAGGCGTCAGCTTCTCCTCCCCGTAAGGCATGAAGATCGCGTCCAAGCATGTCTCATCATCGGACAACAGAAGTTCCACATGATGGCTCTGCCCGCCCCATTGGAGAATGTCCGCCGGATCCGTCCATTGCGATAACGGCGACTCCCGCATGAAATGCCTGCGGTAATCCGCGATCGTGTCCGCCGGAGCGGCCTGGCGCCGCCAGCGCATAAATTCCCACTCCTCCGCAAGGCGTCCATTCGGGATCCCCGTCACGAGGAAGCAGGCGGAAGAATGCGCGGCGCACAGCTTGCCTTCGCGCAGCTGCCGCTTGATATCGGGACTCCATTCAAAGAGAGCCTCGGTCTCCCATACCGGTTTATCGCCGACATGCAGCACCGCATCGTATCGGAACTTGTTCATCTCATTGCGATAGTTGCCCTTTTTATAGAGCACTTCAACCGTTCGGATGGAGGTCAGTTCCCGCTGCAATTGCGCGAAATAGCCGGTGTCCAGCATCAGTTCGCTGTGCTGCTTCATTTTGCGAAGCACGAGCCGGTTGAACTCCGGCAGCGAAATTCGCTCGTCCACGCCATTCAGCACGACGGAGCAATGGAACGCTTCTCTGAACATAAGGCCGCAAATGTCGCCGAGAAAGATGCATCCGCCCGGCTTCAATTTGCCGGCAACATGCTGCAGAACCTCATTCAGATACGAGACATCCGGGAAATACTGCACCACCGAGTTCAATATGACCATGTCGACCTGATCCACGTCGGGAAGCTCGTGGGCATTGCATTTGAACAGCGAAACCTTATGGCGGTTCTCTCCCAGCAGATGCAGATGCGAACTGACATATTCGATCGCGTTCTCGGATAAATCGGTGCCGATATAGGACTCGCACGACGGGGCGATCCGGAACAGCAGCAAGCCGGTACCGCATCCGATTTCCAGCACCCGTTTCGGCCTGTACTTCAGAATCCGTTCGACCGTTTCGCTGGTCCATTCCTCCATCTCGACCGCCGGTATGGGCAGCCCCGTATAGGTGTCATTCCATCCGACGATATGGAACGTCTTGTCCTCATGTTCATTGCCTTTGGCGTAATAGCTGTCGAATACCGTCTCCCATCGTTCGACCAGTTCGCCTTTGAACTGCCGAAGCGTGCCGTGCGCATGCAGTTCATTTTTGTGCGGGATCACATAACAAGTTAATTGGGCATCTCCGTGCTCATTCCGTTCGGCAACGACCACGCTTTGGGACACCAGCTCATGATCGCTCACTGCGCTCTCGATCTCGCCAAGCTCAATGCGATAGCCGCGAACCTTCACCTGCTCGTCGCGGCGGCCCAAATATTCGATCTCTCCCGCCGCCGTCCATCTGGCCAAGTCCCCGGATCGGTACAGGCGAGCCCGGGGTCCGCACGCCGAGACGGAAGCGAACGGATTCGCGATGAACCGCTCCCTGGTCAGCTCTTCGCGGTTCCAGTATCCGCGGGCTACGCCTCTCCCGCCAATATACAGCTCCCCCGGAACCCCCAAGGGAACCGGCTGGCCATGCTCGTCGAGGATGTACGCTTCCAGATCCGGCAGCGGCGCGCCGATGACACTGCCCGCCCCGGCATCCAGATCCTCCAGCGTAATCGGCCGGAACGTCGCGTGCACCGTAATTTCGGTAATGCCGTACATATTGATCAATTGAGGCCGGCGATCGCCATGCAGCCGGAACCAAGGCCGCAGCGACTGCAGCTCCAGCGCTTCCCCGCCGAAAATAATGTAACGCAGCGACAGTTCCCCAGCCTCCTCGAATCCGGCATGCTGCTCGACATGGATCAATTGCTTGAAGGCAGACGGCGTCTGATTCAGTACCGTTACCCGCTCGCGCGCGAGAAGCCGATAGAAGTCCTCGAAGGAACGCGTCACGCCGGCAGGCACAATCACAAGGCTTCCTCCATGGAGCAGTGCCCCCCATATTTCCCAGACAGAAAAATCGAAGGCGCATGAGTGATACAGCGTCCATACATCTTCCGCATGGAAGCCGAACAATCGCCGCGTCGCTGCGAACAACCGGTTCACGCTGCCATGCTCGACAAGCACTCCCTTAGGCTTCCCTGTCGAGCCTGACGTGTAGATCATGTAGGCCAAATCGGATTCATTGACGACTACAGACAAATCGCTCGCAGAATCGCTTGACGGATCCTCCGGCAGCGCCGCTGCATTAATACGCGTGCAAGAACGGAATGCCACCACGTCCCGGGTCTCTTCATCCACCAGCAGCAGCGCGCATCCCGAGTCGCTCAGCATCCAGCGGATGCGTTCTTCGGGATACGCCGGATCGAGAGGTACATATGCGCAGCCGGCTTTTAAGATGGCCAGGATTCCGGCAATGAGATAAGGGGAGCGGTACATGCACAAGCCGATGAATTGCCCGGGCTCAGCCCCCGACTGCAGCAGATGGCGGGCAAGCCGGTTCGCATAAGCGTTGAGCTCCCGGTAGGTCCAAACCGCTTCGTTCCACTTCAACGCGACATTGTTCGGATACAGGGCCGCATTGCGCTCGAATTGCCGATGAATGCCTTCCGATGCCGCCGCAGTTGCCTCTATTGCGGCGGAGCGCTGCAGCATTCTCTCCCGCTCGCCCTCCTCCATCAAGTCGAGCCGGCCGATAGCCCGATCAGGCGCAGACAGCGCCGATCGAATGAACTGAATAAAGTGATTGACGAAGTTCTGCATCGACTGCGGAACGAACAGATTGGCGTTATATTCAAGCCGCCCGGTGATTTTTCCTTGCAATTCCGCCATCGACAGCAGCACATCCGACTTCGACGTGCCGTTAAACAGTCTGATGCTCTCCGCTCGCGCTTTCGGAAGCTGAATATCGACCGCAGGCGTATTTTGATAGACGAACAGATTTCGAACCAGCGGGATGGCCCATCCTTGGCGATCCGGCTGCAGTTCCTCAACGATGCGGTCGAAAGGGAAATCCTGATGATCGTATGCTTCGGCCGCCGTTGCTGCCACTTGTCGCAGCAGTTCGCGGAATGTCATGTCCTCGCCTATGTCCATGCGAAGCGGCAATAAATTGACGAAGTAACCGATGAGACCTTCGATTTCTGTATCGTTGCGATTGGCAACAGGCGTCCCGACCACGAGCGTGCGCTCATGAGTATAGCGGTAGAGCACGCCCCCGAACAGGGCGAGCAGCGTCATGAACATTGTCGCGTCTGCTTCGGCGCAAAATGATTTGAGTGCGTGAGCCAGATCGTCCGGGAGTTCGAAGGGCACCTCTCCGCCCCGGTTTCCGGCCCAATCCGTCATTTTTTTGTCCGGTGCGAGCGCAATGCTCGGGCAATGCTCCAATCTGTCCTTCCAATAACGCAAATGCTTCTCCCATGCCCCCGATTTTAGCTGCTCCGTCTGCCAATGCGCGAAATCGCTGTACTGAATCGGCAAGGGAGCAAGGGCGGGCGTCTTGCCTTCTGAATAAGATCGGTAGCACGCCACCCATTCCTTTGCCAGCACGCCCATGGACCAGCCGTCGGAAATAATATGGTGCAGGCATATCGCGAGCATATGCTCCCGCTCCTTCAACCGGATGACCTGGGCACGCATCAGAAGCCCTCTCTCCAGATCGAAAGGCGAAGAAATGACGCGCTGGATCACCGCGTTCGCTTGAGCTTCAGCTTCTGTCTCATGCAGTCCGCTAACATCTTCGATGGGCAATTCCAGCGTGAAACGGTCCATCCGCCGCAGTTGCGGCCGACCGCCGGAATTGATGAAATTGATGCGCAGCGACTCATGGCGGTCGATAATATGCTGCAGCGCCCGGCGGGCTGCCTCTATGTCCAGCTCTCCGCTGAACCTCACGGCAAAATACATGTTGTAAGCAGACTTATCCGCCAGCATTTGATCCATGAACCATAGCCTTTTCTGGGCCGGAGACAGCACCAGGCCATCTTCTTCCGGTCTGGGAACAATCCGCGGTTGCTTCCTGCCTCGTCCCAGCTTCCACTGCTCAAGCAGCTCGCGCTGCTTGTCCGACAAAAGTGAACGTCGCGTTTCCAATTCATTTTTGTTCGTCATAAGCCCCCACCGTTCCACCGGAATTTTTATCGCTGATCATTGCCTGCCAGATGCTCAATCATCTGCAGTTCCAATTGCTCGGCAATCTCCTCAATCGTCGGATACTTGAAAATGCGCTCCAACTTGATGTCTATGTCCGGCAGCAGATTCCGCACGCGCGATATGAGCTGGGTCGCCATCAAGGAATGGCCTCCCAGTTCAAAGAAATTATCCTTGATGCCGATCGGGCGTACGCCAAGCACCTGCTCCCATATGTCCACCAGATTCTCCTGCAACCCGTCCGCAGGAGGGACGTACATCGTTGACAGGTGCGCCCTGTCGTCCTCCCATCGCTCATGGCCCGCGCCTACTGGCGCAGCGGATTCTGCATGTCCCGCGCTTGCCTGGCCTTCCCGCCTGTCGCCGAACCAGCATCGCGTCCCCTCGAACGGATACGCAGGCAGCGGCACGCGTCCGGGTTGTCCGTCGTGAGTATGCTTCCAATGGATATCTGCTCCGGATAGCCAGCATTGGGCCAAGCCTTTCCATAACGCGGCAACGTCGGATTCCTCCTCCTTGCCATGCCGCATCAAGTTGATCGCATGAACCTTGCGCGATTCATCGTCACGCTGCCGCACCAATTGGGCCAAGCCTCTGCCTGGTCCCACCTCCAGCCAGATGGCATCATCTCCGAAGCTCCTCATAAGCGCGGACACCCCTCCTCCGAAGTTGACAGGCTCCCTCATATGGGCGCCCCAGTACGCGGCGCTCCTGGCCTGGTCCTCCGATATGTACTCACCGCTTACATTGGAGATGAAAGGGATGGAAGGGGCTGACAGCTCGTACTGGCGAAGCAAGCGTTCGAATTGCTCCGCGGCCGGCTCCATGAACGGGCTGTGGAACGCATGCGATACGGGCAGAAGCTTGTGGCCGATACCGCTGGACTCCAATCGCGCCGCCAAGCCAGCGATGGCTTCGCTCTCGCCCGCAACCGTGCATGAGCCGGGGCCGTTGACGGCCGACAAGTACACGGCTTCGTCCGCTAAGCTCCGGATCTGCTCATAAGATGAAGATACGGCCATCATGGCGCCGGCTGGGCTCTGCTGCATGACCGTCCCCCTTAGAACGATGATCGCAAGCGCCTCTTCAAGCCGCATGACGCCCGCAAGGCAGGCGGCTACATATTCGCCGAGGCTGTGTCCGATCATGGCACTGGGCCTCAGTCCCCAATCCATCAAGCAGCGGGCAAGCGCATATTCGACAATGAACAGCAGCGGTTGCGCTACCGCGGTCTGCTCCAACAATTGCGGTTCTCCGGCTCCGTTCGTACGGAACATCGCCTGCGATATCTCGGTGCGCATGCTCCCGTTCAGGACCGCAATGCACTTGTCCGCCCAACTGCGGAACAAAGGGATCTGTTCATACAGTCCGGCCGCCATGTTCAAGTACTGGCTTCCTTGTCCCGGAAACATAAAAATGATGCTGGCCTTGTCCTTGCCCGCAATGCCCCTGCCAATGACTTGCAGACTGCCGTCCCTGCCGGAGATTGCCGCATAACGATAAGGGAATGCTTTCCTGCCGACTTGAAGCGTATATGCGACCTTGTCCATGGAAGCGTCCGGGTGATGCCGGAAATACCTATGCAGAGCATCCTCCATCGCACCGAGAGCGCTGGCCGTTCTCGCAGACAGAAGAAGCGCCTGCTCTCTCTGCTCCTTCCGGCGTCCCGCGGCGCATTCCGCAGGTATTGGAGCCTCCTGCAAGATGAGATGGGCGTTCGTTCCGCCAATCCCGAACGAGCTTACCCCTGCCCGACGGGGATGATCCGAGGCCGGCCAATCCCGCAAGGCCGTATTGACATAGAAATGACTGGCCTTGAAGTCAATGGCCGGGTTGGAATCCTCATAATGCAGGCTCGGCGGAATTTGCCGGTGATGCAGCATCAATGCCGTCTTGATCAACCCCGCAATGCCCGCGGCAGCGTTCAAGTGGCCGATATTCGTCTTCACGGAGCCGATCGGGCAGCGCTGCCTGGCGCTGACTTCTCCAGTCTCGCCGAATGCCTCTTGAAGCGCCGCTATCTCGATCGGATCGCCCAGCGCCGTGCCGGTCCCATGAGCTTCGATATAGTCGATCGTCTGCGGTTCTGCCCCCGCCATCATGAGCGCCTCCGCCACGACGCGGCGCTGGCCTTCGATGCTTGGCGCCGTGTACCCGACCTTGGCGGCACCGTCATTATTCACGGCGCTGCCAAGAATAAGGGCATAGATATGATCGCGATCGGCCAGAGCGTCCTCCAGGCGCTTAAGCGCCACGATCCCCGCTCCGCTGCCGAAGAGCGTCCCCTGCGCCTTCGCGTCAAACGCCCGGCAATGCCCGTCCGGGGAGAAAATCCCCCCTTCCTGGTACAAGTATCCTTCCTGCTGCGGAACCCGGATGGAGGCGCCGCCTGCAAGAGCCAGATCCGACTGATACATGAGAAGGCTCTGGCAGGCATAATGGACGGCAACGAGCGATGTCGAGCACGCCGTCTGAATCGTGACGCTCGTTCCGCGCAGATTCAGCTTGTAAGAGATTCTGGTGCTTACATAATCGTTGCTGTTCGCCTGCAGCACCATTTGCAGCTCTTCCTCCGACAGTTCATCGCGACGCGGCAATATTTCGTTCACCAAGTAACTGTTGAATCCGCATCCGGCGAACAGACTGACCAAGCCCGGGTACGACTCCGCGACATAGCCCGCATCCTCAAGCGCTTCCCATGCGCACATCAGCAGCAGGCGGTGCTGCGGATCGAGAAGGTCAGCCTCGCGCTTGCTCATGCCGAAAAATTGATAATCGAACTTGTCGATGTCATCCAGGATCGGGGAAGCCTTCACATAGTTCGGGCTGCGCAACTTCTCCTCTGCAATGCCGGATTCTCGCAGCATCTCATCGGTGAAAAAGGTGATCGTCTCCCTGCCGTGCTTCAAGTTATCCCAATACTGCCCCGTATGGCTGGCTCCAGGAAATCTGCCGCTCATCCCGATAATGGCTATCGTGTTCTCCGCCTCGCTCGCCGTCATCGACGCTCCCCCTTTCGCCGTAATTTTTGCGCTTGCTGCGCGGCTCGCTGCTTGCTCTTGCGCTGCTCGTCAACAACAACGCCGCGTTGCGCCTCCGTGCCGTTTCCGTGTCCTTCGAGATAGTGCGCCAACAAGGAAATGGTCGGATATTTGAACAGATCCACAACAGGGATCGGCCTTGCCAGCTCCGCTTCGAGTCCTTGCTGGACGCGAAGCAGGAGCAGAGAGTGGCCGCCCGCATCGAAAAAGTTATCGTGAATGCCCACTTCCTCTGCCTTCAAATGACGCTTCCATACCTCCGCAATTTGCCGCTGCAGCATCGTCTCCGGCAGTACCGTGCCCTGTCGGCTCTCCCTGAAGTTGTATGCCCCAGGCTCGGGCAGTCTGGCCGGATCTGCCTTCCCGTTGCGGGTCAGCGGAATCCGATCCAGCTCCACATACGCCGCAGGCAGCATATATTCCGGCAGGCGGTCTCTCAGATGAAGCTGCATGCCGGTCGGGTCGAACGGCCTCTCGGCCGGAACCACATACGCAATGATCCGGCCGTCCCTGTCCGCTTGGCATACCGTTAAGCAGTCGGCGATCGCGGCATGCCGCAGAATCGCCTCCTGAATTTCGCGCAGCTCCACCCGATAGCCGCGAATTTTGACAAAGTCCCCCTGCCTGCCGATGAATTCAACGTTGCCGTCCGGCAAGTACCTCCCTAAGTCGCCCGTCCTGTATATTCGATCATCCTCCATTGATGTATAAGGATTGGAGACAAACGCGGGGCGGCCTTGTTCCGCTTCCGCATTCCCGATATAACCGGAAGCCAGATAAGGCGAGCGAATGCAGATTTCGCCCGTTTCTCCAATCCCCTTCATGCCCAGCTTCGAATCCATCACGAGCAATTGCACGCCGTCTCTCCCCTTGCCGATCGGGATCGATGGCCCTGGATCCGCGGGAACGGAATAGATCCCCATAATTTGCGGCGTCTCTGTCGCACCATACCCGTTCAGACAGCGAACCTGCGGAGCGATCGCCCGGATATTCTCAATGTGGGACGGCATCAGCACATCACCGCCAAAAAAGGCATACCGCCATGCCCCAAGGTCGCACCTCTTATGCCCAGAGCTGCCTCCGCCCGCGATCACCATGCCCATCGCAGGGGTTAGATGAGTAATCGTTATCCGGCGGCGTTCCATCCATTCCGTCACGTATTCAGGAATGATCATCCGGCTTCCGTCCGGAATGCAGATCGCGGCCCCGATGGACAGCGGCACGAATATGTCGCGCAGCAATGGATCGTGTCCCAAGCCGGAGAACATGCTGAACCGATCCCGCCGATCAAGCCGGAATTCATTCACTTGCCAGCGAATGAAGTTGGCAAGCGGCTCGTGCGTGCATTCAATTCCCTTCGGCGCTCCCGTCGTGCCCGAGGTAAACAGCACATAGGCCGGATCCTCCAAGGAGCATCCCCTCTCGAGCCGCGCCGGCATCGCGCGGGCTGATTCGGCTTCATCGGCTGCAGAATCGCCGTCGATGCCGTAAATGCAGAACGATACATGCCTTGCCCATTCATCGAGCAACCCGCCCAGTCTCTCCCGCTCCGCGTTGAGAAAGACGATGCCGTCCGCCTTGGATGCCTTGAGCAACTCTGTCGCCCGGATCGCCGGCTGCGCCGGATCAATCACCGCAAATGCCGAGCCGCTCTTGAGCACGGCGAGCATGGCGACGATAAGAGACGCGCTTCGTTCACCGTATATGGCTATCGCTCCTCCCCGCCGGCGGGCGAAGCGAATCAACTTCGCGGCCAGTCTGTCGCTGCGTTCATCCAGATCGCGATACGTGTATTCGGCATCATCGCTATCGATGACCGCAACAGCCTCTGGACATTGCGCCGCCTTGTGCCTGAACATCACATGAACCGGCTGCAGAAGCGGATCGCGCGCCTGCCTTAGCGGCATGCCCGGATCGGGCAGAACCGCGGCCGAGCGTTCGGTGAGGAGCGAATAACGCTCAATCGGCCACTCGGGATCATTCACGATCTGGCGGCACAGACATTCGAATTGAGCCAGCATTTCGGTTGCCCTCTCCTCCCGGAACAGGTTGGAGGCATACGTCATCGTTAGTTGAATCCCTTCGGCTTGCTCCAGTGCGTACAGCGTCAGCTCGCATTTGGAATCGGGCTCGTCCAGTTCGGTGATCTGCGTAGTCAGTCCGCTCAACTGAGCCGTAACCGGCGGAATGTTGAGCATATTGAACATGACCTGGAACACGGAGGAGCGGCTGAGATCCCGATCCGGTCTTGCCATCTCCACCAGCTTCTCGAAAGGCATGTCCTGATGCGCATAAGCATGGATGGCTGCGTCCCTCGCTGACAACAGCAGCTGGTTAAAATCAGGATTGCCGGATAAATCAAGCCGGAGAAGCAGCGTGTTCACGAATAACCCGACCACTTGATCCACATGCCGGTGATGACGGTTCGCAACCGGAACGCCGACGGCAATGTCGGAGGTTCCGCTCAATCGGTACAGCAGCGCGTTGAATACAGTGAAGAGCGTCATGAACAGCGTGCAATTGTGCCGTTGCCCCAGCTCTTTCAACTCCTCGCTGAGCGCTTGCGGAAGCTTCAAGCTGACCTGCTTGCCCCGATAGCTCGACGCAAGCGTCCGAGGGCTGTCGGCCGGCAGCAGCAGGGGCGGAATCGGCTGCTGCAGCACGCCTGCCCAATATTCAAGCTGCTGGCAATAGGAGTCGCTCCCTATCCATTCTTGCTCCCAGCGGGCATAATCGGAGTACGTCAGCGGCGGATTCGGCAAAGTCTGCCGGGATTGCCCGACCCGGATCGCATA
Organism: Paenibacillus dendritiformis; assembly: GCF_021654795.1. Taxonomy (NCBI): domain Bacteria; kingdom Bacillati; phylum Bacillota; class Bacilli; order Caryophanales; family Paenibacillaceae; genus Paenibacillus; species Paenibacillus dendritiformis. The sequence goes on from NZ_AP025344.1 coordinate 3,997,447, forward strand.
GAGCTGCCGAAGCTCGTTCAGGATTATGCCTGTCGACCAGCCGTCCGTGATAATATGGTGCAGCACGAGCACCAAGTAGTGGCGGCGTTCTCCCGTGCGGAGCAGCGTCATCCGGTACAGTTCGCTATCCGACACCCGAATCGGACGACGGCACTCCTCTCTTATCCATTGCTGCGCCTCTTCCTCCGTGCATGTCTTGATTGCCAGCCGGAACGCCTTTTCCTCCCTGACGAAGGAGAAGGGGATGCCTCCCTCTTCATGAATGGTCGTCCGGAGAGAATCATGTCTTCGAATCAGCTCTTGCAGAGCTTGCTCGAGAGCCTCCACGTCCAGCGGCCCGTCAAGAGACAACGTGCCGGGCAGCAGATAAGCCGTCTGATCCTCATCCAGCTTCTGCAGGAACCACATTCTCTGCTGGGCGCTCGTGAGCGGAGCCCGGTAATCCCCGGCCAGCTTCAGCGGTACGATGTCCGCCTTGTCCGTTCCGCTCTCTGCCTTCTGCAGCATTCGGCGGATTTCGTATGCCATGTCGCGCAGGGCGGGCTTGGCGAAGACCGTGCCGATCGGCAATTCAATGCCGAACACGTCATGAATGGCCGTGATGAGCCGGGTTGCCAGCAACGAGTGGCCGCCAGCCTCGAAGAATCGCTCTTCTGGGCGCACCTGCTTTTTTCCAAGCACTTGTTTCCATATTTGGATCAACACTTCTTCAACCATATCACTGCCGAGTCTGTTCGCTTCCGGCGCGTTAGGCATCCCGCAAGCCTCCTCGGCCTCCTCGGCAAGCAAGGAGCACAAGGCTTTGCGATCCACCTTGCCATTGGGCGTCAAAGGCATGCCGCCCAGTACCACAAAGCGGGACGGAATATAATGGCCCGGCATGCGCTCTTGCAAAAATTTCCTTACAGCCGTCTCCTCCCACGCCGATTGCGGCTTCATGACGACAAAAGCGACGAGCGAAGCCTGATCGGGAGTCTCTCCGGCGACCATGACGGCACAGCTGGCAATGTCCGCATGCTCTGACAAGTGGGATTCGATCTCGCCGAGATGGAGTCTTACCCCCCTGACCTTGACTTGATCGTCCCGTCTGCCAACGAACTGAAGCCTTCCGTCGGGCAGGCATCTTACCAGATCGCCTGTTCGATATAAGCGCCCCGGCTCGTGTCCGCCGCCGGCCGAAGGCGCAATGAATTTGGCCTGCGTCAATTCGGCATCGTTGCAATACCCGCGGGCAAGCCCGATTCCGCCGACGTACAACTCGCCAATGCCCCCAGGCAATGGGCGCTGCATGCAGTCATTGAACACGTGCACCTCCACGTTCGGGATCGCTTCTCCGAGATCGATGATCGATTCATCTGCACCGCATTCCTTGACCGTGACCCAGACGGTTGCTTCCGAAGGACCGTATGCGTTGTAAAAACGCCTCCCCGGAGCCCAGCGTGCCACGATATCGCGGCTGCACGCTTCGCCCGCCGATATGACGACCTCCAATTCCGGCAAGTCCGCATCCGGAAGCAAGGTGAGAACAGACGGAGGAAGCACCGCATGAGAAATCCGCTTGTCCTTCATCCACCGTGCCATTGCCGCGCCGGGCATCAGCGTATCCCTGTCGGCCATGCACAGCGTTCCCCCGCTGCGAAATGCCATCACGACCTCAAACACCCAGGCATCGAAGCTGAAGGATGCGAACTGGAGCACCTTGCTTCTATCGCTAAGATTGAAATATTGACGCTGCGCCTCCGCCATGTTCCATATGCCGCGGTGCTCGATCATGACAGCCTTCGGCTTGCCTGTGGATCCGGACGTGAAGATGACGTATGCCAGGTCGCGGATTCCGACGTCCATCCCGGACGGCCTCGCGCTCTGGCCGGCAATGACCGCCTCATCCCGATCGAGCAGCGCCAGTTCGATGCCTTCTCCGAACGAACCCAGGCCGATGGGCGAAGTGCTGATGATGACCCTCATCTCGACCTTGTTCGCCATATAGGCGATGCGATGCGGCGGATATGAGGGATCGATCGGCACAAAGACCGCGCCGAGCTTCAAGACGGCAAATACCGCTGCGACCATGTCCGGCGAACGACGCAAGCACACTCCTACAAATTCGCCCTTCCGTACGCCTTTGCCGGACAGCCACCAAGCGATGCGATTCGCCCTTTGCTCCAGCTCCAGGTAGGTCAACGTATCGTCCATGAACGTAACGGCCGCCGAGTCCGGCCGCTGCGACGCTTGATATTCGAGCAAATGATGCAAGCAGATGTGAGGCAGCGGCGCGGACGGGAGCTGCGACCGCCGGCCATGGCCAGATCGCGCATTCAGCCTCAGCGTGCCGATCCGCTCCTCCGGATTCCGCACGACCCCCTCGACCAGCTCCGTATACAAGCGCGCCATGGTCTTCATGAACGCAGCACTGAACAAATTCGAGCGGTAGATGAAAGAACCATGGATGAATGCGTCCGTCTCCTCTACCATCAAGACGAGCTCGAATGGCGTATCCTTGGTTCCCAGCGGCACCGGCCGCCACATCATACCCCCGAGCTCTGTCAGCTCCTGTTCATCGCTTATGAATAACGGAGAGCGAGTTCCATCCCCGCTCTGGGCCCGTTCCATGACAAACGCAACCTGAAACACGGGTGAAATCTTGGCATCGCGCTCCGGCTGCAGCCGTTCCGCCACCAAAGGGAACGGATAATCCTGGTGCTCCATGGCCCCCAGCATTGATCGCTTGACCGAATCCGCGAGCTTCCCAAATGGCAATTCGCCCGAGCACTGGAGGCGCAGGGCAACCGTGTTGACCAAATAGCCGAAAACCTCCTCGAAGCCGGCTTCGTTCCTTCCGGAGACGAACGTGCCGATGACGACTTCCTCTTGCTCCGTATAGCGATACAGCAGCGCAGCAAAGGAAGAAAGCAGCAGCGTATTCACGGTCACACCGAGCTTCCTGCTTAACCGGATCACTTCTTGGGACAAGGATTCGCTGAACCTGAAGATACAGTTTTCCCCTCTATGATCGTGCGCGGATGCTCCGTCCCCGGCTTTGTCCGCGACCAGCGCGCAGATGGGCAGCGGCTCCGCAAGCGTACGCTCCCAGTAGTTCCGGTCTTGTTCTGCGCGCTCACTCTGCAAGTAACGCTGCTGCCAATCCACGAATGCGCTGTAGCCGCGGCTCTCCCGCAATCGCTCCCGAACCGGAACGCCATGCTGGTACCGATTTGCGACATCCCGCAGCAGCATGACGATCGACCATGCGTCCGCAATGATGTGATGCATGGATAGCAACAACCGTGGCGGACGATCGGGGGCATAGAACAGGAAAGTGCGGAACAGCGGGCCATCATGCAATGAGAACGGCTCCCGCATGCAGCGCCGGAACAATTCTTCCGCTTCGGATCCCCAAGACGCAAGCCGATGCACCCGAAAATCAACTTCTCCGTCCGGCCTTACATGACGTTTGATCTCTCCGTCTTCTATAGAAAACACAGTGCGCAAAGAACTGTACGTATCATAGACACTTTGAAAGGATTCGCGCAGCTTATGCTCATCCACAGGCGTTAACAGATCCCATGCCGCTTGCATATGGTAGGCGCAATTGTCCGGATGGGCCTGCTGCAGCAGCCAGAGCGCCTTCTGCCCGTAAGATGCCATCGTATCCCGCTTCTCCTGACGCTGCTGCAGGAGCTGGCGGATCAGCCTTTCTTTGTCCTGGCGGGATAAGCCTGCAGTGACAATCGAATCGTTCATCTTGTTCATCTCCTGTCATTGATGTGAAGCAATCATGACCCCTTCTCTTGCGTTAACAGCAGAAGCAGCCGATCCATGTCTTCGTCGGACAACTCGCCCAGATCTCGCTCCATGTCGCCGGAAGTCAGCAAATCATCGATTCGCGATCGTTCTTCGTTGCTCTGCCTATCCCGGGCATCCAGCAGGATGCCGTGCAATTTCGATGCGGCCTGGCGGGTAGTCATCCCTTCCAATAACTGAACAATCGGCAAAGATACTTGGAATTGCTGTTCGATCGCATGTTTCAGCTGCAGCGCCATGATGGAATCCATCCCGAGCGTGACCAGCGGACGATCCAGGGACAAGCCGGACACGGGAATTATCTTCAGCACGCTGGCGAACATGCCCTGCAAGTGCTCCTCGAGCAGTGGCAGCGTTTCCACGCGATCGCGTACAGCTTGAAGGATATGCTGAACGGAGGAAGCGTTTCTAGAGCTTTCCCTCGCCCGATCCGTTTGCGATTCGGGCACCGCTCCAGCCGTTCCTCTCTCCAACGCCTCCGGATCGTCGATCCACAGCCTTCTTTTCTCCCAAGGATAGGTCGGTATGGCAATGCATTGTCCCCGGCTGCCGAAGGCATTCCAGTCCAGAGCCGCCCCATACCGGTATAACCTGGCCGCAGCCTCCGGCATGCATGCTCCGCCATCGCCCCTGCGCATGGAAAATGCCGCCAGCTTGACTTCTCCAGCCTGACCGCATTCTTCTACATGCTGTATGAGGACCGGATGAGGGCCGAGCTCTACAAATGCATCGTATCCGTCCAGCATGGCCGCATGCACCGCGTCCGCAAATCGAACAGGCTTGCGCATATTGTCAGACCAATGCTCCGCCCCCAGCCTCAGCCCATTCTCCATCCGCCCCGTCACCGTCGAATAGATGCGCAAGCGGGCCAGACGGTGGCGAATCGGGCCCAGCTCGGTGTGAAGACGATCGCACAACGGCTCCATGAAGTGGCTGTGAAAGGCAAACGAGCTTGAAAGGAGATGGGTTTTAACCGTATCGGGCAGGTTCCTCCGCAAGCGCTCCACTTCATGTGCTTCTCCGGCCAGGACAATGGATGAGGGCCCGTTCACCGCCGCGATCCCTACGCCCGGATATTCGCCGAGGCGCTGCTCGATATCGGCAAGCGGCATGCGTATGGAGACCATGGCGCCTTGTCCCTTGGTCGATTGCATGAGCGTGCTGCGCCAATATACGAGACGCATCGCATCTTCCAAGGTGAGCACGCCAGCCGCGTAGTGCGCTGAAATTTCTCCAAGACTGTGCCCGATGACCGCCTTCGGTTCAATTCCCCAGCTCCTCCATAGCGCGAGAAGGGACGCTTGAACGGCAAAGACGAGCGGCTGAGCCGCATCGGTGCGATCCGCCCAAGCATCGGCATCTCCGCGGTGAAGTTCGTCCCATAACGACCATCCGGCATACTTGCTCCATATCGCATCGCATTCCAGGAAGGTTCGTGTAAATGCGTTATCCCCGGATAAGTATTGCAGTCCCATTCCGTTCCATTGGTTGCCTTGGCCGGAGAAGACGAACACAAGATTGGACGGATCGGCGATCGCGCAAGTCGAAGCAAGCCGCTCCAACTCAAGAGCGAGCTCCTCGCGGTTGCTCCCGAGAACGGCTGCGCGCCAGGCACGGTGCGTGCGCCTCTGCTGCGCCGTGTAGCAAATATCGTCCAACGAAGCATCAGCGCGCTCCTGCAGGTATCGTCTCATGTCGGCGGCAAGACGTATCAGGGAGCCGTGGCTATTGGCGGACAAAGGAAGAATATGTAACGAAGGAGGCGCCTGCTGCGATGTCCGCGCTGGCGGCCTCAACGAAGTTGTATACTCCTGCAGCACAACGTGAGCGTTCGTTCCGCCGAAGCCGAATGAGCTTACCCCGGCCACCGAAGCTCTGCTTCCTGCCGGCCAGCTTACCGGATTCCGCACGATCTGGAGCGGAAGATCGCGAAGCGGGATGTATGGATTGACCTCCTGCAGGTTCAAGTGCGGAACCCATTCCCGGTAGTGCAGGCAAAGCACGGTTTTGATGAAGCCGGCAATCCCGGCAGCCGCCTCCAGATGACCGATATTGGTCTTGACCGAACCGATGTAGCACTTGCTCGCAGCGGAGCGGTTCCTAGAGAGCACCCGCCCGATCGCCTGAACTTCGATCGGATCTCCCAGAGCGGTTCCCGTCCCGTGCGCTTCGATATAGTCGATCTCTTCTCCGGATATGCCCGCAGCGCGGTAAGCGTCCTGCAGCACCTCTTCCTGGGCCTGGCCATTGGGTGCAGTTAAGCCGTTGCTTAAGCCGTCCTGATTGACGGCACTCCCCCTGATCACGGCGTATATGCGATCACGGTCGCGAAGGGCAGCAGCCAGCGGCTTCAAGATGACCGCGCCGGCTCCTTCTCCCCGGACGTAACCGTCAGCGCGCGAATCGAACGTTTTGCACCTGCCGTCTGCCGAGAGCATTCCCGCTTCCCGGAAAGCTTTGCTGATGGCCGGATTCAATATCACGTTCACCCCGCCCGCGATCGCCATATTCGTCTCGCCCGTTTTCAAACTTTGGCATGCCAGATGAACCGCGACGAGGGAGGAGGAGCAGGCTGTATCGACGGCCATGCTTGGGCCCCGCAAGTTCCATATATACGAAATTCGATTGGCGGCAATGCAATTGGAATTTCCCGTCACCGTATAAATGCCGCTCCGCTCGTAATCGGACAGCTTGGCGCAGCCGTAATCGTTGCTGGAAATGCCGACGAACACGCCCGTCCTCGAGCCGTTCATCGCTTCGTTCGTCAATCCCGCATCCTCGAGCGCCTCCCATACCACTTCCAGCAGCATGCGCTGCTGCGGATCCATCTGCTCCGCCTCGCGGGGAGATAAGTGGAAGGCTTCATTATCGAACAGATCGATTTCTTCAACGATACCGGCACGGTGCATACCGTCCTGCGCGAACCGTGACGAGCGCAGCCCGGGCATCTCCGTGATGCAGTTTTCTCCGCTGCGGAGATGATGCCAATATTCGTCGATGCTGCGCGATTGGGGAAATCGGCAGCCCATGCCGATGACAGCAATCGCGTCCTCTTGCCCGGCTCCGCAGTCATATCGTGCTGCATGCCCATCCTCCCCTCCGAACGCAAAATGCCGAGCCACGGCCTGGATGGAAGGATAGTCCCAGAACAGGGTTGGATCAACGGAACGATTAACGAGCGCTTCCAATTCACCGGATAAAGACACCAATTCCTTCGAGTCAAGGCCATATCGGGAAAAGGGAAATTCGGCCTTGATTTCATGCTGCGATATTTGCTTCAGCGCGCTGATTTGCTGCACGAACCAATTACATATGTCCTTGTAACGCTTGTCCTGTCCCTTGTCCATTTAATCCACCCCACACGAATAAACTTCCGTTCAGATACATCTCTTTGCACTTGCGGCGCTGAATCTTGTTACTGGTCGTTTTCGGGAGATTCAGAGGCTTGACGAGCTTGACATCATAGGCATATAGCTGGAGCTGTTCGGCAATGGCTTCGCGAATTCGATGAGCAATCCCGCTGCAGCAAGCTTCCCAATCGAGTTGCTGGCGCTGCGCGGCATGCTTGAATTCCCGGTTCATCTCGCATACTACGACAAGTTCCTCGCCGCCCTGCACCTCTATCGAAAATGCGGCCAGGCTCGACCCGTTAATATCCGGATGGCAGCTGGCGGCAATCTCCTCGATATCCTGAGGGTAATAGTTCTGTCCCCGAATGATGATCAAGTCTTTCAGCCGTCCGGTTATGTATAATTCGCCACCGTGAACAAAGCCGAGATCACCGGTACGCAAAAACGGACCTTCCTCCGAATCCAACAAATAAGCCGCAAATGTCGCTTCGCTCTCGACCGGGGCATCCCAATAGCCTTGTGCGACGCTTTCTCCCTTAATCCATATTTCGCCGATTTCGCCCGCCCCACATTCGAGCTGGGTGGACGGGTCTACGATTTTAATCTGATGATCCGTAAAAATCGAACCGCAACCGACCTGGGCTCGCGCCGCATCCCCGCGGGCTTTGACTGGGGCGGCATTGTTCTGCTGGAGCGCCTTATCGTCCAGATAGAGCAGCTTCTTTTGCGCCTCTTTGGCCGCAACGGTCACGCAGAGCGTCGCCTCGGCCAGGCCATAGCTAGGCAGCAGCGCTTCATCGCGGAAGCCGCATACGCGGAAGCTATCGCAAAACTCGCGGATCGTCTCTGCCCGAACCGGTTCGGAGCCGTTGAAGGCGATCGCCCAAGGGCTCAGATTCAGTTCTTGTTTATCTTCATCCGTTATTTTTTGGACGCATAGCCGGTAGGCAAAGTCGGGGGCTCCACTGAAGGTCGCCCGATATTTCGTGATCGTCCGCAGCCATCGAATCGGCTTTTGGATGAAATCCATGGGCGACATCAGATAACAGCTTCCGCCATTGTATACGTTTTGCAGCACGTTCCCGATGAGCCCCATATCATGGTACATCGGCAGCCAAGACACCATAACCGTGTCATTTGAATGATAGAATCGTTTCTTCATGATTGCGAGATTGTGGAGTAAATTGCGATGGCTCACCATTACGCCCTTCGGAGTGTTGGTAGATCCGGACGTATATTGAAGGAAAGCGATATGGTCGATCGGGACCGTCTGTGCCTGATAGGGAAATTCATCGTCACGCTGCAGAATATCGGCAAGCTGGATGGAGCAGGCACTTCTCATCTTCTCTGGAAGCTTCATGGAATCATGGGGAGATTGCGTAATAAGCAGGGCGGGCTTGGCGTTCTCATAAATCGCCGTGACTCGTTGCCCATTGCGCGACTTGCTGGGAGGAAAGGCCGGCACCGGCAAAGCGCCTGCCTGCAAGCATCCGAAAAAAGCAATGATATAATCGATCCCGTTCGGCAGCAGGATCATGATTCTCTCGCCGGCCAAGTTCAGAAATTGAAAATACGCGGCAAGCTTCTGGGAACGGAGGCGCAGCTCATGATAGGTGCAGCTTTCACACTCGAAGTCCCCGTTTTTCAAGTAAATAAACGCGTTGCGATTGGGATAGTGATATGCCGTATAATCTAGCATTTCTAACAAATTTTTATGCATCCTCGACTTCCTTTCTCATTCGGAAAATTACACATAAAAAAGAAGACAGGCTTGTTATACATAGCGGCATCAACGGCTAATATTGTGCTATTTTTACACAAGAAGAGTATGGAATTTGAGTATTGGCCGGTAAGGGGTCATAAAACGCGTTCAGTGGTGCTTTCATATCATCCAGAAACGGCTGTAAAAGCGTGGCATGATGAATGCGATCGTTATCCAAGGCCATGACAATGTGGCCCGTCGGATAGGGAGCAACTACCTGTAAGCGAACTGGTGCGCCAATCACTTGGAAAAGGTAACTCTCTGTATACAACCGTCTTCACTTCGATGTAGGAATTGAGGGCGGAGTCCATTTGCCTATTTGAATATGGTTTCTTTGCTTATTCGACAAGCAGGTGCAAATCATTTTCCATAGTTTATGATATTAAGTTCAATTTATATAATTCACCTTAAAATACCACTATATATTTTTGGTGTCAATACTTCAATAATCATGTTACTGTTCTTCTGTGATAATGTCACCCTATAACTGTTCTGGGATAATCTCACTATGGGACAGGGGATGATTGCCTGCACTCCTGTTCTCTATGAAGTTTAGGAAATACAACTAATATCACCTTACTATAGAAAGCTTATTTTTCAACATATTTCCACATTCTCATGCAAAAAAATAGCGTGCAACGCCTTGCACGCCATCCGGCTCCCACAGATAAAAGATGGAATTGCCGGCAACTTCTTAGGTCTCCCATATGGTATAATTTTTTGTAAAACGCATGATCGAAAGGAGGCCATTCGGTGAGCTCAAAGAAAGTAGTACTGAAAACGGCGAATGGACTTTTTTTATTCAAGCAAGAGGTCAATCAAGAAAGCAATTGGCGCTCAGATCATTGTTATAAATTTATGTATTCCGCAAATGGATCGATGACTTATCAAACAAATCGGAACCAGATTTCTCTTGATGAGCAGCAATTTCTATTGTTGAATCCACATGATGAACATAAGCAAATAGCTTTGGAGAACACAAAGTTTCTAATTGAAATAGAACCATCCTTTTTAAACCGGGCAGCCAGAGCGATATCGTCTCTTCATTTTGATGTTCAATTTGCTTCTTGTACACAAAGACACCCTTTGTTGACGAAATGGGTTCATTTTGTTTTGGACTATGTGCAGCTTGAAGAAGACGGAAATTCGGAATCCATGGAACTTTTTTTAGAGCATAGTTTTAGTCAATTAGCTTTAATTTTGGTAAAAAACGCTATCGGAACACAATCACACGATATCCACTTGCCGGCTTATAAAACGATTCATCCCCAACTCTATAAAACGATTCAGGCCATGAAAGAGAATTTTCAGCACCCATGGACGTTAGATGAAATGGCGTATTTTTCATACTTCAGTAAATTTCAATTCGCTCATTATTTCAAGGAAATTGTCGGGATATCTCCATACTCATGGCTACAAATTTATCGAGTCATCCGCAGCCAAGACATGCTGATAAACTCAAATAAAGCCATATTAAAGATCGCCATCGAATGCGGTTTTTCTTCTGTTTCCGTTTACAATCAGCTGTTCAAACGATTATACGGCATAACCCCCCGATCTTTTCGAACAATGGCTCGTAAATAAACGCCTGAACCGAGAATCATCACCATGCCGCATCCCAAAAATAAAATATGGGTGGATAATAACGAAGAAATGAATCCGAATATCCCAAGTGAAAGTACATTTGAAAAATATAACAGAAATGCATTGAAACTGAAGCCGAGACCTAATTGGTCTGCGGGTAAATAGCGCTGTAACAAGTACACCCGTGACAACCCGGATATGGGCAAACCAATTGCCGCTGCCAACACGCCTATAAAATAGAATGGGAGATGATATGCAAATCCTAAAAGAAAAATGCCTCCTCCCCACATCAAAGAGCCAAATAGATAAATTTTTAAACTTAACTTCTTCCATAATAACGGAATCATTACATTAACCGCGATAACAGCCGCACCGTACCATCCCAGGAGAATACTATACCATTCTTCCCCGTCAGGAGTCGTATTGCTTAGCTGCATGAATAGACCAACCTGCCATACCCAGGTATTCAAAAAAACAATAATGACGGTGACCATAAATAAAGTTCGGATCGTATATTGGTTCTTTGCCCAAATCGTAAATTTTTGAATAGAAATCAAGATATCCTTCATTTTCTTCGGCTTGGCATTTGTTTGTGTTTCTGAAAATTGGATGTGATAAATGAATAACGAGCTGAGTAGGTGCGTGAGTGCATCAAATGTAAAAAAATGAATAATACCGATTGTATTTATGAATCCGGCGCTTACAATGGGACCTAATACCGTAACCCCTCTTGTAAACGTATCGAGTAAGCTATTAACAGCCGTTCTTTCTTCTTCTTTCGTTATCATGGGCAACATTGCCCGATGAGCGGGGTTGAAGAAACAGCCCAGACAATGAATCATAGAGCTGATTACAATTAAATGCCAATAGGTTAACATTCCCAATTGATCAAAGATGACAAGGGAGACCATCAGAGGTCCCCTAATCAGTTCAATCGCTATCAATAATCTTTTTTTGTTCACCCAATCCGCAATTACGCCTCCAATTAATCCGAAAAAGAGATACGGCACAACTTGTGAAAAGGCAATACCCGTCGTATAAATACTTGATTCCGTCAGTTCATACGCTAAAAACAAGAAAGCCAGCCCCGAAATCACATTGCCTAAATTAGAAGCCCCTGCTGCCAGCAAGTAAAGTAGAACATTCCTGTTAGTCTTTATCACTTTTACGTACATATCGTTCACCTCATGTCCATCGTACGATGGGAGTGAGGCGTTTTCTGTAGAAAAATTGCTGGCTTTGATAACAAGATGGTATGATTCGTCAATTCTCTTATTCTTCGGCCCGATTGCGGTACCGCTTGTAAGCGAGCGCCAGACAGAGAACGTGAAGGACGACGCCCCAAGCGATGCTTCCTGTCGTCCCCCACGGCTCCGTAAGGGGAAATCCGGCTGCGGGCTCCGCCGTAAACAGATGCGCGGCCCAATAGGTCGGCAGCCAGGCGAATGCGGGCCGCCAGGAGACCGGGAGTACGTATGCAAGCACCGGGAGGAAGACCGCGATCCCGCCCAGCTTGGATAGCGCCAAGCCTTCCACCTTGTTGGAGGCGCAGCCGGTCAGGAATAGAGCCATCAGCGGAACCTCCAACATGAGCATCGGCATCGCGCCCAGGACGGCCGCCGGGCTTAACGGCATCCACCCGATGCTGACACCCGCAAGCGCGAGATACAAGCCGGCCAGCACCAGCGGAACAACCATGCGGCGGAGCAGATAACCGCTCTTCCGGAGCGGAGTCGCCGCATAATAGTGCAGCACCCGCTCGTCCCGTTCATCCAGCATGAGCAGACCGGCCATGACGCCGATCACGAGCGGAATAAGAAGCAGGCCGATACCGGATAGGATGCCGGCATGCTCCATCAGATGAATCCCGGCCCGCCGTTCGAGCAGCGCGGCGGTCCACGGGACGCCGCAGGCGAGAGCGGCGATCAGCAGGGCCGGGGCCGACACGATGAACAGCATCATCGGGTCGCGGCCCATATGCAGCAGGTCATGGCGAACAAATTGCAGCGTTCGACTCATTGTGTTCCTCCTTCATTCAGTAACGGTGCCGGAATAATTGAAGCGACCGGAAGGCCCATGCGTATGCAGCGCCGATCCAGACCATAAGGCAGGCGGCTCCGAGGAGCAGCTCGCCGTCCGGCACAGGCCGGAAGGCCGACTGGAGCATCAGCAGCGATCCCGCAGCCGGCAGAGCACGGAGCAAGCCGCCTTCGTACAAGCCAAGCACCTCCCCGGCAGGCAGCGTGAAGAAGACGCACAGGGGAACGGAGCAGAAGAAGAAGCCGTTCATCGTCCGGCAGCGGGCGGCCAGCCCCAGGCCGGCCAGCGTAAAAAATGCGGAGGTCAGCGCCACCCCGATCAGGAACCAGCCCAGCCCCCGATGGAATCCGAAGGTGCTGACATGAATCAGGAGGCTGCTCCCCAAGGAGAGCAGCATAAGCGAGAGCGCCTTCGATCCGATATAAGCGAATGGCGAGTGCGGCGTCACGAACAAGGCTTCGTGAATATCCTGTCCCTTCTCCAGCAATACAAGCCCGCCGATGAAGAAGAAGCCGAGCATGCTCGGATCCGAGAAGGTCAGGAGCAGATTCGCCGTCGCTCTATACCCCGCCGGCAGCTGATGGAGCAGGACGATATAGACCGTGCTCACGAGGGCATACGCGGTGTAGAACTGGTGGCGCACCTGCAGCCGGATATCGCCCGCCAGCGCATGGCGGAAGCGGCGGAAGGAACGCCGGAACCGGCTTGCCCCCCGGTGCGGAACGACAGGCTGATTCATGTCAAAGCCCTCCCGGTTACGTCAATAAACAACTGATCGAGGGACGCTTCCTGCGTGTGCATCGTCTCAATCGCCCCGATCCGCAGCAGCCGCAGAAATTCTTCATTGCGATCCAGACCGGCCATCCCGAACTCCGTCCGCTTGCCGGATCCGTCCTCCCGATACTCAACCTGGACCGTGCGCTTGCCGGCTCTCACCTTCAGGGCGCGGGGAGAATCGATAAGGCGAATCTCGCCGTCGACGATAAAGGCGACCCGATCACAAAGCTCTTCCGCCGCGGCCATATTATGCGTCGTAATGATGATTGTCTTACCCGCGGCCTTCTGCTCCAGAATGAGCTCCTTCACCAGAGCCGCATTGACCGGATCAAGCCCGGACGTCGGTTCGTCCAGGAAGAGAAGACGGGGCCGGTGAAGCAGAGCCCGGCATAGATTGAGCCGCATCTTCATTCCCTTCGAATACTGTCCGACCTTCATGCCGGCATAGCTGTCGAGCCGGACCCGCGCCAGCATGCGCATCGGATCCTCGGTCTCCACGTCATAGAGCGAAGCGAACAGGCGCAGATTCTCCAGCGCGGTGAACCGGCTGTAGAAATTCGGAAATTCAAAGGCGACCCCGATGCGGTTGTAATAATCCCGGCCCTGCCGTCCCAGCGGCCGCCCCAAAACCCGTACGGTCCCTTCATAGCGGGGCAGCGTGCCGATCAGCACTTTTTGCGTCGTGCTCTTGCCTGCTCCGGAGGGGCCGAGAAATCCGAAAATCTCTCCCGGAGCGATCTCAAAGTCAATCCCCTTCAACGTATAGTCAGACCGGCCCGGATACCGGTACCGGAGACCTTTCACGTCGATCATTCGTCCTCCCCCCCATCCGCTTCGATAATAAGCCCTTCGGCCAGAAGCTCGATCAGGAGCTCCATCGTCTGTTCATAATGAGCTTCGCCGATCCGCTTCTTCTGCAGCGACAACAGAACGAAGGACCGGATTAGGCTGACTATCGCGTCAGGCGAACCGTTCCGCATCCAGCCTTGCCGCTGCCCCTTCGCCAGAAAAGGATACAGTTCGTCATAATCGTCCCCGTAATGCCGCTCCAGCGTCTCGGGGGAAAGCTTGCGGAAGAGCGATTCCACCAGTTCCTCGTCATATAGCTGCTGCAAAAACGCATTCTCCTCCAGCATACGCAGCGATTCATGCAGAAAGCGGCGGAACCGTTCCCGGGTCATCGGCGAATCCGTCTGCAGAAAGACAGCGGACAAGTGCCGGCGCACCGCCTGCTCTTCTTCCTCCAGCAGCTCGAAGTACAGCTCTTCCTTCGAAGGGTAGAACAAATAAAACGTGCCCTGTGCCACGCCGACCGCCTTGGTCAGATCGGCGACGCTCGTTTTTTTCAAGCCGAACGCCGTAAACAGCTGCTTCCCTTTCTCCTTCAGATCCTGTCTGATTTTTTCCTTCTCCTGTTTGCTGAAGCGCGGCATGACGATCTCTCCTCGTGAATATATGAATATTTTTATTTTATATTCATAATTAAACGGCAATTCTTTCCTCTTGTCAAGCCGGAAGTTCCGCTCCATTCCATCTTCCCCGCTCCAATCGGGCGATTCCGCTCGGCCGCCCCCTCTGGATAAAGCATCTGCTGCGTGACTCACAGGTCTCCTTTCCGGGTAACTCAGAGTAAAATGTGCCGCTCACTGCTGCAGCGTCGACATTTTTTTTGGAGAAAGCCAAAAAAATTGAAGAAACATGTAACTTTTTCAGGTTCTCCACGTTATAAACTAGTAGTAA